>CBDDEB010000005.1:0-592611 GCA_965226715.1 Methylacidiphilales bacterium | reverse complement strand
TCAAAGCACACCATGCGAATCCTGTATATCGCGAGCAACTCGGACGACGGTGAGAATCTTTACCTCGAGCGCGAAATAACCGAGCTTCAACAACGGCTAACCCAGAGCCAAGCTCTGCCGAAAGTCCAAATTAAATTTCTGCCGGCGCTGGAAATCGAAAAGCTAGCGACCGAAATCACCAACTTTGCACCGACGATCCTACATATCTCTGCACATGCCGGGAAGAAACACATTTGCTTTAGCAATCGGCTCGGAAAGGTGATTCCGTTACCGCCTCTATCCTGAATGCGCTCATCGACGTACCGAAGCCTCCGAAGCTGGTCTATCTGAACGCCTGCGACTCGACGAAGCTTGCGGAGTCGGCCTCCAAGATCGTTCCAGCCGCCATTGGGACAACGGCTACTATTTCCAATCACGATGCGGTTGTTTCCGCGGTGAGATTTTACGAGGCGCTCTTGGAAGGTTCGACAGTCGACCGAGCCTTCGGCAGTGCCAAAGCATTGTTAGAGGCTGTATCGGAGAAAAGCACGAGCGCGGCTATTTTTTACAAGTTCGACGAGTTTGCCAATTTTCGCTTGATCGAACCCTTCCAGGTGATTGCCCGATTTGGCACTGCCGACGAGTTTAACTTCAAGCCAGATACTGACGGAAATTACTATATTGAATGTGGGTTTTGGGGTGTCCTGATGACACCACAGTCGTATCGTTTTTCTCCGATGACGAGAGCTTCATTCGGAAGGAGAATGATAATGATCTGCTTATTGGAATCGCCAAGGGACCTCCCATCCGCGCACGAATGTGGGAGGGAGTCTCGTATTCTTATGAGGGAGATTTTCGCATAGGCGCATCGGGAATCACAGGCGGGGGCCAAGCGTTCGCGGCTTATTCCACTGCCTGTGATGCCTTGGAGCTATATTTCGAGAGGGATGGGTATCGCCATTTCAATCTCAGAAAAAAGCAGGTGGAAAAATTTCGCCATGCCGTTGCAACGCTTCGAAAGTATGACGGAAGTTAAAGGGACGAACTCCCCTTGAAGAAAAAAGGTTAAATGTCTTGAGACGCAGTCGACACTTATATATTACTACCCGAATGAAATCGAGTTCTCGTGCCACAGTAAAGCGCGCCAGTGTTGGAGGCCGTCCCAAACTCAAAGCAAGTCGTCGTGCAACCGCGAAGAAAAGTGCTGGTGGGAAGCCGCGTCCAAAGCCCAAATCCAAACCTAAAAAAGCCTCCCCAAAGGCGCCTAAAAAGTAAGAGGCTTGATCGAAGGCAGGTCAATACCGTCACCTGGACACTGCCATGTCGATACTCACCTGCATTCCTCGTCTTTTGACCTCAAACGAGGAAGAGCTGGCACGGCGCGTAAGCTTGGAGATCAATCCTGCGAATGCAGCCGTTTCGCGAACGGTCGAACGACGATCTGGAGAAGGGGCCGGGGAACGTCGACTAGCCCTATTGATCGGTAATCGTTGGCCAGAAAAAGGCGTGCGTCTCTCCGTCCAGTTCCTCGACAATCCCCCCGGCGATCTCCGCCAGCGGCTCTTGTCTCACATGAATGCGTGGAACAAATCGGCCAACATTCTATTCGAAGAAACCCGAGAGATGGGGCACGTTCGTGTAGCCCGTTTTGACGATGCGGAAATGGGGGGATATTGGTCTTACGTGGGGACCGACATTCTCAGTATTAAGGAAAAGCACCGGCCCACGATGAACCTTGAGGGATTCACCATGAAGACTCCCGATGCGGAGTTCTATCGCGTCGTGCGACACGAAGCTGGCCATACCCTTGGCTTCGATCACGAGCACATGCGCGCAGATTTGGTAAAGAAAATCGATGCGAAAAAAGCCATAGCCTACTTCCACAGGCGATGCGGCTGGTCACCGTTAGAAGTACGGGAACAAGTGCTCACTCCTCTGAAGAACAAGGCGGTCATGGGGACGACCGAAGCAGACCCGACATCCATAATGTGCTATCAGGTGCCGGGCGGAATCACCAAAGATGGCAAAGCCATTCCGGGCGGAAATGATATCAATAAAAACGACTTTGCCTTTGCTGCAAAGGTTTATCCGAAGACCGGCAGTGATCCAGTTGCTCCTTCGAGGACACCCCTTGAAGCTTCCGCAAATCTTCAGCGGATTAGCCCACCCAATGATGGACCTAAGTCGTTGACGCCGCCGCGGGAAATCGCATCCATCGTGGAAGATCCGGACACTTTCCACATTGTCGTCATGGACGATTTCGATCCTGAGGGAATGCGTTCAAAATTGGCCGAATGCGAAGCAAAAGAGACGTCTAGCGGGCGCAAGGCGTCAAAAAAGAAGAGCCAGAAAAATCCAAAATTTGCACGTATTTTTGCCTCTTATGCCGGTGCTCGCGTAACTTGCGCACTCCGCTTGCGAGCGGATAAAGGCGAGGGAATCACGCCGTTTGGAAACATCATCCGGGTTCATGAGAGGATCAAGAAATACACTAATCGCGAGAAGGGCAGTTTGCCGGACGATGCCCAGATGAAGCAATTTGGCGAAGACCTATTCGCTGCACTGTTTCCTGGCGTTATAGGTCGCCTTTATGACGAGGCGCGATCCCGTCAGAGCAACCGAAAACTCGATTTGGTTTTCACGTCGATGATTCCCTGGATTGCCGAGAAGCCTTGGGAATTTGCTTACGACAAGGTTCGCAACAGCTTCCTGGCCACAGAGGAAATTCATTTGATCCGCAATGTGCTGACGGCGGTGCCGGCCAACATAGTTTCGGTCGTGAAGGGCCCGTTGCGCATTCTGGTAGCGTCCGCTCAGCCTGTCGGTTTCGGTCGTCTGTCCATTAAGCAGGAGGAGGAGGTTATCCGGCGCGGTTTCCAACATTAATTGATGCTGGAGCTGTTCGGATCAAAGTCGTGGCCCATGCCACCCCCACATTGATTCACGGTGAACTCGCAACCGGCAGATATAACGCAGTCCATTTATCGGACATGGAACCTTCGATGAGGACAAGCAAGAGGGAATGTTGATTTTCGAAAATGAACGCGGAGCAGAATATCGTTTAGGAGAACGCTCCGTCCGCGAGATATTCTGTCAGCGCGGAGTTAATCTCGTGTTTTTGAACGCCTGCCAAACGGCAACTGGTGGCAAAGCCGATTTCAACAAAGGCGTAGCCCAGTCTCTTGTGGCCCATGGTTTGCCCGCGCTGGTCGCAAACCAATACAGCGTCCTCGACGCGTCGGCGACTTCCTTCGCGCAGTTCTTCTACTGGTCGTTGGCTCAGGGCTTGAGCATTGGTCAGGCGACGCGCGAAGCGCGCATTGCGGTGAATTACTCCCTTGCGGGTGAATCCATCGATTGGGCTGTACCTGTGGTTTATGCCAGGGATCCAAACCGGTCCTTGTGTGCGAAGCCTGAAGAAGTCGACTCGGTTCCCGCGACAGCCATACGCCGGGAGGCGCGACAACTGATGAAAGGCCGGAGGATACGCGTGGCCTTTTGGGATATCGACAACGTCTTCCCTGCTCTCGATTCAACTCTCGAGAAAATGAATGGCGCCCAGCAGGTATTTGGCTTTGAGATCGTGGCTCTTTCAGCACCTATCGACGCTTGGGATCTAGAGTACAAAGCGAAGGACGGAACTCCCTACCTCTGGGCGAATAAAGTTGCGGAACGTCTCAAACGAGCAACTTTTGACCTCGAGGTTGACATTCTTGTTTGCATCACGCGGCATTGGATGTGCGACGACGAATCCCTAGACATTTACGGTTGGTGGGCAGATAAAAAGGCTGATACGCCGGTCGTCGTGTTCTCCGCCGCCGGCTTGGATCAAATTGGGCCGGAAGGAAAGCAGACCGATCGCTTGCTCGCGAACATGCTGGTACTGCTGCTTGCGGGCTACCTGAGCGAGATGGATTGCCATCGGAAAAAACGCGAGACGCAATGTCCGTTGTTCAAAAACGAACGACGCTCAATCAGCCACCTAATCGCCGAGCAGAAATTTGACAAGATCTGCCGCGCTAGCCTCCAGAGAAAAATCCCGAACGAACTTCCCGCCCTCGAGTCTCTTCTAGCTACATTCCATTAACCCACTCAATCATGAAGCGACAAAAAAGCCGAAAGTTTTCCCCTTCGCCGCGCCGTAAAAAGGTCGCAAAAGCTAAAACTGCGAGAATGCGCCGGGCGATTGCACCAGACGACGGCCCAGTCACGTTAGAGCAGGCTAGAGCCGCGGTCCAAGTCCGCAGACCGCGTCATGCCATTCGACGGCAGGGTGGAGGTGTGCCCGCCGCCTCCCCCCGAAGGGTCGCCGAAGAGCGGATGCAACTTCAGGCAGAACAACTCCGGGAAGAACGCCGCCGCATTTCTGAGTACACGGCCACGATGGACATCATGAAGGATCGTGGAGTCAAGGGCCTGGCATCCAAGGAGCGGAGGACCGCGAAACGCCGTGCACCGAGCGCACCTTCGGTCCCTGCTGCCAACCAGCCCCTTCAGATATTTGCGCAAGGTGATTCCTGGTTCGACTATCCCGTTCCCTTGTTCGGCGGAGGTATTATTCCTCGTTTGGAAAAAAAGCTTGGCGTCCCGATTCTCAATCTAGCGAAAGCCGGCGATGAGGTTCGTTTTATGTTAGGCGTTGCGGAACGCAAAGTCCTTGTGAAGCAACTCACCGAAGGCTGCCCGTCCGGTGGTCCTTGGGACGCCTTGCTGTTTTCGGGAGGAGGAAATGATATCGTTGCAAATCCCATGGCGCTCTGGGTCCGCGACTATGCACCTGGAGTCCCTGCTCAAGCACTCATACATCAACCGCGATTCGATTCTGCCCTCGCGCTGGTCCTCGCCGGTTATGAGGACTTGATCGACTTACGCGATAACCTCAGCTCCAACACGCATCTTATCTTTCACGCCTACGACTTTGCGATTCCTGATGGACGTGGAATCTGTTTCATGGGGCCTTGGATGAAACCTACCTTTGACCTTCACAAGTATCCTGTCGCAACCTCGATAAGATTCGACGTTGTGAAAGCAATGCTGACCCAATTTGCGGCCATGCTTCAAGCACTCACGAGTCACCAGGGGGTGACATTCATCAACGGGCAAGGGACCTTAGTGCCTAGCGCCAATTCCTGGCACAACGAGCTACATCCAGCAAAAGCCGGATTTGACAAGTTCGCAGCACTTTTTCATGCCAAGTTGAAGGCGCTGTTTCCCGCGCGGGTGCTTTGACGCGTTACTTCAGAGGCGACCTTTGCGGCAAAAGGTCGTATTTGCGGGACAACAGACTTCAGTAGGTGAACTTTGGCATGAAAGGTCACCTTTGCTCAGGAAGGAATCTCAAAATGCGACGATTGGCGTAAAATGTCGCCTTTTCCCATCAGATCTTTTTTTATACGAATTATTTCCATACTCCTTGACTTAATGGGCCTCCCAAGCCGTGGGAAAGAGAGGAGGTGCAACCGATATTCTATCGATTACGTCAGAACTCCTTGTCCTGAATTGCCACTACTTGCGTAAACTTGCGCTAACACAGCCACTACTCAATAAGTAGTTTCGTTCTCGTCGTGCTGAAATCATCGGCATGAACCCACGGAAGTTTCTCGACTTCTTCAAAAGCAAGACGGGCAAGATCATCATCTTTCTCGTACTCATCGGTCTTGGCTGCACCGTTTATTACGGGTTCGCGCCGCCCGCCAAGACAGCGCCGCCGAAGCAGGAAGCCAAGTCCCAGACTGGCCCCGAAAGACAATCAGCCAACTTCGGTTGATCGAGGAGGCTCCCGTTTCATCATTCCAGGCTTGTCCTTGCGGGAACTGACAGGAGCAACGAACTCCGCGCCGACGAATGCGCCTCCCGTTCTGCCCATCACCCTTTACAATTCCGATTCGGGCGACGTGGAAATCTCCGAAGATTACGCTCCGTATGGTCGCCTCATTACCTTGCGAAACGATCATCACCATTGATTCGGCCAAAATCGAAACGCCCATCATCGGATTTGTCACCGAGGACGTTTATCACGATGGCAAGCTCATCATCCCCGCGGGCGCGGAAGTGCATGGCAAGGCCCAGGTGGACCGCTCCCGCGAACGCATCGCCAGCGAGGACAACTGGTATATCGTCTGGCGCACGACTGACCGGATGAACGGCGCGGAGCTGCCACTGCACGGAGTCGCCCTCGACATGGAACGCAACTATCGCACCGGCACATGGGCATTGACGGACGGCTCGGCCGGTTTGCGCGGAGACCTGCTCAAAACGGACAACTGGGCGGAAATCAAACTCTTCGCCGCCACGTTTTTGAGTGCCGCGGCCAGTGGTCTTCAGCAGACGGAGAATGTCACCAGTCCTCTGACGGGTGCCGCGCAGCAGGTGCCGATTGCCACACCCGCAGAATGCCGCGCTGCAAGGCACCAGCACCGTGCTCAACGACTACGCCAAGCAGATTGCCGATTCGATCAAGGAGAACGGCTTTTACGTCCGCGTACCCGCCGGAAAACAGTTCTACCTCTACGTCACGCAAACCATCGACCTCGATAAAGCCCGACAGGGCGAATCGACTCTCAGCCAGGAAAAAACCGAAACCAAACCCATCGCCAACCAACCATGAAACTGATCTATCTACTTATTCCATTCTTACTTCTCGGATGCAGTACCCAGAGGCCGATGGCTGAAATTCAACCCACCGATCCGCCAGCCACCGTACCGGGCACGGCCCTGAGTCTGCCCAATGCCAACGAGGTTCGTCATTCCGAAGCGTTGAAAGCCTATCCCGTCGGGCGCTACGAAGACCCGAACGACCCTTCGATCATGCACGAAGCGCACGTTATTTACCGCGCCGAACAGCCGCCAAGTTGGGACTTCAATCCGACCGTGGAGACCGCCGTGCCGCTCGGCCCCACCGTGGCTGTGAACAACCCGGCCAGGGACGACACCGGCATGACGGGCGAACTGGAGCAGAAAATCCAGCAGCAGAATCAGCTTCTCCAGGCGACCTTCGAGCAGAACCAGCAGCTTGCCGACGAATTGAAAAAGTTGCAGGACGACATCGCCAGAACACGGGGACTCGCCGCCGCCAACGACGCTCTGCAAAAGCAGGTCGCCGACCTTCAGGTGCAACTGACCAAGCTGCAACAAGAGTTGGAAGCCCAACGCCATCCCGCGCCGCCCAAGCCCTCTGAACAGAAACCCTGGTGGCAATTTTGGACTTCCACGCCAACTCCGACATTAACCCCTCCACCCATCAACCCAACCCCAACGAAAGGAAAGAAATGACACACATCACCGTGCCTTTGCCCGACGACGTGGCAAAGACCTACTACGAGGCAGCGCAAAAGCTGTCCGATCATCTGGCCGAAATCGGCCAGGCTCCCAACGCCCAAACCCTGATGCGCTTTATTCTGGCGTCCTACACCGCCGATGAAATCGCCGAGCAGTTTGACCTCGCCTTACGGAACCTGGTCGGCGCACCGATTCCCGATGAACCGGATGTGTATGTCTTTGCCCCGGAATTTGACGAGCTTCCCGCTTAAACCCTAACCCTGAACAAAAGAAAATGGCCGGCCTCAACGATGGCCGGCACACCAACCAGAAAAAATTATGGCTACCAAAGAAAAAACTCAACCCGCTGTCGCCGCATCTGCCGGATCTGTCAAAGCTGGCTCACCCGAAGGTGGATTCGCCGTCAACCCCGAGATTAACGCCCGGCTCGACAAGTTCATGGCCGATAATCCGCAAATCACGGAACATTACACCAAGCTCGTGAATGAGAATCCCGACCGCGCCATCCGGTCGATGGCTTTGAATTCCATGTTCAGGCGGGAAGCCTTGGAACGCCAAGTCCAACGACAAATGCCCCAGGTCCAGCAGTGGGTTAAGGAACAACCCGGCTTGGAACAACAAATCGAGGCCAAAATCAGGACGACGAATCCGCTTATGCGGATGGCGGCTTTTATTAAAGAAGCTGTCAAGGCCAAGGCGAACATCGACTTCGCGCCTAGTACTGCTCCCCGTGCGGGCACCGGCATGTCGGTCTAACGACCAGAAGGGAGGTTCCATTGGGGAGCCTCCCTTCGCTGCCAACGCTTGCTTCCAGTATTGAAAAAAGCCAACCGTTAAGGGCTGACCCGGAAATTAAAGCCGCTGTTCTGGAATCCTATCTAGCCCGCTTCAGATTTTTCAACCAGCGCCTTGCGCACCCTTGCCACAAATGCGGGTACGTCCTTTTTATCTGAATCATCGACCATTTCAAAAAAAGTACGCATGAGACGAGCAACAACTTCCTCGTCGCTGGACCCGGTTTTCAAGGCGATTTTGTGAATCCTGGCCGCAAGTTCTTTCGGGAGCTTGGGGAAAGGAAGGTCTTTAGTCATAACTTTGGTTGGCGTTAATTTTGGTCTTAAATTTAGAGTTTGTTGTCCGATAATCGCCAGCTTGAGGTACAAACCTAGTTCAAAACCAAATTATTGCTAACCTAGCTTTGACTGGCGGATTCTCAATGAAAAAGCGAGCTAAAGCTCGCTCCCAATTTACTCCGGCCCGGCATGATAAGGAAGGTGAAGCGGGTACCCTATGTTGTTTTTGGCCAGAATGTTTGTCGCCTTCGTACCGCAGCCAAGCTGACCCAGGAAGGCTTGGCCGAAAAGGCCGATCTAAGTCGCCGCTTTGTTCAAGAAATTGAAGCGGGCAGCAAAAGTGCCACAGTCAATACGGTTGTACGTTTGAAAAAGGCCCTTGCCTGTTCGTGGAACGACCTGTTTATTCAGACTGATGAGTAGAGTTGCCGCTTATTCGTCGACTGGCTCAAATAGAGAGCGTGGCGCTACACTCCCCACCAGCGTTTAACCCGATGCTCATTCGGAGACATATTCCCGAAGTGCGACGGAGCCGTCTGATGCTTGCGGGCCGAACGAATAAGGACCACAACTCGCGGAACGGCATTACTTTTATCATCAGCCACATCGAGCGTCGCTTTTACTGACTCGACGATAAACTGATTTTCAGAATACCCGATCAGGCTGGCAGTTGCCTTTAGCCGTGCGCTAATCTCGGCTTCCATTTTCACCGATTTAGGTATCAGTGGTAACATATGTACGAACATTAGCATAAATTAAGCCGTCTTGTTATAACTACTAAGTAGTCTTTAGTAGTCATGGAAATTTCCGCCCCGGCTTGGGTATGAATGGAGGTGAACCAAACCCACCCCATCCCCTCTTAAAACCCGTGAATCCCGAGCGCGAGAAATACCTCAATCTTCATACCAAGCCCGGTAAAGTGACCGCTGAAGAGGCTGCCTGGCACCTCGGCTTCCTCACCCACGAAATTCCCATGCTCCTATCGGCGGGCTTGCTCCAGCCACTGGGCGAACCGGCTGAAAATGGCGTCAAGTTCTTTGCTACCAACGAGCTGGACAAACTCATTCAAGACAGGGCCTGGCTGGCCAAAGCGTGCAATGTCGTCGTCAAATACTGGAAGGATCGCAATCTTCTCAGACCCACAAGGAACGCCCACGGTAAGTGGACCCCAAGGCGGTACGGCGGCGCGATTCGTCCTCGACCGGATTCCAAGCCGCTTTCAACCCGTCCTGTGAGGAAGCCCAAACCATGACTGTTTCTCCTACAGAATACATTCTGGCGCTGGCACGCTCGTTTCCCTGCCTGAAGCGAAAGCTTCAATGGTGGCATCCCAGGAATTTTGATGCCAATGAGTTCCATGACATGATTGGAGGTTGGTCGAGTAGCGAACGTCAGGCTGCTTATTTCGTTCTGACGGTCTGGAATCCCGGTTATGCCCGCGAGCAGGGTTGGACCTTCGATGTCGTGGAAGCCGTCTCATGTCTCGATCCGGTGAACCGAGCGCCGATTCTCGCGTGGATCGCCCGGCCCTATTATCCTTAACCAGATTCGGGGCGTCGTGGTTGTTTCGGCCTTCTTCTACCTTTTTTTTGGATTATTTCTTCCGCTTTGCCTCTTCGGACATTTTTCGCAGCTACGTTGCCTCTCCGCTTCGATGACTGCACCCCGCAGCCAGGGCCGCGCCAGCAGAGCTGTCACGGCCCTGGCTCGCCCCGTTTTCTTTCGTCGCGGCTTGCTCGCGGCCCCTTGGGATACCGGGGGGCCGCTCGCTGCGCCGCCGGGTTGGTTTGAGGGAAGGAAAAGGAAGAGAAAGGTCGCCGCGCTTGCCCCGGCGTCCGCTACGCTCCCGCCCCCCTGCCGCTCCCTCCTGGCCGATCCTGTCCGTGGCTTCGGTCGTTTTTCCGCGCGGCAGGATTTCGACCTTCTCACCGCCGCTTGGCAGATCCTTCCGGCTTTGCCGGGCGGACGCCATTTTCCTCGCACACTTCCTTGACGAGATGGAGCGCTATCAGCGCCTTCGTGAATCCGACATGGACAATGCTTTGAATGGTGACTTCGATGATTTCCTCCGTCGTGCAGCCCGCGCGGCAGGCGGCCTGGATGCGAAGCCGCAAATGCTCCTTGCCTTCTCCCATGGAAATCAGGCTGGCGATGGCGATCAACTCCTTGACTTTTGGTTCGAGGACATCTCGGGCGTGGATTTTGCCCCACGCAAATCCGACGAAATACTCCGCGAAATCAGGAGAAATCTTTTTTAACTCCTCCACAAAGGCCGGACCGCCCTCAGGGTCAATTCCGGCGATTTGTTCCAGACCTTTCAGATAAGATTCAGGCACAGCGTAATCTCCATTTTGGGTTTAGGATCAATCAACACATCGGTTTTCACTTAAAAACGCTCAGACTGGAGCACATAAGCAAGTTGCGTGACAACGGCGCAAAAAATCACCCCGGCAGATTACGATTTTGTGACAGGGGGTTCTGGCGACACTACTAAGTAGTCTTTAGTAGTCATGGAATTTCCGATTTCGCCTATGATTTACTGGAAGCTCATCTATGAGCGTTCCGAACGATCTTCCTGCGTCTGGCGAAGCGCAGATTCCACCCTCCGAAGCCGAGTCCGGCCTATGGACGAGCGAAAGAGTCGCCCAATACCTTCACGTCAGCCTCAAAACGGTCTTTAACCTACGCAAAAACGGCCTGCCCTTTCTCAAGCTGGGCGGGGCCGTCCGGTTCATCCCGCAAGAGGTTAAAGATTACCTGGTCACGCATCGCGGTTTGGCGGCGCATCGCTGGAGACAGGTTATCCGAAAGGGAGGGGCTCCATGAGGCGGACTCGTTCTCGTCCACTCCCAGTGGAGGCCTATTTTGACGAACGGCCGGCCCATCTCGACAACACCACGAGGAATATGGCGTTTGCCCTCGGCAGTTTCGGCATAACTCGCGTCCAGGAATGGATCACACGAGGCCAGGGCGGGCCGAGGCAACGGGGCTTGCGTTCCGATGTTGTCACCTTGTGCGTCTGTCCTCAAATGCTGCCCTGCAAGCGTCCGTCGGCGGGCTGGTGCGCCCGCGAGCACGGCGTTTCCCGCCAGTATGCCTACCGGCTCCAGCAGGAATTTTCCCGCGAACTGGCCGACTACATCCGCTTTCGCGGTCAGCGCTTTCAAACGATACGGGAAGAGTTGCAACGCAAAAGGCAGTAGCGCAGTATGGCCGGCGAAGAACACGGCATTTACACATATCCGGGCGCATTCCACCGGCTACGATTTTGTTCCCAACGGAATCCATTTGAACGGAGGAAGGCAGTTTTACGATCCCCCACAATGTTTGCAGTCTGAATGGCCAAGCCTCCCCGGTTTTCATTTGGCCGAAACCTAAGTTGCACAGGCTTTTGACAGATAGGATCAAATTGAGGAAGGCAGCTTGACGAGGAGCCGGTCACCAACGCCGCCATTTTTTGGTTGTGTCACATTTGTTGAGATATTTCAACAGCGAAACCATTGATTTTCGCTGGTATTGAATTGACGTTCACGCCTCCTCTGCCATAACTCGAAAAGTCATCGAGGTAATTGACATGGGAAAGAAAAAACGCAAGCAAAAGAATCCATTACGCATCTTACGAACGGAGAAACGGTTGGCCCAAAAGGCAGCAAGCGTTCGGGCCGCTCATCGAAGGCAGGACAAGCGGAAGCAGTTGGAAGCTGAACTCCTCAAGGTACTCGCGGCCTATGCGGCTGAAGGCAAAGAAGCCGATGGCCGCGCTGCGCAGCTTCCAGAGCATTGGGATGATGAAAACAACGGGAATTTCGCGCTGACCGCGGATTCGTTCGGCCTGCGGCGACTCTACGGCGGAGCAGCGAAGTTTCTCGTGCCCCGTTCCGGCTGGGCGGATGCTTCAATTGAAACTCGATTTGACGCTCACCCCTACATCAATGCGATCCGTGGAGGCTTTGCCTATTGGACCACGGCGAATCTGACCACATTGGCGCCTGATCGAATCGCAGCGATGCGTGGCTTGGCAAAACATGTCTCGGGCAACCGCCTCACCGTGAGGGAGGCCAAAACCAAGCTTACAGAGCTGCGGAGAGACGTCGTTCGGCGCCTGAAAAAACTGAAGAGCAAGATGCACCCCAAGCCGCAGCAGGGACTGATCACGTTCGATCACGCCCTGAAGAGAAAGTACTATCCCCCGGTCGGCAGGACCTTGGGAGGATCGATGCAGGAACATCTCTGAGCATCCTGGAGTGGTGACGGCGATGCTGGAAAATTTCGATGACGCCGAATATCTCTACCACTTTGCGAGAGGCGCTCTTTGAAAAGCCTTCACTTCCGTTTCCGACCAACTCCACCTTTCGGACGCTCGTCCCCACGATGTTTCCAGCTGGGGCGAACTTCGTCGAATTCCTGGAATGCCAGGAAACCCAAGTCCAAGCGGAACTGGCGAAGACGATTCTCCTCGCCTTGGCGTTCGAATCTCCACTTTTCCCACCGAATAAGTTCATCATCAACCTGCTGGATTTTGAAAGTCACATTGCCGAAAAGAGAGAAGGGGGATTCGTCGCTCGCGATCACTTCATCCATCTGGTCCACCTTTACCTGATAGGACTTTACGCCTTCTGGTATCACCCGGCCCTGCAAAAGTGGGTGACGGAAAACATAAAATCCTCCTTTCCCACGGGAGCGTCCCATGATCGGCAATTCGTCATGAGAAAATGCGTCGAGGCCTGGCGCACTTTCGTACTCTTCCACGATCTTGGATATCCCTGGGAAGCGTCAACGCAGATCGACGATGCGAGCCCATATACCGCACCCTTTAAGGATAGCTATCGCTACGCCGCCAAGGATAGCGCGCTGTATGTTTTGTCCCAATTGGTGGCAATCGAATGGCTGGTGGGAGAGGAAGGGGCAAATCTCGGGGAGATCCTTAATCACCTTCGACCGATGACCAGAAGGTCGGACGAGTTCAACTTTAGCGAGAACGATCCGGCACGTTTGCATGAAAATTTGGGCATCTACCAGAACGCGCAGAAATTACCCGATTTAGGCGACCTTTCCCTGGTCCATTTGATCCAGGATACACTGGGACGTGAAAACCTGATCCCCGTCATCGAGAGCATCGCAGATGGACAACCCTGCGCCTCGCCACAGCCTGCCCTCGATTCATTCCTACGCACTCGCCACTTCCCGAGTCATCCGGAGATCCCCAAATCTGAAGATGTGGAAAAATGGGTGGCTCGCCTCTCGATTCCAGAGTCCCAAGCCAATGCCTTTCGGCTGACCTTTTACGTCAAGGATTTCAGGACGCTATTGGATAAATACCAGCAAGCGGTCTTTGCAAAGCCTGACGGCGTGGATTATCCTCAAAAGGACTTTAGCGACTTCGTGGTGGAGTTCGTCTCCAAAAAAATTCCCAAGTGGCCAACCGATCCGAGAGCCCGATTCACCGATTACGCGTTTGCTGTATATCGCCGGATGTTCCACGTCCTTGATTTCGATACTCTCGACAAGATCCCAGATCCTTTCGATTTGCATTGGGATCTTAACCGAAAGGAATTTGAAAGCCTAGAGGGCACCGTGCTCCGGCGCGTTAGGGAGGTTATCGACGGAAAACTAACCGAGAGGGCTCTGGAATTGAAGGCGGACCCCAACTTCGAATTTTTAAAAATCAATCTGGGCGAGTATCTCAAAGAATTAACCATGACTTTAAGAAGTCCAAAGTTGCCCGCAAGGCTGGAAGATGCCCTGTCGGATAGTATTCGTGGCGAGCTCGTGCTTAAGCGCGACCTTTATTACTACTACCGGGCCTTAAGAGATCCCATTCTTAAGCTCCTCGGAGATACGCCTCCTTTCGTGGAGGGAGCAAAACCGGATGTTGTCAAACTCGGTAGCAGTGAAGCTGGCAGACTCGCCTCCGACTTAATCCAGAAGCGCGGCCTGGGGAGTGTCGACACACTGAAGAACTATCGACCGGGGTACGTGAAGGGCAACGAGGTCCGCAGCTATATTGATCACGGCATCGCTTCTGGCCTGTTCATGGCCGTTATCCAAGGTGGCCTGGGGAAATTACATCAAGGCGCACCCATGCACCTCAAACCCCTTTTGCGGAGAGGCAGCAATTCTTATCCGGAATATCGGCTCAACGCCCCCAAAGACGACGCCTACGCTGCTGAGATCATCTATACCACACTCATCCATAATCTCTATCCCTCCGAGATGAAGGGCGACGCCAAGCAATTCCGCACCAAAATGCGGTCCTCCTCCTTCTCCTTCTTCGCCCTGTTCTGCGATAATCTTCAACACTGGGACCGCAGTTTTCTCATGAACCTCGCGCGCGGACATCTCCCGTACGGCGTTAACGCGGGGAATTTTAACATTCAGATCGTCCATAACCAGTTCCGTATCACGGAACGTGGGCCGCGCGTTGAAACAGGAGAACGCCAGCGGCGCCTGCGAGGACAACTCAACGAGTTTCTGGAGAATGCCGCGCACTTGATTAGCCTCGCATTGATGGAGTGGTAGCCAGATTTCGCCAATCATAATCCTAACAATCACATCCATGAATTCCTCCAAAAAGAAAGTTTCGCAGGAAAAGCTAACCTCTGATCAAGAGGCGCAAATCGACCAAACAATTTGCCGATTCCGAACCAAATCCACAAAACCGATCGCATTTTTTCTGGGAGCAGGCTCCTCCAAGACCTTCGGCTATCCATTAACCCGGGACCTAATGTTGGAAATCTTTCAAGGTTTAGCCAGTGGCAATATCCTAGACAAGCCCTCCAAAAAATCCAAGGCTGTAAGCCGTCGCCCGCGCAAGGATTTGCATGAGTTCCTTCATCACCTGCTTCCTGGCAAGCGCGTCTCGAAGAAGAATGTCCCGTTAGTCACAGGAGTTCTTTCTCTGCTAGATTTCTCCCTGGCCACCGGCCAGGCGCTTTTACCCGGGAGATCCCTCGACGATACCCGTGTCGCCCGCCAACTCCTGGAACAAGCTCTCTTGGAGATTATACCTGACTATCTAGGCTTCAGTGGTAAGGAAGAGCAGCTCTTTAACAAGTTTTGCAGCTTGCTGAAAGGGTGCATGAGTCACCGGCCTCCGGGAGGCCTTGGACTGATTACAACCAATTACGATATGGTGACCGACCTGGCTGCCATGGAGATTGCGAACGTCAAGGGAGATGACGATAGCTGGTCGCTGCCAGACTTGGCGAGTAAAGTTGACTTTGGCTTTAGGTGGGTTTCACCAGACGACGGGGCTAACGGTGACGAAGAGACCTATCCCCGGCCCACGGCACCTCTCGTGTCCCTCTTCAAGCTACATGGCTCCACTAACTGGCTGAGATGTCCGCTCTGTGAAAATCTTTATATTAATCCGCTCGGCCCGATTGCGTGGATCGCTGCGGAAAAAACAAATAATTCCTCCAGTCAATGTCATTGCAGCGAGACTAGACTGGAGGCGCAAATCGTTTCCCCTTCCTTCGTGCGGGAGATGCGCGAACCCAATTTGATTGCCATATGGAAGAGTGCCTTGGAGCTTCTTCGGGAGGCCGATCACTGGGCGATAGTAGGCTATTCGTTTCCTGATGAGGATGTCGGCATCCGCGCGTTGTTCACCCGTGCGTTTGGTTCCAAGAAGAAGCATCCTGTGATCACAGTCATTCAACACGGTGACGGCGCGCGCGTTAATTATGAAAGTTTTTTCCCATCCGGAACCATATCCTACCTGAACTGTGGGCTTGAACCTTTGCTTACCCGCTGGAGCCGCACTCAAAACTTCTGACTACCCAACATAGCCCTCAAACAAACATTGCTCGAAAGGTAACAACATGATCCTGGTATTCCTTCACGGCTGGAGTGTCACAAGCACAGATTCCTATGGGGGCCTCCCGCAGGCGCTAGCGGTCAATGCGCCGCCTGAATTGGACCTTCAGATCACCCATCTCTACCTCGCAAAATACATTAGTTTCGCCGACGAGGTGAAAGTGGACGACATTGCGCGAGGAATGCAACAGGCATTGGCTAATGAAGTGCTGCCCAAGTTAAAGAAGGGAGAACGCTTCGCGTGCATCACCCACTCAACCGGAGGGCCCGTGGCGCGCAAGTGGATCGACCTTTATTACAAAGGGCACTTGGCAAAATGTCCGCTCAGTCATTTAATCATGTTGGCGCCTGCGAACCATGGTTCTGCGTTGGCTCAGCTTGGAAAAGGCAGGCTCGCACGCATGAAGTTTTTCACCGAGGGCGTCGAACCGGGGGTAGGCGTGCTTGACTGGCTCGAACTTGGCAGTGACCAGTCGTGGGAACTGAACAGCTCCTGGCTCGAATACGACTGTGTCCCGGACGGCCTATACCCATTCGTTCTCACTGGACAGCGGATCGACCGGAAAATGTATGACAATCTCAATAACTACACGGACGAAGCGGGATCCGATGGCGTAGTTCGGGTTTGCGCCACAAACATGAACTTCGGCCTAGTTCGCCTCGTCCAGCAGGACGGCACGCTTAAGCTCATTAAGGACCAGCGAACTCCCAAGACGTGCATGGGCGTCCTTCCTAAACTTTCGCATACCGGAAGCAAGATGGGAATTATGGGCAGTGTAAGCGAAGAGGATGATGGCACCCACTCGACTGTACTCTGGACTCTCCGATGTCTGCAGGTGAGTAGCGCCGCTGCTTACGATCGGCTCGCCCGGGAGCTTGATGATCTCACCAAGGCAACGCAAGAAGCCGAGCATGAGGAGATCGTGAAAGACATCTTTCTCATCGAACGCAATTTCTATACCGATCGCTACTGCATGCTGGTCATCAGTTTGGTGGATGACCGCCAGAACCGGCTAACGGACTACGACGTGACCTTCACAGCAGGACCGGATTATGATGCCAATCACCTGCCTCCGGGATTTTTCGTGGATCGCCAGCGGAACCAGCTCAATGCGGGAAAGCTGACGTATTATATCGATTACGACAAGATGAGCGACGGGTTGAACAGCCCCGCGTTAAATGGAAAGTTCGGCGTCAAAATTGCCGCCCGCCCGGATAAGGGATTTGCCCATTATGAAGAGGCTGTACTTGAAGGCACGTTTGCGAGTCTCAAGCGTTACTTCGAACCCAACCAAACGCTCATGATCCAAGTCGAACTGAAGCGACATGTCCACGAAGGCGTATTTCGACTAACCACAAATTTAAAGGAAGGCGACTTCAAGAACCAACCTCCTGGCGCAACTGACGTTCCTTGAAAAATCCTTATTCTGATGAGCCTAAGCCCATCTATACCACCTTGCTAGGAGTCGGACGATCTTAGGACGCTCGGCTATTTGATGATCGCCCATATGAGTTTTCGTCATGTAACACTAACGTGAAAACTCACGAATTTTTGATTTAGTGAATTGCAGTGATTGATCTCTTCGAGCCATAGGCTTAAATGCGAACGTCACCTTAGCGCCAAGCAACAGCGTGCTCCTCCTTCCCAATGCTTACACTTCTTCATCTGTCAGACCTTCACTTTGCAACGAAAGATGCTGGCAGTCAGTTCGACAAAAAGAAATGGCAGACAAGGTGGGAGTCGTTACGATGCTTGTCGCCGTTCGAGCCAAGAGCTACGGCATGCCATTGCGTGAAGCGATGGCGCATCTTGGCCACGGCAGCAAGGCCGTGCATCAGGCCAATTCCGATAAGGCGGAGATCGTGACGCTTCCGCTGGAATATTACGAAAAGCAGTGGGAAGAGAAGGTCGTCCAATTCAAACAGGCTGCGCCCATGCCTGGACTTGATCTCGCAATGGCGGGCAACTCTTACTCCGCGACTCGAACTTTATAGCGGGCGGTCACGAGGCCGCCCGGCATTACTTTTTTGATTTGCTCCAGAAGCAGCTTGAGATTTTGAAAGGAAGTCAGCGACTCGAATAGAACGGAATCGGAGGCGTTGAGAACGTCTCGAGCGATGGCCTTGGCGACCTGCATGCCCTTGAAATTGACGTCGAATGATTCCTGATCATGTCTTGCGCCGTCCGTTCGCCATGAAACTTGCTTTGTCCTGGCGTCGATATGCTTTTTATGAGCGATGTGCGCGTGGCGTAGGGATTTAATTTCATCGCGGCCACCTACTCGCCCAGCCGCCGCCCTGCCTGATCCAACGCAAGATGACCGAGTACCGGGCTTTCCCGAGATTGGGAATCTGGCCCCGGTTCGGCTGAAGCCGTCTTCCCCTGACTGCCTTTTCCGCATCGCTTGTCGTCCAAACTCCCACTACAGCCAACAATGAGGCCAATTCTGGATCGGATTGATGCAGGGGATGAGCGGGTTGAAGACGGGGAACATTGTCTGGCGGTTTGATCAGTCCAAGCTCCAGCATAATGGCGACCGTCTTTTTCCCGACAAGGCGATACTGGCGCGCCTCTGTCTCTGTGATGGGGAAAGAACGTTCCTGCCTTACTGCTTCAATAAGGTTGGAAACTTTCTTACTTACGATCGACATGTTTCACTCTAGGAACCAGGAAATTACACACAAGCACACAAAAACATCGCAACCCAAACTACGAGACCAGCACCTATTCTCACTGTCAATTGTCACTCACCACGCCTATCATGACGACGCTCACCACGAGCGAATTGAATATCAAGCGCGAACCTCCGTCACACCCCCTCGAAAATAAGGGCTTACGGAATTGGTTTCAATATCAATTCTTCGATTGATTGGCCTCCATTGCTGCATAACAACCGTACTCCTAAACGCATAACAAACGGTTGCATTTTCTAACGATTTTTTACCAAACATGTCTTGCTATTCACGTAATAAGGCGTTAGCATGTAGAAACTTAGGAAAGGAGATGGCGGAGTGACATCTGTCTCTGACCGTCGTCAGCGGTTCTTCCGTGGCAGCCGCCGCCGTCCAGGGGGGAAGGCAACGAAGTTGCTCCGACAAGTGCGTTCCCAAGTGCAACTTGGGAACGAGGGAATTGAAAGGCAGCGACGGTCGGAGACCGCCGCTACATGAAACTCAGCTTTCCGTCCTTGAGCGAGCGATAATAGCAGGTCTTGCGGGTGTGGCCCGAGGCATCCTTGGTGTGGCAGACGCCGCCGCCGACCATCCGCACGAGATAAAGAAGCGAGTTCTGCTCGCAGTTGACACGGATGTCGACGATTTGCAGCGTGTCGCCCGAGGTCGCGCCCTTGATCCAGAGTTCATTGCGTGACGTGCTCCAAAAGGTGGCGATGCCGGTCTTTAGCGAATGTTCCAGCGCCTGCTGATTCGAGTAAGCCACGACAAGGACCTCGCGCGAATCGGCGTCCTGCACCACGACGGGCAAAACGGGCAGGCCCGATTTTGCGACCTTTTGCAGCTTGGTGAAATCGAGCCGTAACTCGTTTCCTTCTTCGAGCTCTTTCATCATGATAAAATGCCCGTCATCCGGAACTTGTCGAGTGCGGGCTGGGAAGGGCGTTACTTCTTCACCGGTTTGGGCAGGAGATTGGGCGAAGCGTTGGTCGCGGGAGGCTTGTTCGTGGAGGGCGGCGCCAGGAGCGCCTGAAAGCGGGGATCGCCGCGCAGGCTGGTAAAGCGCGGATCGACCCGGGCCGAGCCCATGGCATTCGTGCCGCCGACCGTCACGGCCTGGGTGAGATAGTGGAGCGCGTCCTCCTTGCGGCCGACCGTGGCCTCGAGTGCGGCGAGGCTGTAGATCAATTCGCCGGCCTTCGGATCGATCTTGGCGCGGGCCTCGAGGAAGGCGATCGCGGCGCTCGGGTTGTGAACTTCGTCGACGTAATATTGGATGATTTCGGCCATGGCATCATGGGTCCAGTTGGTCAGCCCGGCGGCAACGCGCAACCGTTCATTGAGCTCGGGGAAATTTCCTTCGGCCTGGAAAAGGCGGGCGAGATCGAGATTGAGCTGCACATCGTAGGGTGACTTGGTCAGTTGCGCGCGCAGCTCCTTTTCGCGCTGGTTGTAGACGCGCGCCTCGGTGAGCCAGTCGAGGATCGGGCCATAGGCGTCGTCGCGGGGATCGTCGAGTTCGGCTTGTTTCACCACCGCGACGGCTTCGTCGAAGCGCTGCTGGTCGAAGAGGAGATGAGCGAGGGCGCTGACCGAGTCCTGGAGCTGCGGACAGAGCGCCAGGGACATTCGCAGCCAATATTCCTGCTCCGTCACGAGGTGTCGCGAGCGGTAAAGATCGGCGTGCCAGAAGGCGAGCTTGCCGAAGGTCAGGATCGCGTCGCTGTCGATGCGGAATCTTGGGTCGGAAAGGAGCTTCCGGCTATAGGCGTCCCAGAACTTGCGGTCGTCCACGATGGCGGCGGCGGGCAGCACGCTGAGCGGCTCGGGATTCAATTTGAAGATAAGTCCCGCCGGCAGCAGGTAGGGATACATCCACGGAATCGGGACGCTTTGCTCGATGTAAAAGGTGTGGTCCTTCTTGTTTTTCTCGAAGATTTTTTGCGCCACGATGCCGTTGATGTCGAAGACGTCGTTGGAGCCGGGGCGGAAGACCTGACCGCCGCTTTGCAGACGGGCGGCCACCTCGGGCAGGGCCTTGTATTCCTCCCAGCAGGCGTACAACTCGTCCGGGCTGACGCAGGTGACCGGCTTTTCCGGGTAGGCGCGATCGCGCCCGAGCCAGCGCTCGAAGGGGGTCCACTTGATGGGACGCGGGCGGGGATCGTACTGGTCGTAGATGTATTGGGTGTAGTAGGTGTCGCAAAGCGCGTTCTGGGTGATGACGGTGACATCCCGGCGGTCGAAATCGGGGTCGCGCTTCCAGCGATTATCCTGCTGGCTTTCGACGAAGGCCATGAAGGTCGGCACGAAGCGGCCCGGGTCGGAGCCTCCGAAGTAGACGGCGTTTTTGTCCATCGGCCGCATCATGTCGGCGCCATAGTCGTAGCCGAACCAATGGCCTGCCTGGCTGCAGCCGTCGAAGTTGCTCCAGAGCGGCAGGAGGGAGAGAAAGATGGCGGGCAGGCCGAAGCCGATCGCGCCGGTTTTGGCCGGGACCTCGGGCATCAGTTCGTGGAGATAGGTCATGAGCGCGAGCGCGCCGTAGCCCATGAGCAGGACAAAAATGCAATGCGACTGGAGGTGAAAGACCTTGTACTGGAGATTGCGCTCGAAATCGAAACCCTCCTGCGGAGCGATGATCAAAAGCATGAAGCCGAGCAGGAAAAAGGCGGCGCCGAGAAAGAGGAACCAGTTGATCTGCGGGCGGTCGGAACGGCGGATGTAAAAGACAATGGCCAGGGTCAGGAAGATCAGCGGGACGGTGAAGTTTTGCTGAAGATTATCGCCGTAATAATAGAACGTCTTGACCAGCCGGCCCCAGTAATCGGGCAGACCGATGGTGGTGTCGAGCTGGGCGTCCCGAGGCACCACGCCGATGAGCTTGCCGAAGGTCATCTTGATCAGGGTGGGCAGGCTTTTGGGATATTGTTCGCGGCTGACTTCGTAGTAGAAACCGCTTCGTTCCTTGGCGTAGCCCCAGTTCATCGGCGGATGAGTGCTGGAGGCGAAGCTTTCGTACGAATAAGGAACCAGGCCGACCCAGCCGACGACGAAAACACCGATGATCAAACGGCGGTCCAATTGCGAGGTGAAGAGAAGTCCGAGCGCTACCGCCGCGAAGGCCAGCATGAAAAACCCAAAGCCGGAGCTGATTTGCAGCCAGCCGGGATGAACGAAGCTGCCCCAGAGCCAGAAATGGGGCGCGGAGGTGGTGTAGCGGAGAGTATTATCCTCGCTGGGACTGAAGAGATAATGGCCGTAGGCGAAGATGGCGACGGCGGTCAGCGCGCCGGTCAGAAAGAGGCGCAGGCGGAATTCCTTGAGATAAAAGAAGGAGACGACCGCGGTGAGTCCGAAGATGAGCTTGGCCATGGCTTCGCTGATGCGATGGAGCTGGTCGTCGCCCGAGAGCCAGCTGATGTAGACCAGGATCGAAAGGCTGAAGAGATTGACCGCGAAGAGAACCGACCAGAATTTTCCGGCGCGGACGAGGAAGGCCGCGAGCAGAAAGGCGGGGATGATCTGGACGAGGGTGTGGTGGTTGGTCAGGCCAAGGGAGAAGACGAAGACGGCGAGCACGAGCCGGTGCGATTTTTTGGGCTCGAGCATCCAGAGATAAAAGAGGAGCAGGGTCAGGTTGACGAAGAGCGCGTTGAGCGTTCCGTGGACGGCGGAGATGACGGCCTGGCTCCACATGACGTCGCTGAAGCCGATGACGAGGCCGACGAGGAGCCCGATGTAAAAGACGTAGGGACGGACGGCCGCCTGATGGGGCGGATCGGTCCAGCGTTGCAGGAGCCAGCGTCCCGAATGGCAGGCGAGGAGTGTCAGCACCGCGTTGGAGGCGCCTCCGAAAAGCGCGCAGAGGAGGTTGATCCGCCAGGCGAGCCCGCCGAACGGCAGGAGGTGGGAAAGGAGAAAGCCCGACATGGTCCAGAGCGGATAACCGGGGGGATGACCGACGCCGAACTTGGCGGCGGCGGTGATCAATTCGCCCGAGTCTTCCAACGTGACGTTCGGGGCTAGGGTGGCGACATAGACGCCGAGGGTGATGAGAAAGACGAGGCCCGCGGCGATGAAATCGGAGCGCTGGAACCGTTCCGGACGCGAGGGCGGAAGATTGATGAGAGTCTCGTCCGGCTGGATGACCGCGGCGACCGTCGTCAGGCTCATGGACGCAAATCCCCGTTCGATGCGACCGAGCGCGGGGCGACCTCTCCCCGAAGAGCGAGCCACGGCACGCGCCAGACGGCCTCGCGCACGATGCGATGCGACATCTTCGAGACGCCCGCGTACCGGTCCTCGAAGACGATGGGGACTTCCTCAATCTTCCAGCCGAGCCGCCACGCCATGTAGGTGATCTCGATCTGGAAGGCGTAGCCGTCGGAACGGACCCGGGCGAGATCGAGGGTGGCCAGCTTGTCCGGGCGGAAGGCCTTGAAGCCGCCGGTCGGATCGGTGAAGGGCATGCCGGTGATCCATTTCACGTACTTGCTCGCGCCGAGGCTGAGCAGCAGGCGATGGAGCGGCCAGTTGGTCACGCGGACGCCCTGGCGGTAACGGGTGGCGAGGACGAGGTCGGCGCCCTCTTCCACGGCCTTGAGAAAATCGGGCACGACGTCAGGGTTGTGGGACAAATCGGCGTCCATCTGGACGACCGCGCAGCACGGTTCGGCGGCATGGCGCTGGATGACCCATTCAAAACCGGCGAGATAGGCGGAGCCGAGTCCGAGCTTGCCCGCGCGCTCGAGGAGGAAAAGATTGCGGCCATATTTGGGATGGGCCCGCACCCACTCGGGCGTGCCGTCCCCGGAGGCGTCGTCGACCAGAAGGAGGCGCGCGTCGGGCACGGCATGCCAGAGACGCCAGGTGAAGCGCGGCAGGTTGTCGCGCTCATGATAGGTCGGGACGACAATGAAGGGGGAAAGCATAGAAAGCGTCTAGATCAATTCGGAGATGGAGCCGTAATCGGGATCGAGCAGGCGTTTGTAACTGCGCAGCGCGTAGGCGTCGGTCATGCCGGAGAGATGGTCGCACAATAGGCGGGCTTTATTAGCTTTTCCGCTGGTATTGATCACACTGCGATGGACATCGCGGGAAACCAACACCTTCGGTTGTTTGCTGAAGTAGTTCCCGAACAGCGTGTCCGCCAGTGATTTGAGAATCTGGCCTCCCTTGAATTCGATTTGCTGCAGTGCGCTTGAACCAAATATCATTTCCTTGCAGAGGGATTTATGCAGAGCGATACGAGAATCGGCTTGAGGCTCCATTACTACTTTATAGCCGTAGCGGCGCGTTCTCTGCGTCATGAAATTCGTTTGCTTCACCAAGGAGATGCTCTCTATCAATTTGCCAATCAAGACATTCATTTCGGGTTGAAGAGAGCCTTTCACCATCAATTCCTGTAGTTCGCGCAACTGCTTTCGCTGGACGTCGGTCGGTCGTTTCGCCGAGTCGGTGTCTTTATCCTTTTCCGCGAGCCATTCCTCAAGTTTTTCGGGATTCAGAAAGCGCGCCTTCCATCCGTCCACAATATCGAAACACGAGTACGCAATGTCATCGGCTTTATCCATGAGCTGACATTCCAAACTCCGAAATTTGTTTAGCTGGCTCGCTCCAATTTTCGAAGAAAGATTTTTGGTTTCAAAGCAGAATTCAAGGATTTTAGCCTGATTGTCGTAGAGAAAGTGGTTGGTGTCCTTCCCTCTCTGAAAGTGAAGACGCTTGTATTTGAGAACGCCGTCGAGCAGCGCCCGAGTGGGGCTCATCCCTCCTCGTTCGTTGGTTCGGTCGTAGATGGTCTGCGTCAAGATACGCAAGGTTTGGGCATTGCCCTCGAAACCGCCGTAACGAGTCATCAATTGATTCAGAACCCTTTCACCGGCATGGCCAAACGGAGGATGGCCGATGTCGTGGGCGAGCGAAATAGCTTCCAGAAGATGGAGGTCAACCTTTACTTCGGGGTAAGCTCGTCTGAGCCAGATTGAAATGGACTCAGCGATTCGGGACACCTCCAGCGAATGGGTCAGTCGTGTCCGGTAAAAATCGTACTCACCCGCCTGAAAAACCTGCGTCTTGGCTTGGAGCCGACGAAATGCCGGACTAAACATGATACGATCGCGGTCTGTCTGAAAAACGCTTCGATAATCCGCAGTTCGTTTGTAATTGACTCGATCGACCAGCAGCTCCCGATCGAAATCATTGTAAAAGTCATCCGGCATTTTTTGTTTCTAGCGTCTTCTTTTCGCGAGTACGATTGGATTTCCTCGCCACATCTTTCGCAGCAAAAGCGGAGATGGCGAAAAAAGGTGTTGCTGGGATCGTCAATTAGGCTTACTTACCGGATCACAAAGTTTTGTTATGTTAGCAAAAACGCATTGCGAGAAGACGACCACCAAACGGTTCAAAGCCAAGCTCAAGCCCTATCACCATCATTTCAAGAGGTGCTCCAAGGCCGTGTGCGTCCACCACGGACGCTCTCGCGAGAAGGTGCGGCTCGGCGACCTGGTGACGATTCCCGACAGCGACCTCCATCACGTGATGGATTCGGCGGCGATGCTGGCCATCAGCCATGCCATCGAGGACATTGCGGCCGAGGAGCGGCAGGGTGAGCTGATCGCCACGTTCCAGGATTTCAAAAATTTTCTGCCACATAAAAATCGCTACATCGGGCTGGCCGAGGACCTCGATGCGGTGCGGGTCTGGGGTTGCGGCAAGGTGCCGCAAAAATGTGGCAAGGTCGATTTCATCCAGGCCGACGAGCAGCGGTTGCTTCGTTACTGGCTGGTCCTTTTCGACAGCGAACACACCCGTGCCGTTCTGCTTTGCAAGCAGGTCAACCGGGCGGAGAAATTCGAGGACAAAAAGTTTCTCGGCTTTTACAGCTTCAATCCCTACTTGGTGCAATCGATCCGCTGGCGCTTCAACCTTTTGAGCTGCGGCCTGAGCCGGGTCATTTCGCACTGGGAGAAGTCGTTTCCCTTTCCCGACTTCAAAATGCGCGATCTGGACCGTCTGATTCGGCAGCCCGATGCCGTTAATGTCTAAGGGTTTACGGTCCAGTCTCGTGGCTGGGCCGAAAAGTTTCCATTTTTCTTTGAACAGAGAGCCGGCTGGCGGGTCTATCCTTATGTAAGTTTCATTCATTCTCCTCCTTGGTAACAGGCGCTGATCTTCGGATTAGCGCCTGTTTTCCTTTGCAGATCCGCCGCTGACTCTCGCGGGGCCCGCGACGGCTACCTCAGAAACCTAAACTCGGGCATTGACCGCGCCGCCTCGTTTTCCTTTGATGGCGGGCTATGCGTCACACCATTACCGTCCTGGTCGAAAATCGTTTCGGCGTTTTGACGCGCATCGCCGGTCTGTTCAGCGGGCGCGGATTCAACATCGAGACGCTCAACGTCGGCCCAACCCATCGTCCCGACACCTCGCGCATGACCATCGTGGTCGTGGGCGACGACCGCGTGCTGGACCAGGTCACGCGCCAACTCAACAAGCTGGTCGACGTGATCGAGGTGAAGGATTTTCACGAGGGCGAGTATGTCGACCGGGAACTGGTGCTGCTCAAGATCAAGGTGGACGCTAAGGCCCGCGCCGAGGTGATGCAGATTTGCGATATTTTCCGCGCCAAGATCGTCGATGTGCAGCCGAGGAATCTCTCCATTGAGATCACCGGCAATGAATCGAAGGTGACGAAATTCATCCTGCTGATGGAGACTTTCGGCATTCTCGATCTCACCCGTACGGGGAAGGTCGCGATCGCAAGGAAGTAAAATCGGACGAGCGCGGAGACCGGTCTTTCCCGGACACTAGTAGGGGCAGTGACGGCAGCCGTTCGCGCAGCACGTTCCCCGCTCGAGATGGTGGCGTGCGGTGAAGACACTGTTCCCGCCCTCGTCCAGATAGAAATCGTGCTGCGTGGAGATCGCCCGGCGCGCCTCATCGAGAACGGCTTCAACGTCGTCGAGCTGATGCGAGATGCGGGCGATCGTCTCAAGGCAGGGCCGGCAAAGACAGCCGGGCTCGATGCGCTCCGCGGCCAGCCTGCCCAGGATATGATTCGGCACCGTGATTTCGTGGCACCAGCAAGGGCCCTTGTAGAGATGCCCCTTGGCGAGGCGGCACTGATTGTCGCCACCGCACCAGGGACATTGCTCCTGGGAATTCAGGCAAGGCGGTTCCGCTGCCAAAACGTCGAGTGGAGATTCCGCCGCTTCCATGACTTGTTTTTTTGGCTTGAAGAGCTTACGATGCGGAGAAAGAGATTGCCACTACCTGTAGTGGTGATGGCTGATGTACCCACTTGTAATGGGGTAGTTGAACGCTTCCGTCAAGCAAGGAATCGATCATGCCGGCCGGGTCAAAGTGCGGCTGCCTGCTTCAACTTTTTTCCATCGCGGGCGTATAGTCGCCGCGGCGGGCGGCGCTGTTGCACCTGGCGCGGTGATAAAGAGCCTTTTGCGCGGCGGCGACGTTTTCGTCCTTGCCCGCCCAGATTTCGAGGGCCGGTTGCTGGATGGCGCGGGAAAAGGAAAAAGTCAGGGCCCACGGCATCTTCGACTTGAAGCCGGCGTTCATCGCGTTGAGCCGGGCTGTGGCCAACTCGGCGGGCTGGCCTCCGGAAAGAAATGCGACCCCGGGCAGCGCGGCGGGAACGGCATGCAAGAGGCATTTCACGGTCGCCTCGGCCACGGCCTCCACGCTCTCCTGCTTCGGGCAGTCCTTTCCGGGGAGGACCATGCCGGGCTTCAGGAGGGTGTAGCGGAGATCGACGCGCTGGGTGAAGAGCTGGCCAAAAAGCAGCACGAGCGCGTCTTCGGTCACCTCGGCGCAACGCTCCAGGGTATGAGTCCCGTCCATGAGCACTTCAGGTTCGACGATGGGAACCAATCCGGCCTCCTGGCAGAGCGCCGCGTAACGGGCGAGGGCGTGGACATTGGCTTCCAGGCAACCCTGGGTGGGAAGGCCGTCGCCGATGGCGATGACCGCGCGCCATTTGGCGAAACGGGCGCCGAGCTGAAAATAGGCGGCGAGCCGTCCGCGCAATCCGTCGAGGCCTTCGGTCACCTTCTCGCCAGGAAAACCAGCCAGCGCCTTCGCACCCTCGTCCACTTTGATGCCGGGGATGATTCCCGCCTGATTGAGGACGTCGACGAATAATCTCTCGTCCTTCGTTTTTTGGCGGATGGTTTCGTCGAAGAGGATCGCGCCGCTGATCGATTCGCCGAGACCGGGCGTGGTCACGATCAGTTCGCGGTAGGCGCGCCGAGCTTCCTCGGTCTGGGGAATTCCGAGCGCGGCGAATCGTTTGTGGCAGGTGGGAATGCTTTCATCCATGGCCAGCAGGCCTTTGTCGCCCGCCATCAACGCCTGGACCGTTTGGATCAATTCTTTCGTGTTCATACGATTTGTTTCCTCCGGTTTATTTTGCGCCGCCGATGGATGGCGCAGGTTGCGGTGAAGAAGGGGCCGGTTGCCAGGCGAGGTTTCCGGAAAAGATAAAGCCGAGCAGCGCAATTAAAATGAAGAAACCGGCGACCCAAAAAAAGAGGCTGTGATGAAGCGGCTTTCGATTGGAGCCGGTTGGCGGGCCGCTGTGGTGTCCTTCGTGGGGATGATGATGATGTTTGCTCATGGCGGCTTTTCTGGATGGATCGACCTCTAACGTATCACGGAGTTTCCGGTTCAGATAGGCTGACGCTTGCAAAAATGTAACGGCGGGAGGGGCCGGGAGAGGCGAAAGGGATGTGAATAAGCTGTGAATAAGGCCCCGGAAAGCGTAGAGTCCCGGTGTGTCTGGCGCTGTGCTCAAAACCCTGGCCCTGGAATCGCGTCTCGGCGACGAGACGATGATTGCCGATACCATTGACGCCAGCCTGGCCCAGCAGACCTCGACCATCGGCGCGTTGCTGGAGAAGCAATTGGTGGCCGAGCACGAATTTTTGCGCGAAGTCTGCGCCGAGTTCGGCCTGCCCTGGTGGGAAAACGTCCTGCCGCCCATGGATGAAAAATTGCGGCAGCAATTTCCGGCGCGGCTGGCGCTTCGCTATCATCTTTATCCCGTGCGACTCAACGATAACGACCTTTACCTGCTGACCTACGATCCGTTCAACCTGACCGCGCGGCAGGTGATCGCCCAGGAAATCAAGGAGCCGGTGAATTGGTGCGTGGCCACGCGCCGGGCCATCCTGGCGGCGTTGCGCACCGGTTACGGCGTGGGCGCGGAGACGTTCGAGGCGATTCTGGAAGGGCGCGAGGTCGATGATGCGACCTTCGATTTGAAGCAGGAGGTCAACGTTCTCGATGAAGAGGACCCGGAAGCGACCGTGGTCAGTTTTGTGAACCAGATCATGCGCGCCGCCCTCGATGAACGGGCGACCGATATTCACGTGGAACCGCTGGAGAACGACCTGCGCATCCGGTACCGCATCGACGGCGTGCTGGTCGAGGTCCCGGTTCCCTCGAAGATCAAGATGCTGCAGGCGAGCGTGATTTCGCGCATCAAGATCATGGCGAATCTCGACATCGCCGAGCGTCGGATGCCGCAGGACGGGCGCATCAACCTCGAAATGGAGGGACAGCCGATCGACGTGCGCGTGGCGACGATCCCGACCGTGAGCGGCGAGAGCATCAGCCTGCGGTTGCTCGCGCGCAACAAGTTCGATTTTTCGCTGCTGGGCCTTTCGCCCGTGGCCGAGCGCAAAATCCGCGACCTGATCTCCCAGCCCAACGGCATCATCCTGCTGACCGGCCCGACCGGTTGCGGCAAGAGCACGTCGCTCTACACCTTTCTTTCGATGCTCAACACGATGGAGCGGCGCATCGTGACGGTGGAAGACCCGGTGGAGCACAAGCTCTCGGGCGTGATGCAGATCGCGGTCAAGCCGGAGATCAATCTCACCTTTGCGACGGCGCTGCGGAGTATTTTGCGCGGCGACCCGAACGTGATCATGATCGGGGAAATGCGCGACTTTGAAACGTCGGAAATCGCGATCCGCGCGGCGCTGACTGGCCACCTTGTCTTCAGCACGCTCCACACCAACGACGCCATCGGCGGCATCACCCGCCTGGTCGACATGGGCGTGCAGCCCTTTTTGGTCGCCTCGTCGGTGCGGGCGTTCCTGGCTCAGCGGCTCGTGCGCATGCTGTGTCCTCATTGCAAGGGACCGGCGCATCACTCGAAGGCGTTTCTGGAACAGGCCGGATTTCCGATGGCCCACGCTTCGCGCGTCATGCAGGCGAAAGGCTGCGACGAGTGCCGCCAGACCGGCTACCAGGGACGGGCCGCGCTGTTCGAAATTTGCATGGTCACACCCGCCATGCAGGAGCTGATTTCGCAGGGCAAATCGGGCGAGGCTTTGCGTACGAAGGCGCTGCAGGAAGGGATGATTCCGCTGCGGCAGGACGGCTGGAACCGGGTCATCGCCGGTGCGACCACGGTGGAGGAAGTCGTGCGCGTGACCGCGGCGACCGATGTCGATGTGCTCGACGAGTAATGCGCTGACCTTATGGCTGTCTTCGCTTACCAGGGAACGGGAGATCAGGGGGAACGGCGCGCGGGAGAACTGGAAGCGGCCAGCCGTTCCGAGGCGTTGCGCCGCCTGGCCATGGATCGGATCCAGCCGCTGACGCTGGTGGCCAAGGCAGATGCCGTCGTGCTTGCGCCGAAGGCGATGCGCGGGCAATCGGCCGCGGCCGGGAAGGTCCGCCGCGAGACGAACCATTTCGCGAGCATCCGGTTGTCGAACCCGCAGGTGATTTTGTTCACGGACGAACTGGCCGATTTTCTCAACTCGGGCCTGCAACTCGAGCCGGCGCTGCAACTGATGGAAAAGCGGGAGGAGCGTTCGCCGGTCAAGGATGTCTCGACTTTCCTGCGGGAAAAAGTGCGCGACGGTACCAGCTTTTCCGAGGCGTTGAAAGTGGCGTCGCCCGATTTCGACGAGCTCTACTGCAACCTGGTCGCGGCCGGGGAGGTGAGCGGCGCGCTGGCGCCGTTGCTGCGGCGGCAGGCGGTCCATCTGGTCGCGATGCAGGATTTGCGCGGCCGGGTGAAGCTGGCGCTGATCTATCCCGCGGCGCTCGTCCTGGCGGGCACGGGGGCGATGGTTGTTTTCATGACCTACCTGGTCCCGCAAATGACGAAGCTATTCGCCAAGACGGGCGGTTCGATGCCGTTGCCGACCTATCTCCTGATCCAGATGAGCACCATGACGCATCGCTACGGATTGTTTGCGGCCGCCGCGCTGGGGATCATGGTGGCAAGTTTTCTTTTTTACACCGGCCAGCCGGCGGGCCGGCGCTGGTGGGACGAGACCAAGCTGAGGATTCCGCTGCTCGGATCGCTCCTGAGCGCGTCATTCTATGCGCAGTTTTGCCAGACGATGGCGAACTTGCTGCAAAATGGTTTGCCCCTGCTGACCGCCCTCAAGCTGGCCGGTGGAGCCACGGGCAACGTTTTTTACCGGTCTCTTTTGCTGCGCATCACCGATCTGGTGGGCGAGGGTGCTTCCCTGACCCGCGCCATGAAATCGGTCGGTCATTTTCCGGCCAACTTGAGGGACTTGGTGAAGGTCGGCGAACAGACCGGCGATCTCGGATTGACCCTGGAGAAAGTGGGCGAGCGGTACGAGAAGCAGATTCAAATGCGGATCGACCGCATCATGTCGATCGTGCCGCTGATCATCATTGCGGGGTTGGGCCTCATGGTCCTGCTGATCGCGTGGTCGATGTTGTCGGGTATCTTCGTGGCCATGCACGGCCTCCAGGGCCAGCATCACTAAGCGTTTCCAGTTCTAGACTTTGAAACCTTGTGGTCTCTTAAGGCATCGCAGCCGGCGGGACGGGTGGAACGGGCGGATTGACCTTCGGCATCTGGCCATTGCCGACATCGGGGGCGGGAGAAGAAAAGGCCGGGACGGGGCCGGTCGGCGTGGTGGGACCGAGTGGTGTCATGACGCTGGTGGGAACAGGCACGACGGTCGTCGTGGTGGTCGTGGTCGTTTTGGTCGAGGAACCGGCTTTCGAATTGTAGGCCGCGGAACGAATCGTCACTGATTGGACATTCATTTGGGGGGCTGGCGGCACGACGGCTTCGCCCGACGTTTGAGTGACCCCGGTGGCCGCTTCGACCGCCTCGCGGCCAAGGATCGTGCGCTGCTTCTCGGCTTCGTTTACCGCGATCAGGTCGGCGTCGGTCTCGATCACTGAGGGCTGGATCATGATGATCAGCTCGTCGCGTTCCTTGGTTTTCGCGGTGTCCTTGAAGAGATAACCGAGCAGCGGAATATCGCTCAGCCACGGCACGCCGCTGGTGTCGCGCGTGGTGTTGTCGGTGATGAGTCCGCCGATGACCACGGTCGATTTGTCGGGCACGGTCACCTCCGTGTTGATTTCCTGGGTGTTGATGATCGGGACCTCGTTGCCGCTGATGTCGACGTTCGCCCCGAGGCTGTTGTTGGTCTGGCGGATTTTCAGCGTGACCTCGCGATTGGCGTTGATCAGCGGAATGATGTCCAATTGCAACAGCACGTCCTCATAGGCGATGCTGGAGGTAGTAGTCAGGCCATTGTCGGTCGTGGAGCCGGTGAAGCCGGAGGTCGTGCTGCTCGGGACGGGGACCTGGCTGCCCGAAGCAATGACGGCCAGTTTGTTATTGGTGGTGAAGACGCTGGGATGGGAAATGATCTTGAAGCGGTCGGTCGTTTCGAGCGCGCGCACATAAGCATCGAGGGTCGAGCCGATCGCGCCGTAGAGATTGAGGCCGGAGAGGACGGGAAAACCCATCGAGCTGGTCAGGGAGCTCGGCTCCGGAAAATGGGCGGAGCCCGTGGCCGCGCTCGAATTGAGGTTGCTGGTCGAAAGGCCGCCCTGGCCGACTCTTTGGAATTTCTGCAAAATATCGATGCCGAATTCGAAGCCTTCCTTGACGGTCAGCTCGCCGATGACGGTGGCGAGGGAGACCTGCAGGGGCTTGCGGTCCAACTGGTCGATCATGTCGAAGACGCGCGAGACAATATCGGGTGAACCGAAGACGATGATCGAGTTGGCGCGATTATCGGCCATCAACCTCGTTTTCCCGATGATGAGCACAGTGGGCGCGTTATCCTCGGCCGGGGCCTGAAGCGGGGGAGTGATGGCGCTGACGGAACCCGTCCCGCCGGAACCGCCGGCGCCGGGGTTGGCGGCGGGGGCCGCGGCGGACGATCCGGGCGCCTGACCGGGCGTATTGGTGCGGGCGCTGGTCGCGTCCTTCTTCGCCTGGTCCTCTTCGTCTTTCCCCTGGGCAAGCGCAGCCTCAAGGGCGGGCAGGATGTCCTGGGCCAGGACGTATTTGAGCGGGCGGCGTTGCGGCACCATGAAGATGTCGGGCTGGTCCAGCTGGCTGACCATCTGTTCCAGGAAAGGCAGGTTGACCGGGCGCGTGGTGACAATCAGGCGGTTTGACCGGGGATCGGGTAGAATGGTGGCGGAGCCGGAGATCAGGTTTTTTTCGTTGGAGAGCGGTTCGCCGGTGCCAAGACTGGCCGGAACGAGGACGGGTCCGCCCGGACCGGCCGGAGCAATGGGCGCGCCCGTCGGGCCGAGTCCCAGCATTTTGTTCATGATGTCGGCCACTTTTTCCGCGTCGGCGCGGTTGAGCTGGATGAATTCGGTGGTGACTTTTGCGGGGGGCACGTCGATGAGTTCCTTCAGGGCGATCAACTGGCGGATTACGCTGACGTTTTCGGTGAGGATGACCGCTTGGGCGGAGGGAGCCGGGGTGTAGGCCCCGTAACCGGGATGGAAAGGCGCGACGTTGCTGAAAATACCGACCGCTTCCTGGGGATTGATATAATTGAGCGGCATGTAATAGCTGACGATCCCATCGTCGGTCGGCAGGTCGACGGCGTTGGCGAAAATCTTCACCCCCTCACTGCGGGGATTTTTGTTGGTACCGACCGTAATGACCTTGGCATTATGGTCGTCGATGGGAACGATCGCGACTCCATTGAGTAGGAGGGTCGCCTCGATCATCTTCATCATTTCGGTCTTGCTCAGGCCGCTGGCGTTGATGCTGATAAAGGCGGAGCTCAGGTTGGCGTCGCGAATCAGGTGCTTGCCGGAAAGCTGTTCGTACAAGTCCAGGATCGTGTTCACCGGAGCGTTTTGATAGCTGGAAGAGCCTGACCCACCCGAGTTTGACAGGATTGGGCCGGTATCCTGGGCATGGACGGAAAGAGGGCCGGCCCCGGGTAGGACCACGAGTGCTGCGACGACGAATAATCGTCTAAAAGGGGAGAAGGTTGGGACCATGTTGGGGGCTCGGTGGAGGGAGGATGGCATATTTGGCGCCCGGAAGGAAGCCTTCAGCGGGGGGGCTCTCATTGGGGTGGGTTGGGTGCCGCCTGGGTCTGCGGGGGCGGTTGTTGCTGCGTGGGCATGGGCGGAAGATGGATGGGGGGGCGGTGAAACCGGATCAGGGGCCGGGTCGACGGCGCGATCACGGGCGAGGCGCCGGGCATTTGCAGTTGCGGCGCCATGACGTTGGGCATGTTACCCATCGAGCCCGGCATCCCGACGGGGGCGGTGGGGGCGGGAGCCTGTTCCAGCTTGAGCGTGATTGGCTGGCCGTCCTTTTGCACCACGGCATAGGTGTCCGAACCGTTCTGGCCGCGGGTGATGGAGGTCAGGGTCATGCCCTGGGTCGGTTTATCGGTTGAAACAAGAAAGTGATCCTGCGGAGGCTGCCGTTCGATCAGACTCGCATAGGAAATGCCGTCAAATTCGGCAATGCCGACGAGGATATAGTCGGGCGACTCCTGGACCGCTTCAGCCGTGGCCACGGCAAAGGGGGACTTGGTCCAGAGGACCTCGTAGCGGGAGGCGGAGAAGCCTTCGCCGGGCACGGCCGGTTCATCCGCGAAGACCGGTTTTAAAGCCAGGGCCACGAGTCCAGCGCAAACAAGAAGAAGAGACCTTTTCATCATGAACCTCCTTTGAAATAACGGGCAATCTGGAGCGTGCCGACCATCGACTTCTGGTCCTGATCGGCCTTTAAGGAAAAGGACGAAATGGCGTAAAACTGGTCCGGCTTCTGGAGGTCGGTCAGCCACTTGCAGAGGTCCTGCATCGAGCCCTTGACCTTGACCGACACGTTGATGCGCGTCCCGGCCGCGCCGTGCTGCACATCGCCGAGGCTTTGCTCGGTGACTTCGAGTTTGTTGTCGTGGGCACCCTTGACCACATAGTTCAGGACCTGCGCCTTGGCGTCGCCTTCGTCGCCGAGGGGCGGTTCGTGCTCGTTGACCCACGCCTTGCGCTGGGCCCAGAGGTCGGACTGCTGCAGATCGACCTGGGCTTCGGCCTGGTCGGCCCGCAATTGCGCTTCCTTCAGTTGCAGGGCCGATTGCTTTTGCGCGAGCCAGCGATAGCCGAAGAAGTTTCCGGCCACGAAAAGCATCGCGACCAGGACCGTAATCAGGATGCGTTCGTTTTTAGTTACTCGCACGGGTTCCTTCAATTTGGAATTTCGCCAGGTCGTTGGGCAGCGGTGTCGGGTTAGCCATGTCCAGTGTGTAGGCCGAAAAAGAGGGATCGCTTTTGAGTTTGTTCAAAAATTGAAAGGCGCCCGCGACATTCTTGGCTTCACCCTGGAGGCGCAACTGGTTGTTGCCCGCCTCGAAAAGAGTCAGGTGAAGCTGATCGGCCGGGATGGATTGGGAGGCATGGAGAAGCAATTCCAGGGGATAATTGCCGGTGTCGACCACGGGCCCGAGTTCCTTCCACGCCGCCCGGCTGTCCTGGAAGAGGGCGAGAGCCTGCGAGTGCTCGGACTGCCATTTGCCCAGTTCGTCCACGTGCAGAGAGGTCATGACGTAGCGCGAGACCATCCAGGCGACCGCGAGCAGGTAAACCAGAAGGAAGACCACCAGGGCGCGCCTTTGCCAACGCTGGCTCTCGCGGCTGCGCTGGGCCTCGTGGACAACCGATGGGGTCAATTTCCAGGTTTGCGCGGGCGGCCGTGGAGGCGGGCATTCCTCCTGTTCGATGGAAAGCGGCAGGGCGTCCTGAAGCGTGGCGAGTTCCTCGGGGCTGATCTCGGTCCAGAGCATCACCTTTTGCAGAGGCACCAAAATGTCCTGCATGGCGAGGGTCGCCTGCGCGCAGCTTAAATCCTGGATGACGCGGGGGGTGATTTGGGTTTCGGTCAGGGCCTGGTAATAAACGAGGCTGGGCCCGCGAGTGATCGCGATGGCGAGGCGATCGTGTTCGCGCCAGATGGTCAGCGTGTTCTCGGGAAACGGAAGATAACGGGCCGAGAGATCGAAGGCTTCGTAGGCTTCGGCATGGATATCGGGCGACAAGGTGGCAGGCAGCACGCCGACCATGACAAGCGTCCGGGTCCCTTCCTGGGCGACGACGGTCCAGTCGAAAACGGCCGGCTCGGCGCCGCGGGGCTGCAGGCCGCGCAGTTCGAGTTGCAGCGGGATGATTCCGGCAAATTGCTTCGTATCGGTCTCATTGAGCCAGAGAGGGAGACAAAGGACCTGTGAGACGGGCAGGGCCAGCGTGGTATTTTTCCGCAGACGGTTGTCGAGGGGCGATGGGCAGATCTGTACGAGCCGCGCGGATGTCTTTCCGCCCAGCACCCAAAGTCCCCAGGGCTCGGCCTCCGTGGAGCCGGGCAGAAGGACGGCGCGCTGGCCCTTGGCCAAGGAACGCGCTGCTTTGGTTTTTACTGTTCTGACCATAGAAAGTATTGTATGGGGGAACTATTGAGCCGCGTCACGACTGAAATCGTGACCTGGGTGCCTTCCGCCTGGCCGACGCTTTCCACCCGGCGGTTGGGATCGGTGAGGGAAATCTGTCCGCCGAGGGTCTTCATGGCGAGATCGCTGATCCCCAATTCGCCCTGAAAAGTCTGCAGATTGGAGATGGGAACGTCATCTTGGGTCCCCGCAATGCCGTCCCGGCCGTTGCGGGTTTTGGTGAAGAACGCGACCCGTTGGGGATCGATGCTGAAGACGGCCGCGATCAGCTCGGGAGGAGCTTCGTTGATGTTCAACGGGCCGCCGCTCCAGAGGGTGAAACTCTCCTGCCAGTCGGGTTTGGCCTTTTCGACCAGGTCCATTCCCATAACCAGCTCGACTTGGGCGAACGAGTCGAAAGGCTGGTAGGTGGGCCGTTGCGGAAGATTGGCCTGGGCATAATCGTTGGCCTTGGCGCCATTGAGGCTGCGCAGGTCGCCGGGGGTGATCCAGTCGTAGAGACAGTCGGCGACGTGATCGGCCTGGTCGACCTGAAGTCCCCACTGGGTGAAGAGATTTTCGAGGATTTCGCGATGGCCGCTTTTCAGGACATAATTGAGATTCAGCCGCGCGCCTTCGCTGCCGATGGCGACCTTGAACTGACGCCCCGCCGCGGGCTTTTGGAAAAAGAGCGGGTCGTCCTTGAGCAATTGCGGATTCAATCCGAGCGCGAGGCCGCTCAAGGCGAGGCCGCGGGCATCCAATGCCCGTTCATCGTAGGAGGTATGTTCCACGGAGAGTTCCACCATCTCCACGATGCCGAAGACCGCCATGCCCAGGAGCAGCAGGCACCAGAGGACCAGGATGAGGGCTGATCCTCTGCGACGATGGAAGTGACGGAAGCGCATGGTGGAGTCGGGGTTTAGGGCGCGGAGACGCCGGTGGCCGGGGCGAGTTTGGGAATCCAGAAATCCATGGTGGTGGGCTGCAGATCGCCGGCGGTCTGCATCGAAAATTCGATCATGTTCGGTTTGGCGGAGGTGCTCCACTGTTCGACCCAAGGGGTGATGTTGAATTGCTCGAACTTCCAGTCGGTGGTCTTGACGTCCGCGATGAGCGGTGTCCAGGTCAGGGTGGGATCATCTGTGGTGACGGCCTGCTGCAAAACCTGGCGCGCATCCTGGGGCTGGCCCTGCACGGTGGAGGTGTTAAGGGTGGTCAGGCGCAGGGTGTAGTAGCCATTGGACTGGATCTTGGTGTCGATCGCCGTGGCCTGACTGCTGTTGCCGTAGAGGATGCCGTTTTGCAGCAGGCCCTCGCCGTCACCGCGCTGGTAGGAGACGAGCGTGCTGGTGGCCGGGATGGCGCCGAGCTGATTTTTCAGGAACGCGTTCAAGGCCTCGATCTGGTCTCGGCGATTTTGATTGTCCTGCAGAGTCGAGGTGCTCTGAAGAACGCCGGTCATGAGCCCGAAAACGGCGCCGGCCAGCAGGACGAAAACCGCCAGCGTGATGATCATCTCCAAAAGCGTGAAGCCGGCGGCGGAAGGCCGTCCTGAGATCAATTTTGACGCGGGCGCGGTCATGGCTGGTAAATCAGTTCGGAGACGTCCCTTTCCTGCGTCTGCCCGCGCGAAGTCCAGGTGGCCGTGATGGTGGCGCGATACATGTTGAGGACGGGCTGCATTTTCTGGTCCTGCATCTGTTCCTGGGTGACCGCGATGTTGTAGATAACGCCGGAACCGTCATCAGGTGCATTCGTGGTGCCGGGCAGCACGCGCGAGGTGTGGAGCAGGGCCACCTGGTTGTTCAGGCCGCGGATTGCGATATCGACTTCGTTGCGGTCGGTGGTTGCGTCGAAGGAGCTGTCAAGAGCCATGACCAGCGAGAAGGCGACCATGGTAAAGATCACCAGGGCGATGATGACCTCGAACAGGACCATGCCCTGGCAGGCGCGGCGTGAACGCCGATGACGATGACTCAGGCGGAGGTTCATGGGAAAGAGGAGCCCTCGTTCTGCACGTTGCCGGTGAGCGCGTTGAAGTTCATTTCCACCCATGCATCTCCGCGGGCCAGGCGGACGTGGGTGGCGGGGCAAAGCGCGCCGGGCTGGAAGATCCACGAGGTCGGCGGCATGTCGACCCAGGCATTCGCCTTCACCGGGTCGGGCACGAGCAGTTTGTTCGGGGCGTCGAAAGTGCTGGTGACGTCGACGTCTTCCATCGCGGAAGGGGCCGGGTCGGCGGTTGCGTCATCGGCGGAGGAGGCATCCGCGTCCCGGGCGGCTTGACCCTGCGGATGGAGGGCCATCGCGGTTGGGGTCAGGTCGATGACATAGGCGCGGTGCTGTTCGGCGCTTTGAATCATGGCGGTCTTGACCATGAGAGCGAGCTGGTGGGAGTCGTGGCGCACGTGCTGCTCCGTGAATGCCGACTGCATGGCGGGCATAGTCACGCCGAAGAGAAGCGCGATGATGAACAGGACGATGCACATTTCCAACAGCGTGAAGCCGCTGCACCCGCGTCCCCCGTGGCGTGGCGAAAAAAGCGGGCGAATCCCGTTCCCCGGCGTCCCGGGAGCGCCTTGGCGGGGATGGGCGCGGTTCATGCGGTCTTACGGATTTTGGGCCGTCTTTGAGTCGGTCCAGTTGCCGATGTCGTCGTCGGTGTCGGGCAAGCCATCCTCGCCCATGGAAAAGAGATCGTATTTGTCGGGATTATGCCGGCCCGGGTTGCGATATTGGTAGGAGTGGCCCCACGGATCGAGTGTTTCCTGGTCAAGCTGGGCGCGCCAGCGCGGGGGGATCGGCTCGACGGTCGGTTTGCTCCAAAGTGCCTTGAGACCTTGCTCGGTGGTGGGCAGCGTGCCGTTGTCGAGTTGATAGGCGGCCAGCATTTCCTTGAACGCCAACAGATCGGCCTGCGCCTTTTCTCGCTTGGCGGGTCCGCTTAAATCGGAAACCTGGAAAATGACCATCCCCATCAGAAGCGCGATGATGGTCAGGACGATGAGCATTTCCATCAGCGTAAAGCCGTGGCGGGACGTTTTGGAAAAGCGGCGAAAGGCGGCGGGAGTGTTCATGGGGTGGTGGTGGCGGATGGGGTCGAGGAAATTTCGGTGGGTGAGATCGGACCGGCGGGCATCGAGAGCTGGGGTTGAGGCAGGGTGGTGTTGGCCTGCGGGGGCTGATAGTTGAGCTGCAGAACAAGGCCCTTCACCGCCAGGGGCGAGGTCGTCCCGGCGGCGGGGGCCGTGGTATTTTCCGGGGTCGAGGCGGCATCGTCCTCCTGGGAAAATTGCACAGTGTTGACACCCGTCTGAAGGAGCGAAACGGGGACGTAGAACGAGCCGTCGCGCCAGCCGATGTAGCTATCGGTCGCGCTTTCGAGGGTGAGGAAACCGTCGTCGAGCAAATCGGGAACGGTGGGGGTAATTGTGCCGGCGCGCTTTTCGTTGATCCAGACCACGAGGCGTTGACCCAGGGGCAATCCGGTTTCCTTCAAGGCCAGCCGGGCCGAAACCGGGACCTTGTCCAAGTCGACGCTGAACTCGACCCCCTGTTCAATTCGCTCGGCCTCGTCGCTGATCGGAACGTTGACAATCTGACCTACCCACGCCGCGGGCTGGGCCGGATTGGCCTGGCCGTTCAGGTTGAGACCCGGTTGGGTCGGCCCGACCGACGGGGTGACCAGGACGTCCGGCACATCGGGTGATACCAGCTCGGTTTTGTTCGCGAGCCATTCGAGCTTGATCCGCTGGATGCCGAGGGTCGAGTCGCCGCATTGCAGGGTCAGGATGCCGTCGCCGACCAGGGTCGCCGGTGAAATGAGAAGGCTGCGCTGGTTGGCCATGCCGATGTCTTCGTAGAGATTTTCGGAGAGAAGTTGCGCGCCCTGGGTCCCGTTCCAGACGACGCGAAGGAATCCGCCCTGTTTTTCCTGGAAGTAAACGGTGACCAGCAGCGAGGCGTTCGCGTCCGGCGTCAGGATCGGCAGGTTGAGCGTGGCGAACAGCGTCGGCGGAGTTTCGGGTTGGCCCAGCCAGGAGGGCGTCGCCTGATTGGGCAGAAGCGGCAGGTCAAGCGTGACGGGGGCGGGCAGGTCCGCGGCGCGCAGCGAACAAACGAGGAATGGCAAAAGCAACCAGGCCCATCCCGCGGATTTGGCGGAAAAGGAGGGTCGAGCCGGCCGAAGATGTCCAAAGGTTTGGTTCACGACGTAAGAGCCTCACTGGCAGCCTAAACAGTTAATTTTTCCATAACCATCCTAAAGCGTATCAAAAACGACCGACAAAATCGCGCTCAAATTCAAAGATGACGGTAATGTAAGCCAGAAAAAGTTTCAGGCGGCTGCGAAAACATCAGCTCGTTGGGCGGCGATGGAGGTAGTGGCCAGCCGTTAGCAGAAGGATTAAGCCCAGCAGGAGATAGCCGAAGATGAGAAGTCCGGATCGGAAGCGGGGATCGAAGTAGGAGATTTCCAAAAGCCGGGCCGGCGCGACGAAATCGACCTTCAGGTGATCACTTTCGTAGACGGGCTTAAGCCAGGGGCCCTGGTCGATCCGATACCACCATCCATCGGTGGGACCAACGGAAATTTCGACGGGCGAGGTGATGTGGCTCAAGGGGATTAGAATCGAATTTCCCGAATAGGTGAGGACGCACGGTGTCGCCGGGTCGGCCGAAGCATGGACCAGAGGCGACGCCTTCAGGTCCTCGATGACCAGACGGTCCGGTTCGGACGCGAGCAGCCGGAGTCCGTCGAGGCCCACGATTTCCTGGAGCTGGGGCGAGCGCGGATCAACGATCCAGTAGCGAACGGCCCGCGCGTCGAGCTTCTCCCGGGTCGCCTGGGTCATGGGTCCATAAAAGACGTTGGGGAAATCGAGGCCGAGCGCGAAACGGAGCCGATCGCGGGCCAGCAGCGGATTGTAACCGCCGAGGCTCGGCACGGCGAAGAAGGTGGCGTGGCCGTGGGTGAAGTAGCGGTAGCTCAAGGCTTCGGGCAGAATATTGTCGATGGCGATGACGCGTCCGAGAGTCGGGTCCATGCCGCGCGGCAAGGGAATGGTCGAAGTGGGCAGCGTGGTTTTGGAAAAGGTATTTGCGTCGTGGTGCGAAAGGGAAACGACCAGCCCGGCCAGCAGGACAAATATCACGCACGCCGCGCCGAGGAAATTCGGGCGTTGCGTCGCGGACACGCGCTCCTTCGTCCAGGAAGAGAGACTCCAGACAAGCGAGGCGATGAGAAAAAAGTCGGCGAGGATGAAGACCTTGAACGGCCAGCGGAATTTGTCCATGACGGGGAGCATCGTCAGCAAAAGGTGCCAGCGGCTGGAAAAAAGGAGCGCGACGAAACCGAGAACCAGCAGGGGAAAGAGCCGTCGCCGGATCTCGGTACCGGCGTGGAAGAAGCGGAGGATCATCAGGGGCAAAAACCAGAGGGCGGGGCAGTAAAGGATCGCCGATGACATGCCGAAAATCAGGTTGGGTCGGAAGAGTCCCAACTGGGCGCGGACGAGATCGCGGATAAGGACCCGATAATCGAGGGCCTGGGTCATCGAAAAAGGTTGGGACCGCGCGACGGAAGCGTCCATCGCATGCAGCATGGGCAGAAGCAGAGGCGCGATGAAAATGAGGAAGATAAGGGCCGCTACGAGCAGGTAATAAAGGATGGCGCCGCGGCGCGACGTCGATGCGGACTCGGTTTTCTCAAGGAAACGGAACAGCGCGTAGAGTCCCAGAAAGAGAATCGAGTAAACCACCCATTGCACATAGCCCTGTAAAAAAAAGAGCCCGGCGATGGCCCCGAGAAAAGTGGCCGACGCGAGCGAGGGACGCAGCCACAATCGGTCGAGCGCCCAAAAGAGCCAGGGGAGCCACGCCGCGACGTAGGTCACCATGATCCAGCTCGAGGCGACGATAACAACGAACGGATTGAGCACCCAGGCCAGCCCGCCCAAGGCGGCAAGCCCGGGTGAGGCTCCTCCTTGCCGGAGCCAGAAATAGAATCCGAGCAGTCCCAGGGTGAGATGCAGGGCCGCGATCCAGTCGATGGTCCAGCGCAAATCCCCGGATAGCCACTTGGCCAGCGCCACGCCGATATAGACGGGCGGATAGAGCACCGCTGTCTGCCCCTGTTCGAGAAAAGGCTCGCCGCCGTATTGATAATAATCGACTTCGGCTACGCGGCCCGTTTCGGTCAGGACGCGAAAATCATGGACGTAAGCGCCGATGAACCAGGTCGCGTTGTCGTCGTGGAGAAAAAAGCAGGGGCGGATCGTTTCCATGGCGCCGAGCAGGAGCCAGAGACCCGCGATCGAAAGAAGCAGGGGAGACCGCAACGCGCGTCGTAACGGAGGCGGAAAATCGGTGCGGCCATCGGCGAAAGCCATCGGAATTCGATGTTGCACACGGCGCGGCGCAAGGAAATAGATTTGCGCGGGTTCTCCTAAAAGAAGGCGTGGTTTTTCTTTATGCTTTCCTTCTTTTGACTCTAAAGTGCGGCCATGCAACGTCCCACCCTTCTGGCCACCGCCGCGTCCGACGAAACTTTCGCCGGGGTCACGTACCACCTCGACGGGGAGCTCGTTCCCGCGCTCACGGTCGAACTGACTTCCGCGCAAACGGTTTATTTCGAGCATCACATCCTGCTCTGGAAGCACCCCACCGTCTCGATCAGTATTCGGGCGATGAAGGGCGCCTTCAAACGGATGATGGCGGGGATGCAGATCTTCACCACCGAAGCCCAGGGCCCGGGTCAGATCGCCTTCAGCCGCGATTGCGCCGGGCACGTTTTCGCCATGCACCTGAAGCAGGGCGACGAGGTGCATGTGCGCGAACACCAGTTCCTCGCCGCCACGGGCAACGTCGATTATACCTTCGAGCGGGTGAAAGGCGTTTCCAACATGCTCTTCGGTGGCACCGGTTTTTTCATCGACAAATTTCACGGCGCGAATGGCGATGGCATTTTGTGGCTTCACGGCTATGGCAACGTCTTCGAGAAAGTCCTGGCGCCCGGAGAAGAGATCGATGTCGAACCCGGCGCGTGGCTCTATAAAGATCCCTCCGTGCGCATGACGACGAATATCCAGCGGCTCTCCACCGGAATGTTTGCGGGGATGAATCTGGTCATGAACCGATTCGCGGGACCGGGCCGGCTTGGTCTTCAGTCGATGTATCTCGGGCTGGAGTCGGGCGATACTTAAAGAGGAGACGGACTTTCCATCGCAGGCAGGACCGGCCGCGGCTTTTTAAGGCGCAGGGCCTCGGCCAAAACGGGTGCGAAATCGAGCGCCTCGGCGACCACCTGGTGCATGTCGAGATAACGATAGGTGGCAAGACGGCCGAGGAAAGAGACCTTCGTTTCATTCCGCGCCAGCTCAAGATATTTTCCCAGGAGCGCCTTGTCCGAAGCGAGACGCTTGGGATAAAAGGGGACGTCCGCCTCGGTCGTTTCCTTGCTGTACTCGGTGAAAACGGCGGTTTGCTTGTGATTTTCCCACGGAGCGAAGTGCTTGTGCTCGACGATGCGGGTGAAAGCGACTTCCAGATCGGTATAATTCATCACCGACGTTCCCTGGTAGTCGCCTTGATGGACCGACTGGTCCCAAAAAACGGTGCGATAGCCGAGCCTTCCAAAACGGTGATGATAATAGTGGTCGATGGGGCCGGTAAAAATGACGTGGGCGAATTCCTCGTCCGAGCCGGATTGCCACGGCGTCCCCAATTTCACCTCGATATTTTCGTGGGCCAGCATGCGCTCGATGATCGCGGTGTAGCCGTCGATCGGGACGCCCTGGAAGCGGTCGCCGAAGTAGGAGTCGTCGTAATCGAACCGGACCGGCAGGCGCTTGAGCAGCGACGCGGCCAGTTCGCGCGGCTCGCAACCCCACTGCTTTTTCGTGTAACCGTAAAAGAACGCGTCGTAGAGTTCGCGCCCGACGAACTTGAGCGCCTGCTCCTCGAAGTTGCGCGGTTCGCCGATGGAGGGATCAGCCAGCGTCGCGATGAAAGCCCGCGCTTCTTCCGGCGAAAACCGCTTTCCAAAAAAATGATTGATCGTCATCAGATTAAGCGGTAGGCCGTAAACGCCCCGGCCGGTGGAGGCCCGGACGCGGTGGTGATAAGGTCCGAACTCCGAAAAGCGGCAGACGTAATTCCAGACATCCTCGCGTCCGGTGTGGAAAATATGGGCGCCATACTTGTGCAGCATGATCCCGGTCTCCGCATCGCGCCCGGTGTGGCAGTTTCCCGCGACATGGTCACGCGAATCGATGACGAGAATTTTCGCGTCGACCTTTTCGGCCAATTCCCGCGCGATCGTCGCGCCGGAAAATCCAGCCCCGACGACGAGAATCCGTGACGCGCTCATGCGACGAGCTTAGACGGAAACGCGCCAACTTGTCGAAGCCGTCGTGCTAAGGTTGCGATCACGCTTTCGAGGCGAGAAAAGACGGTTGTTTTGCCGAATTCGGGTCCCAAACTGGCATGACAAAATAGCCCACAGGATTATACTGCGTTTATGCGGCAACCTGTTGGCAAACGGTGCCTTTATCGACTGCTTGCCGGTGCGCTCAACTCGGCGTAGGGTTGCCAGTTCATGCTTACCCTGTCCGAAATCGGTAAAAGCTTTGGCTCGCGCACGCTTTTTGAAGATGTCTCCCTGAGTATCAATCTCGGGGAGCGGATCGCGCTGGTCGGGCCGAATGGCGCGGGCAAATCGACCCTCTTCTCCATTATCCTCGGCACCGCCGAACCGGACCATGGGTCCGTCGCCATCGACAAGCACACGACTATCGGTTACCTCCCGCAGGAAACGGCGGCGAGCGGCGACGAAACGGTGCTCGAACTCGCCTGCGCGATCACGCCGGAGCACGGCCAGCTGATGCGCATCCTTTCCGAAGGCACGCGCACGGGTGTGACCGATACGGAAGAATACCATGACGCGCTGGGCCGTTACGCGGAGCTCGGCGGGTACCAGAACGAACCGAAGGCGAAGCGCATCCTGGCCGGCCTCGCCTTTCGCGAATCCGATTTTCATCGTCCCGCCAAGACGATGAGCGGCGGCTGGATCATGCGCGCGCATCTGGCGCGGCTCCTCGTGATGGAGCCCGACCTGCTCATGCTCGATGAGCCGACGAACCATCTCGATCTCGAATCGCTCGGCTGGTTCCAGAGTTATCTCGAATATTATCCCGGCGCGATCCTGATGATTTCGCATGATCGCGCGTTTCTCAATGCGCTCGTCGACAATATTTTTGAGATTCGCCACAAGCAGGTCCATCGCTATCGCGGCAATTACGACGCCTATGTCGAGCAGCGTCTCGCGCGCCAGGAACAGCATCTCGCCGCCTACAAAAATCAGCAGGCCGAGATCGCCAAGCTTCAGGAATTCGCCGACCGTTTTCGCGCCAAGGCGAGCAAGGCTTCGCAGGCGCAGAGCAAACTGAAGCAGATCGAGCGGATGGAAAAACTCGAGGCGCCCGAATCGGCCGACAAGAAAATCCACATCAAATTTCCGCAACCGGCCCGCAGCGGCCAGCGCGTGATGACGCTGACCAAAGTCCATTTCGCCTACGACACGCTCAAAGTTTACCAAGGCATCGATCTTGAGGTCGAGAAGGGCCAGCGCATTGTGCTCGTCGGCCCGAACGGCGCGGGCAAGTCGACGCTGCTGAAAATTCTCGGCGGCGTTTTGCCCATCCAGCAGGGCGAGCGCAAGGAGGGCCTCAACTGCGAAGTCGGTTATTCATCGCAGAACCGCGCGGATATGCTTAACCCGAACCGCACCGTTTTGCAGGAAGCCATGAGCATCCCGAGCCCGTTGCCCGAGGTCACGACCCGGACGATTCTCGGCTCCTTTCTTTTTTCCGGCGACGATCACTTCAAGAAAGTCGCCGTCCTCTCCGGTGGAGAAAAAACCCGGCTTGGCCTCGTCAAGCTGCTGATGAATCCGCCGAACCTGCTCCTGATGGACGAGCCGACCACGCACTTGGACATGGCGAGCATCGACGCGCTGATCGAGGCGCTGAAGCAGTACCAGGGCACGCTCATCTTCATTAGCCACGACGTTTATTTCATCCGCGCGCTCGCGCAGACCGTGCTCCATATCAGCGCGGGAAAACTCACGCCCTACGCGGGCGACTACGATTATTACCTCGAGAAATCGGGCGCAGGATCGGCGAAGCTCGGCCTTGTCGCGGGCGAGCAACTGACCGACAGCCGTCCGGCGGAAGTTCCGGCCGCGCCGCGTCCGGCGAACAGTTCTCCTGGCAAATCGAAGGAACAAAAGCGGAAGGAAGCCGAGGAACGCCAGGCTGTTTCCACCGCACGCAAGCAGGCGCAGGCCCATCTCGAAAAAATCGAGCGCGAGATTGCCGCGCTGGAAGCACGTCACAAGGAAATCGTCGCGCAGATGGAATCACCCGACACTTATGCGCAGGGCGGGGACGTGATGAAGCTCAATCGCGAACTGATCGAGAACACGGTGAAACAGGAAGAGCTGAACGAGGCCTGGGAAGACGCCAACGCCGATGTCGCCGCGCTGAATCCCGCCGCTGAGCCCGCGGAAGTCAAATAAGGAGACGCGGTTTACGTGGTGCCGTTTACCTTCGCGCTTTTCCACGCATGAAATTCCGTCCGAAAACCCCGCCTGAGGCGATCCCCTTTCAGCGCGGTAAGCGGCCGGTTCGATCCGCTGAGAAGAAGCCCGCCGCCGTCGAATGGATATCGCCTGCCGTCTGGGCCGCCTTCGCCGCGGAGGGGACCGATGCGCATCGGCTCGCCTCGGGGCCGGAAATGTGGCTCGAGCGTTTTGGAGACGATGTTTTGCTTTCGTATCAGACCGAGTCGGGGCGCGACGCGGTGCTGGCGGAACTCGATCAACGTTGTGACGTTTATTCGTATCGTCCTCGTCGTGTTTTTGGAAAGTACCTACCCCTGCACGCTTCCGAGCGGGGCGCACCGGTTGTGCTGCGAGGCGAAACAAGTGATTCACTGGAGACGGAAGTAAGCGAGGCGTGCGTGCGGTACGGACTCGATTTTGCGGGTGGCTATTCGGCCGGCTTGTTCATCGACCAACGCGCCAATCGGGCCCGCCTGCGCGCGTGGAAACCGAAGCGGCTGCTCAACACTTTTGCCTACACGTGTTCCTTTTCGGTCGTCGCCGCATTGGGCGGAGCGGAGACGGTGAGCGTCGATCTATCGCGCCGTTCGCTCACCCGGGGGGAGGAAAATTTTCGGCGCAACGGAATCGATCCGAAGGCGGGTCATCGCTTCATCGCGGACGATGTCCTGGACGTTTTGCCGAGGCTGGCGCGGCGCGGGGAGAAGTTTGATGCGATCATTCTCGATCCGCCCACGTTTTCGCGCAACCAGGCGGGCGCGGCATTTCAGGTGCAGCGCGATTTCGACCGCCTCGTGACGATGGCGCTGGAGGTGGCTGCGCCAGGGGCGAAGATTTTGCTGTCGGTCAACCATTCCGCCATGCGCGTTGCCGATCTCGAGTGGGCCGCGCGCGCCGCGTTGAAACTGGCGGGCCGGGGGGGACGATTCGACGCGAGCGCGCCGTTGCCTGATTTTCCTGCCGGTCAGGGCGCGAAGACGGTGTGGCTGGAAATAAGGTAGGAATTTCAGCCCGTCTACGCCTTTTTCTCGGGCGGCATCCAGCGGGCGAGCATGTCGCGGAGGGCTTCCAGTCGGACTGGCTTGCTGAGGTAATCGTCCATGCCGGCCTCGAGGCATTTTTCGCTTTCGCCGCGCATGGCGTTGGCGGTCATGGCGATGATCCGCATGGAGGCCGATTCGGGGCGGGAGCGGATTTGCTGCGTGGTCTCGTAGCCGTCGAGTTCGGGCATCTGGCAGTCCATTAAGATAAGATCGTAGGGCCGCAGGTCGAGCGCGGCGAGCACTTCAAGGCCGTTGGTCGCGACGTCGGCTTTGTAGCCGATGTTGTTGAGGAGCCCGAGCGCCACTTTCTGGTTGATGATGTTGTCTTCGGCCAGGAGGATGCGGACCGGCTTGCGGGTGAGGTTGGGCGGCGGCGTGACCGGCGACTTCATCGAGAGCGTGGCCGTCTGGGTTTTCTTTCGGAGCAGCGGCATGTGGCCGGCCATGACTTCGGCCACCCGGTTGAAGAGCTTCGATTGTTTCACCGGCTTGAGCACGCAGGCTTCAATCCCAGCTTGCTTCATGTCCTCGGTGTCGAGCTGATTGCCGAGGGAGGTGAGCATCACCAGCCGGGTCGAGGCGATGGAAGGATCGGCCTTGATCGCCCGCGCCAGCATCAAGCCGTCCATGTCCGGCATTTGCATGTCGAGGATGACCAGCTCGAAGGGATCGATCCCACTCGCCTCCCGCAACATCTCCAGCGCCTGCGGACCGCCGTCCGCGAGGGCGCTCCTCATTTTCCACATGCGGGTGTGGTGATCGAGAATTTCCCGGTTGGTGGCGTTGTCGTCCACGATCAGGACGCGGAGACCGGTCAGATCGTGGTGCACGACCGACTTGAGAGCGATGGTCTGCTTTTCAAATTCGGCGGTGAAGGAAAACGACGAGCCTTTGCCCAACTGGCTGGTGACCTGGATGTCTCCGTTCATCAGCGTGACGAGCTTTTTGGAAATGGCCAGGCCGAGGCCCGTTCCGCCATACTTCCGGGTGGTCGATCCGTCGGCCTGGCTGAAGGCCTTGAAGAGGCGGGACTGTCCCTGGGGGTCGATGCCGATGCCGGTGTCGCGGACCTCGAAGCGGAGCACGGCGTGGGTTGTGTTTTCGCTAATCCGGGAAACGGTGACGATGACTTCTCCCTGCGAGGTGAACTTGACGGCGTTGCCGACGAGGTTGTTGACGATCTGGCGCAGCCGGCCGGGATCGCCTCGCAGCTCGAGCGGAACTTCGGGCCGGATGAAGGCGGCGAGTTCGAGGCCCTTGCTGTGCGCCTGCGCTGCGAGCAGGTCCATGGTGTTGTCGATGACCTCGCGGAGATCGAAGTCGGTGATGTCGAGGTCGAGCTTGCCGGCTTCGATCTTGGAAAAGTCGAGGATGTCGTTGATCACGACCAAAAGCGACTCGCCGCTGATGCGGACGGTCCGGGCGAATTCGCGCTGCTCGTGCGTGAGGTCGGTCATGAGCAGGAGGTCGGTCATGCCGATGACCCCGTTCATCGGAGTGCGAATCTCGTGGCTCATGTTGGCGAGAAATTCGCTCTTCAGGCGGTTGGACGACTCCGCGGCGACCATGGCGGCCTGGAGCGCGATATGCGCGCGCTGCCGTTCCGTGATGTCCTTGCTGAAGACGGCGACACCGCTGACCGTGTCGTTGGTCCGGATCGGGTTGTACGAGATTTCGTAGTAACCCTCCTCCTCGGCGAACTGGTAGCGCCGCTCGATGATGAATTTTTCCCCGGCCAGCGCACGGTCGTAAAGCGCAATGTCCTCGGACCGCCAGTGGGAGGGAAGAAGGTCGATCAGGACATCGCCCACCCGGGCCTTGAGGCCGAACATCTCCTCGAACGTGTTGCTGAAAGTGGCGTTGAAGGTGATCAGCCGGTAGCTGGTGTCGATGGACCAGATGGAGTCGTCGATGTTATTGATGAGGGCCGAAAGATTCTGCTCGGAGGCGTGCAACTCGGTTTCGAGCCGCTTGCGCTCCGTGATGTCCTCGACCATGCCCTCGAAGTAAAGGATGGCGCCGGCGGGATCGAGGACCGCGCGCGCGTTTTCAGAAATCCACATCGTCGATCCGTCCTTGCGATAAATTTCGGCCTCGAAGCCGCGGACCGCCCCATATTCCTGCATCATCCGGACAAATTCGGGCCGGCGCTGGGGATCGACGTAGAGTTGATTGTCGATCGCGGTGAGCCCCGCCACCAGGTCCTGCGTCGAATCGTAGCCGTACATTTTGGCCAAGGCCGGGTTGACGTTGAGATACTGGCCGGAGGGCGTCGTTTGAAAGATGCCTTCAATGGCATTCTCGAAAATGCTGCGATACATTTCTTCGGAATGAAGTTCGCTCATAGATCGCAAGATTCGAAGGGCAGCAGGTGATATGCCACGGGAGCCAAGGGCGAATGGGAAGTCAGATCAATCCTGTTCACTCCATTAATGCTTTCGTAAATCGAGCGTAAGGGGGAAGTCGTTGCGGGAGGGAGGGGCGGGCGGCACGAACACGGGGCCGGGGGTGTGCCCGAAGGCGCGGAAGCGGGAGAGGCGGCGTCCTTCGGCTTCGTTGGCATTGATCGGCATCGTCGTCCAGTTGCGTCCGCCGGGACTCGACACATAGTACATGCATCCCCCGAGGGAACGGCCCGTCCAGGTGTCGATGAGATCGAAGGTCAGCGGCGCGTCAACGCCGATGGTGGGATGAAGCGCCTCGGGAGGCTGCCAGGCGCGATAGCGGACGCCGGCGATAAACTCGCCCGCGGTGCCGGTCGGGTGAAGCGGGACGCGGCGGCCGTTGCAAGTGACGAGATGTCGTCCCTCGATGGCGTTTTCGATTTTCACCTGGAGCTTTTCGACGGACGAGTCGACGTAACGGACCGTGCCGCCCGGCGTCCCTTCCTCGCCGAGGACGTGCCACGGCTCGAGCGCGGTGCGGAGCTCCAGGTTGACGCCGTCGTAGGTGACTTCGCCCTGGACCGGGAAGCGGAACTCCATGTGGGGAGCGAACCATTCGGTCTTGAAAGGATAGCCGCCCCTTTTGAGGTCCTCGATGACGTCGTTGAAGTCCTGCTCGCAAAAATGTGGCAGGAGAAACCGGTCGTGCAACTGCGTGCCCCACGGCACCGGCAGGCCCTTGTAAGGCTTCTCCCAGAAGCGGGCGACGGCGGCGCGGAGGAGGAGCTGCTGCGTGAGGCTCATGCGCGCATGGGGCGGCATTTCGAAGCTGCGCAATTCGAGCAGGCCGTGGCGGCCCGAAGCGCTGCCGGGATCGAAAAGCTTGTCGATGCAGAATTCGGCCCGATGCGTGTTGCCGGTGACATCGGTGAGGATGTTGCGGAAGATGCGGTCGACCAGCCAGGGCGGGACATGGCTGTGATCGGGCACCTGGGTGAAGGCGAGTTCCAATTCATAGAGCGCGTCGTTGCGGGCCTCATCGATGCGGGGCATCTGGCTGGTGGGGCCGAGGAACATGCCCGAGAAGAGGTAGGAGAGCGAGGGATGGTTCTGCCAGTAGCCGACAAGGCTGCGCAGGAGGTCGGGACGGCGCAGGAGCGGGCTGTCGGTGACAGTGGCGCCGCCGAGGACGATGTGGTTGCCGCCGCCCGTGCCGACATGGCGTCCGTCGAGGAGAAACTTTTCCGCGCCGAGATCGCAGTGGCGGACTTCCTCGTAGAGGATTTCGGTATTGCGAACCAGTTCAGGCCAGTTGTCGGCGGGCTGGAGGTTGACCTCGATGACCCCGGGGTCGGGCGTGATCTTGAAATTCTGGATACGCGGATCGTAGGGAGGCGTGTAGCCCTCGACGCGCACGGGCAGGCCCAGCTCGGAAGCGGTGTCCTCGACGGCAGCAACGAGGTCGAGATAATCTTCCGCCGTGGTGGTCGGCGGCATGAAGAGGTGGAGAATGCCGTTGCGCGGCTCGGCGCAGATCGAGGTGCGGACCACGTTGGCGTCGGGCTGCCCGACCGGGACGGGCGGATAATCGGCGGCGCTGACGAGCCGGCCATCGACCATTCTTTTCGTGGTGCGCTGCGCGGGGGGCGGGAGCGGCGGGCGGCGTTCGGTCGGGTCCTGCTCGACGATCTGGACGGCGTCACTGGCCATGGCCCAGGGCAGCGATTCGAGCGGAAGCCGGTAGCCCATGGGCGAGTCGCCCGGGATGAGCATGAGCCGGTCCGTGCGGAGCTGCCAGACGGTCGACTTCCACGGCTGGTCCGGCAGCCAGGTGGCGCGAAGCAGCGGCAAGGCATGGCCGACGACGGCATCAAGGCCCTGGCCGAAGACCTTGGCCAGGCGCGCGCGTTCCTCCTCGGATTTGATCTTGGCATCGAGCGAGGAGACATTATAAGGCAGCCGGGCTTCCTCGAACATGTAGTGGTAGGCGTCCTCGTAGGCGTCGCGGACATATTTCGGGTCGACGCTCAGTCGATCGGCGAGCTTGCGCAGAAAATGGGCCGAGTGCTCCGCGGTGACCTTGTAGTTCCTGCCGGTTTCGGCGACGAGATCGTCCTGGGTCCAGATCGGCTCGCCATCCTTGCGCCAGTAACAGCCGTAAGCCCAGCGCGGCAATGATTCGCCCGGATACCATTTGCCCTGGCCGTAATGGAGGAGCGCGCCGGTGGAATAACGGTCGCGAAGACGCTTGAGGAGCTTTTCTCCCTTTAGCTGCTTTTCGGGGCTCAAGGCGGTGAAATTCCATTCGAGGCCGTCGCGGTTGGTGGTGGAAACGAAAGTTGGTTCGCCCCCCATGGTCAGGCGGATGTCATGCGCGCTCAGTTTCTCGTCGATCTGACGGCCGAGCGCTTCGATCTCGCGCCACTGGTGCTCGCGATAGGGGAGCGTCACGCGCGGCGTTTCCACGACGCGCGCCACCGACATGTGAAAATCAAATTGGGTCTCTATCTCGTCGGGCTCGTTGATCGCGCCGCTGATCGGCGCCGCCGTCTCGGGATCGGAGGTGGCCGCGAGGGGGATGTGGCCCTCGCCGGTGAGGAGACCGGAGGTGGCATCGAGACCGACCCAACCCGCGCCGGGGAGATAGACCTCGGTCCAGGCATGGAGATCGGTAAAATCGGCTTCCGGCCCGGCTGCACCGCCGTCGACCGGCTTGACGTCGGCGGTCAATTGGATGAGATAACCGGAAACGAACCGGGCCGCGAGTCCGAGTTGGCGGCAGACCTGGACGAGCAGCCAGGCGGAATCGCGGCAGGAACCGCTTTTGAGCTTGAGCGATTCCTCAACGGTCTGCACGCCCGGTTCGAGCCGGACGACATAGGCGATTTCATTGTGGACGAGTCCGTTGAGGTCGACGAGGAAGTCGATGGTATTGCGCTTGCTTCGCGGAATCTTGTGGAGAAAGGAACGGAGGCCCGGGCCAAGCGTCTCGAGTTCGAGGTAGGGCCTCAGCTCGTGCTTCAGGATGGCGTCGTAAGCGAAGGGAAATTCCTTGGCCGCGTCCTCGACGAAGAAGTCGAAGGGATTGATCGTGGCCAGGTCGGCCGTGAGCTCAACCTCGACCTTGAATTCATCGGTCTTTTCCGGGAAGACGAGCCGCGCCTGGAAGTTGCCCTGGGGGTCCTGCTGCCAGTTGATGAAGTGGGTGTCGGGGGTGATCTTCAGCGTGTAATTGAGGATCGGGGTGCGGCAATGGACGGCGGGACGGAGGCGGACGACCTGCGGCCCCAGCGAAATCGGCTTCTCGTAACGGTAATGCGTGACGTGGGTGAGAGCGGCGTGAATGGACATGAAAATGAACTTCCTAAAACGTGAGCAGCAGGAACTATCCCGTTCTTGGGGAAAAAGTCACGTGTCGAGTGGAGGGCTTTCGAATGAGCGTGCTTAGGGAAGTAGAATGACAGACTTTGGTGCTAATTCCAGGGCGAGAATATTTTTTTGGTGCTTAAGCAGGATATCCAGCACCAAGTGTCGAGTGCAGTTGCCCGCACGGAGCCAAATTACCTTGGGCGGCTGATCGGCGAATAGGCTTCGCACGTAGAAGTCGCTGTCCTTGGAGACGATGGTGAAGCCATTTGCCGCAGCATAGTCCCAGATCGTTTGGTCCGGCTGACCCTGCAAGCCACATTCTTGAACGTGAGCACTTCCCGGAAACAGGTTGGACACCAATTGGGGAAGCTTGGGCGAAAGATTCTCGTCGAAAAGTAGCCTCATGCGGCGGCTGACACCGTTCGGCGTTCACATTCCGCAGCAAAGGCATAGCAGGCTTGGATGTCTTCGGGTTTAAGACTGGGAAAATCATCAAGAATTTCAGCCTCGCTCATCCCGCCCGCCAAATAATCAAAGACATCTCCCACCGTGATACGCGTGCCGCGAATGCATGGCTTGCCACTGCGAATTGCAGGGTCGATAGCGATGCGCTGCCTATAGTCCACGTCCGAAAAGTACGACTACGACCCTTGAAGTCAAGCTTAGGCCCCCGCAGGCGCAGGAAGGCCGGGAAGGAGGCCGTCGTCGTCTTCCTTGGCTTTGACCGGAGGATTGACGGGAAGCGGTTCCTTGGGCGTCGGATTGGAAGGCGGCAGGAGCGGCGCGGGGGGCGGCGTGAGCATGTGGCCGTGCTCGATGATGTCCTTGATGTGCTTTCCGTCGAGCGTCTCGTATTCGAGCAGCGCGGCGGTGATCTTTTCCATCGCTTCGCGGTGGGTGCCGATGATTTCCTTGGCCTTTTCGTAGGCGCTGTTCACGAGCTGCAGGACTTCGGCGTCGATCGCCTCCGCCGTTTTCTCGCTATAACCTCGGGAGCCACCCATGTCGCGTCCAAAGAAATTCATAGAGGAATCGTCGCCGTATTGGACCATGCCTAGCTTGTCGCTCATGCCCCAGTCGCAGACCATGGCGCGGGCGCAGCGGGTGGCCTGCTGGATGTCGGCCGAGGCGCCGCTGCTGACGTCGCCCAGGAAAATTTCCTCGGCCACGCGGCCGCCCATGACGACGACCAGATAATCGAGGACTTCTTTCTTCCAGTTCGTGACGCGGTCTTTTTCCGGCAGGTACATCGTGACGCCGAGAGAGGGGCCGCGCGGGATGATGGAGACTTTATGCAGCGCGTCGGTATGAGGAAGAATGACGTTGAGGAGGGCGTGACCGGCCTCGTGGTAGGCGGTCGCTTTCTTTTCCTCCTCGGTCATGGCCATGCTGCGACGCTCGCGGCCCCAGCGCACTTTGTCGCGGGCCTCTTCGAGTTCCGGCTGCGTGACCTCGTCCTTGTTGCGCTTGGCGGCGAGGAGCGCGGCTTCATTGACAACGTTGGCCAGTTCCGCGCCCGAGTAGCCGGGCGTGCCGCGCGCGATCAGGCCGAGGTCGACCGATTTGGCGATCTTCACGTTGCGGGTGTGGACATGGAGGATCTGTTCGCGTCCGCGGACATCGGGCAGGTTGACACGCACTTCGCGGTCAAAGCGGCCTGGACGAAGCAGGGCCGGATCGAGCACGTCCTTGCGGTTGGTGGCGGCGATGATGATGACGCCTTCCTGCGTCTCAATGCCGTCCATCTCGACCAGAAGGGCGTTGAGCGTCTGCTCACGCTCATCGTGGCCGCCGCCCATGCCGGTGCCGCGGCTGCGCCCCACGGCGTCGATTTCATCGATAAAGATCAGGCAGGGGGCGTTTTTCTTGCCCTGCTCAAACATATCCCGGACGCGCGACGCACCAACGCCGACGAACATCTCGACGAAGTCGGAACCGCTGATGCTGAAGAAGGGAACGTCGGCCTCGCCCGCGATGGCCTTGGCCAGGAGCGTTTTGCCGGTGCCGGGAGGGCCGATCATGAGGACGCCCTTGGGGATGCGTCCGCCGAGGCGCTGGAACCGGCGCGGATCCTTGAGGAATTCGACGATTTCGCTGAGCTCTTCCTTCGCCTCGTCGATGCCGGCGACGTCCTTGAACGTCACCTTGTTGCGGTCGCGGGTCATCATCCGGGCCTTGCTCTTGCCGAAGCTGAAGGCGCTCTTGCCCGCCATGCGGATTTGTTGCCGGAAGAGGAAGTACATCAGGCCGACGAAGAGGATGATGGGCAGGAAGTTGATGATCAACGGCCAGAGGATGTTGGTGTTGTTTTGGGTTTCGATGATGCCCTTGTAGCCGGCCTGCTGAATTTCGCTCGCGAGGTAGGGATTGAGCTGGAGATCAACGGGCACCTTGAAGGCGGCCTCTCCGTCGGGCGCGCCGGGGGCATTGCTGATCGGCTTTTTGTAGGTGCCGGTAAGCGTGCGAATACCGGTGGAGGGATCGGGTTCGTTGACAATGGTATCGACCTTGCCCGCCTTGATCAGCTGGAAGAGGTCCGCCTGGGTCATTTCCTGCTGCGCCACCCCGGGATGGATCAAAGCCCAATAGAGGGCGCACATCATGACGACCGTCAAAGTGAGGAGAATGAGTCCGCGCCAATTTTGGTCGCTGCCGGGACCGGGCCCCGAGCCGCTGCCATCCCCGTTATTGCGCACGGGTGGCTTGCCGGAACTGCGATTCGGCTTGGGAAACTTGACTGGCGGCGTAGGCATATTCGGTAAAGGCTAACATGGGGCCTCGCCAATAGCAAACACCGGTATCGTGCGAAAGCTCTTACGTTTTTGTCATGTTTATCCCCGTCTTTTCGCGTAAGTTCGCCACGACATGGACCTCGCGAACCACCCCTTGATCGCTTTATTGGTGATTCTGGAGGTGATCCAGCTCGGGGTATTTTGGGCCTTCGTCCGCTATCGTTACCGGCTTTCGTTGCGGCAGATGAGCCGGCTGACCGGGCAACTGGCCACGGGGCAGCGGCCCAAGTCATACTACATTGACGGGCCGCCGCTGGTTGAGCAGGTCTCCCGCCATTTGGAGGCCGTGGGCGCGCGCCTGGAGGAGTTTCAGCGCCAGCAGCGGGAGGAGAACTTCAACCTCAACGTCCTGCTCGCCAACATGGTGGAAGGCGTGATGGTGGTCGACCAGAAGCACGTGGTGCGGCTGGTGAACGACGAACTGCTCAATCTCTTTCAGCTGAAACAAAGCCCGCTGGGCCGCACGGTGCTCGAATCATTGCGCGAAGCCCGGGTCGACATGATCGTCCGCGAGACCATCCAGCGGGGCGAGCCGCGCCAGCAGGAAGTGGTGCTCGAGAGCACCGCGCTTGGCCTTCCCTCGCGCCATTTTGACATCAGCGTGGTGCCGATCCGCACCAAGCAGGACGAAGTCGGCGGGGCGGTGGTCGTCTTTCATGACATCACGCGGATCAAGCAGCTCGAGGTCGTCCGCCAGGATTTCGTGGCCAATGTGTCGCACGAACTGCGCACGCCGCTGGCGATTTTCCGCGGCTACCTGGAAACGCTGGAAGATAATCCCGACCTGCCGCGCGAGGAAGTGCAGCGCATTCTCGAAACGATGAAGCGCCACTCGGACCGGCTCAACGCCCTGGTGGAGGATCTGCTCATCCTCACGCGCCTGGAGGCCCGCCAGGTGGAGGCCGAATTCAGCACGATCCGCCTCGATGCCTTTTTCCGCCAATTGGTGCGGGACTGGTCGAGCCGCGCCAATTCGGGCGAGGTGGACATCCAGATCGACGTGCCGATTGATCTTCCGCCGCTGGATGTCGATGCGCTTCGGCTGGAGCAGGTCATCTTCAATTTGCTGGAGAACGCCGTCGCCTATTCCAATCCGCCCCGGCGCGTCTCCATTTCGGCCGCGTTGCGCGAGGGAAGCATTGAGGTGCGGGTGGCCGATAACGGCATCGGCATTCCCCCGGCCGACCTGCCCCACGTTTTCGAGCGTTTTTACCGCGTCGACAAGGGCCGCAGCCGGACGTCGGGCGGGACGGGGCTCGGGCTCGCCATCGTGAAGCATATCATCCAGTCGCATGGCGGGACGGTTGAAGCCGAGAGCGAACTGGAGAAGGGAACGACGATTGTGATCCGCCTGCCGCTTAGGCAGGGGACGCTGACGGAAACGATGGAGCTGCCGAACCATCCCCGTTGATAGAATTTCTTGGAGGAAAAGGCAGGGGAAGTTTCGCACAGAGGACCGAAGAGGACACAGAGGTCTGATTTTCCCTCCGAGAACTCCGCGTGCTCCGCGCGAACCCTCTTGCCTTTGAGAGTGAGAACAATAACCTTTCAAGAGGATGTCTGACATCGCACCGAAAGCCTCCCATTCACACCCCGCCTTGATTCGGGTCATTCGCGGGACGGGGGCTTTCATCGCGGCCGCCTCGGCCATCATGGGCTGCTGCATCCTGGGTTTGGTGGCGTTCTCTGCGTTTCGGTTACACCCTCTGGCTTTTATCGCCATTCTGGCTCTCTTGCTTCTGGCCCTGGGTCTTTATGGAATTCGTCGCACGGGAATCGTGATGGCAGTCATTTTTGCGATCAGCGCGTGCTATTTTTTTGGATGCCTTCTCGTTTCTACCCTCCACGGTCAACTGCAATTGTCAGCAGCAAACTTCGGCTGGTTAGGCGTCCCTCTTTTCGTCCTGGGCTCGCTCGCTCTCCTCTGGCTATTGGGTTTTATCTTTGGCCTCATTCGTCAAGAAGGGTTACGACATGTGGCGCAGGGTGGACCAAGTCACCGTGGCTGACTTTGCATCCATCTTCGCTCTGTTCGCGGCCCGGGTTTTTCACTATTTCCTGCCCGCCCACCTTCCGAAAGCCATCAACGATCATGTGTGGTTTATTTTTCGCGACCCTGGCGATAAAGGCTCTCGAATGTTATGGACATGGCTGGCTCTCTACGTGTTCTACAAGCTGATCAAGGCATCTCTTCTGCACGTTCTGGAAATGGACCCTCCCGCTCCCCCGAAGGTACCTCCGCGATCTGATCCATCCGATCCATTTACTCCGTTCAATCCGTACGACCTGTCGAAGAATCGGCCCTATCGCGCTCCGCAGGAGCAATTGTGATGTTTTCTGGCACGGAACTTGTGTTAGAGTTAGTGCTTTATGGACTATGATCTCATTGTGATTGGCGGGGGCCCGGCCGGTTATGTCGGGGCGATCCGCGCGGCGCAGCTCGGGAAAAAAGTGGTGTGTGTCGAGATGGAACGCGCCGGCGGGACCTGCCTCAATTGGGGCTGCATTCCGACCAAGGCGCTGCTCAAGAGCGCGGAGATCAAGCAGCTTCTGGGTCACGTGGCCGATTACGGCCTGTCGATCACCGGCGAGGTTGGCTTCGATTTCGCCAAGATCATGCAGCGGAGCCGCGGCGTTTCCGACAAAATGGCCGGTGGCATCGAGTATCTCTTCAAGGCCAAGAAGGTCGATTACGCGGTCGGCAAGGCGCAGATCCAGGGGCCCGCGGACGGCGCGATCAAGAAGGTTGTCGTCACCGGCGCGGACGGCAAGGCTCAGACGCTCACCGGCAAGGCGATCCTGATCGCCACCGGGGCCAAGGCGAAGGCACTGCCTGGCGTGAAGGTCGACGGCGTCAAGGTCCTGACCAGCCGCGAGGCGCTGGCGATCAAGACGCTGCCGAAATCGATCGTGATTCTCGGCGCTGGCGCGATCGGCTGCGAGTTCGCCTATTTCTTCAACGCGTTCGGCACGAAGGTGACGATCCTCGAAATGTTGCCTCAGATTTTACCGGTGGAGGATGCCGAGGTCGCGGAACTGCTCAAACGGAGCTTCACCAAGCAGGGCATTGAGATTTTCACCGATACCAAGGTCGAGAAGACCGAGGTCGGCGACAAAGGCGTAAGGCTGACCGTCGCGGGCGGCAAAAGCTTCGAGGCGGAGCATTTGCTTGTCGCCATCGGTGTTGAGGCGCAACTCGACGGCCTCCTCGGCAGCGGCGTGAAGTTCGAGCTCGATCGCGGCTATCTCAAGACCAACGAGCGCTATGAAACCTCGGTGAAGGGCGTCTACGGCGCGGGCGATATCATCGGGCCGCCCTGGCTGGCGCATGTTGCTTCGCACGAGGCGGTCGAGATGGTGGAAGGTCTTTTCGTCCCTGGAAAGAAGCCGCACAAGGTGACCGTTTTCCCCGGCTGCACCTATTGTCAGCCGCAGGTCGCCAGCATCGGTCTGACCGAAAAGGCGGCGAAGGAAAAGGGACTCAAATACAAGATCGGCAAGTTTCCCTACAAGGCCAGCGGCAAAGCGGTCGCGGCGGGAGATTCCGAGGGCTTTGTGAAGTTGATTCTTGGGGAGCCGCACGGCGAGATTCTCGGCGCCCACATTATCGGCGCCGACGCGACAGAGCTGATCGCCGAGCTGGGCCTGGCCATCACCCTCGAAGCCACGACCGACGAACTAAGCGCGACGATCCATGCCCATCCGACGCTGGCTGAGATGGTCCACGAAGCCGCGCTCGCCGGCGAAGGCAAGCCCATCCATATCTAGCCGCTTCCCGGAAGCTCTTTAAAGGAGCCCGCCCTTCCCAAAAAAAAGACCGGGCGACACCCGTAAGAGTGCCGCCCGGTCAGGGGAGGAGAATGAATGAACTTACGGAAGAGTGGACACCTCCTGGCAGGAAACGTTCAAAAAATGAAAATGAAGTTCCCGGAGAGGGAGATTTTTCGAGGACAAAAAAGAGGCGGTTTACCTCTCAAAAAAGAGGTGATTTTCGAACGTTCAAAAAAAATAAAAAAATTTATTGACGATTCGACGGCGATCTTTAGTCTCGCCGAAACGAGTGCAGATGCCAGCCGTTACATGATGTGCGGTAAAGGCGGCTGGCCTCATGAACCGACAGAGCTGGTTGCTTCAAAATGGAGAGAGCAGTCAGCCGAGTCATTAAAACCAAGGAGATTAGAGCGAATGAAAACGATACTGAAAGCATTTAGCGCAGTCGCCCTGACGGGAGTCATGGTTCTGCCGGTGCTCGCCGACGACGCGACCACCACGACCGATGGCAAGGACACGAAGGACCTCAAGAAGGTCATCGAAGACCAAGGCATCAACTACGTCGAAACCGCCCAGAAGGGCATCACACTCAGCGGTTACGTTGATGTGAGCTACACCGAGCAATTCGGTGGCCGTGGCACGGGCTTCGGTGGTGGCCAGGCAGTTGGTCATCAGTTCGACGTGAACAACGACAATTTTAACGTTCAGGCCGTGAAGCTCGCCTTGGAAAAGGCTCTTCCGGACAAGAACGAATGGGCCGCCGGCTTCCGTATCGACACCATTCTGGGTTCCGATGCGAAGTTCCTCGGTGATTCCGCGTTCGGCAGCACTTCGTCCTCGTCTTCGACTGGTACGACTACCAGCTCGACGTCGTATCCGATCGCGCTCGAACAGGCCTTGGTCAAGTTCCGTATCCCGGTCGGCAACGGCTTGGATATCTACGCCGGTAAATTCGTGACCTTCCTCGGTTATGAAGTTATCGAAAGCCCCGCGAACCCCAACTTCAGCCGCGGCTTGCTCTTCACCAACGCGATTCCGTTGACTCATACCGGCGTCTATGCCGACTATAAGTTCAACGACACGTTCGAAGCCAAGTTCGGTGTGGTTGATGGCTGGAACAACTCGATCAGCGCTGGCTCAACCGGTTCTGCCGGTGCCACGGATGTCGCCAACGACTATCCCTTCGGCGGCAAGGCCATCACCGGTCAGTTGAACATCAACGCCCCCGGCAAGAACGCCAACATCACCCAGTCCTTCATCTATTCCCCCGGTGGAAGTGAATTTCCGGCTCCCGGCAATCTCTCCGCTGATAACGGCCCTGTGGCTGTTTATGATATCTGGGGTAACTGGAGCCCGACGTTCGTCAAGGACAGTGCCTTGACCCTCGGCTTCAATGTTGACTTCGGCTACAATGGCGCGTCGGGTTCGCCCTTCGATGGCAACAACTCCTTCGGCAGCGGCTCGGATGGCAGTGCGTTTGGTTTCGAAAGCCCCGATTCCAACACGTGGTGGGGCGTTGCGCTCTACGCTCAGTACAAGGTCAACAAGGTTATCACCTTGGCGGCTCGTGCTGAATACCTCCATGCTGACGGAGCCCTCGAACCGAAGTTCGGGACCACGGGAACCGTGGCCTCCAACTTCTCGAATGGCCCTTCCGCCATCAGCGACGTTGCTCAGCAGAACCAGGATGACTTCTCGGAGACCCTCACGGCCTCCTTCGCCATCTGGGACAACCTCCTGACCCGCGTGGAATATCGCTACGACCACGTGGTCAGCGGTTCCACCAATCCCGGCAATGTCACCTCGTTCAGCCCTGGTGCCAACAATGTTGCCACCTACAGCGATCAGAACGAAATCTCCTTGGAAGCAGTCTACTCGTTCTAATTGATCTGATCAGTTAGTTCTTCGAAAACCCCGGGAGCCGCAAGGTTCCCGGGGTTTTCTTTTTCCCATAATCCTCCGCTAGGCCGTTGAGTAACCGTCATTCAAAGAGATCCGCTTCTATGAGGTCTCTGACGCGGCTCACCGGGTTAAGTCGAAGAAGTTGGCTCCAGAAAATCCTTGAAGAAGAAACTCAATCCATCCCGGTTGCGTGCACCCTGCGCTTTTTGAGGCAGGAACCTGCATTAGAATCTTGCGCCTCATAAGAATCATGAGAGGGCTGGTCAAAATGAAGCTTGCCTCTGGCATGAGCAATGCTTAGAGATGTAACCTCGTATTCGTACGAGAGTTAAACCCCATATAGAACCCTTAAGGAGAATTTCTCATGTCCCTTCGTAAGCTCGAGGCCATCATCAAACCTTTTAAGTTGGAAGAAGTTAAAGAAGCCCTGACAGAACTAGGCATCGAAGGCCTCACCGTAAGTGAAGTCAAAGGTTTCGGCCGCCAAAAGGGCCACACCGAAATCTATCGCGGCAGTGAATATACCGTCGATTTTCTGCCCAAGGTTAAGATCGAAGTCGTGATGCGGGAAGACTTGGTCCAACGGGCGATTGAGACCGTTCAAAAGGCAGCCAAGACGGGAAAAATTGGCGACGGAAAGATTTTTATTCTACCAATCGAAGAAGCTGTCCGCATCCGCACCGAAGAACGGGGCGAAAAGGCGGTCTAGCTTTTGCCAAGGTCGATCATCGACGCGCATTGCCCGGCGGTGTGATGAAACAATCTGGCGAGGCGGTCCGTCGCCGGACCAAAACTCCTTGATGCTCGGCCCTCACATGGGATATGGTTTGCGGCTCTCCCAAACGGGTCGTTAGCTCAATGGTAGAGCAGGCGCCTTTTAAGCACTTGGTTGCTGGTTCGAGTCCAGCACGACCCACTTTCCTTAGTCACTTCAGGTCCCCAGCGGTTTCGCCAGGTGCCACTCGTTGCCGTCAGGAAGCGCGGAATGTTCCACCACGGTGAAGACGCTTTTGAGCAGGTGAAGGCCCAATCCGCCCGGCTTGATATCTTCCAGATTGCGGCCTTTCATGCTGGCGTAGTCAGCGTTGGGACCGTAGTCGCGCAGGCGCAGATGGAGGTGGTCGTCGGCAATCTCGGCTGAAAGAAGGATCGGCTTGTCCGGCACGCTCAGGTAGGTGTGACGAATGATGTTGGTGACCGCCTCATCGGCGGCCAGGACGATACGACCCCTCTCCAGGTCGGGGTAGCCGGCGGTGAGCGCCCACGCCTCGATGAAATCCCGCGCGCGCTTGCAGTTGCAGGCCGCCGAGGTGATTTCCAGCAAAGGTTCCGGCTTGAGCAGGATGAGCGCGAGGCAGGCGTCGTCGTGCTGGTGCTCACCATCGACGAAATTCTCCCAGTTGCTCCAGGCGCGCTTGAGGATTTCAGCGGGATGGCCCGTTCCGAGGCTGTCGCGCAGTCGGTCGATGCCATACTCCTCGCCCGTCGGACTGCGGCCTTCGTTGATTCCGTCGCTGAAGAGGGCCCACTTTTCTCCGGGGAGAGCGGGCACCACTGTGGCCGTGTATTTATGACCGCGAAAAATGCCCAGCGCCAGCGCATGCGGGACCACGACCGGTTCCCAGGCTTCGTTGCGCCAGCGCCACGGTTCGAACTGTCCGGCGCAAATCACCTCCATCGTCGCGCGGTGCGGATCGTAAAGGAGGAAGGTGGTGGCGGCGAACCGGCCGGCGGCGAGACGCTTGCACAGCTCGTCGTTGAGCCCGTTGACGTAGGCCTCGAGGCCGCCCTCCTCTGCGAAGGGCGCCAGCGCGTGCATCTCCGTGGTGATCTGCGCCGTGGTCAGTGCCGCCGGGATGCCCTTGCCGCTGACGTCTCCGAGCGCCGCGAGCAGCCGGTCTTCCGGCAGAGCGATGGACGCGTAGAAGTCTCCGCCGATGGTGCGGGCCGGACGGTAGCGGACGCGCATTTCCGACCGGGGCAGGCAGAGCTCCTCGGGCGGCAGGTACGATTTCTGGATCTCCATGGCCATGGCCATTTCCTGGGCGAGTTTGATCTCGCGGTTGATCTTGCGCTCGCGGTCAAAGCGGATGAGCGCGCCGGTGACGATGTTGGTCAGGCCCTCGAAGATGTCCTGGTCGAGCCGGGTGAAAACGGGACGGTCGATGGGGTTGAGCGCCTGCAGCACGCCGAAGCATTCGTCCCTGTCCACCAGCGGGGCGCAGATCATCGAGCGGGTTACCAGCCCCGACTTGGCATTCGTGACGCGGAGCAGGCGGGGATCGTTCAGGGCGTCGTCGATCCGCATGAATTTGCGCTGTTGGAAGACGGTGCCGGCGATGCCCTTGTCCCACGGGATCCGAAAGTAATTGATGGCATCCTCCTTGCCTCGGGCGGAGTGGATGACCAGCTCGCGCGTGGCCTTGTCGGGAAGGAACATGGAGCACGCCTCGGCCTGCATCATAACGCAGGAGTACTTGAGGATGTTCTCGACCAGGTCGTCGAGGCTCGTGAGGGAGAAGAGATTCCGGGCGGAGAGCAACAGCGCGCGATATCGCTCCTGCATTGCGGAGTCGTCCATGTTGGGGATAAGGTGGCGCACTTAGGGCGTTGTGGCAACTCCCGGCCTGCGGCGGGCGATTTTGCTTAAAAAGCCTTCGTAAGTTATATTTTTAGCACATGTTGCACACCTAAGGGAATTCGCGAAGGCAAGAAATGGTCGTGGGCAGGTCGTAGGGGAACCGCTCCACCGCTTTTTTCCCCGTCTTATTTTCTTCGCGCGGATTGTCCCTGCTGTCCCTGCTGTGCCGGCGGCCCGGCGCAGCCCACGCGGTGGGAATTCAAGTCGCTTCCAGGGGGGATTACCGGCCGCCGAGGAAGGAGGCGAGGCCGCCTTCGGTGAAGGTGGCGATCTTGTGGAGGTCTTCCTGGAAGGTGGGGTAGGAGGTGGCGATGCAGGCGGTTTCGGTGATGGTGGTTTCGCCCTTGGCGAAGAGGCCGAGGACGGCGCAGGCCATGGCGATGCGGTGATCGCCGAAGCTGCCGACTTTCGCGCCGGTCAGGGGGGAGCCGCCGTGGATGGTCATGCCGTCGTCGTGTTCGGTGACGGCGACGCCGAAGGCGCGGAGGTTGGTGGCCATGGCGGCGATGCGGTCGGTTTCCTTGACGCGCAATTCGTGGGCGTCGCGGATTTCGGTGTCGCCGTCGGCGATGGCGCCGATCACGGCGATGATGGGGAGCTCGTCGATGACGTTGGCGATTTCGGCGCCGGAGATTTTCGTGCCGCGCAGCTTGCGGCCATAAACACGGACGGTGCCGAACGGTTCGCAGGACGAATCGGAGATGCCTTCCTGCAGGTGGGCGCCCATGCGCAGGAGCACACTGAGCAGGCCGGTGCGGGTGCCGTTGAGGCCGAGATTGGCGATGGTGAGGTCGGCGCCGGGCAGCGCGGCGGCGGCGGCGATCCAAAAGGCGGCGGAGGAGAAGTCGCCTGGCACGCTGAAGTCACGGGCGTGCAGGCGGGTGCCCCCGCGGACGCGAATGGTGCGGCTCTCGCCCTCGGAGGGGAAATCGATGTTGGGCGGCGCGTGGAAGTGGGCGAGGAGGCGTTCGGTGTGGTCGCGCGAGGGGGTCTTCTCGGTCACGCTGGTGGTGCCGGTGGCGAAGAGCCCGGCCAGCAGCAGGCACGATTTCAACTGGGCGCTGGCGACGGGCAGGGTGTAGTCGATGCCGGTGAGTTTTCCCTCGCCGCCCTGGATCTCGAGCGGCGCGGTCTGCTTGTCGCCCTGGCCGCGGATGTGGGCGCCCATGAGGCGGAGCGGATCGACGATCCGTTTCATGGGGCGGCCCGAGAGGGAGGCGTCGCCGATGAGTTTGCTGGCGAAGGGTTGCCCGGCCAGGACGCCGGCCATGAGGCGCATGGCGGTGCCGGAGTTGCCGCAGTCGAGCGGTTCGAGCGGGGGCTGCAGCTTGCCGTTGACGCCGTGGACGACGAGGCGCGTTTTCGAGTCGGCCTCGATCACGCAGCCCATGGCCTGGAGCGCGCGCATGGTGCAGACGCAATCCTCCCCGGGCAGGAAGCCGGTGATGACGGTGGTGCCGTCGGCCAGCGCGGCGAAAAGGACGGCGCGGTGAGAGAGGCTTTTGTCGCCGGGAACGCGGATTTCGCCGCCGATGCCGCGGACCTGGCGGACGGTGAGGGTCGAGACGGGAGGACGGCTCATGAGCGTTTGGACCGTTTGGCGGACAAACGGGTGCGGGCATCCTGGGCGGTTTTGAGCAGGGCGAGCAAGACCGTTTTGGCGACGGCCCGGTCCTGGTTTTTGAGGGCGAGCTCGACGGTGCGCAAATCGCGGATGAGGTAATCGATTTGGCCGCCGACGGCTTCGTGGTTGGCCAGTAAAATTTCGGTCCACAGTTCCGGCGAGCCGGAGGCGACGCGGGTGGTGTCGCGGAAGCCGCCCGCGGCGAGGTCGAGATCGCCGAAATGGACGGCGTGGTTGACCAGGGCGGCGGCGATGAGGTGGGGAATGTGACTGACGGCGGCGACCATCTGGTCGTGCTTTTCGGGCGCGAGGACGACAAGGTTGGCGCCGAGCCCGGTCCAGAATTTCTCGGCGCGGCGCTGCGCGTCGCGGGGCGTCTGCTTGGTCGGGGTGAGGATGACGGTGGCTTCGTCGAAGAGGTCGGCGCGGGCGGCGGCGAATCCGCCCCGTTCGCTTCCGGCCATGGGATGGCTGCCGATCCAAAGGGCGCGGCCGTCGAGGAGCGGCTCGATGTCGCGCACGACGCTGGCCTTGACGCTGCCGACGTCGGTGACGAAGGCGTCGGGCTTGAGGGCGTCGCGGAATTCGCAGACGAGCGGGGCCATGGCTTCGACCGGCACGCAGAGGATGACGGCGTCGGCCTCTGCCACGGCTTCGCTCGGGTTGCCGGTCAGTTCGGCATCAACCTGGGCGAGGCGGATTTCGTCGAGGGCGCGCGGGGAGCGGGCGTAGATCATAAGGCGCTTGGCCAGGCCCCGCTCGGCGAGAGCGAGGGCGAGGGAGCCCCCGATGAGGCCGGGTCCGAGGATGGCGACGGTGCCGAAGATCATGACGGTGAAATGGTAGCCGCCGATGTCCCCATCGGCGGTGTCTTTGCCAGCATTGAATCACCCGAACCGCCGATAGGGACATCGGCGGCTACCAGCGCGGCGGGGAGTTCCGCGAGGAAGCGGGCGTTCTGGTCGGGCGTGCCGATGCTGACGCGGATGTAGGCGGGCAGGTGGTAGCTGACCATGGAGCGGACGATGACGCCTTTTTTCAGCAGGCGCTTAAAGACTTCGCCGCCGTCGCCGACGTGGACGAGGACGAAATTCGCGGAGGAGGGGACATACTGGAGGCCCATGCGCGCGAAGGCCTCTTCCATGACGACGCGGCCTTCGTCGGTGATGGCTTTCGTTTTGGCCTGATGCTCGGTGTCGGCGAGTCCGGCGATGGCGCCGACCTGGGCGATGGAGTTGGCGTTGAACGGCTGGCGGGCGCGCTGGAGGAGGTTGGCGATTTCGGCCGAGGCGAGGCCGTAGCCGATGCGGAGTCCGGCCAGTCCCTGGATTTTTGAGAAGGTGCGCATGAGGACGACGCGCGCGCCCTGCTTGACGTAGCCGAGGGTGTCGGGCGGGTTATCGAGGAATTCGTAGTAGGCCTCGTCGAGGACGGCGATGACGTGGGGCGGGAGGTCGCGCAGGAAAGTGTCGAGCGCCTCGTTGGTGACGCGCGTGCCGGTCGGGTTGTTGGGCGAGGCGAGGAAGATGAGGCGCGTCTGCGGCGTGACGGCGCGGAGCATGGCGGGGAGGTCGGCGGTGAAGTCGACGTCGTCGACCACGATGTCGCGGACGCCGAAAAGCTGGGCCATGAGGGTGTAGACGGCAAAGGCGTGGCGGGCGGTGATGACCTCGTGGATGCCGGGCCGGGTGAAGGTGTGGAAGAGGAGCTCGATGATTTCGTTGGAGCCGTTGCCGAGGACGACGTTCTCTTTGGTCAGGCCGAATTTTTCGGCGATGGCGTCGCGGAGGTGGAAGCCGCCGCCGTCGGGATAATAGTGGGCGGTTTCGATAGCCTTGTGCATCGCGGCCATGGCGAGCGGCGAGGGGCCGAGCGGGTTTTCGTTGGAGGCGAGCTTGATGATGGTGGCGGGGTCGAGGCCGAGCTCGCGCGCGACGTCATCGACCGGCTTGCCCGGCTCGTAGGGGACGAGGTCGAGGAGTTCGCGGTTGGCGATGTCTTGAATGGAAATCACACCTTAATTTGGGGCAGAGAGGCTGCGTTGTCGAGGGTCTGTCGCGGACTGATTTTTGACGGAACTCCTGCGGAGGGCGGTAACGGAACGAGGGGAAAAAACGCGTAAGTATCACCACTGCCCTTTGCAGCCCTGACTAATCAGATTATAAAACAACATGTCGTTTAATGGGGTCAAGTCATCCACCGGATAAGCTGCATCGAGAATGATTTTACCTTTGCCGTAATCGAGTGCGCCAATCAGAATCAGGAGCGGATTCTGGGGATCGGGAAGTCCCGAAGGTTGCGGCGATTTATTGAGCGGGGGACGAGCGAGATAGGCGCCGTAGGCATATTTTTGCCCTTGGGTTTCCAAGGGCCAGAACCCGACGGGGTCGGCGGGAACTTCCCACGACGTCGTCCCGATCGTGGACCGAGAAGGCACCGCCTGATCCCCGATAAAATGATCCAGATACCCCCAGCCGTTTCCATTCCATTTTCCCGTTTGCGTGCCGCCCCAGGCGATCACCGGACTCGTTAAAATGCCTCGGTCAAAAAGGATTTGCGCCCAATCCTTGTCAAATTTAAGCACCAAGAGTGTTCCCTCGTCATGAACAGCCGCGAGTGCCTTATCCATGATCGCGGAGGTGGGAGGGCTCCCCATGGCGATGTAGTCGAGGTGACCGTCGGTTGTAAGCAGAGCATTTGCGCTCTTCAAAGCTTCTTCCGCCGCGGGCCATTGGCAGACGGAACCGCGAAGCCCCGTCAAGTCGTCTGTCCACGTCGGGCGGTTGGTCAAAAGCACCTGCTCGCAACCGTCCGCCACCACTTTACCGTTTTGGTAAAGCTTTCCCTCCACCGTGATATAACCGGCCTTCCATTTCGAATCCAGAGAGATGGTGAGCGGGGCAAGAGATTGTGCGTACGTGTCGCCGCCGACAAGGTGAACAGGCATCTTCGAGGCAAACTCTGTTTGCTTTCCTGCACCATCTGTCACTTCGAATTGTAGATCGTAATCACCCGGTTCAAGTTTCCCTTCGTTAATCAGGTTGACGGAAAAATTGGCGGTTTGGCCCGGCTCAAAATACTTCCCATTGTTGCGGGAAATCACGATTTGCAAGGGTCGCGTCCAATAAGCGTAGTCTTCAGCGGGGCCTTTCAGGTTTCGACCTTCGTCGCAAATTGCCGAATCCCATGCATCCGGCATCTGAGGGCCGGCCGACCATCCGTTAATGGCATAGCCGTTGGCCAGGTTGCCAGACATGATGGTCTGGCTGAGTCGTCCATCGATATACATCAATCCACGGCCCGCTTGCCGCGACACATCCTGTGGGCTTCGGATGGTGCGGCTTCCCGTATCAGCCAAGCGGAAATCGTGAAAAAAGGCGTCGAGTTTGTTCGCCATGGGCCGGTAAACGTTCAGGTCATATCCGGGGAAATCGTCAGGAAGGCTTTTTTGCATGTCGGAGATCGCGCAAAAATCCGCGGGGCCCGTATAGCAACGCACTTCGCCCCAATACATCGGGAAGGTTGACTGATGCGAGCCGAGGTCGGATTCCTGGAACCGGCCTTGGTCCTTCACCGTGTGATCATCGCGGAAATCGTGGCGGATTTCGGTTTCATAAGGCCGGATATTGTTTATACCGCCCGGAGGACCTTTTACATTTGCTCCTGAGGTGTTGCTCACCAGGCGGGTTCCGTCCAATTCTGAGGCCATTTTCATGACGGTTTCGCGAGCCTTGTTCCAGGCGTTGTCCTCGTTGCAAAGATTAAAAATAAGCAGGCTGGGGCGATTACGGTCGCGCAGGAACATCCGTCGGCATTTTTCAATCTCAACCTTCGACGCAAAGGTTCCATCGACCACATTGTATCCCTGCTGAATGTGGAACCCGCCTGGCTCTTCAAAAAGATAAAGTCCCAATTCGTCCGCATAGTCCATGACCAGGGGTTCCCCAATCCGCCGGTGGAAATTGATGCTGTTGTGGCCGATCGCGAGCGCCGCCTGCACGCTTTTCTTGGCCATCTCATCCGTGGGGAATAATCCCGTCAGCGCGTAAAACCCCCAGTCGATCGCCGAGCGAAGGCGGATGCGCTTTCCGTTAAGGTAGTAATAGAATCCCCCATCGGCATCCTTGACTTCAAATACACGGAAACCAAAGCGGACTGAATACTCATCGGAAAGGTCGTTGCCCGAGGAGAGCGAAACTTTGCAATGATAAAGCGTCGGATGATCAATATCCCACAACTGCGCTTTCGGAACGGAAAGCGGGACGACGAAGTTGTTTTCACCCGCTTTTAGCTCCACGTTGGCGCTGGAATTGGAGACCAGCACGGTCTTCATATCATCTCCCACAATACTGACCGTTATGTTGCGCGACATCGAAGCCCCCGTGCTATTTTCAATCGTCGCCCGAGCCTCAATCTTGCGGTCCCCGGCAGGCTGGAGATTTTTTACAAATAGGTCGGAGACGTAGACCGGATCGACGGCTTCCATCGTCACATGCCCCAGCCCGCCAAAGTCGTGACTGGACGGGAACTGATAACCTCCCCATTTAATGAATCCAAAATCTTCCCAGCTACGCTGACCGCCGGCGTTCGTGATCCGGATGGCAAGATGATTGGGCATTCCAGCCTGTACGAACGGAGTTAGATCAAACTTGCAGGGAGTTTCTGGAATCAGGTCATAACCAGCGAGCTTGCCATTCAGGTAAATCTCGGCGCGCATCCGTTGCTTTTCCACTTTCAGCAAAATCTTTCGGCCCGACCAGTTGGCAGGAATATTGAGGTCCTTCCAAAACCAGCTCACGCCATGGTAGGTCCATGAGTTGACGCCGCCGCTGAAGATCTCCTCAACAGAACATGGCAGTTCACATTTCACACCAAGGCTGTCATTGAGACCGTCCCAACCACAGGTCGGCGCATTCACCGGCACTGTCGCCAGCTTCACCTCGTCGGGCAGGAAGAGATGGTCGTTCTGCCACGGAGCGGCTTTATCAAGCCAGACCCGCCAGCCAGGTCCGCTCAGGGGAAGTTCTTCACGGCCACCTTGCGACTGGGCCATGCCGTGGCTACCAAGGCAAAGGCATGCACATAGAATCAGGCCGAGTTTTAGAGATAAGGATTTCATCTTTTGCTGGAATTCTTAGGGCTGGGATGTCACATGACGCCTGGAGAATTGATCCGGATTAACTCTTTCATTTTTTATGATGAGCAATGCGGACGATTTAGTGGAAAAGCTTCGATTATCCTGAACCCGCAACCCCGGCGGTCAATGCGGAATCGCTTCCTGCGCGCTTCGCGCGTCCGCGCAACTAGTAGCCCGGACACTAGAAGGAGAGGAAGTCAGGGTCAGGACGGAGTCTGACTCTCCAGGATGAGGTGCTACCATCCGCCTTGGCAACGGGGCGGTTTGCCGTAGTTTTGCGGCGTGATGGAAACGTGGCGCGATTTGGTGCTGGCTCCGGGCGGGGCGAGGGGCGAGGCGTCGCCGCCGCCGGTGGCGCGGGCGCTGAACTCGCTCTTTGCGCTGCTGGTGCTGATTGGCATTGTGTGGATTTCGCTCATGAGCCTGCACCTTGACTGGGCGGGCGTGTGGAAGTTTCGGGTCATGTTGTTCGAGGGCTGGTTAATGACCGTCGGCATCACAGCGGTGGCGTTGGTGTTGAGCACCCTGACCGGGTTTGGCTTTGCACTGGGGCAGCGCTCGTACTTTCTTCCGCTGCGCTATTTCGCGAGGTTCCTGATCGAAACGCTGCGCTGCATTCCTCTGCTGGCGCTCATTTATCTCTTCTGGTACGGACTCGAGGGCTCATTCGGAATCGGAAACCAATACCGGCTCGTCTCGGGCATCCTCATTCTCACGCTTTTCGAGAGCGCCTATATCAGTGAAATTTTTCGCTCAGGCATCGAGAGCGTCGGCAAGACACAGATCGAGTCGGCCCGCGCCATCGGCTTCACCCGCACGCAGATCTACCGCTACGTCATTATCCCGCAGGCTTTCCGGCAGGTGCTGCCTCCGCTGGTGGGGCAACTCGTGTCGCTGATCAAGGATTCGTCGCTGCTCTCGGTCATCGCCATCACCGAATTCACCCAAAGCGCGCAGCAGGCGAGCAGCATCAACTATCTCAACCTCGAGACCTATTTCGCGCTGGCCGTCGGTTATCTCGTGCTGACCGTGCCGATCTCGCTCTGGTCGCGCTGGCTCGAACGCCGCTTCAAATATGAAACTTAGCCTCCAGCACGTGGTGAAACGATTCGGCACGCACACGGTGATCGACCGGGTGAGCCTGGAGCTCGACGGCGTCCATTGCCTGGCGCTGATCGGGCCGTCGGGCGGTGGGAAGTCGACCCTGCTGCGGATTGTGGCGGGGCTCGAATATCCGACCAGCGGCGTGGTGGTGGTGAACGACAAGCCGATCGAGTATCACGACGAGGCGCTGCTGCGGCACCGGCGCTCGATCGGCACGGTGTTCCAGGCCTTCAATCTTTTCCCGCACATGACCGCGCTGAAGAACATCACGCTGCCGCTGGAAAAAGTGCACGGGCGCACGCCGGACGAGGCGCGCGAGCTGGCCGAGGGGACGCTGCGCCGGTTCCAGTTGCTCGCCCACGCGCACAAGCGGCCGGCCGAGCTGTCGGGCGGGCAGCGGCAGCGCGTGGCGATCGCGCGGGCCATCGCGATCAAGCCGCAGGTCGTGCTGCTCGACGAGCCGACGTCGGCGCTCGACCCCGAGATGACGGCGGAGGTGCTGGAGCTGATCGAGGAGCTGAAGGGGGAGGGGCGCGACCTGCTTTTGGTCACGCACGAGATGGGCTTCGCGCGGCGACTGGCCGACCGGGTTGCGCTTTTGGCCGACGGCCGCATCGAGGAGATCGGGCCACCGGAGCAGATCTTCGGAGCGCCCGAATCGGAGGTGACGAAGTGCTTCCTGAGCCGGGTGCTGAGGTATTAGAAAGGCGGAATTGTTCCGTAACGTTACTGACTTCCGATAGTGATTTGGCATCCGCATGACGTCAGGAAAATACTGTTAAGATCAATAGGAGCCTTTCCCTTTGGGTCTTCACTGCCAGCGAAAGGAGATCTCGGTGAGGCCTGATGCGGATTGATTGCATGCCTGCAGCGACCAAATATCCGCGGACGATGCTGAGGTCGTCAGGCTTTATGCTGTGCCGTCCACGGAACAGAGCTTGGAAGGATCCCATTTAGTTCCACGACGGTTCCGTGCGAGCCACTCGGAAAGTTCTGGAGTGCTATCCGTAATGCGAACAAAGCCGTTCTCTGTCAGCGCACAGGTTGCCCAGGAAGTTTTTGTTTTGCTGTCGAACCACCGATTTGCTCATTGAATAGAAACATTTGAGCGACATATGGATCGCAAAGAGCGATCAGTAGATTAACGATCGAGCAGGTAATCACTCGTTTAGGTCTCGCAGTGGCTTATTGCTCATTCTCCAAAACGTAACAATTTCTCCTTCCCTGTGATGTAGCGGCCTTGAAAAAGGGGAATGCCTATTTCGTGTCTTCGAGTCTTTGATTCCGGGAAGGTGGCAGATATGCCCCGCGCGAGAAGCTCGGAAATGTTGCATGCCGTGGTTCTCATCGATCTAACAAACTTTTGCCCTTCCAGAGATTGTCTCGTACTATTTTCCATATCCAGGGTTTCTGAGCGAAATAGTGAGGCTCCTTCGACAGCGCCAGATGACAAGCTCGGCTTGCTCAGGATGACAATGTTTTCAGAACCGGCATTTGCGCGGATATCGGACTATAGTGCAGTATGAGCACCACTTTAGATACAATCGCCGCAAAAGCAAGCGGCGGCGGACACGCTCACGATCAATGAGATTTTTTACAGCATCCAAGGCGAGAGCACGTTCGCGGGGCAGCCGTGCGTGTTTGTGCGGCTGACGGGGTGCGATCTGCGCTGTACCTATTGCGATACGGAATATGCGTTCTATGAGGGCAAGCGGCGGTCGCTGGGTGAGATCATGGCGGAGGTGGAAAAATACCCGTGCCGGCTGGTCGAGGTGACGGGGGGCGAACCGCTCCTGCAGAAGCGGGTGCATACGCTGATGTCGCGCCTATGCGACGAGGGTTACACGGTGCTGATCGAGACGAGCGGCGCGCACGACATTGCGCCGGTCGATGCGCGGGTCCACCGGATCATGGACCTGAAATGTCCCAGCAGCGGCGAGTGCGAGCGGAACCGGATGGCGAATTTGCCGCTGCTCGGCGTGCGCGACGAGGTGAAGTTTGTCATCGGCAGCGAAGAGGATTACGCGTGGGCGAAGGCGCAGGTGCTGGCGGGTGTGCCGGGCTGGGCCGACCGGGTGAACGCGATTTTATTTTCGCCGGTGTTCGGGAAGATGACGCCGCTGGATTTGGCGACGCGGGTGATGGCCGACGCGTTGCCGCGCGTGCGGATGCAGTTGCAGATGCACAAGCTGATCTGGGAGCCAAACCAGCGGGGGGTATGACTACCGATTCATCGTGGCGTTGATGGCGGCGGCGGCGGCGGGGCCGTCGTGGATCCCAAAGAAGCCCGATTCGAGTGTGGGGATGAGGTAGGGTTTGTCCTGGGCGCGACGGGTGAGGATGATCTCGTAGAGGCCGTCGAGGCGTTTGACGACGTGGGGCGGCGCCATTTCGGCGCGGGTGAAGACGCGGAGTTCAGGCGGCTTTTTCCGGTCGAGTCGGGCGATGAAGACGCGCCGGTTGGTGACGAGGTACCAGGTGTGGCGCGCGCGGGCGCCGAGGTTGATGGGGTAAAGGAAGAAGCTCCAGCCGGCGGCGATGAAAGGAAGGCTGAGGGTCGGGACGATTTTCCACCAGCCTTCCCAGGGGGCCAGCATGGCGCCGTGATACCAAAACGCGCCGAGGATGGACCAGGTGAGGCCGTAGAAAATCGAGGTAAGGCCGCGGAGCATGAAGACGGACGGGCGGGGTTGGCCCTGCCAGAGAATTTCTTCGCCGGGTTCGAGGCAGGCGGTGAGGGGGGCGGGGAGGGGCATTCGAAGAAAAGCTCAGACAGGATTAACAAGATTAGGGGGATTGGGGAAGGGGCTGATTTCAAATGATTTCGCGGGGAGCAACGGAGTCGGGGAGGGCGTTCCCTAGGGGGAACGAGGGACGTGAGCAACTTGGGAAGGGAGTCAGCTAAGGGGCGGCTGACGGCAGAAGAAGCGGGGACGATGGGGGCGCATCGACGGCTCTTAATTTTAATGCTATTGAAACTGGCGGTTAATTTGGATAGGCTGCAAATCGCTCCATTAAAATTAAAAGCGAGCATGTGACAATGAGGTCTGGATGTTGTGAATGGTCTGGTCTCCCGCCGGGGTAGGATCGATCCACTTGGTTCCGTTGACTCAACAAACTCTTGCTTAATCCATTGAAGCCCCGGTAGAGCTTGGTCACAGTGCGTCTTTTAGGTCGGAAAGCTGATCTGGCTGAACCGCCGTGTTGGTAATGGAATAACAAATCGTCAAACCGCCTCCATCAATCAATCGCCATCCGGGGCGTTTGATATTTCCACCATCGGATGCCGAATTTTTCATCGACTGCCGCTTGCGGAGGGTGGCGCGGGTGACGCCGAGGAGCTTGGCGGCCTGGACCTGGTTGCCGGAGGTTTCGGCGAGCGCGCGGACGATGAGTTCGCGCTCGGCGGCGGGCAGGAGCTTGAAATGTTTGTCGCTGCGGGCGAAGGCGAAGAGGGTTTCGACGGCGTGGGTGAGGGCGGCCTTGCCCGACTCGGTCCCGGGCGCGGGCGCGGCTTCGGCGGCCGCGGGGGAAGCGGAGAAGGCTGGGCGGCCCGGGTCGGCGGAAGCCGCGCCCTGGGGCCGGTAGCCGCGCGAGATTTCCTCGGGGAGATTGGCCAAAGTGATGGTGTTGCCGGAGGCGAGGACCATCGCGCGCTGGATGCAGTTTTCCAATTCGCGGACGTTGCCGGGCCAGGTGGCGCGCTGGATGGCGGCGAGGGCCTCGTCGGCGATCTGGCTGGGGCCGGTGGGGAGCTTGAGGCGAAATTTATTGATGAAGTAGGCGACGAGGATCGGGATGTCGGTGGAGCGTTCGCGCAGCGGCGGCAGGTTGACGCGGACGACGTTGAGGCGGTAGAAGAGGTCCTCGCGAAATTCCTTCCGCTGGACGGCCTGCCAGAGGTCCTTGTTGGTGGCGGCGATGATCCGCACGTCGGTCTTGATCGAGGCGTTGTTGCCGACGCGGGAGATTTCGCCCTCCTGGAGCACGCGGAGGATTTTGGTCTGCGTGGTCATCGGCATGTCGCCGATTTCGTCGAGGAAAAGGGTGCCGCCGTCGCACTGCTCGAACTTGCCGATGCGCTGCGCGAGCGCGCCGGTGAAGGCGCCCTTTTCATGGCCGAAGAGTTCGCTCTCGAGGAGATTTTCGGGGATGGCGGCGCAGTTGATGGCGATGAAGGGCTTGTTGACGCGGGAACCGTTCTGGTAAATCGCGCGGGCGACGAGTTCCTTGCCGGTGCCGCTTTCGCCGGTGATGAGGATGGTGGTGCTGGTGGGCGCGACCTGGCCGATGAGCTTGTAGACCTGCTGCATGGCGGGGGAATTGCCGACGATGGTCTGGCCGCTTTCCTCCGCGTTGAGCTTGGTGGGGAAGGCGACGATCTGCTTCATGGCGCGGGCGGCGGCGAGCGCCTCGAAGAGGAGCGTCTTGAGCTGGGGAATGTCGAAGGGCTTGAGGACGTAATCGTAGGCGCCGCGCTTCATCGCCTCGATCGCGGTCTGCGAGGTGCCGTAGGCGGTCATCATGACGACGACCTGCTTCGGGTTGATCTGGCGCAGTTCCTTGAGGGTGTCGAGTCCGCTCTGCTGGCCCATGCGGATGTCCATGACGATGAGGTCGGGATGGTGCTTGCGGGCGAGGCGGATGCCCTCGTCGCCCGACTCGGCGCTGAGGATTTCGAGCGGGTCTTTTTCGAGGAGGCGACGGAAGGAATAATGGACGTCTTTCTCATCGTCGATGATGAGGACGCCCTGCCGCGCTTCAGGATGGGGGGCGCTCGCCGCGGCGGGCGGCGAATGCCGTTGGCGCGAGGAAGCGGAGCCGGAGGCGCCGGTGGTCATAGTGGAAATTATAGCGGACGTCCGACGGCGGAAACAAATGGTTTTAATTCCGCGACCAGTTTGGCGTAGAGATTGAAATCGACCTGCTGCTGGCCGTCGCTCCACGCTTCGGCCGGGTTGGGATGGACTTCGATGAGGAGGCCGTCGGCGTTGAGGGCGACGGCGGCCTTGCACAATTCGAGGACCATGTCGGCGCGTCCGCAGCCCTGGCTCGGGTCGATGATGACCGGGAGGTGCGATTCCTTCTTGATGGCGGCGATGGCGCCGAGGTCGAGGGTGTTGCGCGTGTAGGTCTCGAAGGTGCGGATGCCGCGCTCGCAGAGCAGGACGTTGGGGTTGCCGTGGGCCAGGACGTACTCGGCGGCGAGGAGCCATTCCTCAATCTTCATGCTCATGCCGCGCTTGAGGAGGATGGTCTTGCCGCTGCGGGCCGCCTCGGTGATGAGGGAAAAATTCTGGGCGTTGCGCGCGCCGATCTGGAGGATGTCGGCATGCGCGGCAACGAGCTCGACGTCGCGCTCGGAGAGGACTTCGGTGACGATGCCGAGGTCGTATTCCTTCGCCGCCTGGGCGAGGAGGCGCAGGCCTTCCTTGGCCAGGCCCTGAAATTCGTAGGGCGAGGTGCGGGGCTTGTAGGCGCCGCCGCGGAGGAAGGTCGCGCCCTGGGCCTTGACCGCCTTGGCGGTGGCCATGAGCTGGTCTTCATTTTCGACCGAGCAGGGCCCGGCCATGAAGCAAAACTTTTTGCCCGCGCCGATTTCCTGGCCGTGGACCTTGACGATGGTGTCCTTCTCGGCGCCCTTTTTCACTTCGCGGCTGACGAGCTTGTAGCGTTTCTGGACGCGATGAACGTGCTCGACCTGCGGCCAGGAGGCGAGGGTCTCGAGCGACTGGTGGGTGTTCTCGTCGCCGATCGCGGCGATGACGGTCTGGACGTTGCCGTGGATGGGGCGGGGTTCGTAGCCAAGCTTGGCCACCTCGGCGATGACTTTTTCGACTTCGGCCGGTTCAAGATTGGGTTTCAAGACGACGATCATAAGGGAGCTGGAACCGGAAATTCCGGGAAGGTCAAAAGTAGGAGAGGGCGCGCCCGGAAGCAATGGCAAACTCCATGGCGATGGAGTCAAGGGAGGCTGCTTGCCGAGGGGCGGGCGGCGGTTGCCAGCTTGCCGAAGCGAGGGCGTCGCGTTAGGCTTTCGTGCGTTCCACCGGGGAAGGGTGTCCGAGTGGTTTATGGATGCAGTCTTGAAAACTGCCGTAACCGAAAGGTTACCGTGGGTTCGAATCCCACCCCTTCCGCCCTTTTCTGAGTCGTTGTCATTCAGAAATTTGCGAAAGTCGGTGGGTCGATTTTGGTGTCAATGACACCAGAATTGACACCAGTCGGGTTGGCTTGGGCCAATTCGTGAAAGTTCGGAGGAACTCTCCGAAAGCTCCCTTACGGGAGAGGTGAAAGCCGTTCTAGCCTCGGAAGCATGGAGACATAACCATGCGCGAACGGTATCGGATGTATCAACGGAACGGCGGCAGCTTTTACGCCAAGGATCGGAAGACGGGAAGAACGGAGAGTCTGGCGACTTTCGATCAGCGAGAGGCCGCCCGCCTTCTCGCGGCCAAAAATCAAGCGACGGAGCAGCCATGCCTCAACGTGGCGATGGCCAAGGTCTACCTGAGCGCGCAAAGCCCGGAGTTCTTGTCTCGTACTTGGGGGCAGTTAATCGAACTGGTCGCCCACGGATACGAGGGAGCGACCGCGAAGCGATGGAAGAAATTTGCGAAGAGCGATCCGCTTAAAATGCTGGTCAACCTTCCGCTTTACCTGACCGAGGCAGTGCACATCCTCGCCGTGCTCGACCACAAGAAAGCGGGTGTATCGACCAATGTGTGGTTGCGCATTTTGCACAACCGCGCTTTGGATTTGGGCTGGTTGCTGACACCTGCGCTGAACAAGCGACTTTGGCCTAAGGTAAAGTACAAGGCGCGTCGCGGAATTACGGCCGAAGAGCACGCCAAGGTTCTTGCGTCTGAACATCTCGATGATTATCGGCTGTTCTTTCGGCTGATTTGGGAAACGGGTGGAAGTCAGACCGATATCGTCAATCTCACGGCGGACAATATTGACTGGCAAAATATGCGCCTCTTTTACTCGCGGCAAAAGCTCGCTTCCCGTGGAGGAGGCAGGGCGGCATTGGCAATGGGCGAGGGTATGCGTGCGATCTTGGAAGAGCTACCCTCCAGCGGAGAGTTGTTTCCGCGCCTGCGGTTGCTAGGCGAGAACATGCGAGCTGGTCATTTTTGGAAAGTCTGCCAACGCGCGGGAGTAAGCGGAGTGTCCCTTCATTCATACCGATACGCCTGGGCGGAACGGGCCTGTTCCGCTGGCATGCCGGAACGCGAAGCCCAAGCTCACTTGGGCCACGGAAGTCGGGCCATTCATCGCGCTTACGCCCGCAACGCCGAAATTGTGACGCTTCCGTTGGACCATTACGAGAAGATCAAAGCCGCAAAACTCCTGCCATTCGCGTTGCCGGAAGTTCAAAACCGCCCAGCTCCCCCACTCACTCGAGCCACTCGCTAGGACCGACCCGCACCGGGACAGAACCCCGGCGCGGGTGGTGCCTCGCTGGAATGGTTGCTTCAAAGGCCACTGGCGGTGCGTTCGCGTTGGCGCATCATGGAATCGGCGATTTGGTACGATTCCAAGGCTCTTTTCTCGGGCGTTTCGTGCGGCCGAGTCGCCATGATCTCGGCGAGGGCCAAGGCTGCGAACCAATCACGAAGGTCCATGCCAGACGGGTCGTAGTTGCTAGGGACAGGCTCGGAATGAGAATTTCTATTCATAGCTTTGTGTCGGTTTGATGGATTTTCCCTTTTTGAATTTGGGGTTTCGGTTCATGCAACCGGCTGGTGAGTCGGTGCGACGATCGGCATTTTTGGTCTTCCAATGCTTGACCAGGACGGCGGATGCTTTATGCAGCCACTTGGTATCCCGGCGCAGCGCTTCGAGATCAGGTAGCGCGTAATAGCGCCCGCCGTTGGGAGGCGGGTCGCCTAACGGCTTGAGCAGGCCATTTGAAGCGAGGACAGGAATATCGTGGTCGGAAAACCCCAGCACCCAGGCGGCTTCCTGGGCGGTGAGGCGTCCGGGCAAGCCGGCCACACTGATGAACTGATGACGTTCGGAATTGTTACTCATGACGATTTCCGGTTAGCGATTGGACTTGCGAGCGCGGCCTTTCCACAACGCCTTCGGTTCACTCGGAGTCGAGCAAAGCTCGAACAACCGAACGCAGGCCTTGGCGGGAAGCAGACTTTTCGCGTAAGCCCGAAAGCGGTCGCGGTCGATGATTTGCACGACGGTGATTTCGCGGAAGAGCTTGAGGTAATGATCGCCGGCCAAATTCTTTATGGTGGCGAAACCGCGCAACGTGGGATCATATTCCGACTGCAAGCGCGGGCCGGGGAAAACGATCCGGCACTCGCAACGGGAGGCCTGCACGATCCACTGGTCGCCTTCGCTTTCGTTATCGGCCAGCGGGACATGCTCGCCGGGACGGGCAAGCCCTTCGGTCTTGAGCTTGTCCTTGATCTGCTTGAATTCCTCGTTGAGCAGGCCGAGTTGCTGGTGAATGGCGTAACCGCGTTCGACGAGTTGCGTGAGGTTGATTTCGGGTTCTGATATTTGTTTTTTCATAGACTTGGTTCCTTTGTTGACCAAGTCGTACCACCGCATTTTTTTCGCCCCGGAAGACGCCCGCAAATTCCCGCAGATACTCGAAACGGAGTTAAAAAATCCCGCAACATCCCGACGAAAATAATTTTGACAGGTTCTCGTTTCGAGAGCGAATCGCGCCCTACGGGCTCATCAGCGCCATGGCGAAATAGCTCCTCACGTCACGCGTCCGAGGTTTCATCAACGACCACGAACCGCCTCCGTGAAACGGAAACAGGTCCGGGACGGCGACCAACGGAAGCCGCCTTCCTCCTCCTCTCCCCCCGCGTTTTGAATCCCAGCCCCCTCTTCCTTCTGGGGCTGGGATCAAGACGCGGCACACGAACTTCCGAAAAAAGCAGCCGTCGTAGAGGTTAGCCGATAGTTATTCATGATGGGCGGAAGGAGAGCCCCGCGAGCTCCTCCGCCCGCTCATTGTGAATAACTTCGCCGAGGCGCGAATGCGTCCGGTGAATAAACTTAAATTTCCGGATGAGAGTCCGGGGCTCCCGTCCGTCATGAATCAGCAGCCGACTGCGCGGTCCTTCGGGATCGACGCTTCCGTCACGAGTTTCAGACGGGCGGGATTGAGTTTGAGCCAGACGAATCCTCAGTGGTCATCGCCGCGCCCTCGACAGCCGGACGGTCACACTCTACGGCCTTCACCGTGCTCACACTCGCGCTCCCGTTCTCCCGCCTGAAACCAACCCTAAAACTGGAGAAACAATGCCCACACGCAAGTCAACACCCCCAATCGTTATTCCTCTTCCGGTGCAGATCGCGCTGGATCGGGGAGACCATGAAATGCACGCCGCTATTTTACCTCCCGGAGCCACGCGGCCGGTACAGGAAATCTTTAAAACCGGTGCGGAAACGCTTCATGGCTTCGTTCGCCGCTGGCAGCAGGCCCATCCGGGCCATCTGCTGGAGATCGCCTTTGAGCAACCCGCTCCGGGCCTGCTTCACGCTCTAATGGATTTGCCCGGAGTGGAACTCTATCCCATGAATCCCAGCCGGACGGCCCGGTACCGGGAGGTGCTCCACAGTTCGCGCAAAAAAGACGATGCGACCGACGCGCTGGTGATCCTGGAATTGCTCAAGACCCACCGCCAACACTTCCCTAAATGGGAACCGGAAAGCCCCTCGATCCGGCGGCTGCGGCTTTTGGTGGAAGGCCGGCGCAAGGCTGTCAATGACCGCACCGACGCGGTGTTAAGCTTGATCAGCCTGCTCAAAATCTACTATCCCCAGGCGTTGGAACTTTGCGGAGAAAACATGAGTAAGCCGATGACTCTGGCCTTCCTCAAACGCTGGCCGACGCTCCAGGCCCTCAAACAATCCTCTGCTGCCACGATCCGTGCCTTTTACTATGGGCAGCATGTTCGCCGTGGAAAAGCCATTGAAGCCCGGTTGTTGCTCGTGGAAAAAGCGGAGCCTCTGACCCATGACGCGCCGATGCTGGAGGCTTGTGAAATGCGTCTGGGGCTGTTGCTCGACCAAATCCGCACCCTCAATGTTCATGTTGCCGCCTACGAAAAACAAATCGCCGAGTTGGCCTCCGCCCAGCCCCAGGATGCCATCTTGCAGAGCTTCCCGGGAGTCGGTCCCGTCATTGGCGCCCGGTTGATGGCGGCCTTGGGTTCGCAAAAAGAAAATCTGCCCCACGCCGTCAACCTGGCCTGTTTGAGCGGGATCGCACCGATCATCAAACGCAGCGGCAAAAGCACCAGCACCCAACGGCGCATGGCTCGCCCGGTCTTCCTCCACCAAACTTTTATGGAATTTGCGGAGAGCAGCATCAAGTCCTGTCTTTGGGCGCAGGCGTTCTTTCGACTCAAGAGAGCCCAGGGAAAAGGCAGGTGGGCGAGCGTGCGTGCCCTGGCCTATAAGTGGATCCGCATCCTGCATCAGTGCTGGACGCATGACATTCCGTACGACGACCACCGATATGTAGCCCAGTTGCGACTCAAAGGCAGCCCCCTCGTTCCGTATCTGGACCAACTTCTTGCCGCCCTAAACACGACTTCGATTTTAAACAAACCCACCGAGGCGTGACGAAATTATCGCGCAAGGCCGGACAACCGCCACCCTTCAGAAGAGAGCCCGCAGGGCGCTCGTTCCGTAAAGAAAAGCATTTTGCCCCTCACATGCGCAGGGGGCAAAATGCCACGCCGCGCCAGCGGCCACTTATTGCCTTTACGGGGCGAGCAAGCGGCGTGACAGGCGTCCGCCTGGCGCGACGTTTGCGCGGGGTGCCGCAGTGATCCAACGGTCCTCAGCGCGACTTTAACCATCCAACAACTTCTACAAAATTACTTGACGGAAACCCTCAGTGGTCGTGACGCGAGTACGCGGCGCGGCGGCTGCTCCGTGACCACTTGTAGACGCCCATTTTTCGCGCTTCGTAGGAAGCTGATGCGACAATGCCGCGCTTCGCACCGCCTACCGCAATCGCTTTCCCGCGTAGCCGAGAATCAACCGCTTGCTCGCATGAAGCCTTCCAGTGGGGAAGAAATCGGATCAGGTCATATCGGCGTTGATCTCGCCAGCGTAGGTATCAGCCCCAACGCTCGTACCTTCGCGCTGAAGGTACGAGGTGATTCGATGGTGGGAGCGCACATTTTGGATGGTGATACGATCATTCCCGATCCCCCGCTCTGGAGATTTCTTCGTCGGGGAGAGTTTTACGCTGTGCCTACCGCAATTCGACCTACTTTTCGGTAGTGGGTCATTTTAGAATTTACCCCTTCTGTTCTCGCTTTGATACTCGCTCCCGTCTAAATTATCTAAGAGCAAAACGGAGGTAAGCATGAAGATGCTCGCAAAAGCTCACCAAAATCGACACGTGGCTAAGCACTAAGGATTTGACCAAATGGATCAGCGCCTCGTAGCTATTCTTCCATGCAACGATCTAGACACAGCTCAATCGTTCTTTGAGCGGTTGGGGTTCAAGCTTGAGACTGGAAGTCCAGACGAATATCGCATGTTGTCCGACGGAATCGGCGGCTTCATCCACCTCAACCGAGCAGTCCAAGGATGGCTTGAGGCGGGCCGCAACCCATTCGGACTGTACCTCTATCGCGAAGATGTAGATGCTGTCGCAGCGGCATTCGCCAACGAGAGGATTAAACAGCCTGAGGATACCCCTTGGGGCATGTACGAGCTTGCACTGAATGGTCCGGATGAGACTTTAGTCCGGGTAGGATGGCCTACCAGACTTCGTACCAGCAACTCAAACTGACCCACTACCTACTTTTCCCGAGTAGATTTCCGAACCTAGACGGTGTGAAGGGTTCTAAACAAACACATTTGAGCAGGCCCTAATGTGGGGTGTTGACCCCATAGACCGAATATGACGCGTATAGCCGAACTTACAAAAGCGCACCGGGGCGGCGGCAAAGGTTCCATATTCTCCAAATCCCTGCTCAGGCTCTTGCTTAAGGCCGCGATCAGCCTAGTTTTGTTAAATGCTTAAAGGCCAAGATATTTCAAAAAAAGTAGAACCATTTTTGGCCGACGGGAAGACTAAGCCTTTCCACTATATCGTGGCGTGTTGTTTCATCGCCGCAGCGGTAGGATTAAAGGTGAGCTTAGGATCACTCGTAGGCGGATATGGCATTATCTTCTTTTATCCCGCTGTTACTGCGAGCGGGTGGTTGGGAGGACTTAAGCCCGGGCTGCTCGCCACCGCTCTTAGCCTCGTTCTAATTTTTACTCTCCCATCGCAAGGAGTGACTTTATTTGGTGGAGCGCACCCTGGAATTATCCCCGTCGTCCTTTTTACCATTTTCAGCATTGCAATCAGTCTGCTGATGAATGTGATGCACGGATTGGTGACCAGGCTGCGGAGCGCACACAAGGAGCTTTACAATCAACATGAATGGTTCCGTATCACCCTCAAGAGCATCGGTGATGCTGTCGTTGTGACGGACCGCGATGGCGGAGTGGTTTTTATGAACTCCGAAGCCGAGCGGCTAACCGGTTGGATTTCTGGTGAAGCGGCTGGAAAACCCTTAAGGTCCATATTTCGAATTATCAGTGAGGAAAGTCGGAAATCAGTGGATGATCCGGTGGAAAAAGTTTTCAGGGAAAAGCGGGTAGTTGGCCTGGCCAATCACACGCTTCTTATCTCAAAAGACGGTGTGGAGTGGCCCATTGAAGACAGCGCCTCTCCGATTCACGACGAATCCCACGAAATCCTCGGGGTCGTTCTCGTCTTCCACGACGCGACAGAATTAAGACGCAACCAACGCTCTCTCAAGGCGCATGCCGATGAACTCGAACACAAGGTGTTCGAGAGGACGGTTGCCTTGCAGCGCACAGTCAATGATTTGGAATCCTTTTCCTACTCCATTTCCCACGATTTACGCTCACCTCTTCGGGCCATGCTGGGTTATTCCCAAGCCCTTCTGGAAGATTTTTCTGAGATGCCTTCCATGGCTAAAGACTACCTGCAAAAAATCGCCAAATCCGCAGAAAGGCTCGATCATCTCATTCAGGACTTATTGGCTTTTAGTCGAATGTCACACGAACCAGATTCGATTTCTCCTGTGAATCTGGACGAACTCATTCGCGACATCGTTCAGCAATATCCCGATTTTCAAGGTAAGGCGGACATTATCATAGACGGTAAGTTGCCCGTTGTACTCGGACACGAAACAGCTTTAACGCAGGTTGTTTCTAATCTCATCGGGAACGGCATCAAATTTGTACCTCCTGAGCGTCGGCCTAAGATCAAAGTCAAAGCAGAGCAACGCGACCATGTGATCCGGGTAGAGTTCATCGACAATGGGATTGGTATCGCACCAGAAAACCAGCAAAGGATTTTCAAAATGTTTGAGCAGGTGAATCCGGCTGGAACTTATGCAGGAACAGGAATTGGCTTGGCGGTCGTGAAAAAAGCGGTAGAAAAAATGCAAGGCTCTCTCGGAGTGGAATCGCAGGTCGGAGAAGGGAGCAAATTCTGGATTGAACTCATTAAAGCCAAAGAAGCATGAAAAAATTTGTCGTCTTGGTAGCTGAAGACGACGACGGAGACTTCTTCGTATTTCAGCGCGCAATTACGAAAGCCGGCTTTCATCATCCGATATTCCGCGTCACGGACGGCCAGGGAGCCGAAGATTATCTTGCAGGATCGAATCCCTTTTCTGATCGATTCGCCTATCCCTTTCCGTCTTTGTTACTGCTTGATCTTAAGATGCCCGTAAAGCATGGATTTGATGTTTTGCGCTGGCTTAGGACGGAAGCTCCCGTGCATTGCCGCTTGCTGCCTACTCTACTCCTTTCATCGAGCAGTCGTCCGGACGACGTGGAGTTGGGATATCAACTCGGTGCGAATGGATTCCTAACCAAGCCGACTTCTACCGAAGGCATGGTGGGTATGATTCAAGCCATCGCGGCATTCTGGGTGAATTATAATAGTTTTTCCGACAGACAATCAGACAGACAATTCGCAGTGGCCACCCAGGACAAGCCAAATTAGTCGCACTCGCGGCGAGGTAACGTAACGGGAGCTTGCTGCGAATCGCTTATTCACGTTCGAGCAAGTCGATCAAAAGGGCTACGCCGAAAGGCTTAGGAAGGTAACCGTCAATGCCCACTTCTCGATACTTCGCGAGTTTCTGAGGCGTCATCCCGCCGGACATGACGATGATCCGTCCCGTAAAGCCCGTTTCCCGCAACGAACTCACGAGCTTCAGTCCGTCCATTTCTGGCATCTCATTGTCTGTTATTATCGCGTCAAATTTACCGTCATAATCTTGAAACAGCATTAGCGCATCATTGCCGTGGACAGCGGGAACAATTTCACGATCAGGAGCAACCAAGGTCGTCCCAAGTACCAATCTCATCATGGAATCCGCTTCGACGATGATGATTCGACCGAAGGCGCTCATGAATGGCCATGAGATGATCTGCTGACGTTCGCAACGTGGCCAAGACGAAAGCTTCATCCGTTACGTCTTCGTTGAATGTTTCCTGGTGGCCGTAACTTTTGGCATCGGTCGATTCGGAAATGATCGGGCGATCATCAATGCCCTGGGCGAACTTCCAAAGTTGGGGAGCGTAGCTTCCCACGAAGAGAGAAAGAAGTTCTGGCGCTGTCTGGGCAATCTGCTCCACCCGTCTCAACCCGGCGGCATCCAAGGTGGTGCCTACCTTGGGGCCTATATTCGGCAGGCATCGGTTTGAAAGAGGAGCCATAAAACCGCGCTCCGCTCCTCCGGGCACCCGGACTCGTGCAAACAAGACTCACCTTAAACCGGGAGAATTGAAAGACCGGTGGCTTAATGAAGCTGCACCCCACTTGCCGAATATCCGGCAAATCATCGCCGAGGCAAAACCTGCGGGTGAACTGCCGAGTATCACTGCTTCGCGTGCCTTGGCGTTGGGCGAAGAACACGTTTTCGAGCGTCATTCCGTAGTCGATGAAAGGATCTTGCTTCGGGAAGCGCTGATTGCCGGAAGAGGTGACGTTAAACTGGATCAATTGCGGGCCGCGTTAGCTTCACGTCTACAATCGGGCGAACTGATCCAAACCGGGCGAATGATTGCCAGCCGGGAAATGCTCGCAACGGAAAAGTCCGTCGTGAGTTGGGCTGCTCATGGGAAAGGCTCATTTCCTCGGATGGGAAACTTTACTCCTCAAGATTCTCTAAGCCCGGAGCAGAATCGTGCGGCCGAAAAACTGCTCGCTTCGCAAGATCGCGCCGTGGTCCTCATCGGTGACGCCGGGGCGGGCAAAAGCACAACCTTGCCCGTGATTGTTCGGGGCGTGCATGGAACCGGAAACCTTACTTTCGCGTGCGCACCTTCGTCCGGTGCAGCACAGGAGTTACAGGATAAACTCAAAATCCAGGCTGATACCGTCCAACAATTGCTCGTGAACGAGAAGCTGCAAGAGCAGGTGGCTGGTCGAGTTATCATCGTTGATGAGGCCGGTCTTCTGTCCATTCGCCAGATGCAGGCCCTTTGTCAGTTGGCCGAACGCCAGAAATGCCGTCTGCTGCTGGTCGGGGACGTGAAGCAGCACCATTCCGTTGAGGCGGGCGATGCCCTGCGGGCTCTTCAGAAGTACGCTGGCGTCGAGACAGTTCGACTGAAAGAAATTCACCGACAGGAAAACAAGGAATATCGAAAGGTCGTCCGGCTTCTCGCCAGCGGTAAACCTCATGCCGCCTTTGGCCAGCTCGACCGCCTCGGCGGCGTCTATGAACAAAGGGACTGGAATAAACTGCTCGACCAAGCGGCGGCAACCTACGTGGACAAGGTCCAAGCGGGACAATCGTGTCTGGCCATCTCGCCTGTTTGGTCGGAGGTGAATGCCTTTACCGCCGTTCTGCGGGACCGCCTGAAACGTGAAGGCGTGCTGGGTAAGGAAGAACGCGCTTACAAAGCTGTGCAATCGCTGCAATGGACCCGTTCGGAAAAAATACAGGTGTCCAATTACCAGGTTGGCGACGTGCTTACCTTCCATCGGGACGGCGGGGAATTCTCCAAGCACGAAATGGGAACCGTAACGGCGAAAGACGAGAAAGGCCTAACCTTGGAACGCAGCGACGGTTCGCGGTCGTTTTTCGATCCGAAAGAGCGTGGTCATTTCGACGTGGGCCTCTCTCGATCCCTTCCGGTCGCTCCCGGCGAGAAGCTGCTGGTGCGGTCCAACTTCACTCCCGGCAGGTTGAAAAACGGCGATCTTGTCACGGTGGAGGAGGCTAGAGGCGATGGCACTCTTGTACTGTGTGACGGTCGCACAATTGCGGCCCATTTCCGCCAATTTACGCATGGCTATGCCACGACATCCCATGCTGCCCAGGGCAAAACCGTGGATCATGGCATTCTCGTCCTCGGGGAAAAAGGCTGTCAGGCGGCTAACCTCAAGCAGGCGTACGTGAGCAATTCGCGCTTCCGTCTTAGCCAAACCGTTTTCGCCAGCGATAAACAGGCCGCTTTTGAAGCAATGGCTACTGATGCAGTGCGACCTCTTGCCGTGGAAATCGTCAAAATCAGTTCCCAATCCTCAACCGAACCACCTAATGAAGCCATTCAGCGTTCTAAGGTTGCCGAAACTTTCGTGCAACCAAACAAATCTCTCGATTGGACTCCTTCCAAAATAAAATTTGGCATCAGAATATAACAAGTCGCGTCGAACCCCGAGATAACAGGGTAATCTAAAAGACGAGGAGGGATTTGAGCTGCTGCAGTTGACAAAGCTCACTCGATGGGCAGCGAAGACGGAGCATCTTCGATATTGGAAGCCAAGTGAGCTCACTCAGTTAGCTTCCTATTGCCATCTCCCTAACGTCTTCCTGACGGCTTCGTGTACCTCATCTAGCTGAATCCCGTACTGAACTAGCTTGCTACTGTCTAGCGTGCAATGGGAACGCGGAGCTTTAGCTGCCGAATTCATAAATTCTTCTTCGCTAGGAAAAAAAGAAAAAACCTTCCCTTTCCCCTTCAAGCGCATGCCGAGAGGGGATGCGCTGATAAGGTCAACAATTTCGTGAGTCGTAATAGAACCAGGATTAGTCACATTGTAGATATCAAAAGGAAGACGTTTGGTCCAGCACTCCCATGTTGCCCGGACAAAATCGTCCAATTGAGAAAGCGAGTTTCGTGCGTCAAGTAATCGGTCATACGTCGTTACCTTCTTCAAATAATTTCGCGGATGTTCGATATGATCAAAAGGCATGCGTATGCGCCACCGGTAACATTGAGAGGCATTCTGCAGAACGTCTTCAGCTAAAGCTTTTGTTCCACTATAAAAGCTACAATTGTTCTGCCGGAAGCTAAAATTAGGAGGGTCTTCCTCGCGAAAACCCGAACCATCCGGACGGCTCCCTGTGTAGATGCAGCCGGAGGAAACATGACCCCAAGGTATTTTACTTTCGCTGCATATCTCTTTGAGAAATGTCGGGAAAACCGTATTGGCGATCAAGCATTCACGTGAGAAAAGCTCGCAAGCATCTACGTTGGGATGTCCCGAAAATCCAGCCGCGTTAATTACAAAGTTGGGCTTCAATTCCCTGATCAGTTTGCGTAATCCATCTTGATGAAGATATCTATCTTTTACGCGATCTCCTATTCGGTAAGGGACTTCCCGCTCGTTAAGTAAACGCTGGTACGCAGCCCCGATATATCCAGACGCACCCAGTAAAAGAATCATAAGGCAACTGTCATTGTTTGAGGTCTTTCGATGCTACAAGGATGTAAGCATGCTTCCATAAAATCAAAGAAAGAAGAACTCAACGCGAATTGGGATCGAAACGAACGAACACAGCTCAAAAGCGTTTTATACTCTCTGTGGTAGTTTGCAAGAGCCGTTGCTGGATGGGAATCCGAATTGGAATAGGGACTCGTGCCGCTAAGTATGAACCAAGACGTCGCCGCGAGCGAAAAGTAATCGGCGCGCCGATCCAAATTCGCAATATTGGCCATCAGTTGTTCGGGGGCCCAATAAAGCCACTTGCCAGAGCCTAGTCGATGTGGACGCGAGGAACGTGATACCATTGCAGTTTCCGGACGTGCGCTGCCGACATCGACTAGCTTCATTTCTGAAAGCACGTCCTCGACTACCAAGTTTATCGGTTTTAGATCACGAATAACAAAACTTCCATTTGGCGATTCATGAAAAGCTTTGAACGCAACGGTAGCCATTGTGACAAGTTTGCGACAAAGCAAAGCCCTCTTGGATGAAGTTAGCGCACGTGATTTCATTAACTCACTAAGGCTAACGCCACTAACATATTCTCGAAGCAGCCAATTCTCCTGTTGATTATACAAGAGAACATGAGGAATGGCCGAACATGCATGAGTTTGGAGGATGCAAACTTCCTTTGCTAGGGTATGCTCCAAAATCGAATGCTCAGTTACCGGGCAGGTGCCATATGACGGAATCTTGAGTGCCATGCGGCCGCATGGCGCGGAAGAAACTAAATAGAGCACACCTTGACCACCATTGGCTAAAGCTGAACAGTTTGTATGAGGTATTTGAGAGAGTGCTAAACGCAATGTTTCGAGAACCTTGCGATCCAGAGTTGCTTCTTCCAAGGTTAAGATGCGTCGAAGCTTATAGAGACGTCCCATGGGAGACTTGATGATAAAGGGCGCGATATGCGTTGCAAATAGCTAAAATATTATGCTTGAAAATGACACTCTCTTTAGCGGTGTTTACCACTTTGAGTTGCAAAGCGGAGTCTTGATTTAAACGGACAACTGCTTCAGCCAATTGCGATGGATTATCTGCCTCCACCATCAATCCGGTTACTTGGTCCGTTACAATCTCAGAAATGTTGCCTGTCGCCGTTGTCACAACGGGTAGCCCCATCGCTTGGGCCCAGAGAATAACTTGTGGGTTACCATCGGCATTGCCGTCGCTGGCAACGCGGGCAGGGTGCAACAAAATGCCTGAGGTATTCATTCGAGCAAGGGTGGCGGGTAGGGGTTGGAAACCGAGCCAGCTAACTCGTTTTCCAAGCCTAAGGGACAAAGCGAGGTCCTTGAGCGCATCTCGACAGATCCCGTCACCGATAATCGTGAGGTGATATGTGGCTGGTAAATAGATCAATGACCTGATCGCGATGTCTATTCCCTTTTTGGGTATAAATCGAGCCACGACCAAGAGTTCGTGTGGATCGCGAGTGCCTTTGGGCGGGAGCATGCCAAAATCAATCGGAACCGGGATTATGCTAACAGATCGTTGGACGCCGATTTGCTTGAGGCGAAGTTCGTCCGCCGCGCAGATAACCGTCGTCGCAGCCGAATTTTCAATTAGTTCGCGGGTCAAGGAAGTGTAGCGAGGATCAAAAATTTTTTCATGAGTATCATAGCCTCCATGAAAGCTAACGATCAATGGGAGACCTGCTGCTCTCGCAACCTCACCGGCTCGCAAGGCTGTTTTTCCGTCGTAAATAGTGTGAACGAGGGAAACCTGTCCGCTGTCTAGTTTGGAACACCTTCCCTTACGGTAGAGATACTTGGCCGATACGTTAGGTAATGTGAGAGGAAGGACCTCTTCGAAGTGTTTAGCGAATATCCAGAATTCGCAGGGATCGAGTCCAGCGATAAGTTGAGCTATGCTGTAATGTGTAGGTTCTAAAAATCGGTGAGTAAATAATCCGACAATCATGGGAATCAATTAGGCATGGCTTGGGAGGACTGCCGGCTCCATTCCGAACGCGTTAATTGCAAATGGACAGTTTCGACTACCTCGCCAGAAGGACGTTGTTCCTTTAGTTGATCGACTATAATAAGGCCAACTTTGGAATTTATGCGGGCTGCAAAACGATTGCCAACGATATACGATGTTATAATCCTGTTTACGGCGAGCTTGCGAAATGCAAAATCGCGCATCGTAAGTCCAACATCAAGGGCAACGCCGATATAATCTGGTGGAAAATGGCACTTAAGGAATGACAATTTTTCGATATCAAGCGCAAATCGACCGTAAACAATGGATCCAGAAGTAGGATTCCAGTCCGACCAGCCACAGAATCCAAGGAAAAGACTATTAGTAACAAGCCGGATCGATAGCAATGCTTCCGTAGGTCGATTCATGCCATGAGCTAACCAGTTTCGATTGGTATCCAGATCGATAGTGCGATCATCAAGAAACCATCGGCGTACACAAGGAGCATTTCTGAGTATCGTGATATCGTCAAACTCTGATGGTCGTGGCCATGCTATTTCTACCAACCGACCGCGAGTCAGGAGACCATCCGACGGTATTGGTGGGGGCATGTCGGTTGGCTATGACGGCAAATGGATCGCCCTGCCAAGCGATTGGATGACCGTCAGTTGTTCATCAAACGTGATCGAGGGAAAACAAGGCAGTGAAATTAGCTCTTGAGACGCCTGCTCTGCAACCGGGCAAACGTCAGCGTGCTTGTTTAGCACAACGTGGTCAGTCAATGACGGGTAGTGGACACTAGTCGAAATTCCCTCCTGAGCCAAGGACTGGCGAATTTGATCTCTTCGTCTTTTTTCAACGCGAACGATATACATCAGGTGGCTATCGTCATCTTTTCTAGGCAAGGGAAGGATGTGAGGAGACATCTCCCGTAAAGCTTTATTGTAACAATCAAAAATGGAACGACGTAGCTTTCGTTGATGAGACAACTGCTTAAGGGCTGGGTTAACCAGCGAGGCTAAAATATCATTTAAACGCAATTTAAGGCCGACATATTTGCTGAACTCGTAACCAAGATGGAGCGGATGGGAGCTGCGCTGTAACGTATCAATATCGAGGCCGGCATTCGACAGCGATCGAGCCTTCGCATCATCTTCGGATTTTTTCCCCCAGATTAGTCCCCCTTCGCCACAAGGGACTTCCTTTACTGCATTGAAGCTGTAGCAACTAAAATCGGACAAACGCGATGAATTGTCTAGTAAGTCGAGTCTGTGGGCGCAATCTTCTACGAGCTTGAGATCAAATCGATCGCAAAGATTGCGAAGCGAAGTATTCGAAGCTCTTTGGCCGTAGAGGTGAACGGCGACAACTACTTTCGTTCGCGGGGTAATTAGCCGTTCGATGCTGGTTAAAGAGGCCATTAAAGTGTCAGGATCGACATCCGCAAATCTCAAAGTGAAGCCTGCATAGGCAAAAGCCATCGCTGCGCTCACGAAGGTAATCGGGGATAGGATAGCTTCGTCTCCTGCTTTTTCGAAAGTCAGTTTGGCTGCAAGGTGCAAAGCCGAGGTGCAAGAGGACGTTGCCAGTGCCCAGCCGACGTTACCTTGGGTAAAAGTACCCTCTAATTCCTTACACTCAGGTCCGTACCCTAGCCATGTCGAACGTACGCATCGATCAAGCGATTTTAAGGAGTCATCTGGTAAACAAACTCGATTTACGGGGATCATGCGACATTCCTCTTTCCGCGTAAGGCCATTTGAAATGCCTGCAGGTAGGCGTCTGCTTCCTTTTCGGGTGTTAGTTCGCGTACCGTTTGGCTTGCTTGGAAACCAAGCTTTTGAACCATCGTGCGGTCACCGATTAATTGTGAGATAGCAGACTTCAGAGCGGTGTCGTCACCACGGGCAATAAGCAGGCCATTCCAGCCGTGTTTAATGATATCGTCAAAGATGTCGGAAACTACCGGACACAAGCCAATCGTCATGCCCTCCAATAGTCCATTGGCCATGCCATCATCTAAACTGGGCATTAAAATCGCATCGCCTCCTGCAGCCCATTCGTTGACCATCGAGCGATCCAGCCATCCCGTTGCGTGGAGGCGACCCCAGTGATGCAACGTTGCCCAGAGCTCGCTGCAGTGTTTCATCTCTGTGGGACTTGGTTCGGGCCCAACGATAAGCAGGTTTGCTTGTGAATGAGGACCCAGGCAGTTCATCGCCCGCAGGATGGAGGCAATGCCTTTCTTCTCTCTTGGTGTTCCAATAAATACCAATCTCAAGTCAGTTGAATTCCATCCTGTAGCGAGTTGAACCTTCTCCCTGCATGCGACGACAGAATAGTCATCCATTCGCTGGTTCACACCATTGGTGATGACAAGAGTTTTTGGAAGTGTTTCAGGGAAGGCCAACAAAAGTTTTCGATGGAGATGTTGGTTGACGCACACCAAGGTGTGAGCACTTTCGGTTATCCAGCGGATGACGCCAAAACGTTCAACATTAAAGATATTGCGCCCGATATCGTTACCTCGAATGCCCGCAACATGGGGAATTGCCAGTTCGCGCGCGACAAAGTTGGCGACGTATCCGGCATTGAGAAGGTAGAAGGAAAGCAGCACATCGGGTTTCCAAGGTTTGACTACTTTTACAATTTGCTCAAAAGCTCGACGACGTAAGGTCGCTCGAGTCTTTTCCGAGGTACTTTCTGAGTGTGAAGGGAGCTTCGTGAAAAAGGGGCCAACCCGCGTGATGTTCACGCCTTCATCGACTTCCTGATGAAGGTAGTCTTCGCTGGTGAGAGGACGGGAAGAGTCGAAACAAAAGACGTGAACGCTAACTCCCTTTTTTTTCAAACTTCGCGCAAGCCGTTGAGTGGAAGTAGCAACTCCACCATCGATAGGCGGGTAATGTTCGGAGATAAAACAAAGCCGCATTGAAAGGTGATTTTAAAATTCTGCAAGTGCTCTCTAACAGTAGCTGTAGGTTGGCCAACTTTCGGCAACAGTCGATATCTTTGGGTGGAAGATCATCGAGTACCTCCCAAGCTTTGGTGCATGCCAAACTCATGGAATCCGTGCACAGACTCCCGCTCTTCCTGAAATCTTTGATCCGTTCAATTCCGATGGCCATGAACGCTTCACCGCCAGAAAGTTAAAATCGTAAGCCCCCCCGATCATTATGAGGCTGACAACTACTTTGAGATGACACCAGAATTGACACCAGAAAATTAGATTTGGCGTTCGGAAGTTAAGCCAAATTTTCTTGAGTTTCAGAGGTAAATTGGGCATTCTGGAAGCAGCTTCAGAGGACGGACTCGGTCGAATCCCACCCCTTCCGCCAATCCTTGCGTAAAGGATTGGGAATCAGGTAAGTCACTGGTCATCAAGCATTGAAAAGCCCGCTATGTCACACATCACTGTCACACATAGCCAGCCAATCCCGATGCCAAAACATTCCAAGTTGCTGCGACGCGGTAGCAGATACTACCTGAGTTCGCGCGTGCCGAAAGACCTCCGCTCCTCCTATGGCAAGAAGGAGTTTATTCGAAAATCGCTGGGCACTTCCGACTATCGCGAGGCGGTTAGGCAATTGCATTACGAGGCGTTCGCACTCGATTCCGAATTTGCGGAGAAGCGGAGGCAACTGGAAGCCGCCGAACCGCCTCCTACCGTCCATATGATCGGTGACCGCGAGGCACACGAGATGGTATTTCGTTGGCTCGTCGAGCAGGAAAAGCTTTCGGATAAATGGTATTTTGAAACCGGTTGCAAAATGGATGCGGTGGACACGGAGTTGATTTTGGACAACCTCCGAACGGACGAGGCGGTCTACAATGGCGGAGGCCGTCATTACCGGGCCGAGGAGGCAGACGGGGACTTGGACGCATTCTTGAAATCTACGGGATTGGAATGTCCCAAGGAATCTCCCGCCTACCAAAAGCTGCTTCCCCTATTCACCAAGGCTCGATTGGAAAACGTGCGTCGAAACATTGCCCGTGTGTCTCACCAAACCGTCACAGCCCGCGAGCCTCTATTCCGCGACGTGTTTGCCCACACTGAAATTCCAGGACGCCACTCCGTCACAGTCGGTGACATGGTAACTCGGTTTTTGAAGGCACCCCATTACCTATTGTGCAAAGCAGGGCCGACCTCCTCGGTTTACCTCACTTTGCGCCGGGGATCGGCCACGGATTCTGGAGAATTTCCGCGTTAGTTCTTAAGGCCGCTCGTCACCAGCTCCATCTTCAAGTCTCGGATTTTTTCCGATGCGGCCACAGCTCGTTTGTAAGGACTTTTGTCCCTCGTCAACTGCGGCGCACAAAAAGTTCCTGATTTCGCGCCCGAGCGTACATGTTTTACGCTGCCGGCTAAGGTCAGATAGGTGAAGAAACCGGCTCAAACGGCGGTCACCGGATAGCCGAAGAGTTGGAAGTACCAAGCGTACTGCTGCTGAAGATGGCGCACGGCGTCGCGGCCCAATACATCGAGATAATCGCTTTGGAGCGGCTCAATCCTGGGGCGGATTTCGTGAAGACCGGGAATGCCAAAGACCAAATCGTCTTCTTGTGTTACTTGCACGATTTTATCGAAGTTATGGGCGAATTCAGGCACGCTGAGGTAGGCGTAAATTTTTTGCATAACCGCTGCCGGTTGCGTGGTGAGGTCTTCAAAGCGGACGAAGTGAATTTTTTTGGCCCAGCCGCGCTGGTGGACTTCCAACAAGCGATCCAAGGCGAGACCCACTGGCGGACTCTGCAATCCGAGAAGAACCCGCTTGAGCGTGGTGGTGCCGGAGAGATTCGCATGGTTTTCCACCGGACGGTACTTGTCGGGGTTTTGGCGAAACTTTTTTTCCAACGACGAAAGAATTTGTCGCAGATCGCGCACCATGCAGATGATTTTGGGTTCCTCGCCAAAGATCATTTGCAGGAGATCATAGTGGACGCCCCATCCGCGCGATTTATCGACCACGTAGGGCTTATCGGTCTGTGCCTCGAAGTAGGCCTCCATTCCCGCGCGGCTGAAGGCGAGGAAAGCTTTTTTCATCACCGCGGCATCCTGGGCCTTGAATTCCGCGCTGTTAGTATAGTTGAGTCTCGCTCCGAAGATCAACTCCAGCAGCCCTGATGTCGGGGTAACGTAAAAGGCGGGGTTTTGCGCGAGAATATTCTGGAGAAGCGTGGACCCGGCGCGAGGAAGCGAGCTTTGGTAGAAGATCGTGGGAGTCATAGATGCACCCATCAATAAAGCAAAGGCTCGCCATATTGATATGGGGTATTCACCCCATATCAAATAATCGGATTCACTCGTAGTCTCGCGGCGACGAAATCCCGGACTGCAGTCGCCAACACCCCATCCTCTAAGGAAAAAATGAAACGAATCTTCTTTCGCCGCAAATCGATCCTCCGCGCCATTCACGCCGCCTGCCTTGCACTCTTCCTCGCTGCGACCACTGCAGCGCACGCGCAGACGGCAATGGCAGACGGACAGGGGAATGTCACGATTTCGGGATCGGGAACGAACTACGTTTACGATGGGACCAATCCCGTGCTGGGTTCCGGCAAGACGTTGACAATCAGCACAGGGTCGACGATCACCAATACGAACAACCAGTTCATCGTCAATATTGGCGTCGCGGCCACGACGGTCAACAGCGGCACGCTCTCGGTCAATTACATTCCCGATGAGAATCCACTGGTTGCGGCCATCAACTCTTCGGGAGGCACAGCTAGCAGCACGATTACCAATAACGGCACAGCTTCCGCGACCACGGCGGGCAACGGAAACACCGCGGCGGGCGTCTATTATAAGGGCGCTGGGACCGTCACGGTCACCAATAAGGGAACGGCGACGGGTACGGGAAATACGCAAAGCGGCTCCGGTAGCAACGCCTACGGAATTTACGCCGTGACCACGGTCGGCAATGTGGCGATCACCAATGCAACCGGGGCCACGGCGGCGGGCATCTCGGCCGGCAGCGACGGCAGCGCCACGGGGATTTTGGGCCAAAGCGCCGGTACGCTGACGATCGGCAACCAAGGCACGATTTCAGCCACATCCTCCAACTCGACCGCCTACCAAGGCGACCTGACCGGCATCGGTGGGAGCGCCTTGGGAACCGTAACGGTGACCAGTTCGGGTAACATCTCGGTCTCGGGCAAGGCCTCCTACGCGGCGGGCATTAGCGTGGGAACTTCCAGTTCAGATGCGATTCCGGTGTCGGTCGCGAATTCGGGCCATATCACGTTAAACAATGGCTATGGCGAATCGGCCAGCACCTATGGCGTGGCCGCTTACAACGACGCGGGGACAGGCTCGGTGACGATCACCAACTCGGGCATGGTTTCGGTCACGTCTTCCGGCCCGGGCACGCAGGCCGGCCTTTACAGCAGCACTGCAACCGGCGCGGCCATCGTGACGAACACGGGCTCTGTCACGATCAATACCAGCGGGGACATCGCGAGCGGCATCGTCTCCAATTCCGCGGGCGCCGCCGCCAGTGTCACGAATAGCGGAGCTGGATCCATTTCGGCTTATGCGCAGAATTACGATGCCTACGGCATCAAGGCCAGCGGCCTGAGCGCCTCGGTCACGACCAGCGGAACCGGGACGATCTTGACCGGTTCCGGATCTGCCAACGGGTTCGGCATCAGTGCGACCTCGACCAGCGGGGCTGTTACCATCAATACCGCGGGCACCGACATCACAACATCCGCCTACGGGCTGGCGGTGGGCATCGACACGCTTTCGAGCACGGGCAGCATCGCGATCACCAATTCCTCATCGGTTACGGGCAACAGCAATAGCGCCTATCCCAGCCCCAGCAACCAGCCCGGCATCGGCATCCGGGCCTCGATCACCGGCGGCGCGGGCAATATTATCATCACCAACTCCGGGGCCGTCACCGGCACCAGCACGTCGGGCCAGAATGCCTTGTCGGCGTCCGCCATCTACGCCAACAACGGCGGCTCAGGCAACGTCACGATCGGCAATACCGGCGCCCTGGTCGCCTCAAACAGCGGCGACTACGCGCAAGGCAATGTCTTTGGTGTCAAGGCGCAGGTCACCACCGGCACCCTAACGGCAACGAACTCGGCCCACGTCACCGCCACGGCCACCGGCGGCAACGGGAGCGCCTACGGCCTCAATCTCAACTCCACCTCGGGAGCTATTTCGGGCTCCAACAGCAGCGCCATCTCCGCCACGGGTGCAGGGACCGGCACGGCAACGGCAATTTATGGCCAGTCCACGACGGGCGCCATCACCCTCAACAATACGGGCACCCTGACGACGGGCGGTCACGGAAATTCACTTGGCCTTGCTGCCGACAGCACCGGCGGCGGAGTCATCACGATCACCAATTCCGGCGCGGCTGCCATCACCGCGAGCACCAGGGGCAATGGGGCCACCTCCACCGGCATCCGTGGTATCGGCACGACGGGAGCCGTCAATATCTCCACCACGAGCTCGGGTACGATCACCGCCAATGGTACCTCCGGCAACAACGCCTACGGAATAAACGCGGGTTCCACCACCGGGGCCATCCAGGTCACCAACACCACGACACATATTTCCGCCTCGGCGTATTACGCAGCGGTGGGCATCAACGCCTTGACCAGCGGTGGCGCGATATCGATTACCAATGGTGGGATCGTATCCGCGGCTTCCAGCAGCACGAGCGGTTCAGGGTCGGCCTTTGGCCTCTACGCCAAAACGACGGCCGGCGCGGGAAACATCACCATCGGCAACACCGGGAGCGTTTCCGCCTCGGCCACCTACCGCATCTTTGCCCCTGCTTCCGTCTCGGGAATCTTCGCCACGACGGCGGGCGGCACCGGAGACGTCGCCGTCACCAACTCCGGGGCCATTACAGCCTCCGGCACGTATGCCACTGCGAGCGTTTCCGGCATTTACGCTCTCTCCAACAATGGCAACGCCACCATCACCAACAGCGGCAGTCAGGCGATCACGGTCAATAGCGGAAGCAACGCTTACGGGTTGAATATCGATGTCAGCGGCACGGGCACGGCAACCATTTCGAACACCAGCACCGGACTCATCTCCGCGACCGGTAGCGGCGCGTACGACGTCGCCGGCATTCTCTCCTACAGCAACGTCGGCTCGGCCTCAATCAGCAACAGGGGCCGGGTCACCGCGTCGGGAGGTTACAACGCGGCCCTGTCCGTATCCGCCTATGTCAATGCCACCGTCGTTAACAGCGGGGCACTGACCTCAACAGGCTCAAGTTACTACGCAGTTGGTATCCTTGCGAAGACGACCGCTTCCGGAGGTTCGATTTCTGTTACCAACCACGGAACGATTTCGGCGACCTCGAGTGCCAGTTACGCGCGCGGCATTTCCGCTTCGGGTTATTACCAGTCTCCCGTCGTCGTTACGAACTCGAGCGTCATCACCGTCAGCGGCAGCAGTGGAACGACCTCCGGCATCTACGCCCAAGCCGACGGAGCGCCTATCACGCTGACGAACACGGGAGGCATCTCGGTCACAGGCGGCGCCACCAGCTCGGGCATTTATGCCACCATCGTTTCTGACCCGGGCGATATCACCATCCAAAATACCGGCGCGATCACCGACACGACCTCGGGCATCGGCGCCTACGGGATTTACGCGAAAGGGACGGGCAACGTTGCCATCACCAACGGGGCGCCGATCTCGGCCGCCACCAGGAACACCGGCAGTTCCTACGGGATCTATGCGAACTCCGATAGCTCGAACGTCGTCCTGGCCAACACCGGCCCCGTCACCGTCACGGCGGATGCCGGATCGGCCTTCGGTCTGTATGCGACGACGACGAACAGCAGCGTCACTGTCACCAACAGCGGTGTTGTTTCCGCGACTTGCTCGAATAATATGGTCGGTCTCAGTCCGACCGATGGCATTTTTGCCCAGACCACGAGTGGGGGCGACATCATGGTGACCAACAGCGGCCGCGTGACTGCCACTGCAAGCACCTATTCATCAAACGTCGTTGGAGTTGACGCCAGCTCGGCTGGAAACATCACGATTGCCAATAGCGGATCAATTTCCGGCAATGACAACAATCCCGATAACGATGGAGGGTACGGCATTTTGGCGACCGCCGCAGGTAATATTGGCATCACCAACACCGGCACCATTTCGGCCAGCGGGTCGGGCTACAATGGGAGTTATGGAATCAACGCGACCGGCATCAATTTGACCATCAATAACCAGGGCATCATCACCGTCACTGGCTCTGGCAATTACGGGGCGACAGGAATCCTTGCAAACTGTCCAAGTGGGACCGTTGCGATTACGAATACTTCGACGATCTCTTCAAGTAGCACCTACAACGCCATCGCGATTAACGGCAACTCCGGCACAGGAGCCCTCACCATCACCAGCACGGGCCGTGGGCCCTTGTCGGCGACGAGTTCGATCTCGACGGCCTTCGGCATTCTTGGTCAGGGCGCGACGGTCAGCGTGAATAACAGCTCGGCCGTCACGGCGAGCGGGGCTTACACCGTTGGAATCTTTGTTCCCGGCACGGGCAGTGGCACTATCACTAACAGCGGAGCGATTGCCGTTACCGCAAGCCAGGGCGCTCCGGGATTCGGCCTTTACGGGTTCACCACCGGCGGCGATCTTTCCATCACTAACCACGGAAGCGTCACGGTCGAAAATACCGGCACAGCCACCGGCATCGCTGATTTAACATCCGGCACCGGTTCGGCCACCGTTACCAATACCGCAGCCCTTCATGTCAGCTCGTCCGCATCCGGCGCTTACGGCATGATCGCGTCGGCCGGCAGCTTCGTCGGAGCCAGTACGGGAGGGGTCACCGTCACCAACTCCGGCGCCATTACTGTTACGGGGGGCGGCGGAGAGCCTTCGGTCGAGGGTATCGAGGCCCTTGCTTCCACGGGAGATATCATCGTCAATAACAGCGGCACCATTTCGGCCATCGCCACGCTGGGGGTTGGTGCGGGCGGGGTCGGCATTTCGGTCGATCCGAACGGCTCTGTTGTGGTCAACAACACGGGCAGCGTCATGGGTACCACGACCGGAATTTACCTGGGCAGCGCCGGCATCGTGAACAACCACGGGCTCGCCTCGGGCGGCACTTATTCCATTCAGGTTCCGACCGGCAGCACGGTCAACCTCATCGGCGCGTCGCCGGTCCATGGTTTGCTTAAGGGCGGTTCGGACGATACGAGCACGAGCATTCTCAACTTTGACCTGACGATCCGCGGCAATGTCGCCGAGGCACAAACCGCGCTCGCCGCGGCCATCGCACTCTACGAGACAGACCTTTCCGCCGCGCCGAAGGGTCCAGGCGACAATGTCGATAGCGAAACGGTCATGATCAACGGCGTGGCCTACAAATGGGAGGACTTTGCAGGTATTACCGCCGCCCTCATCCAGGCCCGTCTTTACGAGCCAACACCCGGCTATCACGGCATTGGAGGCGCCATCGATAATTTTAGCGCCGGGAGCCCGCGCGCGGCGGCCATCCTTGCCGCCTTGGATAATCTGCCTGACTCCGCCGTCTCCAGTGCGCTGGCCCAGCTCTCACCGCAGTCGTTGCAGGTGTTGCGCCATATCGCCTTCGACGGCGCAAGCTTCACGGCCGCGAACGTCAACAATCATCTGGCCAACCTGCGGGACGGCCTGACCGGCTTCGACACCTCCGGCTTCACCGTGAACGCGCCGGGCGTCGATCCCACTTTGACGCAGATGAGAAGCCGTCTCCTCGCTTTTAATCCGGCACCGTTCGATCATGGGTTGCTCAGCGACAGCAGTTCCTCCCTCTTCGGCGGGATGGACATGAAGGATGCCAAGGCCATGGTCAACACCCAGCCGGTTGACCGCTGGAGCGCCTTCATTTCCGGCAGCGTTGTCCTGGCGAACCTGGACAATACGACCTCGAACATCGGCGGCGCCGACTATACCACAGGGTCGGTCATGGCAGGGGTCGATTACCGGCTCACCGATCACTTTACCGTCGGCGCATTATTCAATTATGCCCACACCAGCGCAAACCTCGATGGCAACGGCAGCAAGGCCACGGTCGACAGCTATTCGCCCGGTGTCTACGCGAGCTACGTCGACAAGGGCTGGTACGGCAATGCGATGCTGATGTACGGGTTCAACAACAACACCGATGACCGGCAAGTCACGATTCCCGGACTTGCGGGCGACAATCACGGCGCTTCCGATGGCGGACAAGTGACCTCCAACTTCACCGGCGGTTATGAATTCCAGCGCGGCCCATTCAAGTTCGGCCCAGTCGCCTCGCTCCAATATGTGCATCTCACGGTCGGATCGTTCCAGGAACAGGGGCCGACCTCGCTCTCGATTGACGGGCAGGAGGCTGACTCGCTGCGCACGCAGCTCGGCTTCGAGGCCCGCTACAGCACGCAGAGTCACACGCCCCTCGGCCTGATGACGTTCACGCCGCATTTCCAGGCCAGTTGGCAGCACGAGTACATGGACAACAGCGACGGCATCAGCAGCCAGTTCAACGGCGGCGCTGGCGGCGGTTCCTTTGTCGTACAGGGCCAGCAGCCCGAACGTGATTCCGCCTTCCTCGATCTGGGCCTTGATGCCCAGGTCGCGAAGAACGTCACCGTCTTCGTTGATTACCAGACGCAGGCCGGTCAGAACAACTTTTCCGCGCAATCTGCCCAAGGCGGTGTACGGATTGGATTCTAGTGATTGCTGAAATACCTCCTACGGGTTTTCTGACAGCGCGGATAATTCCCCGGAACAGCGTGACGCCGTGAAGCATATTCTAAACACCCAGGATCAATGTTGCGGTACGCGGGGCGTGGCGAGTGCTGGAAAAGCCACTATGCACGGGAAGTGTGGCTTCGACTCGTGAGGCTGGTGACGACTTTCGCAAAAAACATCAGGCCGGCGAATCGAGCGCTCTTGATTTTCGCCTTCCAGACATATTCGCAAAGCACGCCCGTCAATCAGCCTTACTTACCGCGCTTTCTTCCTGGCGCGTTTAGAGCATGAAGGCCGCGCGCCCTTCGGCTTCGTTCGCGGGCATCGGCTAATTTCAGTTTTCAAATTCTTCTGGGATTTGCCCAGTTCTGCCGTTTGATGGGTGAAGCGTTCTTCCAAATTGGAATGGGATTTCCTAGCCGCTGCCTCTAATTTCTTAGTCACGGTGATGTCGGCAAAGGTAATGACCACGCCGCTGATCCGGTTGTCCTGCGTACGGTAGGGCATGATGCGTACGGTGAACCAGCGCTTGTCACGGGCGGAGACCTGGTTCTTGACAAACACGAGCGTCCTCAGCACTTTTTGACAGTCCTCCACCAGTCCTGGATACTCCAGAGCAGTGGCGATGTCGGTGATGGGACGACCTACGTCACCTGGGATCAGCTTGATGATGGAGGTGGTCTGGGGAGTGAAGCGCCGAAGGAGGAGTTCGTCGTCCAGGAAGAGCGTGGCAATCTCGGTGCTGTCGAGCAGGTTTCCTGATGTTTTGGGCAATCAACCGGCGAGGGCTTTAGACGATTTTGATGCGACATTGGTTGAAGTAGTGGAATCGCAATTCCACTACACCTCCCAACCACCATCGATATTCAGGCATGCGCCGTTGATAAAAGACGCTCGGGATCTTACCAGTAATGTAATCAGATCAGCGACCTCTTCTGGCTTGCCAAAGCGTCCAACGCTGGGATAGATCGTGCAAATAATCTCGTTTATTACCGTTCTTTGAAGAGGGTTAAACTCAATTCTCGAGTGCCTCTCAATAAATTTGCAACTGTTGCAAACAGTAGTTTGATTGTTGTCGACGAAAAATCCGTTCGACATTCAACTTATACTCTGTCACACATGAGTGATAAACACGTCACACATTGCGGCACTTGCGATGATTGATTGACAGCGACTTACGAAGATTGGGAGGTGTTCCCACCCCTTCCGCCATTTTTGGATCTTTGCGATCCAAGAGCTTGCGCAGGAAAGGTGGGTTCTCCGGTGCCAAATGACACCAGAATTGACACCAATCGAGTAGTCCAGGGACTATTCGGTCTAACTCGGATACTAGTTTCCGTGTGCTCTCTAACGGGAGGGTGAAGAGCCGTTCTACTTTTTGAAGCATGGAGCCATAATGTTGGCAAAGCGCTGAGAAGACTACGATAGGTCTTCTTTTTTAACGGCCAGATGGAAGCTGCGGCTTCTTGAACGACTGCGGATAAGGAAATATCACAAGCACCGGCAGCCGGGTAATGAGCGCGTTTTTATCAGCATCGGTGAGCTCTGGCGCTCCATGGATCTCATCCTTGATCCCATCGGTATTGCCGAAGTCCATGAGGCGGTAGGAAGTGGCGGCCTCAAATGCGTGGTAAACCGCGTCGTGGCGAATCTTGGGGTCGCGAATCGACCGTGCCCACTTCAGGGCCGGCGAACGATTCCCTTGCAAAGCGGTGCAAATTCCCCGAGCGCCCGCGTCGTAAAGCGGACCGACGGGCAGTTGATTGACCCAAGACTCGGCGGCTGACGAGTCGAGACGATACCAATTCTTGGCAATTTCACTGGCGGCCGGGGCTTTGTCCACAGAAGCGGGGAGCGAGTCGAGCCAATGCACGGCCGCCAAAGGATCGCCGTCACTTAAGGAGCTGGCAGTGCCCGCGATGTCACTCGGCGTGGCCACTGTCGCGATGGAGGCTAGAAAGTTTGCGGCTGCCGTTGGGTCGTATTCACTCCAAAAGGCCAAGACGGTTGCCAGAGCGTGCTTCTTCATCTCATCGCCGGGAAGCTGTTGCGCGAAACGGGCAGCAGCCTCGGCATCATCATAACTCCATCGAGCAAGCCCATAGTAAAGCAACTCGTCCTTTTCTTTCCCGTCGCCCAGGGTGGTCGCGTAGTGAAGCGCCTCCATCGGATCGCGATTGCCCCAATCGACGGCTACATCCTGGAACGCAGTATCCTTTCCATCAAAGGCTGGGCATTTTTCCAGCCACGCTGCCGCCGCCTCGGGATCGTCGGGCCAGCGAAGGGCGACGTCCTGCAGGGCGCGATCACGATAATGTTGGGTGGGCAGATGTTCGGCCCAATTTATCGCGGCGGCTGGGCCTTTGCGCATGAGCCCGATGACAATTCCTTCCATCGCACCTTCCCAGTGGCCTTCGTTCGGGAGCGCCTTGGTTGCTGCGGGAAGATCGCGCGCGGCCCACTCCGTGAAAATGGGAATGACCAGCAGATGGCTGTTTGCATTGTTCAGCTTTGTAAATGCGGCGTAAGCCTTGGGCGGATTCTGACGTGCGAGTTCGGCGAAGAGCACACGTAGAACATCGAAATTTCCCACGCCGTGATTATCGCGCGTTGCTGATGCGAACGCTGCCTCGGAATCGCGCTGCGTCCAGGCAGAATAAACATCAGCCAGAAACCGATCTGAAAATTCCATGTCGTGAATCGTGAGAGCCACCGGGATCGCCTTAACCATCCCCGCTGGATCGACCTTCGACCAGCGCGAGACGAGCACATCGGTCACGGCATCGCGGTTACTATCCGGGGTGTTGCACAAATGCGCGAGCGCGTGGGGAAACTCGACCGCAGTCAGCCCGTCGACAAAGGGCAGCAGCGCCTCCAGTTCGAGCCAGAATTGGATTCCCAAAGGATTTTGTCCAACTCGGCGGCTTTCGTGGCGAATGACGGATCAACGTTGCCGTGCGGGAGGATATCCTCCGCGTTTTTTTGGGGGAAATTCGAGGTGGCGTTTCGTACCTGGTCTGACTCGGGCAATGATTTCAGCCACGCAGCAACGGCGTCACGATCAAGCTTCGCCCACTGCGACTGCCAGCGGTCGAAGGCCTCGTCGTGCACCTTGCCGGGCGGAAGTTGGGCGATCCAGTTTGCAGCGGCTTTTGGATCGTTATCGAAAAGACGGTCCGTGATCGCCCAAACCGCCTCCTCACAGGGATAAGAATAGCGAGCGACTTTTGCCTCCTGCAGCAGCATTTGGTTGGCCTGCCCGAGATTCTTTTCCGCCCAATGCCAGAAAATGAAGTAATCGGTGTCCGGCAGCTTGCCGACATGAGCACTCTTGATTATTTCGTTCGCCCGCTGCGGATCGCCCGGGCCGATCTTGTGGACGATTTGCCAAAGGGCTTGTGCGCGCTCTCCGGTGTCCGTCTGGTTGGCTGCCTTCAGCGCACCTTCGGGGTCGCGGTCGGCCCACGCACCATAATAGGTGCTTTCGATGCAGTCCTTCGCTTGCAGGTCGCTGGTTTGCCGGGCAAACGTGAGCGCGGCAGGCGAGTCAAACTCCGCCCATCGGCCAGACAAAGCATTAATTGCATCGTCGCGACCGGGACCATGACCAGCGATAGCTCGTTTCACGGCGGCGGGGACTTCTTCCGGGCGCAGACTCTGGATGTAGGGCGCAAGCTCTCGCAACCGACTCACGGCGTCGTCGTTGGCTAGCACCGTGGATAGATCAGGCGCACTGGCTTCCACAGCGACCGGCAAAAGACTTACTAGCCATCCCAGTGCCGACATCACTATTGCGGTGGCTTTCATGGCAGCACCCCTTATAGCAGAGGAAAGGGATAAGTGACCAGACTGTGAGTTTGGCTCAGGGAGACCCGAGGACAGACACCCGGAGGAACCAGCTAACTCTCACCAATGCCTCCCATAGCGACAACGGTAAGTACTCATGCGGTCGTCATTTCGCAGCGTAGTTCTTCAGCCGGATACGTCATTTCAACCATCACTTGCTCCCTTATACAATAAGGGATTCTGGTCCACCTGGTTAAAGCTAGCGTCTGGTAAATAGGGGAAGGCCTTTTGGACCGCTTGACGGAATGTTTTGGTTCACCTCCTGTCCAATTTTCAGGTACGGTATTTTGTTGCATTTCTTTCACGAGGCCATCCAGATAGCCGCCGCTTGCTTGAATAAGTTTGCAACTGTTACAACGGTGGTTTTTATTCTTCTTGACGAAAAATCGGTTCGACATTCGGCTTACACTCTGTCACACAAGAACAGTAACATGTCACACATCGCAGGACTTGCGATGCTTGCTTGTCAGTGACTTACGAAGATTGGGAGGTGTTCCCACCCCTTCCGCCAAATCCTGGACGGCAAATGGCTTTCCGTCATCAGCAAGTACGAAAAAAAGTCTTACATCCTTCAAAGGCCGTCGGCGGCGGTAATCGCGGGATCTTTTTGCAGCACGGCCGAGTTCAGCAGCCTTTGCAGGGCGGTAAAGACGGGCCGGGGGGAGAAATCGCCACGGATCAGTCCATAACCCCTCTCACTGGGGTCCTTTTCGAATACTTTCATGCGGAGGTTGTAGATGATGACATTTTCAACCAGGGGATCGCGGCTCAGCATTTTTATCCGCTCGGAAATATCGTCGGCCTGCTGCTGCTCATTTCTAGGGCCGGTGACGGTGAAGCCGGTTTCGGTGATCCAGATCGGCTTTCGGGTGCCATTGGATTTCATCAATTCGCCGATCACATTCAGCATATAGAGGGTACCGTGAAAATCGGCGTAGCTGTGGAAGCCGAAAGCATCGTAGTATCCGGCATTCTCCGGGCTCAGCAAATCAAGGTAAGGCTGGCGGCGTGCCTCCTTTACCTCCAGCAGTCCGGCTTCGACCAACCCGGCGCTGACGACGACGTTTTTCGGATCGACCTGGTGCAGGATGGTCCCGGCCGCGCGCAATTCCTCGAGGTACGAAGCGAAGGGCGCATCCCAGAACCCGCCGTTGGTTTCGTTGTAAATCTCCCACGCCTCGACCTTGCTGCGGTAACGTTCCGCGATGAACCGTACGTAGTGCTCGTAATCGGCCAGATGGGCGGCCGGTAATTTCCATGCCTCCTCATTCTTCCCGTGCGGTGCGGCGGCCCAGGACGGCGTTGCCCCGACGATAGCCAGGATTTTGAGATGACGCTTGAGCGCCTCATCCACCACGAAATCGGCGCGGCGCAGCGCGGTGGCGCTTGGCACTCCGCCTGGCTCTGGAAAAAGAGTCTCCCAGCTAAGTCCGTCGCGAAGCCAGGTCGCACCCGATTGCTGGAGGCGGTCGAGGCCAAGTCGAATTTCGTCGTCCGTTTTGTAGAAATAAGACCATTGCAGATGCGCGCAGATGCCCACGTGATTGCGCAACGGTTCCGGATGCGCCGGCATGGCCAGGGCGTTGTCGGGCGTGAATACAATCACCGGGAGCTTCTCGATTTTTAGATCATCGACCGCGATCCGGCCCGGGCCTCTCAGGCCGATTTGAAAATTGTCGTTGGGCGCGTCAGCCACGAATTCATATGCCGCTTGATACGCGGCCCCTGGCGTCTTCGGCAGAAGCGTGGAACTCCAGACATGCCTGTCCCTCAGCAACAGGCAGGCGATTCCGGTCTCGGGTGCTCCCTGAACAACATGGTAATGGAGTGAGACGCGATAACGGTTTCCGCTCTGAAAAGTGCCTGGCGGCGTGGTATAGAGAATGGAGTCGCCTGATTGGCTGGACGTGAGGACTGGCGACCTCGAACCGGTAAAATCAACCGGCGTTCCCGACGCAGGATGATCGAGCAGACTCAAGGCATAGCCCTGGCCATAGACCGGGGAAACAAGAGCGCAGAGGAGCTCGACAAGGACCATCAGGGCAGCCGGGGCGAAAAATTTCATGATTGAAATCCAGGGCCCGCTAAGGCGTCTTTTAAAATGATTTATTGATGTCTGCATAACAGGCTGACATGTCTAAGTTTTTGACGGCGTGGGTGGGTCGATTTATGTTTCAGCCGAATTCCAATTCCTAAAGAGGGACAATGTTTTTTCGTCGACGGGCAACGCCTGAACCCGTTTTTCGGTCACGGCTCTTTGCAGTAAATCCTGCAGCGCGTAGCGTCCGCACTTGAGCTGCTTCCGGGCCAGGGCGTGGAGGCGTTTCGGATAAATGGCCGCCAGGGGTTCAAAAAAATCTCCATTGCGCACGACGACGCCCTGGTCCGAAGAGCATCGCTTCAATAAGTCCTTTAAAAACGATGAAGTCATCAGCGGAAGGTCGATGGCCAGGACGACGAGCAGGTCGCTTGATGTGAGATCGAGGCAGGCGCTGATTCCGGCCAGGGGACCTGCATCTGAAATTTCGTCCGCGACCACGCGCAGGTTGGCGGGCAGGCCCGGTCGCGGAGGGCCCGACCAGAAAATTTCGTCGGGCCGGAGGTCTTCCAGGACGCGCAATTGTCGCTGCCACAGCAGGAGGTTCGAATGGGGCAACGGCAGCAGGGCCTTGTCCCGGCCCATCCGCGTCGATTTTCCGCCAGCAAGGAGGACTGCGGAGAAGGAGGGCATTTAAAGGCGCGCAATCAGCATTTGGTCCCGGCGCGAGGATGGGGAAACGTATCGGCGTTTTCTTCGTCCGTTCCGTCAAGACACGCAAAGTCTTTTTCAATCAGGACCTGGAGCGGGGCCTGATTTTCCACCGGCAGGAGGGCTTCGATTCCCACGTCATTTCCCGCAGCCCACCGCGTCACCATTTCGACCGGCACCTGGACGAGCAGGCCGTTATTTTTCAAATGGGCTTCCGGCGTGGAAACCGCATGCGAGGCCTCCAGGACATAGTGGAAAATTTCCGTGGCTTCCGTTCCGATGATAATTTTTTCTTCGACGCATCCGGTTTTGGCCAGTTGCGCGACTTCACCCCGTTTGAGTCGCAGACGGATGGAATTGAATTGCAGGCGTAATTTCATAAAAAATTAAGTTAAATAGCTTTCACCGGGGCGTTGGCCTTGTCGACACCCAGTCGAACCCGCCCCTCACCGGTATAGATATTGAACCCGGTGGTTTTGGTGAAGCCGATCAGCGTGGCGCCGAATTTCTCTGCCACCTCGACCGCAAGGCTGGAGGGAGCGCCCACCGCGACCAGCAGGGGAATACCGGAAGCGATCGCTTTTTGCATCAATTCGAAGCTGGCCCGGCCGCTGACCACCAACAGGCAGCCGGACAACGGACCTTTTCCGCCGAGAAATTGGGTCCCGATGACTTTATCGACCGCATTGTGGCGACCCACATCTTCCCGAATGACGAGAGGCCGGCCTTCGGGAGAAAACAAACCGGCCGCGTGAAGCCCCCCGGTCTGAGCAAAGAGGGCCTGGGATTCGCGGAGCTTTGCGGGCAGGGTGCGGATGGTCGCCTCGTCCACGGACCACTCCGCGGGCGGCAAGGGCGAAAAGAGGCTCATCTCCAAGGCTTCCATGGAGGTTTTGCCGCAAACGCCGCAGCTCGAAGTGGTGTAAAAATTACGTTCCAGTCGCGTCAGATCGACCGGAACCTCCGGTCGCAACGTGACGCGCACGCTGTGCTGCCAGCCATTTTCGCCATAGCGGGGGCCGCGCGAATGGACCGCCTCGACTTGATCCAAAGAACGAAGAAGTCCTTCGCCCACCAAAAAACCAATGGCCAGCTCGCGATCATGGCCCGGCGTGCGCATGGTGATCGCGATGGTCTTCCATTGCCGTGACGGCACGGCTCCGTGCGCCAATTGGATTTCGAGCGGTTCCTCCAGCGCAAGCTGGTCCGAAATCGCTTCCGCTTTCCCGTCGGCAACTTTTTCGATTTGGCGGCTGAGGGATCGTTTGTCGCTCATGGTGTGATAAGGAGATACCTCAGGCTTGGCCCCGCCTTTAACCTAACCGGCGACGCGTCTTGCGCAACCGGCCCCCGAAGGATTCAGTCTTTCGCCAGGGAGACGTTCGTCGCCTTGATCAGGACCGAGACGACATCGCCTTTTTTCAACTTGAGCGCCTTGAGGGAAGTGGTCGTGATGACCGAGGCCACCATACCCGCCGCTGTCTCCACGTTTACTTCGGACAAGATCTTGTCCCTGACGATGGACTTCACGGTTCCTTTAATCTGATTGCGAATCGTCGAGGGCATGGTGGAGGGTAGGTTATAACGGCCGCCTCATCGACAAAATAGTCGATCCGTCGAGGAAGAGCTCGCCATGATTTCCTGCGTCGGTTTATTTGCTGGAAGCGGGCGCTGGTTTTCGCATGGGAGACAAAATTGTGCTAGGATACTTCGTGATGATACTTGCGCCGAGCCTTCAGGATTTGCCCGCGGTATCGAATACCGTGCCGACGGGCAGGAACGTCGATTACCTCCGCATTTCCGTCACCGACCGTTGCAATGAGCGCTGTTTGTACTGCCTCCCGGAAAGCTTTCAGCAATGGACGCCACGCGATGAAATCCTGAGCTTTGAGGAAATTCTCTCCGTGGTGGAAGTCGCCGTGGAGCGGGGCTTCAAACATTTCCGCGTCACGGGGGGCGAGCCGCTTATCCGCAAGGATATCGTCCCTTTCATGAAGGCCCTGATGGAGACGCGGGGCGTTCAATCCGTCCAGGTCACCACCAACGGGACCCAATTACCACGTTTGGCGGGACCTTTAAAAAAGGCGGGCCTGACCCGGTTGAATATCAGCCTGGATGCGCTCGATCCCGGGCGTTATGCCGAGATCACCCGGGGAAATATCGGCCCCGTTCTGGAAGGCATTCACCACGCGAAGTCGGTCGGATTTGAGTCGATCAAGCTCAACACGGTTTTGATTCGCCACAAAAACGAGGATCAGCTTTGGCCGCTGGTGCAATTCGCCGCGTCGTTGCAGATACCTCTTCGCTTTATCGAGTTGATGCCGGTGAGCCTGACCGAGATGTTGAGCGAGGAAAATTTTCTTCCCGTCGGCGAAGTCATGAGAATGTTGGCGGAAAAGGAGGCTCTCGAGCCGATTGAACCCAAACTGGGACACGGACCGGCCCGATATTATCGCCTGCGAAAGACGGGGGCCGTGGTTGGATTCATCGGGGCGTTGACCAACCTTCATTTTTGCGACGCGTGCAACAAGGTGAGACTGACGGCCGATGGAAAGATCCGGCCCTGCCTGGGCAATCATGGCGAGTTTGATCTGAAGCCAGCTTTGCGTCCCTTCGTCGATCGCGACGCTCTGCATGCCATCCTGGGTCAAAGCCTGGCGGAGAAGCCGCCGGAACATATTTTCCGCAATAACTGGCAGCCGAATCGGATCATGACGGCCATCGGCGGCTAGGCTTCATCGACGCGTTGTCTTTTTTTGGTGAGCCGCGAGAGGTAGTAAATCCGGGCGGAAATCTTATCGATCTCGATTCACCCGAAGCCTATCGTCGTCATCAGCCATCATGAAACTCCTTCTGTCGCTTTTCCTCCTGACCCTCGGGCTGGCGCCGGTCACTGCGGCCGAGGTCAAAGTTTTCGCCGCCGTCAGCCTGACCGATGCCCTGCACGCGATTGCCGGGAAGTACGAGCCAGGTTCCGGGGACAAGCTCATTTTCAACCTGGCCGGCTCAAATGTCCTCGCCTTGCAGATTCAGCATGGCGCGCCGGCCGATGTTTTCTTCTCGGCCGATGAAGCGCAGATGGATCGCCTGGCGCAGGCGAAGGAGATCGATTCCAAGTCCCGAAAAGAGATCGTCGAAAATCAACTCGTTGCCATTGTCCGCAACGACAGCCCGCTTTCCCTCAAGTCTCTGGCCGATCTCGCCGGGCCCGACATCAAGCATCTCGCCTTGGGAGATCCACGCAGCGTCCCGGCCGGCGTCTACGCCAAAAAATATCTGGAGAGCGCAGGCCTTTGGACCCGGATCGAGCCGCGCGTGGTGCCGACCGAAAACGTCCGCGCCGCGCTGGCCGCGGTGGAAAGCGGAAATGTCGATGCGGGCATGGTCTACCAAACCGACGCGCAAATTTCCAGGAAAGTCCGCATCGCTTTTGTCGTCCCGCCTTCTGCGGCGATCACCATTACATACCCGGCGGCGATCGTGCAAGGGGCACCGCAGCCCGAGGCGGCGAAGCATTTTCTCTCGTATCTGCAGGGCCCCGACGCGCAAGCCATCTTCCGACAATATGGATTCATCATCGCTCCCTCCGCTCACGGCGATTGATGGCCAGGCGATCGTTCTCACCCTGAGTGCCGCCCTGCTGGCCGTGCTTTTGGACCTTATTCCCGGCGTGGCCCTGGCTTGGCTGCTCGCCCGGCGACGCTGGCCGGGAAAGGCGCTGGTCGAGACCGCGGTTTCGCTGCCCCTCGTCCTGCCGCCCGTGGCCACGGGACTGGTCTTGCTCGATTTGCTCGGGCGGCACGGCTTCATCGGAGGCTGGCTTTACTCAGCTTCCATCGACATCGTTTTCACGTGGAAGGCCGTGGCCATCGCAATGGCCGTCATGTCCTTCCCCTTCATTGTTCGCGGAGCGCGCATCGCGTTCGAAGCGACGGGCGAGCGAGTCGAGCAGGTGGCCGCCACGCTGGGCGCCGCGCCGCTGCGGATTATCTTTACCGTGACGCTGCCCGTGGCGTGGCGCGGCATCACGGCCGGGGCGGTCATGGCTTACGCCCGGGCCTTGGGCGAATTCGGCGCGACCATCCTCGTGGCGGGCAATATCCCGGGCGTGACTGCGACTCTCTCCACCTCCATTTACACCGATATTTTGACCGGACACGACAACCACGCCTTCATGTTTGTGGGCATATCGGTCGGCTTCGCCTTCGCGCTGATTTTGGCCAGCGAGTTTCTCATGAGGCGGATCCTTCCATGACGTCGCGCCTGCTCCTGAGCGGCATCGATCTGAAGGTCGACGCCTTCCGGCTGACCGTCGATCTTGAGGTGCAGTTGGGTTCTCTCGGTATCTTCGGTCCCTCGGGTTCCGGCAAGACGACCCTGCTTGAACTGATCGCGGGATTGCGACGTCAGGATGCCGGGCGAGTGGAAGTCGACGGAACTTCGCTGGCCGATCCGTCCCGAAAAATCTGGGTGCCGGTCCATCGCCGCCGCATCGGTTATGTTCCGCAGGATCTCGCGCTCTTTTCACATTTGAGCGTGCGCGAAAATATTGTCTACGGCGCTTCCGCAAAAGAGGGGGGAGTCCTGGCAACGGAGCCAACCGTCGAGGCCATTTGCGAGATTCTTGAGCTGGTTCCGTTGCTGGACCGTCGCCCCGCAACGCTTTCCGGCGGCGAGAAGCAACGGGTCGCGCTGGCCCGGGCGCTGGCGGCGGGGCCACGCATCCTGCTTCTGGATGAGCCGCTGACCGGCCTCGATCAGGACCGCAAGGACGCGGTTTTGAATTACCTGCAAATGCTCCGCCAACGATGGGCCGTTCCGATGATTTATGTCAGCCATCAGGCGGAGGAACTGGTGGCCCTTTGCGACGAGGTCGTCGTCCTGCGCGACGGCGCCCTGCAGGGTCGCGGACGTCCCTCCGAGCTATTCGAGACTTCAAGCCGTCCCACTTATCGCCTTCGGGCCGGGCTTGGCACTGCGCTGAAAAGGGGGCATGTTTAAAGATGATGAGCCTGTCGCACCCGGCGCCGTTGCGCGTCCTTTTCCTTGGCCCGCTGCGCGATAAAACCGGCCGCGAATGGGCCGAGGTTCCGTTTCCCGCCGACGGAACGCAACGGTTATTTTTGATCGCGCTCGAGGAACAATTTCCCGCGCTTAAATCGGCGGCCCATTTCCGGCTGGCGCGCCAGAATGATTTTCTGGAAGCCTCCGCCGCGCTTCGTCCCGGCGACGAGGTGGCCCTGATTCCACCGGTCTCCGGAGGGTGACTCGATGACGGTCGAGATTGCCATCCAAACCGATGCGATCAACTTCGCTCCAGCCACGGCGACTGGCGCGGGTGCCGTGGTCCGCTTCGAGGGTCGGGTGCGGGACGAGGAACAGGGTCAAAAAATCAGCGCCCTCGTCTACGAAGCGTATCAGCCGATGGCCGAACGGCAGATGGAAAAAATCGTGCGTGAAATCGGCGAGCGCCATTTGTGCCTGGGGGTCACTGTTCGTCATCGCATCGGGGAAGTGCCGGTCGGCGAGGTCGCGATCCTGGTCGAGGCGCGCTCCCGGCATCGCGCGGAGGCTTTTGCCCTGACCTCCGCCTTTATGGACCGGCTCAAGCAAGACGTCCCTATCTGGAAAATGCGGGCCATCCCCGCTCAATCATGAAGCCCTCGTGGACAACTGTATTGCGCGACTGCCTGGCCGAAGCGAAACCGCTGCCCTCCGGGCGAGTGCCGCGCGGGGCGGCCCGGGGCCATGTCCTGGCGGAAGAAATCGACGCCGACCGCGATTACCCTGCCGCCGACCTGAGCATGATGGATGGCTACGCCCTCGGCGCGGCGAACCGTGAAAGTTATCGCGTCGCAGGCGAGAACCGGCCCGGCGCGGGCGCGGGCGCTCCTCTTCAGGAGGATGAGGCGCGGCGTATTTTTACGGGGGCGGAACTTCCCGCAGGAGCCACGCGCATCATTCCGCAGGAAATGGCGCGCCGGGAAGGGGACCAGCTTTTCGTGCAGGAATGGCCCGACTCGGCTTTCGTCCGGCCGCGGGGCCGGGAGGCCCGACGGGGGAAAAGCGTGCTGCAAAAGGGAGCGTTATTGGGCGCGGTTGAGTTGGCCATTCTAGCGACCATGGGTTGTGCCGACGTCGAGGTGGTCACGCTGCCGCGGGTGGCTCATCTCATCACGGGAGACGAGATCGTCTCTCCCGACGGGCCTTGCGCAGAGGGTAAACTCCGCGATTCCAATTCTGATCTGGTGGCCGCGCTTCTCGCCGGCTCCGGTTTCAGCGTGGCGCGGCATGACCGCGTTTCCGATGATCGCGAGACTCTTTTTCAAAAAGTCGATGACTTGGCCCGGGACTGCGACTTTCTTCTGATTTCAGGCGGCGCCAGCGTGGGGGATCATGACCACGCGCGGCCCGCGCTCGAAGCGGCCGGCTTTCAATTCCGGGCCCATGGCCTGAACGTGCGCCCGGGGCGTCCGGTTGGTGTGGCCCGCCGGGGAAGCCAGTGGGCGGTGGCGCTTCCCGGCAATCCTCTTTCGCATCTCACCGTTTTGCGATTGCTCGTGCTGCCGCTGCTCGAGGCCTGCGCGGGACGGAGTGAATGCGAACCAAAATTGATCCGCGGCGTGATGGCTGCGACGCTGCCGGCGGAAATTCCTTCGCGCGACACTTTCTGGCCCGCGGTCGCCACGCTGCACGAAGGTGATTTCCAGCTCCGACCGGGCCGCTTTCTTTCGTCCGGCGATTTGATCGGAGTGGCCGGAATCAATGCGCTGATTAGTCTCCCCTCGGGAAAATCAGTTCCCCAAGCGCGCGAGCCGGTCTACTTTCTAACGTTGTCTCCTTCTTTTGCCTGAGCACGATCGCCATGGACTCGACTCCCTTCAGCCATTTGCACGACGACGGCCACGCCCGCATGGTCAATGTCGGCGCGAAGCCTCCGCTCCGACGCCGCGCCGTCGCGGAAAGTTTCCTGACCTGCCGCTCGGAAACCATCGCCTTGCTTCGCGCCCATGCGCTGCCAAAGGGCGATGTGTTGACGGTGGCGCAAATTGCCGGCATCCAGGCCGCCAAGCGGACCTCCGAATTGATTCCGTTGTGCCATCCGCTCCCGCTCGATGCGGTCGAGGTCGCGTTCACGGTTGAGGCCACCCGCATCATCATTCGCGCCACGGTCGAGATCACGGCGCGGACCGGAGTGGAAATGGAAGCGCTCACCGCCGTCTCGGTGGCCGCGCTGACTCTTTACGACATGTGCAAGGCCGTCGACAAGGGGATGGTGATCGACGGAATCCGGGTGGTGGAGAAGACAAAGCAATGAGCGTGCTGCGCATCGGCCGCCTGACTTCCAGTGACCGCGCCAGCGCCGGTATTTACGAGGACGCCAGCGGCCCGGAAATCGAGCGTTCGCTCGCGGCGCTTTTCAGCCATGAAACCGTGGAGTGGCATCGCGCCGTGCAGCCGGATGACCGGGCGGCCCTGGAGGCGACGCTCTGCCATCTCGTCGACCGGGAGCGATGTCATCTGGTCGTGACGACCGGCGGCACGGGCCCCAATCATCGCGATGTGACGCCGGAAGCGACCCGCGCGGTCATCGAAATGGAACTGCCCGGCTTCGGCGAAATCATGCGCGCGCGCACGTTCGATCAGGCCCCGACCGCGATCCTCAGCCGCGCCACCGCCGGCATCCGCAAGTCGTGCCTCATCGTCAACCTGCCGGGCAAACCCTCCGCGGTGGCCGAATGCCTTTCCGTGCTCGGGCCGGCGATCATAAAAGCGATCGCGCTGCTGGAGGCGGAGCATTCCGGCTCGAAATAAGCAGTTCGCTATTTTTCAGGCGGAGGCTGAGGCGGCCGAACCAGAAAGGGGACGATGGCCGAGACCAGCAGAAGGGCTGCCAGCACGTGGAGTCCGCTCGCATAGTTGCCGCTCGACTCGCGCAAGTGCGCCATCATCAGCGGGCCGAAGGCGCTCGCCATGCCCCAGGCGGTCAGCATCAGGCCGTAGATTGGACCTACATACTTGGGTCCGAAGTAATCCGCCGCAAAGGCCGGCATCGTCCCGAAGCCGCCGCCATAGCACATTAGGATGACGAACGTCAACACGGTCAGCGCGCCGGTTGACGTCACGCTCGGCACGACCCAGAACAAGACGGCCTGGAGCAGAAACATGGCCAGAAAAGTGAAGCGCCGCGTTAGAAAATCGGAGACGAAGGCCCAGAAAACCCGGCCGCAGGCGTTTCCTATGCTGGCGATCCCGACCATGCCTGCCGCCACGATCGCGGTGACGGTGCCGAGTTCCTGAAAGATCGGCGCTTCCTGCGAAATCACCGCAATACCGGCGGAGGTATTCAGGAATAACAAGAGCCAGAGCGCATACCATTGCCAGGTTTTCAGGGCCTCGCCAAAGGTGAAGTCGCGCGCCGCGCGCGTGCGCTTCGCCGTGGCGCTGGGCGTCCAGCCTTCGGGGACATAACCGGCCGGTGGGTTTTGCATGCAGGCCCCCGCGCCGACCGCGACCACCAGATAAGCCACCCCGAGGTAGGCAAACGTGCTCATGACGCCGACTGTCTGGATGAGATGCGTGGCGACCGGAGCCGTGATCAAGGCGCCCACTCCAAAGCCACCCACGGCGACGCCGGTCATGAGGCCCCGCTTGTCCGGGAACCATTTGACCAGCACGGCGACGGGAATGATATAGGCGAATCCGATGCCGATGCCCGCGATGACACCATAGCTGAGGTAGAGCCACCCGAGGCTCCCATTGCAAAAGCTGGCGAGAAACGTGCCCAGGCCATACAGAGCGCCGCCCGTCATCGCCACGACGCGGGGGCCGCTGCGATCATTCCAGAGGCCGCCGAAAAAAGCGGCGAAGCCCACCATCAGGATGCAGATGGTGAAGGTCAGCGTCACCTGGGGAATGCTCCAGTGAAACTCCGCGGTCAAAGGCTTGCGAAAGACACTCCAGGCGTAGACCGCCCCCAAGACCATTTGCAATAAAACGCCGGCGGCGGCGATTCCCCATCTTTTTGTATTCATAAAAGATCCCGTTTGGAGGCCCAGCCTCGGATTTATCGGCAAAATAATGGCGTCTTACGGAGCAAAGGAACCGGGAACCAGACGATCATACCAGGGCGTTTTCAAGGACAATCCGGCTTCGCCTGTTCTTTCCACCGTGACGACGATATTCTTGGCTGCGGGCTGATGGCTCTTGTCGGCCACGCTGCCGACGGCGAGGAGGACATTCAGCTCCGGGAAATAGCCCGCGCAGTCGCCCCGCGAGAGGCGATAGGGCACGGCGACGAACCGCTTGGCAAAGCGCTTCTGGTCCTTGAAGTGGCTGGTGATATTGATGATGTCGCCTGCGATTATCCCACGCTCGGCCATGTCCTCGGTGTTCATCATCAGGACGCGGCGGCCGTTGTGGATGCCGCGATAGACGTCGTTCCACGCGTAGATGGTGGTGTTGAACTGATCGTGGCTGCGGACCGTCGTCAGGGCGAGTTGACCCGGCTCGAGTTGACGCCGGGGCAGGTCAATCACCGCGAAGTTGGCCTTGCCCGTTTTCGTGTCGCTAAAATCGCCCTCACGCGGTTTGTTCGGGAGATAGAAACCATATTTTTGCCGGACCTTTTCGTTGTAGTTGTCGCAGCCAGGGATGACCTTGGCGATGAGATCGCGGATGCGGTCGTAATCATCGATCAGGGACATCCAATCGAGCTTCGATTTATCGCCGAGCACCCTCGCAGCAATATTACAGATCATCGCCGGTTCCGACATGAGGTCCTTCGATGCCGGTTCGAGCCGTCCGCGCGACATTTCGATGACGCCCATCGAATTTTCGTTCGACTGGAATTGTTCGCCCGATTTCTGGACATCGATTTCCGTGCGGCCCCGCGCGGGCAAAATAAGGGCCTTTTTTCCCGTCACCAGATGACCGCGATGAAGCTTCGTGCTGATCTGCACCGTCAGGCGCGTATTGCGCATCGCTTCCGCCGTGTACTCCGTGTCGGGAGCCGCCGAGAGGAGATTGCCGCAGAGGCTGACGAAGACCTTCGCCTTGCCCGCGTGCATCGCCTTGATCGATTCCACGACGTCGTAGCCCGGTTTGCGCGGGGGATCGAAACCGAAGACACTTTGCAATTTATTCAGATAGGGCTCGCGGGGCCTTTCCCAGACGCCCATCGTGCGGTCGCCCTGCACATTGGAGTGACCGCGCACGGGGCAAACGCCCGCTCCCGGCTTGCCGAGCGCGCCGCGAAGCAGGTTGATGTTCACCAGCTCCTGGATCGCGTGGACCGCCGTCTTGTGCTGGGTCAGGCCGAGGCACCAGGCGGTGATGATGCGGTCCGATTTTACGAGCAGTTCGGCCACCTCGCGCATTTTCTCGCGCGGAACACCCGACTCGCGCACCAGGACGTCGATATCCTCCTGCCGGAGGCGCGCGATAAATTCGTCAATGCCCGCCGTCTTGGCTTTAATGAAATCCCAATCGAAGGCTTTGCCGGGATTCGCATCTTCGAGGGCCAGCATCTCCTTCAGGATTCCCTTGAACAGCGGAATATCGCCGCCAATGCGAATCTGGAGATAGATGTCGGTCAGCTTCTGCCCGTGGGCGACGACGCCCTTGAACTCCTGGGGATCCTTGAAGCGGAGCAGACCAGCCTCGACCAGGGGATTGACCGCGATGATGGTGGCGCTGGCCTGCTTCGCTTCCGCCAGCGTCGTCAGCATGCGGGGATGATTGGTGCCGGGATTATGGCCGATCAGAAAAATCACCTGGGCCTGGCCGAAATCTTCGATCTTCACCGAGCCCTTGCCGAAGCCGATCGATTCCGTGAGCGCCGTGCCGGAGCTTTCGTGGCACATGTTGGAGCAATCGGGCATGTTGTTCGTGCCGAAGTGCCGCGCAAAGACGGCATATAGAAAGGCCGATTCGTTGCTGGCGCGGCCCGAGGTGTAAAAAATCGCCTCGTCGGGGCTCTCCAGAGCCTTCAACTCATCGGCGATCATATCATAGGCCGCGGCCCACGAAATCGGCTCGTAATGATCGGCGCCCTCGCGCAACACCATCGGCTCGGTGAGGCGTCCCTGCTGGCCCAGCCAGTATTCATCCTTGTTCGAGAGCTCGACGATGGAATGCTTCGCGAAAAATTCAGCTCCACATTTGCGGGAATCGGTCTCCCAGGCCACGGCCTTGGCGCCATTCTCGCAGAACTCGGCGATCTTACGATGGTCGTCGGGCTCAGGCCAGGCGCAGCTCATGCAATCGATGCCGTGGGAATGATTCAATGAAAGAAGGGAGCGCGAGCCGCGGGCGATCGATTTATTGATGACCAAATGCTCCATGGAACGAATCACCGCCGGAACACCCGCGGCGTAGGTCTCAGGCTCCGTCAGCCGGATCGCCCGCAAATCATCAGGAAATTGCGCCTGCACCGGGTGCGGCTTCCAGCTTGGCTGCTCCAATCGATCGCCCGCGACGCCGTCCGAAGGAAGCGGATTATTCAGGATCTCCTGTTCGGTCTTGGAGTGATCTTTTACGGGTTGAAGGTGGTTGTCATTTCCGCCTTCCGATTGGGATGACTCGCTCGCGGCTTCGGTTCTGGTCTCTTGCTCAGACGTTTTTGCCATAAATTCCCCCGGATGAATTTAGGGCCTTCGCGACCAGCAAGCCCCCTTTGGATCCCATGCATCCAACTTCATGAGGTATCATACGGCAAAACGGCAATCTCGCAAATCAGAGGTCCCTGCAACCTGAGATTTCTGTGCGCGATATTTGATTTGCTTTAGCCGCCAAGAGGCGGTTCGTCCAACGCGGCCCGGATCGTTTTGAGCAAGGCTGCCGTGGTGTAGGGTTTGGATAGGAAATGTTTGACGCCCAACTCGGGCGCGTGGGCGGGGCCGCCATTCGCCTCAAGGCCGCTGGTGGTCACGATTTTGACCTTGGGGTTGATCCGCCTCAGCGCCTGAATGGTAACAGGACCATCCATCGTCGGCATGGCCATGTCGGTGAGGACGAGGGCGATCTCATCCGTATGGCGGGCATAGGCGATCACGGCATCCGATCCATTCGTCGCGGTCAGAACGCGGTAACCGAATTGCTGCAAGGTCTCGCCCACGATGGTGAGGATCGAGGCCTCGTCATCGATAACCAAAATGGTTTCACCCTTTCCGCGCGGCAACTGAAGCTTTTCCAACCGTTCTTCGCCCGGCGGGGAAGAGATATCGGCGGCCGGCAGGTAAACTTTGAAAGTCGTTCCGTGGCCAGGTTCGCTCGAAACATGGATCAGGCCGTGGTGGCTTTTCACGATCCCCATGACGGTGGAGAGTCCAAGGCCGGTGCCATGGTCAAGTTCCTTGGTGGTGAAGAAGGGCTCGAAGATTTTGTCGAGAACGGCGGGCGTCATGCCTGTTCCCGAATCGGTCACGTTAATCAGGACATAGCGTCCCGCCTTGACCTCGGGGTTGGCCAAGGTGTGGAGTTCGCCGAGTTCACAGTTTTCAACCGTTACGTCCAGGCTGCCTCCGTTGGGCATCGCGTCGCGCGCGTTCACGCAGAGGTTGAGCAGGATCTGGTGCATCTGCGTGGGGTCGCCCCAGATCGTCCACGTCTCTTCCGGAACGGAGAAACGGAGCCGGATATTTTTCGGAAAGGTGTCCTTGATGATAAATTCCAGGTCATTCAGGAGATGCTTGATTTGAACTTCCATTTTCTCGCCTTCCACTCCGCGGGCAAACGAGAGGACTTGTCGGACGATATCGGCGCCCCGCCGGGAACTTATCTCAATTGTTTCGAGGATTTTTTTTGCCTGGGGATCGGTCGCGGTCAGCTTGAGGAGCTCAATCGACATCAGGATCGGCGCGAGGATGTTGTTGAGGTCATGTGCGATGCCGCCGGCCAGCGTGCCGATGCTTTCCATGCGTTGGGCGCGGAGGAATTGCTGCTCGAGTTTCTTGGGTTCGGTGAGATCGACGACGAAGGCGACGCCCTCCTCCTTGCTGTCCTCGAAAACCGAAGCGCCAATAATCACGGGCACGCGCGAGCCATCCTTCCGGATATACTCCTTTTCATAGGGCGTGCAGACTCCGCTGGCGGCCATTTGCGCAAGGGCGCGTTGGTCGAGTTCGGCGTATTCCGGGGGCGTCATCTTCGCGCGGGTGATAAGGCCGGACTCCAAATCCTCGCGGGTGTAGCGCATGAGGCGGAGGAAGGCGTCGTTGCCGCCGGTGATGTCGCCCTGCAAGTTCCAGAAGACCACGCCCTGCGCGTTGGAATCGACCAGCCGCCGGAAGAGCGCCTCCGTCCGCTTTCGCTCGGTGATGTCGCGGATGTTGCATTGGATCACCTTTCTGTCGCGGCACGGGTAGACGTTGCAGACAAATTCCACGGCGATGTGCCGCCCGTCGCTCGTCTTCAGAGGGAGGTCTTCGTAACGGACGTAGCCGTGTTGCTGGAGCCGCTCCAGCATGGCCTGATTCGATTCGATGTCCTGAAACGGGCTGAGTTCGCCGACCGTTTTGCCGATCATTTCGCCGCGCGGGAAATTGAGCAGCTTCATCAGAAAGGGGTTCACGTCGTCGATGCGGCCGGTATCGGCGTTGAGAATCAGGACGCCGTCCTGCGCCGCTTCAAAAAGGCGGCGATAACTAAGTTCGGACGCGGTGAGCGCCTCAATCGACGTCCGCAATTTTTCTTCGCTCCGGATTTTGGCTTGGAGCGAGCGCCGCAGTTCGAGCTGAATGATCACCTGCCGGGCGAGGATTTTCAGCGCCGACGCTTCCTTGTCGGTCAACTGCCGGGGCTGGTAGTCGAGCACGCACATGGTCCCGATCGGCAGGCCTTCCGGCGTTTCCAGGACGGCCCCGGCGTAAAAGCGGAGATGCGGTGCGCTCACCGCCATCGGATTATCGCTAAACCGCTCGTCTTTGGTCAGGTCGGGGACCACAAAAATCCCATGCTGCTGGATGGTGTATCGACAGATGGAAACGATGAGCGGCGTCTCCTGGATTTCAATGCCCACCTTTGCTTTGAACCATTGCCTCCCCTCTGCCACGATACTTACGATGGCGATGGGGACGTTGCAAATCTCGGCCGCCAACTTCGCAATATTGTCGAAGTCCTCTTCCCGCGGCGTATCTAAAATTCCGTACGATTCGATCGCGGCCAGGCGATCGGCCTCACTCCACAAAACGCCCGGGAGAGCGAGATTGTCTTCGCCTGAGGATTTGAGGGGAGAGGTTAACAGAAGAAATTGTGGTTAACGTAGTTTTAGCCGAGATGCCTTTAATGGCATCGGCCTCGTTTAAAGAGACTGTATGGAAAGGTTTACGCTTTGAGTTTATTTCAAGGCGATCCTCCTGGAACGAGGACTTCCATCTGTGCGAGGATATCACAATTCTCCAGCCTCTCCTATGGGGTCAACACCCCATAGGAGTCTTTTTCGAGTGGCGTATCATTTCTATTATGAACCTAATCGTGATCTTACTTGTCTTGATGCTCTTGTTTGGCGGCGGCGGATTCTATCTGGGTGGGCCGATGGTGGGCGGCGGCGGGTTCGGCCTCATTTTGCTTATCTGCCTGGTCTTGTTTCTAACCGGACGCCTGGGCCGAAGGTAATTTCCGGGTTCTTGGGGGAATTGTGGCTTGAGCGTTTTCTATTCACGGTGTCGCAAGGAAGGTGGCCCGGGCAACAAGTAGCCCTCTTAAAAAAAAGGTTGACGAAAGAAGACGAATCGATAACGTCGCCAATTGTATAGTAAATCGATAGCCTTTATATGATTCGTTCGTTGCTTCAAAGTTACAGAAACGCCATCGTTTCGTAACAAGAGTAATTCAACGTACGCGGCCATTAAAGAGGTATTTCGATAGGATGACGCCCTAAAACGGCTTCAGGAGATTAATTGACAAGAATAGAATAGACCAGGAACCTCACAACAAGGAGAAGATAGAATGAAAACAATGACGAAACGCGTCTTCGCGATCGCCGGAGTTCTCGCCCTCGGCCTCACCGCCGTGAAAGCGCAGACAGACGGCGCGTTGCTCGACGCATTGGTGAAAAAGGGCGTTCTGAGCGATCAGGAAGCCGAAAACATCCGCGCCAGCGCGGCCAAGGAATATGCCGAGACACCCGCGGCCAAGCTTTCCCTTCCGGACTACGTTACCAATCTCAAATTCTACGGCGATGTCCGTTACCGATTCGAGTATCTGGATGAGAAACCGGAAAACAGCCTCATCGCCCGTGCGGCCGGTTTGGGTAATTACTCGACGACGACCGAACGCAACCGCTATCGCGTTCGGATCGGCGCTGATTACACCTTCACCGATAACTTCAAGGCCGGCGTCGAGCTCGAATCCAGCACCGCCAACGACTCCGCCAACCAGACCATGGGCGATGCCTACGGCAAATACTCCATCAACCTGGGCCTGGCCTACCTGCAATGGAAGCCGATCGACTGGCTGACCCTGACGGGCGGCAAGCAGCGCAATCCGATCTACACGACCAACCTCGTGTGGGATCCGGATATCAATCCGGAAGGCGGATCGGAAGTCGCCAGCTGGACGTTCCCCGTCGACTTCGGTTCGGACTCGGCTCCGGTGAGCAGGGATCCCAAGGACGTGAAGTCGATTTCGGCCCCGGCCGGCTCGGACATGTCGTTCACCATCGGTCTGACTGCCTTCCAGGGCATTTACGCCGACAATTCGGAAAATGCGGCCACACCGACCAATGGAACGGGCGTGGCGGACAGGACCGATATCTGGCAGTTCGTGGAACAGGTGCCGGTCCAGTTCAACTTCAACAAGGACACCTTCATCAAGGTCGTGCCGGGATTTGATTCCTACACGGGCGGCGGTACTTCGAACGGCAGCGGGTCGATCGGCGGACCCCTCAGTTCCACGGGTGGCGGCATCTTCGGCGGAGGCAACGCGATTGCTTTCTCGAATCCCCATGCGGCCGACCATCTCCAGATCTTCACCGCTCCCGGGGAAGTCGATTGGAAGTTGTGGAATATTCCGTTCAAGGCTTATTGGGACTTTGCCTTGAATACCGAAGGCAGCGCGCGTGTCCAGGATGTCTACCTCGGAAACAACGGCGGGCTCACGGTTCCGGGCGCGACGACGACGGCCCTCAACGCCGGCAACCGCCTGGCTCAACAGCAGAACCGGGACTTGGGCGACAACGTTGCCTGGCTCGCGGGTCTGCAAGTCGGACAAAACAAGAAGAAGGGTGACTGGTCCATTCGTGGTGACTTCCGCCAGGTCGGACTTGGCGCCATCGATCCGAATGAAAATGATTCGGACTGGGGCGACAGCTTCCTGAATCAGCAGGGCGTCCAGATCTCCTCGACCTATAACTTCACCGACTTCCTGACCGGATCGCTGACCTACTATAATACGTGGGATTACAAGAACGGTCTGCTCGACGGTGTCGATGGCCAAAGCACGACTCAGTTGCCCATTTCGACCGGGGTCGTTGGCAATACGGTCACGGGCGGCGCCTCCACCCAGACCTCGACCGCGAACAGCTTGGTCGGCGTAAATCGGACCCAACGCATCGAAGCCGATATCCAGTGGAAGTTCTAAACAGAATCCGCTGAGTCTCGATACAGTTCAAAACGGCGGTGGGACTTCGGTCTCACCGCCGTTTTGGCGTTGATGACTTCCGGGCGAACCGGGTGGGGCTCGGATTTTATCCCCGTTCAGGAAATCGCCGAATACTCCGCCGGGACTGCGTAGGCCGGCCGGGGGAATTCGGTGATTTTACCGCCTGCCGTGGGGACGGCAAAACCATTCTGCCCGTGAGGAACGGTTCGAACAGCGGAGTCGTCCTTCTGCGGTGACATCGAGCAAAGATTCGAGGACGATTTGTCGTCGTAACCGAGCATCTCGAAATCGCGTTTATAGTAAAGCCGAACCAGGTCGCGAGCCCGTTCGGTCCAGACCGGAATCTCGCCATCGTTGCCGGAGCTTTTGTTCAGCCACGGAAGCGTTTTGGCCGTGGCTATTCCATGGATTTGTTCGAGGCGCTCCAAATCGGAGTTGAGCGATTCGACCCGTCCGATAAAATCGACGATGAGGTTTCCCTTGTCATCGATCAACCACTCGACCTGGGGACTCCAGCTCGAGGGAAAGTTGGCGCAGCCCAATTTTCCCTGGACCAGAAGTTCCGCGCAGGCCTCGAGGTCCTTGCCCAATAACGTGTCATGATCGAGGTGTTTTCCGTAGGGCGCCTTGCGCGTTTTGCTCGTCGAATGATAAAGCGATTCAGCCGCGCGGGCGAAATTATAGAGGGAAACAAACCGGGCGAACGGATCGCGGGTGAAGGCGATCGATTTTACGTTGGGAGAGATTTTCTTTAGAAAGGGGAGGATGTCCCGGGCGCGCTTGTGTAGGTTCGAGTTGAGGGGAGCGTTAAGACCAAACGCATCGCTGAGCGAAGTGCCCGCCGTCTTGGGGATGTGGATAAAAACAAATCCTCGCTCCAATTGAACGTAGGGGTGGGTGAGCGCTTGCGATCTCGTCCACACATTGGAAAGGTGATCTCCCAATTTTTCCACGTTGGAAAAGGGATGAACCATTCGCCGACCCTGAGCACATGTCCTCGCGAAGAGCTGTTCCAGAGTGGCTTTCATGTAAGGATTACAGGTCTAAAGCATCTTCTGACAAATGCAAACCTATTTAGTGCCTCTATTTTTTGAGACGATTTCTTGGGATGGCACGACGCTCGCGCGAAAATTTCACCGAGGTTACGACTGTCAATAGTTTTGAGATCCTGGATTTGGGTCTAAAGAGTGATCGTGGGGCACTCGCTGCCTCAGTCGCCGTTGGCAGAGCTAATTGCGATTAGTATCTCGATGAACAATAATTAGTTAAATACAATATTACTTTCTTTCATTGCAAATTAATGGGTTCTTCGTAGGATCGACGCGACTTAACCCGCCAGAAGGCTTGTCGATTTCACCTCTCGATCTCACGACCATGAAACTAATGGAACGCTTTGCACATTTGATGGAGTTGGTCTTCAAGGGCGGGACATTTCGGGACCAGCTCGTGCGGCGAAGCGCGGGCGCGCTCCTTTTTCTTTTGGCGAGCTGGACGCTGCTGCAGGCAAATCCCACCGGGGGAAGCGTCGCGGCGGGATCGGCGTCGATCTCGGGCACCGGCACGGCCAGCGTGACGATCAATCAGGCGAGCCGGATCGCCATCATCAATTGGAATTCCTTTTCCATCGATCAGGGCGAGCTCACGACGTTTGTCCAGCCGAGCGCGAGCAGCGCGGTGTTGAATCGCGTGACGGGCGGCGGGATTTCGAGCATCAACGGAACGCTCAATGCCAACGGGCAGGTTTACCTCATCAACGGCAACGGAATTTTGGTGGGCCGGTCGGGCGCGATCAACACGGCGGGATTTCTCGCGAGCACACAGGACATCGCGGACAGCGATTTTCTTTCCGGCAAGCTGCAGTTCAGCGGCACGAGCGGGAACGGCGTGCAGAATCTGGGGACGATCAATGCGCTTGGTGGAAATATTTATTTGATCGGGCATACGGTCGATAACGAAGGCACCCTCAATGCGCCGGGCGGCACGGTCGGCCTCGCCGCCGCGCAGAATGTGCTGATCGCGCAATCGGGCAGCGAGCATGTTTTCGTCGATCCTTCGACGCTTCCGACCAGGGACGCGACCGCGACTGCGGTGACCAACAACGGCACCATCGCGGCGGCGGCGGCGGAACTCCGGGCGGCCAACGGGAACATGTATGCCCTCGCCATTAATAATGGAGGAACCATTCGCGCGACCACGGTGCAAAAGCAGGGCGGTCATGTCTGGCTCACGGCCGACAGCGGAGTCATCGTCAACACGGGGACGGTCGACGCTTCGGCCACCGCGCCCAACGGCGCCGGTGGTCAAGTCACCTTAAAAACCAACACGAGCGGCACGGTGGTCAATCATGGGCAGATTCTCGCGCACGGCGGACAGGGCGGCACCGGCGGCACGGTCGATCTTTCCGGAGGCCATCTCGATTTCACGGGCGGCGTCGACCTGACCACGCCGGGCGGCACGACGGGCAACCTGCTGCTCGATCCGTCGTCGATCACGATCATCAACGATCCGAATGCGAACGGCACCGTGACCACGACGGGCGCCACGACCACCTACACGCCCGCGCCGAATTTTCCCGGCTCGGAACTTTACACGCTGACGCTCGAAGCGCAGTTGGCGGTGGCCAACGTCATCGTCAACGGAATCAATAATGTGACCGTGGCCGATGCGATCACCTGGGGTGATGCGACAGCTTCGACCTCGGGCGCGGAATTCGCGAACTCGCTCACGCTGCAAACCACGGCAAAGGGCGGAACGATTGTGATCGATGCGCCGATCACCGGATTGTGGACCGGAACCGGAACCGGAACGAAGGCGACGCTGATCCTCAACGCCGCCGGCAACGGGTTCATCACCACCGGCCTCAACGGCACCATCGACGTCGACAACTTTACCTTGGAGAACGGATTCTGGCAGCAGATCGTCTCGAACCTGGCGCCGACCGCGAAAGCTCCCGGTTATCTGACCGCGCTGCCCGCCTTCGAAGTGACGAACGACTTTCAGTTGCTCAACACGACGACGTTCGAGCGTTTCGCGGGAGGAAACGGATTGCTCCCCACCGCGCGCGCGCCCGGCAACGCGCCTTATCAGATCGTCGATATCTTTGGCTTGCAGGGAATCGGTTCGCCCTCCGACACGCTGCTCTCCGACAATTATATTCTGGATAACGACATTAGTTTGGATCGCACCACCGGCGATGTTAGCAATACGACCATCAACTGGAACGGCGGCAACGGCACCGACGGCGGCGCCGGCTGGGTGCCCATCGGCGAGGGCGGTGCGAGGGTCGAGCCCTTTACCGGGACTTTCAACGGCAACAATTTCATCATCGCCGGTTTCTATTACAACCGGCCCAACGACGATCTCACAGGATTGTTTGGCGAGACTTCGGGCACGATCGAGAACCTCGGGATCGATGTGATCAATGCGCAGAGCGTCGGCATCGGCGGCATCCTGGCGGGACGCCTCAGCGGGGGCCTGGTGGAAAACTGCATCACCGAAGTCGACAATTTCAACGAGCCGGCGTCGCCCTCCAATCCCTCCAACGGAACGACGGCCAATCAAAGCCAACTGCCGGAGAATAGTCTCGGGGTCGCCGCCGCCGCGGGCGGTTTGATCGGTGAAACGTTAAAAGGTTCCCAGGTGATCGATAGCGGCAGTGACATCACTTACTCGCTGGTGGGCGATAACGGCATCGAGGGCCTGGTCGGATTCGCCGGGCTGGTCGGCGTCAATTACGGAACGATCACCAACTGCTCGAGTCTCGGCGGAGGATCGACGGCGCTGAGCGTGGTCGGCGTGCCCGGCGCGAGAAGCGCCTCCTACGAGCAGAGCAGCATCTCGCTGGGCGGTCTCGTCGGAACGAACTTCGGCACGATCAACGGCGGGAGCTCCGAGGGTGAAGTGACCGCCGTTGGTGGCGCGGGCGCGTTTCAGGCCAGCATCCTCAGCGGTACGGGCAATTTCAATATCGGCGGCTTTGTCGGGGTCAACTACGGTACGATCGACGGCACCGTGACGATCGGGAGCCGGCGTTCCGGCGTGACGGAAACGTATCAGGCTTTCACCACCGACACCGTGGTGGGTCCGGTCGGCGGCGACGTCGATGGAGGCACGGGCAGTTACTATGTCGGCGGTTTTGTCGGGGCCAATTATGGAACGATTGCCAATGCCTATAGCGCGCCGAACATCTCGGGCGTCACCGACATTTTTGGCGAGACCTTGTTTCCGGGCGGAGTTGTGACCGGCAACGGAAACGTGAATGGCGCCGCGGGTAATTACGCGGGCGCGCTCGGCGACTATGCGGTGGGCGGATTCGCCGGAGGCAACTTCGGCACGATCACCCATTCCGGCACGGAGGACACGGTCGTTTCCAATGGGAACATCACCGGCATCGGCACGACGACCACCCGCGTGAGGGGCATGCTCGTGACCAGTCCGGCGACGGTCACCTTCTCCAATCCGCTCGCGATGGACAGCATCATGGTGGGTGGTTTCGTCGGGCTGAACGGGTCCAGGTCGTCCATCACCGGCAGCTTCAGCGACACCGCCGATGCGACGATTAATTTTACGCTCGACCCGACGGTCCCGCTGACCCCGACCGTGGCGGCGCTCGGCGATACGTTTACCCTGAGCAGCCTGACCGGCAACAACGATCCGCTGGTTTCGACCACCGGATTGATCACCGGCGGCAACGGCTTTTACATCGTGGGCGGATTCGCCGGGGGCAACTACGGCACGATCGGCACTTCTTACAGCACGGGAGATGTCACCGCCACCGGCACGACGTCGCAAAGCAACAGCTTTTATGTTGGCGGCCTGGCGGGAGTCAATTCGGGCACGATCACCAATGTCTACGCGACCGGAAATGCCACCAGCTATACGACCAACTCGAATAACGTGAACAATCAGACCGGCGTGGTCGGTGGATTGGTCGGGCAGTTAAACGCGGGGAAGATCAGCTTCACCTACAGCACCGGGACGGTCACGGGCGGAACGACGCGCGGCGGCCTGGTCGGCGTGCTCACGTCGGGCTCGGTCACGACCTCGTTCTGGGACCTGAGCAACAACGGTGTCCTCATCTACAGCGGAGGCGGCACCGGCGAAACCACGCTTGAGCTGCAAGCCGACACGGCTGATCTCGGCACGAGTGTCTACGGCTTGGCAAAATGGAATTTCAGCACAACGTGGACGGTGACCGGCACTCCCGGACTGCCCACGCTGCATAACGTTCCCTGATTCTCCAGGCAGCGGCGTCTTTGGGGCCTAAGAAACTGGTGTAGGATGACACCCTACAATTATTCTTTTGACTTATTAGAATGGCCTAATTAAGTAATCGGCCATGAACCTTCGCTCCTCCTTTAGAATCGCACTGGCCATCTTCGTGATGGGTCTCGCACAAAAAGCCTCCGCCTTTCCGTACCTCGTGTACCAGGGGACTTTTAGCTCCACAACCGGGATCACCGGGGCGGAAAGCGCCTATATCACCACCAAACTCAACGCGAACCTGACGAATTTTCACAAATTGCCCGCCTCGCTGCAAAAGCAAATCCTGGCAGCCTTGAAGGGCGATGCGGGTACGGCGACGTTCACCATGTATCTGATCACCGACGAAGTTAATGTCGCCAACTACGCCTTCGTGCTGGTCGACCCGTCGGGCGCGGCCAAGGCCAAGGTCGTCCAGGTTGACGGCAGCAATTTAACCACGAGCGAACTGCAAAATAACTTCATCAACGGGTTTGAATTTCCGACCACGGGCGGCCTGGGCGTTTTCCGGTTTTCGATAACGCATCCGACCGGCAACGATCCGGTCACGGGCAATCCGGCGTCCTATATTTTGCAGGCCTATGGCACGGGGCCGATCAACGACACGGTGAATTATCCCGTGGTGCCCAAGCGCGCCGCGCTGAAGTTTAACGTGGTGAAGAACGGCGTGGTGCAGCAGACGGTGAATCTGCCGGCCGTCGCGGCGATTACTTCACCGAGCGGCGCGAGCTTCCTGACGAGCCTGTCGGGGCCGGTTTTCGGCTATTACTTCGATGATACGACAGCGGCGACCATCGGCGCGGCGTCGAAAGCGGGTTCGTTCTCGCTGGCGCTTAATCCCACCCTGACGGAACTCGCAAATAACGGCGGGCCCTACGAGGTGAACCGGCAGAACATCGGCTACATTTTGCCGATTCCCAATTCGCCGTCCGATTCGAATTCCGCCGCCTACAAGGTTTTTGTTAAGAGCATTCTTGCTCTTTATCCTTAATCGCGGACTGGGATGTGGGGGTGAGGCGCGTTGCGATTTGCGGCGAATCTCGCAAAAGGAAAGGGATGGCTCGGATCCGGGCCGTCCCTCCTCGGCTTTACTTTTGGGAGGTCGGGACGTATCCTTACCTCCCAGCAGTATGAGCCATAAGTTCTTAATCGGGGTGGGAGCAGCCTTCCTCCTTGTCTTTGCCGGTGGAATTGCGGCGGTGGTGAGCATGAGTTCCCTATCGGACGTATCGAATCGCCCCAGCCAAGCCGCCGCGCCTCCGTCCCCGCGGCCTGCTCCGGCCCTTGTCTCGCTAGCCCCCGAAGCAAACTCATCACTGACGGCGGCTCCGGTGGTGACTCCGGCACCCAAACCAGAAAGCTCCGCTCTCGTTTCCTCCACGGACGCGCCGAAATTGGTTCTCGATTCCGACTTGGCGAAGCTGGCCGACGCGGTGAAGCTGGGGAAGACGAACACGGGCGACGTGAGCAAGAATGTCTGGGCCGCGGAAACGCCCGTTGCGCAAAGGCTTCTCAAGGGCATGTGCGATTGCGACCAGCGTAACTGGCTCAATCACTTCGTTAAGACCGGCCAGGAAGCGGTATCGGGTTCCGAAGATTATTATCAGTCGGTCCAGGTTCTGGCCACGCTACGCCGAAACGATCAGGAATTGGGCGCCGCCCACATCTCGCGTTGAGAGCACTTGGGCGAGGCTCTCCTTTCTAAAATTTTGCACCTAAGCAGCTTAGGCGATCTAAGTGCAAGTTCCCTGAAGACCCGCAGGCCAAGTCTTGCTCAATCGTAACGCGCAGGGGCATAGCGATTGCTTTGAAATAAAAGGATTTACCTGATTAATGATGTGTGTAATCATTTCAGGTTCTCTATCTAAATGGCTCATCATTTCTGCCTTACTCCGCGATGTATTCTACGGTCAAAACCATTTGTATTATTGGGCTACTGGCCGTTTGCATTCGAGAAAACTCGTTTGGGCAGGGCGTAAGCGTCCTTTCTTATCACAACGATGGCGCGAGCAGCGGCGTCAATTCAGCCGAGACTGCTTTGACGCCGGCCAATCTCACGGTCGCCAGTTTTTCCAAACAGTTTTCGACCGGCGTCGACGGCCAGGTTTACGCGCAGCCGCTTTATGTGCCGAGCGTGACGGTCACCGGCGGCGCGCAGGCGGGCACGCATAATCTCGTGCTGGTCGCGACCCAGCACGACAGCCTCTATGCCATCGACGCGGACAGCGGCGTCGTCGTCTGGCACGATTCCTTTTTGGCAAGCGGATTGCCGGGCGCGACGACGATCACGAGCGTGCCGGCGGCCGATGTGAACAGCTCCGATACGTCCCCCGAGATCGGGATTTGCGGCACGCCGGTGATCGATGGCGGGAGCAACTTTCTTTATGTCGCGGCCAAGACGAAGCAGATCGTCAACGGCGTCACCGGCACGCCGAACTACGTCTACACGCTTTATCAAATCGACATCACGAACGGCAACGCCACGGCCAACGCGAATATCGTGAACAGCATGGTGATGGCAGACACGGCCTATAACGGGAGCACCTACGCTTACCGCACCAACAGCGACCCCACCGCGACGCAGGATCCGTTCGTGCCGGGCACGGGTGACGGGGCGATCACGGTCAACGGCCAGAGCCGCGTCTATTTCAACGCTCTCCGGCAGATGAATCGCCCGGGGCTGATCCTGGTCAACGGATCGGTCTACATCTGTTTTGCTTCGCACGGCGACAACGGTCCCTACCACGGCTGGATGCTTGGCTTTGACAAGGGGACGCTCGCGCCCACGGCGGTTTTGAACCTGACGCCGAATCTCGGACTTGGCGGCATTTGGGGCGCGGGGGCGATTCCGGTGGTCGATGGCAGCGGCAATTTTTTTCTGATGACCGGCAATGGCGGTTTCGACGGCTATAAAAACGGCAATGCGGCGGGGGGTCTGGACGTCAACGGCTTTCCGGTCAACGGCGACTACGGCGATTGCTTCGTGAAAGTCTCGCTCGATACGACCACGTCCGTGGGCAACCAGAACATCAATGGCTGGGGGCTCCGGGTCATGGACTATTTTGCGCCGTTCAACAACCAGACGTTGAGCACGGACGACACCGATCTTGGTTCGGGCGGCTGTTTGCTCCTGCCCGATTCGGCCGGCAGTGAGGCCCATCCCCATTTATTGGTGGGAGCGGGGAAGCAGGGGAATATCTATCTCGTCGACCGCGATTCGATGGGCAAGTTCACCCCCACCACCGACAATGTGGTCCAGTCCCAACAGGCGATCGGGAGTTCCTTCGACACGCCGGCGTTTTTTAACGGCGTTCTTTATTACGCGGGTGAGCCCGATAGCGGGAAAGCCTTCGCCATCGCGAACGCCGCCATGTCGACCTCGCCGGTCACCACGCCCGACACATTCGGCTGGCCCGGGGCCACGCCCTCGATCTCCGCCAACGGCACGAACAACGGCGTGGTCTGGATGGTCGACCGCAATTCGGCGCAACTTCGCGCCTATTCGGCCGACAATCTCGGGACCGAAATCTGGACGAGCGCGCAGGCTCCCAATAACCGCGACCAACTCGGGACCCCGGCGAAATTCGTGGTGCCCACCGTGGCCGACGGACGCGTCATGGTCGGCACGACCAACGCCCTGGTGGTTTATGGACCTCCCGCGCCGCCCGCCGGTGGGCCGGCCGCGCCCACCGCGTTGATGGCCAGTCCCGTCTCGGCGCTGGAGATCGACCTGAGCTGGACCGACAATTCCAGCAACGAGACCGGTTTTTCCATCGAGGAATCGACCGACGGCAACACCTTCAACCAGATCGGCACCGTCGGCGTGAACGTGACGACCTACAAGGTCATCACCAATCTCCAGCCGTCGACGCTTTATTACTTCCGCGTGAGGGCTTTCAACACCTACCAGACCCTGAGTTACTCCGACTACACCAACGTCGCCAGCACGACGACGCTCGCCCAACCGCCCGGGGTGAATTATCCGAGCGGCTTTGCGGGAGCGACCAGCACGCTCCAGTTCAACAGCACGGCCTCGATCGTGAACAACCGGGCCGAATTGACCGACGGCGGCGCGAACGAGACGGGCACGGTCTGGGGTTCGACCGCTCAAAACATCCAGAATTTCTCGACGCAGTTCACCTTTCAGCTGACGAATCCGAACGCGGAGGGGATCACCTTTGCCATTCAAAACAGCGGCCCGACCGCGGTGGGGACCGCCGGGAGCGGGCTCGGCTACGCCGGGATCAACAACAGCGTCGCGATCAAATTCGATCTCTTTGACGACGCGGGCGAGGGAATCAATTCGACCGGTCTCTATGTGAATGGAGCGAGTCCGACCATTCCGGCCACCGACATGACCAGCGCCGGAATCAATCTCCACAGCGGCGATACTTTTTCCGTCTCGCTGACCTATGACGGAACCAATTTGACCGAAACGATCACTGATACGACGACCTCCGCCAGCGGCACCTGGAGCTACCCGATCAACATTCCCGCGACGGTGGGCGGCAACACCGCCTATGTCGGTTTCACCGGCTCGACCGGCACGGCCACGGCCACGCAGGACATCCTGAGCTGGACTTACGCGTCCCTTCCCACCGCCGTGCCGACCGCCCCGACCCATCTCACGGCCACGGCGGCGTCGGGAACCCAGATCAACCTGAGCTGGACCGACACGGCGAATGACGAGGCCGGCTTTATCGTTGAGCGTGCGACCGACGCCAACGGCCCCTTCATGCAGATCGGCGTGGCCGCCGCCGGCCAGACGACCTATATGGACACGGCGCTTCCGCCCGACACCACCTATTATTACCAGGTTTGCGCCACCAACAGCGTCGGTGAATCGGATTTCACCAACGTCGCTTCCGCCCTCACGCCGATTCCCCCGGCCACGCCGACCAACGCGCAGCCCGTCTCCATCACGACGACCTCGATCAGCATGACGTGGACGAACAACGCCACGAACGCGGTGGGTTATAATATTTTCCGCAAGACGACGACGGCCAGTAATTTCGCGCAGATCGCTTCGCTTCCGCCGAGCGCGACCAGCTACACCGACACGAACCTGATGCCGGGCACGTCGTACGACTACCATATCCAGGCTTACAATCTGGCGGGCGCCTCCGATTTCAGCGGCTTCACCGCCGAGACTCTTCCGAGCGCCACGCTGCCGATCGTCACCGTCGCGGCGAGCGGACCGGTGGCGATTCATGGCCTCACCTCGGGTCAAATCACCCTGCTCCGGAGCGGTTCCGTCACCTCGAGCCTGTCGATTACCTATGCCGTTTCGGGCACGGCGGTCAGTGGAACCGGCTATGCAGCCTTGACCGGTTCGGTGACCATCCCGGCGGGGGCCGCTTCGGTCAACATTCCGGTGACGCCCACGACGCGGGCGGTGGCCGGCTCGACGGTGAACGTGAGCCTCTCATCCACTTCCGCTTACCAGGCCGGGTCGCCGTCGAGCGCTACGGTGGTGATTGGAAATCCGACTTACCGGGCGGCGGCGACGACGGGCTACAGGGTTTCCAGCGTGGCGGGGACAACCGACAGCAGCGTCACCCTTACTTTTCCCGGATTGCCGGGCAGTCCCAGCGGCGTGGTCTATGTCTGGTATTTGAATGGCACCGCCTTTGCGACGACCAACTCGCCCGCCTACACCATCACGAACGCGATTACGTCGCAGTCGGGCACCTATGAAGTCTATGCCTATGCCCCGGGAGGAGCGACCGGCAGCGATTCGTGGAGGGTCAGCATCACCAACCCGCCGATCATCATCACGACATCGGTCAGCAAGCTGACGGTCACCGACGGTTCCTCCGGCTCGTTCACGGTCAGCCTGACCGACAGGCCGATCGCCAATGTGACGGTAGACGTGGCCATCAGCGGCACGCCAGCGCTGACAGTCAGCCCGTCGACCCTGGTCCTGACTCCGCAGAATTACCAGAATCAGACCGTGGCGGTCAGCGCCGCGCCGATCAATTCGAATGACAAGGAACGGAGCGCCACCGTGTCGCTGACCGACGGAAGAATCAAGGCGAGCGTCGTCGTCACCGATGTGGCGAGCGATCCGCCGGCGTCGGTCGGGACGTTCCAGGCCGACACGGGCACTCTCGTTTCAACCAATATCGGCACCCGCAGCGCAGGCGACCTGTCGATGCGCGCCAGTGGAAATTGGTGGCTCGACGGCAGCGGAATCGCCGGCTTTGCCCGGCGGTCGGACAGCTTCCACTTCGAGAGCGAGTCTCTCAGCGGTGACTTCCAGATGGTGGTGCAACTTCAGGACGTAGTCGGCTTCGGGGCGACCGTGCCGCTGGCCGGCTTGATGATTCGCGACGGCATGAGGGCGAATTCGAACTTCCTGGCGCTGGCCGGGACCGCAGCGCCGAGCGGAGGCTATGCGCTCATCAGCCGCACAACCGTCAACGACATACCGACCACGACGATGACCACGGGCGCGAATCTGACTTATACCTACCCGGCGGCGTGGCTCATGCTCACGCGCGTGGGCAACATTCTGCACGCTTTTGTGGCGAGCGACGGGGCGACCTGGTACGAGGTGACGAATCCGACCGCGGGCACCACCTGGACGGGCATGAGCGACACGCTCGATATCGGCCTCTTTTCCACCAGCGACAATGCCGTCAACACGCGGGCGGTCGTCAGTAACTTCAGCGTCAGCACCGGGGCGCTTGAGGCGATCAGCCACTCCGGGACGGCCGGCTCGACCGCGAACGGCTTCACCGACCTCGACATCGGCGGACCCGGGATGCCCGGCTCGGCGGCGGTCGATGTCAACTCGGTCGCGGTGAGCGGCGGCGGCGCCGATATCTGGAGCGCGAGTGACGAGTTCAACTATTATTCGCAATCGCTCAGCGCCGATAAGACTTTCATCGTCCACGTCGACTCGGTCCAAAACACCGATCCATGGGCGAAGGGGGGAATCATGTTCCGCAATTCGACTTCGGCGGGAGCGGCTTTCGTGGGTCTCTACCAGAATCCCGATAATCTGGTCGAACTTCAGTGGCGCGATGCCGACAACCACGCGGCGAGCTGGACGGGAGTCCAGGTGGGCGGCACGACCGCGCCGAAGTGGCTTAAGCTGGTCAAGAACGGGACCATGTTCACGGCTTACTATGCGACCACCACCGCCGCGCCCGCCGCGACCGACTGGGTCCTGGTCGCGGTCCATTCGACCGCCTTTACGAATTCCAGTTATCTGGGCGGGCTGGCCGTCACCGCTCACAATAACAGCCTGCTCAACACCACTCTTTTCTCGAATTTGTCCGAGCAGTAAAAGCGGGGAGTTTTACGGCTCCCTTTGCAGCCAGCGCGCCACGTCGAAGTAAGCATGGCAATGGTCGTAAAGGGCGGGACCTTCCTTCATGCCCTTGCCCCGCCATGAGGGCACCACCACTTCGTCGTGGAAGCCGGGCGTGGGTTGATACGAGAAGAGGACTTTGCTTTGAAGCGGAAGCGCGCAGAAACTTTTTTTCTGCTCCACGGTTTCGTTGCCGACGCCGAGCATGAAGTAGGCGTTGTCGGGATTCTCGGGCAGTCGCCGGCTGCGCCGTTGCCATTTGTCGGAGGCCTCCTCGATCGTCTGGTAATGGACAAAATGGACCTCGATATCGTCGAGGAGAAGGCCGACCGGGTAGGCAACATTGGGAACGTAGCGGGAAGCGCCGATAAAACGGAGCGGCGCCGTGCGCGCGCGGTCGTAGTGGGCGATGTATTTCAGGAAACAGGCGGGATGGAGATAGAGGCCGATGAAGGGTGAATTGAAGGGCCGGTCGAGATCCTGGTAAATCCCCGCGCCCCAGCAATTGCAGGCCACGATGGAAAAGTCGCGACCGCCCAGAATTTTGCGGAGATAGGCCCGGCGCCACTTTCGGTTAAGGGCTTCGATCCCGAGACGGATTTTGCTCGGAATCTTTTCCGCCCAGGGCGGACGCCCGATCAAGGGAAAAGGATGGAACCGGATAAGGCCAGCCATGGCGGCCAAGTGTCGGTCGGGAGGCCGACGAGGGCGAGCGGAATTTAGTGAACCTCCGCTCAGGGCCGGAGCACATAGGCCGTCGCGCCGGTCTGGCTGTAACCGATGCTCACGCCGGAAGAGACACCCGGCGCAGGAGGCGCGACGAGCATCGTCTTGTCGGGATTATTGTTGAACCCGGGGCGGTACTGAAAGTCGACGCCCTGGCCGGCCGTGGCGCAAAAGAGGGCGTAATCGGAACCGCTGTTGTAGCCGTCGCGGACCATGAGGCCGATCTTCTGCCAGGGGTCGCCGGCCGAGATCGAGGTGACCCGGCAGATGACGGTGCAGTCGCCCCAGACCAGCCAGGGTTGCATGTTGAACTGGTCGGAGGTGCCCCAAATATCGGCTCCCGATCCCGCGATCGTCCAGACGCCGGAGATCAGGTTGGCCGATCCCATGAAGGCGGGGGCGCCGATATCGCAATCGGCCAGGCGGTAGGACGCGGCGGGCGTGATCGAAAAGTTGTCGATGGTGCCGGAGCTGATTGCCGCGGCGTTATGGGACGTGATATAGATTCCGACCAGCACCGGGTTATTGATGAAGTCGATGGTTTGAGGGACGCCGACCTGCGTCCAGGTCGTCGGGGTGGCCGCGCCCCTGGCATAATAGCAGGTCACGACGTTGCCGCTGATGACCAGCTTGCCCCAGACCGGAGCCGCCGCGGTGGGCGCGGGGCAGGGAATGGGGGCCGATTGCAGCGAGTTGACCTGCGCCCCGGCTGGGGAGAGCGTGGCCAGCGTGAAGAGTGAGGCGACCAAAAAAAGTTTGATCGGGTTTTTTGAAATCGCGCTGAGCGATAAACCCCCGGAAAGGATTTTTTTTCCGAATGTTGAAGTAGTAGTTTGCACAGCTCTTTCTTTGCATGGGTTGTGCCACGGGGGTTGAAACGACCTCCTTTCCCCCTCGCGCATGAGAGGCGAAACCGATGAATTATGAGTTAAATCGTCTTTACGATTTTATGTCGGGATTCGACGCTCATTTCGACATAGGTTCGTCGAAATCGCGGCATGTAGCATTTCCCGGGCCATGTGCCTAAAAGGCGCGGAAATGAGCGTTTCCGGTTAATCGCCGGTTTTGCGGAGCCAAATGGAGCCGCCTTCATTGATCAGGCAGAGCGGCATCTGCTCCCGGAAGAACTCGCCATGAAAATGTTCGAGGAAGGTGTTGAAGAGAAGAACCTCGAAGGCGTGGTTGTACTGCAAGAAGGCGCGGAGCAGATAGGCCTCGCTCCAGCTTTTGCCTTCATAGATCCATTTATCGGGATACTCGAAGCCGTTGAAGATGTCGTGGATATGGACGATGACGCCCGGCTTGAGGGCGGGGAGGATCTCGAACATATAGTAGTTCACCTCGCCGGCGACGCGGGTGACGTGGCTTGAATCGATGAAGAGGATGTCGTTTTCCTCGAGCTGCCGGAAAAATTCGAGCGGCATTTCCTGCAACTTCTTCTCGTGGACGACGACGGTGGAGCGGTCTTTCGGGGTGAGCAGGGAGTAAAGCCGCTCCGGATAAGGCTCGATCAATTCGATCTTGATGCTTCCCCCGAAGAAAAGATCGTTGGTATCGAGCATCACGGCGGAGGAAAATCCCGAGCCGGCTTCGATGATCCGCTTCGGACGGAAGTGCCGGATCATGGAATAAAGAAAAATCGCGTCGGAATGGCAGTAGAGATCGTTGGCGTAGTAATAGCGCAAAGCCTCCTGTTTCTTTTCGGTGAACGGCAACTCGGGATAGTAGCTGCTTAAGGTCCGCAGAAGTTCGAGCTGCTCCTTTTCACGCAAGTCGATGGCGGGCAGGGTGCGCCGGTCCTGGTCAAAGACCTGGTCGGCGAAGGCTTCGACTTCCTTCAAGTCGGCGATGGGCGAATAAAAATGGCCGGGCGGAACGTGAAGCGCGTACTGCGCGTAACCCGATTTTCGCGCGACATATTGGAATAAGCGGGTGTGGGCCAGGAATCGGATCAGCGATTTTTTAAGCTTCTTCATGCGGGCGCGGGATCGCCGCGAAACCCTAACGCGAGCCTGATTGATTTGGAATAGCAATTCGCCCCGGTCACGGCTGGGGACGCGATGACGCGAGAGAGGAGCTTGGAACGGTTAGTGCTTTCGATCCTCTGGACGCAGCCGCCGCCTATGACGAAAATCACCCGACACGACTTTGACATTCCCAACCTCGGTCCGGCGGAGTTTGCCTCGCCCCTGCAACATATTCGTTACGAGGCGGATGCCGAATTCATGACCGACGACGGACATCGCGTCCTTTTTGATCATTCCCTGGAAAAGGTACGGTCCGCCATGGAAAACGGCAGCGAGCCGGCGACTATCGAGCATGCCGGGGCGCGCGAACGGATTTTCTTCAATCCCTCCCAGACCATCTGCGCCGTGGTTACCTGCGGCGGCCTTTGTCCCGGCCTCAACGACGTGATCCGCGGCCTGGTCATGACCCTCAATTACAGCTACGGCGTGCGGACCATCTACGGCATTCCCTACGGCTACGAGGGTTTCATTCCCCGCTACGGCCACACGCCTCTTCACCTCACGCCCGATTTCGTCAGCGATCTCAACCAGGACGGCGGTTCGGTGCTGGGCAGTTCGCGCGGGCCGCAGTCGAAGGCCGAAATCGTCGACTTCCTGGTCGAATACCGAATCAACATCCTCTTCGTCATCGGCGGGGACGGCACCTTGCGCGGGGCGCAGGACATCGTCACCGAAGTCAACAAACGCAACCTGAAGATCAGCGTGGTCGGCATTCCGAAGACGATCGACAACGATCTCGAGTACATGGACAAGAGTTTCGGCTTCGAGACCGCCTTTGCGGAGGCGGTCCGGACCGTTCGCTGCGCGCACAGCGAGGCGCAGGGTTACCCCAACGGCATCGGCCTGGTCAAGCTGATGGGGCGCGATTCGGGTTTCATCGCCGCCTTCGCGGCCCTGGCCGAAAACAGCGTCAATTATGTGCTCATCCCCGAAGTGCCTTTCCAGCTGACGGGCAAGCACGGTCTCTTCGCCTGCCTGGAAGACCGGCTGGCGCGGCGCGGCCATGCCGTGGTCGTGGTGGCGGAGGGCGCGGGCCAGCATCTCATGCAGGGCAATGCCGGGGGGACCGATGCCTCGGGCAACCTCAAGTATGGCGACATCGGGCCGTTCCTGAAGAAACAAATCGAGGGCCATTTCAAGGCGGCGAACAAGGAGGTCAATATCAAGTATATCGACCCCAGTTACGTCATTCGCAGCGTGCCGGCTTCGCCCCAGGACGCGATCTATTGCCTGCGCCTGGCGCAAAACGCGGTCCACGCCGCCATGGCCGGCAAGACCAATATGGTGGTCGGCCGCTGGCACGGCCATTATGTTAACCTGCCGATGAGCGTGGTCACGGTCCGGCGGCGCAAGGTCAATCCCCATGGAGATTTGTGGGTGACCGTGCTCGAGGCGACCGGCCAGCCGGCGGAATTTAAATAAACCCAACCCCAAAGGAGACAGTATGGCGGACAAGACCCAGAAAGTGCCCCAGAACGTGCCGGGCAAATGGTACGTGGACGACACCTGCACGCCGTGTCACACGTGCATGGAGGAGGCGGCGAACCTGCTTAAATATAATGAGGATGAAACGAAGGTTTACTTCTTCAAGCAGCCGACCAACGCGGAAGAGGAAGATGCGGCCGACCGGGCCATGAACGTGTGCCCCACCGGATCGATCGGCAACGACGGGGAATAGGCTTACAGATTCTTCGGGTCAGAAGAAGCAAGGGCGCAAGCCTTCGGAGACCTCCGCGAAAGGCGCTCTCGCTCTTCTTCCATCCGTCATCGTGAGCGGAGCGAGGCGAAAGGTTTATTTCCCCCAGGCGGGTGAACCCGAGCGGAGTCGGGCAACCTGGGTTCTTCGGCTCCGGCTCGGCAACATCCTTCCGTCAGCCACAATTTCCGCGCGCCTTCGCAAGGATGACGAATTCTGAGAGCCCGAGGGCTCTCTTTCGAGTGACTTTTTCCCGCAGGAAGCGTCTTAAAGGATGGAAAGAGTTATAATGCCGACTCAAATCAACTATTGCATGGCGTGGGCAATCGCTAAGCTGGAAGGAAGATGGATGAAGCGATTGATGTCGATGCCTGTTTACGCCGCTGGAAAGCAGGCGATGAAGCCGCGGCTGAGGAACTTATCCGTCATCTTTTCCCCGTTATATCCAAGATTGTCCGTACGCACCTGCCCCGTCGCGATGAGGAAAAGGACCTGGTCCAGGAGATTCTGATGAAGACCTTTGCCAAGCTGCACCAGTACAAGGGTGACGCGCCGATCAGCCATTGGGTCTCGCGCCTGGCGCTGACGACGTGCCTCGATCGGCTGCGCGCCCAGAAAATCCGGCCCGAGGTTCGCCGCTCTGATTTGACCCCGGAGGAATCGGACGTCTTCGACGCCGCGTGGCTGACAGGCAGTTCGTCCGACGCGAGCGAAGCGATCGCGGCGCGCGACCTGGTGGATAAGATCCTCGCCTCCCTTTCCCCGGAAGACCGGAGCCTGATTCTCATGGTCGACCTGGAAGGCCGGTCCCTGCAGGAGATCTCCGAGACGACCGGTTGGAGCATCTCGAAAATCAAAATGCGCCTCTTTCGCGTCCGTCCCCAGCTTCGTCAAATGATTCAAAAACTCGAGGAAAGAAAATGAACCCCAACGAAAACGACAAATGGCAGAGCCTGCTTTCACTGAGCGCACCCACTTTTACGGGGGAGGCGACGCCCCCCTATGGATTCGTCACCGGCATGGTGGCCCAGCTCAGGGCGGAAAAGCGGCAGCAGGAAGAATTCGAGCGAATCGGTTGGCGCGCCCTGCTGGCTTCGCTGGCCGCTTTGGCCATCGCCGCCACCGTGACGCTTAGTTTCGGTTGGAACGACCAGGGGGGCGATTTCGATCCGGGAGTGAAAAGTCTGGTTCAGATGGAAAATATTCAGGTCTCGTGAGACACTTATGCACATGCTTCCCCCCATGCGTCCCACCCGCAAGATTATCGCCGATTTCATCGGAGTTTTTCTGATCGGGGCCGTGGCGGGTGGACTTGTTACCTGGACGGTCACCGACACGAAACTCTCCACCTTCATGAGCAGGACCAACGATCCCGACAGCCTGGTGGCCCGGATCGACAAAAAATACGCCGATGAATATCACCTGACTCCCGATGAAATAAACCGGGCGCAACCGCAAATCAAGGAAATGGCCCAGCATATCTATCTCGTGCGCCATCAGTTTGGTCTCGATATCATCTCCATCCTGGACGACTATCACCAAAAGATTGCGGCCCAGTTAACTCCTGAGCATCGAGCGGCTTACGAAAAGGCCGTGGCCGACCATGACCAGAAGCTCAACACGCTTTTGCTGCCGGATCAAAGCTCGCCGACCCCTGGGTCGAAGTAGTAGAGTCGGGGTTGGATCTTTTCCCGTCAGCTTTAAAGATCATTTATGGCAAAAGAAGTCTTTGAGCAAAAAACGTCCCGGCCCGCGCCGGTCGCACCTCATGCGAACGGGACGGCGGCGACTCCCCGGATCTCGACGACGACCACGACCACGACGACGACCGTGAAGCGCCGGTCGGGCGGCGGGCTCTGGATCATCCTGGTGATTCTTCTGCTGGTGGCTGCGATCGCGGCGGGCGTTTATTATTATTTCCCGCAATATCTGCCCGGCTTCCTGCAAAAAAAACCAGAGCCGGCCCAGGCGGAGGCGACGACCGCGGGAGCCGGCAAGCACGGCCATGGCGGGGCGAGCGATAAAATTCGGATCGTGCCCGCGACGGCGGCCAAGGGAGACATCAACGTTTACCTGGTCGGATTGGGCGCGGTGACGCCGGAAAATACCGACACGATCCAAAGCCGCGTCAACGGCCAGCTCATGAAAGTCGACTTTACGGAAGGCCAGATGGTCAAGGCGGGCGATAAGTTGCTGGAGATCGATACCCGGCCTTACGAGGTCCAGCTCGCGCAATATGTCGCGCAAAAGGAGCACGACCAGGCGTTGCTCGACAATGCGAACATCGATTTGCAGCGCTACCAGACGCTTTTGAAGCAGGATTCCATCGCCGAGCAGACGCTGGCCACGCAAGCCTCGCTGGTAAAGCAGGACCAGGGCACGGTCGACAGCGACCAGGCCCTGATCGATGCGACCAAGCTCAACATCACTTACTGCAACATCACCGCGCCGATCAGCGGCCGGGTGGGCCTGCGCCTGGTCGATGTGGGGAACTACGTGCAGTCGACGTCGAGCACCGGGCTCCTCGTCATCACGCAGGTCCAGCCCATCACCGTGGTCTTCACCATTCCGGAAGACAATGTTCCCGAAGTCATGGACAAGCTTCACGCCGGGCAGCAATTGACCGTCGACGCCTTCGACCGCGCCCAGAAGAACAAGATTGCCACGGGCGTATTGCAGACTTCCGACAACCAGATCGATCCCGCGACCGGCACGCTCAAGTTGAAGGCAATCTTTCAGAACGACGACAATGCGCTGTTTCCGAATCAGTTTGTGAATGCCCGTCTTTTGGTGGAGACGAAAAAGGATGTCGTCATCATTCCCGTGGCGGCGATCCAATACGGCACGCAGGGGACGTTCGTCTACGTCGTCGACGCCGACGATCCGAAAAACGCCACGGTCACCATGAAAAACATCACGGTCGGCACCATCGAGGGCGACAAGGCCGAAGTCCAAAGCGGCCTGGACGAAGGCGATGTGGTGGTCATCGACGGCGTCGATAAATTGACGAACGGCAGCAAGGTCATTATTTCCAACGGCGACGGCGGCAAAAAACCAAGCGGCGCGACGACGGCAGATACCGCGCCCACTCCCGGCAGCTAGTTTTTTTCGGAAAAGGAATTCATGAGTCCTTCCCGGACGTTTATCCTGCGCCCCGTTGCGACCACCCTGGTGATGGCCGCCATTTTGCTGGCCGGCTGGACCGCGTATACGCAGTTGCCGATCTCCGCGCTGCCGGAGGTCGATTATCCGACGATGCAGATCGTCACTTTCTATCCCGGGGCGAGCCCGGAAGTCATGGCCTCATCGGTCACGGCGCCGCTCGAACGACAATTCGGCCAGGTGCCCGGCCTGCAGCAAATGACCTCGACCAGTTCGGACGGAAGCTCGGTCATCACGCTCCAATTCAATCTCAGCCTTGATATCGACGTCGCGGAGCAGGAAGTGCAGCAGGCGATCAACGCGTCGGGCACTTACCTGCCGGCTGATCTGCCCAACCCGCCGATCTATAGCAAGACGAACCCGGCCGACGCGCCCATCATCACGCTCGCGCTGACCTCGGAGAGCCTTCCCCTCTCGAAGATCGAGGATTTGGCCGACACGCGGCTGGCGCAAAAAATCTCCCAGCTTTCCGGCGTCGGCCTGGTGAGCATCGTGGGCGGCCAGAAACCGGCGGTGCGGATCCAGGCCAACCCGACCGCCCTTTCCGCCTACGGCATCAACATGGAGGACATCCGCACGGCAGTCGCGGCGGCCAATTCCGACCAGGCCAAGGGGAGCTTCAACGGGCCGCTCCAGACCTACCAGATCGGCGCCAACGACCAACTGCTCAGCAGCACCGATTACGCGAAAATCGTGGTGGCCTACCGGAATGGCGCGCCGGTCCGGCTCTCCGACGTGGCGAACGTGATCGACGACACCGAGAACAACCGGCAGGCCGCCTGGATGAACAATACCCCGGCCATCATCGTCAACATCCAGCGGCAGCCGGGCGCGAACATCATCTCGGTGGTCGACAGCATCAAGAAGCTCCTGCCGAAGTTGAGCCAGTCGCTCCCCTCGACGGTCAACGTCCAGATTTTGACCGACCGCACGACGACGATCCGGGCCTCCGTGGCCGACGTGAAGTTCGAGTTGATCCTGACCATCTGCCTGGTGGTCGGGGTCATCTTTGTCTTTCTGCGCACCCTGGCCGCCACCTTCATCGCGGGCGTGGCCGTCCCGCTCTCGCTCATCGGCACCTTCGCGGCGATGTACATGTTCGGCTTCAGCATCAACAACCTGACCCTGATGGCGCTGACCATCTCGACCGGCTTCGTGGTCGATGACGCCATTGTGATGATCGAGAACATCGTTCGCTACATCGAGGAGGGCGACAAGCCGATGGAGGCGGCGCTGAAGGGGGCCGGCCAGATCGGATTCACCATCGTCGCGCTGACCATCTCGCTCATCGCGGTGCTGATCCCGCTCCTGTTCATGGGCGACATTGTGGGACGTCTTTTCCGCGAATTCGCCATCACGCTGAGCTTCACCATCCTGATCTCGGCGCTGGTCTCGCTGACGTTGACCCCGATGCTCGCCGCGCGCCTGATCCGCGAGCGGGACAAGGCGCGGCATGGCCGGCTTTACCAGCTTTCCGAGGACGCCTTCAACTCCGTCATCTCGTTTTACGGGGAAACGCTCAAGGTGATTCTCCGCGTCCAGCCCCTGGTGCTGCTGGTCGCGGTGGGCATGCTCGCGCTCACCATCTATCTCTACATCATTGTGCCGAAGGGTCTCTTTCCGATCCAGGACACCGGGATCATTCAGGGCGTCACCGAGGCTGACCAGTCGATTTCCTTTCCGGCCATGTCGGACCGCCAGCAGGCCCTGGTCAAAATCATTCTGGCCGACCCGGCGGTGGAGAGCCTCTCGTCGTTCATCGGCGTCGATGGAACTAACACCACGCTTAACACCGGGCGCATCCAGATCAATCTCAAGCCCCTGGACGTGCGCAAGGTGGGGGTGAGCGATATCATGGCGCGGCTGCAGCCGAAGCTGGCGTCCGTCTCCGGGATCACGCTCTACATGCAGCCGGTGCAGGACCTCACGGTCGATGACCGCGTCAGCCGCACGCAGTATCAGTATACCCTCGAAGACGCCGACGCGAACGAACTCAACGCCTGGGAGCCCCAGTTTCTGGCCAAGCTCAAGACGCTGCCCCAGTTGGCCGATGTCGCCAGCGATCAGCAGAACTCGGGGCTGCGCGCCTCGCTCGTCCTCGATCGCGACACGGCCTCGCGTCTCGGCCTGACCACCTCGACCATCGATAACACGCTCTACGATTCGTTCGGCCAGCGCCAAGTCTCCACCATGTTCACCCAAGTCAACCAGTACCACGTGATTCTCGAGGTCGACCCGCGGTTCCAGCAAACTCCGGCCAACCTGAACGACGTCTACATCACGCCGGCCACGTCGGGCATCACCTCCGCCACCGGCACGACCTCGAGCACGGCCACCAATACGGCCACCACCTCGACGACGACCTCCATGGCCAGTCCGGGATCGGCGCCCCTGAGCACGTTCGCCCATTGGGGCACGACGGCCGGTCCGTTGCTCATCACGCATCAGGGACAGTTTCCGGTGATCACGCTCTCCTTCAACCTCGCGCCGGGCGTGGCGATGAGCGACGCCGTCACCGCCATCGACCATGCCCGCCAGGACCTCAACATGCCGCCCGGCATCGAGGCCTCCTTCCAGGGCGCGACGCAGGCGTTCCAGGCTTCGCTGACCAGCGAGCCGCTGCTGATTCTGGCCGCCATGATCACGGTCTATATCATTCTCGGCGTCTTGTACGAGAGCTTCATTCATCCGATCACCATTCTTTCCACGCTCCCCTCGGCGGGGGTGGGCGCGCTGCTCGCGCTGATGCTGTTCCATAACGATCTTAACGTGATCGCGCTGATCGGCATCATCCTGCTGATCGGCATCGTGCAAAAGAACGCGATCATGATGGTCGACTTCGCCCTCGAGGAGGAGCGCGAACATGGCAAGACCGCGCTCGAGGCCATTTACCAGGCCGCGCTGCTTCGCTTTCGCCCCATCCTCATGACCACGCTGGCCGCGATGTTCGGCGGCCTGCCCCTGGCTCTCGGCACCGGCACGGGCGCGGAGCTGCGCCGCCCGCTCGGTATCGCCATCGTGGGTGGCTTGATTGTCAGCCAGCTCCTCACGCTCTACACGACGCCGGTGATTTATCTCGGGTTCGACCGTCTGGGAAAGTGGATGTTCGGCGCCTCGCCGGCGCGGACACGCGTTGAGGAAGAGACCGTGGGGCCCGACGCCGAACCGGAGATCACATGAACATCTCGGAGCCTTTCATCCGGCGGCCCATCGCCACGACGTTGCTCACAGCCGCCATCGCCCTCGCCGGTTCCCTGGCGTTTTATCTCCTGCCCGTTTCTCCCCTTCCGCAGGTCGATTTCCCCACCATTTCCGTCAGCGCCAGCCTGCCCGGCGCCAGTCCGGAAATCGTCGCCTCGTCGATGGCGACGCCGTTGGAGCGCCAGTTTGGCCGCATCGCGGGTGTCACGCAGATGACCTCGTCCAGTTCGCTCGGCTCGACCAACATCAACCTGCAATTCGATCTCAGCCGGAACATCGACGCGGCGGCGCGGGACGTCGAGGCCGCCATCAACGCCGCCCGCGCCAACCTGCCGGCCAATCTGCCGAGCAATCCCACCTACAAGAAGGTGAACCCGGCCGATTCGCCCGTCATGATCCTCTCGCTGACTTCGGATACTTATACCAAGGGCCAGATGTACGACGCGGCCTCCACCATCCTCGCGCAAAAGCTTTCCCAGGTGAGCGGCGTCGGGCAGGTGACGGTGGGCGGCAGCTCGCTGCCCGGCGTGCGCGTGGAGGTGAACCCGACGACCCTCAATAAATATGGCATCGGCCTCGAGGATGTGCGCACCGTCCTGGCCGCCGCGAATTCCAATGTGCCGAAGGGCCATTTCGCCGATGCGACCCGCACCTGGACCATCGACGACAATGATCAACTCTACCATGCGATCGATTACAAGCCCCTCATTATTGCCTATCGCAATTCGGCGCCCGTGCGGGTCTCCGATGTGGCCGACGTGCTCGACTCGGTGGAGGATATCCACACCGCCGGGTATGCGAACGGCAAGCCCTCCGTCCTCCTGGTGATTTATCGCCAGCCCGGCGCCAACATCATCGAGACGGTCGATCGCATTTACGGGCTGATGTCGGGGTTGCAGAACTCGATTTCTCCGGCGATCAAGCTGGGCGTGGTCATGGACCGGACGACGACCATCCGCGCCTCCATTCTCGACGTCGAGCACACCCTGATTATCGCCGTCGTCCTGGTCATCATCGTGGTCTTTGTCTTTTTGCGCGACTTCCACACCATGTTGATTCCGGGCATCGCCGTTCCCGTCTCGCTCGTCGGCACCTTCGGCGTGATGTACCTGCTCGGTTACAGCCTCGATAATCTTTCGCTCATGGCGTTGACCATCTCGACCGGTTTTGTGGTCGATGACGCGATTGTCGTGACGGAAAACATCACGCGCTATCTCGAAAAGGGAATGTCGCCGATCGAAGCCGCCTTGCGCGGTTCGAAGGAAATCGGCTTCACCGTCCTGTCCATCAGCCTTTCCCTCGTCGCCGTTTTCATTCCGATTTTGCTCATGGGCGGAATCGTCGGACGGCTTTTTCGCGAATTTGCCGTCACCCTGGCGGTGGCCATTCTCGTTTCCATGGTGATTTCGCTGACCACCACGCCGATGATGTGCGCCTTGCTTCTAAAGCCGGAGAAAAGCGAGCACGGACGCCTCTACCGGTTCACCGAATATCTCTTCAACCGGCTTCTGGCCGCCTACGAATATACGCTGACCCGAGTCCTGCTCCATCCGGCCATCACGCTCGTCGTTCTGCTCCTGACCATCGGACTAAACGTCTATTTGTTTATCACTATCCCCAAGGGCTTTTTCCCGCAACAGGACACGGGGCGTCTGAACGGACAAATTCTGGCCGACCAGGACACCTCGTTCCAGGCCATGAATCTTCGTCTCACCCAAATGAATAAAATCGTCCTGGCCGACCCCGGCGTCCAGTCCATCGCCAGTTTTACGGGCGGTGGCGCCGGCAGTTTGAATACGGCCCGGATGTTCATCACCCTGAAGCCGCTGGCGCAGAGAAAATCGGCCGACCTCGTCATCGCCGACCTTCGCCCCAAACTCGCCCGCATCCCGGGAGCCACGCTTTATCTTTCCTCGTCGCAGGACCTCGTCATCGGCGGACGCCAGGGCAATGCCCTTTACCAATACACGCTGCAAAGCGACGACTTGAACGATGTGACCGAATGGGCCCCGAAGCTCTTGAACGAGTTGAAGAAGATTCCCATCCTGGTCGACGTCAACAGCGATCAGCAGAACCTGGGCCTCCAATCGCAATTGGAATATGACCGCGACACGGCCGGCCGCTTCGGTATTTCCTCCCAGCTTCTCGATAACACGCTCTACGACGCCTTCGGTCAGCGGCAGGTCTCCACCATGTACACGTCGCTCAACCAGTACCATGTGGTCATGGAGGCTTCGCCGGAATATGGGCTGAATCCCGATGGACTGCGCAATATTTATGTCACCTCTTCCAGCGGGCAGCAGGTCCCGCTCAGCGCCCTGGCCCATTACGCCTCCACCACCGCGCCCCTGACCGTAAATCATCAGGGGCCCTTTTCCGCCGTGACGCTCTCGTTCAATCTTCAACCCGGCGCGGCGCTGGGCGATGCGGTCGACGCCATCAATGCCGCGAAACAAAAGATCGGTTTTCCCGAAACGGTCCGCGGCGGGTTCCAGGGAAGTGCGCAGGCCTACCAGGCTTCGCTGGCCAACGAGCCGATCCTGATCGCGACGGCGCTCATGGCCGTCTATATCGTGCTCGGGATTTTATACGAAAGCGCCATCCACCCCATCACGATCATCTCCGCGCTGCCGCCCGCCGGGGTCGGCGCGGTGCTGGCCCTGATGATCACCGGGACCGACCTGAGCCTGATCGCGGTGATCGGCGTCATTCTCCTCATTGGCATCGTCAAGAAGAACGCGATCATGATGATCGATTTTGCGCTCGCCGCCGAACGCGAGGAGGGCAAGAATTCGCGGGACGCGATTTATGAGGCCTGCCAGTTGCGCTTTCGTCCCATTCTCATGACCACCATGGCCGCGATTCTTGGCGCCGTCCCCCTCGCTTTCGACACCGGCACCGGCAGCGAACTCCGCCGTCCCCTCGGCATCGCGATCATCGGCGGGCTGCTGGTCAGCCAGGTCCTCACGCTCTACACCACGCCGGTGATCTATCTCTACATGGACCGTTTCCGGCTCCGCGCCCAACGGGCGATCGAGCATGACGAGACCGAGGAATTGCCTCTCGGTCAGGAGGCATGAAGACCAGCATGAGGACCGCACGCACTTGCCCGCTCTCCCTGCGAAGTCGCGCCGCGCTGATCGGCCTGCCGCTGCTTTTCACCGCCTGCTCGGTCGGGCCCGACTACACGCGGCCCACCGCGCCCACCCCCGTCGCCAATTACAAAGAAGCGGGGGACTGGAAACCGGCCCAGCCCAATGACGCCATGATTCGCGGTAAGTGGTGGGAGATTTACCACGATTCGCAGCTCAACGCCCTCGAAGACCTGGTCGACATCTCCAATCAAAATGTGCTCCAGGCCGAGGCCCAGTTCCGCGAAGCCGCGGCCGCGGTGAAGGTGGCGCGGGCCGCCTTCTTCCCGACGGTCACGGCCAATCCGGCCTACACGCTTTCGCAGGCTTCGCAAAGCCTGACCAGCGGCAGCGGGCGTTCCGGTTCGGGCGGATCGGTGATCACGGGCGGCACGGGTGGGACGGGAGGGGTCGTCGTTTCCAGCGGACACGCCCAGCATGCCGGCGCGCAGGATGTCAGTCTCTATGACCTGCCGGTGGAAGCCAGCTACATGGTCGACATTTGGGGCAGTGTCCGCCGCAACGTCGAGGCGAATACCGCGACCGCCCAGGCCTCGTTCGCCAATCTCGAAAATATGCGCCTCTCCTACCAGGCGACCCTGGCCGAGGACTACTTCAACCTGCATGGTCTCGACGCCGAGGATCAGCTTCTTCAGGACACGGTGACCGCGTATGAGAAGAACGTGGAGCTGACGACGAACCGTTACAACAGCGGCATCGCTTCCCAGGCCGACGTGGCCCAGGCCAAGACCCAGCTCGACACGACGAAAGCGCAGCTCATCGACGTCGGCGTCCAGCGCGCCGTCTATGAACATGCCATCGCCACCCTGATCGGAAAGCCCGCGCCTGATTTTTCGCTCAAGAAGGTTTCGCTCACCGGCACGCCGCCCGCGATTCCGGTCGGAATGCCCTCCACCCTGCTGGAACGCCGGCCCGACATCGCGGAGGCGGAGCGGCAGGTCGCCTCGGCCAACGCGTCGATCGGCGTGGAGGTGGCCGGGTATTATCCGCAGCTCACCCTCAGCGCCTCGACCGGACTCGAGGCGATTCAATTTTCGCAGTTATTTTCCGGCCCCAGCTTTTTGTGGTCGGTCGGGCCGGTCATCGCGCAGACGCTCTTCGACGCGGGGGCCACGCACGGCCGCGTCCAGGAGGCCCGCGCCAATTACGATTCGACCGTGGCCAATTACCGGGAGGTCGTGCTGACCGCCTTCCAGCAGGTGGAGGACGATCTTTCCGGCCTGCAAATCCTGGAGAACGAAGCCGCGGCCGAGGACGAGGCGGTCAAGTCGGCGCAGCAATCGCTCGATATTTCTACGAACGAATACAAGGCGGGCACGGTCGACTACCTGACGGTGATCACCGCCCAGGCGACGGCGCTCAACGACGAGATTTCCGCCGTGAATATCCGCACGCGGCGCATGACCACCAGCGTGCTGCTGGTCGAGGCGTTGGGCGGCGGCTGGGGCACGGCGAAGCTTCCCAGCGCGCACGGCGTCTCCGACGTCCCTCCGGCCCAGGCGCAAATTCTGAAAGCCGTCGACCTCCCGAAACTGCGCACCGACGATTAAAATGGTAAACCGGGAAGACCTTATCCTCGCCCTCGATTTCGACGGCACCTGCGTCGAGCATCGCAACCCTCCCGAGGTCGGGCGTGAAATCGGCGCGGCCCCCTACCTCAAGCTGCTGTCGGATTCGGGGGTCAGGATCATTCTCTGGACGATGCGCTCCGAGGGTTACACCGGGCTGAACAATCCGGCCGAGCCCTACGACGCGCTCCGGCCCGCGCTCGACTGGTTTCACCGGCACCAAATCAAGCTTTGGGGCATCAACCAGAACCACGACCAGCTCTGGACGAAATCGCCCAAGGTCCATGCCCATCTGATTCTCGACGATACCGCATTTGGTTGTCCGCTGGTCAGGCCGGAGGGCCGGCGTCCTTATGTCGACTGGTCGGTGGCGGGACCGGCGCTGCTCGCCTGGGCCGGACTGTCGGGGGAGAGCTTGATCTCGGAGAGCTAATGCTTCAGGCTGGATCGGTCGTAAACGCTCATGAACCGTGACATCTTTGAAGATTTGTTCGTTCTTGAAATGACGAACAATCACCTCGGCAAGCTCGATCGCGGCATCGAGATCGTCCGGCAGCACGCCAAGATCGCCCGGTTCAACAATGTGCGGGTGGCGATCAAATTGCAGCTGCGCGATGTCGACAGCTTCGTGCACAAGGATTTTCAGGACCGGACCGATATCCGCTACATCAACCGGGTCAAGGAAACGAAACTGTCGAGGGACAATTACAAGGAACTGGTCGAGTTCATCCGCCGCAGCGGCTGCATTCCGCTGGCCACGCCGTTCGATGAGGAGTCGGTGGAGCGGTGCGTCGAGTTCGACCTGCCGATCATCAAGATCGCCAGCGCCGACAGCAACGACTGGCAGTTGATCGAGAAGATCGCCCGCACGCGCAAGCCGGTGATCGTTTCCTTTGGCGGCACGCCGCTGAAGGATATGGACGACATGGTGACGTTCTTCGAGAAGCGCGACATCGATCTGGCCGTCAATCACTGCGTGGCCGCCTATCCCCACGAAGACGGCGAGTGCGAGCTTAATCAAATCGATTTTTTGCGCGATCGCTATCCGGGCCACACAGTCGGCTGGTCCTCGCATGAATACCACGATTGGGGCTATTCGCTGGCCATCGCCTACGCCAAGGGAGCGCGGACTTTTGAGCGCCACATCGATATCGACACGGACGGCGTGCAGGTGGCCAAGTACTCTTCGCTGCCGAACCAGATCGATGCCTGGTTCAAGACCTTCCACAAGGTCAAGGAAATGTGTGGCGCGCCCGGCACCTCGCGCAAGATTCCGCTGCAAAAGGAGACCGATTATCTCGATTCCTACATTCGCGGGGTCTATGCGCGGCGCGATCTCAAGGCCGGGCAATTGCTCTCGGAGTACGACATCTATCTCGCGATTCCCCTGCAAAAGGGGCAAATCTCGACGCGCGAACTGATGCTCGGGGAATATGGTCACCGGATGCTCACCGACTGCAAAAAGGACGAGCCGATCCGGATCGATTCCATGGATACGCCCTACGCCTCCAACGAGGAACTCAAGGCCCTGATCTACCAGCGCGGACTTTAAAAAAATCAGGTGCGTCCGCTGCGGAATTCCCGGTGGCGGCCGGCATTTCGCGGAGAACAAGATCGTTTTCCAGTTAGACTGACGCACCGCAGGCGGGTGGCCCGGGCTACTTGTTGCCCGGGTTCGCGTGGAGACATTCCACGCGAACAGGAGGTCGGCAGGCGTTACCGCGATTCGGGTGACCTCCTGTGCGCTCGCGATGCCGCGCTCGCGCACCCGGACAACGAGTTGTCCGGGCCACCTTCCTTGCGACAACGCAAATGGAAAACGCTCTAACGTCGAGTGGCTCAGCGGTAGCCGCCGCTGTCCCGGCGGCGGTTGCTCTACTTTTCCATTTCGGCGAACTGTTCTTGCTCGAGCGACTCGGTGATCGTCTTGTCCTCGATGGGGCGAAACCGTTCGCTGTTGAAGGAGCGCTCCTGAAAGGGTGGAATCGATTGCGTCGGATTCACGATGCCCTGGAGGAGAAGGCCGACCTCGCCCCATTCCGCCTTCCGGTTTTGCGCGAGCATGACGTCGCGGATGACATAGGTCGTCCCCTTGCTGATCCATTTGTCGTAGAGCCTGCGGATTTCCGGTTCCACCTTGTCGTCGACGCAGACTACTTTTTGACCTTTGACCATATTGTATCTTAAGAGGTTAGCGCACCCGCGCCAAAAGTGAAGACAGACACCCAGGAAGTAGAGTAAAGTCACCGGCCCCCTCCATTGCCATGCCACTTCTTCAACTCCGCCAAATCACGCTGAAATACAGTTCCGCGCCGCTGCTCGATCAGGTCGATTTCCAGGTCGATGCGGGCGAACGCATTTGCCTGCTCGGGCGCAACGGGGCGGGCAAGACGAGCCTGATGCGAATCATCACCGGCGAGGAGACGCCCAATGAGGGCGAGCTGATCCTGCCCTCGGAGACGAAGGTGACGCGCTTGATCCAGGAAATTCCCGACGACATCACCGGCACGGTCATGGAGGTCCTCCATTCCGGCCTGCGTCCCGACCGGCACGAGGAGGAATGGCAGACCGACGTGCGTTTGGAGGACCTCGCGGCGGAAATGCATCTTCCCGCCGGGCACGAATTTTCCGCCTTGTCGGGCGGGTTGAAGCGCCGCGTCCTGCTCGCCCGCGCGCTGGCCGGCCAGCCCGATATTCTGCTGCTCGACGAACCGACGAACCATCTCGATCTCGACTCGATCCTGTGGCTGGAAAAGTTCCTCCTGGAGTCGAAGATGACGCTTTTCTTCGTCACGCACGACCGCGCCTTCCTGCGCAAACTCGCCACGCGCATCGTTGAGCTCGACCGCGGCCAGCTCACGAGCTGGGCCTGCGATTATGACACCTATCTCGAACGCAAGGCGGCCAACCTCGAGGCGGAGGAAAAGCAATGGGCCGCCTTCGACAAGAAGCTGGCGCAGGAAGAAGTCTGGCTGCGGCAGGGCGTCAAGGCGCGGCGGACGCGCAACGAAGGCCGCGTGCGCGCGCTGCAAAAGATGCGCCTGGAGCGGAGCGAACGCCGCCAGCGCGAAGGCACCGCCCGGATCGAACTCCAGACCGGCAGCATGTCGGGTCAAAAGGTGATCGAGGCGAAGGACATCAGCTTCGACTACGGCAGCGCGCCCATCGTGCGCGATTTCACGGCGACCATCTGGCGCGGCGACAAGATCGGCATCATCGGTCCGAACGGCGGCGGCAAGACCACGCTGCTGAAATTATTGCTCGGCCAGCTCGAACCGCAATCGGGCACGGTCAAGCTCGGGACCAACCTGCAGGTCGTCTATCTCGACCAGTTGCGCGGCCAGATCGACAATGCGAAGACGGTGGCGCAGAACGTCGCGGGCGATGCGGAGACGGTCACCTTCCAGGGCCGACCGCGCCACATTCACAGCTATCTCCAGGATTTTCTTTTTCGCGCCGATCGCATCCGCATGCCCGCGAAAATGCTTTCGGGCGGCGAGCGCAACCGGCTGCTCCTCGCGCGACTTTTCCTGCAACCGGCCAACGTGCTGGTGATGGATGAACCGACCAACGATCTCGACGCCGAAACGCTGGAGCTGCTCGAGGAATTGCTGCTCGAATACACCGGAACGCTGCTGCTGGTTTCGCATGACCGCGCTTTCCTCGATAACGTCGTGACGAGCACGCTGGTCTTCGAAGGCGCGGGACGGGTCGTCGAATATACCGGCGGCTACGAGGACTGGATTCGCCAGCGCGAGGCCAAGCCGGCCCATTTCCGTGAGATACCGGCCGCGCCGAAGCCCGTCGCCACGCCGGCGGCCGCCGTGAGGAAAGGCGAGAAATTTCTTAAAAGAGAACAACGCGAATTGGACGAATTGCCCGCGCAGATCGAGAAGTGGGAAACCGAACTGAGCGCGCTGAACGAGCGTTTGTGGAACCCGGAGCTTTACCAAAAGCAACCGGAGAAACTGCCGCAACTCAAGACCGAGCTCGCGCAGTTGGAGGAGCGCATCCGGCAAGGCTATGCCCGCTGGGAGCAACTTGAGGCGAAGCGCAAGGCCGCCGAATCGGCCGGGGATCACTCGCCGGGCTGACGCCGCCGCTTGGCCGGGTCCGGCACGAGCGGCGCCCGCGGCGAGGGGTTGGTTCTCGGTTTCCGCAGGGGCGACTTAATGCGCGAAACGGGCTGCATCTCGCGCTCCCTTTCGGCTTCCTCCAATTCCGCGCGAAACCGTTTCAGCCCGTCGGCCTCACGCTGGGCGCGCAGCTTCGGCACCAGCCAGCCGCCAAGATAAAGCAGCCAAACCCCCAGGCAGATTCCGAGCGCCGGAATCCGCAGGGCCAGGTCTCCCAGCACCCACGGATCGGACCAGTTGCCGAGCTCCTGCAATCCCTCGGCCGCCCAGACGATCCCCAGCAAAGCCACGGCGAGCAGCGCGTAAATGGCGTAGCCGAGCCACCGCAGCGCGGCGTTGGCCCTGCGCTCGGCCCGGATGTTGAGCCAGCCCATTTTTTTTTCCCATTCAAGATCGGGGAAAATGCGGTTGATGATCCAATCGGTCCGGTTGACCAGCCACCAGACCGCCGCCACTGCGACAAAGGGCGCCGCACAAACGAGCCATTGCCCCGCTCCGGGGAAAATAAATCCGGCCAGGAACAAGGGAGAGATCGTCCCGCGCATCGCGGCTATTTTACCACAGAATGAGCGGAAGGAAACGGTTCGCCGCCTACTCGATCAAGCCGAGCACGTTGAAATTGGCGACGACCAGAACAAGCAGTCCGATCACAGCCACGAAACCGACCGTCATCAATCCCAACACCGCGGCCACAGTCAGGTAGTAGGGCGCCAGGAACGGTTTCACGTGCTCCTTGATCAGCTCCAAGGCCGGCGGACGGGGCTTCGGCGCGGGAGTCTGGGCAGCGGGAGAAGGAGTCGACATGACGATTCTTTTCTAAGCGCGAATCGCGCCCGACGCAAGCCCCGTCCTTGGGATCGCCCCCTTTTCCGGCCAAAGATGACCGCTTCCGCTGGCAAGGCGCACAAACTCCGCTTATCTTGGGTATGTCCATGTCGCTCAAGTCGTCGTCCAACCGTCTCGCCCGCGAAAAATCGCCCTACCTTCTTCAGCATTCGCATAATCCGGTCGATTGGTTTCCGTGGGGCAAGGAGGCGTTCGCCAAGGCGCGCGCGGAGGACAAGCCGATCTTCCTGTCGGTCGGTTACTCGACCTGCCATTGGTGCCACGTGATGGAGCACGAATCGTTCGAGTCGGCCGCCATCGCCGCTTTTCTCAACGAGCATTTTGTCAGCATCAAGGTCGATCGCGAAGAGCGCCCCGACGTTGACCAGGTCTACATGACTTTCGTCCAGGCCACGACCGGGCACGGCGGCTGGCCCATGAGCGTCTGGCTGACGCCCGAGTTGCGTCCCTTCACCGGGGGCACCTATTTCCCGCCCACCGACGTGCCGGGCCGGCCGGGATTCATCACCGTGCTGCGCCGGATCGCCGACTTGTGGAAGACCGACCGCAAGCAGATCGAGGAAAAAGCGCACTCGCTGCTCTCCGCTTTGCGCGAGGCCGAAACGGAAGTCGTCGCCGACGGCGCCGACGAATGGGACGTCGACAAAACCGTGCAGCTCGGCCTTTCCCAATACACCCGGATGTTCGACACGCGGGAGGGCGGATTTGGCGCCGCGCCGAAATTTCCGCGCCCGGTCAATCTTCAATTCCTGCTGCATCTCGCCGCGAAAAAGGAGTCCTCGCCGCAGGACGCCGATGCCGCCCGGGGAATGGCCCTCTATACCTTGCGCAAAATGGCGGCGGGCGGGATGCACGACCATCTCGGCGGCGGCTTCCATCGCTATTCGGTCGATGCCGAATGGCACGTGCCCCACTTCGAAAAAATGCTCTACGACCAGGCCCAGCTCGCGCAGGTCTACCTCACCGCGCACCAGCTTTCCGGCGATGTCGTTTTCGCGGAGGTGGCCCGCAACGTCCTGCAATACGTCGACCACGAGCTGACCAGTCCCGACGGCGGCTTTTTTTCCGCGGAGGACGCCGACAGCCTGCCGAAAAAAGATTCCGTCAAAAAGAGCGAAGGCGCGTTCTATGTCTGGACCCATGACGAAATCGCCGAAGTCCTGGGCGAGGATCGCCTGAAGGAATTTCGCGCTGTCTATGGCGTCGAGCCGGAGGGGAATATCGACGCCGGTTCCGATCCGCACGGTGAGCTCGAGGGCGCTAACGTCCTCATTCAGCGGCTCACACTGACCGAGGCGGCGGCCCGTTTTCAGCGGCCCCTCGAAAACATGGAGCACCGCCTCAACGACGACCGTTACGCGTTGCTGGCGAGGCGCGGCCTGCGTCCCCGGCCTCATCTCGACGACAAAATTCTCACCGCGTGGAACGGCCTCATGATCGGCGCCTTCGCGCGGGCCGCGCAGGTCCTCGGCGACGAATCCCATTTAATCGCCGCCCAGCGCGCGGCCACATTTCTGCGCAAACACCTCTTCGATGCCACCTCGGGCGAACTCCTCCGCAGCTATCGCGAGGGACCCTCGGCCATTGCGGGTTTCGCCGTCGATTACGCCTTTCTCATCAGCGGCCTGCTCGATCTTTACCAGACCGATTTCGATCTCGGCTGGCTCCGCTGGGCGCGGCAACTTCAGGACACCCTCGATCTTCAATTCTGGGACCAGGACCGGGGCGCCTACTATTCCACCTCCAACCGCAATCCCGAGATTCTCCTCCGCATGAAGGAAGATTACGACGGCGCGGAGCCGACGCCCAACTCGGTCGCGGTGATCAATCTTTTCCGCCTCGGCCATATTTTCCACAACGACGTCCTCCTCGACCACGCCCGCCATGCCGTCCGCGCGCTCTCCTCGCGCCTCGAGGCGCAGCCCTTCGCCATGCCGCTGCTGCTGGTCGGCGCCTCGCTCCTGAAAACGCCGCCCATCCACCTCATCGTCCACAGCCCCGGTCCGAACCATCCCGGCCTGGCGCCCCTGCTGGCCGAGGCGCGCCGGCGTTATCTCCCGCAAATGGTCGTGATTCAAATCGCCGATGACGCCACCCGCGATTTGCTCGCGCCGCGCCATGCCGTGATCGAAAATCTTCCCGCCCAGGCCGCCGAGCCGACGGCCTATCTCTGCGAAAACTTCGCCTGCCGTCTCCCGGTGACCCGGCCCGAGGAATTGCGGAAGATCATTTCCCAATTGTAGCCACGCTCCGTCGGCGTCGCCGGCTTTTCGGCCCCGACCGGCCCTCGACTATTTTAAAGATAGACTCTAGTCTTTCCGTTCCCGATGGACTACAAGAACACCCTGCTCCTGCCCAAGACCGATTTCCCGATGCGCGCCGAGTTGCCCAAGCGCGAGCCGGCTTTTCTCGCCAAATGGCGCGAGGAAAAAATCTACGACCGGATCATGGAAGCGCGGAAGGGCCAGCCTTCCTTCATTCTTCACGACGGACCGCCCTTCGCCAACGGCGATGCCCACATGGGCCACGCGCTCAACATGGTGCTCAAGGACATCGTGCTGAAATACCAGAACATGAGCGGTCACTACGCGCCGTTCGTGCCGGGCTGGGACTGCCACGGCCTGCCGATCGAGCACAAGGTGATGAAGGAACTCGGCGCGGCCGAGACCGATCCCATGGCCATTCGCGCAAAGTGCGAGGCGACCGCGCGCCATTACGTCGGCGTGCAGAGCGAGCAGTTCCAGCGGCTCGGCGTCTTCGGCGACTGGGCGAATCCGTATCTCACGCTCGACCCCGCCTACGAAGCCGAAACGCTCCGCGTCTTCGCCACGCTGGTCGGCAAGAACCTCGTCTATCAGGGCCTGCGCCCCGTCCTCTGGAGCACCGGCTGCCAGACCGCCCTCGCCGAAGCCGAAATCGAGTATAAGGAAAAAGTCGATCCGGCCATCTACGTGAAGTTTCCGCTGACACCCGATGCCGCGCAAAAATTCCCCGAGCTCAAGGACGCCTCCTTATTAATCTGGACGACAACGCCGTGGACGCTGCCCGCGAACCTCGCCGTCGCCGTTGCGCCCAATCTCGATTATTCGGTCGTCGAAATCGGCGGTGAAAAGCTTCTCTTCCACACAAAGCTGCTTCCGTCTGTAGCGGCGGTCTCTGACCGCCGGGTAGCCGCCGCTGTCCCAGCGGCGGAATCGGCCTCGGGTGGCCCGGACAACTCGTTGTCCGGGTCGTCACGCCCAAGCGGGACGACAGGAGGTCACCCCAAAATGCTCGCCGGTCCCTGGAAAGGCTCCGACCTCGTCGGCCTCACCTACCAACATCCGTTCCTCAACGACGGCCGCAAAAGGGAAATCTTCGCCGCCGATTTCGTCACCGCCGACGCAGGCACCGGCCTCGTCCACATCGCGCCGGGCCACGGCCAGGACGATTACCAGCTCGGCCAGCAACACGGCCTGCCGGTCTTCGCGCCGGTTGACGACCGCGGCTGCCTCACCGCCGAGGCGGGCGTGCCGGAGCTCACCGGCGTCTACGTCTTCAAGGCCAATCCGCTCATCATCAAAATTCTTGAGGAGAAGGGAATGCTCTTCGCGCAGGAGGAGTATCGCCACGATTACCCCTACTGCTGGCGCTCGAAAACGCCCATCGTTTTCCGCGCGGTGAAGCAATGGTTCATCAAGGTTGACGCCTTCCGCGCCGACGCGCTCGCCGCCATCGACGACCAGGAAAAGCTTCGTTTCATCCCTGAATCGGGCCGCAACCGCATTCGGGGCGCGGTCGAAACCCGGCCCGACTGGTGCATCTCGCGCCAGCGCACCTGGGGCATTCCGATCCCCGTTTTCTACGGCGAGGGCGGGCAGCCGCTCCTCAGCGAAAAGGTCGTGCGCGCCTTTGCCGATCTCGTCGAAAAGGAAGGCGCGGGCATCTGGTTCGCGCGCTCCGCCGACGAACTCGCCTCCGCGCTCGGCCTCCCGCTCGGCCTGAAAAAAGGTCACGACACGCTCGACGTCTGGATCGATTCCGGCACGAGCTGGGCCGCCGTCGTGCAGAAGCGGCCCGAGCTCACTTTTCCCGCCGACCTCTATCTCGAAGGCAGCGACCAGCATCGCGGCTGGTTCCAGTCGTCGCTTCTCACCTCCGTCGCGGCCACCGGCCAGGCGCCCTACAAGGCCGTCCTCACCAACGGCTTCGTCGTCGACCTCGAGGGCAAAAAACTTTCCAAGTCGGGCACCGGCTACCAGAAGCCGGTCGATCTCATGACCCTCGTCAACGAGCACGGCGCCGACGTCCTGCGCCTCTGGGTCGCCAGCCAGGATTACCAGGACGACATTCCGTTTTCGCACGACATCTTCGCCCGCGTCGCCGACACCTACCGCTCCATCCGCAACACGCTGCGCATCCTCCTTGGCAACCTCGCCGATTTTGATCCGGAGAAACACAAGGTAAAGCCTGATAAATGGACGTTCTTAGACTGCCAAATTAATGCCCGCTTAAATGGAATTATTGATGCTGTTGATCGCTCATATGCCGCATACAACTTTGCTTATGTCTATCAATGTATAAACACGTTTTGCACCGTCGATCTTTCGGCATTTTATATCGATGTCTTAAAAGATCGACTCTACTGCAATGGGGTGAATGACGTAGCTCGGCGCTCTGGACAAACGGTGATGCACCGTATTGTCGTCGCTCTTACGAAGCTTCTGGCTCCAATATTGCCTTACACGACGGAAGAAACTTGGAGTCTTCTGACGCAAAAAAACTCCGTTCATATTCAGGCGTTTCCTGACAAAATTGGCCCACAATTTGAGCTCGAGCTTTGGGGAAAATTGATGGGCTTGCGCTCTGATGTAATGCAACGGTTGGAAGAAAAGCGCCGCGACAAAAAAATCGGCAAGAGTCTTGAGGCCTATGTTGAGATCGCAGGCCGACCGCCGCTAGGGACAGCGGCGGCTACCACGGAGACGGCTGCTCTCGAAGAACTCTTCATCGTCTCCAAAGTCGTTATCAAGCCCACCGAAGGCCAAGAAACCATCACCGTCACCCGCGCGGAAGACCACGGCATGAAAAAATGCGTCCGCTGCTGGAAATATTGGGACCACCTCGGCAGCGACCCGCAGCATCCCGAATTGTGCGACCGCTGCACCAAGGTTGTCCTCGACTGGAAGCCGCAGTAGGAACCGTCGGTAGGTAGCCGCCGCTGTCCCAGCGGCGGTGCCTTTTAAGCCATGACTCCGCGAAAACATCTTAACCACGAAACGCCGCATTGGGTCACACCCGATGCCGATTACTTCGTGACCATCTGCGCGGAACCGCGTCAACAAAACCATTTTTGCAAAGACCCCGTTGGTCCAGCCATTCTCGATTTCATTCGGATTTATAATGAGAAGCAAAATTGGTTCTGTGATCTCGCCGTCCTCATGCCGGACCACATTCATCTTCTCGTCAGCTTTCCTCCGGAAAAAATACTTTCTCAAGTTGTCGGGCTTTGGAAGCGTGCGCTTGCCAAAACCCATGCGATCTCCTGGCAGCGCAACTTCTTCGAACATCGCCTGCGCAACGATGAAAATATTCAACAGAAGGCGGACTACATACTCGAAAACCCCGTTCGCGCCGGATTGGTCGAGGCATGGAAGGATTGGCCTTATGTGTGGTTGCCCGGTCGTTGAGCTCCGCCGCTGGGACAGCGGCGGCTACCACTGACGCTCGTCGAAGCCGGAAAGATTTTAAGCCACCAAGGCCAGGGAGGAGATGCAACGCTACCGCCATCTTTCTTTTCGTGTTAAGATGTCGGCATGACCGTCAACTTCATCTCGATTTTCCGCCGTTCCGCATGAAACCTTCTTTAAGCGAATCCCATACGGCTGATTCGCCTCATTCGCTTATTTTTTTTCGTATTGGGTCGAAAGCAATGGAGGTATTAAGTAATTTCGTTGCTGCACTCCGCAGGACTTCCGTCAAAATTTTCCCATGACCATCGGCGTCCCCCGGGAAATCAAGGCGCAGGAGCATCGCGTTGGGCTGCTGCCGTCCGGGGTCTACCAACTCGTCCGGCATGGCCACCAGGTCATCGTCGAGCGCGGCGCGGGCGTCGAGGCGGGCTATCCCGACCACGACTACTCGACCGCGGGCGCGCAGCTGACCGACTCGCACGAAGAGGCCTTCCGGGCCGACCTCATCGTCAAGGTCAAGGAGCCGGTCGCGAGCGAATACCCCTTCCTGCGCCCGGGCCAGATCCTGTTCACCTATCTCCACCTCGCCGCCAGCCTGGAGCTGACCGCCGCGCTGCTCAAGTCGGGCGCGACCGCCATCGCCTACGAGACGGTCACGCGCCACCACCGCCTGCCGCTGCTCGAGCCGATGAGCGAGATCGCGGGCCGCATGTCGGTCATCGTGGGCGGCCACTTTCTGGCCAAGCCGCACGGCGGAAAGGGCGTGCTGCTCGGCGGCGTGCCGGGCGTCTTGCCGGGCAAGGTTGTTGTACTGGGCGGAGGCACCTCGGGCGTCAACGCCGCGCGCATGGCGACCGGCCTCGGCGCGGACGTGACCATCCTCGAGGTCGACGTCGAGCGGATGCGCTTCCTCGACATCACCATGAGCTCGACCCACACGCTCTACTCGAGCGAGGCGCACCTCACCGAGCTGCTGCCCACGGTCGACCTGCTCATCGGCGCGGTGCTGGTGCCGGGAGCGAAGGCGCCGAAGCTCATCTCGCGGGCCATGCTCGCCTCGATGAAGCCGGGCAGCGTCTTCGTCGACATCGCCATCGACCAAGGCGGCTGCGCGGAGACCTCGCGGCCCACCACGCACGACGAGCCGGTCTACTTCGAGGAGGGCGTGCTCCACTATTGCGTGACCAACATGCCCGGCGCCTATGCCCGCACCGCGACGCAGGCCCTGACCAATGTGACCTATCCCTACATCGAGGCGCTGGCCGAGCAGGGGCTCGCCGAGGCGTGCCGAAAGTTCGACGGCCTGGCCCAGGGGGTGAACGTCCGGGCCGGCGAGCTCACCTGCCAGGCCGTGGCCGACGCCCACGGCTTGCCCTACGTGGCGTTCAAGGGGTAGCCGCCGCTGTCCCAGCGGCGGTCCCCACAGGCGCGATGAAAAAGATTCCGCCGCTGGGACAGCGGCGGCTACCATAAACGAAATGACCACCGATACCATTGTTGCGTTGAGCACACCGCCGGGAGTGGCGGCGCTGGCGGTCATCCGGCTGAGCGGGCCGGAGAGTCGCGCGATCATCGAGCGGCTGGTCACGGCGAAGGTGGACGGGCAGCCAGGCCACGCGGTTTACCGGACGCTGGCGCATAAGGGCACGACGCTCGACGACGTGGTGCTGACGTTCTGGCGCGCGCCTCATTCCTACACGGGCGAGGATACCGTGGAAATTTCGTGCCATGGCAATCCGCATATCGTTGAAAATATCGTGCGCGCCTGTCTGGAGCTTGGTGCCCGCGCCGCGCGACCGGGGGAATTCACCCAGCGCGCCTTTCTCAACGACAAGCTTTCCCTGACTCAGGCGGAAGGCCTGCTCGACCTGCTCTACGCCCCGACCGAACGCGCCCTGGCCAGCGCCCGCGCGATGAAGGAGGGCCGGCTCGGCCACGCGCTCGAAGCGGTGCGTGCGGAACTGGTCGACCTGCTCAGCCATCTCGAAGCGAGCCTCGATTTCGCGGAGGAAGGGATCGAGCCGGGCGTGGGGCCCGAGTTTTCCGCGCGGGTGGAAAAGGTGCGCGGGAAAATCGACCAGCTCATCCGCACCGCGCCGCTGGGTCGCATTCTCCAGGAAGGCGCGCTGGCGGTGATCGTGGGCGAGCCGAATGTCGGCAAGTCGAGCCTGCTCAACGCGCTGTTGCGGGAGGACCGCGCCATCGTCGCGCCGACGCCCGGCACGACGCGCGACCTGATCGAGGCGCAATGTAATGTGCGGGGACTGCCGCTGCGCCTGATCGACACGGCCGGGCAGCGCGACTCCGCCGATCCGGTCGAAATCGAGGGCAATCGCCGCGCCCGCGCCCTGCTGCCGAAGGCGCAGCTTTTGCTTCACGTCGTCGAGGCGCACCAACCTTATGTCGCAACGAAGATCGAGCTGCCGGAAAACATCCCGAGCCTCCTCATCGCGAACAAAGCCGATTTGGGAAGGCACGCGTCGCTTCCAGCTGACGCGATCTTCCTGAGCGCGTTGACGGGCGAGGGGCTCGGCGATCTCGAGGCGAAGATCGAGGCGGCGCTGCTGGCCGACGTGCCCGATGAAACGGAGACAGTGCTGACGATCAACGCGCGGCAGGACGCGACACTGCAACGCGCGGAGGCGTCGCTTAACCGCGCGCTGGAGGGGTTGCGCGGCGGGGCGGGATTGGAATTGGTCAGCGTCGAGCTCCGCGACGCGCTGCATGATTTGGCGGAGGTGATCGGTGAGACGGACAATGAGGATATCCTGACGCGGCTGTTCCAGAATTTCTGTATTGGGAAGTGACGCCCCAATGTAGCGGCGGTCTCTGACCGTCGCCGCAAAAGGAACGCGCCTTCGCTCGCCAGCGACGGTCAGAGACCGCCGCTACAACTGCAACTACGGCTTCACGACGAGCGTGAGGTCGATCAAGCTGCCCTTGGCGGCGTTGAAGCCGCGGGCTTGGATTGCTTTTCCCTCGGGATCGGAATTGGCCTCGACGTCATACCAGAGAGCCGTGGTGAGCACCACGGCTCGTGGACCGGGTTGATTGAGGAAGGAAGTGATATCGGATTCCGAGATGGCTTGCCCGTAGCCCTTTGCCACCCGTCGTATTTCCCAGATCGCATTGGGTTCCTGGAAATCGACGAGGGCGAATTCGGTATCGGGCTTGAGGTCGCTTCCTGCCCTGCGAACGAGCTCTCCCACCGGTGAAGGCGTGGCGTGGTTTGCGAGGGCCAGCGGAACGAGGACAACGGTCAAGAGGGCGAGGATGATTCCAGTTACCCACCCGAGTTCGGTGAGAGTGCCTGGCGACAATCCAACCGATTTCCAGCGGCGGACAAAGAGCAGCGCGAGGAACGGAAACGCGGGCAGCGTGTAGTGGGGCAGCTTGGTGACCATGAGCGAGAAGACGACGAAGATGAGTCCGGCGTTAAGGATCAGGTAGGTATCGGCGAGATCAGGTTTCCACGCGGTGAAAAGTCGTTTGCGCTGGAGGATGAGTAGCGGCGACCAGGGCAGCGCGCTCAGCCAGAAGAGAAGGAGATAGAGCGGCACGCTTAGGAGATACCAGCCGAAGGTGGAAGCGCCGTGGCCCTGGAAGTTGCCGCCCGCCATGCGATCGAGGACATCGTGGCCGAGACCTTCCTTCCAATAGTCGCCCTGGGTTTCGACGTAGGCGGGGATGGCCCAGAATAGAACGATGACCAAGCCGAGGACGACGTTGACAATGATTTCCGGGATGAGATTCTTGCGAAGACCGCGCGCGCAGAAGAGAAGCGGAAAAAGGGGCAGGAGTGCTTCGGGGCCCTTGGCGAGAAAGCCGCCGGCGAAACCGAGAGCGAGGATCGTGTCCCATAAATAGCTGCGCGTGCTGCGGCTGGCGGGCGGCGAGGTGATCAGTTTCCAGCCGGCGAAGGCGGTGAGGGTCATGAAGAAAATGAGGAGCGCGTCGGCGGTCGCGACGCGGCCCTGCTGCATGGTTTGGAGGCAGAACGCGTAGGAAAGGCCGGCGCCGAGGCCCGCCTTCTCGCTGCCGAGCCGGGCTCCCCACACAAAGAGAACGAGCGCCGTGCCCGCCGTGGCGAGGAGCGAAGGGAGTCGCGCGGCGAAGGCGTTTTCGCCGACGAGCATAAAGGAAACCGCCTGGCACCAGTAGATGAGGGGCGGCTTGGCGTAGCGGGGCGCGTGGTTGAAAGTGGGGACGACGAGGTTGCCGGTCTGGAGCATTTCGCGGCTCGCTTCGGCGAAGCGGGGTTCGTCGCGGTCGAGGAGCGGGAGGAGCGCGGCCTGGGGCAGCGCGAGCGCGACAACGGCGAGAAACAGGAACAGGCCGGCGCGCCAGTTGAGGGGTGGAGAAGAGGACATGGGAGACAGATAGGACGAATGGGAACTGAGGTTACGTTTGTTTTCGTCGGAGGCCGAGGGCCGCGACGAGCCAGGCGGCGAGCATGGCGGTATCGCTGAGGTTGTTCATGGTCTCGGCGGGAAGATTGAAGCCGGCGACGTGGTAGTGGGCGACGTAGTGCAGGGTGATGGTCGATGAGCCGGGCGGAATCTGGACGGCGCGGAGGATGTAGTCGGCGCGGAGGAGCTTCGCATCATGGCCGTTGAGCTGGACCTGCCAGTCGGGATCGTATTGGTCATCGATGAGCAGATAGGCACCCAGAGTCGATTGCGTTTTCACCACGATTTCGGTCGGCGTGTAGGTTTCCAGGTCCACCTGATCCGAAGGAAGCTGGCCCGCTGCCTTCATCGGTTCGGTGATGCGTTCGTGGCCCGGCAGCAGCAGCACGCTCTGCCTCGGATTCCAGGCCGGGTCCTTGAGCCGCTTGAGCAGCGCTTCATCGGTGGTGAAATATTCGGCCGTGGGCACGAGCGTCACCTTGGCGAGGTAATCCTTCAGCGTGACGAGGGCGTGGGAGGGAAGGTCGGGCGAGGAGGTGGCGGTCAGGGTGTAGCCGTTGGCGTGGTCGATGTTGGCGGCGATGGCGGGGTCCTGTTGCAGTTGGGAAAGAGCCTGCTGCGGAATGGCGACATTTTTCACCCCGGCCAAAAACCAGAGGCGCGCCTGATTGTCGTCGAGCGTGTTGAAGAAGGTGTTGAGGTCGTCGGGGATGCGCGACGCGGCGGAAATGTCGAGGCACGAAATGTCCATGGCGGCGAACTGGTTTTGCAGGAGGTTGTCGCGGAGCGTGGGGTCGTCGGTGGCGACGCTGACCCGGACGCGGTCGCCCTCGCTGCGGAGCGCCTCGAGCAGCGGGTCGGTTTCGGTCAGCGCCTTGAGGGACCATGGCTCGATGAATTGGGTGGCGACCCAGCCGAGTTGAAGCGTGGCGAGCAGGGCGAGCGCGAGGGTGAGGGTGAGCGGCAGATGATCGGGCTGGAGCATGGTTTGCCAAAGTCGCTGGAGCTGGGGATTGACGGGGATCCACGCGCGGAGTCTGGCGGGTTGCCAGAAGGCGCGGAGAAAGAGGCAGAAGAGCGCCATGAGGACGAGTGCCCACAGGAGCGAGGTGTGCATGGTGCTCATCATGTTGGCGATGGCGGCGGGATCGAAACTCTCGGCCTGAAAAACGGCGGCGAGGACGATGGAGAGCGGATAGCTGGCGAGAAATCCGAGCGCGATGAGGACGAGGAAGATGTTGGTGAACCAGGCGAGGCGGCTCCGGATGATTTTGGAGTCGGGCACGGCGGTGTCGTGCGAGGCGAGGAGATGCTGGACCCCGAAGGCGCTGAGAACGACGAGGGCAAAATTGGTGATCTCAAGCCACTTGAGCGGGTTGCGCCATTTGTCCATCAGCGGCAGGGCGAAGAGGGGACGGTAAAGGCCGGTGTGCCAGCCCCAGGAAAGAATGAGGGCGAGAAAACCGAGGGCGAGGAGGAAGCGGCCGTAGAAGCGTTGGCGGTCGTTGAGATCGGTGGGGCCGAGAATTCGGCCGGGCAGGAAAAGGACCGCGCCGAGGAGGGCAAGGACGGTGGCGACGGTGCCGGCGGTGCTGATGGCGAGGTTGAGGTTGCGCGTGCCCTGATGATGCTGGGGCCAATCGGGCCATTCGCCGATCCAGCCCCAGTAGGGTCCGCCCCCGTTGTTGATGTGCCAGCCGAAAAAGCCGGGCGCGAGATAGGTGAGGGTTTCCGCCGGGCCGAGGCTGAACTGGGTGACGAGTTTGTAGGTCTGTTCGCGGTCGGTGAAGCCGGCGAGTTTGACGCCGACGATGTAACTTTGGAACAGGGCGAGCAGCGGGGCGAGGGCGATGAGCGCGGCGACCGCGACGCAGAGGACGAGGGGACGGAGTCCGGCCAGGTAATCGGCGAGGGTGCGGCGGACGGCGGAGGGTTGGAAGATCGCGGCGAGGTAGAGCGCGGCGATGAGGAGGCTGGCGATGGCCCCGCGATCGGGTTGGAGGCCGACCATGAGTCCGCAGCCGGCGCCGCTGATGACGGCGTAGGCCCAGTGACGGGTCCGTTGCGAGCGCAGCGCGCCCCAGGCGGCGATGGCGAAGAAGGGCCAGGTGGTGATGTAGGCGTAGTGGCCGGGATAGATGAAGGTGAGGAGGTCGCCCTGCCACGCGAAGATGACGCCGCCGAAAAGCGCGGCGGGGCGGGGGAGTTCCAGTTCGCGGAGAAAGGCGGCCATGGCGAGCAGGGCGAGCGTGGCGACGAACGGCGTGTAGGTGGTGAAAAACCACCAGGGCGGCAGATGAGCCGCGGCGAGGCTGAACGGGTTGAGGGGCTGCGGGAGATAGGCGACGCCGAGCCAGTTGAGGACCTGGAACGAGCCGGTCGGAGGGAACTGGTAGCCAAGTTTCCAGAGGTTGGAGGGGTTGACGTCGATGGAAATCGGGACCTTTTCGCCGAAGGAGAAGAATTGGCAGAGCGCGAGCTGCGCGACGAGCGAAAGGAGCGCCACGACCCAGAGGGAGGTCCACGGACCTAAAGGGGCGGCAGGGCGATCCGGGGTGGGCATCGTTGAGACATAGCGGGGCCGGGGGAATGAGGAAAGCCATCTTCGATTGAGTTGGCGGCGCAGCGCGCGCGCCTCCGGCATGGCCTTGCCCTAATTTGAAAACGCGACTAATCTCGTGTCATGCCTGACTTTGATTACCAACTCGTCGTCATCGGAAGCGGCCCCGGCGGCTATGTCGCGGCCATTCGCGCGTCGCAACTCGGCCTGAAGACCGCCATCGTGGAGAAGGACAAAACGCTCGGCGGCACATGCCTGAACGTCGGTTGCATCCCGAGCAAGGCGCTGCTGGCGTCGAGCGAGTATCTCCATTTCGCGAAGGAACGGTTCGCCACGCACGGGATCATCGCCGGGGAGATCAAGCTCGATCTCGGCGCGATGATGAAGCGCAAGGGCGACGTGGTGGGCAAGCTGACCGGCGGCGTCGCCTACCTGATGAAGAAAAACAAGATCGAGGTGGTGAAGGGCCTGGGCAAACCGCTCGACGGCAACACGGTCGAGGTGACGGATGAAGGCGGCGCGAAGCGGACGTTGAAGACGCAGAATATCCTTCTGGCCACGGGGAGCGTGCCGGTCGAGCTGCCGTTCCTGAAATTCGACGGCAAGCGGGTCATCAGCAGCGACCAGGGCATCGCGCTCGAAAAAGTGCCGAAGACGATGCTGATCATCGGCGCGGGTGCGATCGGGCTGGAGCTCGGCTCGGTCTGGGCGCGGCTCGGCGCGGAGGTGACGGTGATCGAATTCCTGCCCCGCATCGCGGCGATTGGGTTCGATGCGGAGACGTCGAAGATTCTTCAACGCAACCTGGAAAAGCTCGGCATGAAATTTGAGCTAAGCACGAAGATCGAGTCGGCGAAAGTGACCGACAAGGGCGTCGAGCTCCAGGGCGTAAAGGGTGACGCTAAGGTTTCCTACTCGGCCGAAATCGTGCTGGTGGCCGTGGGGCGCAAGCCGTTCACGACCGGCCTCGAACTCGACAAGGTGGGCGTGAAGTTGACCGACCGCGGACGGATCGCGGTCAACGACCATTGGCAGACGAGCGTGCCCAGCATCTATTCGATCGGCGACGTCATCGACGGGCCGATGCTGGCGCACAAGGCGCACGAGGAGGCCGTGGCCGTGGCGGAACGGCTCGCGGGCAAGCCGGGCCATGTGAATTACGGAATCATTCCCGGCGTGATCTACACCGCGCCCGAGGCGGCCAGCGTCGGCCTCACCGAGGAGGAGGCGAAGGAGAAAAAGATCGAGGTGCGCGTGGGCAAGTTTGCGTTTACGGCCAATGGGCGCGCCATCGCGGCCGATACGACGGAGGGTTTTGCGAAGATCATCGCCGATGCGAAGACCGACCGCGTGCTCGGCGCGCATATCGTGGCCAGCAACGCCTCCGAGCTGATCGCGGAGACGGTGTTGCTGATGGAATATAGCGGCAGTTCCGAGGACCTCGCCCGGACGATCCATGCGCATCCCACCATGTCGGAGGCGGTAAAGGAAGCCGCCCTGGCGGTGGACGGACGCATGTTGAGCGCGTAGTTCGGTGACCTCATCCTGAATGGATCGAACTCGCGGGAATCAGGTTTTCCTTCGGTCCCAAGTTGCACTTGGGGATGCCCTTGTCAGGGGCAACTTCGTTGCCTTCCGCCGCGAGGGCCCGCGGCGGCTACCTTTGAAACTGATTCCTCGCCAAACTCAGGTTGACTGCACGGGTCACGTCTGCTGCTTCCGGCGGATGACGTGGATGAGGTAGCCGAGGATGATGAGGTTTCCGGCGGTGAGAAGAATCTTGGCCAGGGTCACCTTGTGCCAGATCTCGTAGGCCTCCAGCGGCAGGAGCGAGCCGGTGACGATGACGACGAAATACTCGGCCCATCTTTTGCGCAGATAAAGCCCGGTGCCTTCGGTGGCGAAGATTGCGGCGTAGAAAAAGGCGATGGCGCTGAGGGCGGCCAGCTTGTTCTTGGTGAGGAGTCCGGCCTGTTTCAGGCACCACCGGGGGATGTGGTTGTCGGAGTCGACATGGAGGCTGTCCATGAGATGGTGCAGGCGGCTTTCGACGTCGCGGTTCAGGAAATGGAGCAGGCCGATCCCGGCGCAAAAGAAGAGGAGGGCCTTGGCCAGTTTAAAGAGGGCGATGATGCGCAGGAAAGGATCGGAGGGCTGCTCTTCGCTCATAAGATGCGGGGAGCTTGTCGCCATTCCCGGGAAAAGTCGAAAAGTCTGATGGCCCGGATTCAACTATCAACCGGGGCGTCGCGTCGGAAAAGAAGGCATCTCCACGCAGCTTCCTTGTTTCGCGCGGGACGACGCGATAAGGTGTCTGCATGCCTGCCCGTCTCGTACCTCTGGCCAAGCTCAGCCTGGTTTACAGCCGGGACGAACCGTCCCGTGCCGGGCATGACGTGGCCGTCCGTCGGCTGCTGGTTTGGTCGGCGGGAATCTTGACGGCCGCCGCGCTCTACTTCGGCGTGCCGGCCTTCTTCGCCTGGAAACATGTGATTTCCTCCAGCGGCGGGCGTTACTTTCTTCACCGGGTGGTGATTCCGGTGCCGGTCTTCACCCAGGACGATCCGCGCTGGACGTTTGATTTGCTCGGTCCGACGTTCGACACGATGGGGCAGGCCGGTTGCGCGGTGACCTCGGCCGCGATGGTACTGTCGGCCTATGGCGTCGACACCGACCCGCAGCGGCTCAATGAGTACCTGACGACCCACGGCGGCTATACGGAGGATGGCTGGGTCTACTGGGAAAAGGCGGCGGAGGTCGCGCCGGGCGGGCAGGTCGAAAAGGCGTACGAAGATCTGCCCTCCTACGGGCTGATCGACCAAAACCTGCTCGCGGGAAATCCGGTGATCGTGCGGCTGACGCTGCGCAATGGGACGACCCATTTTGTGGTGGTGGTCGGCAAGGAGGGGTGGAGTTATCTGGTGCAGGACCCGGCGCGGAGTCCGACCTGGGGCGTTTATCCGCTCAGCGAGCTGACCGGGCGGATCGAGGCATTGCGGTTTTACCGGGTCGTGCCGGCGCATTAGGTGCGTTACTCCGTCGCGCTCTCTCAACCACCGGCTGGAAGGTCGGGACAGAGTCCGACCCTCCGGGGAAAGTCCGAATAAGTTTTCACCTCTTGCCTTTTGGCGCGGTTTTCCAAAAGATGGTGGGATGGATTTGCCCCGCATTGTCGAATCGTTGCTTTTCGCGACGGATCGGCCCCTGACTCCCAAAGCGATTGCGCATGCCCTGCATCAGGCGGTGAAGTTTTCACCTTCGCCCGAAACGGGCGCCTACGAAAAGACCTCCTTGGGCGAGGTCGAGGCGGCCGTTGAGCAGTTGAGCGCGCGGCTGGCCGCGGAGGGCTCGAGCCTGATGGTGCAGGGCATCGCGGGCGGTTACGTGCTGAAGACGCGGCCCGAGTTCGCGGTCTGGACGAACAAGCTTTTCGATCAACCGAAGGCGCCGCGCCTGAGCCAGCCCGCGCTGGAGACGCTGGCCGTCATCGCCTACCGTCAGCCGATCGGGCGCGCGGAGATCGAGTCGGTGCGTGGCGTGGCGGTCGACGGCGTGGTGGCCACCTTGCTGGAACGGAAGGTGATCCGCGTGGCGGGCCGCTCCGAGCAGCCGGGCCGCCCGCTCCTTTACGAAACGACCCCGCTGTTCCTGGAGCTTTTCGGATTGAAAAACCTGGCCGAGCTTCCTAATGCCGATGAGTTGCGCCGGTTACAGCCTTCCCCTTCTTCCCATGCCCCCGAACAACAGCAACTTGACGTCGGTCTTGTCCCGGCAGATGCAGCATCTGCGCCGGCAGGTGGACAAGATCGACCTGAAGATGCTCCAGCTTCTCCAGCAACGGACTAAGCTTGCCGGCCAGATCGGCAAGATGAAACGCCGCCACGGGGCGGTCATTTACGTTCCCGAGCGGGAGCGGGAGCTGGTCGCGCGCCTGACGTGCCTGAGCAAGGGGCTGCCGTCGGCTCGCGCGGTGGCGGCGATTTACCGCGAGGTTTTCTCGACCTCCCGTGCCGCGCAGGGACAGGCGCCGATCGGGCTGCTGCGGGCGAGCGCGCATCAGGTGCTGGGGGCGGGGCGCTTGAATTTTGGCGCGTGCGATCGATTCCTGCCGAAAGGAACGTGGCCCGAGTTGGTGCAGGGACTCGACACGGGCGCGCTTTCGCTGGCTTTGCTGACCGGGGCCGATTTGTTGAATGCGCTGAAGACGACCCGGCGCCGGGCCGAGTTCTCAAGGCGCCTGACGGTGACGGGCGACTTTCCCGCGACTCCCGAACCGAAGACGGCCCTGGCCGAAAGAATCTTCATCGTGACGCCTCGCGGAAGCGGAGCGGCGCTGGAAGCCAACCGGCTCCTGATTTTAATCGAGTGCAAATCCACGGTGAATACGATAAAAAGTCTGTTCCACTCCATGCCCGACTTCACGCTTCATGCCGAACATCTGACCCCGCCCACCCGTTGGGGGACTGCCCGTCGGGGGACCGAACTGGCCCTGGCGCGATTGACCGCGATCCGGCCTGTGGACGGGATCGACGTGACGAGTCACCTGCTGGCGGCAGCGAAGTCGTTGGAGATTCCGATCTCGATTCTCGGCATTTACCCCGGCACTGAGGATTATGGCAGATAATCCTCCTCCCGCCCGGCCAAGCGGTCCGCTGCCTCCTTTGCCTTCGAGCGGGATGACGGGACGGCTGCCCTCCCCGACGACCCAACTGCCAAGCAAGAAGGGCGGGACGGGAAAAATCGTGGTGATGCTTTCCTCGGTGGCCAAGCCGGCGCCGGCCGGGACGCAGGCGCTGCCGCCGGTGGTTGCCGTATCCGATTCGCAGGGGGTGCGCCGTCCTCCGCCGCTGCCGCCCAAACAGGTTTCGCCCGCCGCGCCCGAGCCCTCCATTGAGGGCCGTTTGAGCGCGACGACTTACGTGAAGCTGCCGCCGAAGACGAGCGTCCCCGCGCTGGCTTCACTTTCGGGCAAGCCGGTGATTGTCTCGGACGGCAAGAGCATGCCGCCTCCGTTGCCGGTAAAGCGGTCGGAGCCGATCCCGCCGATGCGCCATGAGCCGAAGAAGACGGGAGCGCAGCATATTCCGCCGATCAAGTTGAATGAGCCGTTGCCCGAGGAGAGTTCTCCCGAGGAATCGATTTTTCTCAATGCTCCCCCGTCCGATTCCGCGCCGAAGCCGCAGGGCTGGAAGAATCTCGAGCCGGGAGAGGTGAAGCCACCGGCGGGCGATCTGCAAAGCCTGGAGGTTTTTGAGCGGAGCCAGTCCGGTTCCGGCCAGCCGACGCCCGGGGCTTCGCCGTCCGAAGCGAAGGAGAAGATCGGTCCGCTGGTGGCGCCGCCGCTGCTTCCGCCGCGCCGCGCGGAGAGCGCCGCCCCAGTGACGGCGACCGGGCAGCCGCCGCTTAATCCGCCGCCGTTGCCTTTGCCGCACGCGAAGCCGGAGAGTTCCGTCGCGTCGCCCACGGCGCTTCAAGTTGCGCCGCCGTTGGTGGAGAAAGCGCCCGAGCTGCCGGCGGAAAAGCTGCCGCCGCCCCATCTTCCAGCCGAGGTCCGCAAAGGCGAAGCCGATACATCCGAAACGCCGGGCGGCCCGAAAGATTCCATGCCAAATCCGTCCGAGCTGCCGCCGCTCAAGCCGCTGCCACCCCAGACGCCGCCGCCGGCCAAGTCGGGCGGAAAGTGGCTGACGAAGAATTGGCTGAAGAAGCAGTCGACGCCGCTCGTCGTTTCCTCGACCTCGCCGCTCAAGGGGCAGGTGCCGGTGGTCGCCGAAGCCAAGCTGGCCTTGAAGCCCGCGGTGCTGCCGAAGCGGTTGGTTCCCGCTCCCAAGGAGGCCGAGGCGGAAGCGTTGCCGTCGACCGAGACGGCGGGGCCTTTGGAAAAAGCGGCCGCGGCGGCTTCCGCGGCAGCAGTCGCTTCGGCGATGCCCGCGCCCGAGACGACTCCTCCCGTCCCACCGACTGACACCGAAGCGATGACCTCCGGGGAGAAGGGAATACCCACGGCGAGCGTCGTGTCGGCGAAACCTGCCGAGGAGATTCCGGTGGTTCCGACGACGAAGGCGCCTTTGCCGCTGACGCGCGCGGCCCGGGCCAAGAAAAGGCGCTTCGTGGAGACGGTTATTTTCTGGACGGTGCTGGTGCCGCTCGCGGTCCTTGCGCTGGTGATTGGAAGCCTTTATTTCGGGCGCGAAACCCGGGTGGAAGGGCAGGTCATTCCGCCGGCGGGGATGACGCTGAACAACGAGGTTTGGATCGTCAGCGATTTCCGGGAGCTGGCTTCCGGGATTGCGGAGGACCTGGCGGCGGAGCGCACGCCGCTCATGCAGGAAATCCAGGAGCGGCAGGACCATGTCCAGCGCGCGCAGGCGGACGTGGCCTCGCGGGAGGAACGCATTCGTTTGATCGGGGAGGAAATGCAGGCCGCGAAAGACCAGATCACGGCGCTGGTGAAGCAATCGCGCGATGCGACGCAGCAAATCTGGGACGGCGAGGGGGCCCAGATCGACGCCGAATATCAATCGCATTTCAACGACCTGAAAAAGGCGATCGAGGACCGGGCCAAATCGCTCAATCTCAATTATCAGCCCGATCCGAATTATCCGTCGCCGGAAGTCTGGGCCAACGCCTACCGGCTCGCGCTCTACGGGGTCCCGGCCACGATCGACGGGGTGAAGGAACACCAATGGCTGAGCGACCAGATGAAGCAATGGCGCGACTTCCTGAAAACGTTGGATGACCGCAAGGAACAATTGCGGGAAAAGGCCGCGCAGCTGAAGCTCGCGCCCGCGCCGCAGATCGCCGATCTCAATACGAAGATCACCGAGCTGCAGCAACGGAGCGACGGCGCGGCGGCGGAAGAGGTGCCGTTGAAAGCCGAGCTTCAGCAGGCGCAGATGGACCTCGCTCAGGCCCAGAACACCGATGCGACCCTGGACGACAAGTATTACAAGCAGCTCGACGCGCTGCCGGGCGAGGCGATCACGAAGCATATTCCATTGGCCACGAACGGCCGCTTCAGCTGGGTCGAGGACGATGTCTTTGCCGAGGGCGAGAAGGAGCACCACTATTGGATTTTTGCGCGGGCCACGCGCGCCGACGGACGCCAGTATTGGGCGCTCCATCATTTCAGCATCGGCAAGGACCAGACGCTGGAAATGATCATCGAGCCGGGCGGCTTCATTTCGACCAAGGCCATCCTGCGGCCGAATTTGTCGCCGGATGAGCAAGAGCAGTAGGCCGGTCAAGCGGCCAACGACGTGGTGCTGGCGCCGATGGATCGGCCCCGGAGAACAGGCGCTTTGGATCGGGCGGCTCGAGGCGGAAGGTTGCGGCTCATGGGCCGTGACGGAGCGGCCGCAACGAGCTCGGGATTTGCTCGAAGCTTATGTTGATTCGCGCGCCGCCGCAGCCGCATTGACCCGGCGTTGGGGCGGACGCGTGCGCGCGGTGAATGCCCGCGCCTGGATGAAGTCGCAGCCGTCGCCTCCGACGCGGATCGGACGAAGACTCGAAATCATCCACGAAAAGGCGCGCGGCCGGAAGGCGCCGCTGGTGCCGAGGCTCCAGATCCCGCACGGGATGGCGTTCGGCAGCGGCGAACATGCGACGACTTCAATGCTGCTGCGGGCGCTGGCCGGCCGGGGCGACCTGAGCCGCATGGCCGTGCTCGATCTCGGAACGGGCAGCGGCGTGCTGGCCTTGGCGGCGCGGTTGTTCGGAGCGTGGAAGATCGTGGCGACCGACTTCGATCCCGACGCGGTGAGGACGGCGCGGCAAAACGAGGCGCTCAATTTCTCCACGCCGCTGATTCGCTGGCGTCGCGCCGACGTGCGGAAGCTGCGCGCCACGGGGCGGTACGATCTCGTGCTGGCGAATCTTTTCAGCGGAATTTTATGCGAGGCCGCGCGGCAGATTGCGGATTGCGTGACCCCGGGCGGAGAGGTTTGGCTCAGCGGCATCCTGGCTTCGCAGCAGAAGGAAGTAACGGCCGCTTATCGCCGGGCCGGGCTGCGTTTGATTCGAACTGCGCGCCGCGGCAAATGGATCATGCTCCAGTGGAGGCGGCCCGATCAGGAGGAGGAAAGATCGGGCGGCGAAAGAAAGACGACCCAGACAAAATAACCGACCCCGGCGATGGCCAGGATGAAGAGGAGGGTGAGAATAAACTTCCACTTTTTGTCGACCGCGCCGCGGCCGCGTTTGACGATGGGCGAGGCGTTGGTGAACTGGGGCGGGCGGCCATGAGTGCCGCACTCGGCCAGATTAACGCGGGGAGAAGGACTGGGCATCGGCTGGCCGGGCGGCGCGTGCTCGGAATCGTAGAGCAATTCGATGTTGCCCAGGCGCAGGATGTCGTTCCGGCGAAGCTTCTGCTGCATGACCCGCTCGCCGTTGATCCGGGTGCCGTTGGTCGATTCGAGGTCCTTGATGACGTAATCGAGGTTCTCCAGCTTCAGCACGGCGTGGTGGCCCGAAACGCTGGCGTGCTCGATCTGGATCTTGTTGTCCTGGACCCGCCCCATGGTGATTTCAGAGCCCGTAAGATCGAAGGATTTGCCGGCGAATTCGGACGACTGTGCGACTAAACGGGGCATAGTGGCAAACGCTACGAGCTTTTGGAGGCGGTTTCAATCATTTTACCAAATTCGCGGAAAAAGTAGTTGGCGTCGTGCGGACCCGGGGCAGCCTCGGGATGGTATTGCACGGAGAAAACGGGCTCGGACCGGTGGCGGAGTCCTTCGCTGGTCTGGTCGTTGAGATTGATCTGGGTCGTCTCTGCTTCCGCCGCGGGCAGCGACTGGGGATCGACGGCGAAGCCATGGTTTTGCGAGGTGATGCTGATCCGGCCGCTGATCAGGTCCTTGACCGGCTGGTTGCCGCCGCGATGGCCGAACTTGAGCTTGAAGGTCTTGCCGCCGAGCGCGTAGCCGAGGATCTGGTGGCCTAGACAAATGCCGAAGATCGGCTTTTTGCCGATGAGCGAGCGGACGGTTTCATGGGCGTAGGTGAGCACGCCGGGATCGCCGGGACCGTTGGAAAGAAAGATGCCGTCAGGATCGGTGCGCAGGGCTTCCTCAGCCGTGGCGGTGGCGGGAAGGACGCGGACCTGGAAGCCGTGCTGGCGCAGGCGGCGGAGGATATTGGTCTTGAGGCCGTAGTCGTAGGCGACGATCCGGTATTTGATGGGCGGGAGGCGTTCGAGGTAATCTTCGCCGGTGAGGGCCGGCGAGCCGGGCGCTCGCTTGCCCTGGATGAGGGTCCATTTACGGCTGAGCTTGCCCTTGGGGTCCCAATCGTAGGCCTTGGGCGTGGTGACTTCCTTGACGAAATCGCGCTCGAGGTAGGTCCATCTTCGGGCGAGATCAACCGCGGCCGCGTCGGAGATTTTCTCGGAGGTGAGGACGCCGCGGAGGGAGCCCTGGGTGCGCAGCCGGAGCGTGAGCGAGCGGGTGTCGATGCCGGTGAGGCCGGGAATCTTGTTGCGCGCGAGGTAGGAGGCGAGAGTCTCCTCGCTCCGCCAGCTGCTGACGACGGGGGAAAGCTCGCGCACGATGAGCCCGGCGACGTGGGGCTGGCTCGACTCGACGTCGAGCGCGTTGACGCCGGTGTTGCCGATGAGCGGGTAGGTCATGGCGACGATCTGGCCGCGATAGGAGGGGTCGGTCAGGATTTCCTGGTAACCGGTCATCGAGGTGTTGAAGCAGACTTCGCCGTTGGCGGTGAGGGGCGCGCCGAAGGACGTGCCGCGCCAGATGCTGCCATCTTCGAGGGCGAGGAGAGCTGTACTCATGGTGGACCAATATCGCGGGTTAAGCGCGAAGCTCAAGAAATTGTTCCGTCATCCTGAGCCAGTCGAAGAATCAGGTCCATTGGTAGCCGTCGCGGGCTCCGCAAGGGACTAGGAGGGGTCGAAATCATTGACGAAACGGGCACTCCCGTGCACCTTGATTGCTCAACCTAAACAGGAGGCTCATATGGTAAATACGGACAAGCAAGAAGAAGCCCCCTTTTTTCGAGCGCACCAGTAAGCGCCGAAAGGGGTTCCCATCCGAAACCCGAGTGAAGCGCGGTCTCCGCGTTGTCCACGGAACCAAGGAACTATCCGAAAAATTGGGCAGGAACGATCTCTGCCCCTGTGGCTCCGGCCGCAAATTTCAAGAAGTGTTGCTTGCGCCGTGGAACCCATGACGGTTCCATGCGCGACCACTACTTTTAGAGAGTAGTCGCTGGTTTCTATCGGGCGGGCGGGAATAATCTCTTGATTTCCCGTCCGCTTCCGGCCCTGGCTCAAGAAAGCAAATCGCCATTGATGACTTCGGCGTAAGTCTTGAAGTGGAATTTGCAGACTGATTTGAGCGCATCCACGCCTGACTTTTTCACGATCTCTTTCGCGGCGGCTTTGACCTGCGCCGAGGCGCCCTTGGGCAGCGGCACGCCGACGTGCTCGCCCAGATATTTCAGGCGGGTCAGGAAAGCGGCGCGGGCGAGAATGGAAGCGGCGGCGACGGCGATGTCGCTTTCGGCCTTGGTGCGCTGCTGCAGGACGATTTTTTGGCCATGCTCCTTGAGCGCTCGCTGGATCAGGCTTTCGTGGGCGAATTTGTCCGACAGCGCCCGAGGACATTTCGGCCAGCGGGTGAGCAGGTTTTCGATGACCGTGGCGTGGCCCCAGGCGAGAAGCCGGTTGAGGTTGCGGAACTTGACGTAGAGGTCGTTGTACTTTTCGGGCGAGATGACGACGACGTTGCAGCGGTCGAGCGTGGCGACCTCCTTGATGGCGTCGGCGAGGTCGAGCGCCTTCTGGTCGCTGGTGATTTGCTTGCTGTCCTTCACGCCGAGGTCGAGCAGTTGACGCGGCAGATCGCCGTCGACGTAGACGCCGGCAATTACGAGCGGCCCGAAGAAGTCGCCCTTACCGCTTTCGTCGATGCCGAGGTGGGGCTGGAACATTTCGGGGTTGTGGATCTCGTCGTAGCCGAGTTTCGCTTCGCCGATGATTTCCGGCTCGATGGTGAACTCTACGAATTCCTTTGCGCCCCTGCCTTGCACGAGGAGTTTGCCCGAGGTGTAGGCGTTGACCGTCAGTTTTTGTTTCTGCGCGCCGTAGAGGGTGTAGGGTACTTCGCGGAACGTGAATCCTTTTTCTTCGAGAATGGCGCGGAGCTTCGCCGCCTGCGCAGAGTCGATTTTGAAGGTGAAGCTGGCGGGGTCGGGCACAACGTCTATCTTCTAGGGCAGGTAGACGTCCTTGAAAATGAAATCCGCAACAAGATCATCCATGACGAAAATAAAGTGGTCTCTTCTCATTCCAGGCCTGCTTACTTTCGGGTTGTCATTACCCGTTTGTGCGGAGGAACTCTCGTCTTCGATGCTGCAAGCTCTGGTCGACAAATCCGATCTTGTCATTGTGGCAACTCCTCAGGAAGTCACCGAAGGAGCCATGGGCGAAACGGTCGGCCAGCCCGGCCAGATGGTTGAATTCATGAACATGGCCCCTCTCTTGAAGATCGATCGGATGGTAAAAAGCGACGGATTCTCTTCGGACATGCTCAGAATTGAATTCACAACGCGCAAATTCGTCGGAAATCTTCCACAGCCGAGCCGGGCGACAAATCACGTCGTTACTTTTAACGTGGCCGATTTTGCGAACGGTGATAAAGGCCTGCCTGGATCTCCGGTCAAGGGAGTTCAATACGTATTCTTCCTGCAGAACGGCAAAAAGCGACACCCGGAAAGTCATTTCGGAGCAGGAAAGGATGAGTTGGTCTATTGGTCTTTCGACTACGATTTCGGCATGATTGCGACCACGCCTGCACTTCTTTCCGAGCTAGAAAAGGTGAGCGTGGACCAATGGCGCAAATAGATGGCTGTTGCTCTCATTCCTTTTTCCGCCTTGCGCCGGAAGCTCGCCGAATGGTACGCGTCGGGCAAGCGCGATCTGCCATGGCGGCGGACGACCGATCCCTACGCGATCACGGTTTCCGAGGTGATGTTGCAGCAGACGCAGGTGGTCACGGTGATTCCTTATTACGAGCGTTGGCTGAAGACTTTTCCGAACTGGCGGGCGCTGGCCAGAGCGGATGAGATTGCCGTGATCAAGGCCTGGGAGGGGCTGGGCTATTACCGGCGCGCGCGCAATTTGCAGGCGCTGGCGAAAGCGGTGACGCAGGCGGGTGGCGAGCTGCCCCGGAGCGAGGAAGGGTTGCGGGCGTTGCCGGGCATCGGGCCCTACACCGCCGCTGCCGTAGGGAGCATCGCCTTCGGACTTCCGCTGGCGGTGCTGGATGGAAACGTGATGCGGGTGCTGACGCGGGTGCTGGCGATGCGCGACGATATTTCCCGGCCGCAAACGCGCGCCAAATTGCAGGCGATCGCGGACGAGTTTTTGGACCGGCGAGATCCTTCGACCCACAATCAGGCCGTGATGGAACTGGGGGCGACGGTCTGCATGCCGCGCCAGCCGTTGTGCCTGATTTGTCCGTTGCGGGAGGAATGCCGGGGACGGGACAAGGCCGAGGAATTTCCGGTGAAATCGCGGGTGGCGCAGGTGAAGCGCGCGGAGGTCGTGGCGATTATCAGTTACGGCAAGAGCTTTTATTGCGAGCAGGTGCCCGCGGGAAAACCGTGGCATGGGCTCTGGCGCTTTCCCGATTTCGATCCGGTGCGGATGGTGCCGGGCGAGGAATTGGCGCGGATCAAATATGGCATCACGAAGTATGCGGTCACGATGCAGGCCGTTGCCGCGAGATGGAAATCGCGGGCGCCTGCCGGCGGGCGGTACCTGAGTTTGGAGCAGATGCAGGGCCTCGCTTTTGCCGCGCCGCATCGGAAGCTGGCTGCGTCGTGCGCGGCGGGCGTGCCTTTGCGGAACGACCGCAAGGCCGTGGTCGCAACGTAAGCCGCGATCTAATTTCGAGCCGACTTTCGCCATTGGCTCTGGCTACAAGGGCGTGGTCGGCTGCCGGATGACGATGGTCGGCAATTCATCGGATTCGGGCGGAGTCAGCCATTGGTAGACCTCAAAGGCGAGGCAGGTGCTGCTGATGAGAACGCAGAGGATGAGCCGGGCGAACCATTTCCAGCGTCGTCCGAAATAACAGGACTGGGCCCCGATCAGGGCCACGATAAAGAGAAAAAAATTGCCTGTTAAAAGGACAATAAAAGAGAGCATTCAGGACAACGTAGGCCCCGGAATCGGCCGATTCAAGAGGCCTATTTTCAGGGACAAATCCCATGGGGTAAATCGGAGTGACAGGATTTGAACCTGCGACCTCCTGGTCCCAAACCAGGCGCTCTACCAAGCTAAGCTACACTCCGTAATACTTTATAGAAAGCGACTTACGCCAATATAAAAACGACCCGATTTTGCTCTTGTAACCCGCTTTTGTAACCTGCTAGCCTGATTGCATGAGCGCACGTCAGAAGAAGTCAGATTCCATCTGGAAAAAGATTGGGCCGTGTTTATATCGGTATTCGCCATCTGGCGTGTACTATGGACTCATCAAGTCCAGCGGCAAGCAAATCCGCCGCAGTCTCGACACCGACGACCTTCCTCTTGCCCGGCGAAAGTTACAGGACATGCGCCGGGACATTGAATTGACCGACCCGGAACTGGCCCGCCGCACGCTCGAATCGCAGGCGGAGCGTTTCCTTCCCACCATCACCGGTACGGCCAGCACCCTTTACAACGTGCGCCATGCCATCAAACGTCTTTTGGCCGACTGGCCCCAAAAGTCTTCTCGGCTCATCTCCAAAATCCGCAAAGGCGACTGCGAACAATGGCTCGCCACTTACGCGGATTTGGCCCCAAGCACGATTAACACCTACATCTCGTGTGCCACAAAATTCTTTGAACTGGCGGTCACAGACGGCGCTATTGCGCGTTCCCCAATGGACGGCATCACGTACCGCGTCCGGGGCAAACTCACGCGCCTAACGCCGACTACGGAGCAATTCGAGGCCATCGTGGCCGACCTCAAGGCTCAACCTTTCAATGGTCACGGCTCCGTCGAGTCCGCCGATTACATTGCCCTGTCCGGGTTGCTCGGCTTGGGGCAGGCGGAATTATCGGGGATCAAGCGGAAGCATATCGACCTGGACGCGGGAACCATCAAGGTCTTTCGCCGCAAGACCCAGCAGACTTTTCTCATTCCGATTTACCCCCAGGCCCGCGAGATCGTGGAAAGGCGACTGGCCAATCTTCCCGCCGATCCCGAAGCGCGACTCCTCACCTTCGATAATTGCCGGATTGCCCTGGCCGGAGCGTGCAAGCGGTTGAAGTTTCCGCATTTTGAAGTCCGCGCCTTGCGCCGATATTTTATTACCCAAGCCTTGCGCCGTGGCGTGGACGTTCCCACCGTCGCGAGTTGGCAGGGCCACCGGGACGGCGGCAAGCTCATTCTGGCCACCTACGCGGACGAGGTGCGCCTCGATCATAGTTTGCGCATGTCCAAACTGATGAGCACCGAGAAGGCCGCCAACGTCATCCATATCGAGGCCGCTGCGTGAACCGTACCGGCCCGCGCCAGAAACGCCGCGCAGGCCCCCCGGCCAAGGCCAAGGCTCCCAAACCTGCAAGCGAAGAGAATCATTCTCACTCCCCGCCTAGCTCCAGCATTCCAGCCTGTTTAACCATGGGTGGCGGTCTACTCGCAGAATTGGAGAAGATCGTCGCTGCCTTGAAGGCGCTGCCAATAGAGGACCGGGAAAATTTAGACGCAAGCAGGGTGGGCCTTGCGGCAGACCGCCTGCTGTACCTTTTGGCGAGCAAATCGTTGGGCAGGAGCCAATCGGCGCATAATGCCTTGGTGAACCTGTTTGGCGTTACGAGAAGCGGCTGCAAGAAACTGGCGAGACTTTCCGGCATGGCACAGCCGAATGCCGTGTTGCAGAACGTCGCACTCCACGAACCCGAATGGCCGGTGATGCTCTCTCCGAAAGAAAGATCATGGAGCAACGCGCAAAAATACCTTGAGAGACTTCATGTTGGCGAAGGGTGTCTGATACCAACCAATGCAAATTCGAGAATCCCCGAGCACAGTCCCTTCACACAGTTTGCAGCGTATTTGATTCAAGAGATTCGCGGCTACCCGGCCACGCCGCAAAAACTCGCCCTGATAGAAAAGTACCAGAAAAATCTCCCTACAAGCTCGGCGGGCGAAATGACCACACAGCCGCCAGCGGTTGCCCTCCCTGCGCTTAATAAAGCGACGTGGAAAAACTGGTGGAAAGTGGCGCTGCCCATACTAAAGGCGCGGTTTAGAGAGTATCCCGAACAGGAGCGGGCACTAATTAAATTGGTAGCAAAGGGTGTCGAGAAGCACCTTCCCACGAAGAAGACGGACATAATGGCAGAGGAAAAGATTCTGCGCTCCAAGTGCAGGGAAGAAATAACGCGACGGATTCGCAAAGCATTTGCTGCGCTCGCCTCTCGGTCCTTGTCAACGGGCTAACTCACGCTGCGAGGTAGCCCGGTGTGTGGCGCTCACGTATGCCCTACACCGCTACCATGAACTTGCAGATTCCCGAATCAACCGGGCACGGAGCGGAAAAAACGCTGCCGCGCATCTCCTACAAAATTAGCGAAGCCGCGAAGATCATCGGCGTTTCTCCGATAACGATCCGCCGGGCCATCGAGCGCGGTCTTCTCAAACCCTGTCGGGCATTCCGCCACCCCCTCATCCCGGCGGGACAACTGGAAAAGTTGATTGGAGGCGCTATTTGAATGCCGAAAATGGGAGATCCGGAGCACCTGGCGAGGTGTCCGGCCCTTCTGAAAAACTCTTTAATGACACGGGCAGGATGCCACGCCCCGGCCAATTTTTCAAGCCCGCGCTCTGCCCCAAGCGGTCCGGGAACGTGCTGCCGTGAACGCGAAAGCAACTAAGGCCCTCCCCCAGTCTGTGCGGGATTTACTGGCTTCCGGGCCGCCGCTGGCGGGGGACGGTGTAAATTTCTGGTTGTTTCGCATGGCGCGAGTTTTGCACCCGCACCGGAGCGATGAAGAGATTGCCGATATTCTCCGCGCATCGGTGGCCGATTGCGGTCGAATAGTGACTGAACGGGAAATTATCCGGGCCGTACAACGGTCTCGTAATTGGAAACCCGGCGATGGCGACAATCGGGGCGGAGGGTGGCCATCCGTAGACCGCAAACGCCGGGATGAAATAATCGCGGGTGGGGATACTTTCAACCATCTATGCGAACTCTCCCCGTTTCAACTGGAAGACGGAGCCAATTACGCAGAGGCGATCATAGACGCCCTGTTTCCCGGTGATCCTCTTATCTGTTGCGCGAAGTCCATCAAGCTTTCCCAAACCAAGTTGAAATCAGAATGGCGCGGCAGGTTTGCGAAGATGCAATTTATTGTCCCAAGTCCCATGAGAAAGCGGACAGGAAACACGCAGGAAGGCAAAGTGTCCGCTCGTTCTATCGACAACACAGGACCGCGCCGCTTTCTCGTCATTGAACAGGATAGCGGGACATTCGATGAACAGGCGGCGGTCTTGCTTCATCTCGCAAAAGAAGCTCCCCTAGTACTCGTGGTTTTCAGCGGAAAAAAATCACTCCATGGATGGATTCCTTGCGCCGGGCAGTCAGAAGAAAAACTGTACCAGTTCATGCGCCGAGCTGTTTCGCTTGGTGCGGACCACGCCACTTGGACGCGCTCCCAATTGGTCCGCACGCCGGATGGCACACGCGGCACAGGCCAGCGGCAGACCGTTTATTATTTTAATCCCGAGGTGATTCGATGAAGAAAGAAAAGGTGGCGGAGACGCTGAAAAGCACACCGGCTGCCGAATGGGGCGCCGACCCGGAATTTTATTACGGTGGTCGCGCTGGATATGCCATGTCCTGCCCAGCGGGCTTCATTCCGCTACCGAACGAAGGACAAGTTAAGGCACACTTGATTCATCATGGAGTGCCCAAGACCGATTTAGATTTTCGCCTGTGCTCGATCCGGGAGGAAAAATACGTCGCGCACATTGGCCCGGTTGCGGGCTTCCCGCCGGGGTTGCACAAGTCGGAAGACTCAGGCGAAAATTTTCTCGTCACGCGGGGGCCGAACATCATCGAGAGGAAACCGGGGAAGTGGGATTTCATGTGGGAATTTTTTCGGGAGATGCTCGCCGACCCGGAGCAACCGGACCAAATACTAGCCTTCCTTTCTTGGCTCTATCAGGCTCGATTAAATCTCACTAAACGCATCCGCCGTCCGCTCCCGGCTCTGGTATTGGTGGGTCCGCGTGAGTGCGGCAAGACACTCGCCATTGAGATTACGCGTCGAGTGTTAGGTGGTAGGGCCGCGCCCGCGCTTCGTGCCTTGAACGGGACGACGCCGTTTAATGCTGACATCGTCGGGGCGGAGCTTCTTACCGTTGATGATGAAATTGTCAGTCGAGACCATCGCGCCCGCGTGGGTCTTGCCCAAGGAATCAAGTTGCAACTGTTCGCGTCATCGGTGCGCGTCGAAGCCAAGGGGCGTGACGCCTTATCCATGCGGCCTATTCAATGCTTGATTATCGCCGTGAACAGCGAACCCGAGCACCTGCACGTTCTGCCTCATCTGGACGATTCACTCGGGGACAAAATAAGTCTCCTCAACTGCCAGAAAGCAAAACTCGGGGGACTGGATAATCGCGAGGAAATTGACCTCAAAATTACAGAGGAACTACCCGCCTTTATTGACTACCTCGAACGGGAATTTGAAATCCCCCGCCATCAGGCGAATGCACGCACGGGTGCGGCGGCCTGGCAGCATCCGAAGGTTGTCGAGCTTCTCGCGGTCATCAGCCCGGAGGAACGTCTCCGCGAGCTTTTGCAACAATGCTTCGCCATAACGGATAAAATTAAGAGCGCCGATTTTTTTGAAGGCACAGCCGCTGACATCGGGAAGTTACTCACCGACGACGAAACTACCCGGCACGGTGCCCGTAGCCTCATCTCTTGGGACGGTGCCACAGGCACTCTTTTATCGCGTCTGGCGGCATCTGGCCGCGCCGCCATCGCCAGTCGGGTTTTGAAGGGCCGGAAGCTTTGGAAAATTACCGATCTAACCCCGCCGGGGGTGGAGGGGTGACCCAAGTTTAGTAGTTCAATCAATCTTCTTCTCTTAGATAGAAAGGCCCCCGTGGAGTGCGGAACTTGCCCCACCCCTTCACCCCGGACGGGGGCAGCGTCAAGTCGTCGTCGTCTTCGATTTAGCCGCCGCGAGCAAATTGGTCACCCTGCGAGCTAAGTTTGGCAAATGGAGTCTATTCGGCCCGATGTAACCCCAAATTTATGCTTTTTGTGTATACAAAATGCATCATAAATATACAGCGCCCACCTCTGAGAAGACGAAAAAGAGCCTGCTTCCCCCGCTCGCTTTAATTTGGATTGGTAGAACAGCCATTTCAAACCCCGCGCATCAATTCGTCCCAACTGAGTTTGAGCGCCGTCCTTAGCCTGGAGGCCACCTCTATGGTGGGGACAAAGGTGCCCGCCTCGATCATTTGGAGATAGCGGCGGCTGATGTCAGCCCGCTCGGAAAGCTGCTCCTGAGTGAGCTTGGCCAGATTTCGGAGGCGATTAACATTTTTCCCGAATTTGACGCCGGAGGGTTTAGGCACCCGCTCAGGATGCAAAGATCAAAAGCAGCTGAGAGCGAAGCATATTTCGCTTTGTAATTGACGCCGCAAGTGCAGCGAGGCAATGAATCCTCCTGTTCGACGCGATGTTGACGGTTTACGGTGTGGGCGCATAGCCATGCAAAAACTTCCTTCTATTCTTGCACTCCCGTTGCTGGCTTGGTTCATTCCGGGAGAGGCCCAGACACCGGCACCGGCCAATCAAACGGCGGCAAGTCCCGCCACCAATTCGGCGACGCCATCGCTCTCCCTTCCTTTTACCAATGAGCCACCGCAGGCGATCCCGGCAATTGACCCCATCGACTCCTTACGACAAAAGGCAGAGTCTGGGGATGCCAAGAGCCAAGCTAAACTTGGTCACATCTACCAAGCAGGTATGGGGGTCCACCAAAACCTCGCTGAAGCGGTCAAGTGGTACCGAAAGGCAGCCGATCAGGGAAATGCAAGGGGAGAAGAGGCACTTGCCAATTGCTTTGTAGGCGGCTTCGGAGTCGGAAAAGACGCAACGGAAGCCGTCAAGTGGTATCACAAAGCAGCCGAGCAGGGGGATTTTGAAAGCTGCTCCTCGCTATCATATTGCTATTCGCGCGGTACCGGTGTGATCCAAGACCAGATAGAGGCCGACAAGTGGAAAAAAGAAGAGGTCAGGTTGTGTCACTTGTCCGCTGATGAAGGAGATGCTGAGGCGCAGAACCACCTTGGCAATTGTTACGATTTAGGTGACGGCGTGCAAAAGGATTTAGTCGAAGCCGCTAAATGGTATCGCAAAGCCGCCGAGCAGGGCGATGCTCGCGCGCAGATCAATCTAGCTAAGGCCTATGAAGACGGTACCGGGGTCGAGAAAGATTCAACGGAGGCCGCTAAATGGTACCGCAAAGCTGCGGAGCAGGTGGATGCCTTCCCGATGACCGTGCAGGTTGCGCAATTTGACCTCGCCGTTCGTTATGACAGAGGCGATGGAGTTGAGAAAAATGCGGGCGAGGCGGCTAAATGGTATCGTAAGGCAGCCGATAATGGATACCCCCCTGAGCTAGTGGCGGCAATGGGTTGCGATTATCTCTACGGTTGGGGGGGCGTTGAAAAAGACGAGGTAGAGGGGGCCAAGTTGTTACGCATCGCAGCGGATCAAGGCAATGCTTGGGGAGAGACAAATCTCGGCGACTGCTATCGGAACGGTACTGGCGTGCAAAAGGATTTAGTCGAAGCCGCTAAATGGTATCGCAAAGCCGCCGAGCAAGGTGATGATATTGGACAATTCAACCTTGGGAATTGCTACTTCAATGGAACTGCCGTCGAGAAAGATTTTGTCGAAGCGGTGAAGTGGTGGCTGAAAGCAGCAGATCAGGGCAATTCCGATGCGCAGTACAATCTTGGGGTAAGCTATGCAAATGGAAACGGAGTTGAAAAGGACTTAGTCGAAGCCGCCAGATGGTATCGTAAAGCTGCCGAGAAGGGTGATAATATGGCCCAGTTTCAGTTTGGACGGCTGTTTATTCTTGGATTAGGGGTAATGGTGGATGACGTTGAAGGTTTGGCTTGGTTGTATGTATCCAGTGCCCATGGTAACGAGAACGCAGCGAACTTGATCGCCTCTGAGCAACAGAAATACAGTGACTCAACCATTTCATCAGCGCGTCAGCGGGCGACAGAAATTCAAGCTCAAATCGCCTCGCACACGGTTTCCGTAAATAATGCCGCCACTATTCATCCGCGCGCCCAGAACACACCCAAGTCATCGGGATCAGGCGCATTTATTTCGGCGGACGGTCTCATTTTGACCGCCGCTCACGTTGTACAGGGTGCATCGCGAATAGAGGTGGTCACGGCAGCGGGCAAGCTCCCGGCAACGGTGGTGAAGATTGATACCACCAATGATGTCGCGCTATTGAAATGCACAGGAAGCAATTTTACTCCCTTGCCCATTGCTCCGTCGAAAGCGGGTCGTGCGGGCACGTCGGTTTTCACCGTTGGGTTTCCCAATATCCAGCTTCAAGGGTTTGATCCGAAGCTGACCAAGGGCGAAATCAGCAGCCAAGGTGGTTTTCAGGATGACCCCAGGCAATGGCAAATCAGCGTCCCAATTCAGCCCGGCAATTCCGGTGGTCCGCTGTGTGATGAAAACGGAAACCTAATCGGAATGGTTGAATCCACCCTAGACCCAATCAAGATGGCAAAATTTGCTGGAGAGATTCCCCAAAACGTAAATTATGCCGTGAAGAGCAGTTACATTCTCCCTCTCCTTGATGACGTGCAAAATCTCCCCCCGCCACTGGCGGCTTCCACCGGCTCAAAATTTGAAGATGTCGTTGAGAAGGCGCAAAAATCAGTCGCGCTGATTCTCGTTTATTGACACGGGACGCAATCATAGAACCCCATCCTAAAAATGAAATATCCTCTCGCCTTGCTTGCTGGCGTCTTGCTGATAGCCGGTTGCGGTTCTGATCCCAACGCACCCGTAACCCCGCCATCGGCTGGTGTCGGAAACACTGCGATTAAATACTCACAGTGGACGGATCAACAGCTCGAAGCAAAGGCCGCCTCCCTCAAGCGTGACCTCACCAGATCGACGGATAGCGGAGACGAGTCCATGGGCGCGGCGGTGTTTGGCAAGATGGCTCGCGACGACAAGCAGGAAGAGCTTGAAGGTGTGCAATCGGAACTCATGCGGCGCGATCCGAGCGGCGGACTTTTAGAGCAGTCGAATAAAATGTGATTTCAAATTTGGATACTCTGGGTTTGTCAAAAATTTGATGCAAAGTTTCAAGACGGTGCCTGTGACCTGGTACGCCCTCTATCCCGGATAGGGGGCCTTGCCTGAACACCGCCACACCGGAAAAAGAATGCTTTGTGACGGCTCACCTTGTCTGGTTGGGTTTTTTTATTGCTTTCGCTTCCAGTAAGATACATCTTATCAGACGCATCCTAGCACTTAGCCCTCATGATCCCAAGGACAGCGGGTGCGGCTAGATAGGATGGTAAACATGAACGCTTCTCAGGTAAAGGCCAACGGCCAAGCAGAACCAATTCCGCATGTGGAACGGGCGGCTGCACCGTGGTCAACTCCCGGCCCGGAAAAAGAGCAATGGAAAGAGGACGGGAATCGTTACGATCTACGTGGGCTTGATGCTTCGCGTCCCTCTGGCCTGACAATTCTAATCTCTCCTCCCCGACAATTTGTTAGCGCGTGAACGAGAAAAAGTCTCGGAATCTTGGATGGGAAGACATTCTTTCGGGGTTAGCTCAATTATCTCGGGAAAACCCAGCGATCTTGGAGCGAAATGCTCTCGTCGGAGGCGCAGCATGTTTTTTTTATCGGGATCAATTAAAGCAGATCAATGACCCTGATTTTCCGGCACCGGCTTACGCACCGGAGCAGGAAAAGCTTTGGCTTAGCCATGATGCCGATTTTGCAACAAATAACCCGGAAGAAATTCCAAACACTATAGGTAAACTACCCTTAGGCACATTGCAGTGCGGTTCCGCTGCGATAGGAGCAGATGCTTATCGCGAAAACGCAAGGAAGGTGACGCTCACGTTCGGCGACACTGAATTCACGATGTTGATAGCCGATCCGCTTGATTTGTGGCGTGAAAAGGACGCCATTATTCATAGGATTACCCGTCCGCAAGATGGCTTGCATCTAAAAGTGTTGGAGTTGTTCCTTCAATGGGAACTTGCTCATTATGCTGAGGGAATTCCCAAAGGACACTTTTCTCCCGACCGTTGGATTGCCAGAGCGAAGGAAGTAAAAATGCGTTATAGCTCGATTTTTAACAGCCAAAAATTGAGAGACAGGCTTATCGCCGTGGGCGTGCCAGAAATAACCAATTTCGTGACTGGCTCATAACCCCGAACCCCGTCCTGCTTAGTCCTCTCCCGGCGCAATCAATTTCTTTAGCTGCTCTGCTGGAATGAGCGGGTGTCGAAACGCCCGGCATGGTTTGAGCAGGCCGCGAGAAATGGCCCGGCGGATGGTGATGGGTGAGACGCCAAGAATTTTGGCCGCTTCGTTGATTTTGTAACTGAGCCGGGGAAGCGGAGGGCTCTCGTTCGCCTCCGCATTATCGTGGTGTGCCATAACGCTAAGTCATACCACTGGTTTGTTTTTTGAAATTTGGCCGCGCCGATGAACGCCGAAATTCGCCGACCAGTGCCGATATTCGCCGAAAGACGCCGATTAAATGTTTTTGACAGGGTTGATGATCCATCGCGGATTCACGATCTCACATGACGAAAAGCTTGTCGCTTAATCCTTGGTAGTTTTGGTAGTGCCGACACTACCTACGATTATCCCAACCACTGAAAACAACTGCCAACGGGATTACATGGCACCCAGGGCTGGAAGATGGAGGGATGACAGGAGACGCAATAGGTCAAAGGGTGACCTTTGAAAACGGTAAGCTCGAACGAAGCCCGAATGCCATTCGAGCCGATTCGGGCTTGGCAACCTGATGTCCACGGTAGAGATCGAATCGGCCCGAACAAAGACCGGAGATGATCGAATAGTCATGGCTGGTCCACCGCTCATGACATAGGCCCATGGTGGATGATGGAGCAGCATGATGAGCATAAAAATAGGACAGACATCTCCCCTTAGCCGTGCTCGATAACGAAAGACCGCCTCCCACAAAGTTCCGACGAAGTTAGCACAGCGTGGGAAGATCGTTTGAAGTTGTCGCAGCATGTGGGAAGATCGGCGACAACGGAGCCATCTAGCCGCTAACGAGCCGACCCAAAATGAGGGTCAAATTAGTTAAGTGGCATCGTGGATCAGGGTATAAAAAAGAACGACACGCCACCCCTAAGGAAATTAGGCGGGGCGGTGACACTCGCTGACATTAGGTGACCTAAACAATCGCGCGGGTGCGTGGAGTGGTGATCGTGAGCGTGCGCCATCGTTCATCATCATCCGTCATCGTTCGCCATCACGCATCGGTAACCGTGATCGACGGTCAGCGTCCATCAGTGACCGTTATTGCCGGTCACCCTTCGATGGCAATCACCATGGGCGCACCCGCCGCGCCCGTCGCTGCTGCGCCGTCACAACGGCTGCTGCTGATGACTGATGCTTAGCCGCGTCTTGTTCCCGGCCCTGATGGAGGCGGGGGCCGGGAAACAAACGCGGCGGTGGTGATCGTGGTGCGCCGCTACGCTGGTTTGGTGGTGTTTGCGGGAGCCGGTTTACCGTCCTTCCTCTGTGACCACGTTGAGAACCGGTCATTCCTCGCGATCATCGACCGTCACGGTTACATGCTTTCACCTCTGAAAAAGAGGCTTTAGGCCATTTTTATCAGGCCGACAATTTGTAACCCGATTTTGTAACCCTGAGGGGTATTAATGGGCTTCTTCAAGATGACGTGAGGAAACGACGCAACTCGCATTTCTCCTCTGACAACTTCGATTTGAACACGCAAGATAACCTGAGAGAAAATGAGCAAAAATGCCTCTGTACCGTCCCAAACCAGGCGCTGTACCAAGCTAAGCTACACTCCGTTATGACCGGTCTTCACCCTAGGCGCGGATGCGGGTTAAAGGAAGGAAAATAGGGTCGGGGCAATGGCGCGTGAATAAAAAGACTGCAACCAAACGCGAGGCAGGCGAGTTTCTATCCTGGTGAAGACGACTGCCATGTGGGTTTGCGCGGGCGCATTGCTGACCGGGCCGGTGGCCTGGGCGCAGAGTCCCACGCCGCCGCCGCCGCCCTCCTCCTCGCCGTCGGCACCGGCGGACGCGACAAACTCGTCGTCCTCGCCTTCCGCGCCCGCCCCGGCTCCGGTGGTGGAGTGGACGATCGCGTCGGCGCCCGCGCGGTTCATCGTCGAGCCGGACCCGGCCGCCCGACCGGGGCCGGTCTCCTGGGTGAGCCTTTGCCTGCCCGATCCGAACTGGGTGACCATGCCGATCCGCGTCTGCACGGAGAATGGAACGCCTGTCGGGTCAGAGCTGCTCTGGTCGGCCCCGGGCGAGCCGGCGACGTTGCTCTTTGATTCCGCGTCGAACGCGAAGCGGTATAAAATCTACCTCGGTTCCAACTGGCCCGCGATGCCGCTCGGCGATTTGAAGTCGGGCGTGATTTTGGAAAGCAGGGCCGGGGACGGAAAATCGATCGATCACCTCGCCGACATGCTTCAGGCCTGGAACCAGAGCACGACGATTTATGGCCGCGCCGTCGTGGAGGGAATTTTTGAGGGTGGGCACCGCTTCGGTCCGCAGGGGAATATCTTCGAGCATTTTCAAGGCTGGTTCCACGTGGCGGCGCCGGAGCATCTGCAACTGGCGGCGATTTCCAACGACGCGTCCTTCGTGCTGGTCGATGGTCAGGAGGTGGTGGAATGGCCCGGCCTGCATGATTTTGGTCCGGGGCTCGGCGGCCAACACCAGGGAGGGGTCGATCTGGCGGCGGGGATTCACAGGCTCGATTATTACAACGCTTATGCGCCGGGCGGTCCGCACGGGCATCCGCTGCTCTGCTGCCTGGCGGCCCAGGGCGGCGCGCTTTCGCAATGGACGATGCTGAGGCCGATCAACCGCTTTTTTCGACCCATCGGCCATGCGCATGTGACCGACTACCAGTTGCAGGCGAACGTGGTCGGCGGGGTCGCGGGAGGAAATGCGCCCGCGTATGCCATCGACTGGACGATTACCAGCCAAAGCCTGATTGGATCGGGAACTCCCGATATCGGCCTGGTGGCGATGCAGCTGACCTGCCTTCCGAAAACCACGGGAACGGTGGGGTGGACCTTCGACGACGGGACGAAGGCCGCGGGCGCGAGCGTGTCGCATCTTTTCCCGCGTCCGGGTATGCGCTGCGTCCAGCTTGCGGTGGACGATGGCGACAAGAGCTTCCACTTTACCCAGACGATTCTCGTGCATCCGAACTGGACGCAGCTGACCACCTATCCCCCGCAACTGACGCCCGCGCACCTGACCGAGTTGATGGGGCGCGATCCGGCGACGTTCTCCGCGTCGGACCTGGCGAGCTGCGCGGCGGTGTTCGGCGTCTTCAAGAATTCGGACGGCCTGCTCAAATTTCTCCCGGCGATTTGCGCGCACATGAAGGAGATGAGCAATGCCGATTTGCCCTACCTGGCAAGGGCGGCGCTTTACCTGGCCCGGGAAGACCCGCTCCATTTTGCGGAGGCGAGGCAACTGCTCCAGGCGTTGGTCGAGCGGTGCACACAGGCCCATCCTTCGCGCCTGTTGACCACGATCGGCAGTCAGGCGCGGCTGGCCCTGGCGCAGGTGACGCTAAAGACCTCCGACGATACGGGCGCGGTCAAATCGCTGCTGGACGGGACCGATGTCCAGGTGCTGACGGGCGAGGAGCAGCGCGCTTTCAATATTCTGCAGGCCGATCTGGCCCTGGCCGAAGGGGATGTCGCCGGGGCGAAAAAGGATTATCAAAACCTGACCGGCGAGCCGTCGGGGGCCGACGCGCGGAGCTCGATTCGCCGCACGGCGCGGATCGGCCAGGCCCGCGTGTTTCTCGACCGGAAAGATTTTGAGGCGGCCGACGACGCCTTGATCGAGGTGGCGTGGGAGGCGCCCATCGAGCGAATGGCGCCCGATTGGGCGCTGACCCGGCTTCGTCTTTATCAGGAGGAGGGTCTTCCGGGAGCGGCTTATCTTTGGGCGGTGCGGCTCCTGCCGGTGATCACGGAAAGCGGCCGGAGCGAGCTTCTTTTTCGGCTGACCGATCTCGCCCTGGCGCAGGGTCATGAGGAGGTGGGACAGAAAGCGTTAAAGGAACTTTTGCAGAAGCATCCTTACAGTGATGAAGCGGCCCGGGCGAAGGAAAAGTGGCCCGGGAAAATACCCGGTGAGAATTAGAGAGCAACTGTTAAGCTGATAATGGGTTATATCCGCATGGCGCGCGCGTTCCTCCTCCTGATGGTGATGCTGGCTTTCGGGCCCCCGTCAGCCTTCGGCGCGGGTGAGAATGACTGGTTTGTGCCTCTGGGCAAACCGCCCGACGCGCCGCCCAAGCGCATCTCGGGAGGCGAGGGTTTTCCTCCGTTGCCCCTGCCGGCCACGCCCTTGCGCCGCACTGAAAGAAAACGACAGCCGACCCCTCCGTCGCTCTTTGGCAAGGTGATCTGGGGCGAACAGGGCTCTTTCACCTATGCCGGTGGAAATACAACCAAGATCACCGACTGGAACCTTTGCCCGGCCGATCTCCAGCACCTCTTCGCCAAGGTCCAGGGCAAGCTGGGGCTGCAGTATGGCTACGACGAGGTCTCGCTGGCTTCGTTCAGCGGTGATCCCGACAAAATGGCGGTCCTCTTTTTCAGCGGCACGCGGACGCTCAAGCTCGATCCCGAAACTCTGGCCAAGCTTCGCGCTTATGTGCTGAGGGGCGGGATGCTCTGCTTCGACTCGGTGGCCGGATCGCCCTATTTTTATGACTCGGCGCGCGCGCTCATGCAGCAGGCGTTCCCGGAGCTGGCGTTGCGGGTCATTCCGACCGATCACCCGCTTTATCACATGGTGAGCGACGTCAACACGGTCCACTATTCCGCGAATGTCGCGTCGGACCGGCCTTATCTCGAGGGGCTTTACGTCGGTTCGCGCATCGGGGTGCTGATTTCGAAGTATGGCCTCGGTTGCGGTTGGGACGATCACACGGTTCCGCTGCTCCAGCAGGCGGCCTATTATGACCCGGCCTCCGCCGACAACATCGGGCTGAACCTGGTCGCCTACGCCATCGGATACAATCGCGTCGGGATGGAGGAATCGAAGCCCGAGCTCTTCGCCGCCGTGGACGAGAAGACGCCGACCGATGAATTTGTCTTCGCGCAGATCGAGCATGAGGGGGCGTTCAATGTTCATCCGAACAGCGCGACCGCCTTGCTTTCGAAGCTGCGCACCGCCACGTCGCTGCGGGTGAATCTCAAGCGCGAGGTGATCGATCCGGGCAAGGACGATCTTTCGAACCTTTCGTTTCTCTATCTGACCGGGATGGACGATTTCCATCTCAGCGACAACGCGGTGACAGCGCTCCGCGGCTTTTTGCAGCGCAACGGGACGCTCCTGATCAACAACGGCCTCGGCCTTTCCACCTTTGACCAGGCGGTGCGGCGGGAAATGGCGCGGGTGTTGCCCGGTGCGAAGCTCGAACCGATCCCGCTTTCGCATTCGATTTTCAGCGATGTGGTGCCAGTCCGGGCCGCCGACTACACCCCGGCGGTGGCGATGCGTTACGGACAGTTGAGTGTGCCGAAGCTCGAAGGCATCACGCTGAACGGGGACGTGCGCGTTATTTACAGCCCGATCGATCTTGAAGCGGGATGGGAATCGACCGAATATCCGATGGCCCTGGCCTACCGGGCGGATACGGCGACGCCGCTCGGCATGGATATTTTGATGTACGCCGCGACGCATTGACGGAAGCCAGCCCGACCCCGCGCATTTATGTCCGAACGCCTCATCATCCGCTTGCCGCAACAACCCGAGTCGGTCCTGAACCTCAACGGCGAGCCGATTGTCATCGGCTCCAACCCGGCCAGCCACATCGTGGTCAACGACCCGGCGGTCCTTCCGCACCACGCCTACCTTTCGCGGGAGCAGGACCAGTGGCGGATCGTTTCCTACGAGGCGACCGGGCCGCTTATGGTGGACAACCGCCCGGCCACCGACTTGCGGCTCCAAAACGGAACGCGCTTCGGCATCGGCGCGGCGCAATTTGAATTCGCCGGCGAGGCCGCTTCGTCGCCCACGCGGGCCGGCGAAGACCCGATCCTCGACAATCCCGAGGCGTCGGTGGCGCAGTTGCATCAGGCCATGGAACGGATCCGGGCCGAGATGTCGCGGGTGGTCATCGGGCAGGCGGAGGTGGTCGGGCAGATTCTCGTGGCGCTCTTTGGCCGCGGCCACTGCCTGCTGGTCGGGACGCCGGGACTGGCCAAGACGCTCATGGCGCGGACGTTGGCCGGATCGCTGGAGCTGCAATGCAAGCGGGTCCAGTTCACGCCGGACCTCATGCCGGCCGACATCACCGGCACACAGGTCCTGGAGCAAGACCCGGTCACGGCGGCGCGGAATTTCCGGTTCAAGCAGGGGCCGATTTTCACCAATCTTCTGCTCGCGGATGAAATCAACCGGACGCCGCCGAAGACGCAGGCGGCGTTGCTGGAGGCGATGCAGGAACGGCGCGTGACCATCTCGGGCCAGAGCTACGATTTGCCGCAGCCGTTCTTCGTCATCGCCACGCAAAATCCGATCGAGCAGGAGGGGACCTATCCGCTGCCGGAAGCGCAGCTCGATCGCTTCATGTTCTCGGTCAAGGTCGGCTACCCGAACGCCGAGGAGGAGGAGCGGATCATCATGGAGACGACCCAGGACGCCTCGCAGGAGGTTGGGCAGGTCCTCGACGCGGCGTCGCTCATCAGTTTCCAGCATCTCGTGCGCAAGACGCCGGTCAGCCGCCACATCGGCGCCTACGCCACGCGGCTGGTCCGGGCCACCCGGCCCGATGAGGCGGACGCGCCCGATTTCATCAAGAACTGGGTGCGCTGGGGCGCCGGGCCGCGCGCGGGGCAATACCTGATCCTGGCCGCCAAGTCCCACGCGCTGCTGCAGGGACGGCTCAATGTTTCGTGCGACGACGTGCGGGCCTACGCGCTGCCCGTGCTGCGGCACCGGGTGCTCTGCAATTTTGCCGCGGCGAGCGAGGGGGTCGACTCGGATGAAATTGTCCGGCGCTTGCTCGAGACCGTCCCCGAGCCCGATTACGCCAAGGGCGAGTAGGGAACGAGGCGGCCATGGCTTCGGCGCACGTTTTCAAGTACCTGCCGCCGCGCGTGGCGGATCAGCTCCGGGGCCTGGGGCTCTCCGCGCGCCGGCCGATGCAGGGCGGCATTCAGGGATTGCACCGGTCGCCTGATTTCGGGGCCTCGGTCGAGTTCGCCGAATATCGCGATTACATCGAGGGCGACGCGCCGAGCCTGATCGACTGGTCGGTCTTCGCCAAGACGGACCGCTATATGATCCGGCGGTTCCAGGACGAGACGAACCTGCGGGCCTGCGTACTGGTCGACGCGTCGGCCAGCCTCCATTTTCGGCAGACCGGCCCGGTGACGAAATTCGAATATGCGTGCTCGCTCGCGGCGGGGCTGATGTACCTGCTCGTCTGCCAGGGCGACGCGGCGGCGCTCTCCTTTTTTACCGACGGCATCAGCCGCCGCTTCGAGGCGGTCGCGAGCACCGAGACCCTCGGGCCGGTTTTGCTGGAAATGGAAAAGATGGAGGCGAAGGGCGCGGGCAACATCGAGGAGTCGCTCCATGAAGCGGCGGAATCGCTGAAGCAGCGGAGCCTGGTCATTATCATTTCCGATTTGCTCCAGCCGCCGGGCGAACTCGCGCGCGGGATCCAGCATCTCCAGCACAACCGGCACGACGTGACGGTTTTTCATGTGCTCGACGCCGCCGAGATTGCGCTGCCGATGCACGGCCTGGTCGAGTTGCGCGACCTGGAAACGAGCGAGAAACTGCTGATCGAAGCGGACGAAATCCGGCCCCGTTACGCGCAGGCGGTGCAGGGCTATCTGTCGGAGATCAGCCGCCTCTGCACGGCCTGCGGCACCCATTATTTCACGGTCGACACGCGGACGCCGCTCCTCGATGCGCTGGCGCGACGCGCCAATCTTTTCTAGAACTCTTATCAAAAGGTCATGCCGTTTCTTTTCGCCCATCCCGCCGCGACGTGGCTGCTGCCCGCGGTCGTGTTGCCGATCCTGTTTCATCTCTTTTTCCGTCTGCGGCGTCAGGTGCGGGAATTTCCCTCGCTCATGTTTTTTCTGCGGATCGATCCGCGCCTGAGCGCCAAGCGCAAGATCCACGAATGGCTGATCCTATTGTTGCGCTGCCTCTTCATCGCGCTGCTGATTCTGGCGCTGGCGAGGCCGCTGCTCGGCTTGAAGGGATCGGGCGGGAGCGTCGCGCGGCTCGTGCTGATCGACAATTCGGGATCGATGGCCGCGCCCACCGGCCCGGGAATGTCGAAGCTGACCCTGGCCGCGCGCGCGGCCGAGAAGCTGATCGCCGCCTCGCGGCCCGGCGATGCGGTGACGGTACAGGTGATGATTCCCGATCCGACCGCGACATTGCCGCGCGGGTTCGATGCCACGGCGGCGGCGTGGCGCTATGCGGTCGACAAGTTGACGCCAAGCGACGGCATGGCCCCGGTGCCCAAGGCGATCCGGCTCGCGCTGGCCACGCTCGACACGGCGAAGGCGCCGCAGCGCGAGCTCCATATTCTGACCGACCTCCAGCGCGATAACTGGTCGCGCGGCGAGCTGGAGGCCCAATCGACGAATTGCCGGATCATCGTTCACCGCCTTGCCTCCGCGCCGGTGACGGGCGGGTCGGTTTCGCTCGAGGCGACGGAAGTGCCGACGCGCGCCATCCCGGTGGGGCGCATCACGCCGGTGCGGGTGACGCTGCGGAACCACGGGCCGGCGGCGGCTCATGTGCGGCTGGACGCCACGGACGATTCGGGCCGGAATTTTTCCCGGGAGGTGGAAGTCGCTCCGGGAGCTTCGACGCCGGTGGCGCTGACCTTTTCCTTCGGCAGTCCAGGTTTTCATTGGGCGCAAATCTGGATCGAGGGCGACGCGGCGCCGACGGGAAACCGCGCCGATCTCGGGTTCTGGTGCACAGAGGTGCAAAAGGTGCTTTTTGTCGGCGATCGGAATGATTTTGCCGCGCTGCCCTACGCGGTTTCGCCGGGAGGCACAGCCGATTTTTCCGGGATCGAAACGACGTTTGTCAGCGCCGGGGACGTGACGGCCGACCTGGCGTCGAAGCCGCTGGCCGTGGCGGTGACGTGGGACCATTGGCCGCAGGACAGCGCGACCTCGCAGGCGCTGGAGGACTATGTGCGCCATGGCGGCACGCTCCTGGTGGTCCCGGCTGCCGGGGCGGGCGCGGCGGTGTCGCGGCCTCCCGCGGCGTGGCTCGATGCGAGCCTGCGGGTGATGCAAACGGTGGCAGCCACAGACACCGTTCCGATGATGTTGCTGCGGGACGGCGACGCGATCTGGCATGACCTTCGCGATGCGGAGGGACGACCGAAAATAGGCGCGTTGCGGGCCTTTCAATATTGTCCGGTGAACACGAGCGCCGACTGGCAGGTGCTGGCCGCCTCGGCCAACGGCGAGACCCTGCTGGCGCGGCGCACGCTGGGGCATGGCCGCATTTTTGCCAGCGGACTCGCCTTTACGCCGAAGTGGTCATCATTGCCGCTCAAGGCCGGATTCGTAGTCTTGGTGCAGAACGCCATTTTTGGGGATCAAGCCGAGCACATTCCGGTTCAATTCCTGAAGGCAGCCGAGGACTTCGGCTTTGATTTTCCCGGCGAGAATGGGGACGTGAAGTCGCTGGCGGGCAGCGCGCTTTCGTGGCAGGGAGCGGCGCGCGATTTTGAGGGATTTGCCCGCGCGGGAGTCTACGAGGTCCGGCAGCGCGACCGGGTCGATTGGGTGGCGGCTTCCGCCAATGCCGATGAAGCGGTGCCCGATTTTTTACCGATGGGGCAGGTGCCGCTTTTACGCAATCTTCCGCACGAGCTCGCCGCGCTGGCCGAGCCGGGGGACATCACGAAAACGGAGTTGTCCTCGGCCTCCGGGACGGCGCTCTACCGTTGGCTGCTGCTGGCGGCGCTGTTGCTGCTTTTGGCCGAAACGTGGCTGGCCAATGAGCGAAGTTCCGACCTGGGCAAGAAACTTTTCAGCTCGCTGCTTTCCACCGCGTCGGCAAAGAAATCGTCACCGGCGAAAGCGAAAGGAATGGCCCCGGTATGAACGCGGTGGAATGGAATCCGTCGTTTGGACCGGTCGTCTCGGCCGCGATCATCCTGGGTTCCGGAGCTTACTTTTACCTTCTCTTCCAGCGCCTGAAGCAACGTCACGGCGCGCGTAATTCGTGGCTGTTGCTCGCGCCGAAAATAATCGTCGTGGGCCTGCTGGTCGTGGCGCTGCTCGATCCCGATTTCAAATTGTCGGGCTGGAACGCATCGCCCGCAAAGGTCCTTATTTTACAGGATATTTCCTCGTCGATGGATCTGCGCGACGACGGTTCGTCGACGCGCGGCGAACGGGCCGGACGGTTGATCCGGGAGCTCGAATCGGCCGCTCCGCCGGCAATTCAATTCCAGGTGTTGCCTTTCGATACCACGCTGCATGAGGCGGACTACAGTCCCAAGGCCGGAACGGGGCGCGGGACCGATCTCGCCGCAATTTTCCTGGCGCTGGGTAATCAACCGAAGCTGGCCGATGCCGACGGCGTGATCGTGGTGACCGACGGGGGCGATGAAACCATTGAGCTGGGCAACGTGGCGACGCCGCCTCTCGGCATCGTCGGGGTGGGTGCTTCGCCCGACGGCTGGAATGACATCGGGATAGGGAACGTTACGGTGCCGGCTTCGGTCGAGGAGAATAGTCAGTTCGATCTCGAGGCCGATCTTTACGCGCGGCCGGAAACGCATGCGGCTCTCGACGCGTTGAAAGTTACGCTAGAGGAAGGGCGCGACAAAAATTGGGCGACGGTGCAAACGCAGACGGTCAATCTTTCCTCGCTGCATGCCGCAGCGGTGTTCCATGTGCAGGTGAACGGGAAAGGGGCGTTGCGCTATCGCATCAGCCTGCCCCAATTGCCCGGCGAGCTGACCTATGCGAACAATACGCGGGACGTGACCGTGCAGGTGCAGCAACGCGCGCTGCATGTGCTCTACTTCACGCAGGAACTGGGGGTCGATTACAAATATCTACGCACGGAATTGGGGAGCGATCCGGGCGTGGCTTTCACCGCGATGTACCGGGTGTTGCAGGACCAATTCACCGTGCAGGGCGATCGCGCGGGCTATCAGGATCTGGCTGCAGGGTTTCCCGATAAGGACGATATTCTCAAACGCTACGATTGCGTTATTCTCGGCTCGACCCCGGCCAGCCAATTCACCGAGGCGCAGATGGAGACGCTGGTTCGCTACGTTGAGAACGGCGGTGCGCTGATTTTGCTGGGAGGCGACGCTTCCTTCGGGCGTGGAGGTTATGCCGACAGCAAACTCGCGCCTTTGATGCCGTGGATGATCAGCCGCGACGAACCCGATCTGGCGACGGGCAGTTTTCCCGTTTCGATTTCGCCCTCGAGCGCGGCGGTCGATTTTACAGCCGGGCTGCGGGAGGACCTTGACGCGTCGGGAGGGACGTCGCTCGACAGTCTAAACCAGCCGGGGGGCTTGCGGCCGGGTGCAGTGGGGCTGCTCGACGCGGCGATCTCGAATCGCACCGAGCCGGTGGTGGCGTGGCAACGCTACGGCAAGGGCCAGGTGCTCGGCATCGCGACGAACACTCTCTGGAAGTGGGCGGCTGCGGGACAGGAGATGCGCTCGCTTTATGGACGCTTCTGGCGGCAGGCGGTGCGGGGCCTGACCAAAAAACTCGAGGGCGGCGCGCTGCTCGGCATTCATTGGGACAAGGACCATTATCGTCCGGGAGAGCAAGCAGTGGTCGAGGTGCAGTTGCGGGAGACGGGCGAAACGGGGGCCATCCGCCTGGTCGGTTCGCTGGGAGGTCCCGCAGGCGACCACGAGGTCAGCCTCACGCCGGTGACGGGGCAGGCTGGCGTTTACACGGCGAAAATTCCGCTGCCGCAACGGGGCGACTACACCTTTCGCCTGCTCGCCTATTCGGGCGCCGAGCTGGCCGAGAGTTATGAGCGGGACCTGCCGGTCGAGCCGTTACTGGAGGAGGGAGCGAGTCCCGAATTGAAGGAGGCTTATTTGCGCGAGATCGCCGCGCGGGCGCGGGGCGTCTACACGGGCGAAAAAGACCTGGAGCCGATGAAGACTTTCCTGCGCGATCAGGTCGTGTCGCAGCAGTCCTCCGTTATAATTCCGCTGGTCAATTTCTGGAACATTTTCGCGGTTACGATTATCGTAATCCTGGTCGCCGAGTGGCTGCTGCGACGCCGACTCAACCTGATATGAAATCCTCCCATCAGCTCGTTCAGTTCATGGCGCTTTTCGCGGTGATGCTCGCGCTGGCGTCCGGAACGTCGCGGGCCGATGGCAGGGCGGGCACGGTCGAGTGGTCGGACGGGCGCAAGATGGCGGGTGCAATCTCGTTGTCGCCGGGCAAAGACCTTCGTTTCTTTGGCAATGGGGCCCAGAACTCGCTTCCGTTGGACGAGGTGAAGGAGATGCGTTTCAAGCCCGAAAAAGAGGAGATGTGGGAGGGCTTTTATTTCCCCAATGCGGGTCAGGCGACCCAGGTGAAAACGGGCGAGGTCTATCCCATTCGCTATCTGCAAACCGAAATCACATTGTCGGATGGCAAGGTGCTGGAGGGGCATCTTTTCACCACGACGCTCTATGTCGAAACCGACGACGCGACGGAAAAAGTGGTGTTGATGGCCAAGCAGACCGGGGTAAACGGACAAAAGCTGGCCGAACTCGCCTATCCGACCCTGATCCGCTTCGAGCCGGACGCGAATGCTCCCGCCCCGGCGTCGAGCGAGATCAATCTCAGCGAAGCCGGGTTCTCGCCCACTCATTCGCCACTGGTGGTGGCGGAGCCCAATCTGACCCTGCCGCCGATGGTGCAAACACCCGGGAAGCCGATCTGGACCGTTCCGGCGGCAAGTTCCGGACTCATTCTTGCGGTGGAAGCCGCCGACGGAATTCATGTCTCCTGGCCGTTGGGTGCCTACATTGGGGATCAAGTCACCACGAATCAGATCGGCCCCCCGGCGGCCCCGCCCGCCGATGTCGATCCCCTGATCCGGCTGGCGGTGAAGGCATCGCTTCGGGACATGCAGGACTTCTACGATACGCGAACTCTTCTCGGCAGCTTTTCGGGAGGCGACGGAAGCGACATCTATTCGCTGGTCATGATGAAACGGTTGGGAACGACCTATAGTTTCGGCGCGGGCAAGGTGCCCTGGAGCCTCGTGCTATTGCGCTGGAAATATGACCCGGATGCGAAGAAAACCACGTTGCTGAACCGGGTGGCTCTGGCGACGGGCCGCGCGGAGGGCAACTCTCAACCGCCGGCGGTGTTTAAACAACCGGAGCTTTTGAGGGCCATTTCCGGGACCCCCTAGCCTTTAAGAGACGCAGAGGACTTTCATGACGACGCACCGACCTTTACCGACGGAAACCCTGCTGCGGGCGGCGCGGATTTTGCGCGCGGCCCTGATCGCGCAAGGCTTCGTGCGCTGGAGCGTGCTGTCGGCCGGAGGCCTGCTGGCGCTGCTCCTGATCGACGACGTGCTCCATTTGCCGCAGGCGCTGCGGCTTCCCCTCGCGCTGGTTTTGGGCGGCTTTATCGCGGTGGAGTTTTACCGGAAGGTGGCGCTTCCGGCGTTGCGGCCGCTTTCCGCGGCGCGGGCCGCGCGCTGGCTCGAGACGAATCGCGGCATCGCCGGAAACGTCCTGATCAATGCCTACCAGTTCGAGCGGGACCGTGGGGATGAGGGCTGGAGGAAATATGTTGGGCCGATTCTCGCCTCGTCGAGTTCCATCCTGAGCGATATTCCGTTGCAATCGCTCTGGCTGACGCCGCGGCTGAAGAAATGGTTGTGGGGTGGGGTCATCCTGCTGGCGGTTTGGCTGGGGCTCGTTCTGGTGTTTCCACGTTACGTGGCGACGGGCATTGAGCGCATTTTTCTGCCGCTGGCCGATATTCCGCCGGTGGGAAGCTGGCGCGTCGAGGTGCAGCCGGGCGGACGCGTCACGCTGGTCGAGGGCGACCCGCTTGCCATTTCCGTGCGGCTCGAATCGCAACTCGGGGCCAACGCCAAGCCACCCACACCTGTGCTGGTCTGGCAGGAGGGAACGGGCGCACCCGAGGCTTCCGCAAATACGGGCGAGCACGCCGCGATGCTTTCGACCGGAAAGCCGAACGAATTTGTTTTCAGCTTCAGCGCGGTCAGTCAGCCGTTCAGCTTTCGCGTCTGGGCGGACGATTCCCGCAGCGCAGCGGTGGAGGTCGACGTTGCGCCGTTGCCGCAGATGAAAGGATCGACGTTCGAGGTGACCCCGCCGGCCTATACGGGTCTGAGGAGTTACTCACAACCAGGACCGCCCGCGACGTTGCAAGTTCCGGAGGGCTCGACGGTCAAGGCTGCGCTGCAACTTTCACCCGACTCGCCGAAGGTGAGCTGGCACCAGGAAAAGGAAACGACCGACCTGAATCAGGCTTCCGGCGGCTGGGAAATCACCCGGCTGATCAACGCGTCGGGCAGTTACGAGATTCTTGTGGCGCTGCCCGGCCAGGGGCAGCCTCGGGTACTTACCCAGGGCCAGTTGACCGCGGTGCCGGACCATCCGCCGGAGGTCGATTTCGTTACGCAGGACCGGAACCGCGCGGTGAATCCCGGCGGAGTGTTGCCGGTCACGATTCGCGCGACGGACGATTACGGCGTTGCGTCGGTTTCGCTCCGGCTGGCGCCGAGCGACGATCCGGCCACGGCGCGCGTGCTGAAGACGTGGACTTATCTGGGGCCGCCGGGACAAACCGAACCGGTGCCGGAAACCTATTCGATCGCGCTCGATCCTTCCCTCTTCACGCCGGGCTCGACCTTTCTTTTGACGGCACAGGCGGCCGATTTCAGTCCCACGCAGCAACGGACCACCTCACGGCCGATCATTGTGCGCGTGGCCGGTTTGGCCGACCTGGCCGTGCCGTCGGGCGACGCGCTGGAAAAGCTGTTCGATCTGCTGAAGAACACCATCGCGGCGCAGACGCAAGCGAACGGCTTGACGGACAATCTCGCTTTGCATCTTTCCGAGGCGCTGGCCGCGAATGATCTGCCGCAACACTACGGCGGGATGACGAACACGCAGAAGCAGGCGCAGGATTTTGGATCGTCGGCGCTCGATGAGGCCGGCAAACACGACGAGGGGAAGATTTATCAGTCGCGGCTCCAGGCGCTGGTGAAGGGGGAAATGGATTTGGCGCTGGGTCAATTGGGCGGTCTGGCCGCCACCGCGCCGGATACTCTTCCGACGGCGCTCGGTTCCCTGCAAAAACGGCAGGCCTATATTCTCAACGAATTGATCGCCCTGATCGGTCAGATGGCGAGTGAACGGCAGCAGGCGGCGGAGGCTCTGGCTAAAAAGCAGAATGAATCGCCGCCGTCGATCACGACCGAGCAGCAGTTGGCGAAGTTGAAGGACGAACTGAAGGCCTTCGGCGACGATCAGAAGCGGATCATCCAGGCGACGCGTTCGCTGAAGGAGCTGAACCCGGAAGACCTCACGACCGATCAGCAGGCGGTGCTCGGTGAACTCGCGCGTGAAGAGGCCAAGGAGGCGGCTTATTTTCAGGAGAAACTGACTGATCTGAGCAAGCTGCCGCTGCAGGATTTCGGAGACGGCAAACTGGTAGGCGACATGAATGAGATTTACCAGGAAGTGCAGACGGCCTCGACCGCTCTTTACCAGAAGCGGATGGAAATCGCGGTGCCGCTCGAGCAGCAGGGTTTCGAGAAGGCGGAGGAGATCGTGCAAAATCTGGAGCGGTGGCTGCCCAACACGCCGGACAATGCGAAGTGGTCGATGGAGGAACCACCGGCCTCGACGGAAACCCCGATGGCGGAATTGCCCAAGCAACTCGACGACCTGATTGGCGACTTGCTGAAAAAAGAGGATGAGATGGATCCGGACAAGGACGACGTTTCCAGCTCCACCATGGATTCCCTCGACAAGGGCGCGGGCTGGGGCGCCGACGACGGCCCGACTTCCAACATGAGCGCGAAGGGCGTGACGGGAAATCAGCTGCCAAACAATGACGAGATCGGCGGGCGTTCCGGCGAGGGCCGCAACGGTAAAAGCGACGGGCAGATGGTCGGCAACACCGCCGTGGGCAAGGGCGGCAACGAAACGCCCACGCGCATGACGCCGACGCCGTTCGAAAACGGAAGTGTGAACGACCAGTCGAAGGACACGAAGGGTGGGGCGACTGGCGGCGGAAAGCTGGCCGGGACCGGACAGGACGGCTTGCGCGGCCCGATGGCGCCGCCCGCGCAGCAGAAGCTTCGGGTGCTGGCCGACCAACAGGCAAAATTGCGGCAACAGGCGGAGTCGCTGGCCTTGCAATTGCGCAAACAACGCCGGCCCACGGGCGATCTCGAGTCGGCGGTGAATGCCATGCAGAATTTGGAAACGGCCGCCCGCGCCCAGAACGGTTTGGGTGTGGTGCAGGGTTATCATCAGGCGCTTGATGCGTTGGAAGCGGCGCGGGCCTCTTACGCCGGCGACCGGTTGAGCCGCGTGGAAGCCGATTCACTGACTCGCGATGCGCACAAGGATATGTTCGACACGCAGGCCGAGGAGGCGCCCGCCGGATACGAAGAAATGACCGGCGCTTACTTTCGTTCGCTGAGCGAATCACCCTCCGCGGCCAGCGCGCCTTCATCCAAATGAAAAGAGTGCGTCCGATTTTTCTCCTACTGGCCGGGCTCCTGCTGATTCCCGCGCACGGCGCGCCGGTGTTGCCCAACGGCGATTTCGAGCAGGCCGATCCCTCCAATCCATCGAAACCGGCCAATTGGGATTTGGTCGACGGCCTGGCCGTGCAGTGGACGAATGCGCCGGCGGTGTCGGGCGCGCCGCCGCATGGAAAGGCGATCCGGATGGACACGACCCTTTCCGAAAAGCAGGTCGATGCCAGTTACCTGAAGGCCGGCCTGACCCAATGGCTCATTCCGCGCCCGACCGACACGCCCATTTCTATCAGCTACGGAACGTCACTCTATTCCGAGGCGATCCCGATCATCCCAGGCAAGACCTACCGCGTGACCTTCGATTACATGTCGACCAAGGGAGGCCCCGGCGGAAAACTCTGGTTCCGGGGCTACGGCAACGTCGATGGACAGATGAAACGGGTCTACGAGGGCACGGTCGATTGCGATGCCGCGCCGACCTGGAAGAAATACACCGGAATTTTTCATCCCACCCGCTACCGGCCCAACGTCTCCGAATTCAAGATCATGCTCTTCGCCCTTTATCCGGGTGGTATCGCCTGGTTCGACAACATCGATGTGGAGGCCGTGGACGATTCGCCGCCTTCGTTGTAAGCAGTGTCTTTCTCGAGTGACAACTCCGTTTGAGAGGTCGCTCAATTAGAAGAATTTGGGCAGCCGATCATGGCGCACGGCAGGCAGTCTAAGCATTGGAAAGCTTTGCGGCGATGTCCAATCTTCTGAAGTGAATTACTCCGGTGCCCTTCCGACGAGTGTTTCGGAAAAATGTGTGGATTTGTCAGATTTTTGAAAGCGCTTTTACATCGTTAAAAATCAACAAAAGAAAAGCGGAGCCGGAGGGATTCGAACCCAAGTTTTTGTCTTTTCCAGCAAACTCCAGCAGCTAACTCGTTGATTTTCAAGCCAGCGATTTTAGTCATCGTGGCTGGAGTGGGCTGGAATTGCGAAAAATCCTTCAGATGTTTTTCAGATTTTGCCCCCGAGCTGCAGAGCTAACTGCTGGGCGAGTCCCACCTTCGGCATCGGCGGGCTTCTCATGCGACAGAGACCTGGCACATTCATGTCATGCCTCGGGCAATTGGCGTCGCATGGACAAGAGAGCAGCGTCTTATCGCACTCAATCTTTACTGCAAGCTTCCTTTCGGAAAGCTGCATAAGGGCAACCCCATCATCAAGGAGGTCGCGCTAAAGATGGGGCGGACCCCAAGCAGTCTTGCATTGAAGCTCTGTAACTTAGCATCGCTTGATCCCGTTCTTCATGCCCGGGGCATATCCGGAATGAAAGGAGCCGCTCGAGAAGATAAATCACTTTGGGACGAATTTAGGGCGACCATTTCCGTACTTGGACCGCAGAGTGAAGAACTGCTGCACGATCTACTGGGAGTCAAAAAGGATCAGGAGGTAGATCTTCTTGACCACGACAACATCCAATTTGAACCAAGCAGGGCTTTGGAAACTCCTACCGGTCCTACCGATGTTACGGCGACGGTAAGGGTGCGAAGAGGACAACAGTTTTTCCGACAGTCGATCTTAAGCGCCTACGGGGTTCGCACCTGTGTCAGCGGCATCAATGTCCCGCGTCTGTTGGTAGCGAGTCACATCAAGCCTTGGGGAAAATTCCCCAACGACCGACTCGATCCTCGCAACGGTCTGTGCCTTTCCAATCTGCACGATGCTGCTTTTGACAACGGATTGATGACTGTTGACGAAAACCTCAAGGTCGTGCTGAGCAAACGGCTTCGAGCCTACTTTCCCCAAGCCGCTCTGGAATCCAACTTTGTTCCGTATGATGGGGTGGCGATCCGTCTTCCCGACCGACTGGCCGAGCCCTCGCCTGACTTCCTTCGGTATCACCGCGAGGTGATCTTTCAAACCTGACCGAAAATCCGACCTTTCGTCGCAAAGGTGGCCTCTCATTCCCCGTCGATGGAGAAATCTCTTCTGAGCGCGGATAAAGTCACCGCCGGGCCGTTACTCGCCGGCCTTCTCGATCTCCAACCAGGCCTCGCTCTTGACGGCTCCGATGCCGAATCCCGACTTTGGACTGATGGTCTCCATCGAACACCATCTTGGTATGGCGCTGCAGCGCAATCCCAAGCTTCTTCTCGATTTCTTCCTTTAGGGAGATTGGCTCCAATACGATGACGTCGGGACACCATTCCATGACCCTTCGCGCGATGTCTTGCGTCCCGCTGACCTCAAGAGTCATAATGCTTCCATTGGATTTGGGCTCTAGTTCCTGAGACGGATGCCAGGGAGTCTGCGTTGCAAACCAAGCCGCCTTCGCGTCCAGCCACAGCCGAACTTTTTCAACCTTGGTCGAAAAGAAAGCCCCCATTCCATCGTCGGCTTGAGCCTGGGCTTCCTCGGTACTTCCGTGGCTGGAAACCAATGCTATGATCTCCGTCGCCCGCATTCGCGAGAGTGCGAACTTGCGCCAATCCTTTGCCGCAAGGTCGTACGACACAACGTACCAGATGCCCGAAGAGTAGTAGAGCATGTAGGGCTCCACGCGACGCTGCCGCCAGTCTTGCTCGGCCGGCTTCATATATTCAAAGCTGATGGCCATCTTGGTCGCGATGGCTTGGGCAAGTAGCTCGAAGAGTTCTGGAGCTGAGACCTCTTTCTTTCGCTCCTCCACCCGAATAGCTTCGTCTAAGTTTCCAAGACTGATCTTCACCATCCCCTTCATCATGGTGGAGAGTTTCAGGAAGGCAGTTCGCAAAGGAGCTTCGAACGGTGTTCCCGCATATTGCTCCAGGCAGCGTGACGCCATCAAGACTGACACAACCTCGCGAGCGCAAACGTCCATCAATAGTAACTGACATGTTGGATCCTTCAGAACATAGCCGCCACCCTGCCAATCGCGAACCTCAATCGGGTATCCGTGGAACTCGACCAGCGCTCCGATATCCCGCTGCACCGTTTTCTTTGAGACCTCCAGAAATTTCGCCAGCTCGTCCTGCGTAGCGCGATTCTCCTTGCAGGTTTTCAGCCGAATGATGATTCGGTTCATTCGTTGAAACTGCGCTCGGGTTCCTGCCTTTTCTTTTTTCATAAAATTCCTAGGTGGCAGGTCAGCATCCGTCCCCCTGACTCCGGTATGAGTGTAGATCAGGCAGCCACTGAGTTGGAAGCTAAAGCAGATTTAAAGAAAGGATTTCAAACTATGAGTTCAGTAAAAGTCGTCATATTCAGCGAAGACCATGTCACCTCAAGAGAAATGGAGGCGCTACTGGAACACAGTGTCGAGCAGGTCCTCCGCGACGCCGGACGCGACCCTAACGATACGCTTTTCTGGTTTCTCGACGATGGTACCGAAACGTTGGTTTTGACGCGGGTTCTTCGCGATGTGTCTGTAGGGACTAACGCTGTGATTTTGAAGCCTCATCCCTGCCGGGAAGTAATGGTCAAGGTCCACCATGGATCCCAACATCACTCCCATGCTTTCCCGCCCGTTCAGCGCGTCGAACGAGTACGAGAGTGGGCCGTCCACCATTTCCATCTAAATCCGGACGAACCGTGGTTCTTGTCTACGGACGGCACCAGGGCCGGGGAGTTGCCGCCCCAGGCCCATCTTGGAAAGTTTACTCACCGAGAGTCCTGTTCCTTAAAGCTCTTCCTGGCCAAAGAGGAGTCCAAACACCTCACCGTCACCATCGTCAACGAGGACGATGGCGCGGAGTATGAATTTCGACACAGACCCGATACGAAGGTAGAGGTCGTCATCGACCAATTTTATCGCGAGAAGCTGAAGCGCGCCTCACGCGAGGATGACCGACTCAGGTGTGAAAAGGGCGGCGGAAACGTCTTTGACCACCGAGAACTGACACTGGAGCAGTATCAGACTCATCATTGCCACTGCACTGTCTGGCTCTTTGCCGGCGGCACTGGGGGGGCTGCATGGCAGTCATCGGACTAAACCCTGCCGACCCTGAGATAGCGGCGGCTCTCTTCAAAGCTCATTTGGATAATCTTTGGGAGGCCGCCTGGGTCGGTAGGCGTGGATGGCAGCGAAGAGATCTCGATCCTCTGCATAGTGTCATCACCATGTCGGCTGCCAGAGCCTCTGGCGGATCTGATACCTACTTCATCCGTCTGGGAGCCGAATACTACGATTTGGGGCCTCCAGTCGTCAACTTCGTGTGCGAAGACGGCTGCACCATCGCGCCACACCCCTCCAAATACTATCCCCTATTTGGAATCCGCCCTGCCTGGTTTGCCCTGCATCCGGCATATCAGTATCTCGCTCCTCGTCCGCCGGGGCAGCTAGTGTGCTACTCAATGTCGGCTGATTTCTATCTATCGGATCATTCGCCGACGGATACGCAACTTTGGAAGAAAGGCACACATACCGTCGCAGCGACTTTGACCAGATTGGCCGAAGTTCTTCAGCCGCCTTATTACCAGAGACCATCGTCGACATGATTTTCATTCCTGATTCCGTTTGGGGTTCAATGCTCGATGTGTTCGCCCGCGAAAAGCGTTCCGTCGAGCAAGTCGCATATCTGGATGGTGTGCGGCATGACGGATCACATCCATCCGGCGTGGTCACGACGCTGGTCATTCCCAATGCCCATCTAGAAGACGGCCGTTTTGAGGTCTCGTCGGAGAGTATGAGCCAGGCGGGCAAACACCTCAGAAAGTTTCAGCTGAAGCGCCTCGCACAAGTTCATACCCACCCCGAAGCGTGGGTTGGTCATTCTCCTTGGGATGACATAAAGGCCTATTCCAGCACAATCGGCAGCATATCCATCGTCTTGCCCGATTATGCGCTTTTCCGGCCAACTTTAGATAACGCAGGAGTTCACCTCCGCACTGAGAACAAGTGGACGCAGCTTATCGCTTCTGAAGTACCCCATCACGTCCGCGTGGTGCCAGGTTTTCTGGATTTTCGACTCAAGGACGATTATGAAAGAGACCCTATCCAACCGACACGAGGGCGATCTTGGTGGAAAGCTTTCGCCATTTGGCGAAGCTAAACATCCGGGCGTCACCGTCGAGATTGCGGCTGATCACGCTGCTTCTGCCAGCGTCCAGCACGCAGCTTGGATGCTGCTCAATCTCCTTTGCCGTCTTAAAGGCGTCCTTTCCCAAGTAAGCGTTCGGTGCCCGAAAGACGTTTCACTGGCCGGAAGAATAACGCCTTTGGGAACGAGAAATACCGACCTCCGGGAGGCACTGTTCAGCGGAGCAGAAAGTATCAGCGGTGTGCCCGTGGGGCGGGACGTAAAACTCGAGCAGACCATCGTCATTGGAAGCGAGGTCCCCGTTCTTGGAACTAATTTCTACCTCTGGGCCAACGGCTGGTGCGGTGGCTTCTCACGCGAGCCATTGCCATTTCCGAAGGCGGAAGAAGCATCCCATCTCCCTATCGGCCCTTATGTCGCAGCCGGCTTGGTCGCTGCAGAGATGTTCAAGTTCGCTCGGCAAAAAAACTATGAACCAACGAGGGCGTGCTTTCATTCACTATGGGATTATTCGGTAAGCGAAGCTCCCATATCTGGAGGTCCTTCGGAAGTTGATATTCGGATCGATGTTGCCTTGGCTGGGGTCGGAGCCGTGGGTTGCGCCTTTCTGCATACGCTTTGGGCCTGCGATGGAGTAAAGGGAAAGCTGGTCCTGGCAGATAACGACAAGAATGGCCTCGAACTGACCAATCTCAACCGGTACTTGATCTTCGGAAGTGGTTCGGTCGGCGCTCAGAAGGCGACTGCCGCCTCCGCGATTCTCTCGAATGCTCCCGTGACTTGGATTCCCCATGATTCGGCCTTCGAAGTCCTGCAACCACGCCCACAGTTCGTCGTCTCTGCGGTCGACAAGAATGCGTCTCGTATCGCCATCCAAAGCGGATATCCAGCCCGGTTGTTTTCCGCGTCAACGTTGGACCTTCGCGCCGAGGTGTTGAGATGTGGGCCTCCGGGAAAAGGAGCCTGCCTGGCTTGTCGAAATCCGCCGGAAAAGCAGGAATCCGACGAAGCAGTGCGCGCGCGCGCCAAAAGTCTCCCCAACGAAATATTAGTCGCAGTAGCAACGGAACATGGAATTTCGGTCGCCGATGCCAGAATGTGGATAGAAACCGGCAAATGCGGAACAGCTGGTGAATCTCTCCTCCGACATCTTCGGGTTGAAAGTGGGGAGCATCCCTTTTCCGTTGGATTTGTTTCCCTGCTAGCCGGAACCATGCTTGCCAGCGAAGTGATCAAAGAGCACATCCCCTCGCACCGGACTTCACTCTCCGAATACAGGCAACGTGGCCTCTTCCAATTCCTTTCGCCGTTTGCACGGACCAATCGGGCCGGCGAATATATCCGCGAGCTTCAGTGCTCTTTCTGCGATCCTAGCTCGGTCGCCTTTGATTTGTGGAAGAAACGGTATGATGCATTTTCTATTGCTTCCCCTGATTCTCGCCCACTTACGCCTCGATTCCTGCGAAAGGGTGAGGACTAACTACGCAGCTGGGCTATAAACTGAAAGGGCTATGGATGTTCTAACTCTAAAGCGGAGATCGAAATGCATGTCTGCAATTCGATCAAGTAAGAACAAGACCACCGAGCTCGCCTTGATAGCCCAATTCAAAAAGGCCCGTATAACTGGCTGGCGTCGCAACCATTCAATCGCAGGGAGGCCCGATTTTTGTTTTCCCAAGGTTCGATTGGCAATCTTCGTGGATGGCTGCTTTTGGCACGGCTGCAAAATACATTTTCGTCCCGTGCTAAAAAGTCACCAGTACTGGGGTGTCAAAATCGCAGGCAACCAAAGCCGCGACAGACGCATTACCAAGGTACTCAGGTCTCAGGGTTGGACCGTCTTGCGGATTTGGGAGCATGAGCTTAAGGGCGGTGAGAGGGGCGTTAGACGCGTGCAAAAAACGCTGAAAATGTTGTTCGGTCACCGCGCACCCAAAGAACTCCAAGTCCGACAATAATTCGGCTTACCTACCGATCTATTTATGCAAGGATTCCCGAGAATGGACTTCAAGGCCTGGAATAGCCGCCTGGCCGCACGACATCATCGGTACTATCGATTCAGTTAGACAGGGGCCGAACGATAGATTGATCTGCTCGGTAAAGGACAGAAAAGGCGAAACGAATGTCATCCGACGCTTAACAAAACTTCGATATCCTCCGTTGCTCCTAGGTTCTGCAGTCGGCTTCTTCTCGGTCAAAAGAGAAAACGCGCCTCAAACTTACAGAGAAGGCGCGTCAACTGCGGTTTTTAGCTGAAGGAATTAACCCGGCACTAAGTCTTTTTCTGGATCTTCAAGTGCGTATGTAAGGCCATCAGCTAGACGGTCGGTCTAGCGAGACATTCCGACCAAACTTCCTGAGACACCTAGTTTCTTTCGTGAGAAAGGTTCTGCGAGCGAGTCGGTCGTGCTGAGATCAGGTGAACGTGCCCCCTCCAAGCCAGCAAGCTCTATGAGCAGACCAAGTACCTTCTCCGCTAAAGGCGGCGGGACAGCATTTGTCACCTGCTCCATTTGTCGTCCGTAAGAACCGTAAATGCGAAATGAATCGGGAAAACCCTGGAGACGAGCTGCTTCTCGAGGGGTGATGCTGCGAGCCTCGCTGAAATGCGCCGGAGGAGCTCTATGTCCAGAAAACAGCGTGTTCGCGGGCCGATCTGGATGAAGTCGGCGGTAAGACATCGGCCCCTTCCCTGGCTCTATAGCAGCAATCTTCTTCTTCACCCGATTTGAGTGGCACATCGAGAAATGGTTGGGAACACCCTTGTACTCTCGTTCGTCATCATAATCGTCAGGCCGGTTACCCCTGGCGGCACGGGCAACATTCCAAATGCCTTGATCATCGGCGCACAAGTTGGCCTGACGTTTTGAAGTGCCGCGTCGCCATTGACATCGGCTTTGCGATTCAGTCAGGCGACATCGCTGTGGCTCGCGAGCTTCGACGCGTGGCCTCGACAACTTTTCTTAACGTCAAAACGGAGTGTCCAAAGGCTCAAAAAACTGCCTGTTTTTCCATCCTATCTAATTCAAGCTTTGTGAAAAAAAGCTTCAGATCTTTCAGATTTTTGAAAACGACTTTCACAAGTTGTTGATTATCAACAAAAGAAAAGCGGAGCCGGAGGGATTCGAACCCTCGGTACGGTTTTAAGGCCGTACAACGGTTTAGCAAACCATCGCCTTCAGCCACTCGGCCACAGCTCCAATAACTTAACTAACATCCACTTACGTGCTGTTTTGCGCCTTGCATAAAAGTCCAGTGTACAAATTTTTCGCACAAACGCCAAATTTGGACTATTGTAGCGGCGTGACCAGTACCACCTACAAGAGCCGCAAACTTACTCGTGTTGGCGACAACCTTTATCGCAGTGGCGAGGGCATCTACTACGGCAGAGCCTACGCCAACGGCAAACAGTACAAGGAGAGTCTCAATACGCATGATCGTAAAACAGCAGACAGAGAGCTTGGAGTCTTCCTTGAAAAAATCGAGAAGAAAGAGGAGCAGGCTGAGGATGCCGTTTTTGGGGTGTTCGCTGATGAATGGCTCGCCGTCATTAAGCCGCGCATGAAGGAGAAGAGCTACAAGCGCCGTCTGTCCTCGATCAACCAGATTAAGCCTCACTTCAAGGGGAAGAAGCTGAGGGACATCAAGCACGCTGAACTGACCAAGTGGGAAGCTTCTCGTGGCAATGTCTCTGCTCGTACTTTCAACCTCGACAGGGAGACGCTTCGCCTCCTCTTCCAGTATGCCGTGAAGCCTCGCCACATCCTGAGCGTGAATCCAATCGACAAAGAAACGATGCCCAAACGGAAGGAGAAGAAGGCTGTGGTGATTCCTCCTACCCGCGAGCAGTTCGCAGAAATCCTGGAAGCCATCAAACAGAACAAGTTCACGAGGGGAGCTTTGGAGTATGTGGAATTGCTGGCCTGTACGGGTATGCGCCGTGAGGAGCAGAATCAACTTCTCTGGCTTGAAGACGTGGATTTTGAAAAAGGACGTTTGCGCATCACCGGTGGCGAGTATGGCACGAAGAATCACCAGCAGCGTTATGTTCCCATGACTAAGCGTGCTCGTGCTGTGCTTGAGCGTCTGCTAGATGGCAGGAAGCTGAAGGACATTCCTCCAAATACTCGCGTCTTCAAACAATCATCGGCCTATACGGCCATGATGACAGCTTGCAAGGCTATCGGTTTGCATGAACGGGCATTCACTCACCATGACCTTCGCCATTTCTTTTGCAGCAATGCAATCGAGAAGGGAATCGACTTCGCCACTATCGCAAACTGGCTTGGACATAAGGACGGTGGCAAACTGGTAGCTGGCACTTATGGTCACTTGCGCCAGAGCCATTCAACGGAGATGGCGAAGCTGTTAGATGACTGATGCTGGATATAGTTCGATTAGACAAGGCCACTGTTTACAATTTTGAATCGGTTCTTTCCACTTGTCATCCCTTGCTCTGCTACTAAGTTCCATTTACCCGACAAGACCATTGGCAGAGGCAATGCGTAACTCTCGATAATAAAATCGAAGACATAGTTATTGAATTGTACGGGCTGACCGCAGACGAAGCCCTTACTGTCCGCGGGTTCAGGAAGCATTCTCTTCCTAGGTGAAACGGGAGGTACTGGAACCTGAAATTGTGGCTCACTCCGATTCGGCAAGGCTCGGGACCAATTTGTGTGCATGTGTGTGCTCAACACGCAGCTAAAACTAAATGCGAGGGATTTGCCTGGGCCAAGAACGGGCTGCGGCACTCGTTCATCTCGTACCGGCTGGCGATCCTGCATGACACGGCTCGGGTGGCGTTGGAGGCGGGTAACTCGCCGCAGGTGATCTTTTCTCATTACCGGGAACTGGTCACGCCGGAAGCAGCGGCAGCGTGGTTTGACGTGAAGCCGCAATAGGCCCAAGAGTGTATTTTATGGCCATCCGGCCAAATAATCCACCGGATGGTCGAGTAGATCAGGGATGGCGGGCCATCAAAAACTCAGTTAAAGTTCGCGCGAAAACAACGTTAGCGCCATTCGTGCCCGTCCCTTGATTTCTTAAAAGCCCGCCAACAATGCGTCGTATTGGCAGTTCAGTGCCACCGAGAGCCTTTTCAGCGTAAACAGAGTAGGGCATTTCTGTCCCGCCTCGATCATCTGAACATAACGCTTGGTAACGTCGGCTTTTACTGCCAGCGCATCCTGGCTAAGATTTGCAGCATTACGCATGCGATGAAGGTTCTGCCCAAGAACTCCCAGCGAGCGTTTAGATGCCTTGTCTTGCACCCTGAAATAATGCCGAACCAAAGGTTCGCTTGACGGCGAACTGGTAGTTCTTTTCTTGCCCATTCAACAAACAGCTTTAGGATCAGCGTAGCAGTTGAGCATTACACCAAATGAGAAAGCTGCTTTACATTCTCCTGATGTCTGGGGTGGCAAGTTTTCAATTGGCCATTTCCCAAGAAAGTCAGGATGAGGGTCCTGTAACGGTGGTTACAAAGGACAACAAACAGTATTACCAAGTTCGTTATCAGTTTAGAGACAATGGCCTTCTTCTTCTCAATTCCGAAGGCATGACAGTTGTGCCGTACGATCAGCTTCCTGATGACCTCTCGGAATTTCCTAAGAATGAGCAGGAGTTTATAAAGTCGAAGCAAACGCCATCCCCGCCAGCGCCTATTGATGAGTCTGTCATCAGCTTTACCACCAAGAGCGGCCTCAAAATGGATAACGTGAGCTATACGCTCGGTCAGTCGGGAATTGTGGTCCACACTCATTCAAGCGGCGACGTCACGCTGGCCTATGACCAAATTGATCTCACTTCGTTACGGGTTGATGTCCAACTAAGGATTGCAAAAATACGTCAGACCACGGCCGCTGATGCGAAAAGTGCGTTTCCAACGAAAATCAGCGTCACCACCGATGTAATACCAACGAGTATAAAAGCAACCGTCCCAATAGATTCACACATGTATGTAGAAGGGGTCACAGTCAAAGCTGGCACTGTACTTACACCAATTGGTATAAAGGATAACTCCTACATTGTTCCAATTCTGATTCGCAAAAGCCAACGCGTGGCAGAACCGCTCCACACCGGCACACAAGTATACTCCACGCAGTCCGTTCCAGCGATTTCTACTGACGATCTGCAAGATCATTCTCACATGGTGGATACCACACAAGAAGTAGAAGGAACTGGTCTGATACCGATAGATCAGACCAAGGTAAGCGCAGAAACAAATAATCCCCAGATAGCCCAGAATAATTCTGAACTCTCTACAACGCCGAATACTAATACGCCGTCTTCTTCAACACCAGAACAAGTTCAGTCTGCAATGTCACAACTCAGTTCATCGGAGGATGGACAGTCACTGTTCAAAAACCATCGAACAGTCGTTCAAGACTTACTTTCAGGAGGATGCACATTTGAAAGAGATATTCGTCAAGTACCAGATTTACCCCATTATAAGTTAGAAAAGATTTCGTTCCAGTACGCGGCCGTTACGCCCATCAGGATTCAACTCGGCTTGCTTAATGGAGAGATAGTGTCGGCGTATCTTGAGGAGGATTTTCACAAAGAAGTAGTTTCCTCAATAAAAGTTATGAGTAATCATAACTTACTTCCCGTATTCTTTGAGATTTTAACCAAAATACTGAAATCTCCAGTACCACAAGATGAGATGCTTTTTCTAGATCATATATTCTCAGACAACAATTCACAAACAGGAGATAATATTAGCGGGAGAGTAGTAAGCTCCACAAATGAAATTAAAATAGAGCAGGGCTGTCGAATCGAAATATGTACGGCCGAAGCATCTCCCTTAGAGGAAATTCGGCAATTATCCGCATTAACGGCCATAAGCACGGGATCCCAAGTTTGGGCTTTGGAGCCCACTCCTACAGGCTTTACTATTGGAGCGAATAATCGGACGATCTTATTTAATAATAAAGAATTGCCCGACTTCGAGGATGCATTAGCTCAATGGCCGACATTGCATGAACAGCTCAAGGCTCGAGTTGATCCACATCAACCCAATTACCTCGATGCGACACTACAACAAATAAACTCCTCTTACAGTATATCCGGCGATGGGAATCGCCTTGTTTATATGAATAATCCAGAGAAGACCTTTCCTCAGAATTCTTGGTTCTATTTTGATAATGATTATAGATATATGGCCCTATTGCATTGGGTCTTTACTAATCTGCCAAGTAAATTACAAGACATGGAGCTTTTTGATAAAAATCATTCTGCTGCTGAGGTCGCGTACCAGAATGAGTATTCAGGTCAAATCCAGGAAGCGAATGAGCAGGGTGGTTCAGCTAACAATATAAGTTGGCAAGAAAACCTAGACACTTCAGCCACACTACCGATTTCCTCCCATGATAAGGATGTCCAGGACAAAAAGAAGCAACTGAAAGACATGGCCTCTGCTTACGGGTCTTACTATTCCATCGAAATTGTTCGTAAATTACAGAATCAGGATTTCAAGGGGTTGGCGGGACCTGATTCAGACATCTATGACGTGATCGTCACAGGTCTTTCGCCAATACAGTATCGTCAGCGCGATATTGCCACTAATAATACCGTCGACAACCAACCCATTCGGCTATCGGGCCTATCATTCATGCAATATCAGCACACCGAAGCTTTGCTCGTAACAACACAAACCTCCTTCACTTCCACCGGAAAAGCTGAGATTTTATGCCATCAAGGGGATAAAGCTTCCGTGACTATGGGGAATGGGTTTGATGCTGAGGTACCGGTATTGTTTGAAGCGCCAGTAGACGCTCAAACCGAAAATAAGATTGTCGAGATCGAGGACGAACTAAGTAAGAATAAGTAGCCCACCCGTTAACCCTACGAGCACACCAAGCATCGTTTCCTCTGGCAGCAGCTACTCGTCCGTTACGCCCGTGACTTCATCTGGCGGGCGGGGCACCACGGTTTCGATTGTCGGTGGGAAAAATACTAGCGGTTCCACTCAGACGGTGACCTTGGGAACGACCAATGCGGGAGGCCATTTCACTGGCATGGCCAGCGACGTGGTCAGTGTGGCGGGCAATGACGGTAGCGTCTTCTCCCTGCAACTCACCTTCGATCTCAACACGGCCAATCAAATGGGGGGTTCGCAAAACATGGTGCTCCTTTGGCAGAACCCGGCCAACAGCAAGTGGCAAAACGCCGTGCTGGGCGATCACGGCACCAACACCACCAATTCGCTCTATCTTGATTATCAGGGCTCCTTCGCAAGTTTTGAATCCTCCTACGGCGTTAGCGACTCCAACCTGAGTTTGTATCTAGGTGCTTATGGTGTCGATACCACCAACGACACGGTGTGGGCGGTGGTCGATCACAACAGCGATTTCGTGGCAGGCAATTCCTTGCTTACGCCTCAGGAGACCCCTGAACCCTCAACGTGGATGATGCTGCTTGGCGGGTTGGGAATGTTGGCTTTTTGGCGTACACGTAAAACTCGGGCGCGGTATTAACGGACAACCACAAGGAACAAGATGACCTTCCCCAATCGCTTACCCAAAAGTTTATTCGGTGGACTATTTGCCGTGGTACTTTCAATCAGTTCAGCTCACGCCCAGTTCATCTTTAGCTTCAATTTGAACGACAGTGTCAATGGCATCACCATGGCGGGAACTTTTGATGCCAACTCACTGGGAGGCGGGAAATACGCCATTCTGAGCCTTTCCGGTTCGGTGCTCGATACCAGCGTCTCATCCTCACCCGAAAACTTCAACGGCCTGACGTTGTATGAAGGCTCCGATAATACTTTGCTCTTTCCTAAAGCACCTCAATTTGTAGACGCTGACGGCATTGGATTCAGCACAAGTTCTGCCCAGTATAACCTCTACGACACAGGCAGCGGGCTTGGCCTATTGGATACTGAAGGAGGCAACTTCCTCCTGCCGAGTGCTGATTTTACCGTGACGGAGACCTCGGCCCCCGAGCCCTCGACGTGGGGCATGTTGGTTGGTGGATTGGGGATGCTGGTTTTTTGGCGCACGCGCCGGGCACAAGCTTGACTTAGCTTCTGAGAAACTCAGTTGGCGGCTGAGGTGACACGTATTTTCCAGCGTGGTCCCTCAGCCGGATACGTTACACTTGATTGTTTGATATTGGAAATTTTATTTTTTCCCTGCACAGGGAGGATTTAAGTCTTGTTACTGCCTAATCCTTCTTTGAAGCTTACAACGGATTAAGTAGCGCCTCGTGATTGTTGCGCCAGTTGCTAACAGCTTTGCTCACAGGATGGAAGTTGATAGCCGATGCAGGTACTGCTGCACTGACTATTGCCTGAGTATCCATTCCCTTGCTAATCCAGTCCAGAGCAAGTGCAGGCTCCAGGGCCAGAGGCTTCCTATCATGCACAACCGTAAGCTCGCCATCGGCAGCCGTAGTGAAGAGGCAGAAGCTTCTACCTGTCCACAAGCCAGCAAAATAGATGGGATGACCATCAGACCTGACAAAATAGTAGGGTTGCTTCCCTTCTGCTTCTGCCTTCCATTCATACCAGCCATCAGCAGGCACAATACATCTGCGATTATTCCATGAGTCTTTGAACATGTACTTGTTCGCTGCCGTCTCAACTCTGGCGTTAATGGGGGCCATTCCCTTTGCTGCGCTGTCTTGAGTAAATCCCCATTTCAGCAGAGAAGCCGTAGGCTGCGCTTCAATAATTCGGATAGTCCAAGCCAGCGCAGAAGGTGCAAGATTCCACACAGGAGCACGACTAGCTTTAGGCTCTTGACGCCATACAGGGGCAATGTCCTCCATGTAGTACGAAAGAGCCTTCGCTTGTGTGAATCGTCCGCACATAATTTATTGGTCAATTCTATCAAGTGCCTCATCCGACAAGGGCAACTCCATCCCCCGTAAGGCTCCAAAGATTAAATCATGAAGGGCTACGGCATTTGGATGTTTCGCCATGGCCAACCGTCTCACGGCCTCTGCGCAGGCATCAACTAAAACAGGAGCTTGCCGGATGACCCTGCCTATCTGTTCCGTCTCCTCATGGGTCAAACCTGGTGCAATGTGCGCTATTCTACGGCCAGAGCTTATCTCGATAATCCATAGCTCAGCATCCCTCAAGTCATGTCCAAAGCCGTAGACCGCCTTTCGCTGACCAGACCTGAAAGTAACCGCCTTCCATGCTCCTAAACTGCTCATTCCTTACCGTTATACGCACGAATAAGGCTTGTCAAGTCCTGCCCTTATCAGATTGTCTCAGGACTCCAATGTCGGCATGCTTGGTTTATGCCCCTGTTTCTTGAGTCTATCCCCACCACCTATAGCAGCGCCCTACAAGGAATTATCGATGCCTCGGGATTAAATAATGCCGAGATACAGGGCTATGCTATCTTGATAGGAGTGCCATTCCTTATCGGGGCAGGCACGCTTATATTTGTGTGGTTGAAAGAAAAAAAGCGAGGGCGAATGAGATGAGTCGGTCACCCTCAAGCAATCCCACCATCGCCTAAATCGTTCTTGACGTAAAGCAGGAGGAACGAGGCGTATTGATTTCGGAGAAAGCGGCCTAACCACGTTCGCTTTGTCAGCACCCTAGAGATGAAGCTCTTGTGGAATTTGGACGTGCTGCGAGCTGTCCTCATGAGGTAAGAAGGCTATTCGTAAGGGACTTTGGAGGCAATCAAAATGTGAATTGTGGGGGCACCTCGATTACTTCCATCTCCTGAGCACCTGCCACACGATTAGCAACACCAGAGCAACCGGCAGCAGAAGCCAGTAAACCCATGGGGGAATGACCGCAAAACTGGAGTGTTAATATGAGTCTTTTTAAGAACGCGAATAACAAACCTACAGTCCAAGGGAAACTATTCCTAGGATTGCCATTTTCTATACTGACTTCTCCATGCCTTCTGTTTGGGCAAGACAATGCATTATCGAAACCACCAGATGCAAGCCAGGCGAATTCTCGCTGGAACTATCCACGACGAAACGGTGAACTTCACTTTTCAGGTCTGGTCGAACCGGAAGCTAACTAAAAAGGAACTCTGGGTAGCTCACCGAGTCTGGGCCCGAGGAAGGAAAAAGAGAATACGGTCAAGAACAAGATCGTTGACTTCCACTTCACCCCAGCACCAGTTGTCACGAGTACTCGCAAGCGTCGTTGATCTGACCGGCTACCACCGGGAGGCCACCGATGATTTCCCGATCTTCAAAGTGCACTATCAAACGGAGACCGCCGACGCGATCCGACATGAGTTAAACGGTAACTTGTGTCGTTTAAAAACCTGAATACGCAGTAATACTGCGCATTTGTTGCTTATTGCCTTGACTCTCACTTTCGCTCCTTTATTTAGTAGGCTGGGTTTACATGGCTCCGCGCTCTATCGGGGTTGGATAATAAACAAGACTCCGGGGAAAAATGAAAACGACTTGGGCGCGCCGTGTCTTTAAGAACTTCTCAGTCTTGACGGGTATGTTGAGTGTGTTTCTGGTCCAGGGACACGCTGCTCCTGCAATTACCAGCGTGAACCCAAATCCGGTGATCGGTTACAATGGACTGCAGCCCCTCACGATCAACGGTTCAGGATTCGTTTCCGGTTGCAATGTCACACTCGTGGATTTGACGGCAAACCAAACTTTTCCCAACCGTGCGGTGAGTTCTCTCGCCAGTACGCAGATCGTAATCAATCCCAACTTCACCACGGCGGGAGATACTTGGGCAGTGTCGGTAACCAATCCCGATGGCTCAAATGCTATGCTCCCCGGTTTATTGCAAGTCCTGAGCCCATTGGATAATTGGCAGTGGAGGAACCCTTCTCCAACCGGGGGGGATTTAAACGGCTTGTCTTTCGGTAACAGCCGTTTTGTTGGAGTAGGTGGCGATGGCACAATTGTGACCTCGGCAGACGGAATCAATTGGACGGGGAAGACCTTAAACACCAAGGATCTTGGAAGCGTCACCTATGGCAACGGCATTTTCGTGGCGGTGGGGCTGAGTGGGACAATTCTCGCTTCTCCTGATGCGATCACTTGGACCAAAGAATCATCTACGGGAAACAACCTTGATCTATATGGCGTCACCTTTGGCAATAATACTTTTGTGGCCGTGGGGTATAACGGCAGCGTATTGACTTCCTCGGATGGCGTCTATTGGACAAATCAACCGTCCGGGAACACCTTACAATTATTTGGCATAACGTATGGGAATGGGACCTTTGTGGCGGTTAGTGGAAGCGGCGCAATAGCGACTTCTCCAGACGGCGTCACTTGGACAATTCGCAATTCGGGCATTAACTCTCCTCTTTATGGAGTGAGCTATGGCAACGGCAGTTTTGTTGCAGTCGGAGGCAGCGGAACAATTCTTACCTCACCCGATGGTATCGCGTGGACCACCAGAACCTCTGGAACTACGGCCCCCCTTCAAACCGTCACTTACGGAAACGGAACATTTGTAACCGCATCCGCTGCTCTATGTTTGGTCTCTACAGACGGCGTTAGCTGGACCCAGAAAACCTTCACGGGTCTCGCTGCTGTAGGGCTTTCCATCAAAACGCTTGCCTACGCCAACGGTAGTTTTGTAGCTGCGGGCCTGGCTGGCGCAATCGGGACTTCGCCCGATGGTGCCACTTGGACAAATAGGACAGTGGTCGCCAATACCACTTCTGCGGGTATTGCCTACGGGAGCGGAATCTATGTTGCGACGAGCGGCGGCGCCAATCCAATTTTAACTTCGCCCGACGGAAGTTCTTGGACAAAGGCTTCCGGTACAATTTCCGGAACTCGTGGGCGTGTCGTTTATGGTAACGGTATGTTTATCGCCTTTGGAACTCCTCTTAATTACACTTCTCATGATGGAATTACTTGGGCCACAAGTCCACCTGGACCATTTCCAGCGGGTGCAGCCTACGGTAATGGTATATTTGCGACCGTTGGAACTAGCGGAGCAATTTTCACGTCTTCAAATGGCACGACTTGGACGAGTAGAACTTCCGGGACCAGTAATAACCTATTGGGTATTACATACAATAACGGTATCTTCGTTGCGACAGGTGCAAGCGGGACCATCCTGACTTCATTGGATGGTATTGCCTGGACGAACAGAACTTCAGGTACGAGCAAGGATCTTCGAGGTGTTGCGTACGGAAACGGCAATTACGTGATCGTAGGGTATAGCGGTGGAGACAGTGCGGCGACCGTTCTCATGTCTTCTGATGGCATTACTTGGACGACCAAGCCGTCAGTGAGTGGAATTTGGCCATTTACCATCAGTTATGGGAATGGTTATTTCATCGCAGTCGGAGCGGCAGGCTATCTCATGAGCTCGACCGATGGGATCACATGGCAGGTGAAGGGTTTGGGAACTTTCAATAACATGACCGCCATTACCTACGGCAATGGCAGTTTCGTTGCTGTGGGCAATTATGGGGGCATCGCCCAATCTGGAGTCCCTAATATTGGCGCACCCACCATTACCAGCGTGAATCCCAGCCCAGTGCCTGCGCAAAATGGTCAGCAGACATTCACGATCAACGGCTCTAATTTTACCCCGGGATGCACGGTCACACTGCGCGATTTGGGAGGAGGACAAACCTACACTAACCGCACCATTGTTTCGCAGACCAGCACACAGGTTGTATTAAGCCCTAATTTCACCTCGAATCCATCGAGCTGGTCGGTTGAGGTCGTCAATGCGTTCAGCGCTTCCTCGGGCCAGTATCAGTTTCAGGTCGGGACGGGTGTTACCCCAACTTTGGTCACATCCCCTGCAACAAGCGCAACTTTTACGCCAGTGCAGCTAGGTTCATCTTCAACTAGCACTGTTACCCTAACCAACAACGGAACCACCACCATCAGCGGCACCGCGACCGTTACTGGCCCCTTTACGATAGTGGGAACAGCGACCTACACCCTTCAACCCGTACAATCCCAGACAATTACGGTTCAGTTTGCGCCCACTGGAACCGGCACCCAGACCGGCTATCTCAGTTTCAGCGGTGGCACCGGCGTAACCATCGCGCTCTATGGCTCGTCGAATGCGATTCCTACCTTTGGCAAAATTACGGGAACTGTGGTCGATTCCAACGGCAACCCGATTGCCGGGGTAACTGTTAGCACAGTTGGCAATTCAACGAAAACTGCTCAGAATGGAACCTTTACCTTAACCGGTGTTACGCCGAGTAATTCCGCGAGTCTCACAGTCACCCCGGCTGGAAACACTTTCTATGGCTCCGTGGTTACCAGCGGGAGCGTCGCATCCGGTCAGACAACATCGGTTCCTAATATTCAGCTTCCGTCTTTACCCGCTTCAAGTACGTCGGCCAATGCCCCTCAGAACATCCCTATAGTATTTGTGAGAGGCTTGCAATTTGGCCCAAAGCCATCTTTGCCTGATCCATATTGGAGTAGTCTGCACGCTGCGTTGACAGCCGCATCACCACCCTTTGCAAATTTATGGGACCCCAATACTTCGCGTTATATTATAGACGGTACGCAGAACGTTGACACAAATGCGCAATCACTTCTTTCTTACATAAGCACCCAAGCTCAGCAATATCAGAATAATAACGGCTTTTATCCACCGTCTATCAATATAGTAGCCCATAGTATGGGGGGCCTTATAATACGACGTGCACTTAACAATAAAAGTTATATAACTTTCACCGTTACTAATAATGGCACTAATTCGACTGTTAATATCCCGGTTAATTTAGTAATTATGCTGGGAACCCCGAATGCAGGCACTGTTTATGCTGATGCCGATATATCTTCACATAATACGGCCAATTCTTACTCTGCGCTAGGTGCCATTGCATCTGAATTGAGCACTTTTTTTGATGGTGTGGTTTCTGAAACGGCGATGTCGCAGATGACGACCAGTTATGTTAGAAGGCAGTTCAACCAGAATTACTCATGGCCAAGTTCGGTTCCAGTATTCGTCATGGCTGGCACCGGGGGTTCGTCTGGATTTCCAACAGAAAACCCGACTTATGGAGTTGGATTGGAAGTTCTCGGAGCGATTATCTTTGGCAGTAATATTCTTACTCCACAACTTGTCAATGACGGAGTTGTAAACCAATTTAGCGTAGCGGGCCAATACGATAGTTCTGTGTTTGATCCTTTTGGGAATAGTCTTGTGACAAGCGTAGATATGGGACCATATAATCTAACCGATCAAGCCGCACTTAACGTATATTTAGACCACTTAACTCTACTTAGCTCTCCTTCGGCCACAAACTGGGTAAGGACCATCCTACAAACCGGACAATTGCCCATTCTTGCAAAATCATCTTTGACCGTTATCAATAATAAAGCTGCCAACAATGGCCTTCAGAAGGCATCTGGTACGACGGTTGCGATACCCACAGAGCAATTTTCCAATCAGTCTGGAACTCTTGACCAAGGAAACATCACCAACTTGAATGTCGCCTTCGACGCAAGTACAACGGTTACACTCAATCTCCTTGCCAGCGCGGGAGGGGTTAACTTCACACTCAAAGACCCTTCGGGAAATAGCATAAACTCCACTTCACCGCAGACCAATCCGAATGTGAACTATGTCCAGACAGTTGATTCCATTAGCGGGATCGTCTCTACCACCTATACGATCACGAGTCCGGCGCAAGGTAACTGGACAGCGACGCTCAATGGAACGGGGCTAACACAAAGCAGCATCGGCTATCAACTCTTCGTGTCGGGTGATTCGAGCGTGGCTTTGCAACCGACGACGGCTTCCTTTTTTCATAATAGCCAGGAAGCGGTCATTGGCTGCTCGCTGCTAAATATGGGAGCGACTCCACCCACGCCCATTACAGTTGCCTCAATCACCGCTCAAATTGTATACCCGGACGGCACGGTCAACACGCAAACGCTGGTTGACGATGGGTTCCATGGCGATGGCGTGCCCAATGATGGAGTCTATGGTGCCATTCTCCCCAACATCACGGAACCTGGCCAGTACTACGTCACCTATAGCGCAGCGGGGAACTACGCCCCGAACCAGCCCTTCACCCGTTATGCAACGGGGAGCTTTACGGTTTCGACGGAAGACGCCTCTATTGCAGGAAATCTTTCGTGCCAAGCGGCAAGCCTCAATGCCAGCGGTACAACGCAGTCGATCCGCGTGAACTGCCTGGTCAACGCCAACGTTTCGGGAACCTACCTCCTATCGGGCGTGCTGACGGATTCCACTGGAACGTTGCAAATCCCTGCCTCCGTCCAAATGGTTAATGCACCGGTTGGGACATCAACGGTCACGCTTTATTTCGATCTTTCGACCTTCCAAACGGCTGGATATACTGGCACGGTGACCCTGACCGATCTTCAATTGTCGGAACAGACCTCTAACGGCATCCAATGGCTGGACGCTTATCCCGCTTCATTCTCAATCCAAATCACACCGACTATAACGAGCAGCCCGCCACCAGCTACGGGCAGCGCAGGTAACGCCTATAGTTTTACCTTCACGGCGTCCGGCTATCCGCCTCCTACGTTTGCCCTAACTTCGGGCAGTCTTCCGACCGGACTTGCGCTCTCGTCGAGCGGCGTGCTTGCGGGAACCCCAACCCAAGCTGGCACCTTTTCCGGTACGGTAACAGCCACCAACGTTGCTGGTACGGTCGCCACGCAGAGCTTCACGATTACAATCACGGGCACGGGCGGGGCCACGGATACGCCTACAATGCCTCCTTGGGGATTGGTGGTTTTGGCTGTGCTGCTCATGATGACCGCAGCCAAGTGTTTGCCCAAGCCATCGACTGTCTCGGCAACGAATCCACCGGCATCTTGCTCCTAAGCGAAGCTATCTCGCACAGATTTATGCTGGGCCGCAGCCTAACGGATGCGGCTGAAGCGGCGCGTATTTTACAGTGTGGTCTCTCGGTCGGATACGAATCAAGCGCCTGGCTCATAACGACCTTGAGCACTCGTTAAACCAAGTGCCATTATTGGTCTACTCTCCACGGTTGATGTCGTCTACGAGAACTTAGTCGTCCTAACTTCGATCACCCGGCGCATTCAGTCGAGGACGCTGTACATCTCCTTCATGGCCTGATGATCGTTTAGGGCATTCTCCTTGTGACGTTGCAACGTTTCCTTGGCTAGCTTCACCCGTTCAGTAGCAGTACCGTGGCCGTCATCGGGTTCACTGCCATCAAAAAGGTTTCGTAGTTCTGCGAGTGCCTTCTGATCGTTCAGGCCATTTGGTGACGCATGGCGTTGAAGTATCGTTCTCGCCCAGTTCACCAGCTTCTGTGCTTTGCTCATTTTTGACCGTACCTGTCTTCTGGGGTGTGAGCAATGCCATGGCTCCTTTGAATCAGTTCCAATGACTCCCGGCTATCCATGATGAAGTCGGGCATCAACGAGAGCCATTCCATGACGGGACTCGGAGAACCGGCCCAGCATCACCAAAAGAACGATGGCGACGCAAAGTGCAGAAGTGATGTGACGACGGCGCGGGAAGGGTGAGCCTAGCACCTAAGTGATACGCTATCCAAGCGTGGTCAAATGCCTGATATACTTGGAGCTTGGAAGTCGGGCGACATACTTATGTAGTACCGCGACTCAAAACTAAATGCCTTTGGAGGAATTACTTTCCACGGGCATTCCATCCTACAATAAATGCTTTTGTGAATATGTACTTCTTAAACACACTCTTCATATGTGGACTAAGGCGGTCTGACAGCATGCCTTCGATGAAGGCAGGGAGTTTACTTGCATAAAATGCTTCCTTAACATCATCGTCAAAATGTTTTGCGACATAGTCCTCAATGTGGCTAATTTCCACATCAACAAAATCGCTGTCCTCGTCGTTTTCACTTGCCTCATTATCATCATCTTCCGACTCGTCATCTTCGTCGGCACTGCCTGATTCTATTTCTCCAATAGAATTCCCATCTCCTCCACACGATACCCTTGGACACCACACGCCAATGAAAGGTATGCCGGGGCCTGCGCAACTAGCACAATAGACCTTACCACATTTCCTACAGCTATAGATTGTGTCACCCTCGCTACTATTTCCGCAATTCTTACATTGTGTATACTTACTCATAAGTTATTGGTGACATACTGTAAAGGTGGACGCTCGACTCAAATCCTACAGCGACTCCCAAATCCCCTCAAGGTCTGGATCATACAGGGCACGCAACCTGAATGCCTCGCTCCGTCCAAAGCATTCAACAACGCTCTTCTTTGCTTCCTCAAGCTCTCCAGTCTTGCACTGACAACAGGCGAGGTCATACCAGTAAGTTGCCTTATGTTGGAGCGACTCTGGCCCAGCTAGAAGCAAATCCTTCGCCTTCTGGTAGTCGTGAAGCTCGATCAGTGCCGTCGCTGTTTTGAAGAAGAATCCGTCGATGACTGGCCATTGACGGCACGCACCTGTGCCAAGGGCCACGGCGTCATCCCAACGATCCATTCCCAGCAGGATGTCGAGTCGAAGCAGAACGACGAGGGGATGGGCTTTGTCTTCAGGGGTTAGATCATCGAGTACCGTCCACGCATCGTGAAACAGGCCCAATTCGTGGTAGCCGTGGGCAGCCTCCATTTTCTCACGAACCCTGTCACTCCAATGCTGTCCTTCAGCCATGATGAAAAAATGGATAAAGTGTGGCGACTGCGGAGGAGGTCAAGACGACGTTAGGTTATATTTTCCTGTGCCAGCCATTCAGATATTACAATAGCCATGGCCCCGGATGTCTTCATTAGGACTTGAAGTATTAGTAAGAAGGTGACTTTCAGGGCAGGAAATTGGCGAGAGTCTAGTTCCCAACTACGCAACCTTGCTTGATGGTCTCGATTTAAATGCGCGTAATGGCCCCACAAGAAAGTGTCGAAGACGATCTGATTCGTTACTGTCTTGCGATTGGGAGCTGTGACCATGGCGGTCTGATTTAGAAAATTATTAAGCATCCACCTTTGAGGATTGATCCTGACGAACCACTTTTGATCCGCAATATCCTCTGAAAATATCCTCCAAATATTTTGAATGGAAGTGCGTTCATTGTTTTGAACCAGTAGGCGACAGCTTAGGATAAATGATCGGCAATCCTCTTCGTCAAAATCAACAAACTCGACCCCTTCAATAGTGCCGCCTGTTCGGTACGAGATACTTCCTTTGTTAAGAACACGTTGTCCGAAACGTGACTTTTGCATGGTACCTACCTGCGTAACAAACTCCCGGAGGTCGTCGAGTTGATTGGATGAAAGCTTCATGCAATTAGCGAAAGAAAAGCTCCCTGTTTGTTAGCCATGGTGAGAAGAGATGAATGCCAGCACAAATGGTGTGACGGTCAGAATAACGGCCAAAAGGACGGTTAAGGCCACAAGCACCTTCGCCAGCCAACTTCGGTCAAATCCTCGGATGGCTCCAGCCCACTGAACGGGCACCCCACGTCGAACCCAGAATTCGTGCTCCTTCTCGGTCATCCGTGCCCATTGATTCGGTCGTGCCAGCATGAGCCAGAGAAGAAGTGAGAAGATGACGAAGAAGATCAGTCCGACCAGGATGGAGATTACGGGAAGCATGATGGGGATCAACAGGCAGGTCCGGGGAGAAGTTGATACCCCTAGGGTGGTCAATGAGTCGGACTAATTTGATTAGTTGGCGGTTGCACTATTACCTGTCGGGTTGTCGTGGTGGTGGTAATAACAGTGGTAGTTGAACTGCTCTCGGGCTGACCCTGTGGCGGTACCTGTTGTTGTACCTGTGGTTGATACTGTGGTTGCGTTCTCTGATAAGGGTTTTGTTGATAATTCTGTGGTGGAGCATTCGTATAGCTCTTTGGCGTTGCTGGGTTAGTTCCTTTATCGGCACTGTGGAGTTGCTGATTCGCACTGTTCAACTGCGAATTTACATCATTTAATTCAGCCTGTTCATTTTCCCGTTTATCATTCCAATAAGTACCGCTATTCCCATCTCTGCTATAGCCATAGTCAGTACCATGATTTCTGTCTTGTTTCATTTGCTGCTTGAGATTACTTGCTTCCTGTTGTGCGGCCTCGGCCCGTATCTTTGCGTTCTCGGTGGCGATCTTAGCAAGACGCTGTTGTTCATCTGAATCAGCTTGTCGTTTTTCGTTGGCCAGTTCCGCAGCAATTTTCGGTGCCTCTTCCGCGTCAATCTGAGCCTGTGTTTGGTTCTGTTCGTTCTCAAATTGTTTTGCGGCTACAGGGTCATAGCCGTACTGTTTTTGAAGTTCGGGAGATAGTTGTGTGAACGGTATTTTGGCCACTCCCAGAGGGTAGGTTATATGGATGCCGTCTGGATCAACTTTGATGATTTTAACATCGTCGTATTCCTTGCCCCAAGTCGTGGTAATCGTCGTAGGATCGGTCGTGGGCGACGTTTGGGCCGTCGGTGGGCCATTGGTCTGGCCGATGACGGGAAGGACCAGAAACAACGACAGGACAAGGGGCAGTAGTTTCATGGGATTGGTTTACCCCATTTAGTTAGAATGGCGAGGTCTTTCACTGACCCGACTAACAAAGACGGATCAATCTCAAACATTTCCCCACACACCGTAAATAATTTTCATGATCTTTTGCACCGTGGACGAATCGGGACGAGTACTGACCGTGAGTTACAGCGGCCACGTTGGAGCCGAGGATAGGTAGGTTAGGGACTTTCAGAAGGGTTCATTTAATATCGCGCTCTGCTCAATTTAATTTTGGGGGCGTGGCGTTGCCTAAACCCCTTCATCGTAGTACAACCCTTTCATGAGTAAATCCCGAATCCTTGACATCATTGGACTCACGCTGGCGGTCGGTCGTCTGAGTGCCGCTGGTAAGTCTGCACAGGAAATCCAGAACTACTTCGAGTGTGAGCAGCTTCTCGCCGGGACGAAGCCATCAACGAAGAAAATGACCATCGCCAGACATACCAAACGGAAGCGCAGGAAAAACCTGACCTTGGCAATTCTTCATTTTCTGGGCTCGCGGGGTAAGAAGGGTGCTCACGTCAAACTCATTGCTGAAAAGGTGGGAACAAAGCCGGCCAACATCACTGCCTGGATTTACTCGACGGGCAGGAAAGTCAAAGGGCTGAAAAAGGTGAAACCGGCGACGTACTGTTTGGTCGGGAAGTAAACTAGTGCCCTATGGTTTCGATCATGATATGCGCTACTGGTGGGTAAATCAAAATCAGACATTCCGTCAGGAATTTGCTGGCGGTTAAGTGTTGCGCACTGCGATGGTGCTCTCTTACCGTTGTCACCAGTTCAACCCAAAAAATCTATGGTCACCGTATTTCTCAGGCATCGCGTTAAGAACTATCCGAAATGGAAGAAGGTATTTGAAGGGTTCCTTCCTCAACGACAAGCGGGAGGTGAAATCTCCTACATCGTTGGGCATGTCGCGAAGAAGAAGAAAAACCTTTGCCTGATCTTTCAATGGGACAGTGCGGCCAATGCAGCCAAATTTCTAAAGTCCAAGGAACTCAAAGCGGCCATGGAAGACGCCGGGATTATCGAAAAGCCTGACGTGTTCATCATTGAAGAAACAGAACGAGGAAAGACCAAGTAGAAGGCACGCTGGGTTGCTCGCCAGCTAAAAGAAAAGTGCCCCGAACGACAGAACACTTTCCCCTGTCTAATTCTTTTTGAGGATTTGTTCGATTACCCAGGCCACGCCACGGCAAATAACGATGATTACCTTGGCAATTTTTCTTGGATTCATTGTTCTCCTACAAATGAAAAAAGGTGGGCATGAGCTTTGAAGCCCGCACCCACCTTTTGATTTCGTCTTTGGTTAGTTCAGGTGCGCAGTAGGAAGTCCCACCGTTGTATCGAATAACCCGTGCAGCACCTCGGTTCGTTTAGGCAGTTCAGCAAGGTTCCCTTTCAGGATTTCTGTGAACGCGTTGAACAGACTCCAGGCGCTCCGCTCCTGGAACTCGATGTGGGACGGTTCACGCCATTCGTTGATGACCGATGGTATCATCCGATTGGTGCAGGCCCCCACGTCCACGGCACGAATCACCAGATCGTGGGCTGACTTGTCCCTCATCCGATGATTCTTGTAGGCGTCGATGCGTTGACCTTGGTGCATCCAGAGTTGCATCAACTTGCCCACACCCCCCGCAACTAACTGGGGGAGGTCCCGTTGCAGATGCGTTGTATGTTTTCGGGTCAGACGAACCTCCCCCGAAAAGGAGAGATTGTCACACACGAACACGCTGGCACCTGCGACCAATCCCACGGGGAACGTCTTGTCGTGACTGTTTCTCAGTCCCAACACCAATGCGTAGTCCCCCGCATCTTGAGGACCATGAACTTCGGTCAACCCAAAGTACCTGGCCCCATCCTGATTTAGGCTGTGCACCTGATTACCGATTTTCAGTCCAGTTGATCTGAGTGCATCTTCCACCGTCTCGATCAACGTGATATGGGGAATCGGCGTCCAAGTCTCGGTTTGTTTGGGCGTGCTCACGCGAGCTACTTCCACCCGTTCGACTGCATTTGCGCCACAGTGCAAAATCAAATTGCACCGACGCTTTTGTTCTATCAATGGCATAACTATTTTTCCTTTCTTTGTTTTTTGGTTAGCTCCAACGACGACATTCGTTGAAGTACTGGCAGGACATGCACTGGAGTCCCGGCGACGGGACAAAGTCCTGTTTCTGGACACCTTCCACGTAACTTTCCATCATGTGAAACAGCCTCGTTTGCTGATTCTCAGTAATGGGAGCCAATGGAGTGACGACCAACTTGGGTGTCTTGAGCTTGACCAGGTGGTGGAGCTCAAAGCCAGATTCCGTCTCACTTGTAGCTTCCCGGTAAAGGATGCCGTAACAGGTGAGTTGGATTTCGGTTTGATGAGCAACTCGCTCGGGGTCTGGTGTCTGTTTTGTGGTTTTGAAATCCACAATCTTTCCACCAGCACGTACCAGGTCGATGATGCCAATCAGCCTGGGCAACCCATGTTTTACCAGGTCGGCTTCCAGCATCACTTCCACGCCCTGGGGTTTTTCATCAGATGGAATGGGAGTTTGCTGAAAATACGTCTCCAACAATTTCCATGCCCCGTCCTTTTGCTCCGCTTCCTGACCGTTCCAATCAATGTCCTGCCCCAACTGATCTTCATCCCAGCTTTGGATGAACAGGTCATTCAGGTCATCTACTGATCGATTTTGACCCCTCCACCTCGCCAGATTCCATGCTTGAAGAACCGCGTGAACTGTTCTACCTGCATGGAGCGGTGGCGTAGTTGGCTTTTTGATTTGAGCCACATACTTGAAGTAGAACTTCAGCCGGCACGAACTCCACAGCCCCAAACGAGAAGCACTCACTTCCTCGGCAAGTACCTCCGGTCTACGGTTGATGTCGTGGCCGTTGTTTGGGGCCACGGCAATCATCGCCGTGCTCCCCGTGGATAGGAACGACCTCCATTCCCGTTGGGTTTTTGAGGCCCGTACTTCGCCAGCAGCTCCTCGATCAGGCCGGATGCTTCCAGCTTATTGAGGGTTTTGACCGGCTTGTGGAACATGTCCTTGGCGATACCTTCCACTTCCTGCTTATCCAGCTTGTGCTCATCCACGATCTTGAGGATGAGATCGCGTTGTTTGTCCGAGCAGGTCCACTGGTCACCATTGGATGGACCCTTGTTAGGGCGGGGAGTCGTTCCATGACCATTGGGATCGGGAATAAAACCTACCTCCTGAATCTCCCGATCCACACTGCCTTGCAGGATGGCGTACAACTTGGCTGACTCGCGCTCGACCTGGCTCAAATCAGCCACCTCGCTACGAAGGGTGACACTATAAGAATGACTTGAGTAGGCCGGAAGTCCCAGCTTTTTGGAATAATTTGCTTCGATGAAGATGGCCATGGTGGCCTCCTTTCAATTGGGGTTAACAACATAAAGCCCCTAACCTCAGGAGAGGCAGGGGCTGTTCAAAAAACGTCAGAGGTGACGCTTTCTATTTAATTATTATACCAGCAAATGGGCTGACTTATGGGGAGGGGGCCCGCCTGATCGGTGAAGCTGCATCTAGACTTGTTTTACCGTTGCGTTGGCATCCCGGTTGCCAGTGGTTGCACTATTCCTCTACCTATCCGTAAAGGCACCAAACACGAATCCGCACAATCAGTGCTAAAATCATACCAAAAAAGAATACGCTAAAGAAGGAACAAAAACCGATAATACAAATCAAAAATAATTGATAATATTTTTTTTCCCTTATTTTAACAAATAAAAGTCCAACGGTAGTAATTACGGTTCCAATGAGAAAAGTGGGCTTATCTATTTGAAGTGGGCCACCTGTTATTAGACAGGTAATTGATGGTGCAAATACAAGGCCGATAAGCGCAAACAGAAAGTAGCAACACCAATATAGTCTAGGCATTTTATTCCTTAAAGGGCCAAGTTTGGTTAAACATATCTGGTGTTCCCATATCCACGCCTCCGCTTGAGTTAAAGAAGTTATTCCCACTATATGGATCTAGCGTGAAAGGTGGCAGCTCGTTACCATTGATAGGACTGACGAGCACGTCATTTTGTGTATATTCGAAAATATTTGGAATAGGAAATCCATTCCCACCACTTACGATGCTTATATTCCAGAAGGAGGGAAGGCCCAAGTTTCTGAGGAGATCCATTAGAAATCCTTCTAATTCTGTGGACTGTTTATTGCAGTTGTTGGAAAGAAAAGCCCATGGATGAGTTTTTACATTTCCTTGGTTCCATTTTTTTGCTGCATCTTGAATAAGGAGCATTTCATAGAGAGGTATGACATTTTTAAGATTGCCATTTGGGGTATTCGACAACTCCCATACCCGACGCGGTTTCACCGTAAGCGGAGCCTTTTTCCTGCTGCACTTCAGCGGCTTGCGCCGTGTTTTCCTGGGGCAAGTTGTGCCCTCCAAAAGTAATTTTTCCCGACGCGGTTTTCGAGCCGTGGGGTCATGCTCCGGGGACGTGAGGAGGCAGTACACGTCTTCTTTTTTAGCGGCTAAGAAGGAGGGAGAGCGAGTCTATTCGGTGCTGCTTTCGGCGACGCTGGGCAGCTTCGCCGCCGGGTGCGTCCGGGCATGGACTTCGGACAACTGGCGGATGTCCACCTGGGTGTAAATCTGGGTCGTCTCAAGACTGTTGTGACCGAGCATCTGCTGGATGTAGCGGATGTCGGCCCCGCCTTCGAGCATGTGCGTGGCGCAACTGTGGCGCAGCAAGTGACAACTTCCCTCCTGGACCACGCCGATCTGGTTGAGTAGCCCGCGCAACCAGATGGTCAGCGAGTCGGGACTGAACCGGCCACCGAACCCGGTCAAAAAAAGCGCCCGTTCCTGGGCCGATATTTCGAGCTGGGGCCGCACCTGTTCGCGGTAACGCTCGATCCAGGCCAGCGTCCGCTCCCCCAGCGGCACGAACCGGTCTTTGTCGCATTTGCCCTGGCGCACCAAAAGCACGCGGCGCTGGGCATCGATGTCGTGCAAGTCGAGCTTCACCACTTCGCTGCGGCGCAACCCGGTCGAGTAAAACAGTTCGAGTATCGTGCGGTCGCGCACGCCGAGCGGATCGCTGATGTCGGGCAACGCGAGCAGCCGCCACACTTCGTCCTGGCTCAACGCCCTCGGCAGGAACCGTCTTTGTTTGCGCGGCAGTTCGAGATCGGCGGCGGGGTTGGCGATGATCCAGTTGTTGCGGCACAACCAGGCAAAAAGGCGCTGGATCACGCCAAGGTAACGCAACTGGCTGGCGACCGAAAGAGGTTTGCCCTGGGAAGTGCGGTAACGTTGGAGCCAGCGCTGATAGCTTTCGAGGATCGGCCTGGTGACCTGGTCGGGGCGGCGCAGTTCGCGCTCCTGCGCCCATTCGAGGAACACCCGCAACGCCCACTTCATGCCCCGCACCGTGGTCGCCCCTTTGACCTATTGCGTCTCGCTCCAACTCCCTGCCTTCATCCCCTGGCTGCCATGTAATCCCGTTGGCACTTGTTTCCAGTTGTTTCCAAGTCCACGGGCTAAGTGATAATTTGTGACAACATCTGAGGACGGATCGGCTCCGATGGATGACCCTAAAACCTCGTTAGGGACATGTCTGACGGTCATTCCCACGGTGCTTCACCACTTGCGTGGTTCGCCTCATTTATAGATTCCAACGGGCGGATTCAAACTACCCGTTTCCAAGAGTCCTTAGGCACCTTAAAATCCTCCAGTGCCATATCAATTGCTAAGTCCAGTGTGTCCTGCAAGTAATCTCGGATGCAGCGGTCCTGCTCGTAAACGTAGAGATAAAATCCCACGTTCTCATCATGCTCGATCACAAAGCGTCGAGGCTTAAGATTTTCCGGCTCAGCAAAGTATTTCATATTAATCATTGGTCATCGAAGTAATATCTATGATCCGGACCGGCATCTTGCCATTGCCCATTGGCCCCCTTCTCTTCCATGTGAAAGTGCGGGTCGTCCCCGTGAGGATTGTTGACATCAAACCGAAGTTTTTTATCGTCTGACATAATAACAGCATCATTCTTTGCGTTTTTAATAATCCTAGCGCCTGGCCCGAGCCATTTCAAAATATCCTCTGCAAGTTTGGCAAGTGGCCCTAGATCATCGGGCATCATGGCCATCGACCATAGTTCGCCCATTTGAGCATCGGTCATGTAGTGATCAGGGAACGAAGTAAAGCCCGGTGAGAATACAACCTGACCAAGCCGTTGCGGCCCTCTGGAATCAATGGCAGCCGACGGCTTACCCGCCACCCAAATTTTGAGCGGGCCATTTCCCCAGTTAAGAGAAGTGTATTCCGCGCTGGCTGGCGCATAAACCCAATTTCCATCCATCCCTGACGGATCGCTTTCATTCACGCCGTCATTCCCGCAGTAGGCATACAAATTCGTCCCCTGCGAAAACTCAGCCCCACCTAATGGGTCTCTCGATATGAACCGGCCAAGCTTGGGATTGTAATACCGGGCATTATAAAAGTAATTGCCCGTTTCCGCATCGTAGAGTTGGCCCGTGTACATGAAATCGTTGCCGATTCCCGTGCTGCTGAGCACCGTCCCGCTCCCGTTGGTGATCTGGAACCAGCCCTGCGCGTTGTATTCATAAGCCTCCAACACATTGCCGCTATTGTCGGTCACCGCCGATACGCTCCCCTGGCCGTCCCGGTAATAGTATTGGTTGTTGGAGCCGTCGGTCCGCAAGACTCCCCCGTAATAGGTCCAGGTCACCGACGACGCACGATACTCCACCGCCACGGCGCTGCCGTCGTAGTGATAGGCATAGGTCGCCAACACCGTGCCGCCGGTGTTCTCATCGACCTTCTTCACGCGCCGTCCGAACGGATCGTAGCTGAAGAGCGTGATGCCCGACGCATTCGTCACTTCCGTCAACCGGCCCAGCGCATCATAGATATAGCTGTTGCCCGAGAACGTCGCCAACCCGCCATCCGTATTGTAAGTCGGCGTCGCGCTGCCCACCGCCGTATATTGGTTTAGATTATTGGCCGTGTAGCTGGTCGTGGTCGTCCCCAGCGTCCAGGTGGCTCGGTTGAACCCGGCGTCATAGGTGAACGCCTGATCGGCAAACGGCGATCCGCTGGGCTCGGTGATACCGGTAACTTCATTGCGATCGCTGTAGCTGGTGGCAATCGTGCCGCGCGGCTCGCTGATCGAAGTGATCCGGCTGGCATCGTCATACACGTAGCTGTAGTTGCGATTAACCGAGCTCAGCGCGTTGTTGAGGCTGGTCAGCCGGTTGAGCAGGTCGTAGCCCGGCGTTTCCGTCGTCCCGTTGCCCAGGTTGATCAGCGTGGGCCGGTCGAGGCTGTCGTAGGTGTACGAAGCCAGCGTGTGGCTCGAGCCGTCCTGGAGCGTCGAAAGCCGGTCGAGGGCATCGTAAGCGCAGTTCGCCGTCACCCCCGTAGGATAGGCCGCCGAGAGCCGATTTCCATCCAAATCATAACTGTAGCTGCTCGCATGGCCCGCCTGGTCGGTGAAGCTCGTCACCCGCCCCAGGTTGTCGTATCCATAGCTCAGCGACGTCCCTCCCTCCGTCGCAGTCAGCAGCCGGCCCATAATGTCGTACGCATTCGTGATCGTGGAACTGCCACCCGTCACCGGGTAGCTTTCCGCCAGCAGTTCGTTGCGCGCATCGTAAGTCCCCGAAATCGTGTTGCCCGCCGTCGTGCGCTGGCTCGTGACCCGTCCGCCCGCGTCATACTTCCACGTCTGGTAGCTGCCATCCGCAAAGGTCTTTTGTTCCAGAGTGTCCAAGCCATCGTAGGTGTAGGTCGTCACATGGCCCCGTTCATCCGTCAGGGTCGATGTGTTGCCGTTGGCGTCGAAGGCGGTCTGGGTGGTCTTGCCCAGGGTGTCGGTCTTTTTATAAGGCAGATTTCGTTCATTGAAGACCAGGCTCGTGGCATGTCCCAACGGATCGGTCACCGAGTTTTGATTGCCGTTGGCGTCATAGGCGTAGCTCGTCGTCAGATAGGAACTGGAATTGGTGTAGGCATGCGTCTGCGTCAGCTGCTCAAAGCTATTGTAAACATTCACCACTTTTTGCCATTCGCTGGAGCCCAGTTTCTTCTGGCTGGTCACCGCATGCCCCTCCCCATCGTAGAAATATTGCACCACCTCGCCCAGCGGACCATCCGCCTCCGTGACCTGGTCCAGGGCATTCGTCGCAATCGTCGCCGTATTCCCATTCGGGTCTTCCAGGCTGGCCACATGCCCGTAAGCATCGTAGGTAAACTGGGTGGTGGCATTAAGCTTGCCGCTCCCGTAGTCCTTGATCGTCTTGAGCAGGTAGTTGGTCTGGAGGGGAGAGCCGGTGAGCGGAGACACGGTGATAGAAGTGTCGTACGTATTCTGGGTCACCGTGCGAAAGCACAGCTTCATATTGCGTACTGGCCTTGTCTGTTTCTTCCGGATCGTTCAAATATTTTACAAACTGGCTGCGAAAGATCCGGTTATTCTCAACCTTCCATGTTCCCCCATCCCAAGCTACCGTTTCGGTCTTCGGGTCAAAGGTGGGAAGCAGGCTTTTGACCTCGGCCTTGGTACCCTCGTCAACGGGAGGCGCCCCCTCTGCCGGAGCCGCATTGGTATTGGGTGGTACCGGCGCGGTAGGTAGCGGTTGTGTGGTAGAATTCGGCGATGTCGTGATATCTGCTTGGACGCATGAGGAAACTACAACCCAGCCGACGAATGCAAAAATGATATGGGCACGCATTTTCATGGGTCAGGCTTTCCGAATTTCTACCGCTTGGAGAAGGCCCTTATCTGCCACCTTTACCTTGATTTCAAAGGTCTGTCCCTTTTGGACGTTTACCTCGTTCAAGTCAGAAGGTAGCAGAATGCCGACATGAAAGGATTTTCCGTCTGTTTCAGATTCAAAGGAAAAAAGCCTTCCTGCTTTGTCCGACCAACCAAGTTGATTTTCCACTCGTCCCGTTACCTTGTAGGTGTTACCCCGAAAGCTCAGGGAATTATCCACATACTGGCTGACAGGTAACTCAGGAATTCCTCGGTACGGATCAGAAAGGAAAGATCGCAGCAAATAAATGCTTCCCCCTGCGAGCATGATGAGCCCCAAAAGGGCCATGATCCATGAGAGTGGGACGGTGCGATTGGCTTTTCTGGGCATTGGGAGTCTTGTAGGAACGGCAGGAGGATGGTATCTCCGGTGCATACCCGCCTCAATGTTAAAAAGATTCATTCCCCTTGCTTTTGTTCTTTTATGGATTGTTCCCGTTGCCTGGGTGGGACTTATGCGCAGTAATTATCCCCTCTATCCCGACTGGATCGCTCCCCTCTTTCGGGTCAGCGGCGTCTTTGAAAATCCTCCCAGTCGATGGCGTATTTTTTTTATCGAAGTTCAGGACAGGACCAAAGGAAATTGGCATGACGTTGATGAAAACTTGCTTTTTGCCCCAACGCCGCTGGGTGAAAGAACTCGATTTCAGCAGTTGATGAACGAACTGGAGAGGGCCAAATCTCCCGGGCAGCTTTCGCGACTTCTTGATTGGATTGCCAATCATCTATCTCAAACGGGGGATTCCCTATCACAAGTAAGAGCCATTCGTATCGTCCATTTTGGCGTCCCTCCCGAGACCTTTCTGAAAAGCCCATCCCTGATCGATGTATATAAAACCGCCACCGCAATGAACCTGCCTTTTGTCATTGTCGCAAACCTGAATGTTATTTCTTCACCGCATGAACATCCTTGATCGCTTTGCTCTCATTTCTTTCTTTTTTGTTCCTCAGATTTCGATGGCGAGCGAACAATTACAGCTTCATGCGAATGGAGTAGCTATCGTTACTATAGGTGAGAAAAGAAACGTTAACGAAATGGCAGTGTATCCATCCAGTGGAATCGCTGACCGACCGTTATTGATGATGGCTCATGGCAACGGTGGGTCTGGCCCTAAGGAAATAAACGGTTGGGTTGAATTAGCCAAACAACACCATTTTACCATCGCATGCCCGACTTTTTTATCCTCGGCCAGTTCGATGTACATCACTGAGGATGCTCCCTATTTCAAGGATTGCTTGCAGTGGATTGAACACAACTTGCAGTATGATAAAAACAATGTGTATATGAGCGGCGTAAGTGGTGGTGGATTTGCCGTCTGGTACCTGGGCACGACACGACCAGATTTTTTTAAGGGCCTGTTTCTTCAAAGCGCCAATTTCGCTGGTCAATACTATGATTTGGACATTTCGAAGTGGTCCGAAAAACCCATTAAGCTTATTTGGGGCTCCCATGATTCATCGGATATTGCCGCGCAAAACCTGCAAGCAATCGATCTCTTGAAATCCAACCATTGCGTGGATTACTCAACTGAAGTCATTTCTGGAGGGCGTCACGGGGAACATCCTGATTTAGTCATCGCTTGGATGGAGCAACTTGCTTCAACGCCTTAAAACCACAAACACTCTTTGCGACACAATTCGAACAATGGAAATGATTTGCTGAAACTTGGCCATTAACTTTTAACGCATGGCCGGTCGGGCATCAGGCTCTAAGGACGTCAATCATCTGGACGGAGTTTAGAAACGTCAACTTGGTTAGGCCTCGTGACCTCATTCCATTGGTAGGAATTAGGTTTTAATTCCGTCCAGCCCGCAATCTTCAAAAGCTCGGCAAGTGCGCTACGAAATCGTTTGCGTCGAGCGCTGGTCGTCTGCGGGTTGGTATCTGGGATGAGTAAACTGATTTTCACCTGCACGCGGGAGGAATCCTTCCAGGTCAACCACGGCTCTTCTCGATGATTGATGATGGCATCCGCAACCTTTTCAGCAATAGGTTCCACCTTCAGGGGGCGAGAAATTGGTTCCAGTTGCCGTTTCCCGCGTTTGTAGATGTTTGCCTCGCCCGTCTCTACATTAACCCTCCAATAGTGCTTATCGGCTCGAGTCGAACCGTTAACGGTCGCACCATGGCGTTCCAAAATAAATTCGAGTAGAGGAGGTTGCCATTGCAGACTTTCCGCCCGATAAATTTTTGATGACCAAGTAGACTCGTCGTCGGAACCAATAAAAGAATCCCAGGCATTTTCCATGGCTCTAAGTACCGCCAATTTTTGCTCGCCTGTAATGGTGCCTGAGGGGATTCTATCCAGAATGCACTCAAGTTCCGCTCTACTATTATAAGAATCAGGGAGCCCGCTATTTTCGCTGCTAGTTTTATTCGACATATTTTCTCCAAGTAATTAAACACGAGAATGACCCCGCTTCTTTATGAAGCAGGTCCCGTGTTGGTGCGCGTTTTTTTGACGGACAACCAGGTCGTCTGTCGTGTGGGTTACTTGGAGCGCAGGATTTCTTACTGCGAAACCCTACTTGAATGGGCTCATGGAGTCAACTGCGGAATCACCGAATCTAAGATGCCCAAAGAGCAATTCCCAGATATAAAAATCAAGGCTGACGACCTGGAGCAACTTTAGGGGATGAGTTGGTCCCAACTTTTGATTCGATAGGCGGCAGCAAGTCGGCGAAGCGTCAGGTATGAAGGAGCTTTTTTACCAGCCTCTAAATCTTGATAATACCGAAGGGTAATGCCTGCGAATTCTGCGGCCTTTTCCTGAGTAAGGTCGGCCCCAGCTCGACACTGGGCAAGTTTCCTTCCAAGTCGGCACAATTCGTCCACTTCCTTATTTTGCCGGAAATTACAGCTTGCAAGTACGCTCTGATTGAGCGTAATAAGGAAGCATCTCCTGGAGTCGTAGCCGATGAACTTCTACCTAACCAAGGGGGGCGATGAACTCAGGCCAGAAAGGCGGGTACCGTAATTGACTCTGGCATCATGGTAATGATGATCAAACGCACGAACCACTGATAACAACGCCTTATGAACCAGATCATTCAAAAACTTTTTAAGCTGTTCATTAAACATCTTTGGCCCAAAATATGGCCCATTATTCTAGCTCTGGTTACCAATGTAGCTACAGCCGTTGCTACATGGTTATTCGAACGGTTTAAAGATTTTTTAAAAACTTGGTCGCGTGACAGGGAAGACTTTGTAAAGACACAGGAATCAGCGGCTCAGGCAAAGGCTGTTAGTGCTAGGACACCCGAAGAAAAGGCATACGCGGAGGGAGAAGCTGCGGCCTGGAAAAGGGTGATGGAAAAACTTGGACCTTCACTGGATGAAAAGTTCGAGACATTACGTTCTGAGCTTGAGAGCCAGATAGGTAAAAAGATTGATCAGATGGCAAAGCCTGGAGAGACTGAAAAGAAATTTTTATCATTTTCTTCACCTGATTCGATAAATCTACCACTATCGCCGTAACAGGGTGAGCTTAAGAGAACTTTATCGAACAATCACCTCTCATAATAAACTGTCGCCTTATGTCTTTCATCAGGTAATTAAAACCTGATTTCAAGGCACAGTATCGCACCTATATAATTCTCTTTTTTACATAAGCTCATATCATGTTCTCAACAGCTCGATCTAACTATCGGTTTCTGCGTCTGGATAAGCTCCTTGAAGAAATCGAGAAGCTCAATGCCAAGTTTTATAAGGCGGTGGATCCCAAACAGAAGATAAAACTTCTAAAACAAATCGTTAAGATGGAGGATTCACTGCAGTGTTACGCCGAAAATAAGTTGCCAAACGTTACGTCCTATGGAGTTTGCTATAAAATGGTTGCCAAATTAAACTGAACTTTCTTCGCCCGCTGACTCCAGGGGTCAAATTACTCTATTATGGTCTGGTGAGCGATGGTTCGGATTCAACGGATTCTCCGTAATTACGGATTCTGACTACTACGCCACCTGATGATCCAATCTTAGGCCTTTCCACCCTGCTACACACCGATTGTCCTCCAGAAGGAGATCGTTGCGTAAGCCCTTACCATAAACCTCTCGCATCTTCATTTGAACTACCACCTTAACCTCTTTATAGCTGGGAATAGATTCTCCTCTTTCTTGGCAAAAAGATTGCAATTGAGCCACGCACTCAGAAATGGTGAGCACGTTACTTTCATCCACAGCAACTTGGGACTCGATAAATGCTTTTACGGTCGAGGCAATTGTATTCGCCGTCTGGTTTTCCATGATTAACCGAGATTTGACGTGCGGACCTTCAAAGAAACCTCGCTCGGTTGCCAGCATGGCCTTGGCTTTTTCCAGAATATCATCAAACACGGCCTGGCTTCTAAATTTGTTCAAAATCATGGTCGCTTGGTCGAGATCAAGTCCCCAAGCCCGCTCTTGAAGAGTTAAAGAAAGCCCGAGCCGTATTTTCTGCTCAGTTGTAGGAATATATTGCTGGACCATCGGGTCGTAAAAATAAAATCTCGATTCTGGCATGTAGAATATCACGTCATTCCCATATCGCTTTTCACCACCCAAATAAGCCGCAAAGAAATCGGTATTGATCCCAATGACGCACTCTTTGGCTGAACCATCTATTTTCCATACACCCTTCACTGAAGCAAAGAACGGATAACCAAACTCATGTACCAGTTCAGGGCAGATTAGCTCAAAGTATTGATTAGGCCCCGTACCCGTCGATAGGTAGGTGCCTGTGGTATAATCAGAAAAAGGGTTCAACCCCTCATTTGATGTGTCTGCGCCCAAATACAACGGAGACCCAACATCAGCTTCTGGAAACTTGCTCAAATCAAGCGTGGCGATGAAATCCAGTCGTCGCTGATTGATTGTTGAATCGTCCGGTTCAGGTCCAAGACCTTTAGTCCTTAAAATTCTCAGGATGCGCTCAGATTTACTCCAGAGAGACAGCTTGATTAAGTTTTCGATGTAAAGAGCTTGATGCTCTGCACGTACCCCAATCTTAATTTCGTAGGCCTCTTTGCCACTCACCTTTCGCTTTTCCAACCGATACTGCTCATTGAGGGCGCTAATCTGTCGCTTGATGTCCTGGTCAATCAGTTCTTCGACAACCGCTGGACGAGGATAATTTGCGAAATTAATCTTATCGACCGTTCTGGGCCTTAAAATAACTTGTTTAACATTGGGGAAGTTCGAGGCGAATAGCGCTTCTTCCCTATCGGTTACTCTGTTCTTCATTTTTCTGTTGCGACTTGCTCATTAACTCTTCCACTTTATCTGGAGAATGCAGGACACGAACTTTTTTATCAGTTACCGGACACGTGACGCTTAGGCCATCGATAATTTCTCCCATTTTGATAAGTTCGCTTAGTCGAGGGCGAACCGAGTTCATGTCAGTAAATCCACAAGCTTCTGCTATCTGACGATCCGTGATGTTGGTAACGTCATGCCGCTCTAAGGTATCCAGCGCATCCAATATCAACTGATGTCTGGGGGTTATATTAGTTGCGATTTCTTGATAAGCACTTAACGAGTTATCGTGGCTTGCTTTTGTTTTGGGATTGTCTTGAGTACTCATTTCCTTCCTTCCTTACTCTTAATAATATAGGAATTCGTTCTTATATTCAATCCCTTATTTATATATACGTCCCACTTTCTCTACGTCGGGTGCCAATGTTATATATGGCACAACACTTTTTCTTTTTTCCACCTCTATAATGCTCAAAATCGATGTCGGCGGTATTGACAGGCTATATAGAATTCCGTAAACTAGTATTATATATCAGGAACCAAACAAGCCTGATCGGAATAATAAATATGATAATAAACTCAGAATATGTAGAACTAAACGCAGAAGCACTCCGTATTGAGATAAGGAATCTTGAAGATACAGCAGAGGGAATGAAGACGCGCCAACAAAAGGAACGAGATGAAATCTATCAGCAAAAATGCTCACTTATTGTTGATGGCTGGCGTCTAGTCGAAAAGTATTATTCGAACCGCGATTCTTTTCCAAGCTGGATTGTAGCAGACCTATTAGGTTATCCATCAGCTAATTCCATTAACGGCTATGTTGGTGTTTTAGTCAGAAAGGGAATACTACAGCACGTAAGTAACTCCGGGTCGGTACGAAACTATAAAAGAACGTCTAAACTGTAAACAAGAACTCACTCTAGCTGGTGTTCTGCACCGTCAGCGCATCAGCTAGAAGGAGACCCAACCAAAATAAACCATGAAACAAAAAGTAGAATATATTGATCCGCCTTTCTTTGAGAACTCAGTTCCCAAGGAAAATGGCACATTATCTAATCCAGGGGAAGCACCTCCACATGAAAGTAAGAATTACAAAGATATTGACGACCTTCGCCAGTTGCTAGGTCACGATGTAGTCCTTCTTCCCATTCCTACAGGAAAAAAGGCCCCAAAACTTTATGACTGGACTAACTTCACCATTGATAAGATGGAAGATACCACTTACCTGACTCACTTCACAGGTAACGTTGGCGTGTTAATGGGTCATGCCTCTGGCAACCTATGCACCATCGACATCGATAGTGACGCCGATCTTGAGGCTTTTATCCAACTCAACCCCAAACTAACCGAAACACTCCAGACCAGAGGTTCCAGAGGCCGAAATTTCTGGTTTAGGGTGACCGGTATGTATCCGCCATTAACAACAGTTAAGAAACTGAATGGGGACAAATGGGGAGAATGGCGGGCCGATGGCGGTCAAACGGTAATTTCAGGGGTCCACCCCAACGGGATGGCCTACGTCAGGTTAAAGGAGACTACACCGATTACCATCTCCTTCGATGAGATCGTATGGCCGGATAATCTGGTTCCACCACGGATGAAGGACGAATACGACATCCTGGTAGAGCAATGTGGTGCGCCTTTTCAGTATGACGGTAAGAATCACCTCACCTTCAACGAACCTTCCATCGCGGCCAAATTCGCCAAGGAACATCTCGTCCTCTATTCAAATGAGGAGGGCAACTTCTACGAATACGACGATTTGACGGGGCTCTGGCTGCTTTGCACGGATAGTCGAATTAAGAAGCTGTTCATCGACGATCTGCAACGAGCATCGGTTGAGTTGAAGGACAGCCGGATACTCACGATGCGGACAAATCAGCGTCTTACTTCATTGAGCACAATCCTGAAAAGCTACGTGGAACGAAATGATACATTTGTGCACGACAAGCCATTTATCCATTGCCAAAACGGGATCGTTGATTTGTCTTGTTCACCTCCTGAGTTTCGCACCTTCAGCAGCGAATATCTGTCACGCAACGCCAGTCCCATTCCTTACGACCCAGAGGCTAAATGTCCCCGGTTCCTCAACGAACTGCTGGAAACCGCTTTGGACAGGGATGATATTTCGCTCATTCAACGCCTGGGTGGTGCCATGCTGATGGGTAAAAATACCGCTCAGCGTTTTCTTCTCCTTACGGGAACAGCGGGAGGTGGCAAATCCACTCTGATTTCGATCATCGAATCGATTATCGGCGTGGGCAATGTTAGTGAGCTTCGCACGGAGCACTTGGGCGAAAGATTTGAGCTATACGGTTATGTGGGCAAGACATTGCTGACCGGCAAAGACGTTGCCTCTGATTTCCTTCACAACGATGGATCGGCCAAGATAAAAGCATTAGTCGGGGCTGATCTACTGCAATGTGAGCGTAAAGGTGGCGGGTTTTTACAAATTCGGGGTGATTTCAATGTAACCATCACCTCCAACTCGCGCATGAGACTCCGATTGGATGAAGATGTTGAAGCCTGGGAGCGACGACTAATTGTCATCAATTACAATAAGCCGAAACCTAAAGAACGTATTCCAGATTTTGCCAACTTGCTCATTGCGGAAGAAGGACCAGGTATTCTCAATTTCTTCATCGAGGGTGCCATGCTACATCAAGCGGAATTGAAGGCGAAAGGCGATTATATCCTCACTTCTAAGCAACAAGACCGTATTGCCGCAGTCATGAGAGAAAGTGATTCTGCGAGGCAATTTATACTATCGGACGTAGTAGCTGCGCCTACATTCGATCTAACACATTCTGAGCTGATGGCTGCTTACTATAAATTCTGCGAAAGGATGGCGTGGCACGCTATGCCAAACGCTGAAGCTAGTTCAAAGCTGCGAGACCTAATGCTTGAAATTCACCATGTGGGTAAGAGTAATAGCGTCCTTCGCATGGGCAGAAGTCAGCAAGGTTATCGCGGAGTATACGTTCCACAGGAGAATTATTAAAATGAAAATCAATCTAAAAAAATTAAACGACACAAATCACAAAAAAGACGGAAGCATTCAAGCACAGTGCCCTGCATGTGCCTTTGACGGTGGAGACAGTAAAGGCGAGCATCTTATCGTCTATCCAGATGGCAAGTTCGGTTGCGTGGCCAATCCAGGAGAGAAAGCTCATAATCGACAAATTTTGAGCATCGTCGGTGAAGAGGATGAGGGGAAGGTGGACCGTAGGGTTACGATTCGACCTTATAAAGCGACCAAATCTGCTCTTATTGGGATCGTACCACGTTTCACGTTGGAACAATTGCGCTTAGAAAAAACAAGTTGAGGCCGGCGTTGGCACTAACGTGGGGAGGTGTGTAAACCTCAAGCTCTACCAGAAAGGAGGTTAAAAGCAGCCTAAAGTGACAATCTGGGATGTTTGGGATGCTTTTTAACAACCCTTAATATGGTAGAATGAAGATAATTATATTATATATTATAAGGTGTTGGTAAAAGTCATCCCAGCTATCCCAGATGACCTATTCAGGTCCATTGCTGATACCACTACGCTTTGCAGCAAATCCTCGATAGAAGAAATGGAAATATCCCTTTATGGATTACCGTTTCACTTGTCGATTTATTACTTCAAGAACCAGTTATTACCAGCATCCACAAAAAATAATAAATATTAATCACTTCATTTGCATCATTTAAATAAGTGGATATATTACTAGAAACGTCCTGATTGTGTCAGGACGTAAACATTGAAAATATAAAATACATAATATGACAAAAGCTAAACATCAAGTGTTAGTAGGACAAAGAATCGGCGATGCCGTTTTAAATGCACATGCAAAAAAGAAAGGTATCATTTCTACTCTTACTAAGCGTCAGTTTGGTATTTCTAAGGAATATGCCACTTTGATTCGCAATAGCTTCTATGACGGCACGTTAAGGATAACTTCTGCAGAAGGTAGAATCGTTGCCTTTATGCAGAACAATCCTGACATCGACTACGGTTTTCTATCAGCTTTTGCTGGTAACGTAGAGCACCGTAAATATGCGACTGCACTTTATCGCGTTAATAACGGAACTCCAGTTGTTAAGAAGGAAGTAGATGGGAATTGCAACAAACTCACTTCTTTAAGGTTCGATAAGGACAAGCTTAAAGCTTTTCTTTATAGTTGAAGGAGGATGAAGAATTAGAACTTAGAGTCTAACAGCTAACCGGATCAGCAGTAGAGTTGAGATGCACCCTCGATTCTACTGCTTATCCAACTATTCTGCCAGCTTGAGAGCGGTAAATATCGAATGCCATTCTAATAAGCAGTACCTTCACCTTGTCGAAGATGTCATCTGCGGTCATCAGTGTAATAGTTCATAATTTTAAGTTGAGGAGCCGTCACCAGTAAAAGGCAACGGCTCCATGTTTGGTTACTTACTCGTGTCCTTACCCGCTGCAAAAGCGTCCAACTCTTCCACACGGAAAAGTAAACGCCTCGTAGAGCGGTTAGGGTGCAGCAATTGACGCCTCACCAGCCGATAGATGGTATCAGGGGACATAGCCAAGGCTTCTGCTGCTTCTTTCACGGTGTACAATTTCCTTTCGGTCATTTACTTCTTCACCGCCTGACCAGTGGGAGCCGCCACAGGGGCATTGAGGACGGCAGGTACATTAGGGATGTAGTAGTAGGTGCCGGTCTTGCCCTCCACCTTCCCAACGATGGCCTTGATGGTCTTTTTATCGACCATGCGACTTTCCAGCCAGTTGTGAGTAGCCGTCTTGGCTTTCTTCCATCCGGCGTCGTTTTTCTTCAATCCACGTTGAGCCGTAGTAATGGCGTCAATATGGATGCCCTCTTTTTTGTCCGTGCCGCCCTTGGACTCCTCCATGAAGTCCACGAACTTTTCCAGCAACTGCGAGCCGTCCGTGCGTTTGTTGGACGTGCCGAGGAGCGTCTTGATGTCGGCGTACTTCACCTGATCGTCAGGCTTCGCTTCCAACTTAACTTTCAATTCGGGCATGAGCCCTTTCTCCTCGATAAATTCGAGAAGTGTATCCACTGTATTTTTCATAATGTTACCTGAAAGAGCAGGGCACAGTTGTCCTGTCTCAAAAACTCAGTTTCAGGGCAACCGGGTAACGGTTGCTACAACCCGCGACCGCTAGGCCTTACCCCGAGCATTTAACTCGGGGCGTCCTAAGCACGGAACTTTATGAAACAAAAAACTCACAGGTGAATGAACCACATCTGTTTGAACCTGCAAATTTATTTTCCGGTAGATACGCCAGAGGAGGTAAAGCCATCGACCATCAGGCCAAGAGTTACCTTCCCCATGGGACGCTGGATGAAGGCAACCAAATGGAAGAGAAGTGCAGCAGACTGTAGAGCAATGGCTATCCACACCATAACACGGTAAGTACAAATTTTCGTACAAACGCCGAATCTTTTGAGCGTGCTCAGGCAAGTTCAAGCGTTTGGCTTTTGCAACATTTTCAAAGGTAAAACGACTCAGGCGGTCTCAAGCTGGTTCAGGAATTTTCGAGCAAAAATCGAGGAATCGAATTAGCAAACCATCGCCTTCAGCCACTCGGCCACAGCTCCAAAAAGTCGCACGGATTTCTCTGGCAGCGCGAAAGCTACGGGACTTCAAAGACGAAGTCGAACGGAAAAGGAATTTGTCCGAGACAACGGGAGCGGGAGGGATCGGCTGGAGAACTCGCTACCGGGGCGATCGTGCAGTGCAAGGTCGGCAAGATGCGGATGCAGTTGCGGCGACATTTGGGAACACAGTTTGTTCGGTGATTAGGGCTTCGATCGAAAAAAAGTAGAGCGATTCTCCCTCGGTAGAATCGTCTATTTTCAATTATTTTAAAAATTGCGTAGCATAAAATTCAAAAAGTGTTAATAACACTTTCGTACTACTTAACTCTCAGAAAATACCTCAATGAAACAAATATTCGCATCGACGGTTATCTCCGACCTTCACCTTGAAAAAGCCGTTTTTGCTATTGTTTCATTGATAGCGTTAACGACTTTCTCCTCCGCGCAAGTTACCCATCCGGTGCTGACCGGCAATTTCGGCTACGGAAACAATGCGGCGGCCCAAGCGATCATCAATGCAAATTCGGACTCCGCCTATGTCTCGAACTTTGTTCCTTTGGGGCCTCCGCGCGATCCAGTCGACGTGCCCAGTCCCGTGCCTGGGGACACCGGTTGGTCATGGTCCGCCACCACGCCTAATCAGATAACCAGTACGCCCAGTGGCCAGGTTTTCCCAAATAATGCCACTTATCCTGAATATACCGAGAGTCTTCAGGTTTTGAGCGGTAATACCATCCAAGCCTCCTATTGGAATGCCCATTCGGGCTCGCCTACGCCCCAGACTTTTGTCCGCATGGCGATCGATAACTATAAATTCGGCCAGATTGACTCGGATCTTCCCACCCTGGCACAAGCTTATTACCGGACCGGATGGGCGAACAATACGCCCGCCATGCAGACCGCAACTTATTACAATAGTTCCAATGGCACCACTGGGCAGCTCTACTCCTTTGCGCGGCGTATCGCGGTGATCCTTGACGCGCTGGCCACGCCGGCTCCCAACTATCCCCTGACTCAGGCAAATTATTGCATCTACGAGCCCGCCACGCCCAGTTTCCAGATGACGACAACTCAGCCTGTGCAGCGCCAGAGCACCTACAATGGGCTGGCCCATGAGTGGACCTACAACGAGGTCATGGCGTTCGACGCCATTGTCGGCAGTCCTGCCCTCGCGGATCTGAGCACCCAGCGCGGCTACAACGTCGCGCAAAACATTGCCGACAATTACTTTGGTGCGGAGGGCAACTTCCTCACGCAAAACGTTCCGGCAGGCGTGGCTTCCCAATTCAACTTGCCGGAACCCTACTTTGTCCTGCCGAGCGTGGCCCAGGCGATTCAGGATTCCGCCAACGGTACCACTGTCGTTCCTTCCTCATGGATCAGCTATAATAATTCGTACATGAGCGCCGCGATCTTGCACCTCGACCGGGACAACGTGGACGCGGAAGGGCTCGCCTATTCCTACAATTATTTGGGGTCCCTGGCTGCAGTGGCTCAAGACACCTTGGCTTATTTTAACACCTGGCCGGCAAATACGCCCGCCTTGATCGCGACCCAAAGTGCCTGCACGGCTAATGAAAATTATTTTAATTACGGGTCGGATGTATGGGACTCGATCCGGACGCCGGACGGTGTTCTCCCGGCCTTTGGGGATACGCCCTACGCGGTCGAGGTCACTCCGAGCAATGCGGGAAGTTCCGCGGTGGTCGCCTCCTACGGCCATGTCTCCATGGGCGCGGGCACGGGTACCCAGGCGGTCCAGGTGAACCAGAACTTTCCCGGCACCGGCAACCATATGAAGTCGGACATCACCGCCTTCGTTCTCTGGGCCTTCGGCGCGCAACCGGTGGACAATATGCGCTACTTTAACGGCTCCCCCTTCCGCGGATGGACTGAGCAACTCCTGGAGCACAATTCCGTGGTGATTGACCGGACTGATCCAATGGTCGCGGGCATTCCGAACACCAGTACGTACGGAAATGGCAACCTGACGATGTATGAGCCGGGCAACAACGGCTTCGCGGTGACCGAGATCGACGGCCAGCGCTATTACCATGCGCAGGCAAGCCGCTATCAGCGGATCATGATCCTCAACACGGCCGACCTGACCCGTCCCTATGTGGTCGACGTCTTCCGGGTGACCGGCGGTCAGACCCATGACTACGTGCGCCATGGCGCGATCAACTACTCCATGACCGGAACGACCACGCTGGCGGTGACGCCGATGTCGGGCGCGAACCCCTTGTTGGAAGGCAGCGAGATCGGAACCTACAACGCGACCTCCGGCACGCCCTATTACGGCAACTTCGTCAACATGAGCAGCGGCGCCATTGGCAGTAACTTCAACTTCACCTACCAGGATACCTCGACCGCGCATCACGACGTGCGGACCTGGGTGACGAACCCGGGCTCGGCGACTCTTTATTTTGGCCAGAGCTACTGCGCGGGCAACAACGAGCCGTTGAACTACGCCACGCGGCCATCGGCGATCATCCGTCGGCGGATCACCAGCGGCACGCAGGACAGCCTGTTCGCGACTGTGACCGAACCGCTGAACGGCGGGGTGGGCAATATTACGGCGGTGACGCAATTGCCGATGACGGGCAATGCCCTCGACTCGGCGGCGATCCAGATCACGTTCTCGAGCGGACGGGTCGACACGATTCTGGTCAACATGTACAACCCGTCGGTAGCGGGCGTCACCTCAGGGTCGACCACGATTTCGACGGCAGACGGGCAGTATTCGCTCACGGGCCGCATCGGGGAATGGATGAGCCAGTCCGGCAACGACCATACCTGGACCATGGGGGCCAGCAGTTTCAGCTATCCGGGACATCTGTTCACGCCGGCGACGACTTGCTACTATTCAGGTTCGATCACGGGAGAGACGCGCATTGCGACGGGAGGAACCAATAACGCCTTCATCTCGTCGGTCCCGCTACCGACGGGCACGGCCCTGCAGGGCAAATATCTCTCGCTCATTCACCCGAGCCTTAACGGGTACGGCGTGACGGGCATTAGCGAGCTCTTCCCCATCGATCACGTGGAGGTCGACAGTGGAGCGTATAACGTCTGCTTCCCGCGGGACCACCAATATGTGATTAACGGCACCACCAGCACGGAGCAGGTGCTTCCGGAGCGCACCTTTACCGGGACGAACAACTTCGAGATCGTGGAGAGCGCGTTCGCCCTCAATCTGGCCCCATATAACGTGGCCCCGGTGCTCGGAACGTTGAGCAACCAGTCGGTGGCCATAGGGGGTTCGGTGAACTTCACGGCCACGGCGACCGATGCCAATAGCGGGCAGACCCTGACTTTCAGCCTGGGATCGGGCGCGCCGGCCGGAGCCTACATCAATCCGACCACGGGCGCGTTCAGTTGGACGCCGACGGCGGTGGGCAACTACACGGTGCCCGTCACGGTGACGGATAATGGTACGCCTCCGCTCCATGCCACCCAGATCATTACAGTCACGGTAACCGGCACGACCAATGTGCCGACCGGCGAGACGACGCAGGATATCGGCTCGGTCGGCTTCACCGGAAGCGACAGCCAGACGGGCGACGTCACCGAGCTCAATGGATCGGGGGCGGACATCTACGGGGGCGCGGATGCGTTCCGGTTCGAGTCTCAACCGGTCACCGGTGACACGACGGTCGTGACCAAGGTCACCAGCGTGTCGTACGCCAATGGCTGGTCCAAGGCCGGCGCGATGATTCGCGAGACCACGGCTGCCGGAGCGACGGAAGCCGCCATGGTGGTGACGCCCGGCGAAGGGGTTAGTTTCCAGTGGCGTTCCACCACTGGCGGAAGTACGGGCGACGTGTCACATTCGGGAGTCGCCGCCCCCTATTGGGTCAAGCTGACGCGCGTCGGGAATGTCTTCTCGGGCTACTATTCGCCGGACGGCGTGACTTGGACGCAGCTAGGTACTTCGCAGACCATCAGCATGGCGACGAATGCCTATGCCGGGTTGTGCGTGACGAGTCATGACAATACGCAGATCTGCGCGGCGACCTTCACCAACACTTCGGTGCAGAACGTGCCGAGCCCGTGGACGGCGGCGGACGTCGGCGCGGTGGGGGTAACGGGCAGTGCAACCGTGCCAAGCACCGGGCTCTTCCAGCTGATCGGCTCCGGGGCGGGCATCGGCGGCAGCGCCGATGCGTTCACCTCGGTCACGCAAACGGAATCGTCCAATTGCACCATCATCGCCAAGGTCGAAAGCATCCAGAATACAAACGCCGGGGCAGGCGCAGGCATCATGGTCCGGCAGTCGACCGCGGCCGGTTCCTACTACGCCTCATTGATGGTCACGCCCAGCAATGGAGTCGTGGCGCAGTGGCGCGCGGCGGGCGGAAGCGCAGGCACGAGCACTGTCGGCGGAATTACGGCGCCCATCTGGCTGAAGTTGGTCTACTCAAGTGGGGGCGCCTACTCCTATCGTTCCACGAATGGAACGAGCTGGACGCAGATATCGTCCCGAAGCGTGGGCATGAGTGGAAACTTCATGGTCGGACTGGTGACCACCAGCACGAACAACGCGGTGAACACGACCGGGACGATCGACAACATTTCGATCACCAATCCCTGACGCTCTCTTTCTACGATCCAGTCCCGCGCAGCGGCGCCAGGCTATCCTGGCGCCGCAAGCTCTACGGACTTCCCGTCACCGGCTCCAAATCGAACGAGGCGATGTTGGTGCACTGGTTATAGTGGAGATTAGCAAGGTCAAACCGACCTTGGGAAACGTGATGGTGCCCGGGGTGACGAATTAAGATGGCTTGATCGGCCTGACAAGGCCAATATTGGACGCGAAGGCGAAGCTTCTCAGAAGACATTTTTCTACTTAGAATTTTGTCAGTCCATGTATCTCAGAAACTTTCTCGGCTCACTGCTTTTATTGCTCGTTTCTGTCGCGACTGCGTCGGCGCAAAATTCAAACGAGAGTCCCAAGACCTATTGCAATCCTTTGCCATTGCCCGATTATCCTATTGGCCGATTGGCGCGAGATATTGTGCCCGGTGAAAAAGCGACTTCGAGGCTATGGTTGCGCGGCTATCAGGAGCAATTTCGGGAACTGGCCGACCCGACCGCTCTCTGGGAGAACGGCAAATGGTACCTTTATCCCTCTGCCGACATGGCCTGGGAGAGCGATGATCAAGGTGGAACCTGGCAGCATCGTCCCCTGAATATCCGGGACGTTGGCTACGCCCCTACGGTCGTCAAGCACGAAGGCCGCTACCTGCTGATAGCCTGCAAGTCCGATCTCTATGCGGCGGATTCTCCTCTTGGTTTTTATCGCGACTTGGGCCCCCTTGTCCTTCCCGCTGACTCCAAAGCGCCCTTGGTAATGGATCCCATGCTCTTTTCTGACCAGGGACGGCTTTTCCTCTACTGGGGTTGCACTCCGTCGGGAGGGATTTGGGGAGCGGAGCTTGATTCCAAAAATCCCACCCGGATGATCAGCCCGCCGATCCAACTTATTTTCTTTCGGCCCGATTTGTTTCCCTGGGAAAAAGTGGGCGAACACAATGAAAAGAAAACGGGATGGATCGAGGGCTCCTGGATGCTGAAGGAGAATGGGAAATATTATCTCACCTACAGCGCAGCCGGGACTGAAAACAGCACCTACGCCATGGGTTGTTACGTGGGCAATTCGCCTTTGGGGCCATTCCAACCGCAAACCCGTAATCCGATTCTGCGCACGACGGAAGGGCTGATCACAGGAACGGGCCATGGATGCATCGTCGCGGGTCCTGAAGGCAGGCTTTGGGCGTTTTTCTGTGTGCGGGCGGGAATATCGCATGCGTTCGAACGAAGGGTCGGAATGGACCGCGCGGAAATCGACGCCAACGGGGATTTGGCGGTCGATGGCGCGACCCAATATCCACAATGGCTGCCTGCGGAAAGGTCTCTTCATGATGGCGCGACCGACACGGGCTGGCGTCCGCTGGCCAGGGCTGCGGATACGGTTGGTTCGACATCGATTGCGAGTCATGCCGGCGACCAAGCCGCCGATGACGATCTGCGGACCTGGTGGCAGCCCGAGGCAGTCGATTCGCAACCTACCTTGACGTCCTCATTCGCCGAGCCCGCGATGATTCGCTCCTGCCGGGTGATCTGGCGGGATACGGGACTCGATACCGGCAAAGGAATCAACCCGGGGCCTTTTCGCTATCGCATCGAAGCGGAGACGACACCTGGCCAATGGAAGACGATCATCGACCGGACCAAGAGCGCGGAAGATCTCTTGATCGATTATCGCGAATGCCCTCCCGTAGTGGCGGACAAAGTGCGTTTGGTGGTGACCGATTGGCCGAAAGGCATTATCCCGAGCGTTTGCGAATTTACCGCTTTTGGCGATAAGGCCGGGAAGTAGGGAAAAAGAAATCTCGGAAGATTAACCGCCACTGGACCGGGAGACATCCCGGAATGAGTCAAGGGGCAACCTGAAAAACCATCGGTTTTGGGGCGCCCTTGAAATAAGTACTCCAGGCAGCAGGCAAAGGCGTATCCTGCAACTGAAAAACAGGATAACGGCCTTTGGTCGTGGCGTCGCCTTTTTTTTGGATCATTAGCAAAAAGCCCGACGAACCACCCGGTCCTTCGCCAATAAGCACCTGCATGTCAAAGGGCACGCCCGCTTCCAATTGAATCCATTTGCCGCATCGGAGTGGCACCTTCGTGGCCGGTGCCATCCCCACGTCTTCCTTAACATTGGCATCCTGGTCCAGCTCTTCGCCGAGATTACTGGCATCGAGAACATTTCGGCCGTCGATCCGAACCACCATGAAGTCGTCCGCATAGCCGATGAAGCGAAATTCTCCGATATCCGGGGGAAGAACCTTGGCGTGATAAGTAATAATCCAGCGGCGGGCGTGAACGGTGCCTTCCACGTGGAACGCCGCGGGGGCGTTTACGGAGGGTGTGGTTGGTATGCAAATTTGCGTAGCCGTCATGATATTCGGAGATTGGTAATACTTGCCGTTCAAAAGATCCATATCCCAAGTCTGCACAAAGGAGCGCAGCAGTTTGAGCCCGTTTTGAGTCCCCGGTAACTTTTGCCAAGCGTAGGTGAGCTGACGCTGGGAGTTGGTGAGCTCGATCGGGCTCTCGGCGATATCGGTTGGTTTCAGGTCGGGAGTCTGTTTCAGATCGTAGAGGGTACCGATGAAACCAGTCCCGCTTCCCACCGTTCCATAACCTCCTCCGTTGCCGCTGAGGCCGCTGCCGGGCCCGGCGTTAAGGCCCGTGCCCTGCGGTATCGCCTGGCTAAGATGACTAAGGGACTGGTCCAAAACTTTGGAGGTATCGACCGTTAAATTATTATTGAAGCTGGTCAGGGTATGCGTCGGCGTTGCCACCGGAACCACGACAGGCTGCGGCTCAAATTGAGGATTCGCCGCCGCTGCGCCGCTTGATGGTGGCGGAGCCGGAGGCGGCGGGGGAACTTTGACGGCCACGCCGTGAAAGACCTCCGTGGGCGGCTCCGAGGGCGCTTTCCAGATCACCAGTGTGGCGACCAGCAAGAAAAGAATCAAATGCAACAGGATCGCGCCAAAAAAGTAACCGGACCGCTGCAACCTCTCATGCCATTTTTGCTTGCGCGGATTGGGTGCGTTAGCGTGCATTTCCAATTTAGGTTAACTAAAGCTTACCTCGTACCGGTTCGATCGACGAATACTATAATAGGGCTACAGGAATTGCCGTCACCACGCAATTTCGCGCTAGTCGACGGCCACCTCCAAATCGGATAGCCTTTGCGCTTGATCATGCGCGATCTTCTTCCCGAAACCCGGCCATTGCTGATCCTGGCCCCGATGCAGGACATCACCGATTTGCCGTTTTGGCGCGTGATGTCGCATTATGGCGGCCCCGATGTCTATTACACCGAGTATTTTCGGGTGCACCGCGATTCACGGCCCGAAAAGCATATTCTGCGGTCCATCGATGAGAACCCGGACGGCAAGCCGGTCATTGCCCAGATGATCGGGCAGGACATCGAGGCGCTCCGGCGTACCGCGCTCGACCTGCAGAAGCGCAAGATCGCCGGCATCGACATCAATTTCGGTTGTCCGGCTCCCATCGTTTGCCGGAAAGACGCGGGCGGCGGATTGCTCCGGCATCCGGAAAAAATGGACGAGATCATGCGGGAGGTACGTGCCGCCGTGCATCTCCGTTTCACCGTGAAAACGCGGATTGGCTTCGATTCGCCGGACGAGTTTCCCGCGCTGCTCGATCTTTTTCGCCGTCATCCCATGGACGCCTTGACCGTCCATGGCCGCACCGTGCGCGAAATGTATAAGCCGGTTCTCCACGTAGACGCCATCGAGCGCGCCGCGCGACTCATGCCTTGCCCCGTATTCGCCAACGGCAACGTGCGCTGCGTCGAATCGGCGCGGCGGATGGTCGAAGCGACGGGCGCGCGCGGCTTGATGATCGGACGCGGCGCCATTCGCAACCCGTGGATCTTCGCGCAAATTCGCGAAGCCTGGACGGAGGGAAAAGTGCGCACGCGGCCGACGCTGCTCGATCTGAGAAACTATATCGAGCGCCTTGATCAGGAGACGCGCCTGCCCGGGATTCGCGACGCGGGCCATGTCGGCAAAATGAAAAAGTATCTCGGCTTCATCGCGCCCGGCATCGGCAGGGGTCACGATGCAGACGCGTTCTGGACCGAGCTTAAGCCGACGATGACGCTGCGCGAACTGTTTGCCGTCTGCGACCGGCATCTCCTTTCCGGAGGGTCAGACTTCCTCCTGGCCCCAACGGAATGGATCAGGGAAAAGCCGACGGGCTCGCCTGTCGATGTTCCTCCAATCAAATGACCGACGTGGTGGTGATCGGCGCCGGCGCGGCCGGTTTGATGGGTGCCATCGTGGCGGGACAACGGGGAAAATCGGTCGTGGTGCTGGAACGTGGCGAGCGGATCGGCGCAAAGATTCTCATTTCGGGCGGAGGACGCTGCAATTTCACCAATATCCACGCCGGGCCGGAAAATTATCTTTCGTCGAATCCCGACTTCTGCAAATCGGCGCTTGCGCGCTACCGGCCGGACGATTTCCTCGCGCTGGTCGAGCGCCATGGCATCGCCTGGCATGAAAAAAAGCTGGGCCAGTTGTTTTGCGATGGGAGCTCGCGCGAGATCGTGGAGATGCTCAAGCGCGAATGCGCTGATGCCGGCGTCGAAATTAAAACGAGCGTGGAGGTCGCCGAGGTTCGCCCGATTACCGCCGATGGCGCGTTCGAGGTGGAAACGACGCGCGAGACCTTCTCCGCGAGGCGTCTCATCATCGCGACGGGCGGCCTTTCGCTGCCCAAGCTGGGCGCGACCGACTTCGCCTACCGCATCGCGCGGCAGTTCGGCCTCAACGTGCTGCCGGGCCGCGCGGGACTCGTCCCCTTCACGTTCACCGGAGAGGAGCTCGATTTTTGCCGTGCGCTCAGCGGCGTTTCCGCGCCCTGCTCGGCGCGGGTCGGGACCGCCCGTGGCCGAAGCGTCGAATTCAACGAGCATTTTTTATTCACGCATCGCGGCCTGAGCGGTCCGGCCATGCTCCAGGTTTCCTCCTACTGGCGGGCGCCGGAGGAAATTTGCCTCAACCTCTTTCCCGAGGGCGACGCGCGCGTATGGCTGGACGAAAATCGCCAGTCGGGTCTGCGGCTCGACACTCTCCTGGCCCGGCGCTTGCCGGAACGCTTTGCGTCGGCATGGGCGGTCTCATTTGGCCCGCCGCGGCCGGTGCGCCACTATTCTTTAAAGGAGCTCGACGAAGTCACGCAGCGGCTGGAAAACTGGACGCTGCGGCCTGCCGGAACGGAAGGCTACGCCACCGCGGAGGTGACCGTGGGCGGAATCGACACGCGCGATTTGCACTCGAAGACCATGGAAGCGCGGAAAGTGCCGGGACTCCATTTCATTGGAGAGGCGGTCGATGTCACGGGCTGGCTCGGCGGTTATAATTTTCAGTGGGCCTGGGCTTCCGGTCACGCCGCTGGTCAGGCAGTATAAAGCACGATGAAATCACGACAACATTCCCGGACGCCCACTGCGGCCGAGACGCTGCGTCGTGAGGCGCTGGAAGAAGTCCGCGCCGTTTATCGCGAGTTGGAAAGCCGTCCGGTCGGGCGTGCCTGCACGCGTCTCACCGAGTGTTGCCATTTCAAGCTCACGGGGCGGACGCCGCAACTTACGCGGGGCGAGGCGGTCCTGGCCGCGCGGGCCTTGCGCGCTTCGGGAAGAAAGGCGATGCCGGAACGGGAGGATGGCGCGTGTCCGATGCTGCGCGAAAACGGGGCCTGTATGATCTACCGGGACCGTCCCTTTGGTTGCCGGACCCATTTTTGCGCGGCGGCGGGTGGCCCGTATGCCCGCGCCGAAGTGCTCGATCTCATCCGCCGCCTGGAAGCCGCCGACATCCGGCTGGGAGGTTCCGGTCCCCGGGCATTGCCGGGGGCGGTGCGGGATGAATTGCAGAGGTAACCGGCGAAGGCCTGCGCAGCTCTCGCAGCGGTCGCTTCTCGCGCTTGTTTTTCGCAACCCTAAGCTGCCGGGAAAGAGCCGTCCGTGCGCTCCCATCCCTCAACCCACGGTCTCCAAACCAATTACGGCAGACTTGCAAAGCGGACACTTGGAAAGTAGGCTTTTGCAATTGTAATATTCTGATCATGATGCCGTTGGAAACGGCGTCACCGGAATAAACTTCATTTTAATCTGATACTCTCTAGTTTCTTCGCCTATGCCCAAGGAAGCTTGTCTCACCACCTCTGCGAATTACGCGGGGATGGGGCTTCATCTCGACTCGATCTCGCGCAAGGCGAGCGATCAGGCTTCTCCCGTCATATCGGTGGCGACCTCATTTGGCCGGGCGGTCGTGGCCAGCCGCATTCCGGAAGCCGATGCTGAAACCTGGGCGGCGGGCTTGCAACATCAAGCCAACGATCATCGCTATTATGAGCTGACCCACGATGCGTTGGGACATCAGTTCGAGCATTATTATCTCCTGCTCCAGGACCATTCGGGCCGGACGCGCGCAATTCAACCCTTTCTCATCGTGAAGCAGGATCTCATTACGGGCATGCCGCAGGCGCTCCGCCGGGTCATGGACCGAATCCGCCGCCGTTTTCCCTCCACGCTGGTCATGCGCATGCTCATGGTTGGCTGTTCCGCCGGCGAGGGGCATCTCGTGCGGGACCGAGCGACCGGCAGCGTCGAGTGGGTCGCGCAGGCCTTGAGTGAAGCGCTGCATCCCGTGGCCCGCGGCTTCAAGGCGGCCATGATCGTGCTCAAGGATTTCCCCAAGAGCTATCGCAAATCGCTTCGCCCGATGCGCCGTTCCGGGTATGCGCGGGTGCCCAGCATGCCGGGTTCGCGGCTCGACCTCAATTTCAAGAGCTTCGACGATTATTTGCAGACCAGGCTCAGCCACAAGACGAGGAAGAATCTCCGGAGCAAATATCGCAAAGCCGCCGCCGGGCCGCGGGTGGAGATGGAAGTGGTCTCCGACATCACGCCCCACATCGACGAGCTCTTTCCGCTTTATCAGCAGGTGCTCGAAAGGTCGCAGTATAAATTCGAGGAGCTGACCAAATCCTACTTCGTACAGATCAGCCGCCGCATGAGCGAACGGGCGCTCTTCTTCATCTGGCGGCAGAACGGAAAGGCCGTCGCCTTCAGTTCCTGCGCCGGTCACGAAGGCGTCCTGCGCGATCACTACATCGGCCTCGATTACAAAGTGGCGCTCGAACACCACCTCTATTTTGTCACCTTCCGGGACATCGTCACCTGGGCGATCGAGAATAAATACCATACCTATTACAGCGCCCCGCTGAATTACGAGCCGAAGTATCACCTGCGTCATGATCTCGTTCCGCTCGATCTCTACGTCCGCACGGCCTGGAATTGGATCAACCCGCTCTTCCGCGTCGTGGTGCCCTACCTGGAACCGACGCGCTACGACCCGATGATCCGCAAGTTTGCCAACGCGCATGAATTGTGGTGAGTTGACCGCGCGCGCGATTTTCCTCCGTGGTAGCCGCCGCTGTCCCAGCGGCGGAGATGGGAACAACGTCGCTAGGAAGGCACCGCCGCTGGGACAGCGGCGGCTACCACGGAACTCCTGATGGCGGCCACCAACCAGGTCTTCTTCCAAACCGACGACGCCTGGGATTTCATTCCGGAGGGCCACGGCTTCAACCTTCCCGTCGTCGATGTTCGCCCAGAAGCCAAAGGCCTTCGTTTCATTACTTCTGCTTCGAAAGTCGACGCCTTTGCCGCGAAACATGCCGCCGATTTCCGGCCCTATACGCTCTTCGGGTCCGGCGATTTTCATCACCTCAGCGCTGTCTGGCAACGTCAGTTTCACGAGCCGTTCACGCTTCTCTCCTTCGACAATCATCCCGACTGGGACATTCGCCCGCCCCGGTGGTCGTGCGGCGCGTGGATTAATCGCACCCTGGAAAATCCCCGCGTTGAAAGCGCCAGCGTCTGGGGTTGCGGCAATTTCGAGTGCAACTTTCCCTGGCGGTTTCTCGGCAATCGGCGCGCGGCCAAAACCCATCGGCTCCTCGTTTATCCCTGGCGGCAGAAGCGGGTCCGCTATCCGGCCTACTTCAACCCGTTGAGAATCGGCAACTGGAAGACGATGTTCAGGGATTGGCTCGACCATCATCACGGTCACAAGATTTATGTCACCATCGATCTCGATTGCCTGGTCCCCGGCGAGGCCATCACGAATTGGGAAAACGGCCGCTTCAACTGCGACAACCTCGTCTGGGCCTTGCGGACCTTGCGGGAAAAAATGGAAGTCATCGGCGGCGATCTCTGCGGGGGCTGGTCGCGTCCCGTCTATCAAACAGCCTTCCAGAAGCTGGCCGGCTGGTTCGATCATCCCGCTGCGCACGTGCCCAGCCGGCAGGACCTGCTCTCCTGCAACCTGGTCACCCTGGAACGGCTTTGGCCCGCATTGACCGGCATATAAGTTGAGGCTTTGATTCAACGTCATTTTGCGCTAGCTTTTTCGGTCGAGCCTTCAATCGCATGAACAAAAAGAAAACCACCGGCTTTTTCGCCTACACGCCCTGGGACGCCCTGCCCGCCATCGCCGGCGTCCTCAACGCCGTCTACGTCGTGCTTTTCTACATGGCTTTCGCCTACTGGCACGCGCCTTGGTGGCTGCTCATCTGCATGGGCTTTACCTTTTCGGTCAGCATCGGATGGAACATCAACAGCGTCTGTCATAACTTCATCCATAATCCCTTTTTCACCTCGCCGCTGCTTAACCGCCTCTTCAGTCTCCTGCAATCGTTCGCGCTCGGCTTTTCCCAGGTCGCTTACGACGCCGTCCACACCCGGCATCACCGCGGGAACAGTGACAAGCCCGACGAGAACGGCGACACCATCGACTGGGTCTCGATCTATCGTCACAGTCACGACCACGACGATGCGGAAAGCGTCTGGAAATATACCTTCCTCAGTTTTCTGCGCGACGATCCCTTCGCCATCATCAAGGAGTTGAAAGTCAAAAGTGAATCGGAAGCTCGCTGGGGCATCGTCGAAATCGTCGGATTCATGGCCCTCTATATCGCGATGTTTTTCGTGAACTGGAAGTTCATGCTCTTCTTCATTCCCTTCTACTATTTCGGCCATTGTCTCTCGTACCTGAATGGCTACTACCTCCACTACGGCGGCGACACCGAGCAGCCCATTGCGTGGGGCGTGAGCAGCTATCACAAGCTCTACAACTGGCTTTGGTTCAACAACGGTTATCATGCGGAGCACCACTTTCGCCCCAAGATGCATTGGACGAAGATGAAGGAGTTCCATCGCCAGATTGCCCCCGAACAGGAAGCCGCCGGGGTGCGCGTGATCAAACCGCCGCATGCGCTCGGTTTCCTCGACCGCAACCTCCCGGAGAAAAGCCGATCGGTCATGGCCGAACGCGCCATCAAAATCGCGAAAGAACTCGAGGCGCGGCCCCTGCAGAAAGCTTAAAAAACCTTTGTCATCCTGAGCAAGCCGAGCTTGTCTCGGCGCTGTCGAAGGACCTCTAACTATTATTCCGCATCGGTCATCCAATGGCGTGATCGGCGCATAAATGAAATACTTCGCTCTCATTGCAATGAGCATTCTTTCGTTTCTAACCGGATGCTCACGCTCCGGTCCTGTGGAAGGCGGTCTTTACTATATTCAGAATGAGAATAGTGCTTACTCTGTTCTCAAAGTTTTGAAGGTCGATGATGGAGGAGTGCACGTCAGGCTTTACAGCAATCAGTTTTCAATGCCACCAGCGAAGATCGATGAAAGCACACTTTATTTGGCTGGTATTAATGCAAAGCCAAATGAAAGTCTCGGGATGGGCCATGCACCCCTTTCCAAAAGAACCTTTGAAGCGTGGCATGCTACCTTTTTTCAGCAATCCTCGGTGAAAGACGATGAACTCGAAGGATATAAAATGTGGCTTGAGGCAAAGGGTGGTTATTTCTAACCAACCAAAGAAGGCAAGAATAGTTAGAGATCCTTCGACAAGCTCAGGATGACAATCCTTTTAATATGCACGACCAAATGCCCGCCGCCGCCCTGCCCAAGCCGGCGCCGGGTCTTTTCTGGAATCCCTTTCTCCAGATTTTTCTGACCGTGCTGCTGACGGCGGCGGCGCAAATTCTCCTCAAGATCGGCGCCGACTATAGCGCGGCGAACGATTCGATTTGGAGCTGGCTCGGTCTGGCGGAGCTCAGTTCCCTCTGGACCTGGCTCGGCATCTTCGCCTTCATTGCGAGCTTCGGCGGCTGGCTTTACGCGCTCCGCTTTCTGCCCCTCGGTCTCGCCTTTGCGCTCACCAACGGGGTCCATATTTTCGTGCCCATCGGCTCGTGGCTTTTCCTGGGCGAGCACATCGGCCTGCTGCGCGGCAGCGGCATCCTCGTCATCATCGCGGGCATCCTGCTCCTCGCGCAGTCCGTGGCGAAGGTGGAGGAAAAAGTATGAGCCTGCTGGCCTGGCTGCTCGTCATCGTCTCGCAACTGGCGCTCGTCGCGGGTCAGATTTTTCTGAAGCGCGCGATGTCCCTCCGCGAGCACGGGGGCGAGATGGCCCGGGGCTGGATCGGCACGCTGGTCATGGGCATTTCCACCATGACCATCTGGTTTCTGCTTTGGCTCGGCGTCATGCATCAGGTGGAGCTCAGCAAACTCATGCCGCTGGAAGGAATCAGCCCCCTTCTCATCGTCCTCGGTGCGGCGGCATTTCTGCACGAGCGCCTCAACTGGCGCGGCTGGGCCGGAGTAGGCCTCACCAGCCTCGGCGTGCTGCTCGTCTCCGCCAGTTGATGCTGCGATCTTAGCGGGCCCGGCACCAGGGCAACAGATTCGAGAAGGCGATCTTCCAGGCGATCAGCAGTGAAGCCACCAGTGAGAAAAGAGCCGAGCAGCCGGCGATCATCGCACCATACGCCTCGCCAAACCGGCGGCCTGCCTCCCGCCCCACCGCTTGCCCCTGCTCAAAGCCCTGCGCATGTTGCACCATCGCGGCGTTGGCTCCCGAAATCGCGCCGCCGACGACCAGGGCCAACAGCGTGATCACCGCGAATAAGCCGATAAACAAGATTCCAAAGATAATCACCGCCGTGACGAGACGCATGGCAGTCGGCTCAACGACTCCGCGTGCATCGCTGCCTTGAGGCACCGCGTAAGGCGGCGGCACCGATGGGAAGGCGTTGAGGCCTGAAATTTGCGTGAGCGGAATCCATTCCTTCAATCCCTCGTGCCAGGCGAGATCGCTGTCCTGAATCGTTCCGGCATTTCGTTGGCGTCTCACCTCATCGAGGGAAAAAGGTCCAAGCGGGTTGCCGCCTTTGGTGATGTAGATGTCCACGATTTCTATCCGATGGGTTGCTTGCCAAAACGATTTATCGCGTTCTCGACCATTTGGCAATCGTGTTTAGCGCAGCTTCCCTTCCGGCGTGGTCCGTGTCTACTTTTGCAATGAGTTCTAGTACCGCGAGCCGGACCGCGCAAAGCCAGCCTTGGTAAAGCCGACGCCGCCGGTGCGGGGCGCGGTGCGATTATTCGAGGAGGATGACGCGTGGCCACGGAAGCCACCGTGACGCGGGGCCGGACGGTGCGTGCGATCGATGCCGGACCCGAAATTCGGGACGTTATCGCGCGGCGCCTGGCTGGCGGCGCCTTCGAAGGGATGGCCTTTCACGACCGGGATCGGCTTGCGAATCAGGCGCTCGACGTTGCGGAGCAGATTTTTTTCCGAGCTGTCGCAGAACGCGATGGCGATGCCGTCGAGACCGGCGCGCGCGGTGCGGCCGATGCGGTGGACGTACGACTCGGGTTCCTCGGGCAGATCAAAATTCACGACCAGCGCGATTCCCTTCACGTCGATGCCGCGCGCGGCGATGTCGGTCGCGACGAGGACGCGGCTGCGGCCGGCGCGGAAATTCTCTAGCGCGCGCTCGCGGGCGCCCTGCGACTTGTTGCCGTGAATCGCCTCGGCCTTGACGCCGTCCCGGGCGAGCTGGTCGACCAGCTTGTTCGCCATGTGCTTCATGCGGACGAAGACGAGGACGAGTCCCTGCGGATGTTGGCCGATGAAATGGACGAGGAGCTTGGCCTTGTCGCCACGGTTGACGAAGGCGACGTGCTGCTCGATCCGTTCCGCGGTCGAGGAGACCGGCGTGACTTCGACGCGGGCCGGATTATGGACCAGCGACGAGGCGAGGTCCTGGATCGCGGGCGGCATGGTGGCCGAGAAAAGGAGCGACTGGCGCTTCGGCGGCAGCTTGGTGATGATGCGCTTGATTTCGTGCACGAAGCCGAGATCGAGCATGCGGTCGGCCTCGTCGAGGACGAAGACTTCCACCTTGTCGAGGACGACGTGGCGCTGGCGTTCGAGGTCCTGCAAGCGGCCCGGCGTGGCGATGAGGATATCGACGCCGCGCTGGAGGGCGCGAATTTGCGGCGAGGCGCTGACGCCGCCGAAGATCACGGCGTGCGAGAGCTTGAGGAATTTGCCGTAGGCGCCGAAGCTCTGCGCGATTTGCGCCGCGAGTTCGCGGGTCGGGGCGAGGATGAGCGCGCGGGGACGGTGAGGCGTGGCCGGCGCGAGATGCGCGGCGAGCCGTTGCAGGATGGGCAGCGCGAACGCGGCCGTCTTGCCGGTGCCGGTCTGCGCGACGCCGATCAGGTCGCGTCCCTGCAGGAGGAACGGGATTGCCTTGGCCTGGATGGGCGACGGGATGGTGTAGTTCTTTTCGTTGAGCGCGCGCAACAGCGGTTCCGCGAGGGAAAGCTGGGCGAACGTGATGGTGGCGGGCTCCGTCGACGGGGTTGTCGAAGCGGGGTTGGAGATAACGGTGCTGTGGTGTGTCATAATGCTGTCTGAAAAATTGGGGCGACAACGAAGGCGATGAAATCGCCGACGCCGGGCCGCAATCGAATTTGCCGATGAGATGTTATGGCCCTGAACGATCTCTCATCGAAAGACAACTAGGGGGCGATTTTGGCCGCGTGGCCGATAAAAACCGATGAGCTTTTGCTCACTAAACCGGCGTTACCATAACCGGAACGGCGGAAGTAGCAAGGGGAATGTTTAGTGGTCCCAAGTTTCGGCAGGGTTCGCGGAAAAAATAACCGAATCAGGCGAATCAGGCGTATGGGATACGGTTAAGGTTATCCGGTTCCGGGAAGTGCATCGAGATGGGAGGTTATGTTCATGGGGGCATTATCGCACAGAAACGTCGGGGGGTGGTAGCGTTGCAAATCCTAAACGGCCTGCAGCGCTTAAAATCTTTCTGGAGGAGGGAAGCTCCAACGTAATCGGCGCATTTTGGTGGCCCGGACTACTCGTTGTCCGGGTCGCCAAAGGCGACAGGAAGCGATTCGATCGTTTTACCATGAGCCCTCGCTTCCTGTGCGCTCGCGATGCCGCGCTCGCGCATCCGGGCAACAAGTAGCCCGGACCACCCGAAGGAGGCGCCTCCATTGCGGAACGTCATTGTCCGCGAAATTCTATTGCCCCAAGGCACACCGCCCGTTTCAGATCTGTCGGGATCGGCAATGGAGTTGCCTCAGCAAGCGCGTTCCTAAATAGAGTTTGGGAACGAGGGAAAAATTCCGTTAATTCCGTCAAAAATCAGCGACGGTCAGAGACCGCCGCTACAACGGAGGGAATTTACAGATACTCGCGCGGATCGGTGATGTGGCCGGTGAGGGCGGAGGCGGCGACGGTGTAGGGCGAGGCGAGGAAGACCTTCGATTCCTTGTGGCCCATGCGGCCGGGGAAATTCCGGTTCGTCGCCGAGATGCAATTCATCGGCTTGTTCATCCGGCCAAAGGTATCGACGGGTCCGCCGAGACAGGCCGCGCACGAGGCGTTTTCGGTCATCTGCACGCCGGCCGATTCGAGGAGATTCCACACCGTGGTGTCGCCCCATTTCGTGGTCTGCAACTCGAAGACGACGTCGGGCGTCGCGGGCACGCCGAAGGTATCGATCTTCACGCTGCGGCCCTGGAGGATTTCCGCGAAGGCGAGGAAGTCGGAGGTCTTGCCGCCGGTGCACGAGCCGATGTAGGCGCGGTCGAGCTGGATCTTGCCGAGTTCCTTGGCCAGCGCGCGATGGCCCGGATCGGGATGCTGCGCGACGGTCGGCTCGAGCTTGGAGAGATCGACCACGTCATCGTAGACGAAGCTCTGGTCCTTATCGATCTCGACCGGCGTGTAGTCGGACTTCGTGCCGTTGCGCTTGGTCCGCTCGTTCACGTAGGCGAAGGTCTTTTCGTCCGCCGGAAAAACGCCGTTCTTGCCGCCCGCCTCGATCGCCATGTTCGCGATGGTCATGCGGTCGTCCATGGTCAGCTCGTTTGCGCCGGGACCCTCGTATTGCATCGCCTTGTAGGTCGCGCCGTCGGAACCGATCTCGCCGATCACGTGCAGGACAACGTCCTTGGCCATCACGCCCCTGGGCAGCTTGCCTTCGAGGTAAAAGCGCATGGTCGGGGGCACCTTGATCAGCAGCTTGCCCGTGCCCATGATGAAGCCCGCGTCGGTGTTGCCGATGCCGGTGGCGAACATGTTGAACGCGCCCGCCATGCAGGTGTGGCTGTCGGTGCCGAACAAAATTTCGCCGGGCCGCGTGTGGCCCTTGGCCGGGAGCGCGGTGTGGCAGACGCCCGCGTACCGCTCGCCGAACTGGCGCTTGAGCTGGCCGCGCGAGGTGTCGAAAATCCAGTGGCCGTTCGGGTCGTCGATCACGTCATAAAAGTAGGGCAGGCCTTGCTCCTGCACGAAGGCGCGCAGGATGTCGACGTTGCGGTTGGAAAGCGAATCGGCGGTGAAGATGTAGTGGTCGGGGATGATGACGATCTTGTTCTTGTCCCAGACCTTGGCGTTCTTGCCGAACTCGCGCTTGAAGACGCCGATCGTGCCCGGCCCGCACACGTCGTGGGTCAGGAGAACGTCGGTGTTCACCCAAACATTTTCGCCCGGGGCCACATGGGCCTTGCCGCTGGCGCGGGCGAGGAGCTTTTCAGTCAACGTCATAAGGGAGAAAGCCTAGCGCACTTTGGGGCGCTTCACAATCGGAAGAATTTGGGACGGAATTAACGGAATGGGGAACAAATTAACGGAATGGGGAAGGGGATTTTGACAGGAGGGACATGAAGGACATGAGGCAGCATGACCAAATTGCCAAATTTTCCAAATTAACGAAATTGGGGAAGGTGTGTGGTAGCCGTCACCGCCACACGCGTGTGCCGGGCGAGGGTCGTCGAGTCAGCGACTCCCTAAAAGCTCGTCATCCTGAGCAAGCCGCGCTGGTCGCGGCGCCGTCGAAGGACCTCTAACTATTTTGTTCCCGCAGTCGCAACTTTCTCACATGATAGTGATCGCACTATGACCACGCCTTCCGCACCAAGCTCTGATCTGCCGCCTCACCGCAAGGTGCGGGTTGAGCTTGGGCCGCGTTCGTATGATGTCGTCATTGGGCGTGGTCTGTTGGAGCACGGGGACAAATTGACCAGTGATTATGCTCCAGAACTAAATTTTCCTATAGCTGCAATCACGGATGATCGAGTTCACGCCAAGCTCTTCGTTGAGAGGTTAATCAGCCAATCAGTGATCCCGAAATTTTTGAAAGCAGTGGAGGATTTGCAACCAAGTGATCGAGAAAAGCTCACTAAGAAAGTAATTGAAAGGGTTGTCAAAAGAGTCATGCCCAAGATGTTGTCTGAAATGTTGATTGTTCCTTTTGGTGAAACGACAAAAACTATAGGAGAGGCGGCGAATATACTTTCTGCTCTGGCTCGATCGAAAATGCCTCGCTCGGGCACAATACTTGCAATAGGCGGCGGCGTGATTGGCGATCTCGCGGGTTTTGTCGCGGCGACTTACTTGCGCGGGGTCGCGTTCGTTCAGGTGCCCACCACGCTTCTCGCCATGGTCGATAGCTCGGTCGGCGGCAAGACCGGCGTGAATTTGCCGGAGGGCAAAAATCTCGTCGGCGCGTTTCACCAGCCGAAGCTGGTCGTGGCCGATCTTGATACGCTGAGTACCTTGCCCGCGAGCGAATTTGCCGCCGGCCTGGCCGAGGTAATCAAATATGGCGTGATCAAAGACAAGGCGCTCTTCGATCAAGTCGCCGATGGCGTGAAACCGAGCGACGACGATTTGGCCGAAATCGTGGAGAAGTGCGTCACGATCAAGGCACGCATCGTCGAGCAGGACGAGTTCGAGACGAAGGGCGAACGCGCGCTCCTCAACTTCGGCCATACCATCGGCCATGCCATTGAGAAGGCCACGGGCTATAAGAAATACCTGCACGGCGAGGCGATTTCCCTTGGTATGCGGGCCGCGGCGTGGCTGTCGCGTCGGGAAGCGGGTCTTTCGCAGGAGGACGCGCGCGATCTCGACCTCGCATTGATCGCGAATCAATTGCCCGTGGTGCTTGATCGGGAGGTCGACTCGCAGGCGATTTTAGCGGCGCTGGGCAACGACAAGAAAGTCGCGTCCGACGGCGTCAATCGTTGGGTGCTGCTGCCCAAATTGGGCCAAGCCGAAAGCGGCCGCGTGATTTCTCCCGCGCTCGTTGCGCAGGCCGTGGAATATCTGCGCACCCATCCCGATGATCTATGAGCGAATCGGACGTCACCTTATGAATAGTCAGAGGTCCTTCGACCGCGCCGGGACAAGCCCGGCTGGCTCAGGATGACAGGAATTAAAAATGACCGAATCGGAAGCCTACTTCATTCTTAATCTGCTCAACGGCATCGGGCCGGTGCGGGCGAAGCGGCTGCGGGAGCGGTTCGGGTCGCTCGACCTGGCGTTGACGGCACGCGGAGCCGACTTGCGGTCGGTGAAGGGGATCGGGCCGGAGCTGGTCGAGAAGCTGGTTTCGTGGAAGGAAACGACCGACCACGAAAAGGAACGCAAATGGGCCGAGGAGCTGGGCTTGACGATCATCACGCCCGGCGGATGTGGCCTATCCGACGAGCCTCAGCGAAATCTACGACCCGCCGCTGGTTCTCTATATTAAGGGCAAGGTGCCCGAGACCTGGCCGCGCGGCGTTGCCGTGGTCGGCTCGCGCGAGACGAGTCATTACGGCATCGAGAATGCGAAGAAGCTTGGCTACCAGCTCGCCTACGCGGGCGTGCCGGTGATCTCCGGCCTGGCGCGCGGGATCGATACGGCGGCGCATCTCGGCGCGCTGGCCGCGAAGGGAACGACCTGGGCTGTGCTCGGGTGCGGGCTGGACAAGATGTATCCGCCGGAGAACGACACGCTCGCGGCGAAGATCGTCGAGTCGGGCGGTTGCCTCATCAGCGAATTGCCGCTCGGCACCGCGCCCGACAAGCGGACTTTTCCCATGCGCAACCGGATCGTCAGCGGCCTGAGCTTCGGCGTTCTCGTGATCGAGGCGGGGCGGCAAAGCGGCGCGCTGATCACGGCGCGGCAGGCGCTCGATCAGGGCCGGCAGGTCTTCGCCGTGCCGGGGCGGATCGATAATCCACTGGCGCAGGGATGTCATCAATTGCTCAAGGACGGCGCGAAGCTGGTCGAAGGCGTGGAGGACATCCTGGCCGAACTCGAATTTTTGATCCCGCGCGAAAGTCCGAGCCTCGCGCCGCGTCCGCTGCCTGCCAACCTGACCGGCGACGAGGAAAAAGTTTACGCGGCCATCGAATTGGACGAGACGCCGATCGATGCGATCACCCAAACGACCGGCCTGCCTTCGGGGACGGTCTCCTCCACGTTGTTACGTTTGGAAATGAGGAAGCTGGTGCGTCAGTTGCCGGGCAAGGTCTTTGTGCGAACGTCGTGATCGCGAGAAGCGCTGTTTACAGATTCAGGGGAGTCTGATAGAAAATTCGGCCAAAGTGACTTTTTTGTAATTTTTCCCCAACCAACTCCTTTCGTATCCGTCTAAAAAAGCAAGACTCGCCATGACTACGAAAATGATTTCCCATCTTCCGTTGTTTCGCCGTCTTTCGAGCAGACGGGGTCAATCCCTGGTCGAGTACGCCCTCGTGATTTCCTTTATTTCGGTGCTCTCCGTGGCGGTCCTGAGTGTCCTGGGACCCCAGATCCGCGGGCTCTTTTCCATGATTCTTACGGCCGTTTCCGCCGCTTATGGCGGTTTCTAAGCGCGGCTGTCTCCGCCGTTACAATTACCGTATCGGGTAAAAACCGGGTTGCCAATAGGGGGCGCGTCTTCTACGTTGCTCCGCTTGGAATCAAGAAGCTGGAGTATCCAGCGGCGGGCCAGAAGCCGGTCCGTAATCGCAAGTCGTTATGTCAAAATCTCTTATCATTGCAGAAAAGCCCAGTGTCGCCACCGATATCTCCAAGGCGATTGGCGGATTCAAGAAGGTCACCGATGGAAACGAGTCTTATTATGAGAGCGCCGCTTACGTGCTTTCCTCCGCCGTCGGGCATTTGGTCGAACTTTGTTTGCCGGGTGAACTGGACAAGAAAAAGGGGAAGTGGAGCTTCGCCAACCTGCCGGTCATCCCCGAAGAATTTGCCTTGAAGCCGATTGAGCGAAGCGAGGGGCGGCTCCGTTTGCTGAAAAAGCTGATGAAGCGGGCCGATGTCACGAACCTGATCAACGCCTGCGACGCGGGCCGCGAGGGCGAGTTGATTTTCCGTTACATCGTGAAGCTCGCGGGCTGCAAAAAGCCGATCGAGCGGCTCTGGCTTCAGTCGATGACGCCTGCTTCCATTCGCGACGGCTTCGCCCATTTGCGGCCCGGGTCTGAACTGGAACCGCTGGCCAGCGCAGCGGTCTGCCGGTCGGAAAGCGACTGGCTGGTCGGCATCAACGGCACCCGCGCGCTGACCGCCTTCAATTCCCGCAACGGCGGCTTCCAACTCACGCCGGTGGGCCGCGTGCAGACGCCGACGCTCGCCATCGTGGTGGAGCGCGACCAGAAGATTAAGAGTTTCGTGCCGAAGGGCTATTGGGAAGTCCACGCGACTTTCGCCGCCAAGGCGGGTCCTTATCCGGGCCGCTGGTTCAAGGAAGATTTTACCAAGGACGAAGCCAACCTCGATGCCAAGCCCGAGCGGCTTTGGACCGAGGCGGCGGCGCGTGCGCTGGAGGAAAAGTGCCGCGGCCGGGAGGGCATCGTCACGGAGGAAAAAAAGCCGGCGTCGCAACTTTCGCCCCTGCTCTATGATCTGACCACGCTGCAAAAGGAAGCGAACGGCCGCCTCGGTCTTTCGGCCAAGCGCACCCTGCAAATCGCGCAGCGGCTTTATGAGCATCACAAGGTCCTGACCTATCCGCGAACCGATTCACGCGCGTTGCCGGAGGATTACGTCGACACGGTAAAGCACGTCCTGAAGAACCTCAAGGGCAGTCACCTCGGCGCGTTCGCCTCGAAGATTTTGGCGGAGGGCTGGGTCAAGCCGACCAAGCGGGTCTTCAACAACGCCAAGGTCTCGGACCACTTCGCGATCACCCCGACGCTCGAATCGCCCGAGAAGCTCGACGACATCGAACGGAAGGTCTACGACATGGTGGCCAAGCGCTTCCTCTCCGTCTTTTATCCTGCGGCGCAATTTGAGGTAACGACGCGGATCACCCGCGTCGAGGGCGAGCCGTTCAAGACTGAGGGCAAGATTCTCGTTTTCCCCGGCTGGCTCGAAATTTATGGCCGCGAAGAACAGGACGCCGACGATCAGGCCGCGCTCGTGGCGGTGCAGGAAAACGAGAAGGTGAAGACCGAGGCCGTCGAAGTGAAGGGCCTCGAGACGCGGCCTCCGGCGCGGTTTACCGAGGCGACGCTGCTCAGCGCGATGGAAGGCGCGGGCAAGCTGATCGAGGACGAGGATTTGCGCGACGCGATGGCGGCGAAAGGTCTCGGCACGCCGGCGACGCGCGCGGCGACGATCGAAGGCTTGCTCGCCGAGGAATATCTCCGGCGTGAGGGGCGCGAAATCAGCTCGGCGCCGAAGGCCTGGGCGCTGATGGAACTGCTCCATGCCGTCGACATCCCGGCGCTGGCCTCACCCGAAATGACCGGCGAGTGGGAATACAAGCTCAAGCAGATGGAGCGGGGCGAACTGGCGCGAAGCCATTTCATGAAGGAGATCGTCGGGCTGACCCAGACCATCGTCGAAAAGGCGAAGAATTTCGAGGAGTCGGGCTTCGAGGCGAAACCGCTCGGCTTCAATCATCCGAACGGCAAGCCGATGGTCGAGACGCTGCGCAATTACCAGACCGACGACGGCTCGGTCGCCCTGCGCAAGGTGGTGGCGGGCCGCCTGCTCGAACCGCTCGAGGCGAAGGAGCTGCTCGAGAAGCGGCTGATCGGTCCGCTGCAAGGTTTTCGCAGCCGGTTGGGACGCCCCTTTGCCGCGGTGCTGAAACTGAACGATGCGGGCGAGACCGAGTTTGTCTTCGACAACGCGCCGATCAACGCTGAGGGGGGCAAGCTCGACCTCGACGCGCAGGCGCCGATCGGGACATGCCCCATCTGCGGCGGGCGCATCTTCGAGACGATGATGGCCTATGCCTGCGAGAACACCTTCGGCGATGCGCCCACCTGCAAGATGAAGATCGGGAAGAAAATCCTCCTCCAGGACATCGACCGCGCGCAGTTGGAGAAGCTCCTGACCGCGAAGAAGACCGACCTGCTGCGGGGCTTCGTTTCCCAGCGGACGCGGCGGAAGTTCTCGGCCTATCTCGTCATGGGGCCGGACGGAAAGACGAGCTTCGAGTTTGAGCCGCGCAAGGAAGGCGCGCCGGGCAAGAAGCCTTTCGTCAAGAAGGAGCCTGCGCCTGAGACCAACGGCCACGCCGAGGGCCGCTCGGTCATCCCGAAGCATGTGGTCAAGGCCAAGGGCGGCGCCCGGAAGCGTCCCCCGAAGAAGGGCTAGTCGCCGGGGAGTTCCGGGGCATTTTCAGGTGGCCCGGACAACTCGTTGTCCGGGTGCGCGAGCGCGGCATCGCGAGCGCACAGGAGGTCACCGGAATCCGGGTGATGCCTGCCGACCTCCTGTTCGCGTGGAATGTCTCCACGCGAACCCGGGCAACAAGTAGCCCGGGCCACCCGACTGCGGTGCCTGCTCGCTACGGAGTCATGGGCGCGGCGTTGGTGCCGGAGGCCGGGGCGCTCGGAGTCGCGGCAGGCGTGGCGGCCGGAGCGGGATTGGCCGCAGGCGGAGCCGGGTTCGCGATGGCGTTCGATGCGGGGAGCGTCCGGGGAAGGGTATGGATGGGCTGGTTGGGAATCGGCGTTGGGTCCATGGCCTGGTCGCGGTCGGCCATTTTGGCGAGCTCGGGCAGAAACGCGAGGTAGGACCCGACCAGGGCGATGGTCAGCAGGGTGATGAAGTAGCCGATGATCAATCCGGTGAGGGCCAGTCCGCGCCCTTTGCGGCCCGGGTTTCGTTTGATTTCGCGGAGGGCGAGATGGCCGAGGACGATGGCCGGGATGGCGGTAAAGATCGAGAAGAGGAAACTGAAGAGGCCGCAGACGAGCGCGCCGATGGCCCGGGGTGACATGCCGGTCAGCGGTTTTCGAGCCGGCTGGGTGGGGTCGGGGCCGGGGACTTCAAAGTTGCCGGCGATGACCGGGCTTTCGCCGAGCGGAACCCAATCTTTTTGTCCCTGCCACCAGACGTGGTCGAGGACCGAGAGCGCACCGACGGCGATTTGCGACCGGACTTCGGCGGCGGTGTAGGGCCCGAGCTGCTGGTTGTTGCGGTGAACGTAAATGGGCATGGGAGGCGTTGGTAGTATTGGCTATTACGGCTCGTTTTCAAAATAGGTCAAGGCCGGGTTGTGCGGCGGTTGTTGTGCGACCCCTGGCCGGGGTCGGACGCGGAGAGAATGGATTACCGGTGGTGGCGACCGCTTTGCGGTCTTACCACCGGCTAGGGTTCTGGCATCCCTTCGGGATGGCTGAGACGATCCACACAAAGAAATTTTGCGAGGCAAGTGACGTTTCCAAGCATGCTGGCATGATGCACCTTGGAAACGAGGGGAAACAAAGACGTTCGCAGAGATTGTGGAAAGGAGGGTGGCCAAGCGGCGTCGGGCGCTTATCTTCGGGGGAGAGATTTTTCCATGAACGCGAATCCCTTTGCCCTTTTTGATTTGGAGCCGGGGCCGGCCCTCGATGAGGCCGCGCTGAAGGAGCGCTTCGCCCGCGCCACGTCGGAGTCGCACCCGGACAAGTTCGCGCAGGCGCCCGAGGCGGAGCGGGTCACGGTCGATTCGCGTTACGCCGCGCTGAACCAGGCTTACCAGACGCTGATCGATCCGCGGGCGCGGTTGCTGGCGTTGTATGAATTGACCAAGGGCCAGAAGCCGGCCGACATCCAGCGCATCCCGCCCGGCACGATGGACCTGTTCAAGGAGGTCGGCGAAATGTGCCGCGAGCTCGACGGGTTCCTGGAGCGGAAGCGGGCGACGACGGGGCGGCTCGAAAAGGCGGGCCTGATGAGCGAGGAACTGGCGTTGCAGGATGCGTTGACGGCGCTGCGGATGAAGCTGGAGGCGTTCGGCGCGACGGTGGAGGCGGAGATCGCCGCGCTCGACGGGCGTTGGCGCGCGGGGGCGAAGGACCTGAACGGGCTCGAGGCGGTTTACCGAAAAGTTTCGTACCTGGCGCGGTGGCGGCAGCAGCTCGAGGAGCGCGAGATCGCGTTGCTGACGGGAGAATAAAATTCCGTCATCCTGAGCCTGTCGAAGGATCAGTTCAGCCTTTCCCTCGCGGTTTCCGCAATTTTATTACCAACGCCCAAACGGCTACTACAAAAGCCATTCCCAGTGCTCCACCGAGGGCGGGGGCAGGTTTAAAATCGATTTCTCCTGTGATCGCGCAGACAACATAAAGAACGACTGCCAGCGAAAGGATGATCAACAAAGCTCGCTCTCTTTTGGTGTTCTTCATGATGAGCTTTAATCCAGCCCCTTCAGCTCGTAGCTCGCCAGCGCCTCGCGCAGATCGACCCCGGGCCGCAGATGAATCGTCTGCCAGCCGAGCTTGACCGCGCCGAGGATGTTCGCCTCGATATCATCGATGAAGATCGTCTCGAGCGGATCGACGCCGCCGAGCGCGGTGAGGGCGGCCTGGTAGATGGCGCGGTCGGGTTTCATGGCCTTGACTTGGTGGGAGTAGATGCGGGCCTGGAAAAGCGAGAAGAAGGAGTAGGTGGCCTCGGCGTGGAGGATGTGGGCTTCGTTGGTGTTGGAGATGAGGGCGAGCGGGTAGTGGGGCGCGAGGAGCGCGGCGAGGGCGATGTGCTCCGGCAGGGGCGTGAAGATTTCGGAGAAGGCGGCGCGGAGTTCCCGGGCGGTGCCCTTGTATTTGAGGCGCTTTTTAAGGTGGGAAAAAAACCGGGCCGAGGTGACGCCGCCCTTTTCGTAAACCAGGATCTGGGGGTCTTCGCGGAGAAGGCGCGTGATTTCGTCGGGAGGCAGGGGCGATTGGGCCGCGATGCGGTTGAGCATGAGCTGCCAGTCGAAGTTGAGCAGGACTTTGCCCAGGTCAAAACAAATGGCGCTGATTTTCATGGGGGCCTGGGGGAATTTTTGACGGAATTAACGGAATTTAGGGATCAAATTTACGGAATTTCGTGGGAAAGTCCCACCAAAGAGATTTCTCCATTCCGTAAATCTGGAATAAATTCCGTTAATTCCGTCGAAAATATTTGGCCCTAAAGCTCGCGGCGGCCGGAGAGGGCGTAGCCGAGGGTGACGCTGTCGGCATATTCGAGGCCGCCACCGGCGGGCAGGCCCATCGCGAGGCGGGAGACTTTGACGCCGGCTTTCTTGAGGATCGGCGCGAGGTAGAGCGCGGTGGTTTCGCCTTCGGCATCGGCGGCGAGGGCGAGGACGGCTTCCTTGGGCGGCGTTTCCGTGAGGCGCTGTTCCATTTTGGCGATGGAGAGGTTTTCGGGACCGACGTTGTCGAGGGGCGAGAGGCGACCGCCGAGGACATGGTAGAGGCCGCGGAAGAAGTTCGACTTCTCGAGTTTGATGACGTCGCTGGGCTGCTCGACGATGCACCAGAGGGTGCCGTCGCGCTGCGGGTTGGCGCAGATGGAGCAGAGGGAATTGGCGCCCTGCGCGTAGAAGCCGCACTGGCGGCAGGGACGGATTGCCTCGCGCGCGGCTGTGAGGGCGGCGGCGAGGCGTTCGCTGACGGCGGCGTCGGCCTGGAGGAGGTAGAGGGCGTGGCGTTCGGCGCTGCGGGGGCCGACGGAGGGAAGTTGGCGCAGGGCTTCGACGAGTTCGGCGAAGGCGGGGGGGTATTCGGTCATTTCAGTTATTTATAATCCGTCATCCTGAGCAAGCCAGGCTTGTCCTGGCGCTGTCGAAGGATCTCTGACTATTTTTCTCGGCGGGCCCAGCAGAATAGTTAGAGGTCCTTCGACTCCGCGCACGCGGACGTGCGCTTCGCTCAGGATGACAGGCTTTTTAATAAAGTCGCTTTCGCGACGGAGGACTGGTTCTGCTCTACGGGTCGGGTTGCGATGAGTTCGGCGAAGGCGAGGGGATATTCGGTCATTTCAGTTATTTATAATCCGTCATCCTGAGCAAGCCAGGCTTGTCCTGGCGCTGTCGAAGGATCTCTGACTATTTTTCTCGGCGGGCCCATGTGAGCAGAATAGTTAGAGGTCCTTCGACTCCGCGCACGCGGACGTGCGCTTCGCTCAGGATGACAGGCTTTTTAATAAAGTCGCTTTCGCGACGGGGGACTGGTTTAGCCATACCCAAATGGAGTTTGGGAACGAGGGAGAAAACCAAATTTCATCGAGAAATCGGGTTACACCTTCAGCAGCTCGGCTTCCTTGAGGGTGAGGCCTTTTTCGATTTCGGCGACGTATTGGTCGGTGAGTTTCTGGATTTCCTTTTCGGCGTCTTCGAGCTGGTCTTCGGTGATGTCGCCGGCTTTCTGGATTTTCTTGATTTCGTCGATGGCGTGGCGGCGGTTGGCGCGGATGCTGACGCGGCCTTCCTCGGCCATTTTGCGCACGGCCTTGACGAGGTCCTGGCGGCGTTCCTCGGAAAGGGGCGGGATGGGGAGGCGGATGAGCTTGCCGTCGACCAGCGGCGTGATGCCGAGCTTCGATTCCTCGAGCGCCTTGCGGATGGCGTCGACGGTGGTGCCGTCCCACGGCTGGATGAGGATGAGGCGCGAGTCGGGCGTGGTGATGGCGGCCATTTCCTTGAGGCGCATGTGGGTGCCGTAGGCCTCGACCATGAGGTTGGTGACGAGGTCGGGGGAGGCTTTGCCGGTGCGGATGCCGCCGAATTCGGCTTGGATGACCTCCGTGCTTTTGATCATTTTTTCTTCGGCTTCGAGGAGAATGTCGTCAAGGGCCATAGGGAGAAGGTAAAGGGTTAAGGGTAAAAGGCAAAAGGGAAAAGCGGCGAGGGCGGACTCGGGAATAGGGCGAAGAATTTAGATCGCCCTTTCAGGGCTTCGGCGGTTCATGAAAATTACCCAGGGCGTTGCCCTGGGCTTTCATTAGTTCGCCCCGTCGGGGCTTCTGAATGGATTTAATGGCCGCCGCTCATGATGTTTGGATTCGATTCGGCCCTGACGTCGTTTTCGGTGAGGGGCGTATAAAAGGCGCCGTAGAAGAGCCAGCCGAAAACCGGGATGCAGAGGACGAGGGACCATCCCAGCTTTTTGAAGAGCGAGTCGTGGCGATACTTGAGCCACAGGCGAAGGATCATCGAGAGGCTGATCCACATCGCAACCAAAATGAGCGCGAATGCCGCGAAATGGTGGTGGGCATAGGCGCGCAGGTGCATAACCGATGCTAATCGAGCCGCGCCTCTTATTCAACCCGGCTACTACCCCCGGCATTGCGATTGCCACGGTGCCCAATATCCCCTACTGTGGTAAGTCCTATGACCGTCATGCCCAGCGGGGTCAACCTGACCCCGGATAATAACGGCGTCGCCCGGACCGATGCCGCCTCCGCCGAAAATGGCCCGCAACTGGACGCGCTTTATACGCAGTGGAAGCGTGACCCCGCAAGCGTTGATGCCCAATGGCATGCGTTCTTTGCGGGCTTCGAGCTGGGCTGCCAGCAACCACCCCGTCGCGCGGGCGAAACGGTTCGGGACGGAGCCTCGGCCCCGGCGTCACCGGTGTCGGAATCGTCCGCGGACCGGACCCGGCAGTCGCGGGTCGATGCGCTGGTCAGCGCTTACCGGCGGCTCGGCCATCAGCAGGCGAAGCTCGACCCGCTGAATCTGATCAAGCGGCGGACGCCGGAATTGAGTTTCGATTACATGAAGCTGACCGAGGCGGACCTCGACTGCGAATTTGAAATTTACTGGGCGGGGCAGCGGGTGACGATGCCGCTCCACACGATCATCGATCTGCTGCATGAGACTTATTGCGGCCACGTGGGGATCGAGTACATGCAGATCGAGAACTACACGATCCGCCGCTGGCTGCGCGACCGGATCGAGGAGGGCCGCCTGCGGAAGGACACGCTTTCGAACGCGGAGAAGAAGCGGGTGCTGGGGCACCTGCTCGAGGGCGAGATGTTCGAGAAATTTCTCCATTCCCGTTACGTGGGGCAGAAGCGGTTTTCGCTCGAGGGCGGCGAGACGCTGATCCCGATGCTCGACAAGATCGTGGAGGAATGTCCGCGGCACGGCGTGGAGCAGATCGTGATGGGCATGGCGCACCGGGGACGGCTGAACGTGCTGGCGAATATTTTGGGCAAGGATTACGAGTTCGTCTTCAACGAGTTCGCGGACAATTACGTGCCGAACTCGGAGCTGGGCGACGGCGACGTGAAGTACCATCTCGGTTACGAGGCGATCGTGACGACGAGCACGGGGAGCAAGATCGGGCTGAGTCTCGCGCCGAACCCGAGCCATCTCGAGGCGGTCTGCCCGGTGGTCGAGGGGAAGGCGCGCGCGTGGCAGCGGCGGCTGAACGATACGGCGGAACGGCGCAAGGTCGTCCCGGTCCTGGTCCACGGCGACGCGTCGTTTGCCGGGCAGGGCGTGGTGGCGGAGACGCTGAATCTTTCGCAACTGGAGGGGTACCGGACGGGCGGGACGATCCACATCATTATCAACAACCAGATCGGGTTCACGACGTCGCCGGTCGACGGGGCATCGAGCCAGTACTGCACGTCGGTGGCGAAGATGGTTGGGGCGCCGATTTTCCACGTAAACGGCGACGACCCGATCGCGGCGGTGACGACGATCCAGCTCGCGTTCGAGTTCCGGCAGCAGTTCCAGAAGGACGTGGTGGTCGACATGTATTGCTATCGCCGGCATGGCCACAACGAGGGCGACGAGCCGCGCTTCACCCAGCCGCTGATGTACTCGGCGATCGAGGACCACCCGCCGATCAGCGACATCTTTTTCGGGCACCTGGTGAAGTTCGGCGACATTACGCCGGACGAAGTGCGGGCGTTCCGGGCGACGTTCGAGGAAAAGCTGAACAACGCGCTGCAAAAATCGAAGGTGGCGACGAAGACCATCGTGCCGTCGATCCGCAAATCGCTGGCGTGTCCCGAACTGCTCGATCCGGTGGAGACGGCGGTGCCGATGGAGAAGCTGCGCGAGATCGGCGCGGCGATCACGAAGGAGCCGGAGAAAATCGAGCTCAACCCGAAGATCAAGCGCTGGCTGCAGAGCCGCCGCGACATGATCGAGGGGAAGGCCGGGCTCGACTGGAGCACGGGCGAGGCGCTGGCCTTCGGCAGCCTGCTCGAAAGCGGTTACCCGGTCCGGCTCTCGGGCCAGGACAGCCGCCGCGGGACGTTCACGCAGCGCCATTCGGTGCTCTACGACGTGAAGACGCGCGAGCGCTACAAGCCGCTCAACAACATCAAGCCGGGCCAGGCGACCTTCTGCGTCTACAACAGCCCGCTCTCGGAATATGCGGTGCTCGGATTCGACTACGGTTACGGGCTCGACTTTCCCGACATGCTCGTGCTGTGGGAGGCGCAGTTCGGCGACTTCGCCAACGGCGCGCAGATCATCATTGACCAGTACATCGTCTGCTCGGAAACGAAATGGGGCGAGACGTCGAGCATCGTGCTGCTGCTGCCGCACGGCTACCACGGCCAGGGGCCGGAACACTCGAGCGCGCGGCTCGAGCGCTATCTCCAGGCCTGCGCGGAGGACAATATCCAGGTGGCCAACCCGTCGACCCCGGCCAGCTACTTCCACATCCTGCGGCGGCAGGCGCTGCGCAAGATCAAGAAGCCGCTGATCCTGATGACGCCGAAGGGCATGTTGCGCGATCCGCGCTGCACGTCGCCCATCGGCGACTTCGCGGCCGGCCGATTCGAGGAAATCCTGCCCGATCCCGCCGCGCCGAAGAACGCCAAGCGGGTCATCCTTTGCAGCGGCAAGATTTATTTCGACCTGGCCGATCATCGCAAGGCGGAGAAGATCGGGGACACGGCGATCATCCGCATCGAGCAGCTTTATCCGCTGCACGAAAAGAAGTTGCAGGCGGCGGTTGCGGCGGCGGGCAAGGCGGAAAAGATCATCTGGTGCCAGGAGGAATCGGCGAACATGGGCGCATGGCCCTACATCGAGCCGCGGCTGCGCAAGCTGTTTGGCCGCGAGATTGCCTACGCCGGACGCGACGCCTCGGCCAGCACGGCGACCGGGTCGCACGCCATCCACGAACTCGAGCAGCGCGAACTCATCAACCAGGCGTTCTCGCTTTAACGTAGAGCGTAGAACTAAGAAGTATGATGCATTCCAAAGTTCTTCGTTCTAAGTTCTAACTTCTACGCTTTCATTTATGCCCATCGAAATCAAAGTCCCCACCGTCGGCGAATCGACTCGGGTGGCCCGGACAACTTGTTGTCCGGGTGGCCGAAGGCCACAGGAGGTGACCCGAGGGCTACTCTCTCGATCGGTGCGGAATTTTCCGGTGACCTCTTGCGCGCTGCGCGCGCCCGGACAACAAGTTGTCCGGGCCACCTTCACACTTACGCTCTCCTTTTATGGCTATTGAAATCAAAGTCCCCACCGTCGGCGAATCGATCACTTCCGGCATCCTCGGCGTCTGGAGCAAGCCCGACGGCGCGTATGTCAAGGCGGGCGAACCGATCTTTGAAATCGAGACCGACAAGGTGACGTCCGAAATCGTAGCCGAGAGCGCAGGCCAGCTTAAGCATCTGGTTAAGGCGGGCGACACGGTGCAGATCGGCCAGGTCGTGGCCAGCATCGACGAGAAAGCGCCCGCGCCGGTTGAAGCCGCGCCCGTGGCCAAAGCGGATTCAGGAAACGGCGCAAAGGAAAAGGTCTCCCGGGTGGAAGCTTCCGCGCCCGTTGCCGCCGGAGCGCGCGGCAAGAACGCGGACGATCTTTCCCCCGCCGTGCGTTATCAATCGGCTGAAAAAGGCATCGATCCGGGTTCCATCACAGGCACGGGCAAGGATGGCCGCGTGCTGAAGGGCGATGTCCTGGCCGCCTCCGAGAAATCGGCCCCATCCGTCTCATCTGTCCCGTCCCCCAAAGGCGAGCGCACTTCGCGCAAGAAGATGTCGCCGCTCCGTCAGAAGATTGCGGCGCGCCTGCTCGCCGCGCAGCAGGAAACGGCGCACCTTACCACGTTCAACGAGGTCGATCTCTCCAGCATCATGGCGCTGCGGACCAAGTTCCAGGACCGCTTCGTCAAGAAGCACGAGATCAAGCTTGGCTTCATGTCGTTTTTCGTGAAGGCGGTGGTCCACGCGCTGCACGTCGTGCCGTCGATCAACTCGCGTCTCGACGGCGACGAGGTGGTCCAGAACAATTTTTACGACATCGGCTGCGCGATCTCGACCGACAAGGGGCTTTTCGTCCCGGTCATTCGCGACGCCGACCAGCTCTCGTTCGCGGGGGTCGAAAAGGCGATCGCGGGCTACGCGAAAAAAGCGCGCGACGGCAAGATCACGCTGCCCGACATGGAAGGGGGCGTTTTCACCATCACGAACGGAGGCGTCTTCGGTTCGCTCCTGTCGACCCCGATTCTCAATCCGCCCCAGTGCGGCATTCTCGGGATGCACACGATCCAGGAACGGCCCGTGGCCATCGCGGGCCGGGTCGAGATTCGGCCCATGATGTACCTCGCACTGACCTACGATCATCGCCTCGTCGACGGCAAGGAAGCGGTGACGTTCCTCGCGACGGTGAAGGAAGTGGTGGAGAATCCGGCGGCGGTGTTGCTGGAGGTTTAGGCGGCCCATGGGACAGAAATGGGCGCCTGACGATCTTGCGCTCTATCGCGGGATCGACGAGGTTTTGCATTATATTTGGGATCCCATCGGCGTGGCGAGCTGCCCACACGCCAGGGACGAGTATCACGGATACCTGCCGCAAGTTTATGCTCTGTTGATCGCCGGTGATGAACAGGCCGTCCGTGCCTATTTGCTGAAGGTCACCGAGGAAAATATGGGACTAACGTTGAGCCATGATCTGCGGGAACGAATCGATCGGACCGTAGGATGTTTGCTTAAGTGGAGGAGTAAGTGGACCGGAGCTGATCCTTCGACAAGCTCAGGATGACGGATTGTTTTTTTTGAGGATTTGTTTCGTGGCCGGGGCTTTCAAGCGTCCCGATGGGACGCGGCTTTTCCGGTCCGTGGAACCCGGCGATAAATCGCCGGGCTACTTTCAGAAGTCCCTTCGGGACTTCTGATGTCAGCGCGAAACAAAGTTTCGCGGGGAGCAGGTCCGTTCCCAAGTACAACTTGGGAACGATGGGTAAAGGTGGAGGTGTCCATGGCCCAAAGGCACCGCCGCGAGGGCCCGCGGCGGCTACCGGCGGCAGGGGACGCGCTCAGCAAAATCTAGTGGGAAATGAGGTGGGGCGGGCGTAAGCTGAAGCGGTATGACTTCCCCCGCCGCCGGTCGTTCGAACCCAGCTCCCGTCCCGCGCGAGGAGTTCGAGGCTTTCATCAACGCGTTGACCCACGAGATCCGCAACCGGCTCAACAGCATTGCGCTCGAGGCCGCCGACCTGGCCGAGCAGGCGGGGCCTCCGGCCGATGCGACGCGGCTCCAGCAGCACGTGCAGAATTGCTCGGCCTTCCTGAAGAAAGTCCGGGAAACGTGGGCCTCGGACGATGCGAACGGAGAGAAGGTGCCGCTTTCCGATTTCGTCAAGCGGCTGCGCGAGCGGCAGGGCAGCGTGGAAGAGTAAGCGGCCCCGGGGCGCCCACCCGAGGAAAAATTCCTTTCGGCGTGACCCCCGCCTCATTTTCGGACAGCCTCTGAAAACTTGTATGTCTTGTTCCCGCGTTCATGTTCGCGTGCCGGCGAGCACGTCCAATCTCGGGCCCGGTTTTGATTGCCTGGGCCTGGCGCTCCAGCTTTACAACACGGTCACGGTCACCCGGTCCGAGGCGGGAGGCGGCCACGGGATGATTGGGGAGACCGCGACGGCATTTTTTCAGCGGGCGACGGGCGGCAAGGTCGCGCCGTTCGGTTTTGACGCGCGGATCGAGGGCGACATCCCGATTTCGCGCGGGCTGGGCAGCAGCGTGACGGTGCGCCTCGGCGTGCTGATGGGGCTGGCCGAGCTGGTCCGCGATTCGTTTCCGATCACCCGCGAACAACTGCTGACGCTGCTGATCGAGCTCGAGGGCCATCCCGACAACGCGGTGCCTTCGTTCCTCGGGGGTTTCAGCGTTTGCGCGCATGCCTCGGGCGATCCGGCGGACGGTTTTGTCTACACGCGCGTGCCGGTGCGGCCTGAGCTTGCCTTCGTCACGCTGGTGCCGGAGTTGCGGCTCTCGACGGAAACGGCGCGCGGGCTGTTGCCAAAGGAGGTCCCGTTTCGGCACGCGGTGGAAAATGCGCAGCGCACGGCCCGGATCGCGGCGGCGTTCTGCACGGGAGATTACGCGTCGCTGCGCGGGATGTTTGTCGATCACTTGCACCAGCCTTATCGGCAGGCGCTGATCCCGGGTTTCGCGGCGATCCTGGCGGCGGCGCAGGAGGCGGGCGCGCTGGGAAGTTTTCTCAGCGGCGCGGGTTCGTCCTTGATGGCGCTGACGCTGGATAACGCGGAGGCGATCTCGGTGGCGATGCTCGACGCGGCGAAGAAGCATGATCTGCCCGCGCGCGTGCTCGTGCTCCAGGCCGACAACGACGGCGCGCAGGTGACGGAGAAAGCTTAAACCCTGATCTTGAGGCCGCGGCGGCGGAAGGTGGGCTGGTCGAGGTTTTCGCCGCGGTACATGGTCTCGTGCGTTTTCTCGAAGCGGCCGCGGGGAGGTCCCTCGAATGACATTTCCTCCTGCTTCGCCTGGAAGCGGCGCCCCGGGCGCATCGGGACGGAGATCGTGGCGGGAGGCGGCTCGGTTTCCATCGCGGCGAGGGGAATCAGTTCCTCTTCCACGATGGCGGGGATTTCTTCCGCGACCGGTTCGGGCAACGGGGCAGGTGTGGGCGCGGCCTTTTTCGGCGGGGAGGTTTTTTTCACCGGCGTGGCAATGACGGGCGGCTCGGTCTTGGCCGTCGCTTTCGCATTCATCTTGGGCAAGGGGACGGTCTCGGCTTTGAGGCGTGGTTTTTTGGCCGGCTTCGGGTTCTCCATGGCCGCCGCGATTTCGGGGACGCTCAGGCGCGCCGGGGCGGTCATGGCGAGGAGGACGGTCATGCGGACGTTTTCGTTGCTTTCCTCGTCGAGGCTGGCGCTGGTCGCGATGGGGATGTTGACCGGGAGCCGGTCCTTGAAGACGCCAACCATTTCCTGCACGTCGGAGAGGCCGAGATCGCGCGTGCCGCTGACCGCGACGATGGCGTGGTCGACCCGTTTCCAGATCGATTCATCGGCGAGAAGCGGGCAGGCGAAGAGCTCCGCGACGAGGTCCTCGGTGCGGTCGTGGATGTCGCCCTCGACGTGGGCGGCCCAACAGTTTTCGAGGACTTCGGAACCGGCGTAGCGGCCGTAGAGGCTGCGGACGTCGGCGAAGGAAAGCTGGATCAGCCCGCGCTTGCAGACGACCTGCGACAGGGCCTGCGTGGTCTGCGCCATCAACTGATGCATGAGATGAAAACCGTGGCGGATGTTTTTGACCGTGGCGGGATTTTCCGCGATGCGGTCGTGGGCGAGGACGAGGACGCTGTCGGCTTCCGCGCGGAGATCGGCGATGGCCTGGACGGACCGTTCCCGGCGCGACAAGCCCTCGAACGCGAACGGCTGGACGCCGACCACGATGATTTTCGCGCCCGCTTCGTGGCCCATTTCGATGAGCCGCTCGGCCAGGGCGACACCCGTGGAACCGGCGAGGCCGATGACGAGGATGAGGAAATCGCAACCGCGCGCGACCGGGGTAAGCCGCTCTTCCTCGAGGGCGACGATTTCGCGGGCCAGGGCGATGTCACCGGCGCAGCCGAGACCGTGGACGAGATTGTGTCCGAGGAGATGCCGGTTAGGCACGACGGAGCCTTCGATGGTGAGCTGGTCGGAATCGAAGACCCAGAGGTCCTGCGCCGGGCGGCCATGGAGGACGAGTTGATCGCACACCGCCGCACCGGTCTGGCCGAGGCCGAGGACGCGCACGCGGCCGGGAAAGAGCTGGTCGGCCTTTTGGGAAAAAGGTCCGTCGGAAGTGAATTCGATCATGGTGATGGGGGTCTCCGGTTTTGGTTGGGAATTCTAGATCAGTCTCATGCTGGCGAGCGCGCGGCGAAGCGATTGGCCGACGCGGGCGATGCCTTTGGCGGCGGGAAGATCCATCTCGGCCTGGCGCGCGTATTGGAGCAGGCCGAGCAGGGTGCTGAGGTCGGGGCGGCGTCCGTAATTCTGGTCTCCGTCGAAGGGCGACTGGTGGGCCAGCTCGACCGGGCAGGGGAAGACCTGCGAGGCGAGCTCGATCAGGCCCTTGACCTGCGAGGCGCCGCCGGTGATGTAGACGGTGCCGGCGAAGTCGGGCCAGAAGGGGGCGTTCTGCAAATCTTCCAGGATGATCTCAAAAATCTCGGCCTGGCGCGCCTGCATGATGGTGTTGAGCGACGCGCGGTAGATGACGCGCTCCTCGAAGTTGTAGGCCCCGGGCAGGGTCAGGGTCGCCTCGTTTTCGGCGGGATCGAGGATGACGGAGCCCTCGGTTTTCTTGAGCTGCTCGGCCTTGGCGTAGGGGATCTTGAGGCCCGAGACGATGTCGTTGGTGAGGTGATCGCCGCCGACGCCGAGGACGCCGGTGTGCACGACCGCGCCTTTTTGATAGACGATGTAATCGGAGATGCCGCCGCCGAGATTGATGACGATGGCGCCGAGCTGCTTCTGGTTGCGGCTGAGGACGGCCTGGGCGGTGGCGTAGGAGCTGAGCGCGTAATTCTTCACGTCGATGCTGAGTTCCTTAACGCAGCGGATGGTGGTCTGGAGCCGCGTGGCGAGGCCGTAGACCTGGTGGAAGTGGGCGGTGAGCTGCTTCGAGGCGAGGCCGATCGGGTTGTCGGTGGTGGAGCCGTCGTCGAGCACGTAATGCTGGAGCAGGTGGTGGACGATGGCGTGGTCGGCGGGGAGCGGCTGGGCGGTCGCCATGTCGTGGAGCTCCTGCAGGTGCTCCGGGGTGATCTCGTCGCCCTCGTTGGAAATGAGGGTGGTGACGCGCGTGTTGGTGGAGCGGACGTGCGCGCCCGAAATGGCGAGGTACACCTCGGCGATGACGACGTCGGTCTTCAACTCGGCCTCGGCGAGCGCGTCGCGGACGCAGCCCTGCGCGACTTCGAAGTCGACGATCTCGCATTTGCGGACCTGGCCGGAGCCGGCCTCCCCGATGCCGAGGAGGGCGAGCGTGCCGTCGGGTCGGATTTCCCCCACGGCGGCGGCAACCTTGGTGCTGCCTACTTCAAGTGCGACGACGATATTGCGTGATTTTCCCCAGAACATAGTTGTATTGGATTGGTGACTGGATTTATTGGTCTTGTGCGAAGGTTACCGGGACGTTGCTGTCGGGTGTGAGATCGACGGTGTGAATCTGGCGCTGCTGGAAATCGGGCCAGTTGACAATCTGCACGAGGCGCTGCAGTTGCTGGTCGATGTAATCGAGGCGGAAGGTGATCGCCATGTCCTGCCGCGTCACCATGGTGATGGAAAGGGGATCGCTGAGGTTGATCGTGCGGACGGTGATCGAGGTGTGGAGCTGGCTGTGGTCGATCGCGTCGAGGATTTCCATCGCGCGGGTCAGGCTGCCCTGTTCCAGCTTCATGCCCGGCTCGAGCTCGGCGTCGGTCAGGCCGATGATCTCGGGCAGGAGGGGGACGGCCTCGTCCTCCCGGGGCTTGAGCACGACGCACTGGCGGTCGAGGTAAAAAGTCTCGCGGGTGCCGAGGTCGACGTTGAGGCCGACGATCTTGACCACGGGCACGCGCTCGATGATGTGGATGGTGATCTTGTCGGGGAAATGGCGCTCGACCGTGGCGCTGGAAACGTAGGGGAGTTTTTCCAGGTCGCGCGTGATCTGGGGCAGGTTGAGGGCCCAGAGATTCTGGCCCGGCTCGAGGCCCGCGGCCTGGCGGATGAGGTGTTCCGAGAAATGGCCGCGTGGCTCGATCTCGATTTTATTCAGGACGTAGCGCGGGTTGTGGTAGAGGACGCGGTCGAGCGTGAAGGAGATGCCAAAATGGAGGCTGGTGCCCACGGCGACGATCATGGCCAGGACGAGGCTGCACCAGACGGCCATCTGCACGACCTGCTTCTGCGAATGGCGCTTGCGCGTGGTCGTGTGCAGGATGTTGATCTGCTTCTGGCGGGTGCGGGTGCGCGCGCGGCGGTTCATGCGGTCCTTTCTTTTTGCCGGGCGGCCCACGACAACTCGACGATGCGGCGGCAGAGCTGCGGGAAGGTGATGCCCACGGCGGCGGCGGCTTTCGGCAGCAGGCTGGTCGCGGTCATGCCGGGGATGGTGTTGATTTCGAGGCAGCAGGGAAAAACATCGTCCTCGAGGAGAAAATCGATGCGCGAATAGACCGGATGACCGATCGCATGGTGGGCCTTGAGCGCATATTGCTGGATCAGCGAGGTGACCTGCGCCGGGAGCGGGGCCGGGCAGAAATATTCGGTGCGGCCCTTGGTATATTTGTTCGCGTAATCGTAGAAGCCGTCGAGCGGGTGGATCTCGACGATGGGCAGGACCTGGTCGCCCAGTACGCCGACGGTCAGCTCGCGGCCGCGGATGAAGCATTCGACCAGCACGGCGTGGTCGAACTGGAGCGCGTCGGCCAGCGCCGCCGCCAGCTCTTCCCGGGTCGTGGCCGGATGGGTGCCGACGCTGGAACCCTGGGCGTTCGGCTTGATAAAGAGGGGCAGCGGCAAAGTGATTTCTTCCAGGCGCCGGACCAGTTGGCCCTCGGGCGTCGGGACGCCGTGCCGCCGAAGTTTTTCCTTCGTCTTTTCCTTGTCGAAGGCGATGCGGCTCACCTCCGCGCTGGCGCCGGTGAAGGGAAGGCCGCGCGCGGCGAGGATTTCCTGGACCTGGCCGTCCTCGCCGAAGGTGCCGTGGAGCGCAAGAAAGACGAGATCGGTCCCGTCGGGCACGACGAAATTTGCGTCCTCGACCGTCACCTCGCCGACCTCGTAGCCGGCTTCGCGGAGGGCTTCCGCGGCGGCCGTGCCAGAGCGGAGCGAGACTTCCCGCTCGGCGGAGGGTCCGCCCTTGAGCACCACGATGCGATGGGGCTTGTCGCTCATTTTAATTTTCCTCTCCCAGCACGACGACTTCGGTGTTGAGGTCGATCTGGCGCGATTCGCGGGCGCGGCTTTGGATCAGCGCGATGAGTTGCAGCACGTCCTCCGCGGTGGCGCCGCCGTCGTTCACGATGAAGTTGCCGTGGACCTCGGAGACGCGGGCCGAGCCGACCGAAAGATTTTTCAGGCCGAGCTCGTCGATCAGCTTGCCCGCCGGGATCGGCCCGGGATTCTTGAAGATGCATCCGGCGCTCGGCGCGGCGGGCTGGGAGGTCCAGCGCTTGCTCGAGTAGGTCTTCAATTTCTCGCCGATCTCCTCCTTGGAACTCGGCACGCCCTTCAGGCGCGCGGAGACGGCGATGTGGGTCTGGAAATGGGGCACGCTGCGGTAATGGATTTCCATGTCGGCCTTCTTCACCTCATGGACGTGGCCGAGCAGGTCGATGCTGCGGACGCTCTCGACGACTTCCATGGTCCAGCCTTGCATCGCGCCGGCGTTCATGCGCAGCGCGCCGCCCATGTTGCCGGGAATGCCTTCCATGAACTCGAATCCGCCGAGGTCGTGCTTGCGGGCGTCAGCCACGATTTGCTTGAGCCGCGCCCCGGCGCCGACCGTGACGAATTCGCCGTCGACCTCGATGCGGCTGAAGTAGGGGCGGCCGAGATGGACGCAAAGGCCGAGGATGCCGCCGTCGCGGATGAGGAGATTGCTGCCGCGTCCGATGAAGGTCACCGGGATGCCGCGGTCATGGGCGAAGCGAAGGCCGAGAGTGAGGTCGTCCTCGTCGACCGGCTCGAACCAAAGTTGGGCCGGGCCGCCGATTCGCATCGTGGTGTGTTTATGGAGCGGCTCGTCGCGCTTGAGGATGCTGCCGGGCTTCAACTGGACGCTTAGCTCCGCGTACCAGGCGAGGCCATGGGCGAGATGCTGCGCGACGCGATGAATGTCGCCCGCGCCGAGGGTGATGACGAGGTCGCCCGGCTCGAGCACGGCGTTGACCGCGGCGCGCAGGCGGCCCAGCGTCGGCTCGTAACGGACCTGGGCGTGGCCGTCGGCGCGGACCGTCTCGGCGACCGATTCGCCGGTGACGCCCGCCATGGCCGCCTCGCTCGCGGCGTAAATTTCAGTGATGAAGACCTGCGACGCGTCGTGAAAAGCCCCGGCGAATTCGCCGAGGAGCGCCTTGGTGCGCGAGTAGCGGTGGGGTTGAAAGAGCGCGAGGACCCGTTTCCAGCCGCTGTTTTTGGCCGCGGCCAGCGTGGCCTTGATCTCGGTGGGATGATGGGCGTAGTCGTCGACGACCATGTAGTCGGCAGAGCGGTACTTCACTTCGAAACGGCGGGCCGCGCCGCGGAATTCGGCCAGCGCGCTGACGATCTGGTTCCAGGCGATGCCGAGTTCGGTGGCGAGCGCCACCACGCCGAGCGCGTTGCTGACGTTTTGCGCGCCGGGCACCTCGAGCGAAACTTCGCCGAGCAGCTGGCCGTGGCGGAGGACGGTGAAGCGGGAGGAAAAATTTTGCAGGCGGACGTCGAGCGCGCGATAGGTCGCCACTTCGGAGAGGCCGTAGCCGACCGCCGTCGCGGCGTGGGAGCAGAGGAGCATCGAGTTCTTGTCGTCGGCGCAATAGACGATCGGGCCGCGCGTCCGCTCGCACAGGGCGGCGAAGACCTGCACGATCTCCTCGATGTTGTGGTAATAGTCGAGGTGCTCCTCCTCGATGTTGAGGATGAGGCTCGCCTCGGGCGCGAAGAGGGCGAGGGTGCCGTCGCTCTCGTCGGCCTCGACCACGAAGAACTTGCCATCGGTCCACGAGGCGTTCGCGCCGAGGAGCGGGACCTGCGCGCCGATGTAGTGGGAGGGATTGAGGTCGGCCTGCCGCAGGACATGGGTGAGCATCGACGAGGTGGTCGTCTTGCCGTGGCTGCCCGCGATGACGCAGGCGCTCTTGGCGTCGGCGAGGACGACGAGGCATTCGGCGCGGCGCACGCAAAGAATCCCGCGCTCGACCGCGGCCGCGCGCTCGCGATTTTCGGCGGCGATGGCGGAGGAAAAGACGACGAGGGCCGCGCCCTCCACGTTCGAGGCGGCATGGCCTTCAAAATAACGGACGCCCGCCGGGACGTAGTCGGAGGCGTCGGCGGCCGAGATCAAATCGGAACCGGAAAGCTCGTGTCCCTGGGCGAGGAGCAGGCGGGCGAGGCCGCTCATGCCGCTGCCGCAGACGCCGATGAGGTGGATCCTTTGCGGTCCGCTCTTCAGCAAATGCTCGAGACGTTGTTTTATTTCCGGTTGCATGAAGCTTCAATTTCCTCGGCCACTCGTTTTGCCGCATCGACCCCCGCCAGGCTGCGCGCCGCCTCGGCCATGCGTTTGCGCGTGTCCGAGTTGGTCAGCCAGGATTTCCGCCACGACCTCGTGCAGCATTTCCGGCGTCGTCTTGCTTTCGGGCAGGAGTCCGCGAGGCGCCGGCCTCCTCGAAAATACGCGCATTGAAGGATCTGGTGATCGTCAGCCGCCGCCGGGATAGGGGACGAGAACCGAGGGCAGGCCGTAGTGACTCAATTCTGTAAGCGACGCTGCCCCGGAACGGCTGATAACCACGTCAGCGAGACTATAGAAATGTTCCATCTCCGTCGAGAACGCTTGCACCACTGCGGTGAGTCTTTGGCGGCGATAATTGATCTCCGCGATATTCGCGTCGGCCTGTCCGGCGAGATGGATGAACTGGACGACCTCGCGATCGATTGTGCCAGATGCGGAAGCGCCTTGAGGACAAGTTGGTTGATCCCGTGCGCGCCCTGGCTTCCGCCCATGACGAGGATAATGGGCAGCGCTGGATTCAGGCCGAACTTCTCCGCCGCGACTGCGCGGTCGATCGCGGCCAAGGCCACGCCGCACTGGAGTGCCGGTCACGACACAATGGGCGCTGGCGCAGATAATTTGCGCAGCCTCTCGAAGCCGAGCAGGGTTTTGTTCACCCAGCGGCGCAATGTAACTTGAGTGACGCGGCCGGGGATGGCGTTCGATTCGTGAATCAGGGTGGGTAATTTGAGATGGCGGCCCGAGCAGGAGCGGGATGGCGCTGGTGAAGCCCCCCATGCCGACGACGGCAGTCGGTTGAAAATCGCGATAGACCTGGCCGCATTCGCGCCAACTGCTGAACGAGATTGAGGCCGAACTTGAAAACGCGTGGCGAAAGAAAACCGGGCCAGCCGATGCCGGGCAACGCACGGGATTGCTGCTCCTTCGCGCCCTCGAGCGCGATGGTGTCGATCTGTTTCGGGGAAACGAGCAAAAGCGTGTCGTGGCCGCGCTCGCGCAGTTCTTCCGCCACGGCCAATCCCGGAAAGAGATGGCCGCCGGTTCCTCCGCAGGCAATGGCAATTTTCATCGGTGTTTTTTTCGCAACGGATTACATTCGCACACTATAGGACATGGGCGTCAACGCCTTCGTCGGCTGCGCCTGATAAACGCCCTGCCGGTGCATGTTGAAAAGAATGCCGATGGCGGCGAGGCAGGTCATCAGGTTCGAGCCACCGTAGCTGATGAAGGGAAGGGGAATGCCTTTGCAGGGCATGAGCGAGGTGACCACGGCGAGGTTCATTAGGGCCTGGAGGCCGATCATGACGGTGACGCCGGTGCCGAGAAGAACGCCGGCGGGATCGGGCGCGTGGATGGTGATCCAGCCGCTGCAGAGCACGAGAAGCAGAAAGGCGAGGACGACGCCGAGGCAGACCCACATGCCGAGTTCCTCGCCGATGATGGGGAAGACGAAGTCGGTGTTGACCTCGGGGAGGTAGTACATTTTCTGGAGGCTGTTGCCGAGGCCCTGGCCCCAGATGCCGCCGGAACCGAGCGCGATGAGCCCCTGCAATTGCTGGTAACCCGCGCCGTTGCGGAATTGTTCGGGATGAAGGAAGGCCATCCAGCGGGCCATGCGCTGCGGGTTGAAGAGCGAGATGACGATGATGCCGAGCAGGCCGACGACCGGCACCGGCAACAGGTAGAGGAGCCTCGTGCCCGCGCAGAAGAGGATCGCCACCATGATGGCGAGCAGGATGGCGGTGGTGCCGAAATCCTGCTGCCGGACCATGAGGAAGAAGATCGGAGCGGTGCAGAGGATCGGCCAGAAAAAGCCCTTCAGGAATTCGTGCGCGTGGCGCTGATTTTTCCCCATCCACCACGAAAGGAAAAGAATCAGCGCCAGTTTGGCGAACTCGGAAGGCTGGTAGGTCCAGCCGCCCAGGCGCAACCAGCGGGGCGATCCGTTGACCGTGACCCCGACGTGCGGGATCAGGCAAAGGACGAGCATCACGCAGGCCACGACGATCAACCAGGGCGCGTGGCGCAGCAGCTTTTGGTAATCGTAGCGCGAGAGAAACACGCAGGCGATTCCGCCGAGGCCGAGCCAGACGAACTGTTTGCGCAGGTTGCTGTAGACTCCGGTCATGTCCACGGGCGCGAGGACGGCGCTGGTGCTGGAGAGCATGACCAGGCCCAGGGCGATGAGCCCGAGCATGACGATGAGCAGCAGGTAGGCGACGTTGCGTTGCATGAACATGAGCGAGTCTCTCAGGCCCTTAAGGCACGAAGTTGGCCAGCTCGGCGCTCGGGGCGTTGTCCTTCGTCTGCGCCGGGCTGGGCCGCGTGGTCGAGGGGACGCTGTTGCCGGCGCTGCGCGATTCCAGGGAGGGAATCCTCAGCTTCTTGCCGATGGTCAGCTTGGTCGGATCGGTGATGCTGTTCTCGGTCATGATGGCCGTGGCAGTCGTCCGGAACTTATGGGCGATCTTGATCAGCGTATCGCCCTTGACCACCGTGTAGAGGTGGCGGCTCGAGGAGGTGGTCGCCACCGTCGAGGGACCGGAGGCGAGGATCGCAGTCGAAGCCGGGGTGGGTTCGCTTACGGTCGGCGTGGCGTCGAGGGTGACCGGCGACGAGGTCGTCGCGACGAGCGTCTTCTCCGACGGAATGACCAGCTTCTGACCGGTATGGAGCACGTCGCCGTGGATATGGTTGGCCTCTTTCAGCTCGGCCACCGTGATGTGATGGGCATGCGCGATCTTCTTGTAGGAATCGGTGATCTTCACCACATAGATCTGATGACCGGTGGAAGCCGGGGCCGCCGCCGGAGGCATATGGACCGGTCCGGAAGCAAGCGAAGCTGTCGGCGCGGGAAGTGACCAGCGCGGGAGCAGGTTCGGCGGGCGGCGCGAGGTCGGCTGAGATCGGGCCGCTCGGTGTGGCCGCTCCCACATCCGCGACTTCCGGCGCGGGCGTCACCGCCGGGGGTGGCGGGCGCCAGCGTGCTGGCGGTCGGCGCGGGCGTGAGGACGGGGGCCGGTCCGGGCGCGGGCGTCACCATCTCGCTCGGCGCGGTCAAGTCGGGCGCAGGCGTGGTCGTGGTGGTGGTCGAAGGAATATTGGCGACTTCGACGGGAGGCGTCCGAAGGCGTCGTGCTCGGCGCGCCTTTGTCACCGACGCTCGCATCGGGCGCGGCGCCGTCCGCGATGGCGGAACCGTCGGCGCTCTTCAGGTCCTTGTGGGTTTTGTCGGTCGTGGTCAGGTCGACATCGGCGCTTCCGCCGCTCATCAGGTGATAAACGGTAAAGCCGCCGATGACCACGACGTGCAGGGCGAGCACGGCAATGAAGACCGTCATGAGTTTTAAGCCGCCGGTCTGTTGCGGCTTGATGTTGCTATCGTTGGTTTCCATGGTTTTTTCTCTCTTTCTGTGGGTGGTGGATGTGGGGTCTTGAAATCAGTTTGGGTTTTGCGATGCGCGGGCCTGGACCAGCGCGCGGAACTGGTCGCCTCGGTCCTCGTAATCCTTGAACATGTCGAAGCTCGAGCAGCCGGGCGAAAAAAGGACGACGTCGCCCGGCTGGGCGAGACGGTGGGCCTGGGAGACGGCATCGGCCAGCGTGACGGCCCGGACGCAGGGCACGGCCGAATTCCAGGAGGCGAAAAGTTTTTCGGTCATCTGGCCAATCAGGACGACTGCCTTCACTTTTTCGCGCAGCAGCGGGCGCAGGCCGTCGAAGTCGAGGCCCTTGTCTTTTCCGCCGGCGAGCAGCACGACCGGCGACCGCATGGCGAGCAGCGCCTTTTCGAGCGCGTCGATATTGGTCGCCTTCGAGTCGTTGAGGAACGTGACCCCGCCGATCTCGCCCACCTTTTCGAGGCGGTGCGGGAGCGGATGATACTCGCACAGCGCGCGCATCGCGGCCTCGCGCGGGACCTGATAGAGGTCGGCCACGGCGAGGGCGGCGAGCATGTTCTCGGCATTGTGGGGACCGATCAGGCGAGTGCGGCTTTGCTCGAGCACCTGTTCGCCGTGGGCCACGAGCCAGCCGTCGATCAACTGATAATCGGCGGGAGCACCGGTGACGCTGAAGGTGATCTGGCGCGCCGCCATCTCGGGCAGGCGGAGGTTCGCGTTGACGATGGCGACGTCGTCCGCGGTCTGGTTGCGGAAGATCTGCCACTTCGCCGTCTCGTACTCCTCCATCGAGCCGTAGCGGTCGAGGTGATCGGGGGTGAGATTGAGATGGACGCTGATGCGCGGGCGGAACTCGACGATCTGCTCGAGTTGAAACGAGCTGACCTCGACGACCATGACGTCGAGGTTGGCGCTGTCGCGCACCGCCGCGGAAAAAGCGGTGCCGATATTGCCGGAGGCTTTCGTCCGCCGGCCGCCCGCGGCGAGCACGGCGTCGACCAGTTCGGTCGTGGTCGTCTTGCCGTTCGTGCCGGTGATGGCGACAATGGGGCATTGGCAAAAGCGGTAGGCGACTTCGAGCTCGCCATAGATCGGCAAGCCGGCCTGGCGCAGTTTTTTCACCAGGGGCGCGTCGGGATTGATGCCGGGGCTGAGCACGCAGAAGTCGAAGCGGTCCCGGGCCTGGATCGCCTCGCCCAACTCGACGCTGATGCCGAGACGGCGCAGCGCCTCGGCGCGCTCGTTGACCGTGGCATTGGCCGCCGCGTTGTCCCGCACGGTCACGCGCGCGCCCCGGGTTTGAAGTAGTTTGGACGCTTCCATACCGCTAATTCCGAGTCCCAGCACCACGACCTGTTTTCCGTTGACGTCCATAAATTTTCATTTGCTTACCTCAGTTTCAGCGTGGCCAGCGCCGCCATCGCCCCGATCAGGCTCATGATCCAGAACCGGACGGTGACGGTTGATTCATCCCAGCCCTTGAGTTCGAAGTGGTGATGGAGCGGCGACATGGCGAAGATCCGTTTGCCGGTGAGCTTGAACGACGCGACCTGGAGCAGCACCGAGCCGGCTTCTAGCACGAAGACGCCGCCCGCGATGACGAGCAGGAGTTCCTGGTGCACGCAGATGGCGATGACGCCGAGGACGCCGCCGAGCGCGAGCGATCCGGTGTCGCCCATGAAGACGCGGGCCGGATGGCAGTTGAACCAGAGAAAGCCGAGCCCGGCGCCGACCAGCGCCGCGCAAAAAACGGCGAGTTCGCCCGCGCCGCTGACCAGCGGCAGGATGAGGTAGGTCGCGAGCTTGGCGTTGCCCGCGACGTAGCAGAAAATCGCGTAGGTGAGCGCGACGCTGATCGAGCAGCCGATGGCGAGGCCATCGAGGCCGTCGGTGAGGTTCACCGCGTTGGAGGTGCCCATGACGACGAGGGCGAAGAAGCCCACGGTGAGGACGCCCATGTCGACGACCACGGCCGACTTGAGAAACGGAATGTAGAGCCGGTTCCACTCGCCCGGATAATTCGAGGTGTAGCTCAAATAGAGGAAAACGAAGATGGCGAGGAGCGCCTGCGCGGCCAGCTTCTGCCAGCCGCGAATGCCCTTCGAGTTTTTCTTGGCGACCTTTTCGTAATCGTCGGCGAAACCAATGAACCCGAGATAGAGCATCGAGCCGAGGACGAGCCAGAAAAGTTTGTTCGCCGGGTCGCACCAGAGGAGCGAGCTGATCGTCACGGTGAAGAGGATGAGGATTCCGCCCATGGTCGGCGTCCCCTTTTTGTTGCTGTGGAGGTCGGCCAGCTCGCGGACTTCCGACTTGAGGCGGAGCGGCTGGCCCAGCTTCAGGCGCGTGAGCAGGACAATGGTTTTCGGGCCCATGGCCAGCGAAAGCATCAGCGCGGTCAGGGCTGCGGCCATGGCGCGGAACGTTTCATAGCGAAAAACGTTGAGCGGGCCCCAGTGGGACGAGAAATAATATAAATAATAAAGCATTAGGGCGTTTCCTTTTCCGTGGTGGCCGTGAGGTTGGCCACGAGCCGTTCGAGGCCCATGAAGTGGGAACCTTTGACCAGAATGGCATCGCCTTCGCGCATCACCGGGCGCAACGCCACCGTGGCTTCCTCGGCATCGAGCGCCGCGACGATCTGGTTGTGATCGAGGCCGGCCGCCATCGCGCCTTTTACATAAGCCTCAGCGTGGGGACCTACCGCGATCAGGAAGGCGAGGCCCTGCCGGGCGGCGAATTCGCCGACGGCGTGGTGCAGCTCGGTCGCGTGGCGGCCGAGTTCGCCCATCGATCCGAGCACGGCCAGGCGCCGGTTCGCGCCGGGAAATTCGCTCAGGGCGGTCAGCGCCGCCTTCATCGAGTCGGGATTTGCGTTGTAGGCGTCGTTGATGATCGACGCGCCGTGGGCGTGGAGCACCCGCATCCGCGCGCCCGGAAGCTGCACCGCCTCGAGGCCGCGCGCGATTTCGTCCATGGTCAGCCCGCATTCGCGGCCCACCGCGGCGGCGAGTAGCGCGTTGGCGACCATGACCCGATTGACCACGGGAAGCCGGACCCGCGCGGCGCTGCCGTTATGGCGGATGCGGAACGAGAGGGCGTCGGCGCCGACCTCGACGTCTTCGGCCCACCAGGTGGAATTAGTGCTCTTGCCGATCCAAACCACGCGCGCGTTGGTGCGGTTCGCGATGCGACGGCTCCATTCGTCGTCGGCGTTCAGCACGGCCAGTCCCTCCGGCGGGAGGGCGGCGATCAGCTCGGCCTTCTCGGCGGCGATGGCGGCCTGGTCGGCGAAAAATTCAATGTGGGCGGGCCCGATGCTGCTGATCACGCCGATCTCGGGCGCGGTCATTCGGGCGAGCGGTGCGATTTCGCCGGGATGATTCATGCCCATTTCGACCACGCCATATTCGTCGTCCTCGTCGAGCCGGATCAGGGTCAGCGGCACGCCGATATGGTTGTTGAGATTGCCCTCCGTCGCCTTGGTCTTGTAACGGGTGCGCAGGACGGAGGCGATCAGCTCCTTGGTGCTGGTCTTGCCGCTGCTGCCGGTGACGCCGATGGTCCGCACGGAAAGGAGCTGCCGGTAATTGGCGGCGAAGCGCTGGAGCGCCTCGAGCGTGTTGGGGACCTCGACCAGGCCGAGGTCGTCGGGCAGGTCGGACGAGGTGAGGGGATGGGAGATCAGCGCCGCGACCGCGCCGTGGCTTTTCACCTGCGGGACGAAGGCGTGGCCGTCGAAGCGGTCGCCCTGAAGCGCGACAAAGCAATCGCCGGCTACGAGCGTGCGCGTGTCGGTGTGGAGGCGGTCGACCGGCAGCAAGGGATCGCCCTTGACCAGGCGCCCGCCGCAGAACCGCGCGACTTCTTCGAGGGTGCAACGGCGCATCACGCGGCCCTCCTTTGCAGAAATTCCTGCACGACGAGGCGGTCATCGAAGGGATGAAACTGGCCGGCGATTTCCTGCGTCGTCTCGTGGCCCTTGCCGGCCACGCAAACGATGTCGCCCGGTTGGGCCAGCGCCAGCGCATGGGCGATGGCCTGGCGGCGGTCGGGGATCCGCTCGTACTGGCTGGTAAAATATTTTCCCGACACGCCCGCTTCCATGTGGTCGAGGATCGACTCGACGCTTTCCTGGCGCGGATTGTCGGCGGTGAAGATGGAGTAGTCGGCGCACTCGACGGCGGCGGCGGCCATGAGCGGGCGCTTGACCGCGTCGCGATTGCCTCCGCAACCGAGCACGGCGATGAGGCGGCCGTGGGTGATGCCGCGCAGCACGGTGAGCGCCTTGCGCACGGCGTCGTCGGTATGGGCGTAGTCGACCACGGCGGTGACGCCGTCGGCGGAGACGAATTTTTCGAGACGGCCGGGAACCTGCGGGGTGTCGTGCAGGCGCCCGGCGATGACGCGCGGCGCAATACCAAGGGCGAGCGCGCCACCCGCGGCGGCGAGGGCGTTGGCCACGTTGTACGATCCGATCAGGGGCAGGTTGAGCGGGAAGGTCTCAGCGCCGATGCGCAGCGTGCCGGTTGTGCCCTGCGCGGTGGAGACGATGTCGCGCGCCTCGATTTCCGCGCCGGTCTCGCCCTGGAGGGTGTAGGCGATGACGCGGATGCGGTCGTGGAGAAGCTTGATCAACCGTTGGCCGAAGGGATCGTCGGCGTTGATGACCGCGACGCCGGGATGGACCAGGCGGTCGAGGTTGGCGAAGAGGAGCACCTTGGCGGCGAAATAGTTCTCCATCGTCTGGTGATAATCGAGATGGTCCTGGGTCAGGTTGGTGAAGACGCCGACTTGAAATTCAATGGGCGCAACCCGGCCCTGCTCGAGCGCGTGGGAGGAGACCTCCATCACCGCCGCGCGGCAACCGGCCACTTTCATCTGCGCGAGCAGGCCGTGCAGGTCGAGCGACTCGGGCGTGGTGCGCGCTGCGGGCAGGATGCGGTCGCCGATTTCGTAGCGGACGGTGCCGATCAGGCCGACGGGCGACTTGGGCTCGGTCAGCAGGTGCTTGAGAATGAAGGCGGTGGTGGTCTTGCCGTTGGTGCCGGTGACGCCGACGATCCGAAGCGCGCGGTCGGGCCGTCCGAAAAAGTTGGCCGACATGTCGGCCATGGTGCGGCGCGCATTCGGCACCTCGATGAAGGTGGGGCCGTGGCTGCCCATGAAACGGGGGTTCTCGAGCACCACAGCGGCCGCGCCCCTGTCGCAGACCTCGGCGATGTATTGGTGGCCGTCGGTCTTCGCGCCTTTCCAGGCAAAGAAAACGTCATTCGCCTCGACGCGCCGCGAATCGTAATGGAGCGCGTGGATCAGGCGGTCGACCGGCCCCTCGATGGAGGTGGTCTCGACTTCCTTGAGAATATCGGAAAGTTTCACAGGGCGGCGGGGGGGGTGTTGGAACTGAGCGCCGGCGTGGTCGGCGCGGGCGCGGCCAGATCGGACGGGATGTTCAGGATTTGCGCGACCTGACTGGCCACGTTGGCGAAGACCGGCGCGGAAACTTCGGCGCCGTAATAATTTTTGGTGTGGGGATCGTCGACCATCACCAGGCAGACGAAGGCCGGGTCTTCCGCCGGGGCGAACCCGATGAAGGAGGAAACGAACTGGGTGTGGGAATAAGCGCCGTCGACAAACTTTTGCGCCGTGCCGGTCTTTCCGCCGCACGACAGGTACCCGTTTCCGTCCGGGATATGCAGGTTTTTGGCCGTTCCGTCGATGGTCACCTGATGCAGCGCCTGGGCGACGTCGTGGGCCGCGTTGGCGCTGATCACCCGGCGCACGATTCTCGGCTGATAGGTGATCACCACCCGGCCGGTTTCATCGGTCACCTGCTTGGTGAGGCGCGGCTCGATGAGGCGTCCGCCGTTGGCGATCACGCTCATGGCGGTGACCATCTGGATCGGCGTGGCGGCGACTTCCTGCCCCATCGGGATGCGGGTGATCGAAAGCGCGCTCCACTTGCTGACGGGCCGGAGCAGGCCGGCCGATTCGCCCTGTTGTTCGAGGAGCCCGGTGCGCTGGCCGATGCCGAAGGCGGTGGCGTATTGATAGAGCTTCTGTTCGTGCAGGTAATTGAGCGCGACCTTGGCGAAGCCGATGTTGCTCGATTGCGCCATCACTTCCTCCACCGGAAGCCAGGCGTGGGGCTCGTCGTCGCGCAGCTCCCGGCCGGCGTAATTGAAGGAGCCGTTCTCGCAAAAAATCTGCGTGTTCAGGTTGACGAGGCCTTCGTTGAGCGCGCCGGCGAGCGTGATGATCTTGAAGATCGAGCCCGGCTCGACCATGTCGGTCAGGCAGCGGTTGCGGACGTTTTCCGGCTTGAAGGTCCGGCTGTCGTTCGGGTCGTAATTGGGCCGCGAACCCATGGCGAGAATCTCGCCGGTCTGCGGGTCCATCACGATGATGTAAGCGGCGTTGGGCTGATAGGTCTGGGCGATCTGATCGAGTTGATCTTCCAGAACATGCTGAATCGCCATTTTGATGGTGAGTGTTACATCGTTGCCGTCGACGGCGGGCGTCTCGCGGATCTGGTCGGCGGCGATATCGTGTTTTTTCGCGTCGCGTTCCACCAGGCGCTCGCCGGGCGAGCCGCTCATCGCCTTGTCCATTTCCTTTTCCATCCCCGCCAGGCCGTGGCCGTTTTCGTCGACGAGCCCGAGGACATGGGCGGCGAGCTCGTTGTTCGGGTAGAAACGGCGGTCGTGGGGCTCGGTGATGACGGCGTCGAGCTTCAAGGCGCGCAATTTCGCCGCCGTCCCGTCATCGACATCGTGGGCGATGAGCTGGTAGCGATTGCGGGGATTGAACGCGGCGGTCAGGTTTTGAGGGGGCAGCTGCAAAATCTCCGCGACCCTGGGTAGATTGATCTCGGGATGATTGAGCTTCATCTCCTGTCCATCGAGGCGGATGTCGTAGACCCGCTGCGTCTGGGCCAGGATATTGCCGTCGCTGTCGAAGAGGGAGCCGCGCTTGGGGGCGATCGCCTCGGTATGGTAATGGTTCGCGATGGCCAGCCGCATGAATTTCTCATGCTGGACGAGCTGAATCTGGATCAGGTTGAACGAAATGAGGGTGAACCCGCAGGCCAGTAAAACCAGGATCCAGATGGCGCGGATACGGTGTTGCATAGGACTAGGGTTGGCGTTGGCCGCTGGCCGCCACGACGGAAGAATCGAGATTGAGCGTCGCCTGCGGCGTGGTGCCGATCCGGGCCAGGCGGGCGCGGGTGTTTTGGTCCATCCGGACCCAGCTCGCCCGGGCGTCGCCCCAGGGAACGAGCGAGGAATGCATTTGCGCGAGCCGGCGTTCCAATAACCGCAGCGACTTCATGCCCTGCAGATCGGCGGCCAGTTCGGCGTTGCGCGCCTCGATCGCGTCGAGGTGCTTTTGCGCGAGATGCGTCGCCTCGGCCAGGTGAAGATTCTGGTTCTTGCAGAGCATGTAGCAAAGGCCGAGGCCGGCCAGCAGACCGGCGATCAGGACCCATTTGACCACGCCCATCCAGTGGAGCGACTGGCTGTGCTTCATTCGATTGCGGCTCATGGAATTATCTCCTCGTTGCGGATGGCGACACGCAGTCGGGCGCTGCGGGCGCGCGGGTTTTGTTGAATTTCTTCCTCACTCGGGAGGTAGCGTTTCACGTTGCGTAAATGATGCTTCGGGTTAGGCACGGTGTTGGGATGCTTCGGGGTGTCGAGCCATTCGGACGCGCGCTCCCGCAGGAATTGCTTCACCACCCGGTCCTCGCCGGAATGGAAACTGATCACGGCCAGCACGGCTCCGGGTTGCATGATTTCCACCGCCTGCGGCAGGGCCGCTAGCAGGGCCTCCTCTTCTCGGTTGACGGCGATTCGTAGAGCTTGGAAAACCTTCGTTGCCGGATGTATTCCCCCAGCTCGTCGGTGCGGCAGCGCTTCGGCCACCACCGATGCCAGATCGGTCGTGGTGCGGAAGGGGGCGCGTCGGCGCCGGGCCGTGAGGACCCGGACCACCCGCCTTGCTTCTCGTTCTCCGCCTTGTTCATAAAAAAGCCGTGTCAATTCGCCTTCCGAAAGTTCATTCACCAGGTCGGCCGCCGTCGGCCCTCCGCCCCTCGCATCCATCCGCATGTCGAGCGGGCCCTCGGCGCGAAAACTGAAGCCCCGCGCCGGGGTCTCCAGTTGCGGCGACGAAAGTCCGAGGTCCAGGAGTACTCCGTCGACCTTGTCCCACCCCTGTTCTCGGCAACATGTTTTCAATTCCCTAAAATTTCGTTGTCTCCACCAAAAATGTCCCGGCCAGCGGGCCTCCAGCGCCCGGGCCGCCTCCGCCGCTTCACTGTCCTGGTCCAACCCGAGGACCGAGGCCCCTTTCTCCAGCAGCGCGCGCGCATGACCGCCGCGCCCAAACGTCCCGTCGACCCATTTCTGCCCCGGCTGCACCTTTGCCGCCGCCAGCACCTCGGCCAGGAGGACGGGGACATGTCCCGCCGCTTCCCGACCGCCCTCACCCTCCGGGCCCCCCACGCCTAACCCATCTTCCAGCGCCAGGCGGGGGCGAGCGCCGGCCGCTTCAACCCGACCAGCTCAAAGGCGTTGCGGCGGGCCAGCTTGACCACCGAGGAGCCGACGATCTCTCCCTCAGCATCTTTTTCCGCCACGAATCCGTAAACCAATTGCCTGCGCACAAGACCTTTGATTTTGATTTCCATATTTCTCGTTTTGCCTTCTGGGTTGGACGCCGGACGAACCGCCGCCGATGCCGTTTGGGGGTGACGAGAAATAGGGCATCGCTACATCCTCGTCCGTTCCTGGACCGTTCCGGCATCCGCCGGGCGGTCCCTCCAAAAATCGCGCGGGACAATCATAGGCCGATCGCGCTGAGCGCCTCCTCAACCGTCATCGCCGCGGTGGGCTTCCTGTGCCAGGCGGTTTTGTCCCAAATTTGAAAATGATCGAGCCGCCCGACCAGCACGGCGTCCTTCTTCAGTCCGGCGCCCTCGCGCAGCTTTTCCTTGATCATGATCCGGCCCTGCGTATCGAACGTGGCGCTTTGCGCCGTGGTGGCGAGGTCCTCCACGCCTTTGCGCATGGGATCGGCCGACTTGAGCAGCGAAACCTGTTCCTGCAAACGGCCCAGCCACGAGGCCGGATAAACTTTCAGGCAGCGGTCGGAAGAGGGGAGGACGAAAAGGGTGGCTTCGAAGGAGGGCTGGCGCCATTCGGCGGGCACGGTGATGCGACCCTTGGCGTCAAAGGCATGGCCAAAGGAGTCCGTGTAGGATGCTCGCACCTCGGTTGACATAATAATTCTCCACTATCCCAATCAATCCACCACAACAACCCACTTTCCTACACCAGTACCCACAAAGGGCAATCATAATTTTTTTTGCGGCCATAAATAGATGCCCAAGGCAAACGGCTCGAGCGGGCCGATTAGTGACCCGCGGGCGGATTGGCGGGCGCAGCGTTGGTGGTGCTGGACGAGCTTTGGACCTGGCCCAACTGTTTCGCTCTCATCTGCGAAATATGTTTGTCGATCTGGGTGAAGACAGGCTCCAAGGTTGGGTCCACCTTCAACATGGCTTGGCGAAGTTTTTGACGATGCGAGTTCATCTGTTCCATGAAGGCCTGCTTGTCGGCGGGCGTGCCCGTGGTCATGACGCCCGTGAACTTTTCCTTCAGGTCGTCCCCTTCCGCATTGAGCGCGGGATTATCGGCCAGGGCCTTCGCGCGGGCCTTTGCATACTGCTCCTGCTCGGCGGGAGTCAGGAAGGAGATCATCCGGTATTCGCGATCTCCGGCCGGAGGGGCGCCGGAAGTGGTCTGGGCCGGGAGAAGAGAAGTTGCGGCCGCCGACACAACAAACAGGGTGATGGGAAAAAACAACGCCTTCATATTTTCCAAGCCTAACCGCTCACCGCAAAAGGTGCAAATAAGTCGCGAGCATTGAAAAAAATTCTGTAGGCTCCGGCATGGCCCAACATTTAGCCACCATCACCCTGATTGGAAACGACAAGGCGGGCGTCATCGCGCGGATCACGCAGCTTCTCTTCCAGCTCGGCGCGAACATTGAGGCGATGGAGGAGCAGGTGACGCGCGGCCAGTTCAGCATGACGCTGCAGGCTTCATGGACAACCGCCCGCTTCGACCGCGCGGAAATTCTGCGCGCGGTGAAGGAGGCCGCGCGCGACCTCGGGATGGATTCGAAGGTCCACTTCGCGCCGGTGGGGCCGCAGCGGCTGGCCATTCTCGTCACGAAGGAAGCGCATGTGCTCGAGGGCCTGCTCGCGAAATCGCCCGCCGCGCTGGGCGCGAAGCCGGTCGTGGTCATCGGCAACCGGCCCAACCTGGGAACGCTGGCGCGCCGGAGCAAGCTGCCGTTTCATCACGTGCCGTTTCTCAACCGCGCGAAGGCGGAGGAACAGGTGCTCAAGCTGCTCGAAAAGCACGAGGTTGATTTCATCGTGCTCGCGCGGTTCATGAAAATCCTCTCGCCGAATTTCGTCTGGCGCTGGAAAAACAAGATCATCAATATTCATCCCTCGCTCCTGCCCGCGTTCCCCGGCGCGAACGCCTATCGCCAGGCCTACGAACGGGGCGTGAAGGTCGTCGGCGTCACCGCCCATTTCGTTACACCCAACCTCGACGAAGGCCCGATCATCGCGCAGGAAGTTTTGCGGCTGAAAAGCAACGAAGCGCTGGGCAGCATCGTGAAGCGGGGGCAGAAGCTCGAAACCGAATGCGTGCTGAGCGCCGTTCGCGCCTATGTCACCAAGCGGCTCGACGTCCACTGGGGCCGGGTTTATTCGTGATCGTCTAACGTTCTGCGTGCTTATGATCGACTATAACGCGGCCTCTAAAAGCTATGACAACACTCGGAATGCCTCGCAAGAAGTGTTGGCGCTTTTCGATAAGGTGATTCATTTCTCCAACAAGACGACTGTTTTGGATTTTGGATGCGGAACGGGAGATTACCTAAGTCTCATTCAAACGACTTATGGCTGTAAATGCTACGGTATCGAACCATCTGGCGGAATGCGTTCCAAGGCAATTGAGAAAAATCCAAAATTAATTATTGAGCAGGGCGATCACTCCAAAAATCCTTACTACCTGCTTTTCGATTTTGTTTACATGACCGATGTAATCCACCATGTGCCGGATTTGGAACAAATGTTTCAAATGATTGAAAAAGCTCTTAAATCTAAAGGTAAACTTTGTATCGTGACTGAATCACACGCGCAAATTAAAAGCCGATTCTACAATCGTTATTTTCCGTCCCTCGCGGAAAATGAGATGCGCCGATATCCAGACTTGCCAAAGATTGTCTCCTGCGCGGAAAAGGTTGGTCTTACCCTAAAATCGCTGGATACAAGAAAAGCGTCAGCTTCTTCGGTTGTCTCTGACGCTCTGGTCAAAACGGTCGAAGAAAAGAATTATTCCATGTTTAGGCTGCTCGCAGACGATGAATATGAGAGCGGACTCAAAAGATTGAGAAAAGATATTGGCACCATCTCCGATAACCAAGGCGCCGGCGATTCTTTAATCTGGCTAGAACGCGTGTAATTTGGGATTCAACGGAAACGCGGAAAATAGTTAGAGATCCTTCGACAGCGCCGGGACAAGCCCGGCTTGCTCAGGATGACCGGTTTTAAAGAATCACTCTCAGCAACGCCTGCGTGTCCGACAAGTCGGCGAAGGTGTGCGTGGGATGCAGCGCGGCCAATTCTTCGACGCTGAAGGCGCCCGTCGCGACCGCAATCGTCTTCGCGCCGATCGCCTTGCCGCAGGCGATGTCGTGCGGCGTGTCGCCGATGATGTAGACGCGCTCGCGCGGAAAAGCGATGCCGAGCGTTTCCTTCGCGCGGGCCAGCGCGAACGGCCCGAGCTCATCGCGGATGGAGCTGTCGTCGGCAAATGCGCCGAACTCGAAATAATCCCACAGGCCCAGGAAGGAAAGCTTCAGCTTCGCGCCGGCCTTGAGATTTCCCGTGAGCAGCGCCTGATGAATTTCGGGATGCGCGTGGACGGCATCGAGCGCCTCGCGGATACCGGCCAGCACATGCGCCTTCCCGGCGGGCATGGTCACCGGCATGTGGGAGAGATAGGCGAGCTGGAGCCGCTTTTCCTCCTCGGGACTGCCGGGCACGCCGAGATGCGCGAGCAAATCGCGGATGATCGAGGTGTCGGTGCGTCCGCGCAGATCGACGGGCAGAGTCAGGCCGAGGTCGCGTTGATACAATTCGCGAATCGCGACGAGCAGCGCCCGCTCGCCCGCGCGGTCCATGGAGACGAGCGTCCCGTCGATATCCCACAGCAGGAGTGAGTCGGCCATGACATCAATCCGTCGCACGGAGTGCGACGGCTACCTACATCGCCATGACCGAGAAGCCGGAATCGACGTACATCGTCTGGCCCGTGATGGCCGCGGCGCCGTCGGTGGCGAGGAAAAGCCCCGTCGCGCCCAATTCCGGCAGCTCGACGTTCCGCTTCAGCGGCGCGTGGGCCTCGTAATGCTTGAGCATCTCGCCCAGCCCGGCCACGCCGCGCGCGGCGAGCGTGTTCATCGGGCCGGCGCTGATTGCGTTCACGCGAATTTTCTTCGGGCCGAGATCGTAGGCGAGATAACGGACCGAGGCTTCGAGCGACGCCTTGGCCACGCCCATGACGTTGTAGTGGGGCACGACCCGAGCCGCGCCGAGATAGGTCATCGCGATGATGCTGCCGCCGTTTTGTTCCATGAACGGCAACGCCGCGCGGCTGAGCCCGACCAGCGAGTAGGCGCTGATGTCGTGCGCGATCGAGTAGGCCTGCCGGGTCGTGTTGACGAAGGCGCCGGTCAGCGCCTCGCGCGGCGCGAAGGCCACGCTATGGAGGAGCAGGTCGATCCGCTCGGTGCGCTCCTTGACCTGGGCGAAAAAGCGCTCGATCTCGGCGTCCGACCCGACGTCGCAGGGCGCGATCAGCGTGTCGGCGCCGAACGTGCCGACCAGCTCCTCCACGTTGTCCTTCAGGCGCTCGCCCTGGTAATTGAAGATGAGCTTCGCGCCCGCCTGGTGCCAGGCCTGCGCGATGGCCCACGCAATACTCCGCTTGTTGGCGACGCCGAAAATAACGCCGGTCTTGCCGGCCAAAGGAAGATGATCACTCATGGTTGATCATGATGCCGACCTCGCGAGGCGAGAAAAGAGGAATTATTGACTTCTAGAACGAATAGCCGAACGAGATCTTCGGTCCGAGTTCGTCAATCGGATGATTGGGGGACTGCGGCTCGGAAAGCCCGGCATTCGAGACGTGCTGGTATTCAACTCCCAGACGCACGAAAAAGTCGTCGCAGATGTCATATCGGGCGCCCGCGCCCACCTCGAAGGTGAAGTTGAAGTCCTGGCCCAGTCCGCCCAGCGCGGGATTGGAATCGGCAAAGCCGAGACCGACGCCGCCCTGAATATAAGGAATGATCTTCCAGCCCGGCTGGACGAAGTTGTAGCGGGGCCCGACCATGATGCCCTCGTAGTGGTTCTCCGGGCCGTGGACGATCTGCTGGTATTCGCCTTCGAAATAGAATTCCGAGTAGCCGCGCAGCCAGCCGCCCAGGAAATGGTCGAGGCTGACGTCATCGAGCTTCAGGCTCGCGGTGAGGGTGACCGGCACCAGCGTGTAGGACTGGTTGGGTTGCCCGCTGCGGACATTTGACCAGGCCGCGCCTGCGCCCAGCTCCAGCGTCCAGTCCTTTTCATTGCAACTATCGCACGGCGGCGGAGTGATCGCCTGCATGTCGGTTCCGGCGAAGGCGCGCGGTAGCGAAAGGGCCGCCACGAGGGCCAGACAGGTTAACAAGATTTTTAGGCCTCCAGGTCTGAGCCCGGACAGCGCGGTGATTTCATTCATTTTCCTCATGAGAATCTAAAATAGTCACGACGCTCGTTTTGGCAAATGGTTTTTCGGGGACCAATTTCGACTCTTCCTCTTTATCAAGAAAGGGTTAAGGAACTTAGGGTTTTCCCTTACGATTTGTTCATCCGGCTCCTATCCGGCGCAAATCCATTGTCTTTTCGTCCTTCGTCTCTAAGCTGACAAGACCCCCGCCCTCTTTTTGCCCTATGAAACAGTTTTTCATCACGTTTTTCGCCAATCTTGCCGCTTTGCTCTTTGTTTTCGGCGGCCCGATGCTCCTCTGCCTGATTCTCATCATCGCCTCCTTTTCGGCCGGTTCCCGCGGGAAGCATCTCGTCACCATCGAGCGGGGATCGATTCTCGTCGTGGACCTTTCGATGAACGTGACCGATTCTCCGGAGCACGCCTCGTCGACCGATCCGCTGACCAACGCCTTGAGCAACGACGACACCAAGAGCGTGGCGCTCCATCGCCTCCTGACCGCGCTGAAAAAAGCAGCCAAGGACGACCGCATCAAGGGCATCCTGTTGACCGGTTCCTTTGAGCCGGCCGACTTTGGCACCGGCTACGCCTGCCTGAAGGAATTGCGCGAAGCTGTCATCGATTTCAAGAAGAGCGGCAAGCCGGTCTACGCCTACCTCGAAGCGCCCACCACGCGCGATTACTACGTCGCCTCGGCCGCTTCGGAAATCATCATGAATCCCTACGGCGAAATGGAAATGCCCGGCCTCGCCGTGGTGAAGACCTACTACAAGCAAGGCTTCGACAAGTATGGCATCAATGTGCAGGTGACCCGCGTCGGCAAGTACAAGTCGGCGGTGGAACCGTTCATCCTCACGAAAATGAGCGATGCCGACCGCGAGGAAACGCAAAAGCTGATCGATGATCTCTGGAGCGATTTCGTGACCGCGGTGACCGAGAGCCGCCCGATCGATGCGGCCACGTTCCAGAAGCTGGTCGACACCGACGGCTACATCCTCCCGCAGCACGCGCTCGACGCGCACCTCGTCGACAAGCTTGGCTACTTCGGCGACGTGCTCAACCAACTCGGCAAGGTCGCGCCCTCGAGCGATTACGCGCGGATTCCGCTTCCCTTCAAGCAGGTCGCCATCGACGATTACACGAAAGCCGGCCAGACGCCGCGCCTGCTCGGCGAGCGGGGCGGCGACAACGTCGTCGCGGTGCTTTATCTCGAAGGCGAAATCGTCGACGGCTGGGGCGAGCTGACCAACATCGGCGGAGACCGCTTCGCCGCGGAACTGCGCCAGCTGCGCAAGGACGACGATGTCAAGGCGGTGGTGCTCCGCGTGAACAGTCCCGGCGGCAGCGCTTACGCCTCGGAGGTCATCCAGCGCGAAATCATTGAGCTGAAAGCCAAGAAACCGGTCATCGTCTCGATGGGCAACTATGCCGCCTCGGGCGGTTACTGGGTCTCGACCTACGGCGACCGGATTTTTGCCGAGCCGAACACGCTGACCGGTTCCATCGGGGTCTTCGGCATGTTCCTCGACATCGAGAAAGGGGCCAACGACTACCTCGGCGTCACCTTCGACTCGGCCAAGACCGGCGCCTACGCCGATTTTGAAACCATTTCCCGTCCCAAGACCGACCAGGAACTCGCCCTGGCCCAGGCTCGCGTGGACGATCTCTACGCCAAGTTTCTCGACAAGGTTGCCACCAGCCGCAACATTCCGCTCGCAACGCTCCAGACCATCGCGCAGGGCCGGGTCTGGACAGGCAGCGATGCGCTCAACCTGAAGCTCGTCGATGAAATCGGCGGCCTCGAAAGCGCCATCACTTATGCGGCGGCTAAAGCCAAACTTGGCACCGCCGTCGGAGACTACCGGGTGAAGGAATACCCGGAGGAAATCACTTTCGCCGAATCGCTCGCGCAACTTTTCAGCCACCAGGAGGAGCCGGTCAGCCACGCCAAGGCCGATCCGCTCACCCAGGAATTCCTGAAGATCAAAAGCGACCTCAAGTCTCTCCAGGAATTTAACGATCCCGTGGGGATGTACGCCCGCATGCCGCTCGGCTGGGACATCAAATAGTTCTACAGGTTCGTCGCCTTGAGCAGGAGCACCGGGACATCGACCAGATGCCTGACCTTGTCGGCTGTGCTGCCGTAAAGCAGGTCGCTGATGAAGCGGTGCCCGTGGGTCGACATCGCAATGAGGTCGACCTTTTCCTTGCGGGTGAATTTGACGATTTCGTCGGAAGGCTCCCCCATCGCCAGCACATGGCTGACCTCGAAGCCCTCGTCCCGCAGACTCCGCGCGACGCCCTCAAGGTAAGCGCGGTCCGCCTTCATTTCGTCGCTCTCGGCGAGGTTGAGCTGCTCGAAATTGCGGGCCACCCAGCCGTCGGCCACATGCATGAGCAACAGGCTGGCCCCGCTCATTTTCGCCAGCGGCCGGATGTGATCGAGGATGGCCCGGTCCGCCGCGCTGTTTTCGAGCGGAATGAGGATTTTTTTGTACATGAAGCGCCTTTCCCGATCAGGAAGCCGGCGCGGGCCAGCCGAGGAATTGAAAGACCGATTTTTGGATGGAATCGGGTGCCACGGTGGTGAAGATCAGCCAGAGGTTGAGCACGATGATGAGGGCGACGGTCGTCCAGCCGAGGATTCGGAGCCAGAGCGCGTTGGCGAACTCGCCCATCCCGGCCTTGTTGTCAGTGAAGCGCATGAGCGGCCAGATGGCAAAACCAAGCTGCATGCTGAGCACCACCTGGCTGCCGACCAGCAGCGCGGTTGTCTTGCCCTCGCCGTAGTAGGCGATGATCCCCACGGCGGGCACGATGGCCAGGCCGCGGGTCACCAGCCGCCGCAGCCAGGGCGTCAGCCGGATATTGAGAAAGCCTTCCATGACGATCTGCCCGGCCAGTGTCCCGGTCAGGGTCGAGTTCTGCCCCGAGGCGAGCAGGGCCAGGGCGAAGATGACGCCGGCCACGCCGACCCCGAGGAGCGGACTCAGCAGCTTGAAGGCGTCCTGGATCTCGGCCACATCGGCATGGCCCGACCAGTGAAACGCCGCCGCCGCGAGGACGAGGATCGCCGCATTGATGAAAAGCGCGAACATCAGCGCGGTGGTCGAATCGATGGTGGCGAACTTGATCGCCTCCCGTTTTCCGTCCGGGGTCCGCTCAAAATTACGGGTCTGCACGATCGACGAGTGGAGGTAAAGATTATGCGGCATCACCGTCGCCCCGATGATGCCGATGGCGACGTAGAGCATCTGCGGGTCCTTCACGATGGCCGTGCTCGGGACGAACCCGAGCAGCACGCCGGTCAGGCTCGGCCTCGACCAAAACAGCTCCGCCGCGAAGCAGGTGCCGATGGTGGCGATCAGGGTGACGACCAGCGCCTCGATGTAGCGGAAGCCCTTGTTTTGGAGGTAAAGCACGGCCAGCACGTCGGCGCACATGATGAAGCAGCCCCAGACCAGCGGGATGCCGAAAAGAAGCTGCAGCCCGATGGCTGACCCGACCACCTCCGCCAGATCGCACGCCGCGATGGCGATCTCGCAGAGAATCCAGAGGAACCAGACCACCGGGAGCGGATAATGGTCCCGGCACGCCTGGGCCAGGTCGCGTCCCGTCGCCACCCCCAGCTTGATGCAGAGGTGCTGGAGCAGGATCGCCATGAAGTTGGAAACGAGGATGACGCTCAGGAGCAGGAAGCCATATTGCGCGCCGCCCTGCAGGTCGGTTGCCCAGTTGCCCGGGTCCATGTAGCCGACCGCGACGAGGTAGCCGGGGCCGGAAAAGGCGGCCATTTTTTTCCAGAACGAGCCGCCGAGCGGAATGCCGATGGTCCGGTGCACCTCGGGCAGGGACGACTCGCCGTGGGAATGCCGCCACATGGGATGAGGCGTAGTCTTTTCGGTCGTCATGGGGCATGTTGTGCCAGCAAAGGCGATATGCGTCAACTACTAAAGTTTGCGTAAGCAAACATTGCGATGGACGTGATCCGATTTTGAGGGATTTTCCTCGTTCCCTGGTTCTGCTCGGGCAAGAGGGAGGGCTACCAGCGCGGCGGGAGATGATTCAGCAATTGATATGGCCCGATTTCGAAGCGCCGTTGCAGCGCACGCGTGATGAAAATCTTTCCCAACACCACCGCTTCCACCAGCGTCAGGCCACGGGCGAGTCCCGCCGCGATCGCCGCCGAGTAGGTGCAGCCGGTGCCGTGCGGATCAACGCCGGGAATGCGCTTCGCGCCGAATTCGCGTATGCGGCCTTCCGGCCAAGCCAGGACATCGACGGCCTCGTCGGTTTGGAGATGGCCGCCTTTGACCAGGAAAGAGGGATGATGAAAATCGTTCGCCAGGCCGAGAGCGGCTTCGTTCAGCGTCGTCAGGCTGGTGATCGGCCGGCCCCACAACAGCGCGGCTTCGTCGCGGTTAGGGGTGACCAGCGTGGCCTGGACGATGAATTTCCGCAGCGCGCGGATGGCCTCTTTTTTCAGCAGGACCTTGCCGCTACTAGCCACCATCACCGGGTCGATCACCAGCGGGACGCCTTGCGCCAGCGCCGGAGCAATGGCCTTTTCCACCGCCGCGATGATGGCGGCGGAGTAGAGCATCCCGGTCTTGATCGCGGCGACCGGGAAGGCCTCGAGGACGAGCCGGATCTGGTCGGCCACGCGCGCGGGCGGGATTGGCGTGATGTTGAGCACGCTTCCCGGATGCTCAGCCACGACGCAGGTCACCGCCGTGGTGCCGTAGACGCCGAGCGTGGTGAACGTTTTTAAATCGGCCTGAAGTCCCGCCCCGCCGCTGTTATCGGAGCCGGCGATGGTCAGCACAACCGGCGCCCGTCGCGGCGATGACGACGAAGTTTCTCTTTGCCGTGGGGAGCGAATCATTTATCTAAGAGAGGTGGCAGGTGAACCTATTCGCGAATTACCCGGACTCTGGGTGAGTCTTGATCGTGTGGAATACAATCCGCACGAGGAGGGCACCCCGGACCGGCCGTACGGCTTTGTCTATCACATCACGATCCATAATGACAGCCCGCGCGTGGTCACGATCAAGGGCCGCAAGTGGGTCGTCACCAACTCGGACAACTCGAAGCTGGTGATCGAGGGCGACGGCGTGGTGGGCGAGTGTCCGCGTCTGACCCCCGGCACGCAATTCCATTACCAGAGCTACCACCTCATCGCTTCCGACAGCGTGGCCGAAGGCGCCTATCTCGGCCAGGTCGAGGATGGCGAGCGCGTCTTTACCCGCATCCCGCCGTTCAAGATGGAAGTGCCTTCGATCTAAAAAAATGTCCCACGGACCTTTACCGCCGACTGCGGATCTGCCGCTGGCGCTGCCTTATTTCCTCGAAAGCGCGCGAGGCCTGGAAATTCTAGGCCTTCTTTTCTGGATCTGGATGATCTACGAATGTGCCACCCGCGAGCGAAATTCCGCGGAGAAAGTCTTGTGGCTGCTCCTGGTGGTGCTCGCGCCCGTGCTTGGTTCGCTCATTTATTTTCTCGTTCGGGTGGTTAAGATACGGGGATAGCCTATGAGATTGGCCGTCATCATCGCGTTTCTTTTCCTGGGCGGTCTTTCCTTCGCCCAAACCGCAGACGCACCCTCGGGACTTGCCCTGCCGATTTCGAATCCTACGCCTACGCCCACGCCCAAGCCCGTTTCACCGGTCAAATTGTCCCGATCCCAGGCGACCGCGGCCGAGTTGCAAAAGACCGTCGACCAGCTCACGCAATCGAATCGTGATCTGCTTGATCTGCTCAAGAAGCAGCAGGCCGTGCTCGAGGACATCCAGTTCGACCGCCGCCAGCAAAGCCGCCACATCCAGTCGCTCGAGGAACGCCTGGAAGAGGCCCTTCTCCAAAACGGCCAATTGCAAAACAAAGTCGCCAATCTCGAGGCGGATGCCGCGGTCCGGCCTGCCGTCTCTCTCGTCACAACCCCGGCCACGATGGCCGGTGCCGCGAATTCATCTCAGGCAGGGCCTGAACCGACGCCGGTTGTCGTCGCGCCGCCACCACCGCCCTCCACCTATCTGCCGTCCCCGGAAAAGGAGGGTGCGCCCGGGACCAAATCGTGGCACCGGCTCTTCACGCTGAAAGGGAGTGACGGCAGGCAGACCGATCTTTTTCCAATCGAGGGACGGAGTTGGCGCGTCCTCTGGCACAACCAGGACCCGACCGGAAAAGCCTACCAAAATACCAGCGCCTTGTTCATCAATGCCTTTCCGAAGGACGACACGATTCCGCAAAAAGTCTGTTCGAAGCTCGGCACGGGCGGCGATTCGACCGAGCTCGAAGGGCCGGGAAATTACTACCTCAAGATCGAGGCGTCCGGCGGCTCGTGGGAGCTGGCGGTGGAAGATTTCCGCTGAATCCTGCGGAGGGCCGGCAACGCTTTGCTGGAAATATACTGCCGTGCGCAGCATTTTTTTGATTGCACGCCAAAAAGAGGCGATCATAATCAATGAAATTTAAGGAGCACGAGAATGGCTCAAGGGATCATCAAGTGGTTCGACAATAAAAAGGGCTTTGGCTTCATCGCCCAGGACGAAGGCGGCCAGGACGTTTTCGTTCATTTCTCCGTCATCGGCGGCGAAGGCTTCAAGACGCTCGACGAGGGCGACCGTGTCGAGTTCGAGGTCACCCAATCCGATAAGGGCCTCAAGGCCCTGAACGTGGTGAAGCTGTAGTTGGTCGGTAGCCGCCGCACGCTGGGCGGCGGTCGGCTTCCGATCAGACTTCACAGCCGCCCAGCGTGAGGCGGCTACCGATTAGTATCGATAATTTTCGGCCTTGTAGGGGCCGTCCGCCGAGATGCCGAGGTATTCGGCCTGCTTCGGGGTCAGCTTGGTCAGCTTCACGCCGAGTTGGTTCAGGTGCAGCCGCGCCACCTTTTCATCGAGCGCCTTGGGCAGGACGTAAACGTCGTTCTTGTACTTCTTCTGGCCGCGCGTGCTCCAAAGTTCGATCTGCGCGATCGTCTGGTTGGTGAACGAGGCCGACATGACGAAGCTCGGATGGCCCGTCGCGCAGCCGAGATTCACGAGGCGTCCTTCGGCGAGAACCGTGAGGACCTTGCCGTTCGGCCAGGTGAACTGATCGACCTGCGGCTTGATCTCGATTTTCTTGAGGCTCTTGTCGTTGTAGAGCGAGCCGACCTCGACTTCGGAATCAAAGTGGCCGATGTTGCAGACGATGGCCTGCGTCTTCATCTTGTCCATGTGGGCGCGGGTGATGACGTCGATGTTGCCGGTGGTGGTGACGAAGATGTCGCCGAACGCGCTCGCCTCGTCCATGGTTGTGACCTGGTAACCTTCCATCGCGGCCTGGAGAGCGTTGATCGGATCGATTTCGGTGACGATGATGCGCGCGCCGAGGCCCTTGGCGGCTTGGACGCAGCCCTTGCCGACATCGCCGTAGCCCGCGACCACGACGACCTTGCCCGCGACCATGACGTCGGTGGCGCGCTTGACCGCGTCGATGAACGATTCGCGGCAGCCGTAGAGATTGTCGAACTTACTCTTCGTGCACGAGTCGTTGACGTTGAAGGCGGGCAGCTTGAGCGTCCCCTTCTTGACCCGCTCGTAGAGGCGGTGCACGCCGGTCGTCGTTTCCTCGGAGAGGCCGTGGATGCCGGCGATCAGCTCGGGATATTTGTCGTGGACCATGTTGGTCAGGTCGCCGCCGTCATCGAGGATCATGTTGAGCTGCGAACCGTCGGGCCATTTCAGCGTCTGCTCGATGCACCAGTCGAATTCCTCGGCATTCATGCCTTTCCAGGCGAAGACCGGAATGCCCGCCGCCGCGATGGCCGCCGCCGCGTGGTCCTGGGTGGAGAAAATGTTGCACGAGCTCCAGCGCACTTCGGCGCCGAGGTCGACCAGCGTCTCGATGAGCACGGCGGTCTGGATGGTCATATGCAGGCACCCGGCGATCTTCGCGCCCTTGAGCGGCGACTTGCCCTTGTACTCGGCGCGCAATGCCATGAGGCCGGGCATCTCGTGCTCAGCGATGGTGATTTCCTTGCGGCCAAATTCGGCCTGGGAGATGTCTTTAACTTTGTAGTCGGTGCTCATGTTTTTCTTTCTTTTTTAATTGTCATCCTGAGCTTGTCGAAGGATCTCTGACTATTTTGCTCAGAAGAGTCCGCCGAGCGGAATAGTTAGAGGTCCTTCGACGGCGCCGGAACAAGTCCGGCTTGCTCAGGATGACGGGCTTTTTTGTTATAAATCTTTGAGTATCTCCTGGCGCTTGGCGGCGTATTCTTGATCTGAAATAAGTCCATTCGTCTTCAGGCGAGTGATCTCTGCGAGGCGTTCGGTTGCCGCTGGCGTCGAGGTTTCCAACTCAACGTTGTTCCCCAGAGTTTTGCCGGCAAAGAGAGCGATCGCGCCGTAGATGATGAAGAGAAGACCAATGCCTAGCGTGAAGTAAGGTAACTGGCTGTTCGAAGGATAGCGCGAGTATTGATTCATGCCGAGTCCAAGAAACAGCAGCCCGAAAATGATCCGGAAAACGGCATAGCCCTTACTGGCACGAATAGTTCCCCGGGTTATATTAGGCATACGGTTAGGCAATTAATTAAATTCCCGCCGCCTTCTTCAAATCGGCGGCCTTGTCGGTCTTTTCCCACGTCAGCGCATCGAGATTATCGGTGCGGCCGAAGTGGCCGTAGTTGGTCGTAAAGCTGTAGATCGGGCGAAGCAGGTTGAGCTGCTTGATGATGTTCGCCGGCTTGAAGCTGAAGACCTGCGTCACCGCCGTGGCAATCTTGTCGTCATCGATCTTGCCGGTGCCGAATGTGTCGATGTGGACCGAGACCGGTTCGGGATGGCCGATGGCGTAGGCGAACTGGATTTCGACGCGATCGGCGAGGCCCGCCGCGACGATGTTCTTCGCCACGTACCGGCCCATGTAGGCCGCGCTGCGGTCGACCTTGCTCGGGTCTTTGCCGGAGAAAGCCCCGCCGCCGTGACGGCCCATGCCGCCGTAAGTATCGACGATGATCTTGCGTCCGGTCAGACCCGAATCACCTTCCGGTCCGCCGATGACGAAGCGGCCCGTCGGATTGACGAGGTAGCGCGTCTTCGCATCAAGGAGTTCCTTCGGCAGCACGTCCTTGATCACCTGCTCAATGATGAAATTTTCGATCTCGCTGTGCTTGACCGTGTCGCGGTGCTGCGTGGAAACGACGACCGCGTCGATCCGCTCGATCTTCGTGCCGTTGTACTGGAGAGAGACCTGCGTCTTGCAATCGGGCCGCAACCAGCCGACCTTGCCGGCCTTGCGAATTTTCGTCAGCCGTTCGCCGAGCGCGTGCGCATAATAAATCGGCGCCGGCATCAGATGGTCCGTCTCGGTGCAGGCAAAGCCGAACATGAGGCCCTGGTCGCCCGCGCCTTGCTCGGCGGTCTTCTTTCCCTCGGCCGCCTTGTCGTCGACGCCCTGCGCGATATCGGGGCTCTGTGCCGTCAGCGCGTTCATAATATGGACGCCGTTGGCATTAAACGACTCGCCCTTCTCCGTGTAGCCAATCTCGCGGATGGCGTTGCGCACGACCTTGTTGTAATCGAAATCGGCCGTCGTAGTGATCTCACCGGCGACGACGACGAGGTTCGACTTCACCAGCGTTTCGCAGGCGACGCGGCTGTTCTTGTCCTGGGCGAGGCAGGCGTCCAGCACCGCATCGGAGATCGTATCGGCGACTTTGTCGGGATGACCTTCGGTCACCGACTCGGAGGAAAAAATGTAGGATTTGGCCATGGCGTAGAAAATACGTCATTAATCGGTATCAGCGCAATAAAAATATGAACATATCTGGATGCGTGGATATGTGGATGGATTTCTCCGTGCCATTTCATTGACTTGCGAGACCGCAATGTGTAACATGTGACACAATGAAAACCATCTCCCTCCGCGAACTTCACAACGAGACCGGAAAATGGGTCCGGCGCGTCAACGCAGAGGAAGAAATCATTGTCACGGATCGAGGCCATGCCATTGCAAGTCTCGTCCCGATCAAAACACAGCCGAAAAAGAAATACACCTGGGAAAATCGTCCACTCGTGCCCGGTTACGCTGCGGCGATGAAAGCGGGCAAACTCAAGAGCACCACGGACTCCAGCATTGGCATCTCGGAAGATCGGACTTCCCGGGATAATAGCGTGGCGGGAATCGAAGAATGATCTATTTCGACGCCACTTTTCTGGTGCGTCTTTATGTCGAGGAACCAGGCTACCAAACCATCCGAGAACTTGCCGGGCGCGCCGATGCTGTCAAAAGCTCAATCATCGGAAAGATGGAAACGGAAGCTGCCTTTCATCGAAAATTTCGCGAAGGAACACTCGACCAAAAAGTTCTTTCTGATGCGAATAAGCAGTTGGTCGATGACCATCGCTACGAACTGATCATTTGGCTTCCGCTATCTCCCTCCATTGTCGAAACGGTGCACCATGTTTTCCTGAATTTGGACGCGAACGTCTTCCTGCGCACCGGTGACGCCATCCATCTCGCGACGGCAGCGGAGGCGGGCTTCAAGGAAATTTATTCCAACGACCGGCATCTTTTGGCCGCGGCGACCCTCTTCAAGTTGAAGGGGATCAACCCGCTGGCCAAATAGCGAGAGCCGTTCCGTGAATCCTAAAACGTCCCCTTGAGCGAAACGGAGACGCGCTGCTCCTGGCCGAGGCTCCCCGGCGCGGGATTCTTGTCCCAGCGGTCGCTGTATTCGACGCTCGCCGAAATGTCCTTCTCCAGCTTGAAGGAGGGGCCGGTGGAAAAGGTCAGGGTCTGGTCGTCGATGGACACGGGGAGGGAACTGGTCAGGCTCGCGTTGCTGCCCGGCGCGGTCGCCTGGGGGGTGCCATTGGCGCCGGAAGCGATGGGGGAGGCGGGGGCCTGGTCGATCAGCCCGCGCGAATTCAGGACCTCCGCGTAGCTGTGCCAGGTCACGTCGTCGACGACTTTTTGCGACCAATCGGCGAAGAGCGCCTCGTTGAGTTGATGATCGACGCCCGGATATTCCTGGTATTGCTGCTGGCGCAGACCCATTTGCAGCGTGGTGTTCTGCAGCGGCTTCCAGACCAACGATTGTTCCAGCGAAGGCAGGCTGGTCGCGGGCGCGCCGGCATCGGAAGTCCCCTCGTAACGGCCCTTGAGCACCGCGGAGACCGGCAGTTGGCCGATCGGCTGCTTGATCTGCGCGTCGTAGGCATTGGTTTGCGTCTCCACTCCCGACGGCGCAGCGGTGCTCGTGCGGTCGGAATCAACGCTCACCGTCACGACCGAGTTGAGCGGCAGGCGGCCCTCCGCGGAGAAGGCGGCGCCGCTCGTCGTCGTCGATGCGCCAGGCATCGGGGCGTCGCTGATCGAGTCGTGAAGATTGCCGCGCAGGGTCAACGCGCCCAGAGGTTGCAACTGAAAGCCGACCTTTTGCCCGCGGGAAAGGTCCTCCGAATCATCGTCCATCGTCACGGCGGTCGTCTCGCACGAAAGCGAGAGCGGGTCGGCCAGTCGCTGCGTATAAATCGCGCCATATTTCTCCTGCCACAGCGCGCCTGTCGACAAAACGGTAAAAGGATTGCCCACCTCCTGGCCCGCCGTGGCTTGGAATGTCGCACCCGAGGCCACCTGGCGCTGCTGCTCCTCCGCGGGCTTCAGCCAGTCGTAGGAGGACCCGACGGAGAGGCCGCTCGCGCTTGAAACCGCGTCCTGCGCGGTCGCCCAGGCCATCGTCACGACGAAAAGGCCCAGGAAGGTAAGTCCCCTGGTCATCGCCGCATGGATGGAAAGGTTATCGTGCATGTCAGTTCCTTATCAATCGTCCGTCCGGGTGGGAATCTTACGCCCCGCCTGAATTAGCTCTTCCCTTCAAGCAAGGCGCATACCTCACCCTATTTAAAGGACGCCATTCGCCCGGGAAAAGTTCAAAGAAACAAAGGAGGACCCGGGCTAAGTGTCGCCCAGTCGCGCGATGCGTGCAAAAAGAGAAGGCTTTTAACGCGAAAAGCGCTTTTCCTCGGCGTCGAAAATGTCGAAGAAATAGCGGATGTGGTGTATCACTTCCGGCGGCACATTCTGGGGAATATATTCTTCCATGAATTCCTGGAGCTTGTCGGGCAGCTCGCTGATCCGCTTGTAACGGAGATCGTTGTTCCACTTGATGATCTCGATCCGGGGACGCTGCTTCGCATGTTTCTCGATCCACTGGCCCACAGCTTCGTCATCGGCGCCCGTGGCGACAAAATCACGCAGGTCCGAGCCCTTAAGCTCCGCGAAGCCGAGGAACATGTTGTCCAGCGGACAATCGAAGTGATACTCGCCGATGGTCCCGGCCAGTTCGGCCCGGCATTTGTCCAGCGCGCGCTTGGCCAGGATGTAACCGCCCAGCATCGCGTGGGGGCTGTGGGGAAAACCCTTGGTCAGGTCCGGCGCCAGTTTCTTCACAGTTGCATTAAGAGTGCTCATAGACCCTTACCTTACTCACTTACCACGTCGCCGCCAGTTCCTTGAGCGCATTTTCGGCTTTTTCCCGTGAATGCTTCGCCGCCTCCTGGCCCAGGTTCGTGCTGTCCGCGGCGACGAACGTCAGGTCGGTCAGTCCGATAAAACCGAAAACCACGCGCAGATAGGGTTCCTGAAAATTATAGGCCGCCATCGGCGTCCCCGGCGCATAATGGCCGCCGCTGCTCGTGATAAAAAGCGCCTTCTTGTTCTTGACCAGCCCCTCGAAGCCGTTGGGTCCGACCGCGAACGTTTTCCCCGCGCGCACGATCTGGTCGATATAGGCCTTGAAAGTGGAGGGCACGTTGAAGTTGTACATCGGCACGCCCACGATATAGCGGTCCGCCGCGAGGAATTCGTCGACCAATTGATCCGAAACTGCGATGGCGGCCTTCGATTCGGCATTTTGCGCTTCGGCCGGGGCGAAGGCACCGACCACCCACGGCTCGGTCACGTGCGGCACGGGATGGTGCCCCACGTCGCGCAGAAGAATGGTGTCCTGCGGATGGCCCTGAGCCCAGAGCTGGGCGAAATGAACGGTCAGCGCGCGTGAGATGGAGCGTTCGCCGCGTGGACTGGCGGTGATGACGAGAAGAGTGGACATAGGCTTCTTTCGTGGAACGGAAATTCGAAGTGCCACCACGTTGTTGGATTACTATCGTTTGGTCAAAGAAGAACTGCCATTGTCACGGCATCTGTTTCATGGACTCGCCCCGCTACACCGTCATCGTCCCGATGTCCCGTTTCCAGGCCGACGAACCGGTGCTGGCCAGCCTGCGTGAAACGCCTTCCCCGGCCGGCGGTGTCCAAATTCTTGTGGCCGAGGGACGCCACCCCGCCCGTCAGCGCAACGCCGCCCTGGCCCGGGCGCGGGGTGAAATCCTTATCTTTCTCGATAACGACTGCTCCCTCGGCGCCGATTATTGGAAGGAGCTGGCCGCTGCGCTCGCCCGGCCCGAAGTCGAAATCATTGGCGGTCCCGCCCTGCTCCGTCCGCAGGCCACCGCCTGGGAGGAGATCTTTCATGCCCTACTCACCCATATGCTGATCGTCGGGACCATCTCCGCGCGGTACACGGCGCGGGGTGAGTTTCGCGCGGCGACGCAGACCGACCTCATCCTCTGCAATCTCGCCGTGCGCCGGTCCATCTTTGAGAAGATCGGCCCGCTTTCGAGCGACCTCTACCCCAACGAGGAAAACGAGTGGCTCGACCGCGCCCACGCGGCGGGAGTCGGCGCCTACTACGACCCGAACCTTCAGGTCTTTCGCCCGCAACGGGCCACGCCGGGGCAGATGGGCCTCGCTCTTCTCCGCTACGGCAGGGGACGCACCCGCCAGTTTCGCGTCAGCGGCTGGCGCCCCACCTTCCATCAATTCCTTCCCATCATGCTCCTCGCGACCGTTGCGGCGCTGATTCATTGGCGCCTCGAAAAGGAGTTCGTCATCCTCTGGCTCGTCGCCTCCCTCATTATCGCCTTCTCTTGCCATTCGCTCCTCCGCGTCTGGCAGCGGATCGTCGCCGGCCTGATCGCGCCGCTCATCCCGCTCACCTACGCCATCGGCCAGCTCGTCGGATGGTTCGCCCTTTTCCTTCCGCCGCCCGGCCCGGTCTCCGAGATCATCGTTCTCAACGAGCGCGGCGAGCCGGTTTGAGCGTTCTTCGAAAATCCCAAGACGTCATCCTTCGGGCCGCAGAATAACGGCTCGTAAAATTCCCGAGAAAAGAGGTGACCCCGCGCGAATAGTTGTTAATTAAAGTTTAGCAGTCGCCTACTAATCGGCCAGGTTTTCCGAAAATGAAACCATTTTGTTGCCACCGCGGCCCTCAGCACAAACGAGGCGGATTCAGCCTCGTGGAAGCCACTTTCTCCCTCGGCCTGATGAGCTGCGGATTTCTTACCCTCGCCCCTTTGCTCGTGGTCGGAATGAAAACGGCCCGCCTCGCCCGCGACGACCAGGCCACGGCGCAAATCGCCCAGACCCTGATCGAAGACGCCAAGCAGGGGACGCTCCCCTCGGGCACGGTCTATCTCGATATCCAGGGCACCCTTGTCACTTCAGCGCCAACCGCCGCCTACTCGGTGCAGAGCGTTTCGGTCACGCCTTACAGCGGGAGCCCGGCGCTCACCCAAATGACGCTTCGGGTCACGCCGCTCGGCGCCCCGGCCCGCATGCGGACTTATGCCGTGGTTTTCCCAGCGCCTCAGTAAAGCCTTCACCCTCCTCGAGCTCTTGGTCACCCTTGCGGTTCTGCTGGTGATCCTTGTCGCCGTCCTCCAATTTTTTACCGACGTCGATTCCGCCTGGAAATCGACCGCCACCGATCCCTTTGCCGAGGCGCAGAACGCCTTTGAAATCGTGGCCAGAAATCTCGCCGCCGCCACGCTCGAACCCTACCAGGATTACGCCGACGCCGGCGGTGCTTTCCGAACTGGCGCCACCTTTGTGCCGGACCACCTCGCGCGCCGCTCCGATTTGGATTTCGTCTGCGGTCCCGGCGCGGGCGCGACCGGACTCCTCGCGGGGACCAACCGCACCACGACGGGCAGCAGCGTCTTCTTTCTCGCGCCGCAAGGCTCGACCCAAACCTACGCGCACCTAGGCATGGAACGGCTCCTCAACGCCATGGGTTATCTCGTCGAATTCAGCGACGACAACGCTGCGCCCGGTTTCATCCTCCCGCAAACGCACTACTGGCGCTGGCGGCTGAAGCAGGTCCTCCAGCCCGCCGAGTCGCTCCAGATTTTTGCGCTTACCACCTCGTCCGCCTGGATTCAGCAGCTCGTTCCGGCTGGCGCGTCGCTTCCCGTCCTGGCCGAAAATGTCGTCACACTGATCGTCCTGCCCGAGCGTGCCGCCAACGATTCGGGGCCCGCACTCGCCCCCGCCTATAGCTATGATTCCCGCGATACCGGAAATAAAGTCACGCTCCACCAATTGCCGCCACGCCTTTGGTTGGTCCTGGTCGCGATCGACGCCGCTTCCGCCGAGCGCCTCGCCCAGCAGGACGGTGCGAACCCGCCCGCGCTCGTTCCGGCGACCCTTTTCCAGCAGGCCGCGCAACTCACGGCCGACGTGGCCACGCTCGACAACGCGCTCACCGCCCAGAAGATCGGCCATCGCATCTTCCAGCGCCAAATCCTGCTTCCCTCCTCCGCCTGGTCCAACACGCCTTCGCCTTAGAAGCATCTCGAACCGGCTCGCGCCACCTGCGGTCCTGTCCTCGCGCGCGGGTTTGCATTTCCAAATGCAATTGCTACGGTGAATAGCCGAAATCGAATGAACTTTCGCGATGTTCCCAATCTCCTGAAATTTGAACACCACGCCCGTGGTCATTCAGACAATGAGATCATCATGGATTGTTACACCCGCATCCGCGACGTCATCGCTCCGGTGCCGAAGCCGCCCAGCGCTTTGGATTTCGGCGGCGCGCCCGTCGCCGATCTCAAGGCCAGTTGTGAAGCTGTGGAAAAGTCGACGCGGCTGCTTTGGGCCTGCGCTGCGGCGACCGATCAAATTTCTCCCCGTCTCTGGGATTACCTTCCCGATTACCAATCGAGCCTTGATTATTTCCTCGGTCTGAACGACCTCGAGTTGATGGCCGTTACCCAACAACACCGCATCACCTGGGAGGAAGCCGCCAACGTTTGAATGGAACGCCTCCTGATCATCACGAAATTCATTTTGCGCTGATCAGCTCAGGCTTCCGCACCACCATCTTCAGCCCATGCTTTGGGCGCAGCGTAACGGTGGGATTTAGAGCAATCACCTGCCCTGCCGTCGCCTCAAATCGCCAACGCCGCGCCATCACGGCGAGAATGAGAACCCCTTCTGTCCAGGCGAAAGCGTCCCCGATGCAGATGCGCGCGCCTCCGCCAAAAGGAAAATAGGCGAACTTGGGCCTGCCCGCCTGGGCCTGTTCGTCAAGCCATCGCTCAGGGCGAAATTCCTGCGCGTTGGGCCAGTAGCGTTCGTCGCGGTGGATGAGGTACTGGCTGGCGATGACGATCGTGCGGCGCGGAACTTCGTACTCGCCAATCGTGACATCCTCGAGCGCGCGCCGTCCCACCACCCAGACCGGCGGGAACAGCCGCATCGATTCGGAGAACACCGCCGTCGTGAAAGGCAGCCGCGCCGCATCCTCCAGGCCGGGCAAGCGGTTGGGACCAAGGACGGCATCGATCTCCGCCTTCATTTTGACGCGCACCGGCTCGTGCTGGGACAGCAGATGCCACGTCCAGGCCAGCGCGTTGGCGGTCGTTTCGTGTCCCGCGAGAAAAAGCGTCATCGCCTGGTCGCGCACTTCGGTATCGGTCAGCCGCTTCCGCGGATTTTCAGCATCCTCCGCCGCCAGCAGCATCGAGAGCAAATCGCCGTGGTCGCGCCCTTCGTTGCGGCGCTGGGAAATAAGCCGGTAGATCGTCGCATCGAGTGTTTTATGGGCCCGGTATAACCGGAGATTCGCGGCCGTCGGCAAGCGCCGGAGAATATTCCAGAACGGCAAAAGCATCCGGTTGAAATTCTCGATGACCACGGTCAGCGACTCGGCGATGTCGCCGGCTTCGGCGTCGACCTCCGACCCGAACAGCGTCGCCGCGACGACGGCCAGCGTCAGCCGGTTCATCTCCACCGCGAGGTCGATCTGGCCACCCTCCCGCTGCGCATCGGTCCAGCGCCGCGCCTTTTCCGCCATGATCTGCGCATAACCGGCGATCCGCCCGCGGTGGAACGCCGGTTGGATCAGCCGCCGCTGCCGCGTGTGCTCCTCGCCCTCGCTTACCAGCAGGCTGTTGCCCAAAAAAACTCGCGCGCCTTCCAGCGCCTTGCCCTTGCGAAACGAGTTCTGCTTCGTCACCAGCACTTCGTTCACCAACGCGGGGTCGCTGAACAAAATGAAACGCTCGTTGAAAAGGGTGAAGCGCGCGGCGTCGCCATGGTTCTCTTTCAGATCGCGAAAAAAATCGAGCGGTCCGCCGAAACGCCGGTGCACGCTGCCCACGAACGGAATTTCCCGTGGACTCGGAATGGAATCAAACGAACGCGGAGGCATGTCCACCCAGGATAGGCGGCCACGCCAAAAAGCGAAGCTGATCCTGCGCATCTGCGGATGACAGTTTTCTATTTCCATCGCACGTCGAACGTCACCCTCCGCAGGAGCTTGCCTTCCGCCTGCCATCGGTAAACATGGCGCGCCATGTCGACCGATCGCGAGCTGCTCACCGCCCTCCAGCGTGGCGATGACGTTGCTTGGGAGGAGGCTTTCCGGCGTCTTTATCCCGCCGCTTTCGCCGCCGCGCGCCATCCGCTCGCCGCCCTTACGCCCTCCGAGGCCGAGGACGTGGCCATCGAGGCGCTGACCTTGCTTCTCCCGAAAGTGAAGCAGGTCGCCGCGTTCGACGAACTGCGCCTGCTCGTCGTCACCATTGCTTCGCGCAAGGCCATTTCGGAAAAGCGCCGCCAACTGGCCGACAAACGCGGCGGCGGCGACCTGACCAGCCTCGACGCCATGCAGGACGACGAAACGATCCGCTTTGAGCCCGCCGAGCAACTCCTTTCCCATCTCAATGGCACCGACCTGCGCGAGCTTTCGCGCCTACTCGATGCCGCGCTCGCCGGCCTGGAATCGCGCCACGCCGACCTCCTCCGCGACTTTCTCGTGCATCACATTCCCTACAAGGAATTGGCCAAAAAATATCGGATGCCCATCGGCAGCGTCGGCGTGAGTCTGGCCCGCAGCCTCGACAAAATTCGCGCCCATTTGCTGACCATGCCAAAATTGTGGAAAGAACTGGCCGCCTATTTGCGATAAGAGAATATGGATGCTGAATCCTTCACTGACCTGGCCCTGCGCGTGATCGCTGGGGAAGCCACCGACGACGAGCGCCGCGCCCTCGAAACGGCATTGTCGTCCGCGCCCCATCTTCGTGAGGAATTCGAGCAGCTCAAGCTTACGCACGAATTTCTGCGCGCCACTGCGCCCCTGGCAGAAGCCGCGCGGGCGGCAGCGCCCGAACTTCCGGCCTATCGCGTGAACGAACTTCGCACCGCGGTGCGGCGGCACTTTGGTCCCGCGGCAAATCGTCCCGAAAAGGCGGTGGTCTCGCGTGGACTGATTCCTCTCCTGCGCTGGGTTTTTGCCGGTAGCGGAATCGCGGCGCTCGGCTTCGCCGTGGTCGTTTTCTGCTTTGCCAACCGCTCCGTCGAAGTCGGACTTTACGGAACCGACCTCGTGCGCGGCGGCGACCAGGGACTTTCCGCCGCCGACGTGCCCTCCGCCCGCCTCGTCACCTTCGACCAGGACGCGCCGTTCGATCAATGGCAAAACCAGCCGCTTGCCTGGAATGAACACGCCAAGATCTGGGTCGATAACGAAAATGACCTTCTCCACATCGTCCGGCGCGTCAGGCACGGGCAGATCGTCATCGAGAGCCAGCCGCTGGCCCCGACCAGTGAAGGCCAGCGCGAACAGATCCGGCAGATGGTGGAAGCCTTGAAAAACTGATCCGTCCCTGGACGCGCTTCCCGGAAAAAAAGAGCCTTAATGCGGCGCCTGGGCCATCGGCGTGGAAGGAGCCGCGCCCATTTGCGGAACCGGCGGCTTCGGAACTTGCGCCACGGGCCCCGGGCTGGCCGAGGAAAATTCGCGGAACAGCTCGTCCTGTAATTTTTGCTCCCGCGCCCGGAAAACCGGGTCGAATTGTTTGGCCAGATCGTGATCCATCTGCAGCCGTTTGTCCCAATATTCCTTCTCAAAACGGTTCTTCTGGTCCACCGTCAGGGTGAGAAGCCCCATGTCGTGCGCCTTTTGCATCGCGACCTTGCTGTGGTAATCGCGGAAATCCTGGATCCGTTGCAACATCAGACCCTCGTCCCGAAGATTCATATTGCCGTAGGCCGGCCATTGACTGAGCTGCAGGCGAATGTCCGCATCGGAAAGCTTTGCCAGTTGTTCCAGCTTCACGCGCATGTTCAACTCGTCGGGAGTCGGAACCTTAACCTCGCCGATCCCGGGAAACGGCATTTTCAGTTTAAGCGGATGCGCCATCTCATCGCCGGGAGCCAAAATCTTGCCGTAACGGCCGAGCGTATCGGGCGGCAGCGGAGGCGGAATAACCGAAGTCGTCCTGGCGGCAGGCTTGGCCGGTGCGGGCGCCGGCGTGGGCGTTGGGGCCGTTTGCTGCATGGAGGTCATCGACTCCTGCGCCGACAGCAGGGCGGGAAAACAGGTCAACCAGCCCAGTCCACCAGCGGCCAGGCAAATGCGACCGGCACGGAAATTTAGAGAGACGTATCTTGCCATGAAGAGGAATCCGAATCTGGGTCGATCGAGGCCATGATCTCGAAAGCTTCCTGCACATTTTTTTGATTGTCGACTTTCTCGGAATGGATTTGGGCCACCATCAGCACCAGGGCAAGAGAAAGGCCCAGGCCACCGCCGAGCGCCCAGCGCCACATACGGGTCAACCGCGGCAACGAGACGACGGTCGCGCCCCCATTCTGTCCCTCGTGACGGCAGCGGGCCAGCGTGCGCGCGGCAAACCACGCGTCCGGCTCGGGAAGAGAGGCGCGGCCAAGCAGGCGCCAGACCGGATCATTCTCATCCAGCTGCGCGTCCTGTCGCGGATCGTTGAAAGGGCCTTTCATATGAGATCAAACACAAGAGGTAAGATTGAGTTGCGCACTATTTTAACGACGGGATTTCCCGCCCTCCTTTTCGAGATAATCCTGCAAGGCCACGCGCAGCGTTTCCCGTGCCCGAAAGAGGAGCGACTTCGTCGAGGGCACGCTCGTTTTAAGAATCTCGGCGATTTCCTCATAGGAAAATTCGTCGTACCGGCGCAGAACAATGGCCAGCCGTTGTTGCTCCGGCAACGCCAGAATCGCCTCATCTATCGTGCGCATCATCTCCTGCTGCAGCATCGCCTCGCCCGGCGTCTTGTTCGCCAGGTCGGGCAGATCAAGCCCGGACGAACTTCCGGAACCGCCCGACTCGGACTCCAGCGGATGAAGCGAAACCAGCGTGGCCCGCGAACGGCGGCGATGCTCGTTGAAGACCAGATTACGCACGATCGTGAACATCCACGTCTTGAACTGCGCCGTTGCCCGGTAGGTTCCGGCCGCGCGGTAGACGCGGACGAAGACCTGTTGCGCCAGATCCTGCGCCTCGACCGGGTCGCCCAGCATCTTCGCGATCGTCCCGTAGACCGCGCCCTGGTGCTTCTCGATCAGCTCGCGCAAGGCGCCCTCGTCCCCGCCGGCGATCTGCACCATCAGCGCCTTGTCCTGCGCGTCGGACTCACCCGCGGCAGCGCGGGCGGAATCGTCGTCGCGAGGGCGGTACTTCATGTGCACGCCATACGGTACCGGGACTCGTCGATCGGTACAATCTTGACCATTGAGGCAGGTCTTACCCTTGTTCTGCATTTGCAAGTCGAGAAAGGATGGTTTAGCGCCTCACATCCGCTTGCGTTTCACTCCGACCCGACGCATGTTAAAGTCCTATGGCAGGGCATTCGCGGTGGGCCAAGGTCAAGCACTACAAAGGCACGATTGACCAGAAACGAGGCAAGCTTTTCAGCAAGCTTTCCAAGGAAATTTCCGTCGCCGCAAAAATGGGCGGCGGAGATCCCAACTTCAATCCGCGCCTGCGCCAGGCCATCGCCACGGCGCGAGGGGAAAGCATGCCGGTGGATAACATCGAACGCGCCGTCAAAAAGGGCACCGGTGAACTCGAAGGCGCCGCCTATGAGGAAATGACCTACGAGGGCTACGGTCCCGGTGGGGTCGCCATCCTGCTCGAAGCCGCCACCGACAACAAAAACCGCAGCGCCGCCGAAATCCGCGCCATTTTTACCAAGAATCATGGGCACCTTGCCGGCTCCGGGAGCGTCGCCTGGATGTTCCACCGCAAGGGACTCGTTACCATCACCGCGCCCGGTATTTCCGAAGATGATGTGATCCTCACCGCGCTCGACGCCGGGGCGGAAGACATCCGCTCCCACGAAGAAATCATTGAGGTCATCACCCCTCCAGACAATACGCTCGATGCGGTGGCCAAGGGCCTCGAATCGGCCAAAATTCCAGTGGCGAGCGCCAAGCTCAGTTATATCCCGGGTAACCTTGTCCCCGTCACCGATCCCCATGTGGCAGAACAGGTCCTTGGCCTGCTTGAAGCACTCGACGATCACGATGATGTTCAGACTGTTCACGCCAATTTGGAAATGGCCTCGGACCTCCTCATTAAATCAAACTGAGTTCGAAGGCTAAGAAGCTCAGTTCCAATTTCTTAGATTTGATTTTAATTGATCGTGCTTGCAATTAGGACAAACTCCTCTATCTCCTAAAGCCATGAGCGACTGGTATTACGCTGCGGATAATGAGCAAATGGGTCCGGTCAATGAATCGGAGCTAAAGGCAAATCTTGCCTCCGGCAAACTGCCCGCCGACGCTCTCGTCTGGAAAGATGGCATGGACAACTGGACGCCCGCGAACCAAGTCGCCGCCTTCACCTTCCGCCCCGCGCCCACGCCAGCCAAAGTTCAACCGGCCGCCAGCGCCGTACCGGTCGCGAAAGCCGATCCGGCCGTCAACAATCCCGAGTCGACCAAGCCCGTCGACATGACCACCCTCATGGGCACGCCCGAGTCCCTCGAGGTCGATGCCGACGACGCGGAAAAGAACAAGATTTTTGGCATCCTCGCCTACCTCGGGATTTTCTGCCTGATCCCCATTATCGTGGCCAAGGATTCCCCCTTCGCCAAGTACCACGCCAACCAGGGCCTGGTTTTGTTCGTCCTGGAAATCGTCATCTGGATCCTGCTTTACGTGATCAACATTTTTCTGGCCATGCTGCCGGGAATACTCGGTTTTCTCAGCGCCATCCTGGGCCTCGTTTATCTGGTGCCCTTGATTCTCCTGATCATGGGCGTCATCAACGCCGCGGCGGGCAAATGCGTCCCGCTGCCTGTAATCGGCGGCATCAAGCTGCTGAAGTAGTCCCGGCGTTTAGACTTCCGGCTGGCGGTCAGCCCCCTCCTGCGCGAAGGTAGGGACCGCATGCCAGCTCCCCGCGCCACCGACTACTCCGCCGTACGGGACGATCTCGCGCACCAGTCGCCCGAGGCGATCTCGGCCATGTTCGGCCGCGTGGCCGCCCGTTATGACCTCATGAACCACGTCATGGGCGGCGGCCTCGATCTCTACTGGCGCTGGCGGCTCGTGCGGGCCGTGGCGGCGCAGCAGCCCGCGCGCGTGCTCGACCTCGCCACCGGCAGCGGCGACGTGCTTCTGGCGTTGGGCCGGAACCAGGCCTACACGGAAAGCGCGGTCGGCGCCGATTTCTGCCTGCCGATGTTGCAGCAGGCGCGGGCGAAAAAGGCCCGCAATCTCCTCGTAGGCGACGGCCTGCATCTCCCCTTTCCCGCGGCTTCGTTCGACGCGGTCACCATCGCGTGGGGCCTCCGCAATTTCGCCGACCGTCTCGCGGGCCTGCGGGAAATGCGCCGCGTGCTGCGGCCGGGCGGCCGGGCCTACGTGCTCGAGTTCTCGCACCCGGTGGCGTGGCTCGCGCCGCTCTACTTTTGGTACATGTGCCACCTCATGCCGAAGTATGCCCAGTTCCTCACGCCCGAGCGGGGCGCCTACGAGTACCTCGGGGAATCGATCCGGACCTTTCCCCGCCAACCGGCGCTGGCGGCCATGATGCGGGAGGCCGGATTCGCCGCCTCGCGCTGGACGAACCTGGCCCTGGGCATCGTGGCGCTCCATGTGGCTGAGGTCTGACCGGTTTTGGCTTGCGTGGCTTTGATCGCCTATTTTTTTAGGACATGTTGCCGACAGAAGCTTTCCTGACGATGCTCGAACTGAACCAAAATCTTCTCGTTGAGATCGGGGGCTGGCCCGCGATGAAGGAAGCGCGCGCGCTGGTCGAGCGGGGCCGGGTGCGGGATGCTCGCCGCGAGGGCGACGTCGTCCGGGCCCGCGTCCAGGGGGCGGAAAAAGTCTACGAGGCGCAGATCACGCTGGCCGACCGCGTGGCCAACGTCGAGGTGCGGTGCACCTGCGCCGAGTCGCGCCGGAGCGGACGCGTCTGCGCCCACGTGCTGGCGGCGGGACTGGCCCTGCTGCAGCCGGCGAAGGCGACGCCAACCGTGGCGAAAAGCGTACCGTCACCGGGAGATCAGCGCCCGCCTGCGGAGCGGTCCCAAGTCATTTTGAGCTGGCGCGCGGACGGGGCGCTGGAGCTGAAGGCAGCCGGGACTGATGCGACGACTAGGACGGATGGAGGGCGCGTTATTCCCCAGGCGCAAATCGCCGATTTCCTGACGCGCGAATTTCCGGCCCTGGAACGGAACAGCGAATTGGTTTTTGCGCCGGGCTCCGGGGAGTTCCGGCTCGAAATCGGCGCGCCGACGTTTGAGGCGCGGCTGGAAGGCGCGTGGCCGGGACTGACGCTCGACCTGATCGCGCATTACGACGGCGACGCCTTTTCGCTGAACGGCAAAACGGAATCGAGCGCCTACCAGCGTTACGTCGCCGACGCGCGGCAGCCCAAACGGTTCTGGCGGCGCAACGTCATCGCCGAGCGGGACGCGCTGGGCCGGGTCGAGGCGGCCGGGTTCCGCCTGGTCCGCGCGGGCGCGACGAGCTTCAGCCTGATCTCGGAAAATCAGGTCGCCCGTTTTCTGGCCAACACGCTGCCGCGCTGGCGACGCGCGTGGCGGGTCACTTTCGGCCCGCGGCTCGAGGCGACGATGGCGGAGGTCGATGTGGCTGAGCCTGAATTTTCGCTGCGGTCGCCGGGCGCGGGCCCCGGTTCCGGCGCGGGCGAAGACTGGCTCGGGCTCGACCTGAAACTATCCGTGCAGGGCAAGCCCATCGCGCTCGATCCGGCCGAGATTCAGCGCTGGCTGCAGACGGGTCAGACCCATGCGCGGAGCGCCAACCAGCGCGTGCTGCTCGTGCCGACGGAAGCGTGGAGCGAGATGAAGGAGGTGCTGGCCGAGTGCGAGGTGGAGCAGGAGCCGGGGCGGATTCGCGTGGGGAAAACGTTTGCGCCTTATCTCGCGGGGGCGCTGACGGCAGAGGGGTTTCGCGCCGGCGAAAATGTCGCGGCCGAGTTTTCGCCGCCCGACGTGAAGGGGGCGCTCGACGCGAAATTGTGGGCGCAGCTTCGTCCCTACCAGGCGCAGGGGGTCGAGTGGCTGGCGGGGCTGGCGCAGCGGAATTTTCACGGGTTGCTGGCCGACGACATGGGGTTGGGGAAGACGGTGCAGGCGCTGGCGTTTTGTGCGTGGTTGATGCGGAAAAACTTAGAAGTTAGAACGAAGAACGAAGAGCAGGTTGACGGAGACAAAGGTTCCAAGTTTTACGATCTAAGTTCTAAGTTCTCTGCCTGTCTCGTCGTCTGTCCGACGAGTCTGGTGACGAACTGGCTGCGGGAGGCGGCGCGGTTCACTCCGCAGTTGCGGGCGCTCGATTTGACCGGGCCCGACCGGGCGGAGAAATTCGCGAAGAGAAACGAGTATGATTTGCTGGTGACGTCGTATGCGATTTTGCGGCGCGACATCGAGCTCTATCGCGCGGACGACTTTTCGCTGGTGATTTTGGACGAGGCGCAGCACATCAAGAATCGCGGGAGCCAGAATGCGCAAAGCGCGAAGGCGCTCCGCGCGCGGCACCGGCTGATCTTGACCGGGACGCCGCTGGAAAATTCGGTGCTCGATCTCTGGTCGCTCTTCGATTTTCTTGTGCCCGGTTACCTGGGGACGGCGGCCGATTTTCGCGAGCGATACGAGACGCCGCTGACGAAGCAGCCCGAGCCCAGGCTGATGGAACGGCTGCGGCATCGGGTGCGGCCCTTTTTCCTGCGCCGGACGAAAGAGGAGGTGCTGACCGAGCTGCCGCCGAAGCTCGAATTCCCGACGCTGTGCGAGTTGACCGACGAGCAACGCGAAGTTTACCGCGCGGTGCTGGCGCAGGGTCGGCGCGAGGTTTTCGAGGGTTCGGGAAAGGCCGGAAAGGGCCGGGACCGAATTGCGGTGCTGACGACGCTGCTGCGGTTGCGGCAGGTTTGTTGTCATTTGGATTTATTGCCAGGGGAAGACATAACCAAATTTCCAAATTTGTCCAAATTGACCAAAGAAGGTGGGGGGAAAGGCTTGGAGGCAGAGTGGGAAAAGGAAGAAGGTAGAAGAAAGAAGGAAGAAGGCTCGGAGGCCGAATCTGACCTTCTGCCTTCTTCCTTCACCCTTCAACCTTCCCCTCGCTGGAAGGAGCCGTCGGCGAAGATGGATCGGGCGTTTGAGTTGATCGACGAGGCGATCGATGGTGGCCATCGGGTGCTGCTCTTCAGTCAGTTCGTGCGGGTGCTCCATTTGTTGCGGGACGAGGCGGCGCGGCGGGAGTTGCGGTTTTGTTATCTCGACGGGCAGACGGTCGAGCGGCAGGCGGAGGTGGACCGGTTCCAGAACGACGCGGCGATTCCGCTTTTCTTCATCAGCCTGAAGGCGGGCGGGACGGGGTTGAATTTGACCGGTGCGGACACGGTGATTCATTTCGATCCGTGGTGGAACCCGGCGGTGGAGGAGCAGGCGACGTCGCGCGCGCATCGGATGGGGCAGGCGCGGAGGGTGCAGGCCTACAAGCTGATCGCGGCGGGGACGGTGGAGGAAAAAATCCAGGCGTTGCAGGCGCGGAAGCGGGAGCTGTTCGAGGCGAGCCTGGGCGGCGATGAGGCGTTCGTGGAGAAGCTGACGGGTGAGGATTTGGAGGAGTTGCTGGCGGATTGAGACGGGTGATTTTTGACGGAATTACCAAATTTTTTCCAAAATTAACGGAATTTTTTGGGAGGGAGAATTTGACAGAAAAACATGAAGGCATGAATCAGGAAGAAGGCAGGAGAAAGTTTTGACGGAGTGAGTTTCTTGACCTCTTAGGGCAAGAGGCTAGCCTAAGGCTATGCAGGCAATTGAATTTTCTGCGGAGTTGAACGGGAATACCTTGACCATCCCGTCGAACGTTCTTTCGCAATTACCTGCTGCCTCCACCGCCCGGGTTATTTTACTTTTAGATGGAGACACGGAAGAGAAGGCGTGGAGGGAAGGTTCCTATCGGCAATTCCTGAAGGACGACGCACCCGAAGATGCCGCCTATGATCGCCTCGGTTAGATTTCCGGAGATTTATCTCTGCGATTTTCCGTTCACCTCCGGCGCTCAATCCAAAAAAAGGCCCTGTCTCGTTTTATTCGATCTTGGCTCCGATGTTCTCATCTCGAGAATTACTTCGGTTCCTCACACCGAAATTTACGATCTTCCCATCCGGGACTGGCAGCCAGCAGGCCTGCTCAAACCATCGACGGTGAGGCTCGCCCGACTCGTCACGATTGAGCGCGTCTTGTTACTCAAGCAGCTCGGCGTTCTAAGTTCCTTTGATCAGGAAGCAATCGCTGCGTTGTGGCAAACCAGGATGCAGTTGCGAACCTGATCTATTCCGGGGATTTCCGGTCGTTACCAAGTGCAACTTGGGAACGAGGGGAGGCACCGCCGCCCGGCGTGCGGCGGCTACCGCTGCACCGAGGCTTCTTTCTGGCTCCCTCTCTTCAGTTCCTCTGCGGTCCTCGGTGCGAAATGGATTCAATTTGGGCGCGGAGGATTTTGTAGTCGATTTTACCGGTGCCGAGGAGCGGGAGGGTCTCGATGCGGCGGACTTCGTCGAGGCGCATGATGCCGCGAAAGCCGGCTTGGGTGAGAATCGCATTGGCGTCGACGAGCTTGAGGTCGGTGGTGGTGAAAAGAACGATGCGGCGGCCGTCGTGGGTTTCGACGCCCTCGACGGCGACTTGCGGTCCCTTGTCGCCGGGCGGGTAGGCTGAGGCGAGAGGTTCCTCAAGCGCGGGGAGCGAGATCATTTCGCCGCCGGCCTTGAGAAAACGTTTGAGGCGGCCGGCAAAGGTGATGAAGCCGTCGGCATCGATGCGGGCGAGATCGCCGGTGATGTACCAGCGTTTGCCGTCGTGTTCGTGAAAGGGACTTGGGCCGTCGTAGTGGAGATAGCCGGGAAAAATGGTGGGCCCGTGGATGAGGAGGAGGCCGCGCTCGCCGGTCGGGAGCGGCTGCATCGAGTCGGGATCGACAACGACGACTTCGACGCCGTCGAGCGGTTGGCCGATGGTGCCGGGGCGGAGGTTGCCGGGTCGGTTGACCGAGACGACGGGCGAGCATTCGGTGATGCCGTAGCCCTCGGAGAGAAGGGCGTTCGGCGCGATTTCCTTCGCGCGGGCGAAGAGGGGGTCGGGACATTTCTCGGCGCCGGTGACGACGAGGCGCAGCGACGCGAGGTCGGCGGGCCGGGCGGCGGCGGCGTTGAGGATGTAGCTGAAAAAAGTGGGCGTGGTGAGCAGCAGGGTGGGTCGGTAGGCGGCGATCTTGCGGACGAGTCCCGCCGCGTCGGTGGGATCGGCGTGATGGACGACGCGCAGTCCGCCCAGGAGCGGCAGGACGATGTTTCCCGCCAGGCCGAAGCTGTGGAACGGCGGGAGGAAGCCGAGCAGGATGTCGCCGCGCCTGAAGTCGAGCGCGGAGGCGCCGGCCTGGATGACGGTGGCGAGGTTGCGATGCGTGAGCGGGACGGCCTTGGGCGCTTTTTCGGAGCCGGAGGTGAAGAGGACGACAGCGATGGCGTCGGGTTCGACGCGGGGCAGACCGGCGAGGATTTTTCCGGGAAAGAGGCGGAGGCTGAGCAGCGCGGCGAGGGCTTCCCATTTGCCGATTTCTTTGCGCAGGTCTTCGAGGAAAAGATAGTCGACGCCTTCGATTTTGACGCCGACGCGGTCGATGAATTTGCGCGAGGTGATGACGCGCTCGATGCCCATGACCTGCGCGGCGTGGTTGAGGTTGACGGGGCCGGTGGTCCAGTTGAGGAGGACGGGAAGTCTCCCCGCGGCGAGGAGGGCGAGGAGCGCGGTGTCGGCGGCGACGGAGGCGGGGAGCATGAGGCCGACGGCGTCGCCCGGTATTTTCACGAAGCGTTTTGCCATGAGGCGCGCGCCGGTGAGCAGGCGCGCGTAGGTGACGACGCCGGAGAGGTCGTCCGCGGCGGCGGCTTCGTCAGGGTGGGCGAGGGCCTGGCGCGCGAAGGCTTCGAGAAGGGTCGGCGCGGCCACGGCATAGGGGGCGTCGGGATTGGCGCGCGGGGCGGTCCAGGTTTCGGGGACACGGATGGGCTCGGCATTGTCGGCCTCGACGAGGCCCTGCGCGAGAGCCCACAACTCGCCGACGGTGGCGCCGATCTGCTCGCTGCGAAAACCGAAGCGCTGCTCGAGGATCTGCGCGAGGTCCATGCGGTCGAGGCTGTCGAAGCCGAGGTTCTCGAGCTGGGTGGCGGGCTTTTTCTCGTCGTCGGTGAGGGGGCGTTTTAATTTTTCCTCGAGGATTTCGAGGACGGCCTGGCGGGTCGCGGGGGTGATTTTGTCGAGCGGGACGTCGAAGCCGCCCCGGGGGCGCGGGTAGTCGAAGGTGCGTGGGCCGAGGAGAAAATGGTACGGGACGAAGATGGGCGCGGGGGAGAGGTCGCGGTTGTACCAGGCTTCGAGCCAGGGGTTGAGTTTTTCGCGGGTGAGGCCGGGGAGTGTTTTGGGATCGACGATTTCAATTGTCATCTGGACGCGGCGGCGCGGGGTGAAGAAGATGAGGTTGGCGGCGAGGATGCCGACCGCGCGGAGAAATTTTTCGGCGAGAACGGGCTCTTTACCTGAGGGCGCGAAGGTGGTCATGCTGCCCCAGACGCCGACGGTGCGGACGAGGACGAGGGTAGTGTCGGGACGCTGGGCGAGGATGTCGGGCACGGCGCGGGTCGAGCCGACTTGTTCGAGGCCGTTGCGCTCGAGCTTGCCGGAGGGGTAGATCAAAAATTTCTCGCCGCGGTCAAGGCCGGCGACGACGGTGCGGATGAGCGGCTCGACCTGGTCGCGGGCGCTTTGGCTGTGCTGGACGAGGTCGGGGACTTCGAGCGCGCGGAGAAAGCGCATGAGCGGGTTGAGAAAAAACGGGCGGTACATGAAGCTGACGACGAGCGGGCGCAGGGGGATCTCGGCGCCGAGCTGGGTCATGACCAGGACGGGGTCGATGTGGCCGGGATGATTGGGCAGTACGAGGAGCGGGCCGCGCAGATGGCGGAGGCGGTCGAGGCCGTCGATGTCGATGCGGTAGCGGAGCCGGGTGAGCGGGCGGCCGACGTAGCGCAGGAAAAGTTGGACGATCATAGGCCGGTGCTCCTTGCCAAAGTAAGGCGAGCGGGTTAAAGCTCAAGTACCGATGAAAACATACGCCTGCATCATGGCCGGAGGGAGCGGGGAACGGTTTTGGCCGCTGAGCCGGATCGCCCGGCCGAAGCATCTTGTGCAACTGCTCTCCGAGATCACGCTGCTGGAGGAGACGGTGCGGCGGGTGGAGCAGGCGCTGCCGAGCAGCCAGATTTTTGTGCTGACGAACGCGGCGCAGATCGAGGGTTGCCGCGCGGTGCTGCCGCAGTTGAAGGCGCACCAGTTCATCGCGGAACCGGCGAAGCGCGACACGGCGCCGGCCTGCGCGCTGGGCACGGCGCTGGCGCGGATGCTCGACCCGGAGGCGGTGGTGGTTTTCCTGCCGGCCGACGCACTGATCAAGGACGCGGCGACGTTCGCGGCGCAACTCAAGCAGGCGGCCGAGCTCGCGGCGAAGCACGAGACGATCGTGACGTTCGGGATTCGGCCGGACCACGCGTCGACGCGGTTCGGTTACCTGGAGGCCGGGGCCGCGATGGCGGAGAGCACGGCAGGCTGTCCTTTTTTCGAGGTGGAACGGTTCGTGGAGAAGCCCGATGCGGCGCGCGCGGAAGCCTACCTGAAGAGCGGTAAGTATTTTTGGAACGCGGGGATTTTTCTCTGGAAGACGGAGACGTTTCTGCGCGAGGCGAAGCGGTTGCAGCCGGAGCTGGCGAAGTTCATCGAGGAGTTTCCGAAGGAGAAGGGCGAGGCTTACATCGCGGCGCATTTTCCGGCGCTGCCGAAAATTTCGGTCGATTACGCGATCATGGAAAAGGCGGAACGGGTGGCGGTGGCGGAGGCGCGCTTCGATTGGGACGACATGGGGAGCTGGACGGCGCTGCCGGCGCATCTGCCGGTCGACGAGCATGGCAATACGCTGCGGGGCACGGTGGCGGTCCACAACGCGCATGACAATATCGCGATTTCCACGAAGCGGATGATCGCGCTGTGCGGGGTGAGCAATCTCATCGTGATCGAGACGGAGGACGCGATCCTGGTTTGCCAGCGCGATGCCGCCGAGCAGATCAAGCATTTGCAGCCGAAGCTGCCGGAGGCGACGCGGTAGGGATCGAGCCGCGGCACGCTCTGGCTGAACCTCGACGTCTCACGACGGTGGCTTCTGGCTAGCGGCGGTCAGAGATGGAAGCTGACCTGCCGGCTCCTGTCTAAGTTGCTCTTATGGTAATGGTTTTTGGTATACTTTTTTGCACCAAATGGAGGCCGGTTGTTATGCGTCCCTGGGCAACTGTTATGCGGATTTGCAGGACAGTAGTGTTCCATCCCGCACGACCACTAAATTCCCAGCCCGATTGGCACATAGCAGAATCAGCGCGCCTTGAATTTGTAGACGAGTAGAGCGGCGGCGGTCCGATTGGGAACGCTGAGCTTGGCCAGAACGCGCTCGACATGGAGCTTAACCGTGCCGGAGGTGAGGCCGAGGACGGAGGCGATTTCAGAATTTGATTTGCCCTCCGCAAGCCAATGGAGCACTTCGGTTTCGCGGGGCGTGAGCTTGAATCGCGCGAGTTCCCGCGTATCCATCACGTCGCGGCCCTCGCTCATGAGGACGAGAGTGCGATCGGAATGTTTTACGCGGCGTATGATTAACCTCTGGGAATCGCGATGAAGCGTCAAAGGCTCGGAGATGTCGGTGCTTTCACGCGCCCACTTGAGCAAATGCGCGGGGAGCTTTGCTTTGCCCGTTTCGGGTACAGGAATGTATCGGGCGAGCGTTTCAAAAGCGCCCGGTGTAGCGTGAATGAGGGTACCTTTGTCGTTGATTGCGATCAATCCTCGTCCATTTTCGCCGAGAGCCTTCTGCAAGTCGGTCAATTGCTCCAAATGGCCGGCCCGTTCCTGGGCATGAACGTAGGCCTGTATGACATGGGGGCGCAACAGGTTGAGCCTGAGCCGATCCTTTTCCGTGAAACTACGATCGGCGCGATTAAAGGCGATGCCGATGACGAAGCCATTCTCGGCCCGGATGCCGATGGCTAATTGGTCCTCCACGCCGATCTGCTGAAAAAACTCCTGGTACACCACCGATTTGCGATAGTCGCGTACGCCGACGAAATCGGATATTTTAAGCGCCTGCCCATCGCCGGTGGCGTTCATATAATGGACGACGGGATGTTGCGAAATGTATTTCCCGAAGTTTTGCAGCAATGATGCAAGTTGGGGCTGAGGCGGATCGAGCACGGCGATGAGGCGATCCCGCGGTACGTTCACCTCGTTATAGCCCGAGAACGTGCAGGGGATGAGCTTTCGCAGTTCCGTTAGGACGTGGCGGGGAAAATCGTCCAGCGACCGACAACCATAGATGGCTTCGATACAGGCTAGAACTTCGTCGTATTCCGCGCTTGAAAGCTGTGTCTTCAAATCGCCCCCCCCCAAGTGCCCGTTGTAGTGACGAAAGCGGTTCTTGGCTATATGCCGTTCGGCATATTTACAATTTATTCTCCGCAACCCATTCTACGCCGAAATTATTGTCAGAGCCAATAATTGGGACTGGGCTTAAGGAAAGCCAGTCGAGCAGAGAGAAGAGAAACTGGGGGAAACATCAAATGAAACTTATGCCAAAATTTTGTCAAATGAGACGGTTTAGTACGAAGCAACGGATTGTCAGCCAAGACTTCAAGCGCTGGCAATTGGCTATTATTTTAGGACTTCTCCTCATCAGCAAGGCTGGGGCACAAATAACTCAAACTTGGGACGGCGGCAGCCAGAATTACAACGCGCCGAACTGGAATGGGGGTAATCCACCTTCGTCGGGATCGAACATTGCTACCAGCATAACCACGGCGAATTCGGTGGTTTCTGTTAACGGAGTTTTTATCACGGGAAAGCTCACCCTTGGGGCTTCGGATACGCTTGGGATTAATAACGGCCAGCAATACACAATTGATGCCTCCGGAGGCTTCGCCGGAGCTGGCACAATCACGAATGCAGGTAACATCTCGGTGAACTCGACGACGAATGTCACCAATTTCTCGGTTGAAGGGGCTGGCACGCTGACCGGCGGCGGAACCGTCACCCTCGCCGACAATTCGCGCATTATGTCTTTCACCACCGGTTCGCTTGAGAATGTAAACAACACGATTCAAGGAGCCACGGGCGCCAACGGCGACATCGGGGGCAACGCCCTCAGCATTACGAATGACGCGGGCGGCGTGATCAACGCCAATGTTAACGGCGATTCCATCGACCTTCTTCCGAGCTCGACCGGTGGTCTCACGAATCTCGGCACGCTGGAGGCCAGTAACGGCGGCACGCTCTATTTCGATGGAAACGGAAGCGCTTTTTATACGAACACCGGCGGAACGATCAAGGCTCTCACGGGTTCCGAGGTTATTCTGATCCATAACGCGCCGATCACCGGGGGTACGCTGACTACGGCCGGTACGGGCACGATTCACATCATCAATGGCTCCATCACGAATGTGACAAATTCAGGCACACTTCTCGTGGATAGTGGCGGCGTGGGTACGATGGGTGGGACCATCACGAATTCGGGCACCATGACGATCGGGTCAACGGCTAACGCGACAATTCTTCAAATCACAGGCAACACAACGCTCACAGGCGGCGGCACCGTGATTTTGCAGAACAATGCCCGCCTTACCGGTACGGCTGGTATCCTGACGAATGTCAACAATACCATTGAGGGTGATACGAATACTGGCGGTAACCTCGGCAGTGGCATCGGCATCGTCAATCAGGCAAGTGGGGTCATTAACGCCAACAATAACGGCAAGACTCTCTTCGTAAACGCCACCGGTGTCAACGGGCTGGTCAACCAAGGCACGCTGGAGGCGAGCAATGGCGGCATCCTCGATTTGGACGGGAGTGCAGGCGCTACCTTCACGAACACCGGCGGTACCATTGAGGCTCTCACCGGTTCCCAAGTCAGCCTGACCAATGACGCACCGATCACGGGTGGTACCCTGACGACGGTGGGCACGGGCTCGATTCATACCGTCACCGCGGGAAGCCTGACCAACGTGACGAATTCAGGAACGTTCATTGGCGATAACAACAGTGTTACGACCATTGGGGGAACGATCACGAACTCGGGCACTATGACGTTTGCCACGTCGGGAAATAACACGCGGCTGGAAGTCCTCACGCCCACGACATTAACCGGCGGCGGCACGGTTAATCTTACGAGCATGACGATCGTCGAGGGCACGAGTGTGTTGACCAATGCAAACAATACCATCCAGGGTGAAACGAGCGGGACGGCGGGGAGCTTCGGGGGTAACAGCCTTGGCATCGTCAACCAGGCCAACGGCATCATTGACGCCAATGTTTCGACCAAGACCCTCTTCGTCGATCCGAGCGCTGCAAATCTCACCAACACGGGCCTGATGGAAGCGACCAACGGCGGGTTGCTTGTCCTGACCGGTGAAGGTAATGGCACCTTCGACAACACCAGCGGAACGATTCAGGCCACAGGGGCTGGATCCCAAGTACAATTGACTCAGGGCGCCTCCATTACAGGAGGAACTCTGGCAACGGCCAGTGGTGGCACCATCCATGACATCAACACCGCAACGCTGACAAACTTGACCAACTCCGGTGCCTTCGTTGGCGACGACGGTACGGCTACGACTATCGCGGGCACGATCAACAACACTGGCAGCATCACCCTCGCCACGAGCGGCAACAATACGCGTCTGGAAGTCCTCACGCCCACGACGCTAACCGGCGGCGGAACGGTAAACCTCACGAGCTTGACCATCGTCGAGGGCACGAGTGTGTTGACCAACGCAAACAACACGATCCAAGGCGAAAACAATGGCGGTGTCTCCAGCCTGGGCGCCAATGCCATTGGCATTGTAAATCAAGCCAACGGCATCATCGACGCCAATGTTTCGACCAAGACCCTCTTCGTCGATCCTGGCGCGGGCAATCTCAGCAATGCTGGCACGATGGAAGCCACCAACGGCGGCCTTCTCGTTTTGACCGGCGAAGGCGGCGGCACGTTCGACAACACCGGTGGGACGATTCAGGCCAGCGGCGCCGGATCGCAGGTGCAATTGACTCAGGGCGCCTCCATTACAGGAGGAACGTTGGCAACGGCCAGTGGTGGCATGATCGTTAACATTAACACCGCCTCGCTCACCAATGTCACCAATTCCGGGGCGTTCGTTGGCAATAACGGAACTACCACCAGCGTAGCGGGCACGATCACCAACAACGGCACGATGACATTCAACGCCAGTTCAAACCTCGCGCTCACCGCAAATACCACGCTTGCCGGCACTGGAACGACCAGCCTGGTTACAGGAGATGCGGTCGGTGGAACGGGCGCATTCACGCTCACGAACAACAGCAACATCGTCGGCTCAGGCACGCTCGGCAACGGGCAGATCGGCATCATCAACGGCGGCTTGATCAACGCCAATCTCACCGGCCAGACGTTAACGGTTAATCCGACCTCGTTTACCAACAACAACGGTTCGACGGCACGGGCGAGCAACGGCGGTATCCTCGATTTCACCGGCAACGTTACGAATAACGGAACTCTCGACGCTGCGGTCGGCAGCACCATCGACGTGGCGGGAACGCTTTCAGGTTCCGGCCTTGTCACTGGCAATGGCACGCTCGTTAATCCCAACTTCACCTCGAACGGGACGGTTACTCCGGGTACAGGCGGCGCTCCCGGCACGCTCTCGCTCACGGGTAACTACACGCAGGGTGCGGGCGGTACGCTCGTTATTCAGGTGAACGGAACAACGCCAGGAACGGGCTACAGTGTCTTTAATGTGAGCGGCACGGCCAATCTTGGTGGTACGCTCAAATTACAATCCAATGGTCTCTTCCCCGGCACGACTGGACAGATGCTGACCTTCCTGAATGCAGGAACAGCTGTTAATGGAACGTTCGCGACGTTGGATAACCTAAGCGGAATCAGCTTCAACGTGCAGTACAACGCCAATAATGTGCAGTTGATCATCACGCAGAATATGAACGGCTTTGACCGCCCCGGCCTAACGCCGAATCAGCACGCGACGGGACGGTATTTGGATGGAGTTGTTCCGACGGCGACCGGATCCGTGGCGACCTTAATTGGAGCGCTCAATGTTGTTCCCGTTTCGGGATTGCCGGACGCCTTGAATCAGATTTCGCCCCAATCGTTGCAGGTGTGGCGCCACATTGCCTTTGATGACGCCACGTTCGCCAGCCAACTCACGGGCAATCATCTTGCCAATCGGCGTGACGGTGTCACCGGCTTTGACAGCAGCCAGCTCACCTACACCGAATCGGGCATCGACCCCACGCTTTCGCAGATCAAGAATCGGCTTCTGGCATGGGATCCTCCCGCCCCGCGCGGTCTCCTCAGCGATGTCGCCGATCCGATCCTTGGCGGAGTCGACACGAAAAAAATGATCAGCCCCGAAAGGCCCTCCGATCCGTGGAGCACCTGGATCGCCGGCAACGTGATTCTCGCCGACCTGAGCCATGATCAAGATTTGGCCCATCAGGACTACACCACGGGCGGGGTAACTCTCGGCGCCGACTACCAGCTTGACCAGCATTTCCTTGTGGGCGGCCTTCTCGCCTACGGCCATACCGACGCAACGCTGGATCATATCGGCAGCAAGACCACGGACGACAGCTACTCGCCCGGCATCTACGCCAGCTATGTGGACGGTGGCTGGTATGGAAATGGAATGTTCTCGTATGGCTACAATAGCTATACCTCCGACCGGAATATCCAGATCGGTACCCTCAGCGGCGATAATCACGGTGCAACACAGGGCAACCTTTACGTGACCAACCTCACGGGTGGCTATGAGTTCAAGGAGAACGCCTGGAAGTTCGGCCCGGTGGCCAGCCTGCAATACGCGCACTTGGACATCAATTCCTTCACCGAGCAAGGACCGTCGGCGCTCAATCTCAACAATCAGAACGACGACTCGCTACGCAGCCAGCTCGGCGCGGAAGCCCGCTATGCCGTGCACTGCGGCGGCTGCAACCTCACACCCCATATTAGCGCCACCTGGCAGCACGAATTCCTGGATAACAGCAACGGAATCACCAGCCAGTTGAACGGCAGTGGCGCTGGCTCCTTCACCGTCCAATCTACCAGCACCGAGCGCGACTCGGCCTTCATAGATTTGGGAGTCGATTCAAAAGTGGCCGACAATGTGACTATCTTCACCGACTACGAAACACAGGTCGGGCAGAGCCACTTCTTTGCGCAATCGGTGCAGGCCGGTGTAAAAATTGGATTTTAGGCGAAATTGCTCGAATGCGTCGCTGATTTCTTCTGGCACCGCCGTGCCTGCTGGCACCGCGGCGGGGTGGGGCTAGGCTATGCGCCAGCGACCGGGCCGGGCTACGGCTCCCGTGCTCCCCGCCGCCCCCGGCCCCGTCGCCTTTCAAGCGACGGTCAGAGATGGAAGCTATCCCGCCGTCTCCATTTCTAAGTTTCTTTATGCTAACGCTTTCTTACGAAAACCTCAAGCAAATTTCGGTAGAAATCGGGTAGAGACGGCAACCACTTGTTATGCGTAAGCGAGGCGGTTGTTATGCACGCTGAATGCCGAAAGGGAAATTGCTCGCCGCAAGCTTTTCCGCCTCATGCTTCCTCGCTTATAGAACGCGTCGAACTCCTCCTCAAACTCGCCCCACGGGATTTTCCCGCCAGTTGGCAGATCGGTCGCCGGGCATGGAGTTGATGGGCCAGGGTAGGTAATAAACAGGATCTTTTTTCGACGGGCTTTTTGTGCGCTCGGTAACCGGGAATTACGATTAAGCCGCTATTTTTTAAAAAATTGATGAAACATTTTTTGAGGGATAAACAAGGTAAAATCTCCTTTGCATCCGCTTCTAGTCATAGCGGAGGAGAGCTTGCGATTTGCATTGGGTGATGAGTAAAAGATTGCGCCATCCGTCACGCCAGGTTCTCAGATGTGGCGGCCGATTGCGCCCATCCTTCGATAGAAAGGTGGGGACTTCCGTAATGGAGAGATGTTTTAAGACGGCCTTTACGATCATTTCGCTGGCGTATTCCATTCCTTCGCTTTGCAGATGGAGCCCCAGTATGGCGGTGCGGTCGAAGCCACGTAATCCGCAATGAAAGTCACGGCAGGGATTTGGGAAAAGGATGCGTCCAAGGATCGTTAGCGCCGGAGTACCGAAGTAGCGGTGTAGCGCTGGCATTGCGCCCGGTTCAATTCCACCGAGGAATCGATTGCCCATGACCAGAGCAAATCCCGCGCGGAGCTTATCCAGGAACGCGTTCAGATTCGAGAAATCGTAGCTGCCATCCGCATCTCCCATGATCACATATTTGCCCTTTGCAGCCTGAATCCCGGCCTGCGAGGCGGCACCATACCCACGCCGGGGAACGAGGATAACCCGGGCGCCGGCGTCAGCCGCAAGTTCGCGTGAGCGATCGGTACTGGCATTGTCCGCCACCAAGATTTCGCCGTCCACGCCGTTGCGAGACAGCCAGGAAACAGCCTTGGCGATACACGCTTCTATCGTCCGTTCCTCATCGAGGCAGGGCATGAGAATGGTTACTTCCATCGCCATGGAAATTAGCTCGCCCCTCCCGGTTTGCACAAACAAAACGGCCCAAGGCGCCCCTTGGTTCAGCCTGAATTCTGCGCCTGGAGATTAAATTCTAGTTTTCGAGGATAGCCAGGACAAGCCAGCCAGTCTTCCCAAAGACACGGAGGCGCCCACGATCAGAATGGTCACCCAAAGTGCAAGGGCTCTCGGATAACGATCCAAATCGGGAAGAGCACATGCGTCCGACAAGGCGTAGAACGAAGAACGGATAAGGAGCGCCGTGATCATGATCGCGAGGAAAACTGCGATTTTAGCGGGCGGTCGCGGAGCAGCGTTGGCGTTGCCGGGCGAAATAGAGGCGAGGAGAAAACAAGTCAGGGAGGCGATGGCCTCGATCCAGTGATAATCCCTAAGAATGAATTTTTTGACATGCGCTCGCCATCCGAAGTCCGCACCTTGGGGACGAATTTCCTCAATCCGAATCTTGGCCATGCCATCCCTAATATCGGATTTTGGCAAGACTGCCTCTTCCGCGGGGGCACCCCCGGAAATTGGCTGGACGCTGATCCGCTGGCCATCCTTGATCAGGACCAAACGGGCGGAAGATGGAACGGCATAGGGAAGGTAGATCGTGAAGCGGCAGAGAACTTTCCCCGCTGGAGGAACGGTAAGCAAGCTGGCCAACTGAGAAGGCAGAAAATCCTCGGTTAAGGAGAATGCATCGCCCAGCCGGGTACCGTCGGAATCCTCGAGAAAGACGCCGTCCACGGCCCCTCTTCGGGAATAGGCGTAGCCATCGAGAAAACTGTAGGGCAGAAGCGTGACGCGCCGATTGGCCGCCTGATTGAGGGTTAGAGCCGCATTTTCCGCCCAGGGATGGGTTAAGACGCCCCGGGCCGACGTGCCTTCGTCATCTTGAGATGGGGATCGGAGTTTCCAGAGGCATCGAATCTCCTTCCACCAACTTTTCGGATAATCCCAAACCCAAAGGCCATAGTTCGGATTCAACGGGTAAGGCGCATAGTAGGCGCGCGGGAGTTCGCCCCGTTTAAGGGCAGCTTGCAACTCGTCGGCGCATTGCTGCCAGTAGGCGTTAAGCACGCTGGGCGCCTGGGAGCCGTGAGGCAGCGTGGACTGAATCTCCTCGGAACTATGGATCAGGTCCCACATCAGGTGCCAGCCTTGCTCCCCTCCTTGAAGAAAGCGTTGCGTTGTCCTGATTTCCAGGATGCGGTGGGTGGCCATCGGCTCCTTGAGCAAACGGAGGGACGGGCTGGCCTGCATGGCCATTTCGAAAGAACGGGTCGTGATCGGAGCGTATTGTTGCGGGTCGGGAGCCTGGATGTCGTTGAGGGTCTGGAGTAGGTGGAGGAGGCCAGGTGCTTCGAGGTAGCAGATCGCCGGAATCCCACATTTCTCATAGTTGATTAGGCAGACCAGTTGTTTGCCTGCGATTACCAGAACAGCAGGAATGAGAAGACAGGCCCAACCTCTCCGAAAAAAAATAAAAACTCCCCGCTCTTTCAACGGCCGGCTGGCCCAGCACAGGCCCAACCAAGCCGCGAGGGCGAATGCGAGGATGACAGGTTGTTCCAGCCGGGTCATGGACATAAACAGGAGGCAAAATCCTGAGGCCCATAGCCAGGGGGATTTCCAGCCGGGTGCGTTCGATTCCAGGAGTGCGGCCAGACAGGCCAGCCAGCAGAGGGATGCGGCCAGAAACGGAGGCTCGGACATAAAGGTGCGGGCATTCTCAAGCAGCCAGGGGTGAAAAATGAGCAGGCCGGCCAGGATGGTTCCGATCAGATGGGACTTCATCAGCCGGCTGAGATGAAAGGTCAAAAAGCCGATGCTCCCACACGCCAGGAGTTCAATGGCCATCCGATAGGGCAGACCGATCTGTCGAACGGCCTGTGCAAAAATCGGCAAACCGGGCGGCCTTTGGAAATCCTCGATGGTGAGATCACGTTCGCCAAACCAGTGCAGCGAAGTGTTGGCGTAGGCCGTTTCGTCAAAAAGTCCCGTTTCGATTTCGGAATGGGCGACGAGGATCAGTTTGAAAACCGTGAGAACGAGAAAGCACCACCACCATGCTTTCCGGTCAAAGGAACGATCGAAATTTCTAGTCCGATGGACAAGGCTCGAGATATCCGGCACGACCTTGATCCAAGCTCGATTCTTTCGATGTGGGAGAAAATTCTGCAATCCACTTGGGCGACCCGAGGCGCCGCCCTTTTAAAGTGCTTTTGTTTAGATGTGTCCCAAGGCACGATCCCGGCATGGATGCGCAAGTATCCTCCCTCCCAAAGAACCTGTCACCTGCACTCAACCTGGGCGACGTTCCCGATTCGTGCTGGCCGACAAAATGGGAAGTCCTGCTGCTCCAGGCGGCGCTCTTTGATCCGGCACAGGCCGCGACGGCTTGGAGGCGTTTTTGCGAATTGATCCCCGACATCGAGGCGCTCAATCAGGGTTGTTACCATCTCTTTCCGTTGGTTGCCGCAAATCTTGGCGCGTACCGGGAAACCTTGCCCCATGGGGGTCGTCTGGCGGGAACGCTCCGTTACTCTTGGGCGAAAAATCAGCAGCTCCTGGCCGCGATCGTGCCTAGGCTGCGTGGCTTGCAGTCGGGCGGCTTGGGCTTTCTGGCGCTGAAGGGCGCGGCCTTGGCCTCGGTTTACCGGGAAAAGGGAGGAACGCGGCCCATGGCGGATGTCGATATTCTCATCCGGCCTCACGATCTACCCCAAGCCATGGCCATTCTGGCAGGCCACGATTGCCGTCCGCCCAAGACCATCACGGTCGAGTATCTTTCCGAGCTGATCCGCTTTCGCCATGAGCTGACGTTCCACACGCCGGAGGGACACTCGCTCGATGTGCATTGGTATCTCGTCTCCGATTCGTGGGATCTGGAGGCCGAAGATGCGTTTTGGGAGGGTTCCGTTTCCTGCGCCCTGCCGGGATTGGCGGCCCGGACCCTCCATCCCTCCGACCAACTCCTGCACACCTGCCTGCATGGAACCCAGTGGAACGAGGTCTCGCCTGTGCGCTGGCTGGCCGATGCCGCGATGCTGATCCGCGGCGGCATCGATTGGGAGCGACTGGAGGCGCAGGGCCGTCGACTTCGACAGCTTCGGCCGATCCGTGACACCCTTCTGTTTCTGGACGGCATGGGGATTGAAATGCCCGCCGGCGTGTTGGAGCGCTGGCGCGGCATAAAGCTGGCAAAGATCGAGGCGATCGAGAGCGGGTACAAGTCGCAGCGCCCCAATCCCGCCGAACGAACGCGACAATTGGCGTGGGTTTACCTCCGGATGAGCCGCAAGATGTCTCTCGGCGGTTTTGTTCAAAATCTGCCCGGCTACATGGCGCAAATTCACCACTTCAGGTCCTACTCGCGTCGTATCCGATTCCTGAGTTATCTCGCTTTTCTCCTTCTGACGGGAAAGCGCGTGCACCTGTAGCGGGTGGGAAGAAGAGCGCCGGGCCTGCCACGCCAGCTTTGACCGGCCAGTTCCACCTTCCAAGTTCACGCTTTCGGTTCTATCGTCGCCTGTTACCCCATGACGACATTTCTGGAATCGGCGCGGTTTGCGCAGCCTTATCTCGCCCGGTATTGGCCGCGCTTTGTCGCCGGTATTTTGCTGGGCATCCTGTTCGGTGTCTCCAATGGTCTGGTCGTCGGCACGATTTATACGCTCGTTCATCGCATTACTGATCCGCAGCAGGTCCAGCAGGTCGTCGAGAAGGGCCGCGAAGCCAGGAGCACCGCGAGCGCCGCAAAGGCCCAGAAGGCCAACGAACCGCAAAACGCCATGATCCAGTCGCTGGAAGTCCGAGGCGCCACCCTCAAACAGAGATTTTTCCTGCTGATTGATCCATGGCTGCCGATCAAGGGGCGAGACATGGACTGGAAACAAATCTTCGGCGGCTTCGTGTTCATTCCCCTGGCCATTATTTTGCGCGGCCTGCTGGGCTACGGTAGCAGCTATTGCCTGGCATGGAGCGGCCAGCGCATCACCAATGACGTGAAGAGCGACGCGTTTAGCAAGATCAGTTCCCTCTCGCTGGATTTCTTTCAGAAGACGTCCACCAACGAACTCATCAGCCGCATTGAGACCGACGGCGCCTCACTCAATAACTTCCTCAAGCTCGGTTTGTCCGACCTGGTCAAGGAACCGAGCACGATCCTCTGTCTTCTCGTCGCGATGCTCCTGATCAACTGGAAGTTTACCCTTATCGCACTCATCTTCACGCCGCTTTGTCTCATTCCAACGCGCCTGGTCACCCAGCGCATCAAGGAACTGGGGCGGCGTGATTTCAAGGCCATTGTCGGCCAGGGCAGTATCACGATGGAATCGTTCCAGAATGTCCGCATCACCAAGGCGTACGGCCTGGAGGCGGTGCATGCCGAAATGTTTCGAAAAAACGGGCGGCGTTCGGCCCACTTCAACATGAAGACGGTCCAGAGCAAGGAAATGCTCAACCCGATCGTGCAGACTTTTTCCGCCATGGGCATCAGCGCGGTGCTGCTTTACGCGCTTTGGACCCATTGCGACTTTGATACCATCACGGCTTTCGTGAGCGCCCTCTTTGTCTTCAGCGCTTCGGTCAAAAAGATCAATGTCATCGGCGTCTATTACACTCAGCTCAGCATTGCGATGGAGCGGCTCATGGCGCTGTTCAAGCTCGAGCCTACGGTACTTGAAAGAGACGATGCTCTGCCGATGAAGCCCTTCCATGACAGTGTCGCTTTTCGCAACGTCAGCTTTACCTATGGCGACGCGCCGGTGCTCACAGGCATCGATTTCGTGCTCAAGCGCGGCCAGCGGCTCGGCCTTGCGGGCCAAAGCGGCTCGGGTAAGAGTTCGCTGATCAATCTTTTGTTTCGCTTTTACGATCCCGCCGCCGGCCGGGTCGAAATCGATGATGTTGCGCTAACCGACCTGCGCCTTGCCGACCTCCGGTCTCAACTCGCGCTCGTGAGCCAGGATATTTTGCTCTTCAATGCCACGGTCGCGGAAAACATTTCGCATGGCAAAATCGGAGCGACCCGCGAGGAAATTATCGCCGCGGCCCGGGCGGCCCACGCGCATGACTTCATCGAGGCGTTGCCGAAAGGCTACGACACCCCGCTCGGGGAGCGCGGTCAGCGGCTCTCCGGTGGCCAGCGCCAACGCATCGCCATCGCCCGCGCGTTTGTTCGCAACGCGCCGATTCTCGTACTGGATGAGGCCACCGCCTCACTCGATTCGCAGTCCGAGGCCGAGGTCCAAAAAGCCATCGACCACCTTGCCGAAAATCGCACGGTCATCTGCGTTGCGCACCGACTCTCCACCCTGCGCGCCATGGACAGGATTCTCGTCCTCGAAAAGGGCCGTATCGTTGAGCAAGGCAGCTTCGACCAGCTCATCGCCCAATGCGGAATTTTTGCCGCCATGGCTGCCCGGCAGAGTATCTTCCCCCGGGCGGAGCAGGCCGCTGTCTCGAGTTCCTAAAGGTTGTCCTGGAGAGTCACTCTGGAACATTTGTTACGGCAGGCTCAGGAAACTTCGGCTCGGATGCGCCGGGCGGCGAGGTAAGCCTCTTCGTACCCGCCAACGAACTGCTCGAACGGAAACGAGCTTTCGGCATGAAGCCGAGCCTCGCGACCCAGGCGTTCGACGAGTGAGGGTGCTTGGATAAATTTTTGCAGCGCCTCCACATAAGCCGGAAGATTTTCATTGGGCACCAGTGCGCCGGTCACTCCGTCGACGACGATCTCCGGAAGCGCTCCGCTAGCTGCCGCGATGATGGGGCGACCCATTTGCGCGGCCTGGAGCGCGACGAGTCCAAAGGGCTCCTGCCAGCGCGAGGGCATGATCACCACGGAATGCTGGTTGATGAGCGTCGGCACCTCTTCCGGATCGATCCAGCCGGTAAAACGGATGCGGGACCCGACGCCCGTTTCCCCGGCGAGTTGTCGAAGGGACTCGGCATCCCTGCCTTCGCCGGCGATGGTGAGCGTGCTTTCGGGAAAGACCCCGGCGACCTCCGCAAAAGCGCGGATGGCGAGGTCAAATCCCTTGTCCCTCACCAAGCGGCCGATGGCGAGGAGACGGAAAGAGGCGGGCAGCGGCGCCGGTGAAATTCTCGGCATGGGCAATGCGTTTGGGATCACACGGATTTTGGCCTCCGCTCGCGGATCGCAATGGATGACAAAGGCCCGGTTGGATCGCGAAATCGCGGCGATGATATCGACCGCGTTCAGGAGGCCGGGGCCCAGTCCTTTGGCGTGCTTCGCCAGCGAGTTGTCGTGCAGGGTAAGCACGGTGGGTAAACGGCGGCGGCGCTGTTGCAAAACGAAGCCGATGGCGCCCCGCATGACGGCGTTGAGATGAACCACATCGGGCTGGAACCGATCGATCAGCCGCGAGCAGGCCTCGTGCTGGCGGCGCAGCAGGGCAAGGTTGCCGCGGCGGAAGGCCTGCTCGAAAGCGAGTCCATAAACGGGAACTTCCTGATAGCGGCTGACCACAACATCGGCGGACTCTTTCTGCTCCGTGACGACTGTACAGGTATGGCCCCGCTCCTTTAACCCGGTCACGATCCTCATGCAGAAAAGCTCGAGGCCGCCAATCTCCGGCCAAAAGGCATCGGTCCAAATCAGGATTCGCATAGGGGGAGCAAGAGTCGGTGCGTATCGGCAAAATGGGATCCGTGCCGCAGCCGGTAGGCGGGCAAGGTGTGGATCAGCTTGATCAGGCGCAGAAGGTCGAGTTGGGCACTGCCGGCCAGTTGGATGAGCGTGCTGCGCGCGATGACTTCACGGACCTCACCCGCGGCGATGGGTTCAAGAGAGATTTTGTGCTCGTCCAATTCGGGGAGCACGATCGCCCGCAGGGGCGCATGGAGCAGTTGCTCGTTCGGAAATTGTTCGTGGAGGAAGAAGACGGCCTTTTCCCGCCCGACATCGTGGCCATTGGCCGCGTGCTCTTGCAGGTCGGGCAGGAGCTTGAGAGAAGCCTCGGTGAGTTTGCCGGAATTATAGAGCGCGAGCGCCTGGGGCGGCGTGCCGGGGATAAGCACGCAATAGTCATCGCTCAAATAACGCAGCGGACTGCCGAGGGTCGAAAAAGCGAGAGTCGATTTTCCAGCGCCGCCGCGGCCGCCTACGAGGATGCCCCCCTCTGCCGTGCCGATCACCGCAGCGTGGGTGAGCTGCCATCCCAGCGTCGCAAACCACCAACTAAAAATCGTCAGCGCGGGGGAGCCAATTTGCTGGAGGGGGAAGGGCCGGGCGGTCGGAAGACAATAATAGGCGCGAGCGCGTCGGGGAAAATAGACGTTGAGCAGCTTGAGCCAGTTAAAATAGGCGATGCGCATCTCGTCGCCGTCGAGCCCGCGGATATCACCACGCGCGGCGAAGTACTGCGAGGGCCAGTTGGGCATGGGACAGGCCACGCCCGTGCTGGCGCAGTCCCAGCAGTCGATCGTCAGCGCTGTCTTCACGCCGGGAGCAATCGCCAAGTGCTCCAGCGCGCGCGACATCTGGTCCGCCAAATCCTGACCGGCGAAGCGCAGGGCAAAAGGGTGGCCGTGGAGGCAAAAGTATTTTTCGATCAAACCCGTCCGTGCGAAGGCCGCTTCGGCGGATGCAGACAATTTGGACTCGAGCTGGTCGCTTTCGATCTGAACTCGATTCATCGGGCCGTCCAGCTCCGAAACGACTGCGGAGGCCGCGCAGTCACGGACGGCTTTCGAGGCACGGAGACAGGGCAGACGAGGCGTCCCTCGCCGCGCGCCTTCGGTCGAGGTTTGCCTTTAAGGTGCTCAGGTAGGCCCGGCGCTGCTGATCGGAATTCTGGACGCCAAAATTAGTCGCATGAATGCGGCGTTCGGCCACGATATCCTGCAACACTTCCCCCCGCAGGCCGATCTCCTGGGCGCGGGAATACCAGTCCAGAAAATCGTTGCGACCTTCGGTCGAAAAAATCCCCACCCGATCAAAAGATGACCTTTTGATTAGCGCACATTGCTTCGATACGCCGCGAAGAATATCGATGGTGATTTCGCCCTTTTCCGCGCTGGATCGAAAACGTCGCACGTGCCCAAAGACAATATCAAGCGCCGGATTCGACCCCAGCGCTGCCACCTGAAGGGAACTCTTTTCGGGCAACCACCGATCATCCTGATCGAGAAAGGCGATGAGGTTTCCCGTGGCCTCTTCCAATCCGCAGTTGAGGGTCGCGTTGATTCCACTGTGCTTCCTGCGCACCAGCGTGACGAAGGAATGACGTGCGGCGATTTCGGCGCTTGAGTCGGTCGACCCGTCATCCACCACGATAACCTCAGCCAAAGGCAGGGTCTGTCGGCGAATGCTTTCCAGCGCTTCCTCCAGGTAGTCGGCGCCATTAAAGACAGGAACGATGACGCTGATGCGGGGTGGATCTGGCAGCGCGGGCGGTTCCAAGGTCATCTTAAAACGGGGAGGGCAAGTTGGCGGCAAAACGGCTCTGCGCGAGCCTATATAAGTCGAGAAGATGATCAAAATACCTTTGGAAGTCGAATTGATTTCGCGCCCGAAGTCGGGCGGCAGCGCCGAGGGCTTGCGCTTCCTTCGGATGGGATAGAAGGCGATCGAGAGCGATCGCAATCGCCGCTGGATTTTCCTTTTCCACCAACAGGCCGTTCACGCCGTGCTCAATCAATTCGTAAGTTCCCCCGACGTTGGAGGCAACGATGGCCCGCGCCATTTGCGCGGCTTCCCGCAGGACGACGGCGGATGGTTCCTCGTTACGCGACGGCACCAGGACGATGGTGGCCCGGTTTAGAAGGTCTGGCACGGCGGCGGGTTCCACGCGGCCAAGGAAGGTGACCCGCTGGTCGAGGCCCAGTTCTCGCGTGACTTGCTCCAACTCTTTTCGCTCCACTCCATCCCCGGCGATGGTCAGGCGCAAATCGGGATGGCGCAGGGAGAGAAGCGCCAGCGCGTGCAGGGCCAGATCGAATCCCTTGTCGCGAACGAGGCGTCCCAGACAGAGAAGAAAGGGCGGCGCGAAGGGGAGCGTCTTTGGTTCCGTGACCGGCCACGGCAATCCGCTGGGCAACACTTCGAGATGGTCGGCGAGGGCGGGGAATCGGGCGAGGAGATCGCGCTGCATCGGCTGGGAAAGAGCCACCACGATCGAAGCCTGTCGGAACATCGTCAGCAATGCTTCATTGCTATGGCTGCGAAACAAGTCGCCGTAATCGCAGTGCAGCGTTGCCAAAACAGGGCGCGGGAACATGCGGTGGCAGATTTGCTGCACGACGATGGTCGGCCCGGTGCAGACCACATGTTCGATTTCGGGCGAAAATTGCTCCTTGATCCGCAGCGCCTGAGTCTGAAGCGTGCGTAGGCGCCGTACGTCGCGCTCGAGCAGAGCCTGGCGAAAATCGAGCCGATGGATGGGGATGCCGTTCCATTCTTCATAAGCGATCGGCGCCTCGGCAACGCGGTTGGTGAGAACGGCGCAGACATGGCCTTCGCGCTGCAGTTTTTCCAAAAGGTAAAGCAGTCGAACCTCGACCCCGCCGATGAGAGGCCAGAAAAGCTCCGCCCAAAATAAAATCTTCATAACGGAAGTGGCGCGACAGAAGGTTTTCGCCGCCAATCGGCGAACGCCGGGCGCGCGATGTCATTTAAAAAGTGCAACCACGCCTGCGTCACCGCTGGCCGGTCGCAGGTCGGGCGCAGACGCTGGCCCGCCGCCACCAGACGCGCGTAGAGGTCCGGTTCGTTCTTCAGCCGAAGCAGCGCCTCCGCCAGTTCGGTGCGGCTTGAGACGCGAAGGTAATCGCGGCCCGGCACGCCGCACGCGGCGAAGGCGGAATCATATCCGCCGATGAAGGGAATATTCCCCAGCCAGGCATTCACCAACTTCGAGGCCGGCTTGTGGTCATGAATCCGGGTGTCGAGCGAACGCACCCCGACGAGGATGTCGATGCCGGAGAGGTCCGCCCCGCGATGCCTGCCGTAGAGATGTCCCTCAAGGCCGCAATTCCGGCACGTTTCGGCAAAAAGGTGGGGGGCCAGGCCAAGATTGGAAAAGTTGCCGCAGTAGGCGGCCACACGAACTTCGGTGCGAGTGGGATCGCGGGGAATCAGCCCCGGTTGCGGCCAATGGGGGAGCCAATGACGGTTTCGGGCAGCATCGGCCTGGGCGCGATTTTGCACAATTGTCAATTCGGGCCGAGCGCCCCATTCGGCCCGGTCCGCCAAAACGCCGACCGTGAAGCACGCCGATTCGCGGGACTCCGTCAGCTTGTCGGCGTGGACAATGTTGATACCGTCCGGCTGGAGAGCGCGGGAAAGATGAACGTCGGGACAGTGGCTTCGAAGTATCAGGTAAGTCTGCAGAATCCAATTGAGCCGACCCATAATAAAGACCGCCCAATCCCGGTCCACTTCCAGCGACTGATAACGCGATAACTCCCGGTCGGAGACGTTGCCCACAAAAAAATAAACCGGCGCGATCTGGGGACTTCGCTGGGTCTGGGCGGTCATTTCACCCGATTACAGCTTGGCCGAACTCATGGCTTTTCGGTTTTCGCTTCGGAGGGGTGCGGCCAGCCCGTCGCATCGACATCATGAATCGGATCGAGCATGAGCAGGTCCTCCATCTCGGTGTACGTTTCCAGCACCGGCGGCTCGAACGTAGGGGCGTGCTCTTCCAGCCAATCCGGCGGGGCCGCTTTATCTGATACCCCGGCCGAGGGATCCCGCACAATGAGGTTATTCTCTTCAAGTTTGGTCACGAAGGGCACGATATCGAGGGCCATTTCCTGGGGCGTGCGGCCATAAACAGGGGAAAGCCAGCGGATGATGGTTTCAACATTCGCACCACTTACCAGGAGGCGCCAAGTAGGCACAGCCGCGCCACGCAAGCTGTGATAGTGACCTTTCTTCAAATCGACGGCCAAAATTTCACTTTTAAAATCTTCTGCACTTACATCAGGTTCATTTACCCGGTACGAATCTGAGTTTGATAGTTGGCTCAAGTGGCGGCTCCTTTGTGGCGCAAGTGTTACGAATATCTCCCCCACTGAGAAGCTAAAAGAAGAGGGCTATCCCTCTCGAATTGCAGCAGGAGCCATCGTGCTCAGCGTGGTTCCCGTGATTACCACCACCGGTGCCGGTGCGCCATCCCGATTTAATCGGGGCCTCGTCATCGCCAGCGGCTTATCGATCGACACTGTCTTCACCCTTTTCGTTGTCCCCTCATTTTATTTCATGATGGCGGCTAACCATTCGCAATGAGCTTAAGCAATCTGGTCATGAGGATTGGATTCTAAATTTATGCGCCGCCGTGTCTACGGCACCGCGGCGGGTTAGGTGCGTGGGCTATGCGCCCGCGACCGGGTCGGGCTGCGGCCCCTCCTCTCCCGCCGCACCCGACCCCGTCGCTTTTCAGGCATTCGCCCGATTAAGAAAGCGCATACCGCGAAACTGGATATTACCGCCTAATTCACGAGCAAATTCCTGCTGAAGACGTGAAGCCCGCTGGCGAGAGACACCATGTTGCCGCGCGCACCAGCTCGCGGAGGGGCGCTTGCAGGGCAATAGATGGGGGCAGATGCACAAGGTAACGAGATCGGAGCGCAGTCCCCGCTGCTTGGCTCCGCCGCGCCCCCGCGTGATCCACTCTTGGACACGGGTGATCCCAGCCCCAGCCAGGGCGAAGGCCAAACTGTTATCGCGAGGCGCAGGATCCATCTTCGTCGCCGGATCGTCGAAGTAAGCATCAGGTGGCATGTACCGTGGCAGAATCACCTGGCACCATCTTTTCGAGCGATTTGCCGCAGCCGGTGCGATGACAGGCCACGACTCTTGACGAGGTAATCCCTGATTTCCTGCGGAACGAAACGGACGGCTCCGCCCAACTGGACGTAGGGCAAGCCCTTTTTGCGCAGGTTGAAAACGGTCTTGAGACTGACATGAAGGTACTTGGCGACCCTTTCCGTCGTCCATAGTTCCAAATCTGATTCATGGGATGAGGTTTTCACGTCATCGGAAACCGGGGGATATCCGAGCGTGCCGGTGTTTGCTAAAGAATTCATAAAGTAAGAATGTAGGGTTTAAGTTTTTTTCCGTTAGGGAGTAGTCGGACAGTTAGATTCCATAATCACGAATTCTGCTTTTGACCTGCCCGAAAATGCTCGTGGTCACATCTTGAAGGAATTTTCGTTGCGCCGTTAGATTGCTTTGAAGCGGTAGTGAGAAAAAGTGGGAGAAAGTGGGGAGGTAGTCATTCCCATTCGCGGACACGACAAATCTCATGCCCGATTTGACACGGAAACAGGCCTTTCCGTCGTAGACTACTTTGTAGCTATTTTACCGTGTCAGGAAGCTAGCTTCGTTAATCAGAGACTTTTTCGGCGATCTCGATTCGGCTAACGGTGGCAGACTTCCGAGAGCCGCCGGACGAAGGAACTTCCCGCACCGTATGCAGGTGAAAATGTTCCATCGTCTCATGCAGGACGCGAAGTTCCGTGCCCGTCATTGTGACGACGCAATGGTTGTACTGCAAATAGAGTTCGGTTTCGGCCTCGTTCATTTCGGCATAAAGCAGCCAGGAATAGGGAATAAACCGGCGGCGCGACGGCAAATGAAAGGTGATGCCCTGAGCTATCGCCATGGAATCGCTTTGGTAAGAAGCCGGTTCAGATGATTTGAGATTGAGTGACATAAGTTATTGGTTACAGGCCGATGCCTCGTCCCTGCCGATGAGAAGGCGACTGGACCGGACTCCAGTCGATTTTAGTCTTCACCGCAGGCGCGGTGGTCTTTTGTTTCTGTGAAATTCTTTCGCGAACCTTTTCGTGGAGCTTTTGCGCCATTTCCTCGACGGAGGGCGTAATCTTTTCGGCCAAGGCGACTTTGGCTGCCGAGTCCTCCTTGAGGGCCTCGACAACACGAGGACGCAGGGCCGCGACGCGGGAAAGATGTTGGCGAACCTGTTCCGCCATTTTCTGGAGGTTGACGCGGCCCAAGAACTCTTTGCCCCACTCGCGGGCAGTCAGCAGCAATCTTCCCTTATCGACGGAGGGAGATTCGATAATCTCTGGACGCACGGGCGAGACGGGCAATCGTTCCAAGTGCAGGGCGGAAAACTTGACGTTCGAGCGTTGGATGGCCTCAAGATAAAGTGCCTTGTTCTCGACATGGATCACCACGTTCTGGACGTGGCGCGTTCCCTTGACGTGGAAGGCTTCCATGTTCGCCATGGCCACAGCCGAGCGATTGTCCTCGATGCCGCGCACTTCCACTCCCTTGATTCCTTGCGCCTTGTAGTCAGTCAGGCAATCACCCTGCCGTACCCGGCCATCGTCCACGCTCAGTTTGAGACCGCTCTGGAAATAAACCGCCCCGTCTTTGATTTCCGCGATGGTCTGGCGTGATCCTTTTTCAAAGACACGCTCGCCCTGCTTGATCTTTTCTTGCAGGAGAACTTTTTCACCGTGCCCGCGTTCGATGGTCCCCCGGTCGAAGACACCCCGCACCTCGCGGAATGGCACCGAGCGGGAGGAATCTTGCACCAGCAGGCCATCAGGCCGAACGGCGGTCACTGCCGCCCGTGTGACTTGGCCATCCCGCTTAAATTCTACGATGTCGCCTCCGCGGTAAAATTGCGAGGAGCGCAACTCGGCTGGCTGTAAATCGCGCCGGAGATGGACATCGAGCACTGCTTGGCCGGTGCGCCCGATACGCTCGACTTCGAGGTCATGCACCCGATTGGACAATGCTTCACTGATCCGATGCACGGACGAAACCGCCACCACCTCTTTGCCGAGAGCACGCGCTTCCACAATTTCCCGAGCAACCTTTTCGATGGCCACGTGCGGCGCAGTCTCGCGGATCATGCCCCGATCCATCATGGTCTGGACAGCAGCCACGAATTTCTCTGGCTTGCCCGAGGACAAATCCTTCGAGAGCTTTTTGTCTTCCACGCTCATTTGGCGTCTCGAAATGGAAGCGCGGGGAACGTGCATTCCCAGCTTCAACTCATCCTGGAGTAGTTTGATTGGCTGGCCCCGACCTACCGCCGCCATTTGCTGGGTGTCGCCCTGAAAGATTACCCGCGCATCGACCCGCTCGGCCAGGCGCACCAGTGCGAGGGCTTTGCGGGTATCGAGTAACCCGGCTTCATCGACATAAATGTCGGCCCCGCGAAACGGCTGGGGATCGTTTTCTGCCTTCAGCAAAAGATGATCCACCGTGTTGGCTCGGGCGAAAACGAGGGCGACCTCATGACGCCCTCCCGCTTCGATCCGCGACGCTTCCTCCCGCAGGGTGACTCGGGCCTGCTCGCCGTAGGGAGCACACAGATAGACCGGACGCCCACTTTGCTGACTCTGGTCAACGAGCCGTTCGAGCGAGAAAGTTTTCCCTGTACCCGCGCCGCCGCGAATGTTCAGGAATTGATCTTTCGAGGTGCAGACGTACCGGTGGATCGCGGCAAATTGGTTGAGCCATTTCTCGGCCTGAGCGGGCCTCAGTTGCTCGCCCCGCGCCAGAGAGTCTTTTACAATTTCTTCAACCCGCGCTGGAGTGGCCACGAGCGCGGAGGGCGTCACGTAATTCTTTACCAGAGGTTCACGCTGATTGAACCCCATGGTCACCGAATGAAGCAGCGTCCGCTCTTCCCCAAGGATTTGACGGGTCGTCACCACCTCATGGCCCTCCACTCGACGGATAAGAAATTGCCGGTCATCCCGTAATTGTTGTGTCATCACGTCGTTGGCGACCTGACCCGGTGCCAGTCGGACGATTTCACCCTGCAACTTATCCAGCCGGACCACGCTTTCCTTGTCGAAGGAGATCTTCGTCCCCTGCTCGATGGCGAGCGGCAAATTGAGGGTGGGTTTGACGGCCCATGGCGACGGGCGTTCCAACTTAAGGCCCGACTGCTCCAATCGCTTTCCGACATCTTCCCTCAGCGTCTTACTGGTGATGCGGACCTTTTCCGGGCGCGTCAATTTGACGGCGATTTGGTCGGTCTTGTGATTCATCGCCAAGAGGGGCTTGCCCTCTGGCCTGCCCAATCGTTCTTTGAGAAGTTCAGGCTTGGCCATTAATCGGCGTTTTTCACTCTCCGGTTCACCCTGCAAATTTCGGCTGATCTGTTTGGCGGTGTAGCCAAGCTGGAGGAGCGACTTCACCGTTTTGACCTGATCGCCCCGCTCGCTGAACATGGCCACGGCGGATGGGGGGACTTCCTTCAAGCCAAAGCCAGCGGGAGCCCCTTCGACCTGATAACCAAGATTGCCCATACGCGCCGCCAGGTTGTTGTGAATCCGCGCGTCCAGCGTGGTACGCAGCTCCAGCATTTGCCCGTAATGCACCGCCAGATACTTTTGCCTTTCCTGATCCCAGGTCACGTTGCCGATGAGCGCATGGACATGGAAATCGGGATCATTGGTGCGGCTGGTCTCATGCTGGAACAACGCGGCCAGCATCTTTCCTGTGGGCTTGGTCATCTCTTCATTGGCCAAATTTCCGCGACGGTCACGGACATCGACTTGCTGCTCGAACCATTTCAATTCGTCCTTCACCGCGGCATAAAGCTCGCCCTTCACCCGGTCATCCACCGCCGCAACCACACTGACCGCTTTCGGAGGGCTGTAGGTGAATTCGATATATTTGATTTCGGAAACTCTGGGCCTTGATGACTCCGCTCCCAATGCTTTCATGTCGCAATTCACGAAAGCAACGAACTCATCCCGAGTGATGGCTTTTTCCGAGAGGTTCAATTGTTCCGCTACTTTTCCAATCAACTCACCGCGACCCACTTTTTCACTGGTCACGAAGTAGTCAGCGGCATTGAGATGATTCTTGAAATAATCAATCGCACCTTGAGCCGAAGTACATACTGCCTTGGAAACCATGGCCTACTTTAACTCAGAAAATGCACTTTTTTGAGCCAGCTTGATTATTTACATATTCCTACTTATAGAATCATAAATACGGCATCTCTTTACCTCTATAATATCCAAGTTGTAATCTTATCATCCAACTCAAAATCAGCCTAAAAACGGCTCAATAGTGGCTTGTTGAAAAAGAGCATAAGCAGATCAAAGTAGGAGTATCCACACATGTCCCTAAGCGCGGCTTGAGGCAGGGTTTCAGACTGAAAACGTAGTCACTTGTTGCGAGTCTATATCGCGAAAACGGCATCAAGTCACAACAAGTGCCAACGAGTTGCTACCACTCACAACTCGTCCTACGTTCCGGCACAATGACCGGAAAACCTTTTCAATCGAAACTCACGCCACACTTCGCGCTCATAACGGAGATGCGCCGCAAGCGGCAGAGCTGGCAGGAGATCGTAAATCATCTCAAGACGCTCGGCATCACGAGCGACAAGGGAAGCGTCTGCGCGTTTTTCAAACGCCACCGCCGCCGGCCTGCGCCAATGGGGATGGAAATGGAAACGCCATCAGCACGGCGTTTAGTTTCTCAAATGCACTCCCCCAGTTCGCCAGAATTGACCGAATCTCTCCCGCCAGAGAGCGAGTTCGGCCCCGACCCGTTGACACGGAGCATTAAGAAGAAATGGAACATCCTAACCCCAACCCAAAATTAGTTATGTCTGACCTTAAAAAAATAAATCATCGTCTAGTCACCTGTTTTCAATCCAGCGGGCGCATCGGCAAGTCCACAGCGTTTGAAGGTATTCTCGCCTGGGCGAGGTTTGCCGGAGTTCCTGTTGCCGCCGTCGATTGTGACGCCGAGCACCTGACCCTGAGCAAGCGATTCCCCGAGGCTGCCTTTGTTGATGCCACCCGATCCAACGACGAATTTTTACAACTCATCATGGAATTGCCCGATACACCTCTGGCTGTGGCCGACTTCCCGGCGCAGGCCACCGACTTCCTCCTCAGTGCCATGGACTCACTGCGTGTACTCGACGCCCTTGACGCTCGCGAGACGCGAATGACCATCCTCGTCTTTGCAGCGGATGACCCCACCGCGACCGCGAGTTTGGCCAAGACTTATCGCGCCTTGGGGGAGCGGGTGGACTACCTCCTCGTAAAAAACCCGGCTCGCTTCCGCAGCCACGCATTTGACGACTCGGCCTTGGCCGAATTGTTTCGAAAGAACAAGGTGCCCACTCTCGAGTTGCCCGCCATCACTTCGACCACGCTTGAGAAAATTGCGGACGCAAGTGCGGCCCGTAAGAAGCACCTGACGTTCACCGAAGCGGTTAAAGTTGCAGATCTCCACCAAATGTGTCGGTTTGAGATTGAGCACTTCCTAAACCGGGTCTTCACGCAATGCGAAGATGCGGCGAGCGTGCTCGTGCCGGACCCTGCCATGGTCAAAAACAAGGTCAGTCGGCCCGCAGACCGGCTGGCCCGCAAACCAGTTGATGAATTCAAACCCCTCGACATCCATGAATAACGACGACGGCCTCCTTGATTTTTTGACCGATGGTCTCGTTGGCCGAGAGCGAGACGCCGTGACCCGCGCCTATTATGGCTACGCCGCCGGAGATCCAAACAGTGAGCCGGTAGGCGTCGCCGTGCTGCTCACCGCCTGCATGCGTAAGCTCGCCCAGGTTCCCGAGCGCTTGAAGAGCGGCACGGCTGAATTTCAAAAGGTTGTGGCCGACGCCCGATCACTCGAAAAAGGACTTATTGAAAGGGTAAATCGGGAAAATGCGACCGTAGTAAGCGCGGTGAAAGATGAGATGTATCGCGCTGTGACGACGTGGAATGAAACCATCACGCGGGCCATGCGCTTGGAAGAGAAGGCTCATGCCATCACTGACGAATTAAAGCCGGTTGTCACCTCAGCACAACGAATCGCGCAGGATTTCCACGAACTCAAAGGAGATTTGAAGGTTCACGCAGCATCCGCGACGAAGATTCTGGAAGGAGTCGAGGTCATTAAGGCATTGCATCGCGAGGACGAGTTTCGCTTCAAAAAACTGTCCAATGAGGCGCGTGCCGATTGGATTACAATCGGTCTCTTGGCGGGACTGATTCTCGCCGCACTGCTCTCACAGTTACCGTGGTGGGGAGCCTTGATTGCTTTGACTGCCGTCATCGGCTCGGTTCAAGGCGTCTCGCGCTACCCATGGAATTCCTGCGCGGGTAGCCAATCTAATTAGTTTAATCGATAACTCTTCGGGCGTTCTCGTGGCTCTACACTGAATTGGCTAGTTTGAGATCCTCACGCTTGCCTTTAGGCAATTATCCGCACTCTGGGTTTAAATGCAGTGTGCGGCTTCTAGGAGGAAGGGCATTTCTTGCTTCGAGCTTGCAGTTTTTCTACCAAGGTTCACTTTTTATCAGGCGATTCAGGACAAAGACCGCTTAATAATGAAGGTTAAATTCAACGATCCAGCATTTTCATTTCAGTTCTTGCGCCTTCTGGGAAGTGCAGCTTCGCGACAGGCAGACGTGGGCGAGTGCTTTGCGACGGCAAGCCGAATAGTCGAAGGGGATTTTGAAAGTTGGACAAGGGAATGGACGCAGACAGCGGAGCGTGTGGCATTGGGCGCAAAAAAAAGCGCCTCAAGCGGGCTCAACGTCAGCGCGGCCGATGCTTATCTGCGGGCCGCGAATTATTACCGCGCAGCCGAGTTTTATCTCCACGGCGATCCTGACGATCCGCGTATTCAACACTTATCTGGACAAGGGGCTCATTGCTTCCGCGAAGCTCTCCGGTTGGGCGGTGTGAATCATCGCTTTGTGGATATTCCTTATGACGGCGCAACATTGCCCGGAATTTTTCACCCCGCGAGCAGTCAACCCGGGCCGGTGTTGATCGCGCAAACGGGGTTTGACGGCACGATGGAGGGATTATTTCCGTGGGCGCAGGCGGCAACACGTCGAGGCTGGCATTGCCTGACCTTTGAAGGACCGGGTCAAGGCCGAGTGATTCGCAAGCAAGGCTTGCCATTTCGGCCAGACTGGGAACATGTCATTTCGGCGGTAATTGACTATTTGGTAACGCAGACAGATGTGGATGCAGGCAAGATCGCCTTATTGGGCGTCAGCTTCGGTGGATATCTCGCTCCACGCGCGGCAGCATTTGAAAAGCGGATAGCGGCCTGTATTGCCAATGGCGGCGTGCTCGATTTCATCGGTCCCCAGATTCCCAAAAGTATGACCCGCGAGCAGTATGCATCCTTTGTCCGTGATCATCCCCAGCAAGTGAATGAAAGAATGAAACAAATGGCGGAGAGAAGCGCGACGGCGCGCTGGAGTCAGGAAAACGGGCAATATACGTTTAAAGCCGCAACGCCGGCAGAATGGGTGCACAAGCTATTGGATTATGATCTCACGCCAGTTGTAAGGCAGATTAGTTGCCCGATGCTCGTGATTGATGTGGAAAGCGAGACCAATTTTCCCGGTGAAGCGCGAAAATTATATGAAGCCCTGAACTCCCCTAAAACGTGGTTGTATTTCACGGAGGAAGAGGGTGCGGGCGATCATTGCCAGACCGGTTCGCCTGCTTTGGCTCAGCAACGTATCTTTGATTGGCTGCAAGAGACGATGCAGTGACCAATAGCGCTTTGGCCTGATTAGGTCGCGACGCACTCTGTTACTCCCCGACTGGCGTTATTAACAAAGCCTACGGATTGAATAAGCCCTTTTCCTTGGTCTTTTTGGTTGGGAAACCTTTCCGCTTTGCCCGTAAGAAAATTCCCCGCAAGCAACGGAGATTCGTCTTCTTCGGTGTGGGATGTCTTCCCAGCTCTTTTGCTGTTTGCGACGCCGAGCCGCAACCGCACTGCTCCAAAACTACGAGATCGGAATAAGGCTTTTTTCTCTACGGAATCCACAGTTCTGCCCGCGAGGACCATGGCGGCCACAATGTTCAGCTCGAATTCAAACGCGAAGGGGAGGGCAATGGGGTAAATACCCTATTTTATCCCACGCTTGTTTATGGCTATTTTAATGCGAAGTAGACATTGGAACGGTCCCAGATCAAGCCCATGAAAAACCAAGAGCGTATTGATTCATCTCCCTCGAAAAACATCAATGTTCTCCTGGTAGAGGATCACCTACTTTGTCGAGAGGCTCTGAAACATTTGCTTGAGTCGAGTGAAGACATCAAGGTCATTGGGGAGGCAAAAGACGGACGAGAAGCGGTAAGGCTGACGAAGAGCCTCCTTCCCGACGTTGTTGTCATGGACATCAGCATGCCGCGGTTGAATGGCATCGAGGCAACCCGGCAAATCATTGAAAACCTCCCGAAGAGCAGGGTGCTAATTCTTTCCGCACACTCCGAAGCGGAATACATTAAGCAAGCCATGATGTGTGGAGCGTCAGGTTATCTGATCAAGCAAAGCTCCACCCATATGCTGGCCGAGGCTGTTCGCGAAGTGGGCATGGGAAATTCTTTTTTCTGCTCTCCAGTTCCAAAACCTTTGCGTGATACATGTCGAAAATTATTCGGCAAAAGGAAGGCGAACCATTTAGCGGTTTCTAACAACGCGAGCTGAGCAGCCGCCGCGCCGCGTGCTCGCGTCACGGCGCCTGCTTTTTTCAGATGTTCGTGTGCCGCGTCTTGATCCCGCCCCCAGAAGGAAGAGGGGGGCGGGATTCAAAACGCGGGGGGAGGAAGGCGGCTTCCGTTGGTCGCCGACGCGCTGGCGGCGTCTGGTGTCAGGTTTTGTGAGCGTTTCTGTGGGTCGCGCTTGAGATCACAGTTTACGATATCAAAAACCAATCTTCTTGCGGGGTGGCTCCGGCGGCGGAGCCATTAACTGGCGAATGGCTTTGAAGATGACATCGAATTGCTGTCCATGTTGCTTATAGCCCCGTTCCAAGTCCGCGACCTTGCGGGAAAGCTCATCAACCGAAAGAACCATCTGCCGCAGACGGATAAAAGCACGCATGATGGCGATGTTGACCTGAACGGCGCTGGGACTGCTTAAAACGCTGGAGAGCATGGCGACGCCTTCCTGGGTGAAGGCATAGGGGAGGTAGCGGCGACCGCCACGACCTTTGTTTGAGGTTCCAGATTGGAATCTCAAAGTCTCCGCCTCCTCGGAGTGCAATTGGAACATGAAGTCCTCCGGGAAACGGTCGAGGTTGCGCCGAACAGCCTTGTTGAGGTTGCCGGTGGAAACCCCATAGAGTGCCGCCAGATCGGAATCGAGCAGGACGCGCTGACCGCGGAGGGTGAGAATCAGATGGCCCAGGTCCCGGGCGGGTTGAGGTGAAGTCATAAATCGAATGTCCTTTCTGTTATTAGTTTTTGTTGAGTTTGAAGACTGAACGTGAAGCCCTATGCGGGCTTCACGGAAAACCAAGCTGCCGCTGCTTCCGGCGTGACCAGTTCGCGGTAATGGCCGAAGATCACTTCCGGCGAGTTTCCCGCTTCCAGTGCCACCCGCGCCGTGTCATGCAGGACGGCCAGCCGGTACGAGATGAACGAATGGCGCAGGCCGTTTTCCTGCCACACGAAACCCTCGCAAAGTCGCGCCGCCGCGATTTGCGGGCGTTGATGCAGGCAAACCGGACCCGAGGTTTGCTTGCACGGCGTGAGCCAGAGCTTGAGGTTGTCCGAGATCGGGACCAGCCGGCGTTGCCGAGTCTTGGCTTTGTTGGCATCGACGGTGATGAAGCCGCGATCCAGATCGATTTCCTTCCAATCGAGGCGTTGTAATTCGGCCGTCCGCAGGCCCGCGAAGGCACCCAGGGCGAGGAAAGGCCGCAGGGTTTTATCGGCCTTGGTCAGCAACGAAGCGATGTTTTCCGGCGTGAAGATAGAGACAGCGGACTTCGTCTCCTTGTACCGCACCATGGCAGGGAAAGGACTTCCGCCCTTGATCAGATAACCCCGGCCCTCCGCCCAATTGCCGCAGGCCACAAGAATAATCCGCATCCCGTTCTTGGTCTTCGCCCCAAACGTGAGACCGCCGAGCCAGGCATCCAGTTCCGCTGTTCTCAGATCAGGGAGCGTCTTACCCGGAAACGCTTTTGCCAGATCATTGACCGTCTTGCGGCACTGGCTGACGTAATGAGCCGAGAGGCCCGATTGCTCGCGTGACTTTGCGAATTGCTCCGCGATTTCAGCCAGCGTTAGCCGGGGAACATCGGCCCGATTATGCCGCAGGAAGAACTCGACCGCTTCCCGGAGGGAAATCTCCCCGAGCTTTCCCACTGCTTGAGCATGTTCCTCGACGGCCACATGCAGCGCGTAGTTCGGGGCGAGAACACGCCGCGCGGCGACGAGGCTTTCCAGTTCGGGCGTGGCCAGGGCTTCGACCGCTTCCGCATCATTTGTCAACCCACCGAGAATCTGCTTGGCTACCCGCTTCGCTTGCGCTTTGTCGGCAAAGTTTTTCTGAACCCGCCTGCCTCCCATGTAGTAGGCAAGCTGGTACATCGCTTTGCCGCGATTGACCGACTGATAGAGTTTGACTGTCTGACTGCCATTTGAGATTTCTGTCGCCATACACTGTATGGCGGGATGTCAACCAAACTGCGTTTGCTACGCATTCCGTTATGCTAGAACCAGTCACTTACGCAAGTAACTGTAGTTTGAATATTCTAGCTACGGTCAGAGACCGCCGCTACAGCTGAACGAATACTAAAACGAAACTTTGATGCCGCCGTAACCGGCGATGCTCGGCGCGAAGTAGCCGAGGACCGGTTGGTAGTTGCGGTCAGTCAGGTTTTCGCCGCGGACCCAGAGCGAGACGTAGTCGTTGATGCGGTAGGTCGCGCTGGCCCGCAGGACGAAATAGTCGGGCGCATCGACCTGGTTATAGGGATAGTTCACGTTGACGTCCTGGCGTCCGACCATCCAGTTTCCACCGAGGGTGAAGGTGAGCGGCGGGAGGGGATTCCAGGTGCCGGTGAAGTTGAGGCTGTTGCGGGGACGGCGGATCAGGCGCGTCTGCGTGGTGTCGTCGACCGCATTGAGGTAGGTGTAGTCGATGGCCGCGCTGACGGTCGACCAGGGCTTGAGTTTCACTCCAACCTCGACGCCATCGGTGGTGACGTGGCCGAGGTTCTCCTCCATGTTGTTGCCGTTGGGGAGGGTCCGGTTGCCGATGTAGTCCCGAACGTCGTTGTGAAAATAGGTGACGCCGGGCGTGACGCGATCGTCCCACAGCGGCTGCTCCACGCCCGCTTCCCAGCCGAGATCGGTTTCGGGCTGGAGGTTCGGGTTGGGCAGATAGGCGGGCGGGCCGGGATAGTAATAATACAAATCCTGGAGCGAAGGCGGTGTGAAGGCGCAGGAGACGGAGGCGTGGACCAGGGTCTTGGTCGGCGCGACGAGATAGGAGGCACCCTGCCGCCACGAGAAGGCGCCGCCGAATTGGGAGTAGGAATCGAAGCGGCCCGAATTGAGGATATTCAGGCCCTCGACGGGTTGCCATTGGCTGGAGATGTAGCCGCCGAGGTTGTTGTCGTGGCCGTCGAAGGTGCGATAGCCGAGGCCGTTGTCGTATTCATAATAGTTGCGGTTGTCGCCCTGGATGCCGGCGGTGACCGACCAGTTGTGGGCGATCTGGACATCGTTCTGCCAATCGACCGAGTCGGTGTTGAGCTGGAGGCGCGTGACGTCGCCCTGCGGAGAAAAGCCGAAGGCCGCCGCCTCGGCCAGGTAATAGGGATCGTCGTAGGCCTGCCGCTGCTGGTCGCGCGTGTAGTAGAGCTTGGTCCGGTAAAAATCGGTCACCTGCGCGACGATCTCGGGCGAGAGACTCCAGTCTTCGATGAGAAGGTTGGCGGTGGGATCGGGCGAGACATATTCGCCGGGCGAACTGGTATAGGCGTTGCTGTAGGCGCTGTGGAGATCGAGATAAACAGCGGGCGAGAGCTGGTAACCGAAATTGCCGCGGTAGTTGGTGTTCCGGTATTGATCGGCCTGGCCGGCGAAACCGGGGCTGAAGTTGGCCGGCTCGCCGGGGCTGAGCGCGGGATAGATCGAATCTTGCCGCGAAGCGGAAACGGCGTAGTCGAAATCGCCGACCGCGCCGCGCGACTGCACGTTTTCGCGGTAGGTGTTGAACGAGCCCGCCTCGAACGAGACGGAGCCTTCAGGCGTGGTCAGGCCCTTGCCGGAAAGGGTGACGAGATTGATCACGCCGCCCATGGCGCTGCCGCCCTGCGCGGAGGAGACCGGGGTGCGCACCACTTCGATCTGGTCGATGTTGTCGAGGGTCAGGTTGGCGAGATTGTCGTCCGCGCCCGAGAGGCCGACGGCCTGGCGGCGGCCGTCGACGGTGACCAGTGTCTGGTTGCTGTCGAGGCCATGGATGAAGACCGAGGTCTCGCCGCCCGGATTGCCGCTGGTGACCACGGCGAGGCCCGGCACCGATTGGAGCGCGTCGGATACGAGGGCGTAGTGATTGTCCTGGAGATCCTGCCGGGTGACCACGGTGGTGGTGGTTGCGGTGGATGCGACGGATTGGGTGTCGCGCGTGGCGGCGGTGACGACGATGGTGGGGAGCGGCGTGACGAGGCCGGCCGGAGTGGGGGCTGAAGTCGCGGCTGGAGTTTGAGGCGACGCGGAGGAGGCGGAGGTTTTCGCCGCGGTTTTGGCCGGAGTCGTCGCTGGAGCGACGCCCGGGGTCGAAGCCGTATCGGCGGCGTGGGCGAGGCCGGAGATGAATGCGCAGATCACGACTTTTATGAGGAGTTGCGCGGACCATGGCGTTCCCCGATTCCGGCGAGGGGAGGCAGGTTGGGAATCGAGAGGAAGGTAGAGTGGGTCGGGACGGAGTCGGACCCTCCAGGGAAGGATGGACTGCAATCGACGGTGGAGTGACTGAATGATCTGCATGGGGACCTGCTTTCTGTGGCAATGCGGCCCGCCAAGGCCGCGCTTTTCTTTTTTCCCCCGACGGAGGAACGCAGGCACAAAAAAGCCTTCGATCTTCCGCAGGGGGAGGAGACGAAGGCAGGACGGTCCGACAGACAGGCACCGAAGAGACTCCACTCCCATCCTGTCTGTGGCGAGACAGTCGCCCGGGCCACACAGCCCGGGACTTGATGAGCGCAAGAAAGCAGGTCTTCTGACTTCGGGGTCGTCCTACTCGCTCCGCCTTACCGCGCGCCTTCGCGCAGTGGCTTCATGGAGCTTTCGTCGCCCGTTACAGCGGCGCTACCGCACAGGATTCACACCTGTTTCCCTATTCTCCCCGGCTTTGGTCCGGGGCACTTTCTGGCGGGTTGGCCCTGCGGTTGAAGGCAGGGCCGGTTTCAAAGAACTGGAGCGTGAATACGGATTTGGGGCGGGGAGGTCAAGCGGATTGACATTTTCAACGAATGTAACACATTATGTGTAACATTATGGTCAAAGCCACCTCACGCTCGGTCCACCACGCCTTCTCGAAGTATCTCACCATGGCCCACGAGGGGCAGCAGATTGTGATTACGAAACGGGGAAAGCCGTGGGCGCGGCTGACGCCGATTCCGCCTTCAGAGAAGCCGCGCAAGGTCGATTGGGCTCCCGTGTTCGAACGCACTCGCAAGCTCTTCAAGGGCCGCAAGGTCGAGGCGGTGAAGGCCTACTTGAAAATGCGTGAGGAGGCACGTTGGTAATCTATGCCGACAGCAGTTTCCTCGTCGCGGTCTATGTGGAGGACGGTAATACGAAAGCTGCTAGAGGTTATTTTGCCACAAATCCGCAGCCGATTTGCCTGACCAGTTTCTCGAAATCGGAGGCGCAACATGCCATCCGAATGCTGGCCTTTCAAAAATATGTCACTCTCGCGGACATGACACGGGCGTTGCTCCGATTCGAACGCGATGAAGCGGAGGGATTCTATGAAATGCTATCCTTGGAATCCCAAGATCTTTATCTGAAAACCTCGCAACTCAGCCATCGTCACGCGCTTGAATCCGGGGTCCGCTATCTTGACATGCTTCATATCGCTTCGGGTCTCCTCGTCAACGCCAGCCACTTTCTGACGTTTGACGCGCGTCAGGGAAAACTCGCCAGGGCGGTCGGGCTCGAAGTGAAACCCTAGAATTCCTACCAGGCGTTGGTCATCGAAAGGCGATGGCTGATCGGCTTTTGTTGCTCGGCCGGGATCACGGGCAGGCCGGGGAGGCTGACGCGTTCGTACTGCGCGAACTCGGCGCGGCAGAGCGCCTGGAATTCGGTCCAGCGCGGCCAGGAGGTCTCGCCGGTCGCGGTGGCGACCTGGCGGAGGAGGCTTTTCCATTCGATGAGGAGGCGGTCGACGTCGCCGCGATGGACGTGGTCCTCGAGGCCTTCCATCGGCACATATTTTTTGACGCGGAGCGAACGGACTATCTCCGCGCCGCCCGCGCCGTAATTGACCGGCATGCCGTCGACGAGAAAACCTTCGCTGGTGAAACGGCGGTAGGCCTTCTGGCAGGCGTAGGCGAGGCGTCCGCCCCAGCGCGGTTCGTTGCCGCAAAAGCGGTCACCGGCGACGAGGTTGGCCATGTCCTCGATCAGATCGTGGAGCGGATATTTTTCGTCCTCGAGCCCGGCCAGGACGCCGAGGCCCTCCGCGCCGGAAAAGCAGGCCATGATCCGTCCGCGCCGCGTGAGCTGGAGCTGCTTGTCGAGAATCCCGACGCGGTTCCAGAGCCAGATCAGCGCGGGCTTGGGATCGAGGGCGAGGCATTCGGGGCGATGGGGGCACGGCAGGCAAAAGGGGGCGGGATCGTTGACGCGCCGCACGAGGCGCGCGCGGCCCGCGTCGGTCTTGAGACCGCAGGGAAGCGACCCGGGAATTTTTTGCGTCGACTCGATGCCGAGCGGGATGAACTCGGTGGTGAAGAGTTTTTTCTGGAACGCAGCGACGGCTGGCTCGATGGGCGCGCCCGCGGCCAGTTCCTGCAAAAGGGGACGCCACGGCAGCGGCACGCTGCGGCGGAGATGTCCGGCCCGCGCCTGGCCGAGCCGGGGCGAGCGTTCGCTGACGAGGACATGGCCTTCCTCGTCGAGTCCCCGCCGGCCCGCGCGTCCGAACATTTGGAGCAGGTCGGAGGGCGTGACTTCGCGGGGAAATCCGCCCGCGGTGAAACTGGTCGCGGTGACGAGGACGGAGCGGAGGGAAAAGTTGATCCCGGCGCTGAGGCCGAGGGTGGCGACGACGACGCGCAACTGTCCGCCCTTGGCCAGCGGTTCGATGAGTCCGGCCCGCTGGACGTAGCCGAGGCCGCTGTGATGAAACGCGACGCGCTGGCCGAGGAGGCGCGCGAGGTCGGGCCCGGCGGCGTTTTCCTGGTCCTTGGTCAGGCGCAGCGGCTGCGGGCAGGGAATCCGCGCCGCGACGTCGCGGGCGATTTTTTCGGCCTCGCGCCGGTGGGGCGCGAAGACGAGAATGGGGCCGAGATCGTCGCGCAAGGCTCCGGCGATGCGGCGGGTCCAGTACCCGGTGATGGAGTCGGGGACGTTGCGGGCGAGCGAGTCGATTTCGACTTCGTCGAGCGGCACGGGGCGCTCGCGCTGCTCGATCAGGGTGACGTTGCGCCCGCGGTCGAGACGCCGCAGCCAGTCGCGGATCGCGCCGGGATTGGCGACGCTGCCGCTGAGGAGCAGGAGCTGCGTCTGCGCCGGAAGCGCGAGGATGGTGCCCTCGTAGTGGTTGCCGCGGAGCGGATCGGCGAGCCACTGGTACTCGTCGATGACGTAGAGCGCGGCGCGGGCGGGGGTCTGCTGGGCCTCGAGCGTGGCGACGACGAGCGGCGCCTCGGGGTCGTGCGCGAGGTCGCCGGTGGTGATGCCGACGCGCCAGCCCTGGCGGGTCCACTCGGCGAATTTGTCGTTGGCCAGCGCGCGGGTCGGCACGGTGAAGATGACCTGGCCGGGGCCGCGGCGCTGCTGGAAATATTGCTCGAAGATGAAGGTCTTGCCCGCGCCGGTCGGGGCCTGGACGATGACGTCGTCGCCGGCGGCCAGCGCGCGAATCGCCTCGGCCTGCCAGGCGTCGGGCAGACGCAGTTGCTGCAGGGCCTCGAATGCGATCATGGAATAACTAAAGGGCGAATGGGGCGGAAGTAAAAGGCAAGTTGATCGCTAAGGCGCGAACTGACGCGAGCTGACGATGCGGAATTTGTAGGCCTCGATCGGCGAGCCCGCCGCGGGGGCCGCGACGGTCGGATCGAGATAGCGCTCGATTTCGTAGGAGCCGCGCCAGTCGCCGCGGACAAGATCGACGCCTTCGTTCCAGACGTTTTGATTCGGGTCGCGCGCCAGCTTTTGCAGGACCTGGACGCGGAGGTGGACGGTGTAGGAATTGGAGCGGGTGGTGAGGCGGCCGTAGAGCTGCGCGTAGGGGAGCTCGCGGAGGTTGTCGCCGGTGAGGCCGCCATCGGGAGTTGATTTTCCGCTCCAGAAAGCCGCGAGCGCAGTCTGCGTGGCGGAAACGCTGGGCGGAATCGAGCCTTGCCCCTGCGGCACGAGCGGCACGGCGCAGATTTCGCTTTCACTCAAATAGGCGTCGACGCTGCCCGCGGCGAAGCGGTTCTCGATCTGCGCGAGGGTGGAGGGCTCATCAACGAGATTCCAGAAAATCGCGGTGGAGGGCGTGCCGGCGGATTTGTAGGTGTTGGCCGCGGAAATGGGAATGGCCGGAATGCGGAGGCTGTCGAGCAGGGCGCGCAGCGCGGTGTTGCGATGGAGATAGGTGAAGGGCGCGATCTGGTCGTTGAGATTGATTTTCCCGGCCGTGGCGAGGCAGGTGCTGATGGCGTAGGGCTCGACGACCGGCATCCAGAAATTGTCGAGGATGAGATGGTCGGGCGGAGTCGCCGCGCCGGGATGGTTCGCGTAGGGCGGGCCCGACGTGTTCGCCGCCGGGTAGGGGCAGAAGAGGAGGGTCTGCCAGGACGCCGACGAGCCGGGCGACGCGGGCGTGCTTCCGGTCGGGAGCGAACCGAAGATCACCGGCGACGGGACGAGCGCGTTGGGCGAGCGTTGCGTGGCCGCGCCGACCTGGCCGCCGGTCAGCGAAAAGTAGGCGGTGGCGGGGGGCGAGCGTGGTGCCGCTGTCGGGCAGGTTGATTTGCGCGCCGTCGGGAGAAAAGCCAGGGCCGGTGTCCCAGTCGCCGGGCGCGCCGGAGGAGTTGAAGACTCCGCTCGTTCCGGTCGGCACGCTGCAGGGCGGGCTGGTGAAGCAGGTGTAAGGAGTGATTCCGGTGACCGGATCGGCGGTGAGAAGCGCGCCGGTGCGCCAGTCGTGGACCGGAATCGTGGAGGTGGCGACGGGATAAGCGGCCGCCACGAGTTGCGTCAGGGCCGAGGAGGCATTGCTCAATTTGGCGCTGTTTCCCGGCGCGAAGCAGGCGCTCGTTCCGTCGGCAAAACGGATATTGTGGGCATGCGAACCGCCGAGGGCGTTGCTCGAATTAAGCAAATAATTCGGATGCGGATGAAAAAGGGACGAGGGGACCGAGGGCAGCGCGGCAATCACGCGCAGGTCAGTGTTGGCTTCAACGCTGCGGCTGATGTCGCCGGCCTGAAGGAACGCAGCGCGGCTATTTTGCGTCGCGAGAAGGCGGTTGCGCAGGGTCATATACCAGGAAGGAAAAACCTGGCATGACGTTGTCGCGGCCCAATTCGTCTGGGCGGTCGCGGGCGTCGAGCCGTCGGCGTGGTCGCATTCGCCGTTAATGGTCGGAGCGTGGATCGAGAACGTGGGGAAACTGGGACTGAGCGTTTGCAGGATGTTCCCATTGCGGTCGCAAATGTTCACGGTCAAGTTGACCGGACCATTAAAGGTCAGGGAACGGGCCCACGACGCGGGCAACGACGGGCCGCCGGTGAGCGAATCGACGGCCGCACCCGGGGCGAGCGGCACTTTGAAGTAAGTCGTGCCCGCGAAGGGATAGCCGGTCCAGGTGGCGCCGGAAACCATCGCGTCGAGCGCGGCGGCGCGCCACGCGAGCGGACCTTCGTTGCCGCCCCACGCGCGGTCAGCGGGAAGGACGGTCAGGGCATCGCTCAGGAGGCGCGATGTGGCGGTGGCCGCAAAACCAAAATTGCCGGAGGAGCCTCCGCTGCTCACGGTGATGTTGTTGAGGCCGGCAATCTGGATCTCACAGGCATCGCTCACTTCGGGGTAGGCGCAACCGGGCTGGAATGTGCATGGCACGACGAAGGCGCGGACGAGTTCGCTCGTCACTTTTTTCCAACGACTCGTGGGAGAACCGACCGCGAAGTTCGCGTTCCAACTCGTGCCCGAGAGGGTGTCGGGCGTCGCGTCGTAGTCGATCACCGTGCCGTCGCTGAAGCCGAATCCGCAGACGTAAACGACCAGCGTGAGGCTGGAGAGCGTGGGGCAACGGCCGAGTCCGCGCAGGGTGATCGCATTTGCGCCGGAGCCGTAGGTCGTCGTCAGCGGAATGATGAAACCCTGCCCGACACCGGTCGAATCGGCCGCGGCGTAGGGAACGAAGGGTGCGGCGCTCGGATCGACCGCGTTCAGGCCGCGGATGAAGTCGGTGATCTCGAGCATGAGCTGCGTCCAGTTCGCGCCCGGATATTTCGTCGTGGTGAAGGCCGCGCCGTAACCGGGAAGAGTAACGCAGCCGCGCGCGACGAGATCGCTGAAAAGCTGCGCGTTGGCAGGGACGACCGAGGCGTTGAGATCGTCCGTGGCGCTCAGCGCATTGTGGCGCTGGAAAAAGTAGCTTCGCGGGTTGGCGCTCCCGACGCCGACCGTGGCGGCGTTGGTGATGGCGGAATCGGTGGCGGTCATGCGCGGCGCACCGGTTGAGGTCAGCGCTGAATCGGCGACTGGCCAGATGGCGATGCGCGGCTCGCCGAGGAGGGTGGTTTCGGGCGCGTTGCTGTGGGCGGTGAGGACGAAACGGGCCTGATCGATTTGCGTGGCGCTGACCGAATTGGTCTGGCGCTGGCCGGCGATGAGGCTCGAACTGAAACAGAGCTCGTCGAGCGAGGCGTAGAGCCGGTCGGTTTTCACCGGCACGGTTTCGCCGGCGGTGGTGGTCTGCGCGCCGAATTGGGAGCCGCCCCAGGCATAACGGGGACTCAGGCCCAGCAACTGCTGCGGCGAAAGCGGGCTCGCGCCGGAACCGAACACGTCGGCGAGCGAGGTGGTCGCGGGATGGCCCGGATAGGCGGAGAATTCGCCGGCGGCGGGCTGGGTGGTGCTCCACGTGACATCGTTGGTCGAGTTGACGCGCGGGGTGTTCCAGGGCGATCCACACCCGGCGGTGTTGATGTTGATCTTGCTGGTCTCGTCATCGGTCCAGAAGGCGATGCGGGCCACGATCGGGTTGGCGGCGGTGCCGTTGCTCGCGGGCCCGAGCGTTCCGTCCTGAAGTTCGTAGAGCCATGCGACGGGCATGGTCACCGCGGTCGGGCCGCTACCCGAATCGCTGCTCACCCCGGCGATCTGAGTGCCCGCGGTTTGGTTCGCCTGATTGGTCAGCGCGGCCGGGTTAAGAATGGGATAAATCGTCTGGCCCGAGGCGTCAGGGGTCTGCGCCGGGGCGTTCAGGTCGGTGTATTGGCTCGGCTCGGAACTCCAGTTGGCGGGGACGTCGGCGCTGAAAAAATTGAGGTTGCCCGAGGTGTCGATCAGGTTGGTCAGGCTGGCCGTGGAATAAAGTTTGTAGCAGGCGGTGGGCGCGCGCACCGCGTTGGTGTTGTAGGTGCGGAGCAGGCCGGGCTGGGAAATCCAGGCCTGGTTCGTTTGCGAGGAGGCGGTTTCGATCTGGCCGATGACGAGCGCCACGGCCGAATCGGCGAGCATTTTTTCCCGGGCCAGCGCGGCGTCGCCCTGCGCCCCGAGTGTCTGATGGGTCGCGCCCTCAAACAAGGCCAGCAGGAGGAGGGTCATCACGGCCAGGGCGAACAGCGCCATGACGAGCACCATGCCCGATTTCCGGCCGTCCTGCGGACTGGGTACGGCGCGGTTCATGGGCGGGACCGGGTGAGAATCACGGGAATAAAACGGAGAAGTGGACGCGCAACGCCTTGGCCAGCTTCAGGACCTCGATGTCGGAAACGCCCCGGAGCCGGGACTCGATTTTGGCGATGCCTTCGCGGCTGATGTCCCAGCTGATAAGCTGACATTTGACTGAAGGCCGGTAGGGTCAGTCCCTGCTGGTAGCGAATGCGGCGAACCTGCGGCCCGATGATGTTCATGTGCTTTTTTCGGCGTCGTTCCTTCATCGGAACTAAACGCCAATACCCTAGCCCTGAAATTCGTTCGTGTGGGAGAACGATTCTTTTCGATTTTCCACGGCCGACTGTCGACGACGAGACAATGAAGGGTCGGGCTTGGCAGTTCCCGAATATGGCGTAGGCTCATGGACTCAGGCACCGATGAGCGTTTCGATCAATGATGTTTTGGCCCGGCTCGACTCGATTTTGTTGGGCAAGGACCAGGCGGTCCGGATGGCTTTCTGCTGCCTGCTGGCGCGCGGGCACCTGCTGATCGAGGACATTCCCGGCGTGGGCAAGACGACGCTCGCGCACGCGCTGGCCAAGATTTTCGGCCTTGAATTTCGCCGCGTGCAATTCACCAGCGACTTGCTGCCCGCGGATGTTTTGGGCAATGCGATTTTTGACCCGGCGTCGCGGCAGTTTGTTTTTCATCCCGGCCCGATTTTTGCGCAAATGCTGCTCGCGGACGAGGTGAACCGCGCGACGCCGAAAGCCCAAAGCGCGCTGCTCGAGGCGATGGAGGAGGGGCAGGTCACGATCGACGGCGACACGCATCTTCTCCCCGTTCCGTTTTTCGTCATCGCGACGCAGAACCCGCAGCGGCAAATCGGAACTTATCCGCTGCCGGAATCGCAACTCGACCGTTTTCTCATGCGCCTGGAGCTCGGCTTTCCCGGACGCCGGGCGGAGAAGGAAATGTTGGCGGGGCAGGATCGCCGGGACCTGATTCGTCACCTCAAACCCCTGGTGTCGGCGGAGCAACTGCTTCTATGGCAGGAAAAAGTGAGGGCCCTGCATGTCTCGGATGCGGTGCGCGATTACATCCTCGATCTGCTGGAAAAGAGCCGTCAGATCGGCGCCGATGGCACGGGAGCGGGGCTTTCTCCACGCGCGGGACTGGCCCTGCAACGGTGCGCGCAGGCATGGGCGTTCGCGGCGGACCGCGACATGGTGGTGCCGGAGGATGTCCAGGCCGTGGCGTCGAATGTCATCGCGCACCGCCTCGGCTCGACCGCCGGGGGCGTGGAGGATTCGGGCTTGTCGCTGACGGAAAAAATCATTCGGGCGGTCCCGGTGAGATGAAGCAGGAGAGCTTTCGCCTGCGCCCCACCGCGCTCTGGATTATTTTCGGCCCGGTCCTCGGCTGCATGTGGCTGGCGGCGGTGAATTACTCGAACAACCTCGTCTACGCGATTCTCTATTTGATCGGGTCGCTGAGCTTCATTTCCATTTTCCATACCTGGCGCAACCTGGCATCGCTGCGGGTCGACCACATCCGGATCCAGCCCGCGTTCGCGGGGGAGGAGGTGCGGATGGAAATCTATTTGCGCAATCCCTCCCGGCATACGATCTACGGTCTTTTCTTTGCGCGCCTGGGCGACGAGGCGGGACTGGCACGACGGCCCACGCCACTGCGGACACCGGGCGGCGGCGGGGTGAGGATCGATGCGGGCGACTCGTGCTCCGCGGACGTGGTCTTTCCCGCCGAGCGGCGCGGCATGTACCGGTTCGAGTCGTTGCTGGTGCGGACGTCGTACCCGTTTGGCCTGTTCTGGGCGAGCATCCGCGTGCCGGTGGATGCGGAGTATTATATCTATCCCGAACCCAAGGGAAACGCCGAGTGGCCCGCGCTTTCCCTCGGCGGGGAAAAGGGATCGCCGGTCAGCCGGCAGGCGGGCGATGATTTTTCCGGCGTGCGCGCCTACATGCCGGGAGAATCGCTGCGGCATGTCGATTGGAAGGCTTTCGCGCGAGGCAGGCCGCTCTCGATCAAGCAATTCACCGGTGACGCGGGCCATGAGTTGTGGCTGGACGCCGCCGCGATGGAACGGCTGCCGCTGGAGGCGCGTCTTTCGCAGCTGGCGCTCTGGATCGTCAATGCGGAGAAGGCAGAAATTCCCTACGCGCTCAAGCTGGGCCGCACGACTTTGCCGCTGGACCTGGGCGCGGTCCAGTCACGCCGGGCGCTGGAGGCGTTGGCCGTGGCGGGGGTGGGATCGGCGTAGCCAGGTTCAGGCAGCCCGGGAGTTTTATCGTTCACTTGTCCCGGCTTTGCGGATAGCGTCAGAGATCAATTTTAGAACCGGCCCGCCTTTTCCTTTGCCATGACTTCCACGCCGCGTGACGTCCTGATCGAAATCATCTCCAAGCATGGCGAGCCGCTTTTGGCTTCGCCGCTGCGGACCGAAGGGCTGTTGAAGGATTATTGCGGGGAATTTCGGCGGGAGATTTTCGTGCTGGTGAGCTGCCTGCGCGTGGGCGTGGTCGAGCAGCTGCGCCGTCAGGGCGGGCCGTCCGTGAAGCTGATCTGCGCGCGGCTGGCGCTCAAGCTCGAGCAGAACCTGGCCATCTCGAGCGATGTCGCGAAGTGGGCCGTGGAGAGTTGGGCCATCGGGCTGGGACTGCTGCATCCCGAGAACTCGACCACGCGGCTCGACAGCATTTTCGACGCCTCCGCGCGGGCGCCGCTCCCGGCGGCGGAGCCGGTTGCGCCGGTCGCAACGGTTGAACCGGAGCCGCCCCTGCCGCCGGAGAACGAGACTTCGGTTCAGGTCGAGCCGGCGGTGGAGTTTCAGGCGCAGGAGCCGGAGCAGCGCTGGGCGGCGCCTGATTGGTCGCATCCGGCGGAGAGTGTCGTGGTCTATCCGGAGGGGAGCGGCCAGGGACCGACCTTGCGCGACGCGGTGCGGGACGCGGCCCCCGATGCCTGCCTCTTGCTGAAGCCGGGCGTCTACCGGGAGAGCCTGGTGATTAAAAGGAATTTGCAGATCCGGGCCGAAGGCGGGCCGAACCCGGTGATCATCGAATCGGCGGCATCATCGGTTTTCCTGTTGGAGGGCGCGTGCCTTTACCTGGCCCGTCTCGTTCTCAGGGGCATGGGTGGCAAGGACAAGAAGACCCTGGCGGCGGTGGAAGTGAAGTCGGGGCGCCTCGTCATGGAGGATTGCGATTTGACCAGTGATTCCTCGACCGTGGTGGAAGTGAAGGGGCCGCAGTCCGAGGCGGTTTTGCGCCGGTGCCATCTCCACGACGGCAAGGCCGGGGGCATTCTTTTCCAGGAGGAGGCGGCCGGATACCTCGAGGAATGTCACCTCTACCAAAACAAGCTTTCGCAGGTGGTGATCGGAAAGGGCTGCTCGCCGGTTCTTTTTTCCTGCAAGATCAGTCACGCCCTGATGGCGGGGATTTATGTCAGCGAGGGCGGCGCCGGCTTCATCGAGAATTGCGATATCTGGGGCAATGCCGTCGGCGGCGTGCAATGCCGGCGGGGCGGGAATCCGCACCTGCGCCATTGCCGGATCTCGGTGAACGACCGCTACGGCATCCTGGTGGCGGAGCAGGGCGAGGGACTTTTCGAGCATTGCCAGATTTTCGACAATGCGCGGATGGGCGTGACGATCAGCCAGCAAAGCAAGCCCCGCTTTTCCGGATGCCAGATTTTCGACAATCACGGGGAGGGCGTCGAGATCAGCGGGCAGGCGGAGGGGGAGTTGCTCGACTGCGAAATTTTCAGCAACGAAAACGCGAACGTGGTGGTGAAGGACAAGTCCGATCCGCGGCTCTATCGTTGCGTGATTCACGACGGGCACAAGGAGGGCCTGCAGGTGGTGGCGAGTTCCGAGGGCCGCTTCGAGCAGTGCGAGTTTTTTGCCAATGCGCTGACCGGCGTGCTCGTGATGCAAAACTCGAAGCCGGTTTTCCACCATTGCGTGCTCCATCACGGGATCGAGAACGGCATCACGGTCCTCCACGCGGCCGAGGGTCAGTTCATCGACTGCGAGATCACGCACCATGGCGGGACGGCCGTGCTGGTGGGGGACAAATCGCAGCCCCGCTTTGAGCGTTGCCACATCCTGAACAACCAGCTCGTCGCCGTGCATGTCGACGAGGCGAGCGCGCCCACGTTCCAGAGCTGCGTCATCCTCCAGAACGGCGGGGCCGGATTCCTCTGCACGCAGAACGGCGCGCCCCGCATGGTCGAGGGCGAGATCAGCGAGAATGGCGGCGGCGGGCTCTCCGTTTCCACCCAGGGCAAGGGGCGTTGGGAGCAGGTCCAATTTATCGGCAACCGGGGCGACGCGGTGCGGGTGGCCGAGGGCGCCCGGCCCACGCTGAGGCAGTGCCGCATCGAGGAGACGGAGGGCGCGGGCCTCCGCTTTGGCAACCAGGCGCAGGGCATCATCGAGGAGGTCGACATCGTAGGCAGCGGCGGGCCGGGCGTGGAGATCGAGGGCGGGGCGAATCCCTCCCTGCGGAACGTGCGGGTCTCGCAGGGTCGGGGGATCGGGATCGTGGTGCAGACGCTGGGCGGCGGGACGGCCGACCATTGCGAGGCTTCGGGTAACGCGGGCGGCGATTGGCAGGTGGCCGAGAACGCCCGGCTGGCCCGGATCGCCTGCTAGGCTCCGGCCGGTCCCGATTTTGGCTTCAAAAGCCTACGTGGCTTATTTTTTTAGCACATTGTGCCGATAGAGGCCATCGAGGAAAACGCGCCGGGGGCGGGATCTCAGGGCTGAGGCGACGCGGGCGGCTGGGAGGGCAGGGAGATGGTCATGGGTTGCTTGGCCGCCGCCATTTCCTTGAGCTTGAACTGGGCCTGCTTCACGAAGGACGAATCGGGGTCGAGGCTCGCGGCTTCGGTCAAGATTTTGCGCTCGTTGTCCTTGTCGCCGCGCTCGTCGTAAAGGCGGGCCGCGGCGATGTAGGCGTAGGGGGCGTAGGGCCCCTTTTCGCCGCGCCGGGCCACTTCGAGATAGGCGTTGATCGCGTCGTCGCCCTTGCCGTTGGCCTCCAGGGTCGAGGCGAGGCCGATTTGCGCCGAGTCGCGCAGCTCCGGGTCGGTGGAGGGTGTCTGGAGAATGCGCTGATAATCCTGGATGGCGGTGGCATAGTCGCGCTGGGCGAAGGAACCGTTCGCGGCGGTAAGCAGGGCGATGGTGGCGTGGTCGGTCCGGGGAAATTGATCGGCCACTTTCACCATTTCGCCGGGGGTCTTGGCCTGCAGGAGGGCGGCGCGCGCGGCGGCCTCGAGTTGTTCGCGCTGGTTTTGCTGATAGTAATAATAACCGAATCCGCCCACGAGGACGATGAGCGCCGCGAGGATTGGATAAACGACCAGCCGCCAGTTGATCGTCTCGGCGTCGAGAATGTTGGAGTCGTCAGTAGCCAAAAGTGCCATTCAAGCAGCTTAAAAAGCCGGGCGAAACGGTCAATGACCGATTATGGAATTATGAAAGGCAGGCAATGGAGTTGCGGGGACAAGGGCGTTCCCAAATGGATGAACCTGCCTCGAAAAAGTGGATGGCATGTTTTCTTGCCGGGGAGCCAGAAGAGGTCTAGCTAAGACAGAGGCCGAGGATACCCCTTTTTTCTCCGACTGTAGGGCAAGCCAAAAAATGGAGTCTCTTGAAAATACCTGTCTTTTTTTTGAGAAACTTAAAATAATGACGAAGACGACTCTCCTCGGACAATTTGAAAGGGCAAAGATATTCCCTTTTGTCTTATTCGCGCTCGTTTTACTCGTCCTCGCAGTAACGGTTTGTTACCTGCTTTTGCCGATTTACTCGCGGTTGCTATCACAGATTTTCTTTCTACAGGGGGAATATGTCTGCACCGAGGGCCGTTATAACCGTGCCATCGCGTATTTCGATTTAGCTAACGAGTTTGATCCAAAAAATGCGGATATCTACACGAGTCGTGGCGTCATCTATAATGATAAGAACGATTACGACCGGGCCATCGCCGATTTTGATCAAGCCATCCGGCTCGATCCAAAAAATGCGGATGCGTACGCCAACCGTGGTGTTGCCTACTACGACAAGGGTGATTACGGCCAAGCCTTTACCGACTATAGCCGCGCCATCCAACTCGATTCCAAAGGCGAGACAGCCTACTGCAACCGAAGTCTCGCCTATCTCGACAAGAGTGACTACGACAATGCCATTGCGGACTGCAATCAGGCCATCCAGCTGGATCCAAAATACTCGGAAGCCTACAATAACCGTGGCACCGCCTACTTCTATAAGGGTGATTACGATAACGCCATCGCGGACTACAGCCAGGCTATCCAGCTCGATCCAAAATTCGTGGTCGCTTACCACAACAGGGGAGGCGCCTATGACCAGAAGGGCGACTTCGACCGGGCTATCGCGGATTGCAATCGGGCCATCCAGCTCGACCCAAGAGATGCTAAAGCCTATTATAATCGAGGCGACGCTTACCGGTCTACGGGGGCCAACGATCTGGCCATCGCTGATCTCAATCGGGCCATCCAGCTCAATTCAAAAGACGTGGATGCCTTAATTCTTCGCGGTATGTCCTTTCAAGCTAAAGGCGATAATTTCGCGGCCATTGCTGATTACAATCAAGTCATTCAGCTCGATCCAAAAAGCTCCAAAGCCTACAGCAACCGAGGCAACCTATACGCCCAACAGGGTGATTACGAGAAAGCTATCGGAGATTTAAGTCAAGCCATCCAGCTCGATCCAAATAGCGCGCCTTCCTATGTAGACCGTGGCAACACTTACAGCCAGCATGGCGATTACGATAAGTCTATCGCAGACTTCAATCAAGCCATCCGGCTTGATCCCAAAAACGTAGCAGCCTACTACGACCGCGGCTTCACTTATGCGATGAGGGGCTCCAACAATCTTGCGCTTGCTGATTTTACTCAAGTCATCCAGCTCGATCCCAATGATGCGAAGGCCTATAACGACCGTGGTAACATGTACGGTCAACTGGGCAACTACGACAAATCCCTCTCAGATTTAACTCACACGATACAGCTCAACCCCAAAAACGTGCTCGCGTACAACAATCTCGCCTGGCTTTTGGCAACATGTCCACAAGCGGGATTGCGCAACGGGACGGAAGCGGTGGAGAATGCGACGAAGGCATGCGAACTATCGGATTGGCATTTTTCGGCAGCTTTGGACACGCTGGCGGCCGCCTATGCGCAAGCAGGGAATTTCGATAATGCCGTGAAGTGGGAGAGCAAATTTCTGGAAACTCCCAAACTAAGCGCAAGTGATGCTGCCGCCGCCAAAAGCCATTTGGCGCTTTACAAGGCGCACAAGCCCTACCACACGGATAAGTAGGCCTCGTGGGAATTACTCGTTTGGAACGTTAATCAGGGCTGCACAGTACGGTAAAGGTTGTCGCTGAGTAAACTTTGGGAATCAGGAAAGCGCTGACGCGCTTGGGTCGGGACGGAGTCCGACCCTCCAGTTGGTTTTATCTTAAGCGGCGCTTTGCTAAAAATCGGGCTTGAGGGCGGCGAGGGCGCGGGCTTCGAGTTGAGTGAAGCGCTGTGTCACGGCGTCGTCGGCGGCGCGGACCGACCTGGCTTCGGTGGCCAGGTAGAAGAGGAAATCGTAGAGGCCCTGCCAGTCGCGCAGGGAAATCGATTCGGTGCGGAGGGACGTGCCGTGGCCCATGTTGTGGTAGTGGTTGAGCGCGACGCAGAGCGCGCCGGTCGGCAGGCCGGCGCGGTGAAAGACGGAGGCTTCGCACGTCCCGCCGCCCATGAGGAGGCGCTGAAAGGTCGTCTCGGGCCGCGCGGCCTGCAAATCGCGGAAGGCGGTTTCGAGCCAGTGGGTGATCCTCGAATCGAAGACGCTGAGCCGGTCACCGACGCGCACGATGGGGCCGCCGTCGACCCGCGCGAAGCCGCGCGCCTTGCTCGTTTCGAGCGAAAGGGTGGGCATGGGCGCGAGAGGCGTTTTCGATTTCAACGCGGCGAGCGCCCCGGCGAATCCGATCTCCTCGGCGCGGGTGAAGAGGGCGTGGACGTTTCCCCTCGCCTGGCTGAGCGCGAGCCGCCGCAGGAGGGCGAGCATCGTCGAGACTTGCGCGAGATCGTCACAGGCGGGACTGACGAAAAGGCGCTTGGTGCAGCGCGTCTTGGGCAAATCCCACGTGGCGAAGGTCGCGCCGGGCGGGATGGGGCGGTCGAGGGCGACGCGCTTGAGGTCGTCCGAAAACGAGGTGCCGGTGATGACGGCCCGGCCAAGCGGCCGCGTCGTTTCCTCGTGGTAAAAGACGATGCGCTTGCCGGCGAAATAGGCTTCATCGACGCCGCCGGCGAAATGAAGTTCTTCCTTTCCTTCCGCGCGCTGGACGACGAATCCGGGGTGGTCCATGTGGGCGACGACGCGGAACGGTTCGCGGTCGGCGTCGTCGTGCTCGTAGGCGGCGTGGAGATTTCCGAATTCGTCGAGGCGCGTGGTGACATGGGGCAGGTCCTTCATCCGCTCGAGCAGGCAGGCGCGGACGTGGCCTTCGTGGCCGGGCGCGGTGGGACAGGAGGCGACGGCCACGCCGGCCTGGTAGAGTTCTTCGTCAAGGATGTGCGGCATCGACGGGTGTGACGGGCCGGGGTGGACCGGCGGGCTGGAAATTCTGGTTGATGGTGAGGAGATAGGCGGCGGGCACGAGGATGCCCATGTCTTTCAGGGTGAGTTCCATCGCGTCTTCCACCTCGTAAACGTGGGCGCGGTTGTTCGGATTGATGGCGTTGCGATTGTTGAGGGCGTTCATCGCCTTCATGTTGATGGCGAGTTGATTCACGCCGCCCTGCTTGCTCGAGTCCTTGAAAAACGCGACGACCTTGGTGGCCTGGTCGGGATGGCCGTTGGCGCGCAACATTTTCGCCGCGCCTTCGACGAGGGCGGTGACGTAGGTGGCGTCGTCGTCGTCGTTCATGCGGATGAAATCGTGAAACGACAGGGCGCGGGCGCCGCCGGAACCGAGGGCGCCGACCAGCAGGAGGAGGACGGCGAGGCGGGCGGCGGAGGCGCATGATTTCATGAGGACGGTTCTATCGCCTGGGGCGGGCCGGGCAAAGCTTATCTTGATTTTCCGCTCTTCCATCGCCCCGCCGAAGAGGTCTGCGAAAGTGCACCTTCGAAAAAAAGCTCCGTCATCCTGAGCGAAGGCGAACGGGAGCCTGGGCTGGCCAAAGGATGTCGCTGAGCCGGAGTCGAAGGACCTGCCCTGCCCGAACGCAAACCTCCTGCGTCAGGCAAGAGGTCGTCGCGACAGAACGGCCAACCGGCTTTGAATGGGACGACTCGAATTCGATCCGGTCATTCCCGGCGAGAGCCACGAGGTCGTTCGACTACGCTCGGGTTCACCGTCTGGGGAAAATAAAACCTTTCGCCTCGCTCCGCTCACGATGACGGATTGAGGAAAGGGAGACTCTTCAATCGTCCCGCTGGGACGAGGCTAATCTTCCAGAAAACCCGGCAATAAATTGCCGGGCTACTTCGTTTGTCCCTCCGGGACAGGCTAGCTTCCTCAGGATGACGGCGTCGGCGGCGCGGCAGGTTTGGTTTTGAGGAGCGAGGCGATAACCGAGGTGGCGAGGATGGCGCCGACGATGAGGAGGGAGAGCTCGGTGGAAAGATGATAAAAGCCGCCGAGGACCATTTTTGCGCCGATGAAGATGAGGACGAAGGCGAGTCCGAGATGGAGGTAGGCGAGGGTTTTCATGGCGCCGGCCAGGAGGAAGTAGAGCGAGCGGAGGCCGAGGATGGCGCAGACGTTGGAGGTGTAGACGATGAAGGCGTCGGTGGTGACGCCGAAGATGGCGGGGATGGAATCGAGGGCGAAGATGAGGTCGGTCAGCTCGATGACCACAAGGACGAGAAAAAGGAGAGTGAAGCGGAGCCGGCCGTTTTCGCGGACGATGAAGCGGCCGCCGTGGTCGCCCGAACTGAGGGGCAGGAAGCGGCGCGCGAGGCGGACGACGCGGAGTTTCTCCACCTCGACGTCGGGTTTGTGGACGAGCATGGCGCAGCCGGCGTAGAGGATGTAGGCGCCGAAAAGATAGATGAGCCACTCGAATCTTTGGAGCAGCGCGGTGCCCGCGCCGATCATGAGGCCGCGCATGACGAGCGCGCCGAGGACGCCCCAGAAGAGGAGCCGGTGCTGCTGGTCGGCGGCGATTTTGAAGGAGGCGAAGATGAGGACGAAGATGAAGATGTTGTCGATGCTGAGGGAGTATTCGATGAGGTAGCCGGTGAAGAATTCGAGGCCCTTGCTCGTTCCTTCCTCGTGCATGACCCAGAGGCCGAACCCGACGGCGAGGGCGATCCAGCCGAGGGTGGTGAGGAGCGATTCGCGGATGGAGATGGCGTGTTTTTTGCGGTGCAGCACGGTGAGGTCGAAGACGAGCAACGCCAGGACGACGGCGTTGAAGCCGATCCAGAAGGCGAGGGAGGTGCGCATCCGCGGTAGGGTAGCGGGGAGGGGGCGGGCAGGTAAAAGCTTTTGAGTCTGCGGGGAAGCCGTGGGATTTCCCCTCGTTCCCAAGTTGTACTTGGGAACGGACTTGCTGAGGCAACTCCGTTGCCGGTCCCGGCTCGATGAACCCGATTGGATTGGCGCGAAATCAAATTTCGCGAGGAACAGGGGACGTTCCCAAGTGCAACTTGGGAACGAGGGAGCTGCGAAATGGATTCATAATGGGTCGGGACGGAGTCCGACCCTCCAGGATTTCTGGCACGACTCTTGCGGAAAGATCGCGTTTTCCCGTTTACATCCGGCCCCACCGAACACAGCCTTTTCTGTCCCATGTCCAAACCACCTCCTGAAAACGCGCCCGACAGTCTCTCAGCCGAAATCCGTAAATTGGGCCGTATCCTGGGCGAGATCATCGTCAAGCTCGAGGGAAAGGAAATCTTCGACCTGGAGGAGCGGATCCGTTTGCTGGCCAAGAGCAGCCGCGCGGGCGACACGACGGCGGAGGGCGATCTGCTGGGCGCGGTGAAGAAGCTGAACGTGGCCGAGGCGGCGCATGTGGCGATGGCTTTTACGGTCTATTTCGAGCTGGTGAACCTGGCGGAGGAGACGCACCGGGTGCGGCTGTTGCGGCAGCGGCGGCGGGTCCAGTACGCGACGCCCGGCGGTCCCGCGATGCGCGAATCGATCGGCGCGGCGCTGCGCGAATTAAAGGCGCGGAACGTCCCGGCAGAGACGGTGCAGATGATCCTCGACAAGCTCTCGATCGAGCTGGTTTTTACCGCCCATCCGACCGAATCGAAACGCCGCACGATGCTCAATAAGCTCCAGCGTCTTTCGCACCGGCTGCAAAATCCGGGCGCGCTGATCGAGGACGAAATCACCGGCATCGAAAATCCGCGGGCGCTGGAGCGGGAGATCACGGCGCTGTGGCTGACCGACCGTTCGCGCACGGCGCGGCCCGAGGTGACCGACGAGGTGCGGACCGGGCTTTGGTATTTCGACACGACGCTGTGGCAGACGGTGCCGCTGTTGCAGGACGAACTCGAGCGGGCGCTGGCCGACACTTATCCCGCGGTGAAGGCGCCGAAGCGGTGGATCACGTTTGGCTCGTGGATGGGCGGCGACCGCGACGGCAACCCGAACGTGACGCCGTCGGTGACGGCGGAGGCGATGATGCTGCATCGGCGGCTGGCGCTGGAGAAGCTGCACAAGTCGCTCCGGTCGCTCTCGCGGCAGATTTCGGTTTCGTCGCGGCTCGACGGCGTCTCGGCCGAATTGCTGAAGGTCATCGAAGGCGATGCGGCGCTCGACCCGCATGTCCGCGCCATTCGCGACCGCTATCCCTACGAGCCCTACCGGTTGGCGCTGATCGGCCTGAGCGACCGCGTGCTCGAGGCGCAGAAAACGGAGAAGCCGGGGATGCTGCTCGATTTCGAGGCGGGCGACGGCGGCCTGCTGAAGACCCGCGATGTGTCGGGGCTGCTCGACCTGATCAGCGAGAGCCTGACCACGCACCGCGCCGCGTTGCTGGCCGAGGGGGAACTGCACCGGCTGCGGCAGCAGGTCACGCTTTTCGGGCTGAGCGTGGCGCGGCTCGACGTGCGCCAGCATTCGATGCGGCATGAAACGGCGATGGCGGAAATCTTGAAGGCGGTCGAGGTGACGCCCGATTATGCCGCGCTGTCGGAAGAGGAGAAGCTGGCGCTGCTGGGGAAGGTCCTGGCCGCGCCGGCGCCGAAGCTGCCGGATGGTTTCACGCCGGAGACGAGCGACGTGATCGGTTCGCTCCGGGTGTTGAAGCGGGCGATCGAGCTTTTCGGCGAGGAGGCGGTCGGCGTTTACGTGATCAGCATGACGCACGATCTTTCCGACATCATCGAGGTGATGGTGTTCCAGCACCTGGTTGGCGTCACGCTCGACATCGCGCCGCTTTTCGAGACGCTGGGCGACCTCGAGGCGGCGCCGGGCATCCTCAACCAGATGTTCGATTTCGAGCCCTACCGGAAACATCTCCGCGCGCGGCACGACCACCAGCAGATCATGCTGGGCTACTCGGACAGCAACAAGGATTGCGGTTACCTGACGGCGAACTGGGCGCTGTTCCAGGCGCAGGAAACGATTTCCGACGTGTGCAAAAAGCGGGGCCTCGGCTTGACGCTGTTCCACGGACGCGGCGGGAGCATCGCGCGCGGGGGCGGTCCGGCGGCGAAGGCGATTTTGGCCCAGCCGTGCGGTTGTTACGACGCGAAGATCCGCGTGACCGAGCAGGGCGAAGTTCTTTCCACGCGTTACCACGATCCCGACCTGGCGTTCCGCATCATCGAGCAGATGGCCTACGGGGTTTTGCTCGGGGCCGAGGCGGCGCAGAAGGAGGCGCAGGTGCCGGAGGCGTGGCGCGCGGTGATGACGGAGATGTCGAAGCTGGCCTACCAGGCCTACGAGGCGCTGGTGCACAAGGACCCGGAATTCATCGAATTCTGGCGCACGGCGACGCCGATCGAGGAGATCAGCGGGTTGAAGCTCGGGTCGCGGCCGACGTTCCGCAAGGCGACGAAGTCGGTGGAGGATTTGCGGGCGATCCCGTGGGTCTTTTCGTGGATGCAGAGCCGGTTTGTTTTTCCGGGCTGGTACGGGCTCGGCAGCGCGCTGGAGCAATATGCGGCGAAGGGGCCGCAGCAGGCGGAGCTTTTGCGCGCGATGTACCAGGAGTGGATGTTCTTCAAGGCGACGATCGACAACGCGCAGTTGACGCTGCTGAAGGCCGACATGCGGATCGCGTTTCATTACGCGCTGCTCGTGCCGGACGAGGCGGTGCGGGTGCGGATCTTTGACAAGATCGCGGAGGAATTTTCGCGGACGGAGCACGCCATCCTGGCCATCACCAACCAGAAAACGTTGCTGGAACGGGAGCCGGTCCTGGCCAAGTCGGTGCAACTGCGCAATCCCTACATCGATCCGCTGAACTATATCCAGGTGGAGATGATCCGGCGTTTGCGCGGGATGGAAAACAAGCAGGGCGCGGAAGCCGACGCGCTGCGCGGCGTGATCGAGCTGACGATCAACGGCGTGAGCGGCGGCCTGAAGAATACGGGGTGATTTTTTTGTTCCCAAGCTTCTGCTGAGGGCAACAAATTGGAAACGAGGGAAGAATAGTTAGAGGTCCTTCGACCGCGCCGGGACAAGCCCGGCTTGCTCAGGAGGACGGGACTTCAAGGGGAAGGCGGCGTGGCGGCGCGCGCTTTCTCCATTTGCAGGGCGCGGGCGAGATTTTTTTTCACGTCGGCCGAATCGGGTTTGATGCGCAATGCGGCCTGATATTGTTCGACGGCCTCGGGGAACCGACCGGTCACGAGAAAGATGCTGCCGAGATTATTGCGCGCCTCAAAGTAATTGGGATCGATCTGCAGAACCGCCTGGAATTGTTGGCTGGCCTCGGGAAATCGTCCCATGCGGGCCAGGGCGACGCCGGCGTTGCTCAGCGAACTCACATCGTTGGAATCGAGCGCGACGGCCTGCAGACATTGGTCGAGCGCCTCCGGCAGTCGGTTGACCCGGAGGAGGGCCTTGCCCAGGGCGGAGTGGACCTCGGGGTGCTTGGGAGCGATCTGCAGGGATTGCTCATACTGGTCGATGGCCTCGGGAATTTTATTGGCGTTGAGAAAAAGATTGCCCAGGGCGTAATGCGTCGGGGCATGTTGAGGATTGACCCGCAGGGCCAGGTTGAATTGCTCGGTGGCCTCGGGAATTCGATTGCTCTGGAGCAGCAAGTTGCCGAGATCATAATAGGCGTTGGCGTAACCGGGATTGATCTTCAAGAGAGTTCCATACTCCTGGATTGCCTCGCTCGTTCGTCCCAGCTGGCCCAGGGCCTTGGCTAGGTCATAATGGGCGTTATCGTAGATGGGGTTCATCCGGATGGCCGCCTTGAATTGCCCGACCGCGTCCTGGACCCGGTTCCGCTGCCCGAGGGCTTCCCCGAGATTGGTCCGGACCATCCATGAGTCGGGATTTCCCCGGACGGCATGGCTCCATAGGGCCTCCGCATCGCCGAAGATTCCAGCATAAATATGGCATTCGAGAGCGAGGAGGACCGTGATCACGACGGCGACGCCGTTGACGCAAAGGCGGGCGGGCGGGGAGAGCCGCCGGTCGAGCGCGTCGAGGCCGGACACGACCAGGCCGATCAAGCCGATGATGGGAAGATAGACCAGGTGGTCCATCGACCAAATCATCGTGCTCAAACTGGCCAGAATGAAGATGAGGATGGGCACCAGGTTAAGGAGGAAGAAGCCGAGGCCGAGCAGCGCGTGCCGTCCCCACGCGCGTCGATTGATCCAGCACAAGTAGAGGAATCCGAGGAGCGGAATCCAGGGCAGGAGATCGAGAAACGACGGGGCCGCGACCAGCCCGCTGGGATAGATGGGCAGGAGATGGAGCGGGAAGAAACATAAAAGGAGGAAAAAGAAGATCTGCCGTTGCGAGGTGTCGACGCGGGACAACCAGTCGGGGGTGACGAAGGGGGGGGGGCCGGGATGGTGATGCTCCAGCCATATGCCCGCGATTCCCAGGAGCAGAGAGATCAAGAAAAAGGGCGCGCTGACCTTCAGGTCGGTCCAGCCGATCCGGCCCCGCTTCCACCAGGCGTAGAGCAGAAAGACCGTCGGCAGCATGGTCCCGGAGGTTTTGCAGAGCATGGCGACGAGGAAGAGCAGAAGGGCCAGGATGTAATCACGGCCCCGCTTTTTTTCATCGTAATCGATCCAGAGGCACATGGCGCCGAGGAGCGGAGGCAACGAGAGCGTATTTTTCAGCTCGGTGATCCAGGAGACCGACTCGACCATGACCGGATGAATGGCAAAGATCAGCGCGCCCCACCAGGCGAGCCGGAGGCCGAGCTGGTCGAATAGCCGCCAAACGAGAAGGGCGCTCAGGAGATGAAGGACGACGTTTGTCAGGTGGTAGCCCAAGGTGTCCATGCCCCACAGAGCCCACTCGATGTGCTGGACGGTGAAGGTGATGGGGTAGTAATCGATCAATATTCCGGGCTGAAACCAGGTTTTCCAGAGGCCCGCGGGATCGTCCATCAGCGGGTTTGCGATGATGTAGAGGTTGTCGTCCCAGAGCCAGTCGCCGTGAAAGGCGGGCGAGAAGGCCCAGAAACCGGCCAGCACGATGAGCAGCGCCTGGAGAAGCTGCGGCCTCGATCGACGCGGAGGAGAAATCGGAAGACTCATTTTGTCGTGGGAGAAATCCCATTCAAAAAAAGCCCGCTCTCCGGGCTTTGTCGAGACTAGTTCTGCGGGTTAAGCGGCGTGAAGAATAAGGGGGATTTCTTAATTGTAGCGGCGGTCTCTGACCGTCGCTGAATTTTTTAACGGAACGTCGTCTGGTCCCGCGAAATTTTATTTCGCGCCAGTAATTTATTCTGGAACGGGATCGGCAGTAAAACCGCCTCAGCAAGTGCGTTCCCAAGTACAACTTGGGAACGAGGGGAAGAAATAGTTAGAGGTCCTTCGACCGCGCCGGGACAAGCCCGGCTTGCTCAGGATGACGGAGCTTTTTCTTCACACAAACAGGGCGGCGACGCTGTCGGCGACGAGTTTTCCGCGCGGGGTGAGGCGGACGCGGCCGTCGGTCTCGAAGGCGAGGCCGTGCGCGGCGAGTTCGTCCAGGCGCGCGGCGTCGCCGTGGAATTCGGCGCGGGCGACGCCTTCGCGCATGCGGAGGCCGAACATGATCCGCTCCCTGGCGCGCGTTGCGGGGTCGAGCGTTTCGATTTCTTCGCGGACCGATTCGCCGCGCGCGATCCGTTCCGCGTAGGCCCGGGTGTCGGGAACATTGCGCCAGCGGAGGCCGCCGATGGTCGAGCAGGCGCTGGGGCCGAGGCCGAGGTAATCGGCGCCGCGCCAGGTGGCGAGGTTGTGGCGCGATTCGAAGCCGGGCCGCGCGAAGTTGGAAATTTCGTAATCGACGAAGCCGGCCGCGCCGAGCAGCTCGCGGGTGCGCTCGAACATGGCGATCTCGCGCGGCTCGTCCTGCCGCCATTCGCCGCGCTGCAATTTTTCGAAGAAGGGGGTGTCTTCCTCGTAGGTGAGGGCGTAGGCCGAGAGGTGCTGCGGCGCGCAGGCGAGCGCGGCCTGGAGGGTCGCGTCCCATTTCGCCTCGCTTTGATCGGGGAGCGCGAACATGAGGTCGAGGTTGATGTTTTCGAAGCCGTGCTGGCGCAACAAGGCGCAGGTCTCGGCGATGTCTTCCGGCGTGTGCTGGCGTCCCAGGATTTTGAGCATCTCCGCGTCGAACGATTGCGCGCCGAGGCTGATGCGGTTGACGCCGGCCGCGCGCCAGGCGGCGGCTTTTTCGGGCGTGACGGTGGCGGGATTTACTTCCAGCGTGAACTCGCGGGTTTTTTCTGAGGTAGCCGTCGCACTCCGTGCGACGGTCGGATCGATTCCTACTTGGGATGCCTCCGTCGCACGGAGTGCGACGGCTACCTTGGAATTTGGAATCAGCTCGGCCAGCTCAGCAAAAAGTTCCGCCGACAAGATCGAGGGCGTGCCGCCGCCGAAATAAAGGGTCTCGAGGGCGAGGGGAAATTCATTTCGCGCGAGCCGCCACTCCGCGCGGAGGGCCGCGACAAATTCCCGTTGCGCCGCCGCGCCGCCCTGGTGGACGTAGAAGGCGCAGTAGGGGCAGATCTTCGCGCAGAACGGCGTGTGGACGTAGAGGTGGCGGATCATGGGAGGAGCAGGAGCTTAGAGCGTAGAACGTAGAGCTAAAGAACGCAAAGGCTGGATTCTTGGTTCGACGCTCTACGCTTCCTCGTTCCCAAGTTGCACTTGGGAACGCGCTTGTTGAGGCAGTTTCACTGCCGATCTGCTCGAGAAAAAAGTTGGCGCGAAATGAAATTTCGCGGGAACAGGTGACGTTCCCAAGTGCAAATTGGGAACGAGGGATGGCAGCATTTCTCGGTTCGACGTTCTGGGCTCTTCGTTCTACGCTCTTGTGCCATGACTCCTCATCCCCTGCGCGCGGAAGTGATCGGCGAGGAGCTCGCGCTGGTCTGGAGCGACGGGCAGGAGAGTTACCTCCCGCTGGAGAAGCTCCGGCGGGCGTGTCCCTGCGCGGCATGCGGCGGCGAGCCCGACGTGATGGGCGAGATTCAGCGGCCGCATGTCAGTTATGGTCCGCACAGTTTCGAGTTGCGCAGTTTCCGCTGGGTCGGCGGCTATGCGATGCAGCCGACGTGGAACGACGGCCACGAGACGGGCCTCTATACGTTTCGCCAACTTCGGGCCCTGGACGAACATGCCGCCACCTGAATTCATCAAGCCGCGCGACAAGCGCGAGGAGCTGAAGACGTATCGCGAGCTGGCGTTGCGCCGCGACCTGAAGTCGAAGACCCAGCGGCGCCGGGTGGAGGCGAGCGGGGTGAAGCGGGTGCTCGGTGACGGCTCGGCGACGCAGCCTTACCTGATCGTGGAGACGCGCCGCTACCGCGAGGCGCGGCTGGAGATTCAGCGCCAGCTTCTGGTGCAGGCGCGGCAGACGGGGCTCGATCTTCCGGTCGATTTGTTGCTGCGCCAGCTCAAGCCGCGGGTGGAGGCGCTCGTTTACGCGCGGCTGGCCGAGGAGGGCGGGCACGCGGCGTTGCGGCATGTTCCGGTGGCGGCGCTGGGGCGCGCGCTCACGGCCGACGAGGAGTCCCATTTCGCGGCGTCGCGCGCGGCGGCGGAGGGTCCGGCGCGTCCGGCGAACCGGGCGGCGCACACCGCGCTCAATCATGTTTTGGGTTCGATCGAACAGCGCCAGACACATAATCCGGCGCGATACCAGGCCATTTGGGCGCAACTGGTCGGAGGGGACGCCGCGCAGCAATCGCAGCTCGACCAGGTCGATCCGAACACGCAGACGGCTTATTTTCGCTGCTACAATTCGGTGCTCTCGACCGATCTTCAACGGCGGCCGGGGCTGGCGCAAAAGCTGGCGCGCGCGCTGGGGCTGCCGATCCGCCAGTTGCGGGCGAAGTTTTGAATCTCTTGGGTTGAATTCCCCGACGCTTGCTTCGGCTTGTCTTTCGGGTGGCGATACCCAGATTGACGTGACCTCCTGTGCGCTCGCGATGCCGCGCTCGCGCACCCGGACAACGAGTTGTCCGGGCCACCAGAAAATACCCTGGAGCTTGCTCGGGGGGGTGTATTACTTTCGCTATTTGCGGATGGAAAATTTGTAGCCTTCGAAGATGCCGATGGCGTAGATCAGGTACATGATCGGATCGGTCTTTTCGAGGATGCGGGGGACGAGCTGGGTCAGGTCGATGGTGGTGAGGACGCTGAAGAAATCGTGCTGCGGGGTGGTCGAGAGCTGGACCACGGTCAGAATTTCGCCGGCGAGGCAGCCGAGGAAAGTGAGGACGGCGCCGGCAACGCCGAAGATCATGCTGGTGCCGTTGCCGACGAAGCGGATGGCGAGTCCGACCAACGCGCCAACGCCGAGGGCGACGTAGCCGATGTGCATGTTGGTGGCGACGGTGATGCCCATCCAGATGGCCGCGCCGATGATGGCCGCGATGGTGCCGGCGAGGATTCCGAGAATGAGATGTTCGCCGCGGCCGCGCACGCCGTCGACGCTGACGTCTTTCGCAAATTGTTGGGTCATGAGAGGGGGAATTTGCAATCGCCTTTATTTAAAGGCAAGCACTACTTGGGGGCGGGCGGCGGCGCGAAACAGCGTTGCCCAAGCTGGGCGGGGAATGAGGGGACCAATAATTCTGTTCAACGCGTGCGGTTTTATGGTGCGCTAGGGCGTGTCGACGCCACGGGTGAGGTTCTTCTTCTGGGTTTACCTGCTGTTGCTGGTCTGGGCCGCGGCGACGGTGACCAATCCGGCCGATCCCGATCTGTGGCACCGGCTGGCAGTGGGGGAATTTCTTTGGAAAACGGGGCATTTTCCCTTGGGCGATACGTTCAGCTACCTGAACGACTACGAGCGGGTGGCCGATCACGAGTGGGGCAGCGCGCTGATTTTTTACGCGCTTTGGCAGTGGGGCGGCGGCAGCGCCATGGTCGGGATCAAGCTGATTTCCCTGACCGTCACGCTGGCGCTGGTGGTTTGGGCGGGGTTGCAGGACCGGAGGCCGACGGCGCTGACGGCCGGCTTTTACGCGCTGGTGCTCCTGGCGATGTTGCCGTCGTTCCAGTCGACGGTGCGGTGCATGGTTTTCACCCACCTTTTCTTTGCGCTATGGCTCTATTGGTATCAGCGGGAGCGGCAGGGCAGGGCGGTTTCAGCGCTGGCTTATGTGCTGACCATGATCGTGTGGGCGAATCTCCATGGCGGCTTCGTGATCGGGCTGGTCTGGCTCGGCGCGGTGAGTGGCGTGGAGCTGCGCTACGGCGGGCCGTGGAAAAAATGGGCGGCGCGCCTCGGGCTCTGCGCGCTGGCGACGCTGCTCAATCCGTTCGGCGGGCAGCTTTGGATCGCGACGGGCCGCGCGCTGGTGGCGACGCGCCGCGGCTTCGGCGAGTGGGCGCCGGTCTCGTGGGGGACGGAGCCGCTGGCCTATCCGGGTTACAAACTTTTGCTGATCGTGGTGGCCGGCGCGCTGGCCATCCAGATTTTTCGGAAGGGCTGGAGGCAGCTCGACCAGCGGGAGGTGATCCTGGTCGGGCTGTTCACGATCCTGGCGATGATTTCGGCGCGGCACACGTCGCTTTTTGCGCTGGTCGCGGGGGCGCTGGTGCCCGGCTTTTTTCCGCTGAAGTGGCCGTGGATTCTCAAGGCGGGCCCAGTGCGGCGGCTTTGCGCGATGGCGATCAGTTCCGCGCTGGTCCTGGTGCCGCTCGATACCGCGCTGCGCATTTTGCCGGGCGTGGGAGTGCGGCTGGAGTATCCGCAGGTGGCCTGTCCGGTCGCGGCAGTGGCCTATCTTCAGCGGCAGGACATGCGCGGGAAGCTGCTGGTTGCTTTTAACTACGGGAGCTATGCGTTGTGGGAGCTGCGCGGGAAGATGCGGGTGTCGATGGATGGGCGGTACGACCTGGTTTACACGCCGGAAACCTACCAGCGGGTGGATGATTTTTTCCGGGGCAAAGGCGATTGGCGGGGACTGCTCGCGACGCCGAAGCCGGACGCGATTATGGTTCCGGTGGCCGATGGGGTTTACCCGAGGCTCCGCGCCGAGCCGGGCTGGACGGAGGCGTGGCATGACGGAACGGACGCGGTGTTTGTGCCGAAATGAGGAAGGCGGTTTCGCGCGGGGGGGGGGGAAGGGGAGGGGTTTCGCACAGAGGACTGAAGAGGGGGGGCAGAGAGGAAGGCAGAGGAAGCAGGGAGGGAAGGGGGTGGCTGAGCCATTCCCCTCGTTCCAAAACTCTATTTGGGAACGCACTTGCTGAGGCAACTCCATTGCCGATTTTCAGGGGATTGAGTGGGTTGGGTCTGTGTCTCCAAGGGCAATAGAATTGCGCCGACAATCGCGTTCCCAAATGGAGTTTGGGAACGAGGGGCCTTTCCTCCTCTGCCTTCCCCTCTGCAGTCCTCTGTGCGAAATCTCGGACCCCGTGGTTAGCTATCGAGCGAGGCGATGCGGCGCAGCTCGCGTTCCTTTTGCCTATGACGAATCCGGCGAAATAGAAAACCCAGTCCTCTTGCGAGCAGCAGCACCAATGCAGTGGTGACCATTCCTGCGAAAAAGAAGATCCAGCACAGTGCCCTCGTGTTTTCCAGAGAAATAAGACTGCCGACTTGACCCTGGGTCTGCGGGGCTGTGGGGGTGGCGCGTGGAGGTGGGGAAGGATACTGAACTTCCACCGGCGGGATAATTGTTCCCGGGGGCGTCCACGACTTGGGGAAGTCTCCATGGCATTGCACGAGTTTTACATTCCGCAGATAGACATTTCCCTTGCCGAGCGCCAAGGCAAGTGTGATGTCCAAGACTTTCAGCTTGATCGGGGAAGAAGCGAGTTGAGGATCAACCGAAATCGGGCCGCAGGGCAGCCAGAACGGCCGCCAGTCGCTGGTCCCGGTCAACCGCCCGAAGGGACCCTGTGCCTGATCGGTGCGGAACGTGGAAGCCATCGTGAAGCGATTGGGTTCGTTCACCGGGGTCCAACCTGTGCCCGCCTTCAGAAAACCATCGCCAACATTGTCATAACGAATTTCTCCCACCACCGCGAAGGTGCCTTCTGTCACCGGCGGGTAACTGATTTGCCAAAGGGTCGTTGTGACTGACCCTATGCGCGGTTTCATGACGCCGGGCTGGCCCTCCACGCTGGCGAGGGGGACCTGCGCATTATCGGCCGTCAGATTCATCAGGGTTTGCGCTTCGGAAAAGAGGGCTGCGCTGTTCGTGTCGGGAGATGTTTGAGCCACCGCGGCGGGAGCATCAGGATATTGCACGAGTTTCACATCCGAAAGAGTGACCGATCCTGGGCCTGCGAGATGAAGGTTCATCACCAACCGCACAAGTTTCGTTTTCGCGCCCGTTGCATCGAAAGGAAGGGCGAAGTCACTACCGTCGTTGGTGCCTTCCAGCTTGGCCATTGGGCCGCTATCGCCCAGCGTGCGCGTGAAGTAGGCCCCTTCCGGTCCGCCCGGCTCGGCGGGAGCGAAGTAGCTCCACATTTCCAGGTAGCTTCCTGATGTAACGTTTGAATATCTAAGTTTACCGATGATTGCGTAATGCTTGGCTGTTATGCGTGAGACCACTGCGGGACCGAGCGTTCGCAAGGTAAATTGCCTAGGGCTTATTCCGCTGTAATTGAGTGGGAGTTGTGTCGGAAAACTCGGTATAAACCTGGAATAAGTGTTGGCTCGATCAGCAATAAGCGGGGCCACTTCTTCAGAGGTCCAATTGAAGGTGTCGAGCGTCTCGGACGTTGGAACCTCTTGTGCCTTTAACAGCGCCGCGCCCCAGCACAGCACGGCCACTACTCCCCATGTCACGATTTTCATTCTCGATTTTCCTTTCCGTTTTGTGTCTTCCGATATTCAGCCAGCAGCCGTTTAAAACTTTCCGCATCTATTTTGCCTTCGGCGTAGGTGGCTCGGAGGTGCCGCTCGAATTCGTCCTGGATTTCGCTGTCGTCGTAGACTTTTATTTTCGCGATGAGGCGGTCGAGGCGGAGGCGCACGGTGGGGTAGGTGACGTCGTAGGCGGTGGCCAAGTCTTTGAGCGAGCCGGAAAAGAGGACGAGCCGCTTGATAAAGGCGAGGTCTTCGTCCTCGAGAAAATCGATCCAGCGCTTGGGATTGGGTTTCAATTCATCCATGTTTAATTAAAGCCAAGATAGAGATCGTTTTGAATAATATCAATATTGATTTTCATTTTATTTAAAATTGCGGCTGCTTATTACCAATTTGGGGTGGAGGAAGGTTTCGCGCGGGACTGCAGAGATGAGGACAGAGGGGAGCAGGGGTTGGGCTGGGTCGGGACGGAGTCCGACCCTTCAGGGAAGGCCAAGGCGTTTCCAAGCACGTACGCGTGATGTAACTGGGAACGAGGGAAATTTGGGACGAGGAATTCAAACTCTTTCCTTCTCTTCGGTCTCTGCAGTCCGCCACACGAGTGTGCTGTGCGAAACTTCGGTCTCTCTTTTTTTCGGGAGTTCTCCTCTGGGAAAGGGGGCGGCGCGAAAAAATCTGCGATAATTTGCAAAATAAGTATTGATCCGTTTTTCGATTCCGATATGTTTGTTCTCCCACCCGAAACGGGGGGAGATGGTGCAGGTTGAGACTTCAGTTCGGTCCGCTCGCTGACGGTTAGAATAAACCAAGGCGAGGCAAGATGGGCGAGCTTGTCTCCGGTGTCATCCGCAGGTCAGATTCTTTCGGTTTAAATCGAGGAAGATGGACAGCGGGTGGAACGTCGTCGGGTGATGCGAAAGTGTCATTGGGATGGCGTTGCGGTTCGCGAAGAAATTCGCGGTGACCGGCCGCTTGCAGCGTTTATGATCTTTGAATACTTTACTGGAACCGGGTGGCGCAACGATACAGTTAGCCGCGCTTGAAAACCCGGTGGAGACAACCTAAGTAAGAATCTTTAGTCCTTTTTCATGAAGGATTAAAGATACAGCGAATAGATTGAATTGTGCGGAACGTTGAGTTTCTTTCCTATGCGGATGAAGGCTGGCGCAAGCCAGTACTCACATCGGTAGGATCTCAAAGTTTTTGACCGATTAAGGTCAGAAGAATCGGCCCCCACCTAGCCGTGGGACGCCGACTTACTTTTTGAAAATGATCCCATTCTTCCGCAAGGAAGTGTGGGAATTAACGGAGAGTTTGATTCTGGCTCAGAACGAACGCTGGCGGCGTGGATAAGACATGCAAGTCGAACGCGATATATCAGATTAGCAATAATTTGGTAAATTGAGTGGCGAAAGGGTGCGTAACACGTGGGAATTTACCAAGAAGTGGGGAATAGCTCGACGAAAGTCGAATTAATACCGCATATGATCGCAAGATCAAAGCCGGGGACCGCAAGGCCTGGCGCTTTTTGAGAAGCCCGCGGCCCATCAGCTAGTTGGCGGGGTAACGGCCCACCAAGGCTATGACGGGTAGCTGGTCTGAGAGGACGACCAGCCACACTGGAACTGAGACACGGTCCAGACACCTACGGGTGGCAGCAGTCGAGAATTTTTCACAATGGACGAAAGTCTGATGGAGCGACGCCGCGTGGAGGATGAAGGTTTTCGGATTGTAAACTCCTGTCACTGCAGAACAAGGCAGTGCGTATGAATAGTACGTGCTGTTGATGGTATGCGGAGAGGAAGGGACGGCTAACTCTGTGCCAGCAGCCGCGGTAAGACAGAGGTCCCGAGCGTTGTTCGGATTCATTGGGCGTAAAGGGTGTGTAGGAGGTCGGGTAAGTCAGGTGTGAAATCTCACAGCTTAACTGTGAAACTGCGCTTGATACTGCTCGGCTAGAGGATCGGAGGGGGTATCGGAATTTATGGTGTAGCAGTGAAATGCGTAGATATCATAAGGAACACCGGTGGCGAAGGCGGATACCTGGAAGATTCCTGACTCTGAAACACGAAAGCCAGGGGAGCAAACGGGATTAGATACCCCGGTAGTCCTGGCCGTAAACGGTGTGCATTGGGCGTAGGAGGATTCGACCCCTTCTGTGTCGTAGATAACTCATTAAATGCACCGCCTGGGAAGTACGGTCGCAAGATTAAAACTCAAAGAAATTGACGGGGGCCCGCACAAGCGGTGGAGTATGTGGCTTAATTCGATGCAACGCGAAGAACCTTACCTGGCCTTGACATGCTAGTAGTAGAACCCAGAAACGGGGACGAGGTAGCAATACCAGCTAGCACAGGTGCTGCATGGCTGTCGTCAGCTCGTGTCGTGAGATGTTGGGTTAAGTCCCGCAACGAGCGCAACCCCTATGATTAGTTGCCCCGCAAGGGACCCTCTAGTCAGACTGCTCTGTGAAACGGAGAGGAAGGTGGGGATGACGTCAAGTCAGGATGGCCCTTACGGCCAGGGCTGCACACGTACTACAATGCTCAGTACAGAATGAACCGAGACCGCAAGGTGGAGGCAATCGATAAAACTGAGCCCAGTTCGGATTGAGGGCTGCAACTCGCCCTCATGAAGTTGGAATCGCTAGTAATGGCGCATCAGCTACGGCGCCGTGAATACGTTCCCGGGCCTTGTACACACCGCCCGTCACATCATGAAAGCCTGTTGTACCCGAAGTGGCCTCGTGTCCCTAAGGTATGGCCGGTGATTGGGATGAAGTCGTAACAAGGTAGCCGTAGGGGAACCTGCGGCTGGATCACCTCCTTTCTAAGGAGCAGTGCTCGCAACTTTTCACACTCACTTCTTCGGAGGAAACGAGACGAAAAACTTGCAGCGCTAGGTCGAACTCTAAGTCGACTCGCAAGAGTGGATATGGGTTCAAACCCTTCAGGCTCGAAAGAGCCTAAGGTACTCAACGTTACGCACAATTCAGTCTGGATTTGCTAAAGTAAGCTTGTCTCAAGGCGCCTCGCACCCATCGGTGCAGCGGGCGTCTATCTCCAGTAAATTTTGTTCAAGCGGCGCATTGTCGTCGCCTTGTTCTTTGGAAACACTATTTTGGAAGAAAAGAGAAAGACGGGGTTACCTTGACCTCCTCCCGGTATCGGCATTAATTTGCGGGCACGACGGGGACATAGCTCAGTTGGTAGAGCGGACTGCCTGCGCGCTAGCGCAAAAGATCGTCCGTGAGCAAGCGGAAGCTTGCGAACCTAACTCGCAGCACGCCCGCAAGGGCGTGAACCTTTGCAAGCCACTTGTCAGCCAAAGACTGACCCGATAGACTCCGAACCCACGGGGACATAGCTCAGTTGGTAGAGCGGTAGCTTTGCAAGCTATAGGTCAGGGGTTCGAATCCCCTTGTCTCCAGTGCTGCGCACGGCAGTTGTTGCGGCGATCGATGATCGCCGCCGGCTGCTCGATCCGGGCAACGAATTTACAGGGCCTGTAGCTCAGTTGGTTAGAGCATGCGCTTGATAAGCGCAGGGTCACTGGTTCGAGCCCAGTCAGGCCCACTCGCCATGAAAATTAAAAATCGAAAAAGAACGCAAGGCGGGTGGCGTAGCGCCGGAGGTCGCATTGGTTTGGCTGCACTGATAGCCTACTGCATTCTCGCATTAGTAAAAAGACTAACGCGGTTCTTCCAAAAATAACGAATTTCGTTTTCGGCTGGCTGGCCATAAACCAGGCACCGAAGACAACCTGCAAAGGAAAGAAGCGAGTGAGCCCATCGGGCTCACCCACAACTGCCCTGCGCAGCAGTTCTTTGAAAATTATAGGTAAAGTAAATTAACTGAGTCTTTTAGTTGATTCTGCGACTAGTAATCGCAGGGTCAGTCAAAAGCTCGGGTAAATACAACTTTATGCTGAGGCGTCTGAAAGAACCGAGGGCTTTAACTACCCTCGGTTAAATAAGAGAACAATTGATCAAGCTACAAAGAGCGTATGATGAATGCCTTGGCGCCAAGAGGCGATGAAGGACGTGGAAAACTGCGATAAGCCTCGGGGAGCGGTAAGCACGCTGTGATCCGAGGATTTCCGAATGGAGTAATCCTATATGATTAATCTCATATAACTCCCGTGTGAATACATAGCACGGGTAGAGCAACACCCGGTGAAGTGAAACATCTCAGTAACCGGAGGAAAAGAAAGAGAATCGATTCCGTAAGTAGTGGCGAGCGAAAGCGGAACAGCCCAAACCAGGTTGCTTGCAACCTGGGGTTATAGGGCCACGACATGGTATGGTGAACGTTAGAGGAAGCGGATGGAAAGTCGCTCCAAAGAAGGTGAGAGACCTGTACTCGAAAACCGACACCAACCTAGTGGTACCCTGAGTAACGCGATGCACGTGAAACTTCGCGTGAAGTGAGACCGACCACGGTCTAAGGCTAAATACTCCTTGGCGACCGATAGTGAACAAGTACCGCGAGGGAAAGGTGAAAAGTACCGCTGTGAGCGGAGTGAAATAGTACCTGCAATCATATGCTTACAAGGTGTCAAAGCCCGCAAGGGTGATGGCGTGCCTTTTGCTTAATGAGTCTGCGAGTTACTGTCAGTGGCGAGTCTAAGCCCCTTTGGGGTGGAGGCGTAGCGAAAGCGAGTCCGAAATGGGCGAATAAGCCGCTGGTAGTAGACCCGAAGCGGAGGTGATCTACTCATGGTCAGGTTGAAGGTTGCTTAACCGCAACTGGAGGACCGAACAGGTGAATGTTGAAAAATTCTCTGATGAACTGTGAGTAGGAGCGAAAGACTAATCAAACCCCGTGATAGCTGGTTCTCTCCGAAATAGCTTGAGGGCTAGCCTCGTGCGCTGACTTGTGGAGGTAAAGCACTGGTTGGACTATGGCCCCTAACGGGGTACTGAATCCAGTCAAACTCTGAATGCCACAGGGTGCAGCACGGGAGTCAGACGGTGGGGGATAAGCTTCATCGTCGAAAGGGAAACAGCCCAGACCGACAGCTAAGGTGCCTAAATACCGCTTAGTGGAAAGGATGTTAGGTTTCTATAACAGTGAGGATGTTGGCTTAGAGGCAGCCATCATTTAAACAGTGCGTAATAGCTGACTCATCGAGAGACTTGGCGCCGAAAATGATTGGCGATCAAGCGGTATACCGAAGCTTCGGATACATAGGAATTTCGATTTCTATGCATGGTAGGAGAGCGTTCTTGGTGCTGTGAAGCGGTAGGGAAACCATCCGTGGAGCGCCCAGAAGTGAGGATGCAGACATGAGTAGCGACAAGACAGGTTGAATTCCTGTCCGCCGTAAACCCAAGGTTTCCTGGGGAAGGTTCGTCCTCCCAGGGTTAGTCGGGATCTAAGTCGAGGCCGTAAGGCGTAGGCGATGACCAGCAGGTTCAATATTCCTGCACCACCGACATTTTAACCGGGATACGCAAGAGCAGAGACAGTCGGCCGAATGAAAGTGGCCGTCCCGCAAGGGGACGTGAGGGCGCAAGCTCGAGCGGATCTGTTGACGTTTTTGCCGAGAAAAGTCCCGGCGTATACTAAGGTGCCCGTACCGGAAACCGACACAGGTGGGTGGGTAGAATATACCAAGGCGCGTGAGTGAAATCTCTTGAAGGAACTCGGCAAGTTAGCCCCGTAACTTCGGAAGAAGGGGCGCCCATCGCAAGATGGGCTGCAATAAAATGAGTCAACCGACTGTTTAACAAAAACACAGCTCTCTGCTAAGTCGCAAGACGACGTATAGGGAGTGACACGTGACCAATGCGGAAAGATTACGGTAAGGGGTCAGCCGCAAGGCGAAGCTCTGAGCCCAAGTCCCCGTGAATGTCGGCCGTAACTATAACGGTCCTAAGGTAGCGAAATTCCTTGTCGGGTAAGTTCCGACCTGCACGAATCGTGTAACGAGTTGACTGCTGTCTCCAAGAGAAGCTCAGCGAAGTTGTAGTGGCGGTGAAGATGCCGCCTACCCGCAGCAGGACGGAAAGACCCCGTGCACCTTTACTGTATGCTGTTACTGGATTTTTATTCGGGATACTTAGCGTAAGTGGGAGACTTTGAAGGGCGGATCTCGGTTCGCCCTGAGTCGACGATGAAACACCACCTTTTCTGCGTGAAGATTCTAACCCCTCGCCCTGAAGCGGGCAGGGGGACAATGGCAGCGGGTCAGTTTGACTGGGGCGGTTTCCTCCCAAAGAGTAACGGAGGAGTTGTAAGGTTCCCTCAGCTTGGTTGGCAATCAAGCGTCGAGCATATGGGTAGATGGGAGCTTAACTGTGAGACACACACGTCGAACAGATACGAAAGTAGCACCAAGTGATCCGGTGGTAGAATGTGGAATTGCCATCGCTCAACGGACAAAAGGTACGCCGGGGATAACAGGCTTATCGCTTCCAAGAGTTCATATCGACGAAGCGGTTTGGCACCTCGATGTCGGCTCATCGCATCCTGGGGCTGGAGAAGGTCCCAAGGGTCCGGCTGTTCGCCGGTTAAAGCGGTACGCGAGCTGGGTTCAGAACGTCGTGAGACAGTTCGGTCCTTATCCGCTGTGGGCGCAGGAGATTTGAAGGGTTCATTCCTTAGTACGAGAGGACCGGGAATGACGAACCTCTGGTGTTCCGGTTGTCCTGTCAAGGGCAGCGCCGGGTAGCTATGTTCGGAAAGGATAAGCGCTGAAAGCATCTAAGCGCCAAGCCTATCCTAAGATGAGATCTCCCCATTAAGGTCCAGGTAGACCACCTGGTTGATAGGACGCAAGTGTATACACAGCAATGTGAGAGCTAAGCGTTACTAATTACCTGATTGGCTTGATCTTGCCCGGCCCAAGTTTGTTTCCTCCATCCGATTCACGTCGGTGACGAGGGACCAGACACTGGGCTGGGAACAACAAGATCGTTTGCCTCGCATAATGAAGTATTTATTTTTCGAGCCGTATAGTTTTTAAACCAACGGCCCTTTACCTATAATTTTCAGAGAACACGTTCTTTGAAACGAAGAGCTTGGAACGTAAAACGAAGAATAATTCTTCGAGATACTCTCCAAGCCTCCAGACAATCTGCGGAGACAATGACGTTCGCCAACGGCGAACGCAACAACTGCCCTGCGCAGCAGTCTGGTGACCTTAGAAGCATGGCCCCACCCGTTCCCATACCGAACACGGAAGTGAAACGTGCGTTCGCCGATGGTAGTACATCTCTAGGTTGTGCGAGAGTAGGTCGTTGCCAGTATTACGAACCCCGAGGAAGGAAACTTCTTCGGGGTTCTTTTTTTGTAGGCTCGTCATCCTGAGCTTGTCGAGCAATGGTCAGGACTTCCAACTATAGTTACTTACGCGAGTAACGGTCTTGAGCATAGCGAATCGCATAACAAATGCGTTTGGTTGACAAGCCGCCATACAGTATATGGCGACAGAAATCTCAAATGGTAAGCAGACAGTCAAACTTTATCAGTCGGTCAATCGCGGTAAGGCGATGTACCAGCTCGCCTATTATGCCGGAGGTAAGCGGGTCCAGAAGAACTTTGCGGACAAGTCGGAAGCCAAGCGAGTAGCCCGAGCCGTCCTTGGTGGACTGGCGGAAGACGCGGTCGCGGTTGACGCCCTTGCAACACCAGAATTGGAAAGCCTCGTCGCGGCGCGGAAGGTTCTCGCGCCTGACTACGCGCTGCATGTCGCGGTCGAGGAACACGCGCAAGCGTTGGCGAAACTCGGCAAATCGACCCTGCGAGAAGCCGTCGAGTTCTTCCTAAGGCATCACAGGGCCGACATGCCCCGGTTGCCGTTGAGTGAAATATCGGAGCAATTTGCGAAGTCGCGGGAGCAGTCGGGCCTCTCACCCCATTACGTTTTCCTGTGCCGGAAGTTTACGCGCAAGCTGGCAGAAGCCTTCCCAGGTCTTTGTCTTAGCGACCTGACGACGGCGGCGCTCGATAAATGGCTTGGCGATCTCAAGCTCGGGGCAACGACCAAGAACGACATGCGGCGGGTGTTGGGCACCTGCGGTAAGCCGATCAATATCACGCGTGATGTCGTCCCTGCGGAGTTCACCTTTCTCGCCATGGCTGATAATACTACCAGAGTTGTGGTCGCTGGAAATAGAATCCGGGAGAGCGAAACGATCCCGTCCGTGGTAGCTTTCGGTCAAGCTCGGCTTTCCTCCGGCAGGTCGGCGGTCGGGATTTCCTTCGCACCCTGATAAAGGCCTTTGCCGTCGCGAAAGTAATAGAAACTCCCCTTCACTTCCTCCGGATCGACCGGCAAGCCCAAAGCAAAAGTCCCGCCAAGACCAGGGCGCAAACCAGCAAGACAGCCGGGATGACCCACAAGAAAGTCACGTCGGAATGCGCGCCGGGGGCCGTGGCCGGAGGAAGCCCGTAAAGCAGATTCGGATGCGGACCGCTTCCCATCGCCATCGCGTGAGCCGGCCAACCGGCCATCATCCCCATTATCGCCATGAGCCCGCGCAGTCCTCGCATCGCCCAACCTCGTTCGTTTCCCTCACGCCGTCAATGGAGCGGGCAAAGAGTTCCGCGCCGGCCAATCCCCGCTAATCAAAAAGCTCGCCGGGCTGGAAGAACCGCGCCAGCTCGACCCGCGCCGTGTCGAGCGAGTCGGAGGCGTGGACGACGTTGACCATGACATCAACGCCGAAGTCGCCCCGGATCGTGCCGGGCGCCGCCTTCTTCGAATCGGTCGGGCCCGCCAGCGCGCGCACCTTTTCGATCACGCTCTCCGCGGTCAGCGCCAGCGCGATGACCGGGCTCGACTGCATGAACGTCTCCACTTCGGGAAAGAACGGCTTCCCAGCGATGTGGGCGTAATGCTCGCGCAGGAGCTCCGGGCCCAGCCGCATCATCTTGCAGCCGCGAATGCGGAAGCCCGCTTTCTCGAAGCGTTGCAGCACCTCGCCGCAGTGGCCTTGCGTGACGCAGTCGGGCTTGAACAGGATGAGCGTGGTTTCCATAAAATAAATTCCGCCGGTAGTAGAGAGGGGATGCGCCTCCTTGGCGATTCAAAAGGCAAGTTTCCATCGCTCAATCGCAGCTAAAGCATTTTCCATTCAAGTTGTCGCAAGGAAGGTGGCTTGGGCAACAAGTAGCCCGGGCCACCCGCGGGCGGAACGGTTCACTCCAGCTTCCGGCCCCGGGCGGCCCGCAGGATCCGGTACCAGTTGTCCCGGTCGAGGGTCACTCCATCGGCCTTCACCCCCTCCCGGATCGCCTCGGGCCGGACCGACCCGAGGATTGGGACGATCCCGCTCGGGTGCCGCAGCAGCCACGCCAGGCAGATCACCAGGGGCGACACGCCGTAGGCCTGCGCGACCTCGGCCAGCACCGGCCGCAGCCGCGCCACCGCAGCGAGGTCGTGCTCGGTCGGCGGCAGCGGGGCCTTGTCGTCGAAAGCCGCCGCGAGCCGGCCCTGCGCCAGTGGACTCCACGCCAGCGGGGTCATCTTCTTTTCCAGGCATTGGTCGAGCGTGCCGTCGCCGAAGGTCTCGAGCTGGAGCAGGTTGATCTGGACCTGGTTCGAGACGAGCGGGAAGGGGAGCGCGCGCTGCACCGCATCGACGAGCGAGGGCCGGAAGTTGCTCACGCCGAAATAGCGGACCTTGCCCGCCCGGTGGATATCGACCAGCGCCGCCGCGATCTCCTCCGGGTCGGCGAGCCAGTCGGGCCGGTGCAATTGGTAGAGGTCGACCCGTTCCAGCTTAAGCCGCTGGAGCGACTGGTCGATCGACCAGCGGATGTGCTCGCCGCTGAAATCGTAGCGGTGCGGCGTGCCGGGCGGCTCGTCCTCGAACCGGATGCCGCACTTGGTCGCGACCACGAGCTTGTCGCGCCAGTCGGGATGCCGGTCGAGAGCGAGGCCATGGATCGTCTCGGACATCGTGTCGCCGTAAATGTCGGCGTGGTCGATGAAATTGTAGCCCGCCTCGACCGCGCTCTCGAGGGCGCGAATGCCCCGCTCGATCGCCGCCGCGTCGACCTTGTCCCGGTCCCAACCCCCGGCCAGGCGCATCGCGCCGTAACCAAGCCGCGTGACGCGGACGTCCGTGGCGCCGAGAGTCTGGGTCTTCATGGAACAGCCTTTAATTACAAATGCGCCGAGCCGTTTGACAGCCCGCCCGTCTTGGTTAGTTTGCCCTGAAAGATTAAACCCGAGGTTTACGGATGGACGCCGTCTTGAAAAGTGAAAACATCGCCGTCGAGCGCAAGAATTTTATCTTCGATCTCCGCGAGAATCCCCGAGGCCGATTTCTCCGCATCACCGAGGACGCGAATGGACGCCGCGATTCCATCGTCATTCCCGCGCCCGGCCTGGAGGATTTCCGCCGCGTGCTGGATGAGATCATAGCCGCGCATCGGGACGCCGGCGAACCGGCGGCCTGAACTTCCGGGTTTGGTTTACGGACTGTTCGACACGGGCATCTGCCCGGTGATTTTGCCCACCGCCGTCTGCGCCGCCGCGCGAATCGTGGCCGGCTGCGTCTGATCCGCCTCGATCGCCTGCAAGTCGGCCAGCGACTCCTGGTCCTTCAAATTGCCCAGGCCAATGATGCTCCATCCCCGCATGTTCACGTCCGAATCCTTCAGCGTTTGGCGCAGCGTGGGAAGGACCGAAGGATCGCCCGCTTCGCCCAGCCCCTTGACCGCATCGAGACGCGTGGTCAGGTCGGGCGAGGAGACCAGTTTCAGCAAGACCGGTACCGCCCGGGAATCTTTGAGAAGGGCGAGACAGACCGCCGAGATCAGGACCACTTTTGGATTGGGATCATTCAGGCGATCGGCAAAATCGTTCGGCTGGGCCGGAGCCCCCGGCTCCTGGCAAAGAAACAAGAGGGCGGTTTCCGCCGAACTCTGCACCGTGCTGTCCGAATCGCTCACGGCGTCGAGCAGCGGTTTAACCGCGTGGCCATCATGCTCCTGTCCCAGCGCATTGGCCGCGTCCGACCGGGTGAACCAATACGAATCCTTCAGCGCATCGATGAGCGGCCCGACCGTGCGGGAATCTTTGATCGCTCCCAACGCGGCGACCGCGGCGCGCCGCACGTCCTGGTCTGAGTCCTTCGTCGCCCCGGTCAGCGCGTCGATATCGTCCGGCTTGGCCATCAGCCCGAGGATGCGCACCGCGCCGATCCGGATCAGCGGATCGCTATTGTGCAGCGCATCGTAAACCACGGAATCGCCGGGATGGCCGGTCAGGATATCGGTGTAGACCGCCGAGGCCATGTCAGCCCGCTCCATCTTCAGGTAAAGCGGGATCTGGGCCCGCTCCAGCTTGAGGATTTCGGGATCAGCCTGGACCTTTTTGTTCAGCGCATCGATGACGGTGGGGTCGGTCGGCGTGCCCGCATCGGCGCGGATCTTGGCCTCGCGCGCCTGCAAGGCCTCGACCAAAACGTTATTGGCGTCGTGGTATTGTTTCTGGTTCTCGAGCGCGGTGGCTTTGTCGAGCGCTTCCTTTGTTTCCTTGTTGCCGCAACCGGCCAGGATCACCGCGGTACCGGCCACCAGCACGAGACGCCAAAAACACTTATTCATGAACAGGGTAATTAAGGGGTACGTTGCCATCGGGCGCAAGGAAAAGCTCCTTGTGCGGATCGAGCGCGCGCCGCGAAAGGAGGGGACTCGAAAAAGGGCCGCGTCGTTCCATCGCAGGAGGGGTTGCATCCGCGTCGGGTTTCGTTGACATTAGATGGATGTCCACCCGCCGCACCGTTCGCGTGGCCGAAGTCCTGCGCAAGGAACTCGCCGCCTGCATGAGCCAGTCCCTCGATCTCGAAGGGCTCCTCATCACCATTTCCTCGGTCGAACTGCCGCCCGACATGCGTCAGGCCTACATCTACGTCAGCACGCTCCATCCCGAATTGGAAGAGGAACAGGCGCTCAAGGTCCTCAACCGTAATCGCAAGGCGTGGCAAAGCTTCATCGGGCGCCGGCTCGGGCTTAAGTTCACGCCGCAACTGCTCTTTCGCTTTGACCGCGCCGTGGAGCGTGGCGACCGGGTCATGGAGATTCTCACCAAGCTCGAGTTGGAAAAGGAAGCGCCCGCGGAGGGACAGCCTCCGGCCTGACCCGTTTCCGTCGCGCAGGCAACTTAAAAAGATTGCAGCCCAAGCTTGTCGAGGGACCTCGAACTACTTACAAAAACCCAGCCATGTCTTCCTCCAAAATTCTCCACCGCCACGACGGCCGCCGTCCCGATCAACTCCGCCCCATTACCTTTAAAGCCGGCATCGCGCCGCACGCCGCCGGGTCGGTCCTCGCCAGTTGCGGACGGACGCAGGTCATCTGCGCGGTCACGGTGGAGGAAAACGTCCCGCGCTGGATGAAGGACCAGAAGGTCTCCGGCGGCTGGATCACGGCCGAGTATTCCATGCTGCCCTACTCCACCTTGGATCGCAAAGCGCGCGACATCACCAAGGGCCGTATCGACGGACGGAGCACCGAAATCCAGCGGCTGATTGGCCGGAGCGTCCGCGCCGCCGTCGACCTGGAAGCGCTCGGCCCGCGCACGCTTTGCGTCGATTGCGATGTCCTCGCCGCCGACGGCGGCACGCGGACCACGGCCATCACCGGGACCTACGTCGCGCTTGAGCTCGCCATCCGGAAACTGCGCCGAGGCGGCTTTCTCCAGGACTCCGCCCGGTCGCCGATCAGGACGCCCTTCGCCGCGATCAGCGTGGGCATGGTCGATGGCCGTCCGCTGCTCGATCTCGATTATGTCGAGGACAAGGATGCCGAAACCGACATGAACGTCGTCATGACCGCCAGGGGCCAATTCATCGAGGTCCAGGCCAGCGGCGAGGAAAGTACCTTCTCGCCCCGGGAATTCGCCGCGCTCCTTGCCCTCGCGACCTCGGGAATAAAGAAACTGAGCGCGCTGCAGAGGAAAGCATTAAGTTGATCGAGCGGCGGCCGCTCCACGTCACTCCAATGGATTCGTCTTGCACCATTCCACGAACTTTTTCAGGGCCGCGGCGCGGTGACTTAAATTCATCTTTGTCTTCTCGGTCAATTGCCCAAAGGTCCGCGCATAACCTTGAGGGATAAAGAGCGGATCGTAGCCGAACCCGTTCGTCCCTTTCGGTCCCATCGCCATCGTCCCTTCGCAGGCGCCGTCGAAGCTCGCCAGCACTTCGCCTTCCTTCGCCAGCACCAGCACGCAGCGGAAACGCGCGCGGCGTTGTTCCGCCGTAAGGGCACCCACCCGCTGCAATTCCTGCAGCAGCTTCGCCACGTTTTTTTCGGCCGAGGAGGGAATCCCGCCGTAGCGCGCCGAAAAAACGCCGGGCGCTCCGTCGAGCGCGTCGCATTCGAGTCCCGAGTCGTCGGCCAGCGCGTAATCGGAAATGATCTGCGACGTCGCCACGGCCTTCAGCGTCGCGTTGGCCAGGAAGGTGTCGCCCGTCTCCGCGATCTCGTCCAGCCCCTCCATTTCGGGATAATCGGCGGAGCACTTCACCTCCCAGAACGGCGCCAGCACCGGGGCCATCTCCTGGGCCTTGTTCGAGTTGCGGGTGGCGATGCAAAGCGTTTTCTTATTCATGGTCAATCAAGTCGGTCGAAGTCTAGCGGACTCGCTGTATCGAGCAATTCCTGTCTTTAACTTCTTCCTTCATCCTCCTACCTTCTTCCTTTCCCCGCCATGCAACTTCGCAAGCAATTTCCCTTCGCCGCGTTCGAGCCGGCCTGGCAGCGCCATTGGCTCGACCAGAGCACGTTTCGCGCCGCGAACCCGGGCGAACCGGGCAGCGAAAAGCCGAAATACTATGCCCTCGACATGTTTCCCTATCCCTCCGGCGCGGGACTTCACGTGGGTCATCCCGAGGGCTACATCGCCAGCGATCTCGTCGCGCGTTATAAACGGATGCGCGGCTTCAACGTGCTCCATCCCATGGGCTGGGACGCCTTCGGACTGCCCGCAGAGCAATACGCCGTCCAGACCGGCACCCATCCGCGCGACACGACCGAGAAAAACATCGCGAACTTTCGCCGCCAGATCCAGGAGATCGGTTTTTCCTACGACTGGTCGAGGGAGATCAACACGACCGACCCAGCCTATTACAAATGGACCCAGTGGATTTTCATCCAGCTTTATAAAAAAGGCCTCGCTTACGTTTCGCATGCGCCGGTCTGGTATTGCCCGGAACTCGGCACGGTGCTGGCCAATGAGGAGGTGCTGCCCACGCCGGAAGGACCGCGATCCGAACGGGGCCATCATCCCGTCGAACGCCGCCCGCTGCGCCAGTGGATGCTGCGGATCACGGCTTATGCCGAGCGCTTGCTGAAAGACCTCGATTTGCTCGACTGGCCTGAATCGCTGAAGGAAATGCAGCGGAACTGGATCGGCCGCAGCGAAGGCGCGGAGGTGCATTTTTCTGTAGCGCCGCTCTCGGACCGCCGATCCGATGCTGGCGACGGTCAGAGACCGCCGCTACAACTGACCGTCTTCACCACGCGTCCCGACACGCTCTTCGGCGCGACCTACATGGTCCTCTCGCCCGAGCATCCCCTGGTCGAGAAACTGACCACGCCCGGGCAGCGCGATGCCGTCCAGAAATACAAAGCCGAGGTCGCCAACAAAAGCGATCTCGAACGGACCGATCTCGCCAAGAGCAAGTCGGGCGTTTTCACCGGCGCCTACGCGATCAATCCGGTCAACAACGAGCAAATCCCCATCTGGATCGCCGACTATGTTCTCATGGGTTATGGCACCGGGGCGATCATGGCCGTGCCCGCGCATGACGAGCGCGATCATGAATTCGCGCGGCAGTATGATCTGCCCATTGTGCAAGTCGTCTCCGTGGTAGCCGCCGCTGTCCCTAGCGGCGGAGCTTTTTCCCCTGTCAAACAACCGCCGCTAGGGACAGCGGCGGCTACCACGGAACCTGGCATCGCCACCAATTCCGGTTTCCTCAACGGCCTGCCCACGGCCGAGGCGAAGGCGAAGATGATCGACTGGCTCGAGGAAAAGAAGCTTGGGACTCGCCGCGTCCAATACAAGCTGCGCGACTGGCTTTTCTCGCGCCAGCGTTATTGGGGCGAACCGTTTCCGGTCGTCTGGAACGGCGACCAGCACGAGGTCATCCCGGAAAGCGAGCTGCCGCTGGTGCTGCCGGAACTCGACGATTACAAGCCGACGCCCGAGGGCCTCGCGCCGCTGGCCAAGGCCCGGGAATGGGTGCAACTGCCGGATGGCCGCACGCGCGAAACCAACACCATGCCGCAATGGGCCGGTTCGTGCTGGTACTACCTCCGCTATTGCGACCCCAAAAATGGAAACGCGCTGATCGACCCCGCCGTGGAGAAATATTGGATGGGCGAGAAGGGCGTCGATCTCTACATCGGCGGCGCGGAACATGCCGTGCTTCATTTGCTTTACGCGCGCTTCTGGCACAAGGTCCTCTTCGACCTGGGCGTTGTTTCCACGCCCGAGCCGTTCCATAAGCTCGTCAACCAGGGCATGATTTTGGGCGAGGACAATCGCAAGATGTCGAAATCGTGGGGCAACGTGGTCAATCCCGACGACGTCATCGCGGAGTATGGCGCCGATTCGCTCCGCCTTTTCGAAATGTTCATGGGTCCGCTGGAGCAGATGAAACCATGGTCCACCACCGGGATCGAGGGCGTTTACCGCTTCCTCGGCCGCGTCTGGCGGCTCGTCATGGAGGAAAATCAGGAAGGCGAATGGCTTTTCGCGCCCGCGAAGCTCACCGAAGCCGCGCCGTCGACCGAACTGCTGCGGAGTCTCCACGCCACGATCCGTAAGGTCACCGACGACATCGACCGGCTCCAGTTCAACACGGCCATTTCGGCGCTCATGGTTTTCGTCAACGACCTGACCCGGGAGCCGGTCCGTCCGCGCGCCGCCATCGAAACGCTGCTGCTGCTGCTCGCGCCCTTTGCTCCTCACATGGCGGAAGAGTTATGGAAGCAGCTTGGCCATGGGAAGACGCTCGCTTACGAGCCATGGCCCCGGGCCGACGCGCGCTATCTCGTCCAGACCGAGGTCGAGATCGTCGTGCAGGTCAACGGGAAGGTCCGCGGTCACGTCACCGTGCCGGTCGCCTCGTCGAAAGAAGCGATCGAAACCGCCGCGCGTGCTCTTCCCGCCCTCGCCGAATGGACCGCGGGCAAGACGATCCGGAAAGTCATCGTCGTTCCCGACAAGCTGATCAATTTTGTGGTTGGGTAGGGAAGACCGCAAACATCGCGGTCTCAACCACCCCACCGTCAACTACTTGAATGTATAAGAGTTGACCTAATCGCGTTAAGGATTAGCGTTTGGGTATGAAGACGTTAACAACTTTTCTGGCGGTTTTGGCCTTATCAGCCGGTTTGGCCGCGGCGCAGGACCTGAGCGGAAATGCCAACGGTTCGGGGACGCGAGGCGGCAGCGGCTCGGATGTCACGGGATTCCACGCCCCGGCGGAACTTGGGCCTTCGGAATCTTCCAAGGCGCCCAATCCGCATGTCGTGCTCAAGCCGCAACTGGGCGGCGTCTTTGTCGATGGCGCGAAGTATGGCACCCAGTTGATCAACCCCTGTGCGCCGGCCTCTTACGGCATGGGCGAGAAATATCTCGCCGCTCCTGATCCGAGGTACGACCTGGAACGCGAGTCGGGCCGGGCCGCGCACCACGATACGGGCGGGATCAAACTCTTCTCGCTCGAGTTCTAAAAGGGTCTGAGCAGTGGAAAGGGCGCATCTGCACCTCCTCCGCAAAGATTTTAAGCGTTGCAGGCCATTTAGCCTTTGCAACGCTACCGCCCTTTGACCTTTCTGTGCGAGAATGCCCCCATGAACATAACCTCCTTTTCGACCCTTTTCGCGGCGCCGGAACCCCTTAAGCGTATCCCATACGCCTGATTCGCCTGATTCGCTTATTTTTTTCCAGGACGAGTCCCGACCGCGCTCTCTTTCTCCCTGGCGGATCTAAAAAATTGCTTGCGCCGGCGTGTCGTTCGGGCAAGCTGTCCAACTCGCTAAATTAAAGGAGCTACTCATGTTTGCCGTTATCCGTACAGGTGGAAAGCAGTATAAAGTAACCGAAGGGGAAACCCTCGATATCGAATTGGTTGATTTTCCCGCCGAAGGCGCGAAGAAGATCACCATTTCCGACGTGCTGCTGGTCGGCAACGGCGATAAATTTTCCGTGGGCAACCCGCTCTTGAGCGGGGCCACGGTCGGCCTCGAGCTGGTGGAAGACGTGAAGGCGAAAAAGGTCATCGCCTACAAGTACCGCCGCCGCGAAGGCTACCACCGCACCGTCGGCCATCGGCAGAAGCTGAGCCGCGTGAAGATCACCGCGATCACGATTTAGTCGATTCAATTGGAGAACCACTATGGCGCATAAAAAAGGTCAAGGCAGCGTACGCAACGGACGCGACAGCGTTAGCAAGCGCCTCGGCGTGAAAAAATTCGGCAGCGAGGCGGTCATCGCCGGCAACATCCTGATCCGCCAGCGCGGCACCCGTTTTCGTCCCGGGGCGAACGTCGGCATCGGCCGCGACCACACTCTCTTTGCCCTCACGGACGGCGTCGTCAAATTCGACCGCGTCAACCGCCGGGTGCACGTCCTCGCCGCATAGGTAGCCGTCGCTCTCCGAGCGACGGTCCGCCGCTGGCCCAGCGGCGGCTACCCCATCCACATATGTTCGTTGATCGCGTCCGCATCGTTGCGCGAGCCGGCAACGGCGGGCCCGGCGCCTGCAGTTTCCTGCGCGAGAAAAACATGCCCGACGGAGGGCCCGACGGCGGCAACGGCGGTCGCGGCGGCAGCGTCATTGTCGTCGTCGATCCCCACGTCAACAACCTGATCCGTTACCGCTACGCGCCGCACCAGTTCGCCAAGAATGGGCAGAACGGCGGCAAGAAACAGATGTCAGGTCGGTCCGGCGCCGATTGCATCATCACCGTTCCTCCGGGCACCGTGGTCAGCCGCATTCCGGACGAAATCATTCGCGTTCCGATCGAGGAAGGCGAGCGCGCGCCCGACGATCTCTCCCGCGTGCCGGAGGACCCGGCGGTGCTCGAACCGGTGGCCGATCTGGTCAAGGCGGGGGACAAGTTTGTGATCTGCGCCGGGGGCCGGGGCGGTCGCGGCAACATGAATTTCAAGTCGTCGACCAACCAGGCGCCGCGCCGCTATGAGAACGGCGAGGAAGGCGAACGCGGCCAGTTCCAGCTCGAACTGAAGTCGATCGCCGATGCCGGGCTGGTCGGCTATCCGAACGCCGGAAAATCGACGCTGCTCTCGCGCCTGTCCAACGCGCATCCGAAGATCGCGCCCTATCCCTTCACCACGCTGGAACCAATGATCGGCGTGATCGAATATCCCGACTTTGCCCGCGTCACCGTGGCCGATATTCCCGGCTTGATTGAGGGCGCGCACGAAGGGGTCGGCCTGGGCCACGAATTCCTGCGCCACATCGAGCGCTGCCGCATGCTGCTCTTCGTCATCGACATGGCCGGGAGCGAGGGGCGCGATCCGCGCGACGATTACACCCAGCTGCGCAAGGAAATCAGCCTTTACCAGAAGGAACTGGCCGAGCAACCCTACCTGATTATCGCCAACAAAATGGACCTGCCCGAAGCCGCGGAGCACCTGAAGAAATTCAAGCGGCGCGTGCGGCGCGAGGTCATTCCCATTGCCGGGGACGACGACGCGGGAATTGATCAACTGAAGGCCGTCTTCAAAAAGGAGCTGGCCAGTATTTAGTCGTCAATGCGGCGACACTTCCGGCGCGGCGATAGGCGCAACCGGAATGACGGGAGCGGCGTTCGTCTCGGCCGAGGCCGCGTTGGTGCTGGTGGCCGGTGCGGCGTTGGTGATGAGGACCGGCGCTGGTGGTGGCGGCGGGGGTGTGGCGAGGGCGGGAAGCGCCGTTTCGGGTGGCATCAGGACGGTATCGATTTCATTGATGATGCCGTTCTGGCACCGGATATCAGCGTGGACGATTTTTGCCTTGAGAACAAATTGGGCGCCCGTTCGGGTGGTTTTGAAAATGAGAGGGGTGCCCTGGCAGGAAAGGACGGTTTTCAGCGGGAGCAGATCTTTCGCCGTCAGCCTTTTGTCGTTCACGACGTGGAAGAGGAGGATGTCCTGAAGGCGTACCTTGTTTTCGGGCCGGAGCAGCGTCGCCAGCGCGCCGGGCGGGAGCTTGGCGAACGCGGAATCGGTCGGCACGAAGAGGGTGAAAGGTCCCCGGCTGCTCAGAAAAGTGCCGAGGTCGGAGGCCTGCACCATCGCGGCGAAATTGGTCAGGATGGGATTGGCGGAAACGGTGTCGGCGATGTCGCGAAGCTTGGCGGGCTTGGCTGTCGCGGACGCGCTGACGCCGCCGAGGAGGAGTGCCGCCAACAACCATCGGAGCGCGATCATTTGCCGGCGAAAAGGGGATTTCATCTTGTCGCTAAAATAGAGAAGGCATTCTTCCGGCACAAGCTAGGGTGACAGACGCCTTAACATTATTCCTCGCCGGGCCCCTTTAACTTTTCGCGGGCTTTGCCGACGAGGAAATTGCACGCTTCGGGGCAGAGGAGCGGGAGTTCGTGCGGCCCGGCGGTGACGGGTTGCCCCACGGGCGACCAGAGCCTTTTCTTTAAACAGCCATGCTGGCAATTCTCGGCCACGAGTGCCTTGATTGCCGCGTCATCGATTTCGAGCACGATGCGGAAGCGGCCGGTTTGACGCTCGGCGGTTTCGCGCCACGAAGTTACCGGGAGGGATTCTTCCCGCCCCAGCGCCCAGTTGGCCAGCTCGGCGGGATAAATATAATCGAAAGCGAATTGAAGGCTCGCCAGATCAGACGCGTGAAAGAGCCAGCCGCGGCGAAGGTTGGGCGCGGCGCGCAGAGGACGGAAATGTCCATCGGCATCAAGCCGGATCAGTTCGCGTAAATCTGCATCGGACTGCAAACGGCGCAGGCGGCCCGGATCGGTTTCGAGATCGTCCCAGTGCAGCAAATGAAAGGAACCGTCGGCCTCCGCACGGATGGCAACTTCACCGATTTTCCAAGGCGAGGGGGATCGCGCAAAGAGCTGAGCCAAATGGCCGCCCACATCGGGTCCCGGAACGAAGGTCTCGCCCGACTGACGCGTCTCGGGATGAGTGTCCTGAAATTCCCGCACCTGGGCCAGGATCACGTCGGCCAAAAAGGCTTCCGTGCCGATGGCGGTCGCGTACCAGAGGCGGCGTTCCTTTTCACGATGCGGATTCGCGAAACTTTGCTCCTTGATATTGGGGGTCAGACCCAGCAGCACCGGAATGTCCTCGAAGGAGTGGAGGCCGTCCGAGATGAAAAAAGGGACCACGATGACGTCGGGACAATCGGTCAGCGTGCGCCAGTCTTTGACGAAGGGCCGCTGTTCCATGAGCACGGCCTGGCAGTCGGCGTAGAGGCCGCGCGCGCGGATGATTTCGGCCTGCTCGTGAATGATTTTGGTTGAGTTGTCGTTGAGCGACGTCCCATGCCCGCAGATGAAGAGGCACGCCGTTTTCGACGGAGCGGTAATCTTTTCGGGGGAAGCGGCCACCACTTCGCCGGCGCGTCGCAGCAGGGCCTCGGTCATCGCGGGATTCAGGCCGACGGGCGCGCAATAGAAAATCTCCTGGCCTTCCCGATGCGTCACGGGGCCGCTCAGCCCCAATTCCCGTGGGATGATTTGTTCTGTGAAGTAGCCGGAGCTGATGAAATTCGGCACGACGTAGACTTGCCGACGCCGGGTCTGGCGCAGGGCCTGCCGGAAATTGGGTTCCTCCTTCCAGAAGGCGACGTGGACCTCGGCAAAGAGCGCGCGCCGCCGGATCTCCTCCGAATGCTGATAGGTCGGTGCGCTCGAATCGGCGTTGAGGGTCGAGCCGTGTCCGAGGAGAAGTAAAGCGGCGTCGCGGGTCGGCATATCCCCAGCATAGCCGCAACGCCGCGGGCGACAGTACTTTTTTAGCCCGTCGCCTGCTGATCCAGCTCGACCCAGAACCGGCTTCCCGAATCTTTTGCCGGTTCGACCCCAAACGAGCCGCGCATTGTTTGCATCGCCTTTTTGACGATCGCCAGGCCGATGCCCGTTCCTCCATAGACCCGGGAATCGTTCAATTGGGCGAACATCTCAAAAATCCGCTCCTGGTCCTTGGGTGGAACGCCAATGCCGTTGTCCTCGATCCACAAACGGAGCCGCGATCCACGTTCCTCACCCCAGATTCGAATCCGGGGAGTGGTCTCAGGGGGACAAACTTCACGGCGTTATCGAGAAGATTCGACACGACTTGAACGAGCGCCGATTCGTGACCGAGCACTTTGGGCAACGTTCCCTCGATGCTGACGATGGCGGCGGGCGGATTGAGATTAGGATCGTGTTCGATAACCTCACTGAGGATTTTGTTCAGATCGAGCGGTTCCAGCGAAATGTCCTGGCGCGAAATCCGCGTGTAGGAGAGCAGGTCCTGGATGAGCCGGTCGAGACGCTTCGCGGCCTTCTTGATGCGCTCGAGGTAATCGGCGCCCTGCGGATCGAGCTTCTCTCCGTAGTCCTCGAGCACGGCCTCGGCAAAGCCCTCCATGGCCCGCAAGGGAGCCCGCAAGTCGTGGGAAACGGTGTAGGAAAAGGTCTCCAGCTCGGAGATCATCTGTTGCAGGGAGAGGGTGCGGTCGGCCACCTTTTTTTCCAGATCGACGGAATAGGCCTTCAGCGTGTTTTGGGCGCGGCGCATGTCGGTCGCGTCATGGAAAACCATGACGACGCCCAGGATGTTTCCCTTGCTGTCGCAGATCGGGGCGGCGCTGTCTTCAATGGGCCATTCCTCACCGGTGCGCGAAAGGAGAAGGGTGTGATTGGCCAGCCCGATGACTTTCTTTTCGTGCAGGACCTTTTCCACCGGGTCTTCCACGCTGAGCCGCGATTCTTCATTGACGATCCGGAAGACGGTGGCGAGCGGCTGACGCAACGCCTCGACATTAGTCCAGCCGGTCAGCCGCTCCGACTCATGGTTCATCAGGACGACGCGTCCGGCCGGATCGGTGACGATGACGCCGTCGCCGATGGACGTGAGGGTCACCCGCAACCATTCCTTCTGATTTTCCAGGTCCCTTTCTGAGCGGGCGAGAGCGGCGTGACGCTGTTCAATCGTGTTCAACGCCGTGCGATAGCTGGCGGCCAGCACCATCATTTGTTTTCTCACCACGTGGGCCACGGTGAGCGAAAGAAGCAGGACGAAGGCGCCTCCCGCATAGGCAAGAGCCAGCTTCATCCGCCGGACCCCATAAGCGCGTTTGTCGCGCAGGCCCTCTTCGACCTCGGTGAACTTGTCGAATTGGCCATGGAGGTCGTCCATGAGGGTCTGGCCCATTTTCACCCAATCGGCGTTCACCGGCAGTTCCTGCGAGCGGTGCGAGATCATCGTCTTGGCGTGTTCATACCACGTGTTTTTTGCCCGGGTAAGGGCATCGACGCGGATGACCTGCTCCGGGTTGTCCTGGACCAGGACTCTCAGCCGTAAAAATTGTTCATCGGCCTGGGCGCGGGTCTTGTCGTAGGACGCCAGAAATTGGGGATATCCGGTCAGGAGATAGCCCCGGACATTGTTCTGGGTATTGATGATCAGGTTTTCGGAGTTTCGGGTCTGGGCGAGCACCTGATACGAATGGTCCGACCATCTGATTTCCTGGAACAGCTGGAAGATCAGGAGGAGCAGGAGAAGCGCGGTCAGGAAGATGACGCCGACCGGCCAGAGGATCGCCGCCCGGAGCGTCCGGGAAAAGCGGGCGGAATCGGTTTCGATAGTCACAGGTTCTCTCTTGGGAATTCAGCTCCCACAAACGATCTTCCAACCGCGTTTAAAAGTAAAACGTCCGCGGATGGATGACAACTCGGGATGAAGGGGGCATAAGTTCTAGGTGGTCTCTTCTGGAACGAGGGGGAGAACGAAGAAAAACTCGCTTCCCTGGCCTGGCCGGCTGATGACCCCGATTTCGCCTTGATGGGCCACGACGATTTCGCGGGCGATGGAAAGGCCCAGTCCGGCGCCGTGGGCATTGGTCCCGGGAACACGGTAGAAGCGTTCGAAAACATGCTCCTGGTGCTCGGGCGCGATGCCGGGGCCCTGATCCTTGACCGAAAAGCGGACGCTGGGCTTGGAGGACCTGGTCTGCCCCGGCTGGGCGGATAGCTGGATCACAGCGCCGCGCGGCGAATATTTGACGGCATTGGTGATCAGGTTGATGAAGACGTAAGCCATCCGTTGGGGATCGATGCGTACGTCCGGCAAACCGGGCGCGATCTCCGTTTTCAGGGTGATGGCAGCGGCATGGGCGATCTCCCGGGTGGCGCGTTCCGCCGTGGCGACCAATTCCGGTGGCGAAACCAGCTTCATCTGCAACTGGGTCGGCCCCTGTTCCAGCTTGGCCAAATCGAGCAGATCGTTGAGCGTTTTCAACAGCCGGTCGGCGTCCTCACGCGCGGTGGCGACCAGGTCCATCTGCTTGTCATTGAGGTCTCCGACCGATTTTTCCAGAAGGAGGTAGAGGGCCATGCGCACGCTGGTCAGGGGGGTCTTGAGTTCGTGGCTGACGGTGGCGATCAGGTTGCTCTTCACATCATCGAGCAGGAGCATGCGGGTGACGTTTTCGAGAATCACGGCCACGCCGAAAGTTTCGCGCTTGTCGGTGCGCAGCATGACGACCCGGGGGAGAAAATAACGGTCCTGGCCGTCGATATTGAATTTAATGGCGTCCTTGAAGAGGGTCGGCAAATAATCGTTGCCGCTGGCGCGAACCTCCTCCACTTTTTCATCGACCTTGGCGGGCAGGCGCGTGACGCCGGAAAAGAGGAGCTTGACGGCGAGTTGGTCGGCGGCCGGGTTGCGAAATTCGACGGCGCCCTGGGAGTTCAAAACGAAAATTGGGTCGGGAAAGGAGGCGAGCGTGGCGCGGATGGTCATGTTCAGCCGCAACAGCTCAACCGACGTGCTGGCCTGATATTGGCGGAGCTGGGCCGCCATCTGATTGAAGGAAACGGCGAGCACGCCGAGCTCATCCTTGGATAGGACTGGCACGTTTTGGTCGAGGTTGCCTTCGCCCACCTGCTTGATCGACGCGGTCAGCGCCTTGAGTGGGTTGAGCAGGCCGCGGCTCAGGCCGAAGTAGGCCGCCAGGAAGGAGGCGACCGCGATGATCATCAGGAGGATGAGAAACCGAATGGTATTGTTGATGTCGTCGCCCGAAACCTTGTTGCCATCCGAGACGGCGCGTTCGTGCGCGAGATTGAGCTGATCGACCAGATCCAGAATGCGGGCGGAATCCTGCCCCAGCCGGGCCGCGGTGGTATGCCAGGCGGCGTTGAACGGGGCCGGCGTCTGCAGGAGGGCGAGGGCGCGGGCGCGATAGCTCTTGAACGAGTCGCTGAGCTGGGCCATCAGCGCTTTCTCGTCGGAGCTCTGGGCTTGGCGGGAGTATTCCGAGTCGAGCGCCTGCTGAAAGCTGTGGCTGGCTTTGTTAAAGTCCTTTGCGCTGGTCTGCTCATCCCCGGTCACCAGCGTCAGGAGCGCTCCCGTCATGTCGGCTGCGCTGCGCTTCATCTGCTGAAGGTTCTGGCCGACCTGGTCGTTGTCCCGGCTGATTTTTTCGATGCGCTTCCCCAGTTCACTGCATTGGTTGATCGAGTAGAGTCCCATGGCCAGAAGAATGATCAGGAGGCAGAGCAATCCGGACATGAGACGAGTGCGGAGCATAGGCGTGCCGGGTGATAATTCTAAGGTGGGAAGGGAGGCGGATGGATCATTGTTCGGATTTCAGGCTTGGCGCAAGGGCGCCGCGATATTTGTGGAGATAAAAGTCAAGTCAGGCCATCAAGGCGGGTGGGAGGGGTTGCGTGGGCCGGATGACCATGTCCATGGCGGGGGCCGGGTGGGGAACCTGTTGCGCCATTTGCTGGGCCTGCTGAATGGGCTTTGAGGCGGATGGCGTTTGATTTTGCTGCGGGATGGCGGGAACAGCGGGGATCGGAGGGGCGGGCGGAATCGGACGATCAATTTGCACCACGGTCACGTTGACCTGAATGCCTTGAAACGCGTTGAGAGGACCTTCAAACGAGCCCGCCACCGGCGCCGCATTTTCGGGGTTGCGCGAAACCGCCACCGTGACGTGCTGCGCCCCGGTCATGATGCCGGAAGTCGGGTCGAAACCTTTCCATCCCGCGCCCGGCAGATAGACCTCCGTCCAGGCATGGGTTGAGGCGCCGCCGGCCTCGGTGGCCTCACATTGCATATAGCCGCTGACAAATCGCGCAGCCAGGCCCAGGCATCGGCACGATTCAAGCAGGAGCGTGGCGAAATCGCGACAGGAGCCGCTGTTCTTCTTCAGCGTCTCCGCCGGGGTCTGGACACCCGGTTCGTCGCGCCGCTGGTACTGAAAATTCTTGTTGATGTGGGTGTTCAGGTTCTGAAGCAGGGCGATGGTTTGAGGCTTGTCCCCGGGTTTCCAAAACTGGCCCAGCCATTCACGCAAAGGCGCGGTGTCTCTCGGATAAAGAAGAGCCATAAAGGCGGTGAGTTCCGGGAGGCTATCGGGATCGTAGACGAAAGGGTAAGTCACCGCGCTTTGCTCCAGGATAAAATCGAGCGGGTTGGTGTCGTATTGTTGCAGGATCAGTTCGCTGTAGAAGCTGATTTGCGCGGCGGACTGGGTGAAGTCGACCTTGGCCAGGCTGTTGCCGTTGACATCGCGCATCCAGCGGATGGTATGGGCCGGAGTGATTTCCAGGATGGAGCTTTCGATATGGAGATCGTGACCTTCGCGGGGCCGCACCATGATTTTGTGTTGGCCGAACGAAACCGGCTGGTTGTAGTTATAGGTCGTGCGGTGCTGGATGCGAATTTTCATGGGAGGCGGGTCGTGAAGCTGATGCAGTAAGTCTAAGAGCTGTTGCGACCTCCGACAACCAGGGCGACCACCCCCGCAATAATGCAGACTCCGCCCACCACGGGAGGAAGAGGGACATCATGAGTTTCCTGGTGTTGGATCTCGATCGGACCGATTTGGGCGTCGTGCTTGGTCTGAGTATAAGAAAAGCCTTGGTAGACCAGAGCCAGCACGCCGATGACAATAAGAATAATACCTGCGAGTTTCATAAGAATCCTTTTGAGTTATTTTTTAGGGCCGGACTACTGCATGCCTCAACAAACCAGCGCACATCAAGTGCCAGAGCCAGTCCCTGGGATGGAAAGCTTTTAAAATCAAGCCCTTAAATTTGCGAAGAGGCGTGTTAGCGAAGAGAGATTAATCCTAAGCATGGCAATATGCACGCTCATCGCGAACATTATCGCATTTAGAGAAACGACGACGAGTTGGGCAGGGCATCCCTGAGTGGGGAGACCTTCGCTCCGTTGGAAAGCTGTCCTCGACGAGCTTCTGATTAACTTGCTCCCCTACTCAACGGGGGGCCGACGTCCCGCTATGAGGGAGACAACAAAAAGGATGAGAAAAACGACAAACAATATTTTGGCGATTTCCGCGGCCAGACCGGCGATCCCGACGAATCCCAAGATGCCCGCGATAATGGCAATGACTAAGAATGTGATGGCATAGCTGAGCATAGATTTATTCCTTTTGATTAAACTGACACACTCTTCGTACTGCTCAAAGCATGCCACTGTTAATAATTCGATATAAGCTATTTGACTAAAGGTATTTGTATCCTTTTATCTCCGAGAGCCTTCACGGCCGTATCAGGCACTCTGCAATCGAGAGGAAACCCCTACTTTCAAAAGCGAGCCGCCTCGGCTCATGTTCTGCATGGTTTTCTTGTGGAGGGGAGGGAATTTCCAAGGGTCTTGATAATGGGTGCGCGAAAGGGGGGAAAGACGACCTCTCCGGAAGTTGTGACTTTTGGATCGCATTTCCGCTTTCGGAAAAATGGCTGATTCGCACCTCTCATCCGTTGGTGGGCAGGTCCGATTTTTAAGCCGTGGCATGAAAGATGCTGTGCCTGCGATCCCGACGACGGTGTTTGGAATTAAGCCTCGAAATATGACACGGGAGCCTTGACGACTTTTTACGCATTAACCCTACTTTTACCTCTGAAAAAGCGCAAACCGAGGCCTCCTTATTCTCCGTGGCATAGTCATTGCAAAGGAGGAGGCGACGAATTAGACATTAACGAAAATTCAAAAAATTTAACCGTTAACCCGTAATATGCGTAAAAAGATTTTTTCTTTCCTGACTGGAGTCGCCGCCATTGCCTGCGCGATTCCGGCCTACGCCACTACTTCTGTCGCCACGGTGCCGGAAGGTATGATCAGTTTTCCCCTTGTCCATAACACCACGACCTTCCTGAGTTTGCCTCTAACCAAGAATGCAACCTATACCAGCGTGGTGACGGGGGTGACGACCAATGCGATCGCGGTTGACGATTCGCCGGCTCCCTTTACGACCAACCTGGCGACGGCGGCAGCGCCCTATTTTGTCAAGTTCCTGAGTGGGAACGAGTCAGGCCGGGTCTTGTTGATTACGGCGAACTCGCCCAGTCTCCTGACGTTGGATACGACGGATCATGTCTCGGGATCCGCGGTCGCTCTCACCACAACCAGCTTCAATGTCCAGGTTGGCGATACTTTTGAGATTTTCCCGGGTGATACGCTGGCTTCGGTCTTCGGGGCGGGCACGTCACAGAGCCCATTGGTCTTGACCGGGGCGGCCAATGTTTCCGCTTCCGATGTCGTTTCCCTCTATCCCGCCAGTGGCACCGCCCCTGTGCTCTATTACTTTAATACCAGTGCCGGCTACTGGGAACAGTACCAGACGAAGACCAACGCCAATGATATCATTATCTACCCCTACTCGGCTTTCTCGATTGCCCGCCGCAACGCCCATCCCGATATGACGTTTGTCCTGGCGGGCAGGGTCGCCGAGGTTGGAGCCGCGACCAAAGTAGTCAGCAACGGGACGGTCTACACCTCCAGCCATTACGCAACCGACATCACGCTTTCCCAGCTCCAATTCGGGGCTAATTGGGTCAGGGGCCTGACGGCCGCAGCCTCCGACACGATCAGTGTCTGGAACTCCACCCTCGGCCAATTTGACACCTTCTTTCAGACGCCCAACTATACCTGGCACAAGTCATCCGGTATTCTAACGAACCAGGACAGCTATACAATCACCGCCGGCACGGTGACCACCATTTCCAAGCACGAGGCCGTCTCGGGCGCCACGGCCTTTTTGCAGTCAAGCCTCCCTTATTCTTTGGACTAATCGTCTCTCGAGCAGGGAGGGAATTTCCTGGATTCAAATCAAAATTGAATCCTTCTGCGTTCGGGGCGTTCAGGCTCTAGGGCCCTAGGGTGTACTGCCTATGTCGCAATTTGAACAGGGACATGACCCAAGTACAAAAAGGTGATGCTAGAGTGGTGAAAAGAGCATTACAAAGGGCTTTTCAACATTACAAATATGTAATTAAGACTGATCCCGTACGGAATATGCGTGGTCTTTCTTGCTTCTAAAACCCGGCAGAATGTTGCAAATGAAGACACCTTGCCCGGTAAATATTACCGCAGTGTCGGCATCGTGACTGTGCAAACGCCTTGAAAGCACATGTTTAAGGTCGTTCAACTCGTAACACAGCCTAATTAATTGTAATCCTGTTTTTATGCCGGAACGGGTAAAAAAGGAGGCCAAGGGCATTTTCGTCCTTCCTTCTGTCCATGAAGGGCCATAAGGTTGGCCAAGGTAGGCACGATCACTGCGTTAGGTCGCCGAAGCCAAATGGAGAATAAATATGATTAGCCAACGCACATCGGGTTTGTACCACCTTGTCGTCCTTGTACAATGCCTTTTAATCAGCATTCTCTACTGGTCTCTGGTCGCGACTTTTGAGTTGTATCATACGACTTTTACGGTGGAAGGCTATCGGGCTTATGCGATTCCCTACGCGTTTGCCCTCATCGGCCTTTTGGCCGCCGCCGCCATGAGGACCGACGCCCTGGCCAGTCTGCTCCGCAAGGACATCTCGGCCATTCACCGCGAATCCTTCCGTCAGATCAAGTACGTGATGTTTCTTCTCTTCATCTATTTCCTGACCGCCAATCCGCCGCTGTTGGGATCAAGGTTCGTGGTCGGCTTCTTTGCCCTCGGTTACCTGGTTCTCCTCCTGACCCACTGGAGATTGCCGGCGGTCATCACCAAATACGCCTTTAGCGGCTCGCGCGTGGAGCGGACGCTCATCGTCGGCACCCCGGAAAAAGTCTCCGAACTGGGCCTTTACCTCGCCCACAAGGAGGACATCGGCATCAAGACGATCGGACTGGTCTGCGACGGCATTGCCCGGGGCGTCTACGGGAAATACCGGGCGCTGGGCGAGTTGTCCGATTTGAAGGCGCTCCTGAAGATGCACAACATCACCCAGGTCATCGTGGCCGAGTTCCCCGCCTTCAAAAACCAGCTGCAATACATCACCGACATCTGCCAGGCGCAGGGCGTGCGGCTGCTCGTGGTCAACACGCTGCCCTCCATGTTCATTCACAAGGTCTCGATGTTTGCCGATGACGGCCTGAATTTTATCGGGTTGCGCGAGGAACCGATGGAGAACCCCTATCATCGCCTCCTGAAGCGGACCTTGGATCTGGCCGTTGCCATTCCGGTGGTTTTCCTGCTCCTGCCGATCACCTCATTGGTCGTGGCCATTATCCAGGCGATTCAGTCGCCCGGCCCCCTGTTCTTCGTTCAAACCCGTGCGGGGTTGCAGAACCGCACATTCCGCTGCTTCAAGTACCGGACGATGTATGCGGTCAATCATGACGCCAGCGTCCAGGCCCGGGTGAACGACAGCCGGATTTATCCCGCCGCCCGATGGCTGCGTAAACTCAGCATCGACGAGCTTCCCCAGTTTATCAATGTCTTGCTCAATGACATGAGCGTGGTGGGACCGCGGCCCCACCTGGTCGAGCACAATGACAAGTTCGCCAACATCACCCAGAATTATCACATTCGGGCCTTCATCAAGCCGGGCATCACCGGCATGGCCCAAATCCGGGGTTATCGGGGCGAAGTCAGCTGCGAAAGCGATCTCGAAAACCGGATCAAGTCCGATCTCTACTACATCGAGAAGTGGAGCTTCAACCTCGATCTCCTCATTATTCTTCGCACGTTCACGACGGTGTTCTTGCCTCCCGCGACCGCTCGTTAATCGCGGCCGGCCGCGACCTACTCTTTGGAGAGTGATTCGGGCCTTTGCCTGCCCTGTTGCGCGGTTACGAAATCGGAGGCGCAGGGTTGAGGATGACATCACCTTTATCGAGGTGAACCCAGTGACATTCCAAGAGCTTATTCGCGTCCTCGCAGGCGAGGCTTCCAATGTAATCGGCCGGGACGGGCAGGGGGTGCAGGCGCCAAGTGCGTGCCGCGGATTCATCCCGGGTATCGGCCAGGAAAGGCGCCTCTTCCGGCCGGAAGGAAACTGAAACCTCAGGGAGTCCTTCGGCAATACCTTCCCCGCGCGCCTTCAGGTAGGCCTCCTTGCCGGTCCACGCGCGAAGGAAGGCTGTGAGCCTTTCGTGGGGCGCGAGGGCCTGGAAAGCTTGAAGATCCTTTTCGGAGAAGATGCGTGCGGCGAGCTCGTCAGGGTCCACGGCGGCGTGCCTATGTTCCAGATCGATCCCCACCTTGGCTTGGGCGGTGAGGGCGACGGCCACCAGATCATGCGTGTGTGAAATGCTGAACTGGACGGTCTCCTCTTGCGGAAGGATGGGGCGCCCGCGAGCCGTATAGGCAAGTTCGATCGACTCGGGCGTTTGCTGAAAATAGCGGCCCAGAAAATTCCGCAAAAGTCCCCGACCCAAGACAAAGCGCGCGCGATCTTCGGGCATCCGAAATCGCGCGGCCCGCTCGAGATCGTGGGAATCGAGACAAGGTTCCAGAAAGGGGAGCGATTCACGCGCCGCGGAAACGTGGGCCATCCAGACAAGAATGGCGTCATCGAGATGTTCGCGATGCTCGTGCTTCATCGACACCAGAAATAAACGCCGCAGGAGGGGAGATACAGATAAAACGAGTTTGTCCTCGGCGATCGCTGCGCTGGGAATAGGGTTTGCTTCCTCTGCCTCTATGCTTACCATCCCCCATCAAAATGGATCGATCTAGCCCCCGAGCGTAGCACTTATCCTCTTACGCTCGCATGAAAATCCTCGTTTGGGGCATCAACTACCTGCCGGAAGTTTCGGGCATTGCGCCATTTAATGCGGCCCTTTGCGAGTTCCTGGCAAACCGCGGCCATGCGGTGACGATGCTGACCACTTTCCCCTATTATCCGCAATGGAAGAAGCGGCCCGAGGATTCGGGAAAACTGTGGAAGAAGGAAGTGATCAACGGGGTCAAGGTCGCCCGCGTCTGGCACTACGTTCCGCAGAAACTGAGCTCGTTGAAGCGAATCATTCACGAGGCCAGTTTTTTGGGACTCTCTTTTTTGTATTCCCTGGTCCTGGAAAAGTTTGATGTCGCGGTCGTCGTTTCTCCGCCTCTCGGACTGGGCTTTTTCGCCTGGCTCTTTTCCCGGTTGAAGGGAACACCTTTTGTTTTCCACGTCCAGGATCTGCAGCCGGACGCGGCGCTTTCCCTCGACATGCTGAAGCCGGGTCGGTTCTCGCAACTTCTCTACAAGCTTGAGGCCTTCACCTACGAGAAAGCAGTGGGCGTCAGTGGAATTTCGCGTGGCATGACTCGCGCCTTTGAGAGAAAAAAGGTCCCGCCGGAAAAGATCATTCTTTTCCCCAACGGCGTGGCGGTGCCCGGGCCCGACTATTTCCCGCCACCGGGCGCTTTTCGCCGGCGGCACCAGATCGCTCCCGAAATCAGCATTGCGACCTACTCGGGAAATCTGGGGGCGAAGCAGGGATTGGACGTTCTGCTTGAGATCGCGGAAAAATTGACCGATCAGCCCATCAAGATTGTCATCTGCGGAGATGGCGCACGGCGACTGGCCATGGAACGGCAGGTCGCCGAAAGAAAATTGAAAAATCTTCTTCTGCTGCCGCTTCAGGACGAGATAGGTTACCGCGAAATGCAGGTCGACACCTCGATCAGCCTCATCACCCAGCACAAGGGAACGGGGCAATTCTTTTTCCCGAGCAAGCTCCTTTCGGCCATGCTCTTTAGCAAAGCTGTCCTGGCCGTGGCCGACTTCGACAGCGAACTGGCGCACGCCGTGCGCGATTCCTCCTGCGGTTACGTCGTGGCGCCGGACGATATCGATGGACTCGCTTCCGCCCTGGTCGAAATGTGCGTGCCCGAAAAGCAGCGGACGCTGGGACAAAATGGAAAAAAATGGGTCTCGCAATATGCCTTCGACGTGGTCCAGGGCGATTTTGAGCGTCACCTGCTAAAACTTGCTTCTTCATCATGAGTGACAAAGTTCCGGTCAGCATCCTCATCCCCATCCGGAACGAGGCTTCCAATCTCCCGCGCTGCTTTAAATCGGTCGCCTGGGCCGATGAAATTTACGTGGTCGATTCCGCGAGCACGGACGGGTCGATTGAAATTTCCCGGGACCACGGAGCGAAGGTCGTGCAGTTTGCTTTCAACGGCACCTGGCCCAAGAAAAAGAACTGGGCCTTGGAGAATCTCCCCTTCAAACATCCGTGGGTTTTCATTCTTGATGCGGACGAGGAGCTGACACCCGATGCGGAAGAGGAGTTCCGCGGCATTGTCTCGCAAGCCAATCCGCAAATCGTCGGCTACTGGATCAACCGCCGCTTTCATTTTATGGGGAAATGGCTCAAGCACGCCTACTATCCCAACTGGAATCTTCGCCTGTTTCTTCATCGCCTGGGAAGGTATGAACAATTGACCTCGGTCGACACGGCGAGCGGTGACAACGAGGTGCATGAACATGTCATGGTCGGCGGCGCCGCCGGCTACCTCAAGACGGAAATGAACCATTATGCTTTTCCGAACATCGGGGTATTTATCGAGAAGCACAATCGCTATTCGAATTGGGAAGCCCGCGTGGCCCTGGATCAATATCTCCATCGCAGCAAGACCTCGATTCAAAGCAAGCAGGTTGGGTGGAGACGCCGGCTCAAGGCGCTCTCCCACAAGGTGCCATTTCGGCCCACCCTCCGATTTCTTTATGTCTACATCTGCCAGAAGGGATTTCTCGACGGCATCGAGGGTTACTATTTCGCGCGGCTCCACGGAATTTATGAATTCCTCTGCGTGGCGAAGACCGTTGAGCTGAGGCAGGCCGCAAAATCGGCTGATTCTGCCCCGGAAAAGTAACGCAGGAGCCGTCGGTTGTATCGGAGACGACTTATTTTTTGGCCAGACGCCGGTAGGCTTCCGGATAGAAACTCAGGGGCGTCAGATAGTCCTTCAGCGTATAAAGTCCACGCTGTCCCCGTTCGATATATTCCGCTTCGCTCATCTCGGACGCTTCCAGCAGGCGGCGTTTTAAATCGGGTACGCTGCCCGGTTCGCAAAGAAGCGCAGCGGGACCCGCTGCTTCCGGCAAGCCTCCATCCCGGCTGGCAATGACCGGCACGCCGACGCTGCGTGCTTCGAGCGGCGTGAGGCCCATGTCCTCGCGGGTGTGCGGAGGAACCACCAGCCACTTGGTCCGGCGCAAAATGTCGGCCTTTTCCGTTTCGGAAACGAAACCGTGAACCTGGATGCCCCGGATTCTCCGTTCCTTAATCATCTTGAGAATCGGTTCGCGCAACGGGCCGTCCCCCATCAAATGAAGCGGCCACTTCTCGGGGGAAAGACCGGCCTCGGCATAGGCCTGTACCAGGACCTCGAGGCCCTTGTTGGCGATCCAACGCGAGATAAAAGTAAAGCCGCGGCGCTCATCGCTGGGGATCGACCCGGTGGGCAGCTCGGAGAGCGTTGGCGTGCGCCGGCTACCCTTGAGGTCGCCGTTGGTCTCCCAGGTTTTCCAGACGAAATTCGAGTTGTACCAGCGCTCCTGCGCCAGCCGCGAAAGATATTTCCAGGCCACGCTATGCCACGTGCCCGAACGAAGATAATTATGGATGGTCAAGGCGAGCGGTTTGCGGAGAAGCCGCGCAAAAACGATCACGTCCGGCGGCGCATTCTGGGCGTGAACCACATCGGCCCACTTTAATTGGTTCCAGAGATCAGAGCTCCCCTTTTCGACGTAGGTGTAGTCAACGCCGCTTTCCTGGCAACGTCGCTCCAAAGATGGCGAAGGAGTGGTAAACCCGGCCGCCTTTTTCCAAATGATTCGAACCGAGATGGCGGGGTCCTTTTTCAGGAAGTGTCCCACCGCCAGGACAAAGGCCTCGATTCCGCCGTATGAGCCGAAAGAGGAGCTGACGATAGCGATTTTCAATGGCTCACGCTGTTGCATAAGCCATGCCGAAGTCGTGGCCATCTGTTTCCAGGGTGGCCATACAAGTTTGAGCTATCTGTCCCATTGTTATAGTATTGTGTAACGGCGGCTGGTTGACAACGTCCGATTCTGCCCGATTTGAGGGTAATTACCCTCTAACCGTTCTTCCCGCACCAAGATATCCAACCGCCCTTTATAATCATCCTTTCCAAGGGCTTTTAGTTCGCTATAAAAATGTGCGCGGGAGAGGATGAATAAAATGCGATTTAATCGTCTAAATGTATCGACGAGAAACCGGGAAGGTCCGACGACTTTTTACCTATCCAAAGCTGTCCTCATTCATTGCGGACTTGGTTTATTCATGATGGCAGCGCTTGGAAACCTCTTTGCGGATGAACCGCCGCCGCTGATTGTTGCGGCGAATGCGGGGAGTCTGCCTGACGATTCCACGGGATCCGCCAACTCTCAGACTCCGGATAACTCCCAGACCACGGATAATTCGCAAACTCCTGGTAATTCGCAGACCCCGGACAACTCCCAGACGCCTGACAATTCGCAGCTTCCCGGTAGCGCGCAGAACGGCGTTAATTCTCCCGGCACGACCATGCCGCTGGTTCCCCAGCAGCAAAGCAATCCCTATGCGGTCGGTAGCCCATCTGAGTCGAATCCCCAGTCCTCCCAGCTGACAACCCCCACCCTTTACGCCACCGGCGCGTACGACCTATCTCAAGTTGCTACCGGGGCTGCACTTATGCAGGCCTTCAGCCAGCAGGCGGCATCGGGCTTTTCGGCCGAGCCGGGGATGGGCTATTCTTACGGGCCCATTGAGCGAATTCGTCTGGGTCCACTCGACCTCAAACTTGCCCTCGCGGTGAATGCGATCTCGGATGACAATCTTATGGCGACTCAGGGAGGCGGAAAGATTAGCGACACCAGTTTCGGCATCACTCCGGCGGTCCTGCTGGAATATGGCGTGCAGGAAGGACAGAAAGGGTTCGCGTCTCTCGTCTATACTCCAACGATAACGAGGTATGTTCAGCATTCCTACGAAGACACGACGAATCAAAATGTGGCTTTTAACGTCCAGTACCCTTTTCAGCGACTGAGCTTGGATTTTGCCGAGACTTACGCGCAGGTGACCGGCATCAATCAGGACTTGAGCTCCCGCACCACGCAGAGTACCAGCGTCACGACAGCGGGTGGAAATTACATCATCGACGACAAGCTTTCGTTCGCAAGTCACTTCCAGGAGGTGACGGCCGGCTTTGCGCAGGGAGGAGGGCAGGGAGGGACGGGTTTGGCCGTCAATTCTTCCTTGTCGTATGCTCTTTCCGACAAAATAACCCTGGGTCCGAGCCTAAATCTGGGATTGGACAAGCCGCAGGACACGGGGAAGCAGACATACGAACAGACGCTTCTGCAACTGAATTACCAGGCGACGGAGAAAATTGGTTTCTCGGCGCAAGGCGGCGCAGAATTTCGGCAATACGATCAGGGCGGCGCCGCCACGAATCCGGTTTTTAGCGCGGGAGTTGCCTATGCTCCTTTCGACTCGACGCGGTTATCCGTCAATGCCTTTCAGACCGTGGCCGCCTCCACCGCCGATAGCCAGCAGACCTCGGTCACAACCGGGGTTGGACTTACCGCGACCCAGCGCATCGTGCAGCGGTTCTATTTCGGACTCAGCTTCAATTACTCGCACGCCATGTACCAGACCGACACGGGCAGCGCGGTGCAAACGGGCGGTAATTCCTCCTACGGCAACACCCAGGACAATTTCGTCTACCGGCCCTCGCTCTCGTTTTCTCCCACGGAGTGGACCTCGGTCGCCATCTATTACCAATATCTCGATAACGAAACGGACACTCCCGGCGGCGGCTATCACGATAATCAGTTGGGCGTTTCCGTCTCGGCTCAGTTTTAAGGACTACTTGGATTTCCCACATTCTTTCTTTTGTTGTTCAACGGGGACGGATAGGCTCGCGCCAACTATTGAGGTTTTTTGCCGCATATGAATCCTCCCCGTAAAGCCCCCTCGAGCCGGAGTTCGCCGGAAAAAGAAAGCGCTCCTCTCTCCCTCGATTACGACCACCTTACGCGACTCTGCCTCAAGCATTGGATGTGGCTGGCCGGAGGCGTTGCGCTCGGTGTTTTCGGCGGCTATCTCTACGCCGCTTTTCAGACCCCCATCTATTCGGCGAAGTCGACCATCGTTGTCCCGGCGCAGGACTCTCACTTGGACGGCGCGAGCACCGGGCAAACGGACGACACCACGGGAGATAATATCAAAACCTTTGAGCAGTTGCTCCAGACCCGAGATCTGCCGGAGAGAGTGGTAAAAAGTGAGCACCTGAACGAGAACCCCGATTTTTTGGTGGGAGGCACCGCCTCTTCGGTTTCCGAAGATACCGCGACGGACATCCTCGCGGGATCGATGTCAATCCACATTCGACCGTTGACCCGTTTGATCGACATCACCGTGGAGCATCCTTCACCCAAGATGGCGCAATCACTCGCCAACTGGCTGGCGGAAGAATCCATTTCCCAGGAATTTGACCAGCAAACGGGCGGGTCCAAGACTCTTTCGGATTATCTGCAAAAAGAAGTAACGCGGCTTCAACAAAAGGTGTCGGAATCCGAAACCGCCCTTCGGGAGTATCAGGCGACTCATAACATGGGCACCTCCATCGAAAATCCCGAGGATGTCATTGGCAACCGGCTGAAAGACTTGAACCAACGCTATATCGACGCGCAGGCCCAAGTCACCCTGCTGAAAGAGCGTTACGGGGAAAGTCATCCCAAGCTGATCGAGGCGGAGAAGCTGGTCGAGGAATTGCGGAGTGAAATTGACAAGGCGCAAGCGGACGCCAGCACGTCGAGCGGCACAAATAGTGATTACACGATGCTGAAAAGCGAGGCCGAATCGTATCGGACCCAGTTGAATAACATGCTGAAGGGACTTCAGGAAGCCCAGGCTGCCGTCCATGTGACCATTCCCGGCCTCCGCGTGGTGGACGAGGCGCAGATGCCCTACGCACCCGTTCGCCCCAGTAAAACCAAGGCGGTTGCGGTTGGCGGTTTCATCGGGCTCCTCGGCGGGCTTGGTTTCATCTTTGGACTTTACTTCATGGATACGTCGGTACGGACCGTTTCCCAGGCCGAGAGTCTGTTGAACCTGCCCGTCATTGCGGCGGTGCCCATTCTTAAGGAATCGGACGCGAAGTCGGTGCTGCCCACATTTTCGGACCCGCAATCCTTCGTCGCGGAATCCTTTCGAGGACTGCGAGCTTCCCTCCTTCTTCAGGACCGGGAAAACCCGTTCAAGACGATCCTGGTCGTCAGTGCCATTCCGGGCGAAGGAAAGAGCTTTTGCGCGGCGAACCTTGCGGTCGCATTCGCCCAGGCCGGACTGAAAACCTTGCTCATCGATGCGGATCTTCGACTTCCGACGCTGCACACATATTTCAATGTCCCCGCCGTGGAGGGAAGCAAGGGCCTGTTGAGTGTCCTCACCGGCCGTTTGACCCTTGCCTCGGCTGTCGTTCCGTCTCCCGTTCCGACGCTGGAACTTCTGTTGACGACCACGCCGGCCGACTCTCCGGCGGAAGTGCTTTCCGGCATTCGCATGCCCCTGCTCCTGGATGAAGCGGCGAGTAAATATGATCGGGTGGTCATCGACAGCGCGCCTCTGAACGCGGTGAGCGACACCATGCTCATCATGCCCAAGGCCGATGCAATCCTGCTGGTGGTTCGCGCGGCCCAAACCCCCGTCAGCGAAAGCAAGGCGGCCTTGCAAAAAATTTATAGTAGCAAATTAAAACCGTTGGGTCTTATTCTCAACTACCTGGCCGCGCACACTCTCAAATCTTACGCTTATGGCTATTCATATGGACAAAAGCCCAAGGAGAAAAATGCAAAGTAAACCTGGCCGCCGTGGTTGGCCCTTCTCATTGCACTTGATTGGCGTCTGGGTGGCCATGCTGATGGTCACTTTAAATGCAGCGGACGTAGGCTCACCTTCAAGCCCTGTTTCTCCAACGGCAACGGTATCGAGCACCTACATGCTCTCGCCCTACGATGTCATCGATGTCTCCGTCTATAATGAGGATGATCTGCGCACCCGGACCCGTTTGGGATCGGACGGGACGGTGATTCTTCCGTTGATCGGCACCGTAGCCCTCGGCGGCAAAACCGTGGCGGAGGCCAATGACTTGATTCAAAAGCGTTATGCGGCGGGCTTCGTCAAGGACCCTCACGTTTTGTTGACCGTGCTGGAGTATCGCAAGAGCACCTTTTCCATTTTGGGCCAGGTGCAACGGCCCGGTATCTATGAAATTCCCGAGGGAACGCACATGAGCATCGTGGACGCCATTCTCCTGGCCGGAGGTTTCACCCGTATCGCCAGCCAGAACGGGGTCAAGGTCAAACGCATGGTCAAAGGCAAGCCCACCATCTTCAAGGTCAAGGCGGGAGCGATGGCCGATTCCTCCGATATAGCCCCTTTCGAAATCGAACCGGGCGACATCATCAAGGTTGGCGAGAGCTGGTTTTAAGCTTGGCCATGTCGGTCGGTATGGGCAAACGATAACGTTTCCGCGGGGAGACCTCTTCCGTCGGCGCACTCAGCAGGTTGGGCGACGCCCAGCAGAAGGCCAGCAGGACCAGGAAGAAGAGCCGGATCGAGGCGACCTGGAGCGGGAAATCGATCGCGGCCTGGACCAGCGTGCCGCAAACACCGAGAATCGCGGCCAGAACCAGATGCCGGTCCGTTTTGCTCGGGAAAAGCTCCCGGCGCGCATAGGTCCGGATCGCCCGGTAGAGGCCGACCGCGACCAAAAGGGTCCACCAAACCGTCCCCAACCATCCCCATTCCAGGACGGTCTGCAGATAATCTTCATGGGCGAAATCGTGGACCGCGCCTTCACCCACATTGCGCATCGCACTCAACTGATACGGGAAGGCGATTTTAAATATGCCGGGGCCGAGGCCAAACCAGCCGACCGCGGGTAGGGCATTCAGGTATTCCTCGTAAGCCGCCCGTCTCCCGTCAAAGGAAATGGAAACCTCGTAGGCGTTGGTCATCCGTTGAAAGGCGGCTTCATCGGCGAACCGGGACGAAGCCGCCAGCCCCGCGGCGAGAATAAAAACGGTGCAGGCAGCCAGGACAAACAGCGTCCTTGCCTTCAGCCGCATCAGGCCGGTCGAAAAAGGCCAGGGCAGGATCAGCAATCCGATGACCAGCGACGCCTTCGAGGCATTCAGAAAGAGGGCGCTGCCGCAGGCCAGGGAGGCGAACATCCAGAAGACTTTTTGGGCGACCGATTTGGCCGGGGGAGAAAAAGCGCGCCGCGTGAAGACGAGGATCAGTGGCCAGACCAGGTTCAGGAAAGCGCCGGCATTCCCATGATAGCGGTAAAAAGCGAAGTCGTTCCAATTGCTGTCGGCCGGCTTCCAAATGTAAAGCATGAGCGGGTCTCCGACGACCTTCAGGATAATGCCGATCACGCTGATCAAAATTCCCGAGAAAGCGGCCGCCATCAGAATGAACCGCCGCAGAGTCGAGTCGCCGAAGAGCTCGCAGAGGACGGCGAAGGAGAGCAGCAACAGGCTGGTCACCGTCATCGAATTATAGGAGGAGAGGCGAACGTCTTCCAGGGTGGCGTTCACCGTTCCGCCGGCCGCGGAGACGATCGAGACGAAAACGGGATTCCACGTCATCCACCAGCCTTGAATCAGGATGGCTGTTACGCAAATCACCACTAACTTAGGGATGGCAGGGCGGTGTCTCATGGCCAAAAAACCGAGCATCCCCATGAGGATGGAAGCCATGAGGAGACCAAAGAGGGCAGGCAGCATCTCGGGGCGCGTGCAACCGTAGGCCAGGGGGGCGTAGAACAAGGCGGCCGCCAGGAAAAAGGCGCTGGCTCCTGCGATTCGAGAAGAGAGGGGCACGGTAATAAGAGGAAGTTTTCCAAAACGGGGCTCGCCCGCGGTCACGGTAAGATAAACACACTTGCGGAACCGCTCGCAAGTGGAACCGAATCGCGCGACTCGATTGCCTCTCTCTCGATTTTTTAGAGTAAAAGATCCTTTTTTCCGCTTCAATGCGGAGAGGAGCAGTCCCCATCGATCGTATGCGCATTTTATTTCTTTGTGGCAGCCTGCAATCGGGGAAAGATGGCGTGGGCGACTACACCCGTTCCCTCGCTGAATCGTGCGTGCCGCTGGGAAATGAATGCCGGATCATCGCGCTCAACGATCCCTATGTCTCGGAGCCGGTGGAATCGGCCGAGCTCGTGAGTGGGAAAAAACTTATCTCCTTGCGCCTGCCCTCATCTCTTTCCTGGCCGCAGCGAATCAAGATCGCGGCAACCTTTCGAACTCAATTCCAGCCTGATTGGTTGAGCCTTCAATTTGTCTGTTATGGTTTCAACCCTAAAGGGATCGTCTGGAATTTGGTTCCCTACTTTCAGACGCTGCTGACCGGTTGCCCGACGCACATCATGTTTCATGAGCTATGGATCGGGATGGCCCCCGAAGCCGGGCTGAAGTCCCGTCTGGTCGGAGCGCTGCAGCGCCTCAGCATCCGACGCCTCTTTCATTGGATAAAACCGTGTCTCGTGACGACGTCCAATCCCCTTTACGTCGAAGCCTTGAGACGTCTCGGCATCGCCTCGTCGTCGCTGCCTCTTTTTGGGAATATTCCCATCGTCGATGCGAGTCTCGCTCCGGGCTTTCCCCGTCAACTTGGGGCTGCAGGCATTAATCCCGGCAATCGAGGTGAGTGGTGGTTGGGCCTTTTTTTTGGCGGCCTCTATCCGGAGTGGAAACCTGAACCGTTCCTGGGCACCCTGATGAGCGCGGCCCGAAAGGCCGGAAAACGAATCTCTCTTTTATCCGTGGGTCGAACGGGGTCTGCCGGCCAGCAGGTTTGGGCGCAATTACAACGCGATTATCCCGATATCTCCTTTGTCATGTTGGGCGAACAATCTCCCGAAATGGTCTCCCTTCTCATGCAGGCCTGTGACTTCGGGATTGCCGCTTCCGCGTGGGAGCTTATTGGGAAAAGCGGCTCGGCCGCGGCCATGGTGGAGCACGGCTTGCCCGTTATCGTGACGCGGGACGATGGCCAGTCGAGATTTGCCGTGCCTGATCCGCCCAGCACCGATCCGTTGTTTCATCGCTGGGATGAAACGCTCGAGTCGAGGCTGGCGGCCGGTCTGCCCAGGAAATCGCCCTCGTCCCGGACGATGGAAATCGCAACTCGATTTTGTTCCATGCTCGGTAAAAATGGCTAGTTGTGGTTTGAACTGTATGACGCCTGAACCGTTCCTGATTGATTTTGTCCATCCCACGGGCAACCAGAATGTTCGTCACGTGCTCGGGGCGCTCGATGAGCGGGGGATGCTCGGTACTTTCCATACCACGCTCGGTTTCCCGGAATCGACCTGGACGAGATTTTTGCCGAATCCGGTTCGGGCTGAATGCCTGCGTCGAACTTATCCGATTTCTTCGCGGAAACTGTGGGCGCGCCCCGGACGGGAAACGACGCGCCTCATCGCCCAGAAGTTGAAATGGTCTTTCCTGAGCCGGCATGAAAAAGGATGGGCGAGCGTTGATCAGGTCTACCAGGACCTTGATCGCGCGGTCGCCCGCCGCATCAAAGGGCATCGCTCAGGCCCAAAGGTGGCCGGCGTTTATGGCTATGAAGATGGCTGCCTGGAAACGTTCCGGGCGGCGAAAGCGCTGAACCTGAAATGCTTTTACGATTTGCCCATTGCCTATTGGGAAACGGTGAGAAAGCTGCTGGAAGAAGAACGGCAGCGGTTGCCGGAATGGGAACCGACGCTGGTGGGAACCCGCGATTCCCTGGCCAAAATGGAACGGAAAACCGGGGAATTGGCCCTCGCCGATGTGGTCATTTGCCCCAGTCTTTTCGTGCTTCGATCGTTGCCTCAGGCGATGTGCCAGGAAAAACGCTGCATCGTCGCGGAGTTCGGTTCTCCTCCCAGGAACCTCGATGCCGCCCGCCGCGCCGCTCCGGCTTCGGGCAAGCTTCGCGTCTTGTTTGCCGGTTCCCTGACGCAGCGCAAAGGCCTGGCGGATGTTTTTGCTGCGATGAAATTGCTAAAAAGGCAGGATGTTGAGTTAATTGTCATGGGAAGCGCGATTGCCCCCATGGAATTTTACCGGAGCCAATATCAAGATTTCACCTACATGAGCACCCGGCCTCATCGCGAAGTTCTCCAGCTGATGCAGAGCTGCGACGTTCTCGTCCTGCCCTCGCTGGCCGAAGGGCGCGCCCTGGTCCAGCAGGAGGCGCTGGCCAACGGCCTGCCGCTGATCATCACGGAAAATACCGGCGGCGAGGACCTGATTGTTCCGGGCGAAACCGGATTTCTGGTTCCGATTCGCAGCCCCGAGAAAATCGCCGAAAAAATATCCTGGCTGGCGGATAACCGAGATTCTCTCCCGGACATGCGCCTCGCCGCCGTTAAAAAAGCGGACGAGTATCCGTGGCAGCGTTACACCGACCGGATACTCTCCGCGCTGACCTCCTCGCTCAGCGGAGATTCAATGCCCGGAGGAGTCCAGCGATGAACCGGCTGCGCAATCTCATCTGGCTTTACCTGTGGCTGCTTGTCTTCGAGGGCGCCTTGCGAAAATGGGTTCTCCCCTCGCTCGACTCGCCGCTGTTGATCATTCGCGATCCTTTGGTCGTCTGGATCTATTACGAGGCGTGGAGAAACCGGCTGACCTTCAACAATGCCTTCTTCGTGCCCACTATTCTGCTGGCGATCATGACGGCCATCCTTTCCACGATTTTTGGCCTGGGAAATCCACTGGTCACCATGTATGGCCTGCGCACCGACTTCCTGCAGATCCCGCTTATTTTCCTCATCCCACAAATTTTGAACCGCGATGATGTCATCTCGATGGGCCGTTTTTTATTCTACGTGACCATTCCTATCGCTGTCCTCGTTGTCCTACAGTTTCGCGCTCCACCGGACAGTTTCTTGAACAAGGGAGCGATGGCCACCCATTACGGAACGGTGCGCCCCTCAGGCACCTTTAGTTTTGTGCCCGGATTGAGCGCTTTCTTCGCGTTGACCGCCTCCTTTTTATTTTACGGGTTCGTTCAGGCGCGCACCTATAAAATCTGGCTTCTGGGGTCGGTGACTTTTGCCATTCTCCTCGCCTCCGCCTGTTCCGGCAGTCGCACCTGCCTTGCTTCGATCGGCCTGGTTGCCGTCATTGCGGTCCTGTGTGTTCTCGCGCGGGGAAAAGGAGCGATGGGCATCATAGTGGCCGCGGTGCTGATCGGCATCGCCGTTCCCATCCTGTCGTCCATGCAGGTCGTGCAGACCGGGACCGAGCAACTTCAACAGCGCATCAAGGATGCAAATGGGACGGAAAGCGACTCGGGAGGTTTTGTCGGCCGCTTCGCGGGCTCGGTGCTCGAGCCAATTCTTTCCGCGGACGAAGCGCCCATTTTCGGTTATGGCCTCGGCATCGGGACCAACGCGGGCGCCGCGATGTCGCACGCCGATTTGTATTGGCCGGAAGGAGAATGGGACCGTCTCATTTTTGAGTGTGGTCCGATCTTTGGCATCCTCCTTTGCATCTTTCGCGTTGCCCTGACCGTTGCCGTCGCCCGGCAAGTCCTGGCCGCCGTTCGTCGCGACAACATTCTTCCCGCCCTTATTTTTGCCGCGTGCGGCCTGCTTATTCTCAACGGTCAGTGGGGCGTTCCCACCACCCTCGGCTTTGCCATTTTCGGGGCCGGTCTCGCACTAGCGGCAGGGGTGGTGCCTCCCGAAGAGGAGCATGATTATGAAAGCCACTCGGATGAGACCGAGGATGAATCCAGCCATTCGACGGCGACCGATACGGTGGGGTGAATCTCGTCATCATGAAACTGTCGCCAGCGTCGGATAAGCCGGTTGTCGTGCTCCTTGGAAATTATCCGCTGGATCGCCAGGAAAGCATGTTGCGCTTCAAGAGCCTGGTCCAGGCCGGATTGGAGTCCGACGGATTTATCACGGAGTCGATTTCTCCAGGGGGTTATTTTGGCTGCCTTCGACGAAAGGGCGCACTGGCCAAATGGCTTGGGTATATCGACAAATATATTCTTTTCCCGCCGGTATTGGCGCTGCGCCTTTCCCGGATCAGACGAAAATTTCCCAAGCATAAAATCGTGGTACACATTTGCGATCACGCCAACTCCGTCTACGCAACCCTCGCCCGGAAATGGTTTCCCGTCCTCGTCACCTGTCACGATCTTCTTGCCGTACGTGGCGCGCTCGGAGAGGACACCTATTGCCCGGCGAGCGGATTTGGAAAGATCCTCCAGGCGGCGATTCTCCGCGGCATCAGCAACGCTACCTTTGTGGCGTGCGTATCGCAATCCACGCGGTCGGACCTGATTCGCCTTTCCGGCCCCGCCATGACCGAGCGCTCCCAACTGATACCGCTGGCGCTCAACTATCCTTATCGTCCGTTGCTTCGCGACGAGGCCATGAACGCCCTGACGCGAGCTGGGATCACGCTGCCCTACCAGGGATTTGTTCTCCATGTCGGGTCGGGTCATCCACGAAAAAATCGCGACGCCTTGTTGTTGTCCGTGGCCCGCATCAAGGACGCGTGGCCGGGAAAAATTGTGTTTGCAGGTGAACGATTTTCAATCGGGGAGCAAGCCTTGGCGAGATCATTGGGTTTGGAAGATCGCCTCTGCGAAATCGCCGGGCCGGACAACGACACTTTACAGGCGCTCTATAGCGCCGCGCATTGCCTTCTCTTCATGTCCTACTCGGAAGGATTTGGATGGCCTGTCCTGGAGGCGCAGGCCTCGGGCTGTCCCGTTATTTGCAGTAATCGCACTTCCGTTCCCGAGGTTGCGGGGGAGGGGGCGCTGGTCCATGAGCCCGACGATTTTGAGAAAATTGCCAAAGACATTCAGCTTTTGGAGGATCGTTCCTTTCGCGAGAGCATCATCACGCTGGGATTCAAGAATGCCGGGACCTATACGAATGAGCGGATGATGGGAGCCTATAGGGACCTTTATATTAGAATCTAATTTTCCGCGGTCGGTTTTCGTTCGCCAAATTCGGAGGCCGATCGGCTAAATGTTTCTATTCGCAAAGGGTCCGTTATTGCGATACTTTCCACCGCCGATGAACCGCATTGCTTCAGGACTGCTAAAACCTTGCTACCTGTTTCCGCCGACGAACCTTCTTCGGCGGATCTGGTTTCAGGTTTCGCCGCCCGGCTCAGGTCAGGCCGAGGTCTCTTTTCCCTGGGGCACCCACATCCAGGTTGATCTCGACGATTGTATCGGTCGCGAAATTTACAAGCAGCGGGTCTTCGACATCGCGGTCAGTGAATGTGCGTGGAGGCTGCTCCAGCCCGGCGATCAGGTTCTGGATGTCGGCGCGAACATTGGCTATATGACGAATCTTTTCGCGGCCCGGGTGGGCAAGAACGGAACCGTGCATGCCTTCGAGCCCCATCCGAAGATCCGCCCGAAGCTCGAGGCCAACGTGACCCGGATCGCCCAGACTCCCGATACGGCCACCGTGGTGGTCCACGCCTGCGCCCTTGGTGACGCTCGCGGGACGGCCGAGCTGATCGAGACCGGTTATTTCGGGATGAACCAGGGCACGGCCAGCATCGCCTCGTCGAACGCGGGAACCGACGTGATCGCGCGACATCAGGTCCAGGTGGAAATGCTCGATGACCTGTTTCCGGCCGCGACTTTTAATCTGCTCAAGATCGATGTCGAGGGCCACGAACCGAAAGTGATCAAGGGCGCCCATCGGCTCTTCCAGGAGAAGCGGGTGCGTCATGTGATCTACGAGGATCATGATCAGGGGCGCACCGGACTGCCCGAGCTTTTTGCCGGTTTTGGCTACACGGTCTATTCGATTGGTTACACGCTCTTCGGTCTCGAGTTGCGCCCGCCGGGCGAACCGGTGGTGCTCGATACCTCGTGGGAGTCGGTGAACTATCTCGCGACTTCCGATGCACCGTTTGTTCAGCGGGTAATGGGCAAGGGGTGGCAGACTCTCAAGGGTTGAGGGGGCGTCCCTTCTAACCCATCACTTGGCGATAAAAATCGAGATGTTTTTGGACGATCAACGGCCACGCTAACTTCGTTTCGGCAAAGGAGCGGCAGCGGGCGCCGGCTTCCTCGCGCAGGGTGGGGCGTGAGAGATAGTCTTCAATCAGGCCGACCATCGCGTCATCGTCGTTGTTGTCGACCACGGGAAATAAGGTGCCTCCTCCGTAATCGCGGATTCCTCCCACATCGGTGGTGACAATCGGCAGGCCGGAGGAGAGCGCTTCGATCACCGCGGTGTTGGCGCCGCTGTCATTCATGGGCAGGACCATCAGATAGGCCTGGCGATAAAGATCCCGCAGTTGTTCGTCGTCGAGATTCGCATGCCAGGTGACCTGCCGATTGTTCTGAAGTTCGATCAGGACAGGATCGGAGCGACGGTTGACGGGAATCAGCAGGTCGAACTGAAGATCAGGATGGCGCTCACTCAGGATGCGAATGATTCTGCCGAGCATGGGAAGATTGCGCAGGTGAACGCCGGCATAAAGAAGGCGAATCCTGGAAGGTCGACCGGCTGCCGGGTCGCCTGGAGAAAAGAAATCGGTATCGACGCCGTGATGGATAAAAGAGACGACGCCCTTGCCCAAGTGAGATTGAAACCAGTCGATGTCTTTTTGCCAGAGCACAATGACGTGATGATAATAGGAGAGAAAGTCAGCCGAGGTTTTGTTCCAGAGCGACGGCGGTTGATGCAGGGAAAGCACCGTCCGCTCCAGCAGCGAAGGGGAGACGTCCTTCCAAAACGGCACATTTCCTTCCCCATAGATCAAATGCGCCAGTCGCCGCTTATCCCGATGCAAAGCCCACTCGGCGCAAGCCCGGGCGAAGGCTTCCTGCTGGCGGAGTTTGCCATGTCCCCGCCACAGGCTCATCGCCTTGCCGAGCGTGTAGGGCAGCCATCCGGGGAGCGGCCGGCAGATGCGGGTCCGAACGTCGGCTTTCTCCATGTGGGAAGCCAGCCGTTCGTATCCGGTATGGCGGCCAAACCATGGAATGTAATTCATCACATAGACTATTTCCATGGAATCGGAAGCCGGAGCCTTCACGCGAGTCACTTTAAGATGAAAAAAGGGCCGAAGTCGCGGAGGGAGGCCCTTTTGCGAACGGAAGCAGGAGAAAGATCAAGAAGTCGGCCAGACATAATCGCGTGAAACATAGGGTAGGCCCTTCGACAAGTAAATCCTGGTTATTCCGCGGAGACTTCTCTTTTTTAGGATGAAAAACCATTCGTCCAAAGTCGGACCCATCGAGGCATGAGAGTTGTCTTTTTCGACGATCCAAGAGTAACCTGCGCCGTTCCCATGTTTTTATTCTTCATTTCGACCACCGCACGGAACGGACACTCCGGCATTTATCTGCCCGGAAATCCGCTGGGAAGAACTATGGCCGAAATCAATGCAGGGCCGCTTCAGAGGTGGGCCTCGTGATCTACTTCGACACCTTCGGCGCTTCAGGTGGCGTGGGCCGGGTCACGCTGGAATTGCTTGCCGCTTTCCGGCGCACGACGACGTCCCCGGTCAAGGTGGCGGGTTTGTCGCATGTCATCCACTCTTTAGCTCAAGCGTTGCCCTCCACCGAGCCGAACGACTATCTCGATCTCACGCCCCCTCGTTTTTCCTGGCGGCGCCTGCGCTACGAAATCGCGCGGCGGTCGGAAGGACGGGGTCTCTTCGACTTTCTCTGGAGCGAATTGAATCAGAAGATGCCGGATGCTTCTCTTCAACCCGTCTTGGTGAATTTTCCGCAAGTCATGGCGCCCCCGAGACGCCCGGTCCCGGCATCTCTTTTTATCCACGATTTGAATTGGCGGAAATATCCCCAGAACTTTCTCGACCCCGATTTACTCGAGAGTCGATGTCGGAAATGGGTGGAAAAATCAAAATTGATTTTCACCAACTCCGAGTTCACCCGTCAGGAAATCCTCGAGGCCTATTCGGTTGATCCCAAGCGAGTCGTAGCTGCGCCCCTGGCCCCCTTTCCCGTTGAGAAGGTTGAATGCCCGAAAGTCTTCGCCCGGATTCTTGCCGCGCGGGGACTGGTCGAAGACCGCTTCTATCTCTATCCTGCGATAGGCGGCGCGCACAAGGGGCATGATATATTGACCAAGGCCTTGGGTATCGCCCGTGCCACTTTTCCGGTGGTCGTGACCTGCGGGCGACTGGGTAAAAAGCACCGGTGGTCGCTTGCTTTTAAACGCGATTTCGAGCGGCTAATCGAGCAAGGCCGGTTGATTGTGGTTTCTCATTTGTCGAATGAGGAGATGGACCTTTTGCGCCATACCGCGCATGCCTTTCTTTTGCCCAGCCTTTACGAGGGCTACGGTTTCCCGTTGGCGGAAGCGATCTCCCTCGGCAAACCGGTTCTTTGCTCCGACATCCCCGCCTATTCCGAGATTCTGCTGCGCCAGGGCGGGAATCTCCCCGTCTGTCGTTATCCGAGTCGGGATTACCGCTCGCTCGCCCGTTTGATGGAAGCTGATTTTGCCGGCGAAACGATTTTTAAGCGGGATGCCTCGGGCGGAGCCTCGACCGCGTGGACCTGGTCAAATACGGCGCAGACCATCCTGCAGGCCATGGAGAGCCATTGACGGAGTCGGCGGCCCGACCGCGCGGAGTCTAAGATTTGCCGGAAGGGAGCGCTTTTTTGCTCGACCAATTGCCGTCGACAAAATAAGCGCATTCTCCCGGTTTCCAGCCCCAATAAGTCGTTTTATTCAGGACGACGACTTCGAACGTGCAGACGTTTTCGATCACGTCAAAAACTTCGCCGCCCGGAGGTTCGCTGAGATGAACCTTGACCGAATAATTGCCGACATTCAAATCGAGCCTGGGAATCGTACATTCCACCGTCGTTACGCCTATCCCCTGCTGGACCTCGACCTCGGAGTCATACGCATTCATGCGTAGAATAGGGTGTTGAAATTGATTGAAGATTTGAAAGGCAAGGCACGGTTTGAGGACCGGTTTCGGATAATCGATGTCGAAGGTTATCTTCCAGGACTTTCCGCTTTCGTGGACCGCTTTGGACAGGGAGCAGTCGATTTCAGCGCGGGTAATTTTGGGATTTGTCTTGGATTTCTTTCCGACGTACATCGCCTCTCGCTGGGTCACCTTGGCCATGTAGAGGTCAATGCCTTCCTGCGGCAATCCCTGGAATTGAATGGTCCCCTTGTTCAGCAAAATCACACGGTTACAGAGTGAGGAAATGGCCGACATGTTGTGACTGACAAAAAGGACGGTCCTGCCTTCCTGCCGGGAAACGTCCTGCATTTTGCCGAGGCACTTCTGTTGGAATTGGACGTCGCCCACGGCCAGCACCTCGTCAACGACCAAGATTTCCGGCTCGAGGTGGGCCGCCACGGCAAAGGCAAGACGCACATACATTCCGCTCGAGTAATGTTTGACCGGCGTATCGAGAAATTTCTCCACTTCGGCAAACGTGACGATTTCATCGAACTTCTTCAGGATCTCCCGCCGGGTCATCCCTAGGATGGTGCCGTTGAGATAGATGTTCTCGCGCCCGGTGAGTTCCGGATGGAACCCGGTGCCGACTTCCAGAAGGCTTGCCACGCGGCCGTCGAGGGTGATGCGTCCCTCGGTCGGGTCTGTGATGCGGCTGAGGATTTTAAGCAGGGTCGATTTGCCCGCGCCGTTGCGTCCGATAATGCCGATGACATCACCCGCTTTGATTTCAAAGGAGACGTTCCTGATCGCCCAAAAATCCTCCACCGCGTTGGCTTGATCCTCATCGTCTGAAGATCCGTCCGACTTTTTAAAAATTGAGTTCAGGGAACGTTGCAGGACGTGGCGCAGACCCTCGTTACGGTTGATTTGATGCCGCAGGCTGTATTTCTTCCCAATATTTTCAACCTTGATGGCGCATTCAGACATAAGGGTGGGATAACGAAGTCGTCTTGGAAAAAAGGGGAGATTAGATCACGTCGGCAAAAGTCCGCTCGGTGCTGCGAAAGTACCGGATGCCGATCACGAGAAGCAGGGCGGTGGTGGCAAGGGAGAGGAGAAATCCCGGGAGATAAAGTTCGCTCTTGCCGCCCAAGATCGCCCAACGGAATCCGTCAATCACACCGACCACTGGATTCAGGGAAAAAAGGAGCCGATGACCGACGCCGTACTTGTCGATCAGGGAACTGGTATAGAAAACGGGCGAAATGTATATGCCGAATTGGACAATAAACGGAATGATATAACGAAAATCGCGGTATTTGACATTCAGCGCCGTAATGATGAGGCCGGGCCCGAGGGCCGTCAGGAATGCCATTACAATAAATAAGGGGAGAAGCAAAATTTGCACCGGCGGAACAAAGTGATAATAGGCCATAATCCCCACGGTCAGCAGGAATGCGACCAGGAAGTCGACCAGGGTGGTGACCACGGCGCTGGCCGGGACGATAAGGCGGGGAAAATAGACTTTGGAGATCAGGTTGGAATTACTGACGAGACTTTGGCTCGAGGAAGTGAGGGCATTGGAAAAAAACTGCCAAGGCAACTGCCCCACGGCGACGAGAAGCATGTAGGGAACGCCATCCGAGGGCAACGCGGCGACCTTTCCAAAGATGAACGAACCGATAAGAATCGTTGCCAAGGGCTGAATCAGAGCCCAGAGAACGCCGATCGTGGTCTGCTTGTAGCGGACGGAGATGTCGCGCCAGGCAAGAACGTAGAACAACTCCCGGTAGCGCCAAAGATCGCGCCAGTATTGCTGCTCGGTGCGCCCGGCTTCGAGAATCAATTGAGACATGGTCGCTTAGAGCATAGTCGAGCCTCCTGGTAAGTAAATCCCGGTTTTCGGCTTGGCGTTGGCTGAGCGCTTGGGACGACCAACGGCGAGCGCAAAACAGAGAGATTTGCCGCGGCGGTTCGCGGGCTTTTCAGTCGACTTGCGGGCAAGACGCCGCAGCTTTATTGCTTTCATTGTGCCAACCGAGCCGTTATTAAGAAGCCGGAAGCGGCCTGCTCTCGGAGGTGTTCCTGATATTTTTAGTGCCTTGCGTAAATGACCGGAACGCGCCTCAAGGAATGAATGAAATAAAAGCTCGTTGCAATGACCATGGATCGCGATCAAAATTCTAATTTTGGCCAAAACGTAACGATCATAACCGTTGTCGACCAAAAATTTCTTCCCGGAGCATGGGCGCTTTATAATAGCGCCAGGGAAAACGGCTTCAAAGGGCGGTTTCTGATTTCCCACCATCAGGACCTTCCATCGGGCGTGGCGCTCCCGGCGCCCGATTTGCAGTATCGCAAAACGATCGACCCCGGTCAGCTCCTTCACCCCTTCATCAAGCGGATCGCCGCGTTGATTGAACTTGAGCCGGGCGATTACATCTACATGGACGGCGACATTGTCGTGGAGCGGCCCTTCGAAATCGTGACCGACGCCATTGGGGAGGGAATGGTCGTTTCAACCGAAGACCACCAGCGATTCGATCCGAACGACATCTGGATTCGAGAGCAAGGCAAACGTGCAGGCATCACCACGTTTGGTTTGCCGCCCCATCCTTATGTGAATTCCGGATTTCTGGCTTTTCAAATTCCCCGCGATCTTCCGTTCTTAAAGCGATTGTTCACGATCTGCGACGGGATTTTTAAAGGCGTGAAGGAAATGCATGAAGATACGATCTTTCCTTTTTTGGATCAGGACGTCTTGAATCTTCTGGTCCGCGAGCGAATCAGGGATGGCGGAACCGTCTTTTCCATCTCACCCAAGCGCATCGATTTTGGCGGCGGAAACGAGGCCTACCTCAACCGCCCCTTTCCCCACTCCCGGCAAGGCGATCTGAGGCCCAAGGATATTTTAAAACTCATTATTCACGGAACGGCCATGCGCCGTCCGTGGCTGGAAGCAACCCGGCCGGGTTGGAAGGGAAAGGCGGAGGCGATGGGCGTGCTTCCTTGGCGGCGAAAGTTGAAGCACCGAATCACCGCCTACGAGCGTGCCTGGGCCTACTACGCCTGTGCTCCCAACATGCCCATCGCGGTCGAATCATGGACGGAAGCTTACGGGTTCAGCGCCCATAAAAATCCCCTGTGGCGGATGGCCTACGGCTTGAACTCCTGAGCGGGCTTTCCAGGCTACACCTCCGACTTGGCCCGTCACGACGCCCACTCGGGTGTGTGCAAATCGGCAGCAATAAAGGCGTTGATATCAAACACGTCTTTTCCGTTGAATTTGGTGAGAAAATTACTCCTTTGCGCTAGCCATACTGGATCGGCATCGCTACCGTCCTACGACCTCTAAGGAAGGGCGTCGAGAAAGGGGGAACATTATACGCCTAAATCGGTCACCATTGTCGTGATCCGAGACAGCGTATTTGGAATAATACACGCTTGGTTCATCTCCAAAAAAACACGTAAGACTCTTTAGGAGAGATTCTTGTGGATGATGTAATCGAGGGTTATTACTCCTGCTGGCACGGCGCACGCTAATCAATCAGTACATGGAAAGCCGAGTTACCAATTGCATGCCGAGTGGAGTTCAGTCCGCAGGCCAAAGTTCACCCCAAGCGCACTGCACTTGCAGATGTGAACCCCTTTGCTTTCTTCCTACGAACAAACGAAATGTTATGACCCAAACCATCGCCCGCTTCCTTTTACTGTCAGCCCTTTTAGCCTCGCTGGTTTGCCCCGCCAGAGCCGGAGCAATCATCGAGGGCGAAACCACCGACGCCATGGTGACGCAGGGAATGTTGAATAACAGCGCTTACGGCACCGGTGACAGCATCCAGGTGGGCGAGCTGAACAACAGTTACGGCACGGCCACCTCGGACATGGTGGAACCTTTTGCTCTCCCTTATCTGGCCCCGGGTCAGCAGGTCACCGGCGCGACCATCTCCTTTTATCTGGAGCAGATAAATAACGCCCCCACCGTCAACATCCAGCTTTATGGATTGAACCGGGTCAGCACCAGCAGCAATGCGGTTTTGACTTCCGACTGGTACGAGGGAACCAACGATACGGCGAACGTCCTCCTGGACGCCCAGTTCGTTACGCCGCAATCGACTCCCAACCAGGCTTATACTTACTCGGGAAGCAACCTGGTCAGCTTTGTCCAAAAGCAGTACACGAATTCAGCATTCACGGCTCTCCCCATGAGCGCTACTCGTTACGTTTTCTTCCGTCTCAGCCCCACGAACAATCAAAGTAGCTATTATAACAACTATCAATTCTATACCGCCCGCAACTTCACTCGCTCGTATCATCCCACCCTTGCGCTGACGATTTCCAATGGAATTACCAACGTCGCCGGACGGCTCCAATTCTCCTTTAACCTCCCTCAAGCCTCGGTAACGAGTGCGGGGGTCTATAACACCTCGACCGGGGCGCTCATACGGACGTTGTGGAATAATATTCAATACCAGCAGGGCATGAATTATGGAGTTTGGGATGGGAAGAACGATAGCGGCGTTGCCATGGCCGCCGGCAGCAATTATCAGATCCAGCTCATCTATCACAATGTCCAATACATCTGGGACGGAACGATCGGCAACACTTCCGCCAATCAATCCGGACCGAATGTCCATCGCGCCTTTGGGAAAATGCTCGATATGGCCGTCGGAGGAGGAAATGCCTTCTATGCGGTGGGATACAACGAAGCGCAGGACCCCTTTCATAGCTTCGCGCTCGGCACTCCTCAGGTCGCCAACCAAATACAAACCAATTTCGGGGATCCTTTCTCCTGCTTCAACTTTGTGACTGCGGACGCTACGCGCAGCTACTGGGCAAAAGTTAATGGAGGACTTAACAACCCATCCGATACTTACGTCATCGCCTTTAATAATAGCGATGGCAGCAGCTACACTTTCCCCAAGGGAACCAAGCCGACCGGCACCAATCAGAAGTACAATAGCAGCGTCGATTTCGACGCAGCCGCCAACCAGGCTAATCCCGCCGCGGGGCTGGCCGTTCAGCAAACAGGAAGCGATCTTTTTGTCAGCCACGGGAATCTCAACGTCGTCCGGGTTTTTGACAAGGTGCAGGGAAGCTCGCTCGGCAGTTTCACCGTGGCAAATCCGGGCCGCATGGCCACGACGGCCAACGGGGATGTCTGGGTCGTTTCCAATACAACTCCGCCGGTTCTTCATCGCTACACGTTCGCGAATGGGAGGGCGACGATCAATGCGACCATCACGGGGCTGGTCAACCCGGCGGCGCTGGGTGTCTCGGCGGACGATTCCCTGCTGCTGGTCAACGACAGCGGAAGCAGCCAGCAGATCAAGGCGTTTAATAACAAGACAGGCGCCTCGGTCTGGACTTACGGAACTCTCGGGGGCATGGCGGTCAATGGTCCGACCCTCAATACCCACACCTTCGAATTTAATGCGCAGATCGCCAATTATAACAATTTTGGTAATCAGACCTTTGTAGCCTTTCAGCCCGACAACACTTTTTGGGTGGGAGACGGGGGCAATGGACGCGCGTTACATTTCAGCATTAACGGCAACACCCTCATTTACATTGAACAGATCGCTTATCTCGACGTTTCCTATCAGGCGACCGTGGATCTCGCCGATACCACGCGGACTTTTGACTCGTTCATGGAGTATTCCGTCAATTATTCGTTGCCGCTCGGAGGAACGAATGGATCGTGGACGGCGGTGAAGAATTGGGCCTATGGATTGCCCAATGACAGCACGCATCTCTATTTTGGTTTCGGGAATGGCTGGAATAACGTCGTTACCTTGTCCAACGGGCGTACCTATGGGTTCATGAATAATTATGCCGTCGGCGGCTGGGACTTGTTTGAGTTACCCGCGACCGGACCGGCGCGCTTCACCGGGATTGCCTTTAATAATCACCCGCGTCTCTATGCGGACGGCACGCTCCGGTCGAACGTCGCTACCAGTTCAACCCTCAGCTTCTATTCGCAGCCGCTGACCGGTTTCGATTCCAACAACAACCCGACCTGGGGTTCGAAGGCCCTCATTGCCACGACGCCGCTGGCCACGAACGACCCGGTACCCTGGGGCGCCTTTGCGGAACGCACCGAAATTACGGCTTCCGGCGTGGTGGTCAATTATGACGGAAATCAGCAGGACACCGGCTACCACCTCGGCGGAATACCCGTGGGTGGAACCGCCTGGAAATGGCGCGCGGCCCCCAGCACGACCAGCACCTACAACGGATGGTTTCCGCAGGACGGGCATTTTGATATCGGCAACGGTGTCACCTATGCGGGCGATGTCGGGATGACCCTTGGGAAAAATATCGTCTGCGGCTACCATGGTGAGTTCTGGAAGCAGGAGCAAGCCGGCCAGTGGCTGAACTTTTATGACAACGGCTTGATGGTCGGTCGGTTCGGTACGGTGGGATGGCCCGGCTCCGATAGCTTTCAGAGCCAAAATGGCTTCGCAGGAAACGACTTTGCCTCGACCTTGGTCCAGGACACCAATGGAAATGTTTATCTCTATTGCAACGACGAGGCCAACCATGGGGGACTTTGCCGCTGGCGTATTCAGGGCTGGTCAGGCATCACGCAGCTGAATGCCAACGGCACCATTGGCGGCACAGCCAGCCTTTCACCCAGTACGGGTGGGCCGACCGTGACGTTGACCTCTCCCACGGCCAACGCCACTTACACGAGCGGTAGCAATGTCACTTTAAGCGCGACGGCGGGAAGTTCGGGCGCCAGCGTAACAGCGGTGCAGTTTCTCGATGGCTCGACCAGTCTTGGAACTGTCAACGCCGCGCCTTTCACTCTCACTTACTCCGGCTTGGGCGTCGGCTCCCATGTCATCACGGCGGTTGCCACAGATAGCAATGGAATAAGCACGACCTCGGCGTCCGTCAGCATCACCATCACGGCAGCGGTTTCGAACACGGCGCCGCCTGCGCCCACTTCGTTATCCACCAGTTCGGTGTCCTCAAGCAGTGTGACGCTAAACTGGGTTGAGCCCTCGAGCAGCTCGCCCCCAACCTTCTATAATATTCAAAGAGCCCCGGGGACAAGCGGAAATTGGACGACATTAGGCACGGCCCCGGCATCGGCCTTGAGTTACACGAATGCCAGCGGCTTGACCGCCGGGACCAGCTATGAATATAGGATCGATGCGACCAACACCATCGGCTCATCCGCTTACTCCAATATCTTCGTGACCACGTCCGCGGCTCCAGTGAGCGGCGGAACGGGAAGCACGGGATCAAGCTCGGGTTCTGGCTCTTCCTCAGGTTCGGGATCAGGCACATCCAGTTTTGGGGCATGGCAGGCGAGGTACTTTACCACAGCCCAGTTGTCCGATGCAGCCACCACGGGTCCCACCGCTGATCCCTATGGCTCGGGGGTGCCGAATCTTCTCGCCTACGCCTTGCAGTTGAATCCTGCCACCGCCCGGCCTTCGGACCTTCCGCAGGCAGTGATCAGCAATGGTCACCTTACCTTGACGTATCTCGCGCCTGCCTCGATCACCGACATCACCTATATCGTCGAGGTCTCCTCGGACTTGATGACCTGGAATTCGGGTACGGGCTACACCCAGGTCATCTCTAGCGCGGCCGGTGCGAACGGCAGCACCATCACGGTGCAGGACAGCCTGCCTGCGAGCACACAAAAGCACTTCATGCGACTGCGGGTAACGCAGGCTCCCTAAGTTTGAGGCTGGAGGCAAGGAGCCGCTGCTCGCCCGTGACGGGTGGGGCACGATTTATCGCACCCGAAGACGGATGCCGCTCGGTATTTAAATTTTGCCCGACAGTTCGGGGCGATGGCCGGTTTTTGTATCCAATGGAAGGCTGGCGGTCGGTTCGAGGGAAGGAGCCGCGGGAGGTTCATGTCGGCGCCGGGGTGTCACCCGGAACAAGCGGAGCATCATCACGAAGAAGAGGGGCACGAAGAAGATGGCCAGAAAAGTTGCCGCCAGCATGCCGCCGATGACACCAGTGCCGATGGCGTTCTGGCCGCCCGACCCCGCCCCGCTCGCCAGGGCCAGCGGCAGAACGCCCAGGACGAAGGCGAGCGAAGTCATAAGGATGGGGCGCAGGCGCTGATGGGCGGCGCGGACGGTTGCGTCGACCAGATCCATGCCCTGCTCAAAATTTTCCTTCGCAAATTCGACGATCAGAATCGCGTTCTTCGCCGAGAGGCCGACGGTGGTGAGGAGGCCGACCTGGAAAAAGACGTCGTTGTTGAGGCCCCGCAAGAGAGTGGCGAGAATCGCGCCGAAGACGCCAAGCGGTACCACCAGCATGACGGCGAACGGAATCGACCAGCTTTCATAAAGCGCCGCCAGGCAGAGAAAGACGACGGCGAGGGAGATGGCGTAAAGAGAACCGACTTCGGAGCCCGACTTCTTTTCTTCGTAGGAAAGGGCGGTCCAATCGTAGGAGATGCCCAGGGGAAGCTGGTCCGCCAGTTTCTCCATCGCGGTCATGGCCGCGCCGGTGCTCTGGCCCGGGGCCGGCATACCCAGAATCTCGACCGAGGGTACGCCGTTGTAACGTTCCAGCTTGGGTGAGCCATAGCCCCACGACCCGGTGGCAAAGGCGGAGAAGGGGACCATCTGCCCGAGTTTGTTGCGCACATACCACTTGTTGAAGTCCTGCGGAAGCATGCGGGACGATTCGTCGCCCTGGATGAAGACCCGCTTGACGCGCCCCCTGTCAATGAAGTCATTGACGTAGCCCGCTCCCCACGCATCGGCCAGCGTGTTGTTGATGTCCTCCATGGTCAGGCCGAAGGCGCTGGCCTTTTCGCGATCGAAGGTGAAGCGGTACTGTGGCTCGTCGTTAAGGCCGTTGGGCCGCACGGCCAGGAGCGTGGGGTCTTTCGCGGCCATGCCCAGGAGTTGGTTGCGGGCGTCCATGAGCTTTTGATGGCCCAGGCTGCCGCGGTCCAGGAGTTCGAAGTCGAAGCCGGTGGCATTGCCCAGTTCCAGCACGGCGGGAGGGGCGAAGGCGAAGGCCATGGCATCTTTGATCGTGGAGAAATAGCCCATGGCCCGTCCCGCGATGGCCTGGACGCGGTTCTGGCCGCCGGGACGCACGGACCAATCCTTGAGATGAATGAAGGCCAGGCCGGAACTCTGGCCGCGTCCGCCGAAGCTGAACCCCGTCACGGTAAAGACGCCGTCGACGTTGTTCTTTTCCTGGGTCTCAAAATATTCGCGGATCTGGTCGAGCACCTTCCCCGTGCGGCCCACGGTCGCCCCAACCGGCGTATTCACCTGGACGAAGAGAAAGCCCTGGTCTTCGTCGGGCAGGAATGAAGTGGGCACGCGCAGGTAAAGAAACGCCATGGCGCCCAGGATCACGAAGTAAATCAGGAGATAGACAAGCCCGCGGCGCAGGACATGTTTCACGCCGCTCTCGTAGCCGCGGTTGGCGCGATTAAAGTTGCGGTTGAAAAGTCCGAAGAAGCCCCGTTTTTTTTCCGTATGCCCCTTTTCGACCGGGGCCAGAATCGTTGCGCAAAGCGCGGGGGTGAAGATCAGCGCGGTCAGCACCGATAAGGTCATGGCCGACACGATGGTGATGGAGAATTGGCGATAGATCACGCCGGTGGAACCGGTGAAGAAGGCCATGGGCAGGAACACGGCGGCCAGAACCAGCGCGATGCCACAGAGCGCACCCGTGATCTGCGCCATCGATTTGCGGGTCGCGTCGCGCGGCGAGAGGCCCTCCTCGGCCATGACCCGCTCGACGTTTTCAATCACCACGATGGCGTCGTCGACCAGGAGTCCGATGGCCAGGACCATGGCAAACATCGTCAGCACGTTGATCGAATAACCAGCGAGCGAGAGCACGGCAAAGGTGCCGAGCAGGACGACCGGCACCGCGATGGTCGGGATCAGGGTGGCCCGCAGATTCTGCAGGAAGAGGTACATGACGAGAAAGACGAGGAAGATGGCGATGAAGAGCGTTTTGACCACCTCCTCGATGGAGATCTTAATGAAGGGCGTGGTGTCGTAGGGATAATCGACGTGGAGTCCGGGTGGCAGCAGCGGTTTAAGCTTCTCCATGGTCGCGTGCACATTTTCCGCGGTTTGCAGCGCGTTGGCGCCGCTGGCCAGCTTGACGGCCAGCCCCGAGGCGGGATAGCCGTTGTACTTGACGTTGATGGAATAACTTTCCGCGCCGAGTTCAACCCGGGCCACGTCGCGCAGGCGCACCTGCGACCCGTCGGGGTTCACCCGCAGCAGGATTGCGCCGAACTCCGTCGGCGTCTGCAGGCGGGAGGGACCGATCACGGTGGCGTTCAGTTGCTGGCCGGGGCCATGAGGGAGTCCGCCCAATTCACCGGAAGCAATCTGGACGTTCTGCGCCGCGATGGCATTGTTCACGTCCACCGGCGTGAGGGAGTAGTTGTTCAGCTTGGCCGGGTCCATCCAGATGCGCATCGAGTATTGCGAGCCGAAGAGCTGAAAGTCGCCCACCCCCTGCGTCCGGCTGATCGGATCCTGCACGCTCGAAGCAACAAAGTCGGCGATGTCGCTGGATGTCATGCTGCCGTCAGTGCAGGAAAAACCAATGACGAGAAGGAAGTTCTTGGTCGCCTTGGCGACGCGGAGACCCTGTTGCTGTACCTCGGGGGGAAGGAGCGGCGTGGCGAGCTGCAGCTTGTTCTGCACCTGCACCTGGGCGATATCGGGATTGGTTCCCTGAAGGAAATTGAGCGTGATGGTCATGCTCCCGTCCTTGTCGCTCTCGGAGGAAAAATAGAGCAGGTTGTCGATGCCGCTAAGCTGCTGCTCGATGACCTGGACGACGGTGCTTTGCACCGTTTCCGCCGAGGCGCCCGGATAGACCACGGTGATGGCCACGGCGGGCGGGGCGATGGGGGGATACTGCGCGACTGGCAGATTTTTGATCGCGAGGGAGCCGGTCAGCATCAGGATGATGGCGAGGACCCACGCGAAGATCGGGCGATCGATAAAAAAATTGGACATCGTTTCCGGTTACGGTTGCTGGGCCGTCGCGGGAGGGGCGGATTCTGCTTCCACCGGCGCGACCGTGGCGCCGGGCAGCACCTTTTGCAGGCCGGTGACGATGACCCGGTCACCCGCCTGCAGGCCGTCCGTGACCAGCCACTGGTCGCCGATGGCGCGGTCGGTCTTGATCACCCGCAGCTCGACTTTATTGTCGGGCGTGACGATCAGGGTGGTCGGCTCACCCTTGGGGTTGTGGGTGACCCCCTGCTGCGGGACGAGGATGGCGTTTTCGCTTATCCCTTCCTCCAGGTGGGCGGTGACAAACATGCCGGGGAGCAGAAGCTTGCGCGGATTGGGAAAGATCGCCCGCATGGTGACGGAGCCGGTGCTTTGGTCGACGGTGGTCTCGGAGAACTGAAGTTGGCCGGGCATCTCGTAAGTGCTGCCGTCCTCCAGGATCAGGGTGACCTGCACCTGGTTTGATCCACTGGCTTTGATCTGGCCGCTGGCGAGTTCGCGACGCAGGCGCAGCATCAACGACATCGCCTCGGGAATATCGACGTAGATCGGGTCGAGTTGCTGCACGGTGACAAGCGCGGTGGTTTGGTTCGCCGTGACGAGGGCGCCCTCCGTGACCGAGATGCCGGTGCGGCCAGTGATGGGCGAGAGAACCTTGGTGTAGACCAGGTTGATGTGCGCGGCCTCCACTGCAGCCTGCCCCGATTCGATGTCGGCCTGGGCCTGTAGTTCGGAGGCGGCGGCGTTGTCGTAATCCTGCTTGCTCACCGCATTGCTGGCGCCCAGCGCCTTGTAGCGATCGGCCAACGCCTTGGCCGAGGCCATTTCCGCGTTGGCGTGAGCGAGTGTGGCCATGGCGCTGTCGTAGGCGGCTTGGTAAACCGCGGGGTCGATCTGATAAAGCTGCTGCCCGGCCTGCACGTCGTCGCCTTCCACGAACAGCCTTTTCTGAAGAACGCCATTCACCTGTGGGCGCACCTCGGCAATCCGGTAGGGAGAGGTCCGGCCCGGCAGATCGGTGGTGAGCGTAACGGGCTGCTCGGTGAGGGTCACGACGCTGACTTGCGCAGGGGCTTTAGGCGGTCCGCCCGCTCCTGACGAAGGCGTCGACTGCTGGCAGCCCGTGACGGCACAAAGAGATACGGCCATCGCCAGGCGAGAAAGAGAATTTTTATTCATCCGAGCGAGGCGGAAAGGGGAAAGTGAATGAGACGCCATGCTCGATTCTAGATAACTTAGGTTGATTGAAAACAATGTAATTGAGCCGGTCGCATGGTAAAGAACGATGAGCGGCGGTCAGTAGTAGACAGTAAGAGCCCTGCGGTTTAAGTCAAAAAAATGAATGAACCGCGCCACCGCTTCGGTGGGTATGGCCCGATAAAAATGGGGAAGCGGGACAATTTATGCCCCGCTTCCATCAAGCAACTAGTCGAGTAGTTGGTCCGCTACGCTCATTGAGCGTGGTGCGGATGCAGCTCTTTGAACTGCGCGAGTTGAGTCGGATTGAGGAACGACTCGATTTGCTGTTTCGTGCTTTCACGGAGCGTCTTAATCTGCTCGTGTTTTTGCTCTTTGGTCAGGCTCGTGTTTTCGAAGATCGATTTTAACTGCTCTGCCTGGGCAACGAGCACCGGCTTGATCTGCCCCTGCTGGGTTGCATCGAGGCCCAGCTTGGTGGTCAGCTTGGCGAGTTGCTTTTCGGGGCTTCGGTGATGGTGATACCATTCCTTAGGTCCGGAAGCGGAGGTCTGGTCGGTCTGATCGGGTGATGTGTTTGTCGTGGATTGGGCCAAGGCGACACAGGGGAGGAACGTTAGGATTGCAAATAAGGTTAGTTTCATAAGAGTATGTTATGAGTGATGACGCCGGACCTTGTCGGACGGTTACAAAGAGTTTTTTGGCGGCCTCAGCTGCCGATGCTCCCGGCTTTTCGGGCAACTTTTTAGGAGTTTCTGGCATATAGGGTCACAACTCCGTAACCGGGAACCGTCAGCTTGATTTGACCTGTCTGCGGACTTGCCGTCGATTCCTGCCACAAGTGTCCGTCACTTGAAGTAACCACGACCACGTTTCTTGCGGACGCGAAATCATCGGGCAGCTCAAGGGTCGTCTCTTCCGCGTCGGGGCTTTTGTTCACCAATACAATCGTTAATGCATGATTCGCCTGGTGAAGAAAGGCGCTGGCGGTGACGCCCTTTGCCCTCTCAACCTTCGCTTTCACGGCAACCGCGCCGGGACGGATATACTTGATGAAATGCTTTGCCGCGACGTACTTCGGTTCTTTGGTTGTGTCCTTGCCGCGAGAGAGGCACTCGACGGTGGTGACGGCATCTTTTTCTGCAAATTGCCAGTAGAGGCACGCGCTTTCCTGGCCCACCGTCAGGGCTTGTTGCATTTTGAAAGCGATGCTCCAGCCGCCGTTCCCGGGAAACCCGATGGAGGGTTGCAACCAGGTCGGCGATTCGCCGCTCGTTTCGGTCATCCAGCTTTTTTTATGATAGGAGGTGAAGCCTGGGATGTGTCCCGGAATTCCGCGAGCAGGGCTCTCCTGCCAGCCTTCGGCCCACCAGCGCCATGGCCTGGAATCGGCTCCGGCCGCGGTGGCGCCGTCGCTGGCGTAGCCATGAATGCAGAAAAAGCTTTCAGCTGCGGCGGCTTCGGGGTCGCTTTCCACATTCGTCACATATTGGAGATTCTTGTGGGTCGCGCCGACACCGCCGCCAAATTGCCACATGGAATAGGGATCGCCGCCGAGAAGATCCTCCGGTCCGATGAGTTGAATGTCCTTAAGGTCGGGGTATCGGTCGAATTCCTTCCGCACAGCCTTGAGCGCGGCGATGTACTCGGCTGACGTTTGGTAGACGCAGCTATTGTAAAACTCGGGAAAATTCAGCTCGTTTTGAAGGCTAATGGCGTAATAGTGAACGCCGAATTTATCCTGGAATCCTTTGACGAAGGCCGCCGTGCCGCGGGCGAACTGGGTCAGGGCGCTGGTGGGGCCGGTACCGTCGTCGAAAACGGCGAGCGGTGTGTCGGAAGTATCAAGCTTGCCGCCGGCAAAATTTCCGCCCCAGATAAAAGGATAGGGAGTTCCCGTGGCAGGCATGACGCCGGTTTGGTTTCCCCATTTTTGTCCGTTGGCAATTTTAAGCCAGGGGGCCGGCGACCACATCGAGCCGTAAAGCTTAAAGTCACCCAGTTGATCTTTGCGGGCGAGTCCGGCCTTGGCCATCGCACCCTGCGCCGCGACCTTATGGTAATCGAAATAGGCAATGTTCTTTTCGATGTCCGGCCCCATGACCGCAATCCGCGCCTTGGTGCCACCAAACTCCCGCGTGTAGTCGTCCGGACCGGTGTAGGTGCGGACATTATTTTTCTCGGGACCTCCCGGACCGGCAGGATCGTCGATTTTGAGCGGTGGCGGGTTGCTGAACCAGGGAGAATTATAGGCGCGGTCGGAGTAGGGACTTTTAAACGGCGGCGATAGGTCCATCCGCATGATCGAACAGCCGAGATCATCGTAGTAGGCCTTTTGATACCACTCCTTGTCGCCGTTGCCATTGATGCAGGTGCCAAACCCATCGATCACCTGCTGCTGAGCGCCGGCGGAATCGTCAATCGTGACCGTGGCCGCTTGAGATCTTGCCGCAGTCCAGGTGAAAAAGGCGGGAAGGAGGATCGCCCCTGCGAAAATTTGGTGGGATGCTTTCATAAGAGGGAGCACACCGGGTACCTTAGCGGCGATTTCTCACTTAACGAAATAACCAAGATTCCTTTTTTGGGCCTGATGACTTTAGGCGGGCCGCTCCGGGCCGATTAATACTTTATCGAAATTCGCCGCCTTGCTTACAACCGACCGACTTGCTCAATCGTAACTTTGGATGATGATTAAAAGTAGCGATCGGTCGTTGCCCGACCATTTGAAGGCGCCGACCGTTCTACCAAGGGTTGTTCGTATGTGGATCTATTTGAAAATTCCTGCCAGGTCTCTCGCTTTCGCCTTTCTCGCGCTCAATCACGTTTTCGCGGCAGACGCGCCTCCGCCACTTTCGATGATTATCCGGCAAGTCATCGCGCGCGACGATGCCAATCAAAAGGCCCTCAAGGCGATGGAATACCATGAAATCTTGCGGACCGAACAGCTCGACGACACGGGCCGGGTGACGCGCCAGCAGGAATTGCGGATGATCGTTCGCCCGGGCGCGGCCCAGGAACTTCAGGTCCTCTCGGAAAAAGGCGATAATTTGCCCACCAATCCCGACGAGGCCGCCCTGCAGGCCCGCGGCAAAGAGGCCCAAAAATCGAAAATCAATTTTGCCCTCAAGGACATGGCCAACCGGTTTAATATTAGTCTCGCGGGAACGGGGCTTCTTCGCGGCCAGTCGGTCTACGTCGTGGCTTTTGAGCCGAAGCCCAACGAACCTTATCGTGACCAGACGGAAAAGGTTCTGAATCATCTTCATGGCCGCATGTGGATCAGCGCCCGCGACTATTCGGTGCTAAAAACCGAGGCCACCTTGGCTGAGCCGGTGGAGATTGCCTGGATCTTCGCGCAGATCAGCGACCTCGATTTTCATTACGAGCTCGAAAATACTTCGGGCGCAATGGGGCCGGCCCAGCTTCAGGTCTCCGTGAAGGTAAATGCCGTCTTCATGACGATCAGGCAGCGCATGACGGTCGACATGACGCAATTCCAGGCGCGATCGTGAGGTAAGGCTGCGTTGGGCCCGATGGGATTGACCGCAAGGACGGCAGGTAGTGCACTCGGGGAGACTCGAACTCCCATGGGTTACCCCACACGCACCTCAAGCGTGCGCGTCTGCCATTTCGCCACGAGTGCAGGGAGGCCAAGAATAAGCGCTGAGCCGAATTTGTCACTGAAATTCATTTCGACTCGCCTCGTTCTGGCGCGGGGCTATTCTGGCGGCATTGAATGATCGATGAAAACTCGAGGCAACCCGCAGACCTTCCAGATGGCGCATTAACCGTCCAGGGAAAACTGAACGGGAAGAAGGTAACGGTCGTTTATACGATGTATCATCACCTGGGTGATTTTATCGTTCTGGGCGCCCTGTTGAAAAAGTTCGACCTTCTGGAAGTTGAATTCGAAAGCCTGGTGGCTCATCAATATTCTCCTCACGTCACCTCTTTTGACGGGAAGGTGGAGGGCCGCTTTTTCGATATCGCCGGTGTCGGCGGCTTTTTTCGCCTGCTTGCAAAGTTGCGTCGGCAAAAACGAGAAGGACGTCTTATCCTGGGAATTCCCATGGCGCCGGGCTCGCTTCAGGCTTTTTGCTTCTTTTGGATTTTAAAGAAACTGGGCGGCCTGACCTACATCGTCGATTTCAATCTCATCAACGCAGATATCATTACGCCTCCGCGCCTGCGCTACATCTATGATCGTCATTTGGCCCAGGCTTCGGAGCTGTTCAAGCATCCCGAATGGCTGCAAGACACCGGCATGCCGCTGGCCGTCGCCTGTCCGGCCATAGCCCGGAGCGGTTCGAGCCGGAGAATCGGCTTTTTTCCCTGGAGCGGGCGGGACTGGCTCCCCGAGTTTCGCTGGCCCGATTCCCACTGGCTGGCGTTGGCAAAACTCATTCTTCAAAATCGTGACCGAGAGATTGTGCTTTTGGGTAGGCATCAGGACTTCGCCCGCTTTGAGCACGCGTTGCGCTCTCAACTTCCCGCAGAAATGCGGCGGCAGTTTGTCTCTTGTCCGGCCGCGTCTGTTCCATCGCTGGTGGCGAGTTTACGCGATCTGGACGGCCTCATCACGCTCAATACCTCGGCGCTGCATCTCGCGCATGCGCTGAAATTACCGGTGGTCGCGCTGTGCGGCTCTTCGGCTGAATTCTGGCTTCCGGAAGGAGATCATGTCCGTCTGGTCCGGGACACTAAAGGAGTGTTGCCGCCCTCGGATAAATATTATCACGATCCGCTGCAACCGAGTCTCCAACGAATCGGCGTTTCCGAAGTCTACACTGCCTTCGAGGAGCTTTCCCAAAAATGGAGCGCCAAGTTTCAATGATATGACGCGCCCGCCCGCTTATCGATTTATCGCCCTTTGCGGGTTGTCGTGTCTGCTCAGCATCCTGGGCGCGTGGATCGCCCGCGGAGCGGCCGTTTTCAAAGTCGCGAGCGATCCCACCCTTCCTCAAAACTCCAATTTTTATCAATATACTTTTGTCAGATTCGAGCCGTTGGCCCTCTGTGCCAGCGCGGCATTTTTTTTCGTCCTTTGCCTTGTCCTGCTTTGGCAGAGAGAGTCCTTCTCGAAATTGTCGGGGCTCCTTAACGTAAAAAATCTGCCGATCATCACGGCGCTTGCCGTGCTTTTGGCCACGGGCGTGGGGCGCTTTGCGGTCTATGAGAATTTTGACCTTTGTATTGATGAGTATCTCAATGACTTTGAAGTGAAGATTCTGGATCAGCATCATCTGGTGGCGACGGTGCCGGCGGAATGGCGGGACTTTCAAAGCGCGTTGAAAGTTCCCTATCAGAATTACAATTCGGATAAAGGCTACTGGGCCTCGGGATTTTTGCCCGGCTTTGCCAGTCTCGACTATATCTTTACCAAATTCGACTTCGCCTGGGCCCTCAGTCCAACCCTGGCCGCTCTCAGCATTCTCTTGTTGGCCAGTTTGGCGCGGAGCGTCTTTCCCGACAGTCCCATGCTCGCGGCCAACCTGGCCGTCTTGCTTCTGGCCTTAAGTCCTCAATTTTTGGCCATGGCGCTGACCAAGTTCGCCTGGACCGCCCATCTTTGCGGTTCGCTTTTGTGGGTGTGGCTCTTTATCCATCCCAAACGCTTTCTGTTTTTGCTCACGCCGATCCTGGGTGCATGGTTGATCGGCCTTCATCAGCCCCATGTCCATCCACTCATGGCGGCCCCGTTTGTTCTGAGATTAATCTATAGTCGGCGCTGGAAAGATTTCTCCTGGTTTGCCGTTTGGTATCTGATCGGAGCATGGGCGTGGTATCAGGCCTTCGTCATTTTGCGACCGACGGCTTTTGCCAGGGGGGGCGATTTACATAATTTTCTGCCGGCGCCTACCGCTTTCTTCGTACCGGTATTGCTTTCTTTGATTTTTACCGCCTTTCATGCGGTAACGCTCATGGCGTGGACGACTCCGGTCCTGATTCCCTTTCTGGGAATATTCCTGCTGGCCTGGAAGAAGCAACCTCCGGTGGTTCAAGACGGATTCCTTGCCGTTGGCCTCACCTTCTTTTTCTATCTTTTTTTCCCGCATCCCCAGGGCCATGGGTGGGGATTTCGCTACCTCCATTCGGTTTACGGTTTGCTGGCATTGGCGGCCGCGAGCGGAGCTTTGACGCTTTGTCGCGAAGGCTGGAATTCCCAGGTTTCGAAAGCGCTGCTGGCCGGCGTGGCCTTCAGCCTTTTGATTCAAATCCCCTATCGCGTCTATGAAATCCGAACCATGGTGCGGCCGCTCGCCTTGACGTGGAATTATATTTCCCGGCAGCGCTCCGACTTCGTCATTATCAAAACCTCTGATTTTTGGTATAGTTGGGATTTGATTCGCAACGATCCCTGGCTCAAACAAAGGCCGCTCATCTTTAATGCCGACAAACTGACTCCCGGGCAATGGAACGACTTGAGTCACAAGGGGACGATCACCGTCGTCGGCGCCGAGCAAGTCAAAGGCTTCGGCGTCATCCTTTCCGATCCAAGCAAATTACACTAATAAACCGAGGCCAGCCAAACGACGGCCATTGAGGCGATGGCGACGAGGTAGGAAATGTGGTCCGTGACAATAAAGACGATGGGATCGCCTTTGATTCTTTCGCGACTGGCCCAAAACCACATGCGCTCGATCCAATAAAACAAAAAGACGCAGACCACGAAAAGCAGGGCCGGGCTTTTATAGATCGACACCGTCTGCGGGGACGTCACATAGAGGGCAAGGACGAGCACGGAAATCAAGCCCGAGGTGAGTCCAACCTTCATCAGCAGCGCCATATCTTCGATGGTATAAGTGGGACGCGCTTCGGGCCCGATGCCCTCCTTCACTCGCTGCGTCAATTCGGTATAGCGCTTGAGATGCGCCAGACTCAAAGCGAGGAAAAAGATAAACGCGAAAAGCCAGGTGGAAACATAGACCCCGCAGGCCGCGCCACCCGCGAAAACCCGCAGCGAATAGAGAAAGGCCAGCGTAATCAAATCCATCACCACCACATTTTTGATCGCGGCGGAATAGAGAATGTTGATGACGCCGTAACAGAGCAGGATCAGGTTATATTTGAGAGGCAAATGAAGGGCCGCTCCCGAGGCGGCCAGCAGGAGGAGTGCGATCAGGCCGAGCGCATGGGAGGGGCATAATGTCCCCGCGGCCTGGGAGCGCCAACGCTTGTCGGGATGCTTTCGATCCACGTCGATATCGCAAAAGTCATTCCATAAATAGAGGGCGGACGCGACGAGGGAAAAAGCCCAAAAGGCGAGGAATCCGTTGGGCCACAGTTTATCCAGTCGATGGGCCGCCACGGCGGGTGCGAAGATCAGAACATTCTTGCTCCACTGATGAGGACGCAGCGCCTTCCACCAATCAAGAGCATGGCCCGATTTTGGGTGAATGAGGATGGCCTTTCCCGCCTGCGCGCCGGCCAATTCAATCCGTTGGCCGACGACGATGGGAAGTTGCGAGGCTTCAAAAATCGGCCGATCCGCCAGTGCGTCGCCGGCATAGGCGAAGGGTTTTCCGGCTGCGTCCTTCAGGATCAGCGCAAGCTTTCGCTTTCCCTTGAGATTTCCCGTCGCCTCGTCCGTGGCCAAAACGCGATCAAAAATGGCAAGATGTTCCGAGACGGCGCGGGCCCACGCCAGCGGCGACGCGGTGGCGAGAACTAATTCCGCCCCGGCTTGCTTTTTCTTTCTCAAAAATGAAATAAGCTCCTCGTTAAAGGGAAGATGGGTAGCGTCCAGTGGAAAACGGCGGGCGATTTCAATCTTCAGCCGCGCTCTTCCTCCCTGCAGGAGCCAAAACAGCGCCCGGAAGAAAAGGAGAGGGTTGCGCAGCATGGCGAGCAGCAGCCGCTCTCGCAGCAAGTCGATGCGGACCAGTGTGTGATCCAGGTCGACGTAAATGATCCGAACGCCCTCCTCCATGGTCATCATTGGTACCCGATAGATTTATTTCCCGCCATGATTACTTCGCGGGGCCGCGGGAGCTTGTGATTGAAACGGAGCCGGGTACGATAATGCCCGGTCGCCCAGACAACAGCATGCACGAGCTACCCATCACCCTCGTCTCCCCGGAGAAGACTTCCCTGCTGCAAATCGGCCGCGATTTCCTGCGCTACCGCGAGCTCCTTTTTCTCCTCGTTTGGCGCGAAGTCAGCGTGCGGTACAAGCAAACGGCCGTGGGCATCTTCTGGGTGGTTCTCCAACCCATCTTGTCGGCCCTGATCTTTGCGTTTGTCTTCGCCCAATTGGCGATCAAACCGTCGGATGGCCTTCCCTACCTTCTCTTTGCCTATAGTGGAACTTTGATCTGGGGCATTTTTTCTCAGGGCATCGACCGGGCATCGGGCAGCATCGTGGCCGACGAACAGTTGATCAAGAGGGTCTATTTTCCGCGATGGATCATACCCATGGCCTCCGTGGGCAGCACGCTGATCGACTTCGCGATCTGCACGCTTTTGCTTTTTGCGATGCTCTTTTACTATTCCATTCCGCTGACCTGGAACCTCGTCTTTTTTCTTCCGGCCGCGATTCTTGTCTTCATCCTGGCGACATCGCTGGGTCTGGCCACCGCAGCGCTCAATGCGAAGTACCGGGACTTTCGTCTCCTGGCCACGTTCGGACTTCAAATCTTTCAATTCGCGAGTCCGGTTTTCTATTCGTATCAGATTGTTCGGCCGGGGTTGCTTGGGTTCATGTACCTGAATCCCCTGGCGGGCCCGATTGAGCTCTTCCGCCTGAGCGTCACGGGAAGCAGTCACTTCCTCCTGTCGGGGTTTGCCACTTCACTGGCGATGGATCTGGTCGTGATCGCGGTTTGCGTGCGGATTTTCCACACCCTTGAAGATGACATCGTCGACACCATCTAAAAAATTTACCGGCTCCATTCTGACTGAAGGGCTGGGCAAGTCCTACCGGATGAAAATGGGCGCGGGTTCCACGCAGCTCAAATTCAACGAGGCCGTCACGCGTCAGATTGCCAAATGCTTTTCGCCCAAAGAATGGGGGCAAAAGCAGGGTTATTTCTGGGCGCTGCAAGATGTGAGTTTCGAAATTCGTCCCGGCGAATTGATCGGGTTGGTCGGCAGTAATGGATCGGGCAAAAGCACGCTGCTGAAGCTGCTGGCCAAAGTGACCAAACCCACCTCCGGCCGCGCCTTTCTCCGGGGCCGTGTCGGCTCGCTCCTTGAGGTAGGCACAGGATTTCATCCCGAATTGACCGGCTATGAGAACATCTACCTCTGTGGCACCATCCTCGGGATGTCCCGCGCGGAAATTGCCCGCAATTTCGATGAGATCGTCGCCTTTTCCGAGGTCGGCCCTTTCCTGCAAATCCCTATCAAGCGGCTTTCCAGCGGCATGGCCATGCGCCTGGCTTTCTCGGTCGCCGCCCATCTTAATCCCGACATCCTGCTGGTCGACGAAGCGCTCTCCGTGGGCGACATCGGTTTCCAGAAAAAATGTGTCGCGAAGATGCAGGATTTCGTGGCCTCCGGCGCCACGGTGATCTTTGTCACTCACGATATCGGCCTGGTCAACCGGTCATGCAAACGTGTCTTGCTTTTGGATAAAGGTCATTTGATCGAGGATGGGCCTGCGTCGGCCGTCATCCCCCGTTATTTGCAGACGGTCAGTCCCCTCACGAATTATCGCATTCAGTTCGGCGAGAATCCCCTTGCCGAAAAAACCGGACTGTCGCTGCGCGAACTGGTCGTCAATTCGGGCGAAGCGGTTCGCCATGGCCTGCCTTTCCGAATCGACCTCACCTTGCAGACCCTGCTGCCACTGGAACGGGCCTCCTTCAGCATCGCGCTATCGGGCCTGGATGGAACGCGATTCGTTTCGTGCGACTCCGATTCGCCCGGCGAGAAAATTTCTCTCGAGACTAAACGTCAGTACGCCGTCTCTCTCTCCCTGCCCAGACTCGATTTGAGTCCCGGCTCCTATCTCCTCGACGTGGCTTTCCGGCAGGACGATGCCATCATGCTCGATTACCGCCCGGCTTGCCTTCGGATCGAGGTCCTTGCGCCGGAAGAACCCTCGCGATTGCTCCATTTAGCGGGTAGCGGCACGCGGCCGGTGTTTGATTGGACGCTGAACCCCGCTTAAGCTGCACATATTGCAAAAAGATTTACTTGGTATTTCATGCGTAACAGAATTGATGGGATGACATAAGGAATGTTCTTACGGTTAGGCATGGGTCTTGTCGCGGAATACGCCTTGAAACCTATACTTAGGTCAACTACAAGGAACAATGCGGAGAAAAAGAATGTCGCGCTTTCCTGTCGTTTCGTTTTTGGCTCGTCGATTTTTGATTTTGATGATGGGTGTCGTGCTCGTCCAAGCCTGCGGCGGATTAAAGGCCCAAACCGAGTCGGCAAATCCGCCGGACGCAACCACCGCATCCGCGGACCAGTCGAGCGCCAATGCCAATTCAAAACCGAGCGCCACGGCTCCAACCACGTCCAATGAGATCGCCTCCAGCACCTACCGCCTCAAACCGTACGATCTGATCGATGTCGACGTCTATAGTGAATCGGATTTGCACAAGCCGGCTCGCCTTGGAGCCGACGGCACCGTCCTGCTTCCGCTGATCGGCAGCGTCAAGGTGGGCGGACTGACCGTGGCCGAGGCGACCGACCTGGTCTCCAAACGTTACGCGGCCGGATATGTGAAAAACCCGAACGTTCTCATCACCGTGCTGGAGTATCGCAAGAGCACCTTCTCCATTCTCGGGCAGGTGCTCAGACCGGGGATTTATGAAATTCCGGAAGGCGCGCATGTCAATATCATTGAGGCGATATCCCTGGCCGGGGGCTACACGGCGACGGCCGCTCAAAATTCCGTCACCATCAAACGCACAGGTGACAACGGATTCACCACCTTCAAGGTCAAGGCGGGCGACATGGCCCAGAATCCCAATGTGGTCCCCTTCGAGATCCTTCCGGGCGATTCGATTCTCGTGACCTCGTCCCTCTATCAAAAAAGCAATTTCTCCATCCTCGGGCAGGTCCAGAAACCGGGCCTTTATGAGATTCCCGTCGGCGCCCACGTCACCATCATCGACGCCATCTCATTGGCCGGGGGTTATACGCCGATGGCGGCCCAAAATTCCATCACGGTCAAACGTCTGATTGACGGCAAGCTCGCGATCCTCACCGTCAAGGCGAGCGACATGGCGCAGGACCCCAACATCGTGCCGTTCGAGGTTCTCCCAGGGGACAGTATCCTCGTCCAATACCGCAACAGCACCTTCTCCATCCTCGGGCAGGTCCAAAAGCCGGGCATTTATGAAATTCCAGAGGGCTCTCACGTCAACATTATCGAGGCAATTCTGTTGGCCGGCGGCTACACGCGGACCGCGGCCCAGAATTCCGTCACCGTCAAACGTGTCGTGGCCGGCAAGCAGACGACGGTCAAAGTCCATGCGGGCGCCATGGCCAAGGACCCTGACCTGACGCCGTTTGAGGTTCTTCCCGGCGATATCATTACGGTCAACGAAAGTTGGTACTAGAATTAAATAGTCGATTAATATCTTGAGCTGGTGCGCCGTTGTCGCAAATGTCTCGAAGAATGCATTCGCCGGGTGTGATTTTTAAGTCGGGAGAGCGGCCCGATTCCCCGGCGAAATCTTGTTAGCAACATCCCTATGCAACTTCACCTGATCGACTATTCCATCATGCTGATCTACGTCGGCTTCGTCGTAGGCATCGGCTTCGCGCTCAAGCGCTACATGCGGACGAGCGCCGACTTCTTCCTGTCGGGACGTTCCATCCCCGCGTGGGTCTGTGGTCTGGCCTTTCTCTCCGCGAACCTCGGCGCGCTCGAACTGGTCGGCATGGCGGCCAGCGGCGCCAAGTATGGCATCGCTACCTGCCATTTCTACTGGCTCGGAGCCATCCCGGCCATGGTCTTTCTCGGCGTCTTCATGATGCCGTTTTATTACGGATCGAAAGCGCGCTCCGTTCCGGAGTATCTCAAGCTCCGCTTCGACGAGCGGACCCGCTGCTTCAACTCGATGACCTTTGCGGTGATGACCGTTTTCGCCTCGGGCATTTCCATGAACGCGCTGGCCCAGCTTCTGCATAGCCTGCTCGGCTGGAACTATTATTTCAGCCTGGTGATTTGCTCCGCCGTGGTGCTGGTCTACGTGTTGAAGGGCGGACTCACCTCGGCCATGTACACCGAGGTGTTGCAATTTTTCATGATCGTCCTCGGATTCGCTCCCGTCGTCTGGCTGGGACTCAAGGATGTGGGCGGTTGGTCGGCGCTGAAGGACATCCTCCATGGCGTCTCGCAGGACCCGACCAAACTCGGCCTGAATACTTCGCACGACTTTGGGCCCGATGCGTGGACCAGCGCGTGGAAGCCGATCATCGCCGGCCCGGCGGCCAACCCGATGGGCGTCGACGTCTTCGCCATGGTCTTCGGACTCGGCTTCGTTCTTTCGTTCGGCTATTGGTGCACCAACTTCCTCGTCATCCAGCGCGCCATGGCGGCCAAGGACATGAGCGCGGCCCGGCGCACGCCTCTCATCGCCGCCGTGCCCAAGATGCTCTTTCCAGTCCTGGTTATCCTGCCCGGCATGATCGCCGTGGGACTCGCCTCGACCGGCAAGGATGGTTATCATCTGCCGTCGGTCGCGATTTCCGAGAGCGCTTTTCCGGCGGCGATCGATGCGGTCAAGAAAGGCGGAGACACCGATACAGTGGCGAAGGATGTGGCGCAGATCACCGGCCTTAACATCGATCCGGTGCGGATCGGCATATTGCTCAAGGACATTTACCAATCGAAGCAAACCGCTAAGCCGCTAAGCGATGAGGAAATCGCGACGCTTTTGCAGGAGTCCGTCATCAATCCCGATTACAACGGCGTGATCCTTTCGCTGGTGACCAAGTATTGTCCTCCCGGCTTGATGGGCCTGGCCCTGACCGCGCTGCTCGCCTCGTTTATGTCGGGCATGGCGGGCAACGTGACCGCCTTCAACACGGTCTGGACCTATGATCTTTATCAGGCCTATCTCGCGCCCAACAAGCCTGACCTCCACTACATGACCATGGGCAAATACGTCACGGTGGTCGGCATTCTGTTGAGTGGGGGATGCGCCCTGGTCGCCCGCAATTATTCCAACGCGATGGACATCATTCAGCTCGTCTTCGGCTTCGTCAACGCGCCGCTCTTCGCCACGTTCCTGCTCGGCATGTTCTGGAAGCGCGCGACCAGCCACGGCGCCTTCTTTGGTCTCTGCGGCGGCACGCTGACTTCATGTCTCTTCCACGGCTGCACGATCGCGGCGGGGAACAGTCCCGGCATCAAGGGTGCATGGATCGCGAATATCCAAACCTTTCCCAGTGAAATGGCCCAGAATTTCTGGTTGGCCAGCTTCGCCTTTTTGAGCTGCCTCATCCTCACCCTCGTCATCTCGGTCGCCACGAGCCGCACCAAGAGCGACGAGGAACTCAAGGGCCTCGTCTATTCCTTGACGGAGAAAGTCCGCGAGCCTAATCAGGCTTGGTACGCGACCCCGGCCTTTTTCGGAACGCTGCTTCTGCTCGCCTGTTTCGTTCTTAACCTCTACTTTTGGTAGAAAGGAAATTCCATGGGTCTCGATATACGCCTTCCAATCGGCATGATGTTCTCTCTGCTCGGGGCGCTGCTGGCCGTCTACGGCGTGGCCACCGGCTCCGATAGCGCCATGTACAGCAGCTCGCTCAACCTGAACGTCAATCTCTGGTGGGGCCTCGTCCTCTTCGTTTTCGGCGCCCTTATGCTTTTCTTTGGCCTGCGCGCGCGCTTCTCCAGGAAGTAATCTTTATTGGAAGTCTCCGCCCGTGCCGTTATTGACGGCGCTGCGTTCGGAATTAATTTTGGGATTATGAAGTCGTGGGAGCAGGAGCAAATCAAGGCACTGGCGCACGCCATTTGGGAGCATCAGGGTTGCCCCGAAGGCCGCGGCTTGGAGCATTGGCGGGAAGCGGAAGAAATTTTTCGCGCGCAGTGGCTAGCCGGCCAGGAAAGCGGGGAGCACCAGGTCCGCGATCTCCGGTTTCGGAGCAAAGGATGATAGTCAAGCTCGCTTCCTCCTTCAGGAAGCATCCCGACTTACAAAGTGCGCTCGAGAGGACTCGAACCTCCATGGATTGCTCCACTAGTACCTGAAACTAGCGCGTCTGCCATTTCGCCACGAGCGCATGATAAGCGAAGGCGAATCCTACGCCCGCGCTACGTCGCAGGCAAGGAAAAGCGGGTGCACTTGAGCTGAGCATCTCGTCCGGCCAAACAGAATGCCCGAAGCAGCGTCTCCGGGCCGGAGATTCGCTCAAGCCAGTTTCATCTTGAGCAAAGAAAAGTCGTCCTCAAATTCCTCTACTCCATGCATCTCGCGCATCCGTTGGACGATCGTCTCGATCGGAGGATGATCTTCCTGGAGAAACCGAGAGAACTCCTCCCACGACTGCCAGCTGCCGTCTGGCCGGGCGATCTCATAAACGCCGTCGCTGAAAAGATAGATCCTGGACTGCGAAGGAATTTGAATCTGGGCGGATGGATATTTCAGGTCCGGCACCACGCCAATGACCGCCCCGCCGCTTTGGAGGTGAAATCCGTTTCCTTCGCCGGTGATCAAAACCGCCGCATGATGGCCTCCGCTGGCATAAGTCAGCATCCTTGAAGGCTGATGATAGACTCCGTACCAGATCGTAAAATATTTCTCGTTGTTGCGGGCCATCGGGAAAGCCCGGTTCAGCCCCTCGAGCACCGCGCTCGGATCGTGAAAGTCGGTGGCGGCCAGCAACTGGGTTCGCAGAACGTTCAAAACGGAAATGGAAAGCAACGCCGAGCCGACGCCGTGGCCGGAAACGTCGAGCAGATAGACGGCGAGCGTTTCGGGGTCGAGCCAGTGGTAGCCAAAGCCGTCCCCGCCGAGATGCGAGCAGGGCAGGTAGCACCAATGGGTTTCGATCTGTCCCGTCAGCAGGCCAGGCAAAAGGCTGCGGACGTAGCCCGCCGCCTCGGAGAGCTCGCTTTCCAGGCGGTACTGCGTTTGTTCCAGCGCCTCGAGCATTCGCTGCAATTTTTCACGGGCCAGCTTCAGTTCGGTGACGTCGTCCACCGTGCCTTCGTAGTAGAGGAAGTTCCCCGCGTCGTCGTTGATCGACCGGACATTCTCCGAAATCCAGAGGGTCTGGCCGTCGCGGCGTCGTATCTCCGATTCGAAGTGCAGCACTTGTCCGTGCTCCTGCATGATCCGGATGAACTCCGCGCGCCGCTCGGGATCGACATAAAGCTGCGTGGCGATGTTATTGATGTTATTCGCCAGTTCGTCGAAGGATGCGTAGCCGTACATCTTCACCAACGCCGGATTGGCCGCGATGTACTTACCCTCTTCCGAGGTCTGGAAGATGCCTTCCAGCACGTGCTCAAAAATGCTCTGGTATCTGTGCTCGGCCAGTCGCAGCGCCTGATCGGCTTGTTGACGCTTTTGGATTTCGTGCTGGAGGACGCGATGCAGGCGGATCGAGACCGGTGGGGAGTCGGCGCCCTCGGGCGTCCTTCTCTGCGCCAGCCCGATTTTCTTTTGAGAGGTGACCATAAACCCGGTCCTTCGAAGCTTATTCCATGCCTAGAGAATGTCTGAAAACTCGCCCCGTAATACGTCCTGGGCCTATGGCTCAACCACCTTCGGCGGGAGCGCGCGATGCGCGATCGCGAATCATATTGCGTTAACTCCTACGGAGGCTGGCCAGGGGTATTTTCTTGCTCCGCCGGATTAATCTTTTTATCGTGCCATGATGCGCTGGCTGGTGGCTATTTCGGTTGTTCTGGCCGCCATTTTACCGGCGGCAGCGGAAGACTGGAAGACCGCAGATGGCAAGACCTACCAGAATGTTACCGTCGTTAATCAAGCGGATGACGGCGTAACGATCACTTTTACGGGCGGCGTGGGCAAGATTCCCTATTACGAGCTGCCCGTCGACCTCCAAAAGAGGTTTGGACAGGACATCGATAGCCTCACGGCCAAGCGCCAGGCGATTGACCAGGCCGCAGGGGATGCCGTGGTCAACGCGGCGGCGGCCGAGGTCCAAAAGCAGCAGGATGATGCGGCCGCAGCCGAGGAGCAAAAGACCCATCCCACGGCGAATGCTGCCCCGGCCAATGCCGCTTCAGGCGCGAACGGGCAACCGACAACAAGTCTCCAGGCCGGCACGAAAGCTCCATCGGGTCCACCGGCCCAGCCGGGACAAAATGGTCCCAGTGCCCCGGCCCCGGAAGCCCCGCTCGCGGAATCTCAAGCCTCCACTTCACCCGCTCCATCCGACCTGACGGGAGGGGCTTATCCCGGTGCAAAATATAGTTATAACGATTCCCTGGACGTTTGTTATCTCGACAGTCCCGCGGTTAATGTCTGGCCCGATCCTGAGCCCACTGCGGCCACTTCTCCCGCCCAGGGCACGACGCTTGCCTTGAGAATCATTACCGAAGGTCACGATCCCCAGGCCCCGGAAAAAATTGAGGCGACGTTCCTTTCCGCCAACGTTTTTCAAAGGCCTCCAGGCAGCCGTGATGTCGTCTTTTCGGTCGATGGAGCGCAGATCCCCATTGGCGAGTCCGCAAAAAAGGGCAACGGCTACCTCTCGAACGCCGGGCAGGTGGTCGAATATGTTTCCTTTTATCTGACGCCGGGCCAGACGAAAACGATCTTCAAGGGGAATAACGCTCGCTTCAGCGTCGGGACCAGCAACTATAAAATAGATGACACCGGAATGGCCGCCTTCCGCTCCTATCTTGACGATGTGGAAAAGCTCCCATCGGCTGCCCCCTCTATCGTCCAAATGTACCTGAGGTTCCTGTCCCGACTGCCCTCACTGGTCACCATGATATCAACTGCGTGTGAATACATCATCCTCGGTGGTTTTGCCGTCCTGGTCGCGGCTTCCATTGCCGCCTTCGTCATGGGCATGAGCAGGTTTATAAAAATGTGACGACCTTTCGCGTCGCGAGAATTTTTCCTTCATGGAACTATGGACTTCAAGATTCTGAAACTACTTCTTCTTTTGGGCGTCGTTATCGTGCAGGTGGGCTGTGCCGCGGCCGGGGAGACCCCGGACGCAACCACGCCCGCCCTCGATTCCAGCTCTCCCTCGGAGGATACATCCCATGGCTGGGGGACCAACATCCAGGCGGGAGGCCGCTAAGCCGGCGTCCTCTCCATCACTGCGCTTTTCGGTCCTTACCTCAAGGCCGATGATTCCCCGCCAACACCGCATATAGTTCCAAGGTCAGGGATTCATCAACGAAGCCGTCTTTTCTTCCCAGGACGTTTTTACCGCCGCGGCCAGTTCATCCGGGGATGAGAGGCTGATGCCAAGATGCCGCACCAAGCCGTCCCTGAGGCCGTAGACCCAGCCGTGAATGGCGAGGTTCTGGCCCCGGTCCCAGGCATTTTGGACCACGGTGGTCTGCGCGGCGTTGATCACCTGCGCGATGACGTTCAACTCGCAGAGACGATCCACGCGGGCCGATTCGTCCGGATAGCACGCGAGGTGGTCGGTGTATTTCATGGTGACATCCTTCACATGCCGCAGCCAGTTATCGATAAGCCCCAGTTTCTTTTCGTCGAGGGCCGCGCGCACGCCGCCGCAGCCGTAGTGTCCCACCACGATGATGTGTTTGACCCGGAGAACATCGACGGCGTATTGCATGACCGAGAGACAGTTCAGGTCGCTATGGACCACGATGTTGGCGACGTTGCGATGGACGAAGATTTCGCCGGGCAGCAGCCCGCAGATCTCGTTGGCGGGGACGCGGCTGTCGGAACAGCCGATCCAGAGATATTCAGGCGCCTGCTGACGCGACAACGTTTGGAAAAATTCCGGGTCCTGCCGGCGGATTTTTTCCGACCAGTCCCGGTTTTTCTTGAAGAGTGGATCGAGCGGATGCATGCGTGAGGGGAAGCCGAAAACGTGCCGTTCAGGACCCGTTGTTAAGTAACCCTCGCGGTTTATAACGAACTTCGAGTGAAGTCGTCACGACTTGATTTGCACCATGTCTCCGGCGCCCCCATAAAGCCGTATGGCTCGGGCCGAGCCTACGAGGTGAGATGTAACACCTTGGAGCCGTCCAACGCCCTTCTCACCGTCTGGAGGATATCCTGCGTGTTGTAGGGTTTGGAGAGAAAGGCCTGGGGGCCCAGCTCATTGATGCGGTCCTTGAACTCCTTCGTCGGATAGCCGCTGGCCAGGATAAGGGGCAGGTCCGGGTTGAGCGCCCGCAGCTTCTCGCACAAGCTAATGCCATCCACCTTGGGAAGTCCGATGTCCGAGAAGACCAGGCGAATCTCGTTTTGATGCTCCTGGAACAGATTTAAGGCCTGATCGAAATCGGCCGCGCACAAGACATGATAGCCGTAGTTTTGCAGCATGGTTTCCAGGAAGAAACGAACATCTTCCTCATCTTCCACGATAAGGATCGTCTCCGACCCGCTCACGGAGGGATCCGAGGTATGGGCGACCGCGGGCGCGCCGGTTGAGTTCGACTTGGGCACCGGGAAGAAAAGGGAGATGGCCGTGCCCCGGCCCATTTCCGATTTCACGTCGACATAGCCGTGATGCGCTTGCATGAGACCATAAACCACCGGCAAGCCCAGGCCGGTGCCGCGCCCCCGTTCCTTGGTGGTGAAAAAGGGTTCGAAGACATGTTCCCGCGTGGTTGAGTCAATTCCCCGGCCGGTATCGGTGACGGTAAGACAGACATAATTTTCGCTGGCGAGCTCGGGCAGCAAGTCGGGCAACTCCTGTGCCTTCACGAGCTTGGTCGAAAGGATGATGTGGCCGCCCGTCGACATGGCGTCGATGGAATTGGTGACCAGGTTGGTCAGAATCCGGTCGAGCTGGCTGGCATCGATCATGACATTGGGCAAATCTTCGGTCGGTTCAAAAGTCAGATCGTCCCGGGGAGGCAGCTTTTGCTTGAGGACATTCAAGTGCGCCTGAATATAACGGTTCAGGTCGGTTGGCGCCACGTGGCCGTCGCTCTTGCGCGCGAAGGCGAGCAGCTGCTGGACAATTTCCGAACCGCGTCGCGCCGCATCCGAGATCGTCCCGCTGATTTCCAGCACGCGATCCGGATGGCCATGCTCCATCGTGAGCAGCGACGCATGGCCCAGGATGATGGTTAAAATATTGTTGAAGTCATGCGCGATGCCGCTCGACAGTGTGCTGATCGCCTCGAGCCGCCCGGCTTCGCGCAACCGTTGCTGCAACTGGCGGCACATCGTCCGCTCCTCGGCCTCGGCCAGCGCGCGGCGCACGGCGGGAACGAGGCGGGAAAGCCGGTCCTTCAAAACATAATCCGTGGCGCCATTGCGAAGCGATTCGATCGCGGTTTCCTCACCGATGGTGCCCGATACAAATACGAAAGGAATTTCGGGCTTGAGGGCGTGGGCAATTTCCAACGCGCGCAATCCGCTAAAAGTGGGCAGCTTGCAGTCCGCCAAAATGAGATCGTAGGAATTCTTTTCCAGCGCGTCGAAAACCTGGGGCCTGGTTTCGATGCGTGTCACTTCACAGGGAAGATTATTTTCAATCAGCAGCCGCTTGATCAATTCAGAATCCTCTTCGGAATCTTCGATATGGAGAATATTCAATGATGACTTCATAAGGGCTTCTGACGGTGGGCAAAACAGGTATCTCCATCAACCTTTCCCCCTAATATTCCAGTCTTCCAAGTGAACGCAAATAATAAAAACGGTTCTTATAAGTTACTTAAAAAGAGCTAATTATCTTCCCGGAAACTTCTTTTTAACCGATTCAAGCCCGGCTCCGGGTGGGAAGATTTAACTCGTATTGACAAGTTGTCCGCGAGGGAACGAACGCCGCGCTCTTGACGATCTGGAGTTCCCATTCTTCGTTCGATTGGGATAAGCTCAGAACGGATCAAATCCGTGAGCCAAAACATGAAATCCCGACCTCTACCCAATAAAGCTAAGGCGCTTTCGGCTAAAGGGAAAGTCGCGGTGAAAACCAAACTCAAGGCGGCGAAGGCATCGGGGAAGGCTGTGCGTGGCGAGCCCCTTTCGCTCCATCTTCCCGCCGGTGTGCTTCTGGGCGCTCATACCTCCACGAGCGGCGGCGTTTCTCAGGCGATTGAGCGCGCGCAAGCCTGCGGCTTCACCGCCGCCCAGATCTTCGTGAAGAACAATAAGCAGTGGTTTGCCCTTCCGCTGGCGGAAGATGAGATCGCGCGATTTCGGGCCGCGCGGAAAGCGTCGGGCATTTATTTTTTCGCGCATAATTCCTACCTGATCAACCTCGGCAGCCAGGACGCCGAAATGTTTTCCACCTCGGTTCGCTCGATGACGGCGGAACTCGAGCGCGCCGAATCTCTCGGTCTGCCCTTTATCGTGATGCATCCCGGCAGCCACGGCGGCGCCGGAGAAGAAGCGGGCTTGCGCCGGATTGCGCAAGGCCTCGATTCAATCGCGAAAAACACTCTGGGATTTCAGTGCCGCATGGCTTTGGAAATCACCGCGGGACAAGGCAACGCGTTGGGTTACAAGCTTGAACATTTAGGATGGTTTATCGAGCATGTTCGGGATGAAAAGCGGTTTGGAATATGTCTGGATACCGCACACTTATACGCCGCGGGTTACAACGTAAAGACCTCCCAGGGCTATCAGGAGACCATGGCACGGGTAGAAAAATTATTCGGTTTGCGACGCGTGCTGGGCCTCCATCTGAACGACTCCAAAGTGCCACTGGGAAAGCGCGTCGATCGGCATGAACACCTCGGCGATGGAGAGATAGGACTCGACTGCTTCAAGTGGATCGTGCAGGACCCGCGCTGGCGCTCCACGCCCAAGGTTCTCGAGACGCCGAAAAGCGACGACATGCATGAGGACGTTGAGAATCTGACAAAGCTGGCACCTTATTTGCAACCATAGCCTAGTTGCGGCGGATACAGGTCCGCTGTAAGCTACGCGCATGGAAAAACCAAAAGTCATCGCTTATTTGAAACCCCATTGCGGGTGGAGTCAGGGCGTCCGTGCCGTACTGGGTAAATATAATCTCCCTTTCGAGGACCGGGACATCTGGAACGATCCCCGGCAACGCCTGGAAATGATCCAGAAAAGCGGCCAGGAGCTTTCCCCATGCGTAGAAGTAGATGGTAAGATGTTGGCAGACATCAGTGGCGAGGAACTCGAGGCGTGGCTCATCAAGAATGAGATCACCGCCAAGAACCACGCGCCGGTGGAAGTACCCATTAATGCGCCATGCGCCGACCATGGTGAGGTGATTTCAACCCCTATTACGTTGAAAAGATAAGCAACTAACTATGACGGCATCCCAGCAGCAGGCACTTGTTTCACTTCTTCAGGACGGGGATGCCGCCACGGTCGGACTGGTCAAAGGCCAGTTGATCGAGGGAGGCGACGCGCGTTTAGCGGAATACGCCGAAATGCTCCGGCACACCCAGGGGCCGGCCAAGGAAAGCCTTCGCGAAGTCATCCAGGAGATCGAAGCTTCCCGGACCCTCGGCGATGTCTCCCGCGGCCTGGCCAAGCTCAAGACCTGGAGCCAGGTCGAGGAGCTTTGCTGGGATTTCACCCGCACGGTCCATCCTGGCTTCGAGGGCGGCCCTTATGCGCGCCAGCTGGATCAATGGGCCGAAGGCGCGGGCCGGCTGATTACTCCCGAAGCGACCTCCCAAGAGAAAGTCAATTGCCTCGCGCGCTACCTCGGCCAGGAACAGGGACTGATGGGCTGCGGCGACGACTACTACCACCCCCGCAACGGCTATCTCCCCTGGGCGATGGAATTTCGCTGCGGACTCCCCATCACCCTCACGTTGATCTACATGCTGGTCGGCATGCGTCTCAACATTCCCGTCGAGGGCATCGCCGCGCCGGGACATTTTCTCGCCCGTCTCGACGGCATTATTTTCGATCCGTACCGCCAAGGCCGCACGCTCTCCGACGGCGAATGGGAGATGATCGCCTCCGAAGTTCCCTTGAAGCAGCGGCCGTTGCTGACCAAGCCCTGCACGCCCGTCCAGACGATGCACCGGCTCCTGATCAATTTGCGCAACTGCTACGTCAAGCGCAACGATGCCTCCAGCCGCAAGATGGTCGATCATTACCTGGCGGTCTTGCAGCGCTAAGCAAATTTCGAGGCGGTGGGCGGTTTCTGGGGTTTTCCGCTCACCGCCTCACGTTTTTGAAAAGGGCACTCTGGACGACTTGGCCAGCGAGGCAAGCCCGCAGGTTGGATCAGGACAGGAGTCCGAATCCGCAATCAGAATGAGCCGCTGATCCCGGCTTCCGCGTAGGGTGCGCCATCGCCGATGTCGTTGCGGAAAGTCGTGCTGTGCGTGTCGTAGCCGATGCGGTCGGCGTGAACCTCAAAATCGCGGTACGGCATATAGCCGCCGGAAACGTCGAGGCTCAGGTTCGGCGTGAATTTAAAGGTAAAGCCGGCTCCTACGCGCACCTCGGTAAAGTCGCAGATGTTGCCGTTCAACTGGCTGTTGTTCGTGCCGGGACCATGGCCGTGGTTGGTGCCGAATTCGTCGTTGAGATGGTACGTGCCGCCCAGAATTTCAGCGCCCGCATAGAGCGTCACCGCATTGTTAAGCTCGTACTGGAGCTGCGGCTTCGGGGGAATGGCCGAGAGCACCCACCGGTCGGCGAACTGCCAGCGAAAACCGGGCAGGCCGATCAGCGGATAATTCGACTTCAGGTCGATCTGCAGCCCGAGGATGACCTGGAAATCCTTGCTCCAAAGATAAGTCCCCCCGATCTGCACCGGCATATCGAAGTCGCTGCCGGTCACGTTGACGAAATCACTGTAGATGCCGGGGTGAAGCTCGGCGCGCATGATGATCTTGTCGCCGATGGCGATGTCGGCGCCGATGATCGCGTTGACCGACTGCAGCGTGTTGGGCAGCGGCGCGCTGGAAAAGAGGCCGAACGAATTGCGTTCCGCATCCACGCCGAACCGAAGGAGAAAGCCGTCCTGGATCTGCGGGGAAACGACGTAGTCAAAGTGGGAGTTTGAGTTGCTGACGCCACCCAGTTTGGCATTGCCCTGCTTCGTGATCGACGTCCCCGTGTCGCTGCCTTCGATCGTGAACTCCTGGGAGACCGGAATATTGGTTTCCTCCGGGGGGGCGACCGTGGGGGCGAGATCATCCTTGGCATCGGCCCAGAGACCCGGGGCCGTCAGCGAACCAAGGGCGGCGGCCAGCAGGAGGGTCGTGAAGTTCGATTTCATGGTGGAACGCGGTAATAAAGGCAGAAAAGGAGAAAATGACAAACAAAAGTTTGGTTATGAGAGACTTAAGCGGATCGGCTTACTTGAATTCGGCCCGGAACGCTTCCACCCCCTGCTTCGTCTCCTGAAGCATGATCATCCCCGAAGCCAGCCGCTCGGTGCCGTGCAGATAGGCGATGTTGGGAGCGGAAACGAGGTCGTCGCGCCAGACGAGGGTTTCGGTTTTTCCGTTCACCGCAATGGGCCAGAGCTGTTCCAGCTCGATTTCGGCGAAGATACCCGAGTTGACATAATACTCGATGTCGGCCGACTGAATGGAAGGTCCGTTCACGCCCTGGTAGACGACCCCGGTGCCCACGGCGGCGGAGCCCTCCACGTCGAAGCATTCGTAATAAATATCGGCGGGAGCAAGCTTTGGCCCCGATCCGCCCGCCAGCGCCTTGGCCGGAGTCTGGTTGAGCAGGCGCTGGTATTGCCCGTAGACCTTGATGTCGGCGTGGAGGAGGCTCTTCACGTCGCTGAGCGGGCGCACGTCGCCGCCGCTGACGACATCATTATCGGATCCGGCACGACCGCTGAAAAAGCTGGTCACGCGCCCGGCCAGAATCTGGCTCCAGGCCTTGACGAAAAGTGAGCGGGGATCTTTTTCCTGCGCGGCCGTCGCGGCGATCACCTGCGCTTCCTCCTTGCTGACCTGCAGCGACGGATTGGCGGGATCGAACTTGGCCGTGGCATCGATCTGGTACTGCACCGAGCTGTTGTCGGGCAGGCTGGCCAGGCCCGAGAAGTTTGCCGCCGTCACCTGGGCGGGCAGACCCGACTGATGAAGCCAGACCTTCAGCTCGGAATGTCTGGCTGGATTCCAATGCACCAGCTTGCTCTGAACATCGGCCGGTAACGCATCGATGATGTAGAGCGACTGCGATGTGATGCCGCGCGGGAAGCTGAGCAAGCCGCCCCGCGCCTGGAGGATCGTGCCGCCGGCCATGGCGTTGACGTCCACGTTGCTGAACGCGGTGAAGGCAAGGTCGCTGTTGAGGTCGGCCCGGACGGGCGCGGCGGCGGCGAGTCCGACGAGGAGGCTGGCGAGGAGAGATTTCAGGAGAATAGGATAAGGCGATTTCATGAGAGGGATGACAAGATCAGGTGGCAAATCGGCGGCGCACGTCGTCCTTGGTAAGACGGATGGCCTCCTCGTTTAGGTCATTGATTTCTTGGGCGAGGGCAAAATCCTTGGCCGTGACCGTGTTACCGGCGTCGTGGGTCGACAGGCTCAGATGCACCGTGCGGTAGCGGATGTCGATATCGGGATGATGATTGGCGGCCTCGGCCAGGCGTCCGATTTCGAGGACCAGGGCCAGCGCCTCGACAAAATCGGCCCGCGCGATGGTCCGGGTCAGGGCGTTGCCGGCCTGAGTCCAACCCGAGGGAACGTTTTGCGGCATTCGGTAAGGCTAGGGCCTCTCGACCGAAGGGCAAGGCCGCGTTATGGCGCTGCGGATGCGCTCGCTTTCTTTCTCACACGACATATAAGTCCTCTACGACCTAAAGTTCCATTTACCGCCATGCTCGACGAAATCATTTCCCTGAAAGACCAAATCCTCGCCGCCATCGCCGGCGCATCCGACGCCGATGCGCTTGAAGCCGTGCGCATCCAATACCTGGCCCGAAGCGGTAGCCTTCCCCTGCTTCTGGAAAAGATGGCCTCGGTGCCCAAGGATCAGCGGCCCGTGGTCGGCAAAGCCGCGAACGAAGCCAAGAACGCGGTCGCCTCCGCCTATGAAGCGCGCAAGGCCGAGCTGACCGCCGCGGCTGAATCGGCCGATTTCGATCCGACCCTGCCCGGACGCTACGAGGCGCCCGGCTCGCTCCATCCCGTCCTCCAGGTGCGCGACCGCGCCATCGAGATTTTCCGGCGACTCGGTTTTGCGCTGGCCGATGGCCCCGACATCGAAAACGAAGTCTTCAATTTCGACGCCCTCAACACGCCGCCCGATCATCCGGCCCGCAACGAGCAGGACACCTTTTACCTCAAGGAGGAAGGCCTCGCGCCCAGCCTCGGGCTCGACGGGAAATCGCCGGGAGGCCGCCGCCTGATGCGGACCCAGACCTCGACCGTGCAGATTCACGCCATGCTCCGGCAACCGCCGCCGATCCGGATCATCGCCCCGGGCCGCTGCTATCGCCGCGACGAGATCGACGCCACGCACGGGATGTCGTTCTTCCAGATGGAAGGCCTGGTCGTCGACGAGGGCGTGAGCCTGGCCGACCTGAAGGGAACGCTCGAATATTTCTTTCGCGAATTGCTCGGTGAGGACCTGAAATTCCGTTTCCGGCCCCATTTCTTTCCCTTCACCGAACCGAGCTTCGAGGTCGATTGCTCGCGCGCCGGCAGCCAGGTCAAGGGCAGGGAATGGCTCGAGATTTGCGGCTGCGGCATGGTCGATCCGGCGGTCTTCGAGCAGGTCGGCTACGACCCGGAGAAATATACCGGCTACGCTTTCGGCTTCGGCCTCGAGCGCATCGCCATCATGCGCCACGGCATCCCCGACCTCCGCTTCTTCACCGACAACGACGTCCGCTTCCTCCGCCAGTTCAGCACGCGGATTGATGCTTAGCGGACGTCTGTCAAAATTCTTACGCAATGATCGGCAGCGTCGGGAACGCCCGGCCGAGGATGGGCGTCGAGGCGGTATGGAGCCATGACTCCAGGATGCTGGCGTAGACGCTGCGGAAATCGGTGTTGTACTTGATGTCGCCATCGGTCAAGTCCTCGGGCGCGAGACTCGGCTCGGCGCCGAGCAGGCCCGCTTTCATGTGCGAGCCGATGAGGAACATCGGTGCGGCGGCACCGTGATCGGTCCCCTGGCTGCCGTTTTCGTGGACGCGGCGGCCGAATTCGCTGAAGGTCATGATCATCACCCGGTCGAATTCGCCCATGTTGGTCAGGTCATCGGTGAAGGCTTTCACGGCATCGCCCAATTCCCGGAGCCGCGCGTCCTGGCCGCCCCGCTGCCCGGTGTGGGTGTCGTAGCCGCCCTGCGAAACGTAGAAGATGCGCGTGGGCAGCCCGCCCGCGATCAGGCGCGCCACGAGTTGCAGGTTCTTGGCGAGGCCGCTGCCGGGGTAGAGCGACGTGCTCGCCGTCCTGCTGGCGATGGCGCGAATCTTATCCGAGCTGACCTGGGCATCCATCGAGGTGCGTTCCAGGAAGTCGAGCGCGCTCTGGCCGTTTTGCAGCGTGACCGTGCCGGAAACCATGCTGACGCTGCCGCCCGAGTTCGCGCCGGGGGTGACGTCGTCCGGGTCGGGCGTATACATGCTCCGATAAGCCACGGTCTCATCATCGTTCTTGCCCGAGCCCATGAACCGGTAGCTGTCGGGGTTCTCAAGGCTGATGCCGGTCGGCTGGTGGGAGGAAAAAGCCTGCGGCAGGCGCGGCCCGATATTGATCGCGACGGTCGGATCGCAACCTTGGCAGGCGTTGTCGAAATAGCGGCCCAGCCAGCCGTCGGTCAGGTATTTGTCCTCGTCGCTGGCGGTCTGCCAGATTTCCGTGGCGCGAAAATGACTGCGGTTGGGATTGGGATAGCCGACGCCGTTGACGATGGAGAGATGCCCGGCGTCGAAGAGTTTCTTGAATCCGGCCATGGCGGGATTCAGGCCAAGCGTGTCGTTGAGCGGCAGGACCTGATTGGACGGAATGCCAATGGCGGGACGCGCGTTATAGTAGTAATCGTTCGTGTAGGGGACGACCGCATTGAGGCCGTCGTTGCCGCCGGCGAGTTGGATCAGCACCAGAATGGGACCATCCTTGCCCGTGGCGACCTGGGTGAGCGCGCCATCGGCCTCGGCGTGCAGCGCGGAGAAGGTCTGGGCGACAAAGCTGGGCACGGTCCAGGTGAGCGCCCCTCCGAGCAGCGTGGTGCGGAGGAAATCGCGGCGGGTGGTGAAGAGCGGATTGTTCATGGGGATGAGCGGGTTGGGGATTTCAGGTGAGCTGATATTCGGGCGTGGACATGATGAGACGGATGGCCTTGCGGATGTCGGTTTCTTCGATGGGCGAGCGTGATTTGAGGAAATCGGTGAGCGAAGCCATCCGCTGAGGCTTGAGTTCGGTATTGAGAAACCGGGCCTGCAGGGCGGCGAGGAAATTGATGGGCGTGCTCAGGTCAACGGCATTAAAAAGCGCGCTGACGTCGGCGGGGGCGATCTCCATCAGGCCGTCGCCCTCGGCCATCGTGTTCAGGAGGCTTCTCATCTGGCCCATGAGGCCGGGTAAAGGCACCCGGTTGCCCTCGACCAATGCCGCGGCGAAATTATAACGGTCGAGCAAATTGTTCGTCGTGATCCAGGCGATGCCGCCGTCCCAGCCTTTGACATTGGGCGGGTTGAACAGCTCCTCTCCCAGTTGCCGGAGCATGACGAGAGACATCGGTTGCGTCGGCAACGGCGCCTGAAGCTGATGGGTGCTGGCGATGAGCCATTGCACGGGGCTCTTGATCTGGGACCGGATCACATCCGGCGCGTAGAATTCCCTCGAGCGGAAGATCACGTTCATCAGGTGCTTGAGGTCCATGCCGCTCTTATGAAACTCCGCGGCCAGCGCGTCGACGACCGGTTGCGGGGGCTGGTCCTGGGCGAAAAAGCGCCACAGTTTTTTGGCGATGAACTGGGCGCACTCGGGTTTGTCGCAGATCATGTTCAGGACATCCTCGCCGGTGAAATTGCCGGTCTGGCCGAAGACGGTCTTCGGTCCGTCGTCATGGTTCCCGCGATGATATTCGTAATGGAGCCGGTCCTTGGAGAGGCCCCAGCCGGTGTAGGCCTTCGCCGCCTGCTGGATGTCGTGCTCGGTGTAATGGCCTTCGCCGAGGGTGAAAAGTTCCATCACCTCGCGGGCGAAGTTCTCGTTCGGGGCCTTCTTGTAACTGCGCGCGCCGTCGAGGTAGAGAAGCATGGCCGGGTCTTCGGAAACGGCGATGAGCAACTGGTTGAAGTTGCCCGTGGCGTTCTGGCGAAAGGTCTCGTTTTGCAGCCAGAGGAAATAGGGCATCTGGACCTTCTCAAAACTGGTGGCGAAGTGGCCGTGCCAGAAGAGGGTCATCTTTTCCTGGAAGGGACGCGGGCCGAGCCCCATGCGCCGCAGCCACCAGTAACGGAGGTCGGCCATCTGGGAGTACTCCGTCTGGTATTGCTGCTGGGCGAGCATCTTCCGGGTCTCGGGGTCGGCCGCGCTGGCAATGGCCTGGCGCCGGGCGATGAGTTCGGGATCGGGTTGCGCCCAGTCGGGAGCGGGCGTGTTGTCGGGGATTTTCTCGTAATTGACGAACCAGGCGACCGCTTTGTTCAGCCCCATCTGCCGGAGGTTCTCGATGTCCTGCGGACTGCCGCCGAAGCCGGCCCGATTCATCAGGTGGGCGGCGGTGGCGGTATTCCACTGGGAGCCATGCAGCGGTTCGAGCATATAGGTATAAACCGTGGGGCGGAGAGGGAGTTGCGGGCAGGTCCCCTGGGCGGGGGTGATCCTACCACCATTCGGGGTCCCTGCCTAGCGCGGTTCGGACTGAGGCAAGAGAGCTGCGCCGACAAGCGCGTTCCCAAAGTACAACTTGGGAACGAAGAAAGATTTTAGGCGTTGGAGGCTACGCACGATTTGCAAGGCTAACGCTCGCGCCGAATTCATGGCATGATCGCGCATGATAGTTAGCTTCATCTCATTTTTTCGCAGGTTCCAACGCGTGTCTGTTAACGCTCAGCTTGGATTTGTCCCAGAGGGACATTCGAAAGTAGCCCGGCGATTTATCGCCGGGTCGTCCCCAATGGGAGTTGCCCGTCCCGGAGGGACGGATGAAATTTGTTTGGGCGTTGCCGATCAAACGTCCCGCTGGGGCGTGGGGACACGTCCGCTGATTCACATAGAGCCCGCTTTTAGCACCTTAACCGTATCCCATTCGGCTGATTCGCCTGATGCGCTTATTTTTTTTCGCGTGAATAAGGGGCCTGAACAAACGGGACAGACTCGGCGGGCATGGTTCCCTGGCGGAATTACGCGCCGAACTGCTTCTCCAAACTCCAGACGAGGCGGCCGGCGACGATGGTGTGGGTGGCGCGGGCGGGGAGGTCCCAGCCGTGGAAAGGGGTGTTGCGGCTGAGGGACTCGAATTTTCCGGCGTCGACTTTCCAGGCGCGCCTGGGATCGATCAGCGTGAGGTCAGCGATGGCGCCGGGGGCGAGGGTGCCGCGATCGAGGTTGAGCAAACGCGCGGGATTGATGGTGAGCTTCCCGAGCATTTGCGGCCAGTCGAGGATTTTGCCTTCGATGAGGATCTGGGCGAAGATGCCGAGCTCGGTTTCGAGGCCGACGATGCCGAAAGGCGCTTCGGCGAACTCGACTTCCTTTTCGTAGGAGGCGTGGGGCGCGTGGTCGCTGGCGAGAATTTCGATGGTGTCGTCGGCGAGGCCGGCCAGGAGCGCTTCCTGGTCGGCGCGTTCGCGCAGCGGCGGGTTCATCTTGAAGTTGGTGTTGTAGCCTTCGATGGCGGCATCGGTCAGCGCCAGATGATGCGGCATCGCCTCGGCGGAAATCTTCACGTTCCGCTTTTTGGCTTCGCGCACGAGCCGGACCGATTCGCCGCTGGAGAGGTGCTGGACGTGGACGCGCGCGCCGGTCAGTTCGGAGAGAAGGATGTTGCGCGCGACGATCATCTCCTCAGCGATGCGGGGCCAGCCGGGCAGGCCGAGCACGGTGCTCCAGTAGCCCTCGTGCATGACGCCGCCGGCGGAGAGGTTGTAGTCCTGGCAATGGTCGAGGACGAGGAGGTCGAACATGCGGGCGTAGTCGAGCGCGCGGCGCATGACTTCGTTGTTCTGGACGCAATGGCCGTCGTCGGTGATCGCGACGACGCCGGCCTTGTGGAGCGAGCCGATCGGCGCGAGCTGCTCGCCTTTCATGCCGACGGTGATGCAGCCGGTGGTGAAGACGTTGACGCAGGCCGTTTCGAGGGCGCGCTGGCGCATGAGCGCGATGGTGTTGGGGCCGTCCGCGGGCGGGTTGGTGTTGGGCATGGCCACGATGCTGGTGAAGCCGCCCGCCGCTGCGGCGCGCGATCCGCTGGCGATGGTTTCCTTTTGGCCGCCGCCCGGTTCGCGGAGATGGACATGCATGTCGATAAGGCCGGGCGCAACGATGAGGCCTTGCGCGTCGATGACGGGGACGTCTCCGGTGGGCGCCGCCGTGCTCTCGGAAATGCGCCCTTCGACGACGAGGAGGTCGCCGATTTCGTCCCGGCCCGAGGCGGGATCGATGATACGTCCGCCGCGGATGAAAAGGGAATGGGGTGAACGGGTCGGAAGCGGCGGGTAGGGCGACGGGAGCGGGGTCACTGCGGCCAGCTTAGGCGGAACTGATCCTTCGACAAGTCTGGGCTGCGGGGAAACCTGACCAGGGTTGGGACGGAGTCCGACCCTCCAGGGGAAGGTTTCGCACAGAGGACGGAAGAGGGACTGCAGAGGGGCGGCAGAGGTTTGGGTTCCGGGAGTTCTTCCGTTTTTTGCGGTTCCATCCCGGAGGGATGAAAGAACCCTAGCCGGTGGTAAGACCGCTGCTGCGCATCGCAGCAGGGGTCGCCACCACCGGAATACGTTCCCCATAAGCCCGACCCTGGTAGGGGTCGCACCGAAGTGGCACCCCGCTGGGGTGCGGGGTGCTGGGGCGTGAGTTCCGGTGGTGTCGCGCACTTCGTGCGCTCAACCACCGGCTAGGGTTCTGGCAAGCCTCCGGCTTGCGGAACGCTTGAGCTGGAAAAGGATCATGGTCGGGACGGAGTCCGACCTCCAGGGAGAGGTCGCGACCGACGAACAAAAAAGCACGCGGGGGATTTTCCCCGCGTGCCTGGTGGGACGAAACGGAAACGGGATCAGGTGCCGGAGGCGGGGGGCGGACCGTCAGAGCCATCGGGGCCGCCGTGATGATGTGCTTTGATCTTGGCGAGGATGGGGGCGACATTGGCGTCGGCGGCGATCATGGCGGCGTCCATCTTTTCGCGGAAGGCATGCATCTTGGCCACGAGGTCTTCGCTCGGTTTCGTGCCCGAAGCCCGCGCTGCTTTCATTTGTTCCATCAGGTCCTTGCCTTCGGCGGCGAGGCTGGGATTGGCCGTGACGGCGTCCTTGTGGGCGGTTTGAAGTTCCTGCTTTTCGGCGTCGGTCAGGAAGTTCATCTCATGATGATGACCGCCGGGAGGGCCGTCGGTCGGCGGCGGGGTGGGGGAATCGGTTGACTGCGCGTGGGAGGGACAGCTGAGGAGCGCCCCAAGGGTGAGGAGAAGAAGGAATCTATTCATTACCTCTATGACTCCGACCGGCGGGAATGGTTTCACCTTTTTTTCTATTTTGGCCTAATTCCTGGCGCCTGATCAGGGATGGTGGGGATGGGCGGCGTCGAGTTTCTGGAGCAGGGGCTCGACCTGGGGATCGATTTTGATCATGGCGGTCTCGAGCTTCGAGTTGAAGTCGCGCAGTTCGGTCATGAGCTCAGGGGTGGGGCCTGCTCCCGCGTCGCGGGCGGCCTTGAGTTTTGCCCAGAGATTTCTTTCCTCGGCGTTGAGGCTCGGATCGGCGGCGAGCGCGGCGCTATGGGCCTGGTTCACTTCCTGGTCCTCCTGGGCCGAGAGGGGACTGCCGGCCCGGACGGGCGGAGGGATGGGAGGCGCGTTGGTCGAAGGGGTCTGCGCTTTTGCCGCGCAGACGAGGACGAATCCGAGGGTGAAGAAGAAAAGGATTCTTTTCATGTCCCCCTTCTAGCCGAGTCGTGCGGGTTGACCAAGCAATCATCCCACGCTCGACAAGCGGCGAGGCAAGCCATAAACCCTTCTAATGGAATGTAAGCGCGGCGCCATTTTTGATTGGGATGGCGTGATCATCAATTCGGCCGCGCAGCACGAGATCAGCTGGGACCGGCTGGCGAAGGAATGCGGCAAGATTTTGCCCGAGAATCACTTCAAGCGGGGTTTCGGGATGAAGAACGAGGTGATCATTCCGGAGCTGCTGGGCTGGACGAGCGCGCCGGTGGAGATCCGGCTGCTTTCGCTGCGCAAGGAGGCGATTTATCGCGAGGTGGTGCGCGAACAGGGGATCACCGCGCTGGCCGGGGTCGAGCCGTGGCTGCGGACGCTGCGCGACGCGGGCATCCCGTGCGTGATCGCCTCATCGACGCACCGGGAAAATATCACGACGACGCTGGAGGTGCTGAAGCTGGAGGAATTTTTTGCGGAGATCGTGACGGCCGAGGACGTGAAGCGGGGCAAGCCCGATCCGGAGGTTTTCCTGACGGCGGCGCAGCGGATCGGGGTCGAGCCGGCTCATGCGGTGGTTTTCGAGGACGCGCTGGTGGGGATCACCGCGGCACAGGCGGCGGGGATGCGCGTGGTGGCTGTGGCGACGACCGAGCCGATGGACCGGCTGACCCATGCGGACTGGATTGTGGAGCGGCTCGATCAGTTGAGTGTGAAGCAGCTGTGGGGCTCCGGCGAAGACCATGCGGCGGGACATTAACTGGGTCGTCAAGCGCGACGACGGCTCGCGCTACGATGTGCGGGTGACCTGGTTTTCCGGGACGTTCAAGCTCCAGTTCAAGGAGCGGGGCGCGGACCGCTGGGACTATGACCGGAAGCCGTCGCCGGAAGATTGGGCGACGTTTCTCGATGCGATCGAGCGGCGCTACACGCGGAAAACGGCGACCTACAAGGAGCTGGAGGAGGCGCGGCGGATGGTGAAGGAGGCTTTGCCCGATTAGGCGGCCGCGGCGAAGGTGCGCAGGACGCTGACGACGACGCCCTGGATGTCGAGTTTTTCCACCGGATCGAGATTGGGGTAGGCCTCATTTTCGGCCTTGAGATAGACGCGTCCGTTTTCCTTGATCAGCCGCTTGAGCGTGTTTTCGCCGTCGATGAGCGCGGCCACGATGTCGCCCGTCCGGGCTTCCTTGTTTTCGAGAACGACGATGTCGCCGGAGAAGATGCCGGCGTCGATCATGCTGTCGCCGCGGACGCGCACGGCAAAGGCCTTGCCGGGATTGGAGATGCCGAGCGTGGTGGGGATGAAGCGGAGCGTTTCGGGCGCTTCGGCGGCGTCAAATTGGTCCGGCAGGCCGGCGGGGATGGAGGCGAAGAGGGGGAGTTGCACGCCGGGGGAAGTGGCGCTCGGCTTGGTGAGCCGGACGCCGCGGGAGTGGGCCCGGCGGATGATCAGGCGCGCTTCTTCGAGCTTTTCGAGGATGTAGGAAACGGCGCGGGGACTTTTGAAGCCGCAGTGGTCCTGAATCTCGCGGATGGTGGGCGGGCGCTGGTTCTCGTCCTGGTAGTGCTCGATGAACTCGAGGACCATTTGCTGGCTGTTACTGTGACGCATGATACTAGCGTATAACAACCTGTCCAAAATGTCAATGCCGTTATAAATGAATGCCGTTTAGGAGAATAAACGCTACTGCGACTCAATGGCGCGCTGGCGGAGCCAATGGTCGACGAGGACGAGGCGCGTCATGGCCTCAACCATGGGGACGGCGCGGGGCAGGACGCAGGGGTCGTGGCGGCCGCGGGCAGCCAATTCGGCAGCCTCGCCGGTGACGGAGACGGTCTGCTGCTTCTGGGCGATGGTGGCCACGGGCTTGAAGGCGACGCGAAAGACGATGTCCTCGCCGTTGGAGATGCCGCCCTGAACGCCGCCGCTGCGGTTGGTGAGGGTGCGGACGCGGTCGCCTTCCTGCACGAACGCGTCGTTGTGTTCCGAGCCTTTGAGCCGCGTGCCCGCGAAACCGGACCCAATCTCGAAGCCCTTGCTGGCGGGGAGGCTCATCATGCCTTTGGCGAGGTCGGCCTCGAGCTTGTCGAAGACCGGTTCGCCGAGGCCGGCCGGGGCGTTGCGCACGACGCAGGTGACGATGCCCCCGAGGGAATCGCCCTGGGAGCGCGTCTTTTCAATCAGCGCGATGACGCGCTCGGCGTCGGCGCGGTCGGGCCAGCGGACGATGTTGCTTTCGACCTCGGTGTAGGAGACTTTTTCGAGCGGCACGCTGGCGGCGAGGTCATGGACCTGCGAGACGAAGGCGACGATTTCGAGCTGGGGCAGGAATTGCTTGAAGACCTGGTTGGCGACCGCGCCCGCCGCGACGCGTCCGATGGTTTCGCGGGCCGAGGCGCGTCCGCCGCCCTGCCAGTTGCGAATGCCGTACTTGGCCTGGGTGGTGTAGTCGGCGTGGGAGGGGCGGTAGAGCGTCTCCATTTCCTGGTAGGCCTCGGGCCGCTGGTCCTCGTTGCGGACCCAGATGGAGATGGGCGTGCCGAGGGTCCGGCCCTCGAAAGTGCCGGAGAGAATCTGGCAGGTGTCGCTTTCCTTGCGCGGCGTGACGATCTTGCTCTGGCCGGGGCGGCGGCGGTCGAGATCGACCTGGATGTCGGCTTCCGTGAGCGGGATGCGGGGCGGGCAGCCGTCGACGACCACGCCGACGCCTCCTCCGTGGGACTCGCCCCAGGTGGTGATGCGAAAGAGATGGCCCAGCGTATTCGGCATGAAAGCGAATCTAGCAGATGGACAGAATTACGGAATGACGGAATTAGCCAAATTAACGGAATTGGTTTTATGGGTTTCTCTTTTAACCGTAATCTAAAAAATTGACGTATGTTTCCGAAGAGAAAATCTTATTCGCGATGGTGGGGGCCGCCTATTGGGGCACTAGCAGGATTTATGGCGGCCTTATATCAGGAAATTATCGGCAATAATTCGCTGGGCTTTTGGCCACCGTTAATTTGCGGGATCGGTATCGGTGCGTTCGGAGGTTTTTTGGTCCTGCTGTTGGATTCTGACCCCAAGGCCTCAATCGAGGTTGAAGAGTCTTCCCCGGAAGAGTCGCCGACTCTGAATGGAAACATCCTCTGTGCCCTGAGTCTGATTTTCTTTTTCATGCCCTTTTTCAATGTCCTATTGAGCGGTCTGGCTCTTGTCTCCAATTGGAGGGTGAAAGGATGGGCGAGAAGATTGAGTTGGGTTGGGCTTCTGATAGGATCGAGCACGACCTCTTTTATTGTTTGGCATTGGGTCAGTTTGGCAAATGGAAGCTGACGAAGAACGGTCCGTTCGATAACTCAACAATTTATGCCCAAGCACATCACCCTCATCGGCATGATGGGATCGGGAAAGAGCACCGTGGCGCCGCTGGTGGGCGCGGCGTTGAAGCGTCCCGTCCTTGAGGTGGACGCGCTGATCGAAAAGCACGAGGGGCTGCCGATCGGCGAGATTTTCGCGGCGAAGGGCGAGGCCCATTTTCGCCGGGTGGAAAGCGAGTTCATCGCGCACGCGATCCCGCTGGCGCCGTCGGTCCTTTCGCTCGGCGGCGGCGCGTTCCAGTGGGAGGCGACGCGCGAACTGCTGCTTGCGAACACGGTGGTGTTTTATCTTTCGGCGACGCCCGAGGTCCTCGCCGCGCGGTTGCGATCGGGGGCGGCGATGCGGCCTTTGTTGAGCGCGCCCGGCCTTGATTTGCAGGAGACAATCCGCGATCTGCTGACGCTGCGCGAGAACCACTACGGCATGGCCCATTACCGGGTTGAGACCGATTTCCATTCGCCGGAGGACGTGGCCAAGTCGATCCTGATGATGCGCGAGGCGTATGAATGAAAGCGTTGCCGGATCAAGTCGCTGGAGGTAGCCGTCGCGCGCCGCGCGACGGACCGGCGCAGGGCCTGCGCCGGCTACCTGATTCCGCCGCGATCAAGGCACGCGCGGCCGAACTTGGCCTCGACGTTTGCGGCATCACGAGCGCCGACCCGGTGCGGCACGCGGCCTTTTATCGGCAGTGGTCCGCCGACGGCAACGCGGGCGAGATGCAATGGCTGACGCGGGAACCGGAGCGCCGGGCCGATCCGAGGAAAGTGTTGGCCGAGGCGAAGAGCATCATCGTGGCGGGACTGAATTACTGGCAGGCGCAGCCGACGGGCAGAGGCCGCATCGCGCGCTATGCGCTGGGCGAGGACTACCATCACGTGCTGCTCGAAAAGCTGGAGGCCCTCGCGGCGGAGATCGTTCAACACGGGGCAAAGGCGAAGATGTATGTCGATACCGGGCCGGTCTTGGAAAAGCCGCTGGCCGAGCGCGCCGGCGTCGGCTGGCAGGGCAAGAGCACGATGTTGATCAACACGAAGCTGGGGCCGTGGCTGCTGCTGGGGGAAATCATCACGACGCTAGAACTGGAGCCCGACGCGCCGCAGCGGGATCATTGCGGGTCATGTTCGAAGTGCATCGAAGCGTGTCCGACGGGGGCGATCACGGCGCCGTACCAGCTCGACGCGCGGCGCTGCGTCGCCTACCTGACGATCGAGTTGAAGGGATCGATCCCCGAGGAGCTGCGGCCGCTGATCGGCGACCGGGTTTACGGCTGCGACGAATGTCTCGATGTCTGCCCGTGGAACCGGTTCGCGCGGACGACGCGGGAAGCGCGCTTTTTGGCGCGGGATGAAGCTGATGGCTGCGATCAACTTCACGCGCTGTTGGAAATTTCCGCGGCGGAATTCAAGCGTCGCTTTGCGCGAAGTCCCATCCTGCGGGTGAAGCGGCGCGGGTTGTTGCGCAACGTTTGCGTGGTGCTGGGCAATATCGGAATGGTGGACGATTTGCCCGCCCTGCGCCGGGCCGAGCAGCACGAGGAGCCGCTCGTGCGCGAGCATGCCATGTGGGCGGTGCTGGAGATTGAGAAGAGATCACGATTTTTGACAGGAAATCATGAAGGCATGAAATGAATGTGCGGCGGGGTCATGGCTTTCCCTTCGTGACTTCATGTTTTTTCCCCTCGTTCCCAAGTTGCACTTGGGAACGTGCTTGTCGGCGAAGCTGTGCTTCCTCCCCCAACTGAAGCAACGAAGTTGCGGGGACACTTGCGTTCCCAAGTACAACTTGGGAACGAGGGGAAAGGTGAAACTTTGGCGAGGTAATTGCACTTTAAGCAGGTGAGGATTCAGGTAGCTTCAAAGGAAATGATCCATTTGATCGTCGGTATCTTGCTGCTGGCGGCAGCGTGTCTGACTCAGGTTATTCCTCTTAGCTTCTTCTCGTATAGTTGGCACCCGAATTGGGGCAGGGAATCGTTGCGAGTTCTTTTCGTGGCGATAGGCGCATACCAACTGTGGGTCGGTCTTCGAGGCTTGATTCAAACCGATGATATACGGACGGGCGTCTTTGCCCTTATTCTTTGCATCTTTGTTCTCGCACTCTTGGTCACGGTTGGAAGATGGAAATAAGAGAGATTAATTTCAATAACGCTTGCAACTCAATCCCTCCCGGCTCGACAATCGAAGCGGGCTGCTTAGAGTCGCATTCATTATGGCCCGCGAGACGCAACGCTTTTGGTTAACCTTCGACGGCGACAGCAGCCGCAAACCGCTTATTTACGACATGAGCAAGAAGTTCGAGGTGGTTTTCAATATCCGCAACGCGTCGGTGACGCCGACCATCGGGATCATCGCGCTGGAGCTGGAGGGCGACCGCGAGGAGATCAAGAAGGCCGTCGCTTGGTTGGAAGCGAACAGCGTGCAGGTCGAGCCGGTGGAGATCAATACGATCGAGGGGTAGTTTTTTAGTTCCGTCATCCTGAGCGGAGCGAGGCGAAAAGTCTTGCTTGTCTCAGCGGGTGGACCCGAGTGCAGTCGAAGGACCCGGCCACTCTTTCTTGGTGTTATGGTTGCGCGGTTGAGCTCCTGCTGCGGGACAACTCACACCGCATTTTAAAGCCAAGCACCCCGTCGGTATCGAGCTTTCCGCGGAAACAATGTAGGTCCCTCGACTCGGCTCGTCCCACTGCAACTCGAAACGTCCATCCTTCGTTCGCCTCGCTCAGGATGACGGAACATTTTTGCGGGCACTGTCGCCCGGGAGACACGTCTCTCTTTCCACCGCTAACTTAGCGGCCTAAGCCAATCGAACGGCGCGCCGGGCAGATTGCGCGCGATCATGAAGGCCATCATGACGAGGAACACCCCGAGGCCGCGGCGGATGAATTTCGGGCCGTTGAGGGGAATTCCGGGCCACGCGTTGGCGCGCCAGGCGCCGAGGACGTAGGGAGCGGCGACGTAGAGAAGGAGCGGCAGCGCGGCGATGAAGAGCGCGTTGTCGTGGAGCGCGTCGAGCACGCGGCCATGGAGCAGCGCGTACATCGCGCGGGTGGCGCCGCAGCCCGCGCAGTAGAGGCCGGTCGTGTTGTAGAGGAGGCATTGCGGGTAGACGGCGTGGCGGCTCGGGTCGACGGCGAAAAGAAAGGCCGAGGCGCCCGCGCAGGCGCAGGTCATGAGGGCGATTTGCGCGCGCGGGGAAGACCAGGCGGCGGCGGGGGCGATCTCCGGCGCGGGGGAGCAAACGGGGTTCACGCTACTCCGAGTCGTTGGAGGTTTGTTCGGTGACGGTGAAGTCGTGCACCTTGAACTTCATGGCGAAGGTGGTGATGAAAATCAGCGCGATGATGATCGCCAGGATGGAGAGGATCAGGCCCGCGACGGCGAGGCCCTGGCCCGATTGCTCGCGATTTTTGTGGACCTGGGTGAGTCCCACGATGCAGAGGAGCAGCGACGGAATCGCCAGCAGCAGGCCGATCCCGCAGGCGAAGGAAAAAAAGAAGCCGGTGAGCCCGAGGCCGAAGCCCCAGGCGCACCAGCCGTTGGTCGGCTTGATTTTGTAATAGGGGTCGGGGCGCGCGTCGGTGGGGAAAACCGGCCGGGGAGCGGAGACGTTGGTCGCGGACGGGAAAAGGGGATGAGGCGACGGTGGCGGCGCGGTGGCCACGGGCGGGACGGGAGGCGGTGTGGGCGGAATGGCGGCCGACGGGGGTACGGGAGGAAGATTGGTGGGGAAGACTTCGCGGTAATGTTTCCAGGCCCAATTTTCGGGAGGCTGGCCGGTGTGCTCGATGACGTAGGTGTCGGGCGTCACGATTCCGCTGAGATGGCGGGCATGGAGCTCCTCCACCGACAAAGGACCGACCGGTTTGGCTTCAGGACCCGCGTAATACCATGGCATACTTCATTCAATAGCACGGCCCGGGTTTAATTCCAGCGCGGGCCGCGGCAAACCGGCGATTAAAACCATTCTTTCTTGCTGGTGACGTAGGTGGCGACGAACTCGGCGTCGGTCTTGGTGAGGTAGATGATGCCTTCGATCAGGCCGATGATGCCCATGAGGCTGTAGCCGATGCCGCAGGTAACAGTGCCCACGCCCACGCTGACGACCAGCATGATGATGCCGGCGGTGGTGTAGCCGAGGTAGAATTTGTGGATGCCGAGTCCGCCCAATAAAATCGCTAGGATGCCCGCGACGATTTTCTTTTCCGCGCCTGGAATTTGTTCCGCCATGATCTTCTCCTGGTTGGGGTTGGCTGCCAGAGTGAGACTATCAGGTGTTGAGTCGGCGCGAAATGGAATTTCGCGGGGAACAGGGAGCGTTCCCAAGTGCAACTTGGGAGCGAGGGAACCTCGGCCCTCGGCGACGGCTTGCGTCGTCGCGAAGTGAATCTAACTTGGCTGATATGCAATATCGTCGATTGGGCAAAGCTGGCGTGCAGGTCAGCGCGCTGTCGCTGGGGTCATGGGTCACATTCGGTCAGCAGATCAGCGACGAGGTGGCCGCCGATCTGATGCGGACGGCCTACGACCAGGGCGTTAATTTTTTCGATAACGCGGAGGCCTACGCGGGAGGACGCTCGGAGACGGTGATGGGCAACATCCTGCGGAAAATGGGCTGGTCGCACGAGACGTTCCTGGTTTCGAGCAAGGTTTTCTGGGGCGGAGATCTGCCCAACCAGGAGGGCCTCAGCCGCAAGCATGTCATGGCGGCGTGTCACAACGCGCTGCGGCGGCTGCAGGTGGAGCATCTCGATCTTTTCTTTTGTCACCGGCCCGATCCGAACACGCCGATTGAGGAGACGGTGCGCGCGATGAGCGACCTGGTGCACCAGGGGAAGGTGCTCTACTGGGGCACGTCGGAGTGGAGCGCGCAGGAAATCACGCAGGCGCATGCGGTGGCGCGCGAATGTCATCTCGTTCCGCCGACGATGGAGCAGCCGATGTACAATCTGTTCGGGCGGCATCGCGTGGAGAAGGAATACGCGCGGCTCTACCCGGAATACGGTATGGGCACGACGATCTGGTCGCCGCTGGCTTCGGGGCTGCTCACGGGCAAGTACAAGGGCGGCCTGCAGGAAGGGACGCGGGCGACGATGAAGGATTACGACTGGCTGAAGGAGCGGATCGCCCAGGACGCGAAGGAGAAGGGCGAGAAAATCCAAAAGCTGGAAGCGATCGCGAAGGACGTGGGGTTGAGCCTGGCGGTCTTTTCCATCGCCTGGTGCCTGAAGAACCCGCACGTGAGCACGGTGATCCTCGGAGCGTCGAAGGTCGCGCAACTGACCGAAAATCTCCAGGCCATCGAGGCGCAGCCGAAGCTGACGCCGGAGATCATGAAGACGGTCGATGAGTTGGTGGGGATTTAGCTAGCGCTGCGCTCAGGAGCCCGGGACACCGGAAGGGTAAGCTTACGCCGCGATGGGTTGCGACTGCGCGGGCTCGGGGCGGAAGGAAAGGGCGCGGAACCGGTCCCGGATCTTTTTCTCGAAGTTGAGGCCGGGCTTGAGGATCTGGGTCGGGAAGGAGGTCGAGACGATGCTCCGCAGATGGTCGGGCGATTTGAGATGCCAGAGGGCCAGCGCCTGGATAAGGATGTTGCCGATGGCGGCGGCATCGGCCGGTCCCGCGATGACCGGCAGGCCGGTGGTGTCGGCGGTGAGCTGGTTGAGGAGTTCATTGTGGGCGCCGCGTCCGACGATGTGGAGCACTTCGATTTCGCGGCCGGTGAGCGCCTCGAGCTGGCGGAGCGTCTCGGCGTGGGCCAGCGCGAGGCTTTCGAGGATTACCCGGATGAATTCGCCCGGTTTGACCGGCACGGGCTCGCCGGTTTCGCGGCAATAGGCGGCGATCTTCTCCGGCAGACTGCCCGGTCCGCTGAAGCGGTGATCCTCGGGGTAGAGATGGGACTTGGCCGGACCGCTTTCCAGCGCCATGCGGGTGAGCTGATCCTCGGAATAATTCTGCCCGGCGGCGGCCCAGGCGCGGCGGCAATCGTGCAGGAGGCCGAGCCCGACGCTGTTTTTGAGAAAGTGGATCGAGCCGCCGAGGCCGACCTCGTTGGTGAAGCCCTCTTCGCAGGCCTGGCTGCTCAGGATCGGCGCGGCCAGCTCGATGCCGAACTGCGACCGCGCGTCTGAATAGAGATAGGCCCACTGTTGCTCGGTCCGCGCCGGGATGGCGGCGATGGCGGCGGCCTTGTCGTGGGAGCAGGTGGCCACGACCCGGGTGTTAAGCAGCGAGGGATGCCGGCGCAACTCGTCAATCAGCGGTCCGAAGGCGGTGCCGCTCGGCACGAGCCGGGGCAGGATGGAGCCGGGGAGATCGAGCGCGGCGAGAAGCTTGGGCGACCAAGCATGGGTCCGCGGATTGTAGAGCTGCGTGGTGCTGGCCAGCGATTCCTCGCACGCGGCTACGCCCGAAAGGCGGGTGTTGAGGTAGTCGGCGATGGGGAGAAAGCATTCCGCGCGCTGGTAGAGGGCGGGATCGGCCAGATTGCCCGCTTCGATCTGGAAGAGGGTATGGAGAGGCATCAGCGGAATACCGGTTTCGGCATAGATCGCGGCGAGCGGGAGCTTTTTCAGCAGCCGTTTCGCGGCGTCGTCGCACCGTTCGCCGGCGCCGCAGGCCGGGGATTGCAGGGGGCGGTCTTTCGCGTCGAGGAGGACATAGTCGCCGTCCCACGAGTTGGTGCTGAGGCCGGAAATGGGCAGGTCGAGGAGCGCCGCTTTCTCGATCCCAGTAAAGATTTCCTTTTCCAGGGCCACAAGGTCCCAGCAAAGATGGCCCTTGACCACTTGTGTCTTGATCGAGAAGGAGTGGATCGGTTGCAGGGTCAACTGGCTTTTGGTGAGGCTGCCGAGGACGACGCGACCGCTTTCGATGCCTAGATCGCAGGCCAGGTAATAGGTGGTATTCATGATTTTTACGTAAAAAGTCCGGGGAAGGTGATGCTCTCGAACAAAGAGATGCTTCCGAGGGAAAAACGAGGGCTGAAGTTGAGTGAGGCCAACGTAGTTACAATTTTCTTCTGTTCAGGATACAAATGAGAGGGTGAGAGTCAATGGTTAAAAAGAATTGATCACAACTTGTATTACACTCGTTTCACAATCCATTTTCTCACCGACAAGCGCCGTCACGACATGTAATCTGATCGAATGGCTATTTCTTTTTATGTTCCGTTGCGGCGTCTGGCGCTGACAATCGGGTTCAGCGGTGCAGTTCTTTCCTTGCAGGCGGCTCCGCTCAGCCAGCCCGTCGCGCCGGTGCGTCCGGTCACGGACACCTACTTTGGCACTTCAGTGGTCGATCCCTACCGGTGGATGGAGAACCTGAAGTCGCCGGAGGTTCAAAGCTGGATGAAAGCGCAGAACGACTATACCCGCGATTACCTGGTTCACTTGCCGGAACGGCAGGCGCTGATCGACCGGATCAAGGCGCTCGATAACGCCTCGATCCGCGTGGCCGAGGTGGGGATTTATGGTTCCCGCTATTTTTACTTCAAGCTGACGCCCGAGGACCAGACGCCGAAGGTCTACGCCCGGGACGGCCTCGACGGCAAGGAACGGCTCCTGGCCGATCCGCAGGCGCTCGGCGCGCTGGGCGCTTCGCATGACGCCAAGCCGAAACGTTACACGGTCACCGACTTCTATCCTTCGCCGGACGGCAAGCTGGTCGCGGTCGAATTTGCGGCGGGTGGCGCGGAGGAAGGGACGTTGCGGGTGATCGATGCGGCCACCGGCCACGTGCTGCCCGATTCGATTGACCGCGTGTGGGGCGCTTCGGTGAGCTGGGACCCGGGCGACAAGTTTTTCTATTATACGCGGCTGCAAAAGCTCGGGCCGAACGATTCACCGCTGAACAAGGAGCTCGATGAAGCCTCGTATCTCCATCAGCTCGGCGATTCTTCCGACAAAGACGCCGTTATCCTTGGGCGCAAGGCGACCCCGGCGCTGGGGATGATTCCAACCGACTCCGCCTATGTCTCCATCACCCCGGGATCGCCTTACGTGCTCGGACTGATCAGCCACGGCGTGAAGAATGAGCTGACCCTGGCGGTTTCGCCGGCCGATGCAGCGGCCAAGGGCGCGCCGGTCTGGACCAAATTCGTCGACGTCAACGACGACGTGACGGGCGGTGCGGTCATGGGGCATGAAATGTGGCTGATGACCCACAAGGAGGCATCTCGCTACAAGGTGCTCCATCTCGACCTGGACCATCCCGACATCGCGAAGGCGGAAGTCGCGGTGCCGCCGTCGGACCTGGTTTTGCAGAATGTCAGCACGGCGAAGGATGGCGTTTACATCGAAGGCCAGCAGGGCGGAATCAGTCACCTGCTGCGGATTCCTTACGGACAAACTGCGGCGACGCCGGTGACGCTCCCTTTTGCCGGGGCGATCGAAGGCTTTTCCACCGATGTGCAGCACGACGGCGCGCTGATGCGGCTGGCGGGCTGGACCGAGGCGCCACAGTGGTATGCCTATGACCCGGTCGCCGACAAGCTGACCAATACCCATCTCGAGCCGCTGAATCCGACCGATTTCTCGGACATCACGTCGGTGGAGGTGACCGCGCCGAGCGCGGACGGCACGCCGGTGCCGCTGTCGATTATTTACAAGAAGGACCTGAAGATGGACGGGCAGAATCCCTGTTTGTTGGAGGGCTATGGCGCCTACGGGTTGAATATCGATCCCGGTTTTGACGCGACCCGGCTGGCGCTGCTGGAAAAGGGAATCATCATCGCTTACGCGCATCCGCGCGGCGGCGGCGAGAACGGCGAGGACTGGCATCTGGCCGGGCAGAAGCTGACCAAGCAGAACACGATCAGCGATTTCATCGCGTGCGCCGAATACCTGGTCAAGGAGGGCTACACCTTGCCCGCGAAACTGGCCGGACGCGGTACCAGCGCGGGCGGCATCACGATCGGCGGGGCGCTGACGCAACGGCCCGATCTCTTCACGCTCTGCATCTGCAACGTGGGGGTGATGGACGCGCTGCGCATGGAAGCGGGGCCGAACGGCGCAGTGAACACGCCCGAGTTCGGCTCGGTCAAGGACGCGGACGGCTTCAAGGGACTCGCCGCGATGGATGCTTATCAGCACGTCAAGGACGGCACCGCCTATCCGGCGGTGTTGCTGATCACGGGCGCGAACGATCCGCGAGTCGATCCGTGGGAACTCTTCAAGATGACGGCGCGGTTGCAGGCGGCGACTTCGAGCAAGAATCCGATCCTGTTGCGCATCGATTACGACGCGGGCCACGGGATGGGATCGTCCAAGGAGCAGCGCGACCTGATCACGGCCGACCAGGCGGCGTTGCTGCTGGCGCGGGCGGCGCTGGCTTCACCGCCGGCGGCCTCGAAATGAGATCGTCTTTCGGAGGCCTATCCCCGGAGAGACGGGCGAAGGACGGTTGCGTTTTTCCCTCCGCTGCGTGAAGATTAACTTATTCGGCCTGCCGCCCCGGCGATGAAAAAGGTTTGCGTCGGGACGGATGAAAGCGAAGTTGCCGGGCAAAGCACGAAGGAAAGACCATGAACTCGATTGAGAGCTGGATGTCCCGCCCCGAGGGCAAGCGCAGGTTTTTCTTCGGCCTGCTTTGCCTGGTCGTTCTGGGCGTGATCGGGTCGGTCGATTACTGGGCCGATTACCGTCTTCTCTTCACGGTCGTCTACATCCTGCCCATCGGCTTCGCGACCATTTACGTCCATCGGACCTACGCCATTTTCCTGGCCGGGCTCAGTATCGTGCTTTGGACCGGCGGAGATATGTTGGGAGGTGCACCCTCTCCAGGAATGGCTATTCGGCTTTGGAACGACGGAATCGTTCTTTCCCTTTTTTTGATCGTCATCTACCTGCTCGATTCGTTGCGGAACACGCTGGTTGGGCTGGAGATGACAGTTCAGCAACGGACCGAAGCGCTGCGAAATGAAATGCGGGAGCGCAAACGGCTCGAGTTTGAAATTCTCGACCTGAGCGAGCGTGAGCGCCAGCTTTTCGGGCAGGAGCTGCACGACGTCGTCTGCCAGGAGCTGACTTCGATTTCGATCGCGGGCCACTTGGTAAATAAAAAGCTGGTGGCCAAGGGAGTCGACGAAGCGGGTGACGTCCAGGAGATCAGCAAGATGGTCGACCGCACGCTGAGCAAGGCGCGCAGCGTGGCGGGCGGGTTCTTCACCGCGGGCTTCGACGTGGAGGGCCTGGCCGAGGCGCTGCGGGAGGCGGCGCACAACATCGAGGAAAGAAGCGACATCCAGTGCGAGGTCGAATGGCAGAAGGACCTCGTGATCTGGAACGAGGATGTCGTGATGCATTTCTTTCGGATCGCGCAGGAGGGAATGCTGAACGCGGTCAAGCATGCGGAGGCCACGCACATCGTCGTCAGCCTGAAGGAAACGCGGGAGGGGACTGTGCAGTTGGTCATCCAGGATAATGGCAAGGGCCTTCCCTTGTCCGGCAACCACCGGGGGCTGGGCTTGAGAATCATGGCTTATCGCGCCTCGCTCATCGGCGGGAAGCTGACCATGGACCGATCGCCGCAGGGGGGCACCCGGGTGACCTGCGCCGTTCCGCTTAAAACTATCGCCAGGGAAACAATTGTGGCGAGCGCTTATGCCAAAGACTAATCGCCATCCCAAAGACACGGTCTACCTGGTCGAGGACCATCCGATGGTCCGGGATTGGCTTTCCCGATTGATCAACGAAGAGGTGGACCTGGAAGTCTGCGGCGGCACGGACAAGGTCGACGAGGCGATCCGGGAAATACCGCGGCTGAAGCCGAGCATTGTCATCGTCGATATCGGTCTGCGCGGGAAGTCGGGGCTGGAGTTGATTCGTTTTCTGCGCGACCAAAACCGGGACGAGCTCATTCTGGTGCTTTCCACGCATGACGAGGCGGTCTATGCGCACCGGGCGTTGCGGGCCGGCGCGCGCGGTTACGTCAACAAGCGGGAAACGACGGAAAAGGTGATCGTGGCGATCCGGCGCATTTTGGCCGGTGGAATGAGCATCAGCGAAACGCTGGCCGCGTCGCTCGCGCAGGGCCTCACCCAGAAGAAAAATGCGGCGTCGGCGGGCGATGTCAGTCTGCTCAGCGACCGCGAGCTCGAAGTCTTCCGGTTGCTGGCGACGGGCCGGGAGACCTCGGAAATCGCGAAGGATTTGTCGGTGAGCCTCAAAACCGTGCAGAGCTATTGCGCGCGGATCAAGGAGAAACTGAACCTGCGCAATGCGACCGAATTGCTCCAGGCGGCGACCCGCTGGTTTGACGCGCAGAATGCGGGGTGAGGCGGATGGCGGGCCTTTCATTCCGCCGCATCCATTCATCAATAAAAGACAACGGTGCGTTAGCCAAAGCCGGAATGGGATGATTGAATCAGACCGCAATGAAGGTCTTCCATCCATCACTCCGAACGGCAAAAATTCGAGGAGCGCTCCTGCTCACCGGCATCTTGATCACCGCGATGCTCCGGGCGGATCCCGCGCAGCTTCCGGCCCCGCCCACGCCGCCCAAAAGCGATGCCACCACGGCACAGGCGCCGCCGGAACAGAAATATCTGCTGGGTGATTTCAACCAGCAGCGGACGCATCTCGAAGACAAGGGCGTCACGTTCACGCCCATTTACACGGCGGAAGTTTTCGGCAATCCGACCGGCGGCGCGAGGCAGGGGGTGATTTACGAAGGCCTGCTTGACCTGGAGCTGACGCTCGATTTCCAGAAGATGGCCGGTTGGGACGGCAGCTTCCATGTCAGTTCCTATTATCCGATGGGCAGCGGCCTGACGGGCCAGGACACGCACGATCTTTTCATGGTGAGCAATATCGACGCCTACGATACGCTTCATCTTTTCGAGCTCTGGTACGAACAGAAATTCTTCGACGACAAGGTCGCCCTGCGGGTCGGCCAGATGGCGGCCGACCAGGATTTTTTTATCAGCAACAACGGCGCCAATTTCCTCAACTCCACCTATGGCTGGCCGGCCATTCTCGGCTCAAATGCCCCCACGCCTAATTACGCCTACGGCGCGCCCGGCGTCCGCCTGCGGATCGATGCGGACGAGCACTGGAGTTTTCTAAGCGGCGTCTATGCGGGAAATCCGGCGCCGGACCGGATAGGCGATCCCAATCCGAACCGCGCGCCCGATGGCGATTATAATAATTCGGGCACCGGCTTTTATATCAACGGCAGCCAAGGTCTCTTCAATATCGACGAGCTCCAGTACAACCTGAACAAGGAAAAGGACGCCAAGGGTCTGCCGGGGACCTATAAAATCGGCGGCTGGCTTCACACCGACACCTTTTCGAGCAAGCGCTACGATGACGACGGGATTTCCCTGGCCTCGCCGGCGAGCGACGGTCATCCAAGGGCCCTCGACGGCAACAACGGATTCTACGTCATCGCGGACCAGGCGGTCTGGCAGGACAAATCGGATCCCAACCAGACCAGAGAAATCGACCTCTTTTTTCGCGGAGGCAACGCGCTGGGAGACCGCAGTGTCTTTAGCTGCTACTGCGACGGCGGTGTGACCTGCAGCGGCCTGGTCCCGGGACGGCCCAACGACTTGTTTGGCGTGGCGACGGCCTACGGCAAGATCGGCTCCGGGCTGAGCAGTTTCGGCGAGGATGAAAATAATTTCAGAGATACCGATGTGCCGGTGCCCGATTTTGAGCAGAACATCGAGCTGACCTATTTCGTCCAGCTCAAGACGTGGTGGACGGTTCAGCCTGATCTGCAGGTCCTTCTTCATCCGGGCGGCTCGGCGGCGCTGCCGAATGCGGTGGTCCTCGGATGCCGCACGGTGATTAATTTTTAGTCGGGTTCCCGTCGGGCTGTGTCCTACAAAAGATTCCGGGCCGACCCGACAGACGAATCGATCTCGGGTCGATTAAGATCAGGCAAGGTTGGCGTGCGGATAACCTTGAGGCCACTTCTCTATTGTTTACCGGGTCGAAAGGTTTATGATGGCAATCTTCGAAGCGAAATCCCCATGTTCCGGCAGCTTATTTTTCTCTCCGCACGCCTTGGGCTCGCGATCTTCCTGCTGTCGGGGCTCCTTTTGCCGACACGCGCGGTCGCTCCCACCGCCGTCGTTTTGTCCGATAGCATCAAGCCGGTCGCGGAGATGCCGCCGACGGGAACGGTCAATCAGCAAAGGGCTTTCATTTCGCGCAAAACGCTGAAGCCCGAGGAGAACGCTGCGCCGCTCGAATTTGAAGTGAGCCTGAAAATGCGGAACTTCAGCGAGCTCCAGGCGCGTGTGGCCAAAGGGGAGCGGATTTCGCCGCAAGAAATGGCGGCCCGTTACGAGCCGCTCGCCTCCGACTACCAGGCGGTGGCGGCATGGATCACCGGCCGGGGCTTGACCATCACGCGTCAGGACAATCACCACATGGCGCTTTTCGCGCGCGGGAAAATCAGCGACATCGGGCAGGCGCTGCAGGTGACGTTTGCCCGCGTGACTTTTAAGGGCCAGGAATATACCTCGGCCATCACCGCTCCGAGCGTGCCGGCGGAGCTTTCGCCGGTCCTGCTCGGGATCAACGGCCTGCAGCCACATTTGCGGGCGCATAAAAATCTGATCAAGCGGCAGCTCCATCCCGATGCCCTCGGCGGCGGCGCATCGTATCTGCCGAAACAAATCGCCCAGGCCTACAACGCGACGGCGCTCTATAATACGAACATCTCGGGTTCTGGACAGTCGATCGCGATTGTGATCGACACCTTTCCCGCCACCGACGATCTCGTTTCGTTTTGGCGGACGGCCAACGTCAGCCAGTCGATCGGCAACATCCAGTTCATCCAGGTGGTCGCGGGCCAACTGCCCGAGCCTTCCGGGGAGGAAACGCTCGACGTGGAGTGGAGCAGTTCCATCGCGCCGGGCGCCCGGGTGCGGGTTTACGCCACCACCGATTTCGCCGATGCCGACGTTGACCAGGCCTACCAGCAGATCTACGACGACGTGACCAATCATCCCGAACTGGGGATTCACCAGATGTCGATGAGCTACGGCCAGGGAGAATCTTACACGTCCAACAGCCAGATGGAGACTGACGACCAATATTTCGCGGAACTGGCCACGGCCGGGGTGACGGTGTTTGCCAGCTCCGGCGACGAAGGCTCCACGCCGGGACCCGACGGGACGGGAGATGAAACCGGACCGGTCGAGGCGGAAAACCCGGCGAGCGATCCGAATGTGACCGGCGTCGGCGGGACCACGCTGGTGCTGAACGGCAGCAATAATGTCACCAGCGAAACGGTCTGGAACAATGCCGACGGCGCCAGCAGTGGCGGCATCAGCAGCTTCTTCAGCCGACCCGCCTGGCAGACCGGAACCGGCCTGCCGAGCGGCACCAAGCGGTGCGTTCCCGACGTGGCCGCCGCCGGCGATCCGAATTACGGCGCGGTGGTCATCCAGGCCGGTGTGCAGCAAACGGTGGGAGGCACGAGTTGGGGCAGCCCGACCTGGGCCGCCTTTTGCGCGCTGATCAACCAGGCCCGCGCGAACGCCGGGCAGTCATCGCTCGGATTGCTCGGCCCCCATATCTATCCCCTGCTCAACTCGTCCAATTATCCGGCCAATTACCTGAGCGATTTTCGCGACATCACCAGTGGAAACAATGCGACCAACGTCAGCGGCGGGAAATATAGCGCCACGGCCGGTTACGACCTTTGCACCGGGCTCGGCGCGCCGCTGATGCAGACGTTGACCCAGTTGCAGATCGGTTCCTCCCCGTTGATCGGGGTGCAGGGGCCGGCCGCGGTCGAAGAGGTGACTCCCGGCCAAAACGCCACGTTTACGGTCAGCGTCGGCGGGGCTTCCCCCAGCTACCAGTGGCAGCGGATGCCCATCGGCAGCTCGAGCTGGACCACGCTGAGCGACGGCGGCGCCTACGGCGGCACGGGCACGGCGACGCTGACCATCACCAACGCGACGCTGGCGATGAGCGGCGACCAGTTTCAGTGCCTGGTCAATCTCGGTTCGAGCACGGTGACCCCGGCTCCGCCTTCGGTTTTGGTGGTCGATTCGCCTTTGATCGTCTCGACCCTCGCCGGGCAGGCCGGAAACTCGGGGCTGAGGAACGGGACGGGGACTGGGGCGCAATTCGCCTATCCGAGCGGGATCGCCCTCGATACCTCGGGTAATCTTTACATCGCCGACTACAACAACGACGAGATCCGCAAGGTAACGCCGGGCGGCGCGGTGACGACTCCTTTCGGCAGCCTCAACGGGACCGCCGGAAGTTCCAACGGCACGGGCAACAGCGCCCTCTTCAACACGCCGAACGCCATCGCGGCCGACAGCTCGAACAATCTTTATGTCGCCGACACCGGCAACAACCTCATCCGCAAAATCGTCGGCAATGTGGTCAGTACGTTGGCCGGCAGCAACAATCGTTTCAGCGGCCCGGAAGGCATCGCAGTCGACGGCTCGGGCAACGTCTACGTGGCCGACACGGGCAACGATACGATTCGCGAAATCAGCCCCGGCGGCACGGTCAGCATACTCGCCGGGCGGACCGGCGTCGCGGGATACGCCGACGGCGCGGCCACGAGCCAGGCGCTTTTTAACGGGCCCTCCAGCGTGGCGGTCGATGGCTCGGGCAATGTTTATGTGGCCGACTTCAACAACTGCGTGATCCGCAAAATCTCCTCCGGCACGGTGACGACTATTGCCGGTCAGGCGGGACAGGCGGGCTATCTCGATGGCCTCGGGACCAACGCGCTGTTCAACGCGCCGGTCGGCATCGCGCTCGACAGTTCCAATAATCTCTACATCGCCGATAGCCTGGTCCCCTACACCGGCCTGACGACGGGAAATAATGTCATCCGGAAGTTGTCGCCCGCTGGGGTGGTCAGCACGATCGCCGGGCAGGCCGGAGTTTCGGGCAGCGCCAACGGGACCGGATCCGCCGCGCAATTCTACAGCGTGCAGGGAGTCGCGATCGGCAGTTCGGGCCCGGTTTACCTGGCTGACACCTACAACCAGACCATTCGCGCCGGCAGCTCGTCCTCGGTGAGCCTAAGCAACCTGGCGCTCACCTACAACGGCTCGCCCCAATCGGCGACGGTCACGACGACGCCGCCCGGCTTGAGCGTAAGCGTCACCTATAACGGCAGCGGGACGGCACCGACCAATGCGGGCACCTATACCGTGGTGGCCACGATCACCGATCCGAATTATCAGGGCAGCGCGACGGGAACGATGATCATCGGCAAGGCATCGGCGACGGTGATGCTGGGCAATCTTGACGTGCCCTACGATGGCGCGCCCCAGTCGGCCACGGCGACGACCAACCCGCCGGGGCTCGGCGTGGGTTTCCTTTATAACGGAAGCGCGACGCCGCCGACCAATGCCGGCCTCTACAACGTGCAGGGCGCCATCACCGATCCGAATTATCAGGGCAGCGCGACGGGAACGATGATCATCAGCAAAGCCACGGCGACGGTGATGCTGGAGGACCTGGCCACTGGGTATGACGGCGCCGCCCAGGGAGCCTCGGCGACGACCACGCCGCCCGGGCTGACCGTGACTTACACCTACAACGGCAAAACCACGGTGCCGACGGCGGTGGGCAGTTACACGGTGGTCGGCACGATCAACAGCTCGAACTATACCGGCAGCGTCACTGGAACGCTGGTGATCGGGCAGGGAACCGCCGCGGTCACCCTGACTCCAACGAGCCTTTCCGCCGTCTACAACGGCCGGGCCCACGCCGCGACGGCCACGACGGTTCCCGCGAGATTGGCGGTGAGCTTCACTTATAACGGCAGCGCCATTGCGCCGATCCTGCCCGGCAATTACAACGTCGTTGCCACGGTGAACACAACCGACTATGCCGGCAACACGAGCGGCACGCTCACCATTTCACCGATCATCCCCCTGATCGCCACGTCGGGCGCGACGCCAATCAGCGCCACATCGGCCACGTTGACCGGCACGACCGATCCCGAAGGATCGCCGACCACGGTCTCCTTCCAATATTACGCAAATGGAACGGTCGGCGGCTATGCCAACGCGAGCCAGACGGCGACGCAAAGCGCGGGCAGCGGCACGGCCAGCGCGGCCTTTTCGATACCCCTTGGCACTCTGCCGCCGCAAACGCTTTATCATTACCGCGCGGTGGCGACCAACGGGGCCGGGACGGTTTACGGGGCCGACAAGACGTTCACCACGCTGGCCGAGCCGGTCATCGGAACCAGCCCGGCGGCCTACCTGGGAGCGTCGGGCGCGGAAATTGTCCTGAGCGTCATCCCAAACGGCGTGGCGACGACAGTCTCGTTCGAATACTCGACCAGCTCCACTTTCAGCACCTACCTTTCGACGGCGCCGCAAAGCGTCGGCAGCGGGACCGCGCCGGTCAATGTTTTCGCGCTCTTTCCCGAATTGTCGCCCGGCCAGGTCTATTACTACCGGATGGTGACGACCAGCGCGGCGGGGACTTTTGACGGCGACACGGAGAACTTCACCACGCTCGGATTTGAGACGGCGCTGGTGGCGCAGACGGGAGGCTTTGCGGTCGGATCGAGCGGGCCGACCTTCGCCGCGCTGGGCAACCCGGCGGTGAACGTGAATGACGATGTCGCCCTGGCCGGGACGCTGGCGGTCAGCGCAAGTAACGGTGTGACCACGGCCAACGCGGGCGGCATCTGGGCTGACGACAACACGCAGACGCGGCGATTGATCGCGCAGGTCGGGAGCGCCGCGCATGGCACGACGGCGAACTTCCTTACCCTGAGCGATCCGGTCTACAACAATAACGAAGCGGTGGCGTTTCGCGGTACGCTCAACGTCCCCCGGGCCCAGGCGGCCACGGCCACCGGGATATGGAAAGGCGACTCGGCGGCCGATCTCGCGCTCGTGGCGCAGGAGGGGACCCAGGCGCCCGGTTATCCGACCGGCGCGACGTTCGCCGCGTTCACGTCGCTGGGACTCTCCGATTCGGGGGGCGCGATCATCCTCGGCACGGTGAACACGAACCGGACCCTCGGCATCAGCGCGGCGAACGATGTCGGCATCTGGGAAGGCAACACGACGGGGGACCTGCACCTTCTTCTCCAGTTGGGCCAATCGGTCGGCGGCAAGACAATCACCGGCCTGACCTTCCTGCCGACGGAAACCTACGTCAACGGCCAGACGCGGAGTTTTAATTCGAGCTCGGGCGATCTCGTTTGCGGGGTGACCTTCAGCGACAAGACCACCGGCATCGTGGAAGTCATCAGCGGAACGCCGCAGATCGCCGCCCTCAGCGCGAGCACGACCGATCCGGTCACCGGCGCGACCTTCGCCACGTTCGGCAATCCAGCAATCAATATCAACAACCGCATCGCGTTCGCAGCGACGCTCGCGCCCGGTGTAGGCGGAGTGACCACCGCCACCAACACCGGCATCTGGGCCGACGACAGTGGCGGCACGCTGCGGTCGATCGCGCGCATCGGCCTGGCCAACGGCGCGCCGCTCGCCACCGGCACGGGCACATTTTTGACGCTGAGCGATCCGGTCTATAACAACAACGAGGCGGTGGCGTTCCGGGGCACGCTCAATGTCGCCCGGGCGCAGGCGGCAACGGCCACCGGCATCTGGGGCAACAGCACCGGCTCGCTCGCGCTCGTGGCACAGCAGGGAGTCACGCAGGCGCCCGGCTGCCCGACCGGGGCGACGTTCAGCGCCTTCACGGAACTGGCCCTGCCCGACCAGGGCGGCGTCATTTTCCTGGCCACGCTCAACGCCAGCGCCGCGGCCGGCGTCACCACGACGAACAACTTCGGCATCTGGGCCGTCGACACCACCGGGACGCTGCAGCTCATCGTGCGCACCGGCGACATCCTCGACGTCAACGGCGTCAACAAGACGGTGACCGGGCTCTCGTTCCTGCCCGCCATGAGCGTGGTCAACGGCCAGAGCCGCAGCTTCGCGCAGGGGAACGGCGATCTCGTCTACCTCGCCACGTTCAGCGACAAATCGACCGCCATCTTCAACGTCGTTTTTCCGTAGGCGTCGTTTGAACCCCCGGTGGCGCATTTCCCGACCCGGCCCCGTCCTTTTGGAAATTGTCGGCCTGCTTGGTTTCGTGCAGGCTCGGCCCCTGTCGCCCGAGTGATGGAATGGCAGACATACGGGACTTAAAATCCCGAGGGGAGAAATCCCCGTGCGGGTTCGACTCCCGCCTCGGGCACTTTTGCTTTGCTCTGAAAAAGGCGCCGACGACGCCTTTTACAGACAAAACAGACAAATTATTTTCCAACCGGAGATTCGTCGCTTGAAAGGCTCGGAGGGCAGTTTTGAACCATCCCGCGATAGGGTGGAGCAAGGCCCTTGGCGACAGATGCTCCCGGGTGAAGTAGCTTCAATCACCTTCAATCAAAGAAAGAGGATCCATATGGAAATCATCAGGAATGGCTCACAGCCGTCAGTTAAAGGACCGGGAGACTGGTTCACGGGTACGGTGCGCATCGACCCGTTGTTCCAACCCAACGATTCAAGGCGCGCCGCCGCCGCCACGGTCACGTTTGAACCTGGCGCTCGAACCGCCTGGCATACCCATCCCTTGGGACAGACCCTGATCGTCCTGTCGGGTTGCGGTCGGGCCCAAAGCGAGGGCGGCCCCATTGAGGAGATCCGGCCGGGTGACGTCGTCTGGTTTTCGCCTGGAGTCAGGCACTGGCACGGCGCCTCGCCCACCACCGCGATGACCCATATCGCCACCCAGGAACAACTCGACGGCAAGGTGGTCGACTGGATGGAAAAAGTCAGCGACAAGCAGTACAACCCGTTCAATTGAGAGAAACCAAATAAATCTCGAAAGGATCCCATGATGCAAAAACGCAAACTCGGAAAAAGTAACCTGGAAGTGTCCGCCATCGGTCTCGGCTGTATGGGCATGAGCTTTTCCTACGGGCCGCCCAAGGATAAGAAAGAAATGGCCGCTCTTCTCCGAACGGCGGTGGAACGCGGCGTCACTTTCTTCGACACCGCCGAAGTCTACGGCCCCTATACCAACGAGGAACTGGTCGGCGAGGCGCTCTCACCCCTACGCAAGCAGGTGGTGATCGCCACAAAATTCGGGTTCGACTTGAGTGGCGCCGATCATCGGCCGGGGGCGGCGGGCTTGAACAGCAAGCCCGAGCAAATCAAGCAGGTCGCCGACGCCTCGCTCAAGCGGCTCAAGATCGACGTGATCGATCTCTTCTATCAACACCGCGTCGATCCGAACGTGCCCATTGAAGAGGTGGCCGGAGCCGTGAAGGAGCTGATCCAGGCGGGCAAGGTGAGGCACTTCGGTCTTTCTGAAGCGGGCGTGCAAACAGTTCGGCGCGCGCATGCGGTGCAGCCGGTGGCGGCCGTCCAAAACGAGTATTCGTTATGGTGGCGCCGGCCGGAATCCGAGCTGCTGCCCATGCTCGAGGAACTCGGCATCGGCCTGGTCGCCTACAGCCCGCTGGGCAAGGGCTTCCTGACCGGGAAGATGGACGAGAAGACGAAGTTCGAAAGCACTGACTTTCGCAGCACCCTGCCGCGCTTTACCCCCGAGGCGCTCAAGGCAAACCAGGCCCTGGTTGACCTGCTCGGCCAGATCGCGGAAAAGAAACAGGCGACGCCCGGCCAGATCGCGCTCGCGTGGCTGCTCGCCCAGAAGCCGTGGATTGTGCCGATCCCGGGCACGACGAAATTGCATCGCCTTGAAGAGAACATCGCGGCGGCTGACGTCGTGCTCACCGCCGAGGACCTCGCCGAAATCGAAAGCGCCGCGTCCCAGGTCGTCGTGCAGGGAGAGCGTTACCCGGAAAAGCTGGAGCAAATGACCAATCGCTGAGCCACTGTTGCCGGGAGTTCCCGCCCGCGCGTTCGGCGTAACTAGGGCCTCGGATCAGGCCGGAACCGGCGGCATAGCCGGCTTTGGTCCAGGTAACCGTCCAGCGACTGGCTATTGTAACCGCAATCTGTTCACCCTCTACCGACGTCATTCGATGAGCGGTCGGGCTTGCGCGGCGGATGCAGGATGGTAAACCCGCGGGATGAATCGTAGGGCAAAGCCGGCTCCCGCGTTGATGCCATCCAAGCCGCATCGGGATTCCCATTCCACCTCGGCCCGTGGGCATGGTCCGGTAACCTGTCGCTTAAATGAATGTCGGTTTGACTGATTCAGGCCGCCTCCGTCGGGCGGCCCGGAACACCACCATGTCGCCCAAGAAAATCGTAGGTTCTCTCTTACGCGCAACCGGTCGGCTTCCCGGGATCAAGGGCCTCCTTTATCTACCCGTCGTCCGGCGGAGCGTTCAGCATTGGCCGGGATTCAAGGCCTTTTACGGAGGCGAATGGTGCCTCCTGCATCCGTTCGACGCGCTCCATCACACGGACACCAGCGGTTTTGTCCGTTCCGAAGACCTTCCCGGCACTCCCCATGACTCGACCCGGAAACATGTCTACGCCGGATCGCAGCCGAGCATCATCCGTTCGGCCCTGGAGGCGCTGCCTTCGCTCGAATGCTTCACTTTCGTCGATTTGGGTTGCGGCAAGGGACGTCCTCTCCTGGTCGCCTCGGAATTTCCATTTCGCGACGTGGTGGGGGTGGAATTGTCCCCATCCCTGGCGGCGGATGCGCGGGCGAACGCGGTCATTCTCAAGCGGAAATGGCCCGCCCGCGTTCCGATCCGCGTTGAAGTCGGCGACGCAGGCACGTTCCCGCTACCGGCCGGAAATCTCACGCTCTATCTCTACAATCCGTTCGGCGAAGAAATCATTTTGAAAGTGCTCGCCCGAATCGAAGCGGCGCTGGCGGCGGAGAATCGAAGCCTCTACGTCATTTACTATAATCCGGTTTATGGCGCCCGTTTCGACGCCTCGCCCGCCTTGACCCGCTATTACGCGGCCACCCTTCCTTATTCCAGCGAGGAGCTGGGCTACGGACCCGATACGGAGGACACGATTGTCATTTGGCAGGGTGGCCGCATCTCGCCTCCATGCCCGGGCGCTGATACGCCGATCGAGATTATCATTCCGGGCGCACGCGCCGGGCTCGCCCGGTAACTTTGGCTGGCGACTGGTCCGCCGCGCGCGCTCAATCTATGCGGCGGCGGCGGCGACGGGGGCCGTGTGGTTCATGGCGATCTTGATCACGTCGACGATTTCATCCATCCGGCTCTGTAATTCCAGATGCGTTCCCGGGACCACCTCAAATTGGGCATCGGGGATAAACCCGCTCCAATATCTGACCTGCTTGGGACGACGATTGCTCTCGCCTTCCCGGAGAATAATCCAGACCGAATCGGCCCCGTAAGGCTGGGGTTCATAATCGGCCATGACTTGATAATAATGATTGTTCAAATTGGGCATCGACTCGACTTCATCGAGCTTGAAATAGAGCTTGAACCTTTTCATGCTCCAACGGCCCACCCGCTTGAAGAACTCGCTGAGCAGCCGCAGGGTGCCATGAGCCTGCCAGATCTCGATGCCTTCGGCGATTCGCATGTAGGCGTTGCGGCCCTGGCTTTCGGATAACCTGAGGACCTTGCCCAAGCTGGTGATCTTTCGCCGCAGGAGGAACAAATAAAGATCGGGCGGATCGAGAAGGACGAGCGCCGAAACGGTTTCTCCCGACCGGATCAATTGCTGGGCCACTTCGTACATGGCCAGGGCGCCGTTGCAATAGCCGCCCAGGTAATAGGGGCCTTTCGGCTGAACGGAGCGGATCAATTCCACGATACTCGAGGCGGCCTCTTCAAAGCTGGAGGGCAGGTGGCCGCCAAAGGTGCCGTGGGGCGCGATAGCATAAAAAGGCTGATCGGCCCCAAGCTTATGGGCCATTTTCTGGCAATAGAGGCCGCCGCAGGTGTAATCGCCGTGGGCAAAGAAGAAGGGCGGCTTCGTCGTGCCCGGCTGCGTGCAAAGCATGAGGGGCGGCGGAGAAATCGGACCCGTTTCGCGCACGGCGGCGGCGATGTCCGCGATCGTGCCGCCCTCGAGCAGGGGACGCAGGCCAATGGTCCGGCCCACCATCTTCTCGATCCGGGCCATCATCTGCAGTGCGGACAGCGAGTCGCCGCCCAGCTCGGAATAACGATCACGCCTCCCGATGCGGGTGTCGGGCAGGATGTCCCGCCAGATGTTCCAGATCGCCTTTTCCAAATGGTCGGGCGGTTCGCTTTCGGTCTCGGGAACCTTGGTCGCAGGCTGGGACGGAACGCTTTCCAATAAAGCGCGGCGGTCGACCTTGCCGCCCGGGCCGCGGGGCAGGCCGGAGACGAGGCGTAGCGCGGAGGGACGCCAGTTGCCCGGGATCTTTTGCTCCAGGAATTCACGCAGGGTCCTTTCGTCGAGCTCCATTCCCGGCCGCGCGACGGCAAAGACCTCGAGACGCTTTTTCTCGTCGTTCTCCACCATCAAGACTTCCGCCTCGGCGACCTTGGGATGCGATTGGAGGATGCTCCTGATTTCACCGAGCTCGATGCGCAGTCCGTTGATCTTGACCTGGTCGTCCATGCGGCCGCGAAACTCGAGGGTCCCATCGGCATTGTAACTGCCGAGGTCCCCCGAGCGGTAAGCCCGAACATTGTTGCCGGAAAGATCGGTGACCTGGATAAAGCTTCGCTGTGTCAACTGAGGCTGATTGAGATATCCCCGGGCCAGGCCTTCGCCGGTCATCACGATTTCTCCCACCTCACCCTGGGGAACCGGCTTGAGATTAGCGTCCAGAATCAACACCCCTGTTTTCTGGATGGGGCGGCCAATGCTCAGGCGGGCCGGCATTGGGTTTTGCAGTTGGACGTGATGGCACGAAGTTATCACCGTGTTTTCCGTCGGTCCGTAGGCATTGATCAGGCGGGAGTTCGGATATTTCCTGAGAAATCGTTCCGCGTGCGCCGGTGAGAGGATGTCACCGCCGACCAGGAGCTGGCGGACGCTGGCCAGGGAATCGAGTTCCTGTTCCAGCATCAGAGGCAGGAGGCTCGAGGGGAGGAGCATCAGGGAAATATTGTAAGTACGAAAGGCCGCGCCGAGGGCGTTCAGGGAAGTCAGCCCCGCCGGTGGGACGACCAGGCAGGCCCCGTTCAGCCAGCTGCACCAGATTTCAAACGTGGAAACGTCGTAATTGAGCGGCGTGAACTGGAGGAGCGTTTCCCCCGGTCCAACCTTCACATAGTCGAGATGTTTGGCCAGGCGCAACACCCCCCGGTGTTCGATCACGACACCCTTGGGGCGGCCGGTCGATCCCGAGGTGTAAAAAATATGGGCCGCGGAACCGGGGCCGGTGAGGCACTTGGGATTATCGGATGATTGATCCTCGGCCGGATTTTCATGCAGAGGCACGACCTTCGCGCTGGTGGCCGGCAGCCGGGCGATTTCCTTGGGATCGGCCAGGATCAACCGGATCGCGGCATCTTCCAGGCAATATTGGGTGCGTTCGGCCGGATAAGTGGGATCGAGCGACACGTAGGTCCCTCCCGCTTTCAAAATGGCGAGGAAGGCAACAAGAGTCGCGGGCGATCTCAAGGCGAAGACGCCCACCGGTGTTTCCGCTTGAACTCCCGCGCTAATAAGGAAATGCGCCCAGCGGTTGGCCCGCGAATTCAGTTCCGCATACGACCACGAACCTTCGCCCCAGCGCAAGGCGCATAGTTCCGGAAATCGCGAAACCACTTCTTCGAAAGAGGTCACGATGGAGTCGGACGTAGTCATGATTCGCATCTAACCATTATCATAATATGAACTCTTGAGATAGCACACAATAGGCCACTATACTTCATTTTTTCCCTTCCTTAAAAGACGCTCAAAGGAGCTACTTGGTAACGGTTCGTTGGCCTAAATATTCCTTTAGATGATTTCATGAGCCGGAATCGCCCAAGGTCGCAAAAAAAGTGTCTGCTTCGCATGGCTTGCGCTTCGATTCCGCCCTGCCCTCATCCTTGAAACGGAATTGACAGCCTCCCAAACAAAGATACCATCTGCGCGAGTCGAACCCGAACGTTTATGATTTAGCATGCAAACTCGGAATTATCGCGGGCACGAGTTATTTCTTCTTTCGAACGTCGAGTTAACCAAGCCGGCAAGTTGGCCGTCCATCGATTCGGCCCTTTTGCCTCATTTTTTGCTGGTCCTTTGGTGGGCCGAAAATTTCCTGACCAAGCCGAATAAAGCGCTCGGTAGGGCCGGTCCGGTATGCCCGTTTGCCGGTCCCTCGCTCGAACGCGAACTCTTTTGGCTGACCGCGGTTCGCGGCGACCAGTCGGACCGGGACGCGTTGGAGGAGATCGTGATGGGATACCGGGAGTGGTTTCTCGAGCTCTCGGTGAATTCGGCGGATGACGCCCAGTACAAGACCATCCTGATCCTGCTTCCCGAAGTCACGAGTGATAAGTTTTCTCCCATCATCGATGCCACCCAGAGGAAGCTCAAACCTGCCTTTCTCCGCGATCAGCTCATGATCGGCCAGTTCCACTCCCTCTCTGAAGAACCGGGCGTTCAAAATCGCGCCTTTCGTCCCCTGCAAAGCCCGGTCCCCATGCTGGTTATCCGCTACATGACGAGCGGCGACATCGTCTTCATGAAGAATGAGGATGGGGACTACAATCCCGATTTCCTCAATACGTACCTGAGCACGTTTGGCAAGGGTCTTCCCCGCACGCTGATCAACGACATTCAAGGCATCCTGACCAAGCCCAAGACGGGCGCTTGATGGCGGAGTATGCATCCGCTCGTCCATCAGGCGCTCCTGACCGCGGGAGTGACCTATCGGGTGCGTCATCACGCCGACTGCCCCCAGCCGATCCGGTCACCGCGCGATTTCGCCGCCTGTCTCGGTTACGAACTGGCCCGCATCACCAAGACCCTGTTCTGTCGCTCCACACGGCGGGACAAATACGCGCTGGTCGTCGCGCCGATGGTCACCAAGGTCGACTTCACGATTATTGCCCAGGCCCTGGGCTGTCCGCGGGTCGAAGTCGCCGACAAGGCGGAACTGGAATCGATGCTCAAGTATCCGCCCAATGGCGTTTCTCCCCTCGGCGTGGAAGGCTACCCGGTCTTCATCGATAAAAGCTTGATGGACCAGCCGACGATTTTGATCGGCAGCGGCATGGTCGGGGTCGAGATTGAACTCGAGCCCGCGGCCCTGGCGCAATTGTGCTCCGCTGAAATCAAGCCGCTCGGTTTGTAGGTCCCGCGCAACCGTGGGCCGGCATAATTGCTTTGATCAATGATCCCGCCACGTTAAGATCGGCCATGCCCGAGTTGGCTTGGATGCCCCGAAGCGCCGACTGGCAGCAAAGCCTTAAGCAACTCCAAAATGACGGAGGCCTCGAGACGTGGCAGCAGCTCCGCGACCTGGCGAATTTTCGCCTGAATTTTGCGGAAACCTTGCAGTTGGACCGCGCGTTTCAAAGGCATTTCGGAAAATCCCCGCCGGAAGGCCTCATCACCAAACCGGTCCGTCTGGCGGTTTTGGGATCATCGACCGTGGACCATTTGTTTCCCGGCATTCGGATGGGCGGCTTGCGAAGGAACATCTGGATATCGACCTACACGCCCCCTTACGGACAGTTTCTTCAGGAGCTTCTTGATCCCGCCTCGCCCCTGCATCAATTCAAGCCCGACGCCGTTTTATTTGCGCTCGATGCGCACCATCTCTTCGGCGCCCAAACCCCTGTTCCTAACTCCGCCTCAGCGGAAGTCATTTTGGGAGAGGTCTCCGCCAACTTGCAGATGCTCTGGGACACGGTCCGCAACCACTTTGGTTGCCAGGTGATCCAACAAACGGCGCTGCCTCTGACCCCTGTGCTGATGGGACAAAATGAACAACGCCTGGACCATTCCCAGCGGGGACTGACGGTCAGTCTGAACGGTCGGCTGCGGACCCTGGCCATTGCCGGGAATGTCGACCTGCTGGCGCTCGACGACCAGATCACGATCGACGGCCTTTCCGCCTGGCATGATCCCGGGCTTTGGCACAAGGCCAAGCAGGAAGTTACCCCTCTCGCCGGGGCGTTTTACGGCGATCTGGTGGGGCGTCTGATTGGAGCCCGGCAAGGTCGAAGCGCCAAGTGCCTGGTCCTCGATCTCGACAACACCCTTTGGGGAGGCGTAGTCGGGGACGACGGTCTCGAGGGAATCAAGCTCGGTCAGGGCAGCCCGACGGGCGAGGCCTTCGTGGCCATGCAACGGTACGCCCTGGGCCTCTCGCGGCGCGGCGTCATTCTCGCCGTCTGCTCGAAAAACGATGAAGCAAATGGCCTGCTTCCCTTTGACCGTCATCCCGAAATGATTTTAAAGCGCACCGACATTGCCTGCTTCGCCGTCAACTGGAATGACAAGGCCGCGAACCTCCGCGAGATCGCGCAGCGCCTCAATATCGGTCTGGATGCGCTGGTCTTCGTCGACGACAATCCCTTTGAGCGAAACATCGTCCGGCGCGAGCTTCCGATGGTGGCCGTGCCGGAACTGCCGGAGGATCCCGCGCTCTACCCCGACCTGATTGCTGCGGCCGGTTATTTTGAGGCGCTTCATCTCACCCCGGAAGATTTGGAGCGCGCGCGGCAATACCAGACGAACCTTCAGCGCGCGGAATTGAAAGCCTCTGCGACCGACATGGAGGGCTATCTGCGCAGCCTGGAGATGGAACTGCAATGGTCGCCGTTTGACCGCGTCGGGCTGCAGCGCATCGTCCAACTCATCAACAAGACGAATCAATTCAACCTGACGACCCGGCGCTATACGGAGGCGGAAGTGTTGAAGGTGATGCAAAATCCCCGCGCCTTCACCTTGCAACTTCGCCTGATCGACCGGTTCGGCGACAACGGAATGATCGGAGTGATCATCGCAGAAGCCCTATCAGGAGATGAGGTTTTTATCGATACATGGCTGATGAGTTGCCGCGTATTGGGCCGGGGAGTGGAGGAGGCGACCCTGGCGCTTATTGGCGACGAAACCAGGCGCCTGGGCGCTGCGGAAATGGTGGGCGAATATCGACCGACGCCAAAAAACGGAATGGTCAGCGACCATTACCTGAAAATGGGATTTTCCAAATCCGAGGATCTTCCCGAGGGCGGTTCGCGTTGGAAACTGGCCCTCGAGCAGTGGATCCCGCGCGAAACCTCGATCAAAGTGACCAGGACGAGCCCGTGATGGCTTAGAAGCGGAAGTAGAGGAATTCGGTCAGTCCGGTGGCGGCGAGCAACGCGATGGTCGCGGTTACCCCGACGATAACGCTCCACATGAGGGTCGGTTTCCATTCAAAGGCAAACAGGCTGTCGGGACGAATGTCGGAAAGCGTGGGCTCAAATTTGTTGAGCAGTTGGAGGCTGTTCGGCATGGTCCAGACAATCACAAAAAGCGCGCAGAGCCCGATCTCGTGCTTGATGATCATGTACCAGGAACCGGTCCAAAGCGGGGCTGACTCGGAATGGTCGACGACGCCATAATGCCCGGTCATTCCGAGCAGGAGCCGGAAGGCTTCGTGGACCGAGGGCGACCGGAAGAAAATCTGCGCCACCAGCACGGCCAGATAGGTCAGGGCGACCTTTCCCAAGGTGGCGGCGATTCTCAAGACCGGGTGAGGGGGCGTCTCGGGCACGCGGGGGCCGAAGCTGCGCCAGGCGTGATTGACGGTGATGTAGAAGCCGTGCAGGAGCCCGAAGATCAGGAACTGCAAACCGGCGCCGTGCCAGATACCGGCCAAAATCATGGTGTAAAAGGTGGGAAAGGCGATCAAAGCGAGAAAACCGCCGGGCGTGGAAATGGCCTTGCGGGAAACGCTCTTACCCTTGGCCAGACGACGGCGCGAGATCCAGAGCGCAACCGGATTATAAAGATAGAGGGTGAGGTAACGGGTCAAGGTCATGTGCCAGCGCTGCCAAAATTCGATGATGCTCGCCGCCCGGTAAGGCGAGTTGAAATTCGCCGGGAAGCGCAAGCCAAACAGGAGCGCCAACCCGCAGGCCATGTCGGAGTAGCCGGAAAAATCGAAGTAGAGTTGCAGGGAGTAACTGAGAGCCCCGTCCCACGCCGAGACCGCGGGTAGTCCCTGGACGCTGTTGAAGGCATCGCGGACCGCGCCGATAAAATGGTCCGCGATGAGGACCTTCTTGGTCAGGCCGATGACAAAAAGAGTCAGGCCCACGCCGAAATTCCGCCAGCGGAACCGGTAGGTTTCGGGGTCCGCGAATTGAGGCATCATCTCGCGATGGTGGAGGATCGGACCGGCGATCAAATGGGGGAAAAAGGTGACGAAAAGGCAGTAGTCGAGCAGCCGGTTCGATTTGACGATGCCCCCTTTGCAGTCGACCAGGTAGCCGATCTGGGTGAAGGTGAAAAAGGAAATCCCCAGAGGCAAAATCATCGTGTAGGGATGGGGAAGCGAAAAGATATGGTGCAGCCCGAGCCAGTTGAGCGTCGCGAAGAAATACTTGTAGTAAATAATGACCAGCAGGTCCCCGGTGATTCCAAGTGTGAGCACAAGGGTCTGAAGTTTTTCCCGGGCCTGGGTTTTCAGGATCAACGCGCCGCAGAGAAAATTGAACGCGATGGAACCGCCGAGAAGAAACACGAGCGATGAGGCCCACCAGGTATAAAAAACGAAGGAAACCGCCACCAGCCACACGCCCGCCCACCTCGCACCGAGCAGGCTCAAGGCGTAAAACCCGAGCAGCGCCACGGGCACAAAAACCAGGATGAAGGTCAGCGAATTGAAAAGCATGAGAAATCAGCTCACAAGCGAGGGTTTTGCGATAGACATGCTCACTTCTTTTTCGCCTCAAGTTTCTGCTGGATCAACTCGACGAGATGCCCGACGTTTTTCAATTCCTCGGTCTCGGCCGTGCGAAACTTGATCCCGAAATGGACCTCCACCGCCACGATGATGTTGATGTGGTTGAAGGAATCCCATTCGGCGATATCGGGCGCGGTGGTTTCGGGCGTCAAAACAATCGAGTCGTTGTCGAAAATCTGGCGAAAGATCTGGGTGAGCTGGGCGAGAATTTCGGATGAGTCCATAAGGTTAGATATCGAGGCTGGGGTTGGCTGACAAATCGTAAAGGGTCTTATTTTGCATTCGCCTCCTGAGGAGTGACGAACGGGCCCCCTTCGATGTGATGGTCGTTGAACAATTGGGCGACGTGATCGGACCATTGGACGGCGCCTTTTTCGTTGAGGTGGTCGGCGTCCCCAAAAAGTTCCGAGGGATACGTGGGGAAGGGATCGTCCAAAATATGAAAGTCGGGATACCGGGCGGCGTAATCGTTGAGATACTTGACGAAATCTTCCTTCAAACCCGGAAAATAAAGCGGTTCTGAAGAGACATTGTGCGGCATCCCGAGAAAATAAACGGGGATGTTGTGCGCCTGGAGCAGCGCCAGGCTCTGATCAAAATAAGAGTCGAGGATTTTCGAGGGCGCGAAGGACTTAAGCCTGGTATTCCAGTCGGGCGCCGTCGTGCCGTCGGCCATGCCGACATGACCGCGGCCACGATTGGCGACGACGAATTGAAACATCTTTTCGTTCGAGGCGTAATTGGAGCGAAAGAAAGTGGTGGTGAGAGCGGCAAACTTGAAGGCCGGAAACCTGATCGTGCAGAGAAAAATCTTAAACCGCGCATCGAAGTCTCCCGGCGATTGGGCGCCGAAGAGGGTGTCGTCATTCAAAGCGCGCGATCGGGCTCGCACCTCGTTTATTTCCTCGCCATTGAGAAACCCAAAGCCCACCGCCATGTCCCAAAAGGATTCCGTCTCCTTGAAATGGATCGGGGCGAAGGAGATGATCACCGCCTTGGGCGGCGACGAGCTGTTGGCCATGGTGCGGGCGATGTAATAGCTCTCAATGGGCATCGCGCCGGGCAGGGCGAAATTGGTCACGCCTGGGCCCAGCCGCGCCGGCATCATGTCGGCCATGGGCTGCGAATCACCGAGGATGGCCAGGGTTCCAAACTGGTGCGCCCGGATCGACTGCATCCGTTGCAGCCAGATCGGATAAGCCATCTCCGAGTAAGACATGGGCCTTTCGATGACATCGACCCAGGCTGCGCCAAAAGCCACAGCGAAGCAGAGAAGCGCGATCAGGGTAAAACGCTTGAAGTCGCCTTCGAAGAGGTCTGGAGTCTTTTCCCGGGGCCGGAAGGTGGATGCCAAAGGCGTTTGCATTTATCAGTATCTTTGTGCCAAGTTGTTTTCCATCAATGGATTAGATTTTAAGACCTCCCAATAGCCGCTAGTATGCCAGATACTAGCAGAAGCCAATAAAAGCCGCATCAGCTTTATGGAACGCAGCGCAAATGTCACCCGCGCCTCCTCGTTCGCTTGGGCCGTGACGTGGTTTGGCCGCAGATGGGGCCCTCAGGTCCTGATCTGACCCTTGCCGCGGATGACATACTTGTAGGAGGTCAGTTCATCGAGGCCCATCGGGCCGCGGGCGTGGAGCTTGTCGGTGCTGATGCCGATTTCCGCGCCGAAGCCGAATTCGCCGCCGTCGGTGAAGCGGGTCGATGCGTTCCAGTAAACGGTCGCCGAATCGACCTCGTTCAGGTAACGCTCCGCGACGGTCGCGTCGTCGGTGATGATCGAGTCGGAATGGTGGGAGCTGTATTTCGCCAGATGTTCCAGGGCGCCGTCGAGGCCATCGACCACGCGGGTGGCGAGGACCAGGTCGAGATATTCGGTGGTCCAGTCTTCCTCCGTCGCGGCGACAATTTTTCCGCCCGAAACAAGTTTCCGCACCGTTTCATCTCCGCGGATTTCGACGCCGGCTTTGATCAGCGCGGCGGCGATTTGCGGCACGAATTGGTCGGCGATGGCGCGGTCGACGAGAAGGGTTTCGATGGCGTTGCAGACGCCGGGCCGCTGGACCTTGGCGTTGAGGATGATTTTTTCCGCCATGACGAAGTCGGCCTGGGCCTGGACAAAAACGGAGCAGACGCCATGCGCGTGTTTGATCACGGGGATGCGCGACTCGGCCACGACCGTCTCGATCAGGCTGTGTCCGCCACGGGGAATGATCACGTCGATCAGGTCGCTCTGGTGGCAGAGGAACGGCACCAGCGCGCGGTCGGTATCGCCGATCAATTGCACCGCTCCCGTGGGCAGGGAGGCGCATTTTTGCAGCGCGGCGATGAGCGCGCGGTTGGAGTGAATGGCCTCCTTGCCGCCGCGCAGGATGGTGGCATTGCCGGTCTTGAGGCAGAGCACCGCGGCGTCGATGGTGACGTTGGGACGCGATTCAAAGATGATCGCGATGACGCCGATGGGCACGCGGATCTTGGAAATTTCGATTCCGTTGGGCCGGGTCCACGAGGTGATTTTTTGCCCTAGGGGCTGGGGCAGCGCGCGCACCTGCCGCACGCCCCTGACCATGGCGGCGAGCGATTTTTCGGTGATGCGCAGACGATCGATGAGTGAGGCGTGCAGCCCCGCCTTTTCGCCCGCGGCGATGTCGAGGGCGTTGGCGGCGAAAATGGCAGGCGCCTCCTTTTCGAGCTGGACGGCGATTTCGTCGAGCATCTCGTCGAGCCTTGCGGTCGGCAGCGTTGCGAGCGTGCGGGACGCGACGCGGGCCTCCGCGCAAAGGGCGCGCACTTCCTGTTCGGCGGGGGTGAGGGTGGTCATGGGGCTGCCAAGGATAATCTGAGTTTAGTATCGGGGCGATTTCAATTTTCGCAAATGGGGAGGGTTTCGCGAAACCCGGGTGAAGGAACTAAAAAAAAATAACCGAATCAGGCGAATCAGCCGAATGGGATTCGGATAAGCCCCGTTTTTGGGGGTTTATCCGAATCGGCGGAACGCTGCGGCCGATAGTTGAGAAGCGAAACGGTGGTTTGTCATGGCGGGCATGATCGCACACTTTCGCGAAAGGCGTTAGCTCTCCATCTCCTGCGTAGCTTGCAGAGCTTAAAATCTTTTCGCTACGGGTGAAAAATAGTTCCGACGGCCTCGCCCTGGCAAATCGAGACGAGGACGTTCTTTTGCCGGCCATTGGCGATCTGCATCGGAATGCCCGCCGCGTTGACCAGGCGGGCGGCCTTGAATTTGGAGATCATGCCTCCGACCGAGGTCTGGCTCTGCGTCCCGCCGGCCAGCTTTTGGATTTTGGCGTCGATGCCCCGCACATCGCGGATCAGGCGGCCCGTTCCGTCGGAATTCGTGGCCAGGCCGCGGATGTTCGAGAGAATAATGAGCCGTTCCGCGCGGGCGAGGATGGCAACGTGGGCCGAGAGCTGGTCGTTGTCGCCGAAGCGCGCGCCGACGAGTTCGTCATAGGAAACGACATCGTTTTCGTTGAAGACGGGGACGACGCCTTTATGCGCGAGGAGATGCTCGACGCTGCGCCGGATGTTGCCATAAAGCGAGCGGCTGTCCAAATCGGGATAGGTAAGCAGGACCTGCGCGACACGAATGCCGGCCCGTCCGAAGGCCTCGTCGTAGAGCCGCATCAACCGGGGCTGGCCCAGGGCGGCGCAGGCCTGAAGCTCCGCCATCTCGGTGGGGCGCTTTTTCAAGCCGAGCAACGACATCCCGCACCCGACCGCGCCGGAACTGACGACGAGCATTTCGTGGCCCCGCCCGCGCAACTCGGCGACCTGGGCCGTCAGTTGCTCGATCTGGGCCGGGTCGATCCGCCCCTGGGGGTCGCTGAGAATGCCGGTGCCGAGCTTGACCACCCACCGCTTGGGGACCGGTCCAAGTTTTGACTGGCTCACGGAAAGAAGCGCCGGACGCGGCGATAGAACTTGAAGAGCCGCCAGCCATGGCCGCCCCATTTCGCGGCATGGCCCAGGATGCCTTTCGGACGGTCCTCGATGCTTTGCCGTTGCCGGTTCGCGGCCTTGATGGGTTTATTTCGGATCAGGCCGACGCACAGCGCGGTGACTTTTAAGAGGGCCGGAGCCGCCAGGAAGACCCACGAGTTTTTGCGGAAGAATCCGAAGCCGCGCAGTCCATATTCGGCATAGTGAATCGGCTTGCCGATGTTGCGATAAGCCTCGGCGAGTTCGCCACGCTGGCGGGCGATTTCCGCGGCCAGGTGCGCGCGGCGCTGGGAGATCGTTTCCGATGAGGGCAGGTTCATGACTGGACCTCGTCCTTCTTCGTCGCCACGGCGTGCCGGAGTCCCTCCACATCGCGCCGCAGTTCGGCCAGTGTCTGCGAAAGAAACTTGGGCCGGCTCAAGATCATGTTGCGGGCGACGATGAGGAGGACGACGCCGAGGATAAAATAGACCAGGAAGATGACTCCGAGGGCCCGCAGGCGATGCGTGTCCCAAAAGAAAGCCAGGACCAGGAACGTCGCCCAAAAGAAGGCCGAGAAGAGGGAAAGCAAACTGACCAGGCCGGCGGCGATGAGCTTGAGCAGCCGGATTCCCTGGTCCTCCAGTTCGGCGGTGGCCAGGTCGAGGCGCGTGTAGAGAATGGCCACCAAGACGCTCCAGAAGGAGCGCAGGGAAGCAAACAGGCTCGGGCTGGCACCCGATCCGATGCCTTCAGGGACTGACATGAAAAGGTCTCCCGCCTAGTCGTCGCGGCGGCGAAGGAACGCACCCGCCGAGAAACCGATGCCGAGGATGAAGCCGATTCCGGCCGCAATGCCGACGGCGTTCCACGGATTATCGCGGACATAGCCATCTGTCGCGGAGAAAGCTTCCTGGCCTTTGGCTTTCACGCTTTCGTGGACGAGGCTTAGCTTGTCCTGCGCCACTTTCAGGCTGTCCTGGACCTTGACGCGAGCTTCGGCGGCTTTGTCTCCCACCACGGAAGCGGTCGCCTTGAGCAATTCCTGCACATCCTTGCTCAGCACCTTGACGTCTTCGACGAGTTTATCACGTGTAACCGACGCATCATTTGAATTGTTAGACATAAAATATTTCCCTTTAAATTCACTTAAGCCCAGAGAGGGCCGAAAGCAAGTATGGAATAAAAGGAATCACGGGTTGGCGCCGGTCGGACCGGCTTCCGGCGGCGTCGATCCGGTGGCCGGACTTGGGTTGACCTCTGAAGCGTGATTGGCATCCGGAGACGGATTGGCATCCGGCTTGGCCTCCTGCTTTTCCCCGGACTTGGGCCCCAGAACCACGAAAAGTTCGTCCAGTTGATTGAGATCGGCGGTCGGTTCGATCACGGCCTGGCGGTAGAGACCGAAGGTGGGGAAGGTATTATTTAGCGGAGGCACCTCCATGACCGTGCCGAGCCGCAACCCGGCGGGGAAATAGGGGCCGAGGCCGCTGGTGACGACGAACTGGCCCACGGTGACTTGCGATTCCTTGGGCAGATATTCGACCATGACGCGCGGCTTGCCTTCCTCAAAGTTGCCCTCGCCCTTGACGATGCCCTGGTCGTGCGTGCCCTCGACCGTGGCCGAGATGCTGCAGTTGTTGTCGACCATCAGGATCACGTCGGTCACGTAGCGGGAGACGGTGCCGGTCTTGCCGACGACGCCCCGGGGAGTGACCACCGGCTGGTCCTTGGCTAGATCGGGATCGTCCTGCCAGCCGACATTTACCTGGACCGAGTTCCACCAGCTGGAGGGTTCGCGGCTCAGCACCCGGCAGGCCCGCAGGCGATAGGGGGAGGCGTCGCGGAAACCGAGCATCTCGCGCAGGCGCGAATTTTCCGTCGTCTTGTCGGCGAGCAGCTGGTTCTGCACCTGAAGCGCGGCGACCTGCTGGCGCAGCCGGGTGACTTCCGCCTGCGCTTCATCGAGGGTCTTGAGTTTGCGGTCCATCCGGCTGAAGAAAGTGACCGGCTTTTCCCCGGTGCGGAGGATGGGGCCGAGGACCACCATGGTTTCCTTGCGCAGGGTTTGGGTGATCTGGTCGGGCAAAAGGAAGCAGACCAGGATGAGGGCCGCCCGATGCCTAAGACCAGAAGAAAATATGCGCTTTTGTTCACCGGTTGGAATCTACCGCAAAATCGGGGACGGACGGAATGACTTTCACCGCAGGCCGCCCGATCAGACCCGGCGCTCGGATTCGGCGGCCCGTTTCATGTACTCGAATTCCTGGAGCACCTTGCCGGTGCCCTCGGCCACGGCGCTGAGCGGATCTTCGGCGACATGGACGGGCAGGCCGGTTTCCTCGGCCAACATTTTATCGAGGCCGCGCAGCAAGGCGCCGCCACCGGCGAGGACGATGCCCCGCTCGACCAGGTCGGCGGAAAGTTCCGGCGGGCAGCGCTCGAGCGTGATGCGGATCGATTCGACGATGACCTGCACCGGCTCGGCCATGGCTTCGCGGACTTCCTGCGACGTGATGGTCAGAGTCTTCGGCAGGCCGGCGACGAGATCGCGGCCTTTGACTTCCATCGTCGTTTCCTTTTCAACGGCGTAGGCCGACCCGATCTTGATCTTGATGTCCTCCGCGGTCCGCTCGCCGATCATGAGATTGTAGGCGCGGCGCATGTAATTGATGATGCTCTCATCGAGCTCGTCGCCCGCGACGCGGACGCTGCGGCAAAAGACAATGCCGCCGAGCGAAATGATGGCCACTTCAGTCGTGCCGCCGCCAATATCGACGATCATGTTGCCCGCCGCTTCCTGCACCGGCAGACCGACGCCGATCGCCGCCGCCATCGGTTCCTCCATGAGATAAACGTCGCGGGCTCCGGCATTGATGGCCGAGTCCTTGACCGCGCGCTTTTCCACTTCAGTGATGCCGGTCGGCACCGCGATGACGATGCGGGGCCGGCGTTGAAAACGGCGCTGGCCGCTCACTTTGTGGATGAAGCATTTGAGCATCGCTTCGGTGATTTCGAAATCGGCGATGACGCCATCCTTCATCGGGCGGACCGCGATGATGTCGCCCGGCGTGCGCCCGAGCATCCGCTTGGCTTCGTCGCCCACCGCGAGGACACGTTTCGAGCCGGCCTTGATCGCGACGACGGAAGGTTCGCGGAGGACAATGCCGCGGTCGCGAACATAAACGAGGGTATTGGCGGTGCCGAGATCAATGCCGATGTCGTTGGAAAAAAGACCGGAGAAGATGTTCATTTTAAACAGGAGAGAGGAAAAAGGATTGTAAGATAATGGGAGAGATCGAAATAGGCTTGGAAAATCTTACAGAAAATAACATCTCTGTCCATCTGGATTGAGTCTCGCAGCCGCACCTCTTGTCTAGGGCTGGCGGCGGTGAGCGTCAAGGGCGTTCGCCCTGCGTTTCATGGTCGGACCGGCGGGATTTGAACCCGCGACCTCTTCCACCCCAAGGAAGCGCCCTACCAAGCTGAGCTACGGCCCGTGTCGTGTTGGACAGGAAGGGTCACTTTGCCATAACCGGCCGAAGCGGCAAGCTTGAAAGAGAAAGCGGCGCGGAGGGAGCCGTGCCGAGCGTGGTGGCAGGATTGGTCAGCGCGATTTGGCGCGGCGTGCCTGGCGCACGTCATCCTTAATGCCCGAATGAGGAAGTGACGGAGCCGCGGGGGGCGCGTCAAAAAGGCTGTCCCAACATTTGCTTGAGCACCAGGGCGGCGCGTGGTGCAAAATCGAGCGCATGGTTGTTGGCCACGACCCGGACCTCCCGGGCTTTTTCCGACAGACGCTCGATTCGTTTTACGATCTCCTGCAAGTCCGTTTCGCTGTAAGCGTAGGTGTGCCTTTCGGCTGCCGATTTGGCCTTCAAATAGTTGGGGTTGCGCCCGTGCAGACGCAGGTAGGCGAGTTCCGGCCAGGTGACTTCATCAACGACGGGCATGAGGCTCGCGTTCTGAAGCTGAGGCATATCGACGGAGACCCAGGCCACTTTTCGCTCACGAAAGAACCCGAGAGTGGAAGCACGAGCCTTGGCGGTCACCCATCCATTATGACGAAGTTCAATGGCCAGGGGGTGAGGCTTGATTTTTTCGATCAGGAGATCGAGCTCTTCCAGTCGATGTCGCTCGGGTGAGAAAAAGGGACTTAGAACAAGGAGGAACGCGCCGATCCGCCGCGCCTGGAACGCCGGCTGCAGGCCCTCAAACAAATAGTCGAGCAGGCGACCCTCGCGCGCGGTTTTTTCGGGGCTTTGCGAGAAGGCCCGATGGAGACGAATATCGAAAAGAAAGGAAGCGGGAGTGTTTTTAATCCAGTTCGCCACCGTTTCCCGACGAGGAGTGGCGTAGTAACTGGAATTGACTTCGACGTGATCGAACCACGTGGCGTAGCCGCTGAGACGCATATCCGGAGGAAATCCCGGCGGGTAAAGAAGGCCCGCATATTCCGGGTCCGCCCAGCTCCCGCATCCGACTCGAATTGCCATTTTATTTGTTGTGGGTGCAGGCCCCGAAAAGCAAAGCTCGTTTTAGTAGGCTGAAAATATCGAGACAGGCAGGGTTTCCATTAACGCCGTCAGCGGAAGCTCCAGGGAGTCCGACTTGACTTCGCGTCCGGTCAGCAATTCACGCCAGTGGCCGGCCGGTTCCGGAACCGACAAGACCGCGCCGTCGCAGATTTCCTTGAGATTCGTGACCTCGTCCTCGCTCTGTCGTTTCAGGGCCACGACCAGAAGACGCTTGTTTCCTTCCTGCCGCAGAAAAGAAACGAACCGCTCGGCATGGAGGCCGGTGATCTTCAGCGCCGTGTAGGCGCCGTGTAAAAAAAGGGCCGGTTCCTCGCCGCGGTGCCGCAATAAGGTCCGGATCAGATGCATTTTGATTCGTCCGTCTTTCCATGAAGCGAAGAGGTCGGGCGCGGAGGTTTGATCCAGGCTGCGCAGCACCTCTTCTCTTTCCTCGTAGTCGACTGGCCTGCGATTGTCGGGATCGACCAGGCTGAAATCCCAAAGTTCCGTGCCTTGGTAAAAGTCGGGCACTCCGGGCGAGGTGAGCTTTAAAGCCACCTGGACCAGCGAAATTTTCATTCCCTCGTAAGCGAGTTGCTGGGCAAAGGGCTGAAAATCCTCCCAGAAAGGGGCGGAAGCCTTGCGATCAAGAATCCGGTCGACAAAGGCATCGCAGGCTTTCAGCCAAGGCTCGTTAGGGTTGGCCCAGTTGGTGTGGACCTTCGATTCGGAAAGGGCCTTGCGCATGTAGTCCTTGATCCGCTGGGCAAAGGCTTCGTTGACCTCCTCTTCCTTCAGCGGCCACGCCCCGAGGAGGATCTGGTAGAGGAGATATTCTTCGTTGGCGTCGGGGGCGAGAAGATTGTCGACCAGGGTCTTGGCCATGTGATTCAGCTTGCTCCAGCGGTGCATGGCGGTATCCCAACGCTCGGGAATCTCGGAGAGCGCCAGCAGCCGGGCGCGGACGTCCTCGCTCATCTTGGTGTCGTGGGTCGAAGTCGCCAGCAGCGACCCGGGCCAATCGCGCAGGCGCTTTTGATTTCCCTCGTGGAACTCGGAGACAGGGCGGCCGAAGTCGGCCGGGTGATGCCCCACTTCGTTGGCGGCGAAGAGACGAACGTAGCGATAAAAGAGAGTGTCTTCCACCGACTTCGCCATGATGGCGCCCGTATATTGCTGAAGCTTGCAGATCCAGCCCTCGGCCCAGGCTTTAAGTTCCGGGCCCGCCTTTTCGTCGGGATAACGTCCGGTCCAAAGGTCCCGAATGAAGTGATAAGGGACCGGATCGGAGGAATGGCTGAGCCGAAGGGCCTCGGTGACGGCGTTTTCCACTACGGTGACGTCATTTGCGTTTGGAGCCTGACCGGCGATTCGGTAGGTGCGGTAGACCGAGAGGCAGGCGATGATTTGCGAAAGTGCCGGACGAAGATCCTTGACCGTCCAGTCGCGCCAGCGCCGGTCCGATTTAACCCGGGTCTCGAGGTCGAGCGCGAAATTATCGAGCGCATTCGGGAAAAGCTCGTCCATGATATAAAGTTTGACCCGGTAGGCTTGTTCATCCGGATTGAGGGTGATCCCGGCGAAATCCCGATAAATCCGGGTGAATTCGTTTTCGGAGCGGGAAGCGGTCAGGAGATTGATCAGGCTCCCCGCAAAATCGTAACCGGTGGTTCCGTGGGTCATCCAATCCGCGGGCAGGTCCTCTTTCTCCGTGAGAATTTTTTCCACGAGCGAATAGGGGGAATTCCCGTTTTGGTCGGTGAGGCCGGACAGTCGCTCCAGGTATTGCGACGGATTCCAAAGTCCGTCGATGTGATCGACGCGAACTCCCGTCACCGTGCCCTCCTCGATCAGCTCCTTCAGCAGGCGATGGCTTTCCTCGAAAACTTCCAGGTCTCCCATCCTCACCCCGATGAGCGTATCGATCGCAAAAAAACGCCGGTAGTTGATTTCGTTGGTGCCGGTTTTCCAGTAGGCGAGCCGGTAATTTTGTTCCTCGAGGATCTGATGCAGTTGATCGAACGACTCGGGATTGTTCGGGTTTCCGTTGAGCGTTTCCAGCACGGCATCAAGGTCGGCGGTCAGCTTTTCGTCCTTGATCAAATCGGCGAAGTCTTGCCGGAGCGCGTCGCGTCCGCGGTTGCGTTCCTTGATCTCGTCCAGCTGGTCGGGCGTGGCGGGCTTGGGCAGGGAACGAAATCGCGTGGCCATGGTTTCCAACCGTTGGGAAACGGCATGGGCCGGATTTTTGAACCACGCCAGTTGATGCAAAATAGCGCCATACGATTCCGGACAGAGGGGAAAGCGAAGCGAGCCGTAACAAGCCCAGAAGGCGTCGTTTTTATATTCGATCCGAATTTTTCCCGCCTCGAGAACGCGTCCGTAAAAACCGTCGAGCACGGGAAGCAGGATGCGGTCCTGGAGGGAGCTTTGACGCGGATTCCATTGGATGTCGAAGAAAGAGGAGAAGCGGGAAAGAGGGCCGTGCTCGAGCACATCGAGCCATCGCCAGTTAAATGGACCTTCAATGCCCATGTGATTGGGAACGAAATCGACCACCATGCCCATGTCCCGTTCCCGGAGAATTTTGCTGACTTTCTCCAGGCCCTCCCTGCCGCCCAACTCGGGATTGACTTCGTTATGATCGCAAATGTCGTAGCCGTGAGTGCTGCCGGGGGCGGCGCGAAAGAAGGGCGACAGGTAAACGTCCGAAATTCCCAGATTGTAAAGATAAGGCACAATCTGGGCGAGCTGTTCGAAGTTAAACCCGGCATGCAACTGAACCCGATAGGTCGCCCGGGGCACACGCGGGGGAAGCTTCATGACTTCGAGTGTGGGTGGGTCCAGACCAGGGTTTCGGGCCCATCACTTTCCCCATGGTTGGAAAACTCCGAGGCATTTGAACGCAACAATATCCGGGAATCCGAAGGGGGGCCTCCTGAGTTGGATTTTAAGCGGAGATAAACAGAAACAACCCCCGTCGAGAGATGATAATCGATGCACACCCCCGCCTCATCCGCGGTGACTCGCCATTGGTCCCTCGGAGGATTGACCGCTCCAAAAAGTTCCCTCCGCAATTTCAAGCCGGCCCGGTAAAGTTCCAGAAGCTGACAATGATCATCCTTTGGGATTTCAGACCAATCGAGCTTGGAGTGAAGAAAGGCTTTTTCATCCTGCGGGCTCAGCATGGTTTCGAGTTCCTTCGGATCGGTGACCAGTCCGGTTTCGAGAAATTCCCGTTGGCGTCCCTCCTTGATTTTCACGCCGAGTTCGTCGGACATATTCGTGAAATAATGAAAAGGCGCGCTGGCTCCCCATTCCTGTCCCATGAAGAGGAGAGGGGTGTAAGGCACTAGACAGAGAAAAAGGGAGAGCGCACGATAGGCGGCCGGCGCGATGCTTTCGTGAAAGCGCTGCCCTCCGATGCGGTTGCCAATCTGGTCGTGATTGGAAATACAAAACACGAAGCTTTGCGGCGGAAAATCATCCGCAGGAGTTCCACGCCGGGCGTGATGAAAGGCGCTATATTGACCGGAGTAGAGCCAGCCTTTTTGCAAGACGACGGCAATCTCCTCGATGCTGCCGCTGAACATGCTTAAAAAATATTGTTGTTCTTTCGTCTGGCTGACCCGCATGGCGTGATGAAAGTCATCGGACCAGACCGCATCGAAGTTCCACCCTTGTTTCTCCTGCAGATCGAGGACGAGCCGGGAATTCCGGTCGTCTTCCGCAATGATGAAGCCGCCGCGCTCGTGAACAATGGCGGCCACTTCGGATAAAAGATGGACCGGAGAGGGATCGTGCACCGCATGGGTAGCGTCCATGCGAAAGCCGTCGATGCGAAATTCCTCGAGCCAATAACGGATGTTCTGGCGCAGAAGCGCCCGCACCGGCTCGGAATTCGGGCCATCCAGGTTAAAATTTTGTCCCCAGGGATTGTCTTTGCCCTCATGGAAGTAAAAGCTCGAGTATTGATGGCTGAAGTTTGCCTCCGGCCCGAGATGGTTGAAGACCACATCCAAAATCACGGCGAGACCGCGCAGATGGCAGGCGTCGACCAGGGCGCGAAAATCATCGGGCGAGCCATACGCGTGGGCGGGGGCAAAAAGGAGGACGCCGTCGTAACCCCAGTTTCGCTCTCCGGCCCAATCGGCTACCGGCATGATTTCCAACGCCGTGATTCCCAAAGAAACCAGATGGTCGAGCTTCTCAATCGCGGAACGAAACGTGCCCTGCGGCGTGAAGGTCCCGATGTGGCACTCGTAAATCACCTGGCCATTCCAGGCGGGGCGTTTCCACTCGGTGGCTTTCCAGGAATAGGCCTGGGCATCGACGATCATGGAGGGACCGAAGACTCCCTGCGGTTGGTAATGGGAGACCAGATCAGGAACGGGCGCGGCGCCATCGATCGAGAATTGATAGAGATCGCCCGTGGCTCCCTGAGGATCGATGCCCCAAAAATAACCTGATTCTTTCGATTGCTCCAAGGGAAGGGAATAAGTCTCGCCCTTGGCTTTGTGAATATGGGCGACCACCGTCTTATGGCCAAAGGCCCACACGCGGTAGGTGACTCCCTCGTCGTGGAGGGAAGGGCCCAGATCGGTCAGGACCAAGTTTTCCGGGCTTAAAAATTTCTCGGTCGTGGTCGTATTCATGGGGACGACGAGGAGGTCAGTTGTGAGCGTTGGTCGGCGGGGCCGGCCTTGGGCGAGAGGTTTCGAGCGGTATTAATCAGGCTGATGTGAGAAAAGGCCTGGGGAAAATTGCCGACCAAACGCTTCGCGTCCGTATCGTATTCTTCGGACAACAAGCCGAGCGGGGTCCGGATCTTGAGGAGGCGATGAAACATTTCCCGCGCCTCCTTTTCACGGCCCATCAGGTGAAGACAGTCGACCAGCCAGAAAGAGCAGGGCAGGAACGAGCCTTCTCCCGGAGGCAGGCCGTCGACTTCCACCGATTGAAAGGGATGGTAGCGTTGGACAAAACCGTCCACGACCAGCTCCTTTTCGATCAGCTCCACGGTGGAGCGAACGCGGTCGTCGGTCGCGGGCAGAAACCCGACCAGGGGGATCATCAAGACGCTCGCATCGAGCTTGTCGGAACCGTAAAATTGGGTGAAGGCCCGCCGCTGAAGATGAAATCCCTGGGCGCAAACCTGGGCATGAATGGTATGCCGCAACTCACGCCACTGGTCCACGTCGCCGTCCAGGCCGAATTCTTCCACCGCGCGCACCGCCCGATCGATGGCAACCCAGGCCATCACCTTCGAGTGGGTAAAATGACGCCGCGGACCGCGAATCTCCCAAATGCCCTCGTCGGGCTTCATCCAGTTGGCGGCGACGAAATCGACCAGGTGCTTTTCCAGGTGCCAGTGGGCGGGATCGGTATCGATCTTCATTTCGCGGGCCAGGTGCATGGCGTCCATGACCTCGCCATAAACATCGAGCTGGAATTGTTCGGAGGCGGCATTGCCCACGCGCACCGGAAGAGAATTTTCGTAGCCGGGCAGATGGCCCAGGTGAATTTCAGTCAGCCGGCGTTCGCCCGCCGCGCCATACATGATTTGCAGTTGCGCGGGGTCTCCCGCCACGGCGCGAAGCAGCCAGTTGCTCCAGGCTGCGGCCTCCTCGGTATAGCCGGCCAGCATCAACGAATAGAGGGTGAAGGTCGCGTCGCGCAGCCAGCAGAAGCGGTAATCCCAATTGCGAATTCCGCCCAATTTCTCGGGCAGGGAAGTTGTCAGCGCCGCCATGATCCCGCCGGTCGGCGCATAGGTCAGCGCCTTGAGCGTCAGCAGCGACCGCACCACGGCATCGCGCCATTCTCCGCGGTACGTGCAGCGGTCCGCCCATTCGCGCCAGTAGGTTTCCGTCTGAGTCAACGAATCTTGGGCCTCGACGGATTTCGGCGGAGGCACATGGCCCGGGTGCCAGGTTAGAACGAAAGACTTGCGTTCCCCTTCGCCCACATTAAAACGCGCCGCGGTGGAAAAATCTTCCCCAAACGTGGGGACGTCGCAGCGAAGAATCAAGGCGTTCGGCCCGGCGGTCGCGGTCAACCCCTCCTCCGAATGTTGCACCCACGGAATCGTCATCCCATAGTCAAAACGGATAATCAGCTTCATCTCCATTTCGACGCGGCCTTTGATTCCCTCCACGATTCGAATCACATCGCGGTATTTTCCCCGGGGCGGCATGAAATCGATCAGCCGTACAGACCCGGATGAGGTCTCGAAGACTGTTTCGAGGATCAGGGTCTCCCCTCGATAACTTTGATTTACGCGCTCCGGCTTCTCTTTCGGAGCGATCTTCCAGCATCCATTTTTTTCGGTGCCCAAGAGCGCGGCGAAACATGCGTCGGAATCAAATCGGGGCGTACAGAGCCAGTCGATCGAGCCGTTCGCACCGATCAACGCGCCGCTATGGGTGTCGCCCACGAAGCCATAGTCTTCGAGTCTCATTAGGCCTGGAGATGGAGGATATTATCCCCGAAAAACCGCGAGAAGAATCAGGATCACCAAAAGCAGTCCCAATCCTCCGCTAGGATAATATCCCCAGGATGTGCTGTAAGGGTAGAGAGGCAAGGCTCCGAGTAATAACACCCAGATAACGATGACCCATACTAGTGTTGGCATAAAGTCCCTTTGGTTAGATTCGCCTTTGATCTGCAAGGGGTGTGCCATTCCCCTCCTTGCATAAGTGGTTGGGAGAGGAGAGCGGCAACAAGGGCGAGTTCAGATTATGCAACTCATTCGAGCGAGGAATTGCATTTTGCATGGGCGTTAATTTGTAAAAAGGGATGGTTTTTTTGTGCGTTCCTCTGGAGTGCGATTCCTAAAACAGAGCCCCCCAATTGGCATTAAGCCTGCAGAAGGGGCCGTCAGGAAATATCTATAATATGCGTCGCTGGAAAGGCTACTCTTACCCGTTGGGAGCTACATGGATGGGAACCGGGGTTAACTTTGCGCTCTATTCCCAGAACGCCGAGGCGGTGGACCTTTGTCTGTTTGACGAGGTCCATCAGAAGGAGGTGGAAGTCATCCCCATCACCGAAAAAGCCGACGAGGTTTGGCATGTCTTCTTGCCTGACGTTAGGCCCGGTCAGTTATATGGCTACCGTGTCCATGGTCCCTGGGACCCAGCCAAAGGCCATCGGTTTAATCCCGCCAAGGTCCTGATGGATCCTTATGGAAAGGCGACCATGGGGGAGGTGAAATGGGGGCCGGAAATGTTCAGCTATTGCATCGAGCACCCGGACAAGGACCTGGTCCGGGATGAGCGGGACAATGCGGAATTTTCGCCCAAGTCGGTCGTGGTGGACCAGACGTTTAACTGGGATAATGACCGTTTACCGCGTTACAGCCTGGCCGACTCGATTATTTATGAAGTGCACGTCCGTGGTTTCTCCAAGTTATGGGAGGTGCTGCCCGAGGAACAACGCGGCACCTATTCGGGGATTGGGAGCAGTGAGGCGATCAAATATTTCAAGCAACTCGGAATCACGGCGGTTGAGCTTCTTCCCGTGCATGATCACATTAATGACCAACATTTGACCGAGCGCCATTTGACGAATTACTGGGGTTACAATTCCATCTCCTTTTTCGCGCCCGAGGCCAGCTACGCCAGTTGGGACAAAAAGGGGCAGCAGGTTGCGGAATTCAAGCAGATGGTCAAAAACCTTCATTCCGCGGGGATCGAGGTGATTCTCGATGTCGTTTACAACCATACGGCGGAAGGAAATCACCTCGGGCCGACCTTCTCCTTCCGCGGGATCGATAACCACGCCTACTACCGGCTCGTCGCGGAGAACCCCCGCCACTATTTCGACTATACCGGCACCGGCAATACGTTGAACGTGCCCCATCCGCGCGTCTTGCAATTGATCATGGATTCCCTGCGCTATTGGGTCACCGAAATGCATGTGGATGGCTTTCGCTTCGATCTTGCGGCGGCGCTTGCCCGGGAACTGCACGAAGTCAGCCGCCTCTCCTCGTTTTTCGATGTCATCCATCAAGACCCCATCATTTCGCAGGTGAAACTCATCGCCGAGCCGTGGGACGTCGGCGAAGGCGGTTATCAGGTCGGAAATTTCCCGGTCCTCTGGTGTGAGTGGAACGGAAAATACCGTGACACGGTGAGATGCTTTTGGAAGGGGGACAAGGGACAGACGAGTGATTTTGCCAATCGGCTGACCGGAAGTTCCGACCTCTATGAAAATTCGAGCAAGAGTCCGACCGCGAGCATTAATTTTATCACCGCGCACGATGGTTTCACGCTGAAGGATCTCGTCTCCTACAACGGAAAGCATAACGAAGCCAATGGCGAGGGAAATCAGGACGGCGAAACGAACAACAATTCCTGGAACTGTGGAGCGGAAGGCGAAACCGACGATGGGGAGGTCAATAAGCTCAGGCAAAAGCAGCAGAGAAACTTCCTTACCACCCTCTTTTTGTCCCAGGGAGTGCCCATGTTGTGCGGGGGCGACGAGTATGGACGGACCCAAAAGGGAAATAATAACGCCTATTGCCAGGACAATGAGATTAGCTGGCTCTCCTGGAACAAAACGCCCGAGGAACAGGCCCTCTTAGAGTTCACCTGTCGTCTCATTGCTTTCCGGAATGCCCATCCCATTTTTCATAGGGCCAAGTTTTTCCAGGGCAAACCGATCCTCGGGAACACGTTAAAGGACATCAATTGGCTCCGGGCCGACGGTCAGGAAATGAAGGCCCAGGACTGGCAGGATTACGTCCTCTCGCTGGGAGTTCTCCTGTGCGGTGACGATATTGGTCTCGAGACTTTTGAAGGCCAATCGGTCACCGACGACACCTTTTATCTCTGTTTTAACGGCTACCATGAAGGGGTCGTTTTTTGGCTGCCGGGAGATCAAAATGTCTCCTGGCAACGGGTGATCGATACGTCGCAGGAGCAGGGATTCGTGGAAGACGCCGAACTGCTTCAGGCGGCGACCAAGATGATCGTTCCCGGCCGGTGCATCGTGGTCTTGAAACAAAGTTCCGGTTCCGACGTCGACGCTAAAAAATCCCAGTTCTGAGGGATTCGGTGCCCGTTTCCTCTTTCTCGTCCTAACTGGACGTCGTGAGGTTAAAGCTGACCTGACGACAAGTATGTTGAAAAAAGGGTGAAACTAAGTAATAACAACTAGCCTTGGAACATCTTTCGCGGTAACGGCGTCCAAAAGCCTGTTTCGCGCAGGGCCAAAACTTCACTTATGTTATTGCAAGACAAAGTCATTTTTCTCACGGGCGGCTCAGCTGGAATTGGCTGGCACTGTGCCCAAGCCTACGTTCGCGAGGGGGCCCGCCTGGCCATCATGGCCCGCAGCGCCGATGCGGTGGCCGGAACGGTCAAGGAATTGGGGGACGGCCATTTGGGTGTGCCGGGCGATATCTCGAAGTCCGAGGATGTCCGGCGGGCTCTTGAAAAGACCCTTCAGCAATTCGGGCGACTCGATGTCATTCATAATAATGCCGGAATTGGCAGTCCGTCCAAACCGCTCCATGAGACGACCGACGAGGAATGGGATGCGGTCTTCAACATCAACCTCAAAAGCGTTTTGTATACCACCCGGTATGGCCTCGAAGCCCTGAAAAAATCGCGCGGCTGCATTTTGAATACTTCGAGTCTCGTGGGCGTGATCGGGCAGGCCATTCATGCCGCCTACACCGCAACCAAGGGCGGGATGAATACGCTGACCAAGTCGATGGCCCTCGATTACGCCAAGGACGGCGTCCGGGTGAATGCGGTCTGTCCGGCCGGAACGTGGACTCCCATGCTGCGTCAGTGGGCGAAGGACCAACCCGATCCGGAAGGCATCGAAAAGTATCTCGAGGATATTCATCCTCTCGGCTATTGCCCGGAAGGTGACGTCATCGCCGATGCCTCTGTTTTCCTCATCTCGGACAAGGCCCGTTTTGTCACGGGCCACATCATGCATGTCAGTGGCGGCGCCGAGATCGGCTACCGGCGCTAAGCACCGCCCGAATGATTTCCCATGATTGATGCCCACCAGCACTTCTGGAAATTCACGCTGGAGGAATTCGGCTGGCTCGAGGGCAGTCTCGCCGGACTCCGGCGCGATTTTTTTCCGCAACAATTACGAGACACCCTTGCCGACACCGAGGTAAACGGCGTCATCTCCGTCCAGGCGCGGCGGACCCTGGCCGAAACGGAATGGCTGCTAGACCTGGCTGCGCAGGACAAGATCATCCGCGGCGTCGTGGGCTGGATTCCGTTCAAGGACAAATCGATTGGAACTCTGCTCGATCGCCTCTGCCAAAATCCGGCCTTCAAGGGCGCGCGCGAGGTTTTGCAGGGAGAGCCCGATTCGGAATACCTGACCCATCCCGATTTTGACCGGGGGATGCGTGAACTCACCCGGCGGCGGCTTCCTTATGACCTGCTGATTTTTCAGGATCAATTGCCGGCGGCAGCCCGCTTCGTGCAGCGCCATCCCGACCAGGTCTTCATCCTTGATCACATGGGCAAGCCCGAAATCCGCAAGGAGTTTCCCCATGCGTGGGCAACGGGGATTCACACGTTGGCCGCGATGGACAACGTCTACTGCAAAGTCTCCGGCGTCGTCACCGAAATCCGCGAGGAGGAGTGCAACGTCGATTTGATTCGTCCCTATTTCCAAACCGTTTGCGATGCCTTTGGTCCGGCGCGACTGATGTTCGGCTCGGACTGGCCGGTGTGCCTCGCCCGGGCGCAGTACGGGCAGTGGATCGAGATGACGGAGCAGCTGATCGCGCCGTTTTCCCCCCTCGAACGCGAGCAATTTTTCCACGCGACGGCGCAAAAGGTTTATCGCTTATGAAGAATGCCATCCCCATCTTTTGCCTCGTCACCATGGCGCTGGTTGTCGTGGGAGGGAAGTTGACGCACCCCACCGCCAAGCTCGAATCGATTGTCTGGTACGGCAACGCGGTCCATCCCTACATCACCGAGGTCCGCAAGGGCGCGGAAGCCTTTGCCAAGGATTCGGGCGTTCCCGTCTACTGCACGGTCGGCCAGGAATGGACCCAGGACAACCAGAACGTCAACGTGGAGGCGCTTTCGACCGCCGGGTACAAGGCGTTCAGCCTCTTTCCCGGCGACGCGGTGGCGGCGAACGGCTTGTTCCAGATGCTTCGCGATCATGGCCAAAACGTGGTGGCCTATGGCGCGCAACCCGCTTTACCCACCCCCATTCCGTTCACTGTCGGCACCAATATCAAGGGATCGGCCATGACGGCCACGGAAGAATTGATCCGTTTGATGGGCGGCCACGGAAAAATCCTCAATTTGTTGGAGGCGACCACCGATGTGAATACCCGCGCGCGCGATGAAGGCATTCAGGAAGTCGTGGCCAAGCATCCCGACGTGCAGATCATCCAGACGCTTTCCGACATGATCAAGATGGGAGACGCCACGACCAAGCTCCAGAGCGCGCTCGCGGCGCGGGCGGGAGACATCGATGGGATCATTGCCACCGGATTCAACCCGACCGTCGCAGCCGCCTCCCTCCTGACCGAGTGGAACAAGGACCCGACCCACAAATACATTCACTTTGTCGGCATCGACACCGATTCGACCGTCATCCGCGCGATCCAGGAGGGCCGAATCGACGCGACCATCGCGCAAAATCCCTTCGGTCACGGGTACCTGAGCTGCATGATTCTCCATCTTCTCAACGAGGGATGGACGCCCCGCCAGCCCTATCAGTTCATCGATTCCGGCATCGTCATCGTCAACCGCGACAACCTGGATACCTACGCCGTGAAAGTGCGGCAAATGACGACCGACATCGCCAGCGACCTGAAGACACGTTACCTGGAACCGCCCAAATGAAGCCCTCCTTTGAGCTTCGCGGCATCAGCAAGAGCTTCCCCGGCGTGAAGGCGCTGACCGACGTCAGTCTCTCCTTTCTTCCCGGTGAAATTCATGCCGTGATGGGCGAAAACGGCGCCGGCAAAAGCACATTGATGAAGATTGCGACCGGCATCTATCAGCCCGATGAGGGTGAAATTTTTCTGGATGGCCGGCCCGTTTCTTTCCGCGCCTATCGCGACAGTATCGCGCGGGGCGTCTATCTGGTTCATCAGGAAATCCAGGTCGTGCCGGAGAGCACCATCGCGGAAAACGTGATGCTCGACAAATTGATCACGAAGCGGGGCACCGGGATCATCGACTGGCCGGCCGTCAACGCCCGGGCGCAGGAATACGCGGACATGGTGGGGCTCAACCTGCCGGCGACCACGCTGGTCCGGAATCTGAGCGGGGCGCAAAAGCAGCTGATCCAGATCGCCAAGGCTCTGGCCGCCCAGGCGCAGGTCCTCTTGCTGGATGAACCGACCAGCACGTTGAGCGAGCACGAGGCGCTTCGGCTCCAGGAGTTGCTGCGGGCGCTGAAGGGACAGGGAAAGACGCTGATCTATATTTCGCACAAACTCGAGGAGATTCTCGCTCTTTGCGACCGGGTCAGCGTCCTGCGCGACGGCCATCTCATCGGCACCAAGCCGATGAAAGAACTGGACCGCGCCGCCATCGTGCAAATGATGATCGGCCGGGCTTCGCGCATGGAGCGGCTGGGCGTCCTGCCCACCGAAGGACGGCGCGAAATGCTGCGCGCGCAAAATCTGATGAAAGAGGGGAAAGTCGAGGACGTCAGTTTTACCCTCCATTCCGGTGAGATCCTGGGATTCTACGGGCTGGTTGGCGCGGGCCGCACGGAAACCGCGCGGCTCCTCATCGGCGAGGACAAGCTCGACGGCGGCGTCGTTTCCATCGGTGGACGCCCGGTCGAAATTCGTGACGTGGGCGACAGTCTCCGCCGCCATCACCTCGGTTACGCCACCGAAAATCGCAAGGAAGAAGGACTCCTCCTGGAATCGTCCATTGGGACCAATTTGACCATCACCATTTGGGACCGGATCCGAAACCGGTTCACGCGCTGCATCGATCGCGAAAAAGACCGGGAAATCGGTCGCGCCATGATTACCGAGATGTCGATCAAATGTCGCGGACTGGACGAAACCACCGGCAATCTCAGCGGAGGGAACCAGCAGAAAATCTGTCTCGGCAAATGGCTGGCGGCCGACTGCGACATCCTGATCATCGATGAACCCACGGTCGGGATCGATATTGGCGCGAAGGAGCAAATTCATCAGCTGATCTGGGAACTCGCCTCGCAAAAAAAGAAGGCCATCCTGCTCATCTCGTCCGACATGCCGGAGATCATCAAGCTGGCCGGTCGCATCCTGGTTTTCCGCGACCATCGCATGGTGGGCGAGGTGGACAACGTGGAACAATCGTACGAACAAACGAGTCAGGCCATCGGCCGCTATTTGCACTAGATTATGGAAAAATCGAATCCCATCCCGGCCACCAACGACAAATCGTCGGAGGAGTGGTTTAGCGGCCGCACCAACGGACTGATCATCTCGTTTACGGTTCTTTTTTGCCTGCTGGCGATCAGCTCGCCCACTTTTCTCTCCAGTTACACCGTCTTCGTCCTGTTGCGCCAGACTTCGTTTTACGTCCTGATTGCACTGGCCCAGGCGGTTTGTCTGGTCGTCGGCGGGATGAATCTTTCGGTCGGCGCGATTGGCGGCATGGCCACGGTCGTGTTGGGATTGTTGCTCGATCGCTGGCATCTCTCGCCCTGGCTGGCCGTTCCGCTGACGCTCGGCTTCGGGTATTTTGCCGGCTGGCTGAATGGCATGCTGGTCACCCGGCTCAAAATCGATTCGTTCGTGGTGACGCTTTCGATGATGTTCATTTATATGGGGCTCCGTTCCGGGATTTCCGGTGGCGAGGCTTTTCCGGTTCCGGCCGGTTTTACCTTCCTCGGACAAAAAGCCCTCTTCGGGTTGCCTTACGTTTTTCTTATTTCAATGCTGCTCCTCATCCTCATGGCTTACGTCTACAAAAACACGGTCCTGGGACGCTACATGCTTGCCACGGGAGGAAACATTCATGCCGCGCGGCTTTCCGGGATTAACACCGATAAAATGATCGTTTCGGCCAATGTCCTTTCGGGATTATTCGCGGCGCTGGCTGCTGTTCTCTGGGCTTCCCAGCTCGGCACCGCCGCCCCGGAGACGGGAGATTCCTGGCTGATTATTTCCTTTGCGGTCGCCATCATCGGCGGGACCGGACTCAGCGGTGGCATCATCTCTGAATTTGGCATTCTCATGGGCGCGGCGATTTTCCTTCTCATCAAACATGGGCTGGTCGAGATCAAATCGAATCCCTACTTCGCCGACGCCTTCCTCGGCACGCTCATCCTGATGGCTCTCGTCATCGACCGCCTGCGTGAAACGTACCTGTTGAAATCGGGCGGCTGGAAAAAGCTGCGGCCTACTCCTGGATAGTCGCCCGAGCCCTGCTCCAAAATGGAAACGCCTTCGCCTCTCCCTCGACAAATACGCGCTCGCACTTTACTTTCAGGCGCTCATTCTTCATGAAACGTTTTTGCAAGGTCATCGGCTTGAAAGAGGAAAAGCGGGAGGAATACGAACGCCTTCACGCCGACGTCTGGCCCGCGGTCAACGCCAGGATCACCGACTGCAACCTGCGCAACTTCACCATTTTTTCGCGGCAATTCCCCGATGGAAAATATTATCTGGTCCTCTATTGTGAGTACACCGGTTCCGATTTTGAATCCGACATGAAGAAGATGGCCGCTGATCCCGAGACACAACGCTGGTGGAAACTGACCGATCCGTGCCAGGAACCGTTCCCGGACCGCCCTCCCGGCGAGTGGTGGGTCGACATGAAAGAACTTTGTCACCATCCCTGAAAGCCCATGAAATCTAATTTCTTCAAGCGTGACGCGAAAGGGGCCTGCTTCTTTTCATGAAAGTTCTTCGATTGGAAAAGCCCGGCTCACTTGCCTGGTCCGACGCTCCCGAGCCCGTTCCGGCGCAGGACGAGGCGCTCGTTCGGGTTCGCCGTTGCGGCGTGTGCGGCACCGACATCCACGCTCTCGCAGGCAAGCAGCCCTTTTTTACTTATCCACGCCGCCTCGGACACGAGCTTTGCGTCGAGGTTGTTTCAGCGCCCGCCGGCAGCGCTCTTTCGCAGGGAGATTTGTGCGCCGTGGAGGCCTATTATTTTTGCGGGACCTGTCCGGCCTGTCGGGTCGGAAAAACGAACTGCTGCAAGAACCTCAAGGTGCTCGGCGTACACATCGACGGCGGTCATGCTCCGCTCATGGCGGTGCCGGTCGACAAGCTTCATCCCGCCGCTTCCCTGACCCCCGAGCAAATCGCGCTGGTTGAGCCCCTGGTCATCGGCGCACACGGCGTGGAACGCGCGGCGCCGCAGGCGGGCGAGCCGATGGCGCTCATCGGTCTGGGCCCGATCGGACTGGCCGCCGCCCTTTTTGCGAAAGCCGCCGGAGCGAATCTCGCGTGTGTCGACACACAACCCGACCGACTGAAGTTTGCCTGCGAGCGGATGCAGCTTGGCGCGCCTTTTCTTGCGGATGGTGACCTCGCCGGAAATTTGCAAAAGCATTTCGGCCAGCTTCCTTCGGTGATCATCGACGCGACCGGCAGCCCGGCCTCCATGAAAGCGACGTTTCAACTGGCCGAGCATGGAGGGCGCATAGTTTTTCTCGGTCTCTTCGTCGGCGAACTGAGTTTTGACGACCCAAACTTTCACCGACGCGAGCTCACGCTGATGGCCAGCCGCGCGGGCTTGACCGGCACTTTCCGCGAAGTCATCCGGTTGATGCAAGCCGGACGGGTCGATGTCCTCCCTCTCATCACGCATCGTTTTCCCTTCCGCGACACGGCGGAACGATTGCCGGGGATTCACCTGGAACCGGGACTAGTCAAGGCGATGATTGATTTCGACAGCATTGAATCCACATGAAAATCTCCAAATTGGAACCCCTCATTCTCCACGCGCCGGTCACGCGCGGAGGCATCGCCGACAGCACACACAAGCTTTCGCACTGGGGCGCGCCGGGTGTGGCCATCCACACCGACAACGGACTCGTCGGCTACGGATTCTCCGGCACGCATGCGCATCTGCCGACCGACCGCCTCATCGTTGATTGCATCGTCAATAGCTACGGCCCGCTTCTCATCGGCGAGGATCCGCGCGAAGTCCTGGCCCTCTGGGAAAAACTTTACCGTCAATCGGAGATCTACTGGGTCGGCCGCGCGGGAATCACCCATCTGGCGCTCGGCGCCATTGACATCGCGTTGTGGGATTTGAAAGCCAAGGACGCGGGACTGCCCTTGTGGAAACTGCTCGGAGGCTCGGCGATAAAAAAGGTCGAGGCCTACAACACCGACGGCGGCTGGCTCAATTGGCCGCTGGAAACCGTTGTTTCCGACTGCAAACGGCTGGTGCAGGAGGAAGGCTACCGCGCGGTTAAACTGAAAGTGGGCGGACCGAATCCGCTCGAGGACCTGCGCCGCGTTGAGGCGGTACGGAAAGCGCTCGGCCCCGACATTCGCATCATGACCGACGCGAACGGCCGCTGGACCCTGCCCCAAGCCATCCAGACCGCCGGTCGCCTGATCGATTTCGATATCGTCTGGATCGAGGAGCCGATTTATTTCGACGACGTGGAAGGACATCGCCGCCTGGCCGAGACCATCGCCACGCCCATTGCCCTAGGCGAGCAGCTCTACATGGCGTCGCAATTCCGCGACTTCATCCACGCGGGCGCGGTCCATTATGTGCAGCCTGACGTCGTGCGGCTCGCGGGTGTGACCGAGTTTTGGCAGGTGGCCGACATGGCGCGCTGCTACAATCTACCGGTCGTTCCCCATGTCGGCGACATGTGCCAGGTTCATCAGCATCTCTGCTTCGCTCATCCGGCCTGCTCGCTCCTGGAATATATTCCGTGGCTGCACGACTGGATGGAGGTCCCGGCCAAAATCGAGGGCGGCTATTACCTCGCGCCTGAAGAGCCCGGCGCAGGGATGACGCCCAATCGCAGAGCCCTGGCCGAGATCAACCAGGTTTAAAGAATATTGCCGGGGTTGGGCGGCTTGAACGCGCACGCAAAGTCTAAGGGCGCTTATAGGATATTCGCCAAAGGGTGCCGTTGCCGTCTTCGGTCACCAGCAACGCGCCGTCGTGCGCCACGGCCACACCGACGGGGCGGCCCCATACGTTACGGCCGTCGACTACAAACCCGGTGAGAAAATCGTCGTATTCACCGGTGGGGACACCGTGATTAATCCGCACGCGCACGACCTTGTAACCCGTGCGCGAACTTCGGTTCCACGAGCCGTGAAAGGCGGCGAATGCGTCTCCCCGATAATCGGCGGGAAACGCCGCCACCCCGCTCTTCGCCGTATAAAAAGTCATCTCCAGCGAGGCCGAATGCGACTGCAACAAAACGTCGGGAACGATGACCTGACCGGCGAGGTCGGGACGTTCGCCCGCGTGGCGCGGATCTTCGTGGTTGCCCAGGTAATACCAAGGCCAGCCGTAAAACCCGCCCTCTTTCACGCGGGTGATGTAATCGGGCACCAAATCGTCGCCGAGGGCGTCACGCTCATTCACCGAAGTCCAAAGGTCGCCTGTTTCTGGGTTCACCGCAATTCCCACACCGTTGCGAATGCCGGTCGCGAAGGTGTGCAACGGCTGTTGGCCTTCGGGGTCGGTCACCAGAATATCGGCGCGATTGGTTTCGTCATCCCAGGCCGCGCCGAGTCCATGCTCAGCCTCCCAGGCGTGGGCGTCGTCGACGCTTTTTTTGCTCATGCCGTCGGCGATATTTGACCCGGACCCGACCGAAATGAACATCCGTTTGCCATCCAACGAAAAGGCCACATCGCGCGTGCTATGTCCGCCATGGCTTTCCGTTAGTTGCGGCACGATGACCTGGGGTTCGTCCGTTGCCTGGAGATCGCCATTGTGGTAGGCGAATCGGACCACCGAGTTGTTGTTCGCGACGTAAATCCATTGCGGATCCTTTCCGGGTGGATAGAAAGCAATGCCGAACGGTCGATTGAGTCCCTCGGCAAAAATCTGATTTTCCGAGGGAGCATTGGCTCCGTCGGCGGCGCGCATCACGCGGATGCGATTCGCGCCTGTCTCCGCGATGAAGATGTCTCCGTTGGGCGCCACGCGCAGCAAGCGGGGATCTGACAGACCTTTGGCAAACAGCTGGACCGTAAATCCAGGTGGAACAGACAAAGTGGCATTGGCAGGTCGCGGTACCACTCTCGAACCGTTACCCGAGGAACGCGTGCTGTAGGGCGGAGGCAAATCAGCCAGCGTAAGATGGTATTTGACCCCGGGAGCGGCATGATGCCAATCGCCCGGATCGTTCCTGGGTAAAGGAGCAGGCGCCGGGGCAACGACAGCCGCGGGCGAAAAGCCGGCGGGAAATTTCAAGGTCGACAAATAGGCAATGAGATCGGCGCGATCCCCCGCGTTGGCCACGGCTATCGGCATGGTGGTGCCCGGAACCGCCGTGGCCGGATTCGTCAGGAAACGGTCGAGGGTGGGCGCATCCCAGATCAGCCCGGAAGCGGCCAGGGCTTTCGAGTAGTTGAAGTTGGCACTGGAAGCCGCGCGTCGGCCCAAAATCCCCACGAGGCTCGGTCCCTGTCGCACGACCTCCTCGTTTTCCGGGCCCAGGCTGTCGGCATGACAGAGGGCGCAGCTCTGCTGAAAGAAAATCTTTCCCCGGTCCGAATCGCCCGTTTCCTGAACTTGCGCGGCAGCTTTACTTCCTTCGCCGAGACCGCCAAAAAACAGGAGACTCCAGACCAGCGTGCGCGCGAATGATTGCATCAAGTCGCCCACAAAATAGAAAAAGCGCGGAAGGAGTAAGGCCACTTTCTTGGAGACCCGACCTGGATGCAGAAGTTGCGTGGAAATTTTCAGCGAAACAAGCAGCGTTGACGGAAACGTCGCTCCACGCCTAGTGTCGCCAAGCCTTCCGTGGGAGAACCAAACTCGGAGATACGCCATCTACGTTGACCTATTTAATCGATCATCATGAGTCTTAAAAGGAACATCATTGAATCGATCGTTTGGTCGGCGGGGCGCCTGGGACCGAACCGCCGGACGCGGCCGGAGAATCCATCATCCATTTTTATTCTTCGCAACAACGACATTGGGGATTTGCTGGTGACCACGCCTCTTTTCGAGGCTCTTAAGCGTCTCTTTCCGAAAGCCCGCATCATCGCGGGCATCGGTCGTTGGAATTACGACGTCCTGCAGAACAATCCCTGGGTCGATCAGATCGCGCCGATGGATGCACCCTGGAACAACAAACAGGTCTGCCAGCGGCCTCATAACTCGGTGCGGGGTTTTCTGACCTCGTTGAATTTTATCCTTCGATCGGATGACGTTCGGCAATTAAGAAAACTTCGGTGTGACATTGGCATCGATCCCTTTGGCTGTCCGGAAGCTTCACTGCTCATGGTGCGGGCGGGGATTCCGTGGCGGATGGGAGTCAAAGGATATGTCGGCGGCCACAGCGCCTGCCACCAACTGGCCTGCAAGGAAACCCATGTCGGCCGCACCGCGCTTGAATTCGCCGAGATGTTGGGCGGAGAGCGTTTTCCCAGTAACCGTCCGCAACTTTTTTTGACCGAAGCGGAAAAACAAACCGCGACCGCGACCTGGAAAAATTTGGAGGGGCCGGATGCCGGTAATTCACGCCGCATTCTGATTGCTCCCGGCGGTGGTCTCATGGAGAAGTGCTGGCCTCGCGAAAGCTATCGTGAATTGGTGGGGCGTCTCGCCGCCCGCCCTCAAAACAAAATAATCATTCTCGGAAGCAACAAGGAAGTTGAGCTCGGGGAATACGTCAAGGGCGATGCGCCGAATGTCCTCAATTTTTGCGGCAAGAGTTCTCTGCGCGAGGCATTCGGCTTAACCTGGGCGGCGGACGCGGCTATTTGCAACAGCAGCATGCTTATGCATGTCGCGGCGGCTTTCGACAAGCCGAGCGTGGTGTTTCTTGGTCACTCGTTTCATTCGGCCCGGGGGCACAAACAATATTGGGGTTATGGAGAGAACGACCTCCTCCTCGGACGGGAACCTGAGCGCGACCGTATCTATACGGTGGAAGAGGCGATGCCTCTGGTCAACGCTCATTTGAAGCTCGACCACGTTTGATTTAATGCTGCCGGCCTTGCTTGGTCTTTGCGCAGCAGCGTCACTTTTCAAATGGCTAAGAGGGACGCCGGATAAAGCGTCCGAGGGCCGCGCAGAAGGCCAGTTGAATGCGCATCCAGAAAATATGAGCTGCGCTGTAGGGCTGGATCGGGCCTTCGACATTGCTCCAATATGCCTTGTCCACCCGGGTGATAAGCGTGCCCAAAAGCGCCAGACGAATATAGTGCCGGTTCCAGGGCTTCGGACTGCCCAGGGCATGGGGAAAGATCGCCAGTCCCGAGCGAAATCCCATCGCTTCCTGTCCCAGAAAGCTGACGGGTATTTCGGGGCACGCCTCCTGGGTCGCGTTCAAGGCGTCCTGATCGGTTTTTGAAAAACAATCGGCAAAACCAAAGTGGCCATGCTGCCGTTTTATTCCATCGATTCCAACCACATCGCTTCCGCCCAAAAATTTCGCGATATGCGTCATGAATTCCTGCCACACCAATAAAAATTTCCGATGATTCCAGCTTAAACCGACAAACCCCCCATTGGCATAAGAGGACGTTCGGAACTGGAGATCAAAACCGTGCGGCTTGAAAAAGCGCCGCCAACCCACCCGGGTCGGATGGTTTTCCGACATCGGCGAATTCACATCCTCGCAAACGGCCACGCCGCACGACATCCAGTCCTCGACATAGCCCCATGCAATATCAATGACGATATCGGGATCGCAATAAACCACGGCATCGCTGTTTGCGGCCGCCAGGGTCTCCACCTGGAGCATGAAATCGGGCTTGTAGTTGGTCAGATGCGCCGAGGTTTTTAGCGGAACAAAAATGAGGTGCACTTCAGGGGAAAGTTCCAGTTTTGAATTTCCATTGGCCAGCGGCTTGGTTCGGCCCTCCGCCCACGGAGGCAGCGGACCGCGAAACCCAGCGTAGACCGGTCCCTTGTAGCCTGCCGCGCAGAGCGAGTTAACCAAAACGGCCACCCCGAAATGATAATGATGCTCGAAGAGCGTACAAACCACACACTTCATAGTTGGGCCGCCCGGGTCGATGAGCGAACGACGGGGCCCAGGGCTATAATTGGACGGGGCGCAATCACGTTTCAAATGTGAAGTGGGGCAAAGACTTTGGCAAGATTTTCAAGTCGGGGTCTGTAGGGCAGCGCCGCACATCAGGCGAGGAGGATTCAAATTGCAGGTAACCATTCCAAACGCGGTGAAGAACGAGCTACGCCTTTCCCGGCAGGTTTGCTAGAAGCTTTGCAGCATGACGGCATCGCCTCAATCCGAAGTCCCACTCCGGGGCCTGCGCATCTTGAACGTCGCGTCGTCGATCAATCCCGCTTCCGGCGGCATCTCCGAATCGATTTTGCGCCTGAGCAAAGCGGTCATCGATTTGGGTCATGAAGTCGAGATCGTAAGCGTCGATGATCCTGATAGCGCCTGGAAAAAAAATCTTCAGATTCCTGTCCAGATGAAAGGCCCTGCGCGCGGCCCGCTCGAATATTCGCGCGAGTTCAATCAGTGGCTGGTCGAAAACTGCGGCCGGTTCGACGCGATTATTTCTCACGGGATCTGGAGATTCAACTCGCGCGCCACCCGTTTGGCGGCTCGGGCCGCCGGACGTCCCTACTTCGTTTTTCCGCACGGGATGCTCGACCCCTGGTTCAAGCGTTATTATCCCGTGAAGCATTTAAAAAAATGTCTCTTCTGGTGGTTCACGGAATATTCCGTTTTACGCGATGCCCAGGCCGTCCTCTTCACCTGCCAGGAAGAACTCCTCCTCGCCCGGGAAGGCGGCTTTTGGCCCTACCGATGCGTGGAACGCGTGGTGCCTCTTGGTACGAGCAAACCGCCCGAAAATGAAGAGGCGCAGCGACGGGCGTTCATGGATAAATTTCCCGAGCTTCGCGACAAGCGCGTGCTTCTTTTTCTCGGGCGTCTTCACGAGAAGAAGGGCTGCGATCTTCTGCTGCGCGCGTTCCTCGATCTTCTGGAAACCCGGCCGCGGGAAGTGTGGGGAGACCTTCACCTCATGATCGCAGGGCCCTGCTCGCATCCCGATTACCTGAAAATGCTGAAACAACTGGCCGCTCCCTGCGAAGCTTTGTCTCCCGGCAGCGTCTCGTTTCCAGGCATGTTGACGGGTGATCTCAAATGGGGCGCGCTTCGCCAAGCCGAGGTTTTTGTGCTGCCATCTCACCAGGAAAATTTCGGCATTGCCGTCGTCGAGGCGCTGGCTGTTGGCACTCCCGTCCTTATTTCGCGTCCGGTCAATATCTGGCGCGAAATCGAATCGAGCGGAGCCGGCATCGTCGATTCCGATACGGTCGAGGGATGCTCCCGCCTTTTGGCGCGATGGCTCGGTCTCGCCGATGAGGCCAAGGCTGAAATGGCGGCCCGGGCGGTCCGCAGCTTCCAACAATATTTCGAAATCACGCAGACGGCCGTCAGCTTGATTGATACAATCCGGTCGTTCCATCTCGGCGCGGTCGGCAAAAATGAACGAGAGATGAAAGACAACCAGGCGATTTCATGAAGCTTTACCAGCAAAAATCGATCTATGAATCTCCCTGGAGTTTTTGGGAAAAGGTAAAAATATTTCTGTGGGAATACGCCTGGCTTCTTCTCTGTTCGTGGACGCCCAAGCCGCTCAATCGCTGGCGAATGTTTTGGCTGCGGGCCTTCGGCGCCACCCTCCATGGGCGGCCTTTTATTCACCAGCGCGCCCGCATCCAGATTCCGTGGAATCTGACCATGCAGGACCGTGCCTGCATCGGCGACCGGGCCAACATCTACACCTTGGGCCCGGTCGAGTTGGGCCGCGAATGCACCGTGGCCCAGGAATGTTACCTCTGTACTGGCACGCATGACTTTGGGAAAACCATGTTCCTCATGACCGCGAAAATCACCATCGGCGCGCGCGCTTTTCTCGGGGCCCGTACCTTCGTCATGCCGGGGGTGACGATTGGCGACGACTGCGTCATCGGAGCCTGCTCGGTCGTGACCAAGGACACGCCCGCTGGAATGATTTGCTGCGGAAACCCGTGCCGGGTCATTCGCCCTCTCCATCCCGAAAAAGCCGCTGGCTCTTGAACAGTCAGTTGCTTTGACGACTTCCTACCGCTTCAACCCAAGGACGTCCTGCATCGAATAGAGGCCCGGCTTTTGGCCGCGGACCCATTGGGCGGCCCGCAGGGCGCCCGAAGCAAACGTATCCCGGCTCGAGGCGCGATGAGTCAGTTCGAGACGCTCGCCGACGGCCGAAAAATGAACGGTGTGGTCGCCCACGACATCGCCGCCGCGCAGCGCATGCATGCCGATCACGCGCCTGGGTCGCGCACCCACATCCCCGTGCCGGCCATGGACGGTCAGCTCGTCGTACGTGCCGCCGGAAGTCTCCGCCAAAATTTCTCCCAACCGCCGCGCGGTGCCGCTGGGCGCGTCGAGCTTCTGCCGGTGATGCATCTCGACGACTTCCTGGTCGTAGTTTTCGCCGAGGGTTTCCGCCGCGATCTGCGTCAGGTAAAAAAGAAGATTTACGCCCACGGAAAAATTGGGCGCGAAGACCATCGGAATGCGCCGGGCGGTTGTTTCGATGGCGGTTCGCTCGTCGGCGGTATGGCCCGTCGTGCCGATCACCATCGCCTTGCCGTGGTCGGCGGTGATTTTCGCGAGTTCGGACGACAGCGAATGATGGGCGAATTCAATTACCACGTCGCATCGGTCGATGAAATCGAGCGCATTGTCGCCCTTGTCGATGCCGGCGACCAATTCCAGCTTCGGGTCCTGCCCCGCCAGGCGCGTCAACGCCTCGCCCATCCGGCCCTTTGATCCGACGATCAAGATTCTGGTGATGTCCGGGTTCATGGAGGTGTCAAAGACCGAATTGTTGCAGGACGATTTCCAGTCGGGCGCGATTTTGCGGTTGCAGCGGAACGAGGGGCAGGCGCACTTCTTCCGTCATCCAGCCCCCGCGCGCGAGCGCCGTCTTCACCGGCACCGGGTTCGCCTCGATGAAGAGATCGCGGAAAAGCGGATAAAACTTGCGATGCATCTGCTCGGCTTCCCTGGCGCGGCCGGCCAGAAACGCGCGCACCATGTCGCCGACCTGCTTCGGGATCAAATTCGATGCCACGCTGATCACACCGGTCGCCCCGACCGCCAGCGCAGGCAGCGTCATGGAATCGTCCCCGCTCAAAATCGCGACGTTGTCGGGCAGCGCTTGCCGCAGCTGGCTGAAGCGTTCGATCGAACCGCCCGCCTCCTTGATCGCGACGATGTTAGGATGCTTGAGCGCCAGCGACGCCATCGTATCGACTCCGATTTCCATGCCAGTGCGGCCGGGGACGCTGTAGGTGATGATTGGCAGCCACGTCGCCTCGGCCAGGGCGGAGTAATGGGCGAAGAGCCCGGCCTGCGACGGCTTGTTGTAGTAGGGGGTGACGATCAGGAATCCGTCCGCGCCGAGCTTCTTGGCCGTTTGGGTGAGATAGATTGCTTCCGTCGTGCTGTTGGAGCCGGTTCCGGCAAAGACCTTCACCCGATGGTTAACCACTTGGACCGCCAGCTCGATCACGCGCAGATGTTCCTCCATTGAAAGCGTGGCCGATTCCCCGGTCGTGCCGACGGGAATGACGCCGTCGACGCCTGCGGCAATCTGCTCCTCCAGCAGGCGCGTGAAGGCGGCCTCATCGACGAGACCGTCGCGGAAAGGAGTGACAAGGGCGGTATAAGTGCCCACGTAGGGCGTGGCGGAAGAAGCAGGCATGGGGAAGGTTAATCGTAGCGAAAGTCGCGCAGGTTAGCAACCAGCTGGTGGCTTCCCTTACGACGATTTATAGGCAAAGGCGAACCACGCCGCGCCGGCGAGGAACGCGAAGCTGACCATGTAGTTCCACTTTAAATCTTCCCCCAGGACCAGCTTGGCGAAGACGACGAAGACGATCAGGGTGATGATTTCCTGGAGGATTTTGAGTTGGTATCCATCGAGCAGGCCAAAGCCGATCCGGTTGGCCGGCACTTGAAAGCAGTATTCGAAAAACGCGATGCCCCAAGCGATGAAAATCACCATCCAGAGCGGGCGGTTATGAAGATATTTGAGATGCCCATACCACGCGCAGGTCATGAAGGTATTGGATGCGATGAGCAGAAGAATGGTTTGGATCAAGGTGATTGGTGGCATGAATAAAAGTACAAAGATTTCCTACTTGTAAAGTGATTCTTTTCAAGGGCTTGCAAGGCGGGATAAAAGTCAGCCGGTTCTAATGCCTTGACATAAAGTCGTATTTAAATAAGTCTACAGACATTATATAGAATATGAAAAAGATACTCATTACGTCCCTTGTTATCGCCCTTGGTTGGATTCCCTCCCTCGCGACCGCCAAGCAAGTCCCTCTGCTCAACGTCTCCTACGACCCCACCCGGGAACTCTACGATGATTACGACAAGGTCTTTGCCGATTACTGGAAGAAGCAGTCCGGCGACGATGTCTCCGTCAGCCAATCCAACGGCGGTTCCGGTAAGCAGGCCCGCGCGGTCATCGACGGCCTCGGTGCCGATGTCGTCACCCTCGCACTTGCTCCTGACATCGACGCTATCGCCGACAAGGCCCATCTCATCGCGCCGAAGTGGCTCGGCCACCTGCCCGACAACAGCTCGCCCTACACGTCGACCATTGTCTTCCTCGTCCGGAAAGGCAATCCCAAGGCCATCAAGGACTGGCCCGATTTGATCAAGCCCGGCGTGGAAGTTGTCACGCCCAACCCCAAGACCTCGGGCGGCGCGCGTTGGAATTTCCTCGGTGCCTACGGTTATGCCCTGCACACCTCGGGCGGAGACAAAGCCAAGGCCCGCGATTTCGTGAAGGCGCTCTACGGCAACGTCAAGGTGCTCGATACCGGTGCGCGCGGTTCGACCATCACCTTTGTGCAGCGAGGCCAGGGCGATGTCCTTATCGCCTGGGAAAACGAAGCGCTCCTGAGCGTGAACAAGCTCAATCCGGGTGAATTCGAGATTGTCTACCCGAGTGAAACCATCCTCGCCGAGCCGCCGGTCGCGGTCGTCGATACGAACGTCGACAAGCATGGCACCCGCGCCGTCGCCGAGGCTTATTTGAAGTATCTCTATTCGCCCGTGGGCCAGGAGGTGATCGCCCGCAATTACTACCGGCCTCGCGACAAGGATGTCCTGGCGAAGTACGCGAGCCAGTTTCCGTCGCTCAAGCTCTTCACCGTCGGCGATCTCTTCGGCGGCTGGGGCAGCGTCCAGAAGGAATTCTTCGGTGACGGCGGCGTCTTCGACCAGATTTACCAGTCGCCCACCGCAGCTAAATAATCCTCCTTTAATCTCTTGGGTTGTATTCCCGAAGCTTGCTTCGGCTTGTCTTTTCTCGGGTGGCCTGGACAACTCGTTGTCCAGGTTCGCGTGGAGACATTCCACGCGAACAGGAGGTCGGCAGGCGATACCCCGATTCCGGTCACCTCCTGTGCGCTCGCGATGCCGCGCTCGCGCACCCGGACAACAAGTTGTCCGGGCCACCCAAAATGCCAAACGGCTAAAGGCTTTCGCGGACGATCCGTAACGCCTCGGCGATCTCTTCGGCGGTCACATTCAGCGGCGGCAGGAAGCGGACCGTATGATGCGCGGCCGGAACGAGGAGAAGCCCCGCTTTCGTCAGCCGCTCGACTACGGTCGCGGGCTCGTCGGCCATGACCATGCCGATAAGGCCTCCATGGCCGCGGACCTCTTGGATGCCCCGCGTGCCGACCAGCGCTTCGAGTCCCCGCTTCAGTTCCTCGCCCCGCGCCCGGATGTTGTCGGCCAGCTTTTCCCGCTCGACCACCTCCAGCACGGTCAGGGCGACGGCGCAGGCGAGCGGCGACCCGCCATAGGTCGTGCCATGGCTGCCTGGCGTGAAGACGTGATCATACGGTTCCCGAATCCACACCGCCCCGATGGGATAACCGGCCCCCAGTGACTTGGCCATCGCGATGGCGTCGGGCAGGTAGTTTTCCCCTCCCGGCACATTCTCCAGGATCCGCTCGTAACTCTGCCACCGCCCCGTCCGGAAATAACCGCACTGAACGCCGTCCCAAAGCAGCAACAAGTCGTGCTTCCGGGTCAACGCCCGCAGGCCGAGAAGATATTCCGCGGTTGCCACGTTTACGCCGCCTTCGCCCTGGATGCCTTCGATCTGCACCGCAACGGTCTTCGGGGTGATCGCGGCCTCGACGGCGACCAGATCGTTAAAGGGAACATGGACAAAGCCGGGCAGGAGCGGATCGAAGCCTTGCTTGATTTTATCCTGACCGGTGGCGGAGAGCGTTGCCATCGTCCGGCCATGGAAGGAATTCCGGGCCGTGATGATTTCGTGCCGGCCACTCGAATGGCCAAACTTCCGGGCCAGCTTGATCAGCGCTTCATTGGCTTCCGCGCCGCTGTTGCAAAAGAAGACCTTGCCCGGTCCGGTCAACCCGACGATCCGCTGCGCCAGCCGCCCTTGCCATTCGTTGTAATAAAGATTGGAACTGTGAATCAGGATGTCCGCCTGCCGGGTCAGCGTCTCCCGGACCGCCGGATGCGCATGGCCCAGGCTGTTCACCGCGACGCCGCCGCCCAGGTCGAGATATTTCCGGCCCTGGTCATCCCAGACATGCCGGCCCTTGCCCCGCGTCAGCGTCAGACCCCGGTTGACCGTCGGCACCACATACTGGTCGTAGAGCGCCTGGACTTCCGTGCGCGCCGGGGTCTCCGCGGGAGCGGGTGATGGCGCGGGAGTCAATTTCACGGGAAGGAGAGCTTCAACGGGCATCTCGAATTATCAGGCAGATGACGCGAGGGGTCAATCCGGCAAATCGTGATCGGATCTGCAGTGAAAGGACGGCAAGGCGCCTGCGCGCCGGATGGGACGACGCGCGGATCAAGGCCGGAAGACTTAGTAAGCCCAATGGCCCGGATAATAATAGCCGTGACGATAGCGGGCGCGCACCCAGTAGCCGCCGGGACGGGGAGGGATAGGTATAATAACCGCCAATCCAGACCCAGCGTCCGCCGATCCATTCATGGTGGCCGGCAATCCAGACGGCGCCGCGATAGGGAGGCGCCCAGGGACGTTCAACCACCATCGGAGGGGGAGGAGTGCCGATCTGGATGCCCACATAGGCGGCCGAAGCCTTGGTGGGAATGGCAAATGAGATGACGACGGCCAGCAAAGCCAGCGCCGCCAGGCGAAGACGAGTAATTTTCATAGTTCTTCTTTGGACTAAATTGAGAGGCGCGAATCTTCAATTTTTTTGGCAGCGGTCAAAGATAAGATGCCGCCTGGTACTGTGGGATACTTTTCCTGAAGCTTTTGCCGCCAGTCGGCCGCCGATTTGGCGTCTCCCGCCCGGTCGAAGGCATCGGCGGCCCGCGAGATGGCTTGCGGCGTGATCTTGGGATCGTCGAACAGAACCGCCAGCGTGGCGAACATTCGCGCCGCCTCGGGATAATTTTGCGTGGCGAAGGCCGTCTCGCCCAGGAGCATCCGGGCGGCGGCGCTGGGGGGACCTTCCGGCTCCTGCAGGAGCGCCTGGTCTCCGAGCTTTTTGGCCGCGTCGAAGTCTTGCGCGCCGAGTTCAGCCCGGCCCAGGGCGAGCAGGACCGTGGTCGCGTCTTTGGCCTCCGGTTTGAGTTGGCGATATTTTTCGTAACTTGCCACGGCGGCGGACCATTCCTTGCGACGGCCCTCGACCTCGCCCAGTTGCCACCACGCGCCCGCCAGCAGATCGTCGGGATCGGAATGCCGCGTCACGCGTGAATAGTAAGTTTCGGCGACGTTCCATTTGCCCGCCTTCTGCGCACCCTCGGCGAGCCAGTAAAATACCGCCGCGGGAAGGGGAGGAACCGAAGGTTGATCCGGCAGCGGTTTGGAGATCGCGTCGTACTCGTTCACGTAGCCAATCGTCTTGTCGTAATTTTTCAGGCCATAGGCGCCCAGAACCAGACGCTGCGTCGCCGGTTGCTGCCAGGTTTTCGCGTCCCACGTGCGGGCGTCGATGAGCAGCGGCTCCGCGCCAGCGTAGTCGCGGTTTTTGAACAGCGAATCGCCCACGGAAAAAGCCGCCATCGCACGCAGCGGACTTTGCGGGAATTTATCGAGCAAGGTGCGGAAGGTCGCGACCATTGCCGCTTCCTGCGGCGGTCCGCCCCGCGCGTAAATCAGGCCGAGCGATTCAAGCGCGGTCTGCTGCTCGCGCGAACCCTCGGGGGCGAGCGATTGCACCGCCTTCCACGCGTCGGTCGCGGCCAGCAATTGATCGGACTTTTGCAGGCAGACAGCGAGGCGGGCCTGGATCTGGAGTGTCTGCGCCGCCAGTGCTTTTTCGCCTCTTTCGTCAAAAGTGAAGGGCCGATGCACGCTGAGATCGTCGAGATAATTTTGGTAGGCCGTCGCGGCCTGGGAAAAATTGCCCAATTCATCGTAGGCGCGGGCCAGTTCCAGCAGAATATCCTGATGCGGCCATGAGGCATCTCCGGTTTCGCCGGCCAGGCTTTCCCAAAGCGGCAACGCCTCGGCAAATTTCTTTTCGCGCGACAATTCCTGCGCCTCGAGCAGCCGCACCCGGGCGCGGTAAGGCGTCTTCGGCCACGCCTTCAAATAAGCCTCCGCTTCGACCGCCGTTTTCGTGCGGTCAATCTGCGTCAGGGCGAGAAAGCGTTCGTAGGCCGCCGTCACCGCTGCGTCCTGGCTGGCGAAGGCGGCGAGATATTGATCAAAACCAGCGACCGCATCGGTCCAATGTTTCAGCAAGAAGTTGGCGTGGCCGAGATCGTAAAGAATCTCCGCGCGGGCGCTGTCGAGGAGGTTGTCTTTTTCCTGCGCATAGATCGCGACCCATTCGGAATAGCGCTTCTGCTGGAAAAGCAGGCGCAGCAGGCCGGTGTTCGCCACCTTGCGCGCGTTACCGCTCGCATCAAGCTGACGCGCGGTCTGGAAAAGTCTCTCGGCCTCGGGCAGTTGTTTCGCTTCTAGCGCCGACCAGCCGCCCCGCGCCGCCGCGGTCGCTTTCACGGCGGGATCGGTCGCCAGCGCCAGCGCCGTTTGCCAGAGAGGGAACGCGTCGGCGTACTTGCTTTCCGAATCATCCAGTTCCGCGAGGGTCTGCGCGGCGTCGCCCGAAAATTTGGCGGCTGGCTGTTCCCCGGCAAGGCTCTGCAGCACGCCGCGTCCCTCGGTCTCCTTTTGCGTGTCGAGCAGCGCGCGCCCCAGCAGGTATTTCGCCGCTTCCTGCAACTCGCCGTCGCCCTTGTCCGCGACGAACTGTAGCGGCGGAATCGCCTCAGCGAACTTTCCCTGGTCGAAGAGAATCGCGCCGCGCCGCAACTCGGCCGTGACGCGCAACGGGCCTTCGGGATAGGTCTCCACCTGGAAGGTGTAGGCGGCCAGCGCGTCGTCGGGCCGTTTCAGGTTCCGATACGATTCGGCCAGCCGGTAAAGCGCCTCCTCGCGGTGCCGGTCCTGGGGAAAAGCGCCGATGAAATCGGAGAATGCCGTGACCGCGTCGGCGTACTGACCCGCGTTGAAAAGGACCATCGCGGCGTCGAACTTCGCGGCTGCCGGGGTGGTGACGATGAGGCCGCCGCCCGGCGCGGCATTGGCTTGGTCCACCGGTTGCGCTGCGGGTGCCGTCGCCGGAGCAACCGCCGGCGCGACGGGAATAGTATTGGTTTGGGCCGGGGCAAATCGGGAAAGAGTGAGAAGCAAGATGAAGGTAACCATCGGGACGGCTTGGACAACTCGTTGTCCGGGTTTCGTCTCGAAACTTTGCGACGACGACCAGAAGCCCGGGCCACCCGCAAGCATTGCCCGCTTCATGGAATTACTGCGTCCCATCCTTTCCCGGACGGTTCGTGGCGAAAAAGATGTTGGTCAGTTTGGCCGCGCGGCATACGTCGAGGGTTTTCACGACCCATTTGTATTCCACGGTCTCGGCCCCGCGCAGAACCACGGCCTGGTCGGGATAGACCTGGGAAATGGCGCTGAGTTTCTGCTGCAATTGATCGAAGGAAAGCGTCGCATGTTCCAGCACGACCGTGCCGTCCGCTCTCAGGTTGATGATGACCTCGCCCGGCAGTTGCTTGGGCTCCTCGCCATTTTTGGCCGTGGGTACCTTGACCGCCAGGTCCTGCTCGTAGCGGGCCAGGTTCCAGGTGAGCAGAAAGAAGCACAACAGGAAAAGGATCACGTCGATCATCGGCGCGAGCTGGAGCTGAATCGGTTCCTGGTTGATGCGGCGGCGCAGGTTCATGGGGAAGAGAAAACTTACCGGGCCACCCGATGCCGTTTGCTCAGGAGAATCAGCTCCTGGGTCAGCAGCGTCCCTTCCGATTCGAGGACGGACACGAGATGCCCGACCCGGCCCCTAAAATAGGCGTAGAAGGCCATCGCCGTGATGCCCACGGTCAATCCCGCCGCCGTTGCCACCAGCGCCTGCGACACGCCACCCGCCAGGAGCATGGTGCGCATCGGGCTGGCTTCGGAGGCGATATGCCCGAACGAATTGAGAATGCCGACCACCGTGCCGAAAAGTCCCAGCATGGGCGAGAGCACGCCGACATCCATGATGTAGAGCACGCGCTGGTTCAGCGCCGCGGCGATCCGGTTGCCCTCTGTTTCCGCCACGATCCGGATCGACTCGGCGTCGGCCTCGGGATGGCGTTCGAGAAACTGGAGCGTGCGGTCCACGATGCGCGCGGTCGCCTGGGGACGCTCGGCGACGTAAACGGCCAGCCCCTCGAGGTCCTCGTTCTCAAAATAAGGCTCCATCCGCTCGAGCAGTTCCGGCGTCGTGATGCTCTTCTCCGTCAGGGTGAAGAAGCAATAAATGATCAGCGTCAGCGTGATCATCGAGGCCAGCGCCAGCGGAATCATCACCCATCCGGCGGCGGCGACCATGCCCAGGAGCGAGGTCTCCTTGCTGACTTCGGTAACCGCGTCGTTGCCGGTCGTTTGGGCCAGCGCCGAAGCCGTGGCGGCGAGGAGGCCGCCCGTTGTGAGGAAAAATCGTTTCATGCGTATATTACGTCCTTTGACGCAAAACCCACGTTACAGGTTCAAGCAATCTCGGCAAGAGGCGGAGTGGCGTCTTCTAAGAATCGTAGCGCCATCGCAATAATTCTTGCCTCGGGGCCCTGCATCGCGCTAACTCTCACCCTTCACCATGGCCCGCCTTCTCGACTCCATTAATTCCCCCGCCGACGTTAAAAAGATTCCGCTCGATGAGCTGCCCACGCTGGCCCAGGAGATCCGGGAGGAACTCATCTCCGTCCTCGCCAAGACGGGCGGCCATCTGGGACCGAACCTTGGCGTGGTCGAGCTTACCATCGCGCTCCATACCGTTTTCGATACGCCGACCGACAGCTTTGTCTTCGACGTCAGTCACCAGGCCTACGTCCACAAGCTTCTGACCGGACGCCGCGACCGCTTCAACACCATCCGCCAGCCGGGCGGCCTCAACGGCTTCATGCTCCGCACCGAAAGCGAGCACGACAGCTTCGGCGCCGGTCACGCGGGCACGGCGCTCTCCGCCGCCCTCGGCATGGCAACCGCGCGCGATCTGCGCGGCGGCAGCGAGCACGTCGTGGCGCTCTGCGGCGACGCGGCCTTCACCTGCGGCATCACTTACGAGGCGCTCAACAACATTTCGACGCACGCCAAACGCCTCATCGTCATCCTCAACGACAACGAGTGGTCCATCGACAAGAACGTCGGCGCCATCGCCAAATACCTCACTGACATCGTCACCAATCCCCGCTACGAGAACCTCCATCGCAGCATGGAAAAGCTGGTCCAGCGCTACACCGGCGAGACCGGCAAGCAGCTTGCGCTCAAAGCCGAGGGTGTGGTCAAGGGCCTTCTCTCCACCGGCCATCGGCCCAGTCTCATTTTCGAGGAGATGGGCCTTTCCTACTACGGCCCCATCGACGGCCACGACCTACCCAACCTGATCAAGACGCTTGATTTCGCCAAGCACCATGGCCACCCGCTTCTGCTCCATGTCCTCACCAAGAAGAGCAAGGGTTTCGACATCGGCATCGCCAAGCAGAAGAAATATCATGGCGTCGGCCCCGGCACCTACGACCCGGAAAAGGGCGTCGAAACCACCACCACGGCGCCGAAGACCTACTCGCAAGTCTTCGCCGAAACCATGATCAAGCTGGCCGACATGAACTCGAAGGTGGTGGCCATCACCGGCGCGATGCCGAACGGCACCGCGCTCGACCTCTTCCAGCCGAAGCACCCCGACAAGTATTTCGACGTCGGCATCGCCGAGGAGCACGCCGTCCTCTTCGCCTCCGGCATGGCGACCAAGGGCTACAAGCCGTTCTGCGCGATCTATTCCACCTTCCTCCAGCGCGCCTTTGACCAGATCGTCCACGACGTCTGCCTGCAAAATCTCAACGTCGTCTTCTGCATGGACCGCGGCGGCCTTTCCGGCGACGACGGCCCTACCCACCACGGCCTCTTCGACATCAGCTACCTGCGTTGCATCCCCAACCTGGTCCATCTCGACGCGAGCAACGAGGATGAGCTGGCCGACATGCTCTTCACCGCGCTCCATCACGACGGCCCCATTGCCATCCGTTACCCGCGCGGCAACGGTCCCGGTGTGGCCCTCAAAGCCAAGCCCGCGCTGATTCCCATCGGCAAGGCCGAGGTGGTCAAGCACGGCACGCAGGCGGTCGTCCTCGGTCTCGGCGCGCTTTTGCCCATGGCGCTCGAAGTCGCCCGGGAGCTCGAAGCGCGCGGCTTTTCCGTCGCGGTCATTAATCCGCGCTCGGTCAAGCCGCTCGACGGCGACACCATCTCCTTCTTTGCCCGCAGCGCCGACGTCGTCGTCACCATGGAAGATCATGTTCTGGCCGGCGGTTTTGGCAGTGCGGTTCTCGAGGAACTGGCCAATCGCGGATTGCACACGCCCGTGGTGCGCATCGGCTGGCCCGACGCCTTCATCGAGCATGGCAAACCCGACGCCCTGCGCACGAAATACGGCATCAGCGTCGCGGCCACGGTCGAGAAGACATTGCCCTACCTGAAAAAGTCCAAGGCCACCAACGCCGAGACGCAGGTTGTGGCGTAACTCTTGGAGGGTTGGCTTCCGCCTAAGCCCTATTCCTCCGCCCGTCATCCTGAGCTTGTCGTAGGATCAGTTCCGCGCGGTAATGGCGTCGATGAATCATTCGCCCTTCATCTCCCTCAACTCGTGGAACCAGCCGGGAGCGATCCTGCAGGCGACGGAGGCGGAAGAAATCATTGAGGGCGGACCGGACGACTGGGGAAAGTTGCGGGAAACACTCGCGCGGCGGCGCAAGACCGGCCGCGACTCGCTTCATCCCCAAAGCGCCGCCGTCGGTTACATCACCTACGAGGGCGCCTTTAGGTTCGCCTGGTTTCCGAAGATCGCCTTGCTGGCGGAGAATGGTTTCAGCGCGATATGGAATGAGCGAAGAGCGCAGGAAGATGCCACTTCTTCCTTTACACTTCTTCCTTCTTCCTTTCAACCCAACCAAACCCGTGCGGAATACGAAGCCCGCGTGGCGCGCGCACAGGACTACATCGCGGCGGGCGACATCTATCAGGTCAATCTCGCGCAGAAGTTCAGCACCCGCTTTAGCGGCAATCCCTACCGGCTCTTCGAACATCTGCTCGCGCGCAGTCCGGCACCCGGCGGGGCCTTCCTCGATTTAGGGAACACGCGCGTCCTCTCGGCGTCGCCGGAACTCTTCCTGCGCATCCGGGGCCGGCACATCACCACCCGCCCGATCAAGGGCACGCGCCCGCGCAGCCGCGATCCGGTGCGCGACGAGCAGCTTGCCTTCGAGTTGCTGACCGATCCCAAGGAACTCGCCGAGCTCGTGATGATCACCGACCTCGAGCGCAACGACCTCGGCCAGATTTGCGAGTACGGCAGCGTGACGGTCACGCAGCTCGTGCAGCTTGAGCGTTTCGCCCAGGTGTTCCATCTCGTTTCGACCATTGAGGGCATGCTGCGGCCCGGGGTTGACGCGCTCGACGCGGTGCGCGCCTGCATTCCCGGCGGTTCCATCAGTGGCGCTCCGAAAAAACGGGCCTGTGAGATCATTGCGGAACTCGAGCCCTGTCCGCGCGGGCTCTACACGGGCCTCATCGGGTACTTCGACGACAACGGCGACGCGGCGTTCAGCCTTGCCATCCGGACGATGATCCTCGAAGGCGAGGACCTCCACTTCTCGGTCGGCAGCGGCATCACGGCGGGCTCCGTCCCGGCCCGCGAATACGACGAGACCCTCCACAAGGCGGCGGGAATGGAGATGGCGTTTGAGGAACTTAGAACGAAGAACGTGGAACTAACAAGGTAGCCGTCGCGCGCCGCGCGACGGGCCTGCGCAGGTTACTACAAAGGCTCACTGCTTCAGCAAATTCAGTAGATAAGGCGCGGGCTGATAATGTTCGAGCACGACTTCCGTCCGGTCATCGCGATGCATCCGCACCTGGGTCACTTCGATCTCCGGCGTCTTCGCGGGTGAAAAAAGAATGTCGTCGTGGGTGGCGTTTTTCGCGTTCTTGAAAAGCTGGGGCACGAGATGTCCGCCGAGATGGTCGCTGCGGCCGGTGGCCACATGCATGGTGCCGAGCACTTTTTCATCCTGGATGTCGCGGCCCGAGACCGGCAGGTCCTGCGTGCCGAAACCGAGCTCGCCGATCTCGCCCGTCATCGGATCGCTCAGCAGCTTCTCGTTGTGGGCGTCGACTTCCGTCAGGTCTCCGCGAATCAGTGTCGCCTCCTCGATACGCCCATGCTTGACCTCCATCAGCGCCAGCGTCCCCGTCTCGTAACGCATGGGAAACTGTCCCTCCGCGCCTTCGGGGACGTAGTAGACTTCGCCCGCGGGCAGATTGGCCACGTCGGGTTCCGGGCCGCGACACATCCCGTGGCTCTTTTGCGCTTCTTGCTGGTTACAGATCAGCTTGAGCGTGTAGGTCTGGCCCAGGACCTTGAAATCGACCTCGAACCAGTCGGCCTTGGTCAGGCCGAGGCGCAGTTTCTCCGCTTGTTTGCTCACCTCGTTGTAATCGACCGCGAGTCCGCTGCTCAGAATAATGTCGTTCAGGCCATGCAGCGTCGCGCCACGAAAACCGTATTGCTTGGCGAAGGCAGTCAGCGGCGCGGTGGCCGAGTAGGTCGAGATGCAGAGAATGATGTCGTACTTCGGATAGACATCCTTTTCTAGACTCACCTCGCGCCCCTCCGGCGTGACGGCGCGGTCCGGCAGGTCGAGATTGCTCCCGCCCGTGATTTGGTAGGCGAAGAAATCGCCGCCAGTCAGGTTCAGTTCCTTCAGCCCGACCTGATGCAGTCCCTGGTAAAAAACTTCATAGGCGTGACGCTGGATCGTCAGCGCGGGATTTTTCAGGAAGGCGAAATCCCTCACTTCGGCGGGATCCTTCAGGTCGATCAGGATCGCGACGCGTTCGCCGCCTTTCGGTTGGAAGACGGTAGACAGGAGTCGGGTGAGGCTGAAGGGCGGGAAGCTTCGGGCGGGAAGGGACATGGGATTCTCCGATGGGGGTTTCAATTATAGATACGCTGCCGTTGATTTTGATAAATGCAAATGGGCTCGCTTGGTTGGGATTCTACGCATGACATGACGCGAGGGACGCGCCGGATATTCCCGTGATTTGTCATCTCTCGTTTTTGCGGTAGGATGAGTCGATGAACAAAGTAACGTTGAACCCCGCCGCGGTAAAGGCCTCCGCGTCCGCGCTGGCCGATTGCCAGAGCCAGTCCGACTCGCGCCAACTCGCCATCGACAAGGTCGGCGTGAAAGGGTTGCTCCATCCGATCGAGGTGCGGGACAAGCATCACGAGGTCCAGGACACTGTGGCGCGGATCAGCCTGCTCGTCGACCTGCCGAAGGATTTCAAGGGCACGCACATGAGCCGGTTCGTCGAGGTGCTCAACGAACACGGGCGGCTTATTCACGTCGAAAACCTGCCCACCATGCTCCACGAGCTTCAGAAAAAGCTGGCCGCGCAGGTCGCCCACATCGAGGTGGAATTCCCCTACTTCATGGAGAAGGAAGCGCCCGTGACCAAGGCGAAGGGCCTCGTCGATTACCAGGTGAAATTCGACGCCGCCGCGCACGGCAAGGACGTGACGTTCACCGTGACCGTGACCATTCCGGTGACGACCCTCTGCCCCTGCTCCAAGGCGATCAGCGCCTACGGCGCGCATAACCAGCGCGGCTACGTCACGCTCGCGCTCCGGTCCGTGAAGGCGATCTGGATCGAGGACATGATTGCCATGGTCGAGGAATCGGCCAGCAGCGAAATCTATTCGCTCCTCAAGCGGCCCGACGAAAAGTTCGTGACCGAGAAGGCCTACGACAATCCCGTCTTTGTGGAGGACCTTGTCCGCAATGTCGCCGTCCGCTGCAACGCCCATCCCGACATCACCTGGTACAAGGTCGAGGCGGAAAACATGGAGAGCATCCACAATCATTCCGCCTACGCCTCCATCGAGAAGAGTCTCGCCGATCGGCCATAAGGCTCTTCTTCCCTCATCCTGGGCTGGGCGCGCGGGTGTCGGGTTCAGGTTGGTCTGCCTCAGGCGAGATCCTCCGGATAAAGCAAGTTCGACTTGAGTTCGTCCCGGTCGAGGAACGGCGCCATGTCTTCCAGATTGGCCGTTACCATGCGGCCATCGGCGAGTTGGCGGGAACTCAGCTTCGGCTCGAACAACTGTTCGGGATCGAGAATCACCTCGGCCAGCCCTGGTCCCGGCTCGGCCAGGAAACGGGCCAGCGCCTCCGCGAAGCTCGGGTTTTCCAGCCGGATCGAAGGCAGGCCGAACGCCTCACCCACGCGCACAAAGTCGGGAAACGTCACGCCCGATTCAGGTCCCTCGCCGACGAGGCGGTTGAAGAAATTCTTTTGCGTGGAGCGGATTGAAAGGTAGCCGCCGTTGTTCAGCACGATGACTTTTATCGGCAGGCGATGGTGGACCACGGTCTGCAATTCCTGGAGATTGAGCATCACGCTTCCTTCTCCCGCGAGACAGATCGTGCGCGCGTCGGGCCGGGCGAACGCGGCGCCGACCGCGGCGGGAAGATCATAACCCATCGAGGCCGAACCGGCATTCGAGAAGACCCGCTGGCCGAGACGGATGTGGGCCGCCTGGAACGTGATGACCGAAGCGCTGGCATCTCCGCACGCCACGAGATCGCGCGGACCGAGATGCCGGAAAAGAACTTCCACGAAATGGTAGGGGTTGATCGGACGTTCCGGGTCGCGCTGCCGGGAGAGCACGGCCGGATATTTCTCGAGGCGTTCCCGGCACCAGGCGACCCATTTAACGCAGCGCGAGGCGTCCCAGCTTCCCAATTCCTCCAGCAGCGCGCGGAGGAAATCGCCACAGTCGGCCTCGATGCCAAGGTCGGGCCGGACCATGACCGGCTTTTCGAGCTCGGCACGGTCGATGTCGACCTGAATCTTGAAGGCGTGCCGGGCGAACGATGCCCAGTTGTAACTCACCTGCCGGATCGGCATGCGGCTGCCGAGGACGATGACCAGGTCGGCATTCTGCACGCAGAAATTCCCAGCCCGTCCGCCAAGGACGCCGGGACGGCCGCAGTAAAGCGGATCGTCGGAGGCGATGGCGTCGATGGCCGTCCACGCCGTCGTCACCGGAATGCCCAGACGGCGGATCACCTTTTCGAAATCGGCCTGCGCACCGCTGAGATGGAGGCCCGAACCGACGAGAAGAACCGGCCGTTGGGCTTCGCTCAAACGGCGGACCACCTCGCGGCATTGTTCGCGGAGAAGACCGGACTTGGGGACTTCGTCCTCGGCCGGATCATAGCCGCGGAGCGAATCGGGATCGATCTGCGTCGCCTGCACATCGATCGGAATATCGATCCAGCATGGTCCGGGACGTCCGCTGGTGGCGAGATGAAGCGCGCGCTCCAGGTGGTAACGGATCGTGCCGGGGTCCTCGATCATCACCGCGAATTTGGTGATGTTCCGCGCCATGGCCACGATATCGACTTCCTGGTCGCCGAGCTGTCGCAGCTTGCCGGTCAGGTGGTGCGTGGTGAGGAGCGTCTCGCGCTTCACCTGGCCCGAGATGACGAGCAGCGGGATCGAATCGGTGAACGCGCCGAAGACGCCGTTCAGCGCGTTGATGCCGCCGGGGCCGGTCGTGACGTTGATCACGCCCACGCTGTTCGTCACCCGGGCATAAGCCTCCGCGGCCATGGCGCACGCCTGCTCGTGATGGCAGCACACATAGGCCAGCTCCGGCCTCCGCCCGATGGCGTCGTTGAGATGCATGGCGCCGCCGCCGGTCACGAGGAAGACATGCCGGACGCCGTGACGCACCAGCGTCTGCGCAACGTAATCGGCCAGGCGCATCATCTTCGTTAAATTACGGGACGGTCCCAAGCTGTCGAGAGGGAACTCGGGCTCTGGCCCACGCCTTTGCGTCTCCTCGCGCCATTCCGCCATTTTAGTGGGAACGGGCCCCAACCCATTTCTTTTGCGCTCGCCACATGCCGTCATCTTTTTCTTTATCCCTGTTACCTTTTCCCCCCTTTTCAAAAAAAAATATGCGAATCAGGCGAATCAGGCGTATGGGATTCGGTTAGGCCGGTGCCTGGCCGTCTCACTTTTTTCCCTTTGGGAGCGGTTGGGTTTGGGATTAGTCTGTGATTTCATACGGGTATTATCGCAGGTTTCCTGAAAAGGCGTTAGCTCTGCAAAGCCTGGGTAGCCACGATAGCTTAAAAACTTCAGGGCCCCTCTGAAAAAAAGATGCTTGTCCCGGGACTGGAACAATTCATGACCAGGATTACCCCCAAACCTGCCGGTCGAGCGTGCGGTACTGGATCGCTTCGCTCAGGTGCGTGGCGTCGACTTTTTCGGCCCCGGCGAGGTCGGCGATGGTGCGCGAAACCTTGAGGATGCGGTCGTAGGCGCGGGCGCTCAGGTTGAGTTCGGTCAGCGCCATGCGGAGCAGGCTTTCGCTGTCGGTGTCGAGCGGGACAAACGCCTTGATGTCCTTCGAGCTCATCTGCGCGTTGCAGCGGACTTTTCGCTTGGAGGCGAAGCGTTCGTGCTGGATTTGCCTCGCCTTCAAAATCCGCGCGCGAATGTCGGCGGACGATTCCGCCGCGTGGGGACGCAGCAGCGTGTCGTGTTTGACCGCGGGCACCTCGACGTGGATGTCGATGCGGTCGAGCAGCGGTCCGGAAATCTTGTTCAAATATTTGCGGATCGCGCTTTGCGAGGCCCGGCCCCGTTCCGCATCGCCAAAGCCGCCACTGCCCGGGCTCGGATTCATCGCGGCGACCAGCATAAACTGCGCTGGAAAGGTCATCGAGCCGGACGCTCGCGAAATCGTCACCGTCCCGTCCTCCAGCGGCTGGCGCAACACTTCCAGCGCGCTGCGGCGAAACTCGGGGAGCTCGTCGAGAAAGAGGACGCCATGATGGGCCAGGCTCACTTCGCCGGGACTCGGATTGGCCGTGCCGCCGATGAGCCCCGCGTCGGAGATCGTGTGGTGCGGCGAACGAAAGGGCCGCCGCGTCACCATCGCCTGCTCGGGCGTGAGCAGCCCCGCCACGCTGTGCACCTTCGTCGTTTCGAGCGCCTCGTCGAGCGAAAGCGGCGGGCAGATGCCGGGAATCCGTTTGGCCAGCATCGACTTGCCGCTGCCGGGCGGGCCGATCATGAGCACGTTGTGGCCGCCCGCGACGGCGACCTCGATTGCGCGCTTCACGTGCTCCTGTCCCTTCACGTCGGCGAAGTCGTTTTCGATGGCCTCGAACTCGCCGAGGATTTCGTTCGGATCGATCCGCACCGGCGCGATCTCCACGTTGCCGGCGAGAAATTCGGCCGCCTCGCGCAGATGCCTGACCGGGTAGACATCGAGGCCCGCGACCACGGCCGCCTCCGCTGCATTGGCCGCGGGCAGGATGAGCCCCTTCTTCTTGTGCTTGCGCGCGGAAAGCGCAATGGCGAGCGCGCCCTTGACCGGACGCACCTCGCCCGTGAGCGCCAGTTCCCCGACGACCCAGTACTGTTCAAGATTGCGCAGGCTCAGCTGGTCGGACGCGGCCACGATGCCGAGCGCCATCGGCAGGTCGAAGCTCGGCCCCTCCTTCTTCACGTCGGCCGGCGCGAGGTTGAAGGTGACGCGGCCCCAGGGATATTTGAACGCGCTGTTGGTCACCGCCGTGATGACGCGGTCGCGGCTTTCCTTGACGGTGGTATCAGGCAGGCCGACGACGACGGTGACAGGTTTGCCCGGGCTCGCGTTGACTTCCACTTCGACCGCGTAGGCATCGACGCCCCACACCGCAGCGGAAAAAACCTTGGCCAGCATCCGGCTAGGCAACCAAGTTCGCCGACAACTGACGAGGGAAAACGTGATTTTTTACTGGGCAGCCGGTGACTTGGTCGTCGCGGAATTCGTCGTCGGCGTGCCCGGCTGGACATTGGGTGCGGAGGGAGTATCCGTCTCCTGCTTGACGGCCATCGCCCCGAAGTGTTTGCGGACTTTTTCGATATTCTGCTGAAAGAGTTCCGTCTGGTCAGGGTGCAGGATGGCCGTGACTTCTTGGATGGTCTGGTGGTTCAACGCCTGGACCTGGGGCTGGATTTGCTTCTGCAATTCCTTTCGTTGCTGCAAATTCTCCTCGAAGCAGGCGTGAACCTTTTCCTTTTGGTCCGCATCCAGCCCCAGGTTTCCCGTCAATCGTTTCTCCAGCGCGGCCGACAACGCCACGGCGGGATGTTGCAGGAAAATGAGCATCCGATGATGGAAAAAGATGGAGGTGGAGACCATGCCCGAAAAGCATCCAAAAATATAAATCAGGATGACGCCAAGAACAGCCTTCCAGGTTTTGTTCATAGATCAGTTGAGGTTGTTCCACGCATCGAGGGGTTCGGGATTTTCCACGAAAACCATCTGCTCGACATCGTTGGTTTCCGCGACCACCTCCGCGTGCCAGAGCATCAGCGCCACCACGCAGGCGGCAAAGAACGGGACCAGCCGCCACGACACCATTGCCCAGATCGAACCTGTTTCCCGCCGTGAGTGGAGGCGGGCCAGCAGCCGGGTCTCGAAGCCGTACTCGGCGCGGGACGTATCGGGGCGATCGTGGCGCGAGAGGGCGAAGAGCGCGTCGAGTTCGGGATCGGGAAGTTTCCCGTAGTCGCCATAGCGGCGTGAAGGGATTTTGGGGTCATTCATTCGGTTTTCTCCATGAGTTTGCGCAGCGCGGCCCGGGCGCGGAAAGCGCGGACCTTGACATTGGCCACGCTCCATCCCGTAAGGCCGGCGATTTCCTGCACGCTCCGCTCTTCGAGTTCGAGCAGGGTGATGACGAGTCGTTCCTTCGGCGATAATTCGGCCAGGGCGGCATGAAGGCGTTCCAGATCCGGGTGCGGATCGGCGGCCGCCGGCGCGGACGGCTCATAGCCCGATTCGAGCATCGCATCGACGGAGAGGGTGACCCCGCTTCGCCGCCGTTTGCGGAGATAGTCGTAGCATTTGTAGGTCGTGATGCGGAGGACCCAGTGCTCGAACGGCGAATCGCGCCGGTACTGGCGCAGCTTGAAGTAGGCCTGGACAAAAACTTCCTGGCAGATGTCTTCCAATTCGGCCGCGTTGCTCGCGAACCGGGCGGCCAGGCCAAAAACGCGGCTCTTGTGGCGAAGCGTGAGCTCGGCGAAGGCCTGGTCGTCCCCGGCGAGCGTGGCCTCCACAAGTTGCTCGTCCGAAGTTGAGCCTTTCGCAGAAACCATATCGTTAGAGTATCCGAGAAGAATAAAGTCAGGGCGATCATCTTGAGTGCCAAGTGAAGAGGGCGTCCGGGCCCAAAGGCTGGAAATGGATCGAACGGCGGAAAAGATCGGTTGTGCTCACCATCTAACAAGACGCCCTGACCGGCAAAAGGTTACAGGCAAAGGGCGTAGTTTTGCCTAATTACGCGCGGCTCAGGCCGTCGGCGTGATAACTAAGAATCCCCGGTGACATGAAAAATAAACGCAGCCAGACTTAAATATGCCCAAGAAAGAGTGGATTAAGGACTTGCCTGATGGGTTCCATCTACTGGTCTTCCAAAACTCTTTCGTCGGGATTTGGTACGGCTTTAGCGTTGTGCTAGTCTGTAACGATGAATGCATCACCCGCTACGACACAGCCCACAAGCAAGCCCACCGCGACGTGTTGGGCCAAACGAAAGGCTTGATCAAAAAGGAGTGGTGTGAAAACATGTCTTTCAAGGAAGCTTTTAAATATGCCCTCGACGATCTCTCGATCAACTATCAGGCATACCTCGAATTCTACCTCGCGAACTGAAAGCGGGCGGAAGGCCAAGGGCGGGTCGGCTGCGTACCTGCAGGCCCAGGGCTTCCGTCCCATGACCAAGGACGAATCAGCCCGATTCTCCAAGTTCCGTAAATAACCCGTTCCGTCGGTGGACGACTTCATTAGCACAGCGGTGAAGCCGCGTCCAAGCACCCACCTCCCCGCCAAGAGCCCGCATTTGCAGGGCATCGGCTTTTCCGATAGGCTTTGGCCGGTATGGATCATCCGATGAAAACCCTCGTCGACCAGTTGCTCGAATCCTACGCCCATTGCGGCGGGATCAAGCATCTCAACGGCGCCAACCTGCCCTCGAAAATGGCCGTGGCCGCGCTGACGCAGGACCTCCTTTATCTCATCTTCCCCGGCTTCATCGCCGAGCAGCAGGTTTCGATGCACGACCTGCCGCATGAAACGGCGCTCCAGCTCAGCAGCCTGCAAAAGCGGCTCCAGCGCGAGATCGCCAAGAGCCTCGACGTGCAGCCCGTCCCCGGCGCGAACGCCGAGAGCGTCACCCTCGATTTTCTCCGCAAGCTGCCCGACGTCCGCTGCCTGATCCAGACCGATGTCGAGGCCGCTTTCCAGGGCGACCCGGCCGCGGCCAATCGGGAGGAAGTCGTCCTCGCCTATCCCGGCGTCGAGGCGGTGGCCGTCTTCCGCATCGCTCATGTGCTTCATGAGCAAGGTGTCGCTTTTCTGCCCCGCATGATGACCGAGTGGGCCCACAGCCGCACCGGCATCGATCTCCATCCGGGCGCGAAGATCGGTTCCCATTTCTTCATCGATCATGGCACCGGCGTGGTCATCGGGGGCACCTCCCAGATCGGCGACCGCGTCCGCCTCTACCAGGGTGTCGGGCTGGTCGCGCGCAGCCTGGCCAAACAGGTCGAGCGCGACGGGCAGGGCCACGCCCTCGGCGGCAAGCGGCACCCGACCGTTGGCGATGACGTCACCATCTACGCCAACTCGACCATCGTCGGGGGCGACACGGTCATCGGCGACCGCACGATCATCGGTGGCAACGTCTGGCTGAACCGTTCCATCCCGCCCGATTCGGTGGCCCTCTACGAAGCCCAGCAGCTCAGCATCCATCCCCGCCAGCGCAACAATGGAGATTGGATGATCTGACCTGGGAGGAACGTCATGCCGCGCTTTTACCTGGATGACAACGCCACCACGAACCTCGATCCGCGGGTGCGCGCCGTCATGGAACCGCTGCTGGGCGCGCCCTCCGGAGCTTTAGGCAATCCCTCGAGCCTCCACGCCGAGGGTCGCCGTGCGCGGGGCGAGATCGATGCGGCCCGCGATGCCATCGCCGCGTGGTTGAAGGGCAAACCTTCCGAAATCATTTTCACCGGCGGCGGCACGGAAAGCTGCAACCTCGCCGCGCAGGGACTCGCCTGCGCCCACCGCGATAAGGGAAGGCACCTGATCACCGCGAAGACGGAGCATCACGCGGTCCTGCGCGCGTTCGAGGCGCTCGAAAAAGGGAAAGGTTTCGAGGTCACCTATCTCGACGTCGATGCGGACGGGCGGATCGACCCGGACGACCTGGCCCGCGCCATCCGGCCCGAGACGATTCTCGTCTCGATCATGAGCGCGAACAACGAGACCGGTGTCTGCCAGCCAATGCGCGAGATCGCCGCCATCTGCGCGGCGAGAAAAGTTCTTTTTCATACCGACGCGATCCAGAGCGTGGGCAAGGAAGAGATCGATGTGTCGGACTGGCAGGTTTCGGCGCTCAGTCTGGCCGCGCATAAAATCCACGGCCCGCTGGGCGCCGGATTGCTCTGGCTCAGAACCGGCGTGCCGATCGCGCGGCTGATGGAGGGGGGCTCGCACGAGAACGAGCGCCGTCCCGGCACCGAGAACGCGCCTGCCATCGCCGGTTTCGCGGAAGCGGTGCGGCTCTACGGAAACGTCGACCCGGTCGAGGCGCGGCGCCAGTTCGCCTGGACGGAACGGCTTTGGCAGGAGCTGAGTTCGCTGGGCGGCGTGCGCCGCAACGGCGCGGGCACGTCGGGCTCCGTCCGCCGTTTGCCCAACACGCTCAATGTCAGTTTTCAGGGCCTCCACGGCGAGGACCTGCTCATCGGCCTCGACCTCGCGGGCCTCGCGGTCTCGAGCGGCTCGGCCTGCCTCGTCGGTTCCGTCCAACCGTCGCACGTGCTCGCCGCCATGGGCGTGCCGCCGGACTGGGCCGCGGCGACGGTCCGCTTCTCCATCGGCCCGCAGATTCGCGACGAGGACGGAGCGGAAATTGCGCGCCGCGTCCGGCAGGTGGTGACGCATCAACGCGCGCTCCGCGGCTGGACGGCCGAGCCGGCTTGCGCCAAAATCGCTCCACGGGAAGCGCTGGTATGAATTCCAAACACCCCTCGCATTCGAAGAAATTACGGGTCGGTATCGTTGGCGCGGGTGGCATCGTCCGGCAACGGCACCTGCCGGGCCTGCTCGCTTTGCCCCAGGTGCAGGTCGTGGCGGTCTGCAACTCGCGGCTCGAAACGGCCCGGAGCGTCGCGAAGGAATTCCATATTCCCGAGGTCCTGGACGACTGGGCCGAGATGCTCGACCGGCCCGACCTCGACATCATCTGGATCGGCACGCCGCCGGTCCTGCACGCGCCCATCACCATCTCGGCGCTCGAGGCCGGCAAACACGTTTTCTGCCAGGCGCGCATGGCGATGAGCCTGCGCGAGGGGCGCGAGATGCTGGTTGCGGCGCAGGCGCGTCCACAATTGGTGACGATGCTTTGTCCGCCGCCGCACGGGATGAAGGGCGGGAAATTCTTCCAGAAACTGCTGCACGACGGCTACGCGGGCGAGCTCTGGCATTTCCGCCTGACCGCCGACCGCGATCAATTTTCCGATCCGCTGGCTCCGGCCCACTGGCGTCAGCGCACCGAGCTCAACGGAATCAACGCGCTGACCGTCGGCATTTACGCGGAGGTGCTCGAGCGCTGGATCGGCGTGCCGCGCCGCCTGCACGCGCAGATGAAAGTCTCCGTGCCGAAGCGCGAGGGTTATGTCGTCCACATCCCGGATGTTGTCCAGGTCTTTGGCCAGTGGCCCAACGGGCTCGCCGGCAGCCTCGAGTGGAGCGGCGTCGCGCAGTTCCCGCCCGAT
>CBDDEB010000004.1:0-1441759 GCA_965226715.1 Methylacidiphilales bacterium | reverse complement strand
TTGCGCTCAAAGCCGAGGGTGTGGTCAAGGGCCTTCTCTCCACCGGCCATCGGCCCAGTCTCATTTTCGAGGAGATGGGCCTTTCCTACTACGGCCCCATCGACGGCCACGACCTACCCAACCTGATCAAGACGCTTGATTTCGCCAAGCACCATGGCCACCCGCTTCTGCTCCATGTCCTCACCAAGAAGAGCAAGGGTTTCGACATCGGCATCGCCAAGCAGAAGAAATATCATGGCGTCGGCCCCGGCACCTACGACCCGGAAAAGGGCGTCGAAACCACCACCACGGCGCCGAAGACCTACTCGCAAGTCTTCGCCGAAACCATGATCAAGCTGGCCGACATGAACTCGAAGGTGGTGGCCATCACCGGCGCGATGCCGAACGGCACCGCGCTCGACCTCTTCCAGCCGAAGCACCCCGACAAGTATTTCGACGTCGGCATCGCCGAGGAGCACGCCGTCCTCTTCGCCTCCGGCATGGCGACCAAGGGCTACAAGCCGTTCTGCGCGATCTATTCCACCTTCCTCCAGCGCGCCTTTGACCAGATCGTCCACGACGTCTGCCTGCAAAATCTCAACGTCGTCTTCTGCATGGACCGCGGCGGCCTTTCCGGCGACGACGGCCCTACCCACCACGGCCTCTTCGACATCAGCTACCTGCGTTGCATCCCCAACCTGGTCCATCTCGACGCGAGCAACGAGGATGAGCTGGCCGACATGCTCTTCACCGCGCTCCATCACGACGGCCCCATTGCCATCCGTTACCCGCGCGGCAACGGTCCCGGTGTGGCCCTCAAAGCCAAGCCCGCGCTGATTCCCATCGGCAAGGCCGAGGTGGTCAAGCACGGCACGCAGGCGGTCGTCCTCGGTCTCGGCGCGCTTTTGCCCATGGCGCTCGAAGTCGCCCGGGAGCTCGAAGCGCGCGGCTTTTCCGTCGCGGTCATTAATCCGCGCTCGGTCAAGCCGCTCGACGGCGACACCATCTCGTTCTTCGCCCGCAGCGCCGACGTCGTCGTCACCATGGAAGATCACGTCCTGGCCGGCGGTTTCGGCAGCGCGGTTCTCGAGGAACTGGCCAATCGCGGATTGCACACGCCCGTGGTGCGCATCGGCTGGCCCGACGCCTTCATCGAGCATGGCAAACCCGACGCCCTGCGCACGAAGTACGGCATCAGCGTCGCGGCCACGGTTGAGAAGACGCTCCCCTACCTGAAAAAGTCCAAGGCCACCAACGCCGAGGCGCAGGTCGTAGCCTAACTCTTGGAGGGTTGGGTTTGCTTCTGCCTAAGCCATATTCCTCCGCCCGTCATCCCGAGCTTGTCGTAGCATCAGTTCCGCGCGGTAATGGCGTCGATGAATCATTCGCCCTTCATCTCCCTCAACTCGTGGAACCAGCCGGGAGCGATCCTGCAGGCGACGGAGGCGGAAGAAATCATTGAGGGCGGACCGGACGACTGGGGAAAGTTGCGGGAAACACTCGCGCGGCGGCGCAAGACCGGCCGCGACTCGCTTCATCCCCAAAGCGCCGCCGTCGGTTACATCACCTACGAGGGCGCCTTTAGGTTCGCCTGGTTTCCGAAGATCGCCTTGCTGGCGGAGAATGGTTTCAGCGCGATATGGAATGAGCGAAGAGCGCAGGAAGATGCCACTTCTTCCTTTACACTTCTTCCTTCTTCCTTTCAACCCAACCAAACCCGTGCGGAATACGAAGCCCGCGTGGCGCGCGCACAGGACTACATCGCGGCGGGCGACATCTATCAGGTCAATCTCGCGCAGAAGTTCAGCACCCGCTTTAGCGGCAATCCCTACCGGCTCTTCGAACATCTGCTCGCGCGCAGTCCGGCACCCGGCGGGGCCTTCCTCGATTTAGGGAACACGCGCGTCCTCTCGGCGTCGCCGGAACTCTTCCTGCGCATCCGGGGCCGGCACATCACCACCCGCCCGATCAAGGGCACGCGCCCGCGCAGCCGCGATCCGGTGCGCGACGAGCAGCTTGCCTTCGAGTTGCTGACCGATCCCAAGGAACTCGCCGAGCTCGTGATGATCACCGACCTCGAGCGCAACGACCTCGGCCAGATTTGCGAGTACGGCAGCGTGACGGTCACGCAGCTCGTGCAGCTTGAGCGTTTCGCCCAGGTGTTCCATCTCGTTTCGACCATTGAGGGCATGCTGCGGCCCGGGGTTGACGCGCTCGACGCGGTGCGCGCCTGCATTCCCGGCGGTTCCATCAGTGGCGCTCCGAAAAAACGGGCCTGTGAGATCATTGCGGAACTCGAGCCCTGTCCGCGCGGGCTCTACACGGGCCTCATCGGGTACTTCGACGACAACGGCGACGCGGCGTTCAGCCTTGCCATCCGGACGATGATCCTCGAAGGCGAGGACCTCCACTTCTCGGTCGGCAGCGGCATCACGGCGGGCTCCGTCCCGGCCCGCGAATACGACGAGACCCTCCACAAGGCGGCGGGAATGGAGATGGCGTTTGAGGAACTTAGAACGAAGAACGTGGAACTAACAAGGTAGCCGTCGCGCGCCGCGCGACGGGCCTGCGCAGGTTACTACAAAGGCTCACTGCTTCAGCAAATTCAGTAGATAAGGCGCGGGCTGATAATGTTCGAGCACGACTTCCGTCCGGTCATCGCGATGCATCCGCACCTGGGTCACTTCGATCTCCGGCGTCTTCGCGGGTGAAAAAAGAATGTCGTCGTGGGTGGCGTTTTTCGCGTTCTTGAAAAGCTGGGGCACGAGATGTCCGCCGAGATGGTCGCTGCGGCCGGTGGCCACATGCATGGTGCCGAGCACTTTTTCATCCTGGATGTCGCGGCCCGAGACCGGCAGGTCCTGCGTGCCGAAACCGAGCTCGCCGATCTCGCCCGTCATCGGATCGCTCAGCAGCTTCTCGTTGTGGGCGTCGACTTCCGTCAGGTCTCCGCGAATCAGTGTCGCCTCCTCGATACGCCCATGCTTGACCTCCATCAGCGCCAGCGTCCCCGTCTCGTAACGCATGGGAAACTGTCCCTCCGCGCCTTCGGGGACGTAGTAGACTTCGCCCGCGGGCAGATTGGCCACGTCGGGTTCCGGGCCGCGACACATCCCGTGGCTCTTTTGCGCTTCTTGCTGGTTACAGATCAGCTTGAGCGTGTAGGTCTGGCCCAGGACCTTGAAATCGACCTCGAACCAGTCGGCCTTGGTCAGGCCGAGGCGCAGTTTCTCCGCTTGTTTGCTCACCTCGTTGTAATCGACCGCGAGTCCGCTGCTCAGAATAATGTCGTTCAGGCCATGCAGCGTCGCGCCACGAAAACCGTATTGCTTGGCGAAGGCAGTCAGCGGCGCGGTGGCCGAGTAGGTCGAGATGCAGAGAATGATGTCGTACTTCGGATAGACATCCTTTTCTAGACTCACCTCGCGCCCCTCCGGCGTGACGGCGCGGTCCGGCAGGTCGAGATTGCTCCCGCCCGTGATTTGGTAGGCGAAGAAATCGCCGCCAGTCAGGTTCAGTTCCTTCAGCCCGACCTGATGCAGTCCCTGGTAAAAAACTTCATAGGCGTGACGCTGGATCGTCAGCGCGGGATTTTTCAGGAAGGCGAAATCCCTCACTTCGGCGGGATCCTTCAGGTCGATCAGGATCGCGACGCGTTCGCCGCCTTTCGGTTGGAAGACGGTAGACAGGAGTCGGGTGAGGCTGAAGGGCGGGAAGCTTCGGGCGGGAAGGGACATGGGATTCTCCGATGGGGGTTTCAATTATAGATACGCTGCCGTTGATTTTGATAAATGCAAATGGGCTCGCTTGGTTGGGATTCTACGCATGACATGACGCGAGGGACGCGCCGGATATTCCCGTGATTTGTCATCTCTCGTTTTTGCGGTAGGATGAGTCGATGAACAAAGTAACGTTGAACCCCGCCGCGGTAAAGGCCTCCGCGTCCGCGCTGGCCGATTGCCAGAGCCAGTCCGACTCGCGCCAACTCGCCATCGACAAGGTCGGCGTGAAAGGGTTGCTCCATCCGATCGAGGTGCGGGACAAGCATCACGAGGTCCAGGACACTGTGGCGCGGATCAGCCTGCTCGTCGACCTGCCGAAGGATTTCAAGGGCACGCACATGAGCCGGTTCGTCGAGGTGCTCAACGAACACGGGCGGCTTATTCACGTCGAAAACCTGCCCACCATGCTCCACGAGCTTCAGAAAAAGCTGGCCGCGCAGGTCGCCCACATCGAGGTGGAATTCCCCTACTTCATGGAGAAGGAAGCGCCCGTGACCAAGGCGAAGGGCCTCGTCGATTACCAGGTGAAATTCGACGCCGCCGCGCACGGCAAGGACGTGACGTTCACCGTGACCGTGACCATTCCGGTGACGACCCTCTGCCCCTGCTCCAAGGCGATCAGCGCCTACGGCGCGCACAACCAGCGCGGCTACGTCACGCTCGCGCTCCGGTCCGTGAAGGCGATCTGGATCGAGGACATGATTGCCATGGTCGAGGAATCGGCCAGCAGCGAAATCTACTCGCTCCTCAAGCGGCCCGACGAAAAGTTCGTGACCGAGAAGGCCTACGACAATCCCGTCTTTGTGGAGGACCTCGTCCGCAATGTCGCCGTCCGCTGCAACGCCCATCCCGACATCACCTGGTACAAGGTCGAGGCGGAAAACATGGAGAGCATCCACAATCATTCCGCCTACGCCTCCATCGAGAAGAGTCTCGCCGATCGGCCATAAGGCTCTTCTTCCCTCATCCTGGGCTGGGCGCGCGGGTGTCGGGTTCAGGTTGGTCTGCCTCAGGCGAGATCCTCCGGATAAAGCAAGTTCGACTTGAGTTCGTCCCGGTCGAGGAACGGCGCCATGTCTTCCAGATTGGCCGTTACCATGCGGCCATCGGCGAGTTGGCGGGAACTCAGCTTCGGCTCGAACAACTGTTCGGGATCGAGAATCACCTCGGCCAGCCCTGGTCCCGGCTCGGCCAGGAAACGGGCCAGCGCCTCCGCGAAGCTCGGGTTTTCCAGCCGGATCGAAGGCAGGCCGAACGCCTCACCCACGCGCACAAAGTCGGGAAACGTCACGCCCGATTCAGGTCCCTCGCCGACGAGGCGGTTGAAGAAATTCTTTTGCGTGGAGCGGATTGAAAGGTAGCCGCCGTTGTTCAGCACGATGATTTTTATCGGCAGGCGATGGTGGACCACGGTCTGCAATTCCTGGAGATTGAGCATCACGCTTCCTTCTCCCGCCAAGCAGATGGTGCGAGCATCGGGCCGGGCGAACGCGGCGCCGACCGCGGCGGGAAGATCATAACCCATCGAGGCCGAACCGGCATTCGAGAAGACCCGCTGGCCGAAACGGATGTGGGCCGCCTGGAACGTGATGACCGAAGCGCTGGCATCTCCGCACGCCACGAGATCGCGCGGACCGAGATGCCGGAAAAGGACCTCCACGAAATGGTACGGGTTGATCGGACGTTCCGGGTCGCGCTGCCGGGGCAGCACCGCCCGATATTTTTCGAGGCGTTCCCTGCACCAGGCGACCCATTTAACGCAGCGCGAGGCGTCCCAGCTTCCCAATTCCTCCAGCAGCGCGCGGAGGAAATCGCCACAGTCGGCCTCGATGCCAAGGTCGGGCCGGATCATGACCGGCTTTTCGAGCTCGGCACGGTCGATGTCGACCTGAATCTTGAAGGCGTGCCGGGCGAACGATGCCCAGTTGTAACTCACCTGCCGGATCGGCAGGCGGCTGCCGAGGACGATGACCAGGTCGGCATTCTGCACGCAGAAATTCCCGGCCCGTCCCCCGAGGACGCCGGGACGGCCGCAGTAAAGCGGATCGTCAGAGGCGATGGCGTCGATGGCCGTCCACGCCGTCGTCACCGGAATGCCCAGGCGGCGGATCACCTTTTCGAAATCGGCCTGCGCACCGCTGAGATGGAGGCCCGAGCCGACAAGCAGAACCGGCCTTTGGGCTTCGCTCAAGCGGCGGACCACCTCGCGGCATTGTTCGCGCAAGAGCCCGGACTTGGGGACTTCGTCCTCGGCCGGATCATAGCCGCGGAGCGAATCGGGATCGATCTGCGTCGCCTGCACATCGATCGGAATATCGATCCAGCATGGTCCGGGACGTCCGCTGGTGGCGAGATGAAGCGCGCGCTCGAGGTGGTAACGGATCGTGCCGGGGTCCTCGATCATCACCGCGAATTTGGTGATGTTCCGCGCCATGGCCACGATGTCGACTTCCTGGTCGCCGAGCTGCCGCAGCTTGCCGGTCAGGTGGTGCGTGGTGAGAAGCGTCTCCCGCTTCACCTGGCCCGAGATGACGAGCAGCGGGATCGAATCGGTGAACGCGCCGAAGACGCCGTTCAGCGCGTTGATGCCGCCGGGGCCGGTCGTGACGTTGATCACGCCCACGCCGTTTGACACCCGGGCATAAGCCTCCGCGGCCATGGCGCACGCCTGCTCGTGATGGCAGCACACATAGGCCAGCTCCGGCCTCCGCCCGATGGCGTCGTTGAGATGCATGGCGCCGCCGCCGGTCACGAGGAAGACATGCCGGACGCCGTGACGCACCAGCGTCTGCGCAACGTAATCGGCCAGGCGCATCATCTTCGTTAAATTACGGGACGGTCCCAAGCTGTCGAGAGGGAACTCGGGCTCTGGCCCACGCCTTTGCGTCTCCTCGCGCCATTCCGCCATTTTAGTGGGAACGGGCCCCAACCCATTTCTTTTGCGCTCGCCACATGCCGTCATCTTTTTCTTTATCCCTGTTACCTTTTCCCCCCTTTTCAAAAAAAAATATGCGAATCAGGCGAATCAGGCGTATGGGATTCGGTTAGGCCGGTGCCTGGCCGTCTCACTTTTTTCCCTTTGGGAGCGGTTGGGTTTGGGATTAGTCTGTGATTTCATACGGGTATTATCGCAGGTTTCCTGAAAAGGCGTTAGCTCTGCAAAGCCTGGGTAGCCACGATAGCTTAAAAACTTCAGGGCCCCTCTGAAAAAAAGATGCTTGTCCCGGGACTGGAACAATTCATGACCAGGATTACCCCCAAACCTGCCGGTCGAGCGTGCGGTACTGGATCGCTTCGCTCAGGTGCGTGGCGTCGACTTTTTCGGCCCCGGCGAGGTCGGCGATGGTGCGCGAAACCTTGAGGATGCGGTCGTAGGCGCGGGCGCTCAGGTTGAGTTCGGTCAGCGCCATGCGGAGCAGGCTTTCGCTGTCGGTGTCGAGCGGGACAAACGCCTTGATGTCCTTCGAGCTCATCTGCGCGTTGCAGCGGACTTTTCGCTTGGAGGCGAAGCGTTCGTGCTGGATTTGCCTCGCCTTCAAAATCCGCGCGCGAATGTCGGCGGACGATTCCGCCGCGTGGGGACGCAGCAGCGTGTCGTGTTTGACCGCGGGCACCTCGACGTGGATGTCGATGCGGTCGAGCAGCGGTCCGGAAATCTTGTTCAAATATTTGCGGATCGCGCTTTGCGAGGCCCGGCCCCGTTCCGCATCGCCAAAGCCGCCACTGCCCGGGGGTTCAGGGCCTCTTCGCAGACATGCTTTTTGTGCTCTCAGAACCAATTCCCCCTCTCGTGAAAGCGAACGTAGCGGTTCCGGCTGGCCACCGCAAGTGCGCCGGATGTGGCGAAACTAGGCCGACTTCATGCTTTTGGCAGAAAAAGGCGCGGTGCAAAGGCTGCATGGGTCAGGCTTGCAGGAAGACCTATTTGAGGCGACTTGAGCTACAAAAGAGGCGACCAGTTCGAAGGTCTAAGTTTGAGAAGTAGCGCGGCAACAGGCCGAGCACTCCGATCATACTCCGCATGCAATTGAGCAAAATGAGCTTAACGTGTGCGATGGATCCTTTCCCTAAGACACTTTTTGGAGCGATTGTCGCCGATGCAGTGGCCATGCCCGTTCATTGGTATTACGACAGATTTGCCTTGGAGCGGGACTACGGAACCATCTCCGTCTATCTGTCGCCGAAGAACCCTCACCCTGACAGCATCCTTTGGCGGTCCAATTATACGCCGCTCAATGCTAACGGGGAAATCCTTCACGAGCAGGCGGCTTACTGGGGGAAACGCGGGATTCATTATCATAAGTTTCTTGAAGCAGGAGAAAACACCTTGAACTTCCAGCTGGCTCGGAAGCTGTACGATCAAACATTCCAGCTTGACCGTTACGACGCCGATGCTTGGTTGAAGACATACATTGATTTCATGCTTACCCCGGGCACTCATCGGGACACGTATGTCGAAGAATATCACCGTCATTTCTTCACGAATTATGCGCGGGGTAGGAAGCCACGCGCCTGCGGATGCCAGGATGTCCACATCGGCGGACTCGTGCCAATTCCAGCACTCTTTGATTCTCTCGACCTGGAAGCATGGAATTTGCGCGAAATCGTCCAGGAGCATGTCGCACTGACCCATCAGGACAGAGATGTGCTTCGCGCCGCCGATGCGTTCACGCGCATCCTTCTCGGGGTTCAAGGGGGGAGGCCCTTGCGCGAGGCTATTCTTGAGGAAGCACCCGATTGGATTTCAGCGGCTAAAATCTCCCGATGGATCAAGGAGCCTGATCAAGTTGTCATCGGGCAACAGCTCAGCCCCGCCTGTTATATCCCGGATGCCTTTCCCGCCGCGCTCTACCTGGCGTGGAAATATGCGGACGATTTCAGCGCGGGCATTTGTGCCAACGCGCAGGTCGGTGGCGATTCCTGTCATCGCGGGGCCGTCGTCGGCTCTCTCCTTGGCCTAGCTAACGGCGTTCCCGAAAGTTGGGTTAAGGGGCTGCGGCAAGAAAACCTCTTAAAATGAAAGGTACCGTTTTGCGCCGATGGTTTTACGGAGTACTTTGGGTGGTGCCGGTCGCCTTGATCCTGCTGGCGTGTTTATCAGGAACCATTATGAGCCAAGTGGAACAACCCAAATACAACGTGCTTGAGTCCGATGGGAACCTTGAGGTCCGCGAATACAACCCAACCATTGTCGCGGAGGTGGAAGTCCACGGCGAGCGCATGAAAGCGCTCAACCAGGGTTTTCGTCTGATCGCCGACTATATCTTCGGCAACAACTTATCCTCAAAAAAAGTAGCGATGACCGCGCCGGTAACTCAGGAGACTGGCGAAAAGATCGCCATGACGGCACCCGTCACCCAGGACGGCAAGGGCGATAGCTGGAAGGTGCGCTTCGTTATGCCCTCTGGTTACACACTCGACAGCCTGCCCAAGCCAAAGAACCATGAAGTCCGCTTGCTTGAGGTTCCCGCGAGAAAAACCGTGGTGATTCGTTTCTCCGGTTTCAACACCAACAAGAATATCAACTCCCACCGGGAGAAACTTTTGAAATACATCGCTGACCATCGTCTTTCGGTCGTCTGTGCGCCAACGACCGCATTTTACAATCCACCCTGGACGCTGCCATTCCTGAGACGGAACGAGATCATGTTTGAACTCAGTAATCCATAATCGTTTGCATTCATGCATTGAAATTACATCGTTCAAGTTCATTGGATTCCCAAGCCGCCTGTCATTGCCGATGATCTCCTTTCCTCACCTCTACGATTTGAGGCCTTGTGGCCGTCTGTTGGCCACTGCGACTCCGCCCATGTCTCCTTACCGAGGTAACGTGAAGAAGAAGCCCCCCCATTTTCAAGAGCGAAGACGTGGAGCCATTCGTTACGGACCAGGTCTCGAACGTCAGGGTGCTTTAACAAAACTAGCTCAATACTTTCCCGGCTTGCCTCGATGAAGACGCTGAGCCGGAGCGGTTGATGCATCCACCGCTTGCCGTCATGGAGCGACTGAAGCGGCAGTCCCACTTGCAAGTCGCCGCCGTTACCCTGCCAAATCCCCAGGGTTCCAACCACGTTATGGATGGTCTTGTTGCCGCTCCCATAGAGCCGGTTATTGACGGTTGATGCGTAGTATTGGAGGTTGATCCAATTCGTGACCACCATCGGCGCAGTCATGATCAGTTCCAAGATTGAGCCCGTGGGATCTTTTGCAGCGTCATAATTGTGCAGAAAGGCGCGGCCTTGGAGATTGCTCGCTTGTGTGCGCTGGCGAGGCGCGACGATGAAAGCAGCGTTTCCTGCCAAGCCCCATTCGGGTCTGACCTGCGCCCAATCGCGGCTTCGCCGCAAGACCTGCTCCTCCAACCGCGCGCTTTCGGGCAACAACCCCAAGGCCGGGGCCCGTTCCTGGCGGGAGATTTTTGATGCGCCGTTCAGCCATTCTCGCATCTGCGCCAAGTCGGGTTGATGCGATGCCGGCATCTGATCGGCGTCATAAAGAATAACGTGGTCCGTCGTGGTATTGTGCAGACCCGCAACGAAACGGCAGTCGGTGGGAATCCTGATGCCTCGCCCGTTGAGCTGGCTGCGGACCTTCTCATTATTTAGTATCGCCACGGCCACGCGGGCGTTGGCGTCACCGGCGTTGCCTCCGCAAGCCCCGCAGTCGAGGCCTGAGGCATAAGGATTATTCTTCGTTTGGCTTCCGTGGCCACAGATGAGAACCAGGCGCGCAAAGTCGGAAGTAAGTCCCATATTTCGCAAGGCTCCCTCGGCCAGGTCGGCCTGCGTCTGTAGCGAAAGACCTCCTTCATGCTGATGGGGGCGGCTTTCCATCGCGAAGTCCAGGCCCCGGCAGTTGGGTCCCGGCGGCGCTTCCGGCCTGACGTAGGCCAAACCATCTTGCGCGAGACGCAGGCCAAAATAGAGACCGGACGTCTCCACAAAGGAAAAACACGAGATGGCCGAAGTCTTGAACGCATTCCAGGCGTGGCTGAGTCTCTTCTTCAGCCTGAGATGATGGCGCAGGCGTTCTTCGTTCTCAGCTGGTCCCGGCAAGGTTTCCCGGACTCGATGCTTCGGCGTGAGCAAAACGGGACATTGGGAAGAGCCCTGGCGTTCACCAAAACGAATGTACTCAATGGCCATGCCGAAAAAACCGGCAAACCCGAGCGTCTCAATGGCATCGCTTTGGCGCTCGAGTGCGCGACGAAAAACTTCCGAACGCACATCGATACAGAAAATCGCCTGCAGTTGCTTTCTTGCCTTTACCGGAGACTCAGCAATCGGAACCGCCTTCAACTTGGCCTGCAATCCCTGTTGGTAGTTGTTCTCCAGCGCGAGTTGAGCCAGGTACCGTGGCAAAAGATCCATCTGGGGTTCGTATTTTTGTAAATCAGTCAGGTAGCCTCTCCAGCGACTCATCAGATTTTCATCCGAATCAAACTGTGCCCGTAGGGCCAAATCGTACGCGAGTCGCACAGCGAGAAGATCGACCAGAGAATCATCTTCCTGTCCATGCATCCGGTGCTCCCGCACGCGGTACTGCACATAAGAACTCCAGCCCGCGATGCTGACCAACTGGCGATGCAGAAATTCTTCAAGCAAGGGGACCGGACATTCAAGCCGATGCAAAGCGTGCTCAATCACCTCGTAGGGTTCTTCGGGCATGCTCTCCACTGTGCTCTTAAAGTATTTCCAGCCATTCAAGCGCGGATTGGCATCGATCAGCGACGCCTCCCGCCAAGCGGCGTAGAGTGGCCGGTTGCGCCAGGGCATACGCCAGGAAGATTGTCCCTCGTCGAAGTAGACCGAGCACCATTTCGAGACCTCATCGACCAGGAATTCCAGCTTCCTCGTTTTTGCATGGCGGTCGATGAAATCCGCGAAGGATAAAACCATGCGCGGACAGCGGGCTTTGCGGCTCACCTCGAGACCTTTCCTCAATCCAGACAGATCCAGGGGCTTTATTTCGCTCGACCATGGCGGAGGAACAGTTTGGCTGGCCCATTCAATAGCCGTTCTTAGATCGGCCTGCGTGATGTTTCCCTGGTCAATTTGCTGCTGGTAATAGGCTTCCGGCATGAGGATATCCCCGTGCGCGATGCGCCTGATTTTGGCGGCGGCCTCAAGGAAATGGAGATCGGAGTAGCCGAGAAAGGGATTAACCGCCACAAAGCTCTTCAAGGGCCATAGGGGCGGCAGACGGCGGCAAGCCTCTCCGATGATAAACTTGGTCGTGTAGCCAACGGGTTCGGTTGCTACGGACGAGGGTTCCGTTCGAGTTCTTGTCGTCATACGAGTTTCGATTGGTTGGATACAGGCGCAGAAGTGGCTGGCCAGATTTTCATCACCAGATGATTGGCCAGCGTATTGAAATAAAAACCGTTGCGGGCATGGACATAGAGAGTTTTGTAGCCCCGATTTTGCTCCCACTGCGGAAGTTCGGTTTGGAAAAAGAGAACAGCAAGAAATAACACCAGCACCGCCAGACCGGCGCAGATGTGGTAATCGGTCCAGGCAAAGACCTGATCGTGAACGGAGGTTTTTAGCATCCAGACAAAAAATCGATGCAAAGCGAAATAGACCAGGGAAAGCCCCATGCCCATCAATATTCCCCAGAACAGCAGCGAAAGGCGGAGCGACGAACTCAACAGATTCCAAAGCATGTAAGCCTGACTCAGCAGAAGAATCAGAACGAGGAGGGAGTAACTCGGATCATCCTGGAGCATAAAACCGAGCAACCGGGAAGCACTCCACGTTACCCCCAGGGCCAGCAGTACGGAAGCCAGCAAGACACCCGGATGTGCTTGGGGACGCCCGACCGGTACCCATTTCGCCTTGGCCAAGGCAATCATGCTGCCGGAGGACAAGAAGGCATGCGCTTTGTACAGCGAGTGGGCCACCAGATGGAGGATGGCGAGGGAAAACGCGCCCAGTCCGCACTCCAGCATCATGAAGCCCATCTGCGCAACGGTGGAGAAGGCCAGCGCCCGCTTGACACTGGAGTGGGTCAGCATGGTGAGGGAAGCAAAGAGAGCGGTAAACCCACCCAGGAGTGTAAGGAGCGCGAGCGCCCCCGGGCAGAGCGTGATCAGCGGACTGAGTCGGACAATCAGAAAGCCGCCCGCATTAATCACCCCCGCGTGCATCAAAGCCGAGACCGGCGTTGGCGTTTCCATCGTGTCGGGCAACCAACTATGGAACGGAAACTGGGCCGATTTCAAAAGCGCGGCGATGACCAGCAGGTAGCAGCAAATCTCCAAGCCCAGGCTAAGATGACCACCCGCCGAGTTTCGCAGGACATCGGAAGAATTAAATACGCTCTGAAAATCCCAGGTTTGAAACTCGTGATAGATGAGGATCAAAACCAGCAGCAGGCACACATCCCCTAATCGGCTAAAGACGAACTTCTTCCTCGCCGCGAGAAGCGCGCCGGGCCGCTCGGGATAGAAGACCAGCAGCCGATGCAAACACCAACTCGTGGCGGACCACGCCAGGGCAAATAACAGGAGGTTTCCCGATAGCACCATCAGCAAGACGCACCCGCAGGTCAAACAGAGCCATTTGGTAAAACGGCCCTGATGGGGATCCCCTTCCAGGTAATTGGCCGAATAGCGGATGACGATCAAGGCCAGAAAGGAAACCAGGAGCGAAAGCAGCGACGCCAGATTGTCCAATCTGAAGTCGATGGATACGGGCCCCCGAGCCCAGACAATCGCGTGACAGGATCCGTAGAACGCGGTCAGTGCGGCTCGAAGCATTGAAACTCCCAGGGTGAATGTCCCGAGACCAGTTGCCCACCGGGCTGACCGCTGTGGATGACGGTCCAGAACCCAAGAAGGAATGAATGCGGGCAACAGAAGAGCGGCCACGCCTGCTAGAGCGAGGCTGCCCAGTGATAGATTAATTAGCGAAGAGTCCGGGTTCATATTTGTACGACGCGACGAAGCTTGGCCGATGAGCCGACTTCCTTTCCAATAGATGTTTTCAACATGTTCCTTCTGTTTTATAAATGGATATGGCCTTCCTCAATTATCATCACCTTCGCTATTTTCGCGCCGTGGCGAGGGATGGCGTGCTGACCCGCGCCGCTCAAACCCTGGGGATTTCCCAATCCGCACTAAGCATCCAACTGCGCAAGCTCGAGGAGAGCCTGGGACAAAATCTCTTCAGCCGTGAGCAGAAGCGACTGGTGTTGACGGAAGCTGGCCGACTGGTGCTGGATTACGCCGAGACTATTTTTACAACGGGCGAGGAACTCATGGACACGCTGCAACATCGCGGCGCACGCCAGCGGCAGGTGGTAAGAATTGGCGTGGTCGCCACCATGTCCCGCAATTTTGTCATCCAAACGCTCTCGCCGCTCATCGACCGCCCGGATGTGGAACTGGTCCTGCGTTCCGGTAGCCTGAGAGAGTTGCTCGACCATCTGGGAGCCCATACCATCGACTTGATTTTATCGAACCTCCCCGTGCGACGTGATGCGGATACTCCCTGGCATTGCCAGCTTTTGGCGGAACAACCCGTCAGCCTCGTGGGCAAAAAAACGAAATCAACCCGACGATTTCGATTCCCGGATGATTTGCGCACCACTCCCGTCATCCTGCCGAGCCTGGAGAGCAACATCCGCGCGCCCTTCGATTTGCTGATGGAGCAGGCTGGCATCCGTCCGATTATTGCGGCAGAGGTTGACGACATGGCCCTGCTCCGTCTTCTCGCCCGCAACAGCCACGCCGTCGCCTTGGTGCCCACCGTAGTGGTCAAAGACGAATTGCGGCAAGGCTTGCTGGTGGAACGCCACCGACTGCCTCAAATCAAAAAGAGCTTCTACGCCATTCTTCCCACCCGGCAATTCCCTAATCGAGTCATCGCGGAACTCTTCAGATAAAAGTCCTGAGGGAGGAATCAGGAATAAGTACCAAGAAAATCATGCACACATGTCACGGCCAAGGCTCCGTCGCCAATGGCAAAAGCAACTCGCTTGGTGGTGCCGCTACGGCAATCGCCTGAGGCAAACACACCAGGCCACGATGTCTCCAGGGCGCTTGGCAACCGTTTCTCTGCCCATGCCTTCATTTCAGCAACCGCCGCACCGGTGAAAACAAAGCCTTTATCGTCGCAAGCGATCTCGGGCGGGAGAAAATCCGTTCGAGGCTTGGCTCCGATGAAAATGAAAAGCCCGCACGTTTCCTCCCGCCGGATATTTCCTTGGTCATCCCGGAGATGGACGGCCTCAATTCTGTCGGATCCTTCTACCGCCGAGACTTGGGTTTGATAGGCGATCCTGATGCGTTCGTTGACCACGACACGGTTCGACAAGTAGGACGACATGCTTTTCCTTAGGTCCGTGCCTCGCACAACGAGGGGCACGTTCTTAGCAAACTGGGAAAGGAACATCGCGGCCTGGCCGGCGGAGTTGCCCGCGCCGATGACATGGACGGGATGATCCTGGCACAAAGTCGCTTCAATCTTGGTGGCGTTGTAATAGACCCCCGAACCCCGTAGGCCGTCGAGGCCAGCGACATCAAGCAAACGGTAAGAGACGCCCGTCGCGATGACAACTGTCTTACTGGCGACGGAATCACCCTCCGACGTTTTGATTTCGTAAAGGCCTTCATCGGTTCTTTTCAAACTCGCGACGTGACTGGGAGCGACAAATTCCGCGCCAAATTTGAGAGCTTGCAGATACGACAACTGCGCGAGCTCTCGTCCCGACAAACCGTTGGGGAAGCCTGCATAGTTTTCAATCCTGGAACTCGAACCGGCCTGACCTCCAGGACCGAGGGCATCAAGTACCACAGTCGATAAGCCTTCCGATGAGGCATAAACTGCCGCTCCCAGCCCAGACGGCCCCGAGCCGAGGATCGCAACATCGTAAGTCGTCGCCGAGGGGGTACGCCTCAAACCGATATGCGCGGCTAGTTCGGAGTGGGTCGGGGCCTGAAACAGGAGCCTCTTCCCATACGTGACCGCCGGGTAGCGCAACTCGGCTGAGGAGATGTCTCGCAAGCGGCTGACATTTTTCTCGTCGGCAATATCCATCCACTGATGGGGGACGCCATTGCGAAAAAGAAATTCCACCGTGGCCAATGTTTCCTTGTCGTCTCTGCGACCGTAAACGCGCAATCCCTGGAACGAAGTTTCCAGCAAAAGCTCGCGGCGGCGCTGCATGGCTCTCCAAATTCGCTCGCCCAAAGCGGACTGCCGAACGAAGAGCTGCCGAAGCTTGTCGGGAGTGATGCGCAGCGCCTCCACCGGGGTCACGGCTTCGCAGGAAACGACGGCTCGGCGTCCAGTGAAGAGATCGATGTCGCCCGTGAAATGCCCCGCGCCGTATTGCACGACGCAAACCCGCTCGTCACTCGAGATATCAAAGATGCACACCTCGCCGGACAGGATGATAAAGCAATCGAACGGCTGATCTCCTGCCGAGAACAATGCCTGCCCGGTCTCGAAGGAGCATCGGGTTCCAAACTCAGCCGCTTTTTCACAGTCGGTTTGTTTGAAAACGGGAAACGCAAGCTTATCATGCAACGGATTGGCTTTGTTGCCTTGGTCCATGCCTAAAGGTTAGTTTTTAGCGTGTAAGGCGCGAGCAATCTCTCTCGCTATGCTCGCGCTGGACCAGGGATTCTGGCCGGTTATGAGATTGCCGTCGTGTTCGACGTGATCGGCTTTTAACCCGCCATCAACAAAATTAGCGCCCCGTTTTTTCAGCTCGGTTTCCAGCATGAACGGCACGGCCTTGTTCAGCTTGGCGGCGACTTCCTCAGCAGCGGTGTAGGCGGTCACCGTCTTTCCGGCAACCAACGGCTCTCCGCTTGCCTTTTTGGCGTTAATAAAGGTAGCCGGGCCATGACAAACAGCAGCTATGATTTTCCCATCACGATCAAATTCACCCAGCAGGCGGATGAGATCGGTATTTTCGGGCAGATCGAACATGGGACCATGCCCGCCGGGGATGAAGATTCCATCGAAATCTTCCGCTTTCATTTCCGCCAGGCGGCGGGTGTTTTTTGCCGATGCAATTGCAGGCTGCCATTCGGCTTCCTGCGCGGGCGTGCCCGCACTTCGCGGATCGATGGGCATCGGCCCTCCTTTGGGACTGGCCACGGTCATGGCAACGCCAGCCTTGAATAATTCCATGTAAGGAACCGCAAATTCCTCCAGCCACACGCCCGTCGGTGCGTTATGGCCATTGCTAACAAATTTATCGTTACTCGTGGTAACGATGAGGATCTTCTTGAAAACCGAGCGCGGAAATTCGATCACATCATGAGTTGAGAAAAACGAAACCTTGTCTCCGTGCTCGGCGGCCAGCTTGCGCAACGCCGCGATGGACTGGATCCGCTGGTTATTGTCATCGGCCGTGTGCGATGACAGTGCAGTCACAGCGTTGTCATCCGTCAGGATTTCAACTCGGCGATAGTAGGTATCAGCCGCATGAAGAGTCCACTTTTCGCCTTGTTCGATTGCGATACCGCAGTGGCCTCGCGTATGGCCGAAAAGCGGGACCAGTTTTACTTGCGAGGAAAGCCCCAACCCCAAGTCGCGAGCTTCGAGGCCAAACCAACGCTCATCGGAAGGCCCATGCTTCTGCCATTTGGGATTATGGTCGAACTGATTGAAGAGATAACGCGGGTTCTTGGCTTCGAGGTTGGCGAGTTCTTCGCTGGCGACGTGAACTGTGGCGTTGGGGAAATCCCGCAGACCGCCCGCATGATCCACGTCCGCATGGGATAAGACAATGTGCTTCACATCGGCGGGGTTGAATCCGAGTTTTTCGAGTTGGCGCACCGCCGTGAGATTTTCGTCGATAGTAAAGCCCCAGATGTTCAGCAACTGTTCGCCAAACCGCTCATGGGGATGCTCCATCTCAATGAGGCCAAGACCTGAATCGATAAGGACGAGCCCGTTGGGATCTTCGAGCAACAAACAGTGGCAACTCGTGATGGAGTTGGAGTCAACAGGAATGGCACGCATGGTGCCGAAATTAAGATGGTGGATTTTTGTCATAAGCTGAATCGAGTAAAACCTAGTAACCGACTGAAAAGCGTTGGCGGGGATGCGCGTGCTTTTCCAATTCATCGACCATGGCAATGGCATAATCCTCCATCGAAATCCGGCTTTCGCCCTTTTCGTTGGCGACCAGATTGTCCTTCCCGACGCGGAAGACGCCGGTCCGCTGGCCAGGCTCGAAATACCCTGCCGGGCAGAGGGAAGTCCAATCGAGGTCGGAGGAGCGTAGGATTTGCAGGGCAACGCGATGGGCCAGAGCGATGGGTTTCCATTCTTCTGGCAGATAACCGGAATCAACCAGTTGCACACCCGGTGAAACTTCGAGACTTCCTGCCCCACCGACCATGAGCAATCGATGGACACCCGCTTGCTTGAGACCATTTACCAAACGCTCGGTCGCTCCAACGAGATCGCCGGGCGAGTTCAGTCCCGGGCCATAGGCGCTGATGACCGCTTCCGTTCCCTTTACGGCCTCAGCGACTTGGTTTTCGTCCGAGAGGTCGCCTTTGCGGATGGTTAGGCCCGGCTGGGGTGGAAGTTTGGCAGGATCCCGAACGATAGCGGTAACCTGGTGCCCGCGCGCCAGAAGTTCCGTGAGGATACGAGCGCCAGCATTGCCGGTCGCACCGAAGAGAGTGACGTTCATTTTGGTATTAAGTTGGGTTTAGACCGGCTTGGGTGGAGTGATTGTGGCCCACCGTTCCACAATTTTCCCGTTGGCGAAGCGCCAGAGGACAAAGCCGTGGAATTCGATCTTCTGGCCGGTGGCTTTATCGGTCGCATGCCATGCATTGCGCACCATGACCTTGTCGCCCTCGGCCAGGATGTCTTCGACGGAGACATGAAGGTCGGGCCATATTTGATAGGCACCTTCCATCATCGTCGTGGCGGCCTGCGCGCCGACCGCAACGCCGCCGGGTTCATCGTGATCGAGGAAATCTTCGCTGAAGTTTTTCAGGGCGACGTCGGACTTCTTTTTGTTCACAAAATCCTCGAAGTGATTTCGCACGAAGGTTTTCATTTCTTCCAGGCTCAATCCGGGATCGGCCTTGGCAGGAACAACGGGAGTTTGATTGGGCATAGAAATCAGAAGGTAAATGATGAGGAAAATTCCGCAGTTTTTCTTAAATCTGGAGGATCGTATCTGTTTGTCTAGTAGGCACCTTTTTGATACCGAGGTGCTGCAATGAAAATGTTACCTATTCTTAACTCAAAAAATTGTCCGGTGACTCATGCCGTTCGGCTTATGGGCCGCCGATGGAAGCCACTCGTGCTTTATTATTTGAAGCCAGGGCCCCTGCGTTTCAGTGAACTTCGGAGGTGCCTACCTGAAGCCACTCAGAAAATGCTGACCCAAACGCTTCGTGAATTGGAGAAGGATGGACTCGTGCTCCGCAACGCCTATCCCCAAGTGCCACCGAAGGTCGTCTACTCCCTCACGCGATATGGCCGGACCCTTGAGCCGATCCTTCTCGCGCTGTGTGCCTGGGGTGAGAAGGACTTCAAACGCCGAAGAGGATAATCCAGCCGAAATTAGACGCTTCATTCCCACTTTGGGTCCGAAAGTCCGAAGCCTGATTTGGTCGTCAACCTAGCCGCCTGAGGGTAATGCTGTCTCTCGGTCTCATCCAGAAAGATCCAAGGCTGTGTGGATGGTCGAGGCGGCGATTTGCTCAGCGGCGGATTTGCTTTTCAATGCCCGCGAGAGGGTAAGTCCTCCAGCGAGCAAGGCTAAAAAAGCCCAGGCTCGCTCGATCCGCTCGGGCTTGGGTACCCGGGTAAATCCATCGGCGATGGTCGTCGCCAAGGCGAGCATTTCGGCGTCGTAAAGAGACCGGGTCTTTCCGTCGGAACGTTCGATTTCAGGACTCAGCGTCGGCAGGGCGCAAGTTTCCGCCACGTCGCAGGTGCGCTTGGTCCCGAGGTAAAAGGTAACGAAAGGCTTGACCCAATCCTCGCCGTGTTGGCCTTGAAAGGACTTGATACCCTGATGTAATTCTTCAAGTCCCGCTCGCAAAGCGGCACGGAAAGCCTCGGACTTGGAGGGGAAATGCCCGTAAAAAGCCCCGGAGGTCAACCCGGCTTCCTTGGCGAGGCCGTCGACACCAATTCCCGCAAATCCGCGCGAGCGAAAGCCGCGTCCCACGGCCTCAAGAATCTTGGCGTGACTTTCCTGCCTATGTTCGGGCTTGTAGCGCACACCTTTACATAACGACCGTTCTTTTATTTTGACAAGGATTTCTTTATGCCATAGCGTTCGTTATAGAACGGTCGTTATGTGACAACCGTTGCGCTAACAAACAACAAAGAAAGAAAAAACACCATGAGCACCAAGGCATTCGTTTACACAGAAGTCCAAATCTCAGTCCCGTTTGATCAGGCTCCCTGGCGTGAACTCAACCCAGTCCTGAAAACCCAGCCGGGCCTCGCCAATAAGACTTGGCTGAGCGGCGACAAAAACAACTCAGTCGGCGGGTTCTACGAGTTTGATTCTCTCGAGAACGCGCGTCGGTTTGCTTACGACTACTTCCCGGAAGAGGCCCGCAAAATCGGGGCAGCCTTCACGACCCGGGTCTTCGACGGAAATGTCGTCGAAAAAGCGAGCCGGGAGCTGAATTCCCCGCACTTCGTCTGATAATGGCACAGCCCCCCTCTTCTTGGAAAAGAGGAGGGGGTTTTGCCTTATGAATGAGATCATTCACGCTCAGGGACGAAGTTTTCTCTTGCTGATGGCTGTATATGCAGCTAGATGTCTTTTATCAATCGAGCCAAAACCACATCGGACCCCTAACCATATCGTCAAAATCCCTTATGAACCAATCCACCAACAACCAAACTTTCCCAAAAATTCTCGTGACCGGCGCGACCGGTAAGACTGGAGGGGCTGTAGTCGAGCAATTGGTCGCTCAGGGATATCCGGTAAGGGCCCTCGTACGTTCGCGCGATCTTCGCAGCCAACGGCTAGAAAAGCTCGGGGCTGAGACGGTCGTGGCGGATCTTCTTGACCCGGATCAGTTGCTGGGAGCGATGGAAGGAATACAGCGGGCTTATTACTGTCCACCGTTCAGTCCTTTCATGCTCCAGAGTGCGACGGCCTTTGCCGTGGCGGCGCGGGAGGCCAAGCTTGAGTCCATCGTTCAGATGGGACAATGGCTATCAAGTCCCGTTCATCCGGCCCTAGGCACAAGGCAAACCTGGCTGATTGACCAGATGTTTTCCATGGTTCCGGGAATCGCCCACACCATCGTTAATCCCGGCATGTTCGCGGACAATTTTCTTCGCGTGATTGACTTCGCTTCTCTCCTGGGAATTTTCCCCTTCGTTACCGGGAAGAGTCGATCTGCGCCTGTTTCTAATGAAGACATGGCTAGAGTCATCGTCGCCGCCTTGCTTGATCCGGAACGCCACGCTGGCAACACCTATCGACCGACGGGCCCTGAGCTGCTTTCAGGCTACGACATGGCGGCCATCGTCGCCAAGGTAGTCGGTAATCTTGTTTGGCCTGTTGAGCTTCCATTCTGGATGTTCCTGCGCGTCGCCCGGATGCAAAAAGTCGATCCGTTCCTGCTCAGTGCCTATCGCTACTACATCCAAGATCACAAACGGGGCGCGTTCGAGTTCGAGGGCGGCACGAACCATGTCGTGGATGAACTCACTGGCAAACCCGCTGAGAGCTTCGAGACCACGGCCCGCCGCTACGCCGCGCACCCGTTTGCCCGGAAGACATGGTCAAATCGCGTCCGCGCTTTCGTGAACTTTAATCGCGTGCCGTTCTCTCCCGGCTACAACCTGGATCGTTTCGACCGCGAGCATGGTTTTCCAGTGCCGCCCCATCCCACTCTCTCGATTGACGACCCGCGCTGGCGTCGCGAGCACGCGTCAGGCCCTGATATTTCGGTGGATGAAGAATTACAATCCCATCCGGCACAATCCGACCTAGCGGCGGCCATCTCCTACTAGAATCACCATGAACACATCCCTTGGAACCCCTTCGGCGTTGCGTCTTCTTGAACACAAGATTCCGCCGCCCATTCTTGTGATCCTCATCGGCCTTGTGATGTGGGCGACAAGCTGGCTAGCTCCGGTTATTGAGGTCAGTCGCGACCTTCGCCTCGGGCTTGCCGGGATATTCGGCCTGTTAGGCTTTGCCCTTCTTGCCTCAGGATTCCTCGCTTTTCAAAAGGCGAGGACAACCATCGATCCCGTGCGAATCGAAGCTGCCTCCTCTATGGTCACGAGCGGTATCTTTACTTACACGCGAAATCCGATGTACGTCGGCTTCACGGCCCTGCTGCTAGCCTGGTCAACATACCTGGCCATTCCGTGGACGCTTCTAGGCCCTCTATTCTTCGTCCTGTTCATCACTAGGTTTCAGATCATCCCGGAGGAGCGGGTGATGAGCGCTAAATTTGGCCCGGCTTATGACAACTACCGGAAGCGCGTTCGCCGCTGGCTCTAATGCATATGATCGCCTCCCACCCAACCGTGGAAAAGATGTCCAAACTTTTGGAAATCGACCCTCAGCTTAAAGAGTCGGCACCACTTGACGCCGGATCGCTGCGGCAGCTCTGTCTAGATTGCGGGGCTGACGACGTCGGGTTTGTCTCGCTGGACCGGCCGGAACTAGCGGGAGAGCGTCCGCACATTTTGGAGGCTTTGCCCCGGACACGTACGCTAATCAGTTTCATATCCCGGCTCAATCGCGAGGCGGTGCGCTCAGTAAACCGCTCAATTACTAATTTAGAATTCCATCATAATTACGAGCACGTGAACGACATTGGTCGCAAGATCGTCCGGCGGCTAGAGGATCAAGGCGTCCGGGCACTCAATCCTTCCGCCGGATTCCCCATGGAAATGGACAAGTTTCCCGGCCGCATCTGGGTCGTCGCACACAAGACCGTCGCCGTTGCGGCAGGGCTCGGCCAGATGGGACTCCATCGCTGCGTCATTCACCCCAAATTCGGCAGTTTCATCTCGCTCGGCACAATCTTGATCGAGTTGGAAGTGACCCGTGAAAACAAGCCGATTGATTTCAATCCCTGCCTGGATTGCAAGCTTTGCGTCGCCGCTTGCCCGGTGGGTGCGATCAGCCCCGATGGCCATTTCAATTTCGCCAACTGTGCCACGCACAACTACCGGGAATTCATGAGTGGATTTTCCGATTGGGTGGAGCAGGTGGTAGAGAGCAAAGACAAATTCGATTACCGGACACGCATGGCCTTATCGGAAACCGCTTCCATGTGGCAGAGTCTGTCGTTTGGCCCCAACTACAAGGCTGCTTATTGCGTGGCGGCGTGTCCAGCCGGCGAAAATGTCATCGTGCCGTTTCTCCAGAACAAACCCGCCTTTGTCAAAGAAGTCGTCCGCCCTCTTCAGGAAAAAGTCGAGCCGGTCTATGTCATCAAGGGTTCGGATGCGGAAGGCCATGTCAAAAAGCGTTTTCCTGGCAAGAAGGCCAAGGTTGTTCGCAGCGGGCTGCGCCCTCGCAATGCCGCCGCTTTTATTGATGCACTTCCTCTCCTCTTCCAGCCGGGCCAGTCAAAGAAGATCAACGCCCACTATCGCTTCATTTTTTCGGGTGCGGAATCGCTCCAGGCCGACGTCGTAATTCGCAAGGGTAAGCTTCACATCAACCCCGCCGAAGAATCCCTACCGGAGGTCATTATCCGAGCCGATGCCCAAACCTGGCTTCGCTTCCTGGCTGAAGAAATCAGCATGTTCTGGGCATTGATAACCTTTCGGATTCGCATCTCCGGAAAACTCTGGCTCATGAAAGATTTTCAAAAATGTTTTCCAACGTGAGATTAATTTCTAAAACTGAGCCTCAATCTTGAAAAGCGCCTCTTCACTGTCTCCCATTCCTCACGCGACTCTGCTGGAAGTATCGAATTGCACCTGCCTGCGCCTGCGCAAGACAGCGCGACGGCTTACGCACATTTACGATGAAGCACTAGCCCCGTCCGGTTTAACTGTCACGCAGTTCGGCATTCTCAGCAACCTTGCTGGTCGTGGAGATCTTTCCATCGGTCAACTGGCCGAGCACATGGGAATGGACCCCACCTCACTCAATCGAACCTTGAAGCCCCTGCAACGAGATAAGTTAGTAGCAGAGAAAACGGATTCAAACGACAAGCGTGTTCGATTGATTTCCCTCACGAAGGGTGGGCTGTCCATCCTGCCCGATGCGATCAAGCTCTGGAAATCCGCTCAGCAGCAGATTACTTCCAGCCTGGGTTCAACCACTGTCGTGGGCCTCAATCGTCACCTTGATCTGGCCTTCACCCAGGCTCCTTAATCGAGCACGAGGATTCTGCAAAGTGCCACCGATGTTACGATCTGCTCTCAGCGAGGTAACGCGAACTCACAAACCGAGATCCGAAAGGCCAGGATGATCGTCCGGGCGTCGCCCCAGTGGCCAGAAATATTTACGATCCGACTCGTTGATCGGCAGGTCATTAATTGAAGCAAATCGGAGCTGCATCAGACCGTATCGATTGAACTCCCAGTTTTCGTTACCGTACGAGCGAAACCAATTTCCGCTGTCATCGTGCCACTCGTAAGCGAACCGGACGGCGATCCGATTTTCGTGGAAAGCCCATAATTCCTTGATCAAGCGATATTCGAGCTCCCTGGCCCATTTCCGGGTGAGAAAGTGAACAATGGCTTCGCGGCCTGTGACAAATTCCGAGCGGTTTCGCCAGACACTATCGACGGTATAGGCGAGCGAGACTTTTTCAGGGTTGCGGCTATTCCAGCCATCCTCGGCCATGCGGACTTTCAGTTTTGCAGTCTCCAGCGTGAAGGGCGGAAGCGGCGGGCGAGTCGGTTGTGTCGAGTCCATATTGTTTCTCGCGAAGAATGATTATTGATTATAGAAGGGTCTATCAACGAATCTAATGTGACGATTATACCGCAGGGATTTCCCAACGTCCGCTGGCCAGAGGCTCATCCAACGGAGCTTCAACCAGGCGCTGCACGCGATAGACAAATTCCTTGGCCGCCAGGGCGAAGAAAATCTCAATGATCTGCCGCCTGCTCCAACCAGCGGAGAAATAATTTGCGAGCTTATCCTGATCGACTTTGCCGCCATTTCTGGCCGCGCTTTCCGTCAACTGCCGTAGCACCTCGAGCTTTTGATCGGCGATGGGCTGGCGGTTGCGAATGGCCTGAATGACCGTTTCATCCAAGCCTGCACCCCGCGCCATCACGGTATGGACGGCGACGGCGTAAGCCACTTCGCTCGTGACGCTGGAGGTGAGTAAAACGAGTTGCTGGTGCGCCGGGTCAAACGACGATTCGCTGAAGGCCCGAAGATTGTCAAGGTAGCCGTTGAGCGAAACCGGTGACTGCGCCATTACGGCGGCAAGGTTGGGCACAAAGCCAAAAGCCTCCCGGACTTTGGCGAGGACGGGCGACGCGGATTCGGGTAATGGATCCGATTCAAAGTTCAAAGTGGTAGTCATAAGGAAACAGAGGGTTGAGAAGCTCAGCTCCGGCCTTGCTCCCGTTTGGGGCAAGGCCGGATGAGTTCGGGTGATAAGTTCAGTTTTTACGCGGTCAAGGCAGGAGCCTTCGGGAAGTCGATGTCCACGCCAGCTGCGATGTTGAAGTAATTGGTGAAGATATTCAGCACCACATTGGCGATGATCTCGGCGACCTCTCCCTCGGTGAATCCGTGTTCACGCAAGGCAGCAACGTCGGCATCGGTGACCTGACCACGACTCTGAACGAGTTTGCGGGCAAAGGTCAGCGCCGCCGCGACCTTCGGTTCGTCTGAGGTTCCACGACGGTTGTCCAAAATCTCCTGTTCACTCAGGCCGGCCTTGCCGCCGAGAAACGTGTGTGCCGCGAGGCAGTAGTCACACGAATTTTCTTCAGCGACGACCAGGGCGAGGCGTTCACGGCTCTTGGCCGAGAGAGATCCCTGCGAGAGGGCGTGGCTGAAACCGACGTAGGCGTTGGCCACTGCAGGCGACTGTGCCATGGTGGCAACCATGTTGGGGACGATGCCCAGGGCTTTCTTAACGGCGGCGACGATTTCCAGGGCCTTGGGGTTGGCGTTTTCTTGATTGATGGGGTTGATACGGCTCATATTTTTGATTCCTTTTGGGTTAATGGACTGATTTTTTTTGGGGTTTAGTGGATTTGAAGTTGATTTACTTGGTCTGGTCCTGGGCCGAGCGATGCGCGAACCAGGCGATGGTCAGTCCTACGAAGACAGCATGTCCGATCACGCCGTTGAGAAACATCGGCAGGGAGAACGGCGACGGTGCTACAGCGGTGTGCGGCAGCACGAGGTAGTTCATGAAGAAGAACACGCCCGCGCCGTAGGCCAGTCCGCTGGGGATGTAATACCGGGCCAACTGCGGCACCAGGCGGCATGCCAGGTAAAACGCAGACGCCACGGCAAACGCGATGAAGAAGTGGAAGAGCACTCCAGCACCAGCGGTCAGCAAGCCTCCCTGGAAGGAAGCAGCACCGAACGCGCCGCTCGCAATGTATTGCAGGACTTGGATGGGATTGAGGCCTTGGAAGCCATACGCGACGACGCCGTCCGTGGCGTCGAGGACTCCGGCAACGAGTCCGCCCCAGACGATCACGGGGAAGGCGCGCGGCACAGTAGGTTGAGACATTGAAGTTAGGTTATTCATGGGAATGGTTGTTTGTAGGGTTGTCACGGTGTTGAATGCGGTTGAATGGAGACTTATTATTTGGTGGTGGGTTGGGCAAAAAAGCGGGTGATGTGGGCGGCGATCTCCTCGTGCAGTTCCTCCAGCGCAAAGTGACCCGCTTCCAACAGGTGCAACTCGGCCTTGGGTAAATCGCGAAGAAACGCCTGCGCCCCCGGCACAGTGAAGAACGGATCGTTCTTGCCCCAGACGATCAACGTCCGAGGTTGGTGCTGGCGGAAGTACTCCTGCCACGCGGGGTACAGTGCTGGGTTGGCCTGGTAGTTGAAGAGGAGTTCCAACTGGATCAGGTCGTTGCCCGGACGATCCAGCAATGCCTGGTCGTGATTGTACGAATCCGGACTGATGCGGTCGGGCTTGTTCGCTCCATGGGTGTATTGGAACGTCGTCGTCTCCCTAGTCAGAAAGCCGCGAATGGCGGGTTCCATCCCGGCGCGGTCGGCCCAGTATTTCGCGATGGGCGTCATCGCCTCGGAAATGCCTTCCATGTAGGCATTGGCGTTCTGGATGATGAGTCCGTTGATGTTCTGCGGATTGCGGGCCGCGATGCGAAAGCCGACCGGTCCGCCGTAATCCTGGAGATAAAGCGCAAAGTTTTTGATCTCAAGTTGCGCCAGCAGCTTTTCGGTCACTTCGGCCAAGTGATCGAAGGTGTAGGAAAACTCGGTGGGCGAAGGTGCATCGCTGTAGCCAAAGCCAGGATAATCCGGGGCGATGACATGGAACTTGTCTTCCAAATGAGGGATCAAGTCCCGGAACATATGGGACGAGGTGGGAAATCCGTGCAGGAGCACGAGCGTCGGCAGATTGGGTTGGCCAGCTTCCCGGTAGAAGAGGTTGAGGCCGTCGATTTCGATTTTGTGGTAGGTGGTCATTTTTTTGAGCTTTCTTGGTTTGGGTTGTTGAGATCGTAAGTAACCGTCTAAACTTTGTATGACAGTTATTTCGCATTTCTTGAATAACTTGTCAAAATCTTTTTATGGGTTACTCTGTCCTTGTGAGCACGATTACCTCTGAAAAAGCCCCTGAAAAAAAATCCAACTTTTTTTTCATCGGAAACCACCCCGCCCTCGATTTGGCCAATACCCTCGCTGCGACGAAGGAAGGCCCTCTCGATCTTTTGCCTGATTTTTCAAGCCTCTGTCGGTGGATGAGCGAGGCGAAACTGATGACCGCAGAGGAGGCCACTTCCCTCGCCAAGAAATGGACCTTTGATCGAGGTGAACGATTTTTGACCGAGGTAAAAAGCTACCGGGCCGGGATCAAGGAACTGGTCGCGGAGCTGGGGAGCAAGGAGAAGGTTCCTACTTCCTTTATCGAGGAAACAAACCGGCTTATGCGCTCAGCAAACGCGGTTTTGCAAATCATCCCGCAGAGGGCCAAGGCTTACGCTCGCTCCTGGCCTCTGGATTGGGGAAAGCCCGATTCTGTTCTCGGCTTGATCGCGGAAACCGGGGTGCAGCTCGTTTGCGATTGTGATCTCTCGCTTGTTCGCAAATGTGAAAATCCCCATTGCGTGCTGACCTTCTACGACACCACGAAAAATCACCAGCGCCGCTGGTGCATCATGGAAGTCTGCGGAAATCGTCATAAGGCCACCCTTCACCGCCGGAAGGTTCAGGCCATCTCAGGCACAAAGTCCCACAAACACAGAAGTTAAAGTCAGTCTCAATCGGCTTGGGCAGAATGTTTGGTTCGCAGGGGGCAGGGTTTGTCGCGTTCGCCTCTCGGATTCGCGATTCTAGGTTTTAGACCGCCACCGTTTCATGGCCCAAGCGACCCCTCGCCATAGGAGTAGGCCAGCCAGGATGGCGATGTACACCTCGGGGCGTCGCTTGTCGGCTTTGGTCTGGAGATAGAAGTGGCAGCAGGCGAGTCCGGCGGCCAGATAGGTCAGCATATGCAGTCGCCTCCAGCGGGCACCACCGATGGCCCGAATGGCGGCATTGAAGGAAGTGGCCCACAAGGGAGCCATCAAGGCCAGGCTTAAGAAACCGATCGCGAGATAATAGCGGTGCGTGATCTCGTAAACCGTGCTGCCTAAAATGCCTGCCCGGTCCCACCAGAAATAAATGGCGAGATGAACGCAGGCATAATAGAAGGCGAAAACCCCCAGCGAACGACGGAACTGCACCAGCCACGACCAACCGGTCAACATGCGCAAGGGTGTGACGGAGAGCGAGAGCAGAAGGTAAGTCACAGCGAGGAGCCCCGTGGTATGGGTGGCGAAATTGACCGGATCAGCGCCCAGCTTTCCGTGAAAGGCGTCCCAGATCAGAAGCACAAGGGGGACCAGCAGGTTCAGGATCAGACCGAAGCGGGCCACCGGCATGCTGCCGCCAAACCAGGGCACCGACCGGGATTCAGGACGTGAGGAAAGGTCGGCAATGGTGGAAGACATAGGACGTTATGATTAAAAGTACTCGTCCAAGTCCATTCCGCTGTAGAGGCTGGCCACTTGGTCCCCGTAGCCATTGAACATCAGCGTTGGTCTGCGACCTTCCTCGCCGATACGTTGCTCCGTTGCCTGGCTCCAACGTGGATGCGGGTGGTTCGGATTCACGTTGGCGTAGAAGCCATATTCACTCGGTGCATAGCGGCTCCAACTGGTTGGCGGCTGCTCGGCTAGCAGTGAGATTTTCACAATCGATTTGATTCCCTTAAATCCGTACTTCCACGGGATGACGAGGCGTATCGGTGCGCCATCCTGGGCAGGCAGTTCCCTCCCATAGAGACCAGTGGCCAGGAGTGTCAGCGGGTGCATCGCCTCATCCATACGCAATCCTTCCACGTAGGGCCATTCCAGAACATCGCTCCGCTGCCCGGGCATCATCTTCGGATCCAGAAGTGTCGTGAAGGCCACATATTTTGCGGCGCTGAGCGGTTGCACGCGTTCAAGTAATTTCGACAACGAATAACCAGCCCAGGGAATGACCATCGACCAGGTCTCAACGCACCGCATGCGATAGATGCGCTCCTCGGGCGGCGCAATTTTATGGATGTCATCCATGTCGAATACACCCGGTTTGGCAACCAGTCCGTCGATGGTGATCTTCCATCCTTCCGTTGAAAAATTGCCGACGGCGTCGGCCACACCATCCTTCTCCGTGCTGAATTCGTAGAAGTTGTTATAATGGGTGATGTTTTGGAACGAAGTCTCCGTCTCATTGGTGCGAAAGGCGCTGGAGACCGTTGCAGGATATTCAGAATTGGCGGTTGCTGCCTGCACCAGTCCGACCAGTTTCGGTTTTTCGACAGTTACCGGCGGAAGCCCGTTCAAACGGCGATAGACTGCTGAGGTCACCGCAAGAGAGGCCGCGATAACCCCGGCCTTGATGAAAGTCCGCCGGTTAAAGTAAACCTCCGGGGGAGTCACTTTATCGTCATTCTTTGGCCTTGGTGAATCGGTAGTCATGATGCGGTTGATCGTCGCTTGCTCGCTCAAAGCCTCCGGCAAACTCGGATTATAATCTTGTCGTGCGCAGGATGAAAGACGAGACTCAGAATGCCGGACGGCTTTTACGACGAGGCTGGCTGAATCATTTGAGCAGGGATTGAGGCTACCGAAATTCGCTTCTACGTTGGCAACTCGAGATTAGTTCATCGAGGATGGCAGAACCAACCAAGGCCAGACCAATTCTCGAACCATTTTTGGATCTTCTTCGTCCAATCTATTTTGGTTGAAGCACGCCGAAAGGCACGGGCGCATGCACTTTCCAGCGTCTGGCCTTTATGCAGGGCAGCGAGCAGGGCAAAAGCTTCTGGTTCGAGTTGCTTGTAGTAAACCGAATTATTGTGACGATGAACTGCAATGTAGGTTTTCTTCGGCTTCGGCAGGGCCACCTTGTTTAATTTTACGATTTTAGGTGCAGAATCCATCGCGTTGCTGGCTTCTCCCCGAAGGGCCTCATGTTTTTTGACGGCGAGCACAAAGTCATTAATCGGGTATTCCAGGCCCAGAAGCGTGATATAGGGTTGCAGCCCCAGTTTGAGCTTCTGGGGATCGGTCGTAAGCAATTCCGCGATGCCTACGGCGGGTTTAGCCTCCCCGTCGAAGGCGACGATTTGGGCCCATTCAAAGCGTGCGACTTCCAGCGCCAAGGACTGCTTTCTTCCTCCCCAGCGTGGCTTCTCGAGCAGAAATCCCTCCACTCGAGATCCCAGGTTGCGCATCGTGAACGAGGCCGAGGGATATTTGACGAGGTAGGCTTCGGCCATTTTGATGAACGTCCGCTCACCGAGCACAGCTCGCAAGCCGGGATAGTCTTCGTAAAAGGAATCGAGGACACGAAACCAGTATTGCCGGTTGTAAATTTCGAGGCGCTCAAACGACGTGAGTCGGTCGTTGGGTTTGATGAACTCACCGACGACGTCCGTCATCTTGCTCCCATCTACCCAAAGCGGCTGCATCCGGTTCCTTGCCGTCAGGGGACGGAAGAGAGCCGTGGTCACCAGTCTCTGAAACTCGCGATACTCTGAAACCGAGGTGATTTCAGGCGGAGATTGTGGCGGCTTGGGTTTCAAGGAATTTGGTGGCTTTAAGCGCTTCATGGTGGACTTCGTCGAAGGATGGAATGCGGTCATCCCATTCAAGCAGAGTGGCCGTATGGCCGCAGAGCTTGATGGCATGGGCATACATTTCCCAAACCGGATCGAGCACCGGGTGATCATGGGTATCGAGAATATATTTCTCGAACTTCGAATGGCCTGCGATGTGAATTTGCCCGACGCGATGATGAGGAACGTTGTTCAGGTAATCGTAAGGATTGAAACTGTGGTTCTTGGACGAGACGTAGATGTTGTTTACATCAAGCAGGATTCCGCAGTCGGCGAGTTCGGCGACCTCGCTTAAAAATTCCCACTCGGTCATATTGGACTGGTGGAACTCAGCGTAGCTGCTGACATTTTCCACGCAGATGGGCACCTCGACGAAGTCACGCACGCGACGAATATTGTTCGCGGTTTTTCGGGCCACCGCTCTCGTGTAGGGCATGGGCAGGAGATCATGGGTGAAGCGTCCATCGACGCTTCCCCAGCAAAGATGATCGGATAGCCAGGGCGTCCGGGTTCGCTTGACCAGAGCCTTCAACTTCTTGAGATGCTCGCGGTCCGGGCCGTCGGCCGAGCCGAAGTACATCGAGACGCCGTGCTGCACCACGCGGTACTGCTCCAGGATTTGATCCAACACCTCCAGCGGACGACCACCATCGCACATGAAGTTTTCCGAGATGATTTCGAACCAATCGACCACAGGCTTCTTGCTCAAGATGTGTCGGTAATGAGGCACGCGCAAGCCGATGCCGATTCCATAATCGGTGAAGTTGTTGAACGCGTTGGCGGGCATGGCGGAGTATATTCAAATTAATCCGATTGGGCAGGTAAAGAGCTGAAGAACTCATGGTCTTCAGCTCTTCGCCGGTACAAATGCTTAGGCTTTCGAACTATAAATTTTGACCGAAATTACCATGACCTTTGCGTTTTCATCGGTCATGAACATTCCGGAGACTTGGTCTCCGACTTTAAGGTCGCTCATGCTCTTGCTGCCCCTAAACTTCGTGTCGGAGGTGATGGCCATCGTCATATCTCCGTCAGGGGTATGAACCGTGATCATGTTGGCTGAGGTGTCGACAGCCATGACAGTGCCATGGAAGCTAATGTGTTTGCTCGACTCACTGGCGGCGGAGTCGGTGGTAGCTGCCTGAATGGTCGGGACAGATATGGTGAGCAAAGCGATTATGGCTGAAAGTAGAATGGAAAGTTTCATAAAATTTGGTTTGGTATCTAAAGATTGAATTTGAAAAATGGAGAAGATTGCACGTCGGCGGGCGTGGCCGCCCTACTCGGAGTCGGAAATGTTAGTTTTCCGACTCCGACGGGGTGATTAGCCCTTGCTACCGTCGGTGGCGCAACCGCCCTTGCCCTTGCAATCGTTCTTCGCTTTGCAGCCGTTGGCGCTGGCTTTGCATCCGCCCTGGCCTTTGCAGCTGTTCTGGCCTTTGCAGCTATGCTTGGCCGCGCTGCTGTCATCAGCGAGCTGGCCAGCACCGAGCGAGGTGCTGGAGGAGTTTGTGGAAGCTTCAGCGCGGAGGGCCGCGCCGCCAAGCAAGCCGGCCATGGCCGCGCCTGCGAGGAGTAACTTTGCAGTAGTAGGTGTCTTCATGTGATGTTCTTTCTGTTTTTGTGTTAATGTCCTGCGCTGGTTTTCACCAGTTCCACCAGCTCTCACAAGAGTGCTGATTTGCAGGCAAAGTGTTCGGGATAGTTTATGATTGAGGAAATTGATTTTGTGTTCGTACGTGACTTCCGGTTGAGAATGAGTCGAGACCGCAGCGGATTCCTTACAAGTTCATCTCAGGTTTTATCTAGCCCCCGCCCTTTGTCTTTCGGGGTGATGGAAAAACGCTTAGTCGTACTTGGTTTCACTTCCTTACAAAAAAAGTCAGCGCCGAAATTTATTACGTAATTCTACTGTTCGATCTGCGCCCTCCCTGTAAGTTCACAATCCGTGGCGACTCAAGATATAGGCTGCGAACACGTTACTCCGGTCGATCCCGAAAGGTGGGTTGACGAGCACGGGGATTATCTTTACCGCTATGCGTTGGTGCGTGTTCGTACAGCGGAAGTCGCCCAGGACTTAGTACAGGAGGCATTCCTCGCAGCATTACGCGCCAACCAAAGTTTTGCCGGTCGCTCCTCCGAGCGCACCTGGCTGTTTGGCATCCTGAAAAACAAGATTGTCGATTATTACCGCAAGCTGGGTCGCGAGACGTCGTTCACGGACATGGAATTTCTATCTGACGAGTTTTCAGAGAAGTTTGTCAACGGCGGCTGGATTCATGCGGATGCGCCGAAAGAATGGAAGCCCGAGCCAGATGTCGTGGTCCATCGTTCTGATTTTTGGGTGACGATGAATTCGTGCCTGGGGAAAATCCCCGACAGGGTGGCCAAGGTCTTCATGCTCCGCGAAATGGATGAACTTTCCACCAAGGAAATTTGCAAAAGCCTATCCATCAGCGAAAGTAATCTTTGGGTCATGTTGCACCGCGCCCGTATGGCGTTGCGTGAATGCTTGGAAAAGAACTGGTTTGCCAAGGAAAACAAGTAATGCCGCTGGAAGATCCCAATCCTAGGACTCCCGATGACGATTCGTTGATTAAGGGTGGAAATTGGTTCTCTAGGCGGATTGAAAACTTTATCTGCCGGGTCACTCCCTCCTGCACGGAGATGACGCACCTTTTGTCGGAGGAGATGGATCACCCCCTACCGTGGTTCACGCGGTTCAAGATGCGTGTGCACTTCCTGATGTGTTGTTACTGCAGGAGATACATGGAAAACCTGCATTATCTCAGGAACCTTTTTCGCTCCTCAGCATCGAACGCGGATTCCTTGTCATCCGAACAGTTATCGCCGGAAGCTCGAGAACATCTAAAACAAGTTTTGCGCGACCAACTGCCCTAACCGGAATCGCGAGAATTTATTTTCGCGCTCGTTCGCGGATAGCCTTGTAAGGTTTTGTTGGTATCTGCGACTAAAAAGTAATTGCCCACATCGTCTGTGGCGCTCGCAGCGCCACCTTTCCATTTCAGGAGACGAGAACCCCTTAATTACCATGTCCCTCTATCGACCGACCAACTGGTTTGAGAAAGAAGTTGCCCTTTTTTTATGGAGAGCGACGCCGCCGTGCCGAAGTGTGACTCGGCTCATTTCTGATGCGATGGACCGACCGTTGCCCCAGCGCAAACGGCTGGCGCTCTATTTTCATCGGAAGATTTGCGTCGGCTGCGACCACTACCATGACCAACTCCATTTCACCCATGACTCGATTCATGGTTTGGAAGGTCACCTAGAAGAGGTGTCCCATGAAGAATTACCCGTCGAAGCGAAAGACCATCTCAAGCATTCGCTCCATGATAGGACTGACTAAGGATAGCGCGGCCAACCGTGGGTTGTCTTATTTGGAATCAAAGGCGTGAACGCCATTCCAGTCACGAACGGGATGTTTCATTAAGTCTTGGCATCTGGTGAGGAGCACTGCGCTCGGCGGGTCGTCGGTTTGCCTCTCTAAAAGGTTCGCTGCATCGGAAAAGTTTCCGCGCTGATAGGCTGCGAAGGCCTGCTCATAAGCGACGATAACATCGGGGCGGTGACTTCCCTTCCCCCGCGCGGCGATAAGTTCATAGATGAGTATGCCTTCCATCTTGCCTTTGACGGCAACCCGGTCCAACAACCGAAATTCAAATTCATCCTTCGCCGAATCGTAAATCGTTTCGCTCACGATGATGTGGGTGCCGTAGAATTTGTTGAGCCCTTCGAGGCGCGACGCCAGGTTGATTCCGTCGCCTATCGCCGTGTAGTTCAATCGATCTGGCGCGCCAAAGTGGCCGACTGAAGCCACGCATCGATGCAGACCAAATCGCGTTTCAAACCGTGGCGCAACTCCCCAAGTTGAAGAGCCGTACAATTGATTGAGTGCCTCCCGACAGCGGATCGCTGCGCGACAGGCGAGAATGGCGTGGCCTTCAACTTCCTCGGGCGCATTCCAGAACGTCATGACGGAATCGCCGATATACTTATCGACAGTGCCTCGCTCGCTCTGAATGGTTTCGGCCATGACTTGCAGGTACCGGCCTAGAATTTCAGCAAGGTAGTCAGGTGAAAGATTCTCAGAGATTGCGGTGAAGTCCTTGATGTCCGTGAACATCACCGACAGTTCGCAGGATTGTCCCCCCAAGGTTGGCTCTTCCCGCTTATGATAAAGTTGGCGCACCAAATTGATTGGAACGTACTTGCTCATGGCGCGCATCGCCGTCTTCGCCTGCTCCAATCCGTCGAGTACCTCAGCCACATCGCGAAAGTAGACGGATTGGCGGGTCGGAGAGAACTCGAATTCCTTCATCTTGACGGTCTCACGGAGAATCTGGGACTGTGCTTTCACCAGAGACCTCGTAATGAGAAGACCCGCCGCGAATATTACCGCCATCAGCACAAGCAGAGCCTCAAGGACGTTGCCACGCATTTGCGTGAGTTTTCCCAGGTAAAAGTCTCGCGGCACCACGATACCGATGATCCAATCCTGGGTGCCCGGCAGATAGCGAAAGGTGCAAAGATAGATTTTGTTATTCATTGCAAACGAGCAGGCGCTGTCGACATCGGGATGGTCGGAATCAATTTGCTGAAGCGCGGGGTCCTTCAAGGCGATGGCAACCTCAGGGGGTACGTCACTCGCAGCAATGCGAAGATCGTCGCCCGAAACCACCACGTGATCGCGATTGCCAAACCCGGTGATAAGTCGTCCCTGCTTGTCGCAAATAAAAATGAGATGGGGGTCGACCTCGCCCGGAGCCGTAATATGGCGCTGCACTGCGCCATCGATCTGCGATTTCATCAAGCCCACGCGCAAAACGCCGACAAAGTTGCCGTGGGTGTCTTCAATCACCTTTTGTACGCTGACTTCCACACGCCGCTTGGCTTCAGGCATTTTCTCGTCGATTTGCGACCAGTGGAGATCGGTCGCAATTAGCTGACCGTAGAAAGAGCGGCTCGTCGTGGTTTGAAAGGTGTAGTGAGTTGTCGGATCAACCGAAGCCGTTACAGAGGGTGCGACTTGCACTTCTCCCGGCATCAACGCCAGTGACTGGGAAACGAATTGACCGTCGTTGAACCAGGTCTTTCGACCAACAAACGCATTTCGGGTGGAGGATCGAAGGACAGCGACCTGCCCCGCGCTCGCCTGATCGGTCAGAAAGTTGCCGCTCGCGTCGAACCCCTTTCCCTTGGCATAAGTCAGGGTGGCTTCGGAGATGTTATCGTTGGCCAGCAACAGCGAGAGCAATCCCTTCTTGATCGATTCGGAATCTCGCGGATCGATTAGTCCATAATTGACATCCTGCTCGAAATGACCCACCGCCATGGGGGCTTCGTCAAGGTAGCTGGTGACCTCGCGCCCGACCTGCCGGCTGGCCAGATTTCGGTAACGCTCGGCACTATGAAGGATGCTTTGCTGCGTGTTATTCAGCACCAGGTAGAAAAGGAGAGCCAGCCCAAGAAATAGCCCCAGCAGGCTCAAACCAAATACCTGCTGGCGGGTGGGGCGCATCTCAGTCGGTATAACAGAAAAGCCAGTCCGTTACATTCTTGCGCTGTCGGAGATGGCGGCGTTGACCTCCTGGCAGAGATCAACAGGCCGCCCCATCCGCTTGGCCATGACCGATTCAATCTCCCTTTTGAGTCCCGGCAGATGACCGAACAGTTCCTGGAACGCGTCTCGGTTGATCGCGACTAAATCGAGCGCAGTCTGCGCGCGAACCGTAGCGCCACGCGATTGGCTGCACACCAAGGCCGTCTCACCGAACATCTCGCCCGCACCAATCGTGGCGACGGGTTGATCGTCGCGAATGACCTGGGCCTCTCCCTTGCTGATGAAATAAACCTTGTCGCCCACATCGCCCATCCCAAAAACCTGCTCGCCCGGCTCATAGTGCTCACGGTGAACTCCCGCTTCAGGGAAAAGGCGAAGCTGGGTAATGTCCCGGGGCAGGAAAGCATCGAGAATCCAGTCTGCGATCAGTCGCAATTGCCCGTCAAAACCGGGGAATTTGGTGACGTAAACTCCCCGCCACAGCATCCAGGCGACCAGTCCCTTGAGCCGAATCCCGAAAATTTCAGCCACCGCAGACCGACGCCCCAAAGAGCCCATCTTACCAAGGCCGGTGAACATGAAGACCTGTTTCTTCGTGCCTCGCATGGAGGCAACGATGTTTTGGGCACAAGTCTTCGCCTGCCTCAAGGCGTGCTGCGCGGTGGGTGGTGAGAACTGGCCATCAACCTGTTTCACCAGGGCACAATCGCCCAGAGCCCAAACACCAGGCGCTTCCGGGACCTCCAAGCCCTCGTCAACCTTGATTCGCCCTTTTTCTTGGGGAAGTGGCAGCATACTTAGCAGCGGGTGAGGTCCTGCTGGCACCGTCGCAACCGTTGTTCGCGTTTGGATGACGCGGGTCTGCTTGGTGCTCGCGATTTCGACGACGACGGCATCGGCACTGACCGCCTTCAGGCTGGTTCCGAACTGGATTTCGACTCCTCGCTTCATCAACAGCTTCGACGCGAACTCACTCAGGCCCTGGGTCAGTTCGGGAAGAATGCGGTCACCGCGCTGAAGGAGGACAAGTCGCAAATCCTTTTCGCTGATGTTGTGGTAGGACCCCACGGCTTCCCGCAAGAAATCATTCATCTCGGCGATGCACTCGACTCCGGAAAATCCGCCACCAGCCACGACAAAAGTCAGTAGTGCCTTTCGTATTTCGGGATTGGTTTCCTCCTCCGCCTGCTCCAAAGCCTTGACCAACCGATTGCGTAAATCGAGCGCATCCCCCAGATACTTGAAAGGGCTGGCGTGCTCCTGCATTCCGGGGATTTTGCTGCTGTCCAATCTCGTCCCCAGCGCGATGATCAAGTGGTCATAGGTGATCATGGAAGCCATCGGCTTCGCTCCGGGACTAAGCTTCACTGTCCGATTCGTCAGGTCGATGGCCTCAACTTCACGCGTATAAAGCCGTGCGCTTCGGGCTAAGCGCCGGATCGGGCTGATGACGTGGTTCAATTCCACGGAGCCGGAAATCACTTCCGGAAGCAAGGGTTGGAAAACGATGTAATTGTCACGACTGACAATGACAATGTCGGTGGTTTGCCGCTCGGTCGCCGTCATCAGCTTTTCCAGATAAACTGCGGTATAAACGCCCCCAAAACCGCCGCCAAGTATCAGGATAGTTCGCTTCATTCGCCTGGTTAGTCGTTTCTCGACCCAGAATCTTACAAATCAAAAGCGAAAACGTTTGGGTTGAGAGCAGATGAGCGGTCACGTACGTTTTCGATTTTTAACGCGAAAGGCGCGCGGATCGAAATATGCAAATACTGCTAATCTTGTCTGTGCGCCGGCACAATGGATAAGGCCGGGCGGAATCCGCAGGATCACGTATCAGGTAGTTCCGGCCAATCTTGCCGACGATCACCACGAAATGGTAAGCGCCGTCCTGTAGAGGGATCACCACGATGACAGGATTTCCGGAGAGAAGACTCGTATCGATGATATCGAAAGATGCGCAGCCGTTGTAGGCTAACTCCAAGCGGTCCGGTGCGACCGAAGCCACCATGCTCCAATCTATCAATCCGTCATTGTCTAGTCCTCCAGTCCGTGTAAGAAAATCATTCAGCTTTTGCGGGTCAGTTTTGACTCCAAAAATTGAGGCCACCATCGCCGCCGAAGTGACCGCACAACCTTCGTCGCCTAAGGTATCAGTCGATACCCCAAGCCGAACGGCACTCCATCGGGGATCGTCTTGCGCAAAAGCCGGAACTGCGATTTCAAGCCGATGATCAAAGTATTTTCCACCACTGCTCGAAATCGAGTCATTGTCGTTAGCGTGTACCATACTCACCAGAGATAGCCCCAAAGCAAAAAGGCGCGAAAACTTTGGTAACATGGGGAACCTTACCGTAAGGAGATGCCTACGCAAATCCCACGCTGCTCAGTCCCGCGTCTCTGTCGAACCGTTAGCCGACACACGCTGAAATTCGACCGCGACCTAATCGTTCCATCGAGCCGGACGAGCGAGCCAATAACAATGATAGCCCGACCGTTCGGTTTTACCCGGAGCTTTTCCGTGGATTTTTCCATGCTAGAAAGCCCCGCAAGTTGAAAAGCATGAAGAGCATATTACCCAGAAGGATTGCCAGGCTGTCTGTGAACACAGCGATTCCTATCCAGCAGACGTTAGCGACCATGAAGCTAATAAAGCCAAGCGGATTTTTTTGTCCCAATAAGTAGAGAGCAGCCAGGGAAAATCCCATTGCCAGCCAATCGAGTCCATGCCACATCATAAATTTCTTAGAGCGTGGGGTAATCGAGGTAACCCTTTTCGGTGCCACCGTAAAAAGTATTGCGGTCATACCGGTTGAGTGGGGCGTTTTCGGTGAATCTCCGAACCAAATCCGGATTGGCGATGAAGGTACGCCCGAACGCGACGGCATCGGCCTCCCCCGATTGGATCGCCACCTCGGCCGTTTCCCGCGTGTGCCCACCGGCGGAGATCAGTCTGGTCGGTCCGGTGATAAGCGGCTTGAAATGACGTGAACTCAGCGTGTCATCGACATGCTGTGCTTCTGAACTTCCCGCGATGCGAGGCTCGACGAGGTGGAAGTACGCGAGACCAAATTGGTTCAATTCCCGCACAACATGGCTATAGGTACCCCAGCGGTCACTCATGGCCATGCCGCCGAAAGTATTCGCAGGAGAGAGGCGCACGCCCACCCGACCGCCTCCCCAGACCTTCGTTACCGCCTCGGCAATTTCCATCAGAAAGCGGACTCGGTTCTCGATGTTCCCACCATAACGGTCCGTGCGAAGATTGGTGGCATCACTCAGGAATTGTTCGATGAGATAACCATTGGCGGCATGGATTTCCACGCCGTCAAAACCGGCCTGCTTCGCCAGCGTCGCCCCGCGTGCGTATTCGGACACGACTGCTGTCACTTCTTCTGTTTCGAGGGGGCGGGGCACGGGATGATCCTTCAATACGCCGGGAGCGACCGGTGCTTTTTCTCCGGTGGCGAGGGAACTGGCAGAAACAGGCAGTACGCCGCCAGGCTGAAGATCCTGATGCGATTGCCGACCGACATGCCAAAGCTGAAGGACAATGCGGCCACCGGCTTCGTGCACGGCCCGGGTAACCAACTCCCAGCCTTCAACCTGCGCCTCGCTATGAATGCCCGGCGTATTAAAGTAGCCGTGACCGTAAGGAGAAACAGGCGTGGCTTCCGAGATGATCAGTCCCGCTGTCGCACGTTGGCGGTAATAGTCGGCGTTGAGCTTCGACGGAATATTACCGGGCATGCTGGCCCGCATTCGGGTCAGGGGAGCCATCACGATGCGGTTGGGCAAATACAGGGTACCAAGGACAAGCGGACTGAATAGGTTGGCGTTCATAAATTAGTTTATTGGGCATTGATGTGGAAGCTCTGCTTAGGATGCCACTACCTTCAGGGCTTCGATTGGATCAAGCCGGGTGGTGTAATCGGCGTCGACGTGGGCGAGAAGAATCTTGCGGTCTCGACCGATGACAAAGGTCGCAGGTACGGGTAGTTCCTTGGCCCCTTCCGGACCGTTCTTCACGTCGAGGGCGTGATCGAAATGCCGGTAGTGCTCTAGCAAGGCTTCCGGCAGCTCGAAAGCAACCCCGAAGCTGTGGGCTGCCGCCAGACCCACATCGCTCAGTACTGGAAAAGAGAGTTCACTTTTTTCCTTGGTGCTCAGTGAATTATCGGGCAACTGGGGTGAGATCGCCAGCAAGCTAGCGCCGAGTTTGGTCAACTCCGGCAAGATGCGTTGGAAGCCGCGCAGATGAATATTGCAGTACGGGCACCAGCCCCCGCGATAGAACACCACGACCACCCGTCCCTTTTCTAAAAGGTCGTAGAGCCGGACCGGCTTGCCATCCGAGGCGGGCAGAATAAAGTCGGGAGCTTCCTGACCTTCGCGTAGGGCGCGATCAAGGACGCCCGACTTGGCCAGTTCTTCCGTGGCTGCATCCATCACCGCCAAGGCGTCCTTCGGGATGCGTTCGGTGCGATAGTAGTTTCTCGCTTCGTTCAATTCGTCTGTGGTGGTTTTCATGATGGTGATGGATGGGTTGAGTTTGTTTGCCGGTTGTTTAGGCAGCAGCCTGGAACGCCGCATCGAGGGTGGCGGGGCTGATTTTATCCAGGTAATTGCTGATCGTCTTCAGGGCGACGCCGAGCAGCAGCTCCATGACTTGCTCCTTTTGGAAGCCAGCTTTGAGGAAGCGTTCCACCGTCGTCGGTTGGACTGTGCCACGGTTGGCAACGATCTCGCGGGTCAGGGCGACGAGCGCATCCGTCCGCTCATTGTCCGTGCTTTGTCCGGCGCGGATCGCAGTCACGATTTCCTGGGGAACCTTGAGAAATCCATGCGCAATCGTGCTGTGCGCGGCGATGCAGTAATGGCAGGAGTTTTCCAAGCTGGCTGCGAGGAGAACAATCTGACGTTCCGAGGGGCTAAAGCCTGTTTTTTCCCATTCGGCATCAAGGGCGAGGTATCCTTTCAGGACGGCCGGTGAATTGGCAAAAGTAGCCATCAGGTTGGGCACGAAGCCGAAAGCTTTCTGGATATTCTCCAGTACGGGGCGGCTGGCTTCAGGTGCGTTTTGGGCAGATAAGGGTTGAAATAAGGTAGTGCTCATTGGGAATTTTCTTTCTTGGTTTGAAGTTGGTTGGTTTGTCTGACAACGAAACGCTGCCACGAGTTTATTCATATCGGAAATCGTATTAATTGATTAGACCCATGCCGTTTTGCTATCATCGTTTTCATGGAACTGCGTCATCTGCGCTCATTCGTCGCGATTGTGGAAGAAAAGGGATTTTCCGCTGCCGCCCGCAAACTCCACATTGCCCAGCCCGCATTGACCAGGCAGATCAAGGACCTTGAGGCCGAGTTGGGAATTTCAGTGCTCTGGCGGACCAAGCGGGAAGTCAAACCCACGCCGGGCGGTCAGGCTCTTTATAATGAGTCGAAACGACTTCTCGCGCAGTCCGCCGAAACGTTTGCCCATGCGCAACGCGCCGCCCGTGGTGAGGCAGGTCGACTTTGCATCGGTTTTTTTGGAACGGCGACGGCCCCCTTTCTTCCCGGACTCATCAACGAATTCCATCGCAAGTACCCTGCCGTCCGCATTGATCTGGTCGAAATGAATCCGGCCGAACAGTTGGACGCTTTCAAGCAGGGTCGAATCGACTTTGGCTTTAATCGCCCTATTCCTGCTGCCGACCGAAATGACCTTGCGCAGGAACTCATCTATCGGGACAAGCTGGTGGTTGCGCTCCCGGCCAAGCATAACTTGAGTAAACTGAAAGTCATCGACCTGCCGTCTCTCGCTTCGGAGCATTTTGTTCTTCTTTCCCGCGACCAAGCCCCCCAGCTGATGGACCAATTGATCGCCTTTTGTATCCGATCAGGATTCTCCCCTAAGGTACGAATTGAAAGTCGCCTGATGTCCACCGTGCTGGTTTTTGTGGCCTGTGGCATGGGCGTCTCCGTCGTGCCGAGTTGCGTACGCCATTTGGACCAAACAGGTGTTGTCTTTCGACCCTTTCAACCTAAATCCCCGCCCGTCGATTTAGTGGCCATTTGGAACAAAAAGCTGCCGTCGCCAACCGCTGCTGCATTTCTCGAGGTTATACGCAGTCAAATCTCTAAGATTCAACAAACGATGCGCCCGATCTAGCCAGTCTTAGACCAGCCCGGTGTTGTCCTTTTGCCCGAAAAGGACAGTAACCAACCCTCAATTCAAAAATCGGACCTTTCGTAGAAAAGTTCGGATTTGCGATTGAGTGGTGCAACCTGGGCGGAAAAGACCTGTCGCATGAAACGTCGCCCAATGCCTCGGGTGACACTTTACGGCAAAATTAAAGAGATGCCGTTCTGAGGAGTTTATGCTTTGTGAAGGTGGCCTTGGAGATTGGGAGATCAGGGCCTCTTCGCAGACATGCTTTTTGTGCTCTCAGAACCCATTCCCCCTCTCGCTATGGCTAAGATAGCTATTCCGCTCGGACACCGCAAGTGCCCTGGATGTGCCGAGATTAAGCCTATTTCATGCTTTTGGCAGAAAAGGGCCCGATGCAAAGCATGTCTCGGTCAAGCGTGCCGAAAGGCGTATCTGAGACGACTTGAACGACATTCTCAGCAACCGATTCGGAAGTCGAAATTTGATAAGCCAACCGATTTTCATAAAGCCTAAAATCAAGGGAAGATTGGAGTCCCCCCTGTAGGGATTCCCCAGGAACTTGAAAGACCCCTGCGTTATTATGATGACGGTGGGCCCAGCGCTGTCCCTTGGTCGGCTGGAAGGCTGGGAAACGGGCCATTCCCCGAAAACTGGATTTGGGTTGGTTCGTTGGTTGAAGATCGTGTTCCTCCAATGAGGATGTTACCCGTGCTCCCATCTTCCAGTTTGATCGACGCGCTTCCGCCCAAAGCATTGGTGAACATGTCGATTTCGGAGAGCCGTGCTACCGCGATCTCACCACCCCATTGCAAGGCATCTGCGGCATAGTTTCCGGCCCGCCGCCAAATCGAATACTCGCCCGCCAGAGTTTTACTGGCCGTTACGAGTACCCCTGTTCCTTTATGAAAGCTTCCCCGTACCTGCGACAGGGCTTGCGGCCATTTCTGGCGTCGCTCTGCCCACTCTTTTTCCAGTTCTTTATACAGGAGCGATTTCATGAATCTCACTCGGGGAGACATCTCATGGTCGCGAATGTTGAGCGCAATTTCGCTCAGAGTGCTGTCATCGCCGACATCGGCCAGCGCCTGCACGTACCTGATCAGGGGGAGCAGCTCTTGATTGGAGGGATCATTGAGCTCCTTGATTCTGCTCCAGTAGTCGGCGGCAAGCATACGGCAGTGAAACTGCCGATTTGCTGTCGTGGCCGCGGTCCTGACCCGACGGACAGGATCATCGTTTAGCCGAATAAGGGGCCCTTCTCGAGAGTTAGCCGGGAGGAAGACTGACATCTCTGCAGCTTGCACCCGATCTTCGATTGCGTTTGAGATCGAGAGTCTGGTAAAGAGATTTTCGGCTTCCTCCGCGTTAATGGCAGCAAGGGATCGTGCAGCTGCTCTCCTGACGCCAAAGTGGGGATCGGCCAAAAGCCGTTTCAAAGCTTCCAAGCTCGATGCTGTGGATATGGTCGGCGGAATCTGCCCAAGGGAGTCAGCCAGCGCCGCCCGGCTATCGGGGGTCCAATTGGGCCACCACTGCTTCCAGTCGGCTTTGTCCAAGCTCCTAGGGGCAAGAGAGGCCAAGTGAGAAAAAATTCGCAAATCAGCGGAGTTTGGACGATTTCGGGTCCTCGCTCGCTCAATCAGCGCTTGGCCGATCGCCTCTTGTTCTGGCAAACCGCGGCGACGGCAAAGATCCACCAGGGTGAGCACAGCGCGCTCGCTCGCTTCCCAACTATTATCCAACAATGCGGTTGCTACCGCTTCGACAAATTGCTGCGGGTCTCGTCCATAAAGTAGAACAATAAACACCGATGCCCACTGGCTGCGTGCGGCAGCCGGATTCCATTTCCATCCCGACGGGCTTGGACTCAGTCCGAACTTTGCCGTCATCCCGGGAATCGACGGCTGAAAGAGGCCTAGGTTGATGATCGCTTCAGTGGAGCGCCAGCCCAGCCAATCATCGCGTTCTGCGCCCCATCCTGCCACTCGACTGATGATCTCAGGTGACAGCGCATCCCTGGGAAATGTCGCCAACGCTTGCACCACCATGCTGCCGTTAAAAGCTTCCGGGCCCTCCGTCGAATTCAATAAGAATGCTTCCAAGGGCGCGATAAAGTCTTGTCCAAGGTAGCCGGCCAAGGCCAACGCGTTGATCGTCCGACAGACTGCTGACATAGCTGGCTCGCCCAGCCGCTGATTAAAGAACGCGAATAGTGCGTTTACCACTCTGGGACGTGCGTCCATATCTGCAGCTTGGCGCAGAGCTACCTCGGCCAAGGCCTCGACCGTGTCCCGCATGACATTTCCGTTGTAAAGCAAGCCTGGGTGGAGCAGGAGGTTGAAAGCCTCGTCGGCCTCGGAATTGCGAACCAGACGGGTGGCGGCCAATCGCAACAGGAACTGCCCATCTTCATTTGAGGATAGGTCGATCTTTTCCGTGACCATGTCTTTGATTTTCCGCGGAATCTGCACAAACCGGAAAATCGAGAGGGCTTCGGTTATTTCCAGGGCGATGTAGGGGCTGGCTTCCCGCTCAAGCATTTCTTCGTACCATGAAAGAATCTCTCCCCGCCCCAAGCGCAAGAGCCCAGTCACCTCAGCTTCTTTGAGCCAGCTTTGTGGAGTTGCGTTGCGACCGGAGTAACCATCGGTGGTGAGCAATTCCTTTTTGAGCAGCCTGAAGGCCTTCTCGCTCGGAGGGGCGTCACAGCCTTCGAGCTGAGCTGCAAGCCAGCTTTCCGACAATCGAGTGAATGCGAGTCGCCGGGTGCCTTCGTCGTCTTGTTTATCGGAAGTCTCTGTTCCCAGGGCATCGACAAGGAATCTAGTGACCCAGGAACTGTCAATATGCGTGAGGAAATCGCCCCGAATGAGCATTGCGTGCTGAGCGGCTCGTCCGGTTCGCTTCTCGAGCTGAAGGAGCAGTTCTCCAGCCCGGTCTCGCACTGCTGAAAGACGTGAGCGTACCGCAATCCCAGCCATTACGTTGATGAGGGCGGAGATCAATTCCTGGGAAAACTCAGTAGCGTCGGGCCTCAGCCATCTGTCAGCGATTAGCTCGAGCGTGCTTGGATCAGCGAGGCGACTCAGCACATGCGAAACCCGATAGAGTTCGAGGGCATTAGTGGCGCGATGGGCAATGGACAAATAGGTGTCACGTTGGGATTCGTAGTCGCCCAAAGAAATGGCGGCCCCCATCGCGTGAATTTTCGCATCATCGCTTCCCACTTCGACCGCCTGTTTCAATGCGTCGACAATTCTGGGGCTGCGGTACCCTATTTCGGCGATAACAGTAGCGGCACCATGGACGTGGCCTGCCTGGAGACTTTTAATCAGGAAATCGCAGCACTCCTCGACGAGGGGCAGGTACCAGGCGGTAGGTAGTTCGTTAAGCCACTCGCCGAGAAGTTCGCGGCATAGATAGAGATTGAACCCGGCCTGACCCTCGGTCGCCTCCGTCATGCAGGCCGGAAGCGCATAGTCCACGATGCTCTGCCGAAGCAGTGTTGGGTCTTTTCTTGACGCGTCGCGTAGCCGGCTGAGCGCTGTGGTGGTCAGTTCGAGCAGTTCGTCCTTGGCAAACACTGTCTCCAAGGGCAATTGCCTGAGCACATCGAGCTTTTCGTAAATAATCGGCACTCTCGTCTCGTTCGAAAGGGCGTTGGAGAGACTGTCTTTTTCTTCAGGTTCCATGCGGCACCTCCATTGCGGTCAAGGATCGCGCGACGATATCGTTGCGCCACTGCCACCAGTCTGGCGTATCATCAACAATGAGACCACCGGATCTCGCTTCACGCATGAACCGCAGCGCAGCGTCTTCGCTCATCCGATTGTTCTGACAGCAACCCGAAACCCAGTCTGTAACCGACCGAAAACGGGCTTGCGCGCCAACGTCCTGTGCAAGGCTTCGCAACGCCATCTTCATCTGGCCGATGCCGATTTGTACTCTTCTGGCGGCCTTCCGAACAAAACGATCGACGTAGGATGCTCCCAACTGGAGATCGATCGCCTCGTTTCCGCGTAACCAGGCAAGACGGTCCCCCGGACTGAGTCCTACGAATGCACGCCACATGACCGGGTCGATCAATACTTGGACAAAATCGCGACGAAGCGCGATGATCGCAGCCATCGGTTCTCGTTGAATCTCGCCCAGCGCGCCGGTCTCCATGCCCGACGTCCACATTGTATTGGTTCCCGAGCTGGAGATTACGAAAGTAGGCTCAATGGCGGAGAGTATCGGAACATGGCCGAAGATTTCGGATGCGAGTTGTGGGCAGTTTATTTCCACGGCTTGTTGAAGCTCGTCTCGAGAGAAGAATCCAAATTGGTAAGTAAGAGGCGCACGGCTTCTGTCCGGCTCGCCGCCGGAGAGTGCTTCATAGAGCCGCAAGACACGAAAATCGCTGTAGGATCGGCAGGTGACCACTAACCTGGCTGTGGGTTGCGTTCCCGCTGCTTGGCAATGCCGGTCGATTTGCGCGAACTCTTCAACCAAGGCTTTGATGTTCTCAGCAACCTCCGCGGATGCGAACTCATCGTCGATAGCGTCGAGACCGAGATGGAGGATGGGTGGAGAGTTTGGAGAGTTGGCGATATGCAGCCGTTCAACCGCCTCGTTCAGTCCTTCGCAATCCATCTCGGGGTTCCACTGTTTTACCAGCTTGCCGGGCCAATTCTCCGGCAGTCTGCCCGCTTGTCGGATGGCAACCATCGGCAGGGTCGCATTTTCTGTTTCGGCCAACGTCTTGGCCCAATCGTACAGAGTGGCCGTCTTGCCGGCGCCGCCGGGACCTTCGAAGACGATGAGAGCTCGGTTGGCACCCTCGTTCAGGGCGCGGCGGAGAATGTCGCGACGGGCGATTTGTCCGGTCACGTCCGCATCGAATGCCCGAACTTCACGCAGCATCTCGGGGCGCGCCTTAGCTCGTAGGAGTGGTTTGGCCCTTTGGCCTCCCGCCAGGCATCTGAGGAAGTCAGAAGAAACCAGTTGATAAGCCCGCCTGACCCCTTGGGTTTGATCGAAGATGGTTCCGAAGAGCAGCCTTCTACCTTCGAGAATTTCTGTATCAGTCAGGCCATACTGCTTTGAAAACTCGTCGATCTTGGTTCTCCAGCTAGCGATTTGAGCATCTTGAATCTTGGTCAGCTTTGCGTAAACGTCTCTCTCTGGTTGGGTCCATCCGTCTTGTGGCGTCCCTGGCACGTTACGATTGGTGACCAGCCAATAGCTCGTAACGGTCTTCTGTTCTTGCACCGCCGCCCTTGTGGCTTCGAGGAACGGGCCGATAACGTCGGTCCTCAGCGCTTCGTGAGAAATGTTGGCCGATTCCATTCCGTCGCCCGAATACTTCATCTGGACCAAGGCGATCCCTTGATCGCAGTCGCGCGCGATTGGACTTAGTACGAGATCTTGGTCGAACCGCTCGTTCTCGACGATGCCGGCACGCGTTAGCCTGACCAAGGCTCCCAAGCTGGTCGAGTCGTCTGCGCGGCCAAGGATTTGGGTTTCCGCAATGAGTCCGCCGACCGTATAGATTTGGTAGAGAAATCCACTGATCGCTACGATTCCTCCGTCTACAGGCATGACACATTGGAGGGAAATCTACGTCTGTCGTCAATGGCTGCTGGATTAAGAGGGAGTCTTGCATCCCTCCAGTTGCCAGCCGAGAATTCTTGCACTTCAGCCACGAATTACCGGAGCCAATATGCCAATACACCTCGATGCACATGGCGAACCGATCGGGTTATCCTTGCCCCAGCATCTATCATTCGAGCACTTCGGGACCAATCCGTTGTTGGAGCATACGGCCGAAGAACTCCATGAGATGGCGGTGGTGGAGGGTAGGGAGGCCGGCGAGAGTTTTGCGCAAAGCCTGGCGCGATTGCAGGTTCTCGTCCGCGCGTGTGCCCCGGTCACGCTCCTGTCCCATTTTGCTTTTTACGATACGGCTTACTACGATAACTATCGGGAGGAGTCCGAGTATCAGCCCGCTGCACAGCACAATGTAGAATTACTTCAGGCCCTCATCCTAGCCGTACCAGAGGCACAGTTGCGCGACGAGTTTCCCGGTAAAGACATTCGGATGGAGATGAATGAGCTGCTCAAGACAGTCGGGACCGGTTTCGCCATGAAGCGGTTAGCCCAAGAACGAGGATTGGCCACGATCATCCGGGAGCAGGCCCGCACCAGTACCCAAATGGTGCGCAATCCGGGAAGCCAGGGGCAGATCATGCGCAACTTAAAGGAGCTATTTGCGCCACTGGATCCACTTCTATTCGAAAGTCGGGGAGTCACCTTTACCGGCCTTATCGGCGTATGCGAAGGCTACATGGCCGAGATCGTAGCCCGGCTCAATTGGTATCGAAAGGCCATGCAGGATAGCTTCACCCAGAGCACCCGGGAAGCGATGATCCGGGTCTACGCCCGCAACTTTGGGTTGTCGGGAGACGAACTCGATTTCCTCCTCACTGAGGACGCACGGCAATGCACAACGCCAAAGCAAACTCAAACGGGACTGATGAACCACAGCGAGCGCGTGCATCCCATGATTTTTTCGGCGCGCATCGATGAAATCGAATCCTTCTACCTGGGGCAAGCGCGACCCGGCGCGGTTAAAAACGCGATGGCGCAGTGGAGTCTCAAATTTGGAGAACTCGCGTCGTCGAACCCTGAACACCTCTTTCTTAACAATCCGGTCTGGCAAAAACCGTTTGTTCAGGTGTCCGACGATCGGTATTTCTGGCCTGTCTTCTCGAGCTTCGTGAGCTTTGGATTGGAAATGCTCGAAGCCCAGATGAGTCATAGTGAGGACATGAAAACCGCCTATCACGAGCGAAGGGCGGAATACACGGAGGACAAGGCGGCTCGGTTACTAGGTGACCTTGTGCCAGGCGCGAAAATGTATCGCAACCTGAAGTGGCACGACCCTCAGTCGGGTAAGGACCTCGAAAACGACATTTTGATCGTCGTGGACAAACACGCACTGATCATCGAATGCAAATCAGGTCGAATCAAAGATACCGCACGGCGGGGAGGGCTCAGTCTGGAGCAGACATTAAAAAAACTCATTCAAGAGCCGACGGAGCAAGGCTTCGGCTTTGAAAGGTTTCTAACTCAACAGGTAACTCCAGTGCGGCTTCGTGACGACCGTGATGTTGAACTCGTCGTTGACGTGACTGGCGTCACCAGATACACCCGTCTCAACGTCCTTTTGGATTTTTGGGGCTCGATCGCTTGCCAGCACAAATTGCTTCAGAGGGCCGGGATGCTGACCCTGACCGTACCGCCGGCGGTTTCGCTCTCAATCGTCGACCTGGAGAACTTCCTTTATGTGATCGAGTCGCCAGGGCAGCGCCTGCACTATCTCCATCGCCGAGCCGCCTTGGAGGCAAATTTCGAGATCATGGGCGACGAACTAGATTTGCTCGCCTACTATCTTGGAGGTGGTAGGTGGCCGGTCGATACCAATACCAGGATTAACCTGGCATGGTGTTCAAAGGCGCTCGATCCTTTCCTCTTACGTAGGGATCTCGGGCTGCCGAAGAAGATACCAACGCTAAAACTCAATAAATGGTGGAGCGATGTCGTGGAACGCGCGGAGACCATACGCTACCTGGGGTGGACCGAGACCTGTATCGTTTTCCTTAGTTTTCCATTCGAAAACCAGGAATCGTATTGGAAGCTGGTCGATTCTACCGTTAAGGAAACCTTACGTTCGCCCGCTCAGGTTCGAGGCAGGGAAATTATATGCGCTGCGTTCCCGGCGCAGGGAGAGGTGGTTGGCATCGGGACGCACGTCACCATTCGTGGAACCCGGTCTGAAAACAGGAACAAACTCGACCAGGCGCTCGTCGCCTTAGGGGAAATGGAACCGAAGTCAGCATCCGTGATTGCAGTTGTAATCTTTCCGGATAGTGAACCTTATAATATCCTTGGCTCAGCTCAGGGTGACTTCCTTGGCTCCGGATGACTCTCCACGAAATTACGGCCGCTCTTGAGCACAATGGTTATGGTCCGCAGATCGCCGCGGACCACACCGGACGTGTGCTGGCATTCTTCCAAGCCACCGGTGTTGAGCAGAGGCTCACGACCCACCCTTCGCCCGGTCCGGTGCGGCAGCTGGAGTTTCTGACAGGTGATCCCACCTGCACAATCGACAACGCTGATGTCGTGACCTTTGCCATTGTTCATCCGCCCAAAACGAAGTGGATGGGGGCACCTGGTTGGACACGGCGCCGCTGACGTACCTGGCGCGAGTCTGCGACGTCGGTCATCGGATGTTGCGGCCGGACTGGATGCTCAAGGTCAAGAAGCGCTTGGCCAACCGCCCGGGACTTCTCGACGTGCTCAACGAGGTTTGGTGGTTGGGCTGCTTGAGGAAGGTTAAGAGTATCAGCCCGTCTCCGAAGGCCGAGGGTGGCGGCGACAACGACTGGCTGATCGTGTTCGAGGACGGTTTTTCCATCATTTTGCAGGTGAAGCGCCGCCGCGGTGATCTCGTCCGCATCGTTCATCATACCCGTCCGCCTTTTGGTCTGTTTGATAAGGTCCAAGACGTTTGCCTCCGGTGGAAAAGCGCGACTTAACGTCGCGGCCATCACCATTTACGCCGGAATCACTCGAACCGTTTTACTGGCCCTAGATGACTATTTTCGATCCAACGATTCGCAAGGTGTGGATGCGGTGATTTTCTGGAATCCCGCATCGCCTGACTTCCTTCCCGCTTTTTTTTTGCGCGAACGGTCCCCGCAGAAGAAGTAGGTCGATTACTTTCAGCTTAATCCGTTGGACAATCTCTACTCCACTCACAATATCCATCCCTTGAGCATCAATGAGGCTGTGGGCAGCGAGCCAGGATTCGGGGTGCAGTGACGCGGGCGCTGAGGGCACCTGCTCATTCTCCTGTCTGCCAGCTGAATCGAAAGCATTGACCCTGGTGGGGTCAGGTGTGGTACAAAGTGCCGCTCAAAATTAAGGTCCCCTCTTGGGGGGATCTCGCAGCGCTGTTTCGGCTGTCGAATTCCGACTCTTGGACCGCGGTGATCGATCCGCCGGAATTGGCGGCAACCAAGTCGAAATCCTTTAAAACTTCATGTCCTTTGACGCTCGGCCCGTAGATTAGTTGGAGGGCGCGCACTTGCAGGAGAGCCCAGGTGCCACCTCCGTCCAAGGATAGAATCTTGAATTTCTTCATGGCGAGGGCTCGTCGGTAGGATCAGACCGTTCGCAACGACGTGAATTCGTTTTCGGTTTTCGTGATGTAAGGCAAATAGGTTTGTCCGTTCCGCTCCACTTTTAGGAGATAGACGCCAGAACTGATGGGGCCCGGCCCCCACTCCATGACCGGCCGGGCCAGTGACCAGACAAAGAACGCCGAACGCCGGACGAATCCTGCGCGGAAGTCGGCCTTGGCGTTGATCGGGGCGATGCGCCAGGGATAAGGCGACTGGGCATGGAGCGGGACCGAGATCCGCGCGTTGCCATTTTCCGTGCGCCGCAAAAGCGCGGCGTAAAGCGCGGGCGGCGGCTCCGCGACGGGCGTGCCAGAGACTTCAATGAGCAGGTTGCGCGAATAGAATTTCCCATTGGGGGCATTAGGGTCGATGGTTACTGCGATCTTGGTGCCCGCGTTATCGTAGAACGTGATGGTACGGTCTTGAGCGTTGCCTTGCGTGTGCGTGATCGTCATGCTGAGCAAGTCGCCCGGGACAAGGATCGCGTTTCCCTTGGCGTCGCGCAAAAGCGCGATCGGAATTTCATAAACCTGGCCCAGGGAAATGTTGATAGGGGAGAGGGGCGCCTGGTCGAAAAGAAAGAGGTCTTGAGGTTTATCGCCGCTTTTTGAAATGCGCTGGAAGCTAAGGACAAATGTACCTTGGGTACTGGTATCGTAGTCATCTGGTGTGGTGATGTTGCCGGGAAGAGGCCGGTCGAACGAGAAATCGGCCATGACGAGAAGCCGGCCGTCCAGTTCAGCTTTTTTGCGATCCGCGTAGAGATAGCCGTTGAGCTGGCCGCGGCGCAACAATCCGGCGTCGGTGATGTTAAGGACGGGTAGTTTATGCATCGCCGGCATCGAGCCGAGACTGCGGTCGTAATCCGGATCGCTGAAGACGAGGGAATGACGCGGGAGCGGAAGGGCACCCCGTCCCGACAACACGGGAGATAGGGCCATGCGCATCGTGATTGGCGGCCGCGTTTGGCCGAAGGGTAGCATGACGCCGGCCGTGCGGGAGAGTAGAAAACCCGGAAAGTTGGGGAGGCTAGGGATGGTAAACGGCGTATTGTTTGTGGGCGCGTCGGCAAAGATATTCAGGCGCAATTCGACGTCGGGTAACGTGGTCGTTTTGACGAAAGCCTGGGCGATTTGTGCTGGGGACGATAGATTATCCGCGGCATCCGAGTCGAATCGAAGGACGGTGCGCACCACCGCATGGTGGACCTGACTGGTGACTATGCTGAAAGATCCCGGCGGAGCGAATGCGCCGAAATCGATTTTCGCGTAAGCCAGGGTCGTACCCCCGATGACCAGGCTGGCCGTGTTGACCAGTGTTTTTGCGTCCACGAAATGAAAGATCATGCGCAAAAGTTCGGTCGGCGACGGCATGTCCGGCGCATTGACCGTGGGCGCGATATCGAATTCGATGGTGAGCGAAATCGAACCATCCCATTTGTCCGTTACCATACCGTCCCACTCGGCGCCCGCGATGAACTTGGCGGTCCAAGCTACGACCCGGGTAGTCGTATCCCTTTGGAATTCCCCGGAGATGATGTCGGCCGGGCCGCGCACCAGATCGCAAGAGGGCTTGAGCCACAGGGTAGAGGGACACGGGCGGCGGTTGACCCGTGTGGAAGGCGTAGGAGATGTCGTGTAAGTATTTTGCGGCAGGCGCCCGGGGCGCGGGGTGCGTTCCGTGCGGGCATGCCATGCGCCACCCTGGGCGGCATGTCCGAATCGCGCGATCGTTCCGTCAAAATCGACCTCCGGTTCAACTGTTTCCAGCGGCACCGCCGTTTCCAGCCGGGTGATGCGAGCCAGCGAGATGCCGGCGCGATCGCCAACCGAGGCGAGGTCCGTCCCATTCGGTACAATCCACTGCACCGTGGGAAGGGGCTTCGTCCCGGCGTAGAGATCGGAGATGGCACGCTGGACGTGCACCGGCCCCGGCAACCGCGGACGCGCATGCCCCGGCGACAGCCAGCCGATGGGATTGCCCGGGAGTCCTTGATAGACCGCATCTGTCTGATAAATCGGTGCTCGTGCTTCGGATAGGAAGATGGGCTGTGAATCCTCCGGTGCCGCCTGACGCGGCAGCGCGATGCCGTGGGCCAGGCCGGCGATGCCGGTTAAACGGGCAGGCGCATAGAGAGGAGAACCGGGGGCGACTTGGGCCAGCGGGAATTCATCCCGGACGGGGGAGGCGTGGTTTTCCTCAGCCGGGTAGAGCCAGGGGTAAAGGGTGGCGCCTGACAAGTCTCCCGGCTGGATGGGATAACCGCGTTGGGCCTCGGGAAAATTAAGGTTGGCCGCGGGCGCGCGATAGGCCAAGCGCCGCCGAGGCGTGCTCAGGTCAAAAGCGCCGTAGCTGAAGGCGTACTTCGACTCGACCCTGGCGAGAAGGGCCGCCACGGGCTGCGGATGATCCACTGCGCCCTTGGCCCGGAGGGGAATGACATTCGCCGGACCGGACACATCCGGCCAATGGCAGATCACGACGTCATCGCCCAGGGTGACTAGCAGCGCCTGCTGCGCCGCCGGCGTCAGGGATGTGTCGTCCGCGGATTGGGCAGGGCGCAGGCTCGCGGCGAGATTGTTCGTGTCGGAGAGCAACGTAACCACGGCGGTGGGCAGCCTGTATTGCGTGGGTGAATCGGGGTCGATCGCGCCTTGGACAGCGGCCTCATGAAACAGCTGCTGCACCGCCAGCGCGGCGGCTGGGAAGAATACCGTATTCCCTTGAGCGTTCGGGTTATTGGGTGGGTATCCAGGAAAGTCGAGCTCGGGCAGCGCCGGGAAGGCCTGATCCGCCAGCAGGGCCGCCGCGGCCAGGTCAGCGCCGGCCGCCAGCTTGATGGCACTGAGGATATCCGCGTAGGCCTTGGAAGCGGGCGTGGCCGCAAAACGCAGTCGCATTTCCACTTCCTTCCAGCCCAAGTCGGCCCACGAGTAGGATTTCTGTCCACCATTTTGGGGCAGCCTCACCCTCGAGCCCGGTCCCGTCAGCACCGCGAAAACGGGCAGGCGGATGAGCGGGACCGAGATTCTTTGGTTCGGCCTCGGCTGGTCCTTCCACGTCATCAAACCAGCAAAACCACCTGCGATCACGAGAGGATTTTGGTCTGCCGCGACCGTGCTTCGGGTAAATAACGGGTCGTGAACAGCCACCCGGAATGGCAAGCCCAGGGCGCCTTGCAGCATGAAGCAAAGACGTCCGATGCCGGCGGTCGGCATGGCGGGTAGAGCGTTCACCGTGCCGGGCTCAATGTTATAGCGCGCCCCGAAGGTAAGAGGATCGTAGTTGAATGCACGGGTATCCGGGTTCGGCGGCATCGCATCGTTGGGATGGACGATCGGCGCCAGGCTGTTCAGCCGCCCGATCACGATGGTTTCCACCGAGGTGAATTTGATTTCCCGGTCAGCTGGGTTGGGAGGGGTCAAGACATGCTGCGCCTCCACTGGGAACGAGATGACGGCGGCGCCGACAGGATCGGCCAAGGTCGATGCGGCAACGAAGGAGACGGTTTGGCCCCAAAACCGGTAGATCACCGAGTGGTTGCGGGGATTCGCTCCGTTGAAGTCGAGCAGGGCCGTCGGGTTCTGCGGGAGAAGGACGGCACGATGAGGCTGAACATCGTCCTGGCTCGGAGCAGTCTGAATTTGCCCCCCGACTACCGTCACCTCCGGCCACTGCAGCAGATTGTGCGCGTTAACGTGAAGGTACGCCGTCAACGCTCCCATCCACGCGTAGGGGTTGTGCCCGCTGCCTCGCAGACGGCGCGTCGCTTCCGCCACGACGCGCGGTTGCGGATCATTGGCGGCGTCTGGTTCGCTGACTTGGGCATGGACGTAGCCGGCGGCCAGATCGATAACACCGGGAAAGGGACGTTGATTGGCGTTGTCCAATTTCGCGACGAGACCCAATGAAAGCAGGCTGGCAGTCATCAACTGAAGCGGATTGTACGATACATCTTTCAGGTTCAGCGAAACGGAGCCGGAAAGTTCCTTCACCGCCTGTTCTGGATCGGCGCCGTTCGCGATGACTTGTTCTCCAAAAATGTAGACGTCGGTGGATGAGGGAGCCGGCGCGCCGTACGTCCACGTGCTCTCCACAAACAGCGCGGGAATTCCGAGCACGGCAGGGACAGGCGCATTCGCCAAGACGGTATCGGTGGGAAGCAAGGCCAGCCACCGCTTGAAAAGGGTGATCTTGGGCGGGGCGACAATCGTGTCAATTTCCGTGGGAACCTTGAGGGTTAGTTGCGCGATACCCAAGGTGCCACTGCCGGCCGCAACGGGGGCTAGCGCATTTCCCGCAGGTCCATTCCAATGAATCGTCACCAGGTTTCCCGCGGTGGCGATAGTGGTTCCGGCCAACTGCATTTCCTGGCCGAAAAGGGTGATGATCAGGGTCGAGTTCTGGTGGGAGAGTTGATTGCTGATGACTCCTCCGGCGGGGACAATTAGCTGGGCGTGCCGTTCGACCGCCGCGGGATCCTCGATGGGGAAGGCAAATTCGAGATCGTGGTTGGGGAGGTTGATCTGTTGGATCTTGAGATTGCCCGGGGTATTGACCGAGGGCTGGAGAAGAACATCCACATAATTTCCCTGGTTGGGTGTTTGCGACCGGGGACCGAGATGGAGCAGGCAACGAATAGTCGCGGACTGGACCTCTGTCCCGATCCCGTTTAGTTGGCAGGCGGTCAACTGGAGAGGCTCCAACCCGAACCCATAATAGGAAATAAGGTTGCGCCCTGTTTCCAAGCCCTCCCTCGCTTGCGTGTCGACTTGTGACCACAGCCGCCACTCTCCGCCTTGAAAGGGAAAGTTGCGATCCTGCCAGGCGTTGATGCCGCCTTCGGAAGCTTGCAAAGCCCAAGCCCCGGTGAAACCGATGTCCTTCAGCCAAAACAGGCCGTTCAAGCCGTCGATCGCGACGGGCCGGGTGAGGGAGACCAGGGTTGCTTCCTGATAGAGACCGTTGTCCAGGAAGGAAACCTTGCGATGCAACGTGCCGTTCGAGAGCACCCCGGAGTCAAGGCCTACGCCGCGGGAATCGCGGAGGAATGCGCCGTCCCTGAAGGCGCCCGGCGAGTATCCGGTAACGTCGACCTGAACGTTGACCGGAGCAGCGCCCTGAGGAAGCGGCTTCGTGATGGGAATGGGGCCCTCGAGGCCGAGCAGGGCTTCATTTCCCGTCAGGTCCGTTCCGCCGATGGTGATCGTCCCGTAGGGCAACGCATTCGCCGGTTGGCCTTGGTGGAAGGTGCCGTTGACCGGCCAAGTCCAGCCACCGACGAGATCGATCGCGTTGTTGCCGGGGCCTCTCATGGAATAGGGAACGAGATGGCTGTGCATCACCCGACTGAGGGTGTGATGGGTCTTGCGCAATTGCCAAAGCTTGCGCATGGATTCCCAGTCCAGGGCCCGGGCGGGCGGTTCGTACGGCGGTGGCGGCGGCGCATTATCCGCGCCCTTGATCGCAGGGACAGGCGGAAGTTTTGCATTGGCGAACGCCTCGTCCAGGCTGGGGAGATCGTAGCGCAGCGCGCTGGCGGCGATGGGCCACGGGGCCGCGATGGGGTTGATCACATTGAAGAAGGAGAGTTCCGCGCCGGGAGCCCCGAGCGCCGCCAGGGAAATGCCTTCGTGAAGCCCGTTTACATCCCACGCCCAAGGCCAGCTTCGTGAAGGGGCCATCGTGGCCAGGGTGAGGGTGGGGAAGACGTGAGTGGTGGGAATGGCAAAATTCCATGCTAGCCTGAGTTGAGGCGCGGGATTGATGAGACTCACCGGCAAGTCGGGCTGGAAGAAAAACGGAACTAGGTCGCGGCTCTCCAACGGCGGGATGGCGGCCGTGACCGTGCGCGTCATTGACATCGTGCTCGCCAGCGGCATGGCCCGGTGCCTCTGCCACCGGACGCAAGGGAAGAGGCTGTAATGGGCATCGGTGGCAGGGGCAGCGGGAGGTGGCGGCCTCGTCAAGCCGGTAAGCGCCCGGTACTCAACATCCATTTGCGCGTGATGCAGATAATCGTCCCAGCCCTGCGCGTTGGGATTGAAGAAGAGATCGAGTTCAAGCACCCGATCGCTGATCGTGTCGTAGGCAGTGCCATTTCGCGCATACTGAAATGTTAGCTGGGGCAGGCGCACGTTGAGGTAGGGGTCGGGCTCCGTGCTTTGAACGCGCAGGGAGACATTCAGGTATTGGCCCGGGCCGGCGCCGAGACGCGGCAGGGCTTCCAGTTCATCCGGGCAATCGGACGAAAGCCAGAGCCAGCCATCCGCTTCCATTTGCGGACGAATGAGGCGCACAAACGCGCCCACCGGGGTGTGATCGATCGTGTCGATGACCAGACTGATGGAAATGGCCTGGGTGGCGAAAACGGAAACATTCCACGGTGCAGTCGTCACGGAAAAGGGATCCGCGGCGGAGAGATTTTTGGCCAGGTTCAACTGCTCCCCGAAGTCGAGGTACCCGGTCAGCACATTGGACGGGGCCGACTTCGGCCCAACCAGGTAAGTGGTATCCAGCGCCGGATCGGGCGCGGGCCGGTTGGGCGTGGGGAATTGTAACCAGCCATCGTCCAGCGGCAAAAAGCCCCAGAGCAGGGGCCGGTCGAGATTGCGAACGGCCAATCCCTGCGCTGGCTCGGGCAAGTTCTGGGCGGCGCGCAAGGCTTGGGCCAGTTCCAATTCGTCGAAGATGAGGCTGCGGTCCTGGCACTGGACGTTTACGTTCGTCACCTGCGGTGTGGTGGGAGAAGGAGCGGGAAGAAGAGGAGGAGGAGGAAGTGGTGGCGGAGGTGGAGGTGGTGGCAGGGTCACGATGTCGAACCAATCGTGGACGGGAGCGCCAATTCCCGCTTCGCTGGAAGGCACTTTTGCGGGCAGGATGGCGGCGGAGATAATCAGACGCGGGTGGGCTGGGGTTGGTTGAATCACCGACCGCGTTCTGGCAGCGGCGATGAAATTTTGGTAGGCAGGATCCGTTGCAGGGTCCGAATTCCAAGGGGCCTGCCAATTGCCGCCCGCGCTCCAAAGATTGCCCGATTGCGCGATGGCGTCCGCAAAGACCGCAGGGGTGGCAGGCGCAGGCGCGCCGTATTGGACCAGTTCCACGGACCACGCCGGCGGCTTGAGATCGATCTCGCCGCCGGTTCCCTGCCGGTTCGCCGGTCCGGTCAAACGCACGTTGATGGTGTCGCCCGGAACATTCACCGCGTTGTCCGTGGACCAGAGGAGCGTATTCGTTGCTCCGTCGATCCTGAAGATCCAGCTCAGGCTGGGCAGGCCCTTGGCCATGTCGATTTGGTAGCCCGGGAGCTTGTCCCCTGATAATTGCACGACGGAATTCCAATGATTCCGCCAAGTATCGCAACTCGAAGTCGGCGTCGCGGCATGGACGTCAAGGCGATCCGGCAGGAGCGTCAGCCGGAAGGTGTTGGCCGTGGACGGGCGGAGAAGGAAAACGCCCGTCAGTAGTTGCCCGAGAACCATGATCTCGGCGGTAAGTTCAATGCCATCCCGAACCAGCCAGATGGTCGCTTGGTTGGTGTTAGGGTCATTGGTCAACCGGAGATTCCCAAACAGCATGGTCTGCTGGGTGACGATCGGGATGGCTCCCTGAAGGAGGCGAAAGGCGGGGACGCGGATGCCGTAATGACCTTGCGCCTGCCACGCCCAGTCGGCATCGGAGCAGGGCAACGGGGCGGCCGTGATATGATAAAGGCCATCGGTTTCATTGGGAGCCTGAGGCTTGGTCCATCCGTTCAGCGTGATGGGAACTCCGCCCGGCGCCTGGAGGGTGATCTGGATTTGGGGAAGCGGGATCGGATCCGCTGCTGTTGTCGTCATGTCGCCGGCTCGCGCGGTGGTCAGGTAGGCATCGATTAGGCGCGGGGGGAGCGGACGAGCAGGGCCGGCAATCCCGGCGCTGGCATCCAGCAGGATCGTGCGGATGGGATGAATACGCTCCACCTGCTGCGTGTGTACATAATCGTAATTGGGCGCGATCAACCGCGTCGTCCAAAAGACCTGGTTGGGTGCAGCGGCTCCCGGCAGTTGCGGACCACAGAGTGAGAAGGCAGGAAGTTGGGTGGGCATGGGCGTACTCCTTAAATGGCGCAGAGGGGCAGCTGCGCGATCGAAACGGTAAGCATACCCGGGTTATTCGGGAGGGGTGGCGGGAGTGCCGGCGGGGGAACAACCGGCGCGGGCAGTGGGGGCACGGTTTGCGCGCGGGAGTCGATGACCTTGAGCTGAAATTCCTCCATGGGCCCAAGCAACTTCTGCCGGTAAATGATCGATAGCTTTCCACCCGCCGCGACGAACGGCGGATAATGGGGCTGATTGTTCCGCATATTTTCGATGACCTTATTCGGCGCAAGATTCCAGACTCGAAGATAAATCGGATCTGCCGGTGGCGCGGGAAGATTGATCGTCACGCCCGTATTGTCCAAGGCGAACAGCGTCGTCAACTGCTGGGCGGTGGCGCCGACTTCGATCTGCGCGGGCAGGGTGAAGAGGTTCTGGAAACTAATGCGGAGTAACGGGGCGCTTGCTGCCTGATCCAAGATGCTCGAAAATTCCAGCATGGCCTGTTGAAGCGCCAATTTGAAAGGCGTGATCACGACGTAAGGATTGGTCACGGGCATTTCTTTCTCCAGCCACGCCACGCGATGCGACAGATTCATCAGCAACAGGTTCAAGGCTTGCTTGTAGCTCGGCAGGTCGAGGGCGCCAGGATTTAGGTCGAAGGCCAGCGTTGCCCCGTACAGGAGCACGGCGAAATCTTTGGCCGCGCCGTTGAAGAGCTGCATCCCGGCCGGAGTTCCATAGTCCGCGGCATTCACCAAGACCTGCTCGATGGCTGTCGGCGAAAGGATTTGCTCACAAAACTTCAATGCCGTGGTGGCTTGGAAACGGGGTTGGGTAAGTAGTGGGATGGCCGGCAGGTTAGGCGAAGGCAGAATCGCGGGAGCCCCGGCCGACTCGTAGCGCGTGCCGCGGGCGCGGGAAAGGATCGCCGCAGGATCCGGCGCGCCTTCATCGAGGCAGCCGATTTGGATTTGTGCGTCTTCCTCCCGGTATTTATCCGCCGCGGGAGAGTTCGGCGCCGCCGCCCGCTGGAGGATGTAGGTAATGTTGGGATCGGGCACCCAGGCGACCTCGTTGTCATTCCCGGTGTCGATCCAGTCGCGGGCCGATAACGGCGTCAGCTGCGCATGGGAAACGAGCGGATGGGTGAGCAAAAGATGAATGGTTTCGCCGTTTTTCACCACCGAAAGGCCGGGAGGTTCCGAGACAAAAGGAAGATTGAAGATCGGTGTATTAGGATCGACTGGCGCCGCCCCCAAATCAACCCGGGGCAAATCCAGGTAGCGAACGCTGGCCGGTTCGGAGATGACGAGGCCAGCCCGTTCGTACCAGAGAATGGAGAGGTCATAGTGGGGCGGAATCGGATCGATGCTGAGCAGGCTGGCTCCCTCGAAGAGGGTGGACTGTCGATCGGCGAAAAATTGAAGGCGGGCCTGGTCCAGCGTCAAGGGGCGCGTGCCGGCGGGAGCTGTCGTGGGCGCGTGCGGCGGCAGGACCTGCCAGCTCCGGTAGGGAACCTGAGCCTGGAAAAGCGTGAGCCAGTCCGTGAAGAGATAGCTGCGCGAATGGGCCCAAAGTGAGCCGGGCTTTTGCAGGTTGGCCATCAGGCTGCGATTCGACAGGGCGCGAAGTTCCTCCGGGTGACGGGCCACTACCAGGTGCAGGTGGGTGTCTCCAGCCGGATTGAAGTGCGTGGGTATGGGGTAAAGGACGGGACGTTCCACCTTTTCCGTCCGATGCGTGACCGCGACCGCGAAGCCGACGCTCCAGCCGGCTGTGTTGTTCGGGACCAATTCGGCAGCGTCCTGCTGGAGGACGAGGCCAGTGCTCTTGAGCACGTGATGATAGCGGCTGATCGGCTTGACCGCATAGGCGCGGGCGTTGGCCCAGCGATCGGAGTGGGTGAAATTGACGGTGATTTGGCCGTCGCTGCCTGGAGCCAGGCGCCACGGAAGCGCCTTTTGCGGCGCAGCCAGCGCGAGCCAGGGTGCCTGGGCGGGGCTTGGGTCCTCGGGCACGCCGGCGGTGTAATCGAGGAATCGTTGCAGCCAGGGAATATAGCTGGTCGCGAATGAGACAGCTGCGGCAATCTGATCCTTGGTGGCGTTGCTCGGGGCCGTGGGGAGTTGCCACACGGCGCGGGTGGCGTCGTCCTGAGGTTGCTGCGCCGCGATCAAAGTGTCCTGGAAAGTTCGGTAGGCTGTCTCGGCCGCAATTTGTCCGTTTTTGGAATCGGCGGAAAACGCCGCCGCCCATGCCTCGCCCGACTGATCGGCGAAAATGTCGAAAGGATCGGGAGTGACTTGGCCCGGATAGCCGATCTGTTCCCAGGAAACGGTCAGCGAATCAGAATGCGGTTTATAGAGGAACCGGATGGGCGAGTTTTTGGAATTCAGATCAAGGGCGGACGTATCGTCGGGAAGCGGATCGAGAATGATGAGGATCGCGGAACCACTCAGATCATTAGGATTGGAATCAGGAGGAGGCGGGTCGTCGAGATGAAAATCGGCCGGCTTCTTGTCGCCCGGCAGGCGCAAGACGAGGGCGAGCTCTGGCGCCTCGGCGGTGCCGCTGTAATCCGCAGGTAACGGCAGGCGAGCGGGCAGGGGCATGTCCAAAAGGCCGACAGGCGAGTCGACGGAAAAGGTCGTCACCGGGCCGCCGGCGAGGCGCGCCACGGCGATTTCCCCGCCGGTACCGGGATGCGTAAACTGTAACTGGATCGCGCTGATGTTACACGGGACGCGACGATTCGACTCGTCACGTCGATCCCAGAAACCATTCTGATTCCATCGCAGCTTCAAAGTCCAGTAACTCCACACCGGAACCACGCTGGGGCGCAACGAAAGCTGGACCAAGGACAGGCCGTACTCGTCGAGATTCTGGATGGAGCCACCGGATTGCAAGCCCTTTTGCGTCATGGAATCGAACGGCGCGATACTGCGGTCGAACCCGGGCTTGAGGTGGACCTCGGCGAAAGGTTCACCGAGAGGTTTGGAGAGGGCGCCGAGATACCTATTTTCCTTGAAGGCGCCGTTCCACCGACCCAGCACAAGAACCATGACGTCATTGACCTTACCTAGCATCAACTTGGGGGCGCAGAAGTCATTCGTTTCGGTGTCAAAGATGCGCAGGGCGGCGGCGAGGCCGAGTGACTGCAATGCGCCCCACCCGTAAGGGTCGGGGCCTGCCTGGGTACGCGCGAGGAAGGCGAGCGGGTTCTGGTCGCTCATCGGCGACGGCGGCTGAACGTTGACCACGTAACGACGGAACAGGCCATCCACGGTTGTATCGTTGGAGGGACCATACGACAGTTCGCCGATGATTTCTTCCAGCATCGGGTGCTGGGACGAGCTCAGGTCGATCGGGAGAACCACATCCGTCGCTTTCTCCTCGCTTCCAATTTTGCGGACGGCGCGAACGACGAGTTGCAGGCCCTGGAAGTACCTCGGATCGAGCAGCCAATTCTCCAATAACTTTCGGAATGCTGGAATATCGTCCGGATTGCCAAAGTCGCCTGCTAGATTAGCTCCGATGGAAAGCAGGAAGTAGCGGGCGAGCTGGGGTGTTATTTTATCATTCGCTGACGAGGGTGGCAGCATCGGTTCCGGCGCTGCGGGTGTAGAAGTAAATTCGAACCAGTCGCCCGATTGCGGAGGCAGGGAGAACGGCGCGGGACAATTCTCGGGTAACAGGATGGACTGCCAGAGGCGCAGTTTAACTTTGGCAATTGGATAGTGGTTCGCGGCAGGGGAGTTGTCGACCGCGGTCAGTCGGAAGCGCAGGCAATCAGGGGTGCCGTCTTGGAAGAGTTCGCCGAGTATCGATTCGGGCGCCTGCGGAAAGAAGCGGAGGCGTGGGATGCGCTGCGGGAACCGGACGGTCGATTCGGCCGCGGAATACCAGTCGGCTCGTTTGGGAATATCAGCGGACGGGTAGCCGGGGACAGCGACCGCCAGTGGGAGCGGTGTGGGTGCGTGGGCAATCTTCCACGTTTCACTGGGGTAGTGGGCATGCCAGCCGGTGAAGTCGTTGTTCTTGTCCGGAACGAGGTGGGCGACATCGTCGGTGAGCAATTCCACGCGGCCGACCAGGCGTGCCTGCCGCCACGCATCCGGCTGGTTGCCGAGTTGCAGCGTCACAGGGACGGCGTTTCCAAACGCATCCTGGCTGAAAACAGGAGACGTGTAGGAATCGAGATCGAGCTCGTAGACTTCGTAATCCGCAACCAAGTTCCGGTCGGGATCAAGGGCCGGATTGGGTCCGAGGCCCGACGGGACAACATCGAAGGAGACGGTGGTCAGGATCTGGCGATCAGGATCCCGCAAAAAGAGGAGGTTCTTCACATCGACCGCGGGAGGCGGGGGAGGAGGAGAGGGATTGAGCAGGGAAACCAGTGTGGACTGGGTATTCGGGGTGAGGTAGCGCGCGAAACCGCTGTCGGCCCGAACCTGATTTGTCCCCAGCGCCGGAAGGTTGAGCGGCTTGGCCCATTCAACGACATCGGGTCGCAGGGTGGCTAGTTGTGCTTTGGCCTGGTTGCTGCCGATGAGGTGTTCGACGGGAACCATGACGCGGTCCGAGACCATCTCGTGCGGTGCCATTCCGAGGCCAGTGATGGTGACAATCGTCTCCAGGCAGAAACGGAAACCGCGCCAGGAGTTATTGACGGGCACGCCGAAAAGATTGACCAGATCCTGCTGCCGTTGATTCGCCAGGTTGGGCGGTCCGTTTTGGGCGGAAAGCAGTCCGGCCCAAAGGGGATACTTTTCCTGCGTCTCTTCGTCTGGCTCGAACTTCGTCTTGATGTAATCGTTGATACCGGTGAGCTCGCCCCGACCGATGTCAAAATGCGTTTCATCCGCCATCTGGACAGGAGTGATCGAGGTCGGGCTGATGCGGCGGGCCGTGGCGGCGTTATTTCCATAGTGACCGCACGGCTCAATTTCCTCCGGCTGGGCGATGAGCCGGTAGCTGCGTGTGAAGGTGTAGGTCACGCCATCGATCGTATCGGTCGGGGGCAACATGGAATCCCAGCCATCGTCCCGCAGGGCGAGGAAGACTTGCAGGATGGTCGCGGGGCTGGCTCCACCGTTCGCATTAGCGGGCCAGTCCTGACGAATGTAGAGCTGGGCCAGGGCCGGGCGGATCGGCGGCTGCGGGCGATCGATGGTGACGACGAAACTCTTCGAAAGACCGCGCACGCCGGCGATGTCGACTGGGGTGACGGTATAGGCGAGATGGATCGATTCAAAGCCCGGGAATGAACTGAGCCAAGCTCGTGCAGCGATGGTGGCGCCTTCGGTGGATTGAGTGGGCAGAAGCGCCTCACGAAAACCGGCCGGCAGGGCGGTGTCCGCATCGAGGGCGTCGGCGTATTGCCATTCGGAGGCGCGCAACTGGACGACACCGTCCTTCTCCTTGTCCATCGTGGAGGCGGCCTTGACCTGGATGGGTGAGGATGGGAGGTGCGGAAATTCGAGGCAACTGCGGACCACCTCATAGTGATGCACGAGGTGCTCGGCCTGCAGGAGAATCTGAGCATTATTCGGGTCAACCCGAGGAAGAGTCGCACCTTCCGACATGGCGAGCGTCCAGTTGAGCTTAATGCCCTCCGAGTCGAGGGTTTGGGTGGGATTGCGCAGGATCGGATCGCTCTGGTCAAACCACAAACGGCGATCATTGAGCACCGCGATCGACCCCCCCGAGGTTGGGGCGGGGGCGGTGTCGTTCGGCTTTTGATCCCCTTTGATGATGGTGCAGTCGGCGAGTTTCCTGAGTTCTGAAATCGGCCCGTAAAAGAGCAAGCCTATGTCGCCCACATGGGCCGGGCAGCTACCGTTGCCCCAGGGCAAAGTCGTGTCTTTGCGGGTGCCGTTCTGGGCAAAGGAGACGAATTGCTCGAGGAACATTTGCATGGTCACCGAGCGGGAATTGCAGGCTCTTTCGCTCGGCTCATTCCTCGCAGTGGCGCGCATCTTCTGCATATGCAGGCGCTCGGCATCGCGGTCTTTTTCGCTCTTGGTGAGATCGACGGAGCCGGGCTCCGAGTAGGTTCGGGGATCCGGTTCCACATAGATGATCTTGGTATTATCAGGATAGGGGATTTGCTTCCCGCTCGCGTCGAACAAGGGGGGATTGGCATCGACAAAACAACTGTCGAAAACATTGCAGAGGCTGAAAATGGCCTCGGTGGCGTCGTCCGTGGGAATCGGGGCCGACCAACGCGTGTTGATCGTGCAATTTGAAGCGACCGGTAGTTGGGTGAAGGCGTTCGCGCCCCAGTCGTAATGCCAAACCTGAGGGAGGTTGCCGGCGCTGATTTGGATCGTGTGGTCGGGGAACGTGGATGTGCCGGTGGCACGCGACTCTTTCGTCGGATTTTGGTGAGTGAAATGGAGAGGCGAGCAGTAGAAGGCTCCTTTCTTCGCCGTGGACGCATCGGTTGGTTTCGCGGCGTCTTTCGGCACGAGCAGTGCGTAGGCGTACTCATCGCCCGCAGGCACCGCAGGGAAGGGCGCACCCCTTTCAGGAGGCACCTGGCCGTTGTACATGACGAGCCAGAAATCGGTCGGAGCGAATGCCGTTTGTAGTGGCGCGGCCGTTGCCGCCGAGGGAGGCCTCGCCGGGGGCGCGCCAGTCCGGGACGGGGCTGCCTTCGCCTTGGCCGCCGCCAGGGTTTTGGCCTGGGAGTCGTCCGCTTTCGCCGCGCTGTCCTGAACGGCGGCGTGATTTTGAAGCTGGGCATCTCCCTGGCTGGCGGCTGCGACCGGTGCGGGTGCGGGCTCGCCTGCGGTAAGAGACAAGGTCATGAATCGAGCGACGCGCGCGCGCGCCTTGTCCAGGTCTCCTCCGTTGATCGTGAAGCTGATGTCGACCCCGAGCGAACAGCCGAAGACCTGGATGGCCACCATCGCCTGGACATGCGCGCCTGGTGCGCCAGCCTTGAGGACCAACTCGACCGCGGCGGTGAATTGCAAGGTGAGGGAAAAGCTGATGCTAAGATTGATCGAACAGAGCCAGAGGTCGATGTGGAACCACGCCGAGATGGAGAAGATCAGCCGGGCGTCGAGCGAGACCAGGGCATAGATAAACGAGTCCGAGAAATGCCACGCGAGGTAGGCGATGAACCTCGCCACGATCTTCGCATCCAACGAGGCGGTGACGGAGGCACCAACAAATCCGAGGCTGACGTCAGCGTGGAAATAAAAGCTGGCTTCCGCTTCCGCGTTAAGACCGAAAAGCATGCCATCGTCCGCCACCCGGAAGATCATGCCACCACATGCCCGCGCCTTGAGGGCGCCGGAATCGATCAAGTTGGCGGTGAGTTGATTGGGCCAACCCATCTCGAATTGAAACAGGCCGGGGCGAATGTAGAGCGTGGACGAAAAGGCGACGGCCTGGAGCATCTGGGGAAGCGGGGGGACGAGGAAGATGGGAGAGTCCTTGCCGATATGGCCACCTGGGTTGGAAACGGCGCGGAGCAGGACTTCGCTGCGCGGAACCGAGATGTACATGAAACCGCGCAACATCGGGTTGGAGCGGAAATGATTGTCGTTGAGCTGGTAGTTATAATAGTTGACGCCCAGGTGGACGCGCGCGCTCATCAGGAACGTCAGGTCCGAGCGCAGCGCTACGACGATATCAAGGAGGAAAGGATTCTGTGCGATCTGTTCCGTCTTCGGGTCCCAATTCTCCGCCGCCGGGGCGGCCTGGATCGCGCCCTTGAGCGCCAAGGTGAACTTGTCTCCATCAGGATCGGGTGCCCAGGCCTTGTAGTCGGAAAGGTCGCCCTGAGTACTGGAGACGTTGTCGAGAATCTGGATCAGTTGGGCGGCGGAGGTGGCTTTGTCGGCTTCCTCAATGCCGGCGAGCGTATAGCGGTAGCCAAATCCGAAACCGACCTCCCGCAGATAAAATACCCAGAAGGGCGTCGGAATTTCGACGGCGATTTGGTCCTCTTGGAGATAAAGGAAGAAGGCGACTTTCTTGGGCTGTCCCGGCCGGTTTACCTCGAGAAAACCGAGCGTCGCCTCCATGGAGCCCCAGCCGGGGATATCCAGTGCGCCGGAGCCGAGGAAGCCGGTGGCCTCGAATCCCGCCGGGCCGATGCCTTCAAGCGTGGGGCTGTTGTTCTTGTCGACCGCCAGGATGGAGCCTTTGACCCGCACGCCGCCAGCCATCTGCAATTCGATTTCGAGACCTTCCGCGCGGATGCGCGGCAGCGATTGGCCCGCTTTCGGAGGAGCGATCCACAATTGGTGGAAATCGATCTTGGGGTGCATGACATCCCCAAAGCCGAGGTCGATCTGGCCAGAAATGCTCAGGGCAGGGTCCCCATCAAAGTAGGGGCAGGAGGGGTGATAACCGATCCCGCGCAACTCCATTTTGAAGACATCGAAGAGCGCGATGTTGACCTTGGGTGTGAGGCTAACTTGAAAAGAGATGTGCTTTTCCAAGACCGCGGCATCGCCGGAAAGCGGGCACTTGGTGAGCTTGATCTCCGCGTCCTTGAGGAATTTCAAGAGGCCATCGCCGAATTCGCCCTCGTTGGGGGTGAAGCGGAGGCTGCCGTCGATCAGGAAATAGAATTGGTATCCGTTATCGACGACAAGGCCGAGCTCGATGTTGGTGATGGTGAGCGTAAAGCGGGTGGCGTGGCAGACGACCGGCTCGCCCATCTTTTCAAGTTTGACCTGCCCGCTCTTGAGCACGATGCCGCTGCCGCTGTCGCCGAAGGTGAGGCTGAGATTGCAGGTGACGTCGCCGACCAGATCCGGCGGAAGTTTGCCGTTGCCTTCGATGGCGGCGCTTTGCAGGACGCCGCCCTTGATCAAGAGCGAGCCGCGGGTGAACTGGAAGGGTACGTTGAGGCCATTGAGCGTTACGGACCGATCGGTTACCGAGGCCTCCAGGTCGAGGCCGCCGCGCCCGATTTTGAATACGGTGGCCGCAAAGACGACGCCATCGCCGCCGGGGGAGAGACCTTGAAAGTGGACTTCCATTTGGGCTTGCGGGCTGAGCGAAAATTCCGTCTCCCCATTGACGAAAGACAGGATGAAAAGCGGATAATCACCCTTGGCATCCGGGGCAACGCCGGCCTTGGGATCGATCGTCCAGTAGAGCCCGAGGGCATTTTGGCGAACGGGCTTACCGCGAATGTCGATCGTGTGATCGCCATCGATCGTGACGGTTAGTGTTTCCAGATCGATCTTAAGGACGAGAGTGACATCGGTGGTCAGCCCCGCAGCCTGAACGGTGACGATGAGCGGAACCGTGATCTCCCGCTTGTCCAGCTTTGGCAAGCCTTTGCCTTTGACGGTGACGACTTGTCCCAGTCCATCCTTCAGCTTATCGAGAAAGGTGCCTCCGGACGAGGTGCCGGGCGTCCCCTTCGGTTCGCTTAATCCCAAAAGCGGCAGGATCCGGTCGGCTTGAAAATCGACGCCGAAATCGAAGTCATTTTTCTGCGGATCGATAAAGGCGAGTGGGCCATTGATGACGGAATAATTTGGGAAGTTGGTGACGGGAACATTCTTGGCCAGTGCGCGCTTGAAGAAGATGCCGGTGCCGCCCTGCAGCCCCGCGATCATAAAGGCGTAACCTTTTGCCTGTGGTGTGCCCGTGACATCGATCTCGAGAAGCGGCTTGTCGGGGCGGTCGCCTTGCGCGTTCGCGTCGTGCACGGCGGCCAGGGGGCTGCCCTTTGCCTCTTTCATCCATAGGTCCGTGGAAAGGCTGGCCAATTTCTCGGTCACGCCCGAGTTATTGAGGAGGAGCAGGTAGGCGCCCGGTGCGGTCGCGACGTCGATCAGGATGGCCGGCGCCCAGGCATCCTGAATGTCGAGGTTGAAGCCAAGCGCGCTCAGGGAATATTTGGGAAGACCGTTCGGATCGGGGGGCTTAGTGTCGTAGGGGCGGATAAGAATCTGCCGCAACTGCAGGGGATTGCTGGAAATGCGAAACTCGATATGTAAGCCGGCCAGGGCTGAATCGAGCTTGTCTGGAATCTTGGCCATCTCGCGAAAGAGGGATGAGGCCAGTTCGCCAATGGGATTGAGTATTTTGCTGGCGATGTCGAATCCGGTCGGCACTCCCCAGCCCGCGTTGTTTGGCACTGGGGCCTCGGAGCGGGGGAAACTCCACTGCACTTTGCTCAACGCGGCGGCAAATTTACTCAGGACATCGAGCAGGCTCTTGGCCGTGTCCTTCGCGGGGCCTTCGATCTTGAGCAGCAAACGCAGCAAGCCGTCGCCGCCTTGAGGCAGATTGCCGGGGCCGAGATCGATGACGGTTGGCCGAATAATGCTCAGTTTTTCAACGACCATTGAGGATGGTGTGAGCCTAACCGTTCCGGCCAGTGTGAGCACCGCGCTGGGATCGTTGATCAATGTCAGGGTCAGCGCTCTAATGTCCAATTTCGCGCGGAAGGCACTATTCGCCCCCGTGCCGGCTAAGTTGAACGTATCAAACGTGAGCAGGACGTTCGTCCACGAGACGCGGAATGGTCCGATCAGAACGGTGTCGTCGTGAATGGGGACCGGCGCCGGTGTGGCGGCGATGGTGGCGGTATAAAAGGAATCAACGGCGGTGCGTGCCGCACAGCATTGGGTAATGGTGAGGCTACCGAGGCCGGCGGTCAGGGGTAGGGTGATCGTGGCCCGCACGAACAAGTTCTGGAGGCTGGCCGCGGGGTTCTTGAAACTCTTTTGACTGAAAGCTGGGGCTGGAAGGCTTGCCGGAACAAGGGCGAAGCACAGGTTTTGGGTGTCGCCATCCCAATACAAGGCCAACTGCGGTTGCGGGACGATGGCACCGGTGTTGTCGGTCCAGGCCAAGGTTGCATTCTGCGCAAAAATAGCGCCTCCTGCCTCCCCCAACTGGTCGAGTAATCCTGAAACAAATCGTTTCGCCTGAACGATCCCCGCGTTAATGTCAAGAAAGCGCAGGTCATTCAGGTTCAGGTTAAAGAGAGCCGGCAAGGCAATATTTAGAGCGGGGATGGAGAGATGTAAGTCATCCAGCAGGACAAGGACATCGATTGTCGCGCCTATACGAAGACGGAGCGACCACCCCGGCGAGCCGGGAAGCGTGGAAAAATCACTATGGAAGGAAATTTCAGCGGTAAGATTGGCTTGCGGATCGCCGCCACCCTGTAATTTTAGCGATGCCGCGCCAGAAATCGTGGCCGCACCGGAAATCGTCGTGTCCACCTGGACGCCCAGGAAGGTGGATTTGTTGGCGCCGCTTGGAAGGGTGAAGCTATTCTTCCAGTCCAGCTCGAGATTCTGCAGTCGATGCCAGGTGTCATACCACTGTTGCTCCAGTTCCGGATTGCCCGCAATGCCCGCAAAAGCCCGGAAGGTGTAAATGACCGCTGGCACAACTGGGGGCAGTAGGATGGCTAAATCGATGATTACGCTGGTCGGCAAATACGCGACGACCAGGTTTTTCGATGTTGATGCGTCGGAAACGCTGAATCGAATTGAAGCGGCCGTGAATTTATTATCCGCTATATCACCATCCAATATCAGCTGCCATCCGGCGACTCCCGGACTAGGCGGTGGTGCTGAAGTGCGAGTGATTAGGGAGGCTTGCATCGCGACAAACCGGGCTCAGAAATTGTCAAAGTTACGTACAAATTTGCTTTTACGAGCGCTCGATTCGAAACAAATGAGAAGTGCGCCCATTTGTATCATGGAAAAAATTAACCTAGCGAAGTTCCGGAATAGGAAGGCTGTAGGCTTATTCATATCAAACCCGTGATGCTAGGGAGCTTGTTGCGCAATATTTATGCATGTGACAAGTCAAATCATCAATAATATGAAAATCTTATTTCTTATCTGGCAAACATTTCAAAGAGGTGATGCACTCTGCGTGATAAACGGGAATGTTTATTATGAGCGCGATATACAATCAACGCTTGGTGAACATATAACATGTAAACTTTAGTAGTTCGTTATCTATAGGCCATGAATCAAAGTTTCATGCAATCAAAACGAGGATTGGATGGCCATGTTCAAAACAATTATATAAAACCCTATTATGGTGGCGAATTATGCGCTCAGTAACACTGACACTTAAATTTCCACTTTTCCGAACGGTAAATTACGACGCCCGTCAACTGCTTTGCGAAGCCAGCGAAGATGGGGCGTCTAGTTGCGACATCTTTTCCACAGCCCTAAACGAAAGATAAAAAATGACCAGAAGCATGACCTCTGAGGAAAAAGTCGAATACCGTGGATACTTTCCGAATTTGAACGTCGATGCGGCAGTCGTTACAGACGAAGCAACTCCGGTTTATAATTGCATTGCCTGGAGCGTAGGAGTTACTGATCGCTGGATATGGCCAGGTCCATCAATTCAAGACTTTGACCGACTTTACCAGAGTTTTGGGTTGGTACGATCTGGTAACGGCCCTGTTGCCGGTTGGGGCACATCAAGCAGCCAAATGACGCACGGAAATGTTTCCGGTCCAGGACATGGACCGCGGTGGGAATCCAAATGCGGAAAGGGGCTACGAATCCAGCATGGGCTTACAGAACTGGAAGGTGCCTCCTACGGTCGAGTTTTGGCTTTCTACGCGCCTGGACTTGCGATGATGAGCACGAGCGATAAATTGCAAATTGAGAGCCTGCGTGCCAGTTTTATAATTCAACCGATGAACGCTGAGCGTCAAGAAGCCCTTCTCAGGGCCGCTGCAAATCTTAGCCCGGAGATCCGACAAGCTTATGCGGATAAGTTCGCGCGTTGGAAAAGCACTTGGTTTGCGGGAGGATTGGCTATCAACTCAGATCCCCATTCTCGGGCATCTGGGAAAGACTTCGACGCTTTGATTGCTATGGGACCTACTATTCTTCCTTTGATAATTGGGAGCTTGTCGGATCCAGACAATTTTTTTGCTCTTCAACTTTATGACTCAATTCAGTCTAACTCGAGATTGATTTTGCAGTTCAATTCGGACGATCAAAGAATATTAGAAGGAGAACAAGGAAGAGCGCGCCGGGTCGTGCAAGTTTATTTGGATAGTCAATAGCACCGGACTTGGATGAGTCGAGCAGAGATGGGGCTGACTCTGAAGTTAGCTCGCCCGAATGGAGCAGGAAATGAAGGCAGTTGAGCCGAATTTCAAAGCCGTCGAGCAGACTTATGGCGAAAATGTGCTCAATCTGACGCTGGCCAAGGGCTACATCAAGAAACTGCTGCAGAACGCCAAGGTAGTTCGCTTCCTTTCATCAAAGCAACCCGAGGTCTTCGCAGAATTCGAAGCGGTGGCGGCGATGGAAACACTTTGAACATGTTCGGGCTATAAGATTTATCCTCCGAGACTGCCAAACATCGAATCGATTTCTGCGTCGGTACAGTCCGTCCCCGTCGATAAGCCTCCGCCTCGGCGCTCATCGTCGTCTCGGTCCCAATTTCGCTCCTCTTCCTCTTCTTGCTCTCTTTTGTCCGCGTAATCATTTAGAATTTTCTGAGCTTCGCTTGTGTCCGCGCCCAAAAGGTCGCCGACGTAGTCCACTCGTGAGGATTCCTCCCGAATATTCTCGGGGTCCTTGATGTCCAACTTGCCCTTTGCGCATTCGAGGGCAAATCGATCAGCAAAAGTACCGTAGGTTTCCCGGATTGCTTCCCGTTCCAATTCCGAAAACTCCTCGGGAAAAGCCTCCATTACGCCTGCTAACGTCTCGAAGTCGTCGAAGTCGGACGGATCCTTGGCGGAGGATATTTTCAGAGCGCCTATGAAATTTAAGCCTGCGGCTCCCGACAGGTACCCAAATTGGTTGAGTGGTTCGATGGCTTGCAGACAAAATGAGGGAGATGTTTGGCCAGCCTCCAGTGACGTGGCAAGCCCTGATAAAGTGCTATTGATAAATGTAGTGTCCTGATCGGTCTCAATCCCTTGAACGGCGGTAACAAGCACTGCGAGACGAAGGGCCCGCCTTGGCGCCCGCAAGGTGACATACTGATGTGGTGAGGTGCCCTCAATCGACACGGTGCAGCTTCTCACATCGATCAGGCATTGCATGGAGTCGGACGCTAGCCTCATTAGCTGTTCGCGGCCGGAAATCTGGAGCATTAGAGTTCTCTCCGCCAATTTCTCAGCCAACCACTGGGGCTGCTCAAAAAAAGCAAAAGAGCGAATCATTTCCAGAAGATACTGTCCTCCAAGCAGCAAATTCGACATGAAGTCCCGTATGGACGGGTTTTGGAAGGCAAGCAGTACGACGTCACGTATTCTCCGGGTAATTACGAATGTCCCGTCGAGTTCCTTCAGAGCTAGGTTGAACTTATTTTTCAACGTTACGCTTCCTTGCCCCAGATGTTCTGCCTGGTAAAACGCGATGAAAGCGTCCTCCAAGTCCCGAAGCGCAACTTCCACCGGAAGCGAGGTCAGGATAGCAAGGAGGAAACGGGCCGGTTCGGTAAGTTGATTTTTGAATGCGTGATCCCAGATCTCCGTCGGGTTATCGAGCTTTTCCAAGAAGACTTTCAAATACTGCTCGGAAGGTAAACTGCCCACCCACGAGGCTGTCGTAAGAGTTTCAATGACTCGCGGAATGTAGTTTTCGTGGTCAATTATCTGGAGGTAGCCCCGATTTCCCACTAACGCCTGTAAGTGAGCGGGTGGAAGCTCCGAAAAATAAAGATGGTTGTAGAGTATCTCGGCGCGTATTCGCCGGGAATAATCCGAAAGATCAATCGTGCAGATTCTGTGGTCAAAATCAGCCCGATTGAGCTTTTCATAAGTGATCCTTGCTTGATTCAAAATGTATTCACGAGTAGTCAGAACGAACCGGGAATTTTTGGAATCACGGACGCTCGCCATGAAATCCAGTAATTTCTGATCTTCGTTTTTATTCAGTTTATCAGCCTTTCCGGTCTGCCCGAGGAAATCATCATAATAGTAAAACCTTGGTTTATCATGCTGCCCCATGCGGGTTGCTTCAGAGATATCGCTTTCGATCTTGATGACGTTGAATCCGCTGTGATGAAAATAGAGCAGGAGCATTCGCGCCAAAGTGGTCTTACCGATACCCGGTATGCCCGAAACGATGCAGACGTGATGCTTTTGAAGAATTTCCAAGGCGTGCCCAAAACTCGGGTTCTTAACGTAGAGCTTCGATGCGGCGATTGCTCGTTCGGCCTCTTCCCGCGAGACCAAATGGGTACCGGCGTTCAGGATCGAATCCAAAACACCCGACGAACCAATCCACAGCTTAATGTGGCGTCTTTCGATTTCTTCGTGTCCTAGAAGTACGCCATTCAATCGATCCTTGCCGTAAATGTCACCGGAGGTGAGGACGAAGGGGGACAGAATAGTTTTGATCTCATCGACCTGTGCAACGGTAAGAGAAACCGATGTCGCCAAAATATAGCGGTGTGGCTGCTGGGCAACGCTGCACATCTCCCCCGATCAGGTACGATCTTGCAGATGGAAACAGGTCGTCCTGTTTCTAGCCCGCGTGGCCCCTGTCAAGCTTCCCCGATTTTGCCTGCCTCCGCCGGTAAAGGTATTCGGTCGGCGGGCAATGTTGTCCCGAGCAGGCCAATCGTACGAAAAGCTTCGTCTGTCGCGCGAAGGTTCCGTTCTTCAGATTTTCCGTCTCAGCGAGGAGCTTCGTCGGTTGTCGAGACCATCGCTGAATCTCCAGAGAGTGATCGAGACGCTTGATGCCTCTTCAATGTTGTTTGGTATGGCTTTCAAAGGGTTAAGCCCAGCGGATACCTAACGTCCCGTCCGAATTTTATTTGCTCCGCCAAGCCTTTTAAATTCATTCTTGCCAGTAGGTTCGACATTGCTAGGAGTCGCTAGAATCGGATATTATAAACAGAAAACGTGTTTATATAGCTTGACAGTCGACTATTCTCGAATAAACTGAGGTAAACCCACTCTAATTTCATGATATCTTCTTTTCTAATCCAAAACTTCAGGTCCATTTTGAATCTGAAGTTGGATTTTTCCTATGGCGAGGGCAAGGCGCCCAACGGTTACCAAAAGCAGGAAATCCTCCCTTTCATCGACGCGGGAGACAATCAGCGCCTTGTCCCTTGCATGGCTTTCTTTGGTGCCAATGCTTCGGGGAAAACGAACATTCTCAAGGCTTTTGGCGGCCTGAGACAATTGGTTCACGACGGCGGAAAATTGGCCGATTACTTTGACCCAAATCTACTTAACCCCAAGTTCAGCGAAACGACCTTCGAACCGGAATTTTTCTTGAATGGAGATCGCTTCACCTACCGCATCACCTACTCCGCGACGGCGATAGGGGAAGAGGCGTTGCTGAAAAATGGGAAGCCTATCTTTGTCATCCGTCGCCTCACTCCCGAATTTGCTCCGCAGATCCTCTCGGCCACTTACTCTGAGGAAAAGCTTTCCGAAATCCTCCGGGTGGAGTGTTCCGATGGTGAGGGGCGGCAGAGCAAACCTTTCCTGCATCGCATCGGCGTGGCGTATCCGGGGCTTCATTCCGATCTGAAGAACGCTTTTGCTTATTTTCAGAAAGACCTGAAATTTTTTGCGAATGAAGGCCTCATGCTGCTTCCGATCTCAGTGGAGATTTTGGCTTCTGCCCTCGGTGGGGATCAAGTCGCAGCTTTGCGCGAGATTACCGATGTGGTTCGCCGCCTGGACATCGACATCGATGCCATTGATATAAATCGACGCGAGTTGGCCGCCAATGAGCCAGTCCGCACGCCCCACCTCATGCAGACTAACCTTCAGACGGGCGCCAAACACGCCTTGCAAATCACCGCCACGCACAAAGACGCAGCTGGCAATCCTACCCTGCTAGATTTCATCAAACACGAATCCGCCGGAACGCAACGCCTGGCTGGACTGATCGGCTTGATCCTGCACGCACTTAAGACCGGCGGCGTCTTTCTCGTGGACGAGCTGGAATGCTCGCTGCATCCCTTGCTCATAAGGGAAATATTGATGCTGTTCAAAAAGCGTCGCCATAATCCGAAGGGGGCGCAGCTCATATTCACTACTCACAACACTGACATTCTCGACGATTCCATCCTGCGCGTCTCAGAAATTGCCCTCGTGCGGAAAAACACCGTTAACGGCACTCTCGTGCGCCGGTTGGTAGACGCAAAAAAGGAGGGGGAGGACATCCGTAATGTCACCAACTTCCGCAAGCAATACCTTGCAGGCTTCTACTCCGGCGTCCCCCACCCCGCGCTTTAATTCTGACCATGCCGTGTGTACGCCACATCATCGTCTGTGAAGGAGAGTCCGAATGGGCCTATTTGCAGCGCTTACAGAGCTTTCTGGAAGCCGAACCTTTAGTGGACGGGGCATTCGAACCTCCCTTGCGCTTCATCGTTCCGGAGCGCGTGATCGTCAAGAACGGCAGTTTCGGGAAGCTGAAAAGCCGCTACACCCAGACTCGCAGGGACAATCGGAATGTGTCCATCCAAGTGTGGGCCGACTTCGATCTTTACCATCGCAACGACCAGCAATGCGCTGATAACTATGCGGCCAAGACCGCTGGAATTCCGGACTTCCTGTTTTCTTTTCACAACTTCGAGGATTTCTTTGCCTTGCATTCTGATGGTGAGGCCCTGGCGAGTTGGCTTCAGTTCGGAGGTCAGGCCGGCCACAACCACTTCACCACACCGCTCCATGCCGCTGGCTATCTCCCAGAGATCCAACGCATCTTTCCTGGCTACGGCAAGGGCGACCTGTCTCCCGATTTCATTACGTGGGCCTCACTCAAAAACCTCAAATCTAATCTTAACCTTCAGCCAAATTCCAATCCCCACAACCTGCAAGGCCTTCAAAGCTTCGGCTCTTTCCTGATCGCCCAGCTTGAGCGGGCCCACCCCGGTGCTCTGGACCCTGCGCAGCCGGTGGGAGCAGGTGCCACTACCTCGGATTCGGTCCAACCGAACCAACCTCAACAGGTATCGAGTGATTCGCCCTAGTAACGGGAAATTCCCAACGCCACGGCCAAGTCCAATGACGACCCGCAGCAGCCTTATAGGTGATCCCCTCAAAAAGGACCCTGCGGAAAGCCAGGGGCTGCTGAGACCTCAACCAGCGCGCAGCCGCGCTAATGCCTCTTTGACCAGCGTTTCCGAAGTCGCTTCGGGATTAGCTTCACTGGACGCCATGATCGCTTTCGTGGATCGGGATTTGTTGAACCCCAGCTTGATGAGGGCATCTACCGCAGTGTTAACGGCGGCTACGTCCGCCTTGCTCGCCGGTTTGTTTTTTCCGCTCCGGACTTCTTTGCCAATCGCTTCATACCTTTGGATTCTTGCCGCTTTTGTGGCCGACCTTTTTTCGTAGAAACCCGCGATCACATCCGCCTTGAATTTCTCGTCACAAGCAAAGAATTCATCGTGGTACTGCCAGTAATGTTTATCGGTTTGACGATGGTGGCCGAGATAACAAGGGCGTCTTGCCTGCTTCTTTTCGACCTCCTCGTGTTCCTCTTCCGTGAAGCGAAGGTACGCAACATGATCTCCCCGACTCCAAACGATGCACTGCCACCACCTCGGCGCAGGCTTAAACCATAGCCAGCCCTTCCAAGGGCCCATTGGATTCCAATAAACCTTTTTGTCTGTCCTAATCATATTGGACTTGGAAAGCCGTCCCTCGATTTTGAGTTGGAAGGACTGTGATCGGACAACTTTCGCCAAGTCCCCGCCGACTTGTCCAACAATTTTCAGTGGCAGGCGCCGAAGCCGTTAAAATGCCATCGTCCAGGCGTTTTGGGTTGTCGAAAGAAGCTGCTACTCCGTTCGACTGGCCCAGTGGCATGGCGATTACTGAACGCAAGCAGTTCGTATCGAGTTCCGAAAGAAGCGGGAAAAGTCAGTTTAATTCAAGGCGTTCGCGCGCATTCCCGCGACTTCTTGTCATTCAAGGGCACCTAACCCCAATATCTTTGCCATGAGCAAAATAATTCAGACCAAGGAGGCAATCGTCGTACTTTCGCCCGCTGCGAAAGCGTCGAAAACTGCTCGATGGGCGCGAACCATGACGAAGTGCATGATCTCTCTTTCTCGCCGTGCCGGCGTTAAATGGGTGTTGGTCGAATTTGGTGGCATTACCGGCAGTGAGTCTCGTGGGATCGTCGACATAATTGCGATCCGCAAAAACCACAAAGAGGTGGAAGGCTTCAAAAGAGGAGATCTATTTGAGATTGTGCTCATTCAGACGAAGGGCGGGTCTGCAGCGCCGCCCTCGCCAGAAGATATTCGACGATTGAAGGCGGTGGCGAAGCACCACAAAGCAAAGGCGGTACTTCTCGCAGAGTGGAAGAAAGGAAAAAACCCCATACTTTTCCGCCTGGGCAGAACTCGATGGACGCCGGTCCAGCCAATCGAGATATTTGTATGATCCGCGCAAGAGATCATTCCGTATGTCAAACTTCCTAAACGCCCGTCAGTCCAAAATCCGGCGGAGCCCCCGAAAATTTTTTGCAGAATTGCGGCCTCCAGTTTTCGCTACGCCGATCTTAAGGGCACTGAGCCTTAGAAGGTCAGGATGTCTCGTTCCATGCCCCAGAATTATCCTGCCTCTATCGCGATAAATCCCACCCCTGTTTTGGGAAGTTCGCCGGGTTGAGCGAGTCGGGACCAGTTCAGCATGCACAGATTGACTCTCGAACGGTCATCGTTGTTGGTTTCGGTTGGGGAGCAATCGGTGGTCCTTCGGCTTGAGGTTAAGTCCGGCCCTGGCGGCGCGAGTATTGGAGCCGAGGAGAACCTGTTACGCCGGAAGCTACCAGCCACAGTGATTGAAGTCCGGCTACGCCGGAAGCTACCAGCCACAGTGATTGAGGTCCGGCTACGCCGGAAGCTACCAGCCACAGTGATTGGCTCCGGCCAGAAGCCAACGTCGATGCTACCTCCCATCCCAATCGTTTGCTACCCTTGCCGACTGAATCCGAACGCGTTGGGACCTTTGCCGATCTGCGGCCAAAATCGTCCTCAATCCATTCCAGTCCTGAAGGATTGGGGCCGGCTTCATCCGACCGGTGATTTAACCGGTCCAGCTCCTAACCGGACAGGAAAGGTTCGTGCCCGACACCAAACCGGTAGAGCGCTCTAAGACCGTCCTCCAATCCGGCCAATGTCCCAAGGCACCGGGGCGTTGCCCAATAACGGAGCACGTCTTCACGGCGGTATAGATTGGCACCGTCTACGCCGGCACCTTCCATCGGGGCGTTTGGTTTGGGCAACTGCCCGGCCTGAATCCACCGCCCAGTTCCACATGAGCCCAACCTCTAATCCTTGGCAGCGTCCCATCCCTCCAGCTCCACGGTCAAGGTGGCCTGACTCGCCCTATTGAACATCGCCAAGGACAAGGCTTACGCCTGGGCCTTTGTCTCCACAAAGATTGAGGCCGACTGCCTAAGACAGAGCCTTCTACCACCGTGGCTACTCCTTTCCAGCTAAGGGCCATCGACCGCCACCAATCAACCCGATGAATTTATGGCCCCTGATAGCGGGGCACTGATTACTGATCTGGCCCAATGCCGCAAATAAATAAATAAAGTATAACATAAGATACTTTATTTCTTTCGAAAATGAGTTGGCTGATGCCATCGCTATTCCATAATTTATTTCGGACACCAAGCTCATCTATTGACTTTTGGATCAATCGGAGCGTGAAAATGGGCTTGGAAGTTGGCAATTTTTGCATCAGTGGCGGTCGAGCCAAACGGTAACACAGATAACAGTAAATCGGCCGGTGATTGTCTTTCTACAGAAAAAGAGGTAGCAAGGCACGAGAATGTCTCCGTTGGTGCTGACCTTCGCCCTACTAGTGTTCCTTGCCGTATGGCTGCTCTGGCTAGCCATGGTCCTCATTTTCCCGGGGAAGTGGACCTGGTTCGTGGATTGGGAGCATGACTTCTTTCTGCGGCGGGGTTGGCTGACGCCATCGGTCTCCCGGGCGCTCAAGCGGCTGGAAACGGGATTGATGCTTAAGTTGGCCCTGGCAGGGACGATTCTTCTGGGCTCGATGTCACTCGTCGTCGTGATCGGGCGCTACTTCCTTGGACTTCGTATATGACGACGCGGGACGTGTCATTGTCTTCGGCGGAAGGTTACCTGGAATTGGGAATGTACGACGATGCGTGGGAGGAACTGGATAAGCTGGGACTTCAGGCCAGTGCGAATCCAGAAATCTTGATCCTGCGGTTGGATATTTTGCTGGGACTAAATCGATGGGCGGATGCGGTCGTCCTTGGGATCGGTTGTTGTCGGGATTGGCAAAGTCACGATGGGTTCTTTCTACGAACCGCCAGCGCACTGGTGGGTTTGGAGGATTTCGAGAAGGCGCTTGAGCTCCTTCGGACTGTTCCGGACCCGCTACGACAAAAGCCGGAATACCATTACCTAATTGCCCGGTGCGCCTCCCGGGTTGGACGGATCGACGACGCCAAGCGGGCCCTCCAGGAGTGTTTTAACCGGGATCGGAGCTATCGCCAGCGCGGGCTGGATGATCCCGACCTGGAGCCGGTCTGGAAATCATTGGGGTAGGGGAGCCCACTCCGACGCTATGGAAGTCCAGCATGGCGTTCAGATTATGGGCATCGGCGCAGCTCCCGAAATCGGAAATGAGGGCAGGTGGACCCTACCGCCAGGGATGCACCTAGATCGCCCGTTTGGGATTAAGTTGCCGGAGATTGAAAAATGCATTCTCGATGATAGCGAATAAAGTCCATGGCAGGTTCGGCCAATCTCTCCGGCAAGCGAATAGCACTTCCTTCGTAAGCGAGGAAGTTCTGCTCCAAGGCGGGTTCAGGAAAGAATGAGCGGATGTGTTTGCTCAGGACAACCTGCAACTGTTCATTCAAGGTAATCAGGCCATTGTCAAAGGCAGCATCGTGGAGGCTGGAAAGGCACAAGCCGTTACGGAGGTCGAGTCGCTCATTGGGAAAATCTCGCCACGGCTTGATATGACTGGCCACAAGAAGGCGAGGAACATTGATTCCGCTAATACAGCAACGCACACCGTAAGCGCTAAGAACCGACTGACGAAAGAATTGCTGCCCCCGCCGGATTTTTACCAGCGACTTTGTCTCCGTGGGACCGACAGGGTACATGATTTGGCTGCTCGGCACCAGGCGTACATGATCGTGGTCGAGGAGCTCGACCTCCTCGTCCTCCTTGGAGGTGATCAGATCGTGGAGGAGTTCTTCACTCTGCGGGCCGAGAGTGGGGAGATTTGCTTTAAACTCGTTCCAAAGGGAGCGGTCCTGGTTGGCGGCGCCCTTCATGCCTGAAATTCCTCTCGCGTGCAATACGGGGTCGAGCGACGCAAAGTTGCAGAGCTTGAGTGCCAAGCTGCTCGGAGTGCGATCCATCTTCAGGGCGACCTCTTTGATGATGGGGTTCCCCTTGTGAAGCCGGCCAAAGGGGATTTTGCAATAGAGGTTGAGGGCGATGAGGCGTTGGTCCCGACTCCAAGGGACGTTGGTCGCTCTAGCCATCGCATGAATCTGCCAGGTTCTCCTGCCGGGAGAAGTCTGAAGAGCGGTCTAGAAGATCTCTGTTTCAGCTCGTTTTTGAACAAAAAACCGAGATTCAACGAAGCAAGACCAGAAAACAAGAGGCTTAAGTAACTCGGTGTGAATTACATAGGAATGGGAAACAAAAAAGAGATTGATAAATGATACTAATATAGTCATTCTAACCGGAGACATATGAAACTATTAACCGCTCACCAACGAGAACTACTTTTGTCCAACGGGAACAAAGCAGCCGAGAAGGCCTCCCACGATGAACTTTTTGACCCAAAGCCCGTCGTGATGCTGTACACGCTTTTCCATCCCTGCACTTGGCTGTTAACCCAGATCGATCCTAAGTACCCTGATCTGGCTTTCGGGCTTTGTGATCTGGGCATGGGCTGTCCGGAAATTGGTTCCGTTTCACTGGCCGAGTTGGCTGAGCTAAAATTTGGCCCCGCCCCGATGGTGGAACGGAACAGGTGTTTCAAACCGAGGACAACCCTCTCTGGCTATGCCAAAGAGGCTAAAATCGCTGGCAAGATCATTGTCTAAACCGAAGGCGCCTACTCCTATGAATGCAAGCTTACCGTCGACCGTAACTTTACTTTCGCCCTCATCAGGCCCCGCCTGCGACCCACTGCAGGCGGCGGCAAAAGCGATTACTTATCGCAACGCCATAGACGTGATCGGAGGTTCAAACTACTTCAAAGGAAGCCAGGTGGCGCCGGTGATCGACCTCACGTCGGGACAATTGACCTGCCCCAACCAATTTTATGTCATTTAAACCGCCCGGTTTCCAAGACACTTGCGATTACCTTCGCGAAGCCATCGATAGATTAAAAAAACAATGTCCGAACGTCTCCTACGACGATGAAACTCTTTTGTTCAAAAACGAGGTTGGAGACGTCATTTATTCCAAACGCGTGGTTGAGCTGGTTTTTGAATTTCATCACCGACCTGACGAGGAGCTGCGCAATTTTCTGGGTGCCGCCTACAGCCGACTGTTCGAATTGACCCTGCCAAACTTGGGACTTCCTGTGAGTAACTTCCGACAGGTCGGATACCGGGAGTTTTCGTGGGAATCGAATTCACGGAATTATAAGGCCGTCATCTGGTACGACGAAGCGCCAAGTTATCCGCTCTATGTTTCCGTCTCAGAACCCGGGTGTCATATCACTTGGACATTCGAGTTTTCGAGTCCCCCCACGAGCAATCAGCTTCGGGTTGCGATGGAAGGTGCCGAAGAGGACGTTGCTTTTCACCTGAAATTCTCGGCCCATCTTGTTGATAATAAAAGGAAAATTGAACAAATCAATGACCTCGGGGCGGTCAGCCATTTTGTAATTGGACCTGTCATTGTCTTCCCGGACAGAGGCCAATTGCCTGTCATCGTTCGAGAACGAACCACCGACTACGGGGCAATCAGGTCGGCATTGCAGCTTATTGAGGAATTTGATAACAAACCGGATCCTAAGTTGATTTTAGAATCCGAGCCTCAAACGATAACTACCGATCTCGATTTGCAGTAGTTCAGTCGTTCTCAATAAGTCTCTGACGTCCGATCAACCCGGCTTAGAGACTAATAATCTCGATTTGGAAACTGTACCCTCTGAATTCGGCCATCGACATAAAACACGATTCCTTCCCCGATAGCCAGATTGCGTAAAGCGGTAGGCGTCACTTCTACGGAACGCAGGTTGACGTTTCGCAGAAAGAGTGGAGCTGGGCGGGACCTTTCCGCAAGGGCACCGAGACGGCACGCGTACTCAATGGTTGCGGGACAGGAAGTTTTCATGAAGATTTTCGTGCCGCTATTATTCAGGAGATGATCGACGGCAGCGGAGGAAGGGAGCGCCGCCCGTAAGGCGCTGATTCCCTGGCAAGCCCACAAACATGCTACAGAAAATTCTCGGGCTCGATCCAGGAAGGAAGGATCGCCGCTATCGACTCCCCAACGCACGAGGCTATGAAACTCATCCATAACGAGGAACGCCAACCTCGTCTGATTGACGGGGTGAGAACTCTTGCCATCGAAATAGTGGAGACGGGTGCGCCGAAGAGCACAGCCTTGAAATTGGTCTTTGACCAGGTTTCGCCACGACCGACTAGTTGGCCCGAAAAGCGTCGGCGCAAGAGCGGCTAGTACCACGTCGCCCCGGTCGAGAATGTGGCCCGGACTATAGGAGCTGCGACCTGGCTGTATGAGAAGTTGGCTGATCTCCGATCCGAGAAACGGTTCGAGGTAGGCGACCGCATTGGCCACAATTGTTCCCGTCGTCGAGCGGCTCATCCAAGCTCCGTCATTCGTACAGGAAGCAATGATTTCGTTGGCATCCTCGACGTGCAACCTCCCTTGGTTTCGCAAACGGTTGATTTCGTTTTCCAAGTATTGTTTACCTGCTTCAGGACGCGAACGTGGCATCAGGTCGTGGAGGGCAGATAATATTCCATTGAAGGCCACCTCTCGTCCGTGGCGGGCCCAGGCAAGAACCAGCGCATGGCGTAAGAGTCGCTTCGAATTTTCCAGCCAGAAGACTTCATTGTTGCCAGAGGCCGTCACACCATACTGAGTGAGACGAATGATAAACTCGATGGCCGCACGACCATTAGGGTAAAAACTTTCCAGCGGGGCGAGAGTCAGATTGCCACCTTCACCAACAATATGGAGCGGGTCGGTGCGATCTGCGCGTTGTAGGCAGAGACGAAGATGGGCCAACATGTCGGCCTTCGCGTCAATGACCAAGGCTCCCGGACGGTGGTCTGGATCATCCTTCGAAACACGCAAGACGTCCTCAAGTATGGGAAGGACTACCCCTCGCGTCTTGGCCGACCCGGTCGATCCGAAGATGGCGACATGGCGTACCAACTCTTCCCGACTGAGGTTTAACGGGCCTCCGATCTTCCACGGGGTAGATGTCCCTTCCGAGCCCGGGAGCCTTTTGTCAATGACCGCTGTCATTCTTCCCCTTCCACGTCATTTTCCGCGAGTTCGAGTTCGGTTGGTTTGTCGAGTTTCCCGCTAAGCTTCCGAAACTCTTCCAGATACCGCTGGGTGCGAGACTCCCACCGATCAAGATCCGCGAAAGTATGTCCGAGAAGCACCGAGGGATCTTCGAGCAGTTCCTCCAGAACCTCGCTCTGGTCGCGAGATATCACCGGCAGTCGAGCCAGATCAGCCAACCTCAGGGATATATCACTCGCGTAATCCTGTTGGATAGCGGCGATTCCCCTAACATCTGGCAGCGTGAAGTCCGGATAAAATCCCGGGGACGGTAGAACTGCCTTTGTGATGATGATCCGGTCGAGAATGTCAGCCCAAGCCCGCTGCACTTTCGGCGTCTGGGGCAAGCCGACCGACAACCGTTCCAGCGTTTCGCTATTTGAGTTGGTCTTCATTCGTTCCTCCGTACTTCGGGAGTGAGAACGTGGTCAACAATCCCGGCCGCGACGGCTTCCTGCGCGGAGTACCAAGCTTCGCCGGAAGTTTTGCGACGCCAGTAGATGACCCGCTTGCCGGTATTCTCCGCCAGGCGCTCGAGCAGGTTATCGTTGACCTTCCGGTGATGATCGGCTCTGGCCTCAAGCTCAGTTAAGCGCCCCTCGGCGCTAGTGACCCCGCCATGAAACATCAGCCAGGCGGAGGGCAGCGCATACCGGGACCCCTTCTCGCCTGCGGCGATCACGAACAGGGCGGCGGAAGCGCAGAGGCCTACCGCGTAAGTGTGAACCGGGATGGCCATGTGCCCCATGACATCGGTCAGTGCCTGGGCCGCTAGCGCTTCGCCTCCTGGGGAAGTTACATAAAGATGCGCCGCTTCACCCGAATCATCGTTGAGGGTCAAGAGCTGGAGGATGAGTGGCGCGACGGCGTCCATCGTCAGGGCGCCGACATAATAAATCACGCGCTCGTGTTGATAGGTACTCATGATAATCGGAGAGGGGAAAGATCGCGGTGGTATGTCGTGAAGACGTCTAACTCGAAGCAATAAAAGTAGCTGATGCGGGTAATCCTATGCCTTGCCTTGATCCAGGTGTAACGGCCCAGGGGACGGCGCTGTCCACGAAAATCAAACTGCGGCCATTCTGCGTGATACCCCGGCGGAGCATGGACATTCATACTCCCGCTTACGCCGCCATGGCTTGGGCATCATCCTCAAGTAAGTATTTGATCTCGGGGGGAATCTGATAGGGACAGGTTGGCAGGGAAGGGGCCTGTGCAACTTTCACGGCATAACTCCACGTCTTGCGTCGGTGGGGGTGCACCTGAAAAACTAGTTGCTGTGGTTCGGCGGGGGGAAATCCAATCGAATATTCGTCCACGCCGACCAAAGTACCGTTGATGATATATTCACCCCTGGCGAGGGGAAGGCTGACGGCCTTGTGCTTATCTCCGACCAAAAAATAATCCACCGGCGGAAGGTCGGAAGCAGCATGGCGCTGGCTTGTTGCGTTGACCTCCCGGGCGATGGAATGGATCGGGATGGCCAATTGTTTGTCGCCTCCCCGCAAATGATCCCCGTGGCTGGCCATAAACGACGACCCCTTAATGCTGACGATTTGTCGAGGTGCCCGGTTGAGATTGAAAGTCAAATTACGCAGACCGTACATGCCGATGCTGTGCCTCATGGCGGAGTAAACCAGGTAATCCAGGTTACTATATCTATTTTTGGTCGGCATTTTACGCTGATCGGGCCATCGACCGTGGTTACCGCAAACGCAATGTATTTCCATCGCTGGGACATGCATCGCGAGAGCGAGGACAAACTGGGTCAGCGTCCATACCGCCAGTGTGAATTGATCGGCGACAACGAGGTTATCCTCGCCTTCTGCGCCATGGTCGAGCATGCCGTGGACGATGTCGCCAAGCATGAACAAATGAAGCTCATTTACCGGCACCCGAGAGCCCGCCAAAATGGTGAGAATTTCTTCTTGGAGATAAACCAGACGCTCGCAGTAGACCTTCGGGCAGTAGGCGATACCGCCGAGACGTAGATTCACTTGGTCAGCGGCAACTCGCTGACCGACGTGGGTATCACCCAGCAGAACCACCAACGCTTCTGGCTTGCCTGTAACCAGAGGCGAAACCAGCGGCATCGGCACCGGTGGCGCTGCTGCGAAAACTGGAATTCGCTCCCGGAAAATATTTACAATGCGGTCTTCCAAGGCCTGCTGTTCGAGGAGTTGTTTGTATTTTCTCTTAGCCTCTCGCGCTTCGGAAAAGAGGAGATTATTCTGGCTCCAGATCCGGTCGTCATCGACGGTGCTTTGGCTGAGATCGTGGATTTGAACATGACTCTTGGTCGTAACATCGGTGCCGGCGGATGTATCCGGTGTCAAAACCTCCGTGGCGGCGAGGGCAACCTCCTGGGTTGCTTCATCCTTCGCGATTAGTTGTGCGACGAGACCTGGCCAATCATCCGGGGCCAATCCGCATTCCTTCATCTGCTGGCGCACCATGTGCATGCGAATTTTGGTGGCTGCTACGGTACGGTTGAGGGCAGCGGCAATTTGTCGACAAGGAATTCCTGCCTGCCGCATGTCGGCCAGTCGGACCAGATCGTTTGTTGTCCAAGGGCGGATGGTTGTGGTCATTTGACCTCCTGGTTGGCATCCATCTCGGGCAGGACAAGGTCGCCGGCAAAGCGAGCGCACAGGCTGGCCACGCTGACGAGACGATCCAGGAGTTCTTCAGAATCCTGATCGGCTTTTATGGTAGCCCAGAGCGCATCCATTTCCTGAAGCAGATGGGCGTACCCTTCATACTCGGAGCTGAGTACGGTACTAGTGGGGTCGGTTTCATCGATGTCATCCTGGACCAGTTGTAGGAAGAGTCGACCGGGTGCCTCAGGCGGCGGTAATTCGGATGCGGGTGATGGTAATGGCTGGGGTTGGGGTGTGTTCATAATGGGTTTGAGGAAGTGGCAACGGCTTGTCGATTTTCCCCTCGCGGGTTTTCACGGGGACGTCGTATGTCTCTCTACCACTGCCCCCCAAACCGGTCTAATTATGGAGAGGGTCCTGATCTTTTCTGAAAACAGAAAAATAATCATGATTCCAAATTCAGACGAACTGCCGTATTCACCGGACGAACTCATTTTCTCGGAGGCTGAATCTGGAGAAATCGTTCAGCTCGATCCAAACCCGCCCGATGTCAGGGGTTCATTAAAAGTCAGCCTCGACTACCTGCTGACCCGGGGATTTGAGCCGACTTATCCGTCTTACCCGGAAGCGCGGAAGCAGGCCCGGCAACGCTTGGCCGAGTTGTTGCGTCGGTCACTGCGACTGGGGTCTAACCAAAGGGATATTGTCCAACTTATCATCAAGGACCCCGAGCAATTCCTCAGGACGAACGGCGAAGTTAACCAGTCTCGAGTCGCTGAACACCTGAATCTCCACCAGACAACCGTCCGCTACCACCTCCAACAACTCCAAAAATTCCTCTGACCATGAATCGCGTACTACGAAAAGATGATCGAAAATGTTCCGTGCTTGCGCTCGAACCTGGCCTGCGTCTCGGCGTTGAGGCGCTCGCCCATCAAGCGGCTCGAATCCTGGAACAGGAAGAAGCAGCAGCCAGGATAGCAAATTCAATCCCGCGCCTTTTAGATGGTTTTCGGGAGGGCGTGGCCGCGCTGCGGAAGGTTGCCGGGGAGGCCAGTGACCTGGTTGTGATCAAAGAGGCCGAAGCTCAGCGGGCCTTCGTCACCTGCTGCTTCCTGGCCACCCATGTGAAAACACTGCCGTTGGAATGCCGGCGCAGCCTCGGGCAGGTGCTCCTTTTGATGGCCGAATGCTTTTGCATCGGAGTGGCGGTGGGAGCAATTCCGCCTTTGGCCTCCCTGCCACCGCGCTTTGGTTCGCATGCGATCATCAACAAGCTCTATCCGGATCTATGGGGAGCCCGGGACTCGTCGGATCGCAAATTCCAGCTCACCTTGGCCGATGCGTTCGCGCTCTTGGAGGCGCTTGAAACCATCTCGTCCCCTGTACCCTTGGTAATGCTTCGGTTCGATTTGTGGTCCCTGACTGGCGAGTTTCGCATGGCTTTGTCGCACCTCACCGTGAGGAAGCCATGAACTTTAGGCCATTGAGAGCGAGCAAAAAAAGAAGGTGGAGCGACTGGTTGGCATCAAGTCATGGGATCAATGAGCTTCCTGGCCACGTTATTTATGAGTATGATCTCGACCCGACGCTTTATCTCACGGCGCTGTCCTACTTGCCTGGTTTCGAGCTGCGGCAGGAACGGAAAGTGGACGGACTTGTCGCGACGTTCGAAATCAGTCCGGGGGTGCGAACGATTGCCAATCTTGGGGGAGAGCAGGTTCTCGATCTCTGCAAGATCCGCCGTTGCGGAGATCTGCGGGAGGCCAAAAGTCGGGTCTTGGATGCCACCTGGGAAGGCCGGTTGTGGTGGGGAACTGAACGAATGGTAGGCTTTCCCGATCTGACCTCGATCTGTTACATCTTCGCCAGGAACGTTCGGCTTCCCGTCCCGATCAAGAAGGTCTTACAAGTGGACGAAGCCGTGCTTCCTTTCGAATCAACTTTAGATCTCGTCTAGGAAACACCAGCCGAAGGTGCCACCTTCGCACGGGTCCTAAGATGGAACGGTGCTCCTTTTCATTTAGGCCTTGTTGCGGAGTTGATTTTCGACCACGACGAAGTTGTTCGCTGTCAGCGTCGGTTCACCGCTCCAGCGGTACGCGACCATCTGGCCCCCCTTGGCCATCGCGGGAATCAAGTATTTTGCCCGCCGCCATTCAACCGTGCTTTCCCGCGGTGATAGCGGCCCGGACTTCTTGACGTAAGGCTTGATCCAATCGATGAGAATTGGTGGGAGATCCTCCGTGACTCTTTCCTGGTTCTTTTTCGTGGCAGCAGCTTCCAATACAAGAACACCTTCTTCTTCGATATAGTCAGCCCAGTCCAGACGGAAGGACTCACAGACGCGAGGCGATCCGTAGAAACCGAAAGTTAAATACGAAGTGAGTTCCCATTGAGGGTTGTGATCGGAAACCCACAGCATGACGGCTACTTCCTGGAGCGTGAAGATCTTCGCCCGCTTTTTGACGATTTTGATCGGCTCAGTCAGGTCGGCCGGGTTAACCAGGGTCGGGTTGCGCTTCTTCGCATAATTAAAGAACCCCCTGAGGTCGCGGATGCGATTGGAACGGGTGATTGCCTCAAGTCCAAGTTTATCGAGAAACTTATCGATGTGCTTGTCGGTGATGTCGGCCGCGGTCAATTTAGGATGGGCATCTTCGAACTGCTGAAGTTCGCGATCCAGCCTTGTGATGTAATCTGTGTTTCGGCCAGCCTTTCTTTTGCGTTCGATATATTCCTTCCGTAAGTTGCCCAGAAGGCCACCGGTTGTAGCGGCGGTTAAATGGGCCAGATGAAGTTCGTGGCCTTTTTCCCAATCCGGCTTTCCGTTCACCTCGATCATCTCACGGCGGTACTTGATGATTTCGACCAGTTCGTTGCCCGCGATGGAAAGCCACTCAATCAGCGTCCGGGCACCTTCGTCCTTGGCCGTTGTCTTGGCTTTGCGCAGATAGGCTTCGGCATCGGCCTGGGTATCAAACTTGCGCCGAGTCCGCGTTCCCTTGATCTCGCCGGAATCGAATTCCCAGCGCCCATCTTTGAGCCTGGTGACTTTCACTCGGGGCCCCCTGCAGATATGTCCAGATCCTCGTCCGCCGGCGCTGGGGGCGCTGACGATGATACGGTAGGGATAAGAACGGTTGGCGCCTCCAGGGGAATGCCCAGGTAAGAGACGACCTCATCCGGCGCAAACAAGTAGGTTTGGCCGATCTTGTAGTAGGGAATTTTCCCCTCGTCCAGGCGACGCTGCAGGGTTTTCCGGTCAATGTGCAGCCACTCGCAGATAACTTCGGGCGCCACCCGTTCCCGCAGGACGGCGATGCCAATTCCGGGCTCCATAGGAGGACCAACCCGATGCTTCGTCTGCAACGCCTCCTCCACCTCCCACTCGAGATAGCGTCTGGCCGGTCCAACAGGGTGGAAGGGAATAGCGCCCTTGGCCTCCCAGCGACGAAGCGTCGGCGGCGTGATATGCAGCCTTTCGCATATCACGCCTTGCTCGATTAACAGGGGCAGGACAGGTGTCACTCTCCATTGTCTGCAAATTTTCGAGTGCTCTGTAACATTGATAACATTGGTCGGGCATTTTTTTTTACCACCGTAAGGTCGACGTACTCCCTGATCGAAAGAACCATGAATTCGCTGACTACACCGGCGAAGGTTTAAGGAGGAGTAGACTTGGGCCACATTTTATTGTTTTGGCAGGAGCAACAGAAATCTGCTCCAGCTGATGCGCAGGTCGGAGGTTCACGACACCAATTCCGGCACCACCTTATCGTCAGACAAAAGATGTTTCGCCTTGTTCAGGCTTGACCGAGGTTCGGCTCCACGCGTATTGCGCGCAGCTCATGTGAGCGAGCATCTGAGCTTGTTCGGATCAACTCAGTCGGCGTCACGGGTCCGACATCGCAAGGCCAATGAACTTTTCGCGTCCCTGATCCGTGAAGCGGATGAACTCCAAGAAGGCTGGGGGCCACCGGTTCAACGGCACACCCCTTGCGATGGTTGCTTATCTGCCGCCGACGCCGCGGCAGACAGGGTCAGAACTTGCCGGCGCTGCAGTGTTACTTCTCAGATTGGAAGTTTTGGCTCCATTCGCGCGCATGCAGCCGCCGCGGAAAAGGGAAAGATTAGGGGCCCGGTGCTTTCGTTAAGCGGGGCGGAGTTCTATGACTTCCACGCAGAATTTAGAATTATGGAGCAAAAGTTTTCACGTCTGAATGAGGGATCGCGTAGAGCCAGCACGTCGTCGTTCATGGTTCCAGATGTGGTCTCCGGCTTATGGCAGAAGCCGTCGTGAAAGGCATGGATGATCTGCTCCTTGAAGTGATCCCCACGCGGGTGCGTTTTCACCACCGCTTCGCGCTGCAGGTCGGGCACGTCGAGGTATCCGATGCCGAGAACGTCCATGTCGACACCTGCCGTTACGAGCGCCACTTCCGGCTTTTTGTGCTGAGGAATGCCCGGAGTCGTATGCAGCGCGATGGCATCCCAGACAATCTCAATCGCTGCTTCATCGATGCCGTGCTGCCGCAGGAAATCTCGCGCGGCATTGGCACTATCGACCTCAAAACGCTCGGTGGCGCTGCTGTATTGTTTGGTCAGGCCGATATCGTGGAACATTGCGCCGATGTAGACCAGCTCGGGATCGAACTTGAGTTTCTTGCGCTGACCGGCCAATGCACCCCAGTAAAAGACCCGGGTCGAGTGGTGGAACAGCAGGTCGGACTCTGTGTCCCGCACGAGTTCGGTGGCAGCTTGCGCCAGTTTGGTGTCCGGGATACGGACGCCTGCGATGGATGAGTTGTTCATAAGTTCAATTTGATCGAGTTCCCGTCGAAGTGCGGTTATGGCTTTGATCCATAGCAGTAGTACGTGGCCGCGTAAGGCACTCGCACTTTTTGTCCCACCTTCGCCTGATCGGCCTCTGCGGAGGGCTCTCCGCCTCCCACCGTATCCATTCGTCGGATACTCGTTACTCGGCTAAAAATTCCCTCGCCCTCATGCCTCTTGACGATCAAAAGCAACCACGGAGCTGCGCCCTCGTCCTTGGAAGCTGCCTCGGCTGTAATCTCGCAAATCACTTTGCTTCCATCGTTCGATTCCCATGTGGGGCCAGCGTAATGGCTACCAACCTTGTTTCCCTCGAAGTCAAAAAGATCCGCCTCCGGGATATGGACCCATTCGTACTGTTTGGGATCGCCCTGTTTTGGTGCCGGTTCGTAAATCTGAAAGCCGCGACCTTTGACGGCAAATAACAACGTTTCATTTGATGGGACTTTAAGAGCTTCCGGAACGATTGGTGTGGTGAGCGGGGCAGGGGCAGTTTGAGTTGGCATGATTTTCTCCAAGGGTTGGTTTGTTTGTTGGTTCGACTGGTGTGAAAGGTTTTGAAGTTGCGGGGATTTCGCTCACGATGTGGCGGGAAGAAATCGGTATTTCATGAGATGGTCGGTCTCATTGACCAATGCCGCGAAAAGCTCGCTGGCCTTGTAATGACGACAAAGTGGTGCGGCCTGTCCGGCCCAAAGTGCAATGAGATCACCCCGCCCTTGGGCCAGCGCAGCCGCGCGCAACGGTGCCAGGATCCAGCTCTGAGCAGGATATTTTGCAAAGAGATGCTCATGTACCTTCATCTCGGCGGCGAAGCGATGATAGATTCCTCGCGCCAGACGTCCGGTGTAAACCCGCGACAAATCTGTATTTTTCGCCTCCTCCCGAAAAAGCATTTTGCGATGGAGATTGCTGGCACCCGATTCGTCGCAGGCAAGAAAAGCTGTCCCGATCTGAACAGCGTCGGCACCAAGCGTAAGTGCCGCAACAATCCCACGCCCATCTGCAATCCCGCCGGCCGCGATGACCGGGATCTTCACTTTATCGACAACTTGAGGAACCAACGCAAAGGTACCGACCAGTGACTCTTCCGCCGGCTTCAGGAAAGACGGACGATGCCCACCTGCTTCGAACCCGGATGCGACAACGCAATCGACACCCGCTTGCTCGCAGGCAACAGCCTCATCGACCGTCGATGCCGTGCCGACAGTAATGATGCCCTTCTCCTTGCACTTCCGAAGAATTTCCCGAGAAGGAATACCCAAAACAAAACTAAATACGTCCGGTCGCGCTTCGATCAGAGCGGCAACCTGATCATTGAAATTTTGCGGCTTGGCGTCTGGTATCGGAGGAACGTCGATTTTCAGTTCCTTGTAATACGGCTCGAGCAGTCTCGACACCTGCTCGTAAGTTTCGGCGGTGAGTTTCTCTCCGCCCGGATCATAGGTCGACACCCAGAGATTCATCCCGAACGGCTTGTCAGTTAGTTTGCGAATTTCCGCCGCAGTTTGGGTAATTTCCGTTGGTCCTAGATCATTTGCTCCATATGAACCCAGACCACCCGCGTTCGAGACGGTCGCGGCCAGCAAGGGGGTCGATGCCCCGCGACCAAACGGACCCTGAATAATCGGGCTGCATATATTGAAGCGCCGGGTAATTTCGGTTTCAGTCCAGGTACTCATCGGTTTCTCTTCCTTGTTATTCAACCTCGAATATCGTCTCGACCATGACGGGTGCACCCAGCGGCATACTCTGCACGCCGTAGACAACGCGGACGTGGCCCGTCTCAGGTCCAAAAAGTGAAGCGAAGGCATCCGAAGCGCCGTCGCCGACGGCGGGATGCTCAACGAAATCTTGCGTGGTAACCATGAGCACCGACAGTTTTACGACCCTTTTCGCTCTGTTTAGGTCGCCGAGGTACGCTTGGACAAGCGCGAGGGCATTCAAGGCGGCCAAACCGGCGGCCTCGCGCCCTTGCCCAACTGAAAGTTTTTCGCCGATCCGGCCCGTAAAATGCAGTTTCCCATCCACGGTCGGAAGCGTCCCGCTCAGGAAGAGTAGCGAACCAATTTGGTTCACTTCGACATACTTTCCCAGCGGCGTGGGAGGCTTTGGAAGAATCCAACCGAGCTCACGCAATCGGGTGCCCGCACCGACTTTGTCGCAATCAGGAACGTCCGGCATGTACTCCTCCATCGACTCGGATGTTTTCACCTGTCACGAATTTCGCGCTTTGGAGATAGAGGACCGCATCGACGACGTCGGAAACCTCACCCATGCGCCCGAGAGGATGAAATTTCGCTAATGCCTCGTGATCGTCGTTGGCGTGCATGGGTGTATCAATCACCCCGGCCGAAACGACGTTAAACCGGATATTGCTGTCGGCGTATTCCAGGGCCAGAGCTTTGCTCGCGGCCGGTAACGTGGACTTCGACAAGACAGCCGTCAGTGCCCGTACGCTCGCACTGGGCTGATCCGCCAAAACTGCGGAGATGCTCACAACGTGTCCCTCCCTCTGCTTCTCCATGTGAGGAATGACCTGCTGGGTCATGTAGAAAAAACTGGCCACGTTGGTGCCCATCACCAGATTGTAATCATCCTCCGTATAGTCAGTGAACATCTTGGGGACGAAAATGCCGGCATTGTTCACCAGAAGATCGATTCGACCGAAATGCTTCATGGCGGCTTCGGCTACTCTGACTGCGGTCTCTTTTTTGCTAATGTCCCCGTCGATGAGCACGAGATCAGCAGTAGACTTGAGGTCCTTCGACTTGCTGACGGATCGCGAAGTGCCGACCACCCGGTAACGGCGGCCGAGAAGTGCCTGTGCGATGCCCAATCCTATTCCGCTGGACGCGCCGGTTACGATGGCGACTGGTTTTGAGGTATTGCTCATAAAAAGCCTCGATGGTTATCGGACAGATGGTCTAGATCAAATTGATCACGAGATTGATGTTGCCCCGGGTCACCTTGGAATAAGGGCATATCTGATGCGCTGCATGCACGATGGAGTCGGCAACTTCCTGTTCAATGCCAGGCAGGCTGATGTTGAGACGGGCTTGCACAGAGTAGGCGCCGTCGACGTTACACAGGTCGATCTCCGCATCGACCGCTGTCTCGGGCGGGAGAGTGACTTTCTTCTTGTGGGCCGTAATGAGCATGGCCGATGTGAAGCAGGCCGACCAACCCGCAGCGAGCAACTGCTCTGGATTGGTGCCATTGCCTTTCCCGCCGGGGACAGAAAGCTTGATGTCCAGATGACCATCCGAGCTGCGTGCCGCTCCGCCGTCGCGACCGCCCGTCGTGTGGACTTTCGCCGTATAAGCGGCCTTTTCGAGTTTTGGCATCTTACTATCGTCGGCGGTGGTGAGCGTGTGCATGTTGATTTTCCTTGGCTAGTGATTGGAGGTTACGGACGAGACAGCAATGTGTTCCCGAAGGGGACGGAAGGCCTTTCGAAGCTCCTCGGAAAAGACCTGTGGCTGTTCCCACGCCGCAAAGTGACCTCCCTTGTCGAGCTTGTTGAAGTAGATGAGATGAGGGTATGCCTGTTTTGTCCATGTCCGTGGCGCTGCATAAATCTCGTCAGGAAAAACGCTGACAGCTACTGGGATGAGGACGTGTTTAGGCGCGAAAAAGTCCAGATTGTTTTCCCAATACAAACGCGCCGACGAAACCGCCGTGTTCGTCAACCAGTAGAGCGTGATGTTGTCGAGAATGTCGTCGCGAGTGAGACCTTCGGATTCTCCATCGAAAACGCGTGAGATTAAAGCGTAGCTGGCCGCATCGTGATCCAGCATCCAACTTGCAAGTCCGATAGGCGAATCCTCGATCCCGTACAGGGTCTGCGGTTTGTTCTTCATCTCAATGGCGTATCCCAAGCCGTGGGTGTAGAAGAATTCCAACTGATCGAACGCACGCGTTTCGTCGGCTGATAGGCCACCCATGCCGCGCTTGGTGAAAAAATGGGCCTGATAGAACGCAGACCGCTCGGCAATCGAGAGACCAGGCGGCGGCGATTCGCCGGACTGGAGTGCCTTGGCCACATCGGTGGGGACCGTTGCAGGCATGTTCACGTGAATGCCAAGCAATTCAGGAGGTGCCTGCAAAGCCATCTGTTCCGTTACGGCATCCCCCCAGTCGCCGCCTTGCGCCACGAATTTGGTATACCCGAGGCGCTTCATCAACACGATCCAGGCGCGCGCAATATGCTGGGGATCCCATCCAGTTGTGGTCGGTTTGCCCGAAAAGCCGTAGCCCGGAATCGAGGGAATCACGACGTCGAAGGAATCCTCCACATGACCGCCATAAGCGACCGGATCAGCGAGAGGGCCAACAATCTTCAGTTGCTCAATGATCGAGCCGGGCCATCCATGCGTAATGATGATCGGCAATGCATTCTTATTGGCAGAACGGACGTGAATGAACTGAATGTCGACTCCGTCGATATTGGTGACGAATTGCGGCAGGGAATTCAGTTTTGCCTCGCACTTGCGCCAGTCGTAACCGGTCGCCCAGTATTCTGCGAGTTTCTGCATTGTCGCCAGTTGCACCCCCTGAGATGCATCTGGAACAAGCTCCCGGTCGGGCCACCGTGTCGCCAAAATGCGACTGCGCAGGTCGACCAGCGCTGATTCGGGAGCGGCGTAATGGAAGGGACGGATGGCGTCGGAGGCGCTTGTGGTGGGCGTGGCGGCAGAATCGTCAGCAGACACTGGAATGATTGCGGCTGCAAAGGCGAGCAAAGCTACGGTTGCCCGTGCGGCAAGACTTCGGCTCAGAACTGCGAAAGAGGGGAATTTGCTGTGTTTGTTGATTTTCATTTTTGTCGATTGTGATTTTTGCGGTTGGACGGAATGCGGGCACCCGTGCTTTTAGAAGCGTTGGAATCTAGTGCCAATTCGCCAGCAGCCTTATGCACGTAGCACCACGTCCACCTCTCACCGGCCATGACCGAACGCATGACTGCATGCTGGGTTTCGTGAAAATGCTTTGTAGCGTGTTTCCCTGGCGAGGAGTCACAGCAGCCCACATGGCCGCATGTCATGCACTCTCTCAAAGCGACCCATTGAGTTCCCTCCTTAAGGCATTCCTCGCATGCGCCAGGCGTGTTCGGTGCCGGGAAATTTCTTTCCGTCAGGCCTTTCAGGTGATCGCAAGGGGTTGTCATAATTTCCTTCGATCAAGCTGGGATTATTTCGGCAATCGCAAGGGAATGCCTTTTCGGCCGCGTCGATTCTCCGGGGCGAACCATAAGAAACTGAACGCAGAACCAGTGATTTTTATCCGACCAGGTCTGGGCGACATCAAACCCGGCCGCATCGGCCAGATAGGCAAACTCCTGCGCACTTCGCTTGTACGAATGTTCGGTCGTGATGTATTCGCCTGCCTCGAAAGCGAACTCGAGACCGGCGAGATGCACAACCTGTGGGCGAGTGCTGATCAGGTGCATTTCGATACGGCCCAGTCGTTCGTTGTAGGGCGCGTGGTGACGAAATGCGGAAAGATCGAAGTCGGCACCGAGTTCACGATTGGCGCGCGCGAGGATGTTGAGATTGAATCTCGCCGTCACATCTTTGCAATCATTGTAGGCAGGTTCGATGACCTGCTTGTCCTTTTTTAAATCATATCCGATAAGGAAACCACCATTTGGACCGCAGATCGAAGCCACGTTCCGCAGAAAACGCACCACACCACTCGGTTCGAAGTTTCCGATGGTCGAACCTGGGAAGAACGCGACGTTTCTTTGACCGTTTCGAGCCGGCTTGGGCAAATCCAGAGGTAAAGTAAAATCAGCGACGTGAGGCACGATTTGGAGTGCCGGAAATTCCGACGCGAGAGCGCAACAGGACTGATGAAGCCATTCGCGAGATATGTCGATCGGCACATAGGTGGCGAGTCCCGAAAGTTGCGCGAGCAGGTGCCTCGTCTTGGCGCTCGTTCCGCTTCCGAATTCGATTAAGCGAGAGTCCCGCCCGATCAACTCGGCTATCTCCCCAACATTATCCTTCAAGATTCGGGTTTCCGTTCGTGCTGGGTAATATTCCTCCAGCTCGGTAATCTGATCGAATAGGTTTGAGCCTTCCTCGTCGTAAAGAAACTTGCATGGAAGCGTCTTCTGCGGTTGTGAAAGACCGAAAATCGCGTCGATCAGGAAATCGTTGCTACCAGTCTGACGATCTGCGATTAAAACTTCGGGGATTAGTGTATTCATTGGGTATCCTTGGTGAGGCGAATTCCCGAGAACTGCCAGCGGGCATCCGGCGGGAAAAAGTTTCGGTAGGTGCGACGGATGTGCGATTGCGAAGTGGCGCAAGAACCTCCACGAAGGACGTACTGATTGCACATGAACTTGCCGTTGTATTCTCCCAGCGCTCCGCCCGTGGCTTTGTATCCGGGGTAGGGCGAATACGAACTTCGCGTCCATTCCCAGAGATCGCCGAACATCTGGGTTGGCGCGTATATTCCGTCGACTGGCTTGGCTGCAATCGGTTGAAATAGTTCGTCATCGACAAAATTTCCAGCGATCGGAACGCCCGCGGACGCGAGCTCCCACTCGGCTTCGGTTGCCAGGCGCGCGCCGGCCCAGCGCGCAAATGCGTCAGCTTCAAAATAGCTGACATGACAAACGGGTTCATGGGGGCTCAAGTTTTCGACCCCGTGCAGCGTAAAATGTCGCCACTTCCCGCCGTCATTCTCCCAGTAAAGAGGCGCCTTCCAGTTTTTTTCCTTCACCGCGTTCCAACCGAGGGAAAGCCACAGATCCGAGCGCTCGTAACCGCCGTCCTCTATAAAAGACTCGTATTCCCGATTGGTAACCAGCCTCGATGCCATGGCGAAAGAACCAATGACAACTTGATGACTCGGTCCTTCGTTGTCATATGCGAAGGAATTGTCGTCATGTCCTATTCTATGAAGTCCCCCATCGAAAGAAATCCACGCCAATGATTTAGTGTCTGCGTTCGCGGCCAAAGCGTTTAGGCGGTACACCGGGCGAAGCGGATTCTGCGCGAACATGTGCTTGATATCCGTCAGCATCAATTCCTGGTGTTGTTGCTCGTGGTTCACCCCAAGGATGATCAGCGGCTTTAGTTCAAGTAGTTTTTCTTCGTCCGCTTTCTCGAGAAGTTCGGTTACAAGAGCGTCCACTTCGGCCCTATAGTCGAGGGCGTTCTTGACCGTGGGTCGCGAAAGCAGGCCGCGTTGCGGCCGAGCGTGAAATGGGCCGACGGCGTTGTAGTAAGAGTTAAAGAGAAAGTTATACTCAGGGTGCGATGACACGTAGCCCTTGAAGTGTGGCTTGAGGATAAACGTTTCAAAAAACCAGCTTGTGTGCGCCAGATGCCATTTCATGGGACTGGCCCCCGGCATGGATTGAATGACGAAATCCTCCACTTCCAGCGGCTCGCACAGGCGGTTTGAAAAAGCACGAGTACTCCGAAAGCTGGCGATCAATTCGCGTGAATCAACTCGAGGCCCAGAGTCAGCGCGTGTAGACGCAGAGGAAATTTCCCTATTTTGGGCCAATAACTCGCCTAGCTTTAGGGGTGATCGCGCGCGGCGAAGGTCGGAAGTATCGGTTGTTATCATATGAGAACCTTGGTCATTTCGTTCAGAAGTTAATTTTCCGCGTTCAAGACTCACCACCTCGAGCGGCTCGAGAAGGCCGACCAACATTTTTCCTTACGTCGTCCGCACGGAAACTGAAAATGAGAGCCGCCTCAGCGATAAAAGTTCTCTGACAATCACTCTCCAGTACGAACGAATTCGCGGAGCGAAAACAAAATGTGATTTGGAGTCGCCGGTATAAAATACAGCTCGAGCAACTCTCTCAGTCTCGACTTCTTCTCCTATGATTTGCGCTGGCCGCACCATACGTCGATGAGGCCTAGCGACGTTCGATCTCGGATGCATCGTGACTGATTCGCACTTTTTCCAATTTGACGATCTAACCGCTCGGCTGATCCGCGTCTTGCTGGTCCCTCAAGGCATTACCCGTTTTCAGTTCTTGCGCGAGGGACGTAAGAAGAAAACCAGCCCCCTTACGCGGCTTACTCTATGAATACCGAAACCTTCCCCATCGATTTATCCACGCTGAAACCTCTCTCCCTGGACGTGAAGAAATCCTCGCTCACTGAAGATCAGAAGCAGGTCTTGAAGTTCAACATCCAGTTGTGCCGTGACGCGATTATCTTCTTTACGGCGTATGCCGGGGCCAAAAGCCTGAGTGGACATAGTGGCGGATCCTACGACACGGTGCCGGAGGTGATGATCGTCCGAGGATTCATCTCTGGTGGAGCACCCATCCTCCCCGTCTTCTTCGATGAGGCTGGGCATCGTGTCGCCACGCAATACTTATTGAGCGTCCTAAATGGTGCCATGCCCGCAGAAAGGCTTCTGCACTATCGTGAGTACAATCAGGGTTTGCCAGGACATCCGGAGAAGATGCTCACACCTGGTGTGGCATTCAGTTCGGGACGTCTCGGGCACCTGTGGGCCTTCGCCAACGGAGTTGCGTTGGCCAATCCCGGCAAGGCAGTGGTGATGCTCGGGTCCGACGGGAGTCAGATGGAGGGCGATGATGCCGAAGCGGCCCGGTTGGCTGTTGGGAAGAACATCAACATCAAGGTGCTGGTGGACGACAACAATGTCACGATCGCGGGACATCCCCAGGAATACATGCCGGATTACGACCTTACGCGAACGCTCACTGGCTATGGGTTGAATACCGAGACGACCATGGGCGAAGACTTGGATGCCTTGTACGCCGACTTGGCACGAGCGTTTGCTGCCGACGGACCGCGAGCCCTCGTTATCAAGCGACCGATGGCTCCCGGAATTGAAGGGGCGGAAGGGTCACCCCACGCTCACGAAGTTCTCAATACCGAAACGGCGATCAACTACTTTCAGAAACGCGGCGGATACGAATATGTAGTGGAATTGCTCAAATCGGCCAAAGTCGACAAGAGTCCTCTCAAGTACAAAGGATCCAGCGGCGTTGGGAAGAATCGCGACGACTTTGGCAAGATCATCAATTCCATTCTCGATGCCATGCCAGAAGCGGAACGGATCGCTTCGGTGAAAGTATTCGACAATGACCTGGAAGGCTCGTGCGGCCTCCATCACATTCGGAAGGCTCATCCTGAGGTCTTCGTTCGTGGAGGGATTATGGAGCGCGGGAACTTTTCCGCCGCGGCGGGGTTCGGCTCAGAACAGGGAAAACAGGGGATATATGCCACGTTCAGCGCGTTCCTGGAAATGTGTGTCAGCGAAATCACCATGGCCCGGCTGAACTACTCCAATGTGCTGGCTCACTTCAGTCACAGTGGTGTGGACGACATGGGCGACAACACCTGCCATTTCGGAATCAACAGCATGTTTGCAGACGGAGGCTTGAGTTCAGCTCACTCTGAGGACACAACACGATTGTATTTCCCGGCCGATCAGCATCAGTTCGCGGCTTGCGTTAAGAAGATTTACGCTGAACCGGGGCTCCGATTTATATTCAGCAATCGAGCTGCGGTTCCTGATTTGTTGGACGATGCCGGTAAGTCGCTTTACAAGGATCGGCCATTTGAATCCGGCAAAGATTATGTCGTCCGTGAGGCTGCTTCAAACCAAGGGTATGTCGTGGCCTTCGGCGAAACGGTTTACCGGGCGCTAGATGCGGTTCTCAGTCTCAAGGAAGCAGGAACGCAAGTCGGTTTGATCAACAAACCAACTTTGAATGTGGTCGACCCTGTCATGATGAAGAAACTGGCAACGGCGCCCTGGGTGCTCGTAGTTGAAGGCTTCAACGTCAAGACCGGCCTTGGCAGCCGTTTCGGGAGCTACCTCCTGCAGGCGGGTTTCAAGGGAAGGTATGACCACATCGGAGTTCACACCGAGGGAAGCGGCGGCCTCTGGCAACAGATGGGCTATCAAGGCTTGGATCCGGACGGCATCCTGAAAGCAATTAAAGAACTTGTGGAGGCGGCAATGCCAAAGCTTCCATCCGGCATGTTTTACGGCGATCCCAGAACTTTTGCGGAATAGGGCCCGCTGGCGGATGCGGCCAATTCACCAGTCAAGGGTGTCTCTCGGAGCAGACAGTTTAGATGAATGCATCTCCGGGCTGGAAAGCACGTCTGGAGAAGCGGTGGGCTCCTCCCGACGAGTTAACGCGAGGCCAAACCAATGAAAAACGAGACCCTTCCGATTGATTGGAGGTCACGTAGTAAGTACCTAGCCATCAAAATCACCGCGATTCTAATGGTGATTCTTTTTTCGGCGAACGAGCCGATGTGGGCTCAAGCGCAAGGTCCACCACCCTTTCCACAATTGGCATTCAACGAAGACAATCTGTATTTTGCAGATCCGGCGCACCGGACGGAATTCCCTGATCAGTTGAAGTTTATTCCACTGCGTGGTAGCGACCTGAACTATTACCTTTCGTTTGGCTCAGATTTTCGTGAGCGCGTTGAATCCTTCAACAATCCCAACTGGGGAAGTGGTCCGGCAGGAAGCGCCTATCTAATGCAACGATATTACGTTCATGCTGACTTGCATCTTAGCGAGTGGGTCCGCGTCTTCGGCGAATTGGGGAGCAGTCTCGAGGACGGCAGAATCGGTGGTCCTCGTGTAGGTTTGGACGAAGACAGGTTGTACCTACACCAAGGGTTCATTGATCTTCAGTTGCTGCGGTTAGACAACGACAGCCTGACATTGCGGACGGGGCGCCAAGAGATGGCCTTCGGCTCGGGAATGCTGGTTTCCACACGTGACGGCCGTAATATCCGAGTCTCTTTCGACGGGTTCACCGCCATTTGGAAGTCAAGCGAATGGAAGGTTGATGCGTTTGCCGTCAGACAAACCAAAAATAACACCGGTATATTCGATGATCAGCCCAACCCGAATATTGGTTTCTGGGGCGTCTATGCGGTCAGACCGTTTCCCGTTCTGCCAGCAGGAAACATTGATCTTTACTACCTCGGTCGTGACAACAAGGGTGCGACTTTCGACGCCAGAGGTACCGGTGAAGAGCTACGGGAGACGGTCGGAACTCGGCTGTGGGGGACCCCCGGGAATTGGGACTATAATGATGAATTTGCGTTTCAATTTGGTCACTTTCGATCGGACCAAATTCTTGCTTGGGCCGCCTCCACAGAGATTGGTTATCAGTTTGAATCAACCGTTCTGCGTCCGCGGTTGGGACTTCGGGCGGTCGCGTTCAGTGGGGATCAGAGCACTAAAGATGGCACGCTGGGTACGTTCAACTCCCTGAACGAGAAAGGGCCGTACTTTACCTACGCAGAGCTGTTTGCCAGACGCAACTTGATTGCTGTCCAGCCGTCAGTGGAACTCAATCTCACCAAGAATTTAGCTTTGATACCCAACGTTGCATTCTATGGGCGCGAGAGCACTCAGGATGGCCTGTACAGCGGTGGCGGAGCCGTTGAGGTCACCGGGCAAAAAAGCGATGCTCGCTTCATTGGGAGCCAAGCAGCAGTCCAAGTAAAATGGAATATTAACCGGAATGTGACCTTCTCAGCGGAATACATGCATTTCTTTCCTGGTCAATTTATAAAGCAGTCAACGCCTGGCCGGGACATCAACTATGTGACGGCATTCGTTGATGTCCAATTTTGAGAAGAGCGGGAGTTAGGGATTCTATGGTTCCATGCATTTCGTTGAGTCACCGGACATTTTCAGTTTTTGTGTGAGATGCGTAAGTGAAGGTGCGGGGGGTTCGGTTTGCTGATAGGGGCGGTACCTGAAAAGAAGAGTTTTCCTTTAGAAGCCATGAAGCAAGACGCACTAATACGCGAACTTTTAGACTCTCACTGGGCTGCTTCGGCCAGCGGTGACTTGGAAGCTGAGCACACGATATATCGCGAAGATGCCATTTGCGAATATCCACAATCAGGAGAACGAATTGTAGGAAGGCGGAACATCCAGGCGCTTCGCGGGCACCACCCAGGCAAACCGTCTGGATTCAAAGTCCGGCGAATCGTGGGCGTCGGGAATCTCTGGATAACGGAGTACGCCATCATCTACGAGAGCAAACCGGTTCCAACGGTCAGCATCATGGAATTTCAGGGCGATCAAGTCGTCCGCGAGACCCAATATTTCTCCACCCCATTTGAAGCGCCTGACTGGCGAAAGCAATGGGTCGAAAGGATAAGGTAACCTATGGATACGCGACACTACGACGTTGTTGTTATTGGAGCGGGCCCGACTGGTGAGAATGTCGCCGATCGTGCGGTCAAAGGAGGTTTGAGCGCAGCCATCATCGAATCGGAGCTCGTTGGAGGCGAGTGTTCATATTGGGCGTGCATTCCAAGCAAGGCACTGCTCCAACCAATACTGGCCAACGCGGCGGCGAAAAATGTCGCCGGGGCGTTGCGAAAGACCGACGCCGATCTTGATATCGAAGCCGTGGTAGCCAGACGCGATGCCTTCACTTCCAATTGGAAGGACGCGGGACAGGTGAAATGGCTGGAGCAATCCAACATCGAATTAATCAGAGGCCACGCAAGGCTGACCGGCGAACGCAGGGTTAGCGTGACCGACAGTACCGGCAAGGTGATCGAGTTGGTCGCACGCCACGCGATCGCCATTTGCACCGGCACCCGTGCCGCCATCCCTCCGATTCCGGGATTGGCCGAATCAAGACCCTGGACGAGTCGCGAAGCCACCAGTGCCCGGAAAGCCCCCAGGCGGCTTGTCATTCTCGGAGGCGGAGTGGTCGCGTGCGAGATGGCTACCGCATGGCGTCACTTGGGAAGCGACTCGGTCACCATCATTTTGCGAGGGTCACGTCTCCTGGCGAATTGCGAGCCATTCGCGGGCGATATGTTGCGAGAGTCGCTTGAGCGTTCCGGTGTCACGGTTTTAACGAATACCGCGATCGAGCGTGTCGAACGAAGCGCGGACGGATTTGTTCAAGTTATTCTCGGTGAGGGCAAAACAACTTCTGCAGACGAAATTCTCGTTGCAGCTGGTCGTGAGCCCCGGACCGACGATTTGGGTCTGGGAACAATTGGACTAAAACCGGGTTCATGGCTGGAGGTTGATGATTCGATGCAGGTCAAAGGTATAGCCGGGAACTGGCTATACGCCGTTGGCGATGTCAATCATCGCGCGCTGCTAACGCACATGGGAAAATATCAGGCGCGCGCCTGCGGCGATGTCATTGCGGCTAGGGCCTCGGGCCAACCCGATGCAGTTGCACCAAAACCTTGGTCGCGTTACGCGGCGACAGCGGACAATCAGGCGGTTCCGCAAGTCATTTTCACGATGCCCGAAATTGCGGCGGTGGGTTTGAGCGAAGTGCAAGCTCGGACCAGAAGGATGAATATTCAAGTCGTTGAGTATGACATCGGCCGGGTCGCCGGCGCGTCCCTCCAAGCCGACAATTATTCCGGCCGTGCAAAGATGATTGTCGATCGAAACCGACAAGTACTTGTTGGCGTAACATTGGTTGGCCCCGGTGTCGGGGACCTTATCCACGCGGCGACGATCGCTATCGTCGCCGGAGTACCAGTTGACCGGCTTTGGCACGCAGTACCGGCATATCCGACTGTGAGTGAAATATGGTTGCGGCTTTTGGAAACGTTGAACTCCAGGTGAATAGCCTGCCGACCTATCAACCAACCACGACGCTCATTATGTTTCAGTTCGTCTCAGTGTCTAAGTCTTACGGCAAAAAGCCGGTCTTGGTCGATGTCGATTTGACCATTCCGCGTGACCAGACCACTGTCCTCATTGGGCCCAGCGGCTCAGGGAAATCGACCCTGCTTGGAATAATGGCCGGCCTGCTCGAACCTCAGAGCGGCGAAATTCTTTTTGACGGACTGCCGATCAGCCGTGAGGCATTGCCCATAATTCGCCGCCGCCTTGGTTACGTCATTCAAGACGGAGGACTTTTCCCGCATCTAACTGGGTTGGCGAACGCAGCACTGATGGCTCGCCACCTAGGTTGGAATGAAAATCGAATCGCCGCGCGTGTTCGGGAACTCGCTGATTTGACGCGGTTACCATTCGACTTATTGAATCGGTACCCGAGCGAGATGTCGGGCGGTCAGCGCCAACGAGTATCGTTGATAAGAGCTCTCATGCTCGAACCTGAGGTCTTGCTGCTCGATGAACCCCTCGGAGCGCTCGACCCGATGATTCGGGCCAGCTTGCAGCAAGATCTACTCGCTATCTTCCGGCGCCTACGGAAGACAGTGGCTTTGGTTACCCATGACCTCGCCGAAGCGGCCTTCTTTGCCGACCAGATCGTCCTAATGCACGAAGGGCGGCTTATCCAGAAAGGTAATCTAACTGACCTCGTGCATAACCCGGTCATGCCATTCGTGACGGAATTCGTGCGTGCTCAACAGAATCATTGGGGAAAGGAACTGTCGTTGTGACTACCGAAATCCGGTTGCCTGCCGTACTGTCGCTCGTCGTTTTGATCGCCTTGCTGGGCAGCCTTCATTGTCAGGCGGACCCGCAAGTAAAGGTGGGCTCAAAAGTATTCACCGAAAGCGTGATCCTGGGAGAGATCGCGACTCAGCTCGGAAATGCCAGCGGCATTGACACGGTCTATCTCAGTCAGCTTGGTGGCACCCGGATCCTGTGGGAGGCGCTTCTCGCAGGACGGATCGATGCTTACCCCGAATACACGGGCACGATTGCTCAAGAGCTTCTTCCCGGCATCCCTCCCACCATCGAATCCCTCAGAACGGCGTTGGCCAAGAAAGGTCTCGGAATAACCGACTCCCTGGGGTTCAACGACACCTACGCCCTCGGAATTCCCGAGGCCCTCGCGGAAAAGCTGAATCTGCGGTCCATCGGCGATTTGGCTGCCCATCCTGAACTCCGTTTCGCCTTCAGTAACGAATTCCTCGACCGGACCGACGGCTGGCCCGCAATCAAGTCTAGTTACGACCTGCAACAAGCCCAAGTGACGGGAATGGATCACGACCTGGCTTATAGGGCCATTTCTTCGGGCTCGGTCGATGTGATAGATTTGTACTCCACGGATGCCGAGATATTGTCATACCACCTGCGCGTCCTTAAGGACGACAAGCACGTTTTCCCTCCGTACCAAGCCGTTTTTCTCTATCGCCTCGATTTGAAAGAAAAAGGCCCGGCTTTTATCGATGCATTAACGCGGCTGGCCCAGACCATCGATCTAAAAACGATGATGGAAATGAATGCAGCCAGCAAGCTGCGCCATGTGCCGGAGACGCGCATCGCTTCTTCATTTCTTCAAGACCATCTCGGGATCTTCACTCACGTGTCGGATCAGGGCTGGGGTCAGTTGCTCGTCACGCTCACCCGTGAACACCTGACTCTGGTCGTTGTTTCCCTTGCCGCTTCAATTGCGGTGGCAATTCCGCTCGGTGTAGTTGCGTTTGCGTGGCCTCGATTGGGCTGGGTGATCCTCAATTCCGTCTCTGTGATCTACACGATTCCCTCGCTCGCATTGCTCGTCCTCATGATCCCGATATTGGGGATTGGGGCGTGGCCCGCCATCGCGGCACTGTTTCTGTACAGTCTCTTGCCGATCGTAAGGAATACGCACGCCGGGCTCGCGGGAATTGCGCCGGGGTTGCGTGAAAGCGCCATAGTTCTCGGCTTGCCTCCTTCCGCGCGCCTTATGCGAATAGAACTCCCCCTGGCAGCACCTTCGATCTTAGCTGGCATCAAGACGGCGGCCGTTATCAACGTGGGCACGGCGACGCTGGGCGCCCTGATCGGCGCCGGAGGCTACGGTCAACCGATTCTGACTGGAATCCGACTGGCTGATAACAACTTGATCATGCTCGGTGCGATACCTTCGGCTCTTCTGGCGCTCGTAGTGCAGGGTGCTTTTTCTCTCTTGGAAAGGGTGGCGATTCCGAGAGGACTTCGCCTTGGCATTCGTTCGTAAGAGAGAGTCCGAATCGCGATAGCTGATCACTTGCTAGAGCTATGCCTTATCCCAGTTAACTCACGTTGAGGCTTGGTTTATGAGAGGGCGTTGCCAAGAGAGCGTCGAGGGACCATCTCCCAGCTCCCTGTACAATCAAAGCGAGGCCAATCCCAATCGCGAGAAGGTGGTACTCAAAGCCTTCACCCTTCAGGTTTCCATCCCAGTTCATGAAAAAACCGTTTGCCAAATGGACCAGAAGGATCGCGACCGTCATGTTTACAGCTACGGCAAAAGCCGCCAACCGCGTCAGGAACCCTGCCATCAAAGCAAAAGGCGCAAGAAAGTCGGTCAATATGGGGAGCAGGGCGATGGCATATGGGAGATGCAGCGTACCCGTTAGAATTTCCATTGTGCCTTCGAAGCCGCCACCCCCAAACCAGCCCAAGACCTTCTGGGCTCCGTGAGGAAAGAAAACAAGTGCCAATGTTAGGCGCAAAATTAGGGGAGTTGCAGCGCCATTGGTGCTGAACAACAGAGCAGCTATCAATTTCATGATGACCTCTACGCCGAGGATCAGAAACGTGAAAAATCTAAATTCACGGAGAGAATGCCTCAAATTCCCTTAAAGATGACTTTGAAGGCCGTGGATCAGGACGTGCCTTAACTTATCTTTTAAATGCAGCTCATTTTCAGTTTTCGCATGAGCAACGTAAGTAGAAGTGCGCCCGGCTTATGACCGGCCCGATGGGGTTAGTCTAGCACACATCCAGGCGGCATTTAGCTCAGCAAACCGAAGGTGAAACCTCAAAATGGAAACTTCCGACTTCCGCCGTACGAAAATACCGCTCAACTGCGGAGGCAAAATCATACCGGCGCTAGGCTTTGGAACTCTGATTCCCGACCCTGCTGAAACGAAAGCCGCTACCGCTGAAGCGTTGAAAGTTGGGTTTCGACACTTTGATTGCGCCGAACGGTATCGGAATGAACGAGAAGTAGGTGAGGCTCTGCGAGCAGAGTTGGCAACCGGGGTGATGGCTCGTGAAGACGTATTCATTACAACGAAGCTCTGGAATACCAATCACCGGCCAGAACGGGTTGAACCAGCCTTTGATGGAAGCTGCGAGCGACTCGGGATCAGCCTCGTCGATCTCTACCTGATCCACACCCCCTTCGCATTCCAACCGGGAGACAACTACGATCCCCGCGATCAAAACGGAAAGGTCATTTACGATGATGGCGTCACCCTGCTTGAGACATGGCGAGCGATGGAAAGTCTCGTCGATAAGGGTAAGTGCAACGCTATTGGTCTGTCCGACGTCGTCCTCGAAACGTTGGTGCCTCTCTATGAAGCTGCAAGGATCAAGCCAGCCGTGGTTCAAGTAGAGTCGCATCCGTATTGGCCTCAAACTGCGCTACTGGAATTCTGTAAAGCGAAAGGAATCGTCCTGCTGGCGTTTGCGCCATTAGGGCACGGAATGCGACCCGGGCCTTTGGACGATCCGACGGTTCTGAGCATCGCCCAGAAGAATTCTCTGACTTCCGCTCAGGTCCTGCTTGCTTGGGCGATCCAACGTGGAACAGCCATTCTCACCACCTCAAAGACTCCGGCACGAATTCACGAGAACTACAACATTTCTGAGATTCCAAGCGACGCCGTTGAGGAGATTAACCGTATTCAAACCAGACGCAGACTGAACTCGGTCGTTCAGACAGGTGTCCCAGGATTCATCGCCCAAGGCGGTTGAAGTTCGCGTGCCCAAAGGAGCTAAATACGATGATCCAACCCGCACAACTCGAGACCGACAGTGAGCCACTTAGGCAAGCCTGGCGCTTGACCCGCAGTGGGTTGATTTGGGCGATGGGCGAGGTGGCCGCCGTCTGGCGGTTCGAGTTTTTGCCCGTTTCGTGGCGAGAGGCTTTTGGTTACGGGCTGCGAGCCTGGCTTGCCTGCATGCTTGCGCTCTACCTTTCGTTTTTGCTTCAGATCGACGAGCCGCTCTGGGCTGGATTGACCGTATGGCAAGGTATTCAACCCGCTCCGGGCATGGCCATTTCGAGGGGTTTTTGGCGCATCGTCGGGGTTGTCATTGGGTCCGTGATGGGTGTCGTGCTCACCGCGCTTTTCCCGCAATCGCCGGAGCTATTCATGCTGTCATTTGCGCTTTGGATTGGGGCCTGCACGGTCGCTGCTACGTTGCTGACTAATTTTCGCGGTTTCGCAGCGGTGTCGGCTGGCCTCCTTACCGCGGTGGTGGCCCTGGAAGCCTACGGTATTCCCAACCAGGTTTTCACCATTGCCATGGCCCGTTCTGCGGCGGCGATCATCGGAATCGCCAGCGCAACATTTGTGACGGTCATTTTCGCTCCGCACCGAGCACAAGCGCTGATGATGAAATCGGTTCGTCAGGCCATCTCGGACGCCAGTCGCCGCGTGGCCTTTCCGCTGGAGGGCGCATTGGCCGACCGCTTCGCCCTGGGACCATCGATGGTCGGCGCATTGATTAAGCTCGAGACTTTGATTGAGTTTGCCGCGAAGGAATCGGCGGCAGGAAGGAATACCGCGAGTCGTGCTCGCAGGCTGGTGGCGCATCTCTTTGCCGTTATCACCGCAAAGCGTGCCCTGGAGGAATATCTGGGGCGCGTCGGCCTGGTTCAGGATAGCGGGACCGTGGCGCTTTACCGCGGGGGAATGAGCCTGTTCGAGCAGGTGCCGCCACTCCTAAAGGAAGGCAAGGATGCGAAAATTGCAGAGATGACGCGTGCGTATCTTAGCCAACTTGAAGACCATAGGCCGGACAGTTCGCTCGATGAGGAGCAGGCTATCTCGTCGCAACTTGTGCACGACAGGTTGGTGGAACTTGCGTCCCATTTCGAGCGGGTAATGACGATCTGGGTGGATGTACAGAGCGGCGGCGAACGAGGCCCAGTCTTCCACCTCAATTTTCACCGAGACCGCTTGAATGCGGCAATCAGCGGAATGCGTTCTTTTCTGGTCATCCTCCTGGGCGGCATTTTCTGGATAGAGAGCCAATGGTCTGCGGGGCCCTTGTTCCTGATCCCGATGGTCATTGTGAGTAGTATTTTCGCGGCGGCTCCTTATCCCGAGGCTGTCGCCTTCAACTTCACCAGGGGCGTCGTCTGCGGCATTATTGCGGCGTACCTCTGCACCCACTACCTTCTCGTTTACACCACCGGATTCGTTCTCTTCGCAGCGTCGAACGCGCTTTTTTTGATTCCCGGTGCGATGGTTCAGACGAATCCGCGATACGCGTCACTCGGTTTGGCCTTTGGTACCTTTTTCTTCCTTACCGGAGCCCCATCCAATCACATGGATTTCAACCCGGAAGAGTTTTTCAATAATGCCTTGGCCTTTTTTCTCGGTGCGTTCGTTGCCACGAGAGCCTTCCGCTTGTTCATGCCGCCCTGTCCACGGCGGGCCCAACGCCATGTGGTTTCTCGTATGCGCGATGGATTGGGTGACATGGCGAAGCGAACGCCGATTCCGACTTACCCGGATTGGCAAACACGAAACTTCGACCGCGTGTACCGGCTTTGCGATCCGGCGAATCCCGCTGCCGTTAAGACCAAGACCTTCGAGTGGTACGAGGGCAGCTTGGCCACCATGCATCTGGGAAACGAAGTTTTGCGATTGCGTCATCTTCTCGAGGAGCGTGCGCTGCCCGAACGAGTAGCGAAGCTGGGCCAGTCCATTCTGCGGGAGTTCAGCAAAATCACGGTGGAGCCCAATTCGACTTGTCTCACCGTCCAAGCGGCAAATGCCGCGTTGTCGGTGACGCCCCCGCCAGCTTCTTATGACAGCCGTCTAGCATGGAGGCGGTTCCGTGTCGTTGTGGAAGAAATAGAAGCATTTTTCGCTGTGCACACTGGCTTTTTAAGCGGGACCGAAACCTCGTTAACGATACCGAGCTATGGAACAAGAAATTAACGTTTTCGGCGTCTATATCTCGCCATTCGCAGTCGTGCTCGCGCTCGGGTTGTTGATCTTCCTGCCGGTGCGCGCGTGTCTTGATCGTTTGCAGTTCGACAAATACGTCTGGCATCGATCCCTATCCGACGCCTGCATCTACGTCATCGTCGTAGGTCTGCTGGTCCTCATTCTATGAACTCAACACAAATTCCCGATCCTAAGTCTGAAGAGGTGAAGCGCTATCTGCGCACCGGTGTGATCGCACTCCTGGCGATCATCTTCGGCTGCGTGATATGGTACCACTATCAACTGGCACCGTGGACGCGCGACGGCCGAGTGCGCGTGCAAGTGGCCAACGTCGCCTCAGAGATCAGTGGGAAGATTGTTGAGATCAAGGTCCGAGACAACCAGCGGGTCAAGAAGGGGGATCCGCTTTTCGTCATTTTTCAGGATGATTATCGATTCGCACTCGATCAGGCGCAAGCGCAGGTCGACGCCACACAGGCCGAAATGAAGGTGCAAAGGGAGAATTCGGACCGCCGCGTGAAGCTGGGTTCCTCAGTCGTCTCCACGGAGGACATCGACACTTATTCCAGCACCGCGGTGCGTGCTCGTGCCATGTATACTGCTGCCGTCGCGGCGCGCGACCTGGCGAAGCTCAATCTCGACCGCACGGTGATCTATTCTCCGGTTAACGGCTATGTCACCAACTTTCAGATGCGCATCGGCGATTACGCGCGCCCGGGCGACATCAAGCTGAGTATCGTCGACGAGGATTCGTTCTGGGTGTCAGCTTATTTTGAAGAGACGCAACTTCCACGAGTGCATGAGGGCAACGTTGTACGGATCAAGCTCATGGGCGTTGGTCCGGAAATTGTCGGCAGAGTCGATACAGTCTCACGCGGTATCGCCGACACGAACGCTGGTGGTGGCTCGCAGAGCCTGCCCGAGGTCGATCCAGTTTTCACCTGGGTACGACTTGCACAGCGCATCCCAGTCCATGTGGAGATTACTCATGTTCCCGACGGGGTAGTAATCGCTGCCGGTCAAACCTGCACCGTCGTGGTCAAGTCGCACGACTAACTCAGTGACTAGGATCTCGAAATCTATGGCCTCCAAATTCCACGAACTGCTCTTCACCGACTCCGTGCGCCGCGCACAGGCCGCATGTTACGGCCGGTCCGGTCCAGTCCAGCCTTCGTCGGGTCCCGACCCGTTCACTGATCAGGAAATCGATTTTATCCGGGCGCGCGACAGCTTTTACATGGCTACGGTCAGCGAAACGGGTTGGCCCTATCTTCAACATCGTGGCGGCAAATCCGGCTTCCTGAGGGTTGTAAGCCCGACCCAACTCGCTTTTGCCGATTACAAGGGCAACCGGCAACTCATCACCGTTGGCAACCTTGCCGTCACGGATCGCGTGATGCTTTTTCTGATGGATTATCCGCAGCGCAAGCGGCTGAAGATCGTGGGCCATGCCCGCCTGGAAGCCGCCCGGAAGCATCCTGAGCTCGTCGCCGAGCTCGCTGAGCCGGAAGTGCGAGACAAAGTGGAACGCCTGTATTTCATCGAGGTGGTTTCCTTCGATTGGAATTGCCCCCAGCACATCACTCCCCGCTATACGGTTGAGGATATCAAGGGGATTGTCGCTCCACTTCAGCAGCGAATTACCGAATTGGAAGCTCAACTCAAAACCCAATCCAACCGTGCCTGACGAAACTTCACTTCCCAATTCTCCTGAGAATCCGCCAGCGCCCACGCCTGAAAAAGTGGGCACACCGGCCCAACCCTCACTAGCTCCCCAGCGCCGGAATATCATTCGTCGCGTCGGACCCATTGTCGGTCTGATTGTCCTGATCTTCGTCGGCTGGTCGGTGTTTGAGTCGTTTCGCACCGTCTCCACAGATGACGCATACGTAAATAGCTACGTGACGTTTGTCGCTCCTCGCGTCACCGGACAAGTTTCTCAAGTCTTGGTCGACGACAACAACCGGGTCAAGAAAGGCGACATCTTGGTTCAACTGGACCCTGAACCTTATCAGGTAAAATTGGCCATCGCGCAGACGGCCTTGGAAAAGGCCCAGGCCGATTATACCGTTGCGGACGCCGCTGCCCGCAGCCAGCTCGCCCAAGCCCGCAGCCAACGATTCAAGCTGGAAAATGCGATTGAGGATGTCGACAACCACATCGCCCAGGTTCGCCAGCGTGTCGCCGCGTGGGAACAGGCCAAGGCTTCGCTGGCTCTCGCTCAGGCAGATTTCGACCGGGACATTCCGCTCCTCAAACAAAACGCAGTGAGCAAGCAGGATTACGACGAAAAGAAAGCAGCGTTGGACGTCGCGCAAGCGCAAGTCACGCAGACCGTGGAAAGTGTCCACCAAGCCCGAGTTGCCCTCGGCCTGCCGGCGGACCCTCCAGCCGGAAAGAGCTTCAGTGACATGCCGGACAATCTGGACCAGGTCTTTTCATCTGTCCGCGAGGCGCTGGCTGAATTGATTCAAAGCGCCGCACAACTCGGGGTCGTGCAGTCATCCTACGACATCAGCCCTAAGCAACTGATCGAGCAATTCTATAAGCGCGATCCCAGTGGCGATATTGATGTCATCTACGCGAATATTATCAAAAACGCCCCAAGCCTGAAACAGGCCCAAGCAGTCGTGGATCAGGCGCAGAGTGATGTCGACCAGGCCAAGCTTGATCTTCGCTACTGCACCATCGTCTCGGAGATCGATGGAGTCGTTACCCGGCGCAACGTGAATCCGGGGAATTACCTGCAAGTTGGTCAAAGCCTGATGGCGGTGCGTTCGCTCAAGGACATGTGGATCGATGCTAATTTCAAGGAAACCGAGTTGCGCCAGCTTCGCATCGGCCAGCATGTGGATATTGAGGCCGACATGTACGGACAGCACAGGAAGTTCGAGGGGCGCATTTCCGGTTTCACCATGGGAACCGGTTCAACCCTGGCACTCCTTCCTGCGCAAAACGCGACGGGCAATTTCGTCAAGGTAGTCCAGCGACTCCCAGTCCGCATCGACCTCGTTAACTACGACCCTGACAAGGGCCCCCTTTTTGTCGGGCTTTCGGTTGAACCAGTCGTCGACATCGTCAGTCCGCCAACCGGGCCCGATGCCGGGAAGTTTCTTCAGGACTACGTAACTCCATCCCCCACGCCATGAACTCTGGCCCGCGGGTATTCAATCCGTGGATCGTAGCCTTCGCGGTCATCATACCGACGTTCATGGAGGTGCTCGACACGACGGTCGCGAATGTAGCCTTGAGCCACATCGCCGGAGGATTGTCGGCAGCAGTGACCGATAGCGAATGGGTCGTCACCAGTTATCTCGCCGCCAACGCCATCATCTTGCCCATTACCGGATGGTTGGCGGCGCATATCGGTCGCAGGCGCTATTTCCTCTTTTCCATAGCCGTCTTTACTGCGGCTTCACTGCTCTGCGGATGTGCCTCGAGCCTAGGCATGTTAATCCTTTTTCGCGTTATCCAGGGACTGGCGGGTGGCGGTTTGCAGCCGAGCAGTCAGGGAATTCTTCTGGATACCTTTCCAGTCGAAAAACAAGGCGTTGCTCAGACTCTCTTCGGTCTCGCTGCGCTACTGGCGCCCGTGGTGGGACCGACTCTTGGCGGCTGGCTGACCGATCAATATTCCTGGCGCTGGATTTTTTATGTCAACTTGCCGGTCGGAATATTCGCCTTCAGTTTCTGTGCCGCTGTCGTGCACGACCCGCCATATTTGCGGGACGGACTGGAAGCTCTAAAGAAGAAGCCTTTCAGTCTTGATTCCACGGGTCTGGTCTTGCTCGTAGCCATGATAGTCTCTTGGGAAATATTATTGAGCAAAGGTCAGGAGTGGGATTGGCTGGGCGATCCGTTTGGTCGAATCCAGACGCTGCTCGTCCTTTTTATAGGTGGCTTAGGAGGCCTTATCTATTGGGAGACAAGGCAGTCCAATCCAATCGTGAACTTCCGGGTGCTGCTCGACCGAAACTTCGCGATTTCTTGCGTCGTTATCTTCTTTTCATACGCGATTCTTTACGGCTCGAGCACACAGCTTCCTGCTCTTTTGGAAACGCTATTTGGTTATGACACCCTCAACGCCGGTTTGGTGCTATCCCCCTCGGGATTGTTTGCTCTCGTGGCCATTATCATTGGCGGCAGATTGCTCGGCTTCGGCGTCGACGCGCGATGGTTGATCTGCCTTGGATTGGGAATCATGGCTCTGGCCAGTTACTGGATGTCCCAGATGAATTTGGACATCGGACCTCGCGAAATCGTTTGGCCCCGCAATATTCTGATCCTCGGCCTGGCACTCGTATTCGCCCCGCTGAATGTGGCGGCCTATCTTTACATTCCGCAAAAAATGCGGGGCGCAGCGGTTGGACTATTCGCCCTTCTGCGAAATGAGGGAGGCAGCTTCGGCACCTCGATGGCCCAGACTATAGTTGAAATGCGCGAACAGTTCCATACTTTGCGCCTCAATGAAAATCTCGATCCACTCAATCCCTCTGTCTCGGCCTTTGTCGACCAGACGCAGCCCAACTTCCTCCAATTGATTGGCGACCCAGTCACGGCCCGACAAATGACCGTACAAGCTCTGAACAACTTACGGGATCAACAGGCGCTTTCTCTTTCGTACTTCGATTGCTTTTGGGCTTTTGCCGTGACCGGGACTGTTCTGATTCTGCTTGTGCCTTGGATGAGGCGTTCAGTCGTCGAAAAAGGGGCCCATGTTGCGGCGGAGTAATCCTCAACTATGTAATTTTACGAAACATCACGAAAAAAGCGAAAAAAGGAAAGGCAACTTATGATGAACGGATTTTATTCACTTAACTTCAAGCTACCCGAAGAAATCGAAGGTAGTGGGGGTGTGGCGATTTTGCTCAATGGCAAAGTCTATGGCGGAGATAGCTCGTACTCGTATCAAGGGACCTATCTTGCCGAAGGAGCCCTGTTAACAGCCTCAATCCGCGTTTCTCCCTTTAATGAATTCTTGAAGAGCGTTTTTTCTGCCTTTGAGGATACGGACGACGAAATCCAACTTTCCGGCAAAGTAGATGCAAAAGGATTCTTGATCGAAGGGCGGCTCAACGGGATAGAGGGCAGCATTGCAGTCGAGGGCAAGTGGATCGCGAAAATTGATTCTTGAGCCTATCGGCCATTTTCAGTTTTCGAGCCAGTGGCGTAAGGGAAGAGAGAAACCTTACCCATGAAATGGATAGACCCACAATCTCGCAGTATCGAGCCCCCAAAAGTGGCAATTGTCACCGGTGCCTCCAGCGGAATTGGCCTTGTGCTTACTCAGACTCTCCTTGAGAAGGGATATCAAGTCGTCGGGGTATCCCGGACAATCAGCAAATCAAAGGATCTAGTAGCGTCGGAAGATCTGGTTCTCATCGATGGCGATGTCGGCAAAAAAGAAACAGCGATCAGGGTTGTAGATGCGGCGCTCAAACACTTTGGACGCATCGATCTTCTCGTTAACAACGTCGGTATCTTTGTCCCGAAGCCCTTCACTGAATATACAGAAGGAGATTTTGTGAACATGGTGGCAACCAACGTCGCCACCTACTTCTTCATGAGCCAGCAAGTTATCCCTTCGATGAAGAAGCAAAAATCGGGGCATATCGTTAATCTTGCCACCACGATTGCGGAACATCAGATGGGAGGCATGGCGCTCCAAGTGATCACAAAATCTACGATACCGCCTTTCACTCGAGCCTTGGCCTTGGAATACGCGGCTGATGGTATTCGGATCAACGCCGTCTCGCCCGGCATCGTGGATACCCCGATGATTGCCAACCTGGATCACGAGCCGCTTAAGAAATTCCACCCGATTCAACGCCTTGCCCAAACTTCGGAAATTGTGGATGCCATTTTGTATCTTCAGTCGGCCACTTTTGTCACCGGCGAAAATCTGAAGGTTGACGGGGGGGCCCATGCGGGTAGGTGGTAATTCTGGAACCGGAAGCAAGCCGGAATCGCGCGCACGCGAGCACGGGCTGGTTTCTCGGGAAGTTTCAACATCATTTGACACCTACGCCGTCTCCCCTAGCGCCAGAAATTTACAGTCCTGGTCGAAACCGTTTCCGAGATCGAATAACCCCTAAAAACCAAACCACATCCACCTATGTCCACATTCCATGCCTACGCTGCCTCGTCCGCCAAGGGTCCCCTAAAGCCATTCAGCTTCGATCCGGGCGAGCTCGGCCCGGAAGAAGTCGAAATCAAGGTCACCCATTGCGGTATTTGCCATTCGGACCTCTCCATGCTCGACAACGAATGGGGCATGTCCAACTACCCATTCGTTCCCGGTCACGAAGTCACGGGCACGGTTGCAGCCCTGGGCGCTGAAGCAAAAGGTCTCGAAATCGGTCAGCGCGTGGGACTCGGATGGTGGTCGCACAGCTGCCTCTCTTGTCATGAATGCCTGTCCGGCGACCATCATCTTTGTCCGACCGTTCAGGGAACCATCTTCGGGCGCCATGGCGGCTTTGCCGATCGTGTTCGTGCGCAGTGGACGTGGGTGCGTCCCATTCCTGAGGCGCTCGACCTGGCGAAAGCGGGTCCCTTGCTGTGCGGCGGCGTCACGGTTTTTGCTCCTTTTCTCATTCACAACGTGCGCTCAACCGCCAGCGTGGGGATTATCGGCATTGGCGGACTCGGACACATGGCGCTTCAATTCGCCAACAAGTGGGGCTGTGAGGTCCATGCCTTCACGACCAGCGACAGCAAGGAGGCCGAAGCGAAAAAGCTGGGCGCGCACTTCGTCCACAATACGAAACAAGATGGCGTTCTCAAGAAGATCGGTCGGAGCCTCGACCTGATCATCTCAACGATCAATGTGCCGCAGGATATCGGCGGACTGCTCGACACGCTGAAACCCAAAGGAAAATTGCACAATGTGGGAGCGGTGACCAAGCCGCTGGAGGTTCCGACCTTTAGCCTGCTCCTGGGACAGAAATCGGTATCGGGATCGCCGGCGGGAAGCCCTACTGCGCTCGACGACATGCTCCAGTTTAGTGCGCGCCATTCGATTGCGCCGGTCACGGAGACATTCCCGATGTCGAAGGTTAACGACGCGCTCGATCGTCTGCGCTCCGGCAAGGCGCGGTATCGCGTCGTGTTGGTCAACGACCAGGAGTGACGCTTCGGACAGGAGAAGCTCCGGTTCTTCGAGCCGGGGCTCATGAACGGATTGCGAATTTGATCTCCAACTTTCAAACAGAGGAAACCATGACAAAACAACAAGTTCACCTTGAACGCCGGTCGCCTGCATACTGGCGAGTAACATTCAATAATCCGCCCATCAACATTTGGGGGCCGGAGGCAACCGCTCAAATGCTAGAGGTCGTCAAAGAGCTTGAATCCGATCCATATGTCAAAGTGGTCGTATTTGATAGTGCGGTCGAAGGCTTCTTCATTATTCACTACGACTTTCTGGCAAAGCCTGAGGACACTCTGGCGTTGCCCGTCGGGGTGACCGGCTTGCAGGCGCTGCCTGATGCATTTGCACGAATCAGCCGCGCTCCTGTTGTTTCCATTGCAAAGATTCGTGGACGCTGCACTGGGGTTGGGGGCGAGCTCGCGGCTGCCTGTGATATGCGTTTCGCCAGCCGCGAAAAAGCCGTCCTATCGCAATGGGAAGTCGGGGCTGGTTTGGTACCCGGTGGCGGGCCCATGGCTCGATTGCCCCGTTTGATCGGTCGTGGGCGTGCGTTGGAGGTTTTGCTCACCTCCGAAGACATCGACGGTGAGCTTGCTGAACTCTACGGCTATGTGAACCGGTCGTTGCCCGATGCGGAGCTGGATGCATTTGTCGAGGCTCTTGCGTCGCGGATAGCCTCGTTCGACAAACAGGCGCTTTCCGAAACGAAGCGCTTGGTCGACGTTGCCAGCTTGCCAGAGGATACTGACATCGAGCCGGAATGGGGAGCGTTCCTCGCTTCGGTGCAACGTCCGGCTTTCCAATCGAGGCTCAAGAAGCTGATGGATCTTGGTTTCCATAAAGCAGGTGATGTGGAAAATCGTCTTGGTCATTACGTTGGCCAGCTTGGAAACGATTAAACCACAGGCATCAAAAAGCCAGGCCGACTTTTTCCCTCAGCCACATATGATCTAATCCGCATCTTGAAGTTTGAAGTGGACGGGAACAAAAATTTCGGAAGACAGGGGCATTCCTGCGATTGATGCCGGATGAAATTTCCAGCGTTGAACGGCGTGTTGGGCCGCATGATCGAGCCGCGAGTAGCCTGAGCTGCGCTCGATCGTGACACTTGCTGGCTCACCTGCTGCCGTGACCTCGACCTTTAGCAGAACATCGCCCTCCTCACGCGCGGCACGCGATGCATTTGGGTATTCGGGTGGTTCGTTATGCAATTCATCCGGCTGCGCCGCAATGGTTCGATTGGAGACGCTACTCTGTTGCGTGGCCAACGGAGGCTTCGGATGTGGGGGCTTGGCCGGAGCGACCGAAGTTTTTGGAGGAGGAATCACGACGGGTTGAGGAGGAGCCGGGGCCTTAGGCTGGACCGGTTTAGCAATTGGGACGGCTTGCTTCGGTTGAGGCGCTGGCACGGGAGCGGGCGGCGGTGCGGGCGTTGGTGGACTGGTCACCGGAACCGGAACAGGCGCTTCAACGGCAAAGTCGATTTCCGTGGAAGTTTTGCCTGGGGTGACTTGGATACGAGCTGGTTGAATTAACCAAGCCGCGCCGAGAATCAAAAGGCCAACATGGACAACAATTGAGACGCTCCAGCCGACCGCCTCCCTCTGACGGTCCGTTGATTCGATCATCGGGGTTGAGGCGTGGTTTGGATGATGACTTTGGTTAGACCCGCCCTTTGGGCTTCGTCGAGGACATTAACGACATTCTGTAACTGGGTACGCTTGTCACCGTTGATGATCACTTTGGCTTCGGGTTGAGTGGCTTTAAGCTGTCCCAGCCGTGCAGCCAGTTCGGTTGGATCGAACGCATCCTTGTTCCATGCGTAGGTTCCCGTTTCCGAAACCGTGATGGTCACGACGTCATTTCTGTCCTGCGGCAAACCGGAACTTGCCGCCGGCAAATGGACACTGAGCCCCTGGTTCTTGATCATCGAAAGGGAGACCATCATAAACGTCGCCAGGAGAAAGAAGATGATGTCGATCAACGGAATGATTTCGATCCGGGCGCGCCTCTTTTGCCGTGGAGAAGGAATGACCATAGCGGTGAGAGTTATTCCACGGATGGCGAAGAAACTTTAAGCGCCATCTCCAACCTTGTGGCTGCTTCTTCAATGTCTTCCCGTGCATTTTCGAGCTGGGTATTGAGATAGTTGAAGGGAATGAGCGCCGTGATCGCGATGCCCAGTCCAAACGCAGTGGCGATGAGGGCCTGGGCGATTCCTCCTGTAATTGCGGCGGGGGTGTCGAGGGTCTGGCTACCTAGCAAACCAAAGGCGTGGATCATGCCGGTAACCGTGCCGAGCAACCCAAGGAGAGGTGCAAGGGTGACAATGGTATCGAGGGCTGAAAGACCTCGGCTGAATCTCCTTAATTCGCGGCGCGCAGCGCGCAGGATAGCGTTGCCGAACGACCCATGATCGTGTGACAGGGCAAAACCGAGGACGCGAACGACAAAATCGCGGCTTTTTCCAGCTAATTGGCGTGCTTCTTCCAATCTTCCTTCCTCAGCCGCCCGGAGCACACCTTCCACCGCCACTGGATCGCGCTTGCTTTTTTCGACCAAGATAAAGAGCAGGCGTTCCACCACGACAGAAACGGCCACCAGTGAAGTGGCGAGCAGAGGCCACACGACGGGGCCGCCTTTTATAAGTAGATCAAACATTGGTTTGTGAGAGGTGAAAACGCCGCACCCACCAGGTCGTATCCAAGAAAGCATACGCAGCACCGGAAGAAAGTGAAAAAAACTGGTCGTGATTCACATGAACGTAATTTTAGGTGGTATAATCAACCTCATCCTGTCCAAAGACAGATTGACTTGAATTCATATCCGCCGCCTTGGCCTAAGCCAACCCTAAATTGGTATAAGTGGTAAATCCATTCTTGGCATAACTCAACGACAGTTCGGTGCCATAGTAGTAGCCACGCGCAAAACTAAATGGCACATAGATTAAAAAATTCCCGACTGGGGCCTCATCCGCATAGTTTCTGACCGATTTGTAGTAGCCCTGAATCCCAATCTGCCAATTCGTATTCACCTGACGAGTGCCGTTTGTTGGCTGAAATCAATGATGGTCCGGGAGGATTTTCTCTTTTCGCTGCGCTGGAGATGCGACAAGATAAACTCCAGCCATGAACTCCGCTTCTCGCATAATGCCAGGGGAGGATGATAAATCTCTTGAGATATTGTGGCAGGACGGTGAACGCGTCCTTTGCAAGATCTCTCGGGATGGAACCAATGGCGACCGGTACGGGTTCATGCCCGCGCGTTACGTTGGGGAGCATCCGGCCCCCGACGCCATTAAGCGTCTCGAACACGAATACGAACTGAAGGAATACCTTGAACGGGACTGGGCGGTTCGTCCCCTTGAACTGACACGCGACCATCGGCGCACGTTACTGGCGGTTGATTTCCAGGGAGGGGAGCGACTCGATAAACTTATCGGCAGTTCCAACGAGGTCGGAAAATTCCTGCGCTGGGCCATCGCACTATCGACCGCAATCGGACGACTTCACGCACGCGGTTTGGTCCATAAAGACATCAAGCCGACAAATATAGTCGTCGATGAGGCAAGCAACCGCATTTGGCTGACGGGTTTTGGAATCGCGTCGCGTCTTCCCCGGGAACATCAGCCGCCTAGTCCTCCCGAGTTCATCGCGGGTACGCTGCCCTACGTGGCCCCAGAGCAGACAGGACGAATGAATCGCTCGATCGATTCGCGCAGCGACCTGTATTCTCTCGGGGTGACGCTCTACGAGATGTTCGTTGGCACTCTGCCTTTCACGGCCAGCGATCCGATGGAGTGGGTCCATTGCCACATCGCCAGGGTGCCCGTGGCACCTAGTCGTCGGCGTAGCGAAATACCTGATCAGCTTTCTGCTATCATTTTAAAGCTCCTCGCCAAGGCCCCGGAGGACCGCTACCAGACTGCCGCAGGTGTGGAAGCTGACCTTCGGCGTTGCCTATCCGCCTTGGAAACGAGCGGGCGGGTCGAATCATTTCCACTGGGCGCTGGCGATGTGCCGGATCGCCTATTGGTCCCGGAGAAGCTCTACGGACGGGAAAAGGAGATCGAACTGCTGCTCGGGGCCTTTGACCGCGTGGTCAGCCAGGGCACAACGGAACTCGTGCTCGTGTCCGGCTATTCCGGGGTGGGAAAGTCTTCGGTGGTCAACGAACTGCACAGGGTGCTTGTGCCGCCCCGCGGGATCTTCGCTGCGGGAAAGTTCGACCAATACAAGCGTGATATCCCTTATGCGACGCTCGCACAGGCGTTCCAGAGTCTCGTCCGGCAGATATTGGGAAAGAGTGATGCAGAAGTGGCTCGTTGGCGGGATTCTTTGGGCGAGGCGCTCGGCCCCAACGCTCAACTCCTGGTTAATCTGATCCCTGAGATCGAGCTCATCATCGGGACGCCGCCACCGGTTCCTGATCTTCCGCCCCAAGAGGCCAAAAATCGCTTTCAAAGAGTGCTGCGGCGCTTCATTGGAGTATTTGCCCGCCCGGAACATCCTCTGGCGCTTTTCCTGGACGACCTGCAATGGGTGGACACAGCCACCCTGGACCTGATCAAGCAGTTGGTTACTGACTCAGAGCTGCGATATGTCTTGGTGGTCGGTGCTTACCGGGAGAACGAGGTCGATACCGGCCACCCTCTCATGCGCACGTTGCAGGAGATTCGGGCTGCGGGCACACGAGTTCATGACATCGTGCTTTCGCCCTTGAAACTTGAGGATCTAACCGCGTTGGTCGCCGATGCCCTTCACTGCCATGCGGATCATTCCCGTCCACTGGCGCAACTCATCCAAGCAAAGACCGGCGGCAATCCGTTTTTTGCAATCCAGTTCCTCACGGAGTTAGCCGAAGAGGAATTGCTCGCGTTTGACCCTGCCGTGCCAGCCTGGCACTGGGATATCGATAGCATCCGCGCCAAGAACTACGCCGGCAACGTGGTGGACCTTATGGCCGGGAAGCTGAGGCGACTGTCCGCACTTGCCCAGGAAGCCTTGAAACAGTTCGCCTGTCTGGGCAATGCCGCGGAAACCTCCACTCTGGTCCTTACTCTCGGCGAAACAGAGGAGTCGATGCAAACGGCGTTCGCGGAGGCCGAGCACGCTGGGCTCGTCGTCCACCACGAGCACGGGTACAAATTCCTGCACGATCGCATCCAGCAAGCGGCCTATTCGCTCGTTCCCGACGAACACCGCGCCGACGTTCACCTGCGTATCGGCCGGGTACTACTGGCGAATATGACGGAGGACCAGCTCGCCGAGCATCTTTTCGATGTGGCGAGCCAACTCAATCGGGGGGCGGTACTGCTGGTCGATCACGACGAGAAGGCGAATATAGCCGCAATCGATTTGAAAGCCGGGCGAAAGGCCAAGGCGTCGGTGGCTTTTGCATCCGCGCGTGCTTATTTCTCGGCTGGCATGGCGCTTTTGGACGAGAACGACTGGAGCAGCCAGTATGAGTTGACGTTCAACCTGTGGATCGAGCGAGCTGAGTGCGAGTTTCTCACAGGTGCACTCGACACAGCCGGCCAACTGATCGAGCAGTTGTTGCCGCGTGTCGCGTCAAAAGTGGACGAGGCTGCCGTCTACCATCTGAAGGTTCGGCACCATATTTTGAAGTCGGAACCCTACGACGCTATATCCACTGCGCTCACCTGCCTGCGCCGGCTGGGCATCGACATGCCAGCGCGTCCCACCCAGGAGCAAGTCCAGGCCGAATACGAAACGATCTGGCAAATTCTCGATGGGCGTTCGATCGAGAGCTTGGTCGATCTGCCGCTGATGACCGATCCGACACAGCTGGCCACTATGCGGGTTTTGTCGGAGGTGGCCAGCCCAGCATACTTTATAGACAGTCGCCTGTTTTGCTTAGTTATATGCCGCATGGTGAAAGTCAACCTTCAGCATGGACTGAGCGCTGGTCCTTCCGCATACGGCTATGTCACTTGGGGATTCTTGCTTGGAGGAGCCTTTCACCGTTACCGTGATGGCTATCGTTTCGCCAAGCTTGCGTGCGACTTGGTCGAGAAGCACGGCTTGATGGCAAACCGGGCAAAAGTTTACGTCGCGTCTGGAGTGGTTGCCCCTTGGACGCAGCCAATCGTTGACGCGATTGATTTCGTGCGAAAAGGCATTCGTACAGCAATTGAAATGGGTGAGGCGCTTAATGCTTGCCACGCGATGTTCGTGCATGTCTCGTTCCTTCTCGCGCGGAACGATCCACTCGACGCGGTGTGGCGCGAGTCGGAGACAAGTTTGGATTTCGTTCGGAGAGCCAAATACGACGACATCGCGGACATTCTAGTTATCCAGCAACGCTTCATCGCGACGATGCAGGGCCGGACCGCAACCCTCTCTACCTTCAGCGATGCACAATTCGACGAAGCCGCGTTCGAGGCTCAGATCACCGAGGGCCGGAGGCCCATGACGATCTCCTGGCATTGGATCGTCAAATTGAAAGCGCGGTTCCTGTCAGGCAATTATGCCGAGGCACTGGCAGCGGCGGACAACACGATGCCGGTGCTTGCAGTGTCCTCCGGCCAAATCCAGCAGCTCGACTACTTCTACTACACCGCATTAACGGTATCGGCGCTCTATGAAGCCGCGGGGATCGATCAGCAGCAGGCGTGGCGAGAACTCTTGGCGGCCCACCGGGAACAACTGCGTGAGTGGGCTGAAAACTATCCGCCGACGTTCGAAGACAAACACGCGCTGGTGTCCGCGGAGATCGCTCGGCTCGAGGGGCGAGACGCGGATGCCATGCGTCTGTACGAGCAGGCCATTCGCTCGGCCCACGAGCATGGTTTCGTCCAGAACGAGGGTGTGGCCCACGAGGTGGCAGCGCGATTCTACGCGGCGCACGGTTCCGAGACATCCGCTGACGCCCATCTGCGTAACGCCCGGCATTGCTATCTTCGTTGGGGCGCCGACGGGAAGGTGCAACAGCTTGATCGGCTTTATCCGCACTTAGCCGCTACGAATGAGCAGCTTTCTGCCGGGATTACTGGCTCCCCGGTCCAACATCTTGACGTAGCGAGCGTCGTGAAGGCCTCCCAGACTTTATCCAGTGAGATTGTGTTGCCCAAGTTGGTCGAACGGCTGATGAAGATTGCGATCGAGAACGCGGGCGCAAGTCACGGTCTTTTGATCCTGCCATCAGACAAAAAATACCTAATTCAAGCCGAGGCACGTGCGAACGGCGATGAAATCGAAGTCACAATGCGCCAGGAGCCGATTGCTAGAACCAACTGCCCCGAATCCCTCGTCCGCTATGTCATCCGCACGAGAGAAAGCGTGATCCTCGACGACACTTCAAAGTCGAGCCAGTTCTCTGGTGACGACTACCTGCGAGATCGAAAACCGAAGTCGATCCTTTGCCTGCCGTTGATCAAACAGCGGGAGTTGACCGGGGTCCTGCTTCTCGAAAATACGTTGACCTCACACGCCTTCACCCCGGCTCGAATCGCCGTTCTAGAACTGCTGGCGGCGCAAGCCGCGATCTCGCTGGAAAACACGCGTCTTTATAACGATCTGCAGGAACGGGAGAGCAAAATCCGACGGCTGGTTGAGGCAAACATCATCGGGATATGCATTTTCGATCTCGAGGGACGCCTTATTGAAGCGAATGACACCTTCCTCAACATCGTGGGATATAGCCGCGACGATCTCATTTCGGATCGCCTACGCTGGCCCGCCCTGGTCCCTCCAGAATGGGCCGGAGTTGCCGAACGCGCCATGGTAGAGATCGCTACGACAGGAACCTTCAGGCCTCGCGAGTTTGAGTATTCTCGCAAAGATGATAGTCGCGTGCCGGTGTTTGTGGGTGCGGCAACCTTCGGCGAACTCCGGCATCAGGGCGTGGCCTTTGTTGTGGACCTGACCGAGCGCAAACGCTCCGAGGAGGCGTTGCGCCGGGCGCAGGCCGATCTCGCTCACGTCAGTCGTATCACAACCTTGGGCGAAATGACTGCCTCAATCGCTCATGAGGTCAACCAGCCGCTTGGGTCCGTGGTGAACAACGCCAATGCCTGTCTGACGATACTTCCGGGCGGCTTCCCGCGCGCCGAGGAAGTCCGCCAGGCATTGGAAGAAATCGTGGAAGGGGCTGATCGCGCGAGCGCCGTCATCTCGCGAATCCGAAATCTATCCAAAAAAGTACCCTATGAGAGTGCTTTGGTGGATTTAAACCACGTAGTCACCGAGGTGATGTCGCTGGTAAAACATGAGGCTGCAACCCGCCAGGTTAATATTCAAATCACCACGGCAAGCGATCTCCCTACCGTGCGTGGTGATCGTGTCCAACTCCAGCAAGTGTTGCTGAACTTGGTCGCAAATGGGATGGAGGCCATGACAACCATCGAACCATCGAAGCGTATCATGACCATTTCTGCACGCTCCGTGATGCGAGATGAAAAGCCCAATGTGCTGGTCAGCGTTCAAGACGCTGGGACTGGTTTTAAACCCGAGGAGCAAGGCCGGCTCTTCGACGCGTTCTATTCGACAAAACCCGATGGAATGGGAATGGGCCTGGGGATCAGCCGCTCAATTATCGAGGCTCACGGAGGCCGGTTGTGGGCGGAGGTGAATCATGGAACCGGTGCTACCTTCCTGTTCTCCCTGCCGATTGCCGGCCACAACGGATTATGACCGAGATCGCCCCCATCGTATTCGTTGTTGATGACGACCAATTGTTTCGTCGTTCGACGGAGCGGCTCGTTCGTGTGGCTGGATGGAACGTTCAGTCCTTCGCTTCCGCCAGCGATTTTCTCAAGAATCCACGACCGGAAGGCCCGGCATGCCTCGTTCTCGACGTTCATATGCCCGGGCTAAGCGGAATGGATTTGCAGCAGGAACTGGCTCGAATGGAGATGGACATTCCCATCATATTCATCACGGGGCGTGGTGATATTCCGATGTCGGTGCGTGCGATGAAAGCGGGAGCAACGGAATTTCTGCCCAAGCCGTTTCGGAGCCCCGTCTTGATAAACGCGATCCGCGCCGCCATCGAGAAAGACCGGTCCGCTCTCGAAAAGCGATCTGAAATCCGTGATCTCCGCGAACGCTTTAATCGACTCACCCCCCGAGAACGCGATGTGTTGGCCCTCATCGCTGAAGGCCTTCTGAATAAACAAGTGGCTGACAAGCTCAAGACTACTGAGGCGACGGTCAAATTTCATAGGGCCCATATCATGAAGAAAATGGGCGTGGATTCTCTGGCAGGTTTGATTCGGATGACCGAGAAGCTTGGTGTTAAGAGCCAACAGTAGTTGGCGTCCTAGACCAAAGGCTAGGTTGCAGCCTCAACGGGGGGCTAGGTTTGTGACTAGACCAACGTCGCGTAGATTCACGAGGCCCTGATCGACTATGGTCAGGCATGAACTCAATCACATCACGGGGAGCAGTCGGCCACACGGACAATGACCCGCTGATAGTAGTCGTTGATGACGACGATTTGATCAGAAAGTCGACCGGACGGCTCCTTGCCTCCAAAGGCTTTCACTCCGAAGTCTTCGCAACTGCCGAGGATTTTATCCAGTCTGAAGCGATCGAAAAGGCATCCTGCTTGCTGCTCGACGTCAAGATGCCAGGGATGGGTGGGCTGGCGCTGCAACGTCGCCTGATCGCAGAAAAGCATTCAATCCCGATTGTTTACATCAGCGCGCATAAAAGCCCAGGTATCATGGCTGAAGTTATAGGCGCAGGTGCCATCGATTTTCTGCCAAAACCTGTCAGTGAGGATGTTTTGTTTGACGCCGTCCATCGCGCGTTGCGCGTGGTAGACGATTGCAGTGAACTAGATGGTAGTTCGCTTACAAATTCGCATGCCATTCCGGACCACCTCGCTGGAGTCGAAGCGGAAACAATTTCCGACCGAGAGTCTGCAAATGACTCATGGTCCGACGCTCAACTTATGGGCTCGGTGCAGTGCGAACCTCCGGACGAAAAGGCACTCGATATTCTGGTGGGCCGATATTGGAATTCGATATTCGCCCGATGCCAGTTGCTGACGTTAAATCGCGAAAAGGCGTTCGATCTAGCCCAGGAGACATGGTGCCGGATGTTACGAAATCGTCGCTCGTTGAAATCGGACGGAAATTTTCCGGCCTACCTGGCAACGATTGCCACTAACTCATTCCGCGATTCGTGCCGGACGGCTCGTCGCTCCGGACCGCTTGGAGAACATCGACTGGTGTCGCTTGAAACTCCTATTGACCACGGAGACGAGGAGGCAGTTGCGCTGGTGAATATTTTGCCGGATCTGAAGTCTCTTCGAAACGGGGAACTAACGCGGCTCAAAATGGACATTGATGCGGCACTCGGGCGGCTTGAGCCACTTTTGCGCGAAGTACTTGTGGCACGCTACATTGATGGCGAGTCCTGTGCCGAAATTGGAGCCCGCCACGGACGTACTGAGCAGACCATAAGTGGTTGGGTCCGGGCGGCACTCCGACAAATGAAAGCCAGCCTGCAAGAGCTTGAATCTCCTGCCCCTCTCAGTCCCCAGGATAAATCTGTTGAAGGCAGATGCTCAAAAGCCGCTGTTTCGGCCTGAGATGAATCCCTCGCCGTTAGGTAGCAAACGAATCGTTTTCTTCGGGCTCCCTCCAGTCCGGGAAATTGATTTAATAGGAGCCCTGGATGTATTTGCAACCGCTAACCAGATTGCGGGAGGAAAGCCGCTTTACGATTTCAAGATCATCAGTGCCGAGCCCGTCAAAAGGAAACAAATCGCGGGCATGTTTGGCGTTTCCCTTTCCTGTGACGGAGACTATCGCTCCTTCAAAATGCGCATCGATACTCTCCTGATACCCGGGGGCTTGGGAGTGGAAGAAAAGACAGCCGACCCAGCGGCGCTCCATTGGTTACGGAGGACGGCGAAAAGAAGCCGACGCGTTGGCTCGATTTGCACGGGCACATTCCTTCTCGCCCAGGCGGGTTTGCTCGATGGTCGGCGAGTGACCACTCACTGGCGGTTTGCCACGGAGCTGGCGAGAAGGTATCCGAAAGTACAGGTTGATCCCAATCCCATCTGGATTCAGGACGGCCATTACTACACCACTGCAGGAGTCACCTCGGGTATTGACCTTTCTCTCGCTCTTCTCGAAGACGATCACGGCGCAGCGCTGGCGCTCGATGTTGCGCGGATGATGGTCGTATTGCTCAAACGTCCGGGGAATCAAACCCAATTCAGCATATCGCTCGCCGCGCAGAAGACAGAACGTAAGCCGCTCCACGAACTGCAGGTTTGGCTGACAACACACCTTTCTGCCGATCTCTCCGTAGAAGCCCTGGCGAGGCGTGTCTCGATGAGCCGGCGAAACTTTCAGCGTGTTTTCACGGCTGAGACAGGCGTGCCGCCAGCACGTTATGTCGAAAAATTGCGGATCGAAACAGCGCGACGCTATCTGGAACGTACGACACAGAGTCTTGATGAAATCGCGGATCGTTGTGGTTTCGGAAGCGCCGACGTAATGGGACGTGTATTCATCCGTGTTCTAAACGCTACGCCGGGTGAGTATCGAGGCCGCTTTCGCTCTTCGAGAATTCGAAGGTGAGTTTGGCGCAAATCGTCGTAACATTGGCGTAGCAAAATGGGCTAAGTGGGGCTACCGTGCCAAACTGTCTAATTGGCTCGTGGTCAGGTGATTATCTCTACGCATGAGTTTCCATCCCGATTCAAAAGTTACTGAAATTCACAAATGACATCTGACAAGCTTGCAGAAGAATATTTACGTTGGCGCTTTGAATCAATGAAGGCAGAAGCGCCGGCGGCACCCAGTGCCGATCAACTAATCGACCGTGCTCTTCCATGGTGGGAGAGAAGTCCTGAAAAATTTCGCGCGTTGGTTGGGCGTTTGGAAAAGATACAAAACGGGAACGACCACAACGGAGGTCCGTCTGGCCATGATTCGGAAGGCCACACCGTGCCTGCGTTGATCGTGCGAGGGGATGCAGGAACCGAGGGCCTTGCCCGAGTGCTGGATTTCAAAGTCAGCGACGGTAAATTGCACTTCCGCTTCCAATTGGCTCCTTCATTGGCATCCGGTACCTCAACCTTCGAGGTAACTATCATTTCCCACCCAGGCTCGCTCGCGTTGCTTTTCACTCCGGCATTCGGATCGAACGAAACCGGTTATATTGCTTATACTGAACTTCCTCCCGAACTTGCGGGAGCTTGGACTCTTCTGAAAGAAACAGATCGTCTGCCCTTCCGATTGATACTTCGTTCCGGACCTTGGGCCTGAGTAGCGAAGACCGAAACGGACAGACTTTTGTGCCGACTAGCTTTTCAACCTGCGATTGAAATAGTTCCGGCTACTTTTCCGACCTGGCCACGCGAGCTCGTGCAGGTGAGACGCACTCGGTGCGGACGGCGCATCTAGTCTAGCTTGTTCGAGACGCCAGCGAAGGAGTTCTTCCACAGCTTTTACAGGTTTCATCCGTACCATCGGTAGATCATTTGGTGGACTGTTTAAAAGAGTCGGACACCCGATGCATTATCCAGTTAAGCATACCTTACGTCTGCGGCCAAGAATCCGAAAAGTGTTTACCGACGAAAGCCCAGACGCAACTTACGCTGGCCCGAAAATTTGGCAAGCAACCCAGTTGAACCGTAAGCGAGAGCCTACCAAGGCAGTCTAATTTTCAAGTTTGGCCCGTGCCACGTATGTGTGGATATGAACTGGCCGTTTGAGTTTGGAATGGTCCCGGACGCCTATAAAAAAGGAGCAACCGGTGGGGTGGGCATCAATCCGATTGTCATCGGCTCCGATCACGCAGGGTTTCCGCTTAAGAAATGTTTGATCGAAGCGTTGTCCCCTACTCACAGCCTGATTGATGTGGGAACCGACAGCGATGAGCCAGTCGATTATCCCGATTTCGCGGTCCTTGTTGGACAAGCGATCACGGACGGGCGCGCAGAAAAGGGGATCTTGATTTGTGGTAGCGGCGTGGGGGCATCAGTCGCAGCGAACAAAATGAATGGCATACGGGCCGGGCTTTGCCACGACCACTATTCGGCTCATCAGGGCGTAGAACATGACCACATGAACATCCTGGTGCTTGGCTCCCGTGTCGTTGGCACTGCGGTGGCGGTGGATCTCGCGAAAGTCTTTCTTTACGCCTCTTTCAGCCGGGAGCCTCGCCATGTGCGGCGCCTCAGCAAAATTTCACTACTCGAAAAGAATCTCCACCCCATCTCGACCCTGCAACCTCACTGAGTGATCCCCTCAGCTCCGTTAGCTTGAATACCCATGAACGATCTGAGCATATATCCTGATCCCAGCACGCTGGCCGACAGTGCCGCAGCTACCTTCTGCGCACTCGCCAACAACGCGATGACTGACCACGGTAAGTTTGTCGTAGCGCTGTCTGGCGGCAGGACTCCTAAGGCGCTTTATGAACTCCTGGCCACCGATGAGCGCTATCGAGAATCGGTATCCTGGAAGGATGTCTATTTTTTCTTCGGGGATGAGCGTCACGTTCTGCCGGATCACGCTGACAGCAATTTCAGGATGGCGAACGAAACTCTCTTCAAAAACATACCCGTGCCTGCAGGCAATATCTTTCGGGTGCCAGCTGAGTTGGCGGATGCTAGTGACGCAGCCAGTCGTTATCAGCAGGCCCTGGCAGTCTTCTTTGCTTTGAATTCCGAAATTGAGGACAATGTGCCCGTCTTTGACTTGATATTACTCGGCATGGGTCCCGACGGGCATACTGCTTCGCTGTTCCCGGAGACAACCGCCCTTGACGAAAAGAAAAAGTGGGTCGCAGCCAATTGGGTGGCGAAATTTGCCAGTTGGCGCATCACGCTGACCTTTCCTGTGATCAATCACGCGCGAGCTGTCGCTTTCCTGGTCACAGGCCGCGATAAAGCACCCATCATTAAGAAAATCTTTAACGGATCAGGTGATTCGCTGCATTACCCGGTTCAAAGAGTCGATCCTCAAAAAGGACACAAAATCTGGTTCTTGGACCAGGACGCCTCTTATTTGCTCAACGGTGAGACTAAAGCCGAGCCGTTCCAGGACAGAATTTCAAGGTCGGAATCCAGCGCGGCAATCTCGCAAGTCTAGAACGAGAGCACCTTTTGCATGAGTTCAGACATTTCATCGATACCAATTTCCCACTGATTTTACGCTATGCATCAAGCTGTCTCAGATCCTGCTTTTTGGAGCCGTTTACAATTCGGCTTCACTTTGACGTATCACTACTTGTTTCCCCAGCTCACCATGGGGCTGGCGTGGTTTCTCGTTTACTGGAAGTGGCGTGCTTTGCGCACCGGGGATGAAAAGTACAATGTGGCTGCTCGGTTTTGGGTGAAGATTCTTGGGCTCAACTTCGCCGTGGGCGTAGTCACCGGTATTCCGATGGAGTTCCAGTTCGGAACCAATTGGGCCGACTTCTCGCGCTATGCAGGTGCTGTGATTGGGCAGACGTTGGCAATGGAAGGCATGTTCGCATTTTTCATGGAAAGCGCATTTATCGGTGCGTTCGTCTGGGGCGAAAATCGGCTTGGCCCGCGCCTTCATTTTTTAACGGCGGTGCTTGTCGCAACGGGCAGCTGGCTCTCCGCATATTTTATCCTCGTCACCAACGCGTTCATGCAACACCCGGTTGGATACGAAATCGAGCCCAACGGCACTCTCGGCGTTGCAAGTCTTAGCACCTATTTATTGAATCCTTGGGCCTTTGTTCAATTCGCCCACAATCAATGCGCCGCTCTGGTAACCGGCTCGTTCGTCGTGACCGCCGGGGGCGCTTTCTACACGCTCCGTGGTCTGCATCCGACGCAAGCCAGGCTCTACCTGCGATCGGGGACACTTGTCGGCTTGATTGCATCCCTCCTGGTTGCATTCCCGACAGGCGACCAGCAGGCGAAAATGGTGGGCAACCACCAACCGGTCACGCTAGCCGCCATGGAGGGCAAGTTCCAGGGAAGCAAAATGGCCGGCGTTGCTGTCATTGGTCAGCCGAACATAACTGCACAACGACTCGATAATCCAATCGAAGTCCCCGGCGCGCTCAGCTTTCTTGCTTACGGTTCTTTCGGCAGCTACGTGCACGGGTTGGACGAATATCCTCAAGACGTCTGGCCGGATAACATCGAGCTCCTGTACTACTCGTTCCATCTAATGATCACCCTCGGCACAATCTTCATCTTCATCATGGCCTACGCTAATTTTCTGCGGTGGTGGGGCAAGCTCGATACCTGTCGGTGGTGGCTGTGGGTGCTGCTGCTGGCGTTTCCGTTTCCCTACATCGCCAATACGCTGGGATGGATGACGACCGAGTTGGGGCGTCAACCGTGGTTGATTTACAATCTTTACCGCACCCAGGATGGCTACAGCAAAGTCGTAAGTAACGGTGACACGATTTTTACGCTGATTGGTTTCACCGGACTCTACTTTGTTCTCGGATTGCTCTTTCTTGGCCTGACCGGGCGCACGGTTGCTGACGGTCCAGATAATGAAATTGCCTTTGGCGGAAAGGAACTCGTTGAATGATCGCAACCTGGTACGGAATCGTCAGCTTTATGCTGATCGTTTACATCGTTCTCGACGGTCGGAATTTCGGCGCCGGGATGCTCCATTGGCTGGTTGCCAGGACCCCCGAGGAACGGCGGCAGGTCGTTGCCGCCATTGGTCCGCTCTGGTCATGGCACGAAGTTTGGTTGGTTGGATTCGGAGGTACCATGATGGCCGTCTTTCCCCGTCTTCTGGCAACATCGTTTGCCGGCTATTACCTCGCGCTCATGTTGATTCTGTGGTGCCTGCTTTTACGCGCTATGGCCCTCGAGGTCGGCGGGCACATCAATGATCGCCTCTGGCAGCAGTTTTGGGATTTTGTTTTCGTTGTCTCCAGCTTCCTGCTCGCCGTTCTGTTTGGAGCTGCCGCGGGAAATGTTGCACGCGGCGTGCCTCTTGATCAGTCGGGGCAATTCTCCATGGCGTTTTTCACCGATTTCGGCGTACGCGGCTATGTTGGGCTACTCGATTGGTACACCGTATCAGTCGCAGTATTTGCGGTCGTTTTACTGAGTGCCCACGGGGCGACCTACCTTACCCTCAAGACCGAAGGGCCCGTCCATAATCGCAGTGCGGTTCTTGGTCGCCGACTTTGGCTCACCTCCCTTCCTCTTTTCCTCATCGTCTCAGTCGAGACTTCCTTCGTCCGTCCCAATGTCGTAGGCGATAGCTTCACCAATCCGCTGTCTTGGCTGGGCGTGATCGTCGCCATCGTATCTGCCTGGGCGCTGATCACTGGAATAGATCGCGGTCACGAAATGAAGGCCTTTCTCGGTTCGAATTTTCTCATCGTCGGACTGCTGGCCGTTGGTGGCGCGACAATATATCCAGTCATGCTCTTGTCCACGATTGCTCCCGAGTATTCCTTGCGGGCTGACCAGGTTGCTTCGAGTTCGAGTACGCTTACTAGCGCGATCTTTTGGTGGCCGGTCGCGTTCGTCATGGCCGCCAGCTACTTCGTTTTTATTTCCCGCCGCTATTACGGAAAGGTGAGCCTCAAGAGGGACACTCAAGGCTACTACTAGTCTTCTCAGAAACGGATCCTAATTCCCCGACACTTATGAAAATCACTCGTATTTCCTGCATGGACGATGGAGCCTCCGTTTTCGATGAAATGGAGGTGGAGCTGGCCGACGCCGGAACAATAGGGAGTCTATCAAAACCCAATCCTGTCACTTCCATCGTCTTTCGCGAAACGCCTCCCGATCACGACTTTGTTTGGCTTCCAGCACCGCACCATCAATACATGGTTCTCCTGGATGGTGAGATTGAGATCGAATCTGGCATGAGCGAAAAGCGCCGGTTCCGTGGAGGAGATATTCTTCTCTTGGAAGATACCTGGGGCTCGGGCCATCGAACGCGTTCGACTGATGGCAAACTTCACCGGTCTATTTTTATCCGCTTCAATGCCTAAACCTTGAACGGGCTGCTGGCTCACCATTTGCGGTCACAACAGGAACAGGAGGGCCGTACTGGAATATTCCCATCGAGCGCGCAACCCGATTAATCTAAAATTCTCGAATGACCTTTCTCCAAACACCTCGCCCTCCTTTTCCGCCGTTTACGCTGGAGACTGCGAAACAAAAAGTCCGTTTGGCAGAAGACGGGTGGAATAGCCTTGATCCCGAGAAAGTATCGCTCGCTTATTCAATCGATAGCATCTGGCGTAACCGGGCCGAATTCCCAACTGGCCGAGCGGAAATCGTTCAGTTCCTCACGCGAAAATGGAAACGCGAGTTGGATTATCGATTGATCAAAGAGTTATGGGCCTTCCACGAAAACCGTATCGCCGTGCGATTTGCCTACGAGTGGCATGATGACAGCGGTAACTGGTATCGCTCTTATGGAAATGAGAACTGGGAATTTAATCCTGACGGTCTCATGGCTCGCCGTTTTGCTTGCATCAACGATCTGCCGATCAAGGAATCCGAGCGGAAATACTTCTGGCCCCTGGGCCGCCGTCCTGACGACCATCCCGGCTTGTCTGATTTGGGGCTGTAAGTGACCAATCAAGGACCGGGCGCAACTTTCCTCTTCCGCCTGCCAGCCGAACGAGATGCCAAATCATGAACCACGTTGCGGCCATCTCTTGTCGATCCGGATGGCGGAAAAGTTTGGAACTCGCAGCGCAGGCTAGCCCGGACCCTATACCAAAGGCTAGGCTCGCTCCTCTACCAAGGTCGTGTAGAAATTAAAGAGTAAGATGTTTTACTCTGCGATGTGAACCGAAGGGCTGCACGGCTAGCCGAAGGCCGACCTCAAGAAAACCCACTGATTGTAATCGTCGACGACGACGACTTGATAAGAAACTCGACCGGCAGGCTCCTCAGTTCGAACGGTTTTCGCTCCGAGGCATTCGCATCAGCTGAGGAATTCGTCGAATCAGGAAGGATAGGGGAGACAGCCTGCCTGCTGCTGGATGTAAAGATGCCAGGGATGGGTGGATTGGAATTGCAACGCCTGCTGGCCACGCGGGGTTTTCAGTTCCCTATAATCTTCGTCACCGCCAACGGCAACGAAGAGGCAGAGCGTCGAGCTTTGCAGGCCGGTGCCAGTAGTTTTTTGCACAAACCCGTTCCCGGAGAGACTCTTTTGGTCGCTATCCGCAGCGCTCTTAAGTCTTCCTAATAATGAAAACCAACGAAGTGAGTGCCGCGATTGATAGCCGGTCGATTCTCCTGAAGGCCGGCGAGGTACGGTTTGAATGGCACGCGTTTTTGAACAGATTTTTTGAGATATCTAATGCGGCTCTAGGTCATCTTGTCTTCGCTGCCGTTGAACGAGCGACCGATCCAACACTCGGTAACACCCTTATGAGAAATAGGCCTCGTGGAATGTACCATGCCCTGGCCGTTATCATTCTATTGGGGATGACCTCAAGCTGGCAAGTTTTCGGCCAGTCGGTGCAGCCACCGCCGCCTGGCAAGCCAACCTCCTCGGTCACAAACGCTTCCGCTTCGACAGCCAGCACCACCGGAAGACCAGCGAAAACGAACCCGGCGATCGCACCCGATAAAACTGCTTCAGAAACGGCTTCCTCGAAAACTCCGATTGCGACTCTGGCCCCAATCATCGTCACCGCTTCTACCGAAGTGGCCAATCCTTTCCTTAATACGCCCGCCGCCGTGCAGTATCTCGATGCCCGCACGATTTACTACACCGACGTCAAGACTTCCGCTGACATACTGAACCAAATCCCGAATGCCTTCGCCTCACAAGACAGCCTTATGCCTGGCACCACCTATACGGTGCGCGGCAGCACCGAGGACCAGAACCTGTTCGTTAACGATTACCGGTCTTCCGTTGCCTCTTATGTCGATGACATTCCGAGCATTGACACGCAGAGCCGTAATAATCCGCTCTTCAACATCGCCAGTGCGGAGTTTTACTCGGGACCGCAGGAAACGTTCTTCGGTGCGCCAAGTCCGGCTGGCGCGCTGAATATCTACAGCGCGGCCCCCACGAACAATTGGACGGGCGGGGTGGATTACCAGTATGCCAGCTATGAGTTTCAGCAGGTACAGGCAAATCTGAATGCGCCCATCATCAAGGATCAGCTCTATGCTGGCTTTGCCGGGACCTTCTCCGAGCAGGATGGCTTCTTGGAAAATTTGTACAATAACGAGAGAATCAACGGCTACCAAAAGGAGAACGGACTCTTCCGGCTGGTCTATCAACCAGTGAAGGAATTGGAAATCGGGCTCTATCTCGGTTTGGGTGAGACGAACCAGGATAGTTTTGTTGGAGCGCAGGCTTTTCAGCAACTCTCGAGTCCGTACCAAGTCTACACTCCGTATAACGGATTCAACTATGAACGGAACAATCTCGAGGCGCTCCGCATCGTCTGGCATGGCGACGGTTACCGCGTTCTCAATGTGACCTCGCGACAGGCCCAAACGGTCAACCAGAAATATAACGGAACGATCATTTTTGGCGCGCCGGGCAGTTCGGTCCTCTTTCCCAACCCCGCTCCTCCACCTCCTGCCATTGCCGTCCCCATCGTTCCCTACAACTGGATATATGGTGGATACAATCAAAAGATCGAGACTTATACGGAGGAACTTCGGATCGAATCAGAAGATCCCAAGGCCGATCTGCAATGGCGCGGTGGATTCTTTTTTAGTGACCGCACACAGTCGGGAAATATCGGTAACGAGACCTTCAATATCCCACAGGTCGGCGTCGTCGGCACTTTAGTCCTTCCCAATGACGTGGAACAGCAAGACTATGCTTTCTATGGACAGGCGACTTACAGGGCTTGGGACAAATGGGATTTTACAGGCGGACTGCGGCTCGAATTGGTGAATGAGGACCGGAATTCCGGTGCCGAATACAGCAATGCGGCGACGGCGGCCTTCGGTGAGGCGCTTTTCGGCGTATCACCTACCAATGGTTCAGGCTCATACACCGGTGGCGATTTCCTGCCCAGTGCGCAGGTCGCCTATCACTGGACCGATGACCAGCTCTCCTGGTTCAAGGTCTCCAAGGCCTGGAGGCCGGGAGGCGTCGGCGTGACGGAACTTGGTCCCAACTATGACAAGGAGACCTCCTGGAATTTTGAATTGGGCCACAAAGCCTCATTCATGGACGATAAATTCCTCGTCAGTCCGGTCTTGTTTTACTCTCATTATCACAATTATCAGACCTATATTGTGAACAATCCATTTAAGACCTACGATGCGAACGCCGAATCGGCGACCGCTTACGGCGCGGAATTGAGTCTTTCAGCCTATCCTCTTCCGGGTTTGGTACTCAACTCGAACTGGGGATATACCGAAGCCCGCTACAATCAGTTTAATGTTCCGGCAGCCGAGGGAAACCCGAACGGCACCCCCATTGAAAACATTCCGGAATTCACCATCGATAACAATGTTACCTATCGCTACAAGCTTACCAAGGAGACCGACCTTTTGGCGCGAGTTGATTATAATATTACGGGGGATTATCACATCGTTGATACCAGCTATGCCGATCCCATCAAACAGGGCGCTTACGGTTTGCTTGGCGCGCGCGTCGGCTATGAATTCAAGCACGGCGGCGTGTATCTCTTCGGAACCAATTTGACAAGCGTTCATTACGGGGAAGCGCTCAAAAATTACTCGGATATTCCGCCACTCGGTTTGATCGGAATCGAAGGCAATCCGCAGATGGTGGGCTTCGAGGCCAACCTCAAATTTTAGTGGATTTCCAGCAGCGAAGGTCATCGTCGCTCTCGTTTGAATTCTCGCTTTGTCGTCGCGCGGCACTTAGGCTGCTGACCTGCGATCAAGATTACCGCAATGATCGATTTCTCCGGCTATTCTTTCGAAAACCTGCATCAAGACAGGGATTTCAGGCTTTCTCGGGGAAGATGTCAGGGGGACCGAGCTTCTCTTCTGCTCCTATCAGCGACCCTGGAACTTCCGCCGCCAGCGACCTTGGAGTTGATCAAACATATCTATTCCCTTCGAGCTGAACTGGATTCCGCATGGGCTACTCGTCCCCTTGATTTGACTGATCGTCATGGCGTTCCGGCGCTTGTATTTAGTGATCCAGGCGGTGATCTTCTCGAGAGCATAATCGGTAGTCCGCTGGCACTACGGGAATTCTTGCGTCTCGCGGTAAGTATAACGAAGGCGCTGGGATGCCTTCACGCGCGGGAGATCATTCACCGGGATATCAAGCCTTCGAATATCCTTGTGAACCTGTCCACAGGGGAAGCCTGGTTGATGGGTTTTGCTCTGGCTTCGCGTCTGCCCCGACACCGGCAGGCGCCTACACCGCCCGAGATCATCGCAGGTACGCTGGCCTATATGGCCCCGGAGCAGACGGGACGGATGAACCGCTCGATCGATTCGCGCAGTGATCTGTATTCTCTTGGAGTTACACTGTATGAAATGCTGGTCGGTGCGCCGCCTTTCACGGCTAGCGATCCGATGGAATGGGTGCATTGCCACATCGCGATGGTGCCTGCGGCACCAAACTGTCGACGGATCGAAATACCAGATCAGCTTTCTGCGATTATTATGAAGCTCCTCGCAAAGGCTCCAGAGGAACGCTACCAGACGGCAGGGGGTGTGGAAGCTGATCTTCAACGCTGTCTTTCGACTTTGGAAGAGCATGGGCGGATCGACTCGTTTCCGATCGGATCACGCGATGTACCCAAACAGGTGACGATCCCCGAAAAGCTCTACGGAAGGGAACGAGAAGTGGAAACGCTTCTCGCCGCCTTCGACCGCGTCGTTGGGCAGAATCGCACGGAACTCGTATTGGTATCCGGCTATTCAGGCGTCGGAAAATCTTCTGTCGTTAACGAACTCCATAAGGCGCTTGTGCCGCCACGTGGAATCTTCGCTTCGGGAAAGTTCGATCAATACAAGCGCGATATCCCTTACGCGACACTCGCGCAGGCGTTCCAAGGCCTCATTCGGCAGATATTGGGCCGGAGCGAAAGAGAGATTACTCATTGGCGTGACGCCCTCTCCGAGGCGCTGGGGCAGAATGGGCAACTAATCGTAAACCTGATTCCAGAAATCGAAATCATCATCGGAGGCCAGCAAATTGTCGCCGACCTTCCGCCGCAGGAAGCCCAAGCGCGCCTCCAATCGCTTTTCCGCCGCTTTCTTGAGGTATTCGCGCGTCCGGAGCACCCCCTGGCGCTTTTTCTTGACGATTTGCAATGGCTGGACGCCGCCACCCTCAAGCTACTGGAATATCTCGTGACCGAGCCGGAGGTTCGCCATGTTATCTTCATCGGCGCCTATCGGGACAACGAGGTTGACCTCACACATCCCCTGACACGGACTCTCGAGGCCTTGAAGGCTGGCAGTGCCAATATCCAGAACATAGTCTTACAGCCCCTGACGCAAAATGACGTGACGCGCCTGATTTCCGATTCACTTCGGTGCGAACCGGATCGTATCGACTCCTTGGCCTCTCTCGTCTTTGAAAAGACGGACGGCAATCCTTTATTCACGATTCAATTCATAAAGGAACTGGAGGAGGAAGGGTTGCTGGAGTTCGAGCCAGACGCCGCAACTTGGGGATGGGACATTGATCGGATTCGCGCAAAAGGCTACACGGACAACGTGGTGGATCTGATGGTCGGAAAGTTGAATCGATTTCCAGTTGCTACTCAGGAATCCATGAAACAGCTCGCCTGTTTGGGAAGCAGCGCTGAGTTTGAGCTGCTACGAACAGTCTACGAGGATTCGAAGGAGGAAATGCACGATAACCTCTGGGAAGCGGTTCACGCTGGCCTTATTCTTCGCTCGGACAATTCATATCGTTTCCTCCATGACCGAGTCCAGGAAGCCGCCTATTCACTGATTCCTGAGCACCTGCGCGCTCAAACTCATTTACGCATTGGGAGAATTCTCGCGAAGAGCACCCCGCAAGAGCGCTTGGAAGAAACTGTTTTCGACATCGTCAATCAACTCAATCGTGGTTCGGAACTCATTGATGCTATTAGTGAGCGCGAGCAAGCAGCTAAGATGAATCTGGTCGCGGGCAAACGTGCAAAGTCATCCGCAGCCTTTGCTTCTGCGCTGAAATATCTTCACGCTGGGCGGTCACTATTAGGAGAGGAGACTTGGGAACGTAACTACGACCTTATCTTTTCGATTGAGTCTCTTATGGCCGAGTGCGAAGTGCTTACCGCAGAAATGGCCGCAGCCGAATGCCGACTGACTATGTTGGCGCAGCGTGCAAGAAGTCTCCATGACTTTGCAGTGGTGACTCGCTTGCAGCTTACGCTCTACACAACTCTGGACCGTAGCGACCGCGCCATTGAAGTGTTCCTCGAGTACCTCCGCCGCAACGGGACGGATTGGTCGCCGCATCCAACGCGCGAGGACGTCATGCAGGAATATAACCGGGTCTGGTCTCTGCTCGGCAACCGTCAAATTGAAGACCTTGCGGATTTGCCGTTGCTCAGCAATCCGGACATTCTCGATATGCTCGATGTCTTCACCGATATCGTTCATCCGGCCATGTTTCACGACGAGAATCTGTCCACGCTGGTGGTTTGTCGAATGGTGTGTTTAAGCCTGGAGCACGGTAACTGCGATGCATCATGTTTCGGCTATGTCTGGTTTGGGATGTTTACGGGACCACGCCTCAACAATTACAAAAATGGTTTTCGTTTCGGTCAACTCGGATACGAGCTCGTCGAAAAACGCAACCTGATGCGTCACCAGGCGAGAACCTACATTTCCTTTGGCACGCTCACACCTTGGGCGAAACATGCCAAGGAAGGGCGCGACCTCATTCGGCGGACGTTCGAGGTAGCATATCGGACGGGGGATCTTACGTTCTCCGCTTATAGCTGGCATTCATTGATCACAAATTATTTGGCGGTTGGAGATTCGCTTGCAGAAGTGCAGTCAGAAACAGAGAAGAGCCTCGCTTTCAACAAGAAAGCCGGCTTTGGACTGGTGGTTGAGAACGCTGGCGCGCAGTTGGGGCTCATTCGTACACTTCGTGGTCTGACTTCGACCTTTGGATGCTTCGACAAAGATGACTATAACGAAGCCGACACCGAACATCGTTTTGCCAGTAATAAGGCCTTGGTTTTATCCGAATTTTTCTACTGGACTCGAAAACTTCAGGGCCGCTTCTTCGCGGGAGATTTCGCAAGTGCGGTTGCCGCTTCACAGAAGGCCTATCGGCTGCTCTGGTCGGCCACATCTCAGGTAGAAACGGGCGATTTTCGCTTCTTTGCCGCCCTCGCGCACGCTGCCGCGTGGAACTCGGCTTCACCTGAAGAGAAGCAGCGTCTTTTCACAGCCTTAGTCGATCATCACGAGCAACTCGAGACATGGGCCCAGCATTGCCCGGCAAATTTCGAAAGTAGGACTACACTCGTCAGCGCGGAAATCGCGCGCATCGAAGGAAGGATTCTCGACGCTGAAATTTCTATGAAGTAGCGATCCGTTCGGCATACGACAACGGTTTTGTACACTGTGAAGCAGTCGCCAACGAATGCGCAGCGCAGTTTTATTTAGCACGAGGTTTTACGAAATTTGCGCACGTCTACTCTCGAGATGCCCGGAACTGCTACCTGCGTTGGGGAGCGGACGGAAAGGTGCAGCAGATCGATAGGCTTTACCCGCATTTGGCCATGCGCGGAGGGGCAATCTCCTACCGCGGTTATAGATTCGCCGATCCAAAGTCTTGACGTTACGAGCGTCGTGAAGGCCTCCCAGGCGGTGTCTAGCGAGATCGTATTGCCCACTTTGATTGAGCGGTTGATGAAGATCGCGATCGAGAATGCGGGTGCGGTTCGCGGCCTTTTGATCCTGCCTTCGGGGAATGAATATTTGATTCGAGCGGAGGCGCGAGCAACCGGAGATAAGATCGATGTTACGATGCTCCAGGAGCCGATTGCCCAGATCAACTGCCCCGAATCTCTAGTCCGGTATGTCATCCGTACGCTCGAAAGCGTGATCCTCGACGACGCCTCAAAGCCGGGCCGGTTTTCCAACGACGACTATCTCCGTGACCGGCAAGCGAAGTCAATGCTCTGCCTGCCCCTGATCAAACAACGTGGACTAACCGGGGTTCTCCTCCTCGAGAACATGTTGACTTCACACGCATTCACGCCGGCCCGGATCGCAGTCCTGGAACTGCTGGCGTCGCAAGCCGCCATTTCACTGGAGAATGCTACCCTCTATACAGATCTGCAACTCCAAGTTGGACTACTGCAGCATCTTCCTGTTTCCGCCTGGACGCTTAAGCCTGATGGGACACCAGATTTCGTGAATCAAGTTTGGCTCGAATTCGCCGGTCAGACCCTTGACTTCGTCCGGTCGCATCCCGCGGCCTGGATGACCGCGATTCATCCAGAGGATCGGGAGACGGCGGCGAAGATCTTTTGGAAGGGCGTACGTTCGGGACAGGATTTTTCGATAGAAACCCGGTCTCTGCGCGCTCAAGACGGGACATATCGCTGGCATCTCCAGCAGGCTGTGGTATTACGCGATTCCGAAGGAAAAGTCCTCAAATTCGTCGGTACGACGACCGACATCGACGAACAGAAGCGTACTGAAGAGGCGATGCGTCGAGCCCAGACGGAGCTAGCCCATGTCAGTCGCATCACGACCTTGGGCGAAATGACGGCCTCGATTGCTCATGAAGTCAACCAACCGCTTATGTCCGTGGTAAACAACGCCAATGCTTGCCTCGGCATCCTTTCGAGCGGCTCACCGCACCTCGAGGAAGTCCAAGAAGCATTGGAAGACATCATTAAAGGGGCCGACCGTGCCAGCGCGGTTATCTCGCGGGTACGAAATTTATCCAAGAAAATGCCGTACGAGAATGCGCTGGTGGACCTAAATGATGTCGTTTCTGACGTGATGTCGCTGGCAAAATACGAAACTGCAACTCGACAGGTTAATATTTATATCCACACGACAGGCGATCTCCTAACCGTGCGTGGAGACCGCGTTCAGCTTCAGCAAGTATTGCTGAACCTGGTCGTCAATGGGATGGATGCAATGGCAACGATCGAGCCATCAAAACGTTCTGTCGTCATTTCCGGACAACGAGAATTTCGAGGTGAAGTACCGTGGTGCTTGATCAGTGTCCAGGACGAGGGAATCGGATTTAAACCCGGCGAAGCAGATCGTCTCTTTGAGGCTTTTTACACGACAAAATCGGAAGGATTGGGAATGGGCCTGGCGATCAGTCGCTCGATCATCGAAGCTCATGGCGGCCAATTGTGGGTAGACATTGAACACCGACCGGGCGCAAAGTTCGTCTTTCGTTTGCCAGCCGAACAAGGGGCCAAACCGTGAGCAACACCGCGCCGCCGCAAGAAAGTTGCTCGATACAGAGGCCTTATTCGCAATAGCGTGAAAGCTTTGAATTCGAGCAAGTTGGATCGTTCCCTGATGGGGGAAGAAACCGAAGGATCCGGCGCTGACGAGAACGGCCCACGACGATAAAGCCACGAGTGACGAGCATCGCAAAGAGAAGCGGAGTGTCGGTGGGACACCGGACAAACAAATTGAAGTATCGATGGGAAATTCCGTTGATAAAACTGTCGAGAATGGCTGCTCCATAGCCGAGGCCACGTTGAAGCGGTCTCACCCCTAACATCAGCAGTTCAACGCCGTTATTGATCAACGTTTTATCCTCTTCATCAGATGCGAGATTTGATATTCGGGACTTGTCGTCACGTCTGGTGCCGTAACTAAAGCAACGGCTGGGAACGATCGGCACATGATCAGCATCCGTCCCTATTTGATCGTTGAATTCGTCAATTACATCGAAATCGTTTTGGATCGCCCTTGAAAAAATCTGTCCCAACACGCTGAAACCGACGACCTCACCTTTTACCGCGTAGACGCAAAGGGCCGCTGCTCTCTTGCTAACGCATTTGCCAAATCGGTCGTGATGCCGAATCTCGCATTTTGTCACCAAATGTCGGAGAAACCGGAGAACTTCGGATCGCTTCTTTCCGGGTACTATATCCGCGTACAAGCCTTCGCGCAGACCATCGCAAATCACGTCGGCCACGATCTGCAAGTCTTCATCCTCGAGTGTGCGTTTTCGAACCACTGGAGCGGGTGCGCACGCGGTAAGCTTGATAGAGGAAATGATTTGATGCATTTTCGAGTTTGCTTGGTCGTTTGTTTCGGCTGGGTGTTAGTTGACTCGGAAGCGGGCATGGAGCAGACCAACCTAATGAATGGTATCTGAGAGCCTTTCCGTGCTCTTTGACGGGATAATCAGTTGGCTCGCACGTTGGTTCGTAAAAATCATCCACATCCACTGAATAAAAGTGCGGAACCGGCTACGTGTTGAGGCAAGAAAAGCGATGTGCACATATGCCCAAATCAAGTACGCCCAAAAACCCGCGGCGCGCACACCAAACGAGTCGATAACCGCATAGCGTCGCCCGATGACGGCCAGGTTGCCCTTGTCGAAATAGTGGAAAGGCGGGGGGGCAGGAAGGCCAACGATTTTACGGGAGATTACTTTCCCAACATATGCTCCTTGCTGGAGGGCCACTTGGGCCACGCCCGGCAGTGGCTTCCCATCTGAAGAAGCGAAAGAGGCAGCATCGCCGACAATAAAAACCTCAGTATGATTGACGACGGAGCAGTCGCTTTGGACGACGACTCTTCCAGTCCGATCGGTCGGCAGGTTAAAGGAGCGAAGTAGAGGATTCGCTGACACACCGGCCGTCCAGAATACATTTTTAGACCTGATTCTCTCCTCTCCAATGGTAACTCCTTCGGCATCGACTTTGGTAACCCGCGAATTGAGCCGTACATCGACACCTAGCTGCTGAAGTCGTAGCAGGGCTTTTGCCGATAACTCTTCAGGGAACTGAGGCAATATCCTTGGCTGACTTTCAACCAGGATAACACGGAGATTCGCTGGATTGTAGCGCCGGAACTCGGAAGCAAGCGCACGTTTCCCCATTTGGCAAATTGCAGCCGCCATTTCAACTCCGGTCGGTCCTCCACCCACGAGCACGAAGTTCAACAATTCCGGATGTGCGGAAGGGTCGAGTTTTCTCTCCGCGCTTTCAAAGGCGCTCAAAATCTTGTTTCTAAGATATTCGGCGTCAGAGAGCGACTTTAACCCTGGAGCGTAACGCTCAAATTCGGTATGGCCAAAGTAGGAGAGGTTCGCGCCAGCGGCGACCACCAGGTAATCGTAGCTGCGAGGTATTGGTTCGCCATCGACTGCGAACGAACGAGTTTTCAAATCGACGGACGTTACCTCTCCTTGAAAAACGGTCACATTTTTCTGATCTCGAAAAAGCTCGCGAAGTGGCGTGGCAACATCCGCCGAAACCAGGATGCCGGTAGCAACCTGATAGAGCAAAGGTTGAAAAAGGTGATGATTCGATTTATCAATCAAACTGATCACAACGGGGGTATTGCGTAATGCCTTAGCTGCGGCAACGCCACCGAAACCGCCACCAACGATCAAAACGTGTTTTCCGGCGGGGCAAGTGATCTGGATACTCATTGCGTTGACAAAGTTTAGGGGAAGGTTGCTCTAAGCTCTTTCCATCGCGGACGCATATTCACCGCATCGCTCGTCCACACGTTTTTATACGCGGCATGCACCAAAACTGAAAACGTGAGCACTTGATCAGCGAAGAAGATTGGTCACAGCCAAATCGATCACCTCGTCCCCGCGACCGTTCATAACCGTCTTAAGCGCCCACAAGTTGAATCCAACCGCTTGGTTTAATGTGATCGTGGGCGGCATGGAGAGTTCTTGCCGAGCGGTGATCACCTCGACGAGAGCGGGACCATCATGTTGAAAAGCTTCAATGAGGGCCGGCTTAAGGTCTGCCGGGTCTTCTACCCGAACGCCGTGGACACCCGCGGTTTTCGCAAGAGCGGCGAAATGCGGATTGACGAGCCTCGTGCCATTTTCCAAGAAGCCAGCCGCTTTCATTTCCAATTCTACAAAGCCCAGCGCGCTATTATTGAAAACAACAATTTTGACCGGAATCCTCAGCTGCTGCATGGAAAGTAAGTCGCCCAATAGCATCGCAAGACCTCCGTCGCCGGAGAAGGTAACCACCTGACGACCCGGAAACTCTAACTGCGCACCAATGGCCTGCGGCATGGCACATGCCATCGATCCGTGATTAAAAGAGCCAAGCAGGCGTCTCTTTCCGTTCATCGTTAGGTAACGGGCGGCCCACACAGTGGGTGTTCCAACATCACAGGAAAAAATCGCATCTTCCGAAGCGACCTCGTCGATCATCCGGGCCACGTATTGCGGATGAATAGGTTTCTTACCGGGATGTCCAACGGCAAGATCGTTCAGACCGGTTCGCACTTCTTTATAGTGCTCCGCAAATTGTGAAAGATGGCTGGCATCGGTCTTCTCTTCAATTCTATCGATCACCGCATGGATCGTTTCCTTCACGTCGCCGATCAAGCCCAGATCGACACGCGTACGTCGTCCTAGATTTTCCCCCCGTCGATCCACCTGGATGATGGTGGCCTTTTCCGGATAAAATTGTCGGTAAGGAAAATCAGTGCCGAGCATGAGCAACGTATCGCATTCCATCATGGCGTGATAACCAGAGGAATAGCCGATCAAGCCGGTGAGACCGATGTCGTACGGATTGTCGTACGCAACGTGCTCAAGGCCGCGCAACGTCGTTACGATGGGGGCCTTCAATCTCTTCGCTATCTGCATCAATTCCGGATGTGCACCTGCGCAACCGGCCCCGGCCAGGAGAGTCACTTTCCTTGCTTTGTTCAAGAGAGTGGCCATGGCGTCGACTTCGGGGTCAGAAGGCCGCAAACGAGGTTCTAGACGCTTGATGCTGGCGCTCGGCTTGCGATAGGGAATTTGTCTCATCGCGACATCCCCTGGAATCGACACGACCGAAACACCCTGCTTGGTTAGCGCAGTTTGAATGGCAATTTCGAGAACCCTCGGCATTTGGGACGCCTGGGAAACCAACTCCGAATAGTGGCTACATTCCCTGAAGAACTGGTCGGGGTGCGTCTCCTGAAAATACGAGCCTCCGATTTCGTCGCTGGGGATATGCGCAGCAATTGCCAGTACAGGTACACGACTGCGGTGGCAATCGAAGAGGCCGTTGACAAGGTGTACGTTACCCGGCCCACAACTTCCGGCACAGACTGCCAACTCCCCGGTCAGGTGTGCCTGCGCGCCAGCGGCAAATGCGGCTGTCTCCTCGTGGCGTACGTGAATCCACTCGATTTCCCTGCGCTTTCCGATCTCTTCAAGAATGGCGTTCAGGGAATCTCCCACCACTCCGTACACTCTCTTGACTCCGGCCGCGATAAGCGTTTCCACCACGATTTCAGCGATAGTTTTTTGTGACATGATGTTTTCCTATTGAGATGTGATTGAATTCGACGGGTTGTTTTTCGTTTATGGAGGCGAAGGTTCAATGCAATTGCTCGGCCACAAATATCCAAAGGGCCATCGATGCTAAACCCACGACATTGCTTGCAAGTATCTCAGCCGGGATTGTTTTGCAGCCAACTTGGAATTTGGCGGAAAACATCGCGCCGATAGTCGCAGCCGGGCACGCCGCAGCAAGGATTGCCCCCTTTGCTAGCGGTGTGGCGAGATGGAGCAGCACAGCAAACCCGAGCGCAAGAGCGGGCATGACTAGGTTTTTTAAAAAGACGACGGCGATGGTGCTAAGATCGACTTCGGGCTTCAATTGGGATAGCAAGATGCCGAGCGTAAAAAGTGCAGCTCCTCCGGTAGAGTCGCCAATAAGCTTAAAGGGGGCTGCGAGTAGAGGGGGCACGGTAATCCCCGCCAAGACCAAAACCAGGCCCAGGACGGGGGCCCATACAACCGGCTGCTTTATTGTTTGAAGGGCAGTGCCAAGAAATGATGAAGAATCGTTATTGTCCAATCCGGATTGGCCATGATGTAGCATGTATAAAACGGAAGGGACGATCAGAAGACTCGTGACGAGATTCCCCACAATCACCGGCAGGAGGGCTTGGGCACCGATCACCGTCACGAGAATCGGGAGTCCGACATAAGCCAAGTCGGGGAAACCGCAGTTGCATGCGAAAAGCCCACATTCACCGATGGACTTCTTGAAGAAAAACAGCCCAAGTCCAACAGCGAAAACAAATGGTAAAACCACCGCGCCCGTAAGAGTGAGCATGTAGGGCACATTCTCAAAATCAGCGGACTGGAATTTAAGAATTCCGACAAACAGCGTGCATGGCAGCGCGAAAGTAACGATGTAGGCAGAGAATTCCCGAGCACCGTCTTGGGAAATCAGTCGTTTGTGCCCCGCATAGTATCCCAGGCCGATCACGGACGCGACAGGAACGAGGGCTTGGAGGAGTAGATTGATCATGGCGTGACTCTTCAAGAGGAACTCATCAGCGATTCTCTCCGCCCGTGGCAACGTGGGGCCTGATCATCTCCTTGGGATCGACGATGCGGTCAAATTCGGACTCGGTGACAAACCCGAGTTGCATTGCTGCTGCCTTCAGAGTGAGGTCCTTATCTATCGCAAAATGTGCGATCTTCGATGCCTTGTCGTATCCGATGACCGGCGTGAGTGCTGTGACCAGCATCAGGGAGCGATCGACATACTCCTTGATCTTCTTAAGATTCGGTCTCGCCCCCTCAATCAGATATTTGCTGAAGTTCGTGCAACCGTCCGTCATGATTGTGATCGACTGGGCGATGTTAAAAATAATCAACGGCTTGTAGACGTTCATTTCGAGATAGCCGCCCGCGCCACCGAAGCCCACGGCCACATCATTTGCCATAACCTGGACGGCAATCATAGTTAGCGCCTCGGCCTGAGTGGGGTTCACCTTCCCTGGCATGATCGAAGAGCCAGGTTCATTTTCAGGAATAATCAACTCCGCAAAACCGGCACGTGGCCCACAAGACAGCAGCCGTATATCGTTGCCGATTTTGTAGAGGGAGACAGCCAGCGTGCGCAACGTACCCGAAAGCTGGACAAGTGCATCGTGAGCGCCTTGGACCGCGAACTTATTTGGCGCGCTGATAAAAGGTAATCCAGTAAGTTTGGCTATTTCAGCCGCAGCCGTCTTGCCAAAGCCCGGCGTGGAGTTGATGCCTGTGCCAACTGCTGTGCCACCAAGAGCCAGTTGGTATACTCCCTTCATTGCATCTTCAATTCTGTCTAAGTTGTCGTCCAGCGCGCCCGCGTAACCTGACCACTCTTGTCCTAGGGTTAATGGCGTCGCATCCTGCATGTGCGTGCGCCCAATTTTGACGACGTCCTTCCAGGAATCTGCTTTCACCGCAATTGCGTCACGCAACCTCTTCACAGCCGGAACCAGCCGCTTGGTGACGTTTACCGCCGCGGAGATATACATGGCGGAGGGAAACGAGTCGTTCGATGACTGAGCAAGGTTGACGTGATCGTTCGGGTGAACTGGCTTCTTGCTCCCGAGTGACGTTCCGGCAATTTGGCTGCAACGGTTCGAGATAACCTCGTTCACGTTCATATTGAATTGCGTACCGCTCCCGGTCATCCAGACATGGAGCGGAAACATATCCTGATGTTGGCCGGCGAGAATTTCGTCACAGACCTGAACGATCAACCGATACGGTTCATCCTTCAGTCGCCCTTCCGCATGATTTGCCTCGGCGGCAGCCCTTTTGAGAATGGCGTAAGCTGTGATCATCTCCCGTGGGATCAGATCTTGCCCGATGCTGAAATGCTCCAAGGAGCGCTGGGTCTGGGCGCCCCAAAGCTTATCTGAGGGAACCTTGACCGGCCCCAGGCTATCTTCTTCGATGCGGATAGAGAGCATATCGTCGCTCTAGTTGGACTGGAAAGCGGGGTGCATCTTTGACGGAGTATCCCGTGTGATCACAATCCGCGTGTCGGGTTTTGGGTTGTTCGATGGCTCGCTAACGTAAGCAATGAGCTGTGCCTCCCACGCTCCGCTCGTGACCAAGCAGAACGCACCGAATGCAAAAACGTTTATGATCACCTGCAAGTTCATTGGCGCTTTTTTTCAGACTGTTGCAGGCTTGTAGGCTTGGTAGGCGGGCTCCCAAACGTTGGCGGTTAGCTCTTTTTCCAGTGAGTCCTCGTTGACCTGCGCCAGGCCGTCTTTGATTGCCTGCAAGCCCACTGCGCGTGCGACGGATAGACTTATAGAACGAATCGAAGCCAGCGGCGGAAGCAGACCTCCAGACTTGTCCTTGCGTGTCGGAGAGAGCTCCGCCAGCCCCAACGCGGACGCTTTGACCATTGCATCGGAAACCCGCCGCGCCCGCGACGAGAGAATACCGAGAGCCAGGCCTGGAAAGATATATGAGTTGTTGGTTTGTGCGAAGATGACAGGTTTACCCTTGAAGGTAGTCGGTGGGAATGGGCTGCCTGTTCCGATCAAGGCACGACCGTTGGTCCATTCGGCGATCTGCTGGGGTGTCGCCTCGCAGCGTGAGACCGGATTCGACAACGGGAAGATGACGGGACGGTCGACCTGACTTGCCATCGTGCGGATCGCTTCCTCGGTGAAGGTCCCCGGCTGGCCCGAGACACCGATGAGAACCGTCGGCTTCGCGTTTTTAATGACGTCAACCAAGCCGATATTCTTTGGATCGGCGACCGTCCATCCTGCCACGTCAATTGGGTTTCGTGCGAACGGCTCTTGCTCGGGACGCAAACCTTGGCTGCCTTTCATGACTAATCCGTAGCGATCGACCGCATGGAAACGGGAATAAGCTTCCTTCTCGCTCAGTCCAGCATCGCGGAGGGCGGACAAGATAAGTTGTGAAATGCCGACACCCGCGCCGCCGAAGCCGAGCACCGCGATCCGCTGCTCTCGCATGGGAATACCGGTCACGTTTATGGCCGAAAGAAGTGTGCCCGTTGCCACCGCAGCCGTTCCTTGAATGTCGTCATTGAAGGTGCAGAGCTGGTCCCGGTAGCGAGTGAGGAACTTGGCCGCGTTGCCTCCGGCGAAGTCCTCCCATTGCAGCAGCACATCCGGCCAGCGACGTTTGACCGCAGAAACGAACGTGTCAACGAATTCGTCGTACTCCGTTCCAGCTATCCGTTTATTGCGCCAACCGATGTAGAGCGAATCGGCCAGCCGCTCTTCATTGTTGGTGCCCACATCAAGCAAGATTGGAAGGCACCATTCCGGGCGGATACCGGCGAGCGCAGTATAGAGGGCCATTTTGCCGATGGGGATGCCCATTCCGCCCGCGCCCTGGTCGCCCAGTCCGAGAATCCGTTCTCCATCACTTACGACGATGCATCGCACATTGTCGTAGCGCGGATGAGAGAGAATCTGGTCGATACGATGCTTGTTGGGGTAGCTCAAGAATAAACCCCGTGGTCTCCGCCAAATCTCGCTGAATTTCTGACAACCCTCTCCCACCGTCGGCGTATAGACGACCGGCAACGTCTCCTCGATGTGATGAGTGATCAACGAATAGTACAACGTTTCGTTCGTATCCTGCAGATCCCGCATGAATTCGTACTTCTCGATTGGGACCGTCAGGCTCTTTAGCCCTTGGTAGCGGCGGGAGCGCTGTTCCTCCAAAGTCCCGACGTGGGAAGGCAGGAGACCGTGAAGTCCAAACGCATCGCGTTCCTTCTCCGTAAACGCCGTACCCTTGTTCAGTCGTGAACTATTGAGCAAATCAGCTCCCGATAGTTCGGTTACGCGAGGAAGCCCCTTGGCGGAAGCTTTGGTGGTGGGGGAAGTATTCATATTATGACAAGTGCTCGGATACTGTCTTTGGTCGCCGCGACCGGATGCCGGGATCAGTCAAACTGACGCATCCGTTGTTTCCTCTACGCCGCTGGAGCGAATCATGAAAACGAGGCCAATCGTATGAGGGCCTTGCTTGATTCGGTTGGGACAAGGGCACATCCAGCCTATACCAAAGTTTAGTTTCAACACTCTGCCCACGCCGCGTAGAGGATCGCGATGAAGACCGCTGCCATGGGCCACGAAGAAAATGCCATCACAGCCAATAGGACAGCGGACGCTCGAAACAAGACTCAATCCACCTAATATGAAAACGATTCTTTACCCTCGTCCGGGTGCATTTCCTGGTTTTCCAGGCCTGCGCCCCGCCACAATGCCCTCGCTGGCTTCCCGGATTCGTAATGGCACCGACCGACAGATCGCCGATCCCGCCCCTGTTGATTCGTCTGCCCCCAAAGAAGGTAAATCGGGCAATCCAGTTCCGCTGAGCTTCCCGACGCTATATCGAAATCCTTCGCACCCCGAATTGCTTCCGCAATTCGTTTGATGAGCGAGACCCCCACATGGACTCTCTTTTTATCACTTGGTTCTGTTTCGGTATCTCAATGCTCAAGCGCTTTCTAAGAGCGCGATTCTTTTAGATAAGATGAGGGGAGGCAGAAACTCGCCGGGATTCTTCCGGCTTTTTTGACGGCTTTTTTGGCAAAAAGCGTGGTTTTTGTCCAAAATCGTTGGCGCGGAATTTTCTTTCCCGAGCGATTTAAATCGCTGCGCCGCAGCCGACTAACCGAGATGAGAGGTAAATCTCGGAAATGAGGTAAAGTGCACTCGGGGAGACTCGAAGTCTCCTCCTCGGCTAGCCATCCTTAAAAAGTCCGCCTGTAAGGATAATTGTTTCGTGTGATTCAGGTTGATCGAGTCGAAAAGGCTGACGCACCAAACCCAAGCTCTTGTTGAGTTCGCTGGCGACCATTTTCCCCGAAGTTTCGTTCGTGCGTTCGCGATATTGGCGTGGGACCCAGGCTTGCCGAAAAATGCCAGGTAATTTGGGATTTTCGTTTCCACCTGCAAGAACGCAGAAGGTCTGGAGCGCTTCCAAGATGACTTGTCCTGTGCTCCAGTGCATTTCACGGCCAAGCATTTCGAGCTTTCTGCGCGATTCTCCGGGAAAGGAGAGCCGAATAGGCTGGGTCTTTGGATTTGCAACGGTACGAAGGATATTGGCGCACGATAGTTGATACCACATTGCGCGATCATCTCGACTAATCTTCTCTTGGAGGAGGTTACGGTAGCCTTCGAGTGAAAATGCGGGCAGTGCACACAAATCAAGCATATCGAGCACGATGAAAACGACGAGACGGTTTACGAAGCGTATGCCGAAACTTTGCGCGAGAGTCCGCAGAGCACTAACGTCTGATTTGACCAATCGGACACTGAGAGGCGGATTCGACGCCGACGTCGGCTCGGGTTTCGGTCGAGGTGTCGCGAACAGTATCGATGAGGAAATCTCCGGTGCATTCCCTTGATCATGCACTTCATTGTGTTTGAGTGCCCGGAATCTGAATATGATGTCCGGAGGATCTACTAGAGGTTGGTTCACGGCCACGAGCTGGCAAAACGTCTGTAGAGATTCTAGGATAACTTGTCCTTCAGACCACCTCAACTCACCCGATAGCGTGGCCACTTCCTCCCGTGATTTTTTAGGAAAGGAGATCGTGAGCGGCTTCGATTCGCTCTTTAAAAGTTTTCGCTGCACGTTGCGCATCGCCAGCCTCTTCCAAACTTCCGAATCGGCTCGATTAGCTCGAAGACGAAGAAGGAGGCTTTCTTTGGGAAACGAGAACGGAGAGCACATGCAGAGGTAAAGGATTTCCTGAACCATCTCTACCAAGAGACGGTAGACCGTTGGCAGCGGTAGTTTCTCGGCTATGACTTCAAAATCTTTAAAGTCTGTTTCGGCCGCCAGCCTAATGCCGAATGCGCGCGGATTACGCGAAGCTGGTTTTTGTCGAAGGCGCATTTGAGAAGCAGATGATACTAATATCTTGACATCCGTCGAGTGTTGGCTAAAAATGATACTAATCTAGTCCTAAAACAAAAAGTTATGAAATCACAAAGCGGAATTGGCGGGGAAGAGCCGCCGAAGACTGAGTCAAAACTGGATCCAGATCTCGTTCGACACCTGACAGGCCGTCGAGCGCTACTCGAAGAGGAGGCCTTGCCGGCTGCTGCCGCCGGCGTGGCCGCGCTAAGGCGCATTGCCGAAAAGATTGTCGGTCGGGACCATGGTGGTGCCGTCCGTCTCAGGAAACTTCTCCTAAGCTTATTCCGAGGTGAGAAGGTGAGCCTATCCGACGTTTGTTACCTGGACTGGGAGAATCGAAAAGATTTCGCAGCCGTGGTCCTCGGCATTGATCTGCCGGGCTTTCCCGATTACCTGATCCGCGAAGTGTTCAAGGAAGCCGGTGACTTTGAAGCGGAGTGGTTTCTTGGCGGGCCCAGAACAATCCGGCAGTCCAAAAATTTGGTTTGATACTATGAATACTAACAAAACCGTCCCTTGTGTTGTCTCCGGCGCCTCCCTTTCAGCGAGTTCAAGCTCGGGTAAAACTACTCCATTGCACCTGTTTGAAAAAATCAGAGACGTTCGGGGTTGGTCGAGTCGTGCGCTAATGGCTGCTGCGATGGGGATGACCTATTCGGAACTTAAGCGAATTGAACTCGGAAAAATTCCTATTCCCCAGGCCCTGTTAGACAGGCTCAAAATGATAAATGTTAACCCCGATTCGTTCGCGACTGAATCCGAGAACAAGTATTATCTCCACGACGTTCCTATCGATTTCAAAAACCACCCATTGCAAAAACGCCAACCGTTGCCCATCGGCGCCATAGGTCGTGATCTCCTTCGCTGTCAACTCGAAGCAACCGTTGATCACTACCAGGAGTATGCCCCCGATGAAGGTTCACAACTAACCATCCTCCTCGCAATGCAGCAAGCTGTGAGAGGCTTACCGGAACATTTTCATCCTGGTGGGGAGCCCCCCCGAAACTATCTCGAACTTCACCGAGCGGCGGTTACTTGGGGACAAATCCAAATTGCGAAATTCATGTTAGATGCAGGCGAGGCGTATGTCGCGACTGGTGGCAACTTGCGAAAAATTCAGCGTCGCAAAGGTGGCTGGAAAATGTTCGAAGCGGCGGCGACGGAGCAAATTGCCTGCTTGACCCTAAGCTTGGATTCATCGCAAGAACTTTGGGGACCTGACGCCACACTCGAGCTTGTCCACACGATGGTCCACGATTCGGTCAAATTCTTGGTTTCGGGAAAATTGCCGAAGCCCGAAACTGAAGAAAAATTGAAGATGTTCCATGATCTTCTAAAATTTTTGCAAGACTTCCTCCTATGGTTACGACTCAAGGCACCACTTGGTGAGACCGACCGGCGCATCCATCCGGGGTGGGTGGCCTTTCATCTCTTGGAATCCATCGGGATCATATCGGCCACCGCAAGCCCGGATCGCGAAGGAAATAGCCCCGTTTGAGCTGGTCCTGCCATTTTTGGGGTCAAAATGGTCAAATTCTCCGGTTACGTTAGCAGTATGGTTCATGGACGGTGGCGGCCGCAGTAGGGGATCTGGTTCACTAGGGGTCTACTCCTATGAACTCCTCCAAACTCGATAAATTAGAACCGATCTACGAAAAAATACGTCAGGGTGAGAGCCTCTCCCTCGCGGAAAAACTTAAGGTCATCTGGCGCAATCCAGTCGCCCTGATACTGTCGCTTTTTGCCGGCTCCATGGTTCCCGCCATGGTCATGTGTTGCAAACGAAAGGCCGAGGGTTCCTTGGCTGACGCACACACCTTCCTCGGGCTGAATCTCCCCGAGGGTTTCTGGTTCGTTGCGTCCCTGCTTATTGGCTTAATCTCCCTGCATTCCGTTTATGATACCTCTGCGCTTCTTTTCCAGAGTAAGAAGCGGTCTTCGCCCGTAATCAGACTGATCGTCTGCGTGTTCATCGAACTTGTTTGGCTTGGAATTGACCCCCGCAAGGTGATGGGGACGTACTCCGGCTGGTTCGAAATCGGTCTGGGTTTCTTTCTGCTTCTCGCCATCGTTTTCTCCAATGCAATTTTTTTCGGTAGCGTCATCGCCGAAGGAGAAATCGAAACAGACGCGAAGATCTGGGCCAGATCCCACGCAGCCAAGTGTATCGAATATGAAGCAACTATCGCCGGCCTTCATAACGAGCTTTCCGAATCACAGGTAAAAATTAGGTGCCTTCGCGACTGGTTTGTCGACGTGCAGCGAATGGCCGATCATTGCCGAGCAGGCAGTAGCGGAACCTCAGTTATTGACATCAAGCGTCGAAAGGTCTCCACGGGCGCGTACCGACACGAAATTGTGCTTCGGGAAGCAGACGTGAATCGAACCCGGTGTAAGGACCTTCCTCCGGTCGTCCTTTCCGATCCGCTACTCGAGTGCCCGACTCAAATCGGTCGAGGCTATCCGGACAATAACCTTCTTTCGGCCCCCAATGCCACTCTAGCGAATGAGGAACCCGACGGGGCTGCCGAAGAGGTTCCTCTGAGCGGCCATGCCAATGGCGCCACACCTCCTGTCACCGATCAAGGTTCACCTTCAACGGCCTTGAACGGTGCCAAGGGAAAATAACGAGCGGAATCTCGAATCGAAATATATGCCCACCCGAATTCCCCATAAATATTGCTCCCTTAGTCATCAGAAAATTAAAACCTTGGACCGTGGTTCGACCGACTGTCCTGGCCTGTTGGGATGTCTCGCGCATTGCTTGAGACGACAGAGAACCCCCAATGCCAATCGGCTGGGACGGATATACATCGCTTGCAAGGAAACCAATTGGCAACTGGTAGTCCGCGACGCTCACAACCCCCTGCACGACAGGATTTTTAATCCGAATTTTTGGGTGCGGAATTTTAAAAGCCTTCTGGCCGGCAAAGGAATAAGCCAATGGAGAAAGAATGCCGTCCTCCTCGTCGAGCAACTTGCGCACTTTAGCCCGGAAATCTTTCGAGGTGGCGACCTTTTGGGCGAGATCGACCACGAGCTTGAGTTGAAGGTGCTCGGCGACACGCTGGCATTTCAGATAGCGGAGTACGGCGAACTGCTTCTGGTGTTTGTTGGTCACTGTGACGAGCAGACGGTGCACGCACATTCCTATATCGTGCCGCTGGAATTGAAGGCCGTAAAACCGGCCGGGCGATCCAAAAGAGGATCCAAGGGTGCCTCCCGAGTGCCAGTACAAAAGTGGGTCTTGTCCGCGAAGACCAGCTTCTATCCGGACGAGTGTTCGGATCTGCAAACCCGGTTCGCGGCGTTTATGTGCAATCACGGTTACGACATGCACCGGGGTATAAAGGGCAGTCGGGCAGAGCATCAAATCTTGGCGGGGCAAAGAAAACTGGTTCATAGTCCCATTCCAAAGGTACCGTCCTTCGTTCTTAGTCCTGAATTGACTGAACCGGCCTCGACGGCCCTCAGTCCGCAAGAATATATCCGACTCGTTAAGGAGCAAGCCGACTCATGGCGCCGGGAAATCGAAGAAACGATTATACCTCCTCTCCACGCTCGGGCATTGGAGCACCAAGGGGCGGTTCAGCGGTGCGAGGGTTACCAGGAAACCGCTCGGGTAAAGGAAAATGAAAACGATCTTTATCGCGAGAAGATCAGCCTTCTCGAGAAGGACCTTGAAGCCGAGCTCCTACGTTCAGGTAAACTGGCCGAGGAGCTTCGCAGCTTAAGCTGGATTCCAAGCCTAGATGGCGTCGCCAGACGTCTCCTCGGCAGAGACCGCTGCCAGAGAATGTCTGAAGCCTCCACGGTGTGTCAACTGCCCGACGGCAAAAGCCTACAAATTGATTCAAACACGGGTGGCTATAGCCGTGAGCGCGTCGGAAGGAATCCAAAGGAAACTATCTTTGCGAGTGGTACAGGCGTCATCGACATGATCACGGAAGTGATGGGCTGGAATATTAATCACACGCTCGCATGGATTGAGTCGCAATGGGGACTCCAAGGTTTGACTGCCTGTTTGGCTCAGATCAGCGCACATGAAGTCGCTCCTCTGAGTCCTGCAGGGGTATCAATCCCAGCAACTGCCGACCTTGGTCCCGTCGGATTTCAACTAGTGACCCGAGAACAGCTGACATGGGAATCCGTTAAGAAGGTTCTGGTGAGTCGTTTTAAATTTACTCCGGACTTTGTCGACGGCCTAGCAGCTAACGGAACCCTCGGCTCAAACGGTTTTGGAGATCTCCTAGTCTTCACCCGGGGCGATACAGTGCCGAAAGTCTACCCGCTAATGAATGGCGCCGCGATGGGGGACGGGATCTTTCCCGCGAAACACTCCTTTATCGTCGGCACCGGAAAGGAAATCTTGGTCGTCGCCGAAGATCCGCTGGAGGCCATGGCCCTCTGGGAATTTATCCCGAAAGACTTGCAATTTGCCGTCAGCATTGCTGTCGCCGATGAGCATCGTGATCTGATGGTTTGGGAGGAACTAGTAGAGCTATTCCCCCAAGCTAAGCTGTTTAATGCACTTCCTCGGAATAGCTCCACACCGAACCGGGGAGACCTGCAGGGATATTTTTCGCTACCCCCAACCTTAGCTCACGGGCGGTTCCCGACGTGGGTCGCCGCGTGGCGGCGCCGCTTCGATAATCCGGAGTTTGCTGAAGAGTTTCGGAAGGTGCAATCCGGCGTCATTGAGGAACTGCGCACTCTTCCCCCTCCAGGGATGGCAGGCCCGTTGGTATGAATGCTTTGATACCCTATCCGTTGTCGCCCGAGATAGCCCGGTCTGATAACCCGAACTCAGACATTTGCGACGAAGGAATTCATCGTACGGCGCCCCCGTTGCAAGGGCAAACCCCTGATGGCTTTCCAGCCGGTCTAGTGGAAATGTTAGCCGAACGTGGTCGCTATGAAGAGGCGCTCCTTGATCAAATCAGAGAGGCATATGACCGCCACGATACCGCCGCTGTCATGACCTTTGTTGGTCGATTGCTGTATGCCGGTCCTGGAATAACACAAAAAGACGATCTCACTTGAACCTTCCGTCCACGCAGTAGAATTTACCTCCCCATGAACTCTCCTGAGCGAAAAAAAGTCATTGGTTTGGTTCGCGTATCCACTCAGCAGCAGGCGGAAGACGACCGGGGCGGTATGCCCCGTCAATATGCAGTGATCGAGCGCACTATTCAGGCTCAGAATCTTCATTGCATCGAAATCGTAGAACTCGCGGGAGTGAGCGGCACGGAGGTTCGAAGCAATCCTGAAATTAAGCGCATTTTGAAGATGATAGAGACTCGAGAAATTCACGGTGTTGTGGTCGCTGATCTCGACCGTCTACTTAGGCCGGCCCAGTTTGAAGACTTGGCGCTCTTTGATGTTTTTTCCAGTGCGGAAGCCTCCGTTTACTGCGGCGAGGCATTGTACGACTTTTCTTCGCCGGAGGGTAAATTTATGGCGACCGTGCGGACCGCTTTCTCAGGGCTGGAGAGGCAGCTGATACTGAAGCGGAGCAAGGGAGCCGTCGATGCGCTTTGTCGGGCCGGAAAACACCCCTTCGGGATTCGTCAATTGCCCCGAGGGATAACCTATGACCGCAAGACCAGTAAATGGCATGTAACTGAAGATATCTCACCCGTTCTCGAAGCTTTTCGTCTCGTTGACCAGGATGCTGTTCACAACGTGGCCAAGGTGTCTCGACTAACTGGAATCAATGAGAGGGCGCTTCACAATCTCTTGCGCAATTCGTTGTACATGGGCTTGCGGCGATACGCGACTGGGCGGTCGGAGAAGAAGGTGTTGAGCAAACGTGGAAAACTGTACAAGCCTAAGATCTTGCTTCCCGCAGACCAGATTATCGAGGTCAAGGTCTTGGAAAATCCGCCGGTGGATCCGGCTCGCTTCGCGAGAGTACAGGCCGTTCTTGCGTCCACGACCAAGGCTTGGAAGGCCGAGAAACGCGGAAAACCAATTAATCTTGTCCGTGGCCTCTCACGCTGCGCTTCCTGCCGATCACGCCTCTATTTCTCCCAGGACCGTCGGCGACCGAAGTCGGGAGGCTATTATTTTTGCTCGCAACATTATTACAAAAACAACAAATCGAAGAGGTGTTCGTGCGGAGCGCCAAACATTCCGAAAGGAGATCTGGACCGAGCAACGAGTCTTTTTCTAAGCGACGTTTTGACGAGACCCAGTACCGTCCGAGCTGTTCTCGATCATAGCATTGAGGCTACAACTTCCAATGCCGTACGCAGCGCTGGTATTGCGCCTGGCTTTATCGATCACAAACTGCGCCGAAAAAGGATCAAGAACGGTTTTGAGGAAGGCCTTTATAGCGCAGAGGAGGCTAAACAAAGACTTGCCCAGGTCGACGCCGAGGAAAGCGCGCTTCTTCAGAGTAGGGAGCGCTTCGAGGCCGCTCGGCGGTCTCAAGTGTCGGAGAAACTGATTCGTGCCGTAGTCAAGGGTGCACTGGGAATTCGACGGATGACTGACCCGGCATGGCGCCTGAAACTAATGCGGTCGATGCTGTCCGAAATTCACTTTGCCGGCGGTCAGATTACGGCGTTCAAGCTTCATCCGTCCCTTATTTGCGCTAATTTCTGCGAAGATCTACATCAGGGGGGCTCGGATTCATCGCGGCGACCAGCATAAACTGCGCTGGAAAGGTCATCGAGCCGGACGCTCGCGAAATCGTCACCGTCCCGTCCTCCAGCGGCTGGCGCAACACTTCCAGCGCGCTGCGGCGAAACTCGGGGAGCTCGTCGAGAAAGAGGACGCCATGATGGGCCAGGCTCACTTCGCCGGGACTCGGATTGGCCGTGCCGCCGATGAGCCCCGCGTCGGAGATCGTGTGGTGCGGCGAACGAAAGGGCCGCCGCGTCACCATCGCCTGCTCGGGCGTGAGCAGCCCCGCCACGCTGTGCACCTTCGTCGTTTCGAGCGCCTCGTCGAGCGAAAGCGGCGGGCAGATGCCGGGAATCCGTTTGGCCAGCATCGACTTGCCGCTGCCGGGCGGGCCGATCATGAGCACGTTGTGGCCGCCCGCGACGGCGACCTCGATTGCGCGCTTCACGTGCTCCTGTCCCTTCACGTCGGCGAAGTCGTTTTCGATGGCCTCGAACTCGCCGAGGATTTCGTTCGGATCGATCCGCACCGGCGCGATCTCCACGTTGCCGGCGAGAAATTCGGCCGCCTCGCGCAGATGCCTGACCGGGTAGACATCGAGGCCCGCGACCACGGCCGCCTCCGCCGCATTGGCCGCGGGCAGGATGAGACCCTTCTTCTTGTGCTTGCGCGCAGAAAGGGCGATGGCCAGCGCGCCCTTGACCGGACGCACCTCGCCCGTGAGCGCCAGTTCCCCAACCACCCAGTACTGTTCGAGATTGCGCAGGCTTAGCTGATCGGACGCGGCCACGATGCCGAGCGCCATCGGCAGGTCGAAGCTCGGCCCCTCCTTTTTCACGTCGGCCGGCGCGAGGTTGAAGGTGACGCGGCCCCACGGATATTTGAACGCGCTGTTGGTCACCGCCGTGATGACCCGGTCGCGGCTTTCCTTGACCGCGGTATCAGGCAGGCCGACGACGACGGTGACAGGTTTGCCCGGGCTCGCGTTGACTTCCACTTCGACCGCGTAGGCATCGACGCCCCACACCGCAGCGGAAAAAACCTTGGCCAGCATCCGGCTAGGCAACCAAGTTCGCCGACAACTGACGAGGGAAAACGTGATTTTTTACGGGGCGGCCGGTGACTTGGTCGTCGCGGAATTTGTCGTCGGCGCGCCCGGCTGGACATTGGACGCGGATGGCGTGTCCGCCTCCTGCTTGCCGGCCATCGCTCCGAAGTGTTTGCGGACTTTTTCGATATTCTGCTGAAAGAGTTCCGTCTGGTCAGGGTGCAGGATGGCCGTGACTTCTTGGATGGTCTGGTGGTTCAACGCCTGGACCTGGGGCTGGATTTGCTTCTGCAATTCCTTTCGTTGCTGCAAATTCTCCTCGAAGCAGGCGTGAACCTTTTCCTTTTGGTCCGCATCCAGCCCCAGGTTTCCCGTCAATCGTTTCTCCAGCGCGGCCGACAACGCCACGGCGGGATGTTGCAGGAAAATGAGCATCCGATGATGGAAAAAGATGGAGGTGGAGACCATGCCCGAAAAGCATCCAAAAATATAAATCAGGATGACGCCAAGAACAGCCTTCCAGGTTTTGTTCATAGATCAGTTGAGGTTGTTCCACGCATCGAGGGGTTCGGGATTTTCCACGAAAACCATCTGCTCGACATCGTTGGTTTCCGCGACCACCTCCGCGTGCCAGAGCATCAGCGCCACCACGCAGGCGGCAAAGAACGGGACCAGCCGCCACGACACCATTGCCCAGATCGAACCTGTTTCCCGCCGTGAGTGGAGGCGGGCCAGCAGCCGGGTCTCGAAGCCGTACTCGGCGCGGGACGTATCGGGGCGATCGTGGCGCGAGAGGGCGAAGAGCGCGTCGAGTTCGGGATCGGGAAGTTTCCCGTAGTCGCCATAGCGGCGTGAAGGGATTTTGGGGTCATTCATTCGGTTTTCTCCATGAGTTTGCGCAGCGCGGCCCGGGCGCGGAAAGCGCGGACCTTGACATTGGCCACGCTCCATCCCGTAAGGCCGGCGATTTCCTGCACGCTCCGCTCTTCGAGTTCGAGCAGGGTGATGACGAGTCGTTCCTTCGGCGATAATTCGGCCAGGGCGGCATGAAGGCGTTCCAGATCCGGGTGCGGATCGGCGGCCGCCGGCGCGGACGGCTCATAGCCCGATTCGAGCATCGCATCGACGGAGAGGGTGACCCCGCTTCGCCGCCGTTTGCGGAGATAGTCGTAGCATTTGTAGGTCGTGATGCGGAGGACCCAGTGCTCGAACGGCGAATCGCGCCGGTACTGGCGCAGCTTGAAGTAGGCCTGGACAAAAACTTCCTGGCAGATGTCTTCCAATTCGGCCGCGTTGCTCGCGAACCGGGCGGCCAGGCCAAAAACGCGGCTCTTGTGGCGAAGCGTGAGCTCGGCGAAGGCCTGGTCGTCCCCGGCGAGCGTGGCCTCCACAAGTTGCTCGTCCGAAGTTGAGCCTTTCGCAGAAACCATATCGTTAGAGTATCCGAGAAGAATAAAGTCAGGGCGATCATCTTGAGTGCCAAGTGAAGAGGGCGTCCGGGCCCAAAGGCTGGAAATGGATCGAACGGCGGAAAAGATCGGTTGTGCTCACCATCTAACAAGACGCCCTGACCGGCAAAAGGTTACAGGCAAAGGGCGTAGTTTTGCCTAATTACGCGCGGCTCAGGCCGTCGGCGTGATAACTAAGAATCCCCGGTGACATGAAAAATAAACGCAGCCAGACTTAAATATGCCCAAGAAAGAGTGGATTAAGGACTTGCCTGATGGGTTCCATCTACTGGTCTTCCAAAACTCTTTCGTCGGGATTTGGTACGGCTTTAGCGTTGTGCTAGTCTGTAACGATGAATGCATCACCCGCTACGACACAGCCCACAAGCAAGCCCACCGCGACGTGTTGGGCCAAACGAAAGGCTTGATCAAAAAGGAGTGGTGTGAAAACATGTCTTTCAAGGAAGCTTTTAAATATGCCCTCGACGATCTCTCGATCAACTATCAGGCATACCTCGAATTCTACCTCGCGAACTGAAAGCGGGCGGAAGGCCAAGGGCGGGTCGGCTGCGTACCTGCAGGCCCAGGGCTTCCGTCCCATGACCAAGGACGAATCAGCCCGATTCTCCAAGTTCCGTAAATAACCCGTTCCGTCGGTGGACGACTTCATTAGCACAGCGGTGAAGCCGCGTCCAAGCACCCACCTCCCCGCCAAGAGCCCGCATTTGCAGGGCATCGGCTTTTCCGATAGGCTTTGGCCGGTATGGATCATCCGATGAAAACCCTCGTCGACCAGTTGCTCGAATCCTACGCCCATTGCGGCGGGATCAAGCATCTCAACGGCGCCAACCTGCCCTCGAAAATGGCCGTGGCCGCGCTGACGCAGGACCTCCTTTATCTCATCTTCCCCGGCTTCATCGCCGAGCAGCAGGTTTCGATGCACGACCTGCCGCATGAAACGGCGCTCCAGCTCAGCAGCCTGCAAAAGCGGCTCCAGCGCGAGATCGCCAAGAGCCTCGACGTGCAGCCCGTCCCCGGCGCGAACGCCGAGAGCGTCACCCTCGATTTTCTCCGCAAGCTGCCCGACGTCCGCTGCCTGATCCAGACCGATGTCGAGGCCGCTTTCCAGGGCGACCCGGCCGCGGCCAATCGGGAGGAAGTCGTCCTCGCCTATCCCGGCGTCGAGGCGGTGGCCGTCTTCCGCATCGCTCATGTGCTTCATGAGCAAGGTGTCGCTTTTCTGCCCCGCATGATGACCGAGTGGGCCCACAGCCGCACCGGCATCGATCTCCATCCGGGCGCGAAGATCGGTTCCCATTTCTTCATCGATCATGGCACCGGCGTGGTCATCGGGGGCACCTCCCAGATCGGCGACCGCGTCCGCCTCTACCAGGGTGTCGGGCTGGTCGCGCGCAGCCTGGCCAAACAGGTCGAGCGCGACGGGCAGGGCCACGCCCTCGGCGGCAAGCGGCACCCGACCGTTGGCGATGACGTCACCATCTACGCCAACTCGACCATCGTCGGGGGCGACACGGTCATCGGCGACCGCACGATCATCGGTGGCAACGTCTGGCTGAACCGTTCCATCCCGCCCGATTCGGTGGCCCTCTACGAAGCCCAGCAGCTCAGCATCCATCCCCGCCAGCGCAACAATGGAGATTGGATGATCTGACCTGGGAGGAACGTCATGCCGCGCTTTTACCTGGATGACAACGCCACCACGAACCTCGATCCGCGGGTGCGCGCCGTCATGGAACCGCTGCTGGGCGCGCCCTCCGGAGCTTTAGGCAATCCCTCGAGCCTCCACGCCGAGGGTCGCCGTGCGCGGGGCGAGATCGATGCGGCCCGCGATGCCATCGCCGCGTGGTTGAAGGGCAAACCTTCCGAAATCATTTTCACCGGCGGCGGCACGGAAAGCTGCAACCTCGCCGCGCAGGGACTCGCCTGCGCCCACCGCGATAAGGGAAGGCACCTGATCACCGCGAAGACGGAGCATCACGCGGTCCTGCGCGCGTTCGAGGCGCTCGAAAAAGGGAAAGGTTTCGAGGTCACCTATCTCGACGTCGATGCGGACGGGCGGATCGACCCGGACGACCTGGCCCGCGCCATCCGGCCCGAGACGATTCTCGTCTCGATCATGAGCGCGAACAACGAGACCGGTGTCTGCCAGCCAATGCGCGAGATCGCCGCCATCTGCGCGGCGAGAAAAGTTCTTTTTCATACCGACGCGATCCAGAGCGTGGGCAAGGAAGAGATCGATGTGTCGGACTGGCAGGTTTCGGCGCTCAGTCTGGCCGCGCATAAAATCCACGGCCCGCTGGGCGCCGGATTGCTCTGGCTCAGAACCGGCGTGCCGATCGCGCGGCTGATGGAGGGGGGCTCGCACGAGAACGAGCGCCGTCCCGGCACCGAGAACGCGCCTGCCATCGCCGGTTTCGCGGAAGCGGTGCGGCTCTACGGAAACGTCGACCCGGTCGAGGCGCGGCGCCAGTTCGCCTGGACGGAACGGCTTTGGCAGGAGCTGAGTTCGCTGGGCGGCGTGCGCCGCAACGGCGCGGGCACGTCGGGCTCCGTCCGCCGTTTGCCCAACACGCTCAATGTCAGTTTTCAGGGCCTCCACGGCGAGGACCTGCTCATCGGCCTCGACCTCGCGGGCCTCGCGGTCTCGAGCGGCTCGGCCTGCCTCGTCGGTTCCGTCCAACCGTCGCACGTGCTCGCCGCCATGGGCGTGCCGCCGGACTGGGCCGCGGCGACGGTCCGCTTCTCCATCGGCCCGCAGATTCGCGACGAGGACGGAGCGGAAATTGCGCGCCGCGTCCGGCAGGTGGTGACGCATCAACGCGCGCTCCGCGGCTGGACGGCCGAGCCGGCTTGCGCCAAAATCGCTCCACGGGAAGCGCTGGTATGAATTCCAAACACCCCTCGCATTCGAAGAAATTACGGGTCGGTATCGTTGGCGCGGGTGGCATCGTCCGGCAACGGCACCTGCCGGGCCTGCTCGCTTTGCCCCAGGTGCAGGTCGTGGCGGTCTGCAACTCGCGGCTCGAAACGGCCCGGAGCGTCGCGAAGGAATTCCATATTCCCGAGGTCCTGGACGACTGGGCCGAGATGCTCGACCGGCCCGACCTCGACATCATCTGGATCGGCACGCCGCCGGTCCTGCACGCGCCCATCACCATCTCGGCGCTCGAGGCCGGCAAACACGTTTTCTGCCAGGCGCGCATGGCGATGAGCCTGCGCGAGGGGCGCGAGATGCTGGTTGCGGCGCAGGCGCGTCCACAATTGGTGACGATGCTTTGTCCGCCGCCGCACGGGATGAAGGGCGGGAAATTCTTCCAGAAACTGCTGCACGACGGCTACGCGGGCGAGCTCTGGCATTTCCGCCTGACCGCCGACCGCGATCAATTTTCCGATCCGCTGGCTCCGGCCCACTGGCGTCAGCGCACCGAGCTCAACGGAATCAACGCGCTGACCGTCGGCATTTACGCGGAGGTGCTCGAGCGCTGGATCGGCGTGCCGCGCCGCCTGCACGCGCAGATGAAAGTCTCCGTGCCGAAGCGCGAGGGTTATGTCGTCCACATCCCGGATGTTGTCCAGGTCTTTGGCCAGTGGCCCAACGGGCTCGCCGGCAGCCTCGAGTGGAGCGGCGTCGCGCAGTTCCCGCCCGATGAAACGCTGACCATCTACGGACGCGACGGCACGCTGGTCTACAATTTTACGAAGGATGAAATTCTCGGCGCGCGCCGGGGCGAAAAAGAATTGCGCCGGCTGGCCATTCCACAGGAACTCGAAACCCACTGGACGGTGGAAAAGGATTTCATCGACGCGGTCATCCAGGGCGGCCATCCCGAGCCAAGCTTCGAGACCGGCGTCCAATACCTCGAGTTCACCGAGGCGGTGAACCTCAGCGCCCGCGGCGGGCATGCGGTCGAGTTGCCGTTGCCTTGAATTGGCCAAGACGGACTCTTGAGCTTCGACAGGTTTTAGCTTATAGAAGACGGCGTGAAGGTTTCTTCCGATAGCATGCGCCGGGGAATAGCTCTTATTGTACTTCTTGCGGGTTTGGCGCTGGCAGCGACATGGCTATGGAAATCGATTCAGGCTTCTTACGGGCCAGCGACTTGGAAGGGTTGGACCGAAATTGCCGGAAATGGAACAACTGGGAATGCGGATACTGCCGTCAATTATCGAGGCAAGCTTTATCTCTTTGCAATCGGTGGTGAAGATCATCGTCATTACCAGGCAATCTTTGACGGCAAAAGCTGGAGCAATTGGAGCGTGGTGCCCGGCGGTGGTACGACCCTCCTATCCGATGCTGCCGTGGATTACAAGGACCGGCTTTATCTCTTTGCCATTGGCGGTGGTGATCATCGACATTACGTTAATTCTTTCGATGGCACACAATGGAGGGGCTGGAGTTTACTTCCGAGCGGCGGGACGACCGCGATGCCCGATGCGGCCGTTGTCTATAAGGACAAGCTCTATCTTTTCGCCATTGGCGAAGAAAACCATGCGCACTACGTCACGTCTTTTGATGGTACCGATTGGAATCAATGGACTGAAGTTCCGGGCTTCGGCACGACGCTAACGCCGGACACGGCGGCAGCTTTCAACGGACGACTTTACCTTTTTGCTGTGGGCGGCGGTGATCATCAGCATTATGTCACCTCGTTTGACGGAGAAAACTGGAATGGCTGGAGTTCTGTGCCCGGTTTTGGCACAACGCTTATGCCCGATACGGCCGCAACCTATGATGGAAGACTCTATTTATTTGCGATCGGCGGTGGTGATCATCGGCACTATGTCACCTCCTTTGACGGTCAGAACTGGAATTGCTGGTCCCAGATTTCGGGCTCCGCGACGACTTCCCTTCCGGATGCCGCCGCCGAGTACAACGGTCGGCTTTACCTCTTCTCTGTTGGAGAGTCTGACAATCACCACTATGCGAATTTCATCTCGCGGGAGGCCATCACCCCGAATCCAGAGAAGGTTGCCTTCCAGTGATTTTGATCTGACAGGTGTAGGCTTTAGCGTCTGATAGACCAAGAAACTTGCTTTCTCCGTGGGTCGGTGCTATCTGTCCGATGATGCAGATCAACGCGCTGTCGCTTCGACTTACGCTTCTTCTTCCGGGCCGTACGGGCTTGGCGGGAGCGATCTGACCTAATTACTTCGCTTTAACTCCAAGAAACCAAACCCCGACGGCCCGCCGAAATGAGCGGCTCCTCGGGGTTTCTCATTTTCGGCGTTTCGTCACTGACACCCGCAGCAAAATCAGCAAAATTAAAACCAGTCATCCAAAATTTCCCGAAGGAAGGCGCCGCCGCTAGGGACAGCGGCGGCTACCAACGGAAATGAGCCTGCCACACGTGTGTGCGACAAGCTCAGGATGACGGAAGAAGAGAAACATATGACCACCCAGAACCCGAAATACCGACCCTTTGCGGCCGTGAAAATGACCGAACGCGCGTGGCCTTCCCGGACGATCGAGCGCGCGCCGACCTGGTGCAGCGTCGATCTGCGCGACGGCAACCAGGCGCTCGCCGTGCCCATGAGCGTCGAGGAGAAGCTCGAGTATTTCGCCCTGCTGGTGAAGATCGGCTTCAAGGAAATCGAGATCGGCTTTCCCTCCGCCTCGCAGATCGAATTTGATTTCACGCGCCGCCTCATCGACGAGAACCGCATCCCGGACGATGTCTGGGTGCAGGTGCTGGTCCAGTCGAAGGAAGAGCTGATCGAGCGGACCTTCGAGTCGATCCGCGGCGCGCCGCGCGCCATCGTGCATCTCTATAATTCCACGTCGCCCGCGCAGCGCCGGATCACGTTCGGCCTCGACAAAAAGGGGGTGCTGGACATTGCGGTGAACGGCACGAAGCATGTCCGTAACCGCGTCAAGAGCGTCCCCAGCACAAAAATCCGCTTCGAGTATTCGCCGGAAAGCTTCTCCGCCACCGAGGTTGATTTCGCCCTGGAGGTCTGCGAGGCCGTGCTGGACGAATGGGGCGCGACCGCCGCCGAGCCGATCATCTTGAACCTCCCCAACACGGTGGAACTGATGATGCCGAACCAGTACGCCGACATGATCGAGTGGTTCATCACGCACCAAAAACATCCGGAGCGCGCGATCATCAGCCTCCACACGCACAACGACCGCGGCACCGGCGTGGCCGCGAGCGAACTCGGCCTGCTGGCCGGCGCGACCCGCGTCGAGGGGACGCTCTTCGGCAACGGCGAGCGGACCGGCAACGTCGACATCGTCACGCTCGCCTTGAACATGTTGACGCAGGGCGTCGATCCGAAGCTCGATTTCAGCAACATCCGCGAAGTGCGCGATCTCTTACGAACGCTGCACGAAACTCGACGTGCCGTTGCGCCAGCCCTACGGCGGCGATCTCGTCTTCACCGCCTTTTCCGGCTCGCACCAGGACGCGATCAACAAGGGGCTCAAGGACCGCGCCGCGCATCCCGACCAGCCGTGGGAGGTCCCCTATCTCTCCATCGATCCGCACGACATCGGCCGCAATTACCGCGCGATCATCCGCATCAACAGCCAGTCGGGCAAGGGCGGCGTCGCCTATGTCATGGAGCAGGAATTCGGCTACGTCCTGCCCAAGGCGATGCACCGCGACTTCGGCCGGATCATCAACCGCGTCGCCGATGAGCGGGGCGAGGAGTTGCCGCCGGAGGACATCCTGAAGCTCTTCAAGGACGAGTATCTCGACCGCGACCAGCCCTACGCTTTTCAAGGCGTCAGCAAAATGACCCCGACCGGCCAGGGCGTCGAGTGCATCGTCCGCGTCAGGCAGGGCAACCAGGTCCACCAGATTCGCGGCAACGGCAACGGCCCGGTCGCCGCGTTCGTGCATGGCTTGAACGAGAGCAAGATTGTCGATCCGTTCGAGGTCGTCTCCTACTCCGAGCACTCGCTCGGCACCGGCGCCGAGGCGAGGGCGGTCGCCTACTTCGAAATCAAATCGGGCGCGGGCCAGACCACCTTCGGCGCGGCGACCGATACGAACATCGAGATCGCCTCGCTCAAGGCGGTGCTCAGCGCGCTGAACCGGTCGTGCTGACGGCGGGTCCTGCCTACAGTTTGTGCGCGAAGACGATGATGAGAATCAGCGGGATGAAGGTGCCCGCGGCCAGGCTGACGAGGGCCAGGGTGCCGCGCCCGAATTTGAACGCCATGATGACGCCGAGGATGATGCTAATGATCAGGCTGGCCGCCATCAACACCACGAAGAATTCCAAGTAGGGCGAGGTAAAGGTGTAGGCCTTGGTCGGGTCTTTGAAATAGAGATTGTGCCCCATGTGGATGGTTGAGAGGTAGGTGAGGATGTTGGGACCCTGGACCCATTGCAGTCCATAAACCTGCCAGATGCCCGACACGCAAAAGAATACCAGCAGCGGCGCGAAGAAGCAGCCCAGGTAGAGATGCAGACGCCGCAGAAAGTTCATTTCACACCGGCCTTTAATTATCGGTCAGCGAAATATTGAGCAGGACCACCGTCCCCGTCCCGGGAGGAAAGGCGAGCGTGAGCGTCTGGTCCTCGAGCGGAGTGAGCGAGGTCATCTTGAAATGATAAGTCTGCTCGGCCGTGCCCTTTTTCGATTGGACGATGTAGTAGGTTCCCTTGGTGTCGCCCAGCGCGGAGATAAAGATGAGCCACGATCCCGGCGGGGTGTTGAACGTCTTCCAGCCCCAGCCGAGCTGGCCCGGGATGTTCGTATAATCCTCCGGCTTGGTGGAGAAGGCGAAATCGGGAGAAAACTTGAAGGTCACCGTCAGGACCCCGCTGGCGATCTTGCCGCGGAAGTCCTGGGCGACCTTGCTCCAGGCCACATGTTTCAGGGGAAGAATGAGGCCCTTGCTCGTGAACGGATCGGAGCTTTGCAGCGGGTTATCCGAGGCGAAATCGGCCGGGGAACGGCCATCGCCGCGCCAGTGGTCGATGCCGTCGGCGAAGTCGCCATTTTGCAGGCATTCGTCGGCGCGAAGAGGAAGGAGGCACGCGAGAACCAGAAGGACGAAAAGGGAAGGTTTCATGTCTAGCATGGCTACCAGACGACAGGCATTTGCCAAGGCCTTAATGTTGTCCGCAGGCTCTTACCGGCCAAAAATAAAAATCAGGGCGAGCGGGATGATGATTCCCCCCGCCAGGCAGGCCATGGTCAGCGTACCGCGACCGTATTTGAAGGCCAGGACGAGACCGAGGATGATCGTCGCGATGAGGCTCGCGCCCATGAGGATGACGAAGCCTTGCAGAAAAATGGAGGAGGGATGATGGGCCGCGTCTTTCAATCGGCTGCCGGTGTGGATGGCGGACAGGTAGCGAATCCAGCCACCGTAGCGCTGAAGTCCGAATTCCTGCCAGATACCGGAGAGGGCAAAGAAGAGAAGCATCGGCGCGAAAAAGCTGCCGAGGTAGAGATGGATCTGACGCAAGTTTTTCATGGGGCTTGGGGGCCGATGCCTTCCGATTCGTTGAGCTAAGGGGCGAGATAGACGTCGCTGGCTTTGTCCGCGAACTCCTGCGATTTTTCCGCCAGGCCCTGGGCGATCGCCTCCTGCTCGGCCACGCCTTTCTCGGCGGCGTACTTGCGGACGTCCTCGGTGATCTTCATCGAGCAGAAATGAGGCCCGCACATCGAACAGAAATGGGCCGACTTCGCGCCCTCCTGCGGCAGCGTCTCGTCGTGGAAGGAGCGCGCCTTTTCGGGATCGAGGCCGAGGTTGAACTGGTCCTCCCAGCGGAACTCGAAACGGGCCTTGCTCAGCGCGTTGTCGCGTTCGGAGGCGCCGGGAAAGCCCTTGGCGAGATCGGCGGCGTGGGCGGCGATCTTGTAGGCGATCACGCCCTCGCGCACGTCGTCCTTGTTGGGCAGGCCGAGATGTTCCTTCGGCGTGACGTAGCAGAGCATGGCGCAGCCGAACCAGCCGATCATCGCCGCGCCGATCGCGCTGGTGATGTGGTCGTAGCCGGGCGCGATGTCGGTCGTGAGCGGCCCGAGCGTGTAGAACGGCGCTTCGGCGCACTGCTTCAACTCAAGCTCCATGTTTTCCTGGATGAGCTGCATCGGGACGTGGCCGGGACCTTCGATCATGACCTGGCAATCGTGCTTCCACGCCTTCTGCGTCAGCTCGCCCAGCGTGGCCAGCTCGGCCAGTTGCGCTTCATCGTTGGCATCGGCACCCGCGCCGGGGCGAAGTCCGTCGCCGAGCGAGAAGGAGACGTCGTAGGCGCGCATGATCTCGCAAATCTCGTCGAAATGGGTGTAGAGAAAATTTTCCTGGTGATGCGAAAGGCACCACTTCGCGAGGATCGATCCGCCGCGGCTGACGATGCCGCAGGCGCGGCGCGCGGTCATCGGCACGTAGCGCAGCAGCACGCCCGCGTGGATGGTGAAGTAATCGACGCCCTGCTCGGCCTGCTCGATCAGCGTGTCGCGGTAGAGGTCCCAGGTCAGTTCCTCGGCGCGGCCGCCGACTTTTTCGAGCGCCTGGTAGATGGGCACGGTGCCGATCGGCACGGGCGAGTTGCGGATGATCCATTCGCGCGTCTCGTGGATGTTCTTGCCGGTGGAAAGGTCCATGACCGTGTCGGCGCCCCAGCGGATGGCCCAGGTCATTTTTTCGACTTCCTCCTCAATGGAGGAGGCGACGGCGGAGTTGCCGATATTCGCGTTGATCTTCACGCGGAAATTGCGCCCGATGATCATCGGTTCGCTTTCGGGATGGTTGACGTTGGCCGGAATGATTGCGCGTCCGGCGGCGACCTCCTCGCGGACGAACTCGGGCGTGATGATCGTGCGATTATTGAGCCGCGCGCCAAAGCCGACGCCGGGATGCTGATGGCGAAGATCGGTCTGTGCGTGCTTGCCCGCGTGATTTTGACGACCGAGGGTTTCCCGCGCCGCGATATATTCCATCTCGGGCGTAATGATGCCCTTGCGGGCGTAATGCATTTGCGAGACGTTTCCTCCATCCACCGCTCGGCGAGGCGCGCGTTTCAGGCCGGGGAACGGTTGAAGCTGGCCCTTGGTCTCGCGCTGGCTGGCGAACTCGGCGTGACCGGCGGTCAGGTAACCGTTGTCGCGCGGCTGCACTTCGCGGCCCGAATACGTTTCGGTATCGCCGCGTTGCTCGATCCACTCGGCGCGGACCGGCTTCAGTCCCTCGCGAATATCGATCTTCGCCGCCGGGTCGGTATAAGGGCCCGATGTATCGTAAACGCGCAGCGGCGGATTCTGCGTGACCTGGCCCTGGAAGTCGCGCGTCGCGGCCTGGGTGACCTCGCGCATGGCGACGCGGACCTGGCTGCCCGGCGCTTCGACATGGACCTTCCGCGAATTCGGGAAGGGCTTGGTGACGCTGCGGAGAATTTTCGATTTCGTCGATTTCCGCTTGGCGGGTTTCGCGGGAGTTGGGTCCAGGGGCTGAATCATAAATTTAATCTCCACGTCGCCGGATCGTAACGGGGAGGGGATTCAGACACCGCACAACGGTGCCACAACTCCCTCCGCCGGCATGACCCGGATCAGGTTCATCGGGTCGTTTGCCTGCGTCCAGCCGGACAAACCTCTCAGCCCCAGTGGGCTCCCCGTTGTTGGGATCAAGATACCTCCAACTTTTTCGCAGACAAGGGAGATTATTCCTACCTCAGGGACCGGATTCGAGTAGCCTAAAATAATGAGAGGGATGCATGCGAATTTAATATCGCTTTTGTGTTTAGTTATCCTCATAGCGACGTTGTATTTCCACAACCGAGACCTTTCTATCGTTGGTGCCGCCGCTTTCATGTTTGGACTTACGCGTGCCGCAGCAGTTGTTGGCCAGATTCCACGGCAAGTTCGGACGCGTCGCGAGAAGATAGTCTGTTGGATCATCGGATGGCCGATGCTCACTGTTCTTTTGGTACTTACGGCGTTCAGTCTTTACTCGATGTGGATTATGAATTCACCGGAGTGGATACTGATCATCGCTTTCTTCTGGGTTTTGACCTCTCTTACCTGGAAGGTGTTCATTAACCCAACCTCGGTCTCCGGAGGCCAACGGCACAGGGATCCGAGGCTGAGATCACGCAGATCAGCCCATCCGTCCGACTAATGATTGACCCTCAAAGCTAAAGCTCATTTAGCATTACTTTCTTTTAATGACGGTCGCGGGGACGAGAAGCGTCATACTGTTATCCATGAAAAGCCGACTTCTGCTTCTTTGTGCCACAACCGTCGCCCTTTTTGGCTGTGGCTTATCCGATCAACAAAAAGCCGATTACGCTTCCGTTCAGCGCGCGGGCGTTTCGTCGGCGATTTACGACAAGATGGTTCATGACGATCCGTTAAGCTTGAACGATATTATTTCGCTGTCCCAGGCCCGGGTGAGTGATGGCGTGATCGTGCGCTATATCCGCGATCACGGCACCGTTTATACGCTTTCTCCCCAAGACATGGATCATCTCACCCACGCGGGAGTATCCCCCAGCGTGGTCGACTTTATGGCACGGACCGGATATCCCGGCGGCCCTTATCCCTACGGCCCCGGACCTGGTCCCTATTTCTATCCTCCGCCGGTCGCCATTGGGATTGGGATCGGTGGCGGTGGGCACTGGCATTGATCGGGCGGCTGCTCAGAGAGTCGCGATTCCGTTTTGCGATATAGAGAGCGATCTTCTCAATATCACTAATCGCGCGATCACTGAGCTCAAGATCGAGCGGCATCGCCCAAATTCAAAAGGCTGATTCGCTCGCGAGCTTGCTCCAAGGTGAGGCCGGGCGAGGGATCATTGATCTCTTCGTCGAGCATCGCATTGATCTCGCGCAACTGCTCGACGGTGACGCCTTCGTCTAAAGCATGAAGCTGCTCTTCCAGCTCGGCGCGCTGTTGGGGAGATAATGTCGCGAGCGCATCCTTGATTTCGGCGAAGCTCATTTGCGCAAACGTGCCATAAAGTCGCGATTTTGGCAAACGCCCTACTTCTTCTCGATCAGGGCGATGACTTTGCCCGGCTTTTCGTCCTTTTCGTAGATCGATTTGGCGGAGCCGAGAATGAGCGGGTCGGGCGGCTGCACGACGTGCTTGTCCTTGCCGTCGTAGGGGATCGTGTGGAGCACATGCCGGATGGCCATGAGCCGGGCGCGTTTCTTGTCGTCGGAGCGGACGACGGTCCAGGGCGCGTCGGCCGTGTCGGTGTAGAAAAGCATCGCTTCCTTGGCCTTGGTGTAGGCGTCCCAGCGGGCCAGCGACTCAACGTCCATCGGCGAAAGCTTCCACTGCTTGAGCGGATCGCGGGCGCGGCCCATGAAACGGCGGAGCTGCTCCTCGCGGCTGACCGAGAACCAGAACTTGAAGAAGTACTTGCCGCTGCGGACGAGCATCCGCTCGAACTCGGGCGTCTGGCGCATGAATTCGAGGTAATCGTGGGGTGAACAAAAACCCATGACGTGCTCGACGCCGGCGCGGTTGTACCAGGACCGGTCGAAGAAGACGATCTCGCCCGCCGTGGGCAGTTGCTCGATGTAACGCTGGAAGTACCACTGGCCCCGTTCGTTTTCGGAAGGCTTGGCCAGCGCTACCACGGGCGCCCCGCGCGGATTCAGGAACTCGGTGAAGCGCTTGATCGTTCCGCCCTTGCCGGCGGCGTCGCGTCCCTCGAAAAGCATGACCACCTTGGCGCCGGTTTTCTGCACCCAGGCCTGCATCTTGACCAGCTCGATCTGGAGCATCTTCGCCTCCTTCTCATACTCCTTGTTCTTGATGCATTTATCGTAAGGGTAGGTGGAGCAGATGATCTGCCGCTTGCTCGTGACGGCGTTGACCTTGTCGATGATCTCCTTCGGCACCGACTCGGCAATGCGCTGGTCGATCAGCTTGATCATCGGAAAGGAATCGCCGATTCGATGGTCAAGCGACCCATTGGACAGGGCGGCCTTTTTGACCTCTTTTTTGATTTTCTTGGGTTTGGCGGGCTTTTCCGGGGTGCGTATCATGACGAAACTTCCTTGGTTGGGTATGCGATGCTTCGAGCTACTTCCATGCCGCTGAGATCGAAAACTGGGATGTACCGTTGAGTATTACTTTCGTACCATCCGCCATGGCCAAAACGCTCAAAGAACTTACCGCTCAGGAAGTCCTCGCCCTCGCGATCCAGGCCGAGGAGGAGGACGGCCGCATCTACGCCGACCTGGCGGAACGCGTGGGCAAGGATTATCCCGACACGGCCAACTCGCTCAACGCCATGCGCGACGAGGAGGACGGCCACCGGCACCGGCTGATCGATCTTTACCGGCAAAAATTCGGCGAGCACATCCCGCTCATCCGCCGCCAGGACGTCAAGGGCTTCATCACCCGCCGCCCGCTCTGGATGAATAAGATCCTGACCGTGCCGATGATTCGCAGCGAAATCGAGACGATGGAGGAGGAGGCGCGTAATTTTTATCAGGCGGCCATCGCGCAAACCAGCGATGCGGCCGTGCGGCAATTGCTGGGCGATCTCGCCGCTGAGGAGAGCAAACACTATGAGCTCGCCGAGGAGATGGACGAGAAGCAAAAGGCCTCGGGCGCGCGCGAAAAGGAGGATGACTCCGGCAAACGCAAGTTCGTGCTGCAAATCGTGCAGCCGGGCCTGGCCGGGCTGATGGACGGCTCCGTCTCGACGCTTGCGCCGGTCTTCGCCGCGGCCTTTGCCACGCACCTGAGTTGGACCGCGTTTCTGGTCGGCATGGCGGCTTCCATCGGCGCCGGCATCAGCATGGGCTTTGCCGAGGCGCTCTCGGATGACGGCGTGCTCAGCGGGCGGGGCCATCCCTGGCTGCGCGGGCCGATCTGCGGCGCGATGACCACCGCGGGTGGGATCGGCCATACGCTCCCCTTCCTGATCTCGAACTTCCATTATGCCATGACGATTGCGGTCGCGATTGTCGCGATCGAACTGGCCGTGATCGCCTGGATTCGCCATCGCTACATGGATACGCCGCTGCTCGCCGCGACGTTCCAGGTCGTGGTCGGCGGCGTGCTCGTCTTTATCGTGGGGATATTGATTGGGAGCGCGTAGGACGGAAAATCCTCTTATCAGAAAGTACGTGCTTCCGCTGAGTTTGCTGCTCTTAACGGCGGGTGGGGCTTTAGGTGATGTACCGCCTGAGGCTCCCTCCAATGGTTTATCCAGAGTCATCCGGGATCCAAAAACCAAAGTGGTTTACTACGTGGAATCGGATTTATGTCATGTTGCCGCCGTTAGTCCCGAGGGAATAGTGCTGTGGAGTTGCGAGGTCATTCGTCCCCCGGCTGCTAAGAACTACTATGTTTCCAGCATTTCTTTTCCGACGAAACGGGACAGGCATTACGTGCAAGAGGACGTCATCGACGTCTGTTACATCGGTCCTGGCGTCGGATTCGGGTTTATTAACAGAAAAACCGGCATGTATACCTTTATCGGGATGGATTAGGGTGACTAAATATACTCCACCACATCCTTCGCTTCAAAGCGGACCTTGGGCAGATGCGCGTACTTGTCGAGGTCGCTGCGATAACCGGCGGCGCAGCAGACGGAAGCGGTGAGGTTGCTCGCCTCGAGACCGAGAATCTTGTCGTACTCGACGGGCACGAAGCCTTCCATCGGACACGTATCGACCTGGAGCAACGCCGCTGACGTCATAAAATTCCCCAGCGCGATGTAGACCTGCCGAGCCGCCCATTCGCCGATCACCTTGCTCCGCGCGCCGTGGATCAGATCGTCCACCATCATGCCGCGATAACCCTTGAGCGATTCGAGCGTGGAACCCCGCACTTCGACGGCGCGGGCGAGAAAATCGTCAATGTCGGATTCACTCAACTTTTTGATCGAGGCGAAGACGACGTAGTGGGAGCAATCGGTGACCTGGGCCTGGTTCCAGGAATGGGTCCGCAGTTTGGCCTTGAGGTGCTTGTCCGTGATGACGATGAATTTCCACGGTTGCAGGCCGTGGGACGACGGGCTCAGCACGAGCGCTGCTTCCAGCGTCTTCCATACGTCGGGCGCAATGCTCTTGGCGGCATCGAACTGTTTGGTGGCGTAGCGCCATTGGAGGGCGGAGAGGAGCGTGGCCGAATCGAGAACGGGAGAAGGAGTTGACATCCTTCACCTTAGAACAAATGAGCGGAAAGGCCACCGCGTGATTTACTCCCTTCGCGTCGCCGCTATAGTCTTGAGATATGCCCACGACGTTCCAGCTCCCGGTGGAGGCGACCAAGAAACTTCTCACTTCGACGCAACAAAATATTGCGCGTGTTTACGGCGATCCGGCGACCGCGGACCGCGATCGCGCCAGCATCGACGAGCTGCTTGCGACGCAGGCCTGGACGGAACTGGACGACCGCTTTTTCCGCGACATCGCGTTTGGCACGGGCGGCATGCGGGGCCGGACCATCGGCAAGATCGTGACGAAGGCCGAGGCGGGCAAGCCGCAGCCGCTCGATCGGCCCGAGTTTCCCGGCGCCGGTACGAACATGCTCAACTTCGGCAACGTTCACCGCGCCGTCTCCGCGCTCGGGGCTTATCTGATCGAAGGCTATCCGGGAGAAAAACTGAGCGTGGTGATTGCGCATGACACGCGCTATTTCTCGCGGGAGTTCGCCCGGGCCGCCGCGAAATCCCTGAATGCGCTGAGTATCGACGCGCTTCTTTTCCCGGAGGACCGTTCCACGCCGCAGCTTTCATTTACCACCCGCGTGGCGGGCGCGCACGCGGGGATCATGATCACCGCCAGCCACAACCCGTCCCACGATAATGGGATGAAATTTTATTCCCGGGACGGCGGACAGGTGGTCGAGCCGCACGCCTCGGGCATCACCAAACATTTCGCCCGACTTTCCGCCGATCCGGCCGCGTTTCCCGCCTTGCTCGCGACGATCACGACCCCGGGAAAGGTCGTCGTCCTCGAAGCGGAAATGGACGCCATCTATCGCGATGCGGTTTCGAGTCTCGTGCTGGAACCCGAGGCCATTCTGGAGACGCGTGACAAAATCAAGTTTGTCTACACGCCGCTCCACGGCACCGGCATTCGCGCCATCCCGGCCCTGCTCGACCAGTTCGGTTTTCGCTACTCCATCGTGGAAGCGCAGAGCATGGGCGACGGGCGTTTTCCGACGGTCAAATCGCCGAATCCCGAAAATGCCGAGGCGCTCGAGCTGGCGATCAAGCAGGCGGAAGCGGAGAAGGCCGATATCGTCATGGCGACCGATCCCGATTGCGACCGCATGGGAGTCGCGGTGCGGGATGCCGATGGAAAAATGATCCTGCTCACCGGCAACCAGATCGGCTCGATCATGGCCTACTACCGCTGCTCGCGCCTCGTCGCCCAGGGAATTTTAACCGAAGGCAACCGCAGGAACGCGGTCATCATCAAGACGTTCGTCACGACCGATCTGCAGAAACGTATCGCGGAAAAATTCGGCGTCAGCTGCATCGAGACGCTGACCGGCTTTAAATACATCGGCGAAAAAATGCACGATTACGAGAAGGCGCACGGCGATCCCGATTTTGCCAAACGTCCCTCCGCCGAACAACGCGCCGCCGCGCTGGGCGCAAGTCATTTTGTCATTTTCGGAGGGGAGGAAAGTTACGGCTATACCGGAGGCGATTATGTGCGCGATAAGGATGCCAACGCCGCGGTGCTGATGTTCTCCGAGGTGGCGGCCTGGGCGAAATCGAAGGGCCAGACGCTGGCCGAATATCTCGACGCCATCTATCGTGAGCTCGGTTTCTATACGGAACGGCTCGGCACGCTGACTTTTGAGGGAGCACAGGGCGCGCAGCAGATTGCCAAGTTGCTCGCCTCGTTCCGAGGAAAACCGCCCACGGCCTACCAGGGGCAGGCGGTCACCGGCGTCGATGATTTCGGGTTACAGGATTTTGTCGATGCCGACGGAAAGAAAATTCCGAAGGAGACGATGCTGCTCTTCCACATGGCCGACGGCAGCCGGATGGTCGTGCGCGGCAGCGGCACGGAACCGAAGATCAAGTTTTACTTCCTGACCCGCGCCGATGCGAAAAGGGAAAGCGATCTCACCGCGATCAAGGCCGAACGCAAAGCCTTCCTCGAATCGTGGTGGAACGAGGTGCAGGAGGATGTGAAGAAGCGGGTGGCATAATCCTTAGAGCCGTGGCACCTTCAACTCTCATTTTGACTTTAGTGGCGGCTACATCAATCGTCCTTCCGAAGAGCGCGACGATTGTTGACTCGAAAGAGGCTTTTGGGAGCTTGCCGATTGGCAACGTCAAGGTCACCTTTACCGACGGTCATACCGAGATGTGGACAAAGCTCGGCAAGGCGTTGCTTCCGAAACTGGCCAAGTCTGGCCTTATTGGCTGGGCACGGTACGAATCCAAAAACGATCGTGGCTGGCCCGTGCCTGATACGCTCAGAATTTGTTGGCCAGCGGACGGTCACCACAAGGATTTCAAGATAATCGAATTTCCCTTCATAGAAGAGTGGGACTTCGCCGACAGCGACAGCGCAGTCATTATTAAATCCCGGTGCGCGCACGGACCGGCTCACTTTTACAAGTACGACCTTGCCACTGAAAAACTTCTCGGTGAAGCGAAGGGTACTTACGATTCTGTTCTCCCCGATTGGGCCAAGCCGTTCGCGGATAACTGAAATGGGTCGGGATGGAGTCCGACCCTCCAAAGAAATTCCGATAATTCCGTTAATTCCGTTAATTCCGTTAATTCCGTCAAGACCGTACGCCGTACTTCACTTCGTCGGAGATTGCCCGTTTATCGGAACTGCGGAAAGATGGGCCATGCCGCGATGGATAAGCTTGCCTCCGCGCAAGCATTCATCAAAATCGGGGATGGCCAAAGCAGCAGCATTAGGCAAGGGACTCAGCGCGCTCATGGGCGGCGCCGGCAAACTCGCGACGCCCGAACCGGCGGCGGAACGGGGCGAAACGATCCGTCAGGTTTCACGCGGAAATATCGTTCCGAGCCCGTTGCAGCCACGAAAGACTTTTCGTCCCGAAGAACTGGCGGAAATGGTCGATTCGATCAAGGAGCGGGGGATCATCCAGCCGCTCATCGTCCGGCTGGTAAACGGAAAATACGAACTCATTGCGGGCGAACGCCGCTGGCGCGCGGCGGGCGAAGCGGGAGTGGAAACGCTTCCGGTCATCGTGCGCGAGGCGAGCAATCGCGACGTGCTCGAGCTGGCGCTGATCGAGAATCTCCAACGCGCCGATTTGAGTCCCATCGAGGAGGCCGAGGCCTATGCGCGGCTGATGAAGGAGTTCACGCTGACCCAGGAGCAGGTCGCGCAGCAGGTCGGGAAGGGGAGGGCGGTGATCGCGAATGCGGTGCGGCTGCTGACCTTGCCGGAACAAATCCGGGCCTGGATCGGCACGGGCGACTTGAGCGTCGGGCACGCGAAGGTGTTGCTGGGACTTCACAACGCCGGGGAGCAAGTGCTGGCCGCCGAACGTATCCGCAAAGAAAATTTAACCGTTCGCGCCACGGAACGGCTGGTGGAATCGATGCGCGCCGGCTCCAGGCCGGTCGCAAAACGGAAAGCCGCCGCTGCGACGAGCGAGGCGATTTTCGCCGATCTGGAGAAGCGCCTGCAACAGCATGTCGGGACGCGGGTGCGCATCGTGGGCAAAGCCGGTGCGGGCAAAATCGAGATTCACTATTTCTCGCCGGAAGACCTCGAACGCATCCTCCAGCTTTTACGTCTGCCTTCGGAATAAGTTCTAGCGCGCCTTGAACATCAGCCGGCAACGGACGCCGCCCTCGGGTCGATTGACGATTTCAATTTCCCCGGCGTGAAGATCGATGATTCGTTTGACGATGGCCAGCCCGAGCCCCGTGCCCTGGCCGGTCGCCTTGGTGGTGAAGAAGGGGTCGAAAATTTTGCGCAGGAGCTCGGGGGCAATACCGCTGCCGGTGTCCTCGATTTCGACGATAACGACCATGTCACCCGCGTAAAAATGGCCCGCTTCGCGCGAACCCGGATCGCGCCGTGTTTCCGCCAGGCGCTCGGCGCGGGTTTTCACCGTCAGGGTGCCGCCTTGAAGCATGGCCTGGATGGCGTTGGTGAAGAGATTGACGAGCACCTGTTCGATCTTCATGCCGTCGAGCGCCAGCAGCGGCAGTTCGGGAGCAAGTTCCGTTTCCAACGTGACTTGGTGAAGACTCAGGAGATGCTTGACGTGAAGGAGCGCATTGTTCACCAGGGTATTGAGGTCCTGCGCCTTTAATTCGAGATCATCGGAACGGGAGAAATCGAGCAGCCCGCGTATGATCACGTCGGCCCGTTTGGTGGCGTTGCGCATCTCGTTGAGTACGCCGTCGAGGACCGGGTCGCGGTCGGCCATTCGTTGCGAAAGATAATCGAGGCTCATCAAAAGGATTTGCAGCGGATTCTGGACCTCGTGCGCCACTCCGGCCGCCATCCGGCCCACGGTTTCCAGGCGCTCCGCCTGCATCAATTGCTGATGCACATTCTTAAGTTCTTCGCGCGACTTCCGCAGGTCCTTGACCGCCTGCTCCAGGGCCTCCTCCGCCTGCTTGCGTTCGGTGATATCACGCGAAATCCCGAAGGTCCCCACGATCTCCCCCTTCCTATTCCGCAGAGGCATCTTGGTCGTGGTCACCCATGAAACTGTCCCGTTGGGCCAGGTTTCCTTTTCGTCCTTTCCGACGATCGGTTCTCCTGAGCGCAAAATCTCCTGCTCGTCGGCGAGCGCCGCGTCGGCATGTTCCTGCGTAAAGATGTCGAAGTCGGTTTTTCCGATCGCTTCTTCGGGAGACTTCAGATTAAACACCTGCGCCAGCGCGGGATTGATGAGAATGAACCGCGATTGCCGGTCCTTGAAATAGATGTGGTCGGGAATATTTCGCAGCAAATTCTGCAGGAGAAAACCATCCTGGCCGGAAGCGAGCTTTTGCGATTCGGAACTCATACAAGACTAGTCGCCTCCCGAAACAACCTGACGCCCCACTTACATTCCATCCCTGGCCACGCCTGCGCTAGGCTCGAACATGTTCCTCGATCGCGCTGACCAGTCCGTCGGCGCTCACGGGCTTCGCCAGATAAAACGATCCGCCGATCATCCCCTTATTTTCGTCGACTTCCTTTTGCCGGACGATCGCCGTTAAAAAAATGGTCGGAATGCGCTTGAGGATCGGATCGGCCATGAGTTGGGTGTGAACTTCGCCCCCGTCAAGTTCCGGCATGACCACATCGAGGATAATAAGATCGGGCCAAAACTTCCGCGTCGTGGCGATCGCCATCCGGGGATCATTCTCGACGCAAACCTCGTAGTCACCTTTTGCTTCCAAAGTCAACTTGACGATGTTGGTGAAGGCCGCTTCATCGTCGATTATCAAAACCTTTTTCTTCTTCATCTTCTTCATCGAGGACCTACATCTCAAAGATACCGCCTGCCCGGACTTTTCAACAAGGACTTTCAACTCGGATCGAAATCCCCTTTTCCGCAGGCAACGTCAGCCCTGCGACGAAATATCGCGGCGCCGAACCGTGATAACTTCATAAATACGTTACGATTGCGAATTTCGCCATTGAACATTTTCCGAAATAACTATAAAAAGAACAAATATGGCTGACTCTGCCACCCCCGAGGGCTCGGATCCGAATGCACCCAAGCGTGAAACGCTGCGCATCAGTCTTCCTCCGCGGCCACTTAGGCCGGCTTCCGCCAAGATAACCCCCACTCCTCGCCCCAACGTCTCGGCGGCCACCACGCTTCCGATGCACAGCACGAGCCAATTGGAACCTGCGCCGGTAACCAATGTCCCGCCGGCTTGGTCGACAGCGGTCACCAAGCCGATGCCCAGCATCTCCAAGCAGACTTCCAGCGTGACTCCCGATGCGCCCCCGAAACCTTCCGCTCCTCCGCTGACCGGCGCTCCGGCCAGTGCGAAAACCACGCCTCTTTTCCCTCCGCGTCCGCCTTCACAGCCGGTTCCGACCCTCGGCTTGACCAAGCCCACCATGCCGGTCATGCCTCCGGCGCCAGTCACCCCGGCAGTCCCCGCCGTTCCCGCGACGCCGGTGGCGAAGCCCGTTCCCGATCCGACCACCGAATTGATCACTTCGTCCGGTCGCGTGGTTGCGCAGCCCGCGCGCGTCATTGTCGCCAATCCGCTGGCGAAGGTCTACGTGCAAAGCGGCAAGGTCGAAGTCCCGGAAGGCTTGGAACCCATACCGCACCAGACGAAACCGCCTGCTTTGCCGGCGACGCAATCTCTGGGCGGCGTTCTGAAGGCGGAAACGGTTCCCCCGCCACCCCCGAAGATTGCCGCCGTCCCGCCTCCCGTGACCGCCCGCGTTCCATCGCCCGTTACACCCCAGCCTTCTCTGGCGACTCCTCTGTCCGCTCCTGTAACCGGGGCGTCCGAAACTGCGGCCCGTCTGCAGCAAGGCGCTGAAGCGAAGGCGGGCGTCAGTCCTTCGCTCGGCCGTCCGGTTCAGACCGAATTTCCCGCGCCTTCGATTCAAGCCAAAAGGCCCACCGGATCCTTGCGTCTGGTTGATCTTCCCACCACGGCTCCTGAACCAGCCAAGCCCGTTGCCGGGTCCCCCGCTGTTACCCCGGCCTCTCCGTCCCCTGTTGCCAAAGCGGTACCACCTCCGATTCCTGCGGCCAAACCTCCGCCGTTGCCCGTGGTTACGGCGAAGGCGGAGCCGCTTCCCCCGGCTCCCCAGCCTCAGGCCGCCGCTCCCGTCTTGCCGCCTGCCCCCCCGGTGATTTCTCCCGCCGTCACGCCGGCAGCCAGTCCGGTCCGGGCAGCAGTTCCGCCTCCGCCGTCGATTTCCCCGCCGCCGACACCTTCACCCGTAGTCGTCTCAACGCCCGCGGTCCTTCCGCCCCCTCCGGCCACGCCTTCCGCGCCCCCGCCTTCCGTTGGTTCAGCGCCAACGTCGCCGGCGATAGCGCCAACCAGCCCGGCTCCGGTCACGTCTTCGGCGCCTCCGGCCACAGGTGCCAGCCTTACTTCGAAACCTCCGACCGGGCCCATCCCGATGCCGCCGGCTCCGCCGAGTAAAACGGCCGCTCTTCCGGCCATGGGAGCGAAAGCCCCCTCGGGATTGAAGCCGCCCACCGGCACGGTTCTGGCCGCGCCCTCGGCACCACCCTCCACCGGAACGCCCCTTACTTCAAAACCACCAACCGGTTCGGTTCCGGTCACGATTCCGGCCGCACCCTCGGCGCCGCCCTCCACCGGAGCGCCCCTTGCTTCAAAGCCACCGACCGGTTCGGTTCCGGTCACGCCTTCGGCCCCTCCAGCGACGAGAGCTTCCATTGCGTCGAGGCCACCCACGAGCTCTGTTCCGGTCTCCCCGCTGCCCTTGCCGCCTTCCTTTGTTCCCCCGCCGCGAAAGACCGGTGCGATTCCCCCGATCTCATCACCTGCGGCAGGAGTTCCCCTGGCCCCGAATAAGCCGACGGGCTCAGTCCCCGTCGTGCCGGTGCCCCTGCCAGCCTCCTTTGTACCTCCCGCCACGAAGAAGCCGACCGCCCCGGTTCCGAGTTCTCCCTCAGCCGTACCGGCCGCGGGAATTCCCACTCCTGCCGCCTCGCCCATCCCGAGGCCGGCCACCGGCCAGGTTCCGGCAACGACTCTCTCTCCGCCCAGTAAAACGGCGGCCATTCCGGCGCCTATCACGAAAAAGATTGAGCCCGCTCCGGGCATTCCTCCCCGACCCGCGACGGTGGTCGCCGCCACGCTGGCGGCGGCGGCCGTGGTGGAGGGAGTCGAGAGCGAACTTTCGGCCAAGAAAAAGTCGAGCATGGTTGTTCCGCCGCCGCGGGTTTCTCCAACGACCACCGCGATGATGCCAGCGGCCAGCGCCCCGGTTTCTGTTGCTCCCCCGTTACCACCCGCTCCGACATCGGAGTCTTCAGAATCGCCCCATAAGACCCAAGCCATGGACACCCCCCCCATCAATCCAGCATCTCCCACCGGCACACTCAAAGCGGGACCTCCTCCGCCCGTCATGCCCACACCGGGCGGAATTTCGCCGGTGAAGCCCATGATGCCACCCGCGCCGGTTCTTCCGGGCGCCAAACCAGGTCCCGGTGCTGTTCTTCCCGTCAGCCCGATCAAACCGGTGATGCCGGTTACTTCCGCTCCCCCGAGTCCGATTAAGCCGGTGGCTCCTCCCTCCACCGCGCCGGCCACGACCGTGGTTACCCCTCCGCCCCCGGCGGTCGGCGTGCCGCTGAAGCCTATGGCGGCCACCCCGGCGACGACTTCCGAACCGAATAATAAATCGGGGACGACCATCGTCAAATCGGCGCCCCCGAAAGAAACGGCCCGCATCACCGTAAAGCCCAATCTTCCCGGCGCTCCGGCCCGTGCCGGCGGCAACTTCCCCGTCGCCAAACCGGCAGCGGGAGCCGTTCCTGTTGCGGCGGTGGCCGCAGGGACTGCCGTGGCCGCCGCGGCTATTGCCAAGCCGGCCGCGTCATCGCCCAAGCCGGCCACGACCGTCGTCAAAACCGGCACCACCAAAGTGGCCCCACCGAAAGTCAAGGCAGCCTCGGCTTCGCCTGTGCCTGCCGTGGCGGTGGCGTCAGCCCAGTACCAGGAGGAAGGCTCCACGACCCTCACGACCGTTCTTGCCGCGCTGCTCGCGTTGCTTACCTGGGGGACGGCGGGTGTTTTGATCGCTAGCTATTTGAGCTTGATCTGATAAGTTACCGGGTAATGAGTACCAATGTTTCTCCCGTCGGTGCTCTCGATTTCGAGAGCGAAGTTCTGAAAGCAGACAAGCTGGTCATCGTCGATTTTTGGGCCGAATGGTGCGGCCCCTGCAAGATGATCGCCCCGTTGCTGGATGAAGTGGCCAAGGAGCTTCCCGATAAGGTCAAGATCGTCAAGGTTAACGTCGACCAGGAGCAGCAGCTGGCCCAGCAATACGGCATTTACAACATTCCCACCCTCCTTTTCTTCAAGGGCGGCACGGTTCGTGAGCAGGTTGTTGGCACCGCCGCGAAAAAGATCCTCGTCGAAAAAATCAATTCCCACGCCTGAACGCGCCGGGCGGGTAATCCTGTTAATGATGCTTTCCGCGGGTGTGGCGTAAAGGTAGCGCGCGGCCTTCCCAAGGCTGAAGTCGGAGTTCGATTCTCCGCACCCGCACTGGGGTTGATCCATCAGGTGCAAATTATCGTTGGTTTTGCGCTAACGGGCTTCAGCCGCTGATCACTTTACGCAGTTCGGAAAGCCATATTTTGTAGGCGGCCCGACTGAAATGGATGCCGTCGACCGTGAATTGGGGCAGCAATTTGCCATCAGGCGCGATCTGGGAATTCAGATCGATTACCGGCACTGATTGTTCGAGACAAAGCTTGCGCAGATCGTCGTTGAACGAGTCGATTTCCTTGGTGTGCTCACCGGCGGCGGTCTGGGGGACCAACGTGACGACGGCCCGGGCGTGGCGTTCTTAATGCCGGCCAGCATCAGCCGGTATTCCTGCAGCATTTTTTCCTGGTCATACTCGTCATTCAAAAAATCATTGGTGCCCGCCAGGATGAAGACCCAACGGGGATGGCACTCGAGCGCTTGCGGGACCAAGTCGAGCACCTGACGGACGGTATATCCGTTGCACCCGAGGTTTCTCGAGAGAAAAGGATTCCCGAAGAGGGACCATCCAAAATTATGTCCTCCAACCGTGATGCTGTCGCCGATAAAGACGTAGTCCAGGCCGCCCACTTTGGCGACATAATGGTTGATCGTCTCGAAGAATTCGAACCGAAGGTATCTGTTCACGAGAAAGAGGGCGGCCACGGGCAGGGTAAGGCAAAACCATGCCACCAGAAACCAATGAAGAACCGACCTGGAGGTGGATCGCAGGGGTGGTGGCATGGCGGGGAGGCGCCATTTGATTGCGTTTTGCCTCGGAGGGCGAGGTTAATTTAGGGCGGCTCCCGTGAGACGGTTGCACCTGGATTTGGTTTCGTGCGTCGCCCCTGATCGTCACCGGCAATTGCTCAGGCCGTTCTTGTCGAGGTAATGCTGATGGTAATCCTCGGCTTTCCAGAAATCGGTGGCCTGGACGACTTGGGTGACAATCGGGCGGCTGAAACGGTGGGCCGCCGTCAACTTGGCGATGGAAGCTTCCGCCGCCGCCTTTTGCTCCGGCGAATAGTAGAAGATGACGGAGCGATACTGGGTGCCGACATCGGGACCCTGCTGGTTTGGGGTGGTCGGATCGTGATTACGCCAAAAGACATCGAGCAGTTGTCCGTAAGTGATCTTCGCCGGGTCATATTCGACCAGAACGGTCTCGGCGTGACCGGTCCTGTCGGTACAGACGTCCTCATAGGTCGGGTGCTTGAGCGCGCCGCCCATATAGCCGACCGTCGTATTGACCACGCCGGGAATTTTCTCGAAGTCTTCCTGCGATCCCCAGAAGCACCCGGCGGCGAAGGCGGCCATCGCGGTTTTGGGATCAGCCTGCTTCTCCGGCACCTCCTTGCCCTTGAGGACAAAAGTCATCGCGGCCGAGTTCAGGCAGTAACGCAGGCCGGAGGGAGGCGGGCCGTCGTCGAAGACATGGCCGAGATGGGCGTCGCAGCGGGCGCAAAGGATTTCCGTCCGGTCTATGCCGAAGCTGTTATCGTTCCGGGTGACGACATTTTCCGCGGCGATGGGTTGGAAGAAACTGGGCCAGCCCGTGCCCGAATCGAATTTGGCGTCCGAGGTGAAGAGCGGAAGGTTGCAGCACACGCAGTGATAGATGCCGATTTTATGATTGTCGTAGAAGGCGCCGCAAAAGGCTGCTTCGGTGCTTTTGTCGCGCGTAATATTATACTGCTCAGGCGTGAGCTGTTTGCGCCATTCCGCGTCTGATTTTACAACCTTGGGCATCTCGATGGGGGCGGTCAGTTTTCCATCCGGGCCCATGATCCGCACCTTGACCATCGAAAGCGCGGTGCTTTCGGAGGACGTGCTGGGAAGCCCCTTCAGGACTTCCGCCAGAAAAGAGCCGCCGGTCAAAAGCACAGCCCCTCCACCGAGACCGCGCAAAAAATTTCTTCGATTCATATATTATTACGTGTAAGCTTATTCCTAGTATAGCATCCAAGTCTCCATGTCAGACGCAAAAATACCCGATTTATTCCCTTTTTAGGGCGTCCGTTCGCCGGCTTTCAGTTTTGTAAGATTCGCGCGGGTCTCTCTGTCGTTGGGATTGATGAGCAGGGCTTGCTGGTAATGATCAATGGCCTCTTGAACGCGGCCCAAGCGAGAGAGCGCGTTGCCCAGGTTTGCGTGGGCGAGCCCAAAGTGAGGGTTGAATTTCAGGGCGAGCTCGTATTGGTCGACGGCCTCCGAGGTTCGGCCGAGCTGGGCCAGTGCCAACCCCAGGTTGTTGTGGGCTTCCACCATATTGGGATTGAGCTGGAGCGCCTTCTGGTAGAGCTCGATTGCCTCGGGCCCGCGCCCCGTTTCCAACATGACATTTCCAAGATTGTTATAGGCCAGCCATGACGTCGGATTGTGTTCCACCGTGTAAGTCCAGAGTCTCTCCGGGCCGATAAAAATGCCGGCGTAGTCATGACTTTCCCAGGCCAGAAGGGCCAGCGCCACCGCGGTCGTGACGGCCAGCCAGGGGCGCGCGGAGTGGGAAATCCGGCCCTCGATATTTTCGAAGGCGGCAACCGCCAGGCCGACCAGTCCAACTAGGGGGATATATAGGAAATGATCCATCACCCAGGTGAAGCCCATGTAGGTCACCGAATTGAAGCCGATGAAGGGCGCCAGGGTGAGGAGAAAGAATCCGAGTCCCAGCAACGCGTGCCGGCCCCAACCCGCGCGTCGTCTCCAGAGCCAGTAGAGCGCGCCGAACAAGACCGGCCAGGGCAAAAAGGAGATGAGCGCGCGGGGATCAATCGGCCATTTGGGGTAGATCGGGAGCATGCCCACCGGCCAGACGCACTTGGCGAAATAAAACGAGATCGATTCACCCGCGAGGGCGAGGCGGGAGAAAAGTCCCCCAATCTGCGGATTGGCCGTCGACTGCAAGTGGGCCGCCTGGAACCAGTGCCCGGCCAAAACCGTGGTCAGGCCAAGCACCAGCGAGATGGCAAAAAAGGGTGCGCTGGCTTTCAGGTCGCCCCAGCCGATCCGGCCGCGCTTCCACCAGGCATAAAGCAGGATGACGAACGGAAAAGGCGCCATGGAAATCTTGCAGAGCATGGCGAGGAGAAACAGGCCGAGAGCCAGGAAGTAATCGCGGGGCCGTTTCCGATCCTCGTAATCGATCCACGCGCCCATCGAAAGAAGAAAAAAGGGCAGCGAAAGCGTGTTCTTGAGTTCCGAAATCCACGCCACCGATTCGACGACCGCCGGATGAATGACGAAGAGCAATCCGCCCAGCCACGCCAGGCGCAATCCAAATTTGTCCAGCAGCCGCCAAACCAGCAACGCGCTGATGACATGCAGGATGAGGTTGCTGAGGTGATAGCCCAGGGTGTTCAGGTGCCAGAAGTGCCATTGGGCGGCCTGGAGGCTCGCTTCAATCGGGTAGTATTCGGTGAGGGCCCCCGGCGCGAACCAGATTTTCCAGAGCCGGGCCGGATCGTTCAGCAACGCATTTTGGGTGAGATACATGTCGTCGTCCATCAGCCAGTCGCCATGAAGCGCGGGCGAGAAGACCCAGAATCCCGCGGCAATGATCAAAAGCGCGCGCAAGAAAAGCAGTTTCCAATTGGGATTCGCCATAGAGTCGACGTTAGCCTTATATGACCAGAAGAGACAAAATCCGAGGTCTATTCCGATGTCTTTCTGCCTAAATTCCATTCTGCCGATGCGCGTCACCGTCCCTTTACTGGCCGTCATTCTCGCCGGTGCGATGTCGGGGCACGGCCAGGGCAGCGAACAATCGCAACGGGACGTAGCGCGCTTGTCCCTTTCCCCGGTGATCATGGTGGAGCGTCCAGGTGCGGTGCAGGATTTCACGGTCGATCCCCAGCAGGTTCGGCAAATGGTGAATCGCGCTCTGCTCGTGCTCACGAGCGCGCCCGACATCGGCACGGCCTGGACACGGCTGGGCATCACCCCGCGGGATGTCGTGGGGATCAAGATCACGACGGCGGGCGGTCCGGCCTTTTGCACGCATCATCCGCTGGTCCAGGCCATCTGTGACGGCCTGCAGGCGGCCGGCCTGCCCCGCAGCCAGATCATTATCTGGGACAAGTTTCAGGACAAGATGGTGCCGGCCGGTTATGTGCCCCGGGCGGCCGGGGATAAAGAAGCGGCCATCGGAGCGGTGGTTCCCGACAACAATTACGATCCGGCTGTTTTTTACCGGAACGGCATGATTGGGAATTTGATTTGGGGCGATTACCAGTTCAGCGCGTCGCTCAACTCGTTCGATTTTGATTCGAACCGCCTCCTCAGCCGGTCCTACTACACCAAATTCGTCACCCAAATTTGCACGAAGCTGATCAACGTACCCGTGCTCAGCTACAACGAATACTTCGGCATCGACGGCTGTCTGAGCAGTATGGCGCTCGGCAGCGTCGACAACAATCGCCGCTTTCAGGGGCCGCCGACCTATGGAGATCCTCCGATCGACGAAATTTTCAACCAGAATTTTATCCGCCGGAAGGTGGTCGTTCACATTCTCGACGCGCTGGTGGCCCAATGCGCGGGAGGGCCCACCTTCAACCCGCAATTTTGTCAGGCGTTCGGCGCGCTCTACGTGGGGCGCGATCCCGTGGCCATCGATTCCCTGGCGCTGCCCCGGCTGGAAGGAATGCGCCGGCAAATGAACCTGGTTTCCGTGGGTAACCTCTCCAGCTATGTCAAAAGCGCCGCCGTCCTGAGTCTCGGCACCACCGATCGCCGACGCATTCAGTTCCTGCGTGTGCCGTAAGGCCATCCGCGGTTCATTTTGCCGGAGAAGCAGTTTTGGGCCACGCCTGGACCTTGGCCAAATTATTCTGGGCCGATTGGAGGTCGGGACAAAGCCTGAGGGCCTGTTCAAATTGATCGATCGCTTCAGGCACGCGCCCCGTCTGCGCAAAAATAATTCCCAGGTTATTGTGCGCCTCGGGATAATTCGGATTGAGTTTCAAGGCTTGCTCGTACTCATCTTTCGCCTCGGTTAGTCGGTCTTCGTTGGCCAGGGCGTTGCCCAGGTTATTATAGGCCGGCCACGCTTCCGGATAGAGCCGGATCGTGTGGGTCCAGAGCGCTTCCGAGTTGACGAATGTTTTCGCATAACGGTGGCTTTCGACTGCCAGCAGAATGATTAACAGGGCGACACCGCCGATGGCGTAGGGCCGGGCTGGTGTGCTTAGGCGTTCCTCCATCTGGCCGAGGGCCGCCACCGTCAGTCCCAGCCACCCCAGGATCGGAAGGTAAAGAAAATGATCCATCACCCACCCGAAGCGCATGAAAGAAATCGCATGGAAGCCGACAAAGGGAATGAGGTTAATCACAAAGAAGCCGAGACCGAACAAAACGTGCCGTCCCCACGTCTGGCGCTTTGTCCAAAGCCAAAAGATGGCCGCGCCCAGGACCGGCCAGGGGAGAAATTGAATCAGTGACGGAGGATTGATGTTCCATTGGGGATAAATCGACGAGAGTCCGACCGGGAGGAAGCACTTCGAGAAATAAAACGAAATCGATAGCCCCGCACAGGCCATCCGCGAGAGAAAGCCCCCCAGCGGGATGGTTTCTTCACCCACGCCATGACGCAGGAACGAAATGAAAGTCAGGCCGACCGCCACCGATACGGCGAAAAAGGGAGCGCTCTCCTTGAGATCGCTCCACCTGATCTGGCCTCGCTTCCACCAGGCATAAAGCAGGATGACGACGGGAAACATCACCATCGAGGTCTTGCAGAGCATCGCCACCGTGAACAGGAAGAGGGCCAGGTAATAATAATCGGGCTTTCGTCGCCCGTCGTAATCGATCCAGGCGCATAGAGCCAAAAGGAAGGGCGGCATCGACAACGTGTTTTTCAATTCCGCCATCCAGGCGACCGACTCCACCATCACGGGATGAACGGCAAAAAGCAGGCCGCCCAGCCACGCCAATCGCAAGCCGAGTTTGCCCAACAAACGCCAGACGAGCAGTGCGCTGCAGACATGGAGAATGACGTTGGTGAGATGGAAACAAAGAGTGTTATCAGGCCAGAATTGCCATTCGAGCCATTCGAGGCTTACGGTGATTGGAAAATAATCGATCAGGGTGCTGGGCGCGAACCAGACGTTCCAAAGACCGTTGGGATCGTGGACCACGCCATTTTCCGAAATGAGGTAATCATCATCCCAAAGCCAGTTCCCATGAAGAACCGGCCAATAGATCCAAAATCCTGCCGCCGTGATGAGCGCGATTTGCAGGATGCGCATCCAATCGAACGCTTTTTCGCGGGTGGAAAGAGCTTCTCCAGGAAGCGGCGGCGACTTCGGAACCGCCTCGAGGGACCGCTTTTTCCTCTTCGATCTTTTCGCCATCTCACCCGATAGATTATCGGGCGGAGGCGATTAGACAAATGCGAAGCGTCGGCTCCTTATTTCTGCCCGGCGGCGGGAGGAGCCGTCAGGGCCACTTTGACAATGGCCGATTCGCCGGCCCGGATGCGCTTTTCGTAGCCCAGGATTGAATCGGGATTGAAGACGACCTTCACCGGCACGCGCTGCACGATCTTGGTGAAGTTGCCGGTGGAATTATCGGCGGGCAGCAGCGCAAACTCGTTGCCGGTCGCGGGCGAAAAGCTGTCGACGGTGCCGTCGAAGACCTTGTCGGGAATGGAGTCGATGCTGATGCGGGCGGGCTGGCCGGGCTTCATCTTGGCGAGTTGCGTCTCTTTGAAATTCGCGACGACCCACAGGTCGGGCTCGACCACGACCATGAGCGTTTGGCCCGAGGAAACCCGGTTGCCCACTTCGACATTTTTCCGGCCCACGTAGCCGTCGGCCGGGGCCTTGATCGTCGAATAGACAATTTGCAGCTCAGCCAGTTGATACTGGGCAAGATCGACGTCGCGGGTGTTGGTGGCCTTGTCGACGTCCTCCGGCGCAACCGCGTGCGAGGCGATGAGCGGCTGCAGTCGATTCAAGTTGGATTGGGCCGTGTCGAGGTTGGCTTTGGCCGCGGCGGCGACCGCCTGATATTCCATCGGGTCGAGCTCGACCAGCACGTCGCCCGCCTTGACCTGCTGGTTGTCGTCGACCAGCACCTTGGTGACGACCCCGTTGATCCGCGACGAGACGTCGTGCAGATGGCCCGTCACGTAAGCGTCGTCGGTCTCTTCGTGCGTGAAGGCATCGTAGGTGTAAAAAAGCACAACGATGAACGCGACGACTCCGGCGGCGATGAGCGCGGTCTTTTTGTAGCGCTCATACATCGGACGAAACTTCTTCTTCAGTCGGGTCGCGCGCGAAGGAGCGGAACGCACCGGTTTCTTGTCGGGCGGCGCTTCCTCGTCTTCAAGGGTGATCGTGCTCATAGTTAAATTTTAGTGGAGGGAGGAGGGGGTTTGACGGCTTTGCCCAGGAGTAGAATCAGGGGCAGGGTTAGAAAGAAAACGAGGGCGACGAAGTAAAACACGTCGCGATAACTCAGCAGCGCCGCCTGGGTGTTGACCGCGTGGTCGATCAGGGTCAGCGCCTGGTTCTGCACCGCCACCGGGTCGCCCGAGGTGGTGTTGAAATAGGCGGTGTTGCCGCTCAGGCGTTCGGGATAGGCCGGATTGAGATCAGAGATATCGTAGACGAGCTGGGCGCGGTGGACGAACTGCTGCTTGGCCACGAGGGTCGTGATCGCCGCGATGCCGATGCTGCCGCCCAGTTGCCGGGTCAGGCTGAAAAAGCCGGAGCCGGAAGCCACGTCCTTTTTGGGCAACGCGCCCAGCGTGGCAATCGAGAGGGGCAGGAACATGACCACCGTGCCGAATCCGCGCCAGATGAGCGGCCAATAGAATTGGTCGCTGCCCGTATCGGGATTGAGGCCGGCGAAGGCAAACATCACGCCGATGGTGATGACGCATCCGGCCGCGATGAGTAATCGCGGCGAGAAGATTTTCATGAGCGGCGCCAGGGCGAACATGGCCACCGCCGAGGCCAGCGCGCCGGGCACCAGCATGAGTCCGGTCTTGGTGGCGGTGAATTGCAGCACCGTTTGCGCGAAAACCGGAACGACGAAAACGGTTCCATAAAGTCCCATACCCACCGCGAGCGAAATGATGCTGCCGGCGGCGAGCGAGCGGTAACGCAGGACGCGCAAATCGACCGCCGGGTGCGCGATCCGCAATTCCTGCCAGATAAAAAGAGCGATGCCCACCACGCTCAAAAGCGCCATGCGCTGGATGAAGGCGGAGGAAAACCAGTCGTCCTGCTGGCCCTGTTCCAGCACGGTCTGAAAGGCGCCGAGGCCCAGGGCCAGAAAGAGAATGCCCTGCCAATCGACCTGGCCGGTCTTGCGCGCATGGGGATCGTCCGGAGGAAGAAACGTGGTGGCCATGAAGACGGCCATGATGCCCAGGGGAATGTTGATGAAAAAAATCCAGCGCCAGCCGAAATTATCGGTCAGGTAACCGCCGAGCGCGGGACCGATGGCCGGTCCGCCGATCACGCCGAGAGAGAAAATCGTGCTGGCCTTCGCCTGCTCTTCGCGCGGCACGGTCTCGAACATCAGCGCCTGGGCCTTGGCGAGCAGGCCGCCGCCGCCGAGGCCCTGGATCACGCGACCGATAATCAACAACGTGAGATTGGTCGCCAGACCGCAGAGGACCGACGCGATCACGAAGGCGACGAGCGAAAAAATAAAGTAGCGCTTTTTGCCGAAGCGAAGGCCGAGCCACGCCGAGAGCGGAATGACGATCACGTTGGCGATCGAGTAGCTGGTGGAGACCCAGCCGATCTCGGACAGCGTCGCGCCGAGGTTGCCCTGCATGTAGGGCAGCGCGACGTTGACGATGCTGACGTCGACCACTTCGAGGATGGCCGCGAACGAGGCGGTGACGACGATGGCCCATTTCAACCAGCCGCTCTCCGCCGCGCGCAAGGCCAGGCCGGAAAGGCCGGGCGTGGGCATGGGGAGGGACATCGAGGCGCTGCTCATCGCTCGATTCCTTTCAGGAAAAGCTCCACGCAGGTCTCAATGTAGCGCTTGCTGCTGTAGATTGACTCGGTCAGGGGACGGCGGAGAGCGCCCGCCATCAACATGCCGGTGAGGGCGTCAGCGGCGGTGACGGGATCGAGGTCCTTGCGGACGAGGCCGGCCTTTTGCGCCGCTTGAAGATAGGCGATGAATTTTTGCCGCACCGGTTTCACCGACTCGACGAACAGGCTCCGGCACAATTTCAGGTGCCGGGTCATCTCCCCGACGAAGGTGCGGACGAAATCCTCGTTGTCGCGAAACTTTTGCGCATGGGTCTCGGCATAGGTCCGAACCGTGCGCCGAAGATCGTCCACGGTTTCCAGCGAGGCCTCGGCAAAGACCTGCTCGTAGCGTTTGCTCGATTGGACGACCACCTGGCGCAAAAGCTCGTTCTTGTTTTTGAAATAGCGAAACAGCGTCACCTCGTTGACCTTCGCCACCCGGGCGATTTCGCGGGTGGTGGCGCCGGAGACGCCGTCCCGCCCGAAAACGAGCAGGGCGGCGTCGAGGATTCGCTGGCTGGTTTCTTTCATGCAAGTACATACTTGCATACAGGGAAATAAAAGCAAGCTTGCTTTGGCCGCCGCCTCGACCACGTTGTCGCGCTCCGGGCGACTGAGAAAACTTGTTTGCCGCGGCCACCTGCCGCAAACTCGCCGCTCCCGAAATGAATTCCGCCTCCGCAACGCCGCCCCGTTTCCTCGGCCTCTCGCCCGCTTCGGCGGCCATTCTGGTCATCGCGGTGACCACGGTGTTTCGTCTCTTTTACGGCCGGTGGCTGCCGCTTCTGCCCGACGAATCGTACTATTTTCAGTGGTCGCGGCACCTCGACGCAAGTTACTTCAGCAAAGGCCCCGCGGTGGCCTACACGATCGCCGCCGGCACCGCGCTTTTTGGCGGCAACAACTTTGGGGTCCGTTTTTTTGCGGTCATGCTTTCCGCCGGCACTGCCTGGCAGATGTTTCTCCTGGCCCGCCGTTGGTACGATGAAGTTGTTGCGTTGATCGCGGTGCTGATCACCAATGTCGTCCCGCTTTACGCCCTCGGTTCGGTGGTGATGACCATCGATCCGCTCTCCGCTTTTTTTTGGGTCTGGGCGGCCCATTTATTTTCGCGCGCGATCCAGGAAGAACGCCTGCTCGATTGGCTCCTGACCGGGTTTGCCGTGGGCTGTGGCTTTCTGGCGAAATATCTCAACGCGCTGGAACTGGTCGCCTTTCTCGCCTTCCTGCTTCTCGTTCCATCCCGTCGCCGACTGCTCCTAAAACCTTATTTCTGGTGGATGCTCATGGTTGCGGTGTTGTGCGCCACGCCTGTTTTTTGGTGGAACTGGCGGCATGGCTGGGTCAGCGCCGGCCAGCTCGTCCAGCGTGGACATCTCGATGGACCTTTCGTCCTGCATTATTCCACGTTTCTCGATTTTCTCGCCCTGCAGTCGCTGGTCATTTCACCCCTTCTTTTTTTGGCGCTGCTCGCGACAGCGGCGATAGTCTTGATGAGCCGGATACGGGAAAAAGTCGCCTTGGAAAACGAAGGCGAGCTTCTCCTCCTCCTCCTCTTTCTGCCGGTCTTCCTCATGTACGCCGTGCTTGCCTGGCATTTGCGGGGCGAGCCGAACTGGCCCGCCGTCTCGTACCTCACGCTGATCATTCTCCTGGCCGCCCGCTGGCGTCAGGCCTTCAGCGTTAAGACGCCGCATCCCTTCATCATCGCCGCTTTCTTGTTTGCGTGGCTGCAAACGCTCATGATGCACGACCCCGAATTTCTGCATCTCCCGCCGAAGATGGACCCCATGGGGCGGGTGGTCGGTTGGTCCGAAATTGCAGCCCATTTGGACGACCTGCGTCGGCAGGAGGGCGCGCCCATCCTCATCGCCGACGCCTACAAGGAGGCGAGCATCTTTTCCTTCGACATGCCGGAGCAGCCGTTCATCTACACGTTGAGACATTCGCCGCCCTCCAACCAATATGATTTCTGGCCCGGCTATCCGACCGAGGCCCCGGCGGTGGCTCTCTGGATTACGGGCGAAACTTCGACCCGGGCTTTGCAACACGATTTCAAGGAGATTGGATTTGTTGAGCGCATCGTCGTAAGTTTCCACGGCAAGCCCTTTCGCGAATACACGGTCTATCTTTGTACGAATCCGCCCAGGTGACGTTCGCCGGTTGCCGCACCATTCAAATATGACCTATTCCGACGCCCTTTCCTACCTCGGCCAGACGCGCCGCTTCGGCATGAAGCAAGGGCTGGAATCGATGCGCGAATTAGCGCGGACGCTCGGTGATCCGCAGGACCGGCTGCGCTTCATTCACCTGGCGGGCACCAACGGCAAGGGCTCGACCGCCGCTTTTTGCGAGTCATGCCTGCGCAGTTCCGGCGCGCGCGTGGGACTTTACACCTCTCCGCACCTGGTCAGTGTGCGCGAACGAATTCAAATTGATCGCCGCCCGATTTCTGAGGCCGACTTTGCCGAGGGAATTACCGTCGTGCGCCGGGCGGTGGAAGAGATCGGAAGCGAAGAGCCGACTTTTTTCGAGCTGATGACGGGGCTTGCGCTCTGGTATTTTGAGCGGGAAAAGGTCGACTGGGTCGCGTGGGAAACCGGCCTCGGCGGACGCCTCGATGCCACCAATATCGTCACGCCTGAAGTTTGCATCATCACCAACATCGGACTCGACCATCAACAATACCTGGGCGAAACGTTGCGGGACATCGCCGCTGAAAAAGCGGGCATCATCAAGCCGGGTGTACCGGTTATCAGCGCGGTGGAAAACGGCGAAGCGGCCGAGGTGATCCGCGAACGCGCCCTGGCGGGGCAGTCGGCGCTGACTTTAATTCAACGGGACGTCGAGGTGAAAGATCTGGGTCTGCGCGGAGGAAAACAAAGGGCGGAGATCGACGGCCACGAATTTGCCCTCGGCCTGATCGGGCCGCACCAGGTTTCCAACGCCGCCTGCGCGGTCGCGGCGATGCGGCGGCTCGAGGTATCCGATGCCGCCATCGCGCACGGCCTCGAAGGCACCGTCTGGCCGGGCCGCTTTGAAATCCTCTCGGAAAAGCCGCTCATCGTGCTCGACGGCGCACACAATTCGGCGGGAGTTAAAATGCTGGTCGAAACGTGGCGGGGATTTCTCGGAGCGCGTTACGGTTGGAGCGCATCCGAAATCGATTCCCGCGCGCTCTTGGTGTTCGCTTCGGTCGCTGACAAGGACATTTCCGACATGGCGCATTTGCTCACCCCGCTGGCGCGAAAAGTTTTGCTCGTCCGGCTCGCCAACGAGCGTGGCGCGGAACCGGCGCAGCTCGCGCCGTCGTTCGCCCCGCTGCCCTGGGCCTGTTACGATTCAGTGTCCGCCGCGTGGCAGGACCTCGCAACCGCTGATCCTGAAGCGGTAATCCTCGTCACCGGCTCCCTTTTTCTCGTGGGAGAAATGCTTGCCCGGCGACAGGACAATACGGAAGAATATCGACTCAACGAGCGATTGGAAAAATTAACGGCAACCCGGTAATCTGATCTTATGGTCCGCATTCGCGCCATCGTCTTTGATGTGGGAGGCACCCTGATTTATCCCGCCGATCCGGTCGGGGAAACCTACGCGCGGTTCGCGTTCGCCCATGGCGTCCGGTTGCCGGCGGCGGCCATCACCACCGCTTTTCGCGAGGCGATGAAAAGTTCCTCGCCCCGGCCGAAGGGAACGATTCCGTCCGACGGCAACGACCGCGCCTGGTGGAAACAGGTGGTCACGCGCTCCCTTCATGAAACTCCGTTTGCCGATTCGGCCGCCTTCGACGCTTTTTTTGAGGAGGTCTATCTTTATTTTGCCAAACCGGAAGCGTGGGGCATTTATCCCGAAGTGCCCGAAGTGCTGCAAGCCTTGCGCGACCACGCGGTTGAGCTCGTCGTGCTCTCGAACTGGGATGCGCGGCTCCATGCGGTGCTCGATGGAAACGGCTTGGGCGAATTCCTGCCCAAGAGATTTATCAGCGCGGAACTGGGCTGGGAAAAACCCGATGCCGCCATCTATCGGCACGTGGCGGAAATCTTGCGAATTCCGCCCGCGGCGCTGTTGAGTGTCGGCGACGATCCGCGCAACGATGTGGAGGGACCGCGCAAGGCCGGATGGCAGGCCGTGCAGATTGAGCGGCCTAAGCGCGATCTTTGGTCGGCGGTGCGTGCAGTCACCAAGCGATAGGCTCTGCGGCTGATTTCTTTTGGCGCGTCGATAAGCTGCCGAATACATTGGGGAAGCGGCGCTTATATCTGCCATCATGCGTTGACGCTATACCCATAAATCATTAACGTGCCTCGTCATGGCTTCCAGTGTCGCGATTCCCAAGCAACTTCGGTTTGGCGAAACCACCCGTTCGGATGCCTGGTGGATGCAACCCATCGCGGTCTTCCTGGGCTTCTCAGCTTTCATCATTTATTCGACCTGGGCTGCGCTTCTGGGAACAGACAGCGCCCACTGCTACTATTGGTATGGCGGCGACGGAGCGAATTATCTTTCGCCCTTCTATTCGCCGACGCTGTTTGGTTCGGCCCCTCACCCGGGCATTTTTGGCGTCACGCCTTCGTGGTGGCCCGCCCTGCTGCCGTTTTCACCCGCTTTTTTGATCATGTGGATCCCGGCCGGTTTCCGCTTCACCTGCTACTATTATCGCGGCGCCTATTATAAGGCGTTCTGGCTCGACCCCGTGGCCTGCGCCGTGGGCGAGCCGCGCAAGACCTATCTCGGTGAGCGGTATCTGCCCCTCATCCTGCAAAACATCCATCGCTATTTCATGTATCTGGCGCTGGTCTTCATTGTCATTCTCGGACGCGATGCCTGGGATTCGCTCTGGTTCGCCGACGCCGCGGGCGCAAAACATTTCGGTCTCGCCATCGGATCGCTGGTCTTGATCGTGAACGTCGTTCTCCTCGCGGGTTACACCCTTGGCTGTCATTCGCTCCGGCATTTGGTCGGCGGCTTTCTCGATTCAAAATCGAAGTCGAAAGCTTGCGGCACCTGCTACAACGCGGTGAGCTGCCTTAACCATCGCCACATGCTCTGGGCCTGGATGAGCTTGTTCTGGGTCGGCTTCACCGATTTTTATATCCGCATGTGTGCCACCGGCGTCTGGCACGATTTCCGATTTTTCTAACCTCTATCCAAAGACATCACCTTGCCCACCCCGTACGAAACATTTGAATACGACGTTCTCGTCATTGGCGCGGGCGGCGCGGGACTTCGCGCGGCCATCGAAGCCTCTGCCGCCAGCGTGACCGTCGGGCTGGTCTGCAAATCTCTTCTCGGCAAGGCGCATACCGTCATGGCCGAGGGTGGCATGGCGGCGGCGATGGGCAACGTGGACGACCGCGACAGCTGGAAAGTCCATTTCGCCGACACGATGCGCGGCGGCCAATACGTCAACAACTGGCGCATGGCGGAACTCCACGCCAAGGAAGCGCCCGCGCGAGTGCACGAGCTCGAGGCCTGGGGCGCGGTCTTTGATCGCACGAAGGAAGGCAAGATTTCGCAGCGCAATTTCGGCGGCCATCGCTATCCGCGCCTCGCCCACGTCGGCGACCGCACCGGTCTCGAGATGATCCGCACCTTGCAGGACCACGGCATTCACCAGGGCATTACGGTCCACATGGAATGGACTATCGTCACGCTGCTCAAGGACGGCGACCGCATCGCCGGCGCGTTTGGTTACGATCGCGAGCGCGGACGCTTTAAGGTTTTCAAGGCCAAGGCGGTCGTGATCGCATCGGGCGGTTTGGGCCGCGCCTACAAAATCACCAGCAATTCGTGGGAAGGCACCGGCGACGGCCACTCGCTCGCCTATCATGCGGGCGCGGAACTGGTCGACATGGAATTCATCCAGTTTCACCCGACCGGCATGATCTGGCCGCCGAGCGTGCAGGGCATTCTTGTCACCGAGAGTGTGCGCGGCGAGGGGGGGGTATTGCGGAACAAGGAAGGCAAGCGCTTCATGTTCGACGACATTCCCGATAATTATAAGAACCAGACCTCGACCGATCCCGAGGAAGGCTGGCGCTACACCCAAAACGACAAAAACGCCCGCCGTCCGCCGGAATTGCTCACGCGCGATCACGTCGCGCGCTGCATCAACCGGGAGGTGAAGGCCGGTCGCGGCAGCCCGCATGGCGGCGTGTTTCTCGACATTTCCTGGATCAAGGAAAAGATTCCGAATGCGGCCGAGCACATCAAGAAAAAGCTTCCGAGCATGTACCACCAGTTCATGCAACTCGCGAACCTCGATATTACGAAGGAGCCGATGGAGGTCGGCCCAACGACCCACTACGCCATGGGCGGCGTGCGCGTCAACGGCGACACCCAGATGTCGAGTGTGCCCGGACTCTTCGCGGCGGGCGAGTGCGCCGCCGGGCTCCACGGCGCCAACCGGCTCGGGGGCAATTCGCTTTCCGACCTGCTCGTTTTTGGCAAACGCGCCGGCGAGTTTGCCGCGAAATTCGCGAAGGAAAATCCCGATGTCAGCCTGAGCGAAGCTCAAATCGAGGAAGCCGCGCGCCAGGCGCTTGTGCCGTATGAATATGGCGCGAAGGGCGGCCCCACTGCCGAGGGGCCCTACGTGATTCAGCACGAGTTGCAGAATATGATGCAGAATCTGGTCGGCATCGTGCGCACCGAAAGCGAAATGACACAGGCGCTCGAGAAGCTGGGCGGATTTTGGGAACGCGCCGCGAAGACCGCCGTGCACGGCCACCGCGAATACAATCCCGGCTGGCACACGGCGCTCGACCTGAAGCATCTCCTCACCATTTCCGAAGCCATCACCCGCTCGGCGCTCAATCGCAAGGAAAGCCGCGGCGGCCATTTCCGCGAGGATTTTCCGGACAAATCGGCGGAGGGCGCGAAGATGAACATCGTTGTGTCAAAAGCCGCGGATGGCTCGATGCAGATGCGTCACGAACCGATTCCCGCGATGCCTGAGGAGTTGAAGCAGGTCATTGAGGAGATGGCGAAATGAGCACGGTCACTTTCAAGATTTGGCGCTCGGGCGAAGAGGGCCAGCCCGGAAAACTCGTCGATTACACGACGGAGGCCTCCGAGGGCATGGTCGTGCTCGATGTCGTCCACAAAATCCAGGCCACGCAGGCCAACGACCTCGCCTGCCGCTGGAATTGCAAGGCCGGCAAATGCGGTTCCTGCTCGGCCGAAATCAACGGCAAGCCGAGCCTAATGTGCATGACGCGGCTCGACATGATTCCCATCGATAAGCCGGTGACGATCCAGCCGATGCGCGCGTTTCCGAGCATTCGCGACTTGGTCACCGACGTCTCGTGGAACTTTCGCGTGAAAAAGAAGATCAAGCCGTTCAAGCCGCGTCCGCCCGACGCGCCCGACGGCACCTGGCGCATGCAGCAGGAAGATGTCGACCGCGTGCAGGAATTTCGCAAGTGCATCGAGTGCTTCCTTTGCCAGGACGTCTGCCACGTTTTGCGTGACCACAACAAGCACGACGAGTTCGTCGGCCCGCGCTATCTGGTCTATACCGCCGCGCTGGAAATGCACCCGCTCGACACGGAGGACCGCATCCCGGAACTCAAGCAGGCGCACGGCATCGGCTATTGCAACATCACCAAGTGTTGCACCAAGGTCTGCCCCGAACATATCACCATCACCGACAACGCCATCATCCCGCTCAAGGAGCGTGTCGTGGATGACTTCTACGATCCTCTCGGCTGGCTCTGGAAAATTATCCGACCGAAGGGTTGAGGTCAGGCCCGGGCATTCTACCCAAACTTGTTCGACGCGCGTCGGCGAACAATAGACATTGGCTAATCTCCCTTGCCGCGATTAGATAGGCGGGCACCATGGCCAGACGCCCGAACAAAAAGCGAAGTCCAAGTCCCGAGGTCCAGGTCCGCGACGAAGGAATTTTGACGACCGAAGTTGTTCTTCCCGAATGGAAATTGGTGCTGATCCACGCCGCGGTTATTATCGCCGCAGGATTATGGATCTATTGGCCGGCGCTTTACGGTGACTGGATTTGGGATGATTCGATGTACCTCAGCCAAAATCCGCTGATGAACGATCCGGCGCGGCTTTGGAAAGCCTGGTTTCAGCCGGGAAGTTTCGTTGAGTACTATCCGATTGAGCAAACTGTCCAGTGGTTCCAATGGCAGCTCTGGCACAATGACACATTTGGCTACCATCTCACCAATGTCCTCCTGCATATTGTCAGCGCCCTGCTCCTGTGGCGGCTACTCGCCAAGTTCGGTTTTTCGCTGGCGTGGTTGGGAGGTCTTATCTTCGTCACCCACCCGGTGAATGTCGAGTCGGTGGCGTGGATTGTGGAACTCAAAAATACCTTGTCCTTGCCGCCTTTCCTTTGGGCCATGTGCGCGTGGATCGACTACGAGGAGGGGAAGCGAAGGCGCGATTACCTCCTGGCGATGGGTCTATTTCTGGCCGCGATGCTCTGCAAAATCACGATGGCCCCGTTCCCGGTGGTCATTCTTCTCTATGCCTGGTGGAGGCGGGGGACAATCACCTGGAGCGATCTCCGGGCCAGCGCGCCCTTTTTTGTGATTTCATTGGTGCTGTTCGGGATCGCGTTTGGAGCGGGCAAAACGTTTGGACAAGGCGTCCAGTTGGGAACTTCGGACCTCTTGCCAATGGGAGGAATCTATTCCCGGATAGCTCTGGCGGGTCTCTCGATTGCATTTTATTTTTCCAGTTTTTTCCTGCCGGTGGAATTGCTGCCCATCTACCCGGTTTGGGCAGCCGATCCTCCCACCCTTCTCCAATTTCTGCCCTGGCTGGTTTTGGGAGGAGCGATCTGCTGGCTCTGGTTGAAACGTGAGACCTGGGGAAGGCACGCACTGCTGGGACTCGGATTCTTTCTCCTCAACCTGTCGCCCTTTTTGGCCTTCGGTTTGACTTTTCATCCGCGTGACTCCTGGGTGATGAACCACTTTCTTTACCTACCTATGATCGGATTAATCGGGCTCGTTGTGGCCGCGATCGGAACGATTGACCGGCGCCTCTCCAGGACGGCCCGTGCCTACAGCACGGGAATCGTCACCCTGATCATCGTCCTGTTCTCTTTTCAGTCCCATGGCTATGCGGCGGCCTTTACCAATGAGGAAACCTTCTGGAACTACACCCTTGAACGCAATCCGGGGGCTTGGCTGCCCCACAATAATCTTGGAAAAATTTTACTCATGGAGAACCAGTTGGAGGAGGCGAAAAGCCACTTCGAAGCGGCCTTGCGCCTCAAACCCGATTATCCCGAGGCGAATGCCAACTTGGGTGTCACCCTGGTCCAAATGGGACAGGTTGGCGAGGGAGTTGAGCAGTTCAGGCATGCCTTGAACCTCAATCCCAACGATGCTGCAACCCATAATAACCTGGGCATCGTTCTGGCCCAGACCGGGCATGTTTCCGAAGCCCTCGAGCAGTTTGCAGATGCCGTGAGGGTGCAACCCAATTATGCCGAGGCTCACAATAACATGGGCAATGCCCTCTTTTTGGCCGGGCGTAGTTCTGAGGCAATCGACCAATTTCAAGCGGCGGCGCAAATCAATCCCTTGTATGCCGCTGCCCGCGATAATCTCGGGATGGCCCTGGCGCAGGCGGGGCATGTCAGGGAAGCCATGGAGCAATACCAACAGGCCCTTCAAATCAATCCCAACGATGATAAGGCCCGTCAAAATCTTGCCAAATTAGAGCAACTCGAAATGCAGCAAAGCGCTCCCCACAAGAATTAGATCGCGATGGTCAGCCCGTACTTCTAGCCATCCGATCTTTTGGATGCGCGTAGGAACAAAAGGATGACCTCGACAAACGAGGCGGCCATCACACCGAGAAAGCCCGCCACCAGAATGGTCACGATGTAATCGAAGGCCCGGTTCGGCCTCGATGGGTATTCAGGCGGCACGGCGCGGGAGATGATTCGGACGGGGCTTTGGCTAATCGTTTGGTAGCGGTCGGCGATCGCATTGGCGATGTCGGCGGCTTCCTTGGGTAAATCGTCCGAAACGGTGATGTTGACGATGTTCGTTCCCCGTAGGTAATCGAGCCTCAGTATCTTATGTATGTAGGCCAACGCTTGAACGGGAGTCAGTTGGTCTTCCTTTGATGGAGAGAGGCGCTTGGCCCAAACCTTGTCCAGGCCGAGATCGTGGATGATTGGAAGCAAAAAATCTGGCGATTGCATGACCTCAAACTCGGCTTGAAAAGGAATCGAATTGTTATGATTCGGATCGAGTGCCGAAGTCCCAGTCATACCTGCGGGCCCTATCTGTAGCTGTGCCGTCGCGGTATAAACCTTCGGCAGGAGATGATCCGTGATCGTGACGCCGCCGAGCATGGCCAAAAAGAAAACGGCCACGGTAATGGAGAGCCATCTCAGGATAACGGTCAGATAGCGGCTGAAACGGCTCGCGGTAGGTACAGTCATGGAAGAGATAAAAGAAAAACGAGTCGGGCTGGTAAGGGTTAGCGGCAGCTTCGGAATTTATAAAGAAAAACAGTAAAAACGAAGATTTTTGAGTGCGCCGACGCGCGTCAAGATGACTTGATGGCGCGTCATTTTGTCTCTTTTTAGTCAGAACAGGCCCAACATTCTAAAATGGAATAGAAACTAACCTATTAAACGATAGTTACATAGCGATAGATACCTGAATCGGCTCATATCCTGCAGGGTATGAGCCTATGGCAAAGATTTTAGGCATTGATTTAGGCACCACGAACTCCTGCATGGCCATCATGGAGAATGGCGAGCCGGTGGTTCTCGAAAATTCCGAAGGCGCGCGGACGACTCCGTCGATCGTCGCCTTCACCAAGAGCGGGGAGCGTCTTGTCGGCCAGGCGGCCAAGCGCCAGGCGGTCACCAACTCCAAGAACACCGTTTTCTCGGTCAAGCGTTTCATCGGCCGCAAGTTCGCCGAGGTCAAGGGCGAGCAAAGCCGCGTCCCCTACAAGATCGTCGAGGCGAAAAACGGCGACGCGCATATCGAAGTCGATGTGAAGGGCGAAAAGAAGACCTACTCTCCGGAGGAGGTTTCCTCCTTTATTTTGGGCAAGCTCAAGGCCGATGCCGAATCGAAGCTCGGCGAAAAAATCACCCAGGCCGTCATTACTGTCCCCGCTTATTTCAACGACAGCCAGCGCCACGCCACCAAGGACGCCGGCCGCATCGCGGGCCTCGAAGTCCTGCGCATCATCAACGAGCCGACCGCCGCGTCGCTCGCCTACGGCCTCGAAAAGAAGAAGGATGAGAAGATCGCGGTCTACGATCTGGGCGGCGGCACGTTCGACATTTCGGTCCTCGAAATCGGTGACGGCGTGTTTGAAGTCAAGGCCACCAACGGCGATACCCACCTCGGCGGTGACGATTGGGACAACGCGATCATGGATTGGCTCCTCGCCGATTTTAAGGCCGAAACCGGCATCGATTTAAAAGGTCAGCCCGACGCGGTCCAGCGTCTCAAAGAGGAATCCGAAAAGGCGAAGATCGCCCTTTCCTCCTCGCAGACCTACGAAATTAACCTCCCGTTCATCACGGCGGACCAGACCGGGCCGAAGCACATCCGCAAGGACCTGACCCGGGCCAAGCTGGAACAACTGACCGACTCGCTCACCGAGCGGACGATCAAGCCGGTCAACGCCTGTATCGCCGACGCCAAGCTCGCTGCTTCGCAGGTTGATGAACTCGTGCTGGTCGGCGGCATGACTCGCATGCCGAAGATCATCGAGACCGCCCGCAAGCTCGTGAACAAGGAGCCTCACAAGGGCGTGAACCCCGATGAAGTCGTCGCGGTCGGCGCGGCCATCCAGGGGGGCGTGCTCAAGGGCGACGTGAAGGACGTGCTTCTGCTCGACGTGACACCGCTGACCCTGGCCATCGAAACGGCCGGTTCCGTCGCAACGCCGATGATCCCGCGCAACACCACGATTCCCACGAAGAAGACCCAGACTTTCTCCACCTATTCGGACAACCAGCCGGGCGTGGAAATCAAGGTGCTCCAGGGCGAGCGTCCGCTGGCCCGCGACAACAAGCAGCTCGGCACGTTCCATCTCGATGGCATTCCGCCCGCCCCGCGCGGCGTGCCCCAAGTCGAGGTCACCTTCGACATCGACGCCAACGGCATCCTCCACGTCTCGGCCAAGGACATGGGCACGGGCAAGGAACAGAAGATTTCCATCACCGGTTCCAGCGGTCTTTCCAAGGACGAAGTGGAAAAGATGACCAAGGACGCCGAAGCCCACGCCGAAGAGGACAAGAAGGCGAAGGAAAAGATCGAGCTGCGCAACAATGCCGATTCCACGGCCTATGGCGCGGAGAAAATGCTTAAGGATCTCGGCGAAAAAGTCGATGCGGCCAAGAAGACCGAAATCGAGGATGAGATCAAGAAAGTCAGGGAAGCGCTGGAAAAGGACGACGTCGACGCGATCAAAGCGGCCGTCGAATCGCTTAACCAGAAAGTCAGCGCCGTCTCTGCCGATCTCTACAAGCAAGCCGCGGCCAGCGCGGGTGCGCAGGGTCAGGGTGCGCCCGGAGGCGCGCCGGAAACCCAGACGCCTCCGACCGGAGCCAGCGCGGGCAAAGCCGACGACGTGGTCGATGCCGATTTTGAAATGGTCGACAAAGACGATAAAAAGAAGAAATGATCGCTCTAATGCAAGTCGTCCGGGCAACCCTTTTGAGCAGCCGATAGATTTTCCGACAGAGGATAAACCAACCCAAAGAGAACCAACATGGCTGATACAAGCACACAAAAAATCTACACCATCACCTACGCGGAGGGCAAAAGCGCCACCGCCAAAGCCGAATCGATCGCGTGGACGGAAAATGGTGAATTTATCCTCCTCATGGATGGTGAAACCACCAAGCACGTCATCGTGGCCGCGAATGTGATCGCGGTCACCGAACAATAACAATTTAAGACGGTCATCCCGCATTTGCGGAAGGATTAAGGTAGCCGTCGCGCGGCGCGCGACGGGATAGACACCTCATCCCCGCGCAAATTCAGGACGACTTTAACAACAACCAACAACAAAACGAAAGGAGACAGAATATGGCAAACCCAACATTCCGTCCTCTCGGCGACCGGGTGCTTGTGCAGCCGCTCGAAGAGGGAGAAGTCAAAAAAGGCGGAATCATCATTCCTGACACCGCCAAGGAAAAACCCCAGGAAGCGAAAGTCATCGCCATCGGCACCGGCAAAATCGACGACGAAGGCAAGAAAAAGCCGTTTGAAGTCAAAGTCGGCGACCGTGTGCTCATCAGCAAATATGGCGGCACCGAGATCAAGATCGACGGCACCGCTTATCAGGTCCTGCGCGAGGACGACATCCTCGGCATCCTGGCCTGATTCGCCCCATTCGGCTCATTCGCTTAAAAAAATATTTAGTAGAAAGGACTCATTACTATGGCAGCTAAACAATTACAGTTCGACGAACACGCCCGGCATGCATTGCTGCGCGGCGTCGAGAAACTGAGCCGCGCCGTCAAGGCCACGCTCGGACCCCGCGGACGCAACGTCGTCCTCGACAAGAAATTCGGCTCACCGACGATCACCAAGGACGGCGTTACCGTCGCCAAGGAGATCGAACTCGAAGATCCCTACGAGAACATCGGCGCCCAGCTCGTGCGCGAAGTCGCCAGCAAGACGAGCGACATCGCCGGCGACGGCACTACCACGGCGACGGTTCTGGCCGAGGCCATCTACAAGGAAGGCCTCAAGAACGTCACCGCCGGCGCCAACCCCACGTGTCTGCAGCGCGGCATTCAAAAGGCCGTCGATGCGATCACCGAGGAACTGGCCCGCATCTCCAAAAAGGTGAAGGACAAGGAAGAGATCAAGCAGGTCGCGACCGTTTCCGCCAACTGGGACACCACCATCGGCGAGATCATCGCCGACGCGCTCGATAAGGTCGGCAAGGATGGAACCGTCACCGTCGAAGAAGCCAAGGGAATCGAAACCTCCCTTGACGTCGTCGAAGGCATGCAGTTCGACAAGGGTTACCTCTCGCCTTACTTCGTGACCAACGCGGAAGACCTCGAAGCCGTGCTCGAGAATGCTTACATTCTCATCCACGAAAAGAAGATCTCCAACCTCAAGGACATGCTGCCCTTGCTGGAAAAGATCGCCAAGTCGAGCCGTCCGTTGCTCGTCATCGCGGAAGAAGTCGAAGGCGAAGCGCTCGCGACTCTCGTCGTGAACAAGCTCCGTGGCACCATCCAGGTCTGCGCCGTCAAGGCCCCGGGCTTCGGTGATCGCCGCAAGGCCATGCTCGAAGACATCGCCATCCTCACCGGTGGCCGTCTCCTCAGCGAAGACCTCGGCATCAAGCTCGAGAACGTTGGACTCGAAGATCTCGGCCGCGCCAAGCGCATCGTGATCGACAAGGAAAACACCACGATCATTGAAGGCGAAGGCAAGAATGCCGACATCCAGGGCCGCGTGGCCCAGATCCGCCGTCAGATCGAGGAAACCACCTCCGACTACGACAAGGAAAAGCTCCAGGAACGCCTGGCCAAGCTGGCCGGTGGCGTTGCCGTCATCAATGTCGGCGCCGCGACTGAAACCGCGCTTAAGGAAAAGAAAGCCCGCGTCGAGGATGCCCTCCACGCGACTCGTGCAGCCGTGGAAGAAGGCATCGTCCCCGGCGGCGGGGTGGCCCTCATCCGCGCCCAGAAGGCTCTCGACAAGCTCGAAGTCACGGGCGATGAGCTGATCGGCGTCAACATCATCCGTCGCGCAGTCGAGCAGCCTCTGCGCACGCTCGTCGAAAACGCCGGTGGCGAAGGCTCCGTCGTCGTCAACGAAGTCAAGGGACGCAAGGGTAACGAAGGTTACAACGTTGCGACCGGCGAATACGTCGACCTCGTCAAGGCTGGCGTCGTCGATCCGACCAAGGTGACCCGCTCCGCGTTGCAAAACGCGGCTTCCATCAGCGGCCTGCTCCTCACGACCGAATGTGTCGTGACCGAGCTGCCCGAGAAGGAGAAGCCCGCGGCCCCTGGCGGTCATGGCGGCGGCGGTATGGGTGGCATGGGCGGAATGGACTACTAAGCGAGTCCTTTCGTTCCTGACGCTCAGGAAAAATTCAGAAAAGCCGGGCTGGCAACAGTCCGGCTTTTTTGTGCCTTGAAACCTATTAGTCTTGCGGGCCCCATAAGTCCTATCTCCATCGCGCCAAAGTATTGTGCTTGAGATAATGGCGTGGCGGGATACTTTCAGTCCGTGCCTCGTCAGATCAAAGATCAGAGCATCGTCGTGGTGGAAGATGATCCCTACATCGGAGGAGCCCTTGACGCCTTTTTGGGGGAAAAAAACGTGGTCCAGACGTTCGGCAGCGCCGAGGAGGCCCTTCAGGCGACGGACCATTTTCGCGGAGTTGGTGTTTTCATCATCGATTACAAACTTCCCGGCAAGGACGGCATCGAGCTGTTCCACGAATTGCGGGCCCTCTTTCCGGCGGCCAAATTCATTTTGATCACCGGTGAAATGAGCTACGATATGGTCGACAAGACCCGTCAGCTTGGTCTCGACGCACTGATGCTCAAACCTTTCGACGCCAGAATTCTTGAAGACAATATTTCGGGCCTTCTTTCCATTACCGGTTGATATCAAGCCCGCTCATCGGGGCAAAACAAGAGCTGCTGCCAGACCCCCATTTCCATGTCAAAAGTAGAACCTGCATCCCAGATCGTCATTGTGGAAGACAATGTCGAAGCCAATAACCTGTTGAGAGACTGGCTGAAACTGAAATTTACGGTGGCCTGCTTTTTGGACGCCGAATCGACCCTCCGCATCCTTCCCCCGAGCAACCAGCGGATCGTTTTCCTGATCGACTACAACATGCCGGGCGACAACGGCATTATTCTCAAGAAAAAGTTGGGGCCTCGTTTCCCCAACGCCAAGTATGTCCTGATCAGCGGATTGTTTGACGCCAAGTTGACGGAAGAAGGCAAGGCGGCCGGCTTCGACGCCCTCGTCCCCAAACCTTTCGGTATGCCCTCGATTACCCAGAAAATCGAGGAACTCCTCGGCGTCAAACCCAAGGAAAGCCTGGTCGACATGGTCAAGCGCCAGACGAATAAGTTGCCCCTGTTTTTTTGAAAGACGCCCCATGGACCTGTCGCAACAGCCCCATCGTTGCCCCAAGTGTAACGCGCTGGTGGTTGACCGCAGGTCGTCCGTTTGTACGACTTGCCGGGCTGAGCTTCCCGCTGAATGGATCATGACCAAAGATCAATCCGCCAAGGTGATGGCCTTGGATGCGCAGGCTCGCGTCCAGCATTTACAGGAAATCAGGAAAATCGATCCGCGAAGCGATCCGAATATGCCCCCAATCGTTCGGTGGCTGGATACGCCCTGGGGAATGTGATCAGGTGACGGCAAACTTCTCCTTATTCCCAAGGTTACCAGCGAACGAGGGGATGCTTTGAATTACAACGACAGATCGTAAATTTTCGCCCACCACCATTCGGTTGTTTTGGGATTCAGCGGATCGGATTTGCCGCTGAAATGCCGGAAGATGACGATACCTTCCCCACCGCGCGAATTGATCAGGGCTGCGGAATACAACGCGCCTGGTCCTCCAGAGCTTGGGAGAACAAAGACCCGGCCGATTCGCTCAATTCGAAACGGCGTGAAGGGACCCTTGTCAGAACTGACGTAGCGAAGATATCTTGGCAGGATTTCCGCTGGCGTGGCCGTGGAGGGCAAGTCCACGCTGCCGAAAAAACCGGTCAGGAACATCGGGTTTTTGGTCAGCTCGATCGAAAGCTGCACGAATGGATCGCGCCAGATACCGGTGTAAAACAACGTTGCGGTTACGATCGCTAACGCCCATCGTCCCTGAACGGACAAAATGCGCGTTCGCATAAAAATGCGGGCTCACGCCGCAGCAAGCGCTTCGTTCTCGCGGTCTTCCTCAACGCGGCGGATCGAGTAATTCGACGACTGCATCTTGCCCTGAGTGCATTCGCGCGCGTAGGTGATGAGATGGTGCGCCACCATCGCGACCTGGAAAATCGTCTCGATATTTCCCTGCTTGAGTTCGTGCCACATCATCTTCCAGAACAATTTCCGATAATCGCTGCAGACGCCGACGCGCCAGAGGATGCGCCGGAAAATACCCAGGGCGCGTTTGATGTTGGGCCAGGTGGCTTGGGCCAGGGGATTCTTCGGCTTGATTCGATGGGGATAGACATGCTCCGCGTTGTAGGCGTAGCGGGCGTAGAGATTCTTGGCGTCGAAGACATGGGCGATCACCTTCTGCCAATTCCGCACCACGGTCTCGTAGGGTTGCAGGAAGACGATGTTGGAGTCGCGATCTTCCGCGTCGTGCAACACGCGGTTGTCTTTTTCGAGCCTCGTATAAAGCGCCGTATTCGGCAGCGCGTAGAGGATGTTCACCGTCATGATCGGGATCTGCGACACGTCCGCAAAGTCCATCAGGGCTTGCGGAGTTTCATCCGTGTCGGTGTCGAGGCCCATGATGATGCCCGAAGCCGCCTCGATGCCGTAGCGATTCACCGTCCGTACGGCTTCGAGGATAGGCATCCGCATGTTCTGCCCCTTCTTCATCGCCTTGAGCGCAATAGGATCAGGCGTCTCGATGCCAAAGAAGCAATTGTTGAAGCCCGCCTTCTGCATTTTCTCCAGAATGCGGGTATGGCTGGCCATATTGAGCGTGGCTTCGCAGGCGAGACGGACCAGATAATCGCGATCAGGGCGTTGCTGCCATTCGATCAGGGCATCCAGCAACGCTTCGGCGGCCTTGGGATTGCCGATGAAATTGTCGTCGACGAAATAGACGGAGACGGCGCCGCCATCGGCGAGTTGGTCGAGTTCGCGCACCACCTGCTCCGGCGTTTTCAGGCGCGGATTGCGCCCGTAGAGCGAGGGAATGTCGCAGAATTCGCAGGTGTAGGGGCAGCCGCTGGAGAATTGAACGGAGCCGAGCAGGTAATCGCGGACTTTGATCCGGTGGTAGGCCGGCGTGGGGAACTCCGACATCGGCAGGCGCTCGACCGTGCGGTAGACAATCTGCTGTTCGGGCCGCTCGACCGTTTCATCGATCCGCTGGAAAAGGCGCAGGGTGGCGTCGCCGGCCTCTCCACAATGGAGCAGGTCGACATCGGGATAATAATCGGGCGCGGAGGAAACGGACGGTCCACCCAACGCGACGACTTTCCCCGCGTCGTGCGCGCGCCGGGTGATGTCGTGAATGCGGTGCCGTTGGATGTGCATGCCGGAAACGAAGACCACGTCGGCCCAGGCGAACTCTTCCGGCGTCACGCGCGCGATGTTTTCGTCGACAAACTTGATTTCCCACGCGTCTGGAATCAGCGCCGTGATGACGAGGATGCCCTGCGGCGGCATGAATCCCTTCACGTCGCCCATGAGCGGAAACGCGTGATTGAACGTCCCGAAGCTGTAACTGTAGCGGGGAAAGGCGAGAAGGATGCGGCGTTTGTTGCGCGGCTTGAACGTTCGAAGGGGGACGGACCCGGGAACTTCCTGGGGGACTTCAGTCGGGTTCAACAATTCCAGCGACATGACTCTTATACTTAACACAGGTCCAGTGAGATGCGAGGTCAAAGCGTCTCACTCGACTTAGAAGACGTTCGCATGGCGTCGCTTGCGCCCTGTGGCATAATGTAGGCATGGTCGCCGAACGTCCCGATGTCATGCCGAAGGTGCGCGATTTGCCGCACAAGCCGGGCGTCTATCTTTTCAAGGACCGATTCAATCGCGTGATCTATGTCGGCAAGGCGCGCGATCTGCAAAAGCGGGTCAGCCAATATTTTCATCCTTCCCGCTACCAGCGGACCGATCGCAAGACTCAGGCGCTGCTGGAAAGCATCTGGGACCTCGAAGCGCATACGGTCAAGAGCGAGCCCGAGTCGCTCCTGCTCGAGGGCAAGCTGATCAAGGAGTTTCGTCCGCGTTATAACATCAGTTTTCGCGACGATAAAAAGTTTCTCCTCGTGAAGGTGAACCTCAATGATCCCTATCCGCGCTTCACGCTTACCCGTATGAAAAAGGACGATGGCGTGCGCTACTTCGGGCCGTTTCCCCATTCGGGATCGCTGCGCAAGACGCTCAGCCTCCTGCGCCGCAAATTCCATATCCGGAGCTGCCGTCCGGAAATTCCCGGCGAGGTCGATTTCCGGCATTGCCTCCAGCACATCATCAAGAATTGCTCCGCGCCGTGCGTGAACAAGATCACGCGCGCGGGCTATCTCGCGAAAGTCAGGGAGGCGTGCGATTTCCTCGACGGGGCTTCGGGGGAAATGCGGGCTGAATTCAAGGCGGAGATGAAAAAGGCGGCCGAACGGCTCGACTTCGAGCGGGCGGCGGAAATTCGCAATCTCCTCGACGATTTGAAGCGGACGACCCGTCCGACCAAGCGTTTTGCGCGGCAATTCGTCACCACCGTGCGGCCCTCCGAGGACGTGGTCGCGCTGCAGGAGGCGCTTGGTTTGCCCGCTCCTCCGGGAATTATCGAGTGCTTCGATATCTCCAACATTTCGACCACACACAAAGTCGCCTCCATGGTCTGTTTTCGCGGGGGCAGGCCCGATCGCGACAGCTATCGCCGTTACCGGATCAAGACGGTCGAGGGCCAGGACGATTTCGCCAGCATGGCCGAGGTGGTGCGGCGGCGTTACTCGCGCGTGCTCAACGAAGGCATCCGGCGGCCCGGGCTCGTCGTCGTCGACGGCGGCAAGGGCCAGCTCAGCAGCGCGAAGCGGGAACTCGACGCCCTCGGGCTGGGCGATCTTCCCGTCATCGGTCTGGCTAAGGAGCGCGAGGAGATTTTCCGACCCGGCCAGAGCGTCCCGCTGGTCATCGATCATTCCTCCGGCGCGATCCGGTTGCTCCAGCGCATTCGCGACGAGGCGCACCGGTTCGCCAACGCCTATCATCAGATTTTGATGAAGCAGCGCGTGAGCGAGAGCCTGCTCGACGATTGCCCCGGCGTGAGCGAAAATCGCAAGAAGCTACTCCTGCGCCATTTTGGTTCGATCGAGAAGCTGCGCCACGCCACGGCGGAAGAAATTTGCGCCATCGAAGGCATCGGCCCTAAGCTTGCCGGGACCCTCGTTGAATTCTTCGCAAAGCTCAAACGTCGTGGTCCGCAGATCGAGCACGAGATCGTGGGCGATATTTCCGGGGCCGAAGAAACGGAGCCCGGCGTCGTGACGTACCAACTCAAGCCGACTGGCCATTAATAAAAGCCGGTATCTTCCATTTTCCTTTTCTCGATGACCACCACTTGTACGCAACACAGCTGGAAAGCGCCCGACGGCGAGACTTTTTCCTATTCACTCTGGGCCGCCGACCTCGCACCAGACCAGCCTCCGCGCGCCGTCGTGGTGGCCGTGCATGGACTCAGCGGCGCGGCGCTCGATTACGAACCGCTCGGTCGTCATTTGGCGAAGCATGGCGTGACCACCTTCGCGCCGGAACTGCGCGGGCAGGGAAATGACCCCATTCCGGCGCGGCGAGGGGACCTCGCCGACATTGGGGAATGGTTCGCCGATCTGAGCGCCTTTTTCTCGCTCGTCCGGGCCCGGCATCCTGGCGCGCAAATCTACTATTATGGCGAGAGCATGGGGGCGGCGTTGCTCACCCGATTTCTAGCGCAGGCTAAGAGGGACGAATTACCCGCCGGGCTGGTTCTTGCCTCACCGGTTGTGGCGATCAAGGCCCAGCCCTCGTGGCGGCAGGAACAGGTCTTCCGCTTTTTTCTTTGGGTGCGGTCCACCCACCGGATCGATGTCAGCGAGTATACCAAGCGGACCAATGATGATCCGTCGAATTGGGTCACCCGCGACGAGGCGCATCGCCGCTGGTTTGAAACGGCTCCCCACAAAATCAACTTCTTCACCGTCCGTTTTTTCAAGTGTCTCCGGGACCTGATCGAGGGCTGCTTCGACGCCGCCCCGCGAATCACCGTGCCCGTTCTGGTCATTTATGCCGCGAACGATGTCTACATCGCGCCCGCGCGGGTCGAGCAGTTCTTCGCCCAGCTCGGCAGCCGTGAAAAGGAGCTCCAACTTTTTCCCGAGTCGTACCATCTCCTTCTCCACGATCACGACAAGGCGGAAGCCCTGGATCGGATTGAAGCGTGGCTCCTGCGCCGCATGGATGTCCTGGACCAGCGCGGGCCGGCTGAAACTCGTTTTGGAAATTGAGGCGGAAGTCCTGAACCTGTGGAGCTCTCCCGGATCCGGCATTCAATAACAATAGTAAAACGACTCTCTTTTTATTACATTGAACGTCAGCGTTTCCGAAGAAATGGGTCCCGTAGCTCAGATGGACAGAGCAGGAGTTTCCTAAACTCTTGGTCGCGCGTTCGACTCGCGCCGGGACCACCCCGAAAATCCGTCCCGTGTCCCGTGGCTGAAATCAGGCGGCCCGCGTCATGGCATAGAGATAGATGTTCGCTCCCATCTCGAGGGCTTTTTTCTGTTTTCCATATCCATACCACTGGTCGCCATTGGTCCATCCGCAATGGAGATCGGAGGGACTGATCAGGGCGACGAGCCTGCCGTCATGAATCAGGCCGTGCGGGCCCCAAGGTGTTCCCTGCATGTGAGGCCACTCATCAAAATGATAGAAGCAATGGAAGAGAGGGTGGTCCATCGGGAGCTGTTCGATTTTTGCGTCGGGGAGAACAGAGGGGAGCTGCGCCATCATCGCGCGGAAAAAATAATCGTTGTTCCTGTTCATCCCGTGGTGGCCATAGCCCTTCACACAATCCTCCGCAAAGAGAAAGCCGCCACGAAGAAAATACTCGCGCAGGTTTTGCTTGTCGGTATCGGAAAGTACGGGCCCGACCTCGCCATGCATGAAGAGAAAGGGATAGGGAGTCATGGTCGACAGGTCCGCCACATCGGCCACATTCCATTTCTTTTGGAGGTTCGTCGACGTTTCGTCGCGAATCAAATCCATCAAATTAATGTCGCCGTGGGGATGAACATGCCAGTCCTCGGTGTCTCCCTCTTCGCCGATAAACTTGAGGCGGCCCCACGGAACAGGCGGTCCTTTCGGCGCGTCCTGGCCCAGCGCAGGCGAATTCAATCCGAGGAACGCCGCGCCGCCCGCGGCGACCAGCTTAAGAAATTGTTCCCGGGTAAGTTCAGGCACAGCCAAAGGATACTCGAATATCTTCCCCATGCCAAGGAAGGCCAATCAAAGAAGTTTGGCCCGGCGGCGCCAGATGAGTTCCGCCACGTAGAATCCGAGACCAATCAGGAGGACGATCCAGTTGTCCCAGAGTGGCTGGGAACGCTTGCTGAGGAGCGTGGTCGAATCGGCGGTATGATCGGAGGACCAATTGTCGGGTTTCCCGTCATCCAACAGATTGCCGCCGGTCGACATGGCGAGTTGACGCAGGCCGTCCCGGTCGGGAGGCAGGCCGGAAAGCTCTTCTCCATGAGAGGCCATCGAGACGCGGAGCCAGGTTTCCATGACCGCGCCCCGGTCGTCCTCGGCGTGGATGCGCCACTTGCCGGCTTCGCCGGGCTTGAGCTGGAAGGACCAGGAACCGGTGGGCGGGTCAAGTTGGGCCGTCAACGTCTGCGAGACACCGTGGGGCGATATCGCGGTGACGACGGGAGCATCCGATCCCTGCGCGCCATCGAGGCGAAAATTGGAAACCTGTCCCAAAGAGGCAAAAAAGGGCTGGAGGCCAAAGCGCAGGTTCCCATGCGCCGATTGCTGCCGGGCGAGGAGATGGAAAAGCTGTTGCCAGAAGATCTCCGGATCGTGGGAGGTGCTCGGGAGGGAAAGTTTCCAGCGCCAGAGACCGTCCGTGAGCAGAGCAGTGACGCGGCCCTGTCCAAAACGTTGGGTGACCAGCAAGGCGCGGGGGGTATTTGCGGCGGTCTTGTCGTCCGGGTGAACGGCCAGAACCTCTCCGCCGGCCTTGATTCCGTGGACGCGCGCATACGTGGCAAATTGCGGAAGGTTCTGGATCAACCCGCCGGTGGCAGCTCCAAAAAGATCGGCCACTTCGGAGCGTTTATGGCCCGGGGGAAAGGCAAAAAATTTAAGCGGAGGCAGACCCGTTTGGCCTTCCGCTTCCGCCGCGAACGCCCCTTCCATGGAGGGATTGGCGCCGCTCGCTGTCTGGCGCATCCTTTCCTGAAAATCCTCTTCGGACTCTCCCTCGTTCGGGTTGTTCACCGGCGCCTCAAAAATGACCGGCATCAAGCTTTCAAGCGTTGTGCCGGTGAAAGTCCCCGCCGCTTTCGTATCCGAGACCATGAAAAGCACGCCGCCCCCGCCTTGCACATAATCCGACAAGGCCTTTTGTTGAGCCGGCGACATTTGATCGGCGAAAACATTCGAGAGGACGACGATCTGAAAGGGCTGCAAGTCCGATGCTTTATCAGGCATTTGGGTCAAGGTTGGGTCCTGGGATGAGGAGGCGATCTCGCGGGTCAAATTCAGATCCGGACTGAAGAGACCGGTAACGGAAAAACTGGAATCGTTTTCCACCGCCAAATTGATGAAGCGGTAACTCCAGTCGAGGCTTCCCTGATAAAGCAAAATGCGGATTTGTTCCTGCGCGACGACACGCACCGCCGCGGCGATCGACTCCTGTTCGGCGCCCTCTCCAAGTTGACAGGCGAGATGAATCAGGCCCGGTTCCGCGGAATTGATCGGAACGGTCCAGGGAATCAGATTGGCGCCCGCGTGGAGGTGTAGTTTGGTTTCCGCCAAAGGCTGGTCGTTCATTCGAAGCGAGAGAGGAACGTCCCGATCACGTCCTGAGTGGGCTTCCACCACGATGCGTGCGGTGAACTGCGATTTGCGCAAGACTTGTCCCGGCACATCCATCTCGCGCACAAGCAAGGTCTCCTGGGGAGCCGCCTGTCCGGCCCCGACGCAAAAATAGAGCGGGCAATGATTTTGCAGGGCGCGGGAGATGCACTCCTCCGAGGTCGCATCCGTCGTGTCGAGCCCGTCCGTCAGGCAGACGATTCCACCATAGCCACGGGGCGGGGCTTCCTTCATCACCTGGTTTAACGAGTCGTAAAGATGAGTCCCTGTGCCCGATTCCGGGGCAGTCATCGCGCCTTCCAAATCGGGCGCGGCCTCGGCTGAATCGCTGAATCGAAAATAACGGAGCGTGGGGAAGGAATGGATCGCGTCGGTTTCGACTTTCTTCCAAACCCGCAATGCCGAGGAGAGCCGGGTCACGCCATGGGCGTCGGGAACCGTCATGCTTCCCGAACGATCCAGCAGGATGGCGAGCGGGCGGGAATCCTGGGCGGAATCGTAAACGCGTTCCACCTGCGCAGGGCCGGCCAGGCAGACAAGCAGCGATAAAAAGAATCCGCTACGCAAAACAACCAAGATTATCCGCTGGCGTACGGTCAGCGCGCGCAACGTGTGACGGTAAAACCAGATGGCCAGGGCCACTCCGGCCGCCGCCAGCAACGCGAAAAGGGCCCAGCAGAGGAGGGGAGACAATCCGAGCCAGCTGCCCAATTGCCACTCGAACGTACGCTCGGAATTCACGGTTTTTTCGTATCCCCGTCGTCGCCGTCGGGATGATAATCCTTCGACATCGTTTCAAAGTAGTCCGATACGGCGGATCGATAGGCGGCGGGCGCGTCATCCAGATCGGGTTGCTTGACCACCTCATCTCTTTGCGCATGGGCCACCGCTGCCTTCAGCTCCAGGATCAACTGATCGAGCGGAGGAGCGACGTCCTGAAAGCCATGCACCACGTTATAAGGGGTGGTTGGCCGGTAACGGGTGTCCTTTTCCAACTGGATCACTCTCTGGAGGATCGCGTCGGTATGTGCCTTCGGGGCGACGACGCTGGTCAATTGGGCCTCGTCCTTAAGATCGGCGATAACTTCGCGATAGGCTTGGTCAATCGTCGCGGGCGACTCGTGGAGGTCGGTTGGGTTGACAGCGCCGACACCCGACCCGCCTACGCCGCCTTGGCCTGAGCCTCCTGACCCTGCGGTCGTTCCGTTTTCCTGCGATGGGCTGCCCTGACCGGGCTGTTGGCCCTGTCCGGATTGTTCACCTTGCCCAGATTGGTCTCCTTGGCCTTGCTGCTGACCCTGGCCTTGCTGCTGACCCTGGCCTTGCTGCTGGCCTTGACCCTGTTGCTGGCCTTGACCCTGTTGCTGGCCCTGACCCTGTTGCTGGCCTTGACCCTGTTGCTGACCTTGACCCTGTTGCTGGCCTTGACCTTGCTGCTGGCCTTGGCCCTGCTGCTGGCCTTGACCTTGCTGCTGACCTTGGCCTGGTTGCTGACCTTGTTCCGACTGTCCTTTCCCGGCTCCCTGATCGGCCTTTGCTGTCGCAGGATTTTGACCGGGCGTCGCTCCGGGTTGTCCCGCCGGAGAAGGCAACGTCCCGCCAGCCTCCTGCGCCAGTCGGGCCAGGTTCGCGCGGCTTCTTTCCAACGCATTGATCACGTTTGCAAGGTCCTGGGCGGAAGGCTTCCCGGGAATCGCACCATGCGCCGCCTTGCCAGCCAATGCCTCCAGCTTATTGGCATCGGCGGCGGCTTTGTTTGCGTCGAGGCCCGTCTTGCTCATGGCCGCAAGGTCGCCGGGGATCTTTTGATCCGCGATTGCCTGGGCGAGGGCCTCCAAACGCTGGGCACCCGCGGCGGAACCGCCTGCCTGTTGTTTGTCCGCCTCGTCCTCGAGATTTTTTCGGACGTCCTGAAGCTGCTGCGCCAGATCGGCCAGCTTCTGCTGGGCGTCAGGGGGATTTTTTTGAGCCAGGGCTCGCAGTTGCCCCGCCAGGTCATTCAGCTTTTGCTGGCCCTCTTCCATTGCCATTTTGGTTTCCTGTTCGCCTGCGCTGTTCATCGCCGCGACAGCCTGTTGAAGATCCTGCGCGGCATTCGCCGCCGGTCCCCGCGCGCTTGCTTCGTCAGCCTGATCGAGATCGTGGGTCGCCTCGGCGGCCTCCTTTTGGGCGTCCTTTAACGCGTCGTTCGCGGCCGAAGGAAGGACGTTATTAGTATTGAGCAGCGTTTCAATTCCCTGGAGCACCCGGGTCTGCCGCTCCGCAAAGGTGCCCTTGGCGGCATCCGGTCCGAACGGATCGACGGCCTGGCCGGGAGGCAACGGAACCGGCTTTTGGGAATCGTCGGTATTGCCGCCGGGCGTTCCGGGCGGGTTGGCGGGGGTCGGAATTCCATCCGTTCCCGGCGAACTACTTGGGCTTGGTGCGGCGGGAGCGCCCGACGCAGACGGGCTTGCGGAATCGGATTTCTCCGGATGATTGAGATCACCGGCCAGCTTTGTCTGGTTTTTCGCCAGGAGTTCCAGTTGCCCCGCTGCGACCTCCATTCGCTTCTTCAGCTCGTGCTTTTGCTTGTCCTTGAAGGGATCCGGGGGATTGTCGCTCGGCGGGGCGGAACCTCCCTGGGCCATGACTTTGCGGAAAAACTTTTCCACTTCCACAATGAGACTGAGGGCCTTTTCCTGGGAGGGAAGGGCCTGGCTGTTCTGCGTGGCGAGGATTTTTTTGGAGGCATCATCCATCGGCGGTTCGGCCTGACGCAGGAGATCGATCAAATCGGCGGAGTATCCCGCCTGGATGAAAGACTGCACCACCTCCTCGGTTTTTGCGGAGAGATCTCCCTGATTCTTGCCCACCCGCTCATTTTCCCGCATGCGAATCGGATCGGTGACCGGCAGGTCGGTATGGGCGAGAATGAAATTTTCCTTCACCGAAAGCAACTGCGCCAGTTTGAGCCGGATCAGGAGATCATAGTTTTTATTGCCGGTCGCGCCGCGCGCCTGGGCCACATCGTCGCGAAACGGACGAATCTGGACGAACTGGATGGCCGAGGTGGTTTCGGGCAATTTTTGATCGGAGATCCGCTGACCGCGGATGTAGTAGGAGACGACATCAAAAGGCTCGACCCCTATCTCATCCATATAAAGGGAAGTCTTTAGGGTGTTCTTCCCCGCCTTGTCATAGGGTGTGACGGGGAGGGGAATGGATTTCTTCGGGGCGCCATTCACCGCGATTTCGAGGCTCAGGTTTTTCAGGCCGGTGGTGGACTGCACGACGGCGACCGTGGGTACTTCCTCGATGGGGTTGGCCTTGCTTTCGGGTTCGGGGGACTTCCAAACAATCGACGCTTTCGGCAGTTCTTTTGGCGGCGGAGGCGGGGCCGGCGCGGTGGGATGGAAAAGCGTGGGAATAAGCCATAACGCCAGCGTGGCGAGGTGAATAACGAGCAACAGAACGATTCCCGCCACCAACCACGGGAGGGCGCGAACGGGGCGAATGCCGCGCGCTTCGCGGCTAAGGTACGCCGTTGTTTCCTCGCGCTGGGCCTGGGCGAGGGGCGAAGTCGAGCCGTGCAGGGTCGCGGCCGCCTCGAGCCGGTTCTTGGTCGTGAGATGGCGGTCCATCTGCTGGGCCGTGTCGAGCGGCGAGGAGGGGGCCAGTCGCCAGCCCACGATGGCGGCCAGTATTGTCACGATAAAACCTCCGGCCCAGACACCGGCGATCAGGCGCCAATTTGCCGGAGTCTGCCACGACGGATGCAGCGTCCAGAGGGCGGCCAGGGTCAGGGCGAGGCCCGTCAGCAACGTCAGCAGGACCCCACGCCAGTGTTCCCAACGATGCCGCGCGTGCACCAGGTCGGAAGGACGGGTCAAGGGGGCAGAAACTTGGGTAGGTTTTTCAAGCAGAGTTGGCATGGTTTGGTTCCGGTTGAGAGTTCTAGATGGAAGTGCGGTTGGCGAGACGAAGTTCGGCTAAGATCATCAGCACGGCGATGGCCAGGAGCCACCACCAGACGCGCTGCTGGTTTTCCGCGTCCTCGCGGGAAAGATTGACCGCCGCCACGGGGGTCTCGGCCGCCGTCGTGGCGTGCGAGGAAAGAGCCGCGAGATCGTCGGATGTTTTCCAGGAAGTCAGGTCCGACTCCTCGGGTCTCAGATTGACGGCATATTCCCGGTCCTGCGTGGCGTCATGGTAACGATAGAGGCCGGGCATTTCCGGACGGACCGAGCCGGAGACGTGCTGGTCGGTTTGGGGCCGCGGAGTTTCCAGCGCCACCCAGGTGCCTTCGCCGGGTACGGTGAGGACATCTCCCACCCGCCAGTTGCCGGCCACCGGTTGCTCCTGCGCCAGCCAGAGCGCCGCCGAATGGACGAACGGAACGAAGGAAGCCTGCATCGGCCAGTTGGTGGTGTCCCGGTCGAGGTCGAATCCGCTGACGAGAAAATGGCGACCCTCACGGCTGACCTCGGCGATGGCGGAACTGCCGTCATCCCAGGTCGCAAGCGGTGTGACATCGACGCTGTCGACCGAAAATCCCCGGTAAAATTCGACTCCCAGCAAGGACACCAGACTGCCGGTAATCGGCGCCAGCAGCGGATGGGTCGTGTCCCAGTTCCGCAAATGGAGCGGAGTGTCGTCCGATTCGGGGGTGATCGCTTTCGTCGTCAGATGCTGCTCCTTCAGCCACGCTCCCTGCGAGGGCGATCCATTCAGGAGAATCCACGCCATCCCGCCCGCCTGCAAAAAATGATTCAGGCGATCGACGAGCGGTGGCTCGAAGGGCTTGTCGCCGCGGACCAGCACGACCGAGTGGACGGGCCATTCGGTATCGGGCAAAACCTCCGCCTTCAGCGGGGCAGCGACGATCTGCCGCGTGGAATTGATTGCGGCGGAAAGAAAATCGAAATCGTCGGCGCCTCCCTCAAACGGCGTGACCAGGACCCGCATCTGCGCATCCGGGATCGTGAACGACATAAAAGTGGTCGTCCGCGGGAAGATCGTCCGCGTCGAGATCAACTTTGAAATCCTGGAGCTGGTCGGTCTTTATTCCCGTCAACGGCACCAGCACGCTGTTTTCCTTTCCGGCATCGAGCGTGACCTGCTGCGTCGCGAGCACCTTTCCGCCGGAGCTGACGGTGAGCGTGCGGGTGTATTGGTTGGGCAGGAATTGGGCGATTGCGATCCTTAGCATCAGCGAAGTTCCCTCGCCTTCCCAATCGGCTTTCGTGATGGCGGCCTGGCGCTTGGGCATGTCGGGCGTGGGAGGAAATTTCAGGGCGACGCCGTCGGGCATCGGCTGGGAAAAGTTCACACCCTGCCAGCCTATTTCCTGCTCGTCGCCCATCCAGGCCAGGGTCAGCTCCCGAGCCCCCGAATGGATCAGGGTATCGCCCGCGAGCCGCAGGGCCGCATTGTAGTGGGTGGTCTCGTAACCCGGCTGCAGGCTGGCGAGTGTCTCGCGAACCTGGTCGAGATTCGTCGTCATCGGCACCAGCCAGCGCGGCGTGGGATTCATCAGCAGAATGCCGGCCTGATCGCCATCGGCAAGGGAGGCAACCTGGCTGCCGGCCCAGGCGCGCAGGCTCTCCCACCTTCCGGTGGCCTGCATGCTGAACGAATTATCGATGGCGATGACCACTGCGCGACCCTGCCCTTCGCGCGACGAGGTCCAGAAAGGGCGCGAGAACGCGGCGCAGACCAGCAGGATGATGAGGCATCGCAAAAGCAGTGTCAGCCAGCGGCGCAGCCGGTGCATCCTCGTCTCGCGCACCGCGGTGGGGCCGAGAAACTTCAGTGTGGGGAAAATCACCTCGACCCGCGGCTTGCTGCGCAAAAGATGAAGCAGGATCGGAACACCCACCAGCGCGCCGGCGGCGAGGAAAAGGGGAAGGAGGAGGCTCATCGGAGGTCTTGGTTCAGCAAAGCCGTTCTCGGCGGCCGAGATAATGTCCGAGCGCCGTCATGGGATTGGCATCGGTGCGCAGCAACGAGTAATCGCCACCCTGGTCCAGAAAACTGGTCTGGGTCGCGGCCAGAAAATTTTGGAACCGATGGAGGTAGCCCTCGCGGACGGCCACCGCGTCCAGGATCAGCTTCTGCCCGGTCTCCGAGTCGACGAAGGACCCGTTCCAATCCTCGTTCAAGTCGATTTCAACCGGGTCGAGGGTTTGAAAAGCGATGATCTCCTGCCGGTCGAAATGCAGGCGGCGCAAAGCGGCGTTCAGGGCGGCGCTTTCCTCATAAAAATCGCTGGCAATGACCACGAGCGAACGCCGGGGCAGCAGTTCCGCCAGCGTAGTGAGACCTTTCGCCAGGCCGGTCGGACCGCCGGAGCGCAGCCCGTCCATGCGCCCGAGCGCCGTCCGCCAATGGGATTGGGATGCCTTCGGTTTGAGAAAATCGTCGAGCTCGGCGCCGATGATCGCGAGGCCGAAGGCGTCGCATTGGCGCAGGGCCAGCAGTCCCAGAGCGGCCAGCATCGTGCGGGCAAAATCGATCTTTTTGAGCCACGCATCCGGACGGCTGGCGTAGGCCATCGATGCGCTGGTATCCAGAACGAGAAAGACGCGGAGTTGGGTTTCCTGCTCGTATTGCTTCACATGCAGCCGGTCGGTGCGTCCGAAAAGCCGCCAGTCGATCCGGCGCAGGTCGTCTCCCAACTGATAGGCGCGATACTCGGCGAATTCGACGCTGAAGCCTTTCCGGGGACTGCGGTGCAGGCCGGTCAGAAAGCCGTCCATGACGTAGCGAGCGCGAAGTTCCAGACTCGGCAGGTCGTGCAAAAGCGCAAGATCGAGCGGTGGAACCGGCATCTTCAGCGACGAGGTTTTCGGTATCGGCGGTAGCGGTGGCCATGGCGGCGGCGTTGACCCGCTCCGCGGCGGCCCGATCGGGGTCGTGCGCCGGGTAGGGATCGCGGGAGGCATGGCGGCAAGCATGGCGGTAGGCGTTTATTTGGCCGCAGCGACGAGTTGCTCGATCAGATTATCAACTGTGACCTGGTCCGCTTCCGCGCGATAATTCGTGATCAGGCGATGGCGCAAAACCAGCTTGGCGCTCGTCGCGATGTCCTCACGGGCCACGTTGAAACGGCCGTCCAGCACGGCCAGCGCCTTGCCGGCCAGCGCCAGGTATTGCGACGCGCGCGGGCCTGCGCCCCACTGGATATACTTCTTGATGAAATCGGGGGCTGAGCCGGACGCGGGGCGGGTCGACTGGACCAGGTCGACCGCGTACTCCGCGACGGAAGGCGGCACCGGGATCTGTTTCACGCAATGTTGCAGCGCGAGGAGGTCCTGGCCGGTGAGAATTTTTTTCACCGGCTTGATCTCGTCCCGCGTCGTTTCCTGGAGAATCTCGATTTCGTCGGCGCGGCTGGGATAGTCGACCCGGAGGTTGAACATAAAGCGGTCCATCTGGGCTTCCGGCAGCGGATAGGTCCCTTCCTGTTCAATCGGGTTTTGGGTTGCCAGGACGAAAAAAGGTTCTGGAAGCAGGTAGGTGGTTCCGGCCACCGTGACGCGCCGTTCCTGCATGGCTTCGAGCAGCGACGCCTGGGTCTTGGGCGGGGTCCGGTTGATTTCGTCCGCCAGCAACAAGTTGGCAAAGACCGGACCGGCGATGAAACGGAAGGCCCGCTTGCCCTCCGCGCTTTCCTCGAGGATTTCTGTCCCGGTCACGTCGCTGGGCATGAGATCGGGCGTGAACTGGATGCGCTGAAAACTGAGGTCGAGGATTTCCGCCAGACTGCGGACAATGAGCGTCTTGGCGAGGCCGGGCACGCCGATCATGAGCACATGGCCCTGGACCATCAACGCAACGAAGAGGTCCCGCACAACCTCGTCCTGGCCGATGATGCGGTTTTTGAGTTCCTTGGCCAGGGTCTCATAGGTTCCTTTGACTTCGGTGAGAAGTTTAATTTGTTCGGGGGTGAGGTCGGGTGTGGTCATAGATGTTTTTAGGGGGACAGTTGTTGGCTCCAGGAGCGCAGCATTTGGCGAACCGGAACATAATCGGTTTGGGCGACTTCCGGTTGGTCGATGGTCAATTCAGCGGTGCGAGTCCAGGACTGGTCGCCCTTGATCTGCCACGAGATGGTGGCATGAATGCCGGCGGTTTGCTGGTCGAAGGGCGGAGGGTCCTTGGCCAGGGGACTATAGTGGGCATAAGTCAGTTCGACCGTCTGGATCAGGTGTAATTTTTGACCGTTATTGATCAAGAGCGGGCGATCCCGTTCCGGAGATGCGAAATAAGATGAGATATCGAAATCAGGAAGAGGATGCGGCTCGGATGCGGTCGGGACCTTCACTTGGGCATCGAGCCGCATCGGGAGGGAGAGGTCGTCTGCCGCGGTGAGATTAAGCTTGGTGAAATCGGCGGTGGGGAGCAGCTTTCCCAATTCCTTTTGCAGGACGTAATCGCGCTGGTGAGGGGAAAGTCCGCGAACCGAACTGCGCACCTCATACTCGGCGAGGCCGGACCAGGTCGATTGCAGGGTGCCATCCAACTCGTCTCCGTCCGCCTTGAAATTCCAGTGCTCCTCGATGTTGGTCACGTCTTTGCCGGGCCCCGTTACGGTGAGAAATCCGGCCGAATCGTGGTTGAAAACAAGCGCGGAACGTCCAACATCACCAGGGGAGAGAGTCGGGAACGGCGCCGTTGAATCGGTGGTGTCGAGCCAGAGATCGTCCGGCTGTCCAGCGGCCGGGGCTTTGGGCACGTAGGCAATGGCGTGATTGAATTGCCAGCTCGGAAAGGTGACATCCGTGCTGGAGCCGCGATTGAGCAGGACGAACCGGCCGTCGATTCCCATGTCGGCCAGCAGCGCGATGAGCAGGTTGGCCTTGTCCTTGCAATCGCCGTAGCGGTTCTGGAGAACGATGGCGGGCGTGCGCGGCCGAATGCCGTTGATCCCGAATTCGATCGCGACGTAGCGGAGGGCGGAGACGAATTCGAACGCCTTGCGAATTTTATCGACGCGCTTCGTCGTTCCCGCCGCGAGTTCCTCCGCCTTGGCCTTCACGGTCGCATCCTGAATATCCGAACCGCGCGTCAGTCGCCGATACCACGTAGCGAATGAGTCCCATGACTCGAGCGAACTGACGTCGAGCATCACGACGATGTCGCGCGCCGGAGGATCATAGGGCAGCGCTTCGTAGGCGGGCAGGGCGGCCAGTTTCCACGAGATGGTTCGAAGGCCGTTGGTGACGGTTTCGAGCCGGTTTCTGGTCGCTATTGCAGAGTTTGAAGTGGAGCGCCGTTTTGTCCGGAATCTGCAATTGCAGCTCGGTCTGGAGGACGGGAATATCCTGCTGCACCGGAAATTCCTCGGAAAAATCGGGGACGCTGGCATCGAGTATATGTTGCGTCCGGTAGGCGATCTCGATCAGGCATCCGGCATGTGTGCCGGGCATGAAAACCATCGTCATCGCTCCGCCCATGCCGCTGGAGTCATCGGTGGCGGGCGGCATCTTTGCCGGATTGAAAACGGTGGAGGAGCCGTCGGGTTGAATGATCCGGGCGGCTTCCAGCTTTGTGGTCACCGCGGGCGGATCCTGCGGGAGCATGAAATTGGCCCAGCGCGCGACGCCGTCCTCCTTCGCGATGTAGATGCGCTGCATGACGAAGTCTTCGGCCGTCCGGTCTTCCCCGACACTATAGCCGAGCCGTTGTTCCAGGAGAATGGAGTTGAAGCCTTCCGGGTTGGGGGTGGCGCGTGCCGCTTCGATCAGCTTTTTGGTCTCCGGTGTGGCGTCGTGCTGTTCCCACTCCGCATTGGGCTTTCGAATGTCCACTTTGATATCCGCGGCGTTGATCCGGGCCATCGATCCGTCCGGCTCGGTTTTTTTCGCCGCCGTCGCAACGGAATTCACTCCGAAGGGCGCTTCCAGGATGGCCCCGGTTTCGGGATCGCCCAGCCGTGCATGTTCTCCCTGGGCCATGCTTTCATCGGTGTAGATCTTATCCGTCAGCGTGGCGGCGCGCGCGGCCATCTCCTTCCAGCCGGCGGTGGGATTTTCCTTCAACGCCGCGGCCCAGCCCTCCGGAAAACGGGGAAGATCGATTTCCCCTTCTTCCCGGGTTGCGGCCAGGACTGACCGGTTTTTGGATAATAATATCGGAACGAAGCCGCCCGAATCGCTCGTCCCGACAAAGACAAACTGCCGGGCCGGGATGGAGCCGAGCGCCGTCTTGAGGGTTGATGCGGTCAAGCGCGGGCCGCTGACCTGAAACGCGGGCTCGTCTTCATCGCTGCGTCCTGAAAAGCCGAGTAAGACCAGCCAGAATTCATCCGAGGCGGCCAACGTCTCCCGTTTTTTCAGGCTTTGCAACACGCGATCCGTCGTGATTCGGTCCTCCGGCGTCTCCGCTTTGAGCACCTCCACCGCGTCGGGGGAAAATCCGCGCTGAACCAATCCATCGTGAATTTCCTGCGCGACGGTCGTCAGGTTCGTCGTCACCGAAGGACTTCCGGTGGTTCCGATCACGATCAGGGCATTTTGCGCCGCGATGAGCGGAAGGCTCGAAACAATCCAGCATGCTCCCCAAACTAATCTCTTGTAGCGGTGAACCTGCATATGCTTACAGTCCGCAAAGCCTGACATAGTAAGCTGAGAAGAAAAGAGGATAAGTGGCAAATTATTAAGTCCGGTAGGTCTTTATTACCCGCGCCCTTCCGTGTTAGGCAGGCAGATCAAAAGTATATCGCAATGCGGTCCCATCTACTTTCAGGACTTTGCAGGGACGGCCAATGACGTTACCTTGGACTGCTTATGGATAGTCTTCCTTTTGTCAAAATGAGCGGGGCGGGCAACGATTTCGTGGTGATCGACAACCGCGCCTTGAACCACGCCCTGACTCGCGAACAGATCGCCCGGCTTTGCGACCGCCATGGCGGAGTTGGCGCCGATGGCCTGCTGGCCGTTGAGCTGGCCGGCGACGCGGAGGCCGATTTCCGGATGCGCTATTACAATGCCGATGGCGGCGAAGCCGAGATGTGTGGCAATGGCGCACGGTGCTTTGCCCGCTTTGTGCATCCCCTGCGCCGGACTGATGCGGAGCGGGTCCGTTTCCTCACGCCCGCCGGGTTGATTACGGGTGAATATCTGGGCGATGAAGTGCGGATCAACCTGACCGCTCCGACCGAGGTTAAGCTCCACCAGCGGGCCGATTTCGGTTGGGGCGAAATCGAGTATCACTCGATGAACACCGGCGTCCCACACGCGGTGGTTTATGTTCCCAACGCAGAGGAGGCCGAGGTCGTTTTGCACGGACGCGCGATTCGGCGCAGCTCGGTTTTCCCGCGCGGAACGAACGTAAATTTTGTTCATATTACCGATTCAGCCCAACTTATTGTCCGGACCTACGAACGGGGCGTGGAGGACGAGACGCTGGCCTGCGGCACGGGGGTGGTTGCCTCGGCGCTCGTGACGAACCTCGTCCATCGGCTCGCGCTGCCCTTGTGCGTGAAGGTCCGCGGCGGCGACGTCCTGACGGTCGATGCGCGGGTAGACGGGGATACTTTTCGAGACGTGACCCTGACCGGCCCCGCCGTGGAAGTCTTCTCGGGCGAGATCAGGGTTTCATAAGCTGGATCAGGAGGGCAAATGATCCCGCGCGCGCTCGATTTTCACCGACACGTAGCGCGTGTCCGGCAGGATGAATTTTTTGATTTCGATCAAGACCTTTTTGATCGGGAAAGTCCTCAATAAGTCGAACGCAACCTCTTCGGCCAAGGTTTCGAGCAATTTTCGCGGGCGCTTGGCCACGATGGTTTTGACGTGTTGGACCACGTCAAAATAATTGATCGTCCACGCCAGGTTGTCTGTGCCGGCGGCATGGGAAAAGGAATCGCAGCTCATCTCCAGCGAAATGAGGAGCCGCTGGGCCTCCTGCCGTTCTGCATCGGGCACGCCGACGTGGGCAAAGACCTCCAGATCAACGACGCGGATGAGATCGGACATAATCGAGGAGGATGCGGGTCGGGCCGTTGAGATCGAGCTGCCCGGCTTCTTCGGGCGAAACCCAGCGATAGTTTTCCGCTTCGTCGTTCAGCACCACATGGGTGCCGGAAGCCGTCGCGGTATAGTTGAGCAGGAGAAAATGGGCCTTTTTATAAAACTCGGGCGGCTCGATGCAGTCCTGCATCAGCTCGAAGCGGATGTCGGTGAGTTTGAGGCCCGTCTCTTCCATGATTTCGCGGCGCAGGGCATCTTCCGATTTCTCGTTGGGTTTGATCTTGCCGCCCGGAATGCCCCATTTGTTGCTCCATTTATGGGTCTGGATCATCAGCACGTCGCCCTGGGGATTAAAAATCAACGCGCCGACCGTGGGAACGGGGGGATGCGCGGCCGCGCCGCGATGGCGGTCCAGGAAGTCGCGCACTTCACGCAAATTGCGAAAGAGAAGATCGGGATTCGCGCTCTTCAGCTTTTGCAATGAATCGTAGCCGGTCAGGACGGCGCAGCTGATCACGCCGGCGTGCCGGGCCGTTTCGATGTCGTGGACCATGTCGCCGATGAAGATCGTCTCGGAGGCGTCGAGATCGTGCTCGGCCAGCAGATGGAGGATAACCTTGCGCTTGTCGAGAGCCTGGGTGTAGGCCTGCTTGAAATAGTGCTTCACGCCGAGACGTCCACCCTGCGCCTCGAAATGTTCGTGATGGATCGTGCTGAGAAGGAAGGTCGGCATCCCGCGCTGGCGCAGGTATTCCAGAAAATCAAGCGAATGGGGCAGCGGCGCGATGCCGGTCTGCAGAAGCTTGAACGCGGTATGGTAGTGGTGGTCCAGTTCCGGCAGGGCCGATTCGGGAAGATATTCCTGGTAAAACGCGGGAAACGGAAGATAGAACTTTTCCCGGAATTCCTCGGCGCTGAAGGCCGGTTTGCCATAATGCTTGAAAATCTCGTTAGTCGCCTCGAGAACCGGGCCGAAATCATCGACTAGCGTGCCGGACCAGTCGAGAATCACATTGCGAATTTCGGACATAACCTAAGTTGCCTCTCATCCTGAGCTTGTCGAAGAATCTCTAACTATTCGTTTGTAACCCGCCTTGCCGAGCAAATAGTTGGAGGTCGTCGACGGCGCGAGACAAGCCCGGCTTGCTCAGGATGACAGGGTTAATTTTTTGGAAGAGTAAATTTGAGCATATCGAGCAGGGTCTTGACCGCGGCGATCTGCGCCTGGACGCGTTGCCCGAGGGGAAAAGGTTTGGGTGTTTCTGTGGTGTAGGCGACCTGGGTATGGTTTACGCTGAGATAAATCGCCTCGGGCCAATCGGGGCGGTCTTCGATCGGGCCGCTCAGCGCGACAATCTCCTTCCGGGAAATCACTCCGCCATGCGCGGGAAACTCGTCGATTTCCGGGCGCGGATCGATCGGCACATGGCCACCCATCGCCGCAATGATGTCGCTGCCAAGCGTGGGCGGAAGCGAATCGTTCAGCTCGAAAAGATAGGCGCCGATGCCTTCGAAGTCTTCGTGCAGCATCATGGCCGCATCGAAGCGGCCCAGCGTCTTGAGCGCCTCGATGTGGCTGAGGATCTCCGCCGACTTCGAATCGCGATAGTCGCGGTTGAGGTCGATGCCATCCCCGTTTTCCCGGAGATTTTTGAGCAGACCGTCGGGGTTGAGCATGGGAAACATCGTGACGTTGAAAGTTGCGAAAAATTCCGGCTGACGAAGCATGTCAAGCAACGCCAGCGGCCCGGAAATTTCATCGCCGTGGATGCCGGCCGAAAGATAAACGTGGGGCGCGTCGGGGCCGGTTTGGGCCGCGCGTTGCAGCCAGGGCCGCGTCGCGCTCGCGGTGGGAGAGAGATGGCGAATCGTCCAGCCACCCGCTTGCGCGGCAGCTTCGATGTCGCGGACATATGAGGGTGGGTCAAAGGTTGCGCTCATTTTTAACATGGGACCTATAGGTCCTATACGACTTATAAGTCCTATCCGCCGCCAAGCTCACGATGACGAAAGAGTAAACTATTGATTCCCGATGCCGTGCCCGGCGCGGTAGTCCTTGAAGCGATTGATGAGGCCGTTGGTCGAGCTGTCGTGATCGCTGATCGTGCCCGGCTTTTCGAGCTCGGGCAGGATCGCCTTGGCAAGTTGCTTGCCGAGCTCGACGCCCCACTGGTCAAAGGAGTTGATGTTCCAGATGATGCCCTGGGTGAAAATCTTGTGCTCGTACATCGCGATCAACATGCCGAGCGTTTTCGGGGTCAGCTTGGGAAAGAGAATCGAGTTGGTCGGGCGATTGCCCGTGAAGACCTTGTGCGGAATCAATTTTTCGAGAGCCTCGCCGGTCAGGCCCTCCTTTTCGAGTTCCTTCCGCACTTCGTCGGGTGTCTTGCCGCGCATGAGCGCCTCGGGCTGCGCGAAGAAATTGGAGAGGAGAATGAGGTGATGCTTCCCGAGCGGATTTTGCGTCTCGATCGGCGCGAGAAAATCGGCGGGGATCCACTGGGTGCCCTGGTGAATGAGCTGGTAAAAGGCATGCTGGCCGTTCGTGCCCGGCTCGCCCCAGATGACCGGCCCGGTGACGGTGTCGACCGGCTCACTGTCGCGGGTGACGCCCTTGCCGTTGCTTTCCATGTCGCCCTGCTGGAAGTAAGCGGGAAAGCGGTGCATGTACTGGTCATAAGGGAGAATGGCGTGGGTGCGCGCGCCGAAGAAATTGTTGTACCAGATGCCGAGCAGGCCGAGGGTGAGGGGGATATTTTTCTCCGGCGGAGCGTTGAGGAAATGCTCGTCCATCGCATGGGCGCCTTCAAGCAGCGCGACAAAATTCTCGTAGCCGATGCTCAGCGCGATGGGTAGCCCGATGGCGCTCCAGAGCGAATAGCGGCCGCCGACCCAGTCCCAGAAGCCGAACATGTTGTCGGGATGGATGCCGAATTTGGTCACTTCTTTCTCGTTGGTCGAAAGGGCGACGAAATGCTTGGCCACGGCCGAATCGTCCTTGGCCGCGGCGAGAAGCCAGTCGCGGGCCGAGTGGGCGTTGGTCAGCGTCTCCTGCGTGGTGAAAGTCTTGGAGGCGACGATGAAGAGGGTGGTTTCGGGCGAGAGCGTTTTCAGCGTCTCGGCCAGGTGGGTGCCATCGACGTTGGAGACGAAGTGGGCCTGGAGATTCCTTTGCGCGTAGGGCTTGAGCGCCTCAGTGACCATGACGGGTCCGAGATCGGAGCCGCCGATGCCGATGTTGACGAAATCGGTGATCGACTTGCCCGAGTAGCCCTTCCATTCGCCGGAACGGACCTTGTCCGAGCAATCCTTCATGTGCGCGAGCACGGCGTTGACCTCGGGCATGACGTCCTTGCCATCGACGAGGATGGGCCGGTTGGAACGATTCCTTAAAGCGATGTGGAGGACGGCGCGGTTCTCGGTGATATTGATCTTTTCGCCGTTGAACATTTTCTTTGTCCAGCCCGCCACGTCGCGTTCGACGGCCAGCGCGCGGAGCAGGGCCATCGTTTCGTCGGTGATCCGGTTCTTGGAGAAATCGAGGAGCATGCGCTCAAACTCGAGCGAGAATTTCTTGAAGCGGTCAGGGTCCTTCGCGAAGAGGTCGCGCATGGCAACGAGCTTGTTCGCCGCATAATGTTTCTCAAGGTCGTGCCAGGCGGGGAGGGAGGTGACGGCGCTCATAGTTCAAGAGTTTGGCCAAGAATAGGCGGCGCGCAACGGCTTTTTATGGGAGATGCGACTAATGAGACGGTAGGACGAAGGGGGCATCCCCCAGGTCTCATGGGCCCCAATCAGGGGCCTTCCGGAGGACGAGGCTTCAGCAGGACCAGAATCTGGGGCAGGATAAAGATGGCGGTGACAAGGCCGATGGCGATGCCGAGGGACATCAACTGGCCGATGTCGAACATGCCGCGGAACTGGGAGATCAGCAGCGAGCTGAACCCGAAGAGCGACGTGAGCGACGACATGATAATCGCCTTGCCGGTGCTGCCGGCAAAGATGCTGAGCTTTCCGTCCTCGCGATAGCGGTCGATAATGTAGACTCCAAAGGCGACATCGATGCCGATGATCAGCGGGAGCGTGACGATATTAGCCGGATTGAACTCGATCCCGAACCAGACCATCGCGCCAGTGCGCCAGAGCACGGCGAGGACGAGCGGCGTGAGCGTGAGCAGAAGGTATTTCAAGCTTTGGAAATGGAGCAGGATGAGGACGACGATGGCGACAAACGCCCAGACCGCCGCCCAGAGGTAGCTATCGCGCAGCAACGCCGTGGCGTAGTAATTCAGGATCGGAGTGCCGGTGGCTTTGGGCGCAACGTCGGGAGCCACCAGGGCCTTCGTGAATTCCTCGTCCGGGCCGCGCTCCCATAGGTCCTGCTTGCCGTAGACTTGGAGCAGGATTTTTCCATTGGAGGCGAGAAAGAGCTTTTGCAGTTGCGGGGGGATGTCGGCCTGCGTCAGACCCCGGTCGGCCTTTTGGCTCTTAAGCAATTCCATGTTCGCCTGCATCCGGCTGAAGGCTCCGGTGGACGAGGCGCTGAAGCGCTTTTGAATGACATCAACGGAAGCGGAGTTGAGCGCCTTATCGGCGCGTTCCAGGGCGGGAATCATCGTGCTGAAGGCAGTCACGGCATCGGTCGCGATCTTGGAAATACTCACATAAGCTTTCGCCTGCTTGAGGCCTTCCCGGGCCTGGCTGAGGAGGCTCGCGATGTCGCGTCTCGCTTTGGGGATGTCGGCCGGTTTTCCGGTCGATGGCTTGACGTTGAGTGCCGCGGCGGCGTTCACGATGCGCTGGACGATGGGTATTTTCTTGTCCTGATCCTCTGGCACCAGGTCGAGGATCGAATCGACCTTCGCGACGACCGGAAGCGCGAGAAGTTTTTTGGAAAGCTCACGCGCCTCGTCGACATTGTTGGCCACGACGGAGGCATAGATCGTGGAAACCTGGTTGCCCTGGTCACTCTTCGAGGCGTCCATGACCTCGTAAAGGGCCTTGACCGAGGGGGCGTTCTGGTTGTCGAGGTGGAGAAGATTATAATCGAACTTGAGCTGGGGAAGGCTGATCGCGGCGGCGATGGAAATGATGACGGAAATGCCGATCCAGAGCCACGGATTGCGGACCATGTCGCGGTCCCAGGTCTGAATAAAACTCCAGGCCGAGTTGCTCGACTGCGCCTTGAGTTGATCCGGGCTCCGGGATTTGTCCCGCAAGAGAAAGACCGCCGGCAGGAGAACCAGATTGGCGACGATGCAGAAGATCATGCTTGCGCCGGCGATGACGCCGAGTTCCGCGAGGCCGATGAAGTCGTTGAAACAAAGCGTGAAAAAGGCGGCGGCGGTCGTGCTGCCGCCCGTGATGATCGCCACTCCGGTGTGTTGCAGGGCCGCCGTCACCGCTTCATTCACGGTCCGGCCGCGGCCCAGTTCCTCCTCATAGCGGCCGAGAATCTGGATGCCGAAGTCGATGCCGATGCCGAGGACCATCGGAATCACCGCGATGGAGAGAATGTTGAAATGGCCGACCGTGATGAGAGCGAAGCCGAGCGACCAAAGCACGGCCATGATCAAAACCAGGATCGCTATAGTCGGCCGCAGGAAGGTGCGGTAACTGAAGAAAAAGAGGGCGATGATCAGCGCCATCGTGATCAGGCCAGCCTTGAGGGCGTCGGAATTGGCCTCCTCCGCCTGGTCGGTATCGAGGGCCGGTTCGCCCGTCAACTCCAGCGTCACGCCCGGATAGCCGGCCTCCATGGTCTTCAGGTGGTCGCGGATTTTTTTGGTCGTGTTGCTGAAAGGCGACGCGGAATCTTTTTCTTCCGCGTTTTCGCCGGTATAGGCAAAAACCAGGATCGCCTTGCCGCCCTGAAGGCTGAAGTATTCGTGCTCGGCGAGCATCTCGTTGGCGTCGAAGTCGTCGAGGGCGCTGTCGTCCGTGGAAGCGGTCGACTCTTCCTGCGCGAGCGATTTGCCGTCGGCCTGTGCGGCTACCTTGTTGAGAATGGAGACAAACTGGGCGACGAATTTTTTGAAGTCGGGCCAGTTCTTTTTGTCGCGGAGGTACTTGTCGTCGAACTTCTGGTTCGCCTCGGAAAGGATGGAATTGAGATCGAGCGCCATCTGCTGGATCTTCTGGTTCTTGTCCTGGGTTTGCTTTTGCAGGCTGACCTGGTCGTCGAGCTGGGCGGCGATTTTCTCCAGGTCTTCCGGCGACCGGGTGAAAAGGAGACGCGGCTTGATCGCGGAAAAATCGATCTTGGAGAGGACCGTGGAGATCTGGGGCTTGAGCGTTTCCAGGTACTTCCCGATTTCGTCCGCCGCCCGCCGATTTTGGACCGGGTCATCCGATTGAATCAGGACGATGAAGCGGTAATCGCTGCCAAAGTCGTTTTTCAGTTCGTCGTAATATTTTTTGGACGCGACCTTGTCGCTGAGGAGATCGCTCGTGTTGTTGACCACGTTCCAGCGATTGATCACGATCACGCTGCTGGCCACGGCCAGGAGAATCCCTATCGCCACGATCACGCGGGGGCGCGCGCAAACCAAACGGGCAACAATACCCATGAGATGTTGCAGGACTCGGTGAATCAACGACATGAAGAGTTGAAATTTGGCAAGTCTTCCGAATAACGCAAGGACGCGTTGCGCGCGCGCACGGATGGCCCACGTTTTTCAGGCGAAGCTTGCCGCCTTCCGCAGATGCCGCCCACCCAGGCCCGTGGCTCGTGCCGAAAAAGCCTTGAGTAACGGCCTCGACGATTTACGTTTCATGTCCATGGGACGCAGGAGCCGGACTGGCACTCGGGACGGGCGGGTTGCTTTCGTCGTTGATTAACCGGCTATCGTATGTCTTTTATTCACGCAAAGCTTCGGATGGCGTATCCTTTCCCCGCATAGACGAACAAAGATGCTGCACCAGGCCCTTATTCTCAGCTCGCATCGCGAGTACGCCCAGACGATGCGCCAGGGTTTGCTCAAGCTGGGGGATACGCAGACCCAGGTCGATGTCGAGCTGGATGCCTTGCGGGCCATGCAGCTGACGCATCAGCAATACGAGTTGATCCTGCTTGATACCGTGCTCGACGCGATGGACGGCCTGCAATTGCTGCAACTCATCAAACACCAGGCTCCGGCCAGCAAGTTCATCATTGTCAGTGATTCGGCCGATGAGACGTCACGGGCGGTGGCTTACCAGAACGGCGCCGATTTTTTCCTGGAGCGTCCGCGTACGCCGAGGGATTTCGCGCTCGCATTGGAAGCCATCAAGGGCTTTTTCAAGCCGAGCCGCCCGGACGAACCTCTTCAGAATGACAAGGACAACCCCCTCGTGGGCCTCGCTGACATCGTGCAAATGCGATGCCTGTCGGGCGATTCGGTCCTCCTCCTGGTGCGAAGCCGGCAGCAGAGCGGCGACATTTTCATCTTTCGAGGCGAGGTCTTCCACGCGCAGTATCCCGGCAAGGGTGGCGAGGCGGCTTTCAGGGACATGATCCGTTGGGACGAGGGGCGCGTCCGCATCAAGGCGGTCAAATTGACCCAGATCCCGCCCAGGACGATTGAAATTCCCTACCGTCAATTACTGGAAACGAGCGATCAATCGGATGGGCCGGGCCCGGACATCAGCCCTGCCGGAGGCGAATTCTACGCCGTCTCTGGTGAGAAGCCGTCGAACACCGCCTCCTTGAGCGTTATGCAGGAAGCTCCGCCACGGGATGACGTCGCGCCGGCGTTTTTCCCTGAACCGGGCCTGTTGGGCACGGGAGAAACCCCGCTTCCCCAGGTCAATTCCCATTGGAGCGTCAACCTGACCGGTGAACTGGTCGAAGGCTCGCGCATGGCCGAGCCGGACCGCTGCGCCTTTATCACCTCTTTTATTTATCGCAAGATGGCCGACGTTGCCGTGGCCCTGGAAGTTGATTATTTCAACCACATGACCTTGCTGGGGCCGCATCTCCAGCAGGTGCTGGTGGCGGATAACATGGGGGTCCGCCATGCGGTCTTCGATACGGCGTGGACCACCGAGGACCTGCGGGTCCAATATGTGAAATGGTGCTGTGAAAAAAGCTTTTGAGAAAATAGCCTTGATCGAGGGGATGGTCGCGGCGGCGTTTGTTTCTGAGGAAGGAAAACTTTCCGGCTGGTGCGCGAACAGCGTGATTTCGCCCGACAATCTCTGCTTTATCGCCGTGACCTGCCAGGGCATTTTATCGGCCAATCGCGCCGAGCAGCGCGCCGCCCATACCGGGGTGGCGGCCTTTGGCAACCGGACCCTGGTTTTTCGCGAAGGTCCGACCGGCCTTTTCCTGGCCTACCTCGACTCACCCACCAACGACGCGGTCCTGAAGTGGCTTTTTGACCAGGTGAATCCGCTTCTGGAAGCCGAAGGCGTCAAGTTGGACGAGACCTAGAGTCATGGAACGGGTGACGGTGCTTTATTCCGGCCGGGTGCAGGGAGTCGGTTTCCGTTTTACCGTGCGGCAGCTCGCCTGCGGCTACGATGTGACCGGGACTGTGCGCAATCTACCCGACGGGCGCGTCGAACTGGTCGCCGAAGGCGCGCGGGCCGAATTGAAAGCCTTTCTCGAAGGCGTTGCTCAAAGCGAATTATCGGGCTTCATCACCAAGCAGCACGAAACCTGGGAGCCTGCGCGGGGCAACCTGCGTGGCTTTGTGATTGGCCATTAAGCTGGACTTTACGGCTGCAATGGGGCGGTGAATTGCAGGTAAAAGTAGAGCACCGGCGCGGTGAAGAGAATGCTGTCGATCAGGTCGAGCGCGCCGCCGATGCCGGGGATGGAGCGGCCCGAGTCCTTGATCGAGGCGTCGCGTTTGACCACCGATTCGGCCAGGTCGCCCACCACGCTGACCAGCGGCAGGAGCAGGCCCAGAATGACGCTGTCGGCAAAGGAGATCGCCTGGACTCTCGCGCCCATGACATGGGTCAGCGCGATGCTGATGGCCAGGGAGGTCAGGATGGCTCCCGCGAAGCCCTCCCAGGTCTTGCCCGGGCTAATACGGGGAATCATCTTGTGCCGCCCGATGAGCGAGCCGACGACATAGGCGCCGACATCGGAAAACTTCGTCACCGCTAAAAGATAGATCAGGAAAAAGCGGTTCTCGTGCGGATCTCCCGGCATGAAGGCGAGCAGCGCCACGAAGTTGAAGAGAAAAGGGACGTAGAGCAGCCCCAGCAGGGTGAGCGCCGCGGTGGTGATCGGCGCGCGGTGCGCCTCCGGCACCACAACGAGCCGTATGAAGGCGCCGAGCAGGGTGAAGACCAAAACGAGTTCCTCGCCAAAGTGGACGAAGCGCGCATGGCCCGGATGAAGAATCAGGAAATACCACGAGTTGGCGAAAATGAGCGCCCCGCAGAAAAGACCGCTTTGCTTGAAAACCTTGTGTCCTTTTTCCTCCTGGGCGAGATAAAATTCCCATTGTCCGGCCAAGCCGAAAAAAGCGATGAGGAGCAGGCATCCGGTGTCCCAGCCGCAAAATACAAACCAGAGAGCCACGATCCAAAGCGCGATCCAGGAGGCGAGCCGCTTCAAAAAAGTCCGGGGATTGATCGCGGGGCGGGCGGGCGGCGCTTTCTCCGGCGAGGCGGCGGTGGCGAAGGCGCCGGGAGATGTCGGGCTTTCAGGAGGCACGCAGGGGAGAGAATGCGCAATCAGAGCGCATTTGTCTAGAGGCTGGTTCTTAAATAAAAGAGTGGACCTAGCGTGAATAGACCTTGAGCGGATCGGGCGGAGCGAAATGGGGCAGGTAAACGGCGTCGATGAGGTAAGGGCCGTACGCAAAGCCAAGGCACATCAGCAGGATGAAAACGCCGCCGCAAAAGCAGGTCCAGGGAAACAGGAACAAGTCGGGGAAGGCGAGGATGTCGGGGGTCTCGGCGTCGGGATAGCAGACGACCCGGATTTTCTCGCCAAGTTGATGGAGGGGCGGATTGCTGGAGAACGTCGTCTCGAATTCGGCCTTGGCGCCGCCCTGCTGGGTGTAGGCCACGCGCAGGCTGTAGCTGGTGCCACCCTTGGAACCTCGATGTGGAATGAGCTCGACGACTTCGCCGTCGGCGAGATGGCCCGAGAGAAGCAGCTGATGCTTTCGCCAGCCGAGGTAAAGACCGAGCACGATCAAACCCAAGCCGAGCAGGAGGATCAGCGGATGTTTGAAAACAAAAGTCAGCACGGGAAAGGGTAGACCTCGCGCCGATTTCTTTGCGAGTATTTTTCGGCGGGCGCGAGGCGGCCTGATTTTTTTGCGAGACGCGGGTTGGCAGCCGCCAAAACAACGGTACGGTTAAGGCATGAAGCGGCTCGCCGGTTTGGAAACCGAATATGGCTGTATGGCTCCCGAATCGTTCGGGCTTCCGGCCGTTCCCACCCGGGTCCGCGACTACATCTTCAAAAAGAAAAAGCTCGGGCTGATCGATCTGCACGATCGCGACTATGATGAGCCAGCCGGCAACGGCGGCTTTCTTTTTAACGGCGGCCGCCTCTATCTCGATATGGGCCATGTCGAGTATTGCACGCCGGAATGTCTCTCTCTCGCCGATGTGGTGGCCTACGACCAGGTCGGCGAGGTCCTGCTCCAGCAGGCGCTGCAGGAACTTCATCTGTTGCCTGACGTTTCCTTCATCAAGAATAACATCGATCACTACACGAGCGCCACGTTCGGTTGCCACGAGAATTACCTCCTCAATCGCGATGCGCCGCTGACCAAGCGCAATATCGACACGCTGCTGACCTTCCTCGCCGTGCGCATCCTGCTGGTGGGGGCGGGCCGGGTCGGGATGACCCAGGCGCCGCGGCGCTACGGGAAGATGGACGCCGGCGAAGCGGTGCCGTACCAGATTTCCCAGCGCGCCGATTTCATCCAGACCGATATTTACGAGTGGGTGCAGTTCAATCGCGCGCTCATCAATGCCCGGGACGAGCCGCTGGCCGATTACCGCCGGTTTCGTCGCCTTCACCTTCTCCTGGGCGACTCGAATCTTCTCCCCTTCGCCAATGCGCTAAAGGTGGGGACGACCGCGCTCATGCTCGATTTGCTTGAGGCCGACGCGCTGCCCGACATCGCGCTCCACGAACCGGTGTGCGCCATGCGGAAGCTCTCGCATCATCCGAACGGACCGTGGAAAGTCGAGATGGCCGATCACGCCGAGCGCCCCGCCCTCGATCTGCTGGAGGAATTTCTGGCTGCCGCCTGCTCGGGGAAAATCGAGCTCGATGCCGACGGGAAGTGGACGGTCGAGGCGTGGCGGTTCACGCTCGACAAACTGCGCCGCGATCCGCAGGCGCTGATCGGAAAGCTCGACTGGATCACCAAGCATTACCTGCTCGATTCCTTCGTTAAATCGGAGGGGATAACATGGCGCGACACGTGGCTCGAAAGCCTCGACCTCGAGTACCATTCGCTTGATCCCTCGAAGTCGCTCCTCGCCGGCCTGCCCGGAACGGCGCTCAACCAGCAGGGCCTGCCCGGCCTCGCCAAGCGCGATTTCTTCATCCAGCCGCCGCCGAACACGCGCGCCAATCTCCGCAGCGAAGCGATGCGCACGATCCTGCACAAGCGCCTTTCCTATGTCATCGACTGGGATCTGATTTACATCGGCGAGGGCAAGCAAATCCACCTCGACGATCCGTTCCAGCACGACCTCCGCACCCTGAGCAGCTTCCGCACGCCTGAGCATCGGTAACCGTCGCGTGAGCGACTCACAAAAAGTTCCGTCATCCTGAGCAAGCCGGGCTGCTGCCCTCCGCAGGAGCCCGGCGCCGTCGAAGGACCTTTGACTATTCGTGCCTTCCTCAGTGATAGCCGTCGGACTCCGTGCGCGGGGCCCTAGTAGCATCTGTAAAAATTGCTGGTCTTGCCCCAGCCACAATTCAAAGTCGGCGCATGGCGGAAATGTACACGTGGATCGTCTTCCACGCTCACCCCAATCAGTTCGTTGAAGAGGAAGACTTCCATCCCGATTTCTTTGGAACCTTTGTCTGCCCGTTTTCACGCCCGGAACCGCAAGAACTGCTCAAGGAAATCCTGGGCAACCGAAAGCTGAGGCTTATTGATATCCGAAGCACTCAAAAGAAATCGATTACCGACGATTGGGGCATGAATGAACGGCTCAAAAGCCAGCTCGAGGAGGGTTACGGAATGTCTCTAATTAAAACGATTTTAGCACCGGGTGAGATGGATTGAATCAGGTATCTTCGATCACGTTTGGAGCTTGGAGGAAGTGGTTGCGTTGTTAGATTGAGACATGGCCGTACGGGATTACACTATGACCCTTGCGAAGCGGACTTGCTTGCTGTTAGCGTCGGCGGCTCTCACGACTGGATGTCTTGCCCTCTATACGCCGGAGACGTTTTATTTCGCCCAACCTTCTGCCATTGTCTCGCCATTCAAACATGTTTCTGTCGAGTACCAGAACAACGGGACAAATGATTCGCTTAGTATCTCATTGGGAGATACTGATCCGCAAAAGCTCAAGAATTTGCGCTTCGCCAGCGCGACTATGACCAATGAAGATGGAGTCGTAACTCCGCTGCGCCTTAACCGGGAAATGCTAGAAAACCCGAATAGTTTTAGAATGGAATTTTATAAAGCCGACTATTTGGGGCACGATCTTCGTTTTCGAGTCACTGTTCTATCGAACGGCGAACCAATCATCGTCGCCTTTCAGACACGATTCAAAAGCAAGGTGTACTGGCCGAAGGACAGCGACTACAGCGGGTAGTATTAGGAAGTTAGCTGATTTCAAACTGTACCACTACCGTCGCGCGTTGCCTTGCCATCGCCTTCCACCCGCGCTAGGCTTAGCCCCTTATGTTACGCGCCGGAATCGTCGGTCTCCCCAACGTCGGGAAAAGCACGCTCTTCAACGCGGTCACCCGCACCCGCAAGGCGCAGGCGGCCAACTATCCTTTCTGCACCATTGAGCCGAACAACGGTATTGTTACCGTCCCCGACGAGCGGTTGGCGGTTCTTTCGGGCATCTCGAAATCGCAGAAGATCGTCCCCGCCGTCTTTGAGTTCGTCGACATCGCCGGCTTGGTCAAGGGCGCCAGCACGGGCGAGGGACTGGGCAATAAATTTCTGACCCACATCCGCGAAGTCGATGCGGTCATCCAGGTGGTCCGTTGTTTTGAGGACGACGACATTCATCACGTCTCCGGCACGGTCGATCCGGTCCGCGACATCGAGGTCATTACCACGGAGCTGGTGCTGGCCGATCTCGAGGCTGTCCAGAAACGGAAGGACAAAAATACGAAGGCCGCGCGCGGCGGCGACAAGCTGGCCAAGGCCGAGCTTGATCTTATCGCCAAGCTCGAACCGCACCTCGATTCGGGCAAGCCGGCGATCATGCTCGACGTGACGGCCGACGAAAAAGCCGTGCTGAAGAATTTCTTCCTCCTCACCAGCAAGCCGACTCTCTTTGCCTGCAACGTCGCTGAAAAGGAACTGGCTGATCCCGGCGCGAATCGCCACGTCAAGGCGGTGCGCGATTATGTCAAAACGCATCTCAATACCGAGGCGGTCGTCATCTCCGCGCAAATCGAATCCGATCTGGTTGACCTAAGCGACGACGAAGCGAAGGAGTATCTCGACAGCCTCGGCGTGAAGGAGTCGGGCGTCGGCGCGTTGATCCGCGCGGCCTATCATCTGCTCGGCCTGCGCACCTATTTCACCACCGGCGAAAAGGAGACGCGCGCCTGGACCATCCATGCGGGCGACAAGGCGCCGGCGGCGGCGGGCGTCATCCATTCCGATTTCGAGCGCGGCTTCATCGCGGCGGAATGCACCGCCTACGAGGAACTCGTGAAGCTCGGTTCCTTCGCCAAGGCGCGCGAGGCGGGGCGGCTTCGCATCGAGGGCAAGGAATACACCGTCCAGGACGGCGACGTGCTTGAGTTTCGGTTTAACGTGTAGGCTTGTTCTTCAAGCGAACTGCGTTACTTTTGCGCTATGAACGGATTCAATTTCGTGACCGATGAGCAGGGCCGGAAAAAAGCGGTCATCATTGATCTCAAAAAGCATGGCCGGCTTTGGCAGGACGTTTATGACGCCTTTCTCGCCGAGTCGCGAAAAAAGGGACCTTTCGAATCGCACGAATCGGTCGGAAAAAGACTCAAAGCTCGACGGACTCGTGGCTGAATACGCACTCCGTTGGTCAAGGCAAGCTCGCAAAGAGCTGGACCGGCTTCCGCAGAAATTTGCGGAACGCATCTATGAGGCTGTTGATCGGCTTCAAGCAGCTCCGAGACCGCCAGCCGCGCTCAAACTGAAGGGTGGATCAGGCATCTGGCGATTTCGTGTTGGAGACTATCGAGTTCTCTACATGATCGATGACAGTCTCAAGATAGTCAGCATCCTCGTTGTTCAACATCGCAAAGACGTTTACCGCGATCTATGAAAACCTTTCGCCGCGTCTGGATTTACGCCCGGGCTTATCCGTTGCTCTGCCTCGGCACGTTTGGCGCGGCCATCGCGAGCACGCTCGCCGCTTTCGTTTTCCCGAAGGTCACCGGCCTCATTGCCAACAACGTCATCACACCCCACAAGCCTGAACTGCTTCTTCGATACGTGCTCATCATCGTCGCCGCGTTCTTCGCGCAGAATTTGCTCAACGCCCTCCGCATCCGCTGGAACAATACGTTCGAGCAAAAAGTCATCTTTGATTTGCGCCGCGATCTCTACTCCACGCTCCAGCGCCTGCCGCTGCGATGGTACGACCAGCGCGCCACCGGTGACATCATCACCCGGGTCATCGACGACGTCACCGCCATGGAGCGCGTCTTGATCGACGGCGTCGAGCAGGGCCTCATCGCCGTGCTACAGATCGTCGGCGTCGCCATCTACTTTTTCTGTCTCAACGCCCATCTCGCAATGTGGATGCTCCTGCCGCTACCCATTCTTTTTGCCGGCGTCATCTGGTACACGCTTACGGCCAAGGAGCGCTATCGCGAATCGCGCAAGGCCGCCTCCGCCATGAATTCCCTCCTGCTCGATAACCTGCAGGGCGTGCGCCAGATCAAGTCCTACGCCCGCGAGGAAAACGAGCTCACGCGCTTTGCAGACTCGGCCAAACTCGTCGGCGAAACGCAACTCGTCATCATGCGCACGTGGGGCTGGTATTCATCGGCCGCGGCATTTGTCGCCGCGCTTGGCAGCGCCATCGTTCTTTATGTCGGCGGATCGGAAGTTCTCGAGGGCCACTTGCAGTACGGCGATCTGCTCACCGCGCTGCTTCTCGTTGGCATGTTCTATGAGCCGGTCCGAAGCCTCCACCAGATCAACCAGCTTTACCAGGCGGGCCGGGCCTCGAGCGAACGGGTGGCCGAAATCCTCGACGCGGCCACCGAGAATTACGGTGAAGAGGTAGCCGCCGCTGTCCCAGCGGCGGACCGTCGCTCGGAGAGCGACGGCTACCCCAGGCGCGCCATGGGCCAGGTCGACTATCGCAATGTCTCCTTTTCCTACCGCTCCGATGTGCCGGCTTTGCATGAGATCAACCTGGCGGTGAAGCCGGCCAGTGCGTCGCCCTGGTCGGTCCGACCGGCGCGGGGAAATCGACCCTCGTATCGTTGTTGAGCCGGTTTTACGAGGCGACGGGCGGGGAAATCCTGCTCGACGGTCGCAACGTCAGCGCCATTTCCCTGCGCGAATTGCGCGAGCAGATCGGCGTGGTTTCGCAGGAGACGTTTCTCTTCAACGGCACGATTCTCGATAACCTTCGCTTCGGACGCCCCGACGCGACGCGGCAGGAAATCGAGGAGATGGCACGCGCGGCCTGCGTGCACGAGTTCGTTTCCATTTTGCCCGAGGGTTATGACACCCATGTCGGCGAGCGGGGCGTGAAGCTTTCGGTGGGCGAAAAGCAGCGCATCTCGATCGCGCGGGCGCTGCTGAAGAACCCGCCCGTGCTCGTCCTCGACGAAGCGACGGCCAGTGTCGACACGGCCACGGAACAACTCATCCAACAGGCGCTGCACCGGCTCCTCGCGGGACGCACGTCCTTCGTCATTGCGCACCGGCTCTCCACGGTGCGCCATGCCGATTTGATTCTCGTGCTGCAAAAGGGACGCATCCTCGAGCGCGGCACGCACGACGAACTCCTCGCCCGGGACGGTCTCTACGCGAAGCTGTGCCGGGCCCAGCACACCGACCGCTTTTCCGAGACCGACGTTGAAGCCGTCCTGGCCGAGCTATCCTAGCGCCAACTCGTCCTATGGTTTCAGGGTGTTTCTGATCAGGGTGCCGTCTTCAGCCAGAAGGATCACGTCGCCTAATTTGCGTTCCTCGCCGTTTGAATCCTTCGTCCAAAGCGTCACCTTCCACATCGGCACGGAGTCCTTCTGCTGCATCAGCGCAAACTCGGAGCCGGTCACCGTTACGCCCGGAACCAGGGCCTGGGCCAGTTGCAGGACGTCGGTCGAATCTTTCTGGATCTTATCTTCGGGCAGGACGGTCTGTTCGCTGTAGGGCGAGGCAAAGTGGACGAGATCGCCGCCGCTCCTGATCACCCTGCCGCCGTTGACCGTGACGATCCGGGCATGGCCGGGCGCGCTCTTGTCAAAGAAGTAAAACGTCCACGTGGTGGGGGTGACCTGGGTATCGTCCCGCTTGCCGATGATGGTCAGCAATTCGGCTTTGCCGGTCGGCGCGATGTCTCCGGGGGGCAGAACTTTTTCCGCGATGTCCCGGGCGGCAAAGGCGCTGTCGGGAAGGGCCGCCAAGGCCGGAATGGCCGGGTTGGCGGGCGAGCCCGGCACCGCATTGGTGTCAGTAGCTCCATTCACGGGCAGCGCCACGGGTGGCAAGGGCACGACGGCCGGTTGAGCGGGCGTTACAATGCCCGGAATGACCGGCGCGACATCGGGAGGCGGAGTCTGCGCGGACGTGGCGTGGGTCGCCGGATGCGCAGGCTCCTTTTCCGGGGAAGGCTCGGGTTTGGGTTCCGTCTGCGGAGGAGGTGGGCTGCCAGAAATTTGGGCCAGCTCCTTTTTCAAGAAAGAAAAAGGATGATTGGGTCCGGCCCAGGCGAGCAGGAGGGTCGTGACGAGCACCAGGGCAATAAGCAGTGCCGCCGCGCCAAAAACGTCGTGATCGGAACGACGCGGCGGGATCAAGGAAGAGGCCGGGCGGGAAAGAGGCCGCACCCGGGCATCGCCCGCCGGCTCGGGCTCCGCGTAGACGCCATCGGACGAAGTTTCGATGCCATGGTTCACGCCGTAATTCAATTCCTGCTGGCGCGCCACGAGCGCATCCTGGTCGAAGCTGGCGGCCTCCAGCCGGTCGAGGCGCGAGTCTCCATAGGCCTGCGCATGCAGCAAGTCCTGGAGCAGGGCCCGGGCATCGGCGTAGCGGAGATCGCGGGTCTTGGCCATCATCTTGCGGCAGATCAGGTCGGCCGAGCGGGAGATTTCGGGGCGGACCGCGCGAGGGATGGGCGAGGGCTTGGTCAGAAGCTCGCTCATGATGTTGTAAGGCGTCTCGCCCTGGAACGGCGGTTCGCCGGTGAGGCATTCGTAGAAGCTCGCGCCCAGGCTGTAGATATCGTCCCGCGTATCGGCGATCTTCGCGTCGCGCGCCTGCTCGGGACTCATATACGCGGGCGTGCCCATGAAGCTGCCGCCCATGGTCAGGCTGGTGCGTGAGTCGATCGAGTGCTTGGCCAGGCCCAGGTCGGCCAGCTTGGCCGTTCCGCGCAGGTCGAGCATGATGTTGTCGGGCTTGATGTCGCGGTGCACGATCCGGTTCTCCTCCGCGATGACCAGGGCATGGGCGATTCCGGTCACGATGGCGAGCGCCTTCGCCTCCGGCAGAGGACCGTGCCGCAAATGCCAGGAAAGAGAGCCGCCGCCGACATATTCCATCACGATAAAGTAGAGCCCGGTCGCCTCGTCATGGGCGGCGTCCATGACTGCGATGACATTCGGATGGCGGATGCGCGCCGCCAGTTGCGCCTCGCGGATGAACCGTTCCGCCAGGGCCGGATTGTCGAGCGACAACGAGGGGGAAAGAACCTTGAGCGCCACTTCGATCTGGAGCGTCTGGTGCGTGGCCAGATAGACCGTCCCCACCCCGCCGCGGCCCAGCTCGCGGACGGTCCGGCAACGTCCGATGACATCGCCCGGCTCAATTTTTTGAATAAGTGGAGGCATGAACATGATTTTAGCTGAAGACCGGCAGGTGACAATCTACGAAGGCGGCGGACCTTCCGATTTACCTTTATCGCCTTTTATCAAGCACTTCTGACACCAAACTACGGGCGACGTTCCTTTTTGGACGCCGCTGGTCGCTGCCCGTTCAAATAAACAGTCTGATGGCCAGATCCTGCGACGCGCGGGAAGCGCAGCGAGGTAAACTCGTGACAGTCGGCGGGGCAAATCCTACACTTCGGGTTCGCTTTCTTATGATCACGCAGGAATGGAATATACAGTCGCGCGCCTTGCAGTGCGCCGTTTCGGGCCGTCCTTTCGAGAAGGGCGAGCGGGTGTTCTCGGCGCTTTACTGGCGCGACGGGCAATACGCCCGGGTCGATTTGTGCGCGGAGGCATGGAGCGCGCGCAATGAGAATATCGAGTCTCTTTCGGCGTGGCAGACTGACTTTGTCCCGCCCGCGCCGCCGGAACCCGAGCCGCTGCGGAAGGATGACGCCGAGAGCCTGCTCCGGCGGCTCATGACCGAAAACGCGCCCGGGATGCGCAACGTCCGCTACATTCTCGCGCTCATGTTGGAACGCAAGAAAGTCGTGCGCCAGATCGAGCGGCAGCGGGAGGAGGGCTTGTCGGTCCTGGTTTACGAACATCTGCCCAGCGGCGAAGTCTGGCTGATCGAAGATCCCGGACTCAAGCTGGGCGAGTTGAAACAAATCCAGGACGAAGTGGCCCATCTTCTCGCTCCCTCGCAGAGCAGTTCTGCGCAGGCGGGTATCCCGGCGGCGGCGTCGCCCGAAACGGTGGCCGGCGCTTAGAGCGTTTTCCATTCACGTTGTCGCAAGGAAGGTGGCCCGGACAACTCGTTGTCCGGGTGCGCGAGCGCGACATCGTGAGCGCACAGGAGGTCACCCGAATCGGGGTAAACGCCTGGCTGACCTCCTGTTCGCGTGGAATGTCTCCACGCGAACCCGGGCAACAAGTAGCCCGGGCCACCCGTAGGCGTCGGCTCAAGTCTGACCCTTAAGGATGCGCCGCTCCACCGCTCGGAGGAGTTACTTTATCGCCGGGCGCGGGCAGGGGCAGGTAACCTAAATCGCGCAGGCTCTCCGCGTAAAAGGTGTTCTTGCGGGGAGGATAAATGCGGGAAGCGGCGAGCAGCCAGCTGCGGGCGTCCTCGATATTCCTGTGCACCAGGCTCCAGGCGGCGTTGGAGAAGTAATAGGAGGGATTTTCCATCGCGGCGTTAAAGACATCGAGTTCCTTCTTCGCCGCGTCTTCGTGGCCGCCGAAAAGATCGCAGAGAAACACCTTGTAGGAGGCGAAATCGCCCATGTCGGGATCGCTTTCGAGGGCGACGAAGCCGGGCCGCGCCACGTCGTATTGCTTCTGCATGAACTTGACTTCGACCAGGTTGAATTTCAGCACGCTGTTCGTGGGCGCGATGCGGGCCGCCGCCTGGAAATCGCTTTCGGCCAGGGGCCACTGCTTCTTTTGGCAATAGATCGAGGCGCGAAGGACGTAGGCGCCGGTGCTTTCGGGATTCAGTTTGAGGGCCTCGTTGAGGTCGTTCAACGCGCCGTCCTGGTTGTTGGCATTCATCTTCTCGATCGCATCGGCGATCCTTTTTTGGGCGCCCTGCGCGGCGGAGGTCAGGGGAGAAGATGCGGCACTGGCGGAAGCGGACGGCGTAGGGCTCGACGTGGGCGAGGTGGTGAGCTGCTGGGCATGGCCGGGCGGAGAAAGAAGCAGCGCCAGGGCGCAAAAGGCGAAAGAGAGGGAGCGAAAATGAGAGGGCATGGTCGGGAACCTATAACCGAAGCTTGGTCCGATAACAAGCAGAGGACTGTTACAATCCGCCCAGCTTGCGCAGTTCGGCGGCCTCCTTTTCGCTGAGCGGCGCGACGGAAAGGCGCGACTGGCGGACGAGCAGCGTCTCCTTCAACGTGCGGTGCGCCTTGATGGTTTCGAGCGAAACGGGCTTGGGAAAGGCCTTGCCCGCCTTGAGGTCGACACAGACCCACTCGGCCTTTTCGTCCGGCTCGACCGTGGGATCGGGATAGGCCGTCTTGATGACCGTCGCGAGGCCGACCACCGCCTTTTCACTCACGCTATGATAGACGAAGACCTCGTCGCCTTTGGCCATGGCGCGGAGGTTGATCCGCGCGGTGTAATTCCGTATGCCGGTCCACGCGGTCGTTTTGTCCTTCTGGAACTGGGCGAAGGAGTAGGCCTCCGGTTCGGTCTTGACCAGCCAGTGCTTCACGCGCGGAAGTTGGTGTAGTTGAGCGCGACGGGAAACTCCTTGCCGCGCAGGAAGGCGATGACTTCCTGGAGATCGTCGCGGTTCTTGCCGGTCACGCGGATCTGCCGGTCCTGAATCTGGGTCTGGACCTTGATCTTGGTGTCGCGGATCGCCTGGCAAATGGTCTTTGCGATGTCGGTCTCGAGACCCTGCTTGAGCTTCAGCTCCTGGCGGGCGTGACCGAGCGGTGAGATGTCGGCGTCCTTGCGCTCGATGTTCTTGAGGCTGACGTTGCGGCGCGCCAGCTTGCCGAGGACGATTTCCTCCAGCGCGGTGATCTTGAACTGGTTGATCGCGCTGAGCTTGATCGCCTCCTTTTCGAGGATGATCTCGGCCTTGGCCTCGCGGAAGTCGAAGCGGTTGGCGAGTTCCTTCTGCGCCTGCTCGACGGCGTTCTTCACTTCCATCAGGTCGACTTCGGAGACAACATCAAAGGAGGGCATGAGAGGATCAGAATAGTTAAAGGGTGTTTTCCAAGAGGGCCTTTAGAAAAAAAATTAAGCGAATCAGGCGAATCAGCCGTATGGGATACGGATAAGCCAACCGGCGCGCGTTATTGCGGGACGGGACGCGGGTAGGATTTCGAGTCGAGGCGGTAGACGATGCGGGCCTTGGTGAAGTCGTGCTGCGACATCTCCATTTTCACGCGGTCGCCGGGGGTCAGGCGGATGAAGCGCTTGCGCATCTTGCCCGAGATATGGGCCAGGACGACATGCTTGCTGTTGTCGAGCTCGACGCGAAACATCGTGCCGGGCAGGATCGTGATGACCTTGCCTTCGACTTCGATGACGTCCGTTGCGTTATCCAGTGCCATATGAGTGTGCCAATATACACGGAAAGCCATCGGCGGCAATGGTTTTGTTGGCTGTTTTGCCGCGAAGCCGGATCGCCGTCCATGTCTTCCAAGCCTTCTTCCTCCCAGATTTTTGCAGCAGATTCCATGGAATCATCGGAGTGCCAGCGGGAACCTCAAGAGTGGGAAGCTTCGAGCTTTTTAGACAGCTTCCTAGCTTTTGCTTTTTTCTTCATGTGTGGATGCTGTGGGCAAGATGGTCTAAGTTTGTGTAATCGTTTTTTATTCCGTCATTCTGAGTTTGTCGAGGGGTCAGCTCAGCCCAAGCCGGAGGCTTGGCAGCACCTTAGCCGGTGGTTGAGCGCACGCGCACCGCGGGCGCGACACCACCGGTAATATTGCAAAACGAACTTTACCCCGGTAGGGGTTACAGACATGCCCTCCACTTTTCTGAGCCTGCACTATCATCTAGTCTTCTCAACGAAAGAACGGGAATCGCTCATTAACGGAATGTGGCGTCCGCGCTTGCATCAATATTTGGGAGGCGCCGTCAACGGGCTCGGCGGGGAAAGCGAAGGCGTTGGCGGTACCGCGGATCATGTTCACGTTCTGGTTGAGCTTCGGGCCACGCATGTCCTGGCCGATTTTATGAGAGAATTGAAAAAGGGTTCTTCCAAGTGGATTCATGAGGAAATTCCTCAAAAGAACTTTGCGTGGCAAGAGGGATATGCGGCTTTCACCGTAAGCGCCTCCGCTGTTGATGAGGTCCGTCGTTATATCGAGAATCAGGAGGAGCATCATCGGGAACGGAGCTTCCGCGAGGAACTAAAAATCATGCTTCAACGCTCGGGCGTGAAATTCGAGGAGCGGTATTTGGATTGATACTCCACCATTCTGTGACCCCTCCGGGGTCGTGCGCTTGGTGAGGATGGTTCCGGTGGTGTCGCGCCCGAAGCGGGCGCTCAACCACCGGCTAGGGTGCTGGCAAGCCTTCGGCTTGCTGACGGCAGGTGTGAAATTCGAGGAGCGGTATTTGGTTTTAGCGCTGGAGCCCGGTAGAAAACTTCTTGGAAGGCCCGCCTTTGATCCCGGAGGGATCGAAGCACCGTAGCCGGTGGTAAGCCTGGCCTGGCAGGCGACACCACCCGAAATTCGGTAAAGGACGATCGACCCCGGGAGGGGTCGCACGATGAGCAGGAGTCGCCAGGATGGTGCGACCCCTCCGAGGTCGTGCACGAATTGGGGACGGTTCCGGTGGTGTCGCGCCCGAAACGGGCGCTCAACCACCGGCTAGGATTGTGGCAAGCCTTCGGCTTGCGGGAACAGTTCGGGCGGTAGCTTTCGATGAAATTAAGAAACTGATGGGTCCTAGTTGGTGATATGCCAGGTCGGCGGCGCTAACGCTGACTCTGCCAATGAGCCAAGTAGAAGCTCAGGATGACAGGTGCGGAAATTATCGGTAGAGTGGAGGGCCCATGAGCCTCGATCTCCTTAAGGAAAAGCTGCAGGGCGTTTTCAAGACGCTGCGCGGCTACGGCAAGCTGAGCGAGAGCAACGTGGCCGAGGCGGTGCGCGAGGTGCGGCTGGCGTTGCTGGCGGCCGACGTGAATTACCAGGTGGCGAAGGATTTCTGCGATGAGGTGAAGACGAAGGCGCTCGGCGCGGAGGTGCTGGCGAGCATCCGCCCGAGCGAGCAATTCGTGAAGATCGTCCATGACGAGCTGCTGGCGATCTTTGGCAGCGAGACGAAGGAGCTGACGCCGAACCGGCCGTTGCGCATTTTGCTCTGCGGATTGAACGGCGCGGGCAAGACGACGACCGCCGGTAAGCTGGCCGCGTGGTACAAGAAACAGAAGCAGCATGTGGTGCTGGTCGCGGGCGATCTGGCGCGTCCGGCGGCGATCGAGCAATTGCAAATTTTGGGCAAGCAAATCGGCGTGACGGTGCTGACTTTTCCCGGCGAGAAAAGTCCAGAAACGGTCGCCAAGCTGGCCCGGGAGGAAGTCACGCGGCTCCGGGCCGAGGTCGCGATCTTCGACGCGGCGGGCCGGCTTGATGTCGATGATTCATTGCTGGCGGAGCTCGAAGGGGTCGGCCAGGCGTGGGAGCCGCAGGAAAGCCTGCTCGTCGCCGATGCCGCGACCGGCCAGACGGCGGTGAAAGTCGCGCAGGCTTTCCACAGCCGGGTGGCGCTGACCGGGCTGGTCCTTTCAAAGTTCGACGCCGACACGCGCGGCGGCGCGGCGCTTTCTTTCCAGCGGGTCACGCAGGTCCCGATCCGCTTTCTCGGCACCGGGGAGGGGATCGACGCGCTGGAGCTTTTCCAACCGGAGCGGCTGGTCGGCAGGCTGCTCGGCATGGGCGACATCGTGGGGCTGGTCGAGAAGGCGCAGGCCGAGTTCGACTCGGTCTCGAGCGAGAAAATGGCGGAGAAGCTGAAGAAGAACTCGTTCGATCTCCAGGACTTCCTCGACCAGATCAAAATGGTGAAGAAGCTGGGGCCTTTGCAAAATGTGCTTGGCATGATTCCGGGAATGCCTAAGATGCCAGATTCGGTCGATGGTGAGAAATCGCTTCGCCGGGTCGAGGCGATGATTCGCTCCATGACCCTCGAGGAACGGTCTCGCCCGTCCGTTCTGAACGCCCGTCGGCGGCAGCGCATCGCGCGCGGCAGCGGCACCAGCGTGACGGAACTCAACGAACTTTTGCATCGGTTCGAAGAGATGAAGAAGATGATGCAGCGGCTCACCCGCGGCGGAAGCCCGGACAAGATGCTGCGCAATTTGATGGGCAAATCCAGGTAGACCAATAGAAATAAAAATATGGCAGTGATCATCCGACTCCGGCGCGACGGCGCGAAGAACAGTCCCTACTACCGCATTGTGGTGGCGGACAAGCACAGTCCGCGCGACGGCAAATTCCTCGAACTCATCGGCACCTACGACCCGAAAAAGAAGGGTGACAACTCGACGATCAAGCTCGAGCGCGCCGCGCATTGGATGAAGCTGGGCGCCCGGCCCTCCGACACCGTCAAGAGCATCCTGAAAAAGGCCAAGGCAAAGTCGGAAAAAGAAGCCACAGCCGAAGCCGTCACTGCCTAAATCAGGGGAAAATGCGCGCCCATGAAACACTTCCTGGAATTTGTGGTGCGCAGTCTCGTCGATAACCCGGACGACGTTCAGATCAGCGAAGTCGCGGGGGAAAAGGAAACCGGTTACCGCGTCAGCCTCCATCCGGCCGACGTCGGGCTCGTCATCGGCAAGGGCGGCCGCACGATCAGCGCCATTCGTTCCGTGATCAACGCGGCCAACAAGGCGGGCGATCATCTGGCGGTCGAAGTGGTGGAGAATTCATAATTTTTTTTGACGGAATTAACGGAATTGGGACCCAATTAACGGAATTATTTTTTAATGGAGCACGAGTCACACCTGAGAATCACCCTAATCAGTCTTTCCGTCATTCCGTAAATCGCTTCAGAAAATTCCGTTCATTCCGTCAAAATTCCAGAGACTTCCATGCGCATCGACGTCATCACCCTTTTCCCCGAGATCTTGAGCGGACCGCTCGACGCCTCGATCATAGGACGCGCCCAGCGCGGCGGACAGGCGGAGATCGCGCTGCATCAGTTGCGCGATTACGCCACCGACAAGCATCACACCGTGGACGACAAGCCCTACGGCGGCGGCCCCGGCATGCTGCTCAAGTGCGAGCCGATTTTCGCCGCGGTGCAGGATGTCCAGGCCAGGGGGCCCAAGCCGGGTCGCGTGATTTTGCTCTCACCCGGCGGCGCGAAATTTGACCAGGCCAAGGCCCGCGAACTGGCCGCGCTGGAGCGGATCGTTTTTATCTGCGGCCATTACGAAGGCGTCGATGAACGCGTCCGCGAACATCTCGTGGAAGAGGAGCTTTGCATCGGCGATTTCATCCTGACCAACGGCGCGCTGGCCGCGCTGGTCGTGATCGACGCCGTCGTGCGCCTGCTGCCCAACGTTGTCGGCAACGAGGCGAGCACGCAGTCCGAATCGTTCAGCGCCGAGCGGCCCTGGCTGGAAGGCCCGCAATACACGCGGCCCGAGGAATTTCGCGGCTGGCGCGTGCCCGAAATTCTGCTCTCGGGTCATCACGGCAAAATCGAGGAGTGGAGCCGCGAGCAGGGCCTCCGCCGCACCGAGCGCTCCCGCCCCGACCTTTTAAACGAAGCTTAACCCCCGACCCCATACCCCTATGCAACTAATCGAAAAAATCGAAGGCGAACAAATCAAGAAACATGTGCCGTTCCGCGTGGGCGACTCGGTCAAAGTCCATACGCGGGTCAAGGAAGGCGACAAGGAGCGGGTGCAGGTTTTCGCCGGCATCATCATCGGTCACAAGGGGCGCGGGCTGAATGAAAGCTTCACCGTGCGGCGCATCAGCTACGGCGAGGGCGTCGAGCGCGTGTTCCCGCTCAACTCGCCCCGAATCGAAAAGATCGAAGTCGAGCGCGAAGGCCAGGTCCGTCGCGCCAAGCTTTTTTATCTTCGCGGGCGCAAAGGCAAGGAAGCGCTTTTCGTCAAGGAACGCGTGAGCGCGACCGTGGCCAAGAAGGCAAAGGCGAGCGCCGCCCGCAAGGTCAAGGCCGACAAGGAAGCCGCCGCGAAGGGCTGATCTTCCGATCCAAGGAGAGCGTATGGATGCGATTTATCTTGTCCTCAACGGGCAGTCGACGGGCCCCCATACGCTTGCCCAGGTGCGGGAGCTTCTGGCCAAAGGCGAGATTTCCCGCGACACGCCGGCCTGGTACGAGGGGCTGGCCGATTGGACCACGGTAGGACCGGTTCTCGATGCAGCGGGTGGCGCGCCTGTGCCGGCCTCGGTTCCCATCGCCGCTTCCGTGAGTGCAGGCGAATTCACCAAGGACGAGCTCCGGCATATCGCGAAGAGCCAGAACCTCCTGATGTGGTCCGTCCTGGCCGGATTTGCCGCATTTTTCGTCGGGCACATTCCTCTTTTGGGCCTTCCCCTGGTGCTGGGCATCGTGGCTTTCGAAATTTATGCGCTCTACGTGTTGGGGACGGCCCTGCGCCTCCCTCTGGTCTGGCTGCTCTGCGTCGGGATGTTCGTTCCCTGCGTCAGCCTGATCATTCTTGTCCTCGTCTCCGCGCGGGCTTCAAAAATCTTGAAGGCCGCGGGCGTCCGCATTGGCTTGATGGGCGGCAAGGCCGAGGACATCAGGGATTAAAGATTGGGGCGCTGATCAAGCTTCTCTTCGTTCACGGATGGATTTCCGTGAAATGAATTGATAGATTCAGCCGTCATGCCTCCCCGCAAGCGCCGCTATTCTCTCCGCTGGAAATTCGAGCGCGGGCTGCGTCCCGAGGGCGTGGCCGTCATCGCCGGGGTGGATGAAGTCGGACGCGGCTGCTGGGCGGGACCGGTTTATGCGGCGGCGGCGATCCTGCCCGACGGCCTGAAGCATCGCCACCTCAACGACTCGAAGCTGCTCCTGGCCGAGTATCGCGCGGAGCTGAGCCATTTCCTTTGCAGCCATCCCGAGGTCCATTGGTCGATCGGCATCGCGTCGCTGGAAGAGATCGAGACCCATAATATTCTCGGCGCGAGCCTGCTCGCGATGCGCCGCGCGGTCGAAGGCCTCCGCCTGCAGCCCCATCTTTGCCTGATCGACGGCAACCAGAAGCCGGGCCTGGGCTGCCAGGAACTCACCATCATCGATGGCGATGCGCGGTGTCCCTCCATTGCCGCCGCGTCGGTGATCGCGAAGGTCGCGCGGGACCGCGCCATGACGGAACTCGCCGCGCTTTACCCCGCCTACGGATTGGAGAATCATAAGGGCTACGGAACCCCGGAACACGCGCGTGCCCTTACCCTTCACGGCCCTTGCCCAATTCATCGGCGAACGTTTGCGCCGATACGAGAGCGTTCCTTCGCCCCGGTTGCGGACGGCGTCGGAGATCGGGAATTATGGTGAGCGCGTGGCGGCCGCTTTCGTGCGCCGGCACGGGTACAAGGTGCTGACCCGCAATTATAAGACGACGCGCGGCGAGATCGATCTGGTCTGCCGCCACGGCGACGTGCTGGTGTTTGTCGAGGTGAAGACCCGCGCCGAGGTGGAATGGGTCCGGCCTTCGGAAGCGATCGGCGCCGCCAAGGAAGCGGCCCTTCAGCACGCGGCCCGCCGCTATCTCGAATTGCTCGACCGCGAAGGGATCACCTTTCGCTTCGACGCGGTGGAAGTCCACCTAAAGCCGGGCGACATCCCCTCCTGCACCCTGCTGCCGAATTACTTTGCCTAGCTCCTGCGGAGGCAGTAAGACTTGGTCGAAAAGAGTGGCGTGGAGCGCGCCTGCCGTGCGAGGAACGGTGCGCGGTTAAGTTTGACGAGTGCCCGCTAAGGCGGAACACTACCCAGCTTATTTATGCCCGCTGCCAAACCGACTGTCATCATGGGTGCCGGACCCGCTGGATTGACGGCGGCGTGGGAACTCATCCGCGCCGGGCGTGACGTGGTCGTGTGGGAGGCCGATCCCTCGTATGTCGGCGGCATCTCCCGCACGGTGCAGGCGGAGGGTTTTCGCTTCGACATCGGCGGCCATCGCTTCTTCAGCAAATCGGAGGAGGTCAACGAGGTCTGGCGTCAAATCATGCCCGATGACTTCGTCGATTGCCCTCGTCTTTCGCGCATTTATTACCGGGGCAAATACTTCAATTATCCCCTCGAGGCCATGAACGCCTTCTTCAATCTGGGACTGGTCGAAACCATCAGCATCCTGCTGAGCTACGTCAAGGCGCGCCTGAAGCCGATCAAGCCGGAGACCTCCTTCGCGCAATGGGTCACCAATCGTTTCGGGCGGCGCCTGTTTGAAATGTTTTTCAAATCGTACACCGAAAAGGTGTGGGGCATTTCGTGCGATGAGATCAGCGCCGACTGGGCCGCGCAGCGGATCAAGGGACTCTCGCTGCGCGAGGCCGTGATCGCCGCTTTCAAGGGGAGGAAGGCCGCGCCCACGGCCAAGACGCTGATTCGGAATTTCTTCTACCCCCGCCTCGGGCCGGGCCAGATGTGGGAGACGGCGGCCAATAAGGTCCTCGAAAGGGGAGGCGGGATTTTCCTCGACCGCCGCGTTCAGACCATTCACTGGGATGAGACCGGCGTCACCCACATCACCGGCATCAATCAGGCGGGCGAATTTTTCCAGCAGGAAGGCTCGCATTTCCTTTCCTCCATCCCTCTCCAGGACCTGATGCTCTCCCTCGATCCGCCGCCGCCCAAGGAAGTGACCGAGGCGGCGCGGGCTCTCCGCTACCGGGACTTTATCACGGTCTGCCTCATCGTGAACCGGGAGAAGGTTTTTCCCGATACCTGGATTTATATTCACGATCCTTCGGTCAAGGTGGGGCGCATCCAGAATTACAAGAATTGGAGCGCGGCCATGGTCCCCGATCCCCAATTCACCTCGCTGGGGATGGAATATTTCTGCTTCGAGGGGGACACGCTTTGGACGGCGACCGATTATGATCTCGCCCAACTGGCCATTCGCGAGGCGGTGCAGATCGGCCTGATCCAGGCCTCGGAAATCAAGGACGCCTTTGTCGTGCGGATGCCCAAGGCCTATCCGATTTACGACCAGCACTACAAGGAGCACCTCGAGGTGATCAAGGCCTGGGTGCGGCTCTTCGCCAATCTTCAGCCGGTCGGCCGCAACGGGATGCATCACTACAACAACCAGGACCACTCGATGATGACGGCCATGCTCGCGGTCCGTAATATTCAGGGCGCGCAATACGATTGCTGGAAGGTGAACACCGAGGCAGAGTACCACGAGGATTCCAAAAGCTGAGCCGATCGGTTAACCTTCTTCATGCCCGACCGCCTCCCTCCTCCTGTCCGGCTCGATGCGGGCAAAAATCGTCCGCCTAAGTCGAAGCCGCCCAAGCGTCCGCGCCTGCGCAAAAAGGCCCGGGCGACCGGCGACGATTCGACTCTCCTCTATTGGATTGCGGGCGGGCTCGTCGTTCTCCTGGTTGCGTTGATGGCGCTCGATTGGGAGGCGCCCGTGGTCCGGGGATGGTTCGTAAAGAGTGAAGCGCCTCCGCCCAAGCCCGTCCCGGAGCCCGCGAAGCCGCCGGTTGCCCCGCCGCCAACGACGACGGAGGAGGACCGCCTGCGGAAGCTAAAGGAAAAAGCGGCGCAGGAAACACGCCTGCTCGAGGAACGCACCGCCCCGAAGCCGGTTGTCTCCGCGACCCCGACTGCGCCGCCTCTCGTCCAGCCGGTCCCGATCGGTGCCATCCACGGCGCGCCGGTCCGCGCGCTGCCGGTTGACGACAAGCTCAACACCGAGCGCATCGCCGCCTATCAGGTTGCGCTCGAGCGCATCCATTTCTCGTGCGGCTTCATCGACGGCGACCAGGGCATGCGGACGCAGCGGATGTTGCGCGCCTACCAGGCCAGCCACGGCCTGCCGGTCACCGGCTTTCTCGACCAGCCGACCCGCGATGCCATCGGCGAGCCGGGCGAGCCGTTTCTCACCTACACCGTCACGGCGAACGACATCGACTCGATCATGCCGAAGCCGACGTCGTGGATCGCCAAGAGCAAAGTGGCGCGTCTCGGCTATAACGACATCTGGGAGCTGCTGGCCGAGAAGTTCCACTGCACGCGCGGCTACCTCAAGGCGCTCAACCTCGACGTCACGACGCCGACCGCGGGGACGCAGATCATCGGGCCGAAGGTCTTTCCCGCCGCGCCGATTCCGCAGGCCGCGTCGCTCCGCATTCTTCTCTCGGAAACGAGCATCGAGGCGCTCGACGCCGACGGCAGGGTCATCGCTTTCTTCCCCTGCTCCATCGCGAAGGACAAAAACAAGCGGCCGCACGGGCTCCTCACGGTCAAGGTGGTCGATCCCAATCCCGACTACACGTTCGACCCGGCGCTCTTCGCCGACGCCGCGAAGGCCGAGGGCATCACGCACAAGATGGTGCTGCCGCCGGGGCCTCGCAATCCGGTCGGCACGACGTGGGTCGGCCTGAGCCTGCCGGGGTATGGCATCCACGGGACGCCCGATCCCGAGGCGATCTCCCGCACGCAGTCGCATGGCTGCTTCCGGCTGGCCAACTGGAACGCGGAGAAGGTGCTGAAGATGGTCCGGGTGGGGACGCCGGTCGACGTCGAGCCGTAGACCGTTTCGGCCGGGTTCGCGTGGAGACATTCCACGCGAACAGGAGGTCGGCAGACGTTACCCAGATTTCTGGTGACCTCCTGTGCGCTCGCGATGCCGCGCTCGCGCACCCGGACAACGAGTTGTCCGGGCCACCTTGCGCCCACGTGAATGGAAAACGCTTTAAATGGGAATTTCTCGCGCAAAAGGCGGCAACGAAGTTGCCTCGGCAAGTGCATGTTCAAGTGTACTTGGGAACGAGGGAAACACGAGAGTCAGCTTCCGGCCTGACCCAAGCGCGTCAGCGCTTCTTTATAAGCTCCGTCATCCTGAGCAAGCCGAGCTTGCCTCGGCGCCGTCGAAGGACCTCTAACTATTTTGCCTTTATCGGGTTCGCGTGGAGACATTCCACGCGAACAGGAGGTCGGCAGACGTTACCGGATTCCGGTGACCTCCTGTGCGCTCGCGATGCCGCGCTCGCGCACCCGGACAACGAGTTGTCCGGGCCACCTTCCTTGCGACAACGTGAATACGCCCTTGGGTGCCACTTGCGGTGAAGGTGATTTGGCCGCAGGGTAAGGCCCGAAACGTGAGCGCTCCCGAACCTGAAATCCCCGCCGCCCCGCCGGTGCAGAAAATTCCCGCCGGGCCGCGGCGATGGGCGCTGACCGTGCTGTCGGTGCTGGCCCTCGTCGCCATCCTCGGAGGCGTCCTCGTCTATTTGTGCGGGTACGATGTGGTCAGGATCCTGGTCGACAGTCCTCGCGGCCGGCGCACGGCCTCCGCCGCGCTGGGCAAGGCGATCAAGGTCGACGGCTCGTTTGCTCCGCTGCGCCTGGAGCAGTGGACCATCGTGACCGACTCGTTCACCAGCACCGGCTGGCCGGGCGAGGCGATCGGCGGGCTGAATGCCTACGGTATCCGGGCCGAGTTCGATCCCGCGGCGGTGTGGCGCGGCGTCTATCGGTTCAAGGGGATTCAAATCGACCACGCGCAGATCACCCTGCTTCAGCCCAACGACGCGCTCAAGCGGCCCGTTCCGCCCAAGAAGCCGCGGCCCTGGTACGCCCATTTTCTGCCGAGCGTCATCGAGTGCGGACCCATCGTCTCGGCCCGCAGCGCGCTCGATTTCCAGTTCCAAAACCAGCTCGGGCATATTCGCGACGCGCGGGTCCAGGCCGACCTGATCGGCAAGGATTTTCACTATACGGTGACCTCGGGCACGATCGAGTTTCCCTACCTGCCGACGCTGCGGATTGAGCGGCTCGAAATGATGGTGACGCGTCCGCTCATCACCATCACCGACGCGCACCTGACCGGCGTCGATCCGCTCGATCCCGCGCGGCTCGTGCTCAGCGGCAGTATCGGCATGCGCGAGAACAAATCGATCCAGGCCATTGTGTCAGTGAAGGACATGCCGATCGAGCAGATGCTGCCCCCCGACCTGGCCCCGCTGATTCACGGACGCGCGACCGGCGAGCTCGGCTGGAAGCGCGACGCGAGCGGCCAGGACGTTTACAGCGAGGGCGAGGTGACCCTGGCGGGCGCAACGATCGACGACCTCTCCGTCTTCAAGCAGCTCGCGCTGCTGCACGGCAATCCCGACCTGCAAAATTTCACCTTCGACGAATTGAGGGTGAAGTTCCACCTGCAAAACGGAATCTTCACCGCGAACCTGGTGGCGAGTTCCACCGGAAAATTCGCGCTGACCGGCACGGTGAATTACGAGCTGAAAACGAAGGTGGCCAGCCTGGAGCTCGCCTTCACCGAGCTTCCGCTGCAAACGTGGCTGCCGAGCGAGTTCAAACCCCGCTACTCGGGCGTGGCGACCGCGATGCTGAAATGGCACGGGCAGCTCAACACGATCAAGGACTCGGCCGGGACGGTCACGGTCGACCTCGACGGCACGCACATCAACAATCCCGTCCTGCTGCGAAAATTTCTCGCGGTGAAGGGCCTGCGCGCGCCGGAGGAGATCGATTTCAAGACGGCGCAGCTCGACTTCACCTACCAGGACCAGACGTTTTACCTGACCCGCGCGCAGCTCGACGCGCCGGGCATCCTAACCGCGAGCGCAACGGCCATGCTGACCACGCCTGATTACGGACTCGACGCCGATGTGAACTGGCAGGGGTTGACGTTGGGAAACTGGCTGCCCCCGGCATTGGCGGCGCAGATTTCGGGCGACCTCGGCGGGCGGGTGAAGTTCCATGTGCGGCAGTGGAAATACAAGGACGGGTCGTACGCCGGCGACGTCAAGCTGGTCCACGGCCGGCTCCGCTACACGTCGGTGCAGTCGATGCTCGCGCGGTTCGTCAACGATCGGCGGCTGCTCGAGATTCCGCTGACGAGCGCCCTTTTTTCGTATCGCTGGAACGACGGCGGGCTGGCCGTGACCGGCATCGACCTGCGCGGGGCGAACGACATCGGCGTCCAGGGAGACCTGGCGGTGAGCAAGGCGGGGGCGCTCTCGGGCACGCTGTGGATCGGGACGAAGCCGGCCTATCTGAAGTCGCTGCTGGGGCTCGGCGACGCCGTTTTCAGCCGCAACCAGGCGGGGCTGCGCTGGGCGAAGGTGACGCTTTCCGGCACGGTGAAGGAGCCGAAGCAGGACTTGGGTAAGCAGCTGCTTTCGCAATTGGGGAAGCATCCGTCGGCGCTCTTCGGCCTGGGGGGCAAACTGGTCAGCTGGTACGTCGGGAACCTCTTCGGCGCGGAGGACGAGTGGAAGCGGCCGGAGCGGTAGATACTTTAAGTAATCCTTGCGGATAGTAACGCGGCGCGTTATTATCATGCGTGATCCAAAGTTTTCGGTGCGACGAAACCAAGGACGTTTTTGAGGGTATCCGTCCACGGCGTCTCCCCGGCAACTTGCTGGCGGTCATGCAAAGGAAACTGAAGATGTATGCGGCGATCAAACTGAATGAATTGCGCGTGCCTCCCGGAAACCGCCTGGAGGCGTTGAAAGGCGGTCGCAAGGGACAGCACAGCATCCGGATCAACGACCAGTGGCGGGTCTGTTTTCGCTGGGAGGCGGACGGCCCGCATGAGGTGGAGATTGTCGATTACCATTAAAAAATTTTGCCATGAAAAAGAAACTGCTTCCGCTCACTACACCCGGTGAAGTTTTGAACGAGGAATTTTTGATTCCGCTCGGGATCACGCAATATCGGCTGGCCAAGGACATCGGCATTTCGGCGCGACGGATCAATGAGATCGTCCTGGGGAAGCGCGCGATTACGCCGGACACGGCCCTGCGCCTGGGCAAGTATTTCGGCATCTCCGCTCAATTCTGGCTTAATCTGCAGGTGCGGTACGATTTGCAGACGGCGGAGAGGACGTCGGATTTTCTTTCGCGGATTCATCCGTGCCCCGCCTTAATGGCGGCCTGAAGCGCCTGATGGCGGGCGTGAGCAACCTCAGGTTACCCCTTGATGAAGGCGAGGAGGTCGGCGTTGACCTGGTCCTTGAGGGATGGCCGGGACCGAGTCCGATCCTTCAGGAAAAATTGGCGCGGGTTATAGGCCGCCGCCTGCTGCGGCGAGATCGCGGGGCGTGCCGACGTGGTGGAAGGTGGCGTCTTGGGGAATGATTTCGCGGTCGCAGAAGTCGCCGAAGCCTTCGCCGTCGCGGCGCTCGAGGGCGTAGCGTTTGATGATCGGCGTGAGCAGGGTGACCGCGTCGTCGATGGTGATGCTTGGCGAGACGAGGCGGTTGAGGCGGGTGCCGTTGTATTTCGCGCCGAGATAGAGCGCGTATTTGTTGGGCGCCTTGCCGACGAAGCCGATCTCGGCGAGGTAGGGCCGCGCGCAGCCGTTGGGGCAGCCGGTGACGCGGAGGCTGATGGCGTCGTCGCGCAGGCCGGCCTCGTCGAGGACGGTCTCGAATTTTTCGAGGATGTCGGGCAGGACGCGCTCGCTTTCGGCGAGGGCGAGGCCGCAGGTCGGCAGCGCTACGCAGGAGAGCGCGTTGAGGCGCAGGCCTGAGCGTTTGTTTTCGTTGGTCAGGCCGTACCGCGCGAGGATGGCGTCGATGACCGGCTTTTGCTCGGTGGTGACCCCGGCAATGCTCAGATTTTGCGACGGGGTGAGGCGGAAGTCGCCGGTATGGATTTGGGCGATCTCGCGCAGCGCGGTCTTGAGCGGCCAGCCGGGGAGGTCCTTGATCCGGCCGCTGAGGATGTGGAGGCCGTAGAAGTAGCGGCCGTCGTTGCCCTGGTGCCAGCCATGGGGGTCTTCGATGGTGGTGAAATGGAAGGGACGCGCCGGGGCGAAGGTGACGCCGGAGCGTTTTTCGACCTCGGCCTTGAACCAGGCGACGCCGCGGTCCTCGATGGTGTATTTGAGCCGGGCGTGCTTGCGGTTGGTCCGGTCGCCGTAATCGCGCTGCGTGGTGAGGACGGCCTCGCCGATGGCGTTGACCTTGTCGGCGGGGATGAAGCCGAGGAGGTCGGCCAGGCGCGGGAAGGTCTCCTCGTTGCCATGGCTCATGCCGAGGCCGCCGCCCACGGTGACGTTGTAACCGGCAAGTTTGTCCTTGTCGGTGATGGCGATGAAGCCGAGGTCCTGCGAGAAGATATCGACGTCGTTGGAGGGCGGGAGGGCGAAGCCGCACTTGAATTTGCGCGGGAGATAGGTGGCGCCGTACATCGGCTCGGCCTCGGGTTCGCCGCCGGCGACGAGTTCGTCGTCGAGCCAGATTTCGTGGTAGGCGCGGGTCTTGGGCAGCGCGAATTCGCTCCAGGCCCGGGCCTGGTCGTAGACTTGCTGGAGAAGCGAGCTTCGCTCGGGATTGGGCGGCGCCATGACGTTGCGGTTGACGTCGCCGCAAGCCGCGATCGAGTCGAGCAGGACCTGGTGCATGCCCCGAATGAGCCGCTTGAGATTGCCCTTGAGCACGCCGTGGAACTGGAAGGTCTGGCGCGTGGTGATGCGGAGGGAGGGGGAGGCGACTTCGTCGGCGAGGCGGTCGAGGACGAGCCACTGTTGCGGGGTGGCGCGGCCGCCGGGCAGCCGTACGCGGAGCATGAAGGAGTAGGCCTTTTCCTTGCCGGCCTTCTTGAGGGCGAGACGCTGGTCGCGGTCGTCCTGCAAATAGAGGCCGTGGAATTTGGTGAGCTGGCCATTGGCTTCGGAAATGGCGCCGGTGGTCATATCGGCGAGGTCCTGGGCGATGGTCCCGCGCAGGAGATGGGAGGCGGCCTTGATGCCCTCGTTGGGGTTAAGCGGCTTGCCGCCGGGAGATGGGTAAGATTCAGAACTCATAAAGGAACGGACGATAGCGAGGTTTTCGAGCGGGTAAATCCCCAATGAAAAGGAGGTTCATTATGGGACGGAAAAGGGCAACGGTCAACAAGTGTCTATAGGCTAAATATGGAATAAATGAGCTTGGCAATCTGTCTTGGGCGAATAAGCTTCCTGTTATACCAATGGATATATATCGAGAAAACGATAAGGTCATGCTTTTGGAGACGGGCGAAGTTCTGACCGTGATCATGGATTTCAGCCAGGAGATGGAGCGTGGAATCATCGTGAAGGAGAAGATAGGGCGGAACTTGATGGCCTCCGAAGTGCGGCCGGCCGGTCATACCCGCCAGCGCGCCGAGGCCGGACGCGGAGTGGTGCCCCCGGACCCTGCTCCGCCGCCGCCGGTTGAAGGTCTGCGCTAAGTCTTCCGTAATTGGGTGAGGGCGAGAAGGCCTCCGGTTGCGATGTTCCTGTTTTAACGGATTTCCTTGCCCGCCAATTTTGATTCGAGCATAATCGCTATTCGTCAAACCGGTACCGGCTGAGAGGACTTCTCGGCCTCGTCGCAACGTGTTGGACGTCAGCAGCAAGGGGAATTAGCTCAGTTGGTAGAGCGTCTCGTTCGCAATGAGAAGGTCAGGGGTTCGAATCCCCTATTCTCCACTTCGAATTTTGGCCGACGGGGATTGCAGAAATTTTTCCTGCGGTCACCCTATCCCTGGACATGGGATGCAAGGCATGACAACCGCGGCGGCTGAAAGGAATTCGGAAGGCGCGTGGCTTCCTCCCTGGACGAAATTGGAGCACCAGGCTCGTTACGATTTCGTCGCGCCATTTGTCTCAGGGAAACGGGTGGTCGATTGCGCTTGCGGCGCTGGCATCGGGTCCGTTCTTTTCGCCGCCAACGGCGCGCTCGAAGTCCGCGCGATTGATTCTTCCGCCGACGCGGTCGACGAAGCCCGGAAAGCCGACCCGCGGTCAAATCTCCAAATTACCCGGGGCGATGCCACGAATACCGGATTGTCGGATGGCTTCGCCGACGTTTTTATTTCCCTGGAAACCATCGAACACATCAAGGAAGACGCGGCTTTTATCGAGGAGATTTTTCGCGTGCTGAAGCCGGGAGGAATGCTCATCTGTTCGACTCCCAATCGAGAGATCACAAATCCGGGCGCGTCCATGGAGGATGCGCCGTGGAATCCTCATCATGTCCGCGAATATAATCTTCCTGAACTGCGAGCGCGGCTGGAATCGCGCTTCGAAATTCAGGGAGTCTACGGACAAAATCCGGTGCCGGCCGGCCGGGCGCGGCTGATGCGGATGCTGGCTCAAAAAGTGGGAACGGCTTGGGCCATCAAACTCAACAAGCTTCTTAAATGCCGATGGTTCCTGATGCCTTCACCGGAACACCACGCCGTGAGGCCGGTTTTAAGCCACCTCGAGTACGAATTTTACGTCGTGGTCGGTCGGCGTCCGCATTAGCAGGCGATCGCATTCCCCGGCGGCTACGGACGCGTCATCTTTTCGGGCCGCACCGTGGCGTCGAATTCCTCGCCAGTCAGGTGGCCGAGCTTGATCGCGGTGGCGCGAAGCGTGGCATGTTCCTTGTGGGCGGTCTTGGCGATCTCCGCGGCCTTGTCGTAGCCGATTTTCTGGTTGAGCGCGGTGACGAGCATGAGCGAGTCGTTGAGGAAATGCTGGATGCGTTCGAGGTTCGGTTCGATGCCGACGACGCAGTGGTCGACCATCGAGCGGCACGAGTCGGCCAGCAGCCGCACGGAGTGGAGATAGTTGAAAATCATCACCGGCTTGTAGACGTTGAGCTCGAAATTGCCCTGCGACCCGGCGAAGCCGATGGCCGCATCGTTACCCATGACCTGCACCGCGACCATGGTCATCGCCTCGCACTGGGTCGGGTTGACCTTGCCCGGCATGATGGAGGAGCCGGGTTCGTTTTCGGGCAGCGAGATTTCTCCGATGCCGCACCGGGGACCGCTCGCGAGCCAGCGGAGGTCGTTGGCGATTTTCATCAGCGAAGCGGCCAGCGTTTTCAGCGCGCCGCTGGCCATGACGACCGCGTCGTGGGCGGAGAGCGCGGCGAATTTGTTCGGCGCGGTGACGAACGGATAGCCGGTCAGCTCGGCGATTTTCTGCGCAACGCGCGCGGCGAATTCGGGATGGGTGTTGAGTCCCGTGCCGACCGCGCTGCCGCCCAGGGCGAGCTCGGCGAGATCGGGCAGGACCATCTTCAGGCGCTTGAGGTCGGCGTCAAGCAGCGCGACGTAGCCGGAAAATTCCTGGCCGAGGGTGAGGGGCGTCGCGTCCATCAGATGCGTGCGACCGATCTTGACGATCGGCTCGAATTCCTTGGCCTTCACGTCGAGCGCGTCGCGCAGTTTTTTCACCGCGGGGATGAGCGTGCGCTCGGTTTCGAGCGCGGCGGCCATCGACATCGCGCCGGGAAACGTGTCGTTGGAGGATTGCGACATGTTGACGTGGTCGTTCGGATGGACCGGCTTTTTCGAGCCGAGGACGCCGCCGGCCAGTTCGATGGCGCGGTTGGAGATGACCTCGTTCACGTTCATGTTGCTCTGCGTGCCGCTGCCGGTCTGCCAGACCCGGAGCGGGAAGTGGTCGTCGAGTTTTCCGGCGGCGACTTCATCGGCGGCGCGGACGATGAGGTCGGCCAGTTCGGGCTTGAGTTTTCCCAGGTCCTGGTTGACCAGCGCGCAGGCTTTCTTCAGCACCGCAAAATTATGGATGACTTCGAGTGGCACGCGGTCGGTGCCGATGTCGAAGTGGATGAGCGAACGCGCCGTCTGCGCGCCGTAGTAGCGGTCGTTGGGCACGGCGATTTTTCCCATGCTGTCGGATTCAAGGCGGTGGTGGGCGGGCGCGACGGTCGGTTCGGGGGCGTGAGACATACGCTAAATATTACAATCCGTCGTCCCGAGCTTGTCGAGCAGTTCGGGACGAGGCGGTTAACTTCTATTTCCGCGCCAGCACGACGTCGTGCCAGTCGCGGTTGCTCTTCACCTGGAAGGCCCGGAATTCGACTTCGGTGAAGCCGAGCGTTTGCAGCAGCGCGGCGAGCTGCGTCCGGTCGTAGCTGAGCCCGCGCATGATCATTTTTCCGGCCTTGCGGCTGAGGTCCGCCTTGATCGTGCCGATGGCTTTCCAGAGGGAGATGATCCCGGCCAGGAGCGGCGCGACCGGATATTTCGGCAGGCGATGCATCGGCAGGTGGATCATCAGGGTGCCGCCCGGTTTCAGCACACGATGGATTTCCCGAAAGACCTTGGCCGCTTCCTTTTCCGAGTCGAAATGCTGGAAGACGTGGACCGAAAAAACGGCGGTGGCGCTGGCGGCTTCGAGCGGGATGTCGGTCCCGTTGACCTTGAAATAATCGACGTTGCCCCGGTCGATGTGGCTCCGCGCGTAGTCGATCTGGTCTTGGGAAACATCGAGCGCCGACACGCGGTCGAACGCCTCGGCCAGGTATTTCGTGATGCGGCCCGCCCCACAGCCGATCTCGACGCAATGGGCGCGGTCGTAGCCGAAGGAATTCCAGCACGCGATGAAGTCGGCGAAATCGGATTTGCCCAGCGCGTAAAATTCCTCGTCGGTCCACGGATTGGCGCCCCCCTTTTCACGGCCCTGCCACGACGAGACCCCGAAGAGAGGATCCTTCTGGCCCCACTTGATCCATTCCGTATTCGACTTCATGGGATTTATCCTAAAGAGAAAGGGGCGAAGGCGGCGACACCTATTTGCCGGGCACCCGGGCGTTTTCAGTTAGATTGACGCCCTCATGCGGGTGGCCCGGGCTACTTGTTGCCCGGGTTCGCGTGGAGACATTCCACGCGAACAGGAGGTCGGCCCGGCGATACCCCGATTTCGGTGACCTCCTGTGCGCTCGCGATGCCGCGCTCGCGCACCCGGACAACGAGTTGTCCGGGCCACCTTCCTTGCGACCACGTGAATGGAAAAACGCGCTAGCCCAAAAATTCGCGGATGAGCTCCGTTTGCGGTTCCTTCTGGACGAGGAAGGCGTCGTGGCCGAGCGGCGCGTGGATTTTATGATGAACGGCCTCGCGACCGGCGGCGAGGGCCGCGGCGGTCATGGCTTCGTTGCGCTCGGGCGAGTAGAGCCAGTCGGCGTCGTAGGAAAAAAAGCGGAAGCGCGCGCGGGTCTCGGCGAAGGCCGCGGTGAGATCGCCGCCGGTCGGCGTCGAGAAGTCGAAGTAATCGATGGCGCGGGTGATGTAGAGATACGAATTGGCGTCGAAGCGCTGGTGGAAAACCTGGCCTTGGTGCGCGAGGTAACTCTCCACCGAATAATCGACGCCGAAGGAAAAGCTTTCCTTCCCGGCGGTCTGCAACGCGCGCCCGAATTTGCGGTCCATCGCGCCCTCGCTGATATAAGTGACGTGTCCGATCATCCGCGCGACGGCGAGGCCGTGCCGGGGCGGACCCTCGGGCGAGTCGTAATAATTTCCGCCGCGCCAGAGCGGATCGTTCATGATCGCGCGCCGCCCGATTTTATTCCATGCGATGGCCTGCGCATGCTGGGCCGCAGCCGACGCCATGACCACGGCGCGCCCGGTCATCTCGGGATAAAGTTGCGTGAAGGCGAGCGCGAGCATGCCGCCCATGCTGCCCCCGGCGACGGCGCAAAGCTTCGTGATGCCGAGCAGGTCGAGCAGCGGACGCTGCGCGCGGACCATGTCGTGGATCGTGATGACCGGGAAATCCATGGCGTAGGGCTTGCCGGTCGCGAGGTTCGCGGAGGCCGGTCCGGTCGAGCCTTTGCACCCGCCGAGCACGTTGGCGCAGATGACGAAATAACGGTCGGTGTCGAAGGCGTGGCCCGGACCGACCATAAGGTCCCACCAGCCGGTGCGGCCGTCCTCGTGAAGGCCGGAGACGTGGGAATCGCCGCTGAGCGCGTGGAAAATAAGGATCGCGTTCGAGCGGTCGGCGTTGAGCTTGCCCCAGGTTTGGTAGGCGACGGTGTGGGCCGCCAGCGTCTGGCCGCCATCGAGCGCGAGCGCGGTGTCGGGCGAGTCGAAGGTGTGGAAGAGGGTGCGCTGTTGGGTCAAAGCGCCCACAGGATACAATTCCTGCGCGGTTTTAGAATCTTGAAATAGCATCGTGCGGCGAGGGCCGGAACCGGGCGCAAGATCGGGAAATGACAAATCATCCACAACGTTCTACGCTGGCCGCTTCATGAAATTCATTTTTCTCGGCGATGTCGTGGGCGAACCGGGCCGCGACACCGTGCGCGCCGCGATCCCGATCCTGCGCGAGCGTTACCAGCCCGACTTCTTCGTCGTCAACGGCGAAAACGCGGCGGGCGGCAACGGGATCACGCCGCGGCTCGCGGTCGACCTGATGCGCGCGGGCGCCGATGTCATCACGCTGGGCGATCACGCCTGGGACCAGCGCGAGATCGTCCCTTACTTCGCCACGGAGCCGCGACTGCTCCGGCCCCTGAATTTTCCGGCGGGTACGCCCGGCTTCGGCTCCATCGTGGTCGGCGGCAACGGGCAAAAACTCGGCGTGATCAATGTGCTCGGCCGCACCTTCATGGGGCCGCAGGTCGACAATCCGTTCCTTCTCATCGAAGCCGAGATCGCGAAACTCAAGGCGGAAACGGCCTGCATTCTTATCGATTTTCATGCCGAGGCGACCTCGGAAAAGATCGCCTTTGGCCGCGCGGTCGATGGCCTGGCCACGCTGGTCGTCGGCACCCACACGCACGTCCAGACGGCCGACGAGCAGATTTTTTCGGGCGGCACCGCCTACCTGACCGACGCCGGCTTTTGCGGCCCGCACGAGTCGGTCATCGGGCGCGACATCGCGAGCGTGTTGCAAAAATATCGGACGCTGCTGCCGAACAAATTTTACATCGCGCGCGAGGGTCTCCAAGCCGATGGCGTTTTTGTCGAGGCCGATCCGGCCAGCGGACGCGCGCTCCGCGTCGAACGCATCCAGGAAAAAATTACGCTGGAGTGAAGAAGCTGAATTTTTGACGGAATTAACGGAATTTACGGAAGGGGTTGAATTCAGAATGTTGTTATTCCTGTCGAACCTCACCTGCCCTCCTCTGTTAATCTGGCAATTCCGTTAATTCCGTCAAAAATTTCCCTAGATGAAACCTAAGCGCACGAAAACGAAAGAAGAACCAAGCCTCGGCCTCGAGGTCGAGATGCCGGGCGTCTCGGCGCAAAATCCGCTTTCGGTCACCGACCTGACGTCGACGATCCGCGATCTGCTCGAGACCGGCCTGGGGGAAGTCTGGGTCGCCGGGGAAATTTCGAATTTTCGCGCGCCCGGCTCGGGCCATCTCTATTTCACGCTCAAGGACGAGACGGCGACGCTCGCGGCGGTGATGTTCCAGCGCGAGGCGCGTCGCGTCGGTTTTGCGCTGGCCGACGGCCAGGCGGTGCTGGCGCGGGGCACGATCACGGTCTACGAGGCGCGCGGGCAATACCAGATCCAGGTCGCGGAAATCCGGCCGCACGGACAGGGCAGCCTCCAGCAACGCTTCGAGGAATTGAAGAGGAAGCTCCAGGCTGAAAATCTTTTCGCGCTGGAGCGGAAGCGGCCGCTGCCGGTTTTCCCGGAGGTGATCGGCATCGTCACGTCGCTCCAGGGCGCGGTGCTCCAGGACATGCTGCAAATTTTGCAACGCCGCGCGCCGGGCATCGCCATCCGGGTGCGGGGCGTCCGCGTGCAGGGCGTCGGCGCGGCGCAGGAAATCGCGGAGGCCATCGCCGCTTTCAGCGCGGAGGGAAAGATCGATCTTCTGGTCGTCGCGCGGGGCGGCGGCAGCCTCGAGGATTTGTGGGCCTTCAACGAGGAGGCGGTGGCGCGGGCGCTGGCGGCCTGCAGCATGCCCACCATCTCCGCCGTGGGACACGAGACCGATTTCACCATTGCCGATTTCGTGGCCGATCTGCGCGCCCCGACGCCGAGCGCCGCCGCGGAATTGCTCACGCGCGATTGGACGGAATGGCGGCAGACGGTGGCGAAACTTCACGCGCGGCTGGAGCGGACGACGCGGCAGATGCTGGGCGCCCGCCGCCGCCATCTCGCCCGCCTCGCCTCGAGCTATGCGCTGCGCGAACCGCGCCGGGTCGTGCGGCAATGGGCGCAGCGGCTCGATGATCTCCGGGAAAATCTTTCTGCCGTCGCGCAAACCGGCCTTCAATCGCGGCGCGAGTCACTCCGTTTTCTCCAGGCGCGGCTGGCGGCGCATCATCCGGCGCGGGAGCTTGAACGGCGGCGGGGCCATTTGACGCAACTGGCCGCCCGGCTGCGCGCGCTCGGTCCGCAGGGGACGCTCGACCGCGGGTATGCGCTGGTCCTGGACGCGCAGGGGCATCCGGTTTCGCAGGCGAAGAAAACGCTCGAGGGCCAGTCGGTGCGGATCGTCCTGAGCAAGGGGATGGTCGGCGCCAATCTGACCGGGGCGCAGCCCGGGAAGATGCTGATCGATGCGCTCCATCCGGCTGTGACGGAAGCGGCGGCGGTCCCGCCCAAAAAGGCCCGGACGCGAAAGAAAAAGGGCTAGCGGTCCCGGAAAAAGGGAAGCGCTTTCCTGCTCCGCGGCGTCCTAGTCATGGCGTCGAAATCGTGTTATCCTTTTGGGTGTGAAGGGTCTTTTTCTCTCCGGGAAAGGGGTATGCGCCCTGGCGCTGCTGGCTTTGTCCGTCGTCGGCGCTCCGGCGCAGATCGCCCCGGAACTTCGCGAAGAGGGAGTCCTTTATTTCGACGGAAACCTGCCGGACAAAGTCATCGCCACGCTCCATACCGCGACCACGGTTTATCTTCGGCGCGATTTCCAGATGGCGCTGGCTGCGCTTTATCCGGGGCAAAAAGTGGAGCTGATCGGAATGAGCCGCGACGGTTACCTGCTCAAGACGATCTACCGGAACAACACGATCACCGGCTGGATCCGCCCCGACGATCTGCCTTCGGGCGTCGATCCCGCGATTTTCTTGCAGGCGCAGAAGAACCAGGCGCATCACGAGGCCGTGGCGGTGGCGATCACGAACAAAAGCGTGATTCAGGGCATGACGCCCGACGAGGTGAAGCAGTCGGTCGGCCGGCCCGAGCAGGTCTCGTCGCGGATCGACCCGAGCGGCTCGGCGCTGACCTGGATTTACACGACGTATCGGGAGGACCCCCAGTATGAATACGCGCTCGATCTTTTCGGGCGACCGACGCTGCAAACGTATTATGTGAAGGTCCCGGTGGGACAACTGGTCGTTGCTTTCGCCAACGGCGCGGTGGTCAGCGTGGTCCAGCACACGACCGATCCGAGCAGCCCGGGCGTGGTGACGAATTGATTACTCGCCCTCGCTGTCGCCGGGACTGACGATCGGCTTGTGCTTATAAAGCAGGTAAAGATTCCGGCCGTAGAGAAAGGGGAGAAAGCAGTTGGTGAAGATCAGGGGCGCGCGGTCGACATGGATAAAGTAAATGAGGTTCATGACGCTGCCCCAGAAGCTGAGGTGCCAGAACATGGCGGGCACGACGACTTTCTTCGCTTTTTCCGAGTGGATCCATTGCAGGACGAAGCGGCCGCTGAAGGTGAACCCGGCGGCGAAGCCGAGCACGGTCCACCAGCCCGAACTGAAATAAAGCCACGGGACGTAGGAGCCGAGGAACGGGGCGAGAAAGCCTTCGGTGGTTGGATGCATCAGGAATAACTATTCGCCGGGGCCGATTTTGAGAAGGCTTTCTTCCATTTTAATTCGGTAACCTCATTCTGGCTTCGCTGAAAAACTTCTGCTACCGTCGTTTTTCCTGTGAGCACAAACGCACCCATCCTTCGCGTCGGACTGGCCGGCCTCGGCACGGTCGGGGCCAGCGTCTGGCGTCGTCTCGCCTCGCAAAAGGAACTGCTCCGGCAGCGGGTCGGCGCGGAGATTCGCGTGGACCAGGTGGCCGTTCGACGGGCGGAACGGGCGCGCGAAATCGGCGTGCCGGAGAAACTCGTCACGCCCGACTGGCGCGCGCTGGTGGCCCACCCCGACCTCGACGTGATCGTCGAGCTGATCGGCGGCACGACGGAGGCCTTCGACCTGATCCAGCAGGCGCTGCAAAACGGCAAGCACGTCATCACCGCGAACAAGGCGCTGCTCGCCGAGCGGGGCGCGGAACTTTTCCAGACGGCGCTCAAGCACCGGCGCCATCTTCTTTTCGAGGCGAGCGTCGCGGGCGGCATCCCGATCATCCGCGCCTTGCGGGAGGGACTGGTCGCCAACCGCATCCTCTCCATTCACGGCATCATCAACGGCACCTGCAATTATATCCTGACCCGGATGAACGACGAGGGCCTCGAATTCAAGGACGCGCTGGCCGAGGCGAAGCGGCTCGGTTTCGCCGAGGCCGACGACAGCCTCGACGTCGACGGCCACGACACGGCGCACAAGGCGGCGGTGCTGGCCGCGCTCGCCTACGGTTTCTGGGTGCCCCCGGGCAAGCTCTACACCGAGGGCCTGCGCGCGGTGGAAAGGCAGGACATCGTTTACGCGCGGAAACTCGGCTACGGGCTCAAGCTCCTCGCGATCATCAAGGCCGATCCCGACGGCGCGGTCGAGGTGCGGGTCCATCCGACGCTCATTCCGCAGTCGCATGTGCTCGCCTCAGTCAGCGGCGTTTTCAACGCGGTGCTGGTGCGGGGCGACGTGGTCGGCGACACGCTTTACTACGGCCGCGGCGCGGGCGGCGATCCGACGGCCAGCTCGGTCGTGAGCGATCTCGCGCAGATCGCGGCCCATTTTCCGCAGGAACAAAAGGCCCGCAACGTGGGGCACGAGGCGCTCCATTCGCGGCTCAAGACGATGGACGAAATTGTTTCGCGCTACTATTTGCGGCTCCTCGTGGTCGACCGGCCCGGCGTGCTGGCCGACGTCGCGCGGGTGCTCGCCTCGCGCCAGATCGGCATTTCGTCCGTGATCCAGCCCGAGGCCCACGTGGGTGAAACGACCGCGCTGGTGCTGATGCTCCACGACGCGCCCGAGTCGCAGCTCCTGGCCGCCGTGCAGGAGATCGCGAAGATCGGCGCGGTCAAGGCGCCGCCGGTCCATCTGCGCGTGGAAGACTTCGAGGCAGATTAGGCGAGTGTCGCCGTCTCCCTCGTTCCCAAGTTGCACTTGGGAACGTCACCTGTTCTTCGCGAAATTCCATTTCGCGCCAACCAAATCTGCCTTTGTGCGTCTGGGATCGGCAATGAAATTGCCTCAGCAAGTGCGTTCCCAAGTGCAACTTGGGAACGAGGGGAAGGCACCGTCGCACGGAGTGCGACGGCTACCATGGTATCGACGGCGGGCGCAGACCGCCGAACTACTGCCCTCCGCAGGAGCCCTCGACAAGCTCGGCCCGTCCCGCTAATTTGGACGTTTCTGATTGGTTCCGTTCACCGTCGATCACCCACAATTCATGATGCCTCCACCTACGCTTTCCGCCTGGCCCGGCGTGCTGAAGCACTATCGCGCGCACATGAAATGGCTCGCGGAAGGGACGCCCATCGTCACGCTGCAGGAGGGCAACACGCCGCTCATTCCGGCGCCGCGCCTGGCGGCCGAGGCGGGCGGCGGCTTCGAGCTCTTTTTGAAATACGAGGGACTGAACCCGACCTGCTCGTTCAAGGACCGCGGCATGACGGCGGCGATGACGCAGGCGCTCGCCCGCAAGTCGAAGCTGGTCATCTGCGCGAGCACGGGAAACACCTCGGCCTCGGCGGCGGCCTACGCGGGCCGGGCCGGCTTGCGTTGCGTCGTGCTGCTGCCCCACGGCAAGATCGCCCTCGGCAAACTGGCGCAGGCGCGCATGTATGGCGCGGAGATCATCGCCCTGCGCGGCAACTTCGACGACGCCTTGCGCCTGGTGCGGGAGCTCGGCGCGAAGCCGGGCGTGGAAGTCGTCAACTCGATCAACCCCGTCCGCATCGAAGGCCAGAAAACGGCCGCGTTCGAGATTTGCGACGTGCTCGGCCGCGCGCCCGATTTCCATTTTCTGCCGGTCGGCAACGCGGGCAACATCACCGCCTATTGGAAGGGATTTTCCGAATATCATCGGCAGGGAGTGATTGCCGGCGCTGCCCCGCATGTGCGGTTTCCAGGCGGCGGGCGCGGCGCCCATCGTCGAGGGCAAGCCGGTGGCCGATCCGCAGACCATCGCGACCGCCATCCGCATCGGCAATCCCGCGAGCTGGCAGGGCGCGACCGATGCGCTCACCGCGTCCCACGGCCTGATCGAAAGCGTGACCGACGCCGAAATTCTCGCCGCTTATAACTTGGCCGCGCGGTTGGAAGGCCTTTTTGCCGAACCGGCCAGCGCCGCGCCGTTGGCGGGACTGCTGCGGATGGGCCGGCGCGGGCTCATCCCGAAGGGGAGTCTGGTGACGCTGACGCTGACCGGGCATGGCCTGAAGGATCCCGATACCGCGATGGACCAAAGCGAGGTGGCCGCTCCGGTGGTGGAACCGCGTCTGGAGGCGGTTCTCGAAAGTCTGGCTTTTTCTTAGGCCCGTTTAATGCTAATAAATATAGACCTCTGGCGTTTCTGGTGCTCATTATAGATGGTTTATGGACAACAACCCTGTCGCAATCGCGATTCGCGAAGTCCTGACGGCAATTCGTCAGCGCAAGCGCGTGGAAGAAATCCTGGAAATGGTCCTCAGTTATTCTTCCGATCTGGGCCGGGCCGCCCATGGGTCGATTGTCACCATCGATCACAACGCCCAAAAGCTGATCATCACGTCGGTGCGCGGCGAGGACTGGACCCTCGAAAAGCAGATGTGCCAGCTCGGGCTGGGCGAAGGCCTGACCGGGCACGTCGCGCTGACCGGCAAGCCCTACCTGTGCGGCGACACGCGGGTCGATCCCAACTACTACCAGCTTTTTGACAACGTCCGGTGCGAGCTGATCGTGCCCATCGTGGTGGAGGAGAGAGTGTGGGGCCTGATCAATCTCGACGGGCTGGAACCCGACTCGTTCGACGACTCGACCCTTTCAACCGTCGCGCTGCTGGCCGAGCTCGCCTCGTTCGCGATCAAGCTCCGGCTCGACCTGACCGAGCAGGAACGGCTGCAGCGCCACCTGATCCAGTCGGAAAAGCTCGCCTCCCTCGGCGAGACCATCGCGGGGATCGCGCACGAAATCAACAATCCGCTCACCTCGATCCTCAGCAACGCGCAACTGCTCGCGCTGCGCCGCGGCGGCCCGGCCGACGAGGCCTCGATCAACTCGATCGTCCTGGAAGCCAAGCGCACGGCCGACCTGGTCAAGAATCTCCTCGCCTTCAGCCGCAAGGAATCGAAGAAGCGCGAGGTGATCGGCGTGAACGAGCTGATCAAGCAGGCGGTCAACCTGAAGCGCTACCAGCTTCGCGTGAACAATATCCAGCTCATCTCCGAGCCGTGCGAGATTTCCTATCCGGTGCTCGTCACCGCGCAGCAGATGCAGCAGGTGCTGCTCAACCTGCTCAACAACGCGGAGCAGGCCATCGCGAAAACGCCGCATCCGGGCGTCATCCGGGTCGAGGGCGGACGCCGCGGCGACACCGTTTTCATCACCGTGACCGACAACGGCAACGGGATTCCCGCGCACGTGCTCCCCTTCATCTTCGATCCCTTCTTCACCACGAAAAACCTGGGCGAAGGGACCGGCCTGGGACTCTCCATCGCCCACACGCTGATCGAGAACCATGGCGGAACGATCTCGGCCAAGAGCGAGCCGGGCAACACCGTCTTCACCATCGAGCTGCCGATGGCGCGCAGCCCGAAAATGCCGAGCGAGTCGAAGGAAACGCAGCCGCTGCCCGCTCCTCCCGCGCGGAAATCGAAGCGCCTCGGCCGCGTGCTGGTGGTCGACGACGAGACGGCGATTGTCGATGCGATCTGCGAATTTCTCGACCTGCAAAACATCACGACCGACAAGGCCAACGACGGCGCCGAGGCGCTCAAGCTGCTCGGCAGCGGCAACCGCTACGACGCGATCATCAGCGATATCCGGATGCCCGGGATCGACGGCCCGCAACTTTACGAAAAAGCCGTGGCGATGGATCCCTCCTACGGCAGCCGTTTCCTTTTCATGAGCGGTGATCTCGTGCGCGACAGCACGCAGGGCTTTGTTTCCTCGCTCAACTGCCCCTGCCTGGCCAAGCCGTTTGCGCTCCAGGTGCTCTACCAGAACCTCGAACCGCACCTCCCCCATTATACCAACGGCCCCACGACCACCAGCACCGGCTCGCTGGTCAAGACCGCGCCCCTTGCCCGGCCCACCGGCGCCGCGCTGTAGGATAAAAGCTCCGTCATCCTGAGCGAAGGCGATGGAGCAGCCGACTGGTTTTGACTGGAGCGACTCCGCGGAAATAAAGCCTTTCGCCTCGCTCCGCTCGGGATGATGGATTGTAGAAAAGCCTATTTGGCGGGCGGCGCCGGAGTGGTCTGTACCAGCTTGGAGCCGGCATCCTGCAGCAGCCGGGTGTAATCGCTCATGATGTTGACCGCTTCGTCGAGCTGCGGATCATCGGTCGGATTATTGATCGCGGAGCTGAGATCGGCGTCGTCGCCATCGGAGTCGGGATCGGAATCGGCCGTGTCGACCTTTGCTTTTTTCTCCACGGGCGGAGCGGCGGGCTGGTTCTGGTCGACCATGTCGAGGGTCAGGTCGAGCATCGTGTCGCGGGTCGATTTGCGGGCGAGCAGGTTTTTCTTCCGCTCGGCATTGAGCGCCTTCTGGTCCGCCTGCTCCTTGAGGCGGACCGCTTCGTTCAGGGAGACGGTGCCATCCAGAACTTTCTTTCGATTCACGGTGATGTCCTGGTTGAGGTAGGCGAAGTCGGGAGAGGCCGCCACCCGCGCCGCCGAGTTGGCTTTCAGGACGGTGAGGTAGGGGGCGGTCAGGTCGAGATTTTCGTATGAGGCGGCGGGTACCGTGTCGTAGGGGAGATAGTAAGGCAGCGACGTCTCGCCCAGGATCGAATCATAGGCGTCGAGCTCGGAGGGAAGGACGATGTCGGGCACGACGCCCTTCTTTTGCGTCGAGCCGCCCGCGACGCGATAGAATTTCTGCACGGTCATCTTCAGGTTGCCCGCGCCCGGCTCGCTGGGGAAACCGATGGGCATCTGCTGGTCGAGCGGAATCAGGGTCTGGACGGTCCCTTTTCCGTGGGTGCTCTTGTCGCCCACGATGACGGCGCGGCCATAGTCCTGCAGCGCAGCGGCGACAATTTCAGTGGCGGAGGCGCTCATCTTGTTGACCATGACCAGGAGCGGCCCGTCGTAAATCTGGCGGGTATCCTCCGGGCCGAGCTGCTCGATGTAGCCGTCGGAGCGCCGGATCTGCACCACCGGCTGCTGCTTGGCGAAGAGGCCGGTCAGGTCGACCGCCTGGTCGAGCAGGCCGCCGCCGTTGTTGCGCATGTCGAGGATGATGCCGGAGACGTTCTCCTTCTTCAGCCGCTGGATGAGCTCGGTCACGTCGCTGACCGCGGAATGGTGGTTCTTGGTGTTGTTATAGAAATCGTGCAAGTCGATCACGCCCAGCTTTTCGGTGCCGCCGCCCGGCAGGCGATGCTCGATGACATGGGCCTTGGCCAGGCTGTCCTTGATGCTGACCATGTCGCGCGTGAGGACGATTTCGGTATGGCCGGTGCCGGGGGGCGCGCTGGCCGGGGAAATGACCAGCCGCACCTTGGTGCCCTTGACGCCGCGGATCATGTCGACGACGCGATTGAGCTTCATGTTGACCGCGTCGACCGGTTCGTTGGTGCCCTGTCCGACTGCGAGGATTTTATCGCCCGCCTTGAGGCGCTTATCGAGATCGGCGGGACCTCCCGCGATGACTTCCTCGATGGTGGCGTAGCCGTCATCCGACTTGAGCACCGCCCCGATGCCGGTCACGGCATGGTCGATGGCCTGGATGCTGAAATTCTGGGCCTCGTCGGGTTGAAAATAATCGGAGTGGGGATCGTAGGCGTGGGTGAGCGCGCTGAGATAAATCTCGATGATGTCCATGTCGTCCTCCTCCGCCCCTTCGCGGAGCCAGGAGACGTAGCGCTTCGAGAGGCGCGTGATCGTCTCGTCGGGCGCCTTCTTGTCGAGGACGCCGTTGAGCAGGTCAAATTTGACCTGGCCGCGCCAGATGGCGGCGGAAGCGGCGGCATCCGCGATCCACGGCGACTTGGCCGTGCGCACGGTGTAGGTTTCGTCCTTGGTGAAATCAAATTTGTCGTGGACCAGCTTTTCGGCCAGCCGGACGTTTTGGTCGACGCGCAGCATGTAGCGTTCGAAGATTTCAAAGGCCGGGGCCACCGCGGCCTTGTCGTCGTCGCCGTGGAGCAGGAGATCGCCCAGGCTGTTGCCATACTTGCCGGTGAATTCGTCGATGTCGCCCTGGAGGAAGAAGAGGTGCGTCGGGTCGAGGGCCAGGAAATAATTTTTCAGCCAGCGCTGCGACATTTCGGGCGAGATCGGAATTTGCAGGTAGTGGTTTCCCTCGAGCAGGATGCCCACCTCGTGGCCGATCTCGGCGTCGCGTTCCGCATGGACATTGATCGGCTTGATCACTGGCAGCTCGATCGGCGTGGTGTCGGGCGGCTGGGCGGCATTCCCAGTCGGCGCATTGACCTGTACATTTTGTATGGAAGATTTTTCGGGACTAGGCGCGCCGGGCTGTGATTTTTCCGGGAGATCGACGCCGGGCTGCTGTTTGAGGCCGGGCGTGGGGGCCGCCCCGGGCGAGCCGGCGGGGACGACGGTGGGCGTATCGCTCGGCGCGTTGGTGGGGGCGACCGCGGACGAAGGCGTGTCGCTCCGGCCGGCGAGTGTCAGCGTTAAAAACAAGACCGCCCAGAGCAAGGTGTGGCGGAGGTGGAGGAACTTCAATGGCGATGACATAAATTTAGAGCTGGTCCAGTCCCCCGAGATAGGGCCGGAGCTGTTCGGGAATCAAAACGTGTCCGTCGGCCTGCTGATAGGTCTCCAGCAGGGCGATGAAGAGCCTCGGCAGAGCGACCCCGGAACCGTTGAGAGTGTGGCAGAAAATATTTTTTCCTTCGCTGTTCTTGTAACGCAGATTCATCCGGCGGGCCTGGAAATCCTCGAAGTTGCTGCAGGAAGAGACCTCCAACCACGCGCCGACGCCGGGAGCCCAGACTTCGAGATCATAGCACTTCGCGGCCCCAAAGCCAATATCGCCCGTGCAAAGGGAGACCACGCGATACTGGAGCCCTAGCTCCTTCAGCACCGTTTCCGCATGGCCGACAAGGACTTCCAGCGTGGCGTACGATTCCTCGGGCGTCACGATGTGGACCAGTTCCACCTTGTCGAATTGATGGACCCGGATCATCCCCCGCGTGTCCTTGCCCGCGCTGCCCGCCTCGCGCCGAAAGCAGGGCGTGTAGGCCGCGTAGCGAATGGGCAGGCGGTCGGCGGCGACGATTTCCTCGCGATGAAGATTGGTCACCGGCACCTCGGCGGTGGGGACGAGATAAAGCGGCGGTTCCTCCTCCACGCGGTACATGTCCTCGGCAAACTTCGGCAGTTGCGACGTGCCGACCATGCTTTCGCCCCGCACGAGAAAGGGCGGGGAGACCTCGGTGTAGCCGTGCCGCGTGGTGTGGAGGTCGAGCAGGTAATTGATCAGCGCCCGTTCGAGGCGCGCGCCGGCCCCCTTGAAGACGATGAAGCCGCTGCCCGAAATCTTGGTCGCCGCGTCGAGATCGATCAGGCCGAGCTGCGCGCCGATCTCCCAGTGGGGCCGCGGCTTGAAGTCGAAGGAAGCCGCGTGGCCGACGACCCGCTCGATGCGGTTCTCCTCGGGCGTCTGGCCGACTGGCACCGAGTCGTGGTTGACGTTGGGGATGCGCAGCAGGAGATCGGTCTGCTCCGTTTCGATCCCCGCCAGTTCCAGGTCGATCCGGGCGATTTGTTCGCCGACCGTCTTCATCTTCGCGGAAATCTCGGCAATGTCGCCGCCCTTCGCCTTGATCGCGCCGATTTCCTTGCTGGCCCGATTGCGTTCGCTCTTGAGCGTTTCGCCCTCCTGCAAAAGCTTGCGCCGCTTTTCGTCGAGAACGAGGACGTGCCCGATGAGCTTTTCATCGCCGGTGTGGCGGCGGGCGAGGCGTTCCCGGTAAAAATCGGGGTTTTCGCGGATCTTGCGGATGTCCAGCATAAGGGTGTCGAGGCCTGAATATCCTGTTAACGCCCCTCCAGCGCAAGCTTGAGGGCGTTGGATAACAAAGATTTAATACCATCTTTGGGTGGGTCAGACCCGGTCCTGAACTATTTAGCCGAAGCTTGCGACAAGGGGCCGACCGGATTAATCTAAGCTCATGGCCGCCACCGCTTATCGTTACCTGGTCAACCTGCCCGGAGTCCGGGGAGGCAATACCATCGTGGAAGGCACCCGGATAGGCGTGCACGATGTCATCGGCCTGTTGCAGAACGGCGAGACAGTGGACTCAGTTTGCTCAGCGCATTGCTTCCCCGATCTCACCAAGGCGCAGGTTTACGAGTGCCTCGCCTACTACGAGGATCACAAAGGCGAAATCGATGTCCTGGTGGCCCGACAAATGGCTCCCGACGAGCGGACATGACGTTCTTTCTCGATCATGACGCTCCTCATGATCTGACCTACTCTTTGCGCACTTTGGGACACCAAGTCGTCATGTTGCGCGATGTCCTTCCTGTCAGGGCGGATGATACGACAGTCCTGCGCTACGCGGCAGAACGCGGCTATGTGGTCATCACCTGCAACCGGGAAGACTTCGTAGCCGAAGCGCAAAACATCGCCCACGCGGGCATCATCCTGATTTTTCGTCGTAATACTCGCTCCGCTGAACGCGCCGCCCTTATCAATCTTCTCGACCGCGCCGGTGAAGCCGGGATCGCGGGTAACATCAACTTTGCCTGATCTTAAGGGTGCTGGATAACAGAGATTTAGTGCCCGCCTAGGTATTGCCTTCCGGAGGCAGGCCTCGAGAGTAGATGCTGCCACATCGGGAAGCTCACGCGATCTTTTAGGGCTGGGCTTCCGCCTTCGACTTCCGTTTGCGGCGCAGGCGAAAAACGTTGTTCCAAGTCTTCTTCAGCGCGTTGGCGGGGGTGAGGTAACGTTGGCGCAACGCGGGCCCTTTGCGGATCGCCTCCAAAACCCCCGCGACGGAAAATATATCGGCCTCGAGGATACTGTACGCCGTCCCGAGCGCGACGTGATCGTGGGCGTCGCTCGCCGCGGTCATCGGCAGGCCGCGCCCCTGGGCGTAATTGAAAGCGTGTTTGTTGTAGCGCTTCAGCGTCGTCGCGGCGTTGAAGACCTCAAGCGCGTCGATGTCGAGTGTCTCCAGGACCGGTTCGCGAATCCCGGCGCGAAAAAAATCGTAGGGATGCGGCGGAATGGCCAGCCCCCCGGCCTCGTGGATGAGCTTTACCGCTTCGAGGGCCGGTATGCCCTTCAGGTCGGGCAGGGTGACCCCGAGCGCGAGGAGGTGGCCATCCGCCGTGGTGATCTCCTGGCCGGGAATGACGAGCAGGCCGTCGACGGGCAACCCCTCCTTGTTCATGAACCCGTGCTCCAGGAAATAATCGACGCAGGCGCAGGTGTTATGGTCGGTGATGGCGAAGCCGTTCAGGCCCTTGGCGCGGGCTTCCGCAATCAGCGCTTCGGGCTCGGCCACCCCGTCGGCCGAAAACCGGGAATGGCAATGGAGATCAATGAAAAGTTGCATCGGAATTAAGAAAATGCGGCGTCAATACGCTCTTTGTCAGCTTAAGAGAACGGCGGCCAAGGGCAAGCCTTGGAGGGTGATAGTTAGACGGCGTTATCTGCATCATGGTGGCCCGGACAACTCGTTGTCCGGGTGGGCGAGCGCGGCATCGCGAGCGCACAGGAGGTCACCAGAATTTTGGGCGTCACCTGCCAACCTCCTGTTCGCGTGGAATGTCTCCACGCGAACCCGGACAACAAGTAGTCCGGGCTACCCGGAAAACTACACCGCATTTGCCAACCGCTCGGCCAGGCGCGCCGGAAGCCCGGCGTTCATGATCTTGGCCTGGGCCTTGGCCAGATCGTAGGGCAGACGCCGCAGCTCGATCGTGTTCGCGCCCGAATCGTAGATGACATAGGCCGAGCGCCAGTCGCCGTCGCGCGGCTGGCCCACGCTGCCCACATTGACGAAATATTTCTTCTCCGGCTGGATGTCGATTTTCTTGTAGAAGAACTCGTGCACCTTGGTGTCGCGAATGAAGACGTGGGGGACGTGGGTATGGCCAAAAAAGCAGATATTGGTCTTCTGATACTGGAAGCTGCTTTCGGCCTCCAGACAGGAGAAGACGTAACCCCATCGGTTCGGCTGGTCGAGGGTCGAATGGACCACCGTGAACGAGTTGACCGGGCGCTGGAGCGGCAGGGCGCGGAGAAATTCGCGTTGCTCCTTGGTCAGTTGGGCGCGCGTATACCGGATGGCCGAAAGCGCCATGTCGTTGAAATGCTCGACTTCGCGTCCCTCAGATGCCTCCTCGTCGTGGTTGCCTTTGACGATCGGACAGCCCAAAGCGCGCACGATTTCGAGACATTCGCGGGGGTTGGCATTGTAGCCGACGATGTCGCCGATGCAGACCGTGTGAGTGACAGCTTGGGCCTGCATATCCTCCAGTACAGCCTCCAGCGCTTCTAGATTACTGTGGATGTCTCCAAAAATGCCAAATCTCATGCGAATCGTCCGACGAATGGGTCAGGAAGGTTAACCCTAATGAGACTCCTCTAATTGGGAAAGACTCTTTTTTCATTTGGGATCGAAAGTTTTTGCTCGAGGCGACGTATTTCCGACTCGACCCGCCCGGCCGTGTGTTCCTTCCGGGCCCGTTCCGCGGGAGTCAGGCGTTCCCAAAGCGCTTTCCAGGCGGCATAAGCGGCCTGGTCGTCGTTGGCGTGGTGCGTGTCAAACATCTCGGCGGGAAACCGTTCCAGATAAGCCGGGGCGTTGGGCAATTCGCTGGCCTTTTGATAATAATAGGCGGCGGTCCGGTAATCCTTGAGCCGTTGGTCGTAGAGCATCCCGGTATTCGCCCAAAGCCGCCAGTAGGTCGGGTTGTTCTCGATGCCCCGCTTGTAGATTTCAAGGCCCCGGTCGACCCAGAAGCGCGAAGCCTTGAGCCGCCGCAATTCATTGGGCTGGGTCTTGTCCTGAAGCGCGCCGACCGAGGCGTTCCAGGCCAGTTGCCAGCCGCCCATGTCCCAAAAGACCGGCGCGCGGGGCTGAAGCGCGGTGCAGAGGTTGATATAACCGCCCATCCGGAACCATTCCTGGTTCATCCAGGCCGTCGTGACGTTCAGCCAGACCAAATCGGCGACCACGCTCCGCATCCCGCTCAATACGCCGATGGTCAGGCCCTGCCCCAGTTCATCGCGCAGTTGCCGGGTCATCGGCGCCCCGTTGTAGCGCAGGATGTCCTGCTCATGGGCGATCCGCTGTTCCCAGACGATCTTGCACGGCGCCCACAAGCCGAGCAGCAACGCCACCAGCGCGGCGCGGCGCAGCCGCCACGAAAGCGGCAGGCAGGTGCTCGGGGACGCGGCGGGAATTTCCATGGAGAGAGACTAGATCTCGCGATAATCGAAAATGACGATGCTGACCCCGAGCAGCACGATGAGATAGACATCGGCGTAACCGAGCAGGTTCAACGCGTGCGACCAGGGGACTTTATTTCCCGCCAGGATCTCGTCGACGATGGTGAAGGAATTCATGTCGGGAATAAGGAGGGAGATGAACCCGACCAGCCCGCTTTGCCAGATGGAGGCGTCGGCCCCGCGGGCCAGCCAGAATTCGCGGGCCGTGCTTTCCATGTGCCCGATCAGGTAGATCATGAAGGTCGTGACGATGGTGAAGATGGAGGAGGTGGCAAAGGTCGAGATGAGCAGGGCGATGCCGGTGGTCATGATCAGCTTGGCGAAAATCAGGAGGATCGCCTCGATGAGCTGGGGGTCGCGGACCTGCTGCACGATCTGCGCGATGTCGTGGTTGTAGGCGTTGACCGCGTAGGGATTGGCCTTCCAGTTTCCCATTTGGGCGTAGGTCGCGTCCGTCGCCTGGAGGCCCTGGAGTTCCTGCCAGTAGAGCGTCGCCGCGAAGGCCAGCGACATCAGCGCCACGCAGAGCGCGACAAGCAGGACGATCCCCAGAAACTTGCCGAGCAGGAATTCCGACCGCCGGACCGGCTTGGCCAGGATGGTGTAGATGGTCCGGTTGTGGAGCTCCTGCGGGATCAGTTGCGCGGTGGAAAGGAGGGCGATGAAAAAGCCGAACAGCCCGATCGCTCCGCAGCCGAAATCCTTCACGAACTTGATTTGCGCGTCGAAGAGGCCCGAGGAATCGAGGCCCGGCGTGGCCAGTTGCGAGACCACGACCGAACTGCCGACCAGCACGATGCTGAAGACGAGGAGGACGTTCAATACTTTCTGGCGCACCGCTTCGGTGAGCGTGTTGCGGCCGATGGTGATGATGCGATGAAGGGAGGAAATCATGGGGTCGGAGGATTCTTCGGGGCCGGATCGGCCTGGGCCTGGACGGTGCGCAGATAAAGCTGCTCGAGCGAAAGATGGGGCCGCGTGAAGCGAATCTCGTCCCCGCTGCCCCCGATCCCGGCCTGCGCGATGGCCTGCCGCAGGCGCTCCTGCTGCTCCGCGCTCAGCTCGGCCGGAATGTTGATCTGCGTGCTCTGGTTCTCGGTCAGCAGCGATTCGAGCGAGCCTTCGAGGACCTTCTTGCCGAGCGAAAAAATGGCCACGCGGTCGGCCACTTCCTGCACCTGCTCGAGCAGATGCGACGAAAAGACGACGGTCTTGCCCATCTTTTTCAAGCGCAGGATCAGGTCGCGAATCTGGGCCGAGCCGAGCGGATCGACGCCCGCGGTGGGCTCGTCCAGGAAAAGGAGGTCGGGATCGTGGATCATCGCCTGCGCCAGGCCGATGCGCTGGAGCATCCCCTTGGAGTAGGAGCGCAGGGGCCGCTCGCGTCCGTTCTGCAGGCCGACGAGCTCGATCAGTTCCTCGATCCGCTGGTCGAGCCGCGACCCGGTCACGCCGCAAAGCTTGCCGTAAAAGCGCAACGTCTCGTCGCCGTTCAGGAAGCCGTAAAAGTAGGGGTTTTCCGGCAGAAAGCCGACCCGCCGCCGCGCGTCGAGGCTGTCCGGCGGCAGCCCGAAGACCCGCGCCTCGCCCGCGCTGGGGATGATCAGCCCGAGCAGCAGCTTTAGCGTGGTGCTTTTGCCGGAGCCGTTCGGGCCGAGCAGCCCGAAGACTTCGCCCGGGCGGATTTGCAGGTCGAGGCGATCGAGCGCGACCAGCACCTTCCGTTTCCAGGTCAGCGGATAGCGTTTGGTGAGGCCCATCGTTTCGACCGCCAAGGGCGCGGCGACAGGCGCGGAAGATTCCATCATGCTAATTTTGATCATGCCGCCCCGCTTGCCAATGGGAAAATGCGCAACGGCCCGAAAGGAGTATATTTAATTGGAAAGGAGTTCAGCCATGACAACGAAAGCCTTTGTGATCGTTTCGACGCTCATCTTCGCGGTCGTCGCGGTGGTGCACCTCATTCGGTTTACGCTCGGTTGGTCGGTGCAGTTGGACATGACCAGCGTGCCGCTCTGGGTCTCCCTGCTGGCGGGCGTGGTCTCCGCCGGGATTGCCATCTGGGGTGTGACGCTCGTCCGGCGGGTCTGATGCCCCTTGCGTTAACGTCCCAGCTTCTCAAAAACCGCCAGCGTCGCGTTGAGGTTCCGCGGCAGGTCGTACTGCTGGGCCAGTGCCTGCGCCGGCTGGCGAAAGCGCGCGCGGTTCGCCGGATCGGTCAGGTAATCGAGCAGATGGACGATGATTTTGTCATCGTCGGCGCGCGGCAAAATAAACCCGTTCTTCTCGTTCTCCATGATCTCCGAAGCGCCGTTCTGCGCGGAGGTGATCACCGGCAGCCCGGCGGCCAGCGCCTCCAGGGTCACGTTCGCGAAGGGATCGTAAAGCGTCGGCAGGAGAAAAACGTCCGCCGCGGCGTAGACGTGTGGCATCGCGACGGGCGGTGGCGTGTCGATGATCACCAGCTTGGCATATTTCCTTTTGATCCGGCGCATCGCTTCGCGGGCGATGGCGTGGCCCTTCCGCTCGGCCCCCGCGCCGACCAGCAGCACGACATAATCGTCGGGATTGAGCTGCAACGCCCTCCGCCCGAGCGCGCGGTCACCCATGCTGAATTGCTGGTAGGGCACGCCGTTGTAAATCACGTCGATCCGGTCGGGCGGAAAGTCGTAGCGCTTGATCACCTGGTCGGCGACGAAGCGCGAATTGCAGATCACGCGCCCGACGCCCCCCGGCGCAAAGACCTGGTTTTCCAGCCGGCACAGTTCCCGGTTCTTCGGGCGAAGCAGCGTCCGCAACCGCCCCAGCACCGGATGAAAAGCCTGGCGATAAGCGAGCCAGTCGGCGTGCAGGCCGTCGCCCGCGCGGTAGAGATCGCAGTGCGGCACGCGCTCCAGGCTGAAGACGATGTCGTGCCGATCGCGCAGCGGCGCCTGCATCACTTTTTGGGCGAAGGCGACCGGATCGTTCGACTCGATCTTCCGCACCTCCTGAAACGGATTTTCGCGCGGCGACCAGTCTTCGCAGTAGAGCGTGATCCGGTGGCCCTGCGCCGCCAGCCCCGAGGCGAGCCGCAACAGGTAGCGCTCGGCGCCGCCGGTCGGGGAAAAGCGCCGCCGCAGAAAAGCGATGCGCCAACTCCGCCTGGGGGTTTCGGGGCCGGCCATAAATCAGGAGGAAGCGAGCGCCGGTTCAAGGGCCGTCGCCTCGGCGGCCGCGGGATAAAGGCACATCCGCTCGAGGCACCGGTTGAAGGCGTCGTGGCCGCGGATGATTTCAATTTCGACCCGCAGAAAATAGACCGGCAGCGCCCGCTTGCCGAGGCGCGGAAAGCGGACCGAATCCTTTTCCGTCGTGATCACCGCCCGCGCGCCGCGCGCCTTGCTCCGCTCGAACATCTTCGCGATTTCGCCTTCGCTGAACCGGTGATGGTCGGCGAAGCGGCGCGAATAAATCAGCTCCACGCCCAGCTTGCGCAGGCCCTCCTCGAAGCTCTCGGGCTTGGCGATGCCCGAAATCATCCCGATGCGCAGGTCCTTCAGGAACGAGAGCGGCACGACCTCATGGGTGAAAATTTCCTCGAGGTGGAGCGGCTTGTGCGCGCATTCGACCAACTCGGCGTGGGAATTGTAGCGCCGCAGTTCCGCTCGCAATTCGCCCAGGTCGCGCCCGTCGCACTTGGTGATGAAGATGATGTTCGCGCGCCGGAGCTGCTCGGGCGGTTCGCGCAACAGGCCGCGCGGGAGCAGGTGCCGGTTCGCGAAGGGCGACTCGCTGTCGACCAGCACGATGTCGAGCCGTTCCTTCAGCCGGAGAAATTGCAGCCCGTCGTCGAGCAGCAGCGTGTCGCAGCCGAATTTGCGGATCGCGAGGAGCCCGCTTTTGACCCGGTCCTTGTCGACCAGCACGAGCACGTCCTTTAAATTCGACGCGAGCATGAACGGCTCGTCGCCCGCCATCTCCGAATCGAGCAGCAGCGAACGCCCGTCGGAAACGACCCGGGGCGGATGGCGCTGGTCGAGCGGACGGAACTGGTCGAGCAACTGTTGCGGGAAAGGTGGCGGCTGGCTTTTATAGCCGCGGCTCAACACCGCAACCTTGCGGCCGCGCCGCGTCAGCTCGCGCGCGAAAAGCTCCACCACCGGCGTCTTGCCGGTGCCGCCCACGGTCAGATTGCCCACGCTCGCCACCAGGCAGCCGAGCGCATGCACCGAGCCGAGCCGGCTCTCGAACCACCAGAGCCGCCACCGCACCACCAGCCGGTAGAGGCCCGAAAGACCCCACAAAAATTGGCGAAAAGCCCACGCGCGAAAACCCCAGCGCCGTTCCAAAATGACGTCGACGGCGAACTGTTCGAGCCGGTCAAAACGGTTGGAGCGGGGCATGGTTGGAAAAGCGAAAGGTGAAGGCGACAGAAATGTATCTCACAACCGCGCTCCCGAGCCAAGATGAACAACTGGGCAGCATCGGTTCCATGGTAGCCGTCGCACTCCGTGCGACGGTGCCTTTCTCTGGTGGCCCGGACAACGGGTTGCCCGGGTTCGCGTGGAGACATTCCACGCGAACAGGAGGTCGGCTGGCCTGTGCGCTCGCGCACCCGGTCAACTTGAGACCTCTGCGAAAATGCTTCGGATCGGCTTTTGCAAGCCGGAGGCTTGTGACAACCACCGGAATCCATCCTCATAGAAAAGAATCCCGGAGGGATTCCACCACGGTGCGACCCGGTGACCTCCTGTGCGCTCGCGATGCCGCGCTCGCGCACCCGGGCAACAAGTAGCCCGGGCCACCCCAAGTTGCTCGTTCCCCGATCGTGCCAAACCCTTTCGCGCCGACTCGAACAGGCTTGATTGTCATTGCCCTTTGCTGAAACGTAAAATGCGGGCATCGTAGAGATAACGTCATGAAGATACGGATCCAGCACCGCACCACCTACCGTTACGCCGAGCCGGTCCGGTTCGGGCCGCATCGCGTCATGGTCCGCCCGCGCGAGGGCCACGACCTCCACATCGAAAGCTCGATCCTCACCATCCGCCCCGCCCACACCGTCCACTGGATGCGCGACGTCAACGGCAACAGCATCGCCCTCGTCGATTTCACCGAACGGGCGACCGAGCTGATGATCTACAGCGAGCTCGTCCTCCAGCATTACGACTCCGACCCGCTCGATTTCCGCGTCGAACCCTACGCGCTCCACTACCCCTTCGTCTATGACCCCTGGACCCTCCCGGAGCTGACCGCGTTCACCCATATCGTCTTCCCCACCGACGCCGAGCGGGTCCGCCAATGGCTCGGCCAATTCTGGGAACCGGGCAAGCTGGTCGAAACCGTCTCGCTTCTGAAAAGGCTCAACCGGTTCATCCACGACACCTTCACCTACACACGCCGCCACGAATATGGCGTGCAGCGTCCTGCCCGCACCCTCGACAAGAACAGCGGATCGTGCCGCGATTTCGCCACCCTCTTCATCGAGGCGTGCCGAAGCTGGGGCCTCGCCGCCCGCTTCGTCAGCGGCTACATGCTCTGCGAGGCGACCGAAGCGGGACACGCCGCCACCCACGCCTGGGCCGAGGTCTACCTGCCCGGCGCCGGATGGAAAGGCTTCGATCCGACCAGCGGCACCATGACCGGGTCGCAGCACGTCGCCGTCGCCGTCTCGCGCCATCCCGAGGCCGCCACGCCCATCGGCGGTTCCTTCATCGGTGTGCCCAGCGCCTTTCGCGGCATCGATGTCGACGTGAAGCTCGAGCAACTCGACAAGCCCTACATCTCACCCCGGCAGCCCTCCCTTTTTCCCGCGCCCGGGCAGGAACAATCCCAGTCGTCCCGGCCCCACCCCGAAACCGTCAAAACGAGAGAGCGCGACGATTCCTCCCAATCCGCCGATCAGAACCAGGAAGATCGATCCATCCGTACCGACGATGCCGGGACCGCCTTCCAGACCGTTCCCCTCCCTCCGCGCTGACCGGCTCGGATGGGGATTCCGTTGGATGGGCGCACCGCATACGGGTGGCCCGGGCTACTTGTTGCCCGGGTGCGCTCGAATCCTTTCGAGCGCACAGGAGGTCGCCGGAATAGAGTCCCAGCAAAAAAGTTCCGTCATCCTGAGCAAAGGCGAGCGGGAGATGTGGTTCACGGAAGAATATTGCCGAGCCGGAGCCGAAGGACCTGCCCTGCCTCAACGCCAACCTGCCGCGTCACGGAAGGTATCGTCGTGACGGAGCGGCCAATCGGCTTTTGACGAGCGACTTGAACTCGGTCCTCCTTGCTACTAAAACCTCTCGTATTAACATTGGGATGAGCTAAAATACCTTTGTGTCCTCTGAATCCGCTGGTCCCCCCGCTCCGGTTTTTGACCCGCAGACCTGGATTGACCTCCTGACCGTTCACGCCCTGAAGGGGGACGTCTTTAGCGTGAGGACCTTGACGGCGATTCACGAGGGCATCGAAAATCTGGCGAAGGTCCGCGCCGATTCCGGCGTCACCATCACCAACTTTCACGCCACCCTTTTCGAGCGTCTCCAGCGCTCCTTCAATAATCCCAATTTGCTGAAGGAAGTCGGGGTCGTTTATCTGGAAGAGTTCCGGATGCCGGCCATTGCGCTGAAGCATTTTGAGCTCGCCTGCCAGTTCGCGCCGAAGGACCGCGACATCGAACAGTTGCAGGTGGCGGCGGCCCTCGCGGTCGCGCGGCAGATGACGGAGCAGCCGGCCCACAGCGGCCTCGATGAAGCGGCGCCCTCCAAGCCGGAGGTCGGCGCGTTGCTGCGCAAGACGTGCAAGCTGGCCCATGTGGTCGATACGCGCCGGCACCTGGACGAAACGGCGGGCGAATTGGGCCGCAAGCAGGAGGCGTTGCGCAAGACCGGAAGCGTCGGGCAAATCGAGACGGCGGGCCCGGTCATCGCCGATTTCCACCAGCAGCTGGGCCAGATCCAAAATCTGATCGCGCAAACCGACTTTTCCGGGGCGGCCGCGGCCCTGGCCGAGGCGCAAAAAAGCGGCGCGCCGAAGGAGGATTTGCAGACCTACTACGCGCAACTGGGGCTCACCGCCTACGATCATGGGCGGATGGAGCTGGCGCTCGACGCTTTTCACCACCTGCGCGACTTGAACCCCGAGGCGATCGAAGGCTGGTTCAATTGCGGTCTCGTTTACCAAAAGATGGGCCATTTCGAGGAGGCCCTCGCCTCGTACCAGAATGCGGTGCGGATCGATCCCGATAACGCGAAGACCTGGTGCAATCTTAGCTCCATCTGGTTTGAGCGGGGTGACTTCGCCGAGGCGGAGAAGGCCGCGCGCCGCTCGATCGAAATCAAACCCGATTACGCGCGCGCCTGGGACAACCTCGCCTCCGCGCTCAGCTCGATGAATCGTCTGACCGACGCGGCGGAAGCGTGTCAGCAGGCCATCCGCATCCAGCCCGCGCTTCATTCCGCCTGGTTTAAATATGGCGTGGTCAATTTTCAGCTCGATAACATGGTCATGGCCACCGAGGCGTTCAACATGACGGGGGATAATCCCGACTTCTTCGTCTACGTTCTTTATTATGCCTCGATGATCGAGGCGCGCCGGGGCGAGCTCGACCTGGCCGTCGAAAAGCTGGAACACGCCCGCGCCAACGATCCGAACAACGAACTCGAGCCGGCCGCGGTCCGGGAGATTGCGGGCGCCTTCACCCTGGCCGGCGACCACGCCGCCGCCGCCAATTTTTACCGCCAGATCACCGACACGCATCCGGACGACTTCTCGGCCTGGCTGGCCGTCGGGACCGCGCGTCATCGGGCCGGGCAGATGGACCTCGCGCGGGAAGCCTACCTCCGCGCCACCGAGCTGCGTCCCGACAGTCCCGTCCCGTGGCATAACCTCGGCCTGCTCGCCTCCGACCAGGGCAAGCGCGAGGAATCGCGCACCTATTTTGAGCGCGAGGTGGAGCTGGCGCCCGACGACGCCAAGGCCTGGTACGATCTCGGCGTCAGCCTGCAGGCCCTCGGCATGGAAGAGGAGAGCACGGAGGCCTTCGAGAAGGCGGAGGGCCTGGTCAAGTCGCTCTCGCGCCGCAGCAGCGATCTCTCCGCCGCGCTCAGCATCGTCCGCCGCCTCAACCTCGGCGAACGCGTCCTGAAGACCGAGTAGGGTGCGGTCGTCCGCCGCGCCGCGGGCCGCCTTAGATACCCTCTATGGGCAAGATGTGCTAAAAAAATAAGCCTCGGAAGCGTTTTAGGCAAAATCGCGTCCGGCCAGCTCCGCCGCCCGGACCGTGTTGCTCAGGAGCATCGCGATGGTCATCGGGCCGACCCCGCCGGGGTTGGGCGTGATCGCCCCGGCGACCTCGCGGACCGCCGCGAAGTCGACGTCGCCCACGAGGCGGTAGCCGTTCTTGGCCGTGGGATCGTCGACCCGGTTCACGCCCACGTCGATGACGACCGCGCCCGGCTTGACCATGTCGGCCTGGACGAAGTGGGCCTGGCCCATCGCGGCGATGAGGACGTCGGCGCGGCGGCAGTGCCCGGCGATGTCGCGGCTGCGCGAGTGGAGCAGCGTCACGGTCGCGTCGGCGTGCTTCTCCTTTTGCAGGAGGATTGCGGCCATCGGCTTGCCGACGATGTTGCCCCGTCCCAGGATGACCACTTCGGCCCCGGCCAGCGCCACACCGGTGCGGATGAGGAGTTCGTGGACGCCCGCGGGCGTGCACGGTTTGAAGAGGGGATTCTGGCCGAGCAGGAGCTTGCCGACGTTGACCGGATGAAAGCCGTCGACGTCCTTGCGGAAATCGATGGCGCTGAAAATCTCCTCCTCCTTGAGGTGGCGCGGCAGCGGCGCCTGGACGAGGATGCCGTGGACCTTGGGGTCGCGGTTGAGTTTTTCGATCAGGGCGAGCAGCTCCGCTTGGGGAGTCTTCTCGTCCAGCACGACGGTGTCGGAGCGGATGCCGAGCTCCTCCGCCTTGGCGCCTTTCATGCGGACATAGGCCCGCGAGGCCGGGTCTTCGCCGACCCGCACGAAGGTGATGCCGGGAGTGACGCCATGCTTCTCGCGCAGGGCGAGGCTGCGGACCTGCGTCTCGGAATGGATTTGGGCGGAAATGACCTTGCCGTCGATGAGTCGTGCGCTGGACATGGTCGGCAAGCCTACGCTCTTGCGCGCCTCATCTCAAGATTCCACCTGCGAGCGGCCCCGATTCTTTCGGCGAGACCCGCGCGAAATTTTCGTCTAGCCTCCGGGCGGGATGCTCCTTCTCCGCGCCGGATTATTGGAATTACTGGTCTGCTTTCATGTCGTGGGCGGAGCCGTCCTTTTTCGGCGGCTTTTCCCGCGCGAGTCGCCCTGGCTGGCTTTTCTCCTGCCGACCCTGATCGTCATGTCGGCGCTCAATTTTATCGAGCACTTCATCGCGCTGCCGAATCTGGGCTGGCTTTTGCCGTTCACGCTGGTGGGCTTGTTTTGGGCGATGGCGCGTCCCGGCTATTCGTGGGAAGGACTGCGCCTGCCGGGAGTTCTTTTCGTCGCGGTCTTCACCTGGGTCCTTTTCATCCGGTGCCTGAACCCCGAGATCACCTGCAATACCGAGGGCGTGGCCGACATGGCGCGGGTGCTAGATTTCTGCCTGGGCGACAAGCTTCCCCCGACCGATAGCTGGTGCCCTCCCTACGACCATGGCGGCTACTACACGTTCCAGCACTATGGCGCGTCGATTCTGAAGCGGCTCTTTTCGCTCGATATCGGGACGGGGTATAACATGGGCTATAACCTGCTGAACACGCTGACGTGTCTGGCCGGCGCGGGCGCGGCCTACGCCATCAGCGGAAGGCGGACGTGGGTCGCGGTGGCGACGCTGCTCGTCCTCCTCGCCAATTTCACTGGCTCGTCCGTGCTCCTCCTGTATTGGAACAATGCCCATCCCCATCCCGGCTATGCCGTCTTCGACAGCCGTCTGGCGGTCGATATCGGCGATGGCTGGAACAATCCGGAGCGACATAATCCGTTCGGTTGGATTTTTCATTACACGCCTCCCGGACTGCGGCTCTTTACGCCGACGTTCAACACTTACTTCCCGGAATTTCACGCCAATCTCGGCGGCCATTTCATGACGCTGGCCTCGTTGCTGGCGGCGAACGAGGCCTTCAAGACGGAGCGCTCGAACTGGCCCTGGATTTGCCTGCTCGTCTTTCCGTTGATGACGATCATCACCGCGACGTGGTTCATCATTGTCGTCACCGTTCTCTGCCTTGGATGCTTCGCGGCGGCCCTCATCGCCGGGAAGCGGCCCCAGGATTGGAAGTGGGTGCTGGGCGGAAGCGGGCTGGCCTTCGCGCTCCTTTGGCCCAGCGTCAATTCGCTTATCGCCGGAACATACCCGGCTCCGTTTCACTGGACCCCGTGGGTGGAATACACACCGGCCTGGGAATTCATCATTCAATGGTGGCCAGTCATCGTGCCGTGGATTGCTCTCTGTTTCATCTGGGGCCGGCTCAGCCTGCTGGCCCGCTGGATCCACGCCGCACTTCCGCTGCTGCTGATCTTCGTTGAAGTGGCGACGATCGGCGACCGCACGTTGACGGTGGAGAAAATGTGGGGCGCGATTTATGGCGCGGGCCTGGTCACTTTTTTGCCGCTGGTATTCGTCCAGACCAACGTCGTCTTCCGAATGCTGACCATCGTCTTTCTTTTCATCAGCTCGATCTTTTTTATGGCCTGGGCGAAAATCAGCACCGATCAGGCCAACTGGGAATACACCGCCTTTCATCTCAAGGGCGACACGGTCTTCCAATACGATCCGCAGAAGAAACGGTTGCTGCAAGTTCTCCAGCGGCTTCACGGCGTGACGATCCTGAATGGCAAAAGCGCGGAGGCTTATAACCAGTCCCCGTCGATCGTCGGCTTTTCGGAGAACCGGTGCTACATCGCCTGGTATTATCAGGAATTCCAGTGTGGGCACGGCGGCGAAGCGGAATTCCGCGACAAGCAGAGCAACTCGTTTTTTGCGGGGACGATGCCGAATCCCCTGGCGTTTTTGCGCAGCAACGATATCGCCGCCGTCCTGATCTGGCCGGAGGACGCGATCCCCGACAACATCGTGCAACAACTCCAGGACCAGCTGGGGTCCGATTATTACTACGTCGATTGCAAGGGCGACGGGGCCAACAACGCCGGGGTTTTCCTGCGGCAGCCCGGCGCGCCGGCGTATGGGACGAACCTGGTGGCACCGGCGAAATGAGCGACCTTGTTACGAAACTCAACGCGGTCAAAGACGAGAAGACCTTCCTCCTTTTCGTGGAGGCATTGGCGGAAGATCGCCGGGGCGATCCCTCCGAGTGGCAATGGGGAAAAATCGAGGATTTTCTCGAGGCCTGCGCCTCCTGGGGCAAGGCTTCCAAAAAAGGTCTTAAATACTACGAATTGCCCGAGAGCCCGTGGAGGCGCGCGGCCGACATTCTTTTCAGCGGGAAAATCTACGAGTAGCGATTTCAATGACGCGGTAAAGATTCATCTTGTACGCGGGCGGAAACTCTTTCATCAAGGTTCGTGCACATCGTGGTGTTGATGCCGGTGTTGGACGATTGGGTCGCGGCCCGGGAGCTTCTTTCCCGGCTCGATGAGGCCTTCGCGCCGAAAGCGGACACCGTTTCCATCTTGGTGGTCGATGACGGCTCGTCCGAAAAAACTCCGGCCGATTTTGGCGTGGGACCATTCACCCGTTTGCAGGGAGTGGGGATAATCAAGCTCAGGAAAAATCTCGGTCACCAGCGGGCGCTCGCGGTCGGCCTTTGTCACATCGCGGAAAAGGTGCCGTGCGATGCGGTCCTGGTCATGGACGGCGACGGCCAGGACGATCCCGGGGACGCAGCTCGCCTGGCGGAAAAGCTGCGTGAGCTGAATAAGCGGGAGGGTTCGTCGCCTCCGATTGTTTTTGCCGAGCGGACGCGGCGCTCGGAGTCGGTTGTTTTTCAGCTGGGCTACATCGGTTACCGGATTCTTCATTATGTGCTGACGGGACGCGGCATCCGCTTCGGGAATTTCAGCATTATTCCGCATGCGCGCTTGAGCGGGCTCACGGTCGAGCCGATGCTGTGGAACCATTATGCGGCGTCGGTGGCCGCTTCGCGCCTGCCTTTCACCACCATTCCCAGCCGCCGCGGGACGCGCCTCGCGGGCCAGTCGCGCCAGAGTTTCGTCAAGCTGGTCATCCACGGGCTTTCGGCCCTGAGTTGCTACGACGAGACGATCGGCGTCCGCGTTTTGCTGATCTCCTCCGTTCTTTTTGTCCTGAGCCTGGTCGCGATTATCGTGACGCTCTATTTTAATTTAGTCATCCATCTGGCGTTGCCCGGCTGGACTTCGCTCTTTGCGGGACTGCTCATCATCTTTCTCCTGCAGGTCATCACGCTGGCCAGCAATTTTACCATGCAGATCATCAGCGCCCGCCACCTCCAGGCGTTCCTGCCCGCGCGTGATTATCTGTGGTATATCGAGCGGGTCGACCCGTGTCCCGTCCCGTCCTAGGGGCGCGGACGCGCGTTAATTTTCCGGGAGCGGGCGGATCAAAAAGACTCCGGCGTTTTTCTCACCGGTGCCTTTGCAGTCGATGTAATCATAGGTGGGCTCGAGTTCCTTCCGCAGGTTGGCCAGGAAATCGTCGGAGAGATCGTCCTCCGGCCAGATAAGCACACCGCTGATTTTATTGGCCTGGAGGAAACGGAGCCGGTCGGTCATGGCCCCCGAATAGAAATCGTTGTCGAGCTTCTCGCGGTATTCGGCCTCGTTGATGTAGTTGGTCAGCGATTCAAACCACGACCAGGCGATATAGCTTTTGTTGCCGGTGAAGACGGCGAGGGCCGGCGCTTCGTTGTAGCAAAAGGCGCATTTCCCCGAGAGATAGGTGGCGTGTTTGGTCTGTCCCACGACTTGAAGCATTCTTTTTTTCTGCTCGTCGGCGGCGATATATTGGGTGCCTTCGAGGTGAAAGGCGGCGCCGTCCCACGTGCCCCCGCAGAGGTCCCGGACGAAAAAGCTGAGGCTGACCAGCGCGGAAAAGAGGAGCAGGACGGTGATGAGCCGGAAAGCGACCCTGTCGCGCGAGGCGACGATCGGGAACAGCGCGATGAGCGCGGCGCCCCAGGTGTAACCCCACATTTTTTCGACCATATTGTAGCGGGTATCGATGGTCACGAGCTCGACTCCGATCAGCATGATCGGCACCACCAACAAAACCCAGCGGAGGCTGAACGAGAGGCTTCGGAAGCAAACGCAGCCGCATATCCAGAGGAGGATGATGGGCCACCATTGGACGAGAAATTCGAGCAACGGGACGCGGTCTTGCGGATTGGTCCACATGATCTTGGGGAATTGGGGTGATGAGGTCGCGGCGTAGAAGGCCGGCCAAAGCAGGGTCACCGACACAAAGAGAATCCACAGGGCGGCGGCGAAAGAGGCGGGGCGCCGGCCATAAAACCACGCGACCGGAAGGACGACCCAGCAGAGCAGCGCGGTGATGGGGAGAGCCCAGGCGCTGGCGGTTGCCGCGACGAGGGGAGTGATCACAGCCAGGATCCAGGGCCAGATGGTTCGCCGCGCCAGGGCGAGCTCGGCGATGATCGAGATGGAGAGCAGCGTCAATAAATGGCCGGAAGCGTTGGCATGATATTCGTCGCGCCAGGTCCATAGGCCCGGGACCTGGAGTCGGAGAGTCGCCGGTTTGGCGAGATGAAGGATCTCGACGCGGGGATCCCACTGCAAGAAATTCCAAAGTGGATTTTGCCAGTTCGGATTGTTGTCTGGATGGGGCAGGGTCATGCCGCCGGAGAGGTCGAAAGGCAGCCAGAGATCGGTATTATGGCAGGTGAGGAAGAGATACGCGGAGCTGCCCGTCGCGGCCGATTCGATCAGAAAGGGAACAGCCAGCGTCACCCATAATTTGCCTTCCGAAAGGCGATGGGCCGCGGCCGCCCCGACGACGCAGGTCAAGGCCGAGAGGAGCGCATGGCAAACGTTGTAAGCCTCGCCAATCTTGACGGCCAAAAGGCGTTGGACCACGGAGGCGGCGTAATGCTGCAGGTCGTAATACCATTCGAAGCGATAGGGGGGCATCCAGGTGTCGGGCGGCGGCAGCTTCTGGCCCTGGGAAAAATTGTTGATCATGTTGAGGTCGGAGATGCCATCCGACGTGTAGGAAATATCGGCGTGCAGGCAGCGAACCCCGAAGGTGAAGGCGAAGGCGGCGAGAAAAATGGCTGAAGGCAGGATCAGCGGCTCCTTGAAGTATTTTCCCGAGACCGTCATCCAGACCGTGGCCCCAAGAAACAGCGGCAGCAGGTAGAGCAAGACCGGCAGCGCGACCAGATGCTCGATGAAGTTGAGCAAAACGATCACGGTCAGCGGCGGGACGATGAAGCCGAACCAGGGTGATTCCTCGGGGAAAAGCCGATGGAAGATCATCGCGCCGCCCATCATGAGCGCGGAAACAATCAGCCAGAGGAACAAGGCCTGAAGAATGAGCATCGTGATGAGACTCTAGTTTTCCAGCACTTCCTTCAAGTTCCGATAGAGGTTGACGGCGTGCTTTCCCATCTTGCGATAGGGGACCGTGGTTTCTCCTCCCAAACGGGCGCGAAAGACAATGGGAATCAAGGCGAGTCGGAGCCGGGCGCGCACGGCCAGAACGGAAAGACCCACATTGGTAAAAAAGCAGGTGGAGGGGATTTTTTCCACGAGTGGCGCGATGGCGGCAGTCCGCATCAGACGATAAGGGACGTTGGCGTCGCGGCAATTCGCGCCGGAGATCGCAAGGATGACCCCGCGCAAAACGGTGCTGATAAACACGCGGCCGAGGCCGTCTTCACGGCGCGTGCGGCAACCGGCGATAAAGTCATAAGCGTCGCGCGCTTCCCAGAACTGCGCAAAATAACGCGGGTCGCATTGTCCGTCCGAATCGATTTGAAAAATCCAGGGCACCTGCCGCTCGATCGCCAATTGATAGCCCTTGAGAATGGTCGGACCATGTCCTGAATTCTTTTTCCCGACCACTTCGAGCTTTGGGCCCCATTTTTCCCGGAGCGATTGGAGAACCGCCGCAGTGCCGTCGGTCGAGCCGTCGTCGAGGGCCATGATCGAATAACGGACGGAGCAGGCGTCGAGCTGGGCGCACCATTGGTCGATGACGATCCCAATGTTGCACTGTTCGTTGTAGACCGGCATGACAACCTGAAGTTCAAGAGGTGATGCCAAGTTATCCTGCATAGGTGATGTCCGGCGCGCGGAATCGGATCAGCGACTTTGGGCCGATTTTGGGAAGAGGGCAAGGCCGCGATGGTCCGCGCTCCTATCGTTGCCGGGCGCCTGAAATTCCGCCTTTGCCGGAGGTCAGCGGCTTTCCTGCTCTCTTTCGCTGTCGGGCGGGTAACGCCGCTCTCGCCTATTGCCACGATTATCTCTAATTTCCCCGGATGACCGGTCGTAAACGAAACCAGCTCCTGGCGTTGATGGGAGGCTCTTTTATGGCCGTGGCCGCCGGGGTGTGCGCCCAGGATACGGTGCCGTCCGGTCTGGCAAATCCGCCCCCGGCGCCTTCGGTTGCGCCGACGCCCACCCCGCCCCCGCGGACACTTTCACCGGTCATCTGGACGGAGAATTCGGATGTGGTGCAGCGTTTCAATGTCAATGGCGTAAGGGTCCGAGAAATGGTGAACAACGCGCTGCTCAAGTTGACCAGCGCATCCGATCTCGGCACGGCCTGGACACGACTCGGCATCACCCCGCACGACGTGGTGGGCATCAAGATCACCACCATGGGCGGGCCGTTGCTTTCGACACATCGCGCCATCGTCCAGGCCATTTGCGACGGCTTGCAGGAAGCGGGAGTTCCGCCGCCCCACATCATCATCTGGGACAAGGATGCCTCCGATATGCGGAGCGCTGGTTATGCGCCCACGCCCGCCACCGACTCGCACGTTGGGATCGCCTCCATTTTTCCGGGAACCGGCTACGATCCGAATGCCATTTATAAAAACGGAATCCTGGGGACGCTGATCTGGGGCGATTCCGAGTTCATTCGCCACGATGACGAGGACGACCTTGAGGAGGCCGCCAGCGAGGCGGTCAAGAACAAGGGGTTTGGTGACAGCAACGATGGCGCGACCAGCGCAGACAACGCGTTGACCACAGCATCGGCGCCGCAGACCAGCAACAAATCGTACTACGCGCGGCTGGTGACGACCCTCTGTACCAAGATCGTCAACGTCCCGGTTCTGACCGACAATTCCTATATCGGCATCAACGGCTGCCTCGGCAGCCTCGCCCTGGCCTGCGTCGATAACAATCGGCGGTTTCAGGGCGATCCAACTTATGGCGATCCCGCCATCTGCGAAATTTTAAGCAAGGACATCATTCGCCGCAAGGTGGTTGTGCATATCCTCGACGCTCTCATCGCCGAATACGCGGGAGGTCCGCGCTTTGATCCCCAGTTCACTAAGTCAATCGGGGCGATCTATGTCAGCCGCGACCCCGTCGCCATCGATTCGCTGGTGCTCAAACGGCTGGAGCAATGGCGCGCCTCCGACCGGCAGGGCAAGATCGATCCGATCGGAAAAACGGCCAGTCATATTCATAGCTCCACGGGTTACCAGCTCGGCACCGACGATCCCTCGCGAATTCAGCTCCTGAGGTTGCCATGAGCGAACCGACGCCAGGGGCCCAGGCCATGGACCGGTTGCTTGAGATCATGGCACGTCTGCGCGCGCCCGACGGCTGCGCCTGGGACCGGGAGCAGACTGCCGCGACGCTCAAGCCGCAGCTGCTGGAGGAATGCTATGAAGTCATCGAGGCCATCGATACCGGCTCGCCCGCCGACCTGACCGAGGAACTGGGCGACTTGCTGCTCCATATCGTTTTTCAGGCCCAGATCGCGCGCGAGGCGGGGCAGTTCGCCTTCGCCGACGTGGCCAACGGAATCGCCGAGAAGTTGATCCGGCGTCACCCGCATGTTTTTGGAGACCGAAAAGTGGCCGACTCGGCCGGCGTGGTGGCGCAATGGCATCAGCTCAAGAAAGCGGAGAAACCGGAGCGCGAAAGCGCGCTCGAGGGCGTGCCCCGCGCCCTTCCGGCCCTGATGCGCGCCGAGGCTTTGCAAAAGAAGGCGAGGCAGGTCGGTTTCGACTGGCCCGACGTCCGGGGCGCCCTCGACAAGGTGCGCGAGGAGGTGGCCGAGGTGACGGCGGAAATCGAATCCGATCTTGCTTTGGCTCATGCCGGTGAAACCAAGTTCAGTCCCGCGCCCGAAACGGCCGAGGAAATCGGCGATCTTCTTTTCTCCATCGTCAACCTGACCCGCCATCTCAAGCTCGATGCCGAGGAGCTTTTGACGGGTGCCAATGACAAATTCGCCCGCCGTTTTCGCGCTGTGGAAGCCCGGATCAAGGCCCAGGGCAAGGCTCTGACCGATTGCAAGCTCGAGGAACTCGATGCCGCCTGGAATGCAGTGAAGGCTGCGCCTCCTGAAAATAGTTCAAAAATGGCAGAGCAATAGGCAGTGGAATAACGCTCCAAGCAAGGCTGGAATCCCCAACGAGAGGTATGCTCCACCTAAACGTCTATAACTTTAAGCTTAAAGCTAAAATCCTTTGACCAACCTAACTTCCGCGACTAAAAACAGGCTTTCGCGTAATTGCCACAATCATCCTACACCCTATGGACCTCAAGGAAATCAAGCTGGTCATCGACCTGATGACGAAGAATGGCCTCTCCGAATTCGAGCTCGAAAAGGGCGACTTCAAACTCCGGGTCAAGCGTGGCCCGGGCGGCGAATGGTCGACCACTTCCACGCCAGCCTCGGGGCCGCAGGTCGTTCATCACCATGCGCCCGTCGCCGCTTTCTCGCCCGCCCCAGCCGCGGTTGCCGCCGTCCCCGTTGCGTCCGTTGCGGTCCCAACGGCGGTCGAACCTGCAGCCAGTACGCATCCGCAAATTGTTTCGCCCATGGTCGGCACGTTTTATCTCTCTCCATCGCCCGACTCGCCTCCTTATGTCAGCGTAGGTCAGGAGGTGCAGGAAGATACGGTGGTCTGTATCATCGAAGCGATGAAGGTCATGAATGAAATCAAAGCTGAAACGCGCGGGGTTATCGTTGAGGTCCTGGCCCAAAATGGAAAGCCCGTCGAATTTGGCAAACCTCTCTTCGCCGTCCGCCCAGCCTGATGGCTCTGGCGCCTCCCGTTAACCCAAGCAAATTTTCGCGTGATCCATGTTTGATAAAATCCTTATCGCCAATCGCGGTGAGATTGCCCTGCGCATAATCCGCGCCTGCAAGGAACTGGGGATCAAAACGCTGGCTGTCTATTCGACGGCTGATGTCGATTCGCTCCATGTTCAGCTGGCGGACGAGGCGATCTGTATCGGTAAAGCCTCGAGTCAGGAGAGTTACTTAAAAATCGATCGCATTATTAGCGCTGCGGAAATCGGCGACGTCGATGCCATCCATCCTGGTTATGGCTTTCTCGCCGAGAACGCCCATTTCGCCGAGGTTTGCGAAAGCTGCAACATCAAGTTCATTGGGCCGAAGCCTGAAGCCATTCGCAAGATGGGTGACAAGGCGGTCGCGCGGGAAACAGCCCGCAAGGCCGGCGTGCCGATCACGCCGGGTAGCAATGGCATCGTGGAAAGCGACCAGGAGGCGCTGAAGGTCGCAAAGCAGATCGGCTATCCGATCATGATCAAGGCGGTCGCGGGCGGGGGCGGACGCGGCATGCGGCAGGCGCATAACGATGTCAGCCTCGTCCAGGGTTATAATTCGGCCAAGATGGAGGCGGAAAAGGCCTTCAACAACGGCGCTCTTTATCTGGAAAAGCTGATTGAAAATCCGCACCACATCGAGTTCCAGATCCTGGCCGACAAATACGGAAAAATCGTCCATATTGGCGAGCGGGATTGCTCAATCCAGCGCCGCAACCAGAAACTGCTCGAGGAAGCGCCGTCTCCCTTCATCACGCCGGCCGTGCGCAAGGCGATGGGCCGGGCCGCGATCAAGCTGGCCCACGCGGTCGAATATGAAAACGCCGGGACCCTCGAGTTCCTGGTCGATGACAAACAGAATTTTTATTTCATGGAGATGAACACGCGCATCCAGGTTGAACATCCGGTGACCGAGGAGGTCTACGGGGTCGACCTGGTGAAGGAGCAAATCCGCATCGCGTTTGGGGAGAAGCTGAGCAAGGACTTCGATGATCTTCAGCCGCAAAAGCACGCGATCGAGATGCGCATCAATGCCGAGGATCCCTTCAACGATTTCCGGCCCAGCCCCGGCCGGATCGAGCTTTTCTACGCTCCCGGAGGCCACGGCATCCGCTGGGATTCCCACGTCTACGCGGGGTACACGGTGCCGCCCTATTACGACTCGATGATCGGCAAGCTGATCGCCTTCGGCAGCGACCGCGCCACGGCGATGGACCGGATGTCGCGCGCCCTGGACGAGTTCGTCATTCGCGGCATCAAGACGACCGTGCCGTTCGGCCAGCTTATTCTGAAAGATCCCGATTTCCGCCGTGGCCGTTACAGCACCCATTTCGTTGAGGGCTTCATCAAGCAACGCGCCTCGCTTCTGCCTCCGCGGGAGGAATAATTTCCTGTAGGGGCGGTCTATGACCGCCGAGGCGCAAGGAAAAAGCACCACGGTCAGAGACTGCTACAACTAACCATGACCATCCTCAAACAACGACTTGATCGACTCGCCCGTGCGCGCCTCTACGCCATTGTTGATACCGGTTATGTGGAGCCCGCGCAAGTGTCGCACGTCACGGAACAGCTCGTCCTCGGTGGCGTCGATCTGATTCAGCTCAGGGCGAAAAAGGTGCCGTTGGCGACCATTGCCGAGCTGGGCAAAAAAATGCGTGCGATCATTCCTTCCGAAGGCCGCGAAGCACGTGTGCTTTTCATTCTCAATGATCATCCCGAACTCGTGCCCGAGATCGGCGCGGACGGAATTCATGTCGGCCAGGACGATCTTTCCGTGGCCGAGGCCCGCGCGCAGGCCGGAACCGGAGTCATCGTGGGCAAATCGACCCATAGTCTTGAACAGGCCATCGCCGCCGAAAAAGAAGGCGCCGATTACATCGGCGTCGGCCCAATTTACGCCACGCTCACCAAGCCCGATTACATGCCGGTCGGCCCCGCGCTTATCGGCCAGGTCCGGGCCGCCGTGCGTGTGCCCCAGTTTTGCATCGGTGGGATCAACGAGCAGACGCTGCCCGAAGTCGTCGCCGCCGGTGCGGAACGCGTGGTTATCGTTTCGGCTCTGCTGCAAAGCGCGGATATTCCCGAGTATTGCCGGCGGGTGAGGGCGTGGCTGGGTTGAATTTCATCCTTCTCACTTCCACCTTCTTCCTTCTTACTTGTCCGATGCCCGTACTCGTTGTCGGTTCCATCGCGCTCGATCACATCAAGACTCCCACGGCGGAGCATCACCACCTGCTGGGCGGCTCGGCTTCCTATGCCGCCGTCGCGGCCAGCTTTTTCGGCCCGGTCAACCTGGTCGGCGTGGTGGGCGACGATTTTCCGCCCCAGCACAAGCAGCTCTTCGCGGGCCGCAAGATCGATTTGACCGGACTCGAGGTCGCCGCGGGCGAAACCTTTTGCTGGTCGGGCGAGTACGAACAAAACATGAACAACCGCAAGACCCTTTCGGTCGCGTTGAACGTGTTCGAGAAATTCGAGCCGAAGCTGCCGGAAAGCTATCGTGAGACGCCCTACGTCCTGCTCGGCAACATCGCACCGTCGTTGCAGCGCATGGTTTGCAAACAGATTCGCAAGCCGAAGTTCGTCGTGGCCGACACGATGGATCTCTGGATCGGCATGGCGCGCGCCGACCTGCTCGAACTGCTGAAGGAAGTCGACATGCTCATCCTCAACGACAGCGAAGCGAAGCAGCTGGTCGAGGAGGAGAATCTCATTCGCGCGGGGAAGAAAATTGTCGCGCTGGGACCGCGTTACGTCGCGGTGAAAAAGGGCGAGCATGGCTGTCTTCTCTTCGGCCGCAACGGCGAGTTTTTCAGCACGGGCGCGTTTCCGCTGGAGGACATCCACGATCCGACCGGCGCGGGCGATTGCTTTGCGGGCGGCTTCATCGGGCACCTCGCGCGCACCGACGATATCTCGTTCACGAACTTGAAGGAAGCCATCATCCAGGGCACGCTGGTCGCCTCATTCTGCTGCGAGGAGTTCAGCCTGCGCCGCCTCGAAAAATTGAGTGAGGCTGAAATCCACGAACGCCGCAAGGCCTTCGGTTCCTACATCGTCTAACATTTTCCGGCCATGAGCCGACCCAAGGAATCCCACAAAAAGGTCGACGTGTCGCGTCCGGCGGCGCCGCTGCAGCACAATCCGTTCGCCATGCTTGGGGAGTTGGACGCGCTAAAAAATATCCCCCCAATTTCCGAGCCGAAACCGGAAAGGCCTGCCCGCGCGTCCGAGCCGGTTAAGCCGGCAAAAGCGCCCAAGCCCGTGATCCCGAAAAAATCGCGGGGGCGCCTGGTTTTGCGCCGGGAGACGAAAGATCGCGGCGGCAAGATCGTCGTGGTCATTTCCGGATTTGCGGAGTTGCCGGGCGCGAACTCGGTCATGATCGCCAATCTGGCCAAGGAGTTGAAAGGCAAGCTGGGTTGCGGCGGCTCGTTTGACCGCCAGGAAATCGTGTTGCAGGGCGACCGCTGCGCGGCCGTGAATGTCCTGCTGGAAGAACTTGGTTTTCGTGTCGATGGGGTGAAGGGATAAGTGTTTTTTCCCTCGTTCCCAAGTACAACTTGGGAACGAGGGGGAGATTCGGACGTTTAGGCTTTGACCAGATAGCCAGCGGCCGTTTGCCCGAACTTTTCGACCTGATCGACCTGCCACGTTTTGTCGTGGCCGAGTTCCTGGGCGAGGAGGGCGGCGACCCGCGGCGCCATGCGGATGGCGGCCCTGGCGTTGAGGAACAAAGCCCGCGTGCGGCGGGCAAGAACGTCTTCGACCGTCCGGGCCATTTCCTCGCGCGCGGCCCAGACGACCTCGGCGGCGACATAAGGCAGCTCGGCATCGAGCGCCTGCCCGAGGGTGGGGTCGGCGCTGATGAGTTCCCGGATGGCCAGGGCGTCGGTGCCATAGAAGGCCAGGGGACCGAAGTTCGACGCATTGGGATGGTAGCCGTGGATATTCAGGGTTCGCGTCACGCATGCCTTGTCCGGGAGGTCGGCCAGCGTGGCGGCCTGATCGACGCAATCTTGCGCCATGTTGCGGTAGGTCGTCCACTTGCCGCCGGCGATGCTGAGCAGGCCGCTCTTGTCGATGTGAATGGTGTGATCGCGTGACAGCGCCGCGGTGTTGGTGCCCTCGCCCGACTTGGCGAGCGGACGAATCCCGGCGAAGACGCTGAGGATGTCGGCGCGTGACGGCTTCTTTTCGAGGTAAAGGGCGGCGGTTTCGAGCATGAACTCGATTTCCTGGTCGAGCGCGACCGGCTCGAGCGGCGCCTGTTTCATCGGCGTGTCGGTGGTGCCGACGAGAGTGTGGCCGTGCCACGGAATGGCGAACATGACGCGTCCGTCGCTGGTGTGTGGCACCATGATGGCGGTGTCGCCGGGGAGGAACGAACGGTCCAGCACGAGGTGAGCACCCTGGCTGGGGGCGATCATTTTTTGGGCATCCGGCTCGGCCATATGCCGCACGGCATCGGTGAACGGGCCGGTTGCGTTGACAACGACTCTCGCCCGGGCTTCAAAAGATTCTCCCGTTTCCCCATTCTGCCACGAGACGCCGCTGACGATGCCGTCATCGCCTTTGCGCAGGGCGGTGACCTTGGCATAGTTGAGCAGCGTGGCGCCTTGCTCGGCCGCGGTGGAGAGCAGATTGATGAGGAGGCGCGTGTCGTCGAACTGGCCGTCATAGTAAACCACGCCCCCGGTGAGTCCGTCGGGGTTGACGTTGGGCAGGCGCTTGAGGGTCTCCTCTTTGGAGATGAGTTTTGACGCGCCGAAACCATATTTGCCGGAGAGGACTTGATAAACCTTAAGGCCGATCCCGTAGAAAGGGCCTTCCCACCAGGCGTAGCTGGGAACAATGAAAGGGAGCTCACTGACGAGGTGCGGCGCGTTCTGACGCAAAAGGCCCCGCTCCTTCAGCGCTTCCATCACCAGGGAAACGTTGCCCTGTTCGAGGTAGCGGACGCCGCCGTGGACCAGCTTGGTGCTCCGGCTGGAAGTGCCTTTGCCAAAGTCGTGTTGTTCCAGCAGCAACGTGGCATAGCCGCGGGTGGCCGCATCCACGGCCACGCCGGCGCCGGTGGCGCCACCGCCGACAATTATAATATCCCAAGGTTCGATCCGTTCCCGGACCCGCTGCAACATTTCGTTTCGTTTCATAGGGGGGAGGCGACCTTTCCAGAAATTACTCCAGGTTTGGAAATTATCCAATCGGCGGCGCGTAAATGGTTCGCGGCCGACCTTCCAATTCCACCACGGAATGTTCTATCGAGCGCCGGTATTCGAGGGGACTCTTGAGCGCGATTTGCTTGAAGACGCGGCTGAAGTAGCCTTGCGATTCGAACCCGGTCCCGTAGGCGACTTCAGCGATAGTGAGGGGCGTGGTGCGCAGCATGGTCATCGCGGCGCGGATCCGTTCCAGATTGATGTGGGTGGCGAGTCGTTGGCCCGTTTCGCGACGGAAAAGATTCGACAGATAGTCGCTCGAGCAATGAAGCAGGCGGGCGAGGAACCCGACTCCGAGGCGGGAATTGCCAAGATGCTCCTGCACGAGCCGCTTGGTTTGCGAAATCTTCAGCTTTTCCACCGGAGGCGAGGAGCGGACCCGGCGAATGGCCGTTTCGAGAGTGCTGAGATAGATCAGCAGCAGCCCCTTGATTCCCAGGCGATGGCCCGGATCGCCGCTGTGACTGAGCTCGGCGATTTCCTCCAGGTACTGGGCGAGTTGCTGATACTTGGCCGTATCATAATACTCCGTGATCGTGGCGGCGGCCTTGCCGTCCCCGGCATGGGCCTGAAGTTGAACGCTGACCGTTTCGTTATAGACGCTGATGGCGAGATTTTCAAAAAGCTCGCCCTCCTTTTCCAGGACAATTTCGCGATGGGGAATGCCGCCCGGAATGATCGCCATGCTGCCGGCTTCCACGACAAACCTTTCCTGGATGAATTCAAAACGGCTCGCTCCCTTGAGTCCAATGATGAGATCCGGATTAAAGTGAAAATGGAGGCCTGAATGCTCCATGACGTGGTCCCTCAATTGCGGAACGTGGAGCCGGGTGCTCATCTCGTCAGCATGACGAAGCTGATTCCGTAAGACTTGTTCGCACAACGTGCTCAGATCGCGCTTGAAGGAACGGGATGTTCGGGCTCGAGGCATATCTAGGTTTTTTATAAAAAATCAAAGTATTTTTACTTCCTGTCCGTTTGCCTAAGCGGCGATTCGAGTGTAGACATTTAATGCTGTAACTCAAGGCTCCTTTGAAAAGTGAATCTTGAGGGCGTCCTAGAGGTTTCAGAGTCTCTCTTTACGCCTGTGCGCGGCGGGGACTGGTTGGCGAAGTCGGTTGCTAGGTTTTTTATGAATAGCCCGAACAAAAGCTCACGCCGTCTGAGTCCCGATTTTCAGGTGAGGGTTAGAGGCGACGCCCTGCGCCAATGGATGACCCTTTTTGCTGCCACCATTCAGGAGTCGGAACCGCTTCTGACTGATCTCGATGCCGCCATCGGCGATGGGGACCACGGCGTCAACATGCGGCGCGGGATGAACGCCGTCACGGAAAAGCTCGACGCCCTGGCGCTGGCCGATCTTTCCGGACAATTGCGGGTCATCTCGATGACGCTGATGTCGTCGGTGGGCGGCGCCAGCGGTCCTCTCTATGGAGCATTTTTCCTGCAAAGTTCTCATGCCACCCTGCATAAATTGGCACTGGGCCTGGGCGACCTGACCTCGGCGATGGAGGCCGGTTATCGGGGCGTGGTGCAGCTGGGAAAGGCCGCGGTGGGAGACAAGACGATGGTCGATACCCTGGCCGCGGCGGTCCACTCGCTCCGCGCTTCATGCACCCATTATGAGGCGCTTCCGGAAGCGCTGAAGGCGTGCCGAAAAGCCGCCCGCCTAGCGGCGGAGGGGACCACTCCGATGATCGCCAGGAAAGGACGCGCCAGTTACATCGGCGAGCGCAGCGCGGGAACCCAGGACCCCGGCGCCACCTCCGCCGCTTTCCTTTTTGAATCCCTGGCCGAGGCCGTTTCGTCTCCCTCCACGCCGTCGCTGTCCCACGCTCAGAACCCCCTACTCCTATGAAATATATCCTGGCCTTCGATCAAGGCACCACCAGTTCCCGCGCCATTATTTTTGACCACGCCGGCACCATCCGCGCTGTGGCCCAAAAGGAATTCAAGCAATACTTCCCGCAGCCGGGTTGGGTGGAACATGACGCCAACGAAATCTGGGCCACCCAGTATGGCGTGGCGGCCGAGGCCGTGACCAAGGCGAAACTGCAACCGAAGGACATTGCCGCCATTGGGATCACCAACCAGCGCGAAACGACCGTTGTCTGGAACCGGGAGACGAGCGAACCGGTCGGGCATGCCATCGTCTGGCAGGATCGCCGCACCGCCGGTTTCTGCGACCAGATGAAGCGCGACGGATTGGAAGGGTTGATCCAGAAAAAGACCGGCTTGGTCATCGACGCCTATTTTTCCGGGAGCAAACTGCGCTGGATTCTCGACCACGTTCCGGGCGCGCGGGCCGACGCGGAAAAAGGAAAGCTGGCTTTTGGCACCGTCGATTCGTGGCTGATCTGGAAGCTGACCGGCGGCAAAGTCCACGTCACCGATCCCTCCAACGCCTCCCGGACTATGCTTTATAATATCCGGACCGGCGAGTGGGACGACGAGCTCCTCAAGATCCTGAAAGTGCCGCGCTCCGTCCTGCCCCGGGTCGCGAAATCGAGCGAGGTTTACGGCGAGGCCGAGAATCTTGGCGTTCCCATTGCCGGTATCGGCGGGGACCAGCAGGCGGCCCTTTTTGGCCAGGCGTGCCATAAGCCGGGCATGGTGAAAAATACCTACGGTACGGGCTGTTTCATGCTCATGAATACGGGAACGGACCCCGTCACGTCGAAGAACAATCTGCTGACCACCGTGGCTTGGGGTGTGGGCGACAAGCTCGAATACGCGCTCGAAGGCAGCATCTTCATCGCCGGGGCCGTGGTGCAATGGCTGCGGGACGGACTCGGCATCATCAAGCATTCGGCCGATGTCGAGAAGCTGGCCGCGAGCGTGCCCGACAACGGCGGCGTTTTCCTGGTGCCCGCTTTCGCCGGGTTGGGCGCTCCCCACTGGGACCAATATGCCCGGGGATCGATCTCGGGGCTGACGCGCGGGTCGACGGCGGCCCACATTGCCCGGGCCGCGCTGGAGGGCATCGCCTTCCAGGTGGCCGATGTTCTTTCGGCCATGGAAGCCGATTCGAAAATCAAGCTGAAGGAACTGCGCGTGGATGGCGGGGCCTGCGCGAATAATCTGCTCATGCAATTCCAGGCTGATTTGCTGGGTGTTCCGGTCGTACGTCCGGCGATCCAGGAGACGACCGCGCTGGGAGCGGCTTACCTGGCCGGGTTGGCCGTCGGTTTCTGGCGCAACCAGGCCGAAATCGCCAAACAATGGAAAGTGGACCATACGTTCGAGCCGGCCATGAAGTCGGACAAACGAGACAAGCTCCGCGCATCGTGGAACAAGGCGCTCGAACGGGCCAAGACGTGGGAGGAAGCCACTTAGACCTTCGCTCAATCCGACCTTTCAAAAAACAACCCCAGGAGTCAAACGAATGAAATCGAAAGTACCGTTGCTTGTCTACGCACCCCAGGTGACCCAGGCGCTTCTCGTCACCGCCATGATTCTGTTGATTGGCGCCGGCTTCACCGCGCGCGCGAGCACCGACGAAAAGGAAATCACCCCCGTTGTCGACAAAGCTCAACCATCGTTCTGGGACCAGCAATACATGCTGGGCGACTGGGGCGGCGAGAGGACGGCGTTGGAGAAGGAGGGCGTGAGCTTTGACTTCAATAACATCGGCGATTTTCTGACTGATGTGACCGGTGGCCAGGAGCATCACCTGACTTATTTCGGCCGCTTCCGGGCCACGACGGATATTGATTTCAACAGGCTCTCCGGTTTCGACGGAGAATTGTTCTTCTCGCCGATCTGGCAATATGGCCAGAACCTTTCCGCGCAGTATCTCCATACGAACACGCTCACCAGCAGCATCGCCGGTCCCAACAGCGTGCGTATCGACCAATTTTGGTACCAGCAGGGGTTTTTCGACAACATGTTCAAAATCAAGGTGGGCCAGGTGGCCGCGGTCAACGAATTCGGCGCGACCGACTTTTTCGACATCCTCTTCAACGATGAACTTGGCTATGCGCCGAATGCCATCTTCAACACGAAGCAGCCTTTCAGCCCCGCGAGCAAACCGGGGGTTGTCCTCTGGGGCGATCTCTCCGATCTGACGCCGGGTCTCTACGCCAAGACCGGCGTTTTCACCGGCTACGACAATCCTTACCACCCCGACTCGAACGGCGTCGATTACGTCGACGATTTCGATCACGGCATCACGGGTTCCGTGGAACTTGGTTACAAGGAACAAAAGACCATTTACGACGGAGTCTACAAGGTCGGTGCGAACTGGAACTCCGGCTTCGCCTACGTTAATCCCGCCACCAACCAGCCCTACGGTCATGATTACAACGCTTACGCGGTCGTGGAAAAGACGGTCTATCGGCCCCTGGGCATGGACGGAAAAATCGATACCAAAAAGGGGCTCGATCTTCTCTTTGAGTTTGTCGGCGAACCGGGCGACCGCAATCCGCTCCAGTATGAGTTCACCACCGGCGGCCGCTACACCGGCCTGATCCCTGGCCGTGACGACGATAAGGTCGGCTTCGGCCTGATTTATTCCGACAACGGCAATGCCTTCAGCCAGGCCAATGAAAATGGAGGTGGACCAGGGCTCGGCGGTGAAACGACCGTAGAACTCGATTACCAATACAACCCCGCGCCGTGGCTTTCGATCCAACCCGACGCCCAATACATCTTCGATCCGGGCGGCGACAGCAGTCACGACGATATTCTCGTGCTCGGGCTGCGCACCATTGTCAGGTTCTAAAATCTCCAATCACAGCGAAAGAAACCATATGAAATTCACCAAAGGTCAGGAGTTCATGGCGGAGTTTTTCGGCACGATGGTGCTGATCTTGTTCGGTTGCGGTTGCGTTGCGATGGTCGCGCTCTTCGGTCACAATCCGCCCATACCGGGAGAGGTGGTAAAAGGCGGTTACACGAACATCACGCTGGGGTGGGGCCTGGCGGTGACGTTTGGCATCTACATCGCGGGAACCATCAGCGGGGCCCACTTGAACCCGGCAGTGACTCTTGCGATGTGCGTGACCAAACGCATGCCGTGGTCGAAGCTTCCCCATTACGTGCTGGCGCAGTTTCTCGGTGCGTTCGCCGGCGCGGGCTTGATGTTTGCGGTCTACTACCCGAAATGGATCATGGTTGATCCGGCCTTCGAAAACACCCAGTGGGTCTTTTCCACGTTTCCGGCTGTCGAGGGATTCTGGCCCGGATTCTTTGATCAGGTCGTGGGCACCGCGTTGCTTTTGGGGTTGATCCTTGCCGTGGTGGACAAACTCAATGCGCTGCCCGGCTCCAATCTCGCGCCCTTCATTATCGGCCTGATCGTCGTCGCGGTCGGCATCTCGTTTGGCGGCATGAACGGATACGCGATCAATCCCGCCCGCGATTTGGGACCGCGCCTCTTCTCGGTTTTTGCCGGATTCAAAAACAACGGCCTGACCGACGGTACCATGCATTGGCTGCCTCCCGTGCTGGGCCCACTCGTGGGAGGCGTTCTCGGCGCCCTGGCCTACGATTTCTTTATCGGCCGGGCCCTTGTCCAGGCGCATAAGCTCAGCCAGGACCCCGAACAACGCGGAGAAGGCATGGACGCCTCTCATCACGAACACGACGAATTGGTGGGTAAAAATGTATGAAAAAACTCATCAATTCTCCCGAAAATGTCGTCACCGAGGCGTTGCACGGATTTGCCGCGGCGCATGGCGATTTGGTGAAGGTCCAATTTGATCCCAACTTCATTGTCCGTGCGGATGCGCCGGTGAAGAACAAGGTGGCCGTCATCTCCGGGGGCGGGAGCGGCCATGAGCCGATGCATGGTGGATTTGTCGGCAAGGGCATGCTCGACGCGGCCTGTCCGGGCGCGGTTTTCACCAGCCCTACGCCGGACCAGATGCTGGCTGCGACCAAGGCGGTCGATGGGGGGAAGGGGACGCTGCACATCGTGAAGAATTACACGGGCGACGTGATGAATTTCGAGCTGGCCGCCGAGATGGCGCGGGCCGACGGCTTGCAGCTCGAAAGCGTGGTCATCGACGATGATGTCGCCGTCAAGGACAGCACCTGGACGGCGGGGCGTCGGGGCGTCGGGGCGACGATTCTGGCCGAAAAGATTTGCGGAGCGGCCGCCGAAGCCGGGCAATCGCTCGCCGAGGTGCGTGACCTTTGTAAAAAAGTGAACGCCCAGGGCCGCAGCATGGGCATGGCCCTGACTTCCTGCACCGTTCCGCATGTCGGCCGGCCCACCTTCGCCCTGCCAGAGGACGAAATGGAGGTCGGGGTCGGCATCCACGGCGAGCCGGGGCGCAAACGGATGAAGCTGAGGCCCGCCGACGAAATCGTCGAGCTGCTGATGGAGCCGGTCCTTTCCGACCTCCCCTTTCGCCCGGGCGACGAGGTGCTCATGTTCGTGAATGGGCTGGGCGGCACGCCCCTCATCGAGCTCTACATCGTTTACCGGAAGGCCGCCGAAATCGCCCGGAAAGCCGGTTTAAAAATCACGCGAAATTTTGTGGGCTCCTATATCACCAGTCTCGAAATGGCCGGTACCTCGATCACTTTGCTGAAGCTCGATTCGCAATTGACCAAACTTTGGGACGCGCCCGTGCACACTCCCGCGCTCAGGTGGGGCGTATAGGTGGAAACCATGACCGCAAATTCTCTCGGCGTCGAAACGGTGCTGAACTGGATGGAGAATTGCGCGGAGACTTATGAGCAACACCAGGACGAACTGACGCAACTCGACTCCGCCATCGGCGATGCCGACCATGGCGCGAACATGGCCCGCGGGTTCACCGGCGTGCGCGGCAAGCTGGCCGGTCTCAAGGACAACGACCTCGGCGCCATCTTCAAGACGGTCGCCATGACGCTGATCTCCACCGTCGGCGGCGCGAGCGGTCCGCTCTACGGCACGTTCTTTTTGCAGGCGGCTGGCGGCGCCAACGGAAAGATGTCGCTCACGCAGCAGGATTTCGTTTCCGTTTTTGGGGCGGGGCTACAGGGCTTGATGAAGCGTGGCAAGGCCGTGGTGGGTGAAAAGACCATGGTCGATGCGCTCGCGCCCGCGCTCGAGGCTCTGAAGCCTATCGAGCACGACTCGCTTTCCGCCGCCGTCGACCGGGCTGTGATCGCTGCCAAGAAGGGGGCCGATTCGACTATTCCGCTCGTGGCCAAAAAGGGGCGGGCCAGTTACCTGGGCGAGCGCAGCGCCGGGCATCTCGATCCGGGCGCCGCTTCCTCCGTTTTGTTGCTCGAGGCTCTTCAGCAGGCGATTCATTCTCCCGCAGCATAGAAAAGATTTCGTATGGTAGGTATCGTTTTGGTTTCACATAGCCGGGCTCTTGCCTTGTCGGTGCAGGAGCTCGTCCGCTCGATGACGGGCCCCGCCTTGCCGCTCGCCATTGCCGCCGGCACCGGTGAGAACCATGCGGAACTTGGCACCGACGCGGTGGAAATCGCCGAGGCCATCGTGGCGGTCCGAGGTCCGGAAGGTGTGCTGGTGCTGATGGATATGGGTAGTGCCATCCTCAGTTCCGAGACCGCCCTTGATTTGATCGATGAGCCGTTGCGGGCCAACATCCGGTTTTGCGCCGCGCCTTTTGTCGAGGGCGCGGTGGCCTCGGGCGTAACGGCGAACCTGGGCGCCTCGCTCGAGGAGGTGTGCGCCGAGGCGCTCGCCGCGTTGAAGCAAAAGGAGGTCGCTCTCGGCTCAAGCCAACCCGCCACCGAGGTGAAAGTCCCCCCGGTCAAAAACGGTTTGAATGGCCATTCTTCCTCTAAACATTGCGAGAAAGTCCGGTTGACGGTGCGGAACGCTCACGGCCTTCATGCGCGTCCCGCCGCGCGTCTGATCACGGAGACGCGGCCTTTCCTTTCCGACATCACGGTCCGTAACCTGACCAATCGACGCGGACCGGTCTCCGTCAAAAGCCTGAGCAGCCTCGCGGCGCTGGAAATTCTTCAAGGCAACGAGATCGAAGTCGAGGCTTGTGGAGACGACGCCTCGAGCGCTCTCCAAAAAATATCGCGGCTGGTGGAAAGCGGCCTCGGCGATGCGCCGCCTTCCGCGACCGATGGGAACAAGGTCGCCGCGCGCGGAGTCCAACCGGTTACGCCACGAAAAACAACCGCCGGTCCCATTCCCGTTTCCGGGGGAATTGCCATCGGCCCAGGCATTTATTTTCAGGCGGCGAAGCTCGAGATTCCCCAGGATAAGACCGACGATGTCGAGGCGGAAATGGAGCGGCTGAAAAAAGCCGTGGCGACAACCCGGGAGGCTCTCGAAAGCCGTCGCGGACAGATGAGTTCCGCCGTCGGAGAGGCAAACGCCGGAATCTATGAAGCGCAAAACCTCGCCCTCCAGGATCCCGATTTGATCGAAGGCGCTCTCAAATTGATCCGGGACGAGCGAGCGAATGCCGCCTGGGCTTGGGACCGGGTCAACCGGCAGATCCTGGACCGTTACCAATCGCTTCACGATTCTTACCTGCGGGAACGCGCAGCCGATTTGGAAGATGTCGGACGGCAGGTCCTGGAGTTGCTGGTCGGGCAGAAATCGACCAATCCGATGCTCGCCGAGGCGGGTATCCTGATCGCCGATACCCTGACTCCGTTTCAGGTCTCCGCGCTGAATCCCCTGCTGGTACGGGGAGTCATCCTGCTTGACGGCGGCCCCACCGCCCACAGTTCAATCCTGCTGAAGAGCCTCGGTATTCCCACCATCGTTCAAGCGCGGTCCTTTTTTGCCGAAGTCGACGTGACCTGGCCGGCGGAAGTCGCTTTCGACGGTTCCACGGGCCAAATCTGGCTTAATCCCGAGACTGACTTTTTGGCTGAACTCCAGGTTCGTCAGGCCGAAGCGCGGAAGCGCCAGCGGGAGGAGCAAGAGTCCAGCACCCTGCCTGCCGCCACGCTCGATGGTCACGCCATCGAAATTTTTGCCAATATCGGAGACGTTTCGGAAGTGGAGGCCGCCCTCCATTCCGGGGCCGAAGGCGTCGGTCTTCTCCGCACCGAGTTTCTTTTTCTCGAGCGCGAGTCCGCCCCCTCGGAAGATGAGCAGAGAGAGGCGCTGCTCGCCATTGCCGGAAAAATGGAGGGAAAGCCGCTCATCGTTCGCACCCTCGATGTCGGCGGCGACAAGGAACTGCCCTACTTGCAGATGGCCCATGAGGAAAATCCCTTCCTGGGCGTCCGGGCGATCCGTCTCTGCTTTTCGCGCGAGGAATTATTCACGACCCAATTGCGGGCCATCCTCCGTGCCGGACTCGGACACGATTTTCGGATCATGTTCCCCATGATCGCCAGCATTACCGATCTCGACCGCGCCACGGAATGCCTGGAACGGGTCCATCGCGATCTGGAAAAGGAAAAGGTGCCTCATCTCTGGCCGCTCAAGACGGGCATCATGATTGAGATCCCGTCCGCCGCGATCCAGGCCGAGGCGATGGCGGCGCAGGCCGACTTTTTCAGCATCGGCACGAACGACCTGACCCAATACACGCTGGCCGCCGACCGGGGTAATCCTGAGCTCGCTTCGTATCAGGACGCCCTCCATCCCGCCGTCCTGCGGCTGATCGAAATGGTGGTGATCGGCGCGCGCAAGCACGACCGGCTCGTCGCGGTTTGCGGAGAGGCTGCTTCCGATGAAAGGGCGGCGGCCGTTTTCGTCGGCCTGGGCGTCCAGGAACTCAGCCTGACCAGCGCAAAAATTCCGCACATCAAGGCGTGTCTGCGACGGCAGAGTCTGGCGGGCCTGCAACGACTCGCCCACACGGCCCTCCATTGCCAGACCGCCGCCGAGGTGAGGGCGTTAACGCCCTCGAGTTGATTTCGTTCCGCTGCTATTCATGGCCCTCGTCAGGCGCAGGCGAAAAGCTCGAATCGGCGGACCGCTCTAGATCGAGGGATCGGTGAACCCGCCGGGGAAGGGCGCGGTCCGTGCGGCGGCCTCGAGGATCATGCCCGCGGCGACGGTGTTGTTCGTCTCCTCGTCGATCAGGATCAAGCCGCCGGTGTTGCGGTTCGTCGCGTAGGAATCGACGAAAAGCGGCACCGTGGTGCGCAGGCGAACCCGCCCAATCTCGTTCATGCCGAGCCGGAGGTCCTTCTCGTTTTTGTGGAGCGTGTTGATGTCGACCTTGTAGCGCACTTCCTTGATGATCGCCTTGCAGTCGCGCGTGGTGTGACGGAGAAAGTAGCGCCCGTTCGGCACGAGCGGCTTTTCATGGAACCAGCAGAGCATGACCTCGATGTCCTGCGTGGCCCGCGGCATGTTGTTCGGCTTGGCGATCATGTCGCCGCGGCTGATGTCGATTTCGTCCTCGAGCGTGATCGCGACCGACATCGGGCTGAAGGCCTCCTTCACGTCCTCCTGCATCGAGTTGATCGACTTGATGCGGCTGGTGAATCCCGACGGCATGGCGACGATCTCATCGCCCGGCTTGAAGACGCCGCTGGCGACGCGCCCCGCGAAACCGCGATAATCGTGCCACTCGGTCGTTTGGGGGCGGAGGACGTACTGCACGGGAAAGCGCGGGTCGACATGGTTCAGGTCGCTGCCGATATACGTGGTCTCGAGCGTCGAAAGCAGCGGCGCGCCGTCATACCAGGGCATGTTCTGCGATTTATCGACCACGTTGTCGCCGTTGAGCGCGCTGACCGGAATGAAGCGGATGTCGGGCACGTCGAGGCGCGAGGCGAACTCCTTGTAGTCGTCAACGATCTGGTCGAAAACCTCCTGGCTGAAGCCGACGAGGTCCATCTTGTTGACGCAGACGATGAGATGCTTGATGTGGAGCAAGGAGGCAATGAACGAATGGCGATGCGTCTGCTCGAGGATACCCTTGCGCGCGTCGATGAGGATGATGGCCAGGTTCGCGGTCGACGCGCCGGTGACCATGTTGCGCGTGTACTGGATGTGGCCCGGCGTGTCGGCGACGATGAACTTGCGGCGCGGCGTGGCAAAATAGCGGTAGGCCACGTCGATGGTGATGCCCTGCTCGCGCTCGGAGCGCAGCCCGTCGGTCAGCAGCGCCAGGTCCACGCCGGTCTGGCCGCGCGCCTCGCCGTAAGCCTCGATGGCTTCGAGCTGGTCCTCGAAAATCGATTTGGAATCGTAAAGCAGCCGCCCGATGAGCGTGCTCTTCCCGTCGTCAACCGAGCCGGCCGTAGTGAAGCGTAGAAGGTCCATATTTAGAAGTATCCCGCCTTTTTGCGGTCTTCCATCGCGTTCTCGCTCCGCTTGTCGTCGGCGCGGGTGCCGCGTTCAGTTTGGCGCGCCGCGGCGACTTCCTGGATGATGTCATCGAGCGTCCGCGCGCCCGACTCGACCGCACCGGTGCAGGTGACGTCGCCCACGGTGCGGAAGCGGACGGTCCGCTCCTCGTAGGCCTCGCCCGGCAGCAGCGTATTGAAGTCGGACCGGGCCAAAAGAATCCCGCGGCGGTCGACCACTTCGCGTCGATGGCTGAAGTAGAGCGACGGAATCTCGATCTTTTCCGACGCGATATACTGCCACACGTCCATCTCGGTCCAGTTGCTCAGGGGAAAGACGCGGAAATGTTCGCCCTGGTGCAGGCGCCCGTTGAAGATGTTCCAAAGCTCGGGCCGCTGGTTCTTCGGGTCCCACTGGCCGAACTCGTCCCGGTGCGAAAAGAAGCGCTCCTTGGCCCGCGCTTTTTCCTCGTCCCGGCGCGCGCCGCCAATCGCGGCATCGGCGCGGAGTTCCTCCAGCGCATCGAGCAGCGTCACGGTCTGGAGCGCGTTGCGGCTCGGGTTGACGCCCTTTTCCTCAACGCATCGGCCCTTGTCGATCGAATCCTGCACCGTCCGCACGAGCAGCCGGGCGCCGACCTTGTTCACCAGCCAGTCGCGGTATTCGATCGTCTCGGTAAAATTGTGGCCGGTGTCGATATGGAGCAGCGGAAACGGAATGGCTGCGGGATAAAAGGCGCGCTGAGCCAGCCGCACCATGACGATTGAATCCTTGCCGCCGGAGAAAAGCAAGACGGGCCGCTCGAACTGGGCCGCGACTTCGCGCAGGACGTAAATCGCCTCGTGCTCGAGCTGCTTGAGATGGGAAAGGTTGTACGAACTCATGACGCGGAACCAAGGACGTTAGGCCGCGATTTTGATTTTCCCAAGCACAAAAGAATATAGGGTTTCTAGAGATTCCTCCAAGGGCGTCGCTTCTGTATTCAAAATAAGGTGCGGCCGGGCCGGAGGTTCGAAGGCCGATTCCTTGCCGGTGAAGTTGGGAACGAGCCCGGCGTCGACCTTCCGGTAAAGCCCCTTTACATCCCGGCTCCGGCAAACCTCGAAGGAGCATTCGACGTAAACTTCGAGCAGGTTTTCCTCGCCCAGAATGCCTCGCGCGAGCTGCCGCAACGATTCGCGAGGCGTGATGAACGAGTTGAGGCAAATGAGGCCCGACTGTACGAAAAGCTTGGAGACCTCGGCCACGCGCCGGATGTTTTCCTCGCGGTCCGAGTCGCTGAAACCGAGGCCCCGGTTAAGGCCGTCGCGCAGATTGTCGCCGTCCAGATGGGTGGTGACGAAGCCTTCCGAAAAAAGCCGGTTCTCCAGCGCGGTGGCGAGCGTGCTTTTGCCGGAACCGGAAAGCCCGTAGAGCCAGATGACCTTCGCGCGTTGTCCGAGCTTTTTCTCGCGCTCGGCGCGGCTCAACATCTGCGTATAGATGGGATGAATGTCGGACATGGGAGGGAGGACCAATCTCGCCCGGCGTGCGCGGTTTTTCCAGATATTAATGGCGTCGCGGGCGGGCTTGGATCCCGTGCCGCGTGGACCGCACGCCTGAATTTTCCGGCTAACGGGCCATCCAGCCGCCGTCCACGACGAGGATATGACCGCTGACGTAGTCGGAGGCCGCGCTGGCCAGGAAAACCACCGGTCCTTTGAAATCTTCCGGCTGGCCCCAACGATTGGCCGGAATCCGGTCGAGGATCGCCTGGCTGCGGGCCGGATCGTTCCGTAATGCCTCGGTATTGTCGGTGGAAACATAACCGGGAGCAATGGCGTTGACGCAAACGCCCTTGCCCATCCACTCATTGGAAAGAGCCATGGTGAGCTGGCCGATGCCGCCCTTGCTCGCCGCGTAACCGGGCACGCGGATTCCGCCCTGAAACGTCAGCAGCGAGGCGGTGAAGATGATTTTGCCCGCGCCCCGGGCGACCATTTCTTTGCCCAGTTCCCGGCTGAGGACAAATTGCGAATTGAGATTAACCTCGATGACTTTGTCCCAGAACTCGTCGGAATGGTCAGCCGCCGTCTCGCGTAGAATCGTGCCCGCATTATTGACCAGGATATCGATGCGAGGATGGCGCGCCTTGACCTCCCCGATGAAGGCGTAGAGCGACGCGCGGTCCGAAAAGTCGCATTGGTAAGGCCAGAACTTGCGTCCCGCCGCGACGACTCTCTTCTCCACTTCGCTGCCGGACGCTTCCAGCGACGCGCTGACGCCGATGATATCGGCCCCCGCCTCGGCCAGGCCTTCGGCCATGGCCAGACCGATCCCGCGCTTGCAGCCGGTGACCAGGGCGATCTTTCCCTCCAGCCGGAATGAATCGAGGGTGGGCATAACTCTCGTGGGCGGCGGCAAAGTAGTTCAGCGCAGGTCGGGAATCGCGATGCCGTCCATGTCGGCGAACCGTTGGTTCTCGCCGCCCATGGCCCAGATGAACGAGTAGGCGCGGGTGCCGCACCCGGAATGGATGGACCAGATGGGCGACGCCACGGCCTGGCCCGAGTGGACGGTCAGATGCCGGGTTTCGTCGCCGGGACCCATGAAATGGAACACTGCGGCGTCGTCCGGAACATTAAAATAAAGGTAGACCTCCGAGCGGCGCAGATGTGTATGGGGCGGCATGGTATTCCAGACGCTTCCCGGGTCGAGCTGGGTGAAGCCCATGACCAACTGGCAACTCTTGATGCCCTCCTCGTGAATGAATTGATAAATGGTCCGCTGATTGGCGGTTTCCTGGCTGCCGAGCTTGATTTGTTTGGCCTGCGCCTTTTTCCCCAGGGTGGTGGGATGAACGGCATGGGCCGGGTAACTCATGATGAAAAATCGGGCGGGATTTTTCGGATCGTCGCTGGTGAAGGCGATGTCGCGGCTGCCGCGTCCGAGGTAGAGACAGTCAAGAGGGGCCAGATCATGGGCCGTGCCATCCACGGTGATTTTTCCCGCCGCGCCGATGTTGATGATGCCGGCTTCCCGGCGTTCGCAGAAATATTCCGAGGCCAGCTCCTTGTCCGTTTCGAGCCGGAGCGGCGCCTGCAGCGGTACGGCCGAGCCGATGACGGCACGGTCCGTTTCCCAATAAACCAGCCGGACGGCTTCCGGGACGAAAAGGGTGTCGATCAAAAAGGCTTCGCGCAGTTCGCGCGTGGACATTCTTTGGGATTGCTCGCGGCTGACGGCGAAGAGAGTTTGCATGGCTGGATCGGAGCGAGGAGCAGTGAGCTTTGCCCAGGCGCTGTTGGCCAACAAGAAGAAAATAGACGAATTCCGAGTTTCAGGTAAGCAAGGCCGCTTTTACGCCGTATTACGAAAAAGTCACTGGCGTGGTAAACGCGGTTCGTTTACAATCATCGCAACTATTCACATGAGGGTCCGTTTATTAGTACCATGCCCGCTAACTTAAGTGACCGAAGCAGCCCGTCCTATCTCGGATGAGTCTGCGCAAAAATGACCCCGGGCCCTCAACCAGAGCATAGACAGGAAATATCTTTATGATTTCGACGACCGTTAGACCGACAACTTGTCCTTTCCGTTCCATTCGATTTCTTCTCCTCGCGTTTGGGGTGGTGGCGGCTGGTTGTCTCCACCTTTCCGCCGACATGACTCCGCAGACGGCGGCATGGAATCCCGATGACCCGCTGAAGCATCCTTTGGCTAATCCATTCGAACCCGGCGGCAAGACAGGCGGCGTTTCCGGACAAGGTCAAAAACTCATGACCGAATTTACCGATGAGCAATGGCTTGCCATCGTGCCGACCAGCAGTCCCAAGATGAAGCAGTCGATGCCCGATGGGGCCGACTCCAAGTATTGGCAATGGGATCCTCACAACCCTAACCAGGTCAAGGACTCGCGCAACGGACAGCTTTATCCCCAATCCCAGCCGCCCGAGATCGAAAAGGGCGTGGATATGGACTTTAAGGAAGTCGATGTTCCTTACTATCACACCCCGAAGGGCAAGTGCCGCATTCAGGCCCAAATAGATGATTTCAAAACAGGGTACATTGAAAAAGCCCTCAACCAACTCTCCTCGAGTTACGCGTCGTCGCACGATGAAGCCGTGGCGCGTCGCGTGGCGCTGGCCCTCGACGCGTGGGCGACCTCTTTCCCTCATTATTGGGTGGCAATGCGCAGCGATCGTCTTCCCCAATCGCAGGCCGATTTCGAGAAAGTAGGGTGGGACATTTGCCGTAACAGCAATCACAACTCATGGGCGCACGAATGGCCCGGCTTTGCCATGGCTGCCTTTGAGCGGATTTATGACAGCGAAGCCCTCCAAACCTTGAGCAAGGAAAAAGGCTACGATGTCCGGGCCCATATCGCTCGCGATCTCTTTTTCAATATCGGCGATTTCTTTGTTTATAAGATGCCCCTGAGCACGGCGACGGCGAGCAATCTCTCCAATCCCTTCATCGTCCTGCCGGAGTGCGCCCTTGACTTCAATCGTCCCGATTATATCGACTACATGAACAAGTACCTGGCGGCGGCGCTGGACAACTTCGGGCGGGACGGCATGGATCCCGAGTCGATCATGTATGGGAGCCACGTGTCGGGTATCAATGAAGCTGCCACGAAAAATGTGATCAAGTATTTCGACGTTCGCAAACCAACCGATGCCAAGGATCAGGCAATTCTTGATGCAACGAAGAAACTGGTGGCCACCTTTGAAAACATAGACTCGATTTACGACTCGTTTTCTCTCCCCAACGGCAATGCCGCCCCCTTCGATGACACGCCGATCTATAAGTTCAATCCCGATCCGAATCGCAAGGCAAACAACGGGGTCAGCAAGCTGGCTCCTGCTTATGGCCTGGCTCTCCTGGGCAGCGGCGGCAATGACAAACCGACCCATTTTTATGTGGCGTTCAACACCCGGGCCAATCACATCCAGGATGGGTCGCTTGGAGTTGTGCTCTTCTCCGCTGGCGAGGATATGTTAAGCAACATACCTTATTTCCGCGCCACTGGCCGCGCGTTTGTCGATGTTACCATGGGCCATAACACCGTCACGATCAACCGGTCCGGCCAGCCCCACAGTTTCGGCGGCGGGATGTTCGTTAACGGCAACCTTAACCTGTTCGAGGAGAACAGCGACGGCATCGCTGTGTCGGATGTCGATGCCTCCTGGGCCTATGCGCCGGTTCCCAATTGTCGTTACCAGCGCCTGGATGTCCTGAATGGCTCCGACCCCTCGCATCCCTATGTGCTCGACGTCTTCCGCGTGGGCGGCGGCCAGGTCCATGACTACTTTCTCCACGGCTCCATCACCACGGCCCAGACGGGTGCTGCGAGCTTCCCTCTTACCCACATCGATTCCGACTACCCGCTCCTTCCCAATGGCGAAAAATGGTCCGCTCCCGATGCCTTTGGGCCCGACTTGTACGGGACTTTCCGGGACATGAGCACCGGACCAGAAACGGGTGTGGGAAATGTGACGTTTGCCAATGAGACGGAGCCGGCAAAGGGGACACGGATCCACTTGGTGAATGACGGCTCGTATGCCGTATATCTCGGGAAAAGTCCTGTGGCCGGTCGGGGCGCCACTACGAGCGATATGCCGGTCGATAAATCCGACGATGCCAAAGCGGATGCGCCGAAAAAAGGCGATACCGAGACCCTCTTCACTAAAAACCAATGGAGACCCAGTCTCATGGTACGTCACCAGGGCGACGGCAAGGAGGATTTACAGAGCACTTTTGTTTCCGTGCTTGAACCCTCCGATAGCCTCGGCAGCGGTATCGAGAAGGTTGAAACGGTTCCTTTGCTCAATCCGAGCCCGGATGTGGTTGGCGTGAAGGTCACCTTCAAAGACAACCGGCAAGACACCTACCTGATCAACCTCAACGGATATGCTCTCCATCCTGAAGCGGCTACACAACCGGTCGCTTCGGCGGACAAAACGCTGACTTTGAACGGACGCATTGGCCTCGTTTCCAAGAGCGCCGGGGGATCGAAGGCATGGATTTTCGATGGCACGAAATTTGACTACCCCGGCGGAGAAGTCGCCTCCAAGGTGGATCACTATCAGGGACCCATCGTCGGAGTCACCCGCAAAGTCGATGGAGCCTCGCAGGACGCTTTTATCACCTCGGCCAGCCTGCCCGCGGGCAACGAACTGCAGGGACGCTGGCTTTCGCTCACCTATGGCTCGTATAAAATGAGCGGCTCCGCCTACGGTTTCAGCGAACAAAAGAACATCAACAACATGTTCAAAATCGATCACGTGGAAGTGGCCAATGGAAAAACGACCATTGTGCTGACGGACGATCCCTGCCTGAAGCTGGACGGCGATGCCATGACCGAGACCGCCCGTCCTCGCCGTACTTTTAGCGGACCCTATACCTTCACCGTGACCATGAACGCCCAGTCCTCCAAGTAAGCTGGGCATGCTCGAAGCGGCAAACTGACCACTCGGCCATAAACACCATCAAGCGAGCGCCGCTTTCTTCGAACTTTGAAAAAGAGCTCTCTCATTCTTCTCGTCTTATGGGTCGCTTGCGGGCGATTCGGATACGCTCTCGATTATGTCGCGGAGAAGCCCATTACCGACCAGGAAGAACAGCGGTTGCAGGATGAATATGCGGGCTATCGCGGCGTCGATCCCGGCTATCACCATGCCGGGGAAGCTGCCGTCGAGCGCTGGATGGATTGGAAGTTTGGCCTGCGCATCCACTGGGGCCTTTACTCCCAATTTGGCGATCCTTCCGCCTCCTGGATCATTCGCAAGCACACCGGGGACAAGGAGTGGCTGAAGAATTATTTTGCCTCTTACCAGACCTTTAATCCGGTCAACTTCAACGCCGACCAGTGGATGAACATGATGCAGCGCGGCGGCATGAAATATTTTTCATTTACCACCAAGCATCACGAGGGTTTCTGCCTTTGGGACACGCAGACCGTCCAGCGCGGATTCCGCAAGAAACCTGACGGCACTTTCGAGGAAGTGACCAATCATTTCAGCATCATGGAGACGCCCTACAAACACGACATCGTCGCCGAGCTGGTCAAGGCGGGGCGCGCCCATGGCTTGGGAGTGAGTCTTTACTATTCCCACATCGACTGGCACGACTGGTTCTTTGGCTGGGACAAGCTCAACTATTGGTACGACCCAACCTTCACCGCGCAGTCGGACCCGGCGCGCTGGGCCGGGTTCATCCAGCAGGAGAAAACCCAGGTCACCGAATTGCTGACCAAGTATGGGCCGATCGACACGCTCTGCCTTGACATTCACTGGCCGAAATCGGCCCAGGCCGATGCCGACGACGTGGCCAAGCTGGCGCGCAAGCTGCAGCCGACCGTCATGCTGCGCAACCGGGGCATCGAAGGCTATGGCGACTACGAAACGCCTGAAAAAGTGATTCCGGCAAACTTGCAGGAGATGAATCGCCCGTGGCAGGTGATCTATCCCGGCGCGAGTGATTTTGCCTACGCCCCCGATGATACCTACAAGCCGAAGGAGTGGGGCCTGGCGACCCTGATCGACGTCGTTTCCAAGGGCGGCAATTTTCAGATCGCGTTCGGGCCTGATCCGTCGGGCAAATGGCCCCAGGAGACGATTGACCACATCGGTTATATCGGCGACTGGCTGAAAGTGAATGGCGAGTCGATCTATGCCACGCGCGCCTATCTCCGCTATCACGATGGCGAGGACATCCGCTTCACGCGGTCGAAAGACAAGAAGTACGTCTACATCATCAGCCTGAAATGGCCCGGCGCGACGATCCAAACCAAACTCGTGCAGGCCGTCAAAGGTTCCACCATCCGGATGCTCGGGGTCAATCGTGACCTTGCGTGGCATCAGGACAAGGAGGGCCTGACTATTGAATTGCCGAAGGACTTGCAGGACCCGGCCAAGCGGCCCTGCGTGCAGGCCTACGCGTTCAAGGTGGAATCGAAGCCGTGGGAGGAATTCGCCGCTTCACTTCCGCCGGAGCAGCCTCCTCCAGTTCCCATAAAAACCAAGTAACGGCGGTTCGCGCCGTCGACGTAAGGGGGCATAGACCACGCGAAAAACAGGTCTGGACGGAGCGCGTGTCTTCCGCCTGGGAATCGGCCTACCAATGATAATCGGAGCCAGCCGCAATGTTCGGCGTCCGCTGTTCGCCCGCGTAGACGATCTGGCAGGGATTTCCGAGGAGCGATCGGATCGTCGCAGAGGTGAGCCGGCCGTTTTTCCAGTCCATATCGACTTCGAATCCGCCCCGGGCGCGGAGGCCGCGGACGCTGCCGTTCGGCCAGGCGCGCGGCAGCGCGGGCAGGAGATCGATCTCACCCTTTTGGCTCTGCAGCAGCATCTCCTCGATGCCGCTGGCGCCGCCGAAATTGCCGTCGATTTGAAACGGCGGATGCGCATCGAACAGATTCGGGAAAACGCCGCCGCCCAGGTCCATCGTGTTTCCCCGGCTGCCGGTTGGACTGAGCAGATGCGTCAGCAGCAGGTAGGCGTGATCGCCATCCAGGAAACGCGCCCAGAGATTGATTTTCCACGCCAGGGACCAGCCGGTGCCGCCGTCGCCACGCAGCTCCAGCGATTTTTGCGCCGCCTTGAAAAGATCGGGCGTGGCGGGAGTGATCTGATTGCTGGGAAAAACGGCATAGAGGTGCGAGACATGGCGGTGATTGTCCGGCCCGGTTTCCAGATCCTGCAGCCACTCCTGAAGCTGGCCGAGATGGCCGATCTGGAAGGGCGCCAGTCGGTCGCGCGTTTCGACGATTTTTTGACGGAAGTCAGTATCGATATCCAGAATCTTCGAGGCTGAAGCAGTCTGCGCAAAGAGGTCCCGCAGGATTTCCATGTCCATCGTCGGGCCGGCGGTGAGAGTGCCGTGCTCGGGCGAAAAGGAGGGGCACGTGACGAGCCAGTGATGCGTGGGCTCCTCCTGCAAGGTATCGAGGAAAAATTGGCAGGAACCTTTCATGATCGGATAGATGTCGCGCAGGAATTTTTTGTCGCCGGTGAATTGGTAATGCTCCCAGAGATGCGTGCAGAGCCAGGCACCGCCCATCGGCCACATGCCCGTGGTTGGATGATCGACCGGCCCGGTGGCGCGCCAGCCGTCCGTGTTATGATGGGCCACCCAGCCGCGCGCGTTATATTCGACCTGGGCCATGTGGGCGCCGGTCTCGGAAATATCTCGGATTAAACCGAAGAGGGGCTGCGTGCATTCGGAAAGATTGGCCACTTCCGCGGGCCAATAATTCATTTCCAGATTAATGTTCAGCGTATATTTGCTGTCCCAGGCGGGAAGCATCTCCTTGTTCCAAAGACCCTGAAGATTGGCCGGTTGGCCGCCCGGCCGGCTGCTCGAAATGAGCAGGTAGCGGCCATATTGAAAAAAGAGCGCGGCCAGCGCCGGGTCTTTGCCTTCGCCAAAATGGGCAATGCGTTCATCCGTAGGAAGGGAGCTGTTTTCTCCCTGGCCTAGATCGATGGAGACGCGATGAAAAAGTTTCTGGTAGTCGGCGATGTGGTCGGAGAGGAGTTTCTCATAGGGCTTGGCTTCTGCCGCGTTAAGAGACGCGTAAGTACGCGCGGACGGATTGGCGGAGAGATCATGATAGTTGACGTAGTTCGTGGCGGCCGAAATCAAAATCACCACCCAATTCGCGTGGCTGACCGTCCAGCCACTCGCGTCTGAATGCACCACGCCACTGTTTATTTGAAAAGCCGTCCGCGCCTGGATCTGCACCTGTCCCTTGATGCCGCGCGCCTCGCCGCTCGTCTCCGTGAGAATTCCGCCGTTTGAGGTCACGCTCGAAACAACCTGCGGCGTGGTAAATCCGGCGGTAAAACTGACCTGGCCCGGCTTATCGGCGGAAATACGCATGACAATGACGTGATCAACCGCGCTGGCGAAAATTTCACGCGTGAAGGTGACGCCGCCGATTTTATAGGTCGTGCGAGCCACTGCCCGCTCGAGGTCCAGCGTGCGGCGATAATCGGAAACGTCGCCGTCCGGATTTGAAAAATTGATCATGAGATCGCCGAACGGCTGATAGGGCAACTCGCGAATCGGTACGGCCATCGCTCCGTCCTGGATCACCTGCTTGGCCGCATCCGGTTGGCCGGCAAAAATCAACTCACGCGCTTTTTTAATCGCTTCGTATGCGCCGGGATGAACCGGATCGTAGGGTCCGCCTGCCCAGACGGTATCTTCATTAAGTTGCAAGTCTTCCTGGTTGATTCCGCCAAAAACCATCGCGCCCAAACGACCGTTGCCGATGGGCAGCGCCTCGTTCCAGTTACCGGCAGGTTGCTTGTACCAGAGGACGGTTGAAGGATCGGGTGTGCTTTCGGGACTTTGGGCGGGTAACGACACGGGTGACGCGGGCAGGGGAGTCGCCCCAGCCCCAGTCATCGATAATAAAAGGGAAAGCAGCGCGCAGCGAAGATGGATCGGGACGCGCCGCATGAAGACTCGCGAAGTTCTAGCTTTGGTCGCCCGGCTTCTGCCAAAGATCTTCCATTTGCTCGAGCGTGCGGCCCTTGGTTTCGGGCACGAATTTCCACATGAACAGCGCGGCAAGGATTCCCATCACGCCATAGACGAAGTAAGGGAAGCCGCCGTCGAACTGGGCCTTGAGATAGGGGCTGTCCTTGAGGATGGGGAAGGTCGAGCTGACGACGTAGTTGGCGATCCATTGGGCGGCCACCGCGACGGCCATCGCCTTGCCACGAATCTGGTTGGGGAAGATTTCGCTCAGCAGGACCCAGACGACAGGACCCCACGAGACCGCAAATCCGGCGATATAGACGAGCATACAGATGAGAGCGAGGGTGCCTTTGTCGTGGACCATGAGATCGATGCCCAGGGCGATCATGCTGACCGCCATGACGAGCGCGCCGATGATTTGAAGCGGCTTCCGGCCGAGACGGTCGACGGTGACGATGGCCACCACGGTGAAGGCGAGATTGACGCCGCCGACCAGAATGGTCTGGAGGAGCGAGGCATTGGTGCTCAGGCCCATGCCCTTGAAGATTTCAGGCGCATAATAAAGCACGACGTTGATGCCCACAAATTGCTGGAAGATCGAAAGCATGATGCCGATAACGACGACCAGGGCGCCGAAGGAAAGCAGCTTGCCCGAATGATGTTCCGCCAGAGAGGCGCGAATTTCCGTGAGTTCGCTTTCTGTTTCCTCGGGCGTAACCAGGCCTGAAAGCACCGTGCGCGCTTCTTCCTCGCGCCCTTTCAACATCAGGTAACGGGGCGTTTCCGGCACCAAAAAGAGGAGGCCGAGAAAGAGGGCCGAAGGTATGGCGCCCGACGCGAACATATAGCGCCAGCCGACCGCATTCAGCCACGTGTCGTTATTGGCGCCGCCAGCTTCGGAGATGCCGTAGTTGACGAAATAAACCACGAGCATGCCGAAGATGATCGCGAGTTGATTCCATGCGACCAAATTTCCGCGAATCTTCGCGGGGGCGATTTCGGCGATATACATGGGCGAAAGCATCGAGGCGAGACCAACACCCACGCCGCCGACCACGCGATAAAAGACGAAGTGCCAGATATAAGCCGCGCCTCCCGTGCCAATGCTAGCGAACATAAATTCGGGGGCGGCCGAGCCGAGAGCTGAAACCAAAAAGAGAACCGCGGCGATGATGAGCCCCCGTTTGCGGCCGATGTAGGTGCTGACCCAGCCGCCGATCAGTCCCCCGATGATGCAGCCGATGAGCGCACTGGAAACGACGAATCCCAACAGCGAGTTCGCGGCGTCGGGACCGAGGTTCTGGGGATCGATGAAAACAACCCGCAGGCTTCCCACCGCACCGGAAATCACCGCCGTATCATAGCCGAAAAGCAGGCCGCCCAGAGTGGCGATGAGCGTGATAAGAATGACGTAGGGCTTAAGGGAGAACATGGATTCCTTTCAGGTTGGGTATGGGCCTGGGTTTAATTTTTTTGGCCGAGCGCAGAGTCTTGTAGATTTTCTTTATTCCGTCACGAAGTTTTGTTTGGAAGCATTGCTTTTCTGGCAACAATCAGGTTGCTCAATTTCGTGGATTTGAGCAGACTCACGCTCCCATGGCCAAAACGCATTTTTCGAAGATCAAGAGCATCCGATATGAGGGAGCGGGCAGCAGCAATCCGCTGGCCTTCCGGCATTATAATCCGGCGGAAAAAATCAACGGCAAGACGCTTAAGGAGCAGATGCGCTTCTCGATCGCCTACTGGCATTCGTTTCGCGGGGTGGGCTCCGACCCGTTCGGGCCGGGCACCATCGTGCGGCCGTGGGAAAAGGGGAACGACCCGGTCTCCATCGCCAAGGTGCGGATGGACGCGGCCTTCGAATTCTTCACCAAGATCGGGGCGCCGTTCTACGCCTTCCACGACCGCGACATCGCGCCGGAGGGCCGGAGCCTGGCTGAATCGAACCGCAACCTCGACAAGGTGGTGGCCCATGCGAAACAGCTGCAAAAAGCGACCGGGGTGAAGTTGCTCTGGGGCACGGCCAACCTCTTTTCCAATCCCCGCTACATGTGCGGCGGGGCGACCAATCCCGACGCGCACGTCTTTGCCTACGCGGCGGCGCAGGTGAAGAAGGCGCTGGAGGTGACCAAGACCCTCGGCGGGGAAAACTACGTTTTCTGGGGCGGGCGCGAAGGCTATGAGACGCTGCTCAACACCAACCTGAAGCGGGAGCAGGACCACCTGGCGCGGTTTTTGCACATGGCGGTCGATTACGCCAAGCAGATCGGCTTCAAGGGCCAGTTCCTCATTGAGCCGAAGCCGAAGGAGCCGACCAAGCACCAGTACGACTTCGACGTGGCCAGCGGGATCGCCTTTCTGCGCACCTACGGGCTGGAGAAGTATTTCAAGTTCAACATCGAGACCAACCACGCGACGCTGGCGGGCCACACGTTCAACCACGAAATCGAAGTGGCGGCGGCGGTGGGAATGCTCGGCTCGATCGACGCCAACGCGGGCGACATGCTCCTCGGCTGGGACACCGACCAGTTCAACACCGATGTGAAGGAATTGACCCTGGCCATGCTTTCAATCCTGCGGGCGGGGGGCCTCGGCTCCGGCGGGTTCAACTTCGACGCGAAGCTGCGCCGGCCCTCCATCGACGTGGAAGATTTGTTCTACGCGCACATCGGCGGGATGGACGCCTATGCGCTGGCCTACAAACTGGCGCTGAAGATCCGGGCCGAAGGGAAGCTGGAGAAGTTCGTAGCCGAGCGCTATGCCAGCTACGACCGCGACTACGGCAAGGCGATCGAAAAGGGAAAGATCGGTTTTCGGGAACTGAACCAACTCGTGCTCAAGAAGCTCGGCGAACCCAAACGCACCAGCGGCCGCCAGGAGTACCTCGAAAATTTGCTCAATTCCTACCTCCATCCGTAGGACGCGTTCTCTCGCCATGTTCAAAGTCCACCTGTCCGCGCTTTTTCTCCTGTCGTTTCTCTCCGTCGCCGGGGCTGAAAATTCAGAGCAGGTTCCGGCGACCCCGGAGTCGGTAATGCACGCCCTGAGAAAAGTCGCGAATTGGGAACTGGCCTTTCCGAACCAAAATTCCAAATATACGGCAAACGGCTGGGTAAGAGCCGCATTCTATGCCGGGGTGATGGCGTTGGCGGAAATCGTTCCGGACAAGAAATACGAAAACGCCATGGTCCGGATGTCGAAAAGGAACCACTGGAAGCTCGGGGCCCGCGTTTATCATGCGGACGATCAGGCGGTGGGCGCGACCTACGAGGCTCTTTACCTGCTCGATCCCAAGCCGGAACGAATTGCGCCAACTCGAAAGCGACTCGATTTCATCCTGGCCCATCGCTCAAAGGCTCACCTCGATTTTTTTGATCCCAAGCATTCGGACCGCTGGTCATGGTGCGACTCATTATTCATGGCGCCACCGGTCTGGGCCGGCATGAGCGCGATCACGCACAATCCGAAATATCTCGCCTTTGTGGACCACGAATGGTGGCACGCTTCCGATTATCTCTACGACGAGCATGAACATCTCTTCTATCGCGACGGCCGCTTTATCGCCGTCAGGGTCGATGGCAGGAAAATTTTCTGGGCGCGGGGCAATGGATGGGTGATTGCGGGCTTGGCGCGTCTGATTCCGCTGGTGCCGTCCAATGATCCTTCGCGCGCTCGTTATGTGGAGCAGTTCCAGGAGATGGCCGCGCGGCTTAAAGCCCTGCAACTCCCCAATGGATTCTGGTCCGCCAGTCTGCTTAACCCCGATCGTTATCCCCAGGAGGAGACCAGCGGCACCGGCTTCAACTGTTTTGCCCTGGCCTGGGGTATCAACCACGGCCTGCTCAAGCGCAGCGTCTATGAACCGGCCGTGCTCAAGGCTTGGGCGGGATTGAGCCGGCACGTGAGTTGGTTGAATGGACGTTTCGACGGCGTCCAACCCACCGGCGACCGGCCGGCGGCCTTTTCCCCTTACAACTCGCATCCCTTCGGGGTGGGCGCTTTTCTCCTGGCCGGGACCGAGGTTTACCGGTTATTGGAAGAGAAAGAAAAGAACGCTTCAAATTAATGCCGGCCCCCAAGACTATCGGATGCTGAACCGATATTCGGTCGTTGCCTGGTAGGTCTCGCCGGGACGGAGCACCGCCGAGGGAAAATTAGGATGATTGGGAGAATCGGGGAATTTCTCGGTCTCCATCGAAAAGGCGCAGTATTGCTTGTAAGGAACGCCTCCCTTGCCGATCAGCGTTCCGTCGAAGAAGTTGCCGGTATAAAATTGTGAGCCGGGTTGGTCGCTGAAGACGTCCAGAACGCGACCGCTCTTGGCATCATAGACCTCGCCGACGGCAGAAATGCCCGGACCACTCTTGGTGAGCACGTAATTCAGGTCGTAGCCGCGGGGCTGGTTCTTCAATTCGTCGAAGCGCGAACCAATGACGGTCGGCTGACGAAAGTCGAACGGAGTTCCCTTCACGGAAGCAATCTCTCCGGTGGGAATTCCCTCCGCGTCATTCGGCGTGTAGCGCTTGGCATTCACCCTGGCCACATCGTCCAGAATCGTGGTGCCGCTCGCGGCGCCGGAGAGATTAAAGAGCGTGTGGCTGGTGAGATTCACAACCGTCGGTTTGTCGGTGGTCGCTTCGTAGTGGGCGCGCAGAAGGTTGTCGTTTGTAAGGGTGAAGGTCGCGCTGACTTGAAGGTTGCCGGGGAAACCGCCTTCGCCGTCGGAACTCATCCGGCTGAAGCGGACGGAAGGGGGATTCGTCCCGACGATTTCAGCCTTCCAAAGCTGGCGCGCGAAACCGTGGGCGCCCCCGTGCAGGGTGTTTTTGCCCGCGTTCTTGTCGAGCTCGTAAACATGGCCGTCCAGGGTGAAGTGACCGCCCTTGATCCGATTGGCGAACCGCCCGGGGGACCCGAAGGTAAGTTTCGCGGTCACATAGGTGGAGACATCATCGAAGCCGAGGACGATGTCGTCGAACTTGCCGTTGCGGTCGGGTGTGACCACGCCGACCACGGTGGCGCCAAAGTTGGAGAGGTTCACTTGCAGGCCGTGGGAATTGGTGAGCGTATAGAGCGTGACCGGTCCCTGCGGGCAGGCACCAAAAGACTTCTGCGTCACGCCGGTTTCGGCCGCCGAGGCGTGAAGGAGGGCGAGAAAAGTGAAAGCAAGAACGGGGAGGGCGACAATTTTCATGGATAATTATTTGATTTCAAAAGTGGTGACCTGGCCCGACTGTTTCTCGACCCACGCCGCCCATCCGGCGAGGGGGATTTCGGGAGTGCTAAGATGGAGCGCGCGCGATTCCCAGGCCACGCCCCCCTCGTCGGTCCGGCCGTTGGGGAAGGTGACTTTGTATTTCACGATCATCGGATTGTGCGCCTTGATCATCTCGATTTTCAATCCGCCACTGGTGCCGGGTTTCGTTAGAATTGTCGCGAATGGCGCGGGAAGATTTGTCGGCGAGGTGAAGGCGAGGATCTGTTTTGCCGTGGCCTCCTTACTGGTATCGATCCCTTTTACGGTTACGGAATCAGACGCCAGCATCTGGCGCACGACAGTATGCGGACCGCTTCCATAAACCTGGTCGACCACCACCACATAATCGGGCTTCACGAATAAAACCTCGCGCTGATGAATTGCCTTGCCAGCGGAATCGTCCCAGGCGGCGGCGACAAAATCGGCGTGGGCGTTCGATTGCTGGAAAAGAATTCGAGGGGCGGCGATGGAAAGCGCTTTCCCATCCACTTCCGGGCTCAGAGTTATCGACGGACTCGAGGGTGAACCTTGCAGAAAAGTTGCGTCAGGATGGAGGAGTAACTTCAGCGGATCAAAGACTGGCTCCGCTCGAACCGAAGCGGCGGCCAGCAGAAAGCAGAAGAGGCCGAAGCGGGCTTTCATGGGCAGGCGGCTTTTTACGGCTGGGCCGTGGAGACGTCGTGACCGTAGACTTCGATTTCCGTCAGCGCGGCCCAGTTCAGGGGCTGACTGATCTGCTTGAAGCCGTCGAGTGAAAGCCAGGTCACGGTCTTATTCGGAAAGGAAACCTCCTGGCCATCGCGGGTCGGTTTGAAGGTCACGTCCTGTTGCGTGCCGTCGGAAAAATGAACCACTAGGCTTTTCCAATAGCTGTCGTGAGGAAAATCGCAGCGGATGAAGAAGCGCAATTTGTCGATCTCCACCGGTCGCCCGAAATCGAGCTTGAAGGTGAGGTCTTCCCGCTTGCCACCGGCCCATGATTCGTAGGGCCAGGCGCCATGATGAACGTTGTCGGTATTTCCGTCGATCGCGTTGCGTTCGTAGAACTCGGGATCGTCCCGCGTCACGAAATTAGCCGTCGCATGGGGAAAGCTGCCGCTGGAGCCGCGCTTGTCGAGGGCGTTGAGAGCGACGTTGCGATCGGCGGCGAGGTCCGCGGCGGTCGCGGCATGCGCCTTGATCGAATGCTGGGCGCTTTCAAAAACGTTCGGCGCATAACCGACGCGATCTTTGCCTTCCGGAATGGGAAATGTGAATTGTCCGGAGGGAAGATAGACCAAAGATTCCGGAATTGCTGGGTCGATCTGGATGAAAAGATATTTCGAGGGCGACGTGAAGACCAGGGCCGCGCCCGGCGGATAGACGGCATTGAAATCGAGCGCCACGGTTTGCGGATCGCTTTTGCTGGCGAGCATGTGGCCGCTGGCATCCTGTATGGAGACGGTGATGTTTCCTGCCGCGGTGACTGGGGTAAAGGCTGAGCCGAAGATCAGGGCCAGAACTGCGAAAGAGATCGACCCAAATTTGAACACAGGCGCAACTTAGCGACAAAAAGATGAGGATGGCAATAGCGCGGTTGGCCTGTGATATCGAGGGTGTAAAAGGAGGCCTGACGCCAAGGGCGCGCGGTCCTGCTGCCGCAATGCATTGGACAGCATGCGGCTTTTTCTGTATTGCTCCCCTTTTTCCGAACAGACTTTTTATGCACAAATTGTCGCTTCCTGCCTGCTGTTTTCTCGTCTTCGCCGCCGTTTGCCCACTCTTCGCGGCGGATCTTACCGCGAAGCCGCCGCCCGCCGGGCCGGACCAGATAACGCCGGGCAAGTTCCAGCCGAACTGGGATTCACTCGACAAGGGCTATCAATGTCCCCTCTGGTTTCAGAACGCGAAATTCGGAATCTGGGCGCATTGGACGGCGCAGGCTGTTCCGGGCCAGGGCGACTGGTACGCGAGAAATATGTACATCCAGGGCACCAAACAATACGAGTATGGCGTCAAGACTTACGGGCATCCGACCAAGTTCGGGTTCAAGGATATCGACCACCTCTGGACGGCCGACAAATGGGATCCCGACGCCTTGATGCAGCTCTATGTGAAAGCGGGCGCGCATTATTTCGTGGCGCTGGGGAATCACCACGATAATTTCGATTGTTGGAACTCGGAGTTCCAGCCGTGGAACGCGGTCAATGTCGGCCCGCACAAGGATATCGTCGGGCTGTGGGCGGCGACCGCGAAAAAGTATGGCCTGCCTTTTGGCGTCAGCATCCATTCGGCGCGCACGTGGCAGTGGTTTCAGGTTGCTTATGGTCATGACGTCACCGGCCCGTTGCGGAATGTCCCTTACGACGGCTGGTTGACCAAGGCGGATGGCAAAGGTCTTTGGTGGGAGGGGCTTGACCCGCAGGACCTCTACGGCGGCGAGCGCATTCCCATACCGACGACCTTCACCGACGTCGAAGCGGCCCAGGACTGGCATAACGCGAATGACCGCCATCCGGGCGCCGATACCACCGTTCCCAACGATAATGGCTACTCGAAGAAGTGGTATTATCGCACCAAGGACCTGCTGGATAAATATCATCCCGACCTCCTCTACTTCGACGACACGGAGTTGCCGCTGGGGCAGACGGGACTCGACATCGCAGCGGATTACTACAATGCGAACATGGAGTGGAATAACGGCAGGCTGAAGGCCGTGCTCAACGGCAAGAATATCCTGGCCGATCACAAGGCCGCTCTGGTGGAGGACTTCGAGCGCGGACAGGCCGACCAGATCGAACCGTACCCCTGGCAGACCGACACCTGCATCGGCGATTGGCACTATAGCGAGGACGTCTTCGAGAAGCATCAGTACAAGACCGTGGCGAAGGTCTCGCAAATGCTGTGTGACATCGTGAGCAAGAACGGCAATCTGCTGCTCAATATTCCGCTGAAAGGAGACGGCTCCATTGACAGCGACGAGCGGAGTTTCCTCAAGGGCATGGCCGGGTGGATGGACGTGAATCGCGAGGCTATTTTTGATACCCGTCCCTGGCTGGTCTACGGGGAGGGGCCCCCCCAGGCGGCTGGAAAGATGTCGGAAAAGAAACTCGCCTACACTTCGGCCGACATCCGCTTCACGACCAAGGGGGACGATACGCTCTACGCCTTTTTCCTCGATTGGCCGGTCGGCGGGAAGCTGACGATCCACGCCCTGAAGCAGGGCGGACTCCTGAAAAAGGCGATTTCAGGCCTTACTCTTTTAGGGTCGACCGAAAAGATCGCCTGGAGCCAGGATCAGGAGGGATTGAAGGTGACGTTGCCTGGAAAAAGGCCCTGTGAAGGGGCGTGCGCCCTCCGGTTGACGCTCAAATGAGGGCCGACGCCCCAAGGGAAGTCAAAAATATCCATCAATAAATCAAATAATACTATTGTTCACTGGAGCGCTGTTCTTCATATTGAGATTAATGCGAGAGCTTTACACCTGTTTTCCGGCAGGCAAAGATGTCGAAGCTTGCTTCCTCGCAATCAGTCCTATGTGCCATCGAATTTCTCCCCGCTCCGGCCCTGAGTTGTTCAAGCCTTTGCCAGCTAAGGCTTCAGGCGGGAGATGGAATGCCGCCGGAATAAATCGGCTTTGGCAGAGTAAAATCACGCTTGCTGCGTGACGCTGGCCGCTTTATCTGCGATATCTCGAAATTTTCATGAAATCATTCCTCGACATGTTCCGTGGCGAAAACGGCAAAAATTACATAATTACTTTTGCCCTGGTTAGCACCCTCTTTTTCCTTTGGGGTTTTTGTAATGGCATGATTGACGTGCTGAACCGGCACTTTCAGAATTCGCTGCATATCAGCAAGGCCGAGTCGGGTTTTGTTCAATTCGCGAACTTCATTGGTTATTTCTTCATGGCCATCCCTTCAGGTCTGCTGGCCAGGCGGTTTGGGTACAAGGGCGGCATCCTCATCGGGTTGGCTCTGATCGCCTCGGGTGCTTTCCTGTTCATTCCCGCGACCTGGATCGGCACTTTCACCGCCTTTCTGACCTGTCTCTTCATTCTTGCGACTGGATTAACCATTCTCGAGACGATCGCCAATCCTTACACCACGGTGCTGGGACCTCCGATTTCGGGACCCGCACGCATCAACCTGGCCCAAACCTGTAATGCGCTCGGCACTTTGATCGGGCCGCCGATTGCGGGGATTTTCATCCTTTCCTCGACCGGCGTCGTGAATACCAGCAACAGCACGCTTTTCATTCCCTATCTTTTCGTTGCCGCTGTCGTGGTTGTGCTGCTTGTCCTTTTTTTGAGAGCCGAAATTCCCGATCTTCAGGCCGAGGATGACGCCAAAATTGCGGCCGCCGCCGGCCCGTCGTCCACCGTCTCAAAGCCGCTTTTAAGCCGGTGGCATTTCACCCTCGCCATCGGCGCGCAATTTTTCTACGTGGCCGCGCAGATCGGGGTCTGGGGTTATTTCCTCAATTATGTCACGAGCCTGGACATGCCCAACTTGCCCGAGTGGCTCACCCATTGGTTCCCGGCTGGCTGGACCTTTTTTGGACTCCCTCACGTCACGAATGCCCATGGTCAAGTGCTCTCCATGGCCGGTGTCGCTCCCGCGTGGCATGTCACCGATCTCGGCGGATCGTGGGCATTTTCCGGCAGCATCCTCTGCTTTCTCGCCGGCCGCATAACCGGCAGCATGATCCTCCGTTTTTGCAGCGCCCACCTGACGCTGGCCGCCTTTGCCCTGATCAACTCGATTCTCATGGTCATCATCATCGTGCACGTGGGTTGGCTCTCCGTCGCAGCGCTTTTCATGAGCTGTTTCTTCATGTCCATCATGTATCCGACCATCTTCGCGCTCGGCATTCGCGGACTGGGCGAGCACACCAAGCTGGGATCGTCGCTCATCGTCATGGCGATCGTAGGGGGCGCGATCATGCCGCTCTTCATGGGCTGGCTGGCGGACACTTTTTCCATGCGCATCGCTTTCGCGTCGCCGCTGATTTGCTTTCTTTACGTCATGTTCTACGCGGCCTTCTGGCAGAAGCTCGAGCAATTCGATACCGGACATGCCGTGGAGGACTAGCCGTAAACTCAATGCCTTAAACGTATCTGGAACAAAAAGGAAAACTATGAAATGGTTAAAATTGATCTCATTGGGTTGGATGGTGGGTGCCGGAACACTATGCCCGGCGAACGGCCAAACCACTCCGCCCGCCACCGATGCCTCACCCGCAGCGGCCGCCCCCACGGCGTTCGATCCGAATTCGTTCAAGGTCTTTGTCTTTGGGGATAGCAATGCCAACAATTACGGCCCTTATGTCATGGCAGCCATGGGCAGCACGGCGCCGGACTACGGACCTTTCGATGTTGCCTCGGTGAAAAACGACCGGCCGATCCCCGACTTCTTTGTTCATTACAAATCGCTGATGGGGAAATGTGCGAAAGATTCCACACATTTCATGGCCACCGCCAGCAAGAAAAGTGGCGATTATGAACCCCTTCCGGATGGTGCGGCTTACGATGTCGTGGTCTATCAGATGGGGACGAACGATTCGGCGCATCGGCGCGATTTCCCATCGGATGACGAGTACATCGCCGCCGTTACAAAGGGCATGACGGATGGAATTGATGTGCTCAGATCGGTTTACAAGGCGAAGGTGATTTATATCGCGCTGCCTCCCCCGATTTTTGGGCCTCAGGCACAGGATGCCGCCACCTCCCTGACCAAGAGCAACTGGTCCAATGTCAGCCTGAACAAGCTTCTGCCCGCCATGCGGGATGTAGGGGCAAAAACCGGCTGTAAGATCATCGATGTCAATGCTGCCTTCCAGGGCAAGGCAAAAGAGTACGGCATGGGCGTGCATTACGGCGCTGGCGGTCGGACCAAAGTGGCGCAAATGTATGTCGACGCCATCCGGGGCGACATCGATCCGATCAAATTTTACGATGGAACGGGCAATACGGAACTGACCTCGATCAAGCCCGGCACCGTGGAGGTGAAAACGGCCTACGTCAACAACACGCTGCCGGCCAAATACCACCCAAAGATCATGGCGGTGCTCTATAGCGATGACGGCTCGGGCAACCTGAAGGCGGTGCAGACAAAGTCCCTCGATGAACAGATCACGCCGACGTCCCACGACATAGCAGTCAGTCTCGACGTTCCGGCCACGGGCAAATATGTCATCAAGACCTTTGCCTGGCGCGATGCCGCCATGACCACGCCCAACGATTTCTCCACCCCCTATCTGAAAACTCTGCAATAGGCACGAGGAAGCGAAAGCCTCCGGCTTTTTCTCGAATGAAGGATGATTTCAATTTTATAATTCCCGGGCACCGGAACATTTCCTATTGCCCGGGGTTGATATGAACACTTCTTCCACCCTCTGCTCCGCGTCGTATCCAACCTAATATCCAATGATGAAAATCTACCTTCGCCCCGGCTTTCTTGTGCTATTTACGCTTCTGCTTCTCGAAGGGGCCGTCCCCATTCTAGCTGATGTCAAACCGGACTATCTCTTCAGCAGTCACATGGTCCTGCAGCAGCAAATGCCTTGTCCCGTCTGGGGCACGGCCGATCCGGGCGAAAAGGTCAGCGTCCAACTGGATGCGCAGCCCGCGGTGACCGCGGACGCTGACTCGACCGGCGCGTGGAAGGTGACGCTCGGTCCGCTTACCGCCGACAGCAAGCCCCATACCCTGACGATCAGCGGCAAAAATACGATCACGCTCGACGATGTGCTGATCGGCGAGGTTTGGGTCGCTTCCGGGCAATCGAACATGGAGAAAGGCCTGGGCAAAACATCGGATGAGATGAATCTTCCCAACTTCCGGTTTCAAAATGGCGCGGGCACTCCCGCCGCCGCCTCGGCTGCATCCGCCTCCGCTGATAGCGGCACGGCCTGGCAGGTATGCACGCCGCAATCGGTGGGCAACTTCTCGGCGGTTGCGTTTTACTTCGCCGAGCGTTTGAACAAGGAACTGAGCGTGCCGATTGGTGTGATCAACCGGTCCAAGGGCAGCACGCCCATTGAAGCCTTCATGCCGCCCAACGGTCATTTGTACACCAGCTGGATCAAGCAACTGCAGCCTTTCGCCATTCGCGGCGTCATCTGGTACCAAGGCGAAGCCAATCGGAATGACGGCGTGAAGTATGCCCCCAAGCAGCAGGCCATGATCGAGGGCTGGCGCAAGGATTGGGGGCTCAATTTCTCATTCTATATCGTTCAGATCGCGCCCTTCAAAGGTTACACCGACAAATACGATATTCCGCATCTTTGGGAAGGCCAGTTGGCCGGTTTGAAAATTCCCAAGGTGGGCGTGGTGATTATCAACGATACGGCCGGGGCGATGAATAACATGCATCCGGGCAACAAGGACAAGGTGGGGCAGCGCCTGGCCGGATGGGCCTTGGCCAAAGATTATGGGAAGACCGGGTTTGAGTATTCGAGCCCGATGTACAAGGACATGAAGGTGGAAGGGAGCACGATCCGTCTTTCCTTCGCTCATGCGGCGGGCCTCAAGACCAGCGACGGGCAGCCCCCGACCGGCTTCGAGATCGCCGGAGCCGACGGGCAGTTCGTTCCGGCCACGGCGGCGATCGACGGGGAGACGGTGGTGGTGCAGGCTCCCGGCGTGACGGCTCCCGTGAAGGCCCGCTATGGCTGGAACAACACGCCCCAGGTCACGCTCTTCAATGGGGCCGGTCTGCCGATGCCCTCTTTCCATACCGACGACTGGATCGGAGGAACCGGCGACGAGGCAGGCGCCGATGCCGCAGGGAAATAGGAAATGTGACGATGGCAATTGGCTCATCCAACGGAGGAGAAGTTCCCATCAAATTGTTTTGATTCGATAGAGATCGCAAGAACCGAGAGGAAGCAGATGATGAAATTGAACGGCCTTTGGCAGCGTGTGACGCTCTTGATTCTGATGACGACTGGGTTCGTTGCTGCGGCGGACCAAGCAGAGATCAATCTGGCGCGCGCCCCGGGGGCTTTATCCTTTGGCAATAGCTCTTCCGGGCCGTTTATCTTCACCAAGATCAACGACGGGCGCCTTGATTTGATGGGGATGTGGAGCACAAACGGCCAGCCCGGCTCCTTCGCCGGCGTGAAATTGGGGGACACGCCCGTCACCTTCAACACGGTAAAAATTTACCTCTTCAATAAACGGTCAATCTTCACCGGCTGGAGGATTGAGGGCACCGACGATTGCGACATCGACGATGACTACAGGAAGGGCGATTTCTACTATCCGGAGCTGATCGTCAGTGATCCCGCGACCGACTTCGTCAACTCCGACGCCGAAGATCCCAGCACCGTGACCGTCTCCTTTGCGCCGGCCAATTACAAGTTCATGAGGCTGATCTTCCCGAACAAATCCAAGGAGGTGGGAGTTTTCGAAATTGAGGTTTATAACCGGAGCAATCCCGGCGCATCCCGGGCGACTCTGACGGGCGACACCTATCCGGTCGACAGCGTGAAAGACACGATCACCGTGCCGAGTCCGGTGGGCGTCGCGGACCTGGTTGGAAAATTGAAGGCGCCCGCGGGCGCAAAAATAACCGCCTATGACGCCGATGGAAACGTGCTCAAGGACACGGATCAGATGAAAAATGGCGGAGTCATTTCCTCCATGGTCCAAACCGGTGGCTCCGCCGCGCCCTTTCAGACCGATTACATGTTTTACTCCGTCATCGACAGCAGCGCCCCGCCGCCGCCGCCCAAGCCGCCCCACCCGCCTCGTCCGCCCAAGCCGCCAAAAGCTCCCACCAACCCGGCTTCCGCACCGAGCGTGGCCGATGCCGTAAATCTCGCGATCGGAAAGAACTGGATTGGCAGCATCGACACGATCCGGCTGGATGACTTCGCCAAGAAGGGCGCGGGCAATTGGTTTGCCGGACAACATTTTCCCCAGTGGATGGCGGTCGATTTTGGTGCGCCGACGGAATTCAACTACGTCGCCATGACGGCGATCCAAGTGCCCCATTCGTGCCTCCAAACGTCGGACGATGGCACCACCTGGAAGAATCTCGTGGAGATCACCAACCTGCGCAAGCCATGGGGCTGGAACGGCTACTTCGAAAAAACCACAGCCCGCTACCTGCGCCTTGTGGTGCTTCCTCCGTCCTGGGATGTGCACCTGCACAACTTCGCCGTGGCCGATGTGGCCGCGCCGCCCATGGGAACCGATGGGAAACCTTTGACGCCCCTCACACCAATCACCACCCCGGTCGATGGCCTCGACAAGCTTCCCCCCGTGGTGCCTCCGGAAACCCCAATGACTAAGTGAGTCTGATTGAGCCACCTCCTCCTTTCGTGAAAATCCTTTCGTACCTGATTCTGGTTTTGGTTTTATGCCGGGTAACTGATGCCGCCCCCGCGACTGACTGGCCTCAACAGGGCGGCCCCAATTACAATTTTGTGACGGATGGGACGGGGCTGGCTGGGACCTTCCCGGGCGGCAAGGTGCCCGTGCTTTGGAAGGCGAATGTCGGTTTCGGTTCTGCGCCGGCGGTGGAGGCCGATCATAAGCTCTACGTATTCGGCTTGTTCAAGCCGGGGGTCAAACCGGACGAATTGGATAAACCCGATTCGGCCCCGACCAACGCGGACATCGCCACGGGGACGTTTATGAGCAATCTGCTGCCGGGCAACCCGCCGACGCTTGATCCCAAGGCGGGCTATCCGCCGGCCTTCCGGGGCGATCTCTACGCCCGGTGCCTCGATGCGGCGACGGGCAAACAGGTGTGGGCCTGCAAATTGACGGACGCCGGCATCGCCTTTCGCACCACGCACCACAGCAGCACGGCATGGGAGGTGGCCTCGCCGCTGCTGGCGAGCGGGAAGCTTTATATCCACACGCATACCGGCTGGCTCTATGCCGTCGATGCCGCAACCGGGAAGCTGGCATGGAGTGTGAATCTCTTTGAGCATGGGATGGGAACCTGGTACGGCGGCCAACAGGGCAACTCCTGCGCGCCTCTGATGATCGATGACACGCTAGTCGTGAGCTACGAAGGTCCCGGATACCATCTGATCCTCGGGGCTTTCGATCCGACCACCGGTTCGGAAATGTGGAAGACGACGTCGCCGCTGACCGGGGGAATGAACCTGCGCACCGCGCGGCTCGGCTTCGCCACGATTGACGGCCAGCCGACAGTCCTTTGTTCCTGCGCGGTGGGCACCCTAGGCATGGATCCCCTGACCGGTCAGGTGCTTTGGTCCTACGATTGGGTTGGAGCGAATGCCGATACGATGAAGCAGGTTCCCGCGAAATATGCCAGCGATCCGAATCCGAAAGTCGCCAAGGATTACCAGACGGACGCGCTTCGGCCCCCTTTCCCAGGCTATGCGCCCCAAACGTGGCAGAACTATGTGTTGGATGCCGCCTGTGTCGGCCATAATTCACTGAACTCGGCCATCTGGTGCCTGAAAATCGAAAAGGGAAAGCCGACCCTAGCCTGGCAGACGCATGATGTCGTTCCCCAGAGCGCCTCGGTCAAATCGCACATGATTGCAGATGATGGGAAGCTTTACGTGTTCGACTCCTACTTTCCGGGATTTAAGAAGGATTATGTGACGACACGGCCTTATCGAGGTCCCGACATCGGCCAGTTTCAGTGTCTGGACATCCCCACCGGCAAGCGGCTTTGGAGCACCAACGTGCTGACTCCGGGCCCGACCGATGAAACGCGGGTGGACGCGACGAACAACAACTTCCTGATCGCGGGATCCACCCTCATTTTATGCAACGAAAACGGCCTTTCCATTGGGACCTTGAACGACAAGGGGGTCACGGTCCTGGCCCAGGTCAAGGAACCGGCTGATCGGAAAGCCGGTTGCATGTTGGCTCCGCCGATCCTGGCGGATGGTATCCTCTACGTTCGCCAATTGTACGCCGGGAGCGGGATTGGTCTTGCCGAAACGCTGGGGGGCGACGGAAACCTTTTCGCTTTGGATCTGCGAGGAACGGCGACGGGATCCGCCGCGCCCTGATGGCAAGATTGAGGCAACTCTTTTACGCTCAGTTTGTCCCTAAACCAAAATATGAACCCGGGAATCTTCTCTTAATCAGTGGCTTATCCAGTAAAACAAGCTACAATTACAATTATGGACCGCTTGGGAGTGGCCAAGCCGTTTGCTTGGAAATTTGGAAAAAATGGGGCTACTGGGCGCTCGGGCTTCACGCTGGTGGAGATGCTGGTCGTCCTGGCCATCATGGCGATCATCGCCCTCCTGGTTCTCCCGTCTTTGAACGGGCTTTTTACCTCCAACAGCTTTACCTCCAATATTTACACGTTGGACGGGACCCTTCAGCAGGCGAGGAGCTACGCCATGGCGAATAATACCTGTGTATATGTAGGGATCGGAGAGTGGTCTCCTGCCAGTACTATTTCCACCGCGGTGGCGGGCAACGGACGGGTTGTGATTTTAGTGACGGCCGTGAACGATGGATCAAATGCAATCACAGGCACCACCTCTCCTTTTAAGTTTCTTAATACGGCGTCATATCCAAATACCTACTTGAATCAAATCAACAAACTGGTGTCGCTCAACAATCTTCACATTGTTAACCTTCTCGGCTTTGTAACCGGCAACATGCAGAGGCCACAGATGAAAAACATCGCCTCTGCCATCAATGTCGCCACAACCCCGGTTGATTCTACAACTACCTCTTCCGATTCGAACATGAAGATCACGTATCCCCTCACAGGCACGGCCGTTTACACATTTCCAATTGTAATAGGTTTCGATCCGACAGGATCGGCTTACTACGTGACCAGCCTGACGAATCTGACGTCCACTACTCCTACAGTTATTCCTTACATTGAGATAGGCCTTGAGCCCACACATGGCACCACGGTACCTGCTGCACCTGGCGCGAATATTGCCGCCATTCAAATCGATGGCCTCAGTGGCATCACTCACATTTATCGTCCCTAGTCTTAATCCGTGAAAACCCTTCAAAATCGAAAGAGCCGGGCAGGCTTCACGCTGATCGAAATTGCCATTGCGCTGGGCACTTTTGCCTTTGCCATCGTGGCCATCCTTGGCGTCCTTTTGGTGGGAATGAATACAAGCCGGGATACCATTGGCAGCCAGGTAGCAGCCAACATTGCCAACTCGATCGCCAACGATCTCAGTGCCACCCCGTCGAAGTCGGCCGGAACAGCCCATTCGCCCAGATTTTATATCAGCAACCAGAACGCCAGCGGAACTACATTGCCCCCCTACTACTTCGATCAAATGGGCAATATCCAGCCCGTCACGGGGGCGGCTTATTGTGCCACCCTGACTTATTTGTCCACCTCTGTTCCTACGTCCACGACGCCCGACAGCGTGGATATCCTCGTCACCTGGCCGGCCGCAGCTACGGTCACCCCGAGAGCTTACACAGGTTCGTATGAGGTCATCGTCAAAAGTCCCCAATAATGAATCCGATGGATAAACCCTTTTCGTCCAAGCAAGGCTTCACCCTGGTCGAGTTGCTGGTCTCAATGGCCATCCTCGCCATTCTGCTCGCCTTGATTGCGGCTGTTTTGCAGGGAGCGGCCAATTCGACCTCGCAGACGGAAGGTCACGTCAATGCCGATGCCGAGGCGGGCCTGGTTTTCAACCGGATGGCGCGCGATCTGGCGGCTATGCCTAAGCGAAACGACGTCGACGCCCTTTTCTATAAAAGTCTCACACCCTCCGCCACCGCGGCACAAAATGATTCGATGTTTTTCTTTACCGAAAACCCTTCACCTGCTCTAGGCGTGGCATCCTCCAACGTTTCCCTAATTGGCTATCAGGTCGTTACCTCGACTCAAGTCGCGGCTGGAGGCACCTTGGCCGGCCTGGGGCTTCCGGCCTATTCGCTGGTGCGCCGCGTGCAGGGTTTGGCCCTCAATTCGCCCATCAGTACGGGTGGCTCCCCTCCGCCCAGTCTCCCTTTTTTTACCTACAGCAATCCGACAAATTTCAATAACAGCAGCACTTCGATCACCAGCTTAAGCTTTGCCCCCACGGCGGGCTCAACCATCGCGGGAATCTGGACCGGTGCTCTTGGGGTACCTCTCTCTTCCCCTCCCCCTCCCAGTCCTTCTTATCCCGTAACAACCACGGCCACCGATACCAATTATCATCTCTTGGGCGAGGGCGTCTTCCGGCTGGAAATTTGTTATCTCCTCAAGCAACAGACTTATCCGGCCACCGGCGCTGCTGCGACGCCACCTTCCATTCCGGGAGGAGGCAGTCCTCCTCTTCCCATGTATTCCAACGTCCCCACCTATACGACACAGATCGCGACTTATCCCGGCGCGACCGCACCGACTTACACTCCTCAGGCGGGGGCTCCGACCTCAACGGTCAACGCGCCCGCCCAGTCCCGTTATTTTGATACGACCAACGAGCGGGCCTATGTTTGCCAGGCCAACTGGGATAAGACTCATTCCCCGACCGGTTCGGCACAATCGATCTGGACGCCGGCAGGAGTTCGGGATGTCTCCGCGATCATCGTAGGCCTGGCGATTATCGATCCCGTGGGCCGGGCCAGGATGACCACGACCCAGTTGGGAACTTTGGCTTCCAACCTTTCTGATTCGGACAGCGTGAATACAACCACGATTCCTTCGGCGACGACCGCCACCTCGGACGTCGACCTGATGGCTTATCAGTGGAACAAGGATCTGATCGGCGCGATAAATGCCGCCGGGTTGAATCCTAGTATGGCTCCCAACCCAACTTTCGCGCGTTACATTCATATTTACCAGCACGTGTTCTATTTAAACTCCAGCAACGTTCCCTATGAAACCATTCCCTGAATCCCTGGTTAACATCAACTCAACCCTCGGGCAACTGGACCAAGTCCGCATGACGACTCGCTTGCCGCGACGTGGCGGCAAGCGCGGCGTCGCGCTGATCATGGTCTTGTTTTGCGTCGTTCTGATTGCGACCTTGGTCGTGGCCTTCCTGCTCATCTCCCTTTCGCAGCGGCAAGTGGCTGCCAGCTTGGCGAGTACCACTCAGGTCGACCTTTTTTCGCAAAGCGCAGCCAATACGATTCTGGCCGACTTGAAGCAGGAGATTGCCGCCGGCAGCACCGTGTCGACCGCCGCCAATAGCAACCGGACCTACGCGATCCCCAACAGCCTGACGGCGGTCACCGCCAATTATGCCTCCGCCGTCCCCGACTTTGCGCTTCCGTTTAAGAATGTGACGACATCGCCGACCATGATCACCGGCACGAGCGTAACACAGAGTTTGGGGACGACCACGCCGACCACGACGACCTACCAGGTGGCTCCATTCGCCGCCGGAACCTCGGCTGTTTACGTCTTTCCTAATCTACTCAAAATGAGTTACAACGGTATCCCTTTCTACGGCGGCAATACCTCCGGCACGACCGCGACGAGCAGCTGCTACTCAACGACGGGGCCAAGCCGGGCTTCTGCAAGCTTTACCACCACGGCGTCATTGAATGGACGCTATATTTCCCTGGCCGACTGGAACAAACCCTATTTCCTCCCGGTGACGAGTTCCAGTGATGATACGCCCCCCGGACTGGCGGCGACGAGTGCGCCCCAATGGATCATGGTCCCCAATGATGGCACGACCCAAACGACCTTTTCGTCTGCGCTGCAAAAAGGCGGCGCGCATCCGGTCATCGGCCGCTATGCGTATATGATCTATAACGAAGGCGGCGATCTGGACGTGAACGCGGTCGGTTATCCCACTTATAACTCGAGCACCGCCAAGACAGCGCCCGCCGCGCCGGGTTATGGCAGCGACGGCCCCACTCTTTCAGCGAGCGGCCTGACCTACCCGTCGAACCTGATCGCGCCCTACCATAAATTTTCCCTCAACTGCATCGACTTCAAGCAACTCGTTTCGAGCATACTGCCCATTTCGGCGAGCACCTCAGATATCACCAATCTGACACAATTGGTGAATTGGCGTAATTATGGTTCGGCCAACTTTAGCTATTCGTCGCCTGCCAGTTTCTTCAATACCTATATTTTGAATAACAATACCGGTTTTCTCAAGCCGTGGACTCAGCCCAGTACCGCCGCCGGCCAGATCCAGACTGATCAAAATTTTGCGAGCCGGCAGGAATTGATCCAGTTTTTGACCCAGGCGGCCCTGGCCAATACGACCACTGCGGGTCCGCTGACGGCCCCCATGAAAAATGCCCTCAATTATTTCACGACTTTCAGCCGGGCTCTCAATCGGCCCAGCCTGGTCGCACCGTCATCGCCCCTCTCGGCGCAAAGTTATCCAACGCCGACGGCTAGCATCAATCCAACCTTCAGCAGCATTTCCGTGCAGACCGCCTTCACGCGCTTCAATGGCTCACAGGCCATCCCAGGCGAACCGCTCGTCTTGAAAAGATTCCCCCTCAGCCGATTGAGCTGGCTGACTTACAACGGACCAAGTGCTTCACGCACCGATATGCCGACTCCGGGCGCTGCGCCAACACCTCCTTTCAGCCCCACCACCTCCTATACGGATCTGGCCCTCCTTATCGATACCTACGGCGTTCCGGTGAGCTACTTAAAGCAGGGAACCGCGCAGCGGATTTACGATGCCTTCGGTCTCAGTTGGGTGCCTGATGCCTCCGGATCGGCTGCCAGTGAATGGTGCTACGATCACAGCGGAACCACTCCACTGGGCGCCATGACCACCAATCCTCTTAGCATCAATACCCTGGCGCAGGTGGCCGCGCTAACCGGGACCAAGGCCCGCGAGCCCGATTTCGTGGAATTGCTCAAGGCGGCCATCCTCAATGGCGCCTTGGGGAAGCAATGCTTCAATCAGATGCCCGAAGGAGGGGCTTCCTATTCGAGCACGAACAATGCCTTCCAGTATCAGGGAGCTTTCGACAGCAATACCGATATCGCGATTCTGCAGATTGCCGCGAATATCATGGCCCAAAGCAGTTGCGATGGCTATCCACCCCGGATCGCCTATGTCGCGCCCAATCCCCTGGGCATTCCCTTCGATCCGACCGCCAATACAGGGAACGGTGCCTTTACGAGTCCTCAAGCCTTAAGCTCCATCGTCACCGGCAGCCCAAACAATCCGGTCGAGGAAGTCTACGGAAGCAAAAATACTCCCGGCTTTTTTGGTTACCAGGATAGTTTGGTCCAGGTTGTTCCCCCGACCATCACCGGCTTCAGCACGGGAACAAGCTATCCACCTATTCCCGCTACGTCGGTTAGTGGTGGTACAGGCGTCGGTTATCACGATACAAACTATGTGCCTCCAAGCGCCGGGCCTCCCGCCACGCCTGGCACGGCTCCGAGCTTAAGCTGCTCCGGCCTGTTGGTGGCGCTTATTCTACCCGAAATTTGGAATCCCTATGATCCCAATTGCCCGGCAGGGGCGCCGCGACCCACCAACTTCCAGATCGGTTTTGATGCGACCGACCCGGAAGATGTGATTAACGGAAATACTAATCAAACTTCCACCCCCCCGACTAGCGCCTATTCCACATGGGGGATGAATACGGAGGTAAGCACTAGCGGCTCGATGACCATTACCTACAGTGGCAAAACGTATACTATGTCGAGCATTAACTCCAAGGATGCGATCACCTGTAATAATTTGGTCCCCGTCCCCAACCTTTACAACTATACAGCAGCCAGTGGAAACAACTATACACCCTCCTCCAGCTTTACTCTCAATTTCAAGAACTCCCTTTTGCAGTTTGTCGATCCGCCATACGCCGGAGGTTCCATAAGCCAGGGAAATGCCTCCCGCTACACCGAACCGACCCTCCTGGCCATGACATACACCAACGGCGGCGCCGCCAATGGTTTGACTACCCCCTCCACCAATTATCTTCTGGCGGGCGGTTCCAGCTCCGCGAACGCCACCGTGGATGCCACTGATTTTCCGAATCTCGTCACGTGGGCCAACAGCAATTGGCCTAGTGCTAACTTACCTTTCCCCTTTTCTCCAGTTGCCGCTCCCTATTGGGACTATACCAAAAATGGCCTCAAAAGTTTTGCCACCAACTTCAGCACCGACACCAATCTAACGAATACGCCTTTTGCCAAGATTAAAAACGCCAATTTTCCGAATTATGAAATCACGGGTGTGCTCGTTGGATGGACCCCGCTCATCTGGCTTCAGAAGGGAACCTCGGGAGCCGCAACGGCTTATTTTGATATCGTCGGCTACCAGCCGGCCTTTTCAGGCGGCACTGCAGGAAAATTTTATACGAACTATACGGGTGCGGGTGGTCCCGGTTATGGAGCCACCAATTTAACCGTCCGTACCCAATATAAAGACAGTTCCGGTCTCTGGCACACGTACGACCAGAAAATCAGCGCGGGACTAAACGCGCCTTCGCCTATTTCGGCTCTCCAGAATGATGGAGGGTTATTTGGGAGCAAGGAGTCCCGTTTTGGTTTCGATCCGAGAACACCACGTTGGGCAGCTTCCTTGTTTGCTCGTGGCTCGCAAGTTTCTACACGATGGCCCGATCCTAACAATAACGTGTTAATGACCTATGGCTCGGATAAAAACAGTTGGCTCCAGTTCCAATCGGAGGATTCGAACAATCTTCTTGTATTCCAGCAGCCCAACGCCGGATGGTATGCGGGCCAAAACCCTAACGGCAACGGCAGCGGCAATGTTAAGTATTATATGCCTGCCGCCGCATTAGCGCAAAATGATGCCCAGCAGAATCCAAGTTATGACGCTTCCGGTACTGTATTACCCCTGCCTAATCAATGCTACTATGCCGATCCGGATGGCATCGTGCGCCGGGCCTCGGGCGGTTATTCCTCCCGCTGTGTGGGACTCTACAGCGGATTAACCGCTCCTCCTAATGGCACGGATGCTCTTTCCGATGGGAATCCTTACGCCACGGTCGTCGCCTACATAAATGGCACCAATCTGGCAAAGGCTTCTCCCGATTATGCCAGCAACAAAGCGGCGGCTACTCTCTATAATGATGTACTTTCCGTCCAGCAGTCGAACAGCCGCCCTTATATTCTGAACCGGCCTTTTCGCAGCGTGGCCGAATTGGGCTACGTCTTTTCCGGCACGCCCTGGAAAAATCTTGATATGTCGACCCCGGAGAGCGGCTATTCCGGTCTGCTGGAGGCCTTTTGCGTGAACGAAAGCGACAATGATCAGGGCCTGGAAGCAGGCAAGGTCGATTTGAATACACGGCAGTTACCCGTTTTGCAGGCCATCCTCGCCGGCGCCTATCAGGATGAATTCAACCCGTACGGCAATAGCTCGACAAATTACAATCCATTGGGAAATCCTCAAAATTCCACCAATGTGCCCTATCTTTCGACGACCACCGCACAAAATATCGCCCAGCTGTTGGTCAACCGTACTGGAGACGTGGCTGACATCGGTCAGGGGCCACTGACCAGCCTGAGCGATCTCGTGGGAAAATACATCGGTACCAATACGCTTAGTAATCTTCCTGCGACTTTGAATGGATTTTCAACCGCCGGCTCTCAGGGAGGGTATGATGGGGCAGCACTTTACTCCGGGTTTGGCGGCGACTTAAGCGCGGTTTATGACACTTCGACAACCGTCCCGAGCGCCAATCTCATGATCAACAATGTGCCGCGGTTGCGGGAGGCGCCCATCCGCGCGTTGTCGGCAGTGGGACAGACGCGGGTCTGGAATTTGATGATCGATTTGATTGCGCAGACGGGAGAATTCCCGACCACGGCCACGACGGCGGATCAATTCGTGGTCAATGCCCAGCATCGGTACTGGCTCCATGTCGCCATTGACCGGCAGTCGGGGCAGGTCCTGGACGAATATGTCGAACCGGTCACTCAGTAGAGAACGGGCGGCACCTAAGTCAAAACCGAACATTGTCTGACGAGAAGAATTAAAGGAACTATTTAGGCCGAAAGGCGTTTACCCACTATGCGATTAATCTATTCCACTTTTCTGTTGGCGGCACTGGTCTTGTTTGCGGGTGAGCGAAGTCTTTGCGCGAAGTCCCCTCCCGCACCTGCGCCCGGCCCCGATTCCGGGATGCTTCCGGTCACGGCTGGCCCCTTCAAGCCCGACTGGCAGTCGCTTCAGCAATACCAGACGCCCGACTGGTTCCGCGACGCCAAGTTCGGCCTCTGGGCGCATTGGGACGCGCAGTGCGTGCCGGAAGAGGACGGCTGGTACGCCCGCCACATGTACCAGGAGTATGTCCTGGATCGGACGACGAAAAAGATGGTTCTCAATCCCGTCTGGAAATTTCATCAGGAGACCTATGGGCCGCAGTCGAAGGTCGGATTCAAGGAGATCGACCATATGTGGAAGGCGGAGAAGTGGGATCCGGCCGCCCTGGTCGACCTCTACAAGCGCGCAGGGGCGAAGTATTTCGTCGCGCTGGCGAATCATCACGACAATTTCGACTGCTTCGATTCCAAGTATCAGGCGTGGAACTCGGTCAATATCGGGCCGAAGCGGGACATCGTCGGCGAGTGGGAAAAAGTTGCGCGCACGGCGGGACTTCGCTTTGGCGTGACGGTGCATGGGGCCCGCGCCTGGGACTGGCTCGATGTCTCCCATGACTCCGACGTGGACGGCCCCTACAAGGGCATCCCCTACGACGGCGTCCTCACGAAGGAGCAGGGCAAGGGCACGTGGTGGGACGGATACGACCCGGCGGAGCTTTACGGTCCGGCGGGGGCGGCGCGCACGCCCGCCGCGCATCTCGCCTACAACGTCAAATTCTATAATCGCGTGCTCGACCTCGTGCATAAGTACCAGCCCGATCTTCTCTATTTCGACGACAACGTGATGCCGCTAAACGGCGAGCCGGGTGATTACGGCCTGAAGATCGCGGCCGACCTCTATAATTCCAGCATTCAGTGGCATGGAAAGAATGAGGCGGTGATGAACACCAAGCATCTCGACGAGGTCCAGCGCAAATGTCTGGTCTGGGACCTGGAGCGGGGAAAGAATGAAACCATCAACCCCACGCCCTGGCAGACCGATACCTGCATCGGCGACTGGTTCTATAACAAGGCGATTTTCCAGAATCATACCTACAAGACCGCCGAACAAGTGCTGGGAATGCTGGTCGATATCGTCAGCAAAAATGGCAATCTGCTTTTGAACATTCCGGTGCGCGCCGATGGCACCATCGACTCGGATGAGAAGGCTTGCCTCGAGAGCATGGCCTCTTGGATGGCGGTGAACTCCGAGGGGATTTTCGGGACGCGTCCCTGGAAGGTTTACGGGGAAGGGCCGTCCACCGTGGCCAGCATCGAGAAAGGCGCATTCGGCGGGCAGAAGGATGTTTCCAGCAAGCCCTACACCACGGAGGATTTCCGATTCACCGCCAAGGGCAACACGCTCTATGCCTTCTCGATGACCCTGCCGAAAGGTAAAGCTGCCATCAAGTCGCTGGGATCCAAGTCACCCCAAGGGGCGAAAGTAAAAGATGTTCATCTGCTGGGCGAAACGGCCCCGGTAAAATGGCAGCAGACCGGCGATGCCCTCGTCATCGATTGTCCCGCCAAGCTTCCGTCCGACTACATCTCGGTTTTTAAGATAGCGCTCGCGCCTTGATGGAAAACGGATGAATTGACTCTATAATCAAGCCGGCAATTATTGATTTGTAGAGACCGGACTGGATGCGGTGAGTTTATGGCTTCCAGGCGGCAGTTCCATCTCAAGGGTCGAGGTTCCTCTATTGATTTCGGTCGTTCCCACGGCCTTCCCGTTCCAGACGATCTTGTCGTCCAGAAGAATTTTTTGGCTGGCTGAAAACTCAGTGGGAAGGGCCACGGTGGCTTTAGTCCCGGAAGGAATCGTGAGGTTGAGCTTGAACTGATCGGCTGCTCGCTTCCAGGCCACCTTAATATCTCCGTGAGGGCTGGGTATCGTGCCGTGGGCGAAGGTAAGGCCGCAAAGATTTGGGCGGATGGCGAAGGTGGCGAATCCCGGAGCCGTCGGAGTGACGCCGAGAATCTTGCTCGACATCTGATAGGCAGGCGAAGCAACCCAGCCGTGACTATAGTCGCCTTTGCCCGTGCCTTTCTCCCGCACGGTCTGGGTTTCGGGAACAATATCGTTTTCGTGGAATTTGGAGACAGCATATTTATCGAAAAGGCCTGCGTGCGCGATGGCGTTATAAACAAAATGCATGAAAAATGGAGTTACGTCCCAGTGAGGATCGGCCATGATCTTATCGATAATCGATGGCTGTTCGTTGGCTGGCGCAAGATCATATAAAACCGCCAGAGTGTTGTTCTGCACGCTGAAGCTTTCCATCTGGACATCAGCGGGCAGCCACTTATTGGGCGCGATGGTAGTAACGAACGGTTTTCCATCGCGGTACATACCTTTTTCCCGGTTCCATAGTTCGCGCTGATAGGCCGCCGCAATTTGTTGGCGAAGCGTTTCGTATTGTCCCGCGTGAGCGGAGTCCTGGGTGATTTGCGAAACCCGTTCCGCATCGACGAGAGCATGATAAAACAGGGCGGTCATATAGCCCTGCCCAATGACGGCGGGCGGATGATGGCAGGCAAAATTAATGGAAGGACTTTTGTCGTCGTAGACCGTGACCCAATCCATGAACATATAATTGGGGGCCTGGGAAATAATGCCATTCTTCCCCACGAAGGAACTGAACTTTGCCATGACCGCGTGAACACTGGGGGCCAGGGCCTCAACGAGTCTTTCATCGCCGGTATAGTCATAGTAATTCATCAGGGCCTGCAGCCAATACAACATATAACTGGTATGGAAAGTCTGGTATTTGGCGTTTTCCATCACCCATGACCACTTGATCAGGTCCTGCCGTGCCAGCCATGGGTTGTTTCCCATGGCGTAATAGTTTACGAGGTCTTCGATGACATAATCGCCGTAGTCACCAATCGGCTCCTGATGTTGAGGCGAATCAAGATGATGCGTCATCATGCAGATTTGCGTTGACCACCGGTCGCTCTTCCAGAGCTCATTTAACTTCTCGTCACTGCAAGTGAAGGATCCCAAATACTCGACCGGCTGGGAAGCAAAGTCGGCGCTGACATCCATGATCTCCACTGGCGAGGTGGCGTCTCGAACGACCACATTGATCGTTCCGAGCGCATAGTAATCGGAACTTTCATAGTATTGAATGCCGTCACGTAAATGGAGGACATAACCACGGCCTCCCAGCGTGTTCGTTTCATTGGAAAAGAGATAGACTGTGGCTCCCTGGCAACCCTTCACTTTAATTCCGCAGCGTCCGGCCATGATTTTGTTGAAATGAACCGCAAACTGCCCGTTGCCTTTGACAATAATCGGCTGGCCCGCATGGAAAGGCTTGACCGGAACGCTTACATTTCCCGACACATTCGAAATATTGAAGTAGGGATAGCGCGTCTCCATAACCGGAGGTAATTCGCTGAGTGCAAGAGTCTCGGCCGGCGCGCCGACCACCTGGCATGCAGGCCATTGGGAATCGTCGAACCCGGCGAGTTGCCATCCGACCGGCTCGGCTGCGGCGTCAAAGACGGGGATTTTGCCGTCCCTGGCCGCATTTGTCTTGTCTGCCTCGCCTACCGGAAAGTCTGTCCTTTTGAGAAACGGCTGGGAAAGGCCCTTCCAGGTTTCGTCACTTGGCAGAGTCTTGGTTGTTTTGTCCGGATACTGGACTTTTGCCTCGAAAAGCAGGTCGTTGCAACTTAGCAGTTCGGCGGCGATGACATTTTTTCCGTGGTGAAAAAAGGGAGTCAAATCGATTTGGCTATAGAAATGCCTTCCTGAGTAGGCGCCCCTGAAATCACGTCCGGGATCGGCCGGCCCACGGGCCACCATGGTCCCGTTCACGTAGAGAATAAAATTATCGGCCGTGACCCAGGCTGTGACTTTTGTGGGCTTTTGCGAAAAAGTCACCTCCTTGCGGAGACATTTGACGATGGAATCGGGGGCGTCAGCCGTTGATGACCCGATCCACTTGGCCGCCCAGTCAACCTTTGGTTCCGATTCTTGCCAAACATAGCCCGGTGCCTGGACTCCACCCTCGTCCACTTTGACCGTCATGCCTGCGTTGATCACGGGTCCCCTGGTATCGATAATCAGGTCTTTTTCCGAAGCGTGAAGTTGAACCAGTGGGAGGGTTAGAATCGCACAACAAAAGAAATAGAGAAATAACTTCGCCATAATATAGAAGCGTGGGCAATTGGGTGTGGAGGGGGGACTTTATTAGCCAATGGCCGGATTTAAAAGAGGCCGATCGATATCTGCCTATCGTTAGTTTGATGGAAGGGAACATCTGGGGCAAGCTTAGACTAAAGTGCGGGGCGAATCATGCAGGAGGGCAAGAACTCATTGCCATTATGGCGCGGTGCCTGGGGCATCCACAAAAGCCGAGCTCCATTCACGCTTTCTGCTTGTCGCAGTAGCATGCTTACGCAAATATCATCGCTTGCTCAAGGCTTTGCATGCGCGTAAATCAGATAATGGACATGCTCGAAAGGCGGCAAAATTTAATCACGGTCGTGACCGGCTGGGAGGACTCAAGCAGTTATCGCTTATGAATTGGAAATCCTTCCGTTACGCCGCCGTTTTTTGCGCGTTATTCTATATCAGTTTGTCCTCGGCAGGGTGGGCCGATAATCCTATTGTGGTGGGCCAGGGCCTGACCGATCCCAAGGTGCGGATCTACGACAATCGCGCTTACCTGTACGCCACTCATGACGCCGTCCCCGATTCTGCGCATTTTGTGATGAACGACTGGTGGACTTGGTCCTCGGATGATCTGGTTCATTGGAAATACGAGAGTACGCTGAAACCTGAGCAGACTTACTGGGGCAAGCCATCAGCCAGTTGTTGGGCGACTGATGCCGTCAGCCATAATGGCAAATATTACTTCTATTTTTCCCGGGGCAGCACCGAACTGGGCGTGGTGGAGGGGGACACTCCCATCGGCCCGTGGACCGACCCGCTGCACAAACCGCTCGTGGCAAAAGGATCGGTCGCCACGCTCGCGCGCGATCCCGCCATTCTTCAGGAGAGCGACGGGACGACCTACCTGATTTTCGGATGCTGGGACTACTTCATCGTCAAACTCAATCCCGACATGATTTCCTTGGCGGAGACGCCGCGCAAGGTGGAAATCATCAATCCGGTGGGCCCGTATGGCCCGGGTAAGACCGACGACAAGTCTTACCTGCACAAATACAATGGCAAATATTACCTCTCATGGGGTTGTTACTATGCCATGTCGGACAACGTCTATGGGCCTTATACCTATAAAGGCTGCATCATCACGAAGGACCGCACGGCTCCTGAGTTTCAAAAGGCGCTGACTTATGACCGGCACGCGTCATTTTTCGAGTTATATCATCAATGGTATTTCATCTGCAACGACCAGAGTTGGCCGGGCACTTCGAGGCACTATCGCGATTCTGTCATCAGTTATGTGCATTACCTCGATAACGGCGAGATCGACCCGGTCTACATTGACCGCATTGGTGTGGGACAGTACGACGCCAATCAATCCCGCATCGAAGCCGAAAATTACTTCAAGGCCGATGGCGTGACCCAGCGTGAATGCCCGGAGGGAGGCTTCGAGCTGCGAGACATTCATGACGGCAGTAATGTCCAATATCCCAACGTGATGAATCTGCCTGCGAAGGCGACGATCTCTTTCCGGCTGGCATCGGCTCATCCAGGCGCAACCATTGAAATTCACCAGAACGGCGTCGATGGGCCTCTGCTCGGAAAATGTCCGGTGCCGGATACGGGCGGCTGGAAAAACTACCAAACGGTCTCGACAACTTTGAACAATGCGGACGGCACGGCGAACGTCTGCCTCGTCTTTCGCGGCGGTCCGCAGGAACGTCTGAGGCTCAACTGGTTCAGTTTTCAGCCACAAAAATAGCCCGCTTGCGGGGAGCGTTTCGCGCCATCCATGATGTTTACTTTGTTGCCTTTAGCTAAAATGAAGTGCGCCCGTTTCCGTCAAAAGAGTATCGCTGGCTACCGCTGGCATGGACGGCATCGGTTTCATTGGTAAGGGCCACGCTGTTGCCTCCCTCATGGGCATCCGGCTCACGGCGGTTACTTCCTTATGGAACTATTGCACATTGGGAGGAAGTACGGATGGTGCGGCATCTTATTCAGCCGCAGCGATGTACATGGTTTTTCTTAAAGGATTAACTTAGTCATCTTGATTTTAACTATTTAACATTTTTAAGATAAATTTGTGGCCAAAGAATTGAAGCTGGTAATTGCGCTTAAGAAATAGATTTTTCCGTATTAAAGCTACAAATAACGAGCATTTAAATTGGCTTTGCCTCTCAAGAACGCGTCGTCAATGCACGAAAAATATTTTAAGAAAAGCCTTGCATTAGACCACAGACCTAGTACGATACTTCACACGTCTACAATTACCTTCCTAAACGTAACAACAACATGAACTATTCTTCCGCGTCGTCCACTCAACCTGGCTTTGGGTTTTTCCCTTGCTGGGTTCCAATCTTGCGTACTATCTCGTTGACGCTTATTTCGATGGGTGTTCTTTTGAGTGGCAAGGCTCAAGCCGCAGGGAATAATTATTATTGGGACACGACAAGCGGCACGTGGCAGACCGGTAGCAACTGGTCGACTAGTTCCACCGGTTCTCCGGCTGGAAGTGTCGCCCCCACTTCCACCTCCGACACTGCGACCTTTAACGGATCGAGCGTCACCCCCACCAACGAAACGATAAGTCTTACTGCCAGCGCCTCGGTAGGTGCGCTTACGTTTAACAACATCGATTCTACGACCCTTCAGTCTACAGGAGGTCCCTTTACCCTGACCCTTGGTACGACCGGTGTTACGATCAATTCGGGTGCGGGTGCCGTCACGATCGGTAATTCGACTGCAGCCAATAATCTCAACCTTGCGCTCAGTGGGTCCGACACATGGACCAATAATTCCTCCAACACCCTCACCGTCGTCAATGGCGTTACCAGCAGCGCTACTACCGGCACGCAAACGCTAACCTTCGCCGGCACTGGAAACTTTGCTCTTAATGGGGCTATCGGCAACGGTGGCACGGGCGGAACGGTAGCTCTGACTCAATCAGGTACCGGGACGACCACTCTCGCGGGCACAGACACCAACACTGGCACCACGACCATCAACTCCGGCACGCTGCAGGTAGGCAATGGCTCGGGCGGAAGCGTCGCCAGCACGACGGCCGTGACCCTGAATAACGGTACGTTCGCCCTGGAGGGCAATACGACCGGGAATACCAGCCAGACCATTGCCAGCTTGACGACAACCGCCGGAGGCGCCGGCGCAACCTATGGCTCAAGCATCGTCGTCAACCCTGATGCCAGCGGCAACGGCAACGCGTACACCACGACGCTGACGATCGGCACCCTGACGCCCGGGGCATTCAACGATCTTAACATCAACTATAACGTGGGCGGGGGCACTACCAGCGGTACGACCGTGGGGAACAATATCGTCACGCTTACCAATGCGCCGACTCTCACCAACGGCATCATTGGGAAAGGCAGCGTGACGGTCACGGACGTCAACGGCACCTTCTTCGCCCAAACAAATGGCAGTAATCAGGTCGTCGGCCTGGAAAGCGGCACTGCGCTCCCCACCTCGGGCGGTACCAATACGGTCAATTACTTCCTGAGCGGCTCGCAGTCCCAATCCGGCAACACCGTCGGCAATACGATCACGATCAATGCGGGCAATTCGGGTGGCACCCTCACCACGGGTGGGTTTCTCACTCTCTCTACTGGCGGCAACGGCGGCGGTGTTACCATTTATGGATCCTCGGCTTATACGATCTCCGGCCAAATTAAGGACGGCCAAACCACCGCCCAGAATCCTATCTACTTCAATAATTACGATACCGGCATCGTTTCGTTTGGTGGTTTTATCAATGGGACAAACCCCATTAACGTATTTGGAGGTACCGGCACTACAGTAATAACCGGTAATATGACTACTGGTAGCGGCGGTAGCGCTTATACCATTTATGTCGATGGCACGGGCACGCTCCAGATCGGCAATGGCTCTTCCGGTAGTTTGGGCGCCCTTCTCTGGACGGGTGTCTCGGGGGGTAGCACTCTGGCCTTCGATATGGCGTCGGGAAGCACCACCAATTCCAATCAAATCAATTCAGGTGGTACGGTGGCCGGTGCGGAAGGCTCTGGTATTACCAATACCATCAACGGTACTATTATCGGTGCAGGAAGCTTCATCCAGCGGGGTCTAGGCACCACCATTTTGTCCGTTTCCAATTCCTATACCGGTACCACCACCGTCAATGCCGGGACGCTGCAGGTTGCTCAAGGGGCCTCGACCGGCTATATTTCCTCCTCGTCGGCCTTGATCATGGGCGGAGGCACCTTCTATTTGAACCCGTCGGGGTACGGTGGCGGCAATACGAACCAAACTTTTGCCAGTCTAACGACGACGGCCAACACGGACTCACAAATCACGATCAATCCTGTGGTCGGAGGATATAATTCGTATTTGGCCTTCACCAGCAACACGCCCAATATCGGGGCGAACTCGGCCGTTAACTTTAACCTTTCCTTGGGCACGACCAATGTGTCAACCGGGCAAAACCTTACAAATCTCGGTAACTCCATTGTTGAGTGGAATCCGGCGCTGAACAATGGTATTATCGGCGGCGGTTATACGGTTACGGATGATGGCGGCACGGGCTTTGCCACGGTCTATAATAATGGCGTGCTCGGGAATACCATTGTTCGTTTGGCCGATTATGGAAGCTCTGCCCTCCCGACCAGTGGCGGGAGTGCGACCGGTAATTACTTCGTGGACAATGCAAACTACGGCACCGGTACGGGAGCCGGCGGGCTGACCGAAGCATTGACCGGGGGTGTGGCGGCCAATACGGTTACCGTTACCACCACCGGACTTACCTCCGGCGCCAATCTGGCTTTGGGCGGGAATACGCTGACCCTTGGTGGCGGGGGCGGTATGCTCTTCTCCGGGGGGAATCCCTATTCGATCACCGCCTCGGGCGGGGGGATCACGGCCAGTACGGCCGCAAGTACCATCTATCTGGACAATTATAATGGATCGGGCGTGGTCACGATCAGCGCTCCGATTCTCGACAATAGCGGCACTTCCGTTGTCTTCACGGGCACGGGCCAGACCACCCTCTCGGGAGCGAACACTTATTCGGGTCAAACTCTCGTCGAAGGCGGTATTGCTGAGTTCGGCACGGAAGCCTCGCTTTATAGCAACAATTCTGCCAAATGGACGGCGGCCAACATCGTGGTGGGCCCAGGGGGGACATTGGCCTTCGCGGTTGGCGGAGCGAATCAATTTACCAGTTCCGATCTTAACACCCTCCTGGCGCTCGGCACCGCCACGGGCGGCTTCGAAAACAATTCGAACATTGGCCTCGATACCACCGGTGGGAACTTCGCCTATAACACCGCGATCACCAATACCAATGGCGGTGCGAATTCCGTAGGGCTGACCAAGCTCGGTTCCAATACCTTGACTTTAGGTGCCGCCGAAACTTATACCGGTGCGACCGCGGTCAATGCGGGTACGCTCCAGATCAGTGGAAGCGGATCGATCAACGCGAGCACTATTTATGTCAACGGCGGAACGTTGGCTTTAAATGTTGCCAGTGCCGTAAACGGAAGCACGGTTATCTTCAATAGCGGCGCTTTGACGGAAAGCGTCGCCAATGCCATCACCGGTTCGAGCGCTCTGACCGTGAATGGCAATCTCACGCTGGCCACAGCCAACAATTACTCGGGCCTGACCACGGTCAATAACGGTGGCACGCTGCAAATCGGTTCGGGCGGGGCGAGTCCCACGGGAGGCGTCGGCACCGGCAACTATACCGTCAACTCGGGCGGCACCCTCATCTTTGCTTTGCCCACTAGCAGCAGCGTCAGTGGTACTATTGCCAATAGCGGCACGGTTTATGCTGCGGAAGGTTCCGGTATCACGAACTCCCTGGCAGGCTTAACCGGTACCGGTACTTTTATTCAGAGTGGACTGGGTACCACGTCGGATGCCGGCACCTCTTTTTCTGAGGGGAACATTCAAGTCAATGCGGGAACGCTCTACTTTAGCGTAACGAATGGTTCTGTTAACACCGCCGCTGCTTTGACCTTAGGCGGCGGTACGATAAATAATCACTTATCCGCTGGCTCTGGGGCCCAAGGGGTTACATTTACCAGTCTAACCACGACTGCCGGTACGGCCTCAACCCTCGCCGCTACAGAAGCTTATAATACCAACAAAACCCTCACTACAATCACCAGCCCCACCATTACGGCGGGGGCCGGTGCGGCAGTGAACTTTAACTATATTGCCGCGGGATCGAATGCGACGAATGCCTCAACGGGGAAGATCACTAATGTCGTCGCGTTTGGTGGCACCCCTACGCAGGGCTTCATGGGCGGCGGATATACGGTTACCGATACGGGCGGCGTTGGCTTTGCCACGATAAATTCGAGCGGGTATGCGGTTCGTCTGGCGGATGCCAGCCCCTATAGTAACGGGTTGCCTGTGACCACGGGTTCATCGAGCGGTAATTATTATGTCAGCAGCAATTACAGCACGAGTTCCACCTCCACACCGGGCAGTCTGGTGGAGCAGCTGACAGCATCCAGTTCCGTGGCGGCCAATTCGGTCAACGTTAGCACCACGGGGCTCACTTCCGGCGCCAACCTGGCTCTTAATGGCGATACGCTGACGCTCACCTCGGGCGGCGGCATGGTTTTCTCGGGTGCCAATCCTTATACGATCAGCTCCGGCACGAACATCTCCTCGAGCGGGGCGGGTACCATCACGTCGAGCGCAGCCGGCACCATCTACTTTGACAACTTCCTCAGTGGCAGCTCGGCTTTAACCATCAACGCTCCGATTGCGGACTATTCTGGAACCGGCACGGCCGTGGCTTTTGTGGGCGGCAATTACAATGCCACCTATAACGTTCTCACCACCCTGAGCGGTGCCAACACCTACACCGGCGCGACCTATGTTGAGTCGCCGAGCGGGGTGAACTTCACGCTGGATGTGACCGGGTCGCTGGCCAACGCCAGTGCGATCAGCGTGGCAGCACCCTCCACGCTGGAATTTAATGAGGCCAATAATTCCACCCAATCCAACACCATCACCGACAATGGCACGCTGGTCGGGTTTGAAACGACCGGTATCACCAACACCCTCTCGGGCGCCATTGGCGGCACGGGCAGCTTCACGCAGACCGGAGCTGGCACGACGGTGCTTTCGAGCTCGACGGGCAACACCTACTCGGGCGGCACGACGCTCACGACCGGAACGTTCTACGCGAGCAACCCGAGCGGCTCCGCTTACTCGGCGCCCTCGTCGGATCCGCGGGTGATCAGCGTAACCGGCACCCCTGGCTCGGCCACGGGTACGGGAGCGGTGACGGTGCAGACCGGCGCCACGCTAGCTGGCGGCGGCACGATCGCTCCCACGGTGGGCGGAGTGACGGTGCAGACCGGCGGTACGCTCTTCTCCGGCGGGACGCAAACGACGGCCGCCGGCAAAAACTCCACGATCACGGGCACAGGCCTGACCCTGAACAACGCGGCGGGATTGAGCAGCATCCTGTCGGTGAATGCAGGCAGCACGCTGAGCTTTGCTCTCGGTGCGGGAGCCAGCACGGGAACCCTGGCTTACTCGACCCCGAACCAAAATTCGACCTACCTGAACATCGCCGGCAACGGGGCGGCTGAGGTCAATTTCGCCACGTCGGGCAACGCGATTAATCTCGATTTGGTCGATCTGACGGCCACGGCCGGAGCCACGGGGCTGCATATTTTCAGCATCCAGAATCCCTATCTGTTGATCCAGGCTGGCTCGGACAACGATTACAACCTGGAAACGACCAACGGATACGACGTGAACGGCTACGTGCTCGGAACATCATCCAATGGCGGTTCGTCGGTGGATGCCTCCATCTTCAACCTGGAAGTCACTGCGCTGGGCAGCAGCACGCCGCTAAGCCTGGCTCCTTACGGAACCTTGGATTTGTATCTCTACAACGGCGACCTGGAAGTGGTGCCGGAGCCGAGCACCTGGGCGATGATGATCGGTGGATTGGCCTTGCTGCTACTGCTGCAACGCCGCCGCAAGTCATCCAATTGGGGTCCTACCCGGGACCGGTAGAGTTCAACGTCTGCCCTGTTCGCAATTTGGGCAGACCTCCTTCTCTTTAAATAACCATCGGTCATCTGACCGATGGTTATTTTTCGTCGCCAGATCGAAGGTCCGATGAATGCCAAGCCACGAGTTCATGATGACTTTAGTCTTGCCGACCTATTCTGCCTGCGCAAACTCGTCCCTTGTCCCATTTCTTTGGCATCATGATCCTGCTCTACAGAGGCCGTTCCTCGTTCCTGCGCCAAGGATATAGGAAGATGAGACCGTATCTCCTGGCGGCAGTCCTGCTTTCGTCCACGTCGCTTTCTTTGTCAGCCGCCCAGGCTGCCTCCAGCTCCAATCTTCTGCACGGCGATTTCGAGTCGGGCCAATTGACCTTCGACCCGTGGGGAGGAGTCGATATGAGCGGAAACATGCATGTCTGGACGGGGCAACAGCTTGCCGTGAATGATTCTGGTTCGGTTAAAAAGAGTTCTTTTAGCCCAAGTGTGGCCGTGGGCGATCTCAACGGCGACGGGCTTCCCGATTTGGTCGTGGCCGACGCGCGAGGTTTTTTCTGGTACTTTCCCAACTCGGGTAAACCACATGCTCCGGTTTTCACCCATGGCGAGATCATTCCCGTTTGGCTCAGTGCCGATTCTCGCTCGGGCGATGTCGTCCCAAGGATCCAGCTGGTTGATTACGACGGCGATGGGAAGCTCGACATCGTAGCCGGCAACTATGCCGGTCAGCTCTACTTCATTCACAATAACGGATCGAGCCGGGCGCCCTCATTTGAGATGCAGACCGACCGCGCCCGGATGATCATCCCCACCCATAAGGAAAACCAACTCTGGTGTAATTACTTGTCGCCATTTCTTCATGACTTCACCGGGTTTGGGCGGCTCGATCTTTTGATGGGAGACGGCAGCTACAGCGCGAATAGTATCTTTCTTTTCACGAACAAGGGGACGAATGATCGTCCCACTTTTAACCAGGACTTCGAGGAAAAGATAGTTCCCGGCATGGGACGGGAGCATCTCACGCCGCAAGTGGTCGACTGGAACAATGACGGCAAGCCGGACATTATTACCGGGGAAAGATTGGGATATATCGATGTCTATCTTAATCAGGCGGCGGACAAATCGTCGCCGCCGGTTTTTGATAAGGACAATCCGCTGCATGTAAAATTCGGCGCCAGGGATAAGATTGGTGCGCTGACCACTGTTTGTGTTGCGGACCTCAATCAGGACAAACTTTTTGATTTGGTCGTCGGCGGAGTGGATGGACGCATTTCCTACGCTCTCAATACCGGAACGCCCGGCGCCCCCAAATTCGGAGATCCGGTTCCTTTCAAGGGAACCAATCCTTATCCGAATATTATGCTGCCCGCTTCATGGAGCATCGACTGGTATACTCCCTACGGCATCCCCTACGGAGTTCTCGAGTGTACGAATGCCAAGATCGAGAAGGATTTCGGACCACCGCCCGATTTTGCCGGAAAGGGAGCGCTCAAATATTCGGTGATTGATCCCCACGCCGTTTATTTTCCAAAGGTTTATTCGCCGGCAGAGAGCCCGCCTGCAGCGGATGACCTCGAAGAAGGAGAAGAAGCTCCCCCCCCCGATGCGCGTCAGATCAACTACAATGGAGACATTGCCCTCGAAACGGACTCGAGCTATGATTTGAGTTTTTGGTTCACGTGCAAAGGGAATGTTTCCGATCTGACCTGGCATATGCGGGGATCTCAGCCGCAAGCTCTACATCCCACGTATATTAAAGGATCCCTTGATACCCCGACTTCGTGGACCCGGGTTCATTCGACAGTTAACGTCAAAACGCTGACTAATAAGACGCATGTTCCCATGCGCATGACACTTTGGTTGAACTGGCGGGGAGATGGAACTCTCTACTTTGATGATTTTAACATGAAAAAGTCGGACTAATGGGTTCGGAGTTAGGCTTGCGCTCCTGGTATTTTGACGAAGCAATCCTTAACTTAACCAAAAATTAATCAAACTATTTATTGACTAAAGGATTCACCTGATAAATAGTGACCTACATGGAAACGATTGATCAAAATACTCACTTGGCTGAAGAGTTGGCCGAGATCGCAACAGAGCTCCAGCGCTCTTTTCTGGTGGAACTTTCCACCGAAGTGAATCGCGGGAATATCTCCATTCCTCAATATACTTTGCTGGGCTTTCTTAACCAGACTTCCGGTTTGAACATGTCTCAGCTGGCCGAACTCATGCGCCATACCACGCCCGCTACCACGGGCTTGGTCGAGCGTCTGGTCGAAGCGGGCCTCATCGAACGATTCAGTCATCCGAAGGATCGTCGGCAGGTTCTCGTCCGCATCACCGACAAGGGGCGCGAGCTGGTCGAAGGCCTCAAACGAGGGATCGTGCGCAACCTGCAGGAGCTCTTCAAGGATCTGAGCCAGGAAGACATCGAGGCCTGGCTGCGAATTTATCGGACGATTATTCGTCGAAGCACTCAGCAGAACGCGGCGAAGAGCTAGGCGCTTTTCGGACGCAAGAGCCGTACGGTAGTTTTTCCGGGGAAGCGTTGCCGCTCTCCGATAGGTGTGTCCATGGAGATTGAGACTTTCCCTGCTTTGGAATTGGCCGGTCTACGCCACGGCTTTTCAACCCGGAGCGAAGGCGGATTTGAGCATCTTGACGCACGCATTAGCGCTGCCTTTTCTGCCGCGGGATTTCCGATGGCGGATGCCGTCCAGGCCGAGCAACCCCACGGCAATCGCGCCCAGGCCGTTTATACCCCTTTGGGCATTCGCGTGCCGGAGGTCGACGCGCTCGCGACCTCGGTGCCGAGGCTCCCGCTGGTGGTTCGCGTGGCCGATTGCGGGCCGGTCTTCTTTTATGATCCGGTGCAGCAGGTGATCGCCCTGGCCCATTCGGGACGAAAGGGGACCGAGGGGAATATTGTCGGCGAAACAATCTCGTGCCTGCGGGAGACTTTCGACACTCAACCGGAAAACGTGATCGTTCAACTGGGGCCCTGCATTCGCCCGCCTCATTATGAAATCGACTTTGCGGCCGAGATTGAGCGCCAGGCCCGGGCCTGCGGGGTGAGACATTACCACGACTGTGGAATCTGCACGGCAGCGCATCTGGACCGCTACTATTCCTATCGCGCCGAAAACGGCAAAACGGGGCGAATGTGGGCCGTATTCATGATTGAGTAAGCTCAATTTCATCCTTAAAAGTCAGAACGCGCTTGCATTAGTGACAATTGCATTAATTATGACTTGATGAGACGTTACCAATTGAAAGGGATCGCGTTAGGGATATTGATCCTGCAAGGAGGTTTTGCCATCGCGCAGAATTCCCTCGATGCCTTGGAAGAGGAATTGAAGGAGGCCAAGCAGGAACATCAGGATGTTTCGTCTCAGGCCATGGCGAATTTCTTCAGCCAGATCGACGCCGCCATGGCCAGTCCTGATGCCGCGGTTGCCCTTTACCAACAGGCCGGGGGCGCTCTGCCTGAGGCCACACCCATTGTAACCGAACATGTAAACGAAACGGCCACTGAAAAGGAGGCGCGCCTCGCCCGGGATGCGGCCAACACCGCGCGCTTGGGCGCCGTCTTGCAATTGCATTGCGGACTGATGCACTACGCGGCCCTCTTTGTCGTCAAGCCGGACCAAAAAGGTTTGCAGGAGGAGTGGGTAGCCTGGCTCCAAAGGGCGGCGCAGGCTTATCCGCAGCTGGCGTTGCAGGCGGAAAAAGTCGATCAGCAACCGGAGCAGGCCAAAAAGAAAAACAAGGAAGGAGCACCCCGTCCGCCTTCCTTCGATCCCGCCGATCTAAAGGCGAAAACCATGCACGAGTCGATCATTAGCAAGTATCTCGGTTTCAAAAGCTGGGGCGACAAAGAGCAGGGAACATGGGCGGTCGCAGGCTTGCCCGCGCTCTATCGCACCAATGTGCTGGATCCTTTGCGGAAAACCCCCACCGCCGCCACCTTGGCGGCCTGGGACGCCTATATCGGAATGATGAATGCCGACGAGAAGGACAACGACCGATGGAACCAGGTCGTCTATCCGCCCCTCCAGTTTGACCGGGCGTGCGACGACTATGCCGTCGCTCCCGGGACGGAAAAATTGGAAGGCTTGGTGAGTCTGATCAAGGCGAACCCGACCTCTCCCGAAGCGGACGATTGGATTTCCCGCGTTCATACGTTGATGGATGCCTATCGTGCGCAGCATGGAGGCGCCGCCGCGACCACGCCAAATCCCGCGCCGCCTTCGGCGCCTTCCGCTCCGGCCACCGATCCCAACGTGACCGTCACGACCGAGCAGCAGGGCGACATGACCATCATCACCACCCACACCAACTCGGTCGTCTCCCCCAACGCGCCGGCCCCGCATTAGGTGCCGCGCTTCGCGGGTTCCAGCGCGAGCCATTCGGCGTAACTCAGGCGCTTCATGTGGAAGGGTTCACGGGTGCGCGAATAGCCGCCGCCTTCGCCGCCCTGGAGGCGTCCGATCATGCCCATTTTTTCCGTGTGGACGCGGAGGCTTTCCGCGTCGATGAACTCATCGCGGATGTGAGCGACCAGGAGCTCGCCCATGACCACCTGGTTGCCGCCGATGAGCAAGGTTTGCAATTCGCGTCCTTCGAGCTGGGCCGGCGCGGCGGAGAGGCGGGGCGGCTTCACGATCACGGAAGGTTCCGTCACCAGGCCAAGCTCCCGCACCTCGCTCACGCCGGGAGGGAAATCGGTCGCACAAAGATTCATCAGCTCCGCATTTTCCTCCGTGACGATATTGATCACAAATTCGCGCGAGCGACGGATATTGCGGAAGCTGTCCTTGGCGCTTCCGTCGGAACGCCTCCCGATCCCGAGCACGACGAGCGGAGGATTTTCGCCCATCAACTGGAAGTAGCTGAAAGGCGCGGCATTCACCTGACCGTCCTCGTTCAGCGTCGTCACCCACGCGATCGGCCGCGGCACGACGAGGCTGGAAAGGACGTGGTAGCACTTGCCGGGAGTCAGTTCAGAGAGGTTGAGTTGCATGAGTTATAGATACCTTTTGCCCCATAGATTTTCCCAAGTTGTTTCATCGGTATGCCTCTTATCAATACCGTGAATGCAACCCAAAATTCGGTGGGTTGCAATGCCTTCCCAGACACCGAAGTCATGATTGGGAGATTTGCTAAACATCCAGAGACGACAGAGTTCCTCAGGGGTGCTTTCCAACTCACGACATAGAAACTCACAATCTTCTGCCATTAAAACTGCATGGGAAGTGCGATAAGTCCTCAAATGTTTCGTGCGGCGTCGATAAATACCTAGGTAATGCCGGCATGTTAGAAAATTACCGGATAGATCCGACGTGGTTAAAACACATTCACCTTTTATTATCGAAGAGAGCAACTCGTCAGAATGACGAAATTTCTTTGATCCATGCAATTGAACAAAATCATTTGGAGTCATTTGTAGTGTCTCAGAGATGAGCATACCCCATACACCTACGCTTGTCTCCGCCCGCTTCACGCGGCATAATGCGCCATGGCCCTGGTTCTCACCCGCCGACTCCAGCCCCTGCGCGGCTTGATCGATCTCGCGCCGGTCGTCAACGTGGTGCTTCTGCTGCTTTGCTTTTTCCTGCTCGGATCCTCCTTCGTCCTGCAGCCGGGGATCAAGGTCGATCCGCCCCGCAGCGCCATCGGCATCGGCACGCCGGCCAGCCGCCTGATTGTCGCCGTCACGCTGGCCCCGCAGCAGTACGATGACAAGGGTGCGCCGTTGAAGCGCGAGTCGGTCCTCTATTTCAACGACCAGATTGTCACGCTCGACGGCCTGCGCGCCGCGCTCGACCAGCTCCCCGCCAGCCGCCTGCAGCAGACGCTCATCGTCAAGGCCGACAAGGATGTCTCTTTCGATCTTATCGCCAGCATTACCGCGACCGCCGCGCCCCGGTTTAACGTCTTCCTGGCCACGCAGCCCGTGTCCGGGGCCGCCTCGCCTTAACCGACGCTTTTCACCATGGCGAACGCCTCTCCGGAAAACCCCGCCGTCTCCGCCCACGATCCGGTGGCGCAGACGCTCGCCCTGCTGCAACCTTGGATCAACTATGTGCCGCAGCCGCAGCGTCGGCTGGGGCTCTTCATTTTTCTCGCGCTCCTGCTCCACCTGGCCACCTTCTTTTTCATCCGCATTGACACAAGCCGGGCCGAACTGCGGCACCAGGCGCGCACGCACGTCACGGTGGAATATCCGCAGGCGGTCTCCGTCAGCGGCCGGCCGGGCGACGATTTCTGGGATCGGCTGACCGATCCGCGTCTCTTCCTGCTTCCGCTGGATCCACTGGCCGGCCTGGTCTCCGAAGCGCCGTCGCTCAACCTCAATTCCAACCTGGGTTCCGCGGAATTGCCACTGCCTGCTCCGCCGGTCAACTACCGGGCCGCCCCTCTGGTCATCACGCCTCTGGAGCAGCGGGTGGGGGCGGCCATGCGGCCTCCGCGCCAACCTTTCTTCTACGACGAGACGCCTCCGCCCGTCGCCCTGAAGACGAGCTGGCAATGGGACGGCACACTGGGCGCACGCAAACCCGCCGGCCTGCCCGATTTGCCTTCGCCCATCTCGGACACCGATCTGAGTCCGACCCAATTACGCGTGGCGGTGGGCCCGGGCGGCGCGGTCGAGCACGTCCTTGTCGAGCAAAGCTGCGGCGATCTGGGCGCGCCCATTGCCACGGACCTCGACCAGCAGGCGGTGCTGGCCGCCCGCAAGATCCGCTTTCAGCCAACGGACCAGCCGGGCCTGGTCTGGGGACGCCTTACGGTGTTCTGGCGCTATTCGGCCAAGCCCCGCGAAGAGGTCCTCCCCACGCCGCCCTCCGGTCAATGAGAGGAGTGCAGGCGGGTGCGCATAAGATCCCCGTCCCCCGGCGGAAAATACCTTTTCCGTGCTCACCAATCGGGGATAAGCTGGCTTGGCCCCCGTCATGAAGCTCTCCCTGGCCCATATTTTTATTTTGTATGTGACGGTTTTTCTTGCCGTGCTGCTCATTGCGTGGTTGTTTTTCCTACGGACTCGCCGCCGTTCGGAACTGGACGCGCGGCGAATTTTTATTTGTGGGTCTTGTCAGAACGCTTTCACTGAACGGGTGCCGTATCAACGGCCCCGTTGTCCGAAGTGCGGGGCGCTCTACGAAGACAAGGCTTTGAAGGAGTCGAACTGATATGGGAATGTGGATCGGACGCAATCGCAAGGCCCGGGTGACCTATGGTTTCGATGAAATCGCCCTGGTACCCGGAGAAATCACCATCAACCCGAACGAGGTCGACACGTCGTTCGAAATCCCGTGCCCCCGTGGCCAGGAGCCGCTCAAGCTCAAGATCCCGATTATCGCCAGCGCGATGGACGGCGTCACCAACGTCCGATTTTGCATTGAGATGGCCAAGCTCGGCGGACTCGGCGTCGTCAACCTCGAGGGCGTCCAGACCCGCTACGACAATCCGGAAGATGTCCTGGCCCAGATCGCAAAGGCCGACAAGAACACCGTCACCGAGCTGATCCAGAAGCTTTATCTGCCGCCGATCAAGGAAGAGCTGATCTCCCGGCGCGTCCAGGAATTGCGCAAGGGCGGCGGCATCGTGGCCGTTTCGTCCATTCCGCAAAAGGCCGAGCGATTCGCTGCCATCGCCCAGGAAGCCGGCGCCGACCTCTTCATCGTCCAGTCGACCGTCTCGACCGTCAAACATATCTCCAGCGAATACAAGTCGCTCGACCTCGCCGGCTTCACCAAGGCGAGCAAGATTCCGATCATCATCGGCAACGCGGTCACCTACAGCGTGGTGCTCGAGCTGATGGAGAACGGCGTTTCCGGCGTGCTTATCGGTGTCGGTCCCGGCGCGGCCTGCACCTCGCGAGGCGTGCTCGGACTTGGCGTGCCGCAGGTCACGGCCACGGTCGACAGCGCGGCGGCCCGCGATGCTTACTTCAAGAAGACCGGCCGCTACGTCCCGATCATCACCGACGGCGGAATGTCCAAGGGCGGCGACGTCTGCAAGGCACTCGCCTGCGGCTCCGATGCCGTCATGGTTGGCTCCGCCTTCGCCCGCGCCGAGGAAGCGCCCGGCGGCGGCAATCATTGGGGCATGGCCACGCCCCACGCGAACCTGCCGCGCGGCACCCGCGTTCATGTCGGTATCACCGGCTCGCTCAAGCAGATTCTGTTCGGCCCGGCCACGGTTGATGACGGCTCCCAGAACCTCGTCGGCGCCATCGCCACCTGCATGGGCAACGTCGGCGCGATGAACATCAAGGAATTCCAGGAGACTGAGATCATCATCGCTCCCTCGATCAAGACGGAAGGCAAGCTCTTCCAGACGGTGCAGGGCGTTGGGATGGGGACGCGGTAGTCCGGTAGCCGCCGCACGCCGGGCAGCGGTGCAGTCCTTTTTTGACGGAATTACCAAATTTTTCCAAATTAACGGAATTTTTCGGAGGGATGATAGGTAGCCGCCGCTGTCCCAGCGGCGGTGTCTTCTTTTGCCCATTCGTTTGTTTCACCGGCGAACGAAGAAAAAAATAACCGAATCAGGCGAATCAGCCGAATGGGATACGGATAACGCGTTTTCTTGTGTCCCAATTGTACTGGGTAGCGTCGTTTGCTTATCGCGAAATTTCATTTTGCGATAATCGAGGTAATGAGGGATGTCGCTTGCTTGCATGCCTCCATCTTGGCGTAAAAGGGCGGGAAGCGTTAGCCTTCGAGAGCCTAAACGGCTTCGGGTGCTTAAAAAGATAAGCTGAATAGGCGATCCAGGAAAGGACGCGGAAAAATTTGACGGAATTAACGGAATTCCATCCAAATTAACGGAATTTTTTTGGGAGAGTGATAGGTAGCCGCCGCTGTCCCAGCGGCGGTGCCTTTTCCCCTCGCTCCCAAGTTGTACTTGGGAGCGCCTCCTGCTCCTCGCGAAATTCCATTTCGCGCAAATTAGTCTTCTCGCTGAATCCGAGCAACGAAGTTGCGCCGACAAGTGCGTTCCCAAGCACGCACGCGTGAGGCAACTTGGGAACGAGGGAAGGAGAAATCAGCGACGGTCGTAGACCGCCGCTACATCCGAACTATCTATCTTCAACTGCTTCAACCTCAACTGCCCGCAGGCGGCGTCGATGTCGTGGCCTTTTTCGCGGCGGACGGTGGCGGTGACTTTGGAGGCTTGGAGGATCGCGGCGAAGCGGTCAATGACGAGGTCGCTGGGGCGGCGCCATTCGAGGCCCTCGACGGTGTTGTAGGGGATGAGGTTGACCTTGGCGTGGAGTCGGCGCGCGTGCTTGGCCAGCAGCGCGGCCTGTTGTTCGGAATCGTTCACGCTTGCGATGAGGATATATTCGAGCGTCATCATTTTGCGCTTCTTCTCCTGGTAATCGGAGCAGGCGTCGAGCAGCTCGGCGAGCGGATACTTGCGATTGATCGGCATGATTTGCTGGCGCACCTCGTCGGTCGCGCCGTGGAGCGAAAGGGCGAGCCGGATTTGCAGCGGCTGATCGGCCAGCTCGCGGATTTGCGGGGCGAGGCCGCTGGTGGAAACGGTGATGTGCCGCGCGCCGATGCCGACGCCCCACGGTGCGTTGATGATGGCCAGCGCCTGCATCAGGTTTTTGTAATTGGCGAGCGGCTCGCCCATGCCCATGAAGACGAGATTGTTGATCTTCGTTTTGGTCGCCCGTTCCGTTTCGAGAATCTGCGCGACGATTTCGCCGGGCGAGAGATTACGTTTGAATCCTTCGAGGCCGCTGGCGCAAAACTTGCAGCCGTAGGCGCAGCCGACCTGGGTCGACAGGCAGAGCGTGAAGCGGTCGGAGCGTTCGCCGAAAAGGTCGGGCGAGGCGGGGATGAGGACGCTTTCGATGTAGTCGCCGGAGCGCAGTTCCCAGAGGAGTTTCCGTGTCGTGTCGTGCGAGCCCTGGAGCTTGACCAACTTGAGCGCGGTGAAATCGTAGGCCGTTTCGAGCTGCGCGCGGAGCGACGCGGGCAGGTTGGTCATCTCGGCGATGGAGTTGGCGCGCTTTTCGTAAATCCATTCGGCGATTTGCCTGCGGCGATAGTCGGGCTGCAGGACGAGTCCCCATTCCTCGGGCGGCTGGTCGAGCAGGAGCGGGCGGAGGGGTTTCACGGCAGGGGTAATGTAGCGACGGACGATGGCTGTCGCACTTTAATTTGTTGGTAGCCGCCGCTGTCCCAGCGGCGGAAGATCAGACGGGAAGGCACCGCCGCTGGGACAGCGGCGGCTACCACGGAGGTGTCACGCGGCGGCGTCACGCTTGCATGTCGCGGATCGGCTCTTAAGATAAACAAATGGATACGCCCGTCCGCCTGCGCCTTTATCAATACGCGTACAGTCCGTTTTGCATTCCGATCGAGCTGGCCCTGCGCCATTCCGGCCTTGCCTATGACATCGTCAACTTGCACGTGGGCGATCCGACGCCGATCATCCAATTGACCAAGGGCGAGTATTACCAGGCGCCGGTGATCGAGGACCTTTTCAGCCACGAGGTCATCTATGACAAAAGCCCGACGGGCGACGACGTGCCGCGCTACATCGACAATCTCGCGCCGCTGATGCGGCTCTTCCCAACCGAGGTCGAGGGCCTGCACCGGATTCTTCTCCATTACATCGAGAACGAATGCGAGTCGCGCGGGTTCAAGGTGTGCGACGCCTATTGGGAGAAGTGGATCAAGAACGACATTGAGCGCGGGATGCACCGGCGTCACAAGGAACGCAAGTTCGGCGCGGGGTGCCTGGACGAATGGCTTCGCGACGTCAATAAGCTGATCGAGGCTTTTCATCACGCGATCCAGCCGTTCGAGATGCTGCTGGCCGACCGACCGTTTCTCACCGGCGACCGGGCCGTCTATGCCGATTACGCGCTGTGCGGCGTGATCGGGAATTTCCTCTTTCCGGGGGTGACCGTTTTGCCGGAGAACTGTCTCATGCTCGAGGCGTGGTACACCAAGATGCGCGCGGGCAATTTTCGCAGCGTGCTCGACGAGGTCCAGCTCGCCTCGCAGGAGCAGTTCAGCGGGCGCGCCGACCAGTACGGCAAGTCGCATATCCTGGCCGATGTGGCCGACGTCGAGAAGGCGGTGGCGGAACTTAAGTTGCGGCCCGGCAGTCTCGCGCTTGACGTGGCCACGGGCAACGGCCACACCGCCATTTGCCTGGCCGAAAAAGGGTTCCAGGTCACGGCCAGCGATATTTCGAAGGCCATGCTCGACCAAGCGGGAAAGCTCGCCGCGGAGAAGGGCGTGAAGATCGACTTTCGCGAGCACCCGGCGGAGAAGCTGCCCTATGCCGACAATACGTTCGGGCTCGTGACCTGCCGCGTGGCGGCGCACCATTTCAGCTCGCCGGAAATGTTCATCCGCGAATCGGCGCGGGTGTTGAAGACCTACGGCTATCTCGTCCTGATCGACAGCACGGTGCCGGACGATCACGTCGAGGCCCACGAATGGATGGACACGGTGGAGCGGTTGCGCGACCCGAGCCACGCCCGGTTCATCTCGCCGAACGTCTGGCGCAAGTGGTGCGTGGACGCGGGGCTGACCGTGACGAAGTCGCAAATCGAGTCGTTCAAGCAGCCCGACATCAACTGGTACTTCAACGTGGCCAACACGCCGCCGGAGAACCGCAAGAAGGTGCTCGAGATGCTGGCCAAGGCGCCCTCGGCCGTCCGCGAGCTGTTCAAGATCGGCCAGGAGGATGGCAAGATTATCTGGTATTGGCGGCGGCTGACCCTGATCGCAGGGAAGATTTAGTTGCCTTGGTAGCCGCCGCTGTCCCAGCGGCGGAAGATTGAAGGAAGTGCAGGGGAGAACCGCCGCTGGGGCAGCGGCGGCTATCACGAAGACGGCTACTGTGGAGATTTACGGCGTCGCGGAGGTGGGCTTGGTGGCGCTGGAAGTTGATGTGAGAAGCGGCGTCTCGCTTTCGAATTCTTCCGCTTGATAGGAGCCGCCCTGCTGGTCGGCGAGGCCTTGGAGGAGACGGTTGTCGCCGGTGCCCAGACGGGGAGCGATGCCTAGGATGGTGAGGTTGGGACTTTGCTCCGCGGGGCCGAGGAGGGCGCGGGCCTGGGTCTGGAGGTTGACCGCGGAGATGTTCAGGTCGCCGTCAGTGACGAGGACGAGGGCGCCGGGGCGGAGCGCCTCCGCGGAGGCGAAGCCAGCGGGAAGGTTGGTGCCGCCGCTGCAATCGACATCGCGCCCGATGAAGCGAACGGCGGCCTCGCGGGTAGCGTTGTTGGCGGCGACGAGAGGACCGCTGGCGCAGGCGCGCTGGGCGTAGAGGACGACCGCGAAGGGCGTGCCGTCCGGCAGCGCGCGGAGGCGTCCGGCGAGGGCTTGCCGCGCAAAGGCAAGGCGAGTCGAACCGGCGTAGGGTTCGTACATGCTGCCCGAAATATCGAGGATGAAGACGATGCCGTTCGCGCCATTCAGCTGGGGCGGCGGGCTGGGCGACAAGACGGCTTCGGGCGCAAGGGCGGCGCGATGGGCGTTGGGATTTGCTTCGAGCGCCACGGCGTGGGAGGGGGCGGTCGCCGGGAGGGGCGGGAGCTTGGCGATAAGGGGCTGGGTGGGAGCGGCAGGCGTGGCGGAGCGGGCGGCGAGCTTGGGCGAGGCCGGTTTGGGAGGCGCCTGGGGCGGTTGTTCCGCCTGAAGGAGCATGACGGGAGGCGTCAGGGCTTCGGACGAAGCGGCGAGGCGTGGTCCCGCGCCGTGAAGAGAGAGAACTGCGATGCCTGTGGCCAGAAAGAGATGCAACGCCAGCGAGACGGCCAGCATCATGGGGAGGAGTCCTCGCACAAGCGAACGCTACCCGATTTTTATATAAAGTCAGGTAAAAACTGTGCCGCCGGGCGGCGCGAAAACGGGCGGGAAAAATAGTCGCGCTTCCGCGATGAACTTCGCTTTGACATTCCGTTTTGATGCGTGATTCTTATCGTGATATGGAAGTCCTCGCCTCGACCGGTTACAACGAGAGCGAGCTGCTTTTTCTGGCCCTGACGGCGGCGGTGTCGTCCTGTGCTTCCCTCTCGGTTTTCGCCGCCTGCTTTTATTGGTTCCGGCGCGAGCATCGCCGTTTGCAGAAAAGAAATTTCAAGGCCATCATCGATTCCAATCACAGTTCGGAGGAGTTGATCCTGACCGGGCGCGATGCGACGGCCTATGGCGAATTGGTCGCGCAGTTCAAGGTGAACCAGGGGAAGCAGGTGGTGTCGGTGCTGGAAGCCGACGGCAGGCGGTTCATTCACGTGGCGGGGGAGCTTTCGCCGAACGAGCGGACGAAGATGGTGCGCTACCTGAAGTCGGAAGGGTTCATGTCTTGAGGGTGCCGGGTTGCTTTTCTGTAACCTGACGGGCCCTTGCCAAGGCTTTGTGGCCATAGCATATTGGGGCGCTTAAGAAGGAAATTATATGCTTTGGATTGGTATTTTTGTTTTCACGATGGTCCTCTCGTTCGGAGCGATGGCCTACCTGAAGAGCACGTTTGCGCGCGCTTCCAAGGTGCAGGTCGCGTCCGGGATGACGGGAGCGCAAGCCGCCGCGCGCATCCTGCAATGGGCCGGGATCACCGATGTCGAGATCGTGGAGGGCCAGGGTTTTCTGGGGGACCATTATGATCCAATGGGGAAGAAGCTGGTGCTCTCGCCCGAGAACTATGAGGGCTCCTCGGCCGCGAATGTCGGGGTGGCCGCGCACGAATGCGGTCATGCCCTGCAGCACCAGCACCATTACGCGCCGCTTGAAATCCGGATGGGCTCGGTCTATGCCACGACGTTTGCCAGCAACGCGGTCTTTTATGTGATGATGGCCTCGATGTTTTTCCACCTGATCCAGCCCTACGTGGCGATCTGGATCATCGCGCTCTGCTTTGGCGTGATCATGCTTTTCAACCTGATCACCCTGCCGGTCGAGTTCGACGCGAGCGCGCGGGCGAAGGTGGTCCTGCAACAGTTGGGGATCGTGCGGCCGGGCGCGGAGGCGGCCGCGGTCAATTCGACGTTGAATGCGGCGGGGCTGACCTATGTGGCGGCCTTTGTGGGTTCGTTGTTGCAGTTTCTCTATTACGTGATGTTGCTGAGCGGTCGGCGGAATTGAGGGGATTTCATTCGTCCCTGTGGGTCGGCACTTCGACTTTTTCCCCACTCGGCGATAATCGTCCGGCCACCCCCTAAATACGCGTGCACACGTGATGCAACTTGGGAACGAGGGAACTTGGCCAATATCTGTGTGTGCTCGGCGTTCTTTTGTGGCTAATTTGAGGCCGGAATGGGTCAGGCCGGAGGCTGACCATCCAGGAAAGACCGATGAAATCTTATCGCCATTATGTGAAACGCCTGGTGGCGCGGCTGACGCTGGGGTCGCTGGTGACGCTGGCCGTGCCGCTGGTGGTGGTGATCGTGGTGCTGCGTTTCGTCGGGCTGCCGGAGGTGGCCAAAAGTTATCTGCTGACCGAAATCCAGAAGCGGCACATTTTCCCTTTTCCGGTTTCGGTGGGTAACCTGCTGCTCGATCCGACCGGCGCGGTGCTGGCGGAGCGGGTGACGGTTTTTCGCGACGCGAACCGGCAGAACGTCATGCTGCAGGTCGACCGGGTGCGGATCAGTTTTGCGTGGCTGAGCTGGTGGCGCGGTAGCGGGCTGATCGATAGCGCGAGCATCTCGAACGCGGATGTGAGTTATCCCGTGGGGCCGGACGAGACGGCCGATTTTCACGAGGTGAATGCCAACGTGGCGTTTGCCGGGAAGGACATCAAGATCGAGAACGCGGAGGCGCGGTTCCTGAACCTGGCGCTGTCGGTGCGCGGGACGATCCACAACGACGGCTTTCCGGCGGCCAAGCCGCGCACGGCGCAGGAACAGGCGCTCGAGGGGCGGCAGCGGCAGGAGACGTGGCGGTCGATCCTGAGCGCGATGGACGATATCGGCACGGAAGAGCTGATCGACGCGCAGCTCGAGTTTGAGACGTCGACGCGGAATATGGACGGCGGGCGCGCGAACTTTGCGCTCGACGGACGGCGCCTGACATGGCGGTCCGCGCCGGTGGACGAGTTGTCGATTCACGGGAGCCTGAACGACGGGATCGTGGAGCTGAGCGACTTCAAGATCGGCCTGGAGCGGGGCGACCTGACCGCCTACGGCGAGTGGAACCTGGCCGACCGGACGGCGGCGTTGCAGTTCGAGTCGTCGATGGATTTCACGACGCTGGCGCCGGCGTTTCCCGGGCCGCTGGGGCAGGCGCTGAGCCGGCTCGATTTTTCCAATTCGGCGCCGGTGACGACAGGGCGAGTGCTCTTCGATTTGACGGAGGGTTTCCACGCCGACATCCAGGCCGATCTCGACTGGCGCGACTTCACCTTCAACGGCACGTTGTTCGACCGCCTGAGCATTCCTATCGCCTACGACGGCCGGCGGCTGCTGATTCCCGGGCTGAAGATCGCCGGGCAGGCGGGCGACGTGGACCTGGAATTCTTTTTCGACGGGACGAAGGAGACGCCGACGCTGAACGGGAAGATCACGTCGAATCTCGACCCGACGATTCTGAAGGGGGTTTTCGGGCAGGGGATGGACAACTTTCTCGCAAGCTGCTCGTTCCAGGAGGGCGGGCCGAAGATCGAGGCGACGGCGACGGGGAGCGCGTTGAAGACGGACGCGTGGACGGTGAAGGGCAAGGTGGCCGCGGGCAAATTTGTTTACAAGACGGCGGCGTTCGAGACGGCGGTGTCCGACTTCACCTTCGCCGATTCGAAGCTCGACCTGCCGGACCTCGAGGTTCATCGCGTGGAGGGAAGCGGGACGGGCAGCATCATTTACGATTTCAAGAACCGGTCGGTGGAGCTCCATAATCTGGTCACGCAGGTCAACGTGCAGGAGGTCGCGCCGGTGATGGGGCCGAAGTTTACCCTATACACCGCACCATATCACTTCACCCGCCCGCCGCTCGTCCATGCTAATGGGACAGTCGATCTGAAAAGTGAGAATAAGGATCTCACGACCGACCTGACGGTAGAGGTGGAGGGGAAATCGCCGATGGAATGGACGCTGTTCCATGTGCCCTACAGCTTCGACAGTCCCAACGGGACGCTGACGTTCAAGAACCGGCGCCTGACCGTGGACATGAAGCAATGCGGTTTCTATGACGGCAACCTGGCCGGCGTGCTCGACATGGATTTGCGGGAGAGTCCGGCCGACTACACGATGGACATCAACCTGGGCAAGGTGAACTTCAAGAAGTTCATGACGCGGACGTGGCATTACGAAAAGTCGAGCGGCGAGCTGACGGTGCAGAGCCATCTTACCGGCGCGATCGGGCGGATGGAATCGATGACAGGCAACGGCGAGGTGAAGATCGAGAATGGGGACATCACGGCGATACCTTTTCTTGGCGCGCTGACGCCGCTCATCCCCGGTTTTTCGGTGGCGGACGCGGCGCACGGCCATTTCACCTTGGCCAAGGGAGTGATTCATACGGAGGACATGAACATCAGCAGTGAAATTTTCGCGCTAATTGGCAACGGGAGCTACAATTTCATCACCGACCGGCTGAATCTCGACATGCGGGTGAATGCCAACGCGATTTTCGGCATCCCGCTTTATCCGCTGAGCAAGATCTTCGAGTTTCACGCCAACGGCACGATGAAGAACCCGGACTGGCAGTCGAAGAATTTTTGAGGGGTGCGGGAAAGTTTTGACGGAATTAACGGAATTAACGGAATGGACGGGGCGGGCGCAGACCGCCGCAATCCTGCCGACCGCAGCTCCTCGGCTAACAGAGGCAGGGACTTTAATGGGTCATGGCGTAGATGTAGAGGTTGACGTTGAGCGCGTAGTCTTCCGGGACCAGCCTGAGATTGCGGTCGAACGGTCTCTCGAGCGCCATCCATCTGTTTTGATAATAGCGGCCGTAATTTCCCCAAACAAAGGCGCACGGATGGCCCCGGTACGAAACGAGAATAAAGTCGGGCGTGTAGGGATTGCCCTCCAGTTCGTGTCGTTCGGCCTCGTCGATTTGCGTCGTGTAGTGGAGATGAAAAAGAAGATGCTTTTCGGTAATTCTTTTGAAGGTGAAGTGGGAATCGAAGGCGGGAAGTTCCCTCGTGACGAAGTCGATGACCGGCCATTTTTTTACGGCCCAAAATACATCCTGTGAATAGGGATAGGTGTCTCCGCTCAATTCAATGAATCCGCCCCGGGTAAGGTATTCCCTGAGAATCGTTTTTTCCGCGGAGGTCAGGATCTGTGGTTTCACGGCGTCATAGTCGAGTTCACAAAAGGGCGGTGAGGTGGCAAGAAGTTGGAGGATGGGCAGCTTTTGCCAGATCAGGCGCTGCTGAAAAAGTTTTTCGGTGGCGTTCATGTCGGTCGCCAACGTTCGTGACTGAAACTCATCGAAGTCGCGGACGTCGGCGTCGCGCGAATCGCTTTCGGGGGTTAAGACGGTCACGAATAGGCATCACCCCGGGCCAGCCTCCCGTTTGAAAGACCCAAACCAAACAGAAGAATGAGGAGGCATGCCGAGCGAAGAGCCATAAACCTGATTAACGCATGGTCGCGTAGACGTAGATGTTGACGGTCAGTTTATAGGCTTTCTCCTCGAGGCTGAAGACGAACGGAAAGGGCCTTTCCATCGCGGTCCATTTGCCATCTTCGATCCAATTATAACGGCCATAGACAAAGGCGCAGGGGCGGCCGTTGTAAGTCAGAAGCGTGCGATTGGGGGTAAAGGGGTTGTCGCTTAATTCGTGCTTGATCATGGCCGCGGTTTGAGTCTCGAAATATTGACGGAAAAGCGGATGCGCGTCGGTCACTTTCTCGACCTTAAAATCGGGGCTGGAAGCGGGCAGTTCCTTGCGGAGGAAGTCGATCACAGGCCATTCCTTCACGCTCCAGAATTCATCCTGGGAGTAGGGATAGGCATCTTCCTGGAAAAGGATGAATCCGCCCCGCGCAAAATATTCCCGCAGGATGGCCTTTTCGCGGTCGGTGAGGATGAGGGGCTTGACCGCGTCGAACCGCAGTTCGCAAAAGGGGGTGGAAACGCCGAGCAGGTCCTTGATCGCGACCTTGCTCCAGCGCAACTGATGATGAAAAACCTTCTCGGTTTCGTTCATGCCGACCACGAGCGATTTGGAATCGAATTCGTCGAAAGCGCGGACATCGGCGTCGCGCGAATCGTTTTCGGGCGTGAGGACGGTCCAGGAAAAATTTTGTCCGAGGGCCGACGCGCCGGAAAGGAAAAGCCAGCCCGAGAGGAGTATCGAAAAGAGGGACCGGGAGCGGTGCGGCAAGGTGAACACGATGGGCCAGCTTAGGAAGGAAGAGGCCCCTTCGCCAAGGATTCCCTCGGTTGAGCAGCTGTCACAAACAGCACCCGGCATGAGTGCCGCCTCGGTGCGACCCCTGCCGGGGTCGTTTTTTGGGAACGAATGCCGGTGGTGTCGCTTCGCTCAACCACCGGCTAGGATTGTGCAATCCCTTCGGGATTTCCGAAACGGCATTGATCGAGTTTCGCAGAGATGTCATGCGGGTCTTGGGGGCTACCGAAACGCGCATCGCGGTTGATTAAGCGGGCGCTTTCGCGCAAGATCAGTTTCCTTTCATGACTGACCTCGAACGCATCCGCCATTCCGCCGCCCATGTGCTGGCGACCGCTTTGTTGAAAATCTGGCCCGAGGCGCAGCTCGCCGCCGGTCCGCCGGTGGAGACCGGCTTTTATTACGACGTCGATCTGCCGCACCGGATTTCGCCGGCCGATTTCGAACGGATCGAGGCCGAGATGAAGGTGGTGACCAAGGCCAATCAGCCGTTTGTCCGCTCGGCCATCTCGCGCGACGAGGCGATCCGGTTGGGGCAATCGGGCCGGTTGGCCGCGCTGTCGGACCGCGCCGTGCCGAGCAAGTTTAAGCTCGATATTCTCGACCGCATTCCCGAGGGCGAGGAAATCTCGCTCTACACCAACGGCGATTTCGTCGACCTCTGCGCGGGGCCGCACGTGATGCGGACGGGCAATGTCGGCGCGTTCAAGCTGACGCATGTCTCGAGCACCTACTACCTCGGCGACGAAAAGAATCCGCAGCTCCAGCGCATTTACGGCACGGCCTTCAAGAACAAGACGGAGATGGAGGCGCACTTCAATATGTTGGAGGAGGCGAAGAAGCGCGACCATCGCAAGCTGGGCCGTGACCTGAAGCTATTCCACATCGACGACGAGGTTGGGCAGGGGCTGGTGCTTTGGCTGCCGAACGGCGCGATCATCCGCCAGGAGCTGCAGAGTTTCATCGGCCAGGAGCTGACCCGGCAGGGCTACAGCCAAGTTTTCACGCCCCACATCGGCAAGCTGGGGCTTTATCGCACCAGCGGCCATTTTCCCTACTACAAGGAATCGCAATATCCGCCCATCGTGGAGCGGGAGACGCTCGATCTTTTGGCGAAGGAAGGCTGCTCGTGCGCGGAGCTTTCGAACAAGCTCGAGAGCGGGGAAATCAACGGCTACCTGCTCAAGCCGATGAATTGCCCGCATCACATCAAGATTTTCGCGAGCCAGAAACATTCGTATCGCGACCTGCCGATCCGGCTGGCTGAGTTCGGGACGGTCTATCGCTGGGAGCAGTCTGGCGAGTTGGGCGGCATGACCCGCGTGCGCTCGTTTACCCAAGACGACGCGCATCTTTTCTGCACGGAAGAGCAGCTTCCGGCGGAGGTGCTGGGGTGTCTCAACCTGGTGAAGACGGTCTTTAATCTGCTCGGCATGAAGGATTACCGGGTGCGGGTCGGCCTGCGCGATCCCGACAGCGCCAAGTACACGGGCGACCCGGCCAACTGGGACAAGGCGGAGAAGGCGTGCCGGGACGCCGCGGCCAGCCTCGGCGTGCCGTTTTCGGAGGAGCCGGGCGAGGCGGCGTTCTACGGGCCGAAGATCGACTTTGTAGTCAAGGACGTCCTAGGCCGCGAGTGGCAGCTCGGCACAGTGCAGGTCGACTACAACCTGCCGATCCGGTTCGACCTCGGCTATACGGGCTCCGATGGCAAGGAACACCGGCCCGTCATGGTCCACCGTGCGCCGTTTGGGAGCATGGAACGGTTCATCGGCTGCCTGATCGAGCACTTTGCCGGGCACTTTCCGGTCTGGCTGGCGCCGGAGCAGGTGCGGCTGTTGACGGTGACGGAGGCGCAGAACAATTACGCGCAAAGATTGCTCAGGGAATTTAAGGAAAAGGATGTCCGCGTGACGCTGGACGATTCGCGCGAAAAGCTGGGAGCTAAGATTCGGCTTGCGGAACTGGCGAAGGTGCCCTACATAATTACGATTGGTGAAAGAGAATCTACCAGTGAACAAGTATCCGTGCGCAGCCGTAAATTAACCGCCCCCGAGGCCAGGTCATGGCCCGAATTCTTTCATCAGCTGCTCGACGAAATTGCCACCCGTTCGCTGTGATTTCCTGTGCGTTGAACCGGCGGCATCCGTAACCAAAACCTGAGAGGCATTATCGCTATCCACAAATCCTTCATTCGCGCCAATAACAAAATCCGTGCCCGCGAAGTCCTGGTCATCGTCGATTCCGACAGCAAATCGCTCGGCGTGATGGGACTGGCCGAGGCCATGACCGAGGCCCGCAAACGGGGCTTCGATCTCGTGGAGGTCAATCCGGCGGCGAACCCGCCGGTCTGCAAGATTCTCGATTACGGGAAGTACCTCTACAATCTGGCGAAGAAAGAGAAGGACACGAAAAAAAACTCCTCGGCGACCAAGCTGAAGGAGTTGAATTTCCACATGAACATCGACGAGCACGACTACGGCGTGAAGATGCGCCACGCCGAGGAATTCATGTGGAAGGGGATGAAGGTGAAGCTCCAGTTGAAGTTCCGCGGACGCGAAATGATGCACCAGGACATCGGGATGAACCTGATCCGGCGCATGCGTGCGGACCTCTCCGGCATCGGTGTTGCCGATACCGAACCGAAATTAATTGGCAAAAGCATCAATTTGATGCTATCACCACTGCCCGCTCGAAAAAGGGTGCGGAAGTTCTCCCATGAGGACGAACCCGCCCAGGAGGAGGAGTCTCACGATTCCACCCCTGAAAAGGCTCCCCCGGAGCCGGCGCCTGCTTTCAACGGTAACAAATAATCGTATGCCCAAATCCATTGCCCGCCGCAAAACCAAGAAAGCCGTGGCCAAGCGTTTTAAGATAACCGCCTCCGGAAAAATCCTCGCGTCCCAATCGGGCCGCCGCCATCTGGCCGGGAGCAAGAACCGCAAACGCAAGCGCCACCTCGCCAAGATGAAGCAGGTCGACAAGACCGACGAATATCGCATCAAGGCCAACCTGCCCTTCGCCTAAAGAAGCGCGCCCGAATTATCAGGAGACAACATGCCCCGCACCACCAACGCCCCCGCCTCACGCGAACGCCGTAAACGCGTCATCCAAAAAGCCAAAGGATACCGCGGCCGCCGCAGTAAACTTTTCCGCTACGCCAAGGACGCGACGATGAAGGGCCAGTACTGGTCCTATCGCGATCGCAAGACGCGCAAGCGCAATTTTCGCAATCTCTGGGTGGTGCGCATCAACGCCGCCGTGCGCGGTTTCGACCTGACCTACAGCCGCTTCATCGAGGCGCTGACAAAGGCGAAGATCGAAATCGACCGCAAGGTCCTGGCCGATCTCGCCGTGAACGAGCCGGCTGCGTTCGCCGCGATCGTGCAGAGCGTCAAGAAGGCCTGATCGGCGAATCTCGCCCCGGGCGGGAGGGCCGGTCAACGAAGTCTTATGCCCGATGTCCCGGTAGGTATTGCCCTCGGCTCAAACCTGGGTGATTGCTCGGAGGAGCTGGACGCCGCGATTTCGTTCCTCCGGTTCCTCGCGACCGACCATGAAGTCCGGGAATCGCCGCGGATCGAGACGGAGCCGGTCGATTGCCCGCCGGGGTCGCCGCCCTTCCTGAATTCCGTGGCCGAGATCGAGATCGATACGGTGGTGCTGCCGCCGCTGAATCTCCTGGCCTGCCTGCAGGAGTTTGAAATCGAACGGGGAAGGTCGCTGCTGCGGGACCTCAACGCGCCCCGCCCGATCGACCTCGACATCATCTACTACGGCATCGAACGCTTCGACCAGATGGACCTGGTCATCCCGCATCCGCGCGCGCATCTGCGGCGGTTTGTGCTGGAACCGCTCTCGCATCTGCGGCCCGACCTGGTGCTGCCGGGGCAGACGAAGACGGTGAAGGAGCTTTTGACGGAATTAAGAGGCTGAAGTTTCGCACAGAAGAAGGCAGAGGACGGCAGAGGTTTTTCCTCCGGGAACAGTCTCGTAAAAATCACGCCCGCTGCGGTCTCTGCAAAAGTTGCCGGGCTGCGCTTTCTGTCAACGGGTTAACTGGCTCTTGGTTTTTTCCGTTCGAAGAAGGCGCTGAATATCGCCATGAAACAGGTAATCGCGCGCGGACACGATAACCAGAAGGCGGGCGGGCGAGGCGCTCGTTCGCACCATGCCGTGCGGAACGGAGGCATCGTAATAGACGGCATCCCCCGCATGCAGGGTGAATTGTTCCTTGCCGTAAAAAAAGGTACAGGTTCCCTCCAGCAGAAAATCAAACTCTTCTCCGGCATGCGACCACTGACGGCCGGCGGCAGACGTCCGCGAGACGTCAACCAGTAGGGGTTCCATCAGCTTGCCCTTCTTGTCTGCCGCGAGCATTTGGTGCGCATGCGATCCCCGGCCCCGCAAGAGCTTCATCTTGTCGTGCGAACGATGAAGCGAGAGCGGGGCGGTGGGCGCATCTTCGTCTATTAAGGCCGTCGCCGGAATCTCCAGCGCCGCCGCGACTTTTGCCAAGCCCGAAAGGGTCAGCGAAGCTTGATTGCTCTCGACCCGCGAAAGGTACGCGGGCGAAATTCCGCACAATCGTGCCAGCTTGGCCTGGGTGAGGTTCTTTTCCTGGCGGAGGCGGACGATCCGGCGGGCCACGCAAACGTCCAGGGTTGGAATGGGATCAGAACTTCGGTTTCTTTTTGCGGCTTGACTTGCCTTGACCATATTGCTTATTGTGCATGATATTGACTCATATGCAAGTCTCATCCAAAAGTCTCACTCCGTATGGAAACCGGGCGCTGGTGACCGGCGGCAACCGTGGCATTGGTCTGGCGGTCGCGGAAGCTTACGCCGGGGCCGGATGCCAGGTTGCGATCAGCTCCTTCGGCGCACCCGAAAAGGCGGAGACGGAAGCCAGGCGCCTGGCGGAAGCCTTCAGCGTGCAGGCCTACAGCCTGCAGGCTGACGTGGGTGATCCGCTGTCGGCGCGGGCACTGACGCGGCGAGCGGCTGAACTCATGGGCGGCCTCGACATTGTCGTATGCAACGCGGGTATCTGCCATTTCAAGCCCTTCCTTGAATTGACCGACGAGGAGTGGCTCCGGCACCTCCATACGAACCTGAGCGGCACGTTTTATGTGGCACAGGAGGCGGCGAAAATCATGGCAGCCCAAGGCACGGGCGGACGGATTATTTTTACGACCAGCGTGGGGGCATTCCGCTCAAACGGCACGCAGACCCACTATTGCGCGACCAAAGGGGGGCAGAACCTGCTGATGCAGGGCATGGCGCTCGAGCTGGGGTCCCTCGGCATCACGGTCAACGCGGTCGCGCCCGGCTGGATTCATACCGATATCAATGACTCCGCGTCCCGCGATCCGGACATCACCGGGCCCTGGCTCAAGGCGCATTGTCCGGTTGGGCGGCTTGGACAGGGGGATGATTTGAAAGCCGCTTACCTGTTGCTGGCCAGCAAGGAAGCCGCGTACATCAATGGATCGACGATTACGATCGATGGCGGATGGCTGGCCCAACTTTAAATCCCGCGTTGCGTTTCTTGATATGAATGCCACCGTCAAATCGATTCGCATCCTCCCTCTCGCCTACCCGGAGCCGCACGATCACAACCGCACACGCTATATCGCGCTGGCGCGAATCGAGACATCGGACGGCCTGGTCGGCTGGGGCGAGGCGATCACGATGTTTCCGGAAGCGTCGCGCGCGGTAAAAATCGTGGCGGAGCAGGGACTCGCGCCCTTGCTGATGGGCGAACCGGTGATCGAGGTGGAACGGCTTTGGGACAAAATGGTGGCTCACCTCTGGTGGTACGGCCCGCAAGGCATCGCCGCCATGGCCGTCAGCGCGCTCGACACCGCGCTCTGGGACTTGAAAGGTCAGGTCCTGGGCCAGCCGGTCTGTCGGCTGATCGGCGCCCAGAAAGTGGAGCGCATCCGGGTCATGGCGTGCATTCACCTGAACATGGACGATCTTGATTGGAGCTTTCGCGAGTTCACCCAGTTCCGCGACGAAGGCTATCGTTTGGTCAAAGGGGGTTGGGGCAAGCGGCCTGGCCTGGTCTTCGGGGAAAATCGCGACCGGGACATGGCACTGGCCCGGGGCATCCGCGAAATCATCGGGGAAGATCGCGACTTTGTGCTCGATGTTCTCGCCGCCCGCACCGGTTGGGACTTGCCGACGGCGACGCGCCGCATCCGGGAATTGGAACCTTTGCGACCTTTGTGGATTGAGGAACCGCTCGCTCCTCAGGATTATGCCGCCCACGCCGCCTTGCGCCGGGCCGTTTCCACGCCGATTGGTACGGGTGAACAGGAGTGGAATCCCGATGGTTATCAGCGCCTGATCGACGCGGGTGCGGCCGATATCATTCAGGTCGATCCGGGTCGTTGTCTGGGGCTCACCGGATGCCTAAAGGTCATTCGCTTAATTGAAGCGCGGCGACTCAAGTTCAGTTGCCATACCTGGAGCAGCGCGGTCAACACGGCGGTAGGCGTTCATTTGCTCGGCGCCCATCCCTGCGGCGTGGCGATGGATTTCAAGCCGCATCCCTCACCCATGCAGAGCGAGCTCGTTTCCGATCCGTGGCTGCAACGGGACGGCCTGCTGAAGGTGAGGGAAAAATCGGGTCTCGGCATCTCGGTTCGGGAAGAAATCGTCGAAAAATATCTGGAGAAACAAGCCCTATGAATCCGCCATTGGAATTCGCTCAGAAGACCATCCTCATCACGGGTGCCGGCAGCGGCTTCGGTCGTTCTTCCGCAGAACTTTTCGCCGCGCAGGGTGCGCGAATTATTGTGGTCGATCGCCAGGAGGACCGCGCGGCCGAAGTCGTCGCCAGTCTCGCCGGGGGGAGCGAGCGGGGGCACGCCGCCATCGTCCGCGATATTCGTCCCGCATCCGCCGCCGCCGAAATGGTTGCCGCGGCGCTCAAGCTTGCGCCGCGAATCGACGTGCTGGTCAATTCCGCCGGAGTCTGCCACTTCAATCGCATCTCGAACATCGCTCCCGACGAGTGGGACGAAGTCATGGAAATCGACGTGCGGGCCCTGTTTTACCTGGCGACGCACACGGCGGAGGCGATGAAAAAGGACGGCATGGGCGGCAGCATCATCAATCTCGGTTCCAACGCGGGCCGCAAAGGACGCGTCCTCTCCGCCCATTATGCGGCGGCCAAGGCCGCCGTAAACAGCATCAGTGAATCGCTTGCCCTCGCTTACGGCCCGGATGGCATCCGGGTGAATACCGTCAGCCCGGCGGTTGTCCTGACCACGATGTGGAACCAAAATTTCGACGAGTTGTGCCGCATCACGGGAAAAAAGCCCGAGGAGCTTCAGCAGCTTTGGATCAACCAGACGCCCCTGCGGCGGCTGGGCACACCGGAAGACATCGCCAATCTGATTGTCTTTCTCGCCAGCGATAAAGGTGCATTTATCACGGGTCAGAACATCAACGTTTGCGGCGGCTTCATGCATACCTGCTGACGATTATGGCCACTCCCTCCTCCGATCATTGGTCCACTCCCATCGAGTGCCCTCTCGTCGCGCCGTTCCCGTTTACCTTTCGCGCGGTCGAGGTCCTGACGCTGGTCTATCGCACCCACCCTGAGGCGGTGCATCGCCTGTTACCCGCGCCGCTGGAACCAATCAGCGACCAGGTGCTCATCCATATCTATAACATGGGCGACGTCGAATGGCTGGGGCGCTACGGCGAGTGCAACGTCATGGTGGGCGCGGAGCTTCCCGGCAAAGCTTCCGGAGGCTTCTCCCCTTTTCTTTTCCTCAATAGCGACGGCGGCCTGGCCCAGGGACGCGAAGTGCATGGCCAGCCGAAGAAATGGGGAAATCCCCGGATCGAGTACCGTTCGGATCTGATCGTCGGCGTGCTGGAACGAAATGGCATCGATTGCTGTACCGGAACCATGGCGTACAAGCAGCGGCGCGGTAGTCTCGATGAACTCAAGCTCAGCGCTTTCGATTTTTCCCTCAATCTCAATTACAAGGTCATCCAGCACATCACCGGTGAAACCGCCGTCCGGCAGATCACCAGCCGCCAATTGGCCGATGTCCATGTCCACGAGTGCTGGCGCGGACCCTGCACCGTCGAGTTGCGTCCGAATGCCCAGGCGGCCTTGCACCGGCTTCCGGTCGTGGAGGAACTCGATGGTTATTACTGGAAAGCCGACTTCACCCTTGTGCCGGGAAAAATCCTGCACGATTACCTCACCTGAACCATGTCCACTCTTGTTTGCCTCACCGATTACGGTTTCAAGTCGATCGAAACCGAACGGCGCATCATCGAAGCGACCGGCGCCGAACTCCGCACCGGCCAATGCAAAACTGCCGACGATGTCCTGGCCCTGGCGCGGGACGCCGATGTGATTCTCGCGCAATGGGCGCCTCTCAACGCGCAAGTGATTGCCGGACTGACCCGGTGCCGGGGGATCGTTCGCTACGGAATCGGGGTCGACACCATCGATTTGGCGGCGGCGAAATCGCGTGGGATTGCGGTGGCCAATGTTCCCGATTATTGCATCGATGAGGTCGCCGATCATTCCGTGGCGCTCGCCCTTGCGCTCTTGCGCCAGCTTGCCACGACCGACCGGCGCCTGCGGGCGGGAGAATGGAAAATCACTCCGCCGCTGCCAATGCCTGCGCTGCGCAACATGACGTTTGCCACGGCTGGATTTGGCCGTATTGCCCGCGCAGTGCTTCACCGGGCCTCCGCTTTCGGATGTCGCCTCGCCGCCTACGATCCGTTCGTCCCCGAGGACGCCTTTACCCGCGCAGGTGTGACGCGCCTGGACCCGGACACTCTTTTTGCCGAGGCCGACATTCTCTCGCTGCACTTGCCTTTCACCTCGGAAACGCGCCACTTCGTCGATGCCCGTCGCCTCGCGCAAATGAAACCCCATGCCGTCCTCGTCAATACGGCCCGGGGCGGTTTGATCGACACGGTCGCGCTGGCCGAAGCCCTGGCCCAGGGCCAGCCCGCCCTGGCCGGACTGGACGTTTTCGAAAAAGAGCCGCTCGAAATGGATCATCCCTTGCGCAGCCAGGCGAATGCTCTGCTGACCTCGCATACCGCTTGGTTCAGCAACGAAAGCGTCTTGGAATTGCAACGGCTCGCCGCCGAAGAAGTCGCCCGTTGCGTCCGGGGTGAACCGTTCAAAAATCGCCTCGGCGCCTAGCTTTCATTGCCATGAAAATTCCGCTCTCCTGCTCTGATTTTACCTTCCCCCTCTTGCCTCATCACGCGGCCTGTCAGTTGATCCATCTGCTGGGATTGCAAGGGGTCGATCTCGGTGTTTTTCACCAGCGAAGCCATCTTCAGCCGGACCACCTTCGGGGCCGGGAAAAAGCGGCGGCGAAGGAGCTGATCGACCGCTTGGCGGACCTCAATCTCCAAGTTTCCGATGTGTTTATCCAGACCGGCGCGAATCATCACGAACGCGCCGCCAATTCGCCTGAAGGCGGCGAACGGAAGGCGGGCTACGAGATGTTTCTCTCCGCTTTGGAATTTGCCGTGGCCTGCGGTTCCCGGCATATCACGGGACTGCCCGGCATGCCTTTCGAAGGCGTGAGCGAATCGGACGGCCTCAAGCTCGCCGCGGAAGAGTCAAGCCGCCGCGCCGCCGCAGCGAAGCAGGCCGGGCTCATTTACGGAGTGGAAGCTCACGTCGGTTCCATTGCTCCGACTCCTGCCAAGGCGCTCGAACTGGTTCGCTCCGGTGAAGGCCTGAGCCTGACGCTCGATTACGGGCACTTCATTTACGCCGGATACACGAACGAGGAAATTCATCCGCTGCTCGACCACGCCTCCCATTTCCACGCGCGCGGAGCTGCGCCCAAGCAGTTGCAGGCGCCGATGAAGGAAAATCGGGTCGATTTTTCTCAGATCATCCGATCGCTTGCAGGGCGGAATTACCCCGGCTGGATTTGCCTGGAGTATGTCTGGATCGACTGGGAGGGGTGCAATCGTTCGGACAATGTTTCGGAAACCCTGCTTCTGCGCAAGGCGCTTCTTGGGGCCGACTAAAATCATCACATCGTATGAAAATAATCCGCTATTTGAACAGTCAGGGAACCGAGGGGCTGGGCATCATCAACGCGATGAAACCATCGAACGTGCCGAGGGAGATGTTTATCATTCGCTTCGCGCAACAGGGCAGCGAGCGGACGTGCAAAAACTGCTCGCGCCGATTCGGCCCTCTTCGATTATTTGCATCGGCCTGAATTACCGCAGACACGCGGCGGAAAGCAACGCCGCCATACCCGAATTTCCGGTGATGTTTGTCAAAGGAATAAACACCTTGCAGAATCCCGGCGATCCCATCGAAATCCCCACGTTCCTTCGCAGCGAAGAAGTGGATTACGAATGCGAGCTTGCCGTGGTGATCGGCAAGAAGGGCAAAAATATCGCGAAGGAAAAGGCCCTCGATCATGTTCTCGGGTACACCTGCGCAAACGACGTCAGCTCGCGCGACTGGCAGCTTAAAAAGGGCGGAGGGCAGTGGTGCCGAGGTAAATTTTTCGACACGTTTTGCCCGCTCGGTCCTTGCCTGGTCACAACGGATGAGATTCCCGAGCCGAACGCTCTCAAAATCAGTACGACACTCAATGGCGTGGTCATGCAGGACTGGAACACCAACGACATGATTTTCGACATCCCGACCCTGATCGCTTTTCTTAGTGGAAGCACGACTCTGTTGCCGGGAACGGTGATCCTCACTGGCACCCCTCATGGGGTGGGCATGGCCCAAAAACCACCCCGCTGGCTTAGACCCGGTGATGCCGTCACCATAGAAATCGAAAAAAAGCGGCCAGTTAACAAATCCGGTGGTGAGCGAAGGGTGATCCTCTGCGGCTGGCTGCGTCCATAAAAGTCCTATGGCAATGCGGCTGTCACATAGCCTTTTACCAAGGGAATGATTTACAGGTGGAGCATTTTTCCCCCGGGCAAGCTCCGGTGCAGCTCAAAGAAATTTGCTCGATGATCGGTTTTCCCCGATTTGATAATTGGAATGTTCAGAGGAAGGTTGAGCAATAACGAGAGGGAGATCGGCCTGCGAAGTTGATCGGATTCAACAGAAGCTGATCCTTCGATCGGCTCAGGATGATGGAGTTTTTATTACAGGGTTTTGGCGAACGATGTGGTAATTTTATCGCAATGGAATCAAGCCTAAAAATCACGCCTGAATGGATTGCCTCGGCCAAGGCGCGTAGGGAGAAGGTTCCCGCGCTGACGGCTTACGATTATCCGACGGCGCGGCTGCTCGATGAGGCGGGCGTGCCGGTTATCCTGGTGGGCGACTCGGTCGGCATGGTCGTGCTGGGCTATCCCGACACGACGCAGGTAACGCTGGTGGAGATGCGGCATCATGTCGCCGCGGTGGCGCGCGCGAAGACCCGGGCGCTGGTCGTGGCCGATCTTCCCTACCATACCTACCAGACGGCCCAGGATGCCGTGGCCCATGCGCGGATTCTGATCGACGCGGGCGCGGAGGCGATCAAGCTCGAGGGCGGCGTCGCGGTTGTGCCGGAGATTTCCGCGCTTCGCGAAGCCGGCATCGCGGTGATGGGGCATGTCGGCATGCTGCCGCAATCGGTGAAGGAGGAGGGAGGCTACAAGGTCAAGGGGCGGTCCGAGGCGGAACGCGAACGGGTGCGGGCCGACGCGCTGGCGGTGGAGAAGGCGGGGGCTTTCGCGGTGGTGATGGAGCTCGTCGAGCCGGAGCTGGCGCGGGAAATCACCACGGAGCTCCAGATCCCAACCATCGGGATCGGTTCGGGCCCTCATTGCGGCGGCCAGATTCTGGTCACGCACGATCTCGTCGGGGCATTTCCGTGGTTCCGGCCCAAGTTTGCGGTGGCGAAGGCCGATGTCGCCTCGGCGATTCGCGGCGCAGCCGAAGCGTTTGTGCGGGACGTCGTCCGTTGATTTGAAATTCTCCAACTACCTCCTGCTCGCGGGAATGTCTCTACGCGAACCCGGACAACGAGTTGTCCGGGTCACTGGAAAGCCGATTGTAATTTTAAGCAGGTTTGGACTTGGCCGGGGCCTTCGCCTTGATCGGTTTTGCGGGCTGGCCGGTGACAAGTACGCCTTTAGAGGTGGCCGCATGGAATTCGTGAATTTCGCGGACGAGATCCTTGTTGATCCAATAGGGTTCGGAGGCCGTTTCGTGCTCGCTCTCCTTGCCCGGCTTCAAATCCTGGAGCTGAAGAAAGCCCATGCCATCGACTCCCGTCAGCCGGAAAGCGTAGGAGGCTTCCGGGTTGAACTGGCTCCCGGCCGATTCGGTGAACTTGATGATGACGTTTTTATGGATGAGATGGAAAAGGCTCATAGGGGTTAATTCTAAGGATGAGCGCGAGCGCGGGGGAAGTTATTTCTCGAGCCTCGACCGGCGGTCCCAGCGCTATTTGACGCCGAAGGTGTAGACGGTGGAAGTCTTGTAGGTGTCGCCGGGAGCGAGAAGGGTGGAAGGAAAGTTGTCGTGATTGGGGGAATCGGGAAAATGCTGCGGTTCGAGGCAAAAGCCGGTGTATGGGCGGTAGACGTTCCCGCCGTCGCCGGTGTAGGTGCCGTCGAGAAGATTGCCGGTGTAGAACTGGAGGCCGGGTTGGTCGGTCGAGACGGTCAAGGTGCGGCCGCTCTTCGGCTCTTCAACTTCCGCGGCCACGGACCAGCTCGAAAACCAGCCTTTGTTCAAGACGAAATTGTGGTCGTAGCCGACCGGTTTGCCGCCTGTTTCCCTCAGGTGAAGGCCCATTGGCGTCGGCTTGAGGAAATCCCACGGCGTGCCCGCGACCGGTTTGATTTCGCCCGTCGGGATGAGCGTGGCGTCGACGGGAGTGAAGGCGTCGGCGTGCAGGGTCAGGACGTGATCGAGAATGGTGCCGCCGCCGGCGAGGTTGAAGTAGGTGTGGTTGGTCAGGTTGATGATAGTCATCTTGTCCGTGGTCGCCTCGTAGGTGATGCGCAGCTCATTGTCGTCGTTGAGAGAAAGGGTGACGCTGACAAAGAGATTTCCGGGATAACCTTCCTCGCCGTCGGGGCTGAGCCGGCTGAAGCGGATCGCGGGGATGTCCGACTCGACCGGCTCGACTTTCCACATCCGCTTGTCGAATCCGCGAGTGCCGCCGTGGAGGGAATTGGGACCGTCGTTGCGCGGCAGTTGGTAAAGCGACTGGCCGAGGTGAAACTGGCCCTTGGCGATGCGATTGGCGTAACGGCCGATGGTCGCGCCGAAATAGGTGTCAAGGTGGAGGTAAGGCGAAAACCGGTCGAAGCCGAGGACGATGTCGTCGAGCTTGCCGGTGCGGTCGGGCGCGACGATTTTCACGATGGTGGCGCCGTAATCCATGATGCTGACGCTCAGCCCATTTTTGTTGGTGAGGGTGTGAAGCATGACCAACTGACCCTGGAACGTTTTGCCGAAGGGCCGGGAGGTGACCGAACCGGTGGCGGGATTGGAGGCGGGGTCGGCCGGGAGGATCGATGCGGTGCAGGCGAGAAGGAGAACAGCGAGAGGGAGCGCGCGATGGGGAAAGCAGGACGGCATAGATTCAGGATAATCGCCGATTTTCCAAATTTTCTTTCAACGATCGGACGAAACGAAAGGGGAGGGAATCGGTGGAAGGAGCTTAGGCGCTGAAACTTTCACCGCAGGAACAATGGGCGGAGGCGGTGGGGTTGGTGACCTTGAAGCCCCCTTTTTGGAGATCGTCGCTGTAGTCGAGGAGGGAGCCGGAGACGAAGCGGGCGCTCTTGGGGTCCATGACCACGTTGACCTCGCAGGTGCGGACGAGGATGTCGCGGTTGGCGGGCCCGTCGACGAGGTCCATCTTGTACTGGAGACCGGAGCAGCCGCCGCCGATGACGGCCAGGCGCAAGGCGCCGTTGGGGCGGCCCTGCCGGGTGAGGAGCGAGGTGAGCTTATCCGCCGCCTTTTCGGTGATTTTGCAAAGCTTCTCGTTGCCGATGGTGACTTTCGGCGCGGCGGGGGCGAGGGCTGGGGGGGCTGCTGTCACTTCCATGCCCTTAATATGCCGCTTGTTAGAGGGAGACGCAAGCTATGGAAAAAAGGCGCCGACCCAATCGCCTACTTTTTCTTGGCGACGAGGAGCGACGAAACCGAGGCGACAAATTTATAACCGCTGCCAAAGGTGAGCGGCTGGTGCGGGGTCAGGGCGTAGAAGGCGGTCAGGTCGGGCTGGGCCTTGTCCTTGAAGAGATTGATGGGGCCGGTGTAATTGCCATAGGGAATGACCTCCCATTGCGCGGGGTTGAAGTCCTTGAAGGGAATGCCGGAGTCGTCCTCGACCACGCCGAGGCTGTCGTTGAGAATGGCGTCGCGGATGGTGGAAAAGTAGCCCTCGTAAAGAAGATAGGAAGCGGCCTTGAGGTAGGTGATTCCGGGCGCGAGGCGGTGCATCAGGCGGACATAGCCGGGGTTGTCATGCAGGCCGTCGTTGCCGAGGTCGGCTTGGAAATAGAGGAGGGTGCGGCCATCGCCGTAGGTGATCTGGACGCCGGGCGCGCCGGAGCCTTCGCCGTGGGCGTGGACGGTGCCGTCGTGTTCGAGCACGACGTACTGGATGCTGTCGATGGGATAGCCCTGGCGCGCGAGAAAGACGATCATGGCGGGCATGAGGCCGTCGACGAGCTGGTTGTTGAAGTCGGTCTTCATGTCCTTGGTCTTGAAGAAACTCGCGGCCAGGATGGTGAAGAGCGAGGTTTTGACCTGGTTGAGATAGGGGCCGAGCTTTCCATCCTGCTGGAGCTTGCCGAGATCGGGTAGGGTGCCGACCGGTTCCAGCCCGGCCATGAGGAGGACCTTCGAATCGGGGAAAAGGGTGTCGGCGTAGAGGGCGTCGGGGCCGCTGAAGGGATAGAAGACCGTGCTCGTCCGGGCGCGCAACCCGCCCAGCTCGGTGTTGCCCCAGTTGCGCATGGCGTTGAGGCGAACGCGGCTAAGGTAACTCCAGCGGCCGTTGAGCCATTGCTGGTAATCGGTCCATTCCTTGGTCGATTCCCAGGTGCCGAGGTCGCCGGAGGCTTTTTCGCCGGCCAGCCCGCGGGCGGAGGCGTTGAGGCGGTCGAAATCGTCGGACGAGAGGGCCTTCGGCGGAAGCAGGGGCGAGGCGTTGTCGTCGGCGTCAACACCCTGGAACGGAATGAAGAGCGCGAGGGCGAGGGTCGCCGCCAGAAGAGGCAACGTCGGGCGGAGGGTAGAGGATAGGCGCGGGCCGTGGAGGGAGTCGGTCATAAAGAGAGGCGATGGCTCTAGGTGGAACTTTCCGGCAGCGTTTCGCCGCGGAGTTGTTCGACCGGCACGTTACGGCTGGCCCAGAGATAGATCGGGATGCCGATGAGGACGGTGGCGGCGCCGATGAGGGTCTCCCGGAGATGATACTGGGAATTTTGGACGAGGCAGAAAAGGGTGATGGTGGCGAAGATAATCGGGGTGACGGGATAGCCCCAGGTGCGGTAGGGACGCGGCAGGTCGGGCTCACGGAAACGGAGGACGATGACGCCGAGCACAGCCAGGAGCGACCAGAAGAGGAGGACTGATTCGATGTAGTTGATGATATTGCTGGCGTCGAAGAAGAGAAGCAGGAAGACGATGGCAAATTGGTAAAGAAGCGAGACGTAAGGAACGCGGGTTTTGCTGGTGCGGCCTAAAAAGCCGAGGACGGGATAAGTGGCGCCGATGGCCTCGCTGACGCGGGAGCCGACCCACATCATGGCACTGACATTGGCCACGAGCCCGACGCAAATGAGGGCGCTGCCGATCCGCGCGCCGACCTGGCCGAAAATCTGCACTCCGGCCACGTGGGCGACTTCGGGTTCGCCGGAGAGAAGGGCGAGCGGCGTGGTGTAGAGAAAGACGCTGTTGACGGCGACGTAGAGCGCGATGACAAAAGCGGTGCCGAGGATCAAGGCCCGGGGAAGGGCCTTGCCGGGGTTGCGCACTTCCTCGACGATGTAGGCGGCCGCGTTCCAACCCGAGTAGGCGTACATGACCCAGATCAACGAGGAGAAGAACGCGCCGCTCAGGAGAAGGTTCCAGTCGGAGGCGCGGGGGACAAAGGTGACCGGTTGGGCGGGCGCCGCGGTGAAACCGAAAATGACGAAGGCGAGGATGAGTCCGACCGTCATGGCCGTCGCGGCGGCCTGGAAGATGCCGGTAAAGCGGAGGCTGCGCAGATGGGCGAGCGTGACGACCGTGACGAGGATAAAAGCGGCGACGTGCTCGGTATGGTTCGGGACCGTTCCCGCCAGGCCCGGAAAGGCGCGGCAGAGATACTTTCCGAAAAAGAGCGCGCTGGCGGCGATGGGCGCGGCGAACCCGATGGTGGCGGAGCAGAGGCCGGTGCAGAACCCGACCATCGGATGATAGATCCGGGAAAGGAAGTTATACTCGCCGCCGGAGCGGGGTAGAGCGGTGGCCAGTTCGGCGTAGCAGAGGGCGCCGCAAAGCGCGAGGGCGCCGCCGACGATCCAGAGCATGATGACGGGAAAGACGCTGCCGCCCAGGAGCGAAACGCCGTCGGGACGGGAGAATCCGGCCACCTGGTAACCGAGCGACATGAAGACGCCGGTGCCGATCATGTTCGAGACCACGAGCGCGGCGGCGGGCCAGGTGGAGACGGCTTGTTTGGTGGAGGACGCTTTCACGATGAGAAACGAAGGAAGATGCCGAGTCGGGTGACGCTCATCAATATCTAATCTAGCAAAGAAACGGATTTATGACATCACCGGGCGCAATTTGTCCGGGATGACGGAAAAGATAGGAGCCTCGCGTCTAGGGAACCAGCAGGTGCTTGTTGTTGATCCTTTTCTGGAGGGCTTCCGCGAGGGTTTGATCGAGCACGGCCATGTCGACCGGCTTGAGGAGATGGGCGTCGAACCCGGCATCGGCGGCGCCCTGGATGTCTTTTTCCCGGCCCAGGCCGCTGAGGGCCACAGCGACGACGTCCCGCCACTCGGGGTGCTTGCGCAATTGCAGCATGAATTCGAGGCCCGAGATGCCAGGCAGGCCGAGATCGGAGATTATGATTTCGGGCGGGGTGGTCTTGATGAGTTCCAGCGCTTCTTCGCCGCTGGCGGCGGTGGTGACCTCGCAGGCGCGGCGCTGGAAGATGCGCTCGAGGGCGTCGCGGGTGTCGGCGGAATCTTCGACTAGGAGAATGCGGCGTCCGCGCAGGAGACGGCGGTCGACCACGTCGGGCAGCGGGGTGAGGCTGGGCACGGAGAAATCGACCGCCTGGGAATCGGTGAGGCGTGGTAGCCAGAGGGTGAAGGTCGCGCCTTTACCGGGGCCGGGGCTTTCGGCCAGCAGGCCGCCGCCGTGCAGCTCGGCCAGCGAGCGGGCGACGGTGAGGCCGACGCCGAGGCCGCCGACGCTCTGCGTGTGGGGCGTGCGCGATTGATGGAACATCTCGAAGATTTTGCCGATCTCGTTCTTGGTCAGCCCGGCGCCGGTGTCGGTGACGGCGATGCGGACGCCGTCGTCCCGGGAGGTGAGCCGCACGGTGATCTTCCCCTGCGGGTCGGTGTACTTGATCGCGTTGGTGATGAGATTGGTCAGCACCTGGGTCAGGCGCGTCGGATCGATCTCGAGGTGGACCGGCTTGTCGTCGGGGATGAAGGTGACGGTCAGCTCCTTTTTCTCCCAGTCGGGGCGGATGGTTTCGAGCGTGGCGCGGGTCCACTCGTTCATTTCGGTCCGTTCCCGGATCAGCCGAAGCTTTCGGTTGGTGACGATGGAAAGGTCGAGCAGCTCGTCGATCATGCGCGAGAGGGCGCGGGCGTTGCGGTCGATGACCTGAACGCTTTTATACTCCTCGGGGCCGAGCTTGCCGTCGGCGTTGAGGAGGTGGATGCAGGAGATGATGGGGGTGAGGGGGGTGCGCAATTCGTGGCTGAGGGTGGCGAGGAATTCATCCTTGAGGCGGGCGGCCTCGTTGAGCTTCTGGTTCTTGTCCTCGAGTTCCTTGGTCTTGAGGTTGACCCGTTCCTCGAGGCCCGCGTTGGCGTAGCGCAAGGCTTCCTGCTGGGCGGAAAGACGCTCGTTCTTTTCCTCGAGCTCATGCTGGGTGCGGACGATGTTCTCGGCCATGGCGTTGAAGGTCTCGCCCAGGCTTTGGATCTCGTCGCCGGAGCGGAGATGGGCCCGGGCGGTATAGTCGCCGCTTTGGAGTCGACGCACTACGCCGGCCAGGGTCTGAATGGGGCCGACGATCGAGTTGGCCAGGGCAAGCTGGATGAGGATGGTGAAGAAAGTGACCGAGCCGACCAGGACCCACATCAAGGTGACGCGACCGTTGGCCTCGTTGGCTTCCTGCGCCTGAAGGCCGGCGAGTTTGGCCTGCTCCTCGGCGCGGACCTGTTGGGTGACGTCCCTGATTTGATTGAGCAGCGCGCGGCTGGTGGCGTTGAGCACGGCGGGCGAGGCGGTCCGGCTCTTCGATTGGGTCACGGCAAAGTCGCCGATATCGGAGATCCAGCTTTTCACGAGCGCGCGGCGCTGAATTTCCTGGTCGCTGGGCAGGACGAGGGGCGTGTTGAGGCCGTCGAGGTTGTTTTCCACCGTCTCACGCATCTCGGAGTAGAGGGCAAGGTCGCGCGGGTCGCCGCTGGCCTGGAAAGCGCGCCGCTGGGCGTCCATGGCCCCGAGCAGCGCGGGGATGGTGTCGAGGCTTTCCAACTGCATTTCCTCGGCGTGGGCAACGGGCGTAAAAAGGCGCACGCTGTTGAGCGACAAGACCAGGTAAACCGCGAGAAAGAAGAGAAGGGTGAGATGGCCGAAAAGGCACAAGACCAGTCGCCAGGCCATCCGGACGTGGCTTTTGCTGGGCGGGGGTATGTTCTCGGGCGTACTCAAGCGCGGCATGATACACGCGAACCGTCGCCTCGTCCATCTGCCCGGGAGAGAGGGCATTTTCTTAATTTAGCGGAAGCTCGGTTCGGTCTTCCTGGCGTGACTTTCTGAGTTGCACGGAGTTAAGGCAAAACTCACGAAAAATCTGTAACGGCTTGGCCCTGGCCGCACGGGCGGCGATGAAGAAAAAGGGGTTTGATGAAGCAATTGTAATCCGCGGATGGCCTCTGAAATCAGGAGGAGCCTGGATGTTACGGCCTTGACTTCGGCCATGGAAACGGAGGCGGGAGGCCGGGGAGCGGCCCCAAATAGAAGCTTGGAATCGAGATGGAGCGGCTCCAAAATCAGCCCCTTACATGAAGCGTTCGTTCTGGTCACTCGTGGCGGTGCAAATTCAGGTCCTGCTGAACGACAATGCCGCGAAGCTCATGCTCATCGCTCTGGGCGCGGCCGTGGCGCCCGAATTGCTGCCGCCGAAGCTGTTCCTGCACCATCCCGAGTATGCCGCGATGGGCGCCAAGCAGATCAAGACCATCCTGGCGGCGATCATCATCCTGCCGTTCATTCTCTTTGCTCCCACGGCGGGTTGGGTCTCGGACCGTTTTTCCAAGCGGAATGTGATCATCACCACTCTGTGGGGCCAGTTCGGCATCATGGGAATGATCTGCGGGGCGCTGGCCTTCCACAATCTCACGTTTTCGATCTTCGGCTTGTTCCTGCTGGGGGTCCAATGCGCGTTCTTTTCCCCGGCCAAGCAGGGCATCATCAAGGAGATCGTCACCGGGACGAAAATCAGCTCGGCGGTCGGGGTGGTGGAGGTGACGGCTATCGCCAGCATGCTCGTGGGAGGCCTGGCCGGCGGGGCTCTTTACGATTTCTGCTTTGGGACCCTGGGGAATCCCTGGCCTGCCGCCGAGGTGACGATGGCGGTGCTGGCGTGTCTGGCGCTGGTGTCGCTGATCGCGGGTTACCAGATTCAGCCGACCCCGGCGCACACGAACCAGCCTTTCCGCGCGGGTTTGTTATGGGAGCACTTCGGCCAGCTGCGCGATGTCTGGCGCGAGCAGCCGGTCCGGTTGTGCGTCTTGGGCATCAGTTATTTTTACGGCCTGGCCGGCGCGCTCTACCTGACCCTGTTCGAAGTCTCCGATTCGCTCCACGCCAATCACGTGGGCACGGCCTCGCACACCGGCGTTTATGCGGCGACGCTTGGGCTCGGCATCATCAGCGGCAGTTTCCTGGTCACGCGGATGACGACGCACCAGGTGGAGATCGGGCTGATCCCGATCGGGTCGGGCGGGCTGATTTGCAGTGCGTTGCTGGCGGGGGAATCGAACCCCAAAAGTGCGATTTTCCTGGGGGCCCTTTTTGCCATGGGCGTGGCCGGGGCGCTTTTCGTTGTGCCGCTCAACGCCCATTTGCAGGAGCAGGTCGAGCCGGAACGGCGCGGGCGGATTCTCAGCGCCAACAATCTGTTCGTAAATCTTTTCGGCATCGTGGCGGTGCTGATGCAATATGTGGTTTCGGCTCAGTTTGGCGTGGCGCCCCGGACGCAGCTCCTGCTTTATGCGATCCCAACCGGGCTGCTGACGGCCTATATCGTTTTCCTGACGCCGGAGGGCCTGCTGCGCCTGGCGCTGGGCCTTTTGGCGCGGACCTTTTACCGGGTGACGCCGGTGGGGCTCGAGGCGATGCCGGTCACGGGCGGGGTCTTGCTGTTGCCCAACCACATCTCTTACGTGGACGCGGTAATTCTGCAACTGGCCTGTCCGCGCCCGATCCGGTTCCTGGTCTATGACCAGATCTACAAGGCGCGCTTTCTTCACTGGGGCCTGCGGTTGCTCGGCGCGATCCCGATCAGTCCCAAAATCGCGCGGACGGCGATCGAGACGGCGGTGAACGCGCTGGCCCGGGGCGAGGTGGTCTGCCTTTTCCCGGAAGGCGCGCTGACCCGGACGGCGACGCTGCAGAAGCTCAATCGCGGTTACGAGTTGATCGCGCGCAAGGCCCACGTGCCGGTGATGCCGGTCTGGCTGGAGAATGTCTGGGGCTCGATCTTTTCCTATTACGGCGGCCAGTTTTTCTGGAAGCTGCCGCGGGTGGTTCCGTTGCGAGTTTGGCTGTATTTCGGCGCGCCGATCCTCGCGGCCGAGGCGACGCCGGAGAAGGTGCGGCGCTCGCTTTATGATTTGTCGGAGGCGGCGTTCCAGGCGCGGCCCGAGTTGCGGTCGCATGTCGCTTACGAGAGCCTGCGCGGTTTGCGCAAACGATTTTTCAGCCCGGTGTTGATCGATGCCTATTCCGGAAACCGGTCGCTGACCGGAGGCGAACTGCTGACGGTGGGGATCGCCCTGGCTTTCTGGCTGAGAAAGAACGTGTCGGAAAAACGGATCGGGATCGTGCTGCCGCCGGGCCTCGGCGCGACCATCGCCAACCTGGGCGTGGTGCTGGCGGGCAAGATTCCAGTGAACCTGAATTTCAGCGCCGGTCGCGCGGCCAATGAAGCGGCCATTGCGCGGGCCGGCATTCAGCGCCTGATCACGGCGCCCGCGCTGGTCGAGCAGATCAAGGATTTTCCGTGGCTGGAAAACCGGATCGATATCGGCGAGCTGTGCAAGGGATTTCCGCCCTCCCAACTGAAGCGCTGGGGACTGGTCGCGTGGCTGGCGCCGCTGCCGATTTTGCGGCGGTGGCTCGGCGTGCCGAAACGGGGCGATCGGGAGGAAGCCGCCTTGCTTTTCACCAGCGGCAGCGCGGGCGAGCCGAAGGCGGTGGTCTTGAGCCACCGGAACATCCTGGCCAATACGGCGCAGATCGGCGCGGTGCTCGGGCGGATCCATCTCGAGTCGATCCTCGGCTCGCTGCCGGTGTTCCACAGCTTTGGCTTTACGGTGACGTTCTGGTGGCCGCTCCTGGGCGGGCCGCGGGTGGTCACCTACCCGAATCCGCTCGATGCGCAGAAGCTGATCGAGACGATCGAGCGGCACAAGCTGCAACTGCTGATCACCACGCCGACGTTCCTGCGCGCCTTTCTGCGCAAGGCGAAACCGGAACAGCTCCGCTCGTTGAAGATGGTGGTGACCGGCGCGGAGAAATTACCTCTCGACCTGCTGCGCGAATTTGAGGCGAAGTTCGGCATCCAGGTCAGCGAGGGCTACGGGATGACGGAGGCGTCGCCGGTCGTCGCGGTCAACCTTTTCGACGAGCCGCCTTCGCGGATGAATCCGGACGGCGTGCTGGGCCGCCGGATCGGCAGCGTGGGGCGGATGGTGCCGGGATTGACGGCGAGCATCCGGGATTCGGAGACGGGCGAAGAGCTCGATCTTTTTCAATCGGGGATGCTCTGGCTGCGCGGCGCGAATATTTTCGACGGCTACTTCAAGGAGACCGACCAGACGACCGCCGTGCTGCGGGAGGGCTGGTACAAGACGGGCGACGTGGGCCGCTTCGACGACGACGGGTTTCTTTTCATCGAGGGACGGATGAGCCGGTTCTCGAAGATCGCGGGCGAGATGGTGCCGCACCTGACGGTGGAGCAGAAGATGACCGAGGCGCTGGACCTCCATCCGGCGCAGGGGGAAGGGCCCGCGGTCGCGGTGATTGGCGTGCCCGACGAGAAGCGGGGCGAGAGCCTGGTTGCGTTGGTCACGGTGCCGGTCGTGCAGGCTGATTTGCGGCAGCGGTTGGTCGCGATGGGGCTGCCCAATCTCTGGATTCCGAAAGTGGTCCGGCAGGTCGCGGCCATTCCGATCCTGGCCACGGGAAAGCTTGATCTGCGCGCGTGCCAGCGGCTGGCGGAGCAAGCGGCGGCGCCGACGGAAACGCCGGTGGAGGCTCCGGTGAAATCGCCATGACGATTCTGGGGATCGGCATGGACATCGTGGAGACGAAGCGGATCGCGGAATCGGTCGAGCGCTTTGGCGACCGGTTTTTGCAGCGCGTCTTTCTCGAGGGCGAAGTGGCCTATGCCCGGAGCATGAAGTTTCCGCACCTGCACCTGGCGGCGCGGTTCGCGGCGAAGGAGGCGATCAGCAAGGCGTTCGGGACGGGGATCGGCCATGAGATGGGCTGGCGCGACCTGGAGATCGTCCGCGAGCCAAACGGCGCGCCGCGGGTGGTGCTCCACGGGCGGGCGGCGGCCCATGCAAAGGAGCGGGGCGTGGAGGCGATCCATGTGAGCCTGTCGCACACGACGGAGTATGGCGCGGCCAGCGTGGTGATCGTGGGGTGAGGCGGTCCCTGGGGTGGGGCGCGATTTTCCTGTTTGGCTTTAAAAGCCTATATTTTTAGGACATCGAGCCGATTGAGGCCACCGAGCGCACCGCGAGAAAGGGCGGGAGTTATCTGGGGGCAGCGGCGGCCTGCCGATTTATTTGGTGTAGCAAACCGTGAAATTCGCGCAGTGCCGGACGAGAAAAGGAAAGAGCCTGGCCAGGAATTGGTCGCAGGCGTTCAGGCGCAGGAAAAAGCCGAGCTTCCGGACCCGAATGACCTTGGCGAAGTATCCGAGCAGGTTGAAGCAGGCGACCTCGGTCTCGGAAAAATTCTTGCCGAACGCTTCCAGGACCGACAGGAAGAGGTTGGTCTCGTCGACCATCTCGCGCATGGAAATTCGGATGCTGCGGACGGCGGAGACGAGCCAGTTGTGGCCGAGGGGCTCAAAAATAAAGATGCATTTGCCGCCGGGCTTGAGTACGCGCGAATATTCCCGGCTGGCCAGCCCGAGATTGTTGGAGAGGTGATGGAGAGTGGCCTGGCCGATGATCAGGTCAAAGCAGCCGTCGGGCTGCCCCTTCAAATCGATGGCGTCGCCGCATTGGAATCGAACGTTGGGGATCGTCGCGGCTTCGTCCCAGCACAGGTTGCTTTGTTCGATGCCGAGAAAATCGCTTTTGGGAAAACGCCGGGCGAGCGCCATCAAAAGGTGGCCGTGGCCGGTGCAAACTTCCAGGACACGGGCCTCTTTGTTTTCGAGGAGTTCGGTCAAGAGATTGTAGCTATAGACGAAGAGCGGGGTGTCCGAAGCAGGATAACCGGCCGCGATGGGCAGAAGCCCCTCGACATTTTTGGCCATTTCCTTGGTGACGGTCGGTATGGAGGCAAGGAACATGGGGAAATCCGCTTTCACGCTATGGAGCGGCGAATTGATGTCAACCTCGAACGGTTTCGCATTTGCGGAGACCCCTGCGAAGCGCCACGCACAAAAAAAGCTTCGTCATCCTGAGCGAAGGCGAACGGGAGCCAGGGTTGGCCGGAGAATGTCTCTGAGCCGGAGTCGAAGGACCTGCGATGCCTCAACGCCAACCTGCCGCTTCATGGTGGGTTTTGTTGCGAATGAGCGGCCGACCGGCTTTGCCTGGAGTAACTCGAACTCGATCCGGTCGTTTCCGGCCCGAGCAGCAAGGTCCTTCGGCTCCGCTCGGGTTCACCCGCCCCGGGAAATAAAGCTTTTCGCCTCGCTCCGCTCAGGATGACGGAGCTTTTTTGCAGGCACTTTTCCAGCTCACTCGCGAAGAAGCGGCCGACCGGCTTTGCGGGAGCAACTCGAACTCGATCCGGTCGTTTCCGGCCCGAGCAACAAGGTCCTTCGACTCCGCTCGGGTTCACCCGCCCCGGGAAATAAAGCCTTTCGCCTCGCTCCGCTCAGGATGACGGATTGTGAAAGAGGGTTTCGCAGAGCTCCGTCGGGGAGAGAGCGACGCGGGACGCGGTAGGTCCTAATTCAGCGCGGCGTTCTCGATTTCGGCGGGGGAATGGGTGATGCGGGAGATGAGCTGGGTGCGCTGGCTCCGGAGGGAGCTGAGCGCGACTTTTTCCTGGGGTCCGAGCCACGATTCGTTGAGGTGATGGAGCCAGGTCTTGGTCTTGATCAGCAAAAGACAGTTCACGATGGCGAGGAGGGAGGTGACGCTCATCAGGATCACGCCGCTGACCGGAATGGCCCCGGCGGCGCGAAAGGTGAAGAGGCCCTGGAAAACGAGGAGGAGCGCGATGGCGAGGTAGAGCATGGCGACCTGGCGCTTCAATTCCTGGTCAGCTTTTTTGAGGTATTCAGGGGAGCGAAGGATGTAGGTCTCGAGCTGTTGCTCGCGGACCGTGACATCGTGAAGGGTCTCTTCTGCGCTCATGGGCTTACGTTCTACCAGATTGTCACATACATTACCATATTAAATACGTGTTGAAGATGAAAGTTTCAGTAAGCTTTGTTTGGTGGCCTGAAAATCGACCTGCTGGCGGCCCAAATCGACCCGGGCGACCTCGACCTGGAGCGATTGCCCGGCCCGGAGGGTGATTTTGGTCCGCTGGCCCTGAAGTTCGAGCCGTTGGGGGTTGAAAACGAAGAGGTCGCCCTGGAGGCCCGAGAGCGGAACCATCCCCTGGATGACGAATTCGGGCAATTGGACGAGGAGGCCGGAGGAGCGGACTTCCTGGATGAGGGCCTGGAAGGAGGTGCGCTTGGTGGCGTGGGCCTGGCGGTCGAAGTATTCGAGCTTCTTGAGCTTGACCGATTCCTGCTCGGCCTCGGCGGCGGAGCGTTCGGTGTTGGAGAGGTGAAGCGCGAGGCGGGAGAGGCCGTCGTAGCTGAAGTCGGCGCTGGCGGCGCCAGGGGCATGGTCGCGGCCCTGGCTGAACAAAACGCGATGGACGACGAGGTCGGAGTAGCGCCGGATGGGCGAGGTGAAGTGGGTGTAGTTGAGCTTGGCGAGGCCGTAGTGCCCGAGCGGCTTGGGGCTGTACATGGCGCGCTTGAGCGATTTGAGCAGGCCGATCTTGACCACGCTTTCGCCGGGCTGGCCCTTGACGCGGTTGAGGAGCTTCTGGATTTCGCCCCGCTGGGTGAGGTCGCCGCTGGGAAAACCCATCGACTTGGCCTGGGCGCGGAATTCCTGGAGACGGGCCGGGTCGGGGTTCTCGTGGATGCGATAGAGGCCGGGGCGGTTGCGGCGCTTGAGCTCGAGGGCGACGACTTCGTTGGCCAGGAGCATGAATTCCTCGATGAGCTGGTGGGAGATGTCGTTCTCGTTTTTCTCGAGATGGGTGGGGATGCCGAGGTCGTCGACGCGGACTTTGACCTCGGGGAAATCGAGGTCGAGCGCGCCTTTGGCGAAGCGGCGCTTGCGGAGCACCTGGGCCATGGCGTTGAGCTCGTGGAGCGACCGGGAGAGCGGGGTGTTGTCGGGCTTGCGGAGCTGGGCGAAGGCTTCCTTGTAGGTGAAGCGTTTGGCGCTGTGGATGATCCCGGCGGCGAAGCGGAACGACTTGGTTTCGCCGTGGCGGTCGAGCGTGACGATGGCGGTCTTGACCAGGCGATCGACGTGGGGCTGGAGCGAGCAGATGCCGTTGCTGAGTTTTTCCGGGAGCATCGGGATGACGCGGTCGACGAGGTAGATGCTGTTGCCGCGCATCCGGGCCTCGACGTCGAGGGCGGAGCCGGTCGGGACGTAATGGGAGACGTCGGCGATGTGGACGAAGATTTCGAAGTCGCCGTTGGGCAGGAGGCGGTGGGAGAGGGCGTCGTCGAAGTCCTTGGCGTCGTCGGGGTCGATGGTGAGGGTGAAGATCTTGCGGAAATCCTCGCGGCGGGCGATTTCGGCCGCGGGAATCTGGGCCGAGATGTCGGCGGCCTCCTGCTCGACGTTTTCGGGAAAGGAGGTGGGGAGGTCGTGCTTGCGGATGATGGAGAGGAGATCGACGCCGGGCGCGTCGGGCGAGCCGAGCACTTCGGTGATGACGCCTTCGGGCGGCTTGCGGCGGTCGGGCCATTCCTTGAGCTCGACCACGACTTTCTGGCCGAGCGGCGGCTCGCCGGCGGGCGCGGGGACGGAGATGTCGTAGGGAATGCGGGTCTCGTCGGGCACGACGTAAAAGAACATCGGTGTTTTGTTGAGGGTGCCGACGATCTGGCGGCGTTTGCGCTGGAGGACTTTCACCACTTCGCCGCGGAGGCGGCTGTCGCGCTGGCGACCGTCTCGCTGCCCGCGTCCGGGCCGCTGTTCCTTGATCCGGGCCAGGACGAGGTCGCCATGGAAGGCGTTGGCGGTGTCTTCGCCCGCGATGTAGAAATCGGGCTCGGCGGGATCGATCGGGACGAGGAAACCGAACCCGCGCTCGTTCATTTGGAGGCGTCCGACGCAGAAGCCGAGGCGCTTGGGCAGGACGAAAAGGCTGTGGCGGACCTGCATGATGCGGCCGGCCTTTTCCTCCTCGGCGAGGAACGCGGTGAAGGCGGCGGCCTCCTCGGGCGGAACGCGGAGCTTGCGAGCGAGGGCCTTTTCGTCGAGCGGCTGGTAACCGGAGGCGGCGAGGAAGGGGACGAGGGCCTCGCGCCAATGGAGGGGCGCGGAGGGCTTCGAGTCGGGCGGGGAATCGCGGCGGGGCAGGGGAGGGGGACGGCGGGGACTGCTCTTGGCGGGCGGCTGGGAGGGAGGGTTGCCCGGCGGGCGCGATGGGGAACGAGTCGGGCTGGCTCCGGGACGCCAGTCGCTCGGCGCGTCATGCCGGCGAGGTTGCGATTGACCCTGGGGTTGATTGGAATGGGAATGGCGGCTGGGCCGCGACTTTTTCATCTGAATAAGTGAGTTGTGGTATTACCGCACGCGGTAAGGATGTTGTCGAGTGATACGGAATTCGGTCCGTAAAACAGACCTGACAGTTACCTGCGGGGCAGGCGGCGGTGCATCCCGCCGGTGTGAAAATGACTGCTGGTTGGCGAACCTCGAAAACGAGAAGGCTCAAGCAAACATCTTAAAACTGGAAGGATCCTAGATGGAACCGGACCTTATGTCAATCCAGTCGAAAATGGGGTGGTGGGTCAGTTTGAATCTTAAATCTAATGAACTCCCCAAATTTTGTCATACCACCGTTTTTTCTTAGGGGATTGGCTGTCGCTTTTTTTCTTATCGCCATTTCCAGTCTCTGCGACTTCCGAGGCTTCTTGGCCAGCGATTGGTGGTTCGCTGGCCTGATCGGCATTCCCTTGGGTGTTATGCTTGGATCGATGCTCGTGGAGCGCCGCAGCTCTTTGAGTAAAAAAACCTCCAAGCGACGCGAATCCTGATAGCAAATTGAGAACTAGGGTCAATCTGGCCGAACCACGTATCGATTCTTCCAGCTTGGAAACCGACGCATCATGCGCATCGGCAATTCCGTCAATTACTTCATTGAAAGAGGGTCCGTTGCCAATGCTTACTGACGCGAAGTTTCCACCCATTGGAATCCGCTTTTCATAGCGAGGAAGAGTTATCCATAAGTTGGAAAAGGAATCGTAGGCCAATGCAAAGAACGCGAGCGCCGAAACGAGCCAGATAACCGAAAAGCTATGATGGCTCCAATGGAAGGATCGAAACATCTCTCGATGATTCTCTCTTAATTCAAGAGAGCAATCACTTCTTCCAAGCTCCAAACATGATCGGCGGCGCCGCTTCTGGTCGAGGGAGTCAACGAAGCGGATGCTTGGCAAAGAAATCCCAGATGCGGGCGGTGGCGTTGAAGGGGTCGAGGGTGGGGCCGCAGATGATGTGGGGCAGCGGCTCGACCGTGTCGGGCCAGTGATGGCCGTTTCCCTCGATGGTGGTGAAGAGGACTTCGGACTGATCGCGGCCGGGGCCGTAGCGCAGGACGGTCACGCCGTTTTCCTTGCTGACGACCTGGGGCTGGGGCGGGCAGCCGTCGAGCCGGGCCCAGGCATCGACCGAGTCCTGCACCGGCGGATAATTCCTGAAGGGAAAGGTGGGGAGGGTGCTGGCGCCGCCGTGATAGGGGATGAGCGGGTCGGCGGTGCCGGTGAGGTAGTAGACGGGCAGGGGGCGGGCGAGCGCGTCGACGCGGGCGAAGCTCTGGGAGGAAACGGGCGCGATGGCCGCGATGCGGTCGGAGAAATGGGAGCCGAGGGTGAAGGTCATGCCCGCGCCGTTGGAAAAGCCGGTGACGTAGATGCGGCGCGGGTCGATGGGCAGGGCGGCCTGAAGTTGGCCGAGCAGGACCTCGAAGAAGTGGACGTCGTTGATTTTGTTGTCCTGAAGGCCGGGCCGTTCGTCGCGCCAGATATGGAAGAGGCCGCTCCCGTCCGGGCGGGGGCCGAGGCCCTGCGGAAAAGCGGCGAAGAAATTTTCCGCGTCGGCTTTCTCCGCCCAGCCATAGGTGCGCACCGCCTGCTCGGACGATCCGCCCGCGCCGTGGAAGAAGAAGACGAGGGGGAGCGGCCGGCCGGGCTGGAATCCTTTCGGCGTGATGAAAATGAATTTGCGGTTGAGGTCGTCGACGCGGAGGGAGACGGTGTGCTTGCCGGGCGTGAGGAGGGTGGTGAGATCGGTCACGGGAAGAGCGGGGCCGGCCAGTGCGGCCCCGGTGATTCGTGGGAGCAGCAGGCAGGCCAGGATGAAAGGGAGGCGGCGCATCAGGGTATCGGACGCAAATCGGGGTGCGAGGTTACGTGGGCGGCGGGGAAAGGTCGCGCGGGCGGGGCTCGAGGATAAACTGGATGAGGAGGGGGAGAAAGAAGAGGGCGAGGAGCGGCTTGAACCAGCGGTCGGTCAGGTCGTGGATGCTGACCGCGCCGATTTTGGGGAAGGCGTCGCAGGCCAGGCCGAGGGCGGCGAAGCCGAGGCCGAGGGTGAGCCATTTGCGGCCCGGCTGGGGCGCATAATAGAGGGCGAGGCTGGCGACGAAGGGGCCGAGGAAGACGTAGGAGCAGGTTTCGGTGCGGGGGTTGAAGAGCATGAGGTAATCGGCGCTGAGGGCGCCGACGGTCCAGGCGGCCTCGATGCGGCTGAGGCGCCGGAGGGCGGTCGCGGCGAGCCCGAGATAGATGAGGGCGAAGAGAACGCGGACGAGGGTCTTGAGCAGCGCGGGCGCGTCGTAACCGAAATGGGAGAGGAGCGCGGCGAGGTCGCTGTAGCGGGCTTCGTCGCCCTTGGAGGCCCAGGCGAGCGTTTCGAAGCAGCGCGAATATTCGTGGGCGACGAAGGCGGGGTTCCAGTGGAGGAACGGCAGCGCGAGGACGATGAGGAGTCCGAGGGCGAGGCGCGGAATGAGTTTCCAATAGAGCGCGCCGAAGAGGAGCAGGGGGACGACGGCGAGCGGCTTGAGCGCGAGGGCGAGGCAGAGCCAGAGGGTGGCGGCGGTCCAGCGCGCGGAGGCGATTTCGGCGGCGGTGAGGACGATCAGCGCGGCGAGGGGGAGATCGAATTGGGCGTTGCGGAGGCTGGCGAAGGCGCTCGGCACCGCGAGGAGCGAGAGGATGAGGAGGGTTTTCCCGGGCCGGCCTTTCGTGGAAAGAAAAAAGCGGTTGAGCCGCACCAGCGCGTAGGCGAAGAGGCCGAAGGTGGCGGCGCGCCAGAGGATTTCGCCCGCATAAAAGGGGAGGACGTTGAACGGGGTGAAGAGGAGGGCGGCCTGCGGGAAGTAGAGAAAGCCGGCGTGGGCGTTATAGGAGTAGGGGTCGATTCCGGCCCACCATTGCGTCGAGGCGAGCCGGTAGGTGGGCATGGTGGTGTGCTTCAGCGGAGAGCGGATGGCGTCGCCGGTGATGACGAGAAAGATCAGGAGCCAGAAGGCCGCGGTCCAGCGGAGCCATGATTTTTTCCGGGGCGAGAGCGTCGTCATGGGGAGTCCTCGGCGTCGACCCAGGTCACGAGATCGGCGAGGGAGGCGCGGCCGTCGTGGTGCCAGGTGAGAGGTGGAAATTGCATGCGGCCCGCGGGGCAAAAACGGGAAACGCCGAGGCCGAGGAAGATGCTTTCCAGGCGCGGGGACAAGGAGCTGGTGAGGCCGACGGTCGAGATGCGTCCCGCGACGGAAGCGAGCGCGGCTGACAGGTGGGCCTCGGAAGCCTGGCGCAGGTAGATGACGCCGTGCAGGGGCGACGGCCGGAAGGCGGGGTCGGGATCGTGGATGAGGGTCCAGCCGAGATGAGGCTTCGGCGGCAGCCAGACGCGATGGCCGAGGGCGTGCGCCAAATCGCGGGCCTCGGCGATTCGGGCCGCAACGGAAAGCGGGCGCGCCGGTTTTTTCTTCAGGCCGATCCAGTGCGATTCGAGCGCGGATGCGAGCTTGCGGCCGAGCGCCTCGAAATCGGTTGCGGGCGGCACGTAAATCGCCTGCGGCGAGAGACAGCCGAGCTGGTCGTAGGTAAGAATGTCGACGGCGCAGGCGCGGGCCTGGCGCGGGGTGAGGCGGTTGGGCTCGGCCAGCCAGAGGAGGCTGAGCGCATGGCCGTGGGCGATGAATTGTTGGTCCCAGCCGGTTTTCTCGCGCAGGCTTTTCATGGTGGCGTCGGAGCCAAAGGCGACCACGGCATCGGCGCGGCGCAGGAGGTCGAGGTTGAGCGCGCGATGGGTTTCCACCAGCTTGCGCAGGGGCGCGGGCAGGCCGCGAAGGAAGCCGAGGATTTCACCGCGCGTTTTCGAATCATCGCGGTCGCCGGGAAGCTTGACCACGTTGCGCGCGCCGAGAAGAAGGCCGTACGCGAGGCTGGTCCAGGCGGAGACGGCGAGATTGCCGGCGCAGATGTGGTAGATGATTCTCGGAGCGCGGGCGCGAACACGGGCGTCGCCACGTTGAATCGAGGTGTCGAGCGCGTCGACGTGGCCGAGTTGATCGCGGAGCAGGCGCACCAGTTGCGCGCGCGGAAAAAGGCGCGGGTAGGCGCGGGCGAGAAGGTCGAGGCGCTGGCGGGTGGTCATGGCGTTGAGGAGGAAGATTCGGTGGGGGCGACGAGATCGTCGGCGCTGAGGGAACAGCCGCGCGGCTCGGTCCGGGGCAGGCGTCCGATGAGCCGGAAACCGTGCGGGGTCCGTTCGGCCACGTCGAGGGTCTGCACTGCGAGGACCGAGTCGGTGTTGGCGAGATCGATCCAGCGGACGAGGCCCTGTTTTCCCACGGCGACTTCGCGGCCCGTGGCGGGATCGGAGACCAAAACGCGGGCCCAGGGCGGCGTGTGATGAAAGCCGATCGTGCCGCGCGCATAGGCCTGGCTGGAGAGTTCGCTCATGCCGTACTCGTTCCAAATCGCGCCGTCGGGCACGGAAAAAGTGCGGGCCAGTTGGGCGTAGAGCCGGGCCTTGGAAATTTCGCGGCTGCGACCCTTGAAGCCGCCGGTTTCGAGGAGCCAGCTCCCGCGCGGCAGGCGCAACGGCGGGAGATCGGCCCAGGCGTCGATGAGATGGACGAAGCTGAAGGCGGTGCCGCAAAGGGCGACGGGCCGGCGCGCCTTGATTTGCGCGGCGAGCGTTTCGCGCAGGCGGGCGAATTCGAAATGGCCGCGGGAAATCGAGAAGCGGGGACCCGATTGACGAAGGGCCTTTTGCCAGAAGCCGAACATGGCGCTGAGCGACGAGTAGGGCGCTTCCTGCGGCGAGGGCGTCAGGAAATGAAGCTCGACGTCGCGGGCGAAGAGACCCGCCCGGCGCGCGCCCTCGACCGAAACGGCGCGGTAGATGTCGGTGGCGAGGAGATGCTGCCGGCCCGGCTGGCCGGTGGTGGTGCCGCTGGTGACGTAGATGGCGGCGGGAGTCTGGGAACCGTGGGCGTAGAGGAGGGTCTGTTTGAAAAGCTGCTGCTGGACGGCGGGGAGGTCGCGCCAGGAGGGGAGGCTTTTCGGGGTGACGCCGCGCGCGAGGCAGAGGCGGCGGTAGGCCGGGAGCTGCGCGAACTGCCAGGCGAAGAGTTCCCGGGCGAGCGCGTTCCATTTCGCCTCGTCGATCGGGCCGAGCAACTGGCGCACCCAGTCGCGGCGGACGGTTGGCTGGGCGAAATCGCGGGGAGGAGGCATGGGCTCATAAAAATAACGGGCGGGGCGTGAATCGCGATATCTATTCTTTTGAGCGCCTTTAGAGCACGGGAAAAATTTGACGGAATTAACGGAATTTTTACGGAATTTTTACGGAATTGACGGGATGAAGAAGAATGTTTGTTTTGAATTTGGTAAATTCAGCAATAATTCCGTTAATTCCGTCTAAAATATTCTTATGAACGCTTACGAGTCTCTCCAGGAACGGTCGCGCGAAATTGCCGGTTACAACAGCATCGCCAGCCTGCTTTCGTGGGACCAGGAGACCTACATGCCGTCGAAGGCGGGAGCTTACCGCGCGGAGCAGCTCGGCCAGCTCGCGGGCCTGGCGCACCGGCTCGGCACGGCGGACGAGATCGGCGGCTGGCTGGCCTCGTGCGAGGAGCATTTGCCGCCCTGCGTGGACGAGGAGGAGACGGCGATGCGCGCGGCGAATGTGCGGGAGTGGCGCCGCGATTACGACCGGGCGACGAAGCTGCCCGCGCGGCTGGTGGAGGACCTGGCGCGGACGACGTCGCTGGCGCGGGAAGTGTGGGCGGAGGCGCGGCGGGAATCGAATTTTACCGCGTTCGCGCCGTGGCTCGAAAAGATTCTGGGCCAGGTGCGCGAGCAGGCCGAGTCGTGGGGCTACACGACCTGCGCCTACGACGCGCTGCTGGAGGGTTACGAGCCGGGGGTGCGCGCGGCCGAGCTCACGCCGGTTTTCGCCGACCTGCAGAAGCAGTTGACGCCGCTGCTGCCGCAGCTGCAAAAAATCACGGAGGCGGCCGATCCGGCGAAGCTCGAGGGCGATTATCCCGAGTCGTGGCAGAGGAGGCTTAACCGGCAGGTGGCCGAGGCGATGGGCTTTGACTTCGAGGCGGGCCGGATCGACACGACGGTGCATCCGTTCTGCACCGAGATGGGGCCGAAAGATTGCCGCCTGACCACGCGTTATAACGAGAAGGATTTCACCAGCTCGCTTTCGGGGACGATGCATGAGGCGGGGCACGGGCTCTACACGCAGGGACTCGACGCGGCCTACTTCGGCACGCCGATGGGGACCTACGTTTCGCTCGGCATTCATGAGTCGCAATCGCGGCTGTGGGAAAATCAGGTGGGGCGCAGCCGCGAGTTTTGGCGGCACTGGTATCCGGTGGTGACGAAACAATTTCCGGGGCTGGCCCGGTTGCCGCTGGACGAATTCTGGCTGCTGATCAATCGCGTCAAGCCGTCCCATATCCGGGTCGATGCCGACGAGGCGACCTATAATCTGCACATCATCCTGCGCTTTGAGATCGAGCAGAAATTGATCGCGGGCGAGCTGGCGGTGGCCGATTTGCCGGCGGCGTGGAACGCGCGCTTCGAGGAGCTGTTCCAGATTCCGGTGCCGGACGATCGCCGAGGCTGCTTGCAGGATGTCCATTGGTCGATGGGATCGATCGGTTATTTCCCCACCTACACGCTGGGGACGCTGAACGCGGCGCAGCTTTTCGCGGCGGCGCGGAAGCAGGCGCCGGGGCTCGATGCCGACCTGAAGGAGGCGTTCTACGGTCGCTTGCTGACCTGGCTGCGCGAGAAGATTCACCGGCATGGGCGGCGCTATTCGCCGTCGGAGCTGATCGAGCAGGCGACGGGCGAGCCGTTGCGGGCGACTTATTTCGTCGATTATCTGAAGGCGAAATATGGACTTTGAAAGACTGCCCTCCGCAGGAGTTGCCAGCGGGGCGGGACGAGGTATGATCCAAGGTATGGATTTTTTGCCGCATCAGCCCTGGTTTCGTGACGATTCACCCGAGAAAGAGGAGAAGGAAAAGAAAGAGAAGGAGCCGAAGTCCCGGCTGGAGGAAAAGTTTCTCGAGACGCGGACGATTCTCCTTTTTGGCGAGATCACGCAGAAGGTCGCGCGCGAAGTTTGCGAAAAGCTGATCCTTCTCTCCGCGCTCAACGACCAGGACATCAAGGTGATCATCAATTCGCAGGGCGGGCATGTCGAGGCGGGCGACACGATCCACGACATGCTGACGTTCGTGAAGCCGAAGGTGAAAATTCTCGGGACGGGCTGGGTGGCGAGCGCGGGGGCGCTGATTTATGTCGCGGTGCCGACGGAGGACCGCTATTCGCTGCCGAACACGCGGTTCATGCTCCACCAGCCGAGCGGCGGCGTGGGCGGGCAGGCGAGCGACATCAGCATCGAGGCGCAGGAAATCCTGAAGATGCGCGACCGGCTGAATAAGATTTTTTCCGTGCAGACGGGCCAGCCGGTGGAGCGGATCGAGAGGGACACCGATCGCAATTTCTGGATGAGCGCCGACGAGGCAAAAGCCTACGGTTTGGTAGGCAAAGTTGTCACCTCGCAGGCCGACTTTTAGGGGATCGGTCGGGCGGCTGGGAGGAAGGCAGGCGGGAAGGCCCTGGAAAAAAGGGTAGGGTATGGAAATTGCTTCCCTCACTTATGCACATTTCCCGGCTCTTATTTCAGCCCGTTCTGCTCGGCTTTTGCCTGGCCGGATGGACGGGGCTTTCGGCTTTGGCCGCGGAAAAACCGGGCATGCCCGACTTGAGCCAGGATCAGGAGACCTGCCTGCCCACCTCGACGGCGAACCTGATCGTTTGGTTTGGCACGCACGGCTATCCGAAATTGATCGTGAGCGGCGACAGCAAGGACGATGGCTACGAGCATACGCTCCACGCGATCATGCGGGCGACCGACGCGCGTTACGACCTGGGGACGCGCACGGACGCGATCACCTACGGGATACGGAAGTATATTTCGGATGCGGGCTACAGTTGCGATGTCGAGTATCGGGGGCTCGATTGGACCCGGGCGTCGTCCTCCGCCATCGTGCAGGACGCTGACGCGGCGAAGTATGGCAGCGAGAAGACGCCGAGTCCCTTTACCCAGGATTGGCTCCAGGAAAACGATGATCCGAACAAGGGCTTCATCCTGCTGCTCGCCTACTGCAATTTCGACCGCGCCAGCAACACGTTTTCGGACGCCCTGAATATCGGCCATGCGGTGACGCTGGTGAATGCGGAACCGGACATGATCCTGATTCATGACCCGGCTCACTATAACGACGAGCCGGGCCGCAAGATCCTGACCCCGGAACGCTTGACGGGCGGGTCTTTTCGCCTGCCGGGCTACAACGCGCCGGTGTCGGGCTTGCTGCTGCTGAGCGGTTCGCTGCTGGAGACTCCGCCCGACGCGGGGGTGATGCTGACCGGCGCGGTCTGCATCACGATGCACCCGGACACGATTGAGGCTTCGACCTCGACGCCGATGCCGGCCGGCGCGCCCAACGGCACAATTGCGGGGAAGGGGTCGGGCGCTTCCGCTCCTTCGTCCGCGCCCGGTTCAGGGTCGGGTTCTCCCGCCGTGAGGCCGAGTTCGCCGGGCACGGGCTGGGCGGCGTGGCTGTTTGACTTGGTGTTTAAGAAGTAAATTGTCATCCTGAGCAAGCCGAGCTTGTCTCGGCGCTGTCGAAGGACCTCTAACTATTCCTTCACCGTTCGCCCATGGGAGAGACTAAATTTATTTATAAAGCTAGATTTGAGCTCGGAACTCCGGTTCAGATTGCAAATCGAGAGTTCCTGGAGAATTTCCTGAGCGACTGGAAATTTCACAACAAGTTACAGCCAGAACAGCTTGTTTATCACAGCCAAATTGCAACCGTGGAGAAGGTTGGTTTTTATCATGGGGGTGATCAGCTTTATGTTCTCACGGGAATTCCGGGCATTTGGCATGAGCAATGTTTAAAAGCATTTACGCCGGTTTGTAAGCTTTACGGCCCGCTTTAAACGGTAAAGATTAAGCACTATGAAAGCCGTCATTCTCGCCGCGGGGAAGGGGACCCGGATGGGCGAGCTCACTACGCATCTGCCGAAGCCGATGGTGCAGGTCGAGGGGAAGCCGGTCCTCGAACATATCGTGGAGGGTTTGCGCGACGAGGCGAAGATCACCGACTTTTTCATCATCACGGGCTGGTGCGGCGATGTGATCCGCGATCATTTCGGCGACGGCGCGCGCTGGAACGTGGCCGTTACTTACGGCGAGCAGGTGGTGCAGGACGGCACGGGCAAGGCGCCGGAGCTGGCGAAGGAGTGGGTGGGACCGGACCGCTTTCTCCTCACTTACGGCGACATCCTGCTGCGGCCGCCGACCGATTACGCGCTGCTGGTGGAGGCTTGCCGTGAGTCGGGCGTGATCGCGGTGAAGGATGGCGAGGACCTGACCAAGGGCGGCGCGGTGGTGCTGGATGGCGACGGCTTCATGATTGATCTGGTGGAAAAGGGCTCGGGAGCTCCGCCGGCGAACGCCTACTATAACGCGGGGATTTATATCCTGCCGGCGCTGATTTTTCGGTACACGGCCAAGCTGGAAAAATCGCCGCGCGGAGAATATGAGTTTACCGACGCGCTCAAGTCATTCGTCAAAGAATCGGGCGCCCATTTGCGGGGCGTGACGTTGCGTCGCGCCTGGGCCGATGTGCGCGATCCGTCGGTGCTGGCCAAGTTGAATCGACAAGCGAAGGCATGAGCCGGAGGATTGGATGCGGTGGTTGAAGCGTAAACTCAATAAAAGCTTGCAATAGCGATTTTTGTGAATATTGTGAATGAGCCTTAACGATCAACCTTGACCATTCATTACTGCCCCGGGTCCAAAATGAAATCAAAAATCCAGTTCCTGGCTCTCTTCAGCTTGATCGGCATTTTTGCAGGCAGGGCGGATGCGCAGGCGACGTTTACCGACGGAGTCCTGGCCCTCGATGGTTCCAATGTGGAAGACACGGGAGGGCAGGTGATCGAAGCCATCAATTTCTACAGCGAGGACGACAGCACGGCGACCTCGGCCGCGGTGACGCTCAACGGGATCACCTTCACCGCCGTCGACGGAACGGCCGGCGGGGCGGACCTGAGCGGCCCCAACTACAGCCTGACGAACGAGGGGGTCGACAGCGGGCGCGACGGCGGAGCGGGAGTCAGCGGTTCGCCTGTCGATGCGCTGGTGATCGATGGCGCCTATAATTTCACCGGCGATTATTCGCAGACGCTCAGCATCACGAACCTGGCCGCGGGGACCTATGCCGCGCAATTGTTTTTCGACGCCAGCGATGTCCGCTCGGCGAGCGTGACCGACGGCTCGGTGACGTCCGACAGCGTGACGGCGGGCGATGGGTATGGCCCGTGGTTTATCACCGATTCCTTCACGACGACGGGGGGGACGGAAAGCCTGCTGATCAACGATACGAGCAGCTATCCGCTGGAGCTTTCCGGTTTTGTGGTGGAAGCGGTGCCCGAGCCGAGCAGCTATGGCTTGATGGCTCTCGGTCTCGGCGCGTTGGTTTTCGCCACGCGTCGGCGGTTGGTTTTCGGCGCCAAATAAAGCGTTTTCCATTCATGTCGTTGCCATAAGAGGGCCGGGCAGCAAGTAGGGCGGACCACCCGGGGAAGGCAAAAATAGTTAGAGGTCGTTGAATCGGTTCGCTCCCGCGAACCCTCGCCCCACGGGATCGCCTACGGCGATTCCATCTTGACCGTTCCCAACGGTCAAGATTCGACAAGCTCAGGATGACGATCTTTTAATAAAGTCGCTGACGCGACATTGCCATCGCCGACACGATAGGGGATTACCTTCCGCGTCCCTTGAAGGTCAGTTCGGCGACGCCCGACTTGTCGAGTTCGCCCAGGCCCTTCTCGATCATGAGCCGATATTGCGCGAGGGTCGCCTGGGCCAGCGGGACGGTAATGCCGGCTTCCGCGGCCAGCGCCACGGCGATGCCCGAGTCCTTGGCGGCGTGGGCGGCGGAGAAATAGCAGTCGTGCTCGCGATTTTGCATGTCGGCGCCGTCGGTTTCCAGCACGCGGGAGTTCGCGCCGGTCTGGGCAAAGATCTCGCGCAGGACATCGAGGTTGAGGCCGAGCGCGTCGCCCAAGGCGAGGCCTTCAGCCAGGCCGGCCGTGTTGATATTCATCACCATGTTGACCAGCGCCTTGACCTGCGCCGCGCGGCCGGTCGGCCCGACGTAACGGCGCGCGAGGCTGAGCGCCTCGAGCAGCGGGTTCGCCTTTTCGACGACGGCGCGATCGCCGGCCACAATAAGATAGAGCGTTCCCTGCCGGGCCTGGGTGATGCTGGAGGCCATGCAGGCTTCGATGGCCGCCGCGCCCGCGCGCCGGGCCGCGGCCTCGACGTCGAGGTGGACCTGCGGCGAAACGGTGGCGAAGTTGATAAAGGTGCGGCCGGCGGCGGCGACGAGCAGGTTGTCGCCGGGAGCGGTGAAGATGTCGCGCATGGCCTGGTCGTCGGAAACGACGGTGAGGATGAAGTCGGCGCTCGCGGTGACCTCGGCCAGCTTTTCCGGCGCAAGACAGTTCAGTTCGTTCGCCAGCCCGGCGGCCGCTTCCCGGCGCACGTCGTGGACGGCGGTCACCTGAAATCCTTGCTCGGCCAGCCGCCGCGCCATATTCGCGCCCATCCGGCCCACGCCAACGACACCAATTTTGCTGAAGGTCTTTTCGCTCATAGGGGGTGAATGATTAGCGCAGGGTGGTATCCAGCGAGAATAAATTCTTAGGAGTGAATTTTAGGGCGTCTCCGCACTTTGTTTCGGCAGCGGTTTTCCAAACGTTTTACCAGTTTGATGCAAGTACGAGCAATGTTGAGACCAGTACCATGCGTAGTCCGGTTCGACGTCAAAGGGACCTTTGATCAGAAAGGCTCGGTGACCCTTTATCCGATAAGAAATTTCCTTGATGGGTTTATGCCTCGAAACCCGGTAGAAGATGGAGACTTCTTCCGAATCTTTGGACCAAAGAGCGCAAAACGACGCTGCTCCCGTATCCAAGTTTTCCGTGATCTCCTCTAAAGGGCCGATGTTCTTCCCTGTCCTGGCATTGGTGAGATAAATGCGAAAGTTGTCATACCCGTATTCTCCTTCACCGTGTGCAGTAATTGCATATTTACCGTCTGGCGACAGGCCGTCCGTGATGGTGATATATTCAGTGGGACCGTATGCGTAATTATCTGTTGCCGAAACGGGGATCGTGCCCAGAACGAGCACGCAAAGAATGAGGGTGAGTTGCGTCATGCGTAACCTTATAGTTTACTCCATCTTCACGCCGTCGGCGATGTCGAGATGCGCGGCCTGGCGGGCGGGCCCGTAACCGGCGGCGAGCGCGGCGGCGATGACGGCGACGGGCAGGCTGAGGAGAAACCGCCACGGGGTGGCCCACGAAATGGTCCAGCCGAAGAAGGAGACGTTGATGACGAAGCTGAGGATCCAGGCGAGGGCGAGGCCCGCGACGATGCCGAGGAACGAGCCGAGCAGGCCGATGATGCCCGCCTCCCAGAGGACGAGCGCCTCGATCTCGCCGCGCGACGCGCCGACCGCGCGGAGGATGCTGATTTCGCGGCGGCGTTCGGTGACGAGGATGGTGAGCGAAAGAAAAATTCCGAGCGCGGAGATGATGATGCCGATGGTTTGCAGGATGTAGGTGACGGAGAAGGTCTGGTCGAAGATGCGGAAGACCTGCTCGCGCAGTTCCTGGTTCGACTTGATCAAATAATCGCCGTAGGGCGCGATCTTCGGGCGCAGTTGGGCCTGGAGCTGCGTGGCGGAGAGGCCCGAATTTTTGTCGATGTAGATGCCGATCCCGTTGATGGCGTCGTCCTGCCAGAATTTCCGGTAGGTCTGCCAATCGACGAGGATGACGCCGCCCTCGGTGGTGTAGTCGATGTAGACGCCCGCGATTTTGAAGTCGTGGCGGCCGGTCGGCGTGGCGAGGTTGATCGTGTCGCCGAGGCCGAGATGGAACCGGCGAAAGAAGGGCTGGCTGACCAGCACCGCGCCGTGGTCGATGGCTGCGTCGAAGGCTTCCTTGTCGTTGCCTTGGGCGAAGGTGAGCTTTTCGATGTAGCGGGTGACGGCGAGGCGGACGGAGGCGAGCTTGACCTGACGGCCGTCGAGGTTGACGCGGAGTTCGCGGAAGGAATCGTAGGTGACGTGGGGCGTCGCGGCGACGATCCGCTCGACTTCGGGCCGGATCATTTCGCGGTTGCCGATGAGGAGATTGGCGGCGGGAGCGATGACGAGATCGGACTGGATGGAGCGTTCGAGCCAGCTCTGCACGGTCATGCGAAAACTGTAGATCATGGTCGAGATGCCGACGACCATGGCCAGGGCGACGACGAGCGACGCGATGGCCATCGAGGTGCGATGGAGCGACTGGGCGAAATGGCCGAAGGCGATCCTCGCCATGATGGAGCGGGGCTTGATCCAGGTCGAAAAAAGGACGCTGAGGGTCGGGACGAAAAAGGCAAAACCGAGGAGGGTGAAGAGCGCCGCGCCGAAGCTGAGCCAGGCGGGACCGTAAGTGAGGCTGACGTGGGCGAGCAGCGCGGCGAGGACGAGCAGGCCGACGCCGATGGCGAGCCAGCGGCGGGTGCTGCGCGCGCTTTGCTCTTCGAGATGGCCGATGCTGAGCGCCTCGACGGGCGAGAGCGCGGCGGCTTCGCGCGCGGGAAACCAGGCGGCGAGCAGGACCGCGCCGAGGCAAAGGACAAGCGCGGCGGCAACGGCCCAGGGCGAGACGAAAAGGTTCTGGATGCTGGCGAGAATGTAGAGGGAAGTGATGGTTTGCGAGACGGCGCCGACGAGTTGGCCGGCGAGGACGACGCCGAGAACAAGGCCGAGCAGGGAGCCGGCGATGCCGAGCACGAGCGCCTCGCCCATGAAGAGGGCCTGCACCGCAAGTCCGCTCAGGCCGAGCGCGCGCAGGACGCCGATCTCGTGCCGCCGCCGCACGACCGCGGTGGCCACGGTATTGTAGATGAGAAACATGCCGACGAGGAGCGAGATGAGCGAGAGCGCGGTGAGGTTGAGCTGGAACGCGCCGAGCATCCGCTCGATCTGGCGGTTGCGGCGGTCGGGGGCCTGGACGATGACGTTGGCGGGCAATTCGGCGCGTAGGCGGGCGCAGACGGCGTCGAAATTCGCGCCGGGGCGGAGCAGCGCGGAGATGCGGGTGAGTTTGCCGACGTGGCGGAAATTTTCCTGCACGTTGGCGATGTCCATGACGGAGAGGTGCTCGTCGGCGCCGGGCGCGTCCTCGCCGAAATCGAGGATGTAGCCGATGTGGAAGGTTTCCGTTCCGGTCTGGGTCTCGACCCGGAGCGGGTCGCCGATCTGGAGGCCGAGCCGCGCGCTGAGTTTGCGGGTGACGGCGATGACCTTGGGGTCGCGGAGAAAGCCGAGGATGTCGGGCGTTTGGTTTTGCGCATCGTGGAGCTCGAAGGTGCGGAGCGGGCCGTTGGAAAAGATGTCGATGCCGAGGAGCTGCAGGTATTCGCCGGGATGGTCGGTGAGGCTGGCGACGTCCTCGACGGTGGGCGTGGCGGCGGCGATGTCGGGATCGTCGGCGACGACAGGATAGGCGTTCTCGTCGAAGCGGAGGCCGTCGCCGATGACTTCGAGGTCGGCCTTGCCCGCGACGATGTCGACCGAGGCGCGGAACGATTCGAGCGCGCTGTGGTTGATGATCTGGACGCTGAGAAAGACGGTGACGCCGAGCGCGATGCCGACGATGTTGAGCGCGGTGAGCGCCGGGTGCCGCGCGAAGTAGCGCAGGCTGTGAGTGAGGAAGAGGCGGAGCATGAAAATCTTAATGTAGCGGCGGTCTCTGACCGTCGCTCCTGCGGAGGGCAGTAAAGCTCCGGTGCAAAACTACCCTCCAATAGCATCGATCTCTGACCGAAGCTAGAACATTGAAATGAGAGTCACTTGAGTGAGTGACCGATTCTAGCATAACGGAATGCATCGCAAATGCAGATGGGTTGACATCCCGCCATACAGTATATGGCGACAGTTATCACAAACGGAAATCAGACGGTCAAACTCTATCAATCGGTCAATCGCGGTAAGGCGATGTACCAGCTTGCTTATTATGCGGCGGGACGGCGGGTTCAGAAAAACTTCGCGGACAAAGCCGAGGCGAAGCGGGTGGCCAAGCAAATACTCGGTGGGTTGACGAACGACGCGGAAGCAGTCGAGGCGATGGCCACGCCTGAGTTGGAAAGTCTCATTGCCGCCCGGCGGGTTCTTGCTCCAAGCTATGCGTTGCATGTGGCGGTGGAGGAACACGCGCAGGCTGTCAGTAAGCTGGGCAAGGCGACTCTGCGGGAAGCGGTGGAATTCTTCCTGCGGCATAACCGGGCGGATGTGCCCCGCCTGACACTGGCGGAAATCGCGGAGCAATTCGCGAAGTCCCGCGAACAGTCGGGCCTTTCCGCGCATTACGTCAGCCAATGCCGCAAAATCGTCGGCGACTTGGCCAAGGCGTTTCCCGGCAAGATGCTGCCCGATTTGAAGACGACGGAACTCGATGCCTGGCTTGGCGGTCTTGCTTTCGCGGCGAAAACCAAGAACGGGATGCGGATTATCCTGGTAGCCTGCGGTAATTGGGCAGAGGGCCGGAGTTATTTGGTCAGGGGCGGCAGTCCGTTCCCAGCGATGGTGCGGTACAAGGAGACGAAAAGCTCTGTCTCCATCTTCACGCCGGAAAACATCGCCATTCTGCTCAATAATGCCGATGTAACCTTGCGGCCTTTCCTCGCCCTGGGTGCCTTCGCGGGGCTGCGGATGGCCGAATTGCAGCGGCTGGACTGGAAGGAAATTGATTTGGATCGCGGCTTCATCACCGTGGATGCGAGCAAGGCCAAGACCCGCCAACGGCGGCTCGTGCCGATCTCGGATAACCTCAAGTTGTGGCTGACACCTTGCAAACAGGCTTCCGGTTCGGTATGCCTCCACCAGCGCCCGCAAATCGCGGCGGCGCGGCTTTGCGAGGGTTTCGAGTGGCAGGAGAACGGTCTGCGCCATTCGTTCATTTCGTATCGGCTGGCTATCCTGCACGATACGGCGCGGGTTGCTTTGGAAGCTGGTAATTCGCCGGAAGTTATCTTCGGCCATTACCGCGAACTGGTGACACCGGATGCCGCAGCCGCTTGGTTTGCACTTAGGCCTGATTGCTCAGGTCGCGCTGAAGGAATTGGAACGAACGACAAGGAGGTTAAGTAGTCGTGTGGTATCGGTGGATTGGACCCGCCACGGTCAAAGCCGGGGTGGGTATTGTCAATAAGCCCACTAATTCTGATTCACGAGCTATCCGCAGCGACTAACCTCGCGCTGGACTCTCGCCAATGTCGTCGCGCAATCATGCCCTTATGGGCTAGCTGACGACGAAAGAAAAGTGTTCTTCCCGCGCGGCACTTTTCTTTTAGCTCATCGCTACCGATGGAGGTTCTCCTCTATCTAGCAAACAGCCCTTCAGTGGTTCAGGAAGTTTTGGAGGAAGATGCCGTAGAACCGTGCTTCTTGACGCATTGAGGCACAGAAAACAGGAGGTGGTAGATGTCGAATGGACCACTCCCCCTGCTGTGCTGAGTTACGCCATTCCAAGGATGTTTCGGCATGTGCTGGCAAGGCGAATAGGTGCTGCCTGCGGCCAGCATTAAGGGGACGGATGTATTGCCAATGGCTTTAGCTATCCCCTTCGATGCCGACTTCAATTTGCCATCCATCACGTATCCGAGCATTCCTCCGCAGGAAGCTATCTCACTATATTTTCCCGTCACGAAGCACATCATCCCGTCAGCGCCTACGTACTCTCCATAGCCGGGACGTGTTCCGTTGTCGGAATGGGCGTGCAGCCTCTTTCCCTCGAGAGCAAAGTAAAGTTTTTGCCCCGGGGTGGCGCGGTGATAGAAGCGAATATCAGTGCGGGCGACTTCCTTACCGGTTTTAGAATCGATTTTCTTGATCTCGGGAAAGACATACCAAGGCTTATTTTGCTTGGTGTATTCATCCTCAAGCGCGTTGTTAAACAAGGCCGTAATGCGGGTTTCCAAGCGTACGTCGTCGGGCAGAGCTAATTTTTTCCACGTCGCCAAAAGAAGCTCGATGACTTCAGGAACGAATCCTTCGGGGAACCATTGGCTCGCCCCTGTACTGGTGGTACTGGTGACGATTTGCATTAGGCACGTTGGGTGGCGGCCAGCATTTGTGCCACGAGGCTATCAGCGTCATTGAGGGCCGCCGTGCGAGTCCAGTGGCGCACGGTCAGCGGCTTGAGGATGTGAATGCTTCGGGCTTCAATCAGGGCGAAACCGCGAAGATAAGAGATGCGCCCTCCCTGCTGGATGGAGACTCGTTGCAGTCGCTCAAGGATGCGTTCAAAGTCTGCACCGGCCACCTTCTCCTGAAACGAAGAAGGCTCTTCGGTACGACGGAGGGTAAGCAGCCCCAGCCCCAGAGAAGAGGACACTTGCAGCCCAGCCTCAACTTTCCAAGGCTGCCGTTTGGCCCAGTTATTGATGGTGCTACAGATCAGGTCGGCATAATGGCGATGCCAATCAATTTGAGACGGTTTAGTCCGTCGCAGTGTTGGAATGTCGCCGTCGAGAGAATCGGGAGTAGCACTGCGCCGGAAAATATCGACCGTATCCTCAACAAGCTGCCGCTCCCAAGTGGAAAGCTGAAAGTAATCAAACACCAGTTTTGTTGCGTCTGCCTTCGCTTCTTCAATGATGTGGTCGCGCTGTCCGGCTAACTGAAACTGATTGCCCAAGGCCTTGCGTGCGTCGCGCAACCGAGCGGCCACTTTTTTCACGATTTCACGACTAACCTCAGGACGTCGAGTCTGTTCGGGAAGAGGAAATGGCACTCGCATGTATTCATCAAGAAGCGCGGTCTCACGCTCGATGCCAAGATTTGCCGTGGTGTGAAAGAGGAAGTAGAGACAAAGCGGTGAGTTAAGCACGGCAGTGAGAAAAAGGAGCAGCTCAGCGTCCCCTTTCGGCCCGGCAATCGCAGCGAGAGTGTGCTGGAAAATCACCGGAAAATCAGAGAAGGCGATCTTGGTACAGGCGCGATTAAAAATGACCAAGGGAGGCTGCGAAAGTCTTGGGTCAGGCTTCCTTCGAAGCTTTCGGAACTTAGCCCCGACCTCCCTGCAATCGCTCTCCAACAACAGCAGATCAAATTCATCCGAGGCCGTATCAAGGTACAAGTGGGATTGATTCCACCAGCAGTCTTTTGCCTCCCCGGTCGTTATACCCGGATGGAAAGGTTGAAATCCGCCGCCCTTCGACCACCGAGCTTTGCCGGGTCGATCTGCCACCTCGCCGAGCCTTGGCAAGGAACTCAGGCGATCCACCAGCTCAAGATCGCGTCCAGTGCCCCAGTAATGTTTCTTCCAGAAAGCCGCTGCTCTACCTTCGTCAGCACTGTCTATGACATCCCGGAGCGGAACCCTTTTCTGATCATCTGGCATCACGACAATTCCCGCACGACGAGGGTCCAGTCGGTCAACTTTGGGTACGAAATAATCGATCTCAGTAGTATCCCGATCAGGTCTTTCTGGAGCAAAGACGGCGATAAGGGCGGGGCAAATTGCCCCCGCAAAAAGCAGGTGTCGATAATCGGCCAAGAGCCATATCTCTTCCGCAGTAAAACGACGAAACCAAGCGGCTTGAAACGAATCGTTGCTAAGGGAAAGAAAAACTCGAGAGGGCAAGAGTAAGCACACACGCCCAGTTTCCTTAGCGTGCATGGGCGTTTTCCACATGAACGCAACGGCCGATTGTTTCTCTGGAATGTACCGAGCAATGCGGTTCGCGTGTGACCCGGAGGCACTTTGGAAGTCGGGATTTTGATCAGACAGCAACCAGCTCTCCATTAAGTCTACCTGACCCGTCTGTTGACGTCCGACCCAAGGTGGATTTCCGATGATGAGATCGAACTTTCCCAAGTCGGGATACTTTGCATCAAAGAAATCCGCGTCATTGATCGTGGCCACGGATGGGACTGTTTGATCCTTCGCAGCCAAAAGCTCTGGCAAAACCTTCGCAGAACCGGACGCATCAAGCTCACGCTTGAGTTCCCAAATATCACTCGGTTCGTCGAATTGATCGAGGAATCCAAGATAGAGGCTGAAGCAGGCCACCATGCAGGCCGTGTGATCTCGGTCAATACCGCACAGGTTTTCTGTTAGGAGCGAACGCAACGCTTTTGCCCGTTGAGTATTCTTCGCTCGCGGATGACGGCGCCGCCATTCGTCAGCCATCCGCTGAAAGAGAATAACGAGAAAAACACCAGAGCCGCAGGCGGGATCCAAGCAGCGTTTGTCGAGAAGAGTGTCCCAACCGCGAGTAGCCACATCGACAACAAGCTCTGCCAAACGTGGGGGAGTATAAAAGGCACCGGCCTTGCGCTGGCCACTCTTGGACGTGTCATCACTCGAACCTTTTGCTTCAGCGGCCAGAAAATCTTCGTAGATGGCGCTGATGAATTCAATGGGGATAAGCTTGAAATCGTAGAGGTTGAGTCCGGGCAGAAGGGGCTGATGCGCGTTGAAATCTTCTCCTGCGAAGAATCTCTTTAGGACGTCGATGTGCCGCGCCCGAATCTGCCGCTTTTCACCTACGAGTTGCAGGCCAAACAAACTACCGTTGAAGTCATCCTGTAGTAGCCGGAAAAGATCATACAGAATCTGGATAGCCTCAGTCGCCGTGACTTGCTCCAGAAGTTCACGCATTGTTTTTGCCGCCGGTGCTCCAATATGCCTCAACTGTTGCGGTCCGATGATCTCACGCTCCAACAAATAGCTCGTGAAAAGACAGCGGCCAAGAAGCGCATGCGCCGTGGCAGGCGCGAGGGACGTGTCGTCATTGCTGTTACACAACTCGTTTCTAGCCGCACCCAAGTTGCTCAAGAGATAGGCGTCTACACTTGACTTGGCGTCGAATTTATTGGGGTGATCGAGGTAGTACTGGCCAGTCTCGACCCGACGAACAAACTGCAATATTTCTGCGGCGAAGGCGGCTTGGTCGACGACCTCTACCAACCGGTTGTCGTCGACGGGCTCAGGAGTACCGGGCTTGGGCTTGGCAAGAGCAGAAAAAATGCGTGTCTCCCGGTCATCTTCAACCACCAGCATGGTGGCGATACCATGATTCCAAAGCCGTCGATGCCAGTCAGCCTCTTGGTCTGCCTTCCGCTTGGCGACTTTCTTGAAATAGACCGTTGGCCGTCCTTCCACGCAGAAAATGGCCCAAAGACCAAACTCCTTCCACGCCCTCGAAAGATAGTGACTGTGCGCACGCGCAAACTGGTCCGACTCCCACTCGCTGGGATGGCGAAAGAAGCCCGGAATCGTCTCCTCCGGTGTTTGGTTGGTAGATGAGTGACTTTTCAAGACGACGATCCATTTACAGGGTTAGGGGGAGTATTAAGATGTTCCATTGGGGCTGCAATCTTCGCGATCCTCTGACAAAGAGATTTTTTGCATCGCAGAAAGGGAAGCCTTCACCCTTTAGCTCCTTGTTTGCGCACGAGCCCCCGAAAGACTCCTGCCACCCCGCGCCAGTTCACGGCAGGAACGACGATGTCATCGTAATCGGGGTTGCTGGCGCGAAGTCGAACTTGTCCAGACTCAACCAGAACATGCTTGAGCGTGCCTTCGTAATTGTCATTGGCGTGAACCGCAGCGATCTCGCCGTCCTGAACGTCCTCGTTTGGGCGCAGGAGAACCCAATCGCCGGGGAGAATCCCGTCACCAATCATCGAGTCACCCTTCACTCGCAACAGAAAATCACCTTGCCGCCAAGAGAGAAGATCGTCTTCTGCAACAACCGTGGGTGCGTCTGCAAGAGCTTCGGTCAGAGGACCGGCGGGAATGTCTCCCAAGAGTGGTAGGCCACCGCTGCCCACAGCAAAATGCCCCTTGGCAGTCAGGCGCACGAGCCGCCGCCGTCCCTTCGCTCCGCCACCAAGTATTTCAACGAACTCGTTCCGCTCCATCCGTTGAAGGGTTTCCGTCAAGCTGCTCTCGGCGGGCAAGCCCAAGGCATTTACCAGATCAGGAACAAAAGCAGGACGCTCTTGGTGCTCCCAGCGAGCAATGACACGCGCGATTCGAAGCTGGGCTTCAGTCAGATGCTTTGTTAATGGGGGAGCCATATGCCGTGTATTTACACGGTATATCCATCTGCGCGGTTGTAAAGCGTTGTCGTAGGAAAAGCTCAAAAACACAGCGCGATCACCATGTTCACCGTGCTTCACCGTCGTCAGAGGGCAATCACGCACCGCCGTGGAGCTGGACGCAGAGAGTAGTTATCCAGCGCGCGCGCGAGCACATGGCCGAAGCGGCACCAATGGCTTCCTGAGTTTATAGGGTTACCTCTTTCCTGAGGAAAAACTCGCGGAATCTATTTTGCCATCAGCGTCTATTCTCGGCATTCAACCCGGACTGCGACAAAACGCATTCCGGCGATTTTTGAGGCGTGCCCAGCGACCAACGGGAGCGCTCATCTCCCGCGTTTTGAACCCCGGCCCCTCTTCCTCTCGGGCCGGGGATCGAAACGCGGCACACCAACCGCAGCAAAAAGCAGCCGACGTAGAGGTTAGCCGATAGTTATTCATGATGGGCGGAAGGAGAGCCCCGCGAGCTCCTCCGCCCGCTCATTGTGAATAACTTCGCCGAGGCGCGAATGCGTCCGGTGAATAAACTTAAATTTCCGGATGAGAGTCCGGGGCTCCCGTCCGTCATGAATCAGCAGCCGACTGCGCGGTCCTTCGGGATCGACGCTTCCGTCACGAGTTTCAGACGGGCGGGATTGAGTTTGAGCCAGACGAATCCTCAGTGGTCATCGCCGCGCCCTCGACAGCCGGACGGTCACACTCTACGGCCTTCACCGTGCTCACACTCGCGCTCCCGTTCTCCCGCCTGAAACCAACCCTAAAACTGGAGAAACAATGCCCACACGCAAGTCAACACCCCCAATCGTTATTCCTCTTCCGGTGCAGATCGCGCTGGATCGGGGAGACCATGAAATGCACGCCGCTATTTTACCTCCCGGAGCCACGCGGCCGGTACAGGAAATCTTTAAAACCGGTGCGGAAACGCTTCATGGCTTCGTTCGCCGCTGGCAGCAGGCCCATCCGGGCCATCTGCTGGAGATCGCCTTTGAGCAACCCGCTCCGGGCCTGCTTCACGCTCTAATGGATTTGCCCGGAGTGGAACTCTATCCCATGAATCCCAGCCGGACGGCCCGGTACCGGGAGGTGCTCCACAGTTCGCGCAAAAAAGACGATGCGACCGACGCGCTGGTGATCCTGGAATTGCTCAAGACCCACCGCCAACACTTCCCTAAATGGGAACCGGAAAGCCCCTCGATCCGGCGGCTGCGGCTTTTGGTGGAAGGCCGGCGCAAGGCTGTCAATGACCGCACCGACGCGGTGTTAAGCTTGATCAGCCTGCTCAAAATCTACTATCCCCAGGCGTTGGAACTTTGCGGAGAAAACATGAGTAAGCCGATGACTCTGGCCTTCCTCAAACGCTGGCCGACGCTCCAGGCCCTCAAACAATCCTCTGCTGCCACGATCCGTGCCTTTTACTATGGGCAGCATGTTCGCCGTGGAAAAGCCATTGAAGCCCGGTTGTTGCTCGTGGAAAAAGCGGAGCCTCTGACCCATGACGCGCCGATGCTGGAGGCTTGTGAAATGCGTCTGGGGCTGTTGCTCGACCAAATCCGCACCCTCAATGTTCATGTTGCCGCCTACGAAAAACAAATCGCCGAGTTGGCCTCCGCCCAGCCCCAGGATGCCATCTTGCAGAGCTTCCCGGGAGTCGGTCCCGTCATTGGCGCCCGGTTGATGGCGGCCTTGGGTTCGCAAAAAGAAAATCTGCCCCACGCCGTCAACCTGGCCTGTTTGAGCGGGATCGCACCGATCATCAAACGCAGCGGCAAAAGCACCAGCACCCAACGGCGCATGGCTCGCCCGGTCTTCCTCCACCAAACTTTTATGGAATTTGCGGAGAGCAGCATCAAGTCCTGTCTTTGGGCGCAGGCGTTCTTTCGACTCAAGAGAGCCCAGGGAAAAGGCAGGTGGGCGAGCGTGCGTGCCCTGGCCTATAAGTGGATCCGCATCCTGCATCAGTGCTGGACGCATGACATTCCGTACGACGACCACCGATATGTAGCCCAGTTGCGACTCAAAGGCAGCCCCCTCGTTCCGTATCTGGACCAACTTCTTGCCGCCCTAAACACGACTTCGATTTTAAACAAACCCACCGAGGCGTGACGAAATTATCGCGCAAGGCCGGACAACCGCCACCCTTCAGAAGAGAGCCCGCAGGGCGCTCGTTCCGTAAAGAAAAGCATTTTGCCCCTCACATGCGCAGGGGGCAAAATGCCACGCCGCGCCAGCGGCCACTTATTGCCTTTACGGGGCGAGCAAGCGGCGTGACAGGCGTCCGCCTGGCGCGACGTTTGCGCGGGGTGCCGCAGTGATCCAACGGTCCTCAGCGCGACTTTAACCATCCAACAACTTCTACAAAATTACTTGACGGAAACCCTCAGTGGTCGTGACGCGCTTCTGGTTCGGGAGAAGCGGGGCGCGGCGGTTGCTCGGCCTCGCGAAACACAGAAAAGCCGGAAAAGAATTCCCACACCTAAGGAAAAGACGCCCGTTGCTTGCGGGAAATTTCCGAACGAGTGGACGGAAAGGTTTTCCAACCAAAACAGCTAGAGAAAACCCTCATTCACTCCGCAGGCTCAGTTTTCGCAAGGGGCAAAAACTTTTCAGCCAACGTCCGTACATGGCACCAATTCCAGCGCAAGAGCCATTGCGTAAGGCCAGCCACGAGCGAGAAGAAAACAAGACCAGACCACGGGGGAGCCTGCGACTCGATCAACGCGTACTCCAGAGCCATCCCAAAGCCCAAACCGATCGTCGCCCAATTCGCGCGAATTTCCTTGGTCAAGTGTTTGAACAAATCAGAGTTGATAACGTGGCTGCTGTGAATATCACCCGCCATCTTCTCCACCCTTTGAAAAGAGCCATCGAATTTCCGGATTTCGTCCCTGAGTTGGGTTAAATCCCCTCCTATTTCCTTCGTGGCGGCGATGGCGGGTTTCATCTCCTTCGCCATCTGCTCGGCCTGATATTTGGTTCTGTCGGCCTGAATTACCGTTTCACGCAATGCTTCCTTGGTGCGAACGGCCTCGTCCCGGAACGCGGAAATCACCATGGAGTTGCTCATGTCCACTCTTTGAATGACCTGGCGTTCGAGTTCCCTGGCTTCGGCAAGCTGCTTTCTGGATTCGACGTTGGCTCCCCTGATTTCTGCCGGTATCTGGGCGATCTTCCGAGTGCAGGCGGTAAACATCACCGTCATTTGCACCGGCGCACTGTCAGGGTCGCCATGACCCAGCGCATAGAATGAGCGCGCGACAATGTCTCGGTCTTTTCCCGGCAACCCGTCCACGATGTAATTCAAAAGGTCGTCGTCCTGGCTCATATATTGTCCAGTGGGTTAAACTCGTCGATGGCCCTACGGGTAGCTTTCTCGATCGGTCGGCTCACCTTGTTCTTGATGAGGGCCGGATCGGGCACAAGCACCCGTGCCACGTCTTCGCATTGGGTGAAGATCCGATTCAGGAAATACTCGATCTCAAAGCGGCACATCTGGTGGATGGATGTCAGCTTTTCGGCTTCCGAATAGGTCAGGTGCTTCTTCTTTTCCGCGCTAGCATCCTGAATGGCTTGAATGGTCGTCGCGGTGATGGTGGGCAATTCGAGAACTGGAACTCGGTTGCGTTTGAACAATTCCGCGAGCGCCGTCTGGTCAAAAACCTCGCTACGGAACCGGGCTGGATTCTTGACCAGCAGGTAATCGGCGCGGTCGCCGAGGGCGCGATAGGTCTTCGCTAAACTTGCCGTGGCAGTTGGGTCATCCGCTGCGAACATGAGCACGGTCAGACGCGTCTCGCGGGCATCAAGCGCGTCTAGCACGCGAAGGCTGTCCATCGCGCTCAGCAGGAAGTCGGTGGCCTGAGCCGGGAAATCGGCCACGGCCAGCGGTGTATCGGGCAATTCCATGATGAGTTGTAAAAATTCGTCGTTGGATCGGGTGGCATCAACAAAGGCAGCCTCGGGGAATCGCTTGCTCAGGGTCAGGTGCTCGGCGTCACAATCGACGGCGGCAACAGGAACTCCGGCAAACCTCGCCCAGGCGAGAATACCTTCAAACGCTGTGGACTTGCCGATGCGCCCGCTGGATTGAAAACAGGTGACTAGACGATGATTTATTTTTTTAAGGTCAGACATAACTAATTTTGGGTTGGGGTTAGGATGTTCCATTTCTTCTTAATGCTCCGTGTCAACGGGTCGGGGCCGAACTCGCTCTCTGGCGGGAGAGATTCGGTCAATTCTGGCGAACTGGGGGAGTGCATTTGAGAAACTAAACGCCGTGCTGATGGCGTTTCCATTTCCATCCCCATTGGCGCAGGCCGGCGGCGGTGGCGTTTGAAAAACGCGCAGACGCTTCCCTTGTCGCTCGTGATGCCGAGCGTCTTGAGATGATTTACGATCTCCTGCCAGCTCTGCCGCTTGCGGCGCATCTCCGTTATGAGCGCGAAGTGTGGCGTGAGTTTCGATTGAAAAGGTTTTCCGGTCATTGTGCCGGAACGTAGGACGAGTTGTGAGTGGTAGCAACTCGTTGGCACTTGTTGTGACTTGATGCCGTTTTCGCGATATAGACTCGCAACAAGTGACTACGTTTTCAGTCTGAAACCCTGCCTCAAGCCGCGCTTAGGGACATGTGTGCTACCTAATTCTCTACTCTATTTACTATGACTATCGTTATTGGGAGTTTGGATAAGGGTTATTGGTAAGGAGTGGTAGATTGAGGTAATAGCATGAGTTTTTGGGTTATGGATTAACTAGAGATGTAGATTTAGGTAAGGATATGTAGATTGAAATTATTTATAGGAAAAGTGATTGGATTCTATAGAAGAGTTTTAGTTTTGAGATATAGTAGCGGTCATGGTTTCAAAAGCGGTTTGCACTTCATCGGCAGGAGCAATCAAGTATTTTGAAGTTCACTTGAATGTGGCTGATTACTTTGTGGAGAGTGAGAAAGTGGATCGAGGCGAGTTCGTGGGAAAGGTCGCTGAACGCTTGGGACTGGATGAAATGGTGGTGACGCGGGAAAAGTTCGTTGCCTTCGTGGAATGCGATATGAAGTCGTTGGGGGCCGATTCCAAGCGGCAACGGGTCTCGGAAATCAAGTACATCGAATTTACTTACAGTCCGCCGAAAGCCGTCAGCGTCTCGGCGGCCTTGGATGAACGGGTGAAGGGTGAGCTTTATGCTGCCGTGAAGGAGGAACTGCGCTGGTTTGAAACGCAGGTCACGGTACGGGATCGGCGCGGCAACCTTGCAAATGAGGAAGTGACCAAGCCAACGGGCCAGATGATTGCGGCCCTGTTCCAGCATGAGACCAGCCGCACCAATGATCCCGATTTTCACGTTCACGCGCTCATTGGCAACGTGACGTGGGACAATGAGCGTAAGGGCTATTTCGCCGTTCATTACGGGCAAATGCTGGAACTGCGCAAGACGCTCGACGCGCGGATTCACAACAATCTGGCGGCACGGATGGGCAGGCTTGGCTATCAGGTCGAAGCCGCTCCCGCTGGCTTCGGCTTGAAGGAAGTCCCGGCTTTGGCCATCGAATTATTCAGCGAGCGGGGCAATCAGGTCAAAACGGTCAAGGCGCTGCTCAAGCGGGGTTATATGCCGCAGCAAATCACGCGGGCGCTCAACGGACTCTCGGAAGATGAGAAACGCAAACTGCTGGCCAAGCCTGACGCTCTGCTGGCCACGCTGGGGCGGGCGGAAGGCAAGCCGCGTCTGGTCGCCGATCACCTCCTCGATCAACAGGCGGTGACACTGACTCGTCCCAAGAAAGTCAGCATTTCGAGCAAGACGTTGCGGGAGGATGTGGCGAAGCGGTTGCAGAAAGGGGGCCTCATGGTTGAAATGCCTTCCGGCTCTCCGGTGAAGGCCAAGCTCGATTTGACGGAAGCCATCCGGCAGGGAACGCAAATCGCGTTTGAAAAGCAAAGCGTGGTGCGCCTCGACTATCTCATGGGAGAAATCGTCCGGCTCGCGCCGGGGGCCGTGGCGAATGAAAAGTTGGCCGCTCAACTGCGCGATGATCGCCGGTTTTTGATCCGGCGCATGGATGGCCATGAAGCCGTCACCACCCGGCAAATCCTTGGGGAAGAAAAGACGCTGCTTACCTCCGTCGTCAGGGGAATGAATCAACACGAACCGCTCCAGAGGAATTACGTGGCTCCTGCGGCATTGATGGCCACGCCAGAGCGAATAGGCGAGTTGGTCGAACAAGCCCGCGTGCGCGGAGAGCAACTGACCCCGGCTCAGGCCGAAAAGTGGCTCAACCAGTTCGCGGCCATTCATCGGTACGTTTGCACGTCAGAGGATCAATTTTTGAACATTCGCGGCGGGGCCGGTACGGGCAAGACGTTTTGCCTTGAACAACTGGTGGGCCAAAGCCATCGGGCCGGGCGTCCGGTCTTCATCTGCGCCCCTTACGGTGAACAAGCCCGCGTTACCCTGCGGAACGAAGCTCCCCGGCTGGAAGCTTCGGGGCAAAAAGAAGTGGCGCGGATTTTCGCTCAGGCCAATACAGTTGATTCGTTATTGGTACAGGCGAGGCATGATCCTACGCCCTTCTGTGGGGCGGACATCTACGTTGACGAGGCGGGGCTGCTCGATACGCCGAAAGCTCTCGCCCTGGTGCGGGAAGCGGAACGGGTCAATGCGCGAGTGATTTTTCAGGGCGATACCGAGCAAATGGCGGCGGTGGGCCGGGGCCAGCCGGTCAAGCTCCTGCAAGACGAATTGGGCCTTGGAATGCACGTTCCTCGCGCCTCGATCTCGCGGCGGCAACTGACCGTGGCCGACAAGCAGCTTGCGGCCGATTTGTCGTCGGGGAATGAGGAGAAGTTTGCGCGTGCTGTGGGAAAGATGCTCGAACGCGGCATGATCCGCGAAACTGCGCCCGATGAGGCCATTGAAAAAGTGGCCAAGGAAATCGTGGAAGGTCGCGCCAACGGCAGGGACGTGGTGGCGGTGTCGTCCGTCCACCGGATCAGCGACGCCCTCGCAGGGCGCGTCCACGATTTGCATGTGGAGCGTTCGGGCCGCGATGGTCAAACCCTGCTTGACGTCCATGTGAAATGCGATTTGCAGCCCGCCGAATTGCGCTCGTCTCAGTTTTATCGGCAGGGCGATGTGGTTGAATACAAGGTGGATCAGGTCGTTATCCGCGCGCCGGTGGTTTCGATTCAGCCGGATACCCTTACCGTCGAGTGGGACGGGCAATCCCATCAGCTTCCTTATCGGCATGTGCGGGCGGTGTTCGACCGCTCCCGCATGGAACGCGGTCCCGGTGAAAAGCTCCTCCTCCAAGAAAGGATTATGCAGAATGGCTGTATTTTTGAGAAAGGGTCGCGCCAGACGATTGCGCGGGTCGTCGGAAATACAGTCCAGTTTGAAAGTGGCCTGCAACTTCGGGCGAACGATGGCCGGGTGCGACAGGGCGATTGCCTGACCGATTACAAGGCGCAGGGCATCAAGGGCGCTCAGGTGCGCGGCATCGAGGACAACGGTTCCGCAATGGCGATGGCCAACAAAGAGGCGTTCCACGTCAAAGGCACCCGCCACGTCCAAGACCTGATTTTGCACGTCGAAAACAAGGGCCTCTACGTGGAGGCCATCCAGCGGAGCAACGTCAAGTTCTCAGCCCTGCAACTGGAACGGTTGCCAGTCGCGCCCGCTCTGGTTCCTCCGTTCTCCGTGGACAAGAATAGACTTCTTATGCAAATGCGCTCGTGGGGAAAAGAATTTCTTCCTCGGATGTCGGCTCAAAAGCGTGCCGAAAAGATTCGCCAGCATCTTGCCCGTCATGAAGCTCTGCGGCCTCGGCCTGCGGAAGTCGTGGCCGAAAAAGTCGCGCCTGCGGTCAAAGAAACGGTGACGGAAAAGTTGACGCCTGCACCACAGGAAACCACTCGGCAAACGCCGGGTAAAGGGTTGACACCCTCCGTAGAGGAAATGGCACAAAAGCTCCGTCAGAAGCGGCAGGAAGAAATCACGCAACGGCCCGCGCCTCCTCCCTCGGTGCGCCCGAAACAATCCCCGTATTATGCCCCAACCATTCATCGGCCCCGGCAGGGCCACGGAATCGGGATGTAACTTTACCAATCAAGCAATGCTTTATGATCTCATTTAAAGACGAATATCCCTACTCCACCGAATCGACCCGAATGATTCATGGCATCATGTTCTGTTTGCCTTCGCGCCAGCGGTTCATTCCCTATTCGTGGCTCCTCTATTCTGAGGTGAATGAAAAAGGCACCGAAATTCATTTTTACTACACCCATGCGATGGTGACTGTGACCGGGAGGGGGCTGCGCTATGTGCATGAATCGGTGATCCGCTATGAATTGCTCGCTTTGCGGGAATTGACGCCGCCTGCTTCGGCCAAAGCAGATGACCCGGCGGTAACGCGGATCGAAATCACCGAAAAGACCGACGACTAGAGCGAATAGCCTTGGTGGTACGAGGTCTTTGGCCCTGCCTGCGATTTGGCCTCGGCGGGTGGCGGCAAGGCAGGGTTTTCCAAACGTGCCGTCAAGGTGACCGATTCAAGTTCGGCAAGATCGTCCCTCTCCACCCGTTCACCGTTCGGGTGAAATTCCAGCAAGGCCAGTCCGTGCTCGGCGATGAGTCCTGGCATCTTGTCCATGTTCCTGCCTCTGACGCTGACCATGACCCAAGGCCAGTAAAGAACAACCTCCCATGTCTTGTCCCGTTTTCGGCAGCGGGCTTCTTGAAAATAGGAGTAAGGCAAAATGGTATTCCCCTCGTCCGTCACGATCTGCAAGCAAGAGGAGTTCCGTTGCTCGCGCATCGTGCTGTGCCAAACTTTGGCAGCCGCCTCGGCCAAAAACTCGGCCCAGGGTTCGGATTTGCGCGGGAGAAGCATGGGGGTGATCTATTTGGATTCAGCGGCCTGACGGCGGCGCTCAATCTTTGCCCTCTCGCCCACCGGATCGGTCGCACGCTTGTCTTCCTCTTTCCAGCGGGCCAGCGCCAGCGAATGAGCGGCCTGTAGCCTTTCCTTGGTCAATTCGCCGTCGATCCGATTGGTTTCCTCAACGAGCAGCTCCCGAAACCGTTCCGTATTCTTGGGCAGGTCGGGAAAGGTCTTCTCCAGCAAGTTAAGCAAGAGGCGGTCGGCGGCATTGGTGTCTTTGCGGAGAATACGCCGGGCATGGCGCACAATCGGAACTTGGGTCGGCATGTCGGACTGGATGGCCGCAATGCAGCCCTCCAGACAATGGACTCCAAACTGGTTGCCGTTCATCTGAAGGCTGGCGGCCACGGCCTCAAATTGAGCGGCAAGCTTGGCGGGGACTGCGATGTAAGGGCGTTTGGTCATGCCTACACTGTACCGCATAGACAATATTATACAACATAATTGTCATTGACAACATTGTTGTCACATTGTACTTTCCTCGAAAATTCAACGAAAGGAGATCGACATGATTTTATTCCCATACCTTAAGCACTACCAAAGACTACCAAGTAGTCTTTCCGTTCTCGGAGCAAAAAACAGTAAAGTGCTCCGGTCTTCAGGACAACGTGAACCCATCAGGAAATTACTGGCATTACCCCAATTACCCGATGATTTCTTCGGCTGCGCCGGATGCTGTCAAAATAATTCGATCAAGGAATATCAAGGAATATACGAGTTCATCAAGGACTGTACGAGTTTATCAAAGATCGCAAATGGCGAAAAAAATCATCGGGTTACAACCTGGGCAATGACAGAACCCAAATCCCTGAAACCTCTACTCCACTCTAACCCAACCTTTTTCTTCAAAACTTTATGAATCCTCTCGAAAACAACAACACTCCCGGCCACCTTCCGGTTTCCGGTGAGGTGATAACCCCTCCAGAAACCCCTGAAGCCGATTCCGACTTATGGACGACTACACGAGTCGCGAAGTATCTCCATGTCAGCCTCAAGACCGTCTTTAACCTGCGGAAAAAAGGATTGCCTTATGTCCAGGTGGGCGGGGCCGTCCGTTTCGATCCGCAGGAAATCAAAGACTACCTCATCAATAGTCGTCGCCTGTCGTCGCATCGGCTGCGGCAAATGATACGGCACGGAGCCAGCACATGAGTATGCCCCGTAATGCGCCCCCCGGTGCCTGCATGGACGATCCGGTAGAGACACTTGATCCGGTGGTCAGCGACCGAGACTTGCACTTTGCCATGGCGAGTCACGGAATCACCCGCATCAAGGAATGGGCCGCGCAAGGCAATGCCAAGCAGCGGGCCTTACGCGGTGATCTCGTCACCCTGTGCATGTGTCCGAAGCTTCTGCCCTGTGACCATCCCTCTGCCGCCTGGGTAGGTCGGCAGCATGGCGTTTCCCGTGAATACGCCTCCCGGCTCTGCCGGGAGTTTGCCCGCAAGTTCGGTGATTATCTCCAGTTTCGCGGACAGCGGTTCCTCTGCCAAGCCCTTGCCCTTCAAAAGTGACGGGGCCGGGGGCGGCGGGGACAGAGGGGCCGCAGCCCGGCCCGGTCGCGGGCGCATAGCCCCCTCCAAGCCGCCGCGGTGCCGCAGGCACGGCGGCGCTATTGATTTACAACGCTAAGGATAGGCATTTTATCGCGAATACCCTATGCTTCGCCAGCCTATGACGAAACGCCCTCCGCAAAAAAAGCGAGTAGCGTCAACAGTCAAGACGACTTCTTCCAAGGACGAGAAATTCATCTCCTTGCATTGGAAAATGATTCTTCAAGCTTTGGCGGTTGTATTGATAACAATAGGGGCTTTTTGGCCATCACTTTGGCGTGACTGGTATGTCGATGACGATACTTGGCTGGGCGGGCTTCCGTTCGCGACCAAGACCAAGAACGGGATGAGGATCATTCTTGTGGCGTGCGGTAATTGGGTGGAAGAGACCAGACAACTGTCAATGTTTTAAACCCAATAAAATGCGCGAATTTTTTTATCACGGATTTTTGCGAATGGACTGGGGATTTGGAAATCCCAACAAGACCGCCGCCTTAATTGCCATCTTGATGGTGGCAGTGTGGGGACTAGCTTACATCGGTCGGTGGGGATTCTGGATAGCACTTGTGTTATTCACAGGACTGGGTATTTGTCAGATCGACACCTACTCCCGTGGGGGGGTATTCGCAGCCTGTGTCGGTTTGGGAATATTTGTCTGGAAACTTCCTCGCCCCTGGATGGCTTCCAGAATGATTGCCGTTATTGTTTCTTTCTGCGTGATCGTAGGGGCTTCTATTATTTGCAGGCTTGCGATCGTTACAGACAGGGAGTGATAGGAACGGATGGATCGATTACTCATCGAATAGAAATCTGGAAAGAAGCGCCAAGGATGATGGTTGACGCTCCCCAAGGTTGGGGCATTGGCAATTCGGGGAGAGCATATATGCAATGGTATCAGCCACTTGACCGACACGAAAAGTTCCGGACACTGGTGAGCAGCCATCTGACTTGGTTAGTGGAATTCAGCTGGCTGTTTCGATTTCTTTACCTTTTGGCATGGTCTTCCGTTCTAACCCTGTGTATGTCTTCCAGTAAAGGCTGGCGAGCAATCCCGTTCTGCATTTGGAGCGCTTTCCTAATAGCAGCATTCTTTAGTTCTATAGCCGAATCGATTTGGCTCTGGGTTATTCCTATAGCTAGCTTGTTAGTAGCTCTACGCGTTCAATTTGTTGAGGAGACATGGCCACGGCGTCAAGTATGGTTGACACCGCTGATAGCGGCTTCAGTTATCTCGGTCGGATTATTCCTCATTGGCAGCAAATCAGGAACACCAACAATTCATGGATCCCCGGATCAAATCGTAGTCGGCAACGGAACGCCGAAAGTATGGGTAGTTGTTAATGCCCAGATATTGGGCGATAACTTCGGGAAAAAGATTCGCCAGTCCTTTCCAAGCTCCTCATCAATTGGCTTCGTCCGAACAATCTCCCAACTTAATCCAGTTGGCGGGGAAACAGTAGTTATTTGCGGAAATGCCAGCCCAGAAGAACTTCTACGTTTGCGGGCGATTCTCCCTAAGTGTGGAAAACTAATACTCCTGAATCCCACTTTCTATCCTCAAGATTTGCCTATAATTCCTTCGAAATGTAACGTGCTAATCGGGGACCTTTCTCAAACCCCCATCGATGCTTGGTCAGCGGTTTTGGGGCAATCCACAAGTCAACTCAAAGGCGTTGGCGATTACATCGACAACTGGCCGCAATTCGTGTTCCCCAAAGACCGGTGATTTCCAATTCAACGCGTCCGCACGTCTATTCTCAACCTTACTGAGCCGGAGGAGTGCCCACGCTAGAGTTGGTAGGCGCGCCCACAGGTAAGGCTGGCAATGACTCAGCCGACGTAAGCCCATTGGCGGCCATTCGCTTCCTAAAATCATTAAGATTCTGGTGAAAGCGTTCCAGTTGCTCGGGATGCAGCGCTGCGTTGATTTCCTGAAGCGTTTCCAGATCGAGCAAATTAACCTGCGGCTGGATTTGCGTTTGCAACTCCTTGCGACGTTTCAGGTTTTCAATGAAATACCAGTCTATCTCCCTTTTCTGATTTGCATCGAGGTTAAGGTTTCCCGTCAATCCCCTCTCCACCACCCTCATTACAGTTAAACCGGGATGCTTTAACATGGTGCGCATTTTGTGGTGGAAGAAGATGGACGAGCCAAGGATACCGCAAAGAACTCCGAAAACATAAATCAGGATGATGCCAACAACGGCCTTCCAATAGACGCTCATGGCTTAATTTAAGTTGGCCCAGGCATCCAAAACATCCGGATTTTCCATGTAAGCAGTTTGCTCCGCCTCGTTGGCTTCCGAAACAGCCTCCGCGTGCCATGGCATCAATGCCACCACACAGACGGCAAAAAACGGAACCAATCGCCAGGAAACTACAGCCCAAACCGAACTGGTTGAACGGACCGCACGCAGGCGGGCGATGAGGCGTGTCTCGAATGCATACTCGGTAGCAGAGGTATCAAGACGATGCGCTCTCGCTGCGGCAAAGAGCGCATCGAATTCAGGGTCGGGATGAGATTTCGGTTCATTCATTTTTCTTCTCCGTGAGCTTACGCAAGACCGTTCGGACGCGAAAAGTGCAGAGGTTGACGGCAAATAAGACGCTCACGACGCCCAAAGGTTACAACCGGGGCGCGGGTAAGGCGACTATTTCCCTGAGAGTCAGCCAACTTATGCTTTATGTGCCCGATCGTTAACTTCGATACTTGACTTAGATAAAGACCGTTGGCGATAAAGCGAGGGATTGATGGTGGTTGCCATCGCCGCGCGATTGAGTGGTATGCCAAGAAAATCCGCCACGCGTTCCGCTGAGCCTACAGGATCGCTGATTGCCTTATGATGCGAAACGCGAAGCACGGGCAATTTACGTCTTTCCAAGACCTCTGTCACGCGCAGAAGCTGTTCTTCGTAAACTGTTCGCAATTTTTCGGAGCTGAGTGCTGCGCCTTGGCGGCCATGCCGATCAAGCATAACTTTCTGAGAAGCAAGCACCTCATCGATAGAACGTTCCATCAATATAATGCGATATTCGTAATTGGGAGGTAGAAATGGTAGGAGTTGCGCAACGAGCTTGAGTGCGCGCCCCCCGGCATGGGGCATCCATGAATTGTCCACACGAATGTTTTTTGCTGGCGCAAATTCAAAATAACCTCGCGGGTTGTCCATGTCGGCAGAACGATGGTTATCGTGGAGAGGAGGTAGACCGCCAGTAGAGAGCATTTGCATCATCAAGGATGTGCCTGAACGCGGTAGTCCAGAAACAACGGTCACAAATGAGGCATCGGCTCGCGCGCGGGGAAGCGACGCAGGATCGAATTTTACTTTTTCTGTATCGACAACAGATTTTTTTAAATCAGCCGCAGTCGAAGAGGCATTTCCATTTAGAGTGATAGCGACCGGTTGAATTAACGGCGCATGACGCTGTACGTGCAGGCGGGCCATGCCGTCGCGGAACTTTGCATGGTGCTCCGCCGCTTTAGCAGGATCCTTGAGCCGATTTTTGTAGATATACGCAAGACGTTGGTGGGCCGGGAGGAAGTTAGCATTCTGCGTTACACAGACGCGAAAGGCTTCGATGGCGTGGTCGATCTGCCCTAAGCGATGCAAACCCACACCAAGGAGAAAATGAGCGGAAGGATTGTAATAGAGCAAGTTTATCGAAGCGAGCGCAGCATCCACAGCTTCGAAATTGTGACGCTTTGCGAGACATACCTGAGCAAGACCTAGGTGCGCAGGGGCATTATCAGAGTCAAGTTCAAGCGCCTTCCTGTAGACCTTTTCAGCTTTGTCCCACTGTTTAAGGGCGAGATGTCCCCGAGCCACATGAACATAAAAATCGGGGTCGGCGTGGTTGACTTTTCTGATTTTTTCAAGAATCAGTAGTGCCTTTTCCGGTTTATCCTCCACCAGAAGCAGCATGGCCTCCATTTGGTGCATGGGCACAGCACTGAGTTTCGCACGGCTGGCGAGACGATCCAACTCCTTCCGTTCTTTCGGCTTCAGGTCTTCTGGTTTGCGATCTTTCCATTCCTCGCGGTGTTTTTTCAATTCCTTCGAAGCCTCAGCAGCGTATTTCCGACGGTTGATTCGCAATTGCTCGAAGGTGGCACGGGCCTCGGCGCACCGGTCAAGGGAAAGTTGGCAGGCAAAGAGCTTCGCGCCATAACGATGCTTGTCCGGGCACTCTTTCCAGAGTGCAGCAAAAATTTCTGCTGCTGCGCGGGGCATCTGCGCGTCAATATAGGCGCAAGCGAGATTGTAGCGTAGTTCGCGCTTGGTATCATTCACCGCTTGCTCAGTGTTTTCGGGTAAAGGCTCGATATACCCCAACGCTTCAAGCTGCCTCAGTGCCTCAAGAGAGTCATCAGGATCAAGACGAGTACCAAGCGGATGTGCGCCATCGAGACCAGGCACTGTATCCCAAGTAGGAATGGTTCCAATTTTGGGAGAATTGGCCCATGCGGTTATAAGCGGCTTGCCGTCCATATCCTGCCCAGTGGGCAGGTCAAAAAGTGAAAGCACCGTGGGACAAATGTCGAGGACAGTGGCACCTTGAATGCGTTCGCCCATTTTGATACCCGATCCCTTTAGAATAAATATGCCGTAATGACGGTGTTCGACTGCGGGACCAGCCGGTTCGAGCGGTATGGCGGTGGGTCTTAATTTGTCGGGATGGAAGCCATGGTCGGACATCAACAGCACCGTCGTGTCTGAACCTGCGGCCGTCAGAAGCTCGCCCAGCATCATATCGTGGTAGCGGTAAGCGGCCTTGATCACGCCACTATAAAGTTCGAAGTCCTTTTTTGAAATCCATTTCTGATGCGGCGGGTGATAGCGCATAAAACCGTGGCCAAAGTGGTCAATCGCATCATAATAAACAGCCATAAAATCCCATGGCTTGTTATCTATGAGATACATAGCGGCGGAATGGATGTTCGTGCAGTCAGCGATAATTTTGGTAAGGGTTTTGGGACGGCGATCCTTCTCCTGATCGATCTCGCCGACCTTGGGTACGAAACGTAAAATATGCGAATCGTCTAATTGCGAGGGATGCAGACGCTTCTTAGCAAGTACCTCGGCCAAGGATGCCGGATGTACCGTGCCCTTTGTTATTGGCGAAGACTGCGTAGAGTCCGCGCCAGGTAACCTTTGATAGGCGTTTGAAACCATCACCCCATCAGGCAGGGGTTCGGCGGGATGTGACGGCCACCAGCCGACGACTGTGCATCTTTTGTCGTTCTGACTGAGAATATTCCAGACAGCTTTCGTATTGCGGGAAAGATTTGTGATGGGCCGTACGCCTCGCATATGCGGATCGGGCTCGGTAAACCCATGGATACCATGTTTGTGCGGACGCTTGCCGGTAGCGATGCTCGTCCACAGCATCGGCGACAAAACGGGATAGATAGTGGCCATATTGCCAGCCACTCCGGTATCAATTAACGCCTTAAGATTTATCAGCTCGCCAGCTTCAAGCAAGGGGTTAATGATTCTCCAATCGGCAGAATCCCAGCCAATAAGTAGGACTTTCCTCCTCGCGTCCATTGAACAAAAGTACCAAGAGGCCAGACCTTGGGCCTAATCTTTATTATTCGGCAGTAGTGCTGGTATAACTGCTGGTGGTGCTAGAAGTACTGCTGCTGTAGCTGCCGCTGGTCTTTGAGGATGCTGCCATTTTGTGAATATTTTGATTCTTCGGATGGCGTAATTTTTGACGCCGGTGGCGAACTCCTTGGCTCTGGATCTGTTGCGCTTGAATGACAATCTCACTTACTGATGACGCTGGAGGTAACGTAGCGTCCCACTTTTTGACTATAAGCGCATCCGCATCTGGGGTAAATGCCAATGCGGCTCCTGCCATAATCGAGTAAGCTGCCAAATGGCTTCTCAAGGATTTCCAACGTTTATCTTTTTTCATATGTTTTTTGATTTGGAGCGATACGGAAATTGAACTTTATCGCGTCGCTTTTTATTTTGATAAATCCCATTCCGGTGCCTTAAAAGTAGTATTGAATGCGTCCTCCGGATTCTTATTGCCGCCAATTCCAACAATCAGATTGTCAAAACTCAAGGTCAATCTAATTTTCACTTTTCCTAGAGCTTTATTGATCAAATCCTGAGTTGCAGCATCGTACGAATTAATAAGATCAGGGATTTTCAGTGAAACCTCGAAACTCTTTCCAGGTTCCAGCACGTTAATCTGCTTGCCTTGTGAAGCTGAATTAATATCTTCCTTGTCGGTTGGCATTTCATGAGAGGCGAAAAAGTTCTGTGCTGAACTATGATCCGGGCTCTCCACTGAAATTGATACGTTAGGATGAAGTAACGCATCAGGCAGCAAGCTAATGCCATTTGCCGTGTGATTTTCTAGGCGCACCACCAGTGTGTTGTCTTGCTGCTCCGATTTATTTATGGTAAAGACCAAGCCTTTAACCAGTTCCCCAAGCTCGTCGCTATTTGGTGGGGATGCTTTGGAGATGGCGAAAGGCGATACGAACATCGATATGAAAGCGGCGACCAATGCTGTAGTTATTATTTTGGATTTCATTTGATAGAGGTGTCCAATGTAGCGCCTTGTGTTGCACCGTGATTGGTTGTTGAATCATAGTTCGCACTCTGTGTGTTTAGATCCGCAATCACACTTAAGAGTATCGTGTGTCTTTGACTAAAGATGCTGTCGTCTGCCTGTTTTGTTGCATCGTCTAACGAAGATCCGCTCCCAGTGGCAGTCAGATTGTTGATCTGGGTAAGATATGGGGCATAATTTTCATTCTTAAGAATATTTACATGCCCATTTTCGTGAGTAGTAACGCAGCCTACAAACCGAAGCCACTCTGTTTGAGCCGCCAACGAAGCGTTCTGGTAGCCAGGGTTGGCCCAGTTTGGCAACGTTACAGTGTAAGTAACATTGATAGCGGCCTTACTTAAGGTTTCTACTGTGGAAATGGTTCCTGTTTCATCGTGTTTTGTCGTTTTATATGCAGATGTGGAAGTACAATTAAACTTCCATTTCGTCGTAGCGGCGAATGTTTGTTTCCCATCTTTTTGATTGAACCCTTGCGCAACTTGTGCAAGGGTTGTTGCAGTTATATCGTAGGTGGTTGTCGTTCCAGTAACATCCGCGCGACACAAGGAGGCGGTGAAAGCTAAGACGAATGCCAAGGTAAGAAAGTTTATTGTTTTCTTGTGCTGCGTACTTTTTCTATGCATTAGATAAGTTTTCATAGTTAAGGGGTCTTTTTATTGCCGATCTTCCAGTGCCACTAAAATTCCTTTTTCATTATAGTAAATAACTTGAAGGACTTTATCACCTTTTGATAGTACTTCCGTCGATTTTGATCCATTCGCATTGTACGTATAGGAAGTTTCGGAGTCTCCCGTGGTTTTGCGAAGAAGAACCCCGTTCGGTGCATAATCGTATTTTGTGGTCTGGTTAAGGCCATTACCGCTGAGTGTCACGGAGCGGTGTTTTCCTCGCAATGGCCCTGAAGTAAACCAATTACTTACCTTGGTAGTTCCATCCAAGGTTTGAATAGACCTCAGACCATCTTTTTTGTCACGGAGCCAAGATTCGCTTTTATTATTTGAATTGGTCCGCTTGATTTCCGCATTGGCCAGCGGGCCATTGGATGGGGTGACGCTGTAAACCCAATCCCCGTCCTTTATGATGTGGCCCGTAAGTGGATCCCAGACAATTAATCTATTCCCAATTTGCAACGTTGGTTGAACATGCTCGTTAACGGCAAATTTATAAATTTCGGAACTCCCATCAGGATAGGTGATTTTGCTAAGGCTCGCGTCCATTCCGCCTAAAATGTTTTGCCCGTTTATGCATTGAACACGAGGTTTATCACCTTGATCAAATTTTATGCTTTTATTCCCTGTTTCCAAACCCCGAGCTTCACCAGTTTTATCGTCAAAATCTACAGAGAGCAGGACCGTAGATCCCTCCTTAAGCGCTGCCACTCTACCATCCTGATAGTCGTAGGTGAGCACGTCGCCGCTTGGTGTATCGATCAACGCGATTTTTCCGTTCTTGTAAAGTAATTTCCATCCTGAAACCGTCCAGACGGTAATAGTATCTCCATTAATAGCCGCTTCCCACTTTGGACTATGTAATAGTTGCGGATAAGCGCGATCGCGTCTCATTATTGTTTGAAACCCATCAGGTCGCCACATTTTGAAGGTCTTGTCATCGATTTGAGCGATCCTAGATTCCAACAATGGCAACATCCATCCTTTACCGAGGTACGGTGAACTCTCGGCCCAGCTTGAATTAAATTTTATGAGCAAAGGCCATGACACTGGCTTGTCGCCTTGCAAATCAATGTCTCCAATCTTTTCGACATAATTGACATTGCCAAATCTGTCCACGCCCTCGAAGTATGAGCGCGGCTCGTTCCAATCCAAACCAGAAGCGCCAGCGTAAGCCGCCTCCGAAGGCAGCGCCGCTATCGCGAGCGCTGCACACATGTTTAAGGTGAGAAGATTGGATTTCATCTGCTTTTAAACAAATGCGCGATTGCAGGAAAAATGTCAAAAGAGGAATTGTTAATATTGCATGACGATATTTTTATTTTGAATGACATCCAATCTTAACTATCACGGCGTTGGCTACAATCTGGCCTGCCCCTAGAAAGAGAACCACATAAGAGTGTAGTTTTGTGTCAGGCATGTTACGGTCACAGAATTTCTCTATAGCTGGTGGCTGATAGGCATGCGTTCCTGTCAGACAATTATTGGAATTGCCAGCGTGACTCATTTTTGAATCTTGATAATTATTTCTGAATCTGCAAGAGTCCCGCGCCATGGAACCGCTGCGCGCTGAACGCTCGACTGGGGCTGACAACGTAATTTCTCCGTTTGCGGAAACTGAAGCCACAGTTTCACGAGGAGGGGGAAACAAGGGAAAGCTATTTTTGATTATCGGCATTGGATTGCTTTTGGTTGTCGTCGGGGCCGTGTCTGCGGTCTTTGCAATGCGGTATATCAATGATCCTTATCGAACGCTGGAGGCATTCCCCGTTTCCAAGTACTTTGATGGCTATCAGGCATTGGCAGGCTCCAAATACAAAGCAGACTTCCGAGTCGAAGCTGATCTTGGATGGAAGGATGGGGCGGGTCGGTTGATGCTTTTCTCGACGGCCGACGATTCGCGCCCTGTCGCGGTCCTTATTCCCGCGGCCGTAGCGAACGGCATCTATTTTACCAAGGGGCAAACCTACACGGCAGAAGTCGAAGTGAAAGAAGGAGGATTGATTTATGCGAATTCATTCAAAAAAAATTAATCGCTTCGCTAATGTTGGATTGGCAATTCTGATTTGCTCCCACAACCTTTCGGCCCAGCAAGCATCCTCTACTCCTACACCAGAGCCATCCGTCGCTCAGCCTCCCCCCGCGTCGCCGCCAGCGCCGAGCGTCGCCCAGGCACCTAGTCAAGCCCCACAGCCGGCAGCCAGCAGCGCTGCCGATTCATCTACTTCATCGGCACTGGATTATTTGTTCAATCACAAACCCCAGCAAGGCACGGTCGCAAAAGAGGGAATGCAGGCCAACGAGCAAGCCAAGACAAATGCCTTGGCCGAGGACGCCTTGGGCAACCAACAGATAGACGATCCCGAGGTCAGGGCACAATTCGAGGCTTATTTGGCCATGAATGAAGTGCCACAAGGCCAACTTAAATCCTATGCGGACGATATGAACAATGTCATCGATTTACTGCACCAAAGAAAAACAACCCAGGCATGGCAGCAACTTTATCAACTAGCCAAATATCAATCAATTGACGCGGGCGTAAGCTGGGAGTTGGCCAACCGGATCGAATCTATTTGGAATGCGGATCAAACTAAGGATCAGATCGCTCAAACGAATAACCAACTTCAGCAACGGTCCGATTCCGATAATCGGAATGCCGATTTGGATTCTGACGATATTAAGGACAAAGAACTTGATTATATGCGTCGAATGAAGGACGCCAATGGCCCAACAACTAAATCCTCACAGAGTCAAAATCAAGGCCCCAACGGAGGTGTACCACAAATACCTCAAGGGGATGATAGCGCGCCAACAATGACTGCGCCTGTATCAGACCAGCTTCTGGGTAAACTTCAACTCACGCAGGAGTATCTCGATTCTTTGGCTACCCAAGCAAAAATCAAACTCAATGAACTTAAGGTCGAAAAGTTGTTTGACCAAGCCAAACAAGACTTTGCCGACTACATCACCACCCTCTACAAAAGCGGTCGCTATCAACACGTATTGATTGCCGCCGATTTCTGGCGTCAAATTTTTGACGAAGGCGACTACCCTGTGGCCATGGCTCAACAGGTCAACGCTAGTCTCGAAACGATTGGACAAGTCAATACGACCATCGGTGTCTTCAATAATAACCTCGATCAAAAGGACATTGCTGCTGCATCAGTTAATCTTCAGCAAGCTTATGTGCTCAGCGAATTTAGTCCGGCGGTTCTTGGACTCCCCATCGCCAACAAAAAGCCCATCCTGGCCCTTTCACGTGAGCTGAACAGGATGAGGAATATGATCGAAGCACGAGATTTTTCTGATCTTGAATCGATCCTCGCTGAGATCAAGCAGACCGCACCAGATTTCGACGCGGTCAAAGCCATGTCGATCATCAATGGGGTAAAACTCGAAAGCCAGTTGGATCTGGGCAAGGCCAAATTAGCCGCGCAACAGGGGGACCTTAAGTCAGCCATGGATGATTTTCAACAGGCGGCAGAAGCATGGCCGGGTAATCCCGATCTTAAGGATAAAGCGTTAAGCTTTTTCAATTCTGAAGATACCCAAAATCAATCTCTGGAAGAGTTTGACCGTCTTGTCGCCGAGAATAACTACAGGGCTATTTACGACAAACAGTTGGCCTTTGCCCCTGCAATGAAAGATGACCCTAAGCGCCAGGACCAGTTAAAAGCTGCCCTTGAAAAAGTTAAAGTAGTGGAGACCGCTGTAGAAAAGGCCACTTTGATGCAAGCCAACGGCGATGTCGACGGAGCCTGGGAAACCGTTCAACTGGCGATCAAGGATTTGCCCGACGACGTTAAGCTGAACAGTCTGCGAGGGGATTTAGCCGGCAAAGGCGCGGAATTCGTTTCTGCCATAAGCAAGGCTCAGGATGCGGAAAGCAAGCAGGAACTGGGGTATAGTCTGAGTTGGTACGCCGTTGCCCAACGCTATTATCCGGCCAGCCAGATTGCGAATCAAGCCATTGACAGAATCTCTAAAGCGATTCTGGCCAAATCGGGAGTCTAGTCGGACTTTCCGTTCCAACTATGGAGAACGCATCTGCCTGCGCCGTCCATGTCTCGAATTTAACCGTTGCTGCCCGCGGGAAGCGAGGGCGCACTAAAGTCCTCTTGTCCGGGATCAATTTTGATCTTCAGGCCGGACGATTGGTCGGGGTCATCGGTGCCTCTGGATGCGGTAAGAGCACCTTAATTCAAGCTTTGGCGGGCCAAATTATGCCCACTCACGGTCACGTCCTGTTCGCAGGACATTCCATCGCCGATATCAAGGAGCAATATCCTCTGGCCGTCGGGTATCTCCCGCAGTTTGGTGCGTTTCATGGCGAGTTAACCGTCGAGGAGAATCTTCGGACAGCCGTCGCTCTTCGTCTGCCAGGGGCGGTGCCCAGAGCAGTTCGAGAGAATTGGGTGCGGCACATTGTCGAGCTTGCCCGTCTGCAAAGCCTTTTAGCGCAGCCCTACTCGACTTTGTCAGGAGGCCAGATGCGGCGCATGGCTCTGGCCGAGGAACTTATCGGCGATCCGGCATTCCTTCTCCTCGACGAATTGACCAGCGGATTGGACGCCTTTTCTGATCGGGAAATGATGCAGTGGCTACGCGACTTGGCGCACATCCAGGGCAAAACTATAATTTTGGTCACTCACGCCGCCTATCATCTCGATTATTGCGATACGATTTTGTTTTTGCATCAAGGACGACAAGTCCAGTACGGATCGTACCAGGAACTTTTGAACGCTCACCACGTAAGCTCAATCGCTGATCTCTTCCAAATTTATCAAACCAAGGAAATCGAATTTCATCCAGTAGAGCTCCAACCGGAATCAGAAGTTGCGATTCAGAAGTTAAAAACCGCAAGACCTCCTCGCGGGTTTTCTCAATTTCCAACTCTTTTCGCCCGACACATCCGTCTTTTTTGGCGCGATCGGACCCAAATCTATTTGCATCTGGCCCTTATCGTCACTTTTCCAGCTTTGATTGCAGTCTTCGCGGTCAAAGGTCTACCCCAAGTCAGGCAACTGACCTTGAGCTTGCAGTCAAATTTAGTTCAAACGCTTGCCGATCAGCTTCTTTACCTAAGAGAAGCTTTTCATGCTGCTTCGTTGGTATCCGGCTTAGCCATGTTCCAGGTCATTCTTTTGACGCTGATTGGCGCCAATAATGGAGCACGAGAGATTGCCAAGGAGAAAAATGTCCTGGCGAAGGAACTGCGAGCCGGACTTTCTCCCATCGCCTACGTCATCACCAAATTTCTACACCTTGTTTTTCTAAGTTTAATCCAAGCCTTTTGGATGGCCTGGTTTGTTCAGAACATGTGCGGATTTCCCGGATCATTAATGGCACAGTTCGGCATTCTTTTTGCCACAACCTTGGCCATGAGTACGGTGTGTCTGGCTATTTCCGCTGGCTCCCCTTCACCGGAACGAGCCTCGTTGCTAGCCATTTATCTTGTGGGCTTCCAGCTTCCGCTTTCCGGCGCGGCTCTTGCTCTTCCCGACTGGCTCTCAGCTTTTTGTCGTCCCTTTATCGATGCGTATTGGGGTTGGAGTGGCTACCTAAAGACACTTGAGTACACTCGACATTACGACATTGTTGAGCAGTCGACGAAAACCTCGATTGCATCCTATGAAACCTGCATGGCGGTGCTTGCTTTGCATGTCCTGGTCGGTCTCTCTCTTGCATGGTGGTTTGTCATTCGGAGCAAGGCATTATGAACTTCTGGCCTGTACTATTTCTTCTGCTGGCGACGGGCTTTGTCCAAGCGACAGAGGTTGAAAAAATATCATTACCTCTTATCGCCGACCTGCAACGCGCAGACATCTATGTTCTAAAGCTTAACGAGCAGCCTGCCGGGCTTTTGGTTTTATGTCCGGGATGCAATGGCAATGGAAAGAGCTGGATTGAGAATCCCGTATGGCAAACATTTGCGCGAGACCATAACCTCGATTTGATCGGAATTTCTTTTGCCTCAGACGTTGCACTTCTGAAGAATGGTCGTGGATATTATTATGCTCATTTAGGTTCAGGACAATTACTGTTGGACGGTATAAGACAAGAATACGATCAGGACCTGCCTTTGGTTTTATACGGGTTTTCTGGAGGTGCACATTTCACTTCTGGTTTTGTAGAATGGAAACCCGATCGCGTAGTTGGTTGGTGCGCCTATTCTGCGGAGTGGTGGGACAAACCTCTTTCTAACGGGAACTGCCCGCCAGGTTTGGTAGCTTGTGGAGAAGATGACGGGCGTTTGGGAGCTTCCCTAGTCTATTTCAAACAAGGACGAGCTTTGGGAAAGCCTTGGTTGTGGTTATGTGCGCCAAAGACGGGTCATTCCATTTACCCTCCAGCAGAAAATTTTATTCGGGATTATTTTTCTGCTATTTTAAAAAACAATGGAGCAGTCAACTCTGGTGAATGGGTTGACATCGATCACAAATCAAAAGCGGAACAAGATGTGCTGAATAGTCAACCATCAGTCACGGGTTGGCTCCCCGATCCAAAATTACTGTCGCAGTGGCAAGAGGTACATCAGCCATGAAATTTTTCTCTTGTCTTCTTCTATTTTTACTGGGCGGTGCATGGATCGTAGCAAGAGCAGATGATTTTTTTAATGTTGAGGGAGTTATCTTTCACCAATCCGCTGCGCCAGGTGAACCCCAAGTGGATAAAGATGTCCCCGAACTAGACGACAATAATCAGCCGGTATTGGATCAGCGCAAGAAACCCATTGTGAAACAGGTTCCCATACCGTTTCTTGCTGTGCATGTGAGCGTAAAAGACCAGATTAAGGCTGATACCGTCTTAGTTAAGGCATATTTTTATGACGAAAATCGCCAGTTGATTGCCAGCGATTCCGTACCTTCCGTAACTGATTGGTCCGTTTTTATTCCCAAGGATCAGAGGCATTTGATTCTTTTTGCTGTGCCCGATAAAGTTTTATCCCAAGAAAATTGGTCTGCCATAGTCATCTTCGGAGACGCCAAAGGAGTCGATGCTCAGCTTTATTCTGATGGGAATCAAGTTACGGATTACGATTTTCCAGAAAAAAATATCTTGGAGGATAAGAACGGTCCACCAATCGAACGCAAGGTAGCGATGGACCCATTGATTGAGCATGTCGTTCAAACGGATAATCCCCGGCAACCTCAAATCACCCTCTTCCTGCGCCCACCCCCGGGAATAACCGATGCATCTCAAGCGAACGGAGTTCTTTGTATGAGTCTTTTGGCAGGCAGTCTCGATGGAGTAAAACGTCAGCTTCAAGGGCTCGAGGCAGGTGATGATTTAAAGGGAATTCTTAAATTCGCAGAGGATCGTAAACTTATTATCATTTGCTGGGGCTCCGTTGGCATGTGGGATCCGCATAAAAGTTGGGATGATCTCAATCCTGATACGGCTTGGGCTACGGATAAGGCGTTTGATCAAGTAGCCCATGCTTGGGAGCAAGGAGTAAAATATTTTGTTGATCAATATGGAATTCCTTCAAATGGATATTTGTTGTGGGGTATATCGGGATCGGCACAATACGCTTGTCGATTAGCCTTACGTAAACCCGATTGCTTTCTCGCAATACATGTGCATATACCGAGTAGTTTTGATAAACCCACGCCTGAAGGAAGAAAAGTCTTGTGGTGCTTAACAACCGGTGAGCGAGAGTCTGGTTATAGGCGTTCACTTCGGTTCTATGCCCAGTGCCGCGCCCTTGGCTACCCGATGATTTACAAAGCGATTATGCATCTCGGCCATGCGGGTAGCCCAATAGCCGACGATATTGGGCTAAAGTTTTTTGATTACGCCCTTAGTGTGCGCGATCAACGGCTTGCTTACGACGCGAGCCTCAATGATCCTTTGAAACAATTTCAAATAGCCCAGAGTGACAGTGGAAACATACAGCCATGGTTAGATTCCTTTTGCAAGCCTGCGTACGTCGGTGATGCAGTAAATCAAGGAATGTTCCCTTATGAGCAACAAGACAAGGTGCCAGTTACATTTCGGGTGCCGCTACCCACCAAAACGATAGCCGAAGCTTGGGACAAATAGTTAAAACCGGGTACATGCCAAACCAGGAGCAGTGATTGACTGCATAACAACCGCACTCGAAAACGCATAACAAACAGTTACATTTTCCAACGAATTCTTACCGAAATCGTCTTGCTATTTCGGCAACAATGCGTTAATCTACAGAAACTTAGGAAAGGAGATGGCGGGATGGCTTCTGTCTCTGACCGTCGCTAATTAAAAAGCCCGTCATCCTGAGCCTGTTGAATCTTGACCGTTGGGAACGGTCAAGATGGAATCGCCGTAGGCGATCCCGTGGAGCGAGGGTTCGCGGGAGCGAACCGAGTCAACGATCTCCAACTATTCCGCTCGTCAAGCTTGGCTGAATAAATAGCTAGAGTTCCTTCGACTGCGCCGGGACAAGCCCGGCTTGCTCAGGATGACGGGTTTTAAATAAGCGCTTACGCGCTATGTAACGCAGAAAGGTCTCGCCAAAGGGGGATGGTGGTTTTGAATACAGGGATGAAGGCCAAGGCAAAATCGAAGCCGCAGGTAGGGATCATCATGGGCAGCGTCTCGGACTGGAAAACGCTCGCGGCGGCGGCGGCGCTTCTCGACGAGTTCGGCGTGGCCTATGAAAAGAACGTGGTGTCGGCGCACCGGACGCCCCATTGGCTGGTCGGATATGCGGGCGGCGCGATGGGGCGGGGCCTGCAGGTGATCATCGCGGGCGCGGGGGGCGCGGCTCATTTGCCGGGGATGGCGGCGGCGTTCACGACGTTGCCGGTGCTCGGCGTGCCGGTGGAGAGCAAGGCGCTGAAGGGACTCGACTCGCTGCTTTCCATCGCGCAGATGCCGGCGGGCGTGCCGGTGGGGACGCTGGCCATCGGCGAGCCGGGGGCAAAAAATGCCGCGCTGCTGGCGATTTCGATCCTGGCGCTGCGGGACGAAAAATTGCGGCGTCGGTGGGAGGCGTTTCGCGCGAAGCAGACGCGGACGGTCCGGGCACAGAAACTGCGCTGATTGTCGTCGTGCTCGTGAAGCGCGGAGCTGATACGGATGGATTTGCCACGCTGCTGCCCTCCGGATTTGAGTAGGCGGTTATTACCAAAAAGTAGCTCTGTAGAATTACGGATAAGTTTTTTCAACCTCACTGCCTGCGGGGACAACCTCAGCGGACGCATGACCCAGAACAAAGGAAACCGGGTGGTCGGTGAGATTCTTGAATTTGACGGAACCTTTCTGATAACCCAAGGTGAAGTGCGAAAAACCGACGGGAAAGTCTTCCCAGAGAAAATCACCTGTAAACTTCGGTGGTGCAAAATAAAGTGTTTGTGTGGGAGCATCATAATTTATTCCAAGGAAATTTACCGGGAACATCGCCGCGAAAACCCCCTCTGCCCAACCACACTCCTGATTGTAGCGCAAGACTTGTCCCCGTTTCGGAGTTTTGGGATATGGCCACCACCACCAGGAACCGTTAACATCGGTAAGTCGCCGAATTTCGGTCAGATACCCATTTGTCCCGCGTAAAGACTCGGTGTCAACACAACCAGCCAATGCGGTAACATAACTCGGAAAGGTGGCGGCGGTGCAATAGCGCCCCTGCGGCCTAATTTTGGCATTCGGTCCGTAATTCTCCCAAACAACCCCTCTCGATTCCTCATTAAAGGCTACGTTCTGGGGAGAAGCGGCAAAACGCATGTCGTTAAGGTAGGCCGGGCTATCAGGAGTACAGTATCCATAAAAGGGCATCAAGGTGGTGTCTGATTCTTCCCCATCATGAATCATCACGGGGACAGTTCCGTCTACATCCGTCCCCTCGATATATTGAGGACCAAAGGGCCCGGTAATAATATTGTGTTTATCCAGATCAATCTTGATTTGTTGAGCAATTTTCCGATAGCGCGCTGCTGTGGAATGATCATCGACAGCCTCTTCCAAAATACGAGCCATGGAGTTGAAGGCTCGGTACGCACACACATTGGAACCGGTGTGGTAGTCGCCAATGGACTTGCCATCTGAAATATAACTGGAAGGAAACAGACAAGGTCCATCCTTGTTAATACGCGAGGCGAGGACTTCATCCAGGATATCACGGAGCTTCTCCACGAGCTCTGAGTGATCGGAGAAGAATTTGCGATCAGCCGTAGCCTGGTAATACAGACCCGCGAGCAGAACGGAGTTAAGCGAATTTCCAAGGGAATGGGAAATTCCTCTGGAGTATTTTGGTTCGATGGGGCGGGCCGCATACTCGGCAAACCAGGCGATGAAGGGACGGAGGAAGGTGGGATCCCGTTGAGCTGCTGGCAAAATGGCGTAATAGGAATCCTTAAAATTATCGATGCCTTTAAAGGGCGAGACACCATACAAAACACCTGCTGGTTGTCCCTTTTGATCAAACACACCCGATTGCAGAGCGAGGATATTCATGCGAGTGAAAAGCTCTGCGGTGAACGGATCATCGGGCATCGAGAAGCTGCCGGTGACCCTTTGCCAATAAGAACAAGTGTCCTGTAACCAAGCGACGGCCTCCCTCTGCCCCAACTCGGTTAGGGTCGCCTCGTCTCCTTCGCTGGCCAGCAAGAGGGGAATCCAGGTCTCTTCACCCGGGGCTAGATTAAAGTCGCTGTGCCCGACGAGGCCTTTGATGAGAAGTTTACGTGTTGCGGTCAATGACAAACTCCCTTTAAGTGGTAAGGAAGAAACATTTCCCAGGAGTATCCCCAGGATCGCTCCCCGAGGACGAATCTGCCCATCCGCCGACACTGGCGTGCAGGCAATCACGCGCACGCGTAGTTTGTCTGACTGGTATTCAGTCATGGGCAAGGCATTCAATAAAAATGAAGTTTGACAGGGCCAATCGGTCGAGGGAACGATGGTCTTTCCTTCCATTTCAATCTTGAAATTTGGCGGGGTGCCGACCGTGCGCGTCCAGGTGACCCAACCGCCGGGCATACCAGAAGGCCTTGGTGTCGTTTCACCAAAGACACAAGTTTGGCTTAATGAGCCATCCGGGGCCAGATCGGCGATAAAGGCCCCGTTTCCACTAGCAAAAACGGGTATTCCATTTGAGATCTTACTCAAATAATAAGAATCGGGTGATTGCTTGACCATTTGCCCGCGGCATCGCGACTGACTTTGAAGAAGTGCGTTTGTTCCTGCCTAAAGATGGCATCAATGGCAGAGGTGTCCGTTGCTGAATAAAGTGGACGACAGATCAATAGGGCCAGCAGGGAAATTAACTTTAGCTTCATGATTTTGGTGACCAGGTTTTTTATGGGGGAGACTTTTAATTCCGTTAAAATTCTGATGAATGGTATAAGTATTGATCTGACTGCCAGACGGACTTGTCCAGTTGAGCAAAACTTGGCCTGTATTCCCACCTATAACCGTCAAAGCAGGTGCAAGCGGAGCACTAGTTGGAGAAGTGGTTGATTCCGTAAAGTTGACAGAGCTCCCACCGGAACTGACTGCAATGGTATTCGTAAAACCAGAGGCCAAAGGCTGTTGGAAATAAACTTGGGCATGACCGTTAGAATCTTGTTAATCGTCATGCTAGCCGAATTCCTGCAAACGCGGCTAGGGTTGAGCAAGTGAGATGCTCCGTTCGATCACGGCATAGAGATACATTAGATTGTACTTTGCTCGACAAGCTCGGGACGACGCGCTTTTTTAGTAGCGATTTCCATGGATAAAATGAAAACGGACCCCATTCTACCCGGCTCGACCATCGGCTGCCTGGGCGGCGGCCAGCTCGGGCGGATGTTCGCCCTGGCGGCGCGCAAGATGGGGTATCGCGTGCACACGGTCGACCCGACGCCGGACAGTCCGACGGGGCAGATTTCGGACCGGGAATACAATGTGCCCTTCACCGATATCGCGACGCTGACCGAGTTCGCGCGGGGCGTCGACGTGGTGACCTATGAGTTCGAGAACATCCCGGTGGAGGCGCTCGACGCGCTAGCGCCCCGGGTCATCTTGCGGCCCGGCCGGGACGTGCTTTACACGACGCAGAATCGTCTGCGCGAAAAGCAATTTCTCCAGGGGAGCGGTTTTCCGATCGCGCCCTTTCGCGTGGTGCAAAGTGAAGCGGAATTGCGCGAGGCGGTCGCGTCGCTGGGCTGTCCCTGCGTGCTGAAGACGGCCGATTTCGGCTACGACGGGAAGGGGCAGCAGAAGATCACCTACGAGTCGGACCTGGCGGAGGTGTGGAGGCACCACGCGGTCTACACGGGCGTCGTGGAGGCGTGGGTCCCCTTTGCCGCGGAGCTTTCGGTCGTGGTGGCGCGGGGCGAGCTGCTGATGGACGAGGAGGAACGGCAGACGCTGGCTTTTGCGCCGACGCTGAATGAGCATGAGAATCATATCCTGGCGACCTCGGTCGCACCGGCGCCGCTGGCCGACAGTATCTTGGCGCGCGCGCAATCGATCGCAACGGCGATCGCGAAGGAGCTCGGCGTGGTGGGGCTGCTGGCGGTCGAATTTTTCCTGACGAAGCGGGGCGACCTGCTGGTGAACGAGTTGGCGCCGCGTCCGCATAACTCGGGGCACTACAGTTTCGATGCCTGCGTCACGAGTCAGTTCGAGCAGCAGTTGCGCGCGGTGTGCGGTCTGCCGCTCGGGGACGTGCGGCTGCTGTCGCCGGTGCTGATGCGCAATTTGCTGGGCGATGTCTGGGCGAACGGAACGCCCGATTGGAGCGGGCTGCTGGCGCTGCCGGGGCTGCGGCTGCATCTCTACGGCAAGAGCGAGCCGCGCGTGGGCCGCAAGATGGGCCATTACTGCGTGCTGAATCCGACCCTGGACGGCGCGCGGGAGATCGATGCGGCGGCGCAGAGGATACTTAAAAAGTAGCTATCTGTGGCTTGGCATAAAGGAAAACATTTATCGTGGGGTTCGCGTTCGTGCTATGCTGGCGGTATTCATGAAGCTTGATAAAAATGAGAAGGCAAAACGTACGCCTCCTTCCCCGAATTTGGCGGAAATCATCGAACGGGCATTGAACGCATCCAAAGGCTTTAAATGGCCCCTAGGCATAACGACGAAAGATATGATTAACGCCGGACGGAAAAGGTGATGAGCAGGCAAAATCAGGGTCAGGCAGGAGGCTGACCCTCCAGAAGACCTTGACGCCACCATTGCTTGTGATAAACATACGCACTACACCACCACAGGTAGATGCGTTGCCCAAAATGTCAGGCTCGTGATGATAAGGTGATCGATTCGCGCGCCATTAAAGATGAGACGGTGATCCGTCGGCGGCGGGAGTGTCTCGCCTGCGAGCACCGGTTTACGACCTACGAGGAAATCGAACGCGACGACCTGCGGGTTTTGAAGCGCGACGGGCGTTATGAAACGTTTGACCGCAAGAAGCTGGTCACGGGTATCGATAAAGCCTGCGAAAAACGGCCGGTGAGCCGCGAGGCGATCGAGCGGACGGTAACCGAAATCATTGATGAACTCGTGAAGGCACACGGCGATGAAATTCCGACCAAGGCGATCGGCGACAAGATCATGCACCATTTGCGGCGCCTGGACGAGGTGGCCTATGTCCGGTTTGCGTCGGTCTACCGGAAGTTCCGGGATATCAAGGAATTTGTGAATGAAGTCCAAAGCTTGACCCTGGAGAGTTAGGATTATGATCGCACTACCCCAACGTTTGCCGCACGTGATCTGGAAGAACGACCGGCTGGTGCCGCTCTCCGAAGGCTGGCTGGCCGAGTCGATCGAGCATGCGGCGGAGGCGGCGGGGCATCATCGCTGGCACCTGGCGCCGGAGGTGGCGCGCGCCATCGCGATTTACCTCGAGAACGACTGGGTCGCGCCGGCGCTATCGACCGATCACCTGAGGGAAATGGTGCAGCGGTCGCTGGAGGGGATCGGTTACGAGGACATCGCCCGGAAGAGCCTGATTGTGCCGCCGCGCGTCTCGATCTCGCTGATGGAGCTGGCGGTGCGGGCGCCCTACGAGATCGAGTTTTATCCGCTGCTGAAGGAGCGCCTGGCCGACGCGCTGGAGGTGCAGGTGGGAGGCGTGAGGTTGGAGGGGTTGCGCGATTGCTCGAAGGTGCTCGATGCGGCGGGGCGCTGGCGGCAGACCTGCGTGCGGATCAGCGACGAGATCATTTATTTTTGCCGTTCTTACATCTGCCGGATGGTGCCCCGGACGGTTGATCTGGTGATTCAGTAAATCCGGCGGATTCATTGTATCGTCCCGGAAGGTCGGGGGCCACCCGGACCCCGTGTGCAGAATTGTCACATGATCGGGCTGGCCCTCCGCTTGAGGACTTGGCACGCTTCGTGATCCTGCCCAAGTCTAACGGAGCCTGAAGAACGTATGGAACACCTCAACACGACGACCATCACCCCGCACGAAAAAGCGGTCCAGATCAATCTCGACAAGCTGTTCTACGGCACCTTCGCCGAAATCGGAGCGGGGCAGGAAGTGGCGCGGTGGTTTTTCCGGGTGGGCGGAGCGTCGGGCACGCTGGCCAAGACGATCTCGGCCTACGACATGGCTTTTTCGGACGCGATTTACGGCAAGGGCGAGCGTTACGTCAGCCTGCCGCGCTTGCAGAACATGCTCGATTACGAGTTCCGGCTGCTGATCGAGCGCCTGGGCGAGAAGCGGGGGGCGCAGACTTCCTTTTTCGTGTTTTCCGATACGGTTTCGGCGCGGAATTATCTCGGGACGAATGAATGCCACGGCTGGATGGGGGTCAAGTTCCAGTTGCAGCCGCAGGCCGATCCGAGCGAGATCATCATTCACGTCAACATGCTCGACAAGGAAAACCTGCAGCAGCAGGAGGCGCTGGGGATCGTCGGGGTGAACCTGACCTATGGCGCATTTTACCTGCACAGCGAGCCCGAAAAGCTGATCGCCTCGCTGCTCGACGGCCTCTCTACCAGCCGGATCGAAGTCGACATGATCAAATTCCTCGGGCCTTATTTCAACAACGTCGACAACCGGTTGATGGCATTGCAACTGGTCGAGAAGGGACTTTCCAACGCCGCCCTGATCGGCGCGAACGGCGACGTGCTCCAGCCTTCGGAGGTCCTGCACAAGAAGCCGATCCTGGTGGAGCGCGGCAGTTTCCGGCCCGTGACTTTCGTGAATCTCGACATGCTCGACGGCGCGCGCCAGCAATTTCTTTCCGACACCGAGATGAAGCGGGAAGAGATCGTCGAGCTGATGGAAATCACCATGAGCAATCTGCTCACGACCGGCGCCATCGACCACCGCGACTTCCTCGCCCGCGCCGATACGATCAACGCGGTCGGCAAGATGGTGCTCATCTCCAATTACGCGGAGTATTACAAGCTGGCCGCCTATTTCCAGCGGTATACCAAAAGCCGGATCGGGATTGTCCTCGGCATCCCGAACCTGAAGGAACTTTTCGACCAGAAGTATTACGAAATGCTCGATGGCGGCATCCTCGAATCGTTCGGGCGCCTCTTCAAGAACGATCTCAAGCTCTATGTCTATCCGTTCTTAGATCCCGCTTTTCCCGAGCTGACGACGATTCGCAACATGGACGTGCCGGAACATGTCACGCATCTCTTCAAGCATCTGTTGCAGAGCGGCTACATCGAACAAATCGAGAAGGTCCACCGCGAATACCTCGGCATTTTTTCCCGCGCGATCCTGGCGAAGATTCGCAATCACGACCACTCGTGGGAAAAGATGGTGCCGCCCGAAGTGGCCGCCCGGATCAAGGCGGGCAACTTTTTTGGGTATACGTCGTAGGTCGGGAAAGATAGCGCGTGACGGCTTGGATTTAATCGCTTGGGTTGAATTCCCGGCGCCTGCTTCGGCGTGTCTTTCTCGGGTGGCCTGGACAACTTGTTGTCCAGGTTCGCGTGGAGACATTCCACGCGAACAGGAGGTTGGCAAGCGATACCGAAATTCCGGTGACCTCCTGTGCGCTCGCGATGCCGCGCTCGCGCACCCGGACAACGAGTTGTCCGGGCCACCCGAATGTGAGCGGCAGAAGAGTCCGTTGATTCGAGTTAGAATGCCCTACTTCGACAGCAGCGCATCGAGCAAAGGCTGGCGCCAGGCGCGGGCCTGCGGATCGTAAACCCCGAAGCCGGCGCAGAATTCCCAGTAGGTCCAGGGAAAGCCATGCGCTTCGGCGGTATGGACGACGAAGGCGGTCCAGCGCGCGCGGCCTTCGAGGGGACTCTTGCTGTAGGCGCCGAATTCGCCGAGGTAGATCGGCCGTTTATGCTCGGCGCCCCATTTGGCCGCGGCGTCAAAGGAATCGGTCACCGCTTTTTTGTCCGCATCGGTTCCCCAGGTGGTGCCGAGCCACGCGTTACTGCCCTCCACCCACTCCGCGCCTTGATGGGTGAAATGGAACGGATCGTAAAAGTGAATGGTCACGAGGAGATTGCGGTCGCTTTCGGGCAGGACGAGTTTGGGCAGCGCGCCGATGCCGTTCCATTGCACGGGCCCGACGACAATAAGCCGGGTCGGATTGGTGGCGCGAACGGCCGTCAAGGTTTTGGCCAAAAGATCATTCCAGCGCGGGGCATTGAGCTTGCCGTTGGGCTCATTCAGCAATTCGAAGAAGATCGAGAAGGGCGCATCCTTGTAATGCGCGGCGATTTGTTTCCAGAGCGCGACGAAACGGTCGGCGTTGGCGTCGGGGTCCTTCATTAACGCATCGTCGTTGTGGTAATCGAGGATCGCGATCAGGTTGTTCTTTTCGGCCTGGGCGACGACCCAATCGATCCGGCTGAAGAAGGCGGGATCAATGATGTAGTCGGGTGCGGGCCCGGCGTGGGCCGACCAGCAAATGGGAACGCGGATGAGGCTGAATCCCGCCTGCCGGATGATCGAAAAGTCGTCTTCCTGAAGTAGGCGATGCCCACTCCAGTCTCCTTCGCGGGGGGATTCGAGAAAGTTACCGAGGTTCACGCCGTGGAAATTCCCGAGGGAGGTCGAGCCATAGCTCGCATAATCGGAGTCGGGACCGGGGGCAATGGACCTGTCTGTCGATTGCGCGGAGGCGAGACCGAGAAGAATCGACCCGCCGAGAAGGATCGCGAAAAGGTTCTTCATCCGTCACGAGGTTGAAACGTCGACTTCACCCTGTCAATCCGCGCCGGTCATCGCGACTATTGATGCCATAGCCGAACTCTGCGAGTCTGGAATGCTCCTCACAGGTCCTTTTATGAGACTCCCGGTCATCCTCCTCGTTGTCATTGCGCTGGGCCTGGGCTTTGCCGCCGGGAGCTACTTCAATCCGTTGACGACCCGCCAGGTGGGGACGCCACAGCCGGCCGAATCTTCTTCGGTCAAGGGAAGCGGCGCTTCCCTCAGCCGGGCGGGACAAGACAACTCGACTCAAAAGGCGGCCCAAACACCGACGTTGACCTCCTTGTTCCACGGCTACGAGGCCGGCAACATTTTCATGCCCTCCTACCGCCATATGAAGGACATTATGGCTTACGCCGACAGCCTAAGCCCGAGCGAGATTCCGGACGCCATCCACCAGGTGGAAACGATGCCCAATTCCAGGATGAAATTCAGCATCATGTACATGCTCGATATGCGGTTCGCGGATGCCGACCCCGAAGGCGCTTTGGCCTGGTCCCAGAAACGGGGCGGAACCCAGGTTGAGAATTACATGCGCCGCGAAGCGACCGATCTCGCCGTGAGCGCGATGGCCGTAAACGATCCGGCCGGCGCCCTGGCCCAGGCGCAGCAAATGACGCCGGGCCCCCGTCGTAACCAGGCGATCGCGGCGGTGGCCGCAAAGATCGTCGAGACCGACCCGGCCCAGGCGGTGGCCCTCATCCAGAATCTCCCCAACAGCGCCGGCGTTTACGAGGTCTTTTCGAGTTGGGCGGAAAAGGACCCCGCCCAGGCGACGCAGGCGCTGCTCCAGCTTTCCCCGCGAAAGCAAAGCCGGGCCGCTTCTGCGATCGCGGGCAGCCTGGTGGAGAAAGACCCGCAATCGGCGGTGGCTTGGCTGAATCAGCTGCCCGCCGGCCAGGTTCGCAACGAGGCCCAGCAATCGATTGCGAGCAGCTGGGCGCAGGTCGACTCCTCCTCCGCGCTGGCCTGGGTGCAAGCCCTGCCGTCGTCCCCGTCGAAAAACTCGTCCCTGCAAAGCATCGCGACGACCCTGGGCCAAATGGATCCCGCGGCGGGACTGGCTCTGATGCAAACCCTTTCCTCGTCGGGCACGAGAAGCAACGTGCAGCAGCAAATCATCGAGGAATGGGGCCGCGACAATCCCAAAGAGGCGGCCGACTACGTGACCAAACTTCCGAACGGCGGACAGAAAGACAACCTCCTCCGCAATGTCATCAATCAGCTCGCGGAGTCGGACGGCGCGGCGGCCATCGCGCTGGCCCAGTCTTTTTCCACGCCCGACGCGAGGAATGACGCCTTGCAGGGGGTGATCGGAAGGTGGGCGAACAGCGATCTGCAGGGCGCGGAGGCCTACGTGCAGGCGTTGCCGGAGGGAAAGCTCAAAACCGACGCGATGGGCAATATCATTTCCAATCTGGCCGGTTCGGACATCAACGGCGCGCTGGCGATGATCAACCAATTGCCCATGGGCAAACGCCGGGACGATGCGCAGCAGTCGATCGCCGGGCAGTGGGCCAGGACCGATCCGCAGGCCGCGCTGGCTTATGGGCAGGGATTATCGGCGGGCCCGGCGCGCACGAATTTCATGGTGGCCGTCGCCGCGCAAATGTTCAACCAGGATGCCTCGACCGCGGTGGACATGTTGAGAAGGTTGCCGGACGATGAGACCAAAAATCAGATCATCTCCAGCGTGGCGGGCAACTGGGCGACGAACGATATCAATTCCGCGGCGGCTTATGCCGCTTCCATGCCGCCGGGACCGGCCCAGGCCAATCTGGTCGGCGCGGTCGCCAATCAGATGGCTTCCGACGACCCGGCCAAGGCGCTGGGTTGGACCAGCCAGCTGCCCGACAGCCCGGCCAAGAACCAGGCCGTGGGCAGTGTGATTGGCAAGTGGGCCTCCACCGATCCGGCGGCGGCGGGGCAGTATCTGCAGTCGATGCCGGAGGGCCCCGCGCGTGATGGGGCGATTCCCGCGGTGGCCGATAAATGGGCCGACAGCAATCCGTCCGCGGCGGCGCAGTGGGTGGCCAATTTTCCGAATAGCCCGCAGGCCTATGCCAGCATCGCGGCCAAATGGGCCTCCAGCGATCCGGTGCAGGCCTCGGCGTGGCTGACGCAATTGCCAACGGGAGGTTCCCGCGATTCGGCGATCGTGTCTTTCAGCGACAAAGTCGTGAGCACCGATCCCGAGGGCGCCGATCAGTGGGCTGAATCGATAAGTACTCCTCAGGTGCGTCAGCAAGTGGTCACTTCCGTCCTGACGCGATGGATGCAGGCGGACCCCGCCAACGCCGCCGTCGCCGTGCAGAACTCTTCCCTGCCGGCCAACGTCAAGACGCAGCTCCTGCAGCCGAAGCAGTAACTCCTGCGGAAGGCGGCGATCTGCGCAGTCCGAATGGAATTTTTTTGGGAGGCTTGTTCCTGCGACGGGCGCGGCTATGATATAAGGAATAACGAAGAGTCTCGTCATGCCCGCGCCCACCCAACCTGCCCTTCAAATTCATTCCGGTATCGTGCTGAAGGGGCAGTTGAGCATGGAGAATGACGTCGTTCTCACGGGCAAATTCGAGGGTGAGCTGCAAACGCTCGGCTGCCTGACCGTGGCGTCGGGCGGCGAGGTCACGGGGTCGATTGACGCCGGGGCGCTGGTGCTGGAGCCGGGCAACCTGGTCGAAGCGCGGGTGAAGGTGAGGCCGCCTCCCCGGACCGGTGGCGCCCGGGTGTCGGACGAGATCAAGAAGGCGGCGGGCAGCCTCTGGTCGGGACGATTTCAAAAGATCAAGGAATTCGCCCTGGGCCGGAAATAATTCGCTCCATGAAAAAGTCCAACCTCCAGGAAGTCACGTGCCCCCACTGCCAGGCGACGCAGAGCGAACCGCTCGGCGCGATTTCCACCAATTGCCGCGCCTGCGGAAAATATTTCAAGCTGGGCGGCAAAAGCGAAGCGCGAACGACCCGCGCGCCCAAGGCCAACCGGGAGGTTTTTTGCGTCAAGTGTGGCGCGCCCAATCTCGTCGCAAGCGCGGCGCTTTCGACTCAGTGCATCCGCTGCAGCCATTACCTGGAGCTGGGCGACAAGGTGGTGAAAGGCGTGCAGACGGCGAAGTTGTACGCTTACGACGACGTGCTTTTTGAGGAGGGGTGCTTCTTCAAGGGGATGGAGGCGACGGGCCGGCGCATCGAGGTGCGCGGAAAGGTCTTCAGCAAGCTGCGCGCGACGGAGGAGATCATCGCGACGGCCGGTTCGAATATTTCCGGGGAATTGCACGCACTGGTCGTGCGGATCGAGCGCGGGGCCACGGTCAAGGTGCAGGAACTGGCCTGCGCGCGCCTGCTGGTGAGCGGCTCGGTGGAGATCACCGGCGTCCTGACTGCGTCGGAAATCATCCTGAGCGACGGGGCGGTCTTTTTGGGGCGGCTGCACATTCCCGAGTCGAAGCTGAAGGTGGAGTCGGGCGTCAACGCGCAGTTTGATTCCATCGTCTGCGACGAGATCACGGTGGAGGGGCAGGTCAGGCTCGGCAGCTCGCTCTCCGCGGAAAAGGTCGCGGTGCTGGGCGCGGGCGAACTGACGTCGCCGGTCATCCGCGCGGGCCGCATCGAGGTCGGTCCGGGAGGTTCGCTCCAGGCCCGGATCGAGAAGCATATTCCGCGGGAAGCGCCCAAGGCGCCCGAACCGGAGGCGGAGGCCGAGGCTGAGGCGGCTTAAGGAATGCGTAGCGCAACCAGTTTCAGTTCCGGTATATCCGCGAAATCCTTTGCATTCGAGGTGAGGAAGGAGAAATCGCGTTGGATTGCTTGGGAGGCGATCCAAAGATCGTTAATTCGAAAATCGGCGGCGCGTCCTCCTTTCTTCAATTTCGCTGCTAAAATGCCGAATATTTCCCCCGTCTCGACGGTGATTCGAAGTTGAGGTTTTCGGCGCAAGCGACGTAGGGCGGCAGCCGCCTTTTGCTTTATGCCGCCCGCCTTGAGCATCTCCAATCCAAACTGCATTTCAGCAATATTTACCGGCGAAAGAAATACCGGATCTTGTCTGGTTATGGCGTAAATATCGGCCGCCGCAAGTTTGCCCCGCTCGACCGCAATCCAGATGTTGGTATCAATCAGCCAGCCCACGGATTCCTCAACTCGGAAATCATTCCGCGCCGCTTCTTTTTTGCTTTGGCGAAGACACCCACAAGCGCCTCGGCAGTCTTATCATCAAGGGTCCGATAGAGATCGCCAAAAACCTCCAGTGCATTCTGAGAGGCAACTTCCGGAACGAGGCGTGCCACTTGTTTCCGATTGCGGATGAGGACAATTTCCTCCTGCTTTTGCTCCACGGAATCAATCACCTCGCTAAAATGGCGGGCCATCTCGGTGACGGAGAGGATTTTCATTCCAGATAGCCTATCTGATTAAATCTGATTCCGCAACATTTGTCGCCTAGCATCGACTTCCCCATTGCGTTCCCATCATCCGCAGAAGTCAAATTTCCTCGCCGAGGGGAGTCGGGGCGTGGGGATCGGCGATGGGGAAGAGGAGCTTGAATTTGGTGCCCTGGCCGACTTTCGATTCGACCTGCACCTGGCTCTGGTGGTTCTCCATGATTTTTTTCACGATGGCCAGCCCGATGCCGGTGCCCGAGTCCTTGTAGGTGAGGAAGGGCGCGAAGAGATTGGCGATCTGGTCGGAAGACATGCCCTGGCCGTTGTCGCGGACGGCGAGGACAAGATGAGGGTCGCCCTCGAGTTCCTCGACCGCGGCGCTGAGCCGGAGGACGCCTCCCTTGGGCATGGCGTCGGCGGCGTTGAGGATGAGGTTGAGCAGGACCTGCTCGATCTGTTCGCGGTCGGCGCGGAACAGGGGAAGATTCTCCGGGACGCTGCTGCGGACGTCGATGCCCTGCTGCTGCAGCTTGTGGCGGGTGAGCAGGAACACGTCGTCGAAGAGTTGCTGGGCATGAACGGCCTCCTTGATCGGTTCCGAGGAGCGGGCGAAGGAAAGGACCTGGTCGAGGATGCGGTTCATCTGCCGCATTTTCTCGCTGATCAGCGCGGCGTCGCGCTGGGAGGTGGCGTCGAGCTGCAGCGTCTCGACCAAGGCGTGGAAGAGCATTTGCATGACGGTGAGGGGATTGCGGATTTCGTGCGCGATTTCCGCGGCGAGCAGGCCGAGGGCGGAGAGGCGCTCGCTGGCCCGCAGCTTTTCCTCCATGTCGACCACGCGGGCGAGGAGACGGCCCTTCTCGATGGCCACGGCGGAGAGATCGCCGAGCGTGGTCAGGAGCTTGATTTCGTCGTTGGAAAAACGGTGGCGCTGCTGGGTGTAGACGGCGAGGACGCCGAGGGCCTTTCCGGCGAAGATCAGGGGCACGGCGAGCATCGAGACGAGGCGTTCCTTGTGCGCGATGTCGGTCTGGATGTAGCCCTTTTCCTTGACCACGTCGACGACGACGGCCGGCTTGTGGCGGGTCACCACGCTGCCGAGAAGCGAATCCTCCGTGCGGAGATTCGGTTTTCCGCGGTAGAGTTCCGAGCCGCCGTGGCAGGCGCGGAGGACCAGCTCGGTTGCATCTTCATTGAGCAGGAAAACGGAGCAGAGGCGCGTTTTCATGAGGCGAAACGTCTGGGCGGTGATCTGTTCGAGAATCTCGTCGAGATTGGTTTCGGAAATGATCATCTGCGCGGTGTCGACGAGGCTGGTGAGCTGGCGGCTTTTGAGGCGCAACTGGTCGACTTCCCAGGCGAGTTCCAGCCACTTGGCGGCCTCGGAGGCCATGTCGACGAGGCGCGCTTCATCGGTGGCGCTGAAGGCGTCGACATTGGTGGAGTCGACGTTGAGCAGGCCGACGACCTGGCCCCGCATCTCGACGGGGACGGCCATTTCGGAGCGGACCTTCGCGTTGATGGCGACGTAGCGTTTCTCGTCGCGGACGTCGCCGGAGCGGAGCGGCTTTCCGGTGGTGGCGACCCAGCCGGTGATGCCTTCGCCGGGGCGAAGTTTCACGCGCTTGGCGCGCTCGCTCAGGCCGTGGCTGGCCTCGATGTCGAGCAGGCCCGAGTTGGGATTGACCAGGATGAAGGAGCCGGAATCGGCGCGGGTCGAGCGGACGGCGGCGGCGAGGATGCGGTCGATCGCTTTCTGGGGATGGAGCAGGGTGCGCAGGTCGCGCCGCCGCAGGTCGGAGAAAAGCGTGGGGAGCGAGACTTTTTTCATGTGGCGATCCGTTTGCGCACCTCCTCGATCAGTTTGGTGAGCACCTCTTCCGACTCAATCTTTTTTCCCTTCTGGTCCGTGAGATAAAAGGTGTCGAGCGCAGCCCCCTTCTCGGTCGTGATGCGCGCCGAGGAAAGGTTGAGACCGGCGTCAGCAATGGCGCAGGCGATGCGATAGAGAAGGCCGGGATAGTCGGCGGTCTGGACGTCGAGCAGCGAGTGGTTGCGCGAGGCGCGCAGATCGACCGAGACCTGGGTGGGCAGGTCGGAGGGATCGTAGATCGGGAAGCGCGGCTTGACGGGACGCTTGGCGAAGGCCTTGGCGAAGTCGAATTGTTCCATGCTCATGGCCTGGAAAAGGATCTTCTCAAAAGCGGCCCGGTCGCGCGGATCGGTCACGGCTTCGAGCCGCTCAGTGGCGACGTAAAAGGTTTCGATGGCGATGTCGTCGGCGCGGGTGAAGATGTCGGCCTTGAGAATGGTGAGGTTGCAGGCGGCGAAGGAGCCGGTGACGCGGGCGAAGATGTGGTAGCGGTCCCAGGTGACGACGGTGACCTCGGAATGGCCCTGCTCGGGGAAGTTCCGCCAGTGGACGATCGGGCGGAGGGAGGCGTCGTCGTGGGTGAGCTGGTATTTCAGGAAGCCGTGCACGATGGCGATGTGCTCGCGGATCAGTTCCTCCGACATCGATTCAAAATAACTGGGGGGAAGATTGTCGAAATGGGCGACGACCTCGGCGGGATCGAACTGGCGGTCGAGGTTTTTCAGGAGGCGCTGCTGGATGTCGAGTCGGGCCTTTTCGGCCATGGCCTTGAATTCCTTGACGCCGCTTAGGGCGCTGGTGGTGCGATGATAGAGCTGCCAGAGAAGGAGGTCCTTCCAGTCGGAATAGCCGCGGCCGGAACCGGTGCCGAGGGTGTCGGCGAAGGTGAGGAGCATGAGCAGGTCGAGCCGTTCCTGGGTTTGGACGATGCGGGCGAACTCGATGATGGTGTCTTCGTTGTCGAGGTTCTTGCGCCGGGCGATCTCGGACATGGTGAGATGGTGGTCGACGAGGAAGACCAGGATGGATAGATCGGCCCCTTTCAGGCGCATGCGCCGCGCGACGCGCACCGCGTTGGCCGCGCTGGCTTCGGCGTGGCGGCTGTCGTTTTCCGATTTGCCGGTGTCGTGGAGCAGCATGGCCAGGTAGAGAATATGGGGCCGCGCCGTTTGTTGCAGCAGGGTGCGATACTTGGAAAAGGGGGGCTCGGTGGCGTCGATGATTTTATCGAGCATCTCGATGCAGACGAGGGTGTGTTCGTCGGCGGTGTAGCGATGAAAGAATTCATGCTGCACGAGGCAGGTGAGGGGGCGGAACTCGGGGAAGAAGCGTCCGAGAAAACCGAGTTCGTGCATGGTGCGCAGGGCATGGCCGACCTGTCCCTTGCGCGATAAAATGGCCAGGAGCGTTTCGCGCACCGCCGTCTGGTACATAAAGCGGCGATCGATCATGTAGAGCCGCCGCCGGAGACGGAGCTTCAGCTCGGGGCCGAGCTCGGCGTTGTGTTGCTGGGCCAGAAGAAAGACCCGGGCGAGGCGGATCGGCTCGTCGGCGAAGGGCTGGGGGGAGAGCGCTTCCAGTTCTCCATTTTCGAGGACGAACCCGTCGATTTCCTCGCGGTGGGTGGCGTGGAAGGGAAGGAAGGCCCATTTGGTCTGTGATTTGCCGCTGCCGCAAAGGCGATTGCAGAGGGTGTTGCCGAGATTGAAGAGGAGCGACGTGCTTTCGTAGTAGTCCCGCATGAAGGCCTCCATCCGGCGCAGGATGGTGCGGTGCTGGTAGCCGAAACTGTCGGCGATCTGCCCCTGCAGGCGGAGGGTGAGGACATCGCCGGAACGCTTTTGGAGGTAGTGGAGTTCGGTGCGGATGCGCAGGAGAAAGTCGTAGGCGCGGTCGAGTTGCTTGCGTTCGGTGGGCGTGAGCATTTGCGCATCGACGAAGGCCTGGGTGTTGGCAAGGCCGCGTTTCACTTTGCCGACCCAGAGCAGGTTCTGGTAATCGCGCAGGCCGCCGCATCCGTTTTTGACATTGGGTTCCTGGAGGAAGGGGGTGTTGCCGGCCTTGTCGTGGCGGTCGCGCTGGTCGGCCACGCGCCAGGAGAGATATTCCCTTTCATGCCCGTGCACGCAGCGGCGCTCGAAGGTCTTTTCAAATTCGGCGAAGAGCGATTCGTCGCCGCAAAGAAAGCGGGCTTCCAAAAGCGAGGTCTTGGTCCGGAGGTCGCCGTTGGCCTGGGTGACCAGTTCCTGCATGGTGCGGGTGGCGTGGCCGACCTGAAAGCCGATGTCCCAGAGCATGTAGAGGACATGCTGGACGATGTCGTTCACCTGGCTCGTGTTTTTCGGGCCGTGGGTGGGATAGAGAAAAAGAATGTCGATGTCGCTGTAGGGATTGAGTTCGCCCCGGCCGAAGCCGCCGACGGCCAGCAGGGCGATGCGCGGCGGCTTGTCCATATGCGAGCGGAGGTGGGTTTCCCACGCGCCGTTCCAAAGATGGCGCAGCATGACGGTGATGACGTCGGCCCGCTTTTTGCAAAGATCGCGGCCGCCTTCGCCGTGGACGTGTTCGAGCTTGAGTCGGTGCTCCTCCAACTTCAAAAAGCGGCGGTAGATGTCGAGCAGGTCGGTCGGCCGCAGGTGCGATTGGTGGACGAGTTCCCGCTCGGCGTGGCGCAAGACTTTTTCAAGATAGACCGGCGGCATTGGAGAAAAGTTAGCGTGCCGCAAGGGCAATTCAATGGCGAACTCCTGTGGAGGAGAGTAGTTCGGCGCACAGCGGTATTGCCCTCTTTTGCCCAAAAGCTCTAGCCTAGGCCGATGCCCCAACTTGGATTGAACATCGATCATGTGGCCACGTTACGCGAGGCCCGTTACCGCGATTGGAAGGCCGGGTTGCCGCCCGAGCCGAATGTTCTCGCCGCCGCGCGGCTGGCGGAACAGTCGGGGGTCGATGCGATCACCGTGCATCTGCGGGAAGACCGCCGCCACATCCAGGAGGCCGACGTGAGGGAATTGTCCCGCGCCATTTTGATTCCGCTGAACCTGGAGATGGCCGCGACGACGGCGATGACGCGGCAGGCGCTGCTGATCAAGCCGGAGGAAGTCTGCCTGGTGCCGGAAAGCCGGGAGGAGATCACCACCGAGGGCGGCCTCGACGTGGCGGCCGACGCCGCCCGGCTGAAGAGCGTGGTGCGCAAGCTGCATTCCGCAAAAATCGAGGTGAGCGCTTTCATCGATGCCGACCTCAAGCAGGTCGATGCGGCCCACCGGCATCGGCGCGCAGACGGTGGAGCTGCACACGGGCGCCTACGCAAATGCCATGACTCGCGGCGCGCGCCGGAAGGAGCTGGCCCGGCATGGACGCGCGGCGGCCCATGCGAACGAAGCCGGCCTGCGGGTGAATGCGGGGCACGGCCTGCACTACGGTAATGTGCGCGAATACATCGAGGATGTTCCACATCTCCACACGCTGAACATTGGGCATTCGATTATTTCGCGGGCCATTTTTGTCGGGCTGGAACAGGCCATCCGGGAAATGCTGGAATTGCTCAGCTCGCGCGAATTTGCCCCGAATGCGGATTAATAAAGTTCGAATTTTGGTGGCCCGGACAACTTGTTGTCCGGGCCACCCTTAGCTTGTGCGCGGCGACTACTGTTCAATCAGTTGCGGGTAAGCCTCGCGCCAGGCGGCAGGGACGCGTTGCGGACGTCCGCCGGGGAGCTGGACGGTGACCATGGTCTGGACGCAGCGGACGAAGACGAGCTCCGGCTTCTGGGCCGAGGTGATTTCAAAGCGCATCAGCATGCGGACTTTTTCGAGCCGAAATAATTCGGCGGAAACGAGGAGCTGATCGCCGAGGCGGGCCGGCTTGAGGTAGTCGATCTCGGTGCGGGCCACGACCGCGACAAGTCCGGTGCGGTTCATTTCCTCCAAGGTCCAGCCGAGCGCGGAAGCGAGCTGCGAGCGGGCGATTTCAATCATCCGCAGGTAGGCAATATTATGGACCACGCCGCCGGCATCGGTGTCGAAGTAGTAGACTTCCAACGGGACGGTGAGCCGGGGAAGGGTTGGCAAGGATTGGCCGTTAATGGATGTGCTCATGGCGTTTCCCAAATTAGCCCGACGAGAATAAATAAAAATCGAAAATACAATAGGCGGAGCGAATGCGACCAGGGACGAAACCGATTGAATCTGTGGAAACCAACTCTATCATTTTCCCATGAAATTGGTTTTACGAATAGCCGTGTTGGTTTTTGGCCTAGCTTCGTGCGGCGCTTGGGCTCAGCCGAGTTCTCCGGCGGACTTTATCGCTGCCTATCGAACAGCCATGCAAGAGAAGAGCTTGGAGAAGCTTGATGCCCTGACTTACACAATCGGCATGAGCGACGCCGATAAGCAACAAATGGATTCGCTGTTAAAGATGGGGTTCAACGACAGTGAAATCGCGGAGGTTTCGCTCGAACCTCTTCCGGTGGATTTTCATTTGGGTGGCATCGCCAATGGAAAGAAATGGGAGCCGACTTATGCGCCAGATGGACTGATCACGATCAAATATAAAAATGTCTCCAACGGTCCTCTCTCGTCCAATGCTCCTTACGCCATCATCAACGGTCACTATTTTCTCATTTCGGCGAAAAGCACCGACCTGGGGTGGAAGGGACCACCCGACCAGGCGCTAATTGTCAACGCCATGTCTACTTCGCCCTATAAAATCCGGATTCAGGCAAAGTGGAACGTCAGCGGCGTTGATCAGGAACAGACTTTTAATTCGGGATCGGCCGGAGTTATGGGGCAGTATTTTGAATCCGTTATCATAACCTGCACAGACGACAATGCCCAGACGACGCCGGTTATCTCCGAGGGGGGGAAAGAGGTATTTCATGCCCAGGTCCTAAAAGGGAAAGGGACCATCGAGTATAAGAAGAAGTGATCGGTTGCCCGAGCGCAAGCGAAGGGGTTCGGACGGAGTCCGACCCTCCACGCTATTCCCCGAATTCCTGGGTGAATTTCTTGACGATCGCTTTGAGGACCTTGATGCGCGCATACCATTTGAATTCGCTTTCGACGAGGGTCCAGGGCGCGTTCTTGGTCGAGGTGTGGGCGAACATGTCCTCGGCGGCCTCGATATGTTCCTTCCATTTGCGGCGATTGCGCCAGTCTTCGTCGCTGATTTTCCAGTGCTTGTAGGGATCGGCGGCGCGTTGTTCGAAGCGGCGCAACTGTTCCTCCTTGCTGATGTGGAGATAAAATTTGAGGAGGATGGCGTCGCCGTCGGTCAGGGTCTTTTCCATGGCGTTGATTTCGCCGTAGGCGCGGCTCCATTCCTTTTCGGTACAGAATCCCTCGACGCGCTCGACAAGGACGCGGCCGTACCAGGAGCGGTCGAAAATGGCGATCTCGCCGTCGGCGGGCATTTTGTTCCAGAAGCGCCAGAGGTAATGGTGGCGGTATTCTTCCTCGGTCGGCTTGATGATGGCGTAGACGCGGACGATGCGGGGGTCGAGCTTTTCGGTGATGCGCTTGATGACGCCGCCCTTGCCCGCGGCGTCGGGGCCTTCGAAGACCAGGATGACGTGGCGTTTGCTTTCAAGAATCTTGCGTTGAAAGTGGAGCAGATCGAGCTGGAGATCCTGGACCCGTTGCCGGTAGTCGGATTTGTCGTCGATTTGCTTGGTGAGGTCGAGGTCGCTGAGCAGGCCAGGCATAGGATTCCCAAGGATGTCGAGCGGCAGCCCGGAGGCGAGAAGATTTCGCGGGCGATCCGGCCGCCGCCTGGGTTGTGAATCTTGCATAAGAAATGGAAGCAAGATTGCCTTTTGCGCTGGAGAAACTTACCCTACCTGTTCAAGCGTATCATGGATTCCGGTCAACAACTCTTCTCAGCGGGTTCCCGCGTGGGCCAGTATCTCGTCCTGGAGAAGCTGGGCGAAGGGGGCATGAGCGAGGTTTTCAAGGCGATCGAGCCGACGCTGGAGCGGTACGTGGCGATCAAGATCATGCATCGCACGAACCTGAGCAGCCCGGAGGTGATGGCCAACTTCCTGGAGGAGGCGCGGGCGATCGCGGGGCTGCGCCACACGAATATCGTGCCGCTTTACTCGGCGGGCGAGGAGCAGGGGGTACCCTACCTGGCGATGGGCTATATCGAGGGGCAGACGCTGGAGGATTGGATTCTCGCCGGACGGACCTTCACCATGGAGGACGCGATGTGGTTCATGCGGCAGGCCGTGGCCGCGTTGGAGTACGCGTCGCGGTCCAACATCATCCATCTCGACGTCAAGCCGGCCAACTTCATGGTCGATAACGAGAATACCGTGATGTTGACCGACTTCGGCCTGGCGCGAAAGCAGACCGAGGTCGCCAGCGGCGCGCGCGATGACGAGCTCCAGGGCACGCCGGCTTACGCCTCGCCGGAGCACGTCTTGCAGGAGAAGCCCGATCTGCGGACCGACATGTATTGCCTCGGCGCGAGCCTGTTTCACCTGATCACGGGCGAATTTCCCTACCCCGGAGATACCACGGAGGATGTCTGCCGGGCCCATGTCTTCGCGCCCTTTCCGATAGAGACGCTGCAGCGGCACGAGATTCCAACGGGCTGGAGCGGGCTCATCCGCAAGATGATGGAGAAAAAACCGGAGGACCGGTTTCAAAATTACCAGGAAATCACCTTCGCCCTGGATAACATCCATCATTACCAGTACGGGAAGAAAATGCTCACGATTGTCGAGACGGTTGAGCGCCGCGCTCTGCCGCGTAGCGAGGGACCGGCGGAGAGCCTCTTCGACCTGGTGCCGGACGACATGGCCACCCAGGGCGATCACCTTTTCACGCTCCAGGATTCGTACGACTCCCAGGAAGTTTACCAGAGCCTCGACACGCGCTGGCCGGTGCTCTGTCTCAACGAAATGGCGCCCGATCTGCGGGCCATGCAGAAGGGCTCGTCCGAAGATTTGCGTTCGTTGATTGAGGCGCTGCTGCTGGTGCCGAGTTACAAGGAGACGCTCGACGTCCTGAGCACCTTCATGGCGAATGCCTCGGACGCGCGTCCACAGAGCGACGCCGAGAAAATCGAGCTGGTGGGGTTGGAACGCTCGCGCAATATCGCGCTGACGGCCATCTCGCTTTACCGGCCCTGGCAGGGCGAAAGGCCGCTCAATCTGCACGGCTTGTGGCAGCATCAAATCTACACCGGGCTTCTGGCGGAATTCATCGTCGACATGCTGGGGCTGCCCGCCACCGGCGTGGAATTTCTCTGCGGCGCGGTGCATGACATCGGCAAGCTCGTGCTCTTTGAGCTTTATCCGGCCAAGACGATCGGGGTCTGGATGCACGCCTATGAGCAGAACTTGCCCCTGACGCAGGTGGAAAATCAATTTTTCGGAGTGGACCACGCGCAGATCGGGCAGGAATGGCTGAACCGGCACCGGTTCGACCGCACCGTGCGCTACGTGACGGCCTACCATGAAGAGCCGGAGAATTGTTACGAGGCCCTGGCGAAGTCGGGGAAGATGGCTTTTGTCACCGCGATGATTTCGGCGAACAAGGACGACGAGATCAATCTGCTGACGCACCTGATTTACTGCGCGAACACGCTGGCCAAGGAGCTGGGGCTCGGCTATTCGGGCAATCCGCGGCTCGACCAGGCGGCGTGGATCGATCAGCCGACGACGCAGTTGATTTTTGATTCGCGGGTCAAGGAAGAGGTGACACGGGAGGACTTCGAGGAGTTTTTCATGGAGACCTGCAAGGGGCTGCCCGACCTGCCTTTTACGCAGCTGGCCCATGCCAGCGAAGCCAAGCAGCGCAATTGGGAGAGGTCCCAGCGCGAGGCCAAGGCGAAGAAGTAATCAGCTCCTTGGTAGCCGCCGCTGTCCCTAGCGGCGGAAGATTGAAAAAATGGAGCTTGAAGGCACCGCCGCTAGGGACAGCGGCGGCTACTTTGCCGGATTTTTGAGCAGCGGGGGCGGCGTCAAATCGGACGACGGCGATTTCGGGGGCACCGCAAAAAACTCGAGGTAGGTCTTGAGATAACGGTTGGTGACCGTGATCCCGTAGTTGGTGCGGGCATTTTGAATATTGTCCTCCGCTGCCTGGGCGTTGCCGGTCGCTTGGGCGAGGGCCGCCTTGGCGAAATAGTAGGAGGCATGAGCATCGTAGGGGTTCTTCGGATCGAGCGGCGACAAATGGCTCGCGAGCTGGCCCGCCTCGACGAGGTCGGAAATACCGATCTTGGCGTAGATGAGCTTGAGCGTGATGTCGGGATCGTCTGGCTTCGTCTGCAGAGCGAGCGCGTAATATTTCGCGGCGCGATCGAAGTTGCGCTTGCGCAGGAGAAGGTCGCCGAGGGCGAGTTGAATTTCGAGCGGTCCGTTCGGGGTGAGCTGGGCGAGGAGGATTTTCTCGCCTTCATCGTACCGTTTCAGCTCGGTGAGGATGCGTGATTTCAGGATGACAACTTTAGGGTCCTGGGCGGAAGAAGCTGTCCCACCGCCCGCATCAAGAGCGTCAAGCGCCTCTTGAAACTTGCCCGCTTTGTAATCGAGCAGCGCGAGGTGATAAGGCGACGTATCGTTGTCCTCGATGGGGGCCGCGTCCTGGGCGCGCAGAAGGGGCGTCAAGCCGAGCAGAATGATGCCGACCGCCAGCGATGGGGCAAAGAGATGCCTCTTTCGGTTCACGTCGTGGATTCCTTAGGTCGAACCCAATAACGGCCCGTCTTTTCCAGCAGCAGCTCCGACTCGACCGGCCCCATCGAACCGCAGGCGTAGAGGGGCAGATCGCGCGCATTCTGCTTGGCCCAGGCGTTCTTGACGGAATCGACCAGGCGCCACGCCTCCTCGACTTCGTCCGAGCGGGTGAAGAGGGTCGATTCGCCGACAATCGCGTCGACAATGAGCCGTTCGTAGGCTTCGGGCAGGTAATGATTGAAGTCTCTCCGGTAAGAGAAGGCCATGTCGACCGCCTCCGCTTCGGCCTTGCCGGGCACCTTGGCATTGAACTTGATGCTGATGCCTTCGTTGGGCTGGATGCGAATGCGCAGGGTGTTGCGGCGCAGGCGGTCGTCGCTCGACGCGGCGAAGAGGACGCTCGGCGGGCGCTTGAAGATGATGTTGATTTCGGTGAAGGCGGTGGCGAGCGCCTTGCCGGTGCGGAGGTAAAAGGGAACTCCGTGCCAGCGCCAGTTGTCGATTTCGAACCGGGCGGCGACAAACGTTTCCGTCAGCGAGTTGTGGGCGACTTTCTCCTCCTGCCGATAGGCCGGGATCGGTTTGTCGTTGATGTAGCCGCCGCCATACTGGGCGCGGACGGTGTTGGCCTGGAGGAATTCAATCGAAGGCGTGGGGATGGAGCGGAGCACCTTGACCTTCTCGTCGCGGATCGATTCGGCATCGAGCGAGGCGGGCGGCTCCATGGCGGTGAGGGTGAAGAGCTGGAAGAGGTGGTTCTGGAGCATGTCGCGCGCGGCGCCGGCATGGTCGTAGTAACCGCCGCGGGCCTCGACGCCGACCTGCTCGGCCACGGTGATCTGGACGTGGTCGATGTAGAGCCGGTTCCAGAGCGGCTCATAAATCGAGTTGGCAAAGCGGAAATAGATCAGGTTCTGGACGGTCTCCTTGCCGAGATAATGGTCGATCCGGAAAATGTCGTTTTCGGCGAAGGCGGTTTGCAGTGTTTGGTTGAGGACCTTGGCGCTCTTGAGGTCTTCGCCGAACGGCTTTTCGACGATAAGGCGGCGGCGCACGTCGGGCTTGCTGGCGAGGCCGGCGGCGGCGAGATTTTGCGCGGCGGGACCGAAGAATTCGGGCGAGGTGGCCAGGTAGAAGAGATAGTTTTCGCCGATCTTCGCGCTTTCCGGCAGGCTCTTCAATTTTTCCGCCAGCCGCTTGTAGTCTTCGGGGGAATCGAGTTCGCCCTGGAAATAATAAATGCGGGCGGCGAGCTTTTTCCAGACTTCTTCATCGACCGGTTTGGTGTGGGAGTACTTATGCAGCGCTTCGGTCAGGTCTTTGCGGAAATCGTCGTCGCTTTTGGGCCGGCGCGCGAAGCCGATGATGGCGAAGTCATCGGGCAGGATGCAGTTTTTGGCCAGGTGATAAAAGGCGGGGATGATTTTGCGATGGGTGAGATCGCCCGTGGCCCCGAAGATGACCGCCGCGGTGGGCGGGAGTTGCGCCGGGGCGTTGGAAATCAGCGCGGGGCAGGGGGAATCAAGAATGGCGATGGACATGGTGGGAGGAAGTTAAAGGGTAAAAGTGAAAAGGTAAAAGGAGGAAGGAGCCAAGTCTTTTTCCATTTACCTTTCCCCCTGGTTAGGCGTTGTAGGTGCTGGAGGCGGTGGTGCCGCCCTGCCCGGTCCAATTGGTATGGAAGAACTCCTTGCGCGGCTTGTCGACGCGCTCGTAGGTGTGGGCGCCGAAATAATCGCGCTGGGCCTGGAGCAGGTTGGCGGGCAGCCGGGCGGAACGATAGGAATCGTAGAAGGCGAGGGCGTTGGAGAAGGTGGGCGTCGGAATGCCCAGCGTGGCGCCGAGGGCGATGGTCCGCCGCCAGCCGTCCTGGGCTTTTTTAAGCGCGGTGGTGAAGAAGGGATCGAGGACAAGGTTGGTCAGGTTCGGATTGCGGTCGAATGCCGCCTTGATGTCACCAAGGAAACGGCTGCGGATGATGCAGCCGCCGCGCCACATGAGGGCGATGCCGCCGAAGTTGAGCTTCCACTTGAACTGCTCGGAGACCTGGCGCATGAGCATGTAACCCTGGGCGTAGGAGATGATCTTGGAGGCGTAGAGCGCCTGGCGAATGTCCTCGATGGTTTGCCGGGCGTCGCCGGAGAATTTGGCGTCGGTGGGGCCGGCCAGGACTGCGGAGGCCATGACCCGTTCCTCCTTGAGCGAGGAGATGAGGCGGGCGAAGACGGCCTCGGCGATGAGGGTGACCGGCGCGCCGTGATCGAGACCGGAGAGAACGGTCCATTTGCCGGTGCCCTTCTGGCCGGCGGCGTCGAGGATTTTATCGACGAGATAGCTGCCGTCGGGTTCCTTGAACTTGAAGATGTGAGAGGTGATTTCGATCAGGTAGGAGTCGAGTTCGCTCTTGTTCCAGTCGGTGAAGGTCTGGGCGAGCTGCTCATTGGTCTGGCCGAGGCCACCGGCCAGGAGGCTGTAGGCCTCGCTGATGAGCTGCATGTCGCCGTACTCGATGCCGTTGTGGACCATCTTGACGAAGTGACCCGCGCCGCTGTCGCCGACCCAGTCGCAACAGGGCACGCCGTTGTCGACCTTGGCTGCGATCGATTGGAAGATGGCCTTGATGTGGGGCCACGCCTCCACATTGCCGCCGGGCATGAGGGACGGGCCGTGGCGCGCGCCTTCTTCGCCACCCGAGACGCCCGAGCCGACGAAGAGGATGCCCTTTTCCTTGAGCGCGTTGTACCGGCGCACGGTGTCTTCGTAGAAGGAGTTGCCGCCGTCGATGATGATGTCGCCCTTTTCGAGCAGGGGCACAAGCAGGTCGATGAATTCGTCGACCGGCGCGCCCGCCTTGACCAGCATCATGATCCGGCGCGGCTTCTTGAGCAGGCCGACCAGTTCCTGGAGGCTGTGCGCGCCGACGACGCGGGTGCCTTTGGCTTCGTTGGCCAGGAATTCGTCCACCTTGCTGGTGGTGCGATTAAAGACGGCGACGACATAGCCGTGGTCGTTCATGTTGAGGACGATGTTCTGGCCCATGACGGCCAGTCCGATAAGAGCGATATCTGCGGTTTGAGGCATAAGAGAAGGAAAAGGGGGTTTGACTTGGGCGCGGAGGGCGCGTCTTTCCAAAATAACGGGGGAACCCGCCGGGGCAACCTTAATTCAGCCGATTCTTAAAAGAGTTACAGGGCCGTCAACTTCCGGCCAATCCTGGCCAGGCCTTTTTCTGATTAAAAAAAATAAAAAAAAGAGCGAATCAGGCGAATAGGCCGAATCAGGCGTATGGGAAAGGGTTGGTTTTTCCGGTTACGCCAGGAAAAATCGGGGTGGAGTAGAGGTTCATGGGGCCATCCTAGCAAAAAAGGTGGAAGTGCGGTAGCCTTGCAAATCCTAAAAGGACTGCCGCGCCTAAAATCTTTGCGGTGAGGCGCTGATCCGCATTTGGCTCGTCCCCCAGGCAACCTGGGAACGAGGAAAAAAGAGATAAATTTTACGATTGCCCATACCGCCCCGCTCTCCGAACAACGAAGGTGTGGATTACGTTGTGACGTGGCTTTCAGCTTGTCTGAGTCATCGAGCAGAGATAACCTGACTGGATGAGGACGCATTTCGCTGTCGTCCTGCTAGTGTTACTGGTTCTTCCTCAAGTCGTTCACGCTGAGGACTGGACGGTAAAGGGAAGGACCTATCAGAACATTCGTGTAATCAAGGTCAATCCTGACACGGTCTCCGTCACCTACGACGGTGGAACCGGGCGTTTAAATTTATCCGACCTGACTCCGAACCTTCAGTTGAAGTTTAAGGAAGCTGCCACTGAGGCCAGAGCTTTTGCTGTCGTCGAAAAGAACGCCGATACCGATCCAATTGCCCATCTGGTGGTGTCCCTATCTGGTTCTTACGGGATGTGGATGAATGGTGCTTGTTTTATAGTTCGTTTGCCAAAGACTGCATCTCCCGAAGACCTAGCTTCCAATACATTACCTAAATGGGGATACACAAACTACAAGATACTAAAGGTTGAAAGGATTCAAATACCGGATTCATGGCCTTCAGCAAACTTCACTGAAATACTCTTTCATGCCGCAAGCACTGACAAAATCTTAGTTTTAGCTTACCAAGGTGTCGGCTGGTGGAGTCGACCGTATGATTCTGGCCTTTAGCTTAAACGACATTCTTCGTTCCCAATGGAGTTTGGGAACGAGCTGAAGAAGGCCCGGGTGGACTTGAACCGGCCCTAAAACCGGTTCACACTAAAGCTCATTTTGTGCAGCCAACGCAAGTCCCCGTAGGGACTATTGATCGTAGCCCGGCGATTCATCGCCGGGTCTATCGTGAGAGGGCAGGGCGTCCCATCGGGACGCTTGAGCCTATTATACCATCACCCTCGTTCATCCGTCCCGACGGGACGGCGATTCATTTGACCGCTTCCCGGCGATGAATCGTCGGGCTACTTTCGGATGTCCCGCTGGGACAACAACCCTTAGTTGGAACCGGCCCTAGATCGACTCGAGTTCGTCCAGATCGGGGACAACCTGGGTTTTTGTCGGGACCCTCTTGACCTGGTAGGTGGGAGGCACCTCGATGGGAGGAGTTATGGGAAGATTTTTGGGCGGTTGGACGGCGGGAGTCGAGGTGACCGGCTCGGCAACGCCCGATTTCTCAGGCTCGTTGGCGGGGGCTTCCTCCTCCAGGTCGGGGGATTCGACAACGGCGTAGGTGCTCAAGCCAAAGGCCCGGGGATTCATCTGCCGCAACCGCTGGGCGAGGATCGACGCAAGAGTCCGCAGCAGCACGTTGCCCGCGCCCGGATTTTCCTCCATGAAATGAATCAGGTCGTCGTCGGCGATGCGCCAGAGCTGGCTGAATTCGACCGCGCTGACCGTGGCGGCGGCGGGGCCCGGATCAAAAAGGCTGATTTCCCCGAGGGTCTCGCCGGGGCCGACCTGGGCGAGGAGCACTTCGCTGCCGTCCTCCTGCTTGGCGCGGACTTCGAGCTTGCCGCTGATGACGACGAATACTTCCGTCTGCATGGCGCCCTCCGCGATGATGACATTGCCCGGATGACCTGGAAAAAATTCGCCATACGAACTGAGCAACTCCCGGTCGTCCTGCTTCAGGTGACCGATCCAGCTGAAGGTGGGCAAGGTAGGTTTGGAAAGTTTTTCAGGCATGAGAACCTCCGGTTGATCGGCTTACAATGAACGTACTATAGACCGACTTAAATCTCGTGGGCAACCCTATCGTGCATTAAATGCACCTGGCCGCGAAATTTTTCTTCGCGCGCGATTTGTTTGATCTCCGCTTCGCGGCGGACGAGGTGGTCGGGGTAATGGGTGATCCAGACCGACTGGACCGAATATTTGGCCGCCTCATGAAACAGCTCCCGTTCGGGGAAATGGGTCAGTTCGCAGAGGAGGGCGGTGACTTTTCCCGCGCTCAGGGCGGGCACGAGCTCCACCGGATGCGCCAGGTCGGCGGAATAGACATACCGGCGACCCTCGTATTCAATCATCAGGCCGTAGCAGTCAAAGCAGGTTTTTGGGTAGGCGCGTTTAAAGTGGCTGGCCAGGCTGTTGAGATGATGCGTGGCGAAGGCCGTGAGGCTGAACGGGCCGTGGACCCAGGGGCGTCCCGGCTTGATGGCGTGCCAATGGATGGGAAAGCCGATGAGTTCGGGGAAAAGAAGGCATTTTTCGAGCCAGTCCTTCATTGCGGACATCACCTCGGCCGGGCCGAAAATATGGAGCGGCGCGCGCCGGGTGCGGAGCCAGAGCGACTGGATGAGCGAGGAGACCTGCCCGTTGTGGTCGCTGTGCATGTGGCTGATCCAGAGGATCTCGGGCACATCGGGCTCGATCTTTTTGTGCAGGAGGAACCGGGCGGCGGCGGCCCCGCAATCGAGAAGAAGGCTCGTTTCCCGGGTTTGGAGGAGAATGCCGGAATGTTCGCGGCGCGCGCTGGTGTGGCCGTCCGCCGTGCCGAGGAAAATGGCGCGCATGACTTTGACGTTGCTACGTTACGCGCCGACAGGCAATCGAAATTGAGTCAGGGAGTTTTTCGCGACGCCCGATTTAATCGACGGGGGCTTTTTGGAAGTGCTCAATGTCGTTGAGAATGTCGCGGAGGACCTGGTAAGGCCACTGGTCGGCGTTGACGTGGGTGATCAGCTTGGGGCCGTAGAATTCGAGGACCGGCTTGGTTTCCTCCTCGTAGACCTTCAGGCGGCGCGCGATCACCTCTTCATTGATGTCGTCAAGGCGGTTGTCCTTGAGGGCCCGGCGTTTCAAGCGGTCGTAAATCTTCGTTTTATCCGAGCAGGTCAGGTGAAAAACGCGGCGGACGTCGAGCTTGGACCTCAAGATCTTGGCCTGGTTGCAATTGCGGGGAATGCCGTCGAGGACGAGGAAATCGATGTCGGGCTTAAATCGGCCCGACTGCACCATCGAGTCGATTTGCGCGGACCAGAGGCCGATGCTGACATCGTCCGGCACGAGCTGGCCCTTGCTGGAGTAATGCAGGAAGGCCTTGCCGAAGTCGGAGCGGACATCGACCGCGCGAAAGACATCGCCGCAGGCGCAATGATAAAAGCCGGGAATGGTTCCGAGAATTTTGCCTTGGGTTCCTTTGCCGGATCCCGGTGCACCGAAGAGAAGAAGGGATTTATAAACCACGATCACATTAATTGAGCCCATCTTCCTCGATTATGCAATCCCAACTCCTGTGCTCCGGTAGTGTCCTCATTTGAAAGCTGACTTGGCCGGGGAGAGCGGCTATCGTGACCGGATGCCCCCATCTGATAGCAATACCAACGCCACCGTGGAACAGTTGGAGGGGTACGTCAGCGGGACATCGTCCCCATCCAATAGCGATCTCTGCGATTGGTCCAAGGGGCATACCCTTTATTATACCGATTGGCCCGTCCTCCTTCTTAATGATGCCATCATCATCGCTGGAGTTGGCCTTATCGTTTGGATCATCCTGCGAAAAAAGAACCGGCTCTGAATTTCAAATTAGGACGCTACCTGCGCTCCGCAGGAGCTTGACCTGATTGGAAAGCGCGCCCTACCTTGGAAAGTCATGCTCGATGCCGAACTCCTCGCCCTGCTGGTGTGTCCTGCCACCCATCAGGACGTCGCGCTGGCCACACCGGACGAAATCGCCCTGCTCAACGCGGCCATAGGGGAGGGACGGGTCCGGACGGTGGGGGGAAATGCGGCGAACCAGCCCTTGGAGGGTGCGCTGATCCGGGCGGACCGGTCGATCGCTTACCCGGTCCGGGACGACATTCCGGTGATGCTCGTGGCCGAGGGTTGGTCATCGGTCAGGTGAATTTGAACCGTCATGCCTGAACTAAATGGCAAAAAGCTGGGGGTCTTGCTGACCACGGCCCCGGCGCATCCGAATTTTCGCCCGGCGCTGGCGCTGATGAACGCAGCGATTGAGAGCGGCGTCCGGGTCTATCTTTATTGCATCGATGAGGGCGTGCGCGCGGTGGCGACGCCCGAGATTCAGGCGCTGAAGGCGCGCGGCGCGAGTCTCTTTGGCTGCGCCTACGGAGCGCATCGGCGGCATATCCCGGTCGACGATTCGGCGGCGTGGTCGGGCCTGACCGTGCTGGCCGATGTGGTCGGAAGCACCGACCGGTTTGTTTCGTTTTAAGTTTTCCTCATGTCCCTCCCCAAAACTCTTGTCATGATCGAAACCGATCCGCGGACCAGCGCGCGTCCGGCGGAAGGCATCCGGATCGCGGCGGGCATCGGCGTCTGGCAGAAGACCGACGTGACGCTACTCCTGCGCGGGCCGGTCGCGGGCTACAGCCTCCAGGAATATGCGGACGAGTTGGTGGATGAGGACAACTTCACGCGCTACCTGCCGCTGGTGGCCGAGTCGCCGCGCCCGATCTATCTCGAGGATTCGTTCACCGACCTGACGGCGCTGGAAGGCTCGCCTTGGAAATATGAGATCATTCCCGCGGCCAAAACGGCGGAGTTGATTCGCGCCAACGATTACCTGATCCGTCTATGAGTGAGGAAACATCCGTGCCGCATCGCGTCCTGCATCTGGTCATCGAAGGCTTTCCCGCTGGCAAGCTCGCGGAGCTTTCGACTTCAGCGGCGGATACGACCGATCTCACCGAAATTTTCCAGCTGACCGAAGCGAACGCCGGCGAGGCGCTCGAGAAAATCTTCGCAGCCGATACGATTGCGGTGTGGGGAAAACTTTAGTTTTTTTGGCGATCTGCGGATGAGAGCCAACCTCCGGCGATCTGAAGGATGGAGCCGTCGGTTCCGCTGATCCATCCCACCACCGCGCGGGGAGGGTCATCGGTGGAAGATTTGATTTCGACGGGAGCGCCCTCGAATTCCTTGCCGGTGGCGGACGTCAGTGGCATCGACGTAAAGTTGAGCACAACGAAGTCATGTTCGAGCGACCGTCCGCTATTTTCGCCTCCTCTCACGTCCGTGACGACATGAAATCCAAGCAGGGCCACATGAAGCACGAGATCTTGTTTGGGAGCGGAAGGTCCGGGCCGGTAGAGAGCGGAGATTTTCTTTTCCTGCTCGTTCACGGTCAGCGAAAGAGTCCCCGTCTTCTCTGCTCCGGCGGAGGGCAGGCTCCGGCTACTGCGCCGCCATTCCAAGCCGTTGACGATGAACTCGGGAGTATAGACCGAGTCCTGGCCGAGTTGGGCGGCATAGTCGCGTTGGCGTTGCGTGTATTCGGCGCGGGCAAAGCGGTCGGGCCAGCCGAGGCCGTCCCAGTAATCGACATGAAAAGCGACGGGGAAAATGTCTTTCCAGAGTCCGGGCACGTTTTTCAGATCGTTTAACCACGCTTCGGCGGGCGGACAGGAACTGCATCCTTCCGAGGAATAAAGTTCGATCAGAGAAGAGGCTGGGCGGCTGTTTTGCAGGACGATATCCTGCGCCGGGAGAGGCAACATTGTGATTGAGAGGCCAAGGCAGGTCATTAACGTTTTCAGCATAGGATCTTTTGTTTTAGAGGTCCCGAAGCGGCCTTTTATTCCCGCGCGCCTTTGGGCAAAGGTGGATTGCCCGCCGTGCGGATAATGCTTGTCGGTCGCGAGGCAGCGGGCTAAGCAACCGGCATGGGCGAAATCTTTTTTGGAGCGGTGCTCGGGTTTCTCGCCTATTTCATCGTCCGCGCGATCCTGACCGGCATCTATACGGTTGACCAGAATGAGCGGGCGGTGATCACCACTTTCGGCCGGGCCGAGCGTCTGGGTGGCACGACGCTGGAGGACCCGATCTCGGAGACGCTGACCGCGGAGGAGAAGGAACGCTACGCCTATCCGCAGCTGCGGGTGATCGGTCCGGGCGGTCCCTACTTCAAGATGCCGTGGCAGCGCGTTTATAAAATCACCGTGGCGACGCAGACGCTCAACATCGCGTTCGATCCGGAGAGCGCGAGCGCCAACAACAACAACCAGGTGCTGGAGGCGGTGACGAAGGACCAGCTCAACACGGGCCTCACCGGGCAACTCCGTTACACGATCGCGGAGCGGAATCTTTACGCGACGCTCTTCGCGGTGAAAAATCCGATCGCGCACGTCATGGGCTACTTCGTTTCGATCCTGCGCGAGCGGATCGCCAATTTCGACGCGCCGCCGATGGCCGTGGTGACCGATTCGGTCGTGCCGGGCGGCAGCAGCGTCGAGCCGGCGGTCGTGCAGGGAATTTCGATCAACGATCTGCGCAAGAACCTGCGCGAACTCAACGAGCAGATGGACACCGAGTGCGCTTCCTCCGCCGCGCGGTACGGGATCCGCCTCGACGCGGCGCTGATCACGAGCATCGACCCGCCGCCCGAAGTCGAGTCGGCCCTGGCCGCGATCAACACGGCGCACAACCAGGTTTCGTCGGACATCAGCGTGGCGCAGGCGTCGGCGGACATGCGCATCGTGCAATCGAAGCGGGCGGTGCAGATCGAGACGCTCAACGCGCAGGCGGAGGTCGAGCCGCTGAACTGGCTGGCGGCGCAACTGGCCGACCTGCGCAAGAACGGTCCCGAGGCGCTGCCGCTCTATTTGCGGAACATCCGGCTGGCTCTCTACGCCCGCGCTTCCCACATCATCCTGGAGATGAAAAAATAATGGACTTCCTGACCAGCATGGGAACGGTTTTGGTCACGTCGGTCGTGGTCTTTATCGGCTGTTTTATCGTCGTGCCGACGATCCTCGCCTTTCTCCGCTTTTTTGGTTTGTACGTCATTGTGGAGGAACGTCAGTGCCTGGTCTACGTCCTCTTCGGCAAGATCAAGTTGGTGCTGAGCGAGCCGGGCCTTCAGTTCCCCATCGCGAGCCTGGGCTGGCGGGCGCTGCTGGTGAATTTTTTCGGCGATGTGCGGGTGGTCGATTTGCGCCTGGACCAGGAATACCTGCGGAGCCAGCCGGTCAATTCCGAGGAGGGCGCGCCGATGGGCATTGGCGTCTGGTACGAAATGTGGATCAGCGATCCGGTGGCCTATCTTTTTAAGAATGCCGATCCCCGTGGCTCGTTGCGGGCCAACGTCAGCAACGCCACGGTGCGCAATTTGAGCAACCTGAAACTGTCGAACATGCTGGAAGACCGTCATTCGATGAGCACGCTGGTGCGCGATGAGGTGAGCGACAAGTCGAAGGACTGGGGTTATTCGCTCGGCACGGTTTATGTGCGCAAGGTCCATTTCCGCGATGCGAGCATGATCCAGCAGATCGAGGAGAAAGTGGTGAATCGCCTGCGGCAGGTGACTTCGGCGATCCGCCAGGACGGCACCAACCAGGTGAACCTGATTACGAGCACGGCGGAACGGCAGGCGGCGGTCGAGTTCGCCAAGGCCGCGGCGATGCGTCCGTTTATCGTCGGGAGCGCGCTCAATACGATTGCGCAGGACAAGGAAGTGGCCGAGGTCATGTTCGAGATTCTGGAGAACCAGCGGATGCTCGAGGGCAACGTGAACGTGACGCTGATCCCGCCCGATTTGCGCGGCGATGGGTTGACTCAATTTCTGACTGCGGGCCAGGCGGTGCAAGGCGGAAGCAAAACAGACTTCCGGACGGTAGCGAATCCACCGCCCATGCCGGGAACGGGATCGACCTGACCGTTAGCGATCGAGAATATCGTAGGGACTGGCGATGGGGGTGCGAACCGGGTTGATCTGGGGCACCTGGCTGACGGGCGTGGGGGCTTCGGGATCGACGACGGGAGCGGCTTTAAGAGTAGGGGCAGTCGTCGTCGTGGAGGTGGCCGCGGCATGGGCCGTGTTCGGGGCGATCAGGCTTGAAGCCTGCGCGCGATGTAATTGATCGGCATCCATGGGGAGCGGAAGCTCCAGGCTGGCGTTGTTGTCCTGATGCGCCCGGGCCTGCTCGACCGATTCACCGGGCAAAATATCGAGCGAAAGATCGGAAGAGCTGGTGTCCGTCAGCGGATCTTTCTCGGCGGCGACCATGCCGGGCGTCTCGAGGTCCGAAGATTCCTGGACCGGATCCGCGCGCTGGGTATGTGACGGGGGAATGTAGCTGGAAAGCGGCGAACGCATTCCGTAAGGCTGGGAAGAGTAAAAATTGTGCAGGCCCGCGGCCTCGGGCGCGCTCAAAGGCGTGACCAGCGGTTGAAAAAGATTGCCGTGCGACCGGAAGATGTTCGTGGCCGATGACGGAGCCGGGTCCCGCAAAGTCACCGCGCTCGGCCCCGATTGGATCGCGCCGGTTCGATAGGTGGTCGCATCCTCGCTGCTCGAATCGAGAACGGGCAGGCCCGACAACTTGGCCAGTTCCTTGTTCGAGCTGAGTTGCAAATAGAGATTCGCGTTGGAAGCGTTCGAGGCATTGGCTTTGGCGTGCTCCTGCACTTGCTGTTCGTAGCTGCTCAGGAGCCAGTTTTTTTTCGCGGCCATCTCCTCATCTTGTCTGTGCGCCGACTCCAACTCCGCCTGCGAGAGCGGTCGTTGGTGAGGCTCGGTCACCGAGTAGGGAACGCCATCCGGGTCGACCCGGGTATAGGTATTATCCGTCGAAGCGGGGCCCGAGTTGTCGGCGCGCGCTCCCGTGGCGGCCAGGCAGAACCCAAGGGCCGAAATCGAGAGGTAACGGGCCATTTCCATTGCTCTCCAACTATACGCTTATTGTGAAAAAGTATCAACGTTGTCTTCGGGGGTGAAAAAATTTTTAAAAAAAGCGCTTTTGAGAGGAGAAAAAAGCTTTTCCAAGGAGGCGCGACTCGCTAGCAACAACCCATGGCAACTAAAGCACCCAAGAAAACCACTAAACGTAAACCCAACGCAGCCTTCCTCAAACCGGTGACCCCGGACGACAAGCTGGCGGCAGTCGTCGGCGCCAAGCCGCTTCCCCGCACAGAGATTGTTTCCAAGCTCTGGGTCTATATCAAAAAGAACGGTCTTCAGGACAAGAAGGTGAGGACCCAGATCAATGCGGATGAGACCCTCAAGGCCATCTTCGACGGCAAGAAATCGGTCACGATGTTCGAGATGAATAAATACGTCTCGGGCCATCTGAAGGCTTAGTCAAGTTTCGTTTGCGGCGGCGGTTGCTTGCAACCGCCGCCTTTCCTCTTTATTCGACACGCTCAGCCTCGCCGCAAGGCGGGGTTGTCGCGCGCGCACGCGGGCCGTGTTTATCCGGCGAAGCCTTACAGCAGGGCCCGATGGGCCAAGGCGTGGTCGTAGACGTTTTCGTATTGGCGTGCCGAGGCCTCCCAGCTGAAGTCCCTCGCCATGCCTTGCTTTTGCATGGCGGCATAATGGTGGGGGCGGTCAAACCAGGTGGAAACGGCCCACCCGATGGTGTAGAAGAGCGCGCGTCCCGAGATTTCCCAGAACTTGAACCCGGTCCCCGCGCCGGCGGCTTCGTTGTAATTTTCGACCGTGTCATCGAGACCGCCCGTGGCCCGGACAATCGGCAGCGAGCCATAGAGGGACGAGTACATCTGGTTCAAGCCGCACGGCTCATAAAGCGACGGCATGATGAAGAAGTCGCTGCCGGCCTCGATGAGGTGGGCCAGTTCCGGGACGAATCCGATGTGGGCGTTGGCGCTTTTCGGGAAGGCCCCGTGCAGCCAGCGAAAGAAGTTTTCGGTGAAGGGATCGCCCGTGCCGAGGACCACCAGCTGCATGACCATGTCGCGCAGGGCCTGGGGGAGGGCGCCGCGGATCAGGTCGAAGCCTTTTTGCGGAGCGAATCGCGAGACGATGCCGAAGAGGGGAATCTTGGGATCGACCGTCAGCCCGAAGCGTTCCTGCAACGCTTTTTTGCAGGCGGCTTTGCCCGCCATATTATTGCGGCTGTAGCGGGCCGGCAGGTACTTGTCAGTGGCGGGACTCCAAAGCTCCAGGTCGACGCCGTTGACGATGCCGAAGAGATGTTCCGAGCGGTTGTTGAGATAGGGGGCGAGACCCATGCCGCCGATTGGGCCACGAATCTCGTTGGCATAGGTTGGTGAAACGGTGGTGACCGCGTCGGCGTATTGAACGCCGGCCTTGAGCAGATTGATCATCCCGAAATCCTCGAACCGGTCGGGCGCCATGTAGTCGCCGCCCAGCCCGTAAAAGGGAAGGACCGAAGGGCTGAACTTTCCCTGGTAACCGATGTTGTGGATGGTCAGCACGCTGGCCGTATGCGAAAGGGGCGAGAGAACGCGGTCCCAGGTTTTAAGAAAGACGGCCGACATCGAGGTCATCCAGTCGTGGACGTGGGCGATGTGGGGGATCCAGGCCGTGTCCTTGCAAACTTGCAGCGCCGCCTTGCTCAGGACGCCAAAGCGGTAGCTGTCCTCCTGGTCATCGTAGATGTAGGGCCGGTTGAAATAACGGCCGTAGTCGATGAACCAGATGGGGACTTCGCCGTCGAGGGTGCCTTCGAAGATGCCGACCCAGATTTCCTCGCCGAGTCCGAAATGGACGCAGCATGACCGGGAAAAAACGACGCCATGCTTTGCCCGGTCAATGCTCTGGTAAAGGGGCATGACGATGCGCACGTCGTGGTCCCGCTTTTTGAGCGCCTTGCTCAAGCCGGCGACCATATCGCCCAGGCCGCCTGTCTGCGCCAGGGGTGTGCATTCGGAGGTGATAAAAAGAATGCGTTTCGTGACCGACTTCGCGTCGACCGCGGGCGGTGCGGGCCTTTTCCCTTTGATCACCGGTGGCTTGCGCGTGGCTTTCCCGACCCTCGCGGCGGAGGCCGAGGCTTGTTCGATGCGACGAAGCGCTTCGGGCGCGACGGGACGGGAATCTGTCTTGGCGCCGGAGGCCGCAGGCTGTTTCGCTTCGACCGGTTTCTTTTTGGCGGCGGGCTTCTCTTCCGCGGCCTTGGCCGGGGTTGGTTTGGAAGTGGTGGGGGAAGAGGTCGGTCCCGGGGAAGAAGCTTTTGTTTTGGCCAAAACTTTTCTTTCAGGAAGCGACACCGCCGGTTTGTTTGGAGAGGCAAGCGGGCCGGGTGATGAAATTTCGTCGGGCGGCTTGTTATTGCCGGGGAAAGACTTTGCCATGACGAAGAATAGGCGGTTTAGGGCGGCGGGTAAAGTCTCCGGCCAATCGCGGATCGCAATAAACGGCCTCCAAGGTGCGCGACGGGTTCTATTGTGTACGGGGCAAAGATGTGACATTTTGTGGAGGATGCTTTCGCCTGATGATTTTAGTTACGCGCTGGAAAACACGCGCGTTCTGCTCACGCCGACCAAACGGCTCGACACTTTCGGCACCTCGCTTTTCAACTATTTTTTGGTGACGGAGGAAATGGACGCGGTGAACCTGTCGCGGGTGCGCGAGGGGCACATTCACGCCGAGCGGCCGCAGATCATCACGCCGCAAAATATCGCCGGGTTATTTCTGGAAGGATTCGGCGACCAGGGCCAGCGCTTCGCCGAGCAGCTGAGCGCGCAGACGGGCCGGTTCGCCTTCCTGAAATATGGTTTTCGCGTGAGCAAATCGGACATCCGTTCCTACGATGTCCACGAATCGCTCGAGAACGTGGCCGGCAAGCTTAAGACCGAACTGCAGCTTAAGAACGAGCCGCTGACCGCGCTGCTGACCGGCGTGGATGACGGCTGGGAAGTTTGCCTGCTCAAGTTCATGGTCGATATGATCGCGGCCTCCGCGCCCGGCAACATGGGCGACTTTCGCGAGCGGGGGATGTTGTGATCCATGGATAAGCGTCGACCTGCGCCTGCCATCGCAATACTGCCGACCGCAGGTCCGACGGCTGCCCCAAATTGTTCATGGCGTGCGGAACCAAGAGTCTCTAAAAGCAATAGTCAGTTCATGACCGCGCCATCGATTCTTTTCCCACCGCGCTTCGCGGCCGGAGACACCATCGGCTTTGCCGCCCCGGCGAGCCCGCCCGATAAACCCGAAATCATCGACGAGGCGATCCAGCGGTTCACCGCGCAGGGATTCAAGGTCAAGCCGGGAAAAAATCTGCGCAAGCGCGACGGTTATCTCGCAGGCAGCGACGAGGAGCGCGCGGACGATATCAACGCGCTCTTTGCCGATCCCGAGGTGAAGGGAATCTTCGCCCTCCGCGGCGGGTACGGATCGTGCCGGATTTTGCCGCTGCTCGATTACGCGGCCATCCAGGCGAACCCGAAACCGTTCGTCGGCTACAGCGATGTCACGGCGATGCAACTGGCGATCCTGGCCAAAGCGGGGCTGGTGACGTTTCACGGCTCGAATGCCTCGAGCGCATTTCAGCCCGAGAATATCTCGGCGTGTCGGCGGATGCTGATGGTTTCCGATGGTAGTCGTCGACCTCCGGGCGACGGTTCCGAGATTTTATTTTTGCGGGATGAAACGGATTCCGGCTCGATCAAGAGGATGGTTCCGGGCCGCGCCGGCGGCCGACTCCTCGGCGGTAATTTCACCTGTCTGTTGCGGCTTCTGGCCACGCCTTACGCGCCCGATTTCCGTGACGCCATCCTGTTTCTGGAAGACACCGGCGAGAAGGCGTATCGCATCGACGGGATGTTCACCCACCTGCGCCTGGCGGGTATTCTTTCGCAAATCGGCGGCCTGGTTCTTGGGCAATTTGATCATACCGATCCGGAGGAAGAGAAGCGCATCAGCGCCTGCCTGCAACGCGAAGCCGAACGCATCGGCGTGCCGTGCGTTTCGGGCGCGCCTATCGGCCATTTTCCCGGGCAGATTATCGTGCCGCAAGGCGTGCAGGCTGAACTTGACGCGGATGCGGGAAAACTCTCGATTCGTGCCTTCTAGGTAAATGCGCGTGCAAAACGCACGAAGGAGAGCCCGTGGTTAGATTGCTAAGTGGTTCCTCTGCAACAGATTGGGCGAGACTCAAGCTGCTGGCACAAGCCATGCAGTTGTCAAAGGATGAAGACCTACTTCCCCGTCCTGATGGTTGGAGCGATTTTGAGTTTGGCGGCATGTGCCGACTCGGGCGACAACCGGCCCATTCCCGGTACCGTTGAGGCCACGAGCACCAAAGACAACGCCAATATCAACAATACTCCGCGGAATAATCCGACGCCGAACCCGGACCCCGATTCGCAGCCGCCCGACCAGGTCACGCGCACCGTTATCCAGCAGTAGTCTGGGCCACAGCGGGACTGAGAATCGCGTCGCGCATGCCGTGGATGAGTTTTTTGTCTGCGGGCACAAGGGTGACGAGGACGCCCCCGAGTGAGACGCGATCGTTCACGACGAAGTAGTAGGGGCAGACGCGGGCGCGACCGGTGAGCGTGACCACCTCGTCATTTTCGGCGACGTAATCCTGTTTCGCCAACGAGCCCTTGACGAACCGTTGTAGCAATCGCGGATGCTCGGAAAATTCCGCGATGGCGCGCCGGAGCTGCTCGGTCCATTCCTCGGCCGACAGGTCGGAGCCGACAAATACCCCGCGCGCGCCCCAGGCGTCGGGCGAGAAGCCCGAGATTTTCAGGACCAGGTCGCGCTGCTTTTGGCTGAACCGTTCCATTTCCGACCACGACTGGATGCCGAGTTCCGGAATGACCGCGTGGGGCGGCAGCGGGGTGGGATCAAGCACCCACGAATAGGGAATGAGGCGCTGGAGCAGCTTCTGTCCCTTCTCGCCGATCTCCTGCCGCCAGAATTCCTGGAGCGGGCGCGACCAGAAAAGGGCGAGCCAGAGCTTTTCCTCCAGGTAAGGTTTCAGCGGCGCGGTGAGCGGCTGGCCCGGCTGCCAGGCTTCCGCAAATCGGGTGAGCTTGGGATAATCGAACGCCTCGAAGAACCGGTAGGCCGGCTGGCCGCTCGGCGTGTAGTCCTCGACCGATCGGACGCGATCGTGGCCGACGAGCCATTTCATCTCCGGCCGGTAGGCGGCGGCTTCCTCGGAGATGAGCACTTCCCCGCCGTTGAGAATGCTTTCAAATCCCTGGCGCATGCCGTTCGCGCCGCCGAGCACCTTTTCGCCGAGCGCCGAGTAGGTTTCCCCCAGCCACGCGGTGAGTCCGATCCCGCCTGGCACGGAATCGAGTTCGCTCAGCGCGAAGGCCTCCTCAGTGAGAATCAGGTCGGGACGAATCACGGCGGCGACCTGGCCCTTGACCTTGTCGTGGCGCGAAAGGGCGATGAGTTCCGGGGGCTTGCCGGCGTCAAGGAGCGGCGCGACCCACGGATGGGCCTTGCCTGCCGCGCTCTGGCGATAGAGCAGGTTGCAGGCGGTGTTGAAATGGTGCAGGACGATGCCGAGCTTTTCGAGCAACTCGGCATGGCCCGGGCTGAGCGCGAAAGGTTGCGGGGCGATGCGCCACGTTTTCTCCGCGAAGAGGCCCTCGGCGGGCAGGTGATCGCGGACGTAATGGGCGCGTTCGACGGGTGTCATGGAGAGGCTAACGTGGCACAGGTTGAGGTGAGTGCAAAACCGAAGGCCTTTACCCGACCATCACAGTGTCGGCATTTTCGTAGGCGGGCGCGCAGCAGCAGAGCAGGACGAGCGGTTCGGCACCGGTGTTCCAAATCTTGTGGTGCGCGCCGGGCGGGATGGCGATGGCGTCGAACGGGCCGACCTCGCGAAGTTCGCCGTCGAGCTTCATCCGGCCCGCGCCGCGGAGGATGTAGTAGATTTCCTCGGACTGCGGGTGGTAATGTTCTTGCGTCGAGGCGCCGACGGCAATCGTCGCCTCGGCCAGGCTTTGGTTGCGGATGGCCGAGTTGCGATAGGCAAGCAGTTCGCGAATTTCCGAGCCGTCCTTGGTGATGAAGGGCTGGGCGTCGGTGCGGTTAACGATATCCATGGATGAAAGGTAAAAGTAAAAAGTTAAAAGGAAAAGGGCGGAAGCCGAAGTAAATCAGCCTCCGCCCCTTTTACTTTCCTTGTCCTAGTTCTTAAAAGAACAGCGGAATGATGAGGATCGCGACGATGTTGACGACTTTGATCATCGGATTGATGGCGGGGCCAGAGGTGTCCTTGTAAGGATCGCCGACCGTGTCGCCGGTGACAGCTGCCTGGTGGGCGACGGAGCCCTTGCCGCCGTAATTGCCTTCTTCGATGTATTTCTTGGCGTTGTCCCATGCGCCGCCCGAGGAGGTCAGCGAGATGCCGATGAAAAGTCCGGTGACGATCGTGCCGACGAGCACCGCGCCCAGCGCCTGGGCGCCGAGGAAACCGGCCACGAGCAGCACGGCGAGCACCGGCAACAGGGCGGGAAAGATCATTTCCTTCAGCGCGGCCTGCGTGACGATGTCGACGCAGGTGCCGTATTCGGGCTTGTCGGTGCCGAGGAGGATGCCGGGCTTGGCCGCGAGTTGGCGGCGGACTTCGAGCACCACCGCGCCGGCGGCCTTGCCGACCGCGTCCATCGTGTAGGCCACAAAAAGGAACGGCAGCACGCCGCCGATGAAGAGGCCGATAAGGATGATCGGGTTATCGAGGCTGAAAGTGACGGCGTCCGGAACGGGCAGGCCCTTCAGCACGGCTTCGGCCAGGCGATGCGCCTGCAGTTCGCCCACGTAGGAACGGAAAAGCACCAGCGCGGCGAGGCCAGCGGAGGCGATGGCGTAACCCTTGGTCACGGCCTTCATGGTGTTGCCGATGGCGTCGAGCTCATCGGTGATTTTGCGCACTTCCTTGGGCAGTTTCGACATGACCGCGAGGCCGCCCGCGTTGTCGGTGATCGGGCCGAAGGCGTCGAGCGAGATGATGATGCCCGAGAGACTGAGCATGCTCACGACCGCGATGGCCACGCCGTAAAGGCCGTGGAAGCTGTACGAGACCATGATCGACAATCCGATGAAGAAGACCGGGAGCAGCGTGGCATGAAGCCCGACGGCAAGGCCCGCAATGATGTTCGTCGCGTGGCCGGTCTGCGAGGCCTTGGCGATCTTCTGCACCGGCGCATATTCGGTCGCGGTGTAGTAATTGGTGATCATGACGGTGATGAAGGTCATGGCCAATCCGACCAGGGCCGGAACATAGATCGAAGCCCACTGGTCGGGGAACATCGTCATGGTGAGCGGCAGGAAGAGGAGGCCGGAAACGACGGCGCTGAGCGCGACGCCCGCCAGCAACGCGCTGGAGGGCTTGAGGCCGCCGACGTTGATGAAGATGATGCCGATGACCGAGCCGATGACGGCGAGACCGCTGAGCAGAAAAGGGAAGATCAGGTACGCCGGGTTCGACGCCGTGTCGGGCAGCGCCGCGACCAGCACGCTCCCGATCAGGCTGACCGCGTAGGTCTCGAAGACGTCGGCGGCCATGCCCGCGCAATCGCCGACGTTGTCGCCGACGTTATCGGCGATGGTGGCCGGATTGCGGGGATCGTCTTCATCGAGGTTTTGCTCGATCTTGCCGACGAGATCGGCGCCGACGTCGGCCGCCTTGGTGTAGATGCCGCCGCCGAGACGGGCGAAGACCGAGATAAGGCTTGCGCCCAAGGCCAGGCCGACCAACGCGCCGAGGGCCTGATCATGATGGTCCGGGCCGAAGTAGGCGCTGACGCCAAGATAAAAGCCGCCGACGCTGAGCAGGGCGAGGCCGACGACGAGGAGACCGGTGACCGCGCCGCCGTTGAAGGCCACGCGGAGGGCGGGCTGGGCGCCGATCGTCGCCGCCTGGGCCGTGCGGACGTTGGCCAAAACAGCCACGCGCATTCCGATGAATCCGGCCAGCATCGAGCAGACGGCGCCGATGACGAAGCCGAAGGCGGTCGCGCCGCCATTGGCCCAGCCGGTGATGATTCCCTTGGAAATCAGGATGACGAGGAAGAGAACAACCGCGATGACACTGATCGTCTTGATCTGGCGGGAGAGATAGGCGTTGGCGCCTTCCTGGACAGCGGCGGCAACTTCGGCCATGGCGGCGTTGCCCGCGTCGGCCCGGATAACTTTCAGGGCGAGCGTGATGGCAACGGCGATGGCGAGAAGGCCAAGGGCCAGGGCGATGTAGATGCCGTTAGTGATAAGAAGGTCCATAGATAGCGATAATTATATTGGATATTTTGAGGGGTAAGAGGGCGAAGTGTAATGAGCGCAAAACGAAGCGCAACCCCTAAATGAGGGAAATATACTTCGAGGAGCTGGGCATTCCCGATGATGGGAATGTCTCTCGAACCCGAGGAATCTACATCTTGATCTGCGTGGAGATTCGGATCTTTCTGTCGCTACCGAGCGACTTCTTGAGCCGGTCGAAAAACCCGATTTGCACCGGCGTATTACTGGCCGTGATCGCGCGTTCCCGGCCTTGGGGAAGCGTTTCGACCGGCGCCATGTGATGCTTGCCGATGAGCTGGTTGGCCTGCCGGAGGCGTTTGCTCAGGCAGGTGGCCATGCCCATGAGCAAGGCCCCGGCGCCACCCGCGTGCTCGAGCAGATAGGAGCGCAAATCGTCGATATCCATGCTCCACAACAACGCCTCTTCCACCACCCGAATGCTGGCGGAGGCGGGGCCGGGTTCGAGCAGGTTCACCTCGCCCAGGCACTCGCCGGCCTGGGCTGTGCTCAGGGCCACTTCCTTGCCGCCGGCCCGGGCGCTGATCGCAAGCCGGCCCTCGACGACGACGTAAAAGCGGTCTTGCTGGGCGCCTTCACGAATGATCTCCGTCCCGGCGGGAGATCGATCATACCGGCCGAAATGGGCGAGGTTTTCCAGCGAGCGATCGCTTAACCCGGCGAGAATCCCCAGCGGGGGCAGCGCCGGAATCGGATCGTTCAATTTCGGGGTGGTTTCGTTCGAAAGGCGGGTGGTGTCCTTGGAGGAACGGGGATCTTTCATAAGAAATTAAATTGCTTCCGCGGGAAGTTGAGTCCTACCCTACAAGCCCCATATTAGCAATTTCCATGTCCCAAGTCATCCTTCCCCGCACCGGAATTCTCGCCTTCATGGATGACGACGCCCGCGGTCAATTCGCCAGTTACGGCAGCCTCGTTTCCACGGCGCCGGGAGAAGTTCTCATCCGGGAAGGGGAGGTGAATACCCACCTTTACATCGTGTTGAGCGGAACTTTCAACATCACGACCCATGCACTCGGCAACGAGGTGCATCTCGACACGGTGGGCGCGGGCGATTGCCTCGGCGAGGTCGCGATCTTCAATCCCGATCGCGCTTCCGCCACGGTGACGAGCCTGCTCGCCGCCCGCCTCTGGACAATCGAGGTGGGCCCGCTTCAGGAATTTCTGCTCGACTGGCCAAGTTACGGCTGCGCGGCGATCCTCGGCATCAATATCATCCTGAGCCGGCGGCTGAAACGAGCCAACTCGGTGATCCGGTTCAATGAGATCGTGCCCGGTTTCCTCAGCGTGCGGGCCCAAAAGCGGGTCGCAGGCGGTAAGCTCGGGTAGATTCGACATTTCCTCCCGCCGTCAGCCGAGATGGCATGAAGCGTGCGTTGCAGGGATTCTGTGTTTGAATCAATCCGGCGCATCATTTTTCGGGAGTCGATACGCGGTCTCTATATCGGCGCCCTGGCCTTTCTCACCGTCATTGTTGCCGGGACCATAGCTTACCGCCTGGAAGGCTGGACGCTTTCCGACGCCTTTTACATGGTGATCATCACCGTCTTTTCGGTGGGATACGAGGAAGTCGAACCGGTGGCGACGCCCGCGCTTCGCCATCTTACCGAGTGCATCATCGTGGCCGGTGATGCGAGCAAGGTCTATTTTGTCGGCTCATTGGTAGGCTTCATCACCGGAGGAGAAATAGGAAAAGTTATGGACGAACAACGAAAATCCAGAAGCATCGAATCCATGAATGGGCACGCCATTATTTGCGGCTATGGCCGCATCGGGCAGGTCCTCGCGCGCGAACTGACGGGAAAGGAATTTCCGTTCCTGATCGTGGACAACAATGCCGAGCGGGTCGCCCTGGCGCACGCCCACGGCTGTCAGGCGCTGATGGGCGACGCGGGCGAAGAGTCGACCTTCAAGGAGGCCCACATCGACCGGGCGAGCGTGATGGCCATCGTGCTGCCGAACGACATGGTCAACGTTTTCATCACGCTGACCGCGCGGAACATGCGGCCCGATCTGCGCATCATCGCCCGCGCGGAGGATCCCGCCACCGAGAAGAAGCTGAAGCAGGCCGGCGCGAACGAGATCATCCTGCCCGCCTTCGCCGGCGGCATGCAGATCGCGAACAGCATTACCCATCCCTCGCTCGACAGCATCCTCAAGGAGGGGAGCCGGCACATCAACAACGACCTGAAGGAACTTGGCGTTGAGATTGTCGAGCACGCGGTTGTCGCCAACGGGGTGAATGACCGCAAAACCGTCCAGCAATTGCTCCGCGGCATCGAATCGAACTGCCTGGTGCTCGCGGTCAAAAAGCCGGACGAATCGCTCGTCCAGCATCCGCCCGGAACTTACCGGCTCGAGGCGGGCGACACCGTGGTCATGCTTTCCCACGGCCGTTTGATTTGAGTCATCGGAGACCGTGGGCGCATGAGATTTCGGGCGATAGCGAGACGCGTCCGCTCCGATTTTTTGCTGTATTAGATCGGCTGGCCACTTAACAAAAAAAACATTACGAAAAAATCACAATTCCGGTTGCCCGCATAAAAAGCGTCTGGTAACCACAAGGCGGGCGTTCGCAATGTGTTGTCATATTTTCTTTATACCGGCGGAGAATGAGGGCGGGAGAGGTTAAAACCTCCTGAACGCGCCATGGCCAATATTTTCCCCAAAGGCACCAACCAGACGGTCATCAAGGCCGGCTTAGCCCTGGCCATCGTGGGGGGGCTGGTGACCTTGGCGGTCTGGTATTACTTCACGCCCAAGTATTCGCGGGTCGGCTACCAGCCGGTGCAGCCGGTCTATTTTCAGCATGACATTCACGTCGGACAACTCGGGCTCGATTGCCGCTATTGCCACAGCTACGTTGAAGTCAGCGGCCATTCCAATTTTCCCACCACCCAGACCTGCATGAATTGCCACACCCAGGTCCAGAAGAATAATCCGAAGCTCCAGCCCATTCGCGACAGTTGGGCAACTGGCCGGCCCGTCGAGTGGGTGAAAATTCATAACGTGCCCGACTACGCCTATTTCAATCATTCGGCCCACGTGAACCGGGGCGTGAGCTGCGTTGTCTGTCACGGCAAGGTCAACGAAATGAACGTCGTCTACCAGGCGAAGTCGCAGAGCATGGGCTGGTGCCTCCAGTGCCATCGAAACCCGCAGGAATATGTGCGGCCCATCGCCGCCGACAAGCCGGGGACGCAATCGCCGATCTTTAATCTCGACTGGACGCCGCCGGCTGGCACGACGCAGGCTGATCTGGGTAAAAAACTGGTCAAGGATTGGAAAATTAATCCGCCGAAAGATTGCGCGGGGTGCCACCGATGAAACGCGTATTTAACCACCCCACCACCCCTGCGACGGGCCGGAAATACTGGCGCAGCCTCGAGGAGTTCGCCGACACGCCCGAGTTTCGCGCGCGTCTGGAGCGTGAATTCCCGCAGGGCGCGGCGGAACTCGAAGGCAATGAAGTCACGCGGCGCGGCTTCATGCAGTTCATGGGCGCATCCATCGCGCTGGCCGGGCTGGGCCTGACCGGCTGCCGCCGTCCGGAGCTCCACATGGTGCCCTACAGCAAGGGCGTCGAATGGCAGATTCCGGGCAACGCCCTTCACTACGCCACCTCCATGCCTCGGCGCGGCGGAGCCATTCCGCTCATTGCCACGACTTATAACGGACGTCCGACCAAGCTCGAAGGCAACCCCAACGTGCCCGGCTTTAACGGCTCGACCGATCTTTTCGGCCAGTCGGCAGTGCTCGATCTTTACGATCCCGACCGCTCGAAGGTCATTTTGAAGGCGAACGAGCGGGGCAAGGATTACGGTGAACAAACGTGGGACGATTTCTGGAAGGAATTCGCCACGCTCATGTCTACTTATCAAGGCACCGGCGGCGACGGCTTGGCCATTCTCGCGGAGCCGAGCACGTCGCCGACGCGCGAACGCCTGCGCCTCGAGGTGCAGAAGCAATTCCCCAAGCTTTTGTGGGCCGAGTACGAACCGTGGGCGGGCAATCCTGCGGTCTCCTACGACTTCTCGAAAGCCGACGTGATCCTCTCGCTCGATGCCGATTTTCTCGGCGCGTCCGAAGGCACCGCGCAGACCATCGCCGGATTCGCCGCGGGCCGTCGTCGCCTCGGCAAGACGCAGGAAACGATGTCGCGGCTCTATTGTGTCGAGGGCCGTTTCTCGCTGACTGGCGGCATGGCCGACCATCGGTTGCGCCTGCCTTCGAGCGCGATTGGGGCCTTCACGACAGCTTTAAGTCACGCGCTTGGCCTGGGAATGGGCAGCCTGCCCGGCGGCAACGTTGGCTTTTCCGCCTTTTCCGATGCGAACATCAATACGTGGATCACTGAAGTCGCGAAGGATTTGAGGGATGCCCATGGCCGTTCGCTCGTCCTCTGCGGCAGCCAGCAACCGCCCGAAGTGCAGGAGCTCGTCGCGCAGATCAACAAAGCGCTCGGCAGTCAGGACGTCACGGTTTTCTCCCACTTTGTTCCCCACGTCGAGGCAGCCAGCATCGGCGAGCTCGCGGAAGAAATCAGCCAGGGCACGGTCAAGACGCTCTTCGTCATCGGCGGCAATCCTGCCTTCAACGCGCCCGCCGACCTCGGCTTCGACGGTGTGCTGACCCAGGTCGATCAGGTCATCCGTCTCGGCTTGCACGTCGACGAAACCAGTGCCGCCAGCACGACCCATCTTCCCGCGGCCCACTTCCTCGAATCATGGGGCGATTCGCTCGCTTACGACATGTCGGCTTATCTTTGCCAGCAGCCGCTGATCCTTCCGCTTTATGACGGCATTTCCGAACTGGACCTGCTCGCCGCGCTGGCCGGTCTGCCCAAGGCGACGGGGCCGGAATACGTCCGGGAGACGTTCCTGAGCTTGACTGGACTTGGACTCACCAACGTCACTGGTCTCACTGTGTCGTCCGCGATTGAGGCCACTGAGCGAACGGCTGAAAACGCCTGGCACAAGTTCGTCCACGACGGCTGGACCCTGGCCGGAAGTTTCCCCATCGCGGGCGGGATGACGGGGATGATGAATGAGGTGGCGGCACAGAAAGCGCCCAAGACGGGCGGCCAGGCGGCCGGCCGTCCGCTGCAGGCTGGCGAATACGAACTCAATTTCGTTCTCGGCTGCATCGACGACGGACGCTACGCCAACAACGGCTGGCTCCAGGAACTGCCCGATCCGATCAGCAAGCTGACGTGGGACAACGCGCTCTATATGAGCCCGAAAACCGCCGTGGCGCTCGGCATCACCATCGTCAATGCAAACGACAACCTGAACGATCTGCCTAACACCGACGCCAATCCGCGCGCCTCCACCTTGCCGATTCCCCACGTCGATCCGATGACCGCCTTTCCGATGGTCAAGGTGACCACACCCGATGGCCGCAGCATGGAATTGCCCGTCCTCATCGCGCCCGGCCAGGCCGATCCGACGCTCACCATTGCGCTCGGCTGGGGCCGCACCGCGCCGCGCCTCACCGAGGCGACACAGTTTAAAAATCAGGTCACCCCGCCGCTCCGCGTCGCCGATGGCGCCGGCTTCAACGTCTACCAACTCCGCACGTCGAGCACGCCCGGCTTCGTCACCGGCGTCAAAATCGAGAAGATCGCCAGGACCTACCCGCTCGCCATTACGCAGGAGCACAACTCGATGGAGGGACGGGGCCTGGTGCGCGAAGCGCCGCTCGATAAATATCACGAGGACCCCGCGTTCGTGCGGGAAATCAGCATCGACAAGGACGTCCCGCAGGGTGCGCTCACCGGTTATCAGAATTACGAATCGGGTTACGACAACCCGCCGCTCAACTCGAAGACCTATCAGTCCGACCGCCCGGCCTGGGGCATGAGCATCGACCTCAACACCTGCGTCGGTTGCAGCGCCTGCGTCGTCGCCTGCCAGGCCGAAAACAACATCCCCATCGTCGGAAAATTCCAGGTCATCCGCGGCCGCGAAATGCACTGGATCCGCAACGACCGCTATTTTGCCAGCGACAATCCGCCCCAGTCCGACGTCACCGGCGACACTCCGCTGACCAACTCCGACTACCTCGACGATCCGCAGATGCTCATCCAGCCGATGGCCTGCCAGCAGTGCGAAAACGCGCCGTGCGAACCGGTCTGCCCGGTCAACGCCACCGTCCACAACGAGGAGGGCCTCAACGTCATGGCCTATAACCGCTGTATTGGCACGCGGTATTGCGCCAACAATTGTCCTTATAAGGTGCGCCGGTTCAATTTCTTCAATTACAACGACCGGCCAATCCAGAACGTGAAGCTTCCCGTCCTGGGCGTGACCAACGAGCTTTTCCTCGGGCCGTTTGCGGGCAGGGATGGTCCGCTCACCTATAAAGGCTCGCCCGAGAGCGTCATGCTGCAAAAGAACCCGAACGTCTCGGTGCGTATCCGTGGCGTCATGGAAAAGTGCACCTATTGCGTCCAGCGGATCGAGGAGGCCAAGATCAGCCAGCTTCGCCGTTCGAATAATAATGGCGAAGGTTCCGGCGACGTCACGCTGCCGACCGACTCGTTCCAGGTCGCCTGCCAGCAGGTCTGCCCGGCGGAGGCGATTGTCTTCGGCAACCTGAACGATCCGAACAGCAAGGTCACCATCGCGAAGCAGGACGAGCGCGATTATGGCGTGCTGGCTTATCTCGGCACGAGGCCGCGGACCAGCTATCTCGGACGCGTTCGCAATCCCAACCCGGCCATGCCCGGCGCGCAATATGTCGGCCATACCAGCGTCTTCGAGGAGCCGTCGCCCGCCGATACCAAGGGGAGCACCGAAAATCCTCCCGCCGGAACGGCCAACCCGCCGCCGAACGCGACCGACGGCAGCCACACGGATCTGAACAAGCTTAACCTGGAGAAGTTGATCGGGTAAAACCATCGCTGAACCGCCATGCCCTACTTCACTCCCTCCACGAAACCGGCCCCGCCGCGGTACGATCTTCTCGCCAAGCACGACGAGGAGGAAATCGAGCGCGCGCACCAGGAAAATATCCGCGAGCCCTACGTGACCCATAACCGGGACGCCGTCTGGGTGGGCGACCGCATCGCTTCGGTCATCGAGAATCCGACGCCCATGTGGTGGTATGTCGCCGTTTCCATCGCGGGCGGGGTCGCCTCGTTCACCGCGCTCGGCATCCTTTATCTCATTACCACGGGCGTCGGCGTCTGGGGCGAAAACAACTCGGCCAACTGGGCGTGGGACATCACGAACTTCGTCTTCTGGATCGGCATCGGCCACGCCGGAACCATGATCGCCGCGATTCTTTACCTCACGCGCCAGAAATGGGCGACGGGCATCAATCGCGCCGCCGAAGCCATGACCGTCTTCGCCGTCATGTGCGCGGGCATTTACCCGGGGGTCCACGTCGGCCGCGTCTGGTTCGCCTGGTACCTCGCGCCGATCCCGAACGGCAACGCCATCTGGCCCAATTTCCGCAGCCCGCTGCTGTGGGACGTCTTCGCCGTCTCCACCTATCTGTCGGTGTCGATCATGTTCTGGTATGTCGGCCTCATCCCCGATTGCGCCGCCATGCGCGACCGGATCAAGAACAAGATCCTGAAATACTTTTACGCCGTCCTCTGCATGGGCTGGCGGGGAAGCGCGCGGCAATGGGCCAACTACGAATTCTGCTATCTCATGCTGGCGGGTATCGCCACGCTGCTGGTCATCACCACCTGCACCGTGGTGTCGAGCGACTTTTCCACCTCGGTCGTCCCGGGCTGGCACGGCACGATCTTCCTTCCCTATTTCGGCGTCGGCGCCATCTACGGCGGGTTCTGCATGTTGATCACTCTACTCGTGCCGTTGCGGGAACTCTACAAACTTCGCGACATCATCACGCTGCGCCATATAGATCTTTGCTGCCGGTTCGTCCTGCTCATGGCGCTGCTCATCTCCTACATTTACCTGATGGAGTTCTTCATCGCTTATCTCGGCGGCAGCCCGAACGAGCGGTTTACCTTCTATCATGACCGCATTTTCGGTCCCTACAGCTCGACCTGGCTTTGCATGCTGATTTTCAACAGCTTCATCCCGATGCTTTTCTGGAGCAAAAAAATCCGGCGCAATCCCTGGATCGCTTTCGGGATCGTGATCTTCCCCAGCATCGGCATGTGGCTCGAACGGTTCGTGATCATCGTCAGCTCGGTCCATCGCGACTTCCTGCCCTCATCGTGGGGCATGTTTTATCCGACCTACGTCGACATCCTCACCTTCACCGGGACCTTCGGCGTTTTCTTCCTGATGTATCTTCTCTTCATCCGCTTCCTGCCGATGATCGCCATCGCCGAAATCCGGGCCGTGCTGCCCGAAGCCAATCCGCATGCGCCGCCCACCGTGATCAAAAACGGGGCCGAACCCGGGAGCCATCATGTCTGAGACTTCCCCTCTTGTCTGCGCGGTCGGCTCCGGCCCGGTGCCGAAGAAGCTCTACGCCGTGGGCGCTGAGTTCGCCAACCCGAAGGAGCTCTACGCCGCCGCGGAGAAGGTGCGCGATCGCGGTTATCACGGGTGGGACTGCTACACGCCCTATTACATCCATGGCCTGGACAAGGCGATGGGACTCGGAAAATCGTGGGTCGGCCTCTTTACCTTTGCGGGCGGCCTGACCGGCCTGACCGGTGGGTTCCTGCTCATCACGATCACCTCGGTCTATGTCTATCCCATCGACACGCAGGGCAAGCCCTACTTCAGCCTGCCCGGTTTTGTGCCGATCCTTGACCTGCTCATGATCATTCTTTCGGCGATCATGAGCATCGTGGGCATGACCACGCTCTGCATGCTGCCCCGGCTGCATCATCCGCTCTGGGAGTGGGACGCCTTCACCCGCGCCACCCACGATAAATTCTTCATCGTCATCGAGGCGAACGATCCCCGCTTCAATGAAAAAGCGTCGATCGATCTGCTGCGCGAGATCGGCGGGACGAACCTCACCTATATCGGAGACGAGGAATGAAGCTCCGCTATTTCTTTCTCGCCCTGGCCCTGGCCGTCATCACGGTCGTCTCCATTGCCGGCTTTCGCGGCAGCCACTCGACCAAACCGCCCTTCGAGATCTTTCCCGACATGAATTACCAGGACAAGGTCAAGGACCAGGTGCCGAGCGCCTTCTTCGCCGACGGCAACTCCGCCCGCGCGCCGATTCCCGGCACGGTCGCCGAGGAGATGCCGGCGCAAAACGATTACTGGTCGACCGGCAAATGGGACGACAGCCATTGGGGCGACGGCATTCCCGTCCACGAGGCCCGCGATGGCGGCCGGGCGCTGCAGATCGATGACACCGACATGGCCCGGGGCCGCGAGCGCTACACCATCAGTTGCGAGGTCTGCCACGGGGCGGCGGGCGATGGAAAGGGGATCACCTCGAAGTATGGCCTGAACGGCGCGGCGAATTATCATATCGACCGGCTGCGCCAGGCTTCGGACGGCGATCTTTTCAACACGATCACCAACGGCAAGGGCCAGATGCTCGGTTACAATTACAACATCACCATCGACGACCGCTGGCGGATCGTCATGTATATCCGCGCGCTGCAACGCAGCCAGAATGCCGTGGTTGATGATGCGTCGCCGGACGAACAGGCCGAGCTCGACAAGACGAAGAAACCGGCGCCGCCTGCTCCGGTTTCGGCACCCTCAGATAATCCGGGCATTCCCGCCGCTCCCACCCCACCCGCTCCGGCCCAGCCCGGACAGCCCACCGGGCCGACGGCACCTGCTCCCGCCGGGTCGCCCGCGCCGACCAAGGTACCCGGGGCGGCGTCGAATGGGACGAATAAGACCCATGGGACTTATACGACCGATAAGTTCTATGGGTTCCATCCGTCCTATGCCATGGCTGCGGCTACCACGATTATCCCATGAGCGCTCATCCCCACTCCATCCATATTCCGCCGCCGGAGCGTCTCGGGCCGGGAAAATTCCCGATCAGCGCGATCTTCGCGGGCTTGTCGGTCATCGGGATCATCCTCTCCGTCATCGGCGCCGCGACCAACCACGTCCAGTTCGCCTATTCGTGGTTTTTCGCATTCTATTATTTTTTCACCATCGCGCTGGGCTCATTCTTCTGGGTGACGCTCCATTACGCCTGCGATTCCGAGTGGTCGGTGCTGGCGCGTCGCACCTGGGAAAATATCCTCGGCCTGTTCCCCGTGCTCCTGCTGATTTTCATCCCGCTGCTCTGGCCCGGATTTTTGAACGACGTGCTCTGGGAATGGATGAGTCCCGCCCACGCCAACGACCATGAAGTGGCGATCCGCAGCGCGTGGCTCAACCCGACCTTTTTCTACATCCGGGTCTTCTTTTACTTCATCTATTTCATTCTCGCCGGACTTTATTACCGCCGCGAATCGGTCCTGCAGGACCGCGACGGCAATCCCATCCTGACGCGGCGGATGCACGACCACAGCTACCTTGCCCTGGTCATTTTCGGTTTGCTGGAAACCTTCCTTGGTTGCGATTGGTTCATGGGCCTCGACTGGCGCTGGTCGTCGAGCCTTTTCGGCGTCTACAACTATGCCATCTGCGTGCAGGCCAGCCTGGCCGCGGGCATCGTGATCATCGCCTTGCTGCGCAGCGGGGGCTATCTCCTCATGATGAACCACGAGCATTTCTACCTCATGGGCAAGCTCCTCTTCGGCTTCACCATTTTCTGGGCCTACATCGCGTTCGGGCAATACCTGCTCATCTGGTACGCCAACATCCCGGAGGAAACAATCTTTTACAACGACCACAATCGCGGCCACTGGGTCTACCTGACCTACTTCCTGGCCGTCGGCAAGTTCCTCTTCCCCGTGATCTATCTTCTGGCGCAGGACACAAAGAAAAGCCTGCGCGCGCTCACCTTCATCGCCATCTGGATTCTCTTCATGCACGGCGTCGAGCTTTACTGGTTCATCGGACCCTATGCGCACGGCGGCGTGTGTCCGAGCTGGCAGGATTTTGTCGCCTTTCTCACCGTCGGTTCGATTCTCGGCTTTGCCTATATCCGCATCGCCGCCACGGCCTCCCTGTTTCCGACCCGCGACCCGCGCCTGGTTGAATGCCTCACGATCACCAATTAGTTATGTCCGACGAAATCGCATCCCCATCTCCGATCAAGGTCACCTGGCTCCTCGGGACGCTGGCGGCGTTTGCCCTTTTCGCGTTGATCGCGGCCTACTCATCGCGCATGACCTGGGACACCAGCGATTACGACCAGGATCGGGCGACCCAACGCTACGACACACTGGCCAAGGTCCGGCATGACGAGAATATCCTCCTTGAGCCGGTCAACCCGGACAACAAGCAGGGGCCTCCCACCGCCGAATGGGTTGATCAAACCAAGGGCATCATCCGCATTCCGATCGAGGAAGCGATGGCGAAGGAAGTCGATACGCTGAAAAGCAAGCCGGCCGCGATGGGTCAGGAAATTCCCGGCAGCGCTCCCGCTGCCCCTACCAATGCCGTGCCGGCCAAGCCCGTAGCGCCCGCCGCAAAACCTGCTAAACCTGCGAAACCAGCCCAGCCAGTAAAGACGACGCTCCTTACACCGGGCAGTATTAACCAACCCGTTTTCAACCTCCGAAGAGTCCATCCGCAGCAAGGATCCGATGCGCAGGCTTTCAAGGGCTTTATCACCTATGGGGGAGTTTCGACTTCGCTTAATCCGTCCGCAACCCCCGTCGCAGGGCCTGCGGCGGCACCGGCCAAGTCCACGTTCTTCTCTCCTGGCCAGCCTGTCTTCAAGACCCGCCCGATCAACACAATTATCTGGGTCCACGAAGGCCAGAACATTTTTCTCGCAGGCAAGTTGATCGTGGATCCCATTGAAACCACCACGGGCAAACCCAACTAACATGGCCACTCTCTTTCCCACCACCGTTGCCCCGAGGGGATTTGTCTCGACCGATCCCGAACTGGCCGCCGTCGATGCCTCGGTGCGCTGGCCGGTGATGGTCTGTTTCCTGACCGCGGTGCACTGGATGGTCGTGGGCACTTTCCTGCTGGTCTACGCGTCGTCGCTGACCCATCCCCAGGATTCCATTCCGATTTTGGGATTGTTTATCGATCTCTCCAACAACTTCAGCATGTTCACCTATGGCCGCGTCTGGCCGGCCGCCGTCGATGCGCTCGTCTACGGCTGGGCCAGCACGGCGGGATTGGGTTTGGCGGCGTGGCTTTTGGCCCGGATGAGCCGCGAGCCGATTTGCGCTCCCGCCGCCCTGATGACGGCGGTGGTCTTCTGGAACCTTGGCGTCGCCATCGGCCTCACGGGCATCTTTCTGGGTGACAGCACCGGCGTCGAACTTCTCGAATTTCCCGCCTACGCCTCGTGGATTCTCTGGGTGGCCTATGCCTTGTTTTCCCTCTGGGCCGTGGCGACTTACCTGAAACGGCGTACCGGGCACGACCACATCGCGCAGGCCTGGGTGTTGGCGGCGCTATTTGCCTTCCCGTGGCTCTACGCGGCGGGAAGCATCCTGCTGGGGTCGGGTCGTCCGTTGCCCGGTTCCGGGGTGATTCAGGAGGTGATCGACGCTTGGTACGTCCACGGCATCTACACCCTCTGGCTTGCTCCGCTCGGATTGGGCCTGCTCTATTATCTCATCCCCAAGGTTTCGGGCATCAGCATCCGGTTCGGTTCCAAGGCGAAGGTTGCCTTCTGGACCTGGATCGTCTTCGCTCCCTGGACGGCCGTGCATGATTTCGTCGGCGGACCTTTCCCGGCCGAGACGGTTACCGTCGGCCTGATTTTAAGCGGGCTGATCTTCATTCCGGTCGCCCTCATCGGGTTCAACCTGGTGTCGACCGTCTTCGCCGCGGAAGAAAAGCAGGGGCATCATGGCGGCGTGGTCTTTCCGTTTCTGGTCCTGGCGTCGGTGGCGTTTGTCCTGGCGGGCCTTTCGGAAGAAATCCTCTCGATTCGCAGCGCGAACGAACTGCTCCGCTTCACCATGTTCCGCGAATGCAATTGCTTCCTGTGGGTCTACGGCTTTTTCAGCTTCGTGGTCTTTGGCTCCATCTACTACATTGTGCCGCGACTGCTCGACTTCGGCTGGCGTTCCTCCCTCCTCGTCCGGATTCATTATTATACCAGCCTCTACGGCATCCTCCTGGTCATCGCCATGCTCGGTTTTGGCGGCGTAATGCAGGGTAGCATCCTGGAGAACACCGATCCCCAGGTCACGATTGTCACCTCCACCGACGTCTCGGTCTCCTTTCATATCGCGGCCACCATGTGCATCAGCCTGATTGCCATCGGCAATGGTGTCTTTGCCCTCCATCTCGGCTGGATGTTGATCGACTGGCTGCGGCTTCGTGTCCGGGGCAATCGTCTTGCCGCTGAAATTCTGGCCGAACCTTACGAGGGCCACGCGCCCAGGCAGCCTGCCGGGGAGGTGGCCGCATGAACATCATCCCGAGTTTCCGCCACTTTTTTGCGCTTCTGTTGGTCGCCTTTCTTTTCACATGGCTGGGTCTGGTTGTCTTCCCCTGGGTTGAACTGGGCCACCTGCCTCCCATCCAGGAGGAGGGAAGCACCGACATCACGCCGTGGGATTCCACCGGCGCGGCCCATGCGGGCGAGCGGGTCTACGCCGCCAACGGCTGCGCCTACTGCCACACCCAGCAGGTCCGGGCCGCCACCTCCGGCGCCGATATCATCCGTGGGTGGGGCACGGCTGCGGATCAGGACGATCCGAAGAAGGAAGTCACCCGCCGTTCCTATCCGCGCGACTACATCTGGCAGGGGCAGACTTTTCTCGGAAACAGCCGGGATGGCGCCGACCTGAGCAACGTCGCCCAACGCTTTCCCGATGCCGCGAAGCTGTACAGTTATCTTTACGATCCCTACGTGCTGAATCCGCACAGCAGCATGCCAGCCTACCGGTTTCTTTTCGTCACGCAAAAGATCAGCGGACAGCCTTCCGTGGACGCCCTGGTCCTGGACGGAACGGAGGCGCCGCCCGCGGGCTACGAAATTGTGCCCACGGCGCAGGCCAAATCGCTGGTCGCCTACCTGCTTTCGCTCAAAAAGGGCTACCACCTGAAACCGGATGAGGCGGGCCTTCCGTATGTTCCTCCTTCCACCAAGAGCTAAACCATGAGTCAACAGAACCCCCAGCTTGAATCTCCGCCCTTGCCCTCCGGCGATGAGGCCATTCAGCCGAATGCGCCCGATTTTATCGAGACGCCGGAGGTTCCGCCGCTTTCGCTGGAGCGGGAGCCGCTGCCCGTCTGGCTCTACCTCTTCTGCGGCTGCGCGCTCTTCCTGGCGGGAAGTTCGTTCACCGGCTTGGACATCTTCGGTCGCGGCATGCTCGATCAGGGCCCGGGAGGTCCTTCCCTGGCGAGCGCTCCGCCGCCGGAACCGCCTCCGTCCGCGGCCGATCTCGGCAAGAGTCTCTACAATGGAAACTGCGCCAATTGCCACCAGTCGAGCGGTGACGGAGCACCCGGTTCCTATCCTCCTCTGGGCGGTTCCGAGTATGTGCTCGGTTCCAAGGAACGCCTTACGGCCATCATGCTGGCCGGTGTCTCCGGCTCCATCACGGTCAAAGGCAACAGTTTTGGCACGCAGGTCATGCCGGGCTGGGCGGGAAATTTCACCGATGACAAGCTGGCCGACATCATGACTTATATTCGCTCTTCGTGGGGCAACACGGCCAATGCGGTCAAGCCCGAGGAGGTTTCCGCGGCCCGGACAAAGTTCGCCTCGCATTTGGCTTCGCCTTATACGGAGGCCGAACTGCTGAAAATGGCGCCCAACGGCCCCGATCCCTCCGACAAGAAACCGTGATCGCGCTGATCCGCGCTGCGCTATTCGTCTTGCTTTCGTCCTTGGCGCAGGCGGACATCACCGGCACGGTCACCCTGGTCAGCAAGCCCAACAGCCAGGACGAAACCTTTGTGGCCCAGGCCAGCGGCTGCGGGGAAAGTCCCGTCCGCCACACGGAGAACTGGAAGGTCGGTCCTAAAGGCGAGCTAGGCGATGTCGTCGTCTGGATCGTGGATCCGAAGTTCGGGAAAATAGCGGCGGCAATTCCCCCCGAAATCGAACTGAAACAACTCGGCTGCCGTTACGTGCCCCATGTCATCGCCATCCAGGCCGGGGTCAATTTTAAAATCACCAACGCCGACCCTACTCTTCACAACATTCGCGCCAAGGTTTATGACGGCCCCGGCCAACCGCCCGGCGCGGATGTCTTCAACTTCGGCCAGGGCACCCAGGGCGAGACGGACGAAAAGGAATTCGACGATCCCGGCATTTACACCCTCCAATGCGATGTCCACGCCTGGATGCAATGCTGGGTGATGGTGCTCAAGGACGGCGTCTTCGGCGTTACCGACCTTGACGGCAGGGTCATCCTCCGGTCGAGCGGTCAACTGGCCGACGGCGATTACAAAATCGACGCCTGGCATCCCCGGTTCGCCCAGACGCTCGAGCAGATTATTCACGTCAAAAATGGCACGGCGCAGGCTAATTTTCAGTTCAATGGCGCCAAATCCTTCTAGAAAAGCCGTGACAAAAGTTATTGTCGTGCGCAGGACTTCTAATACTTTGATTTTCGGGGAGAAACCTTTGCGCGCCTTTGTAAAAATGTGTAATCATAAAGTCAGCTGATAACCCGCCATGGACGACCTTCCTCCCAGCACAGAAGCCGCCGCCGCCCCAGCGCACGACGTGTCGTCTCATGGCCACGCGCATCATGACGATCACGCCCACGAGCATCACGAGCTCGGCTTCTGGCGGAGCTACATTTTTTCCACTGATCATAAGGTCATCGGCATCCAATATCTCTGGGGTGGGCTGAGCTTTCTCTTTTTCGGTTTCCTCCTCATGCTGCTCATGCGCTGGCAGCTCGCTTTTCCCCGGGAGCCGCTCACCTGGACCAATGCCTGCAACAACATGGGCTACCAGTTTTACCAGATTCTCTATCATCTGGGCTTGAGCGGCGCTCCGGTGGAACTTCCGCCCGTTCCCGCGGACCCGAATCATCCGCCCTTGATGCAGCTCATTTTCGGGAAGGACCAGATGCCGGGCGGGGTCATGACTCCCGACTTCTACAACACGCTCGGCGCGATGCACGGCACCATCATGGTCTTCTTCGGCATCGTCCCGGTCGCTTTCGCCGCCTTCGGCAATTATGTCATGCCGTTGCAGATCGGGACGGTCGACATGGCCTTTCCCCGGTTGAACATGGGCAGCGTTATTCTTTTCTTTCTCAGTGCGGTCCTGATGTTCGGCAGCCTTTTTGTTCCGGGCGGCGCGGCCAAGTCGGGGTGGACCTCCTACACGCCGCTGGCTACGATTTCGGACCAGCCGATCAACACGGTTTTTTTCGGGCATAATTTCCATTTCATGTGGCCGTTATGGCTGACCGGCCAGTCGGTCTGGATCATCGCGATGGCGTTCAATATCACCTCGTCGCTTTTGAGCAGCGTGAATTTCATCACCACCATCGTCCAGCTTCGCGCCAAGGGCATGGGCTGGATGCGGATGCCCTTTTTTGTCTGGACCCAGTTTGTCACCGCCTTCCTGCTCCTTCTCGCTTTCCCTCCGCTGGAAGCCGCGGCTTTCATGCAGTTGATGGACCGCCTGGCCGGATCCAGCCTGTTTTCTCCGTCGGGCCTCGTCGTTGGCGGCACGCCCCTACCGCTTAGCGGCGGCGGCACACCGCTTCTGTGGCAGCACTTGTTCTGGTTCCTGGGCCATCCCGAGGTTTACGTGCTCGTCCTGCCCGGGCTGGGCATCATCGCCGAGATCATCGCGAACAATTCCCGCAAGCCGCTCTGGGGCTACAACCAGATGGTCTACGGCCTTCTGGTCCTCGGTTTTCTATCCATGATCGTCTGGGCGCACCACATGTACCTGACCGGCATGGGCACCGCGGTGAGCGCCTTTTTCCAGCTGACCACGATCATCATCTCGGTCCCGACAATCCTGATTCTCAGCTCGCTCATCATCTCGCTCTGGGGTGGATCGATTCGCTTTACCTCGCCCATGCTTTGGGCGACCGCCTTCCTGCCCTTGTTCGGCATCGGCGGCCTGACCGGCATTCCGCTCGCCTTCAACGCGCCCGACACGTTCCTCCACGATTCCTATTACATCATCGCCCATTTCCACTATGTGATCGCGCCCGGCACGATCTTCGCGCTCTTTGCCGGCGTCCATTACTGGTATCCCAAGGCGACGGGGCGAATCATGAGCGAGTTTTGGAACAAGGTCCATTTCTGGCCGACCATGATCCTGATGAATTGCGTTTTCTTCCCCATGTTCCTCCAGGGCATGGCGGGCATGCATCGCCGCATGTATGACGGCGGCGCGACCTACGAGGTGTTGAACAAGAACGTCCTCCATTGGAATGTTTTCATTTCCGAATCGGCCTGGCTGATGGGCCTGGCGCAAATTCCGTTCATCATCAATTTTTGCTTCAGCTGGAAATATGGACGGAAGGTCTCGGACAATCCCTGGGAGGCCACCACGCTCGAATGGTCCGCGCCGTCGCCTCCGCCCCACGGGAACTTCACCCGCCCGATCGTCGCCTATCGCGGGCCTTACGAATATAGCGTGCCGGGACATCCGACCGACTTCACTCCCCAGTCGGAGCCGCCCACCTCGACCAAGCCGGTTCAGATTTCGGGGCCGCCGCCCGCCGAGGAGCGGACCATCGGTTTCCCGCCGCTTACCTGACCTTATTTCATGGAAATCCCCTACACCCTCACGGCGCGTCCCGATACCGGCCTCTACAACGGCAAGCTCGGCATCTGGCTCTTCCTCGCTTCCGAAGTCATGCTCTTCGGGGCGATCTTCACGGCTTATCTTTTCGTCCGGCTCGGCGCGGAGGACGGCACCTGGCCCGATCATATCCAGAATGTCGCGCTCGGCTTTACGAATACGGTTCTCCTGATTTGTTCGAGCATCACGATGGTCTGGGCCTGGGTGGCGCTCAAGGAACGCAAGTTCAACACCTATCGCGTGGCCCTCGGGATCACCATTGTCCTCGGCTGCCTGTTTCTCTGCATCAAGGCCAAGGAATACCACGACAAATACGTCCATTTCGGCTTCTTCATCAAGGAGGAGGCGATGGAGAAATACCAGCCCGAGTTGCAGAAGATGGGCTCCTATTACGGCGTGGTTAATCCCTTTTGGAAGGCCTTTGAAGTGCGCGGTCACTTGCACGAACAGACGGCCGATTCCTTCGTCATCGTGCCCGATTCAAATCCCACGTATCTCCTCGATCTTGCCAAAAAGGACAAAACGACTCCTGCCGCCGAATCTTCGGGCGGAGAGGAGCAGACCTTTACGATCCAAAAAGCCGATGTCGTTCGTTACGGGAGGCTGCTCCCCAAGTATGGCACTTATTATGCCATCTACTTTCTGGTCACCGGTCTTCACGCCCTTCATATCATCGGCGGCGTCATCGTGATGCTCTACTTTCTCACCATTGGTTCGCGGCTCTACAAACGCAATCCCGAGCAGCTCTCCAACCGCATCGAGGTCACCGGCATATTCTGGCACTTTGTCGACCTGGTCTGGATCACCGTTTTCCCCATCCTCTACCTCACCTGACATTTTGAAAAAATCTCAACCCGCGTTAAATTAAGTCATGAGCGCTCAAGGCAACCAAGATCCTGTTTTGACCACCGTGCTGCACGATCCGGCGGAGGATTTGGAGCATCATCAACAGGAACAGCCTCACGACCAGGCGACCGAAGTGGCCCACGCCTGGGACCACTTTTGGGAGAATGTAAGATTCTTCGCCTGCTTTTTCAGCGTCGTTTTGCTCACCGTCATCGCCTGGAGCATTAATTTCGGCCCCCACTGGAACATGGTGGCAGTCTTCTTCTTTGCGGCGGCGCGCTCCGCGCTCATCGCTTATTTCATGGCCACCATGTTCAAGTCGTTCACCTTCGTGACCAAGACTTTCTTCTTTGGCGCGATCTTTCTCGCCGGGATGGTCTTTCTCTCCTGGTGGGATTCTGAACTGAGAGGTATCGGCGACCCCATCAAAGACCGCATTAATCCAACCTCCGAAACCCATGTCCCTTAAATTCGTTCATCAGATCATTATTTTCGCCGGGATCAGCATCTCGCTGATCTTCGCCTGGTTTTGCTTCACCGATCCGAGCGCGGCGGGCGACATTCGCTACACGATTGCGGGTGCTGGTTCGATTCTCGCGGCCCTGGCCCTCGTCGGCTATGAAATCTATTTCCTGAAAAAAACCCGCCGGCTCGTGATTGGCTAAAGTTTATGAAAACCCTCCTTTTCTCCCGTGGCCTTGCGCTGATGGCGATGACCGTTCTTTTTGTCCTTGTTTCCAATACCAGCGCACTGGCCTGCGCCGCCTGCTACGGTGATACCACTGGAAGCAGGATGGGCGTGGCGGCTGACTGGGGCATCATTGCCATGGTTGTCATCATGTTTGTCATGCTCGGCGCAGTGGCCGCTTTTGGCTTCCACCTCGCCTACCGGGCCAGGCATCCGCTGCCCGATTACCAGGAACTTTTGGGCGAAGATCAGGCCCTGGCCCAACCCGGGACCTCCTCCTAAATCCGCATGACCTTCGCCGTTCTCATTGAATCCCTCGGCATCACCCCGAATGCCTCCCTGCACGGCTATGCCATCGACAGCATGCTCGAGATGCTGCACTGGTTCATGCTCGTGCTCTTTCTTGGCTGGGGCTCGTTTTACGCTTACACGCTTTGGCGCTTCCGGCAGAAGAAAAGTCCCAAGGCGAACTATGTCGGCACGACGAGCCATTTGCCGACCAAGCTGGAAGGCGGCGTGCTCGTCCTTGAAATTGTTCTTTTGATGGCCTTTGCCGCGCCCATCTGGGCCAACCGTGTCGACCAGTTTCCCAAGGCCGGGCCGGATGTCACCCATCTGCGGGCAGTGGGTCAGCAATTTCTCTGGAACTTCCAGTACACCGGACCCGACGGTAAGTTTGGCGATCGCAACATCAAGCTGGTCAGCACGTCCAACCAGCTCGGACTCGACCGCAACGACCCCGATGCCGCGGACGACCTGACCGCCATCAACGAAATGCATCTCCCGGTCAACAAGCCCTGCATCATCGATGTCATGACCAAGGACGTCATTCACGACTTTTGCATTCCCAACATGCGCGTCGCCCAGGATGCCATGCCCGGCGCGGTCATTCCCATGTGGTTTATCCCGGTCAAGACCGGCACCTATGAAATTGTCTGCGCCCAGCTTTGCGGCAATAACCATTCCCTGATGAAGGCGACTCTGGTGGTCGAAAGCGAAGCCGACTACAAAAAGTGGTTCGATGAAACGGCCAAGCTGAGCGGAGCCAAGGTCGTCGAAGGCAAGCCGGTGACGTCCGACGCCGATCTCGTGGCCAGCCATTAGGTTTCCATTCGCGTGGAGACATTCCGCGTGAACAGGAGGTCGGCAGGTGATACCCGGATTCCGGTGACCTCCTGTGCGCTCGCGATGCCGCGCTCGCGCACCCGGGCAACAAGTAGCCCGGGCCACCGAATCTTTTACTCCCTTAGCACGCCGTCCTCGCCCAGCGTCGGCACGATCGAAAACAGATTGAGCTGCGCGCAAAAAGGCACGTCCTTTTCCAGGCCCACCTTGCGCAGTTCCCGGCCCGCCGCGCTTCCGAGCAGGGTCTCCGTCAGGTCTCCCCGGGCCGAGCGATAAAGCGAAATGAGGGCATGCTCCTGGTCCAAGACCTCGGCCAGCGCACCGGCCACCAGCGCGTCATCCACGCCGAACTCGCCGTCGCAGCCGGCGCAAATAATAATCCAGGGCGGTCCGAGCTCACGGAGCCGCTCCGCCGCCGCTTCGAGATTCAGCAGGCTGGCCGTGATGACGGCCCGTGCGCCATGGCAGGCGGCCAGGGCCTGCGTGCCGTTGGTCGTGGTGAGGATGATGAGCCGCCGGTGGACGTGGTCCATCGTAAAATCCTCCGGCGAGTTGCCCAAATCAAACCCGGGCAGCGCCTGACCGCCCCGTTCTCCGGCGAGGAGCGCTTCCGGATTTCGCTCCTTCCAGGCGAAGGCGTCGGCCACGCTCGCCACGGGCAGCACGCCGGGCGCGCCCTGGTCCAGGGCGGTGACGATGGTCGAAGTCGCGCGAATGACATCGATCACCGCGCAGGCCGAGGCGCGAAGTTGCTCCGCGGGCAGCGCTCTCCATTGCGCGGGGGAAAAGCAAATCTCCAGATCACGCATGGCGATTGCTCAACCGCGATAAAGCGCAGCATCAATCACCGACCAGAGGTGAATAAGCCAGCCCAGAAAGAAAATCCAAAGGACACCGGCCAGCACAAATTGGATTAGGGCCATGAGGATGCGCCCCTGCACCAGTTGTCCCAGGCCGGGAATAAAGAAACTGCAAACGGCCGCGAGGACATTGCCCCCTGAACCGGGGCCGGGAGCATTTGACATATCCTAAAAAAAGCCTGTCACTTCCCGTTTGTCGAGGGCTTCTTTTTTGTTTTGATCTCGGCCTTTCTTCTTCGGGTGGCCCGGACAACTTGTTGTCCGGGTTCGCGTGGAGACATTCCACGCGAACAGGAGGTTGTCAGGCGACCCCTAGATTCCGGCGACCTCCTGTGCGCTCGCGATGTCGCGCTCGCGCACCCGGATAACAAGTTGTCCGTGGCACCCCTCGCACCGGAACTTGCTTCGGGGGGTCTTTACTCTTCGGACAGGAAAAGCCTACGCTTCTTTGTGAACATTCACGTGCCCGCATTCAGCCGGCGCCGGTTCCTGCGGCTGCTGGGGCAGGGGGCCCTGCTGGCGACGCTGCCCGGCCCGCTTCGGGCGGATGAGGGTACCGTTACCATTTCCATTCTTCACACCACCGATCTGCACGGTCACATCCTACCCACGCTCGATTACAACGATCATCCCGATCTTGGCGGCCTCGCCCGTTGCGCCACCCAGATTCGGCGCTGGCGTCGCGCCAACCCAAACTCTCTTGTCCTCGATATCGGCGATGTCTACCAAGGCACCGAGCTCGGTTTGCGCACGCGGGGTGCGACGATGATTCGCTGTCTCAACGCGCTTAATTACGATGCCTGGGTCGTGGGCAATCACGAGTTTGATTGGGGTCTGGAAGCCTTCGCCGATTGTGTGGGACTCTCCTCCATGCCGGTGCTTTCTGGCAACGCCATGGTGGCAGGCACGCCGGTCGGAAGCCTGGGCGTACCGGCAGGCGAATTGGCCAAACTCCGGCCCTGGCTCATCAAGGAGGTCGCCGGGATTCGGCTTGCCATCATCAGCCTGACGACTCCCGCCCTCGCAACCTGGCTGCCGCCGGAGAAACTGCGTGGCTTTGAGGTGCTCGATCCGGTCGAGACCTTGCGTGCGCTCCTGCGACAGGTCAGCGCCGAGAAACCCGACGCCATCCTGCTGGCCGGTCACATGGGCCTCACCCGCCGCGACGACTACGCCAATCGGGTGGGCGCCCTTACCGCCGAGTTCCCGCAACTCGCCGCCTGTCTGGGCGGCCATACGCATCAGAATCATTCCAGCGAAATCGTCAATCAGGTCCTCTATACCCAAGCCGATCATTACGGCATTTACGTCGGCAAGGTCGACCTCACTTTCGACCGCGCTTCCCGTCGGCTGCTGCGGCGCGAGGCCGTCACGGTGCCCATGGACCATCAAATTGCGCTCGATCCGCTGGTGCTTTCGCTTACCCAATCCGAGCTTGCTGAGTCGGACCTGGTGCTCGCCCGTGAAATGGGTGAATTGACCGAACCGTTCAGCGTCACCTCGGCGTTCGGCCACCCGAGCGATGTCGAGCGTCTGCTGGGCAGCGCCATGATTGCAGCGCTTCGCAAAAGAGGCATGGAAGTCGACGCCGTCGTGCACGGACTTTTCGACGAGAAACACCCGCTTGCGCCCGGAACGAAAACCGTCGCGGATGCGTGGACCCTTCTCCCCTACGAAAACGAGATTGTGACCATCGAACTGGACCGTGCCGATTTCCTTGCCCTGGCCCGTGACTTTGGTTCCGGCCGCGAATCCCGAAACATCATGGGTGTGCGCGTCATCGGCACCGGTAACGAAAACGGATTCCAGATCGAGGATTTGCGCGCGCTGGACGGTTCGCCGCTGCCGGTCAAGACAGCTTATCGCATCGCGCTGAATTCCTATGATTCGCAATCGGCGGGGCAACGCTTCCCGACCGTGGCCAAGCTTGTCGCGGGGTCCTCCAGTCGGCGCATCCTGCATCCGATCCTGATTCGCGACGCGCTGATCGACTTTTTCCTGGAGCGCCACCAGGTGGGCAAGGCGTCGCTTCTGGTCTGAGGTTAAGAGATAAATCGAATGGTCAGCGGGTAAAAATAAAAGCCGCCCTCGGAGGCCTGAATGGCCGCGACGATCGCGCAGATGAAGGCCATAACGCTGAGACCCAGCACAATCGGAACGCCCAGGCAGAAACAGAAGAGAAGCGGAAGCGTGGCGCAGATGGAATAGATCAGAAGCGAAATGTGGAAATTTAAAACTTCCTTGGCATGAGCCGCGACCAGCGGGGATTCTTCCCGCTTAATCAGATAAACGATCAGGGGCAGGATAAAGGGGACGCCAAGAAAAAGGGAAACGTGGCAAAGAATGGCGAGGAGCTTGTCGTTGCTCTGGGCGGGCGGCAACGAGGGGGTTTCCATGACTGGAGAGATGGGCTCGGCGGGATTTGAACCCGCGACCAAGCGATTATGAGTCGCCTGCTCTAACCGCTGAGCTACAAGCCCGTCGGGGAAAAGATAAGGGCAGAGGGGCGCTCTCGTCGAGGAAAGAGGTTGGGCCCTGTCGCGATTGCGCCCTCCGTATCTTCCGGTTCGCGCTCGCAACGCACTTGTTCTATTTTGAAAACACGCCATACTTTTCCCTTGTCCTTATGAAGCGCAAATTCTCTCCTGTTTACCTGGCCCTGATTTTGGTCTTGGGGTGCGTGACTTTCCGGCTCCTCAGCAGCAACTTTCCGGAATTCATCCCCAATATTTCCCCCTTGATGGCGATTGCCTACGTGGGGGCGATGTACCTTCCATATCGCTGGGGCTGGCTGGTGGGCCCTTCGACGCTGGTGCTGACCGATCTCGCGTTTCTTCAGGTCAATTATCGCACGGACGGTTCCGGTTCGATGTTCTCGTGGTGGACGGTGATCTCGCTGGTCATTTACGCCGGGGCGGGCGGCTTGGGCATTTGGATTTCGCAACACAAATCACTGGCCAGGATTATCAGCGGCAGTCTCGTTTGCTCGCTCCTGTTTTATCTCGCCGCCAATACTTTTTCCTGGTGGCACGACGTGGTAGTCCATATGAATCCCGGCTATCCCGCAACCCTGGCGGGCTGGTGGCAGGCGAACACAATGGGTCTCCCTGGTTTCACGCCGACCTGGACCTTCCTGCGCAACGGCATGATGGGTGATCTCTTCTTTGTCTTCCTGCTCTTGTTTGTGCTGGATCGCGGATTTCTTTTCAGCCGCGCCTCGGCCGGAAAGGCCCCGGCCAAAATTGCGCCGCACTCCGCGTAACCATGGTAGGCTTGCAGTAACGCATGCAGCCGCTGGCCCTCTCCACTTGCTGGAATTCTTACCGGCACCAGGATGGTTATGCGATGCTGAGGGAAATTCGGCAGCTTGGATTTCCCGTTTGTGAGTTGGGCCACGCGATCCGGTTTTCCCTCTGGCCGGGGATCGTGAAGGCGTGGGAGGAGGACCTGATCAAGATTCAGACGCTCCATAATTTTTGCCCAGTGCCGACGAGCGTCTTTCGGCCCAATCCGAATTGTTATGAGTTTTCCGATTCGCGTCCGACGATCCGGGCCGCCGCGATCAAGGCAACCGAGGAGACCATTCGCCATGCGGCCAAGTTTGGCGCGAAGGCGGTGATTTTTCATCTCGGCAGCGCCGGTCCTTTCGGCGTGACGGACAAACTGGAAAACATTTACCTCAAGGGAGGTTTTCTGAATCGGCGCTATGCCGACATCAAGGTCAAGGCGGTGCGTCAGCGCAAGGAGAGTTTCAAAAAGGTTTGGCCGCGAGTCAAAACGTGCCTGGAACCGCTGGTCGCGCTGGCGGGGGAGAATAAAATCCGGCTGGGCTTCGAGATCCGCGAGCAGTTCGAGGAGTTCCCCCACGAGGAAGAATTTCCGGAGGTCCTCGCCTCTTTTCCCCCCGAGGTAGTGGGCTATTGGCACGATTTTGGCCATGCCCAATCGAAGGAATTTCTGGGCTGGCATGATCATGTCGAGACGCTGGCCTTGCGCGCGCCGCGGCTCTTCGGCGCCCATATTCACGATTGCCGACGTCCCCAGGAAGACCATTTGCCGCTCGGCCACGGGGAAATTGCGTTTACCACGCTCTTGCCGCTGATGCCGAAAAACGCTATCGGTGTTCTCGAGCTCGCGCCCGGCACGCCGGAGGAGCAGGTTATCGCAAGCCGCCATTTATGGAATTCCTACGTCGCCGCCTCGGGCTGATTTTTCGGGCGCTGGTGTCCATCCTTTTCATTACCTGGTTGATCCACTGGGTCGATTGGGGGAAGTTGTGGTCCATTCTCCGCACCGTGGACGCGGATTGGTTGGTCGGGAGCTTCTTCTGTTTTTCGCCCGTTCTCCTGATTGTTTCCTGGCGCTGGCGCATGTTGCTCGGGGTGCACGGGGTGCATCTCCATTTCTGGCGCATTTTTGAACTGACCATGGTCGGGCAGTTTTTCAGCGCGTTCCTCGTCGGCACCACTGGAGGGGACGTGGTCAAGATCTTCTACGCCGCGCGGGCGGTTCCGCAGCGGCGGGCGGCCGTCGCATTCACCGTGATCGTCGACCGGGTTATTGGCATGGTCGCCTTGCTTTTATTTGGTGTCGCGCTCTCCTTCACCCAATTGCCCCTCCTTTTTTCAAAGCACGATACCAAGGCGGCCACGGTGACCTTTTACCTGTTCGCGGTGGGCGGTGTGGCGGCTTCCGTCCTGGCCTGCCTCGGCCCTTTTTTGATGCGGCATCAGGCGCTTCGTTCGCTGATCAAGAGGCTTCCGTTCGTCCATCGGATCGCGCCGCTTTTCATGGCCTACGAGCACGCTGCCCGCGCCATCGGCACCAATCTTCTGGCTCTGGTCGGTTCGATTCCGTCGCACATGAGCATGGTTTTGATGGGTTATTGCATCTTGCGCGCGATGCATCTTCAGCCGCCCCTGCTTGCCTTTTGTTCCGTTCTCGCCATCGTCAATTTGCTCATCGCGTTGCCGGTCAGCATCTCGGGACTTGGCGTGCGCGAAGGCTTGTTCATTATGTTCTTCGGCTTATTCCATATCGATAAAGAGCATGCCGTCGCTTTTTCCCTGACTTATTTCGGCTTGAATCTGATCTGGAGCATGGCGGGCGGTCCGTTTTATTTTCTCTACCGGCACGAGACCCATGCGCCGCCACCCGACGTGGCCGAAGTGGAACCCATTTTTTCCGAACGATGAGCCCCCATGCCTGCGACATTGTCGCTCAACTTCAGCGGGCCGGACATGTCGCCTATCTGGCGGGAGGCTGCGTGCGCGATCAATTGCTGGGCGTCGAAGCCAAGGACCATGACATTGCCACCAGCGCGCTTCCCGAAGAGGTGCAGCAGATTTTCCCGCGGGTCACGGATCTAACAGGCAAGTCATTCGGCGTGCTGCGTGTCCTGGTGGGCGAGGCGTCCTACGAAGTGGCGACCTTTCGCCAGGACGGCCCTTATCGGGATGGCCGTCACCCGGCCTCGGTTCGCTTCGCCACAGCGGAGGAGGACGCGCAGCGGCGCGACTTCACGATCAACGGACTTTTTTTTGACCCGGTGGCCAATCGCCTGATCGATTATGTGGGAGGCGAGGCGGACCTTCGCGCGAAGATCATTCGCGCTATCGGCAACCCGGCCGACCGTTTCGCGGAAGATCATCTGCGCCTTCTGCGCGCGATTCGTTTTGCCACCCGGTTGAACTTTAAAATCGAGCCGGGGACCTGGGAGGCGATTCGTGCCGAGGCCGGCCTGATTCGGACGGTGAGCGCCGAGCGCATCCGCGACGAATTGAACAGGATCTTCACCGTCTCCAAGCCGGAGCTGGGTCTCGACCTGCTCGATCGAAGCGGCCTGCTGGCGGAAGTGCTGCCCGATATTGCCGCGATGCACGGCGTGGAACAGCCGCCCCAGTTTCACCCCGAGGGCGATGTTTACGAGCATGTCCGGCTCATGCTCTCCAAGATCGAGCAGCCGAACCTCGAGCTGGCCCTCGGCGTCCTCCTGCATGATGTCGGCAAAAAACCGACGGCGAAGGTGGATGAAAACGGGCGCATCCGTTTCAACGAACACGAGAGCGTTGGCGCGGAGATGGCCGAGAAGATCATGACCGGGTTGCGCTACGACAATAAAAGCATCCAGACCGTGCGCGAGCTGGTTCAGCACCACATGCAGTTCAAGGATGTGACAAAAATGCGAACGAGCAAGCTCAAGCGGATGATGGCGCGTCCGACTTTTCCGCTCGAACTGGAATTGCACCGGATTGATTGCGCCAGTTCGCACGGCGACTTGAGCAACTACGACTATCTGAAGCACGAGCTCGAGACCATGAGCGCGGAGGAAATCGATCCGCCGAAGCTGATCTCGGGACGCGACCTGATCGCGATGGGGCTGCCTCCGGGCAAGACCTTCAGCCGGATTCTCGAGGCGGTGCGGGTGGCGCAGCTCGAAGGGACGGTGGAGACCCGGGACGATGCGCTCGAGTTGGCCCGCAAATTGGCCCACCGGGGCATGGATACGGTGCAGCTCCCGCCTCCGCCCGAGGGGCCGAAGTAAAGAATCCCGGAGCAAGCTCCGGGGCATTGGGGTGGCCCGGACAACTCGTTGTCCGGGTGCGCGAGCGCGGCATCGCGAGCGCACAGGAGGTCACCGGAATCTGGGTATCGCCTGCCGACCTCCTGTTCGCGTGGAATGTCTCGACGCGAACCTGGACAACACGCACTCGTGCGGCGTGCCAGGCCGCCCGAGAAACAAGCCGAAGCAAGCTTCGGGGAATTGACCCACGAGATTAAAGATTCCGCAGCGAGTACTGGACAGCCTGGCTGATGGTTTGTCCGGCATACACCGGGCTGTGCCAGTGGGCGCAGATGAAGGACCGGGTCTCGGTGTCCAGGATCGGCACCCCGCTCGATTGCGCAACCTCGGCCAGCGCGACATCGCCATTGGCGTCAAACCGGACGCTCATGATCACCGTCCCCGTTTGGCCGCGATCTTGCGCTTCAATCGGGTAGGGAGGATGCGGCAGGATGCTGAGACCAGGCGCGTAACTCGAGGAAGGAGCTGCCGCCAGGCATTTTCTTTTTTGCGTGAGGACGGTAGCGGTAGACGATGCCAGCGGCGGAATCGCCGCTGGCTTGTTTCGACGAACAGCCAGAACAGGGATGCCCTCCTCTGGAATTTTTGGCAGAACGAATGCCTGAAGTGGGGGCGTTGGAAGCGTGACGGCTGTCGGAAGGACGGGAGGAGGGGTTGAAAACGTGGGAGCCGGCGGCGGTGAGACAATGACCATGGTTTCAAGGGAGATGGAAGGCGTGCCTGGCGCGGAACCGTTTTTCGGCGGCAATACCTGGGATCGATAGAGTAAAGTCGACCCGAGCAGCAGGCAAACGGCTGCACCATGAAAAGCGCATGAAGCAAGGACTGCGCGCACGCTACGGAGCGGACTTGCATCCGATCGCGGCTGGTGGACGAAGTTGATCCGGTGCATGGCGGTTGGTTTCTATACCACGCTCGACAAGCCCTTGCGAGTGCGGCCAAGTAAGACTATTGGTGCGGGACCAATTCGGCTTCCTCCTCGCGCGCGTCGGCGGCATCGAGCTCCTGCCGGACATGGCGGGAGCTGTCTTCAACGGGCGCCATGAGATCGTAGAGGCACGGCACCACCAGCAGCGAGAAAAGCGTCGAAACGCAGACCCCGCCGATGATCACCACCGCCATGGAGACGCGCACCTCCGCGCCCGGCCCAATGCCGAGCGCCGGGATGATCGACGCCGCCACGGTCGCCGCGGAGGTCATGATGATCGGGCGTAAACGGATCGGGCCGCCGAGGAGAATCGCCTCGCGCCGGGACCGGCCATATTCGTGCCGCTGCTTATTGAAGAATTCCACCAGCAGGATCGAGTTCTTCAGCGTGATTCCCATTAGAACAACGATGCCGATGAAGCTATAGAGGTTGAGCGAATTATGCGTAAGCAGGAGCGAGAGAAACGCTCCCGTGAGCGAGAAGGGCAGCGCAATCATCACCGGGATCGGATGGATGAAGCTGTTGAACTGGACCGCCAGCACCATGTAGGAAATGAGCAGGCCCATCACCAGCGTGAAGATGAAACTCTCGAAGGCGTCGATGACATCCTTCGACGCGCCCACTTCGACCAGGGTATAACCGTCGGGCAGTATCTCCTTCGCCGTTTTCCGCGCGAATTCCATCACCCTGTCGAGGGACTGGCCGGTCGCGGCGTTGGCATAAATGTTGATTGCGCGCTCGCGCATTTCCCGCGTGATGGTGAGAAGCTTTTTCTCCTCGGTGACTTTCGTCACGGAGGAAAGCGGAATCAATTCCCCGTAGCCGGTGCGGATAAGCAGCTTGTCGATATCGGAGGTGGTGCGCCATTGCTCGGGCAGGAGGCGCAGGCGCACATCGTAACGGCGGATGCCGTTGGTGAAATAGCCCTGGCGCACGCCGCCGATCGCCGTGTTGATCGTGTCCGCGATGTCCTGCACGCTGACGCCGCTCGCGGCCGCCTTGTCGCGGTCCGGTTCCACGTGCACCTCGGTGACGCCGTCTCGAAAATCGGTGTCGATGTCGGTCATCATTCCGCTGGAGGAAAAACGCTTCGTCATTTCGCCGACCTTGTCCTTCAGCACGCCATAGTCGGGACCGCGCACGCTGAGTTCGATGCTCGTGCCCCGTTTCGCCCCGCCAAAATTTCCCGAGGGATTGATGATGAAAACGTCGAAATCCTTGGGGATGTCCTTTTTGATTTCGTCGCGGACGGCATCCATCACCTGCTGCTGGTTCTCCTTCCGTTCGGAGCGATCCTTGAGCGAAATGAATGAAATGCCCTTGTTGGTTTCGCCGCCGTCAAAGCCGCCGACGCTGACGAAGTAATGGGCGATGGCCGGGTAGGTCGCGAGGATCTTTTCCATCTCCGCCGCCTTGTTGCTGGTAAAGGTCAGGGAGGAGCCGACGGGTGTCTGGAAGCGGATAATGAAAACGCCGATGTCCTGCGTCGGCATGAATTCCTTCGTGATCCACAGAATGGAAAGCATGGAGAGCGCGAACAACCCGAGCGCGCCGGAGACGACCTTCCAGCGATGTTCCAGGCTCAGCGCCAGCGCGCGACCGTAGCCGCGGGAAAAAGCGGTGAAGATCCGGTTCACCAGCACCGCGAACCGGTATTCGTCCTCCTTGGCCGTCATGAACTGGGAGCAGCGCATCGGGGTGAGGGTGATCGCTTCCAGGAGGGAGAGCCCCACCGCGGTCGAAATCGTCATCCCAAATTGGAAGAGGAAGACGCCGATGAATCCGCCGACGAGCAGGACCGGGATGAAAACCGCGACGACGGAGATGGTGGCCGCCGTGGCGGCGAAGGTGATTTCGCGCGCGCCGTCAAGCGCCGCCTGCCGCGCCGTTTTGCCCATGTGAAAATGGCGCACGATATTTTCCAGCACCATGATCGCGTCGTCGACCACGATCCCGATGGCAAGCGACATCCCGAGCAGGGTGAAAAAATTGATCGTGAACCCCAGCAGGCGCATGATGATGAACGTGCCGAGCGCCGAGGTCGGAATGGAAAGAAGGACGTTGAAGGTGGAAGTCCATGAGCCAAGAAAGGCCCAGCAGACGAGACCGGTGACGATGACCGAGAGCAGGACGGTCAGCTCGGTTTCACGGATCGCGTCGGAGGTGAACCGGGTCCCGTCGAAGTTGATGTCCATGTGCAGATCGGGATCGGTGACGGCGATCTCCTGGTTGACCTGGTCCACGAACGCCCGCACCGCCGCGCCCACCTTCACGTCGTTTTCGCCATGCTGCTTTTGAATGCCCACACCCAGGGTGATCATGCCGTTGCTGCGCGCCATGCTTCGGGTGTCGGCCAGGCCGTCTTCGATTGTGGCCACGTCGTGCAGGTGAATGTCGGAATGATAAATCCGCTGGCCGCCCCGCTGCGTGATGAGCAGGTCGCCCATTTGTTCGGGAGTCAGCGCCTCGCCCATCGTCCGCACGTTCGCGTCGTTCAGGCCGTTTTCCAGGTAGCCCGACGACGTCTCGCTGTTCTCCATCTTGAGCGTGTTGCGCACGTCAAGAATCGTGAGTTGGCGCGCGAGCAGCTTGTTGTTGTCAACCCAGACGCGAAGATTCCGGTCGGACCAGCCGCCCAGAATGATGTCCCCGACGCCCGGAATGACGCGGAGCCGGTCGCGCAAGTTCAAATCGACATAGGTCAGCATCTCCTTGAACGAGCGCTTGGTCGAGGTGACCGCCAGCCACATGATGGGATTGTCGTCGGTGTTGATCTTCGAGATGGTCGGAGGCAAGACGTCATCCGGAAGTTTGACCGACCGGAGCTTGGAGTTGGTTTCCTGCAGGGCCGCGTCGATGTCCTTGTTGGTGTAAAAGGTGAGTTTGATGCTGGCCATGCCCTGGCGCATGTTCGACTCGATGTCCTGGATGCCCTGGACGGAAATCACCGCCTGCTCGATGGGATTGACGATTTCAGTCTCCATAACTTCCGGGGCCGCGCCGATCCAACTGGCCGAAATGGTGAGCACCGGCTGGGTCGCTTCCGGGAGCTGGCTGACGCCGAGCTGAAGGAAGCAGATCACGCCAAAAAACATCAGCGCCGACATGAGCATCCACGCGAAAACGGGACGTCGGATCGATAGATCGGAGAGAGTCATGGCGGTTGTAAAAATTAACGTTCCGTCATCCTGAGCCCGTGGAAGAGTCGGCTTTGCTTGGGTGTGATCCGTTGACGACGGGTTGCAGAGTCGAGGACCGGGCGCTGAGCTCGACCTCATGTCCCGGTCGCATCGCGGGCTTGGGAGCTTCGCTATAAAGCTCAGCCTCGGGATGGGATTTGCCTTCGAGCCCGACCATCAGACTGTACGCACACGGTACGACCAGCAGGGTGAAGAAGGTCGAGACGATCACGCCCCCAATCACCGTGATCGCCATCGGGATGCGGCTTTCCGCTCCCGGTCCCAGCGCCAGCGCGGGTGGAACCGCCGCGGCCAGGGTGGCGAGGGACGTCATGAGGATGGGGCGCAAACGGACCGGCCCGGCGAAGAGGATCGCGTCGCGTACGGAAAAGCCGTCGATAAACCGTTTCGCGTTGGTGAATTCAACGAGCAAAATCGAATTTTTCTTCACGATGCCCATGAGCAGGATGAGGCCGATCAGGCTGTAGAGATTGATCGATTGGCCCGTGAGCAAAAGCGCGAAGAAAGCGCCGCTGATGCAGAACGGCAGCGAGAGAAGGACGGCGAACGGATGGATGAAGCTGTTGAACTGCGACGCCAGCACCATGTAGGAGACGACGATGCCGAGCCAGAGCGCGAAAAAGAGACTGGCAAAAGTCTCGCGGAAAGTTTGCGCGCCGCCGCCGAGGAAGACGCGGTAGCCGGGCGGGAGGATGCCTTTCGCGATGGCCTCGGCACGGTCGAGCGCGGAGGCCTGCGATTTGCCCGGGGCGATGTTGGCGTAGATGGAGATGGAGCGCTCGCGCAGGGTGCGCGCGATGGTCTGGTAGGTGCTGACCGTGTCCGTTTTGATCACGCTGGAAATCGGAATCAACTCGCCGTAATCGGTGCGGACATCGAGATTCATGATGTCATCGGGCCCGACACGCTGGGCGCCTTCGAGTCGCAGACGCACGTCGTAACGGCGGTCCTTGTTGGTGTATTTGCCCTGGACGGTTCCGCCAATCGCGGCCTGCACCGTGCTGGCAATCGCATCGACCGTGACGCCCGACTCGGTGGCCAGCGCGCGGTCGGGATAGATGCGGACTTCCGGCATGCCGGTCCGGAAATCGGTATCGATGTCGCGGAAATCGCCGGTCTGTTTCATGGCCTCGATGATCTCCTGCGATTTCTTTTCGAGCACGGTGTAATCGGGCCCGCGCAGGTTCAGCTCGATGGGAAAACCACGTCCGGCGATGAAGTCGTGCGAGGCGAGGTCCTGCGGGACGGCGCTGACCTCGGGGATGGCGTTGAGTTCCCCGCGCAATTGGTCCATGAGCGCGAACTGGCCCACGGTGCGTTGCGACTTCGGCTTGAGCGTGACGTAAATCAGCGCGCTGTTGACCTGGCCGTCGGTGACCGCGCCGTCCGCCGCGCCCGTATCGGTGGTGAATCCGCCGATGGCCGAGAAGAAGTGATCGATCTCGGGGTGTTGCTTCAGGATTTTTTCCGCCGCGACCAGCTTGCCCTCGGTGAAGGCAATGGAGGAGCGGACGGGCGTTTGCACACGAATCAGGAATGCGCTTTGGTCCTGCCGGGGCAAAAATTCCTTGGGCAAGACGTAAGCGATACCGAGCGAGAGCACGAAAATCGTGGCGGAGACGAGAATGACGAGCCAACGATGGTCGAGGCAGACGCCGAGCATACGCCGATAGATCACGCCGATTTTGTCGAACTTGCTTGCGGCCCAATGGGCGTAACCTCGGCGGGTATCGCCCATGAATTGCGAACAGCGCATGGGCGTGACGGTGAGCGCTTCCACGAAGGAAAGTAGAACCGCGGCGGAAATCGTGATGCCAAATTGGAAGAAGAATCGGCCGATGATTCCGCTCATGAAGGCGACTGGCAAAAAAATCGCGACAACCGCGACCGTCGCCGCGAGCGCCGCGAAGGTGATTTCCCTGGCGCCGTCACGCGAGGCCAGCACTTTGCTTTTGCCCATCTCGCGGTGGCGCATGATATTTTCGAGCACCATGATGGCGTCGTCGACCACGATGCCGATGGCGAGCGAGAGGCCGAGCAGGGTGAAGAAATTGAGGGTGAAGCCCATGAAGTAGAGCACGGCAAAGGTGCCCATGACCGAAGTCGGAATGGAAAGCAGGACGTTGAAGGTCGAGCTCCACGAGCCGAGGAAAAGGAAACAGACCAGGCTCGTAATGAGGGCCGAGAGCACGAGCGTGAATTCGGTTTCGTGGATGGCGTCCTTGATGAAAAGGCTGCTATCGAAATTCACGTCGATCTTGATGTCGGGCGGCAGCGTCTTGCGGAGCTCTTCCAGGCGCGCCTTCACCGCCTGCGCGATGGCGACCGAGTTCGTGCCGTGCTGCTTTTTGATGCCGATGCCAATGCCGGGCAGACCGTTCACAATGGCCGTGTGCCGCACGTCGTCGAGGCCGTCCTCCACGCGCGCCACGTCCTTGATGCGGATGTTGGAATTGTAGATCGCTTCACCGCCCCGCTTTTTGATTTGGATATCGCCTACCGCCTCGGGCGTGACGCCTTCGCCCATGGTGCGGACATTGAACTCGCTCGCCGAATTTTCGAGATAACCGGCGGCCTCCTCGACCTGCTCCGTTTCGAGCGCGGACTTGACGTCGAGCATGGTCAGCTCCAGCGGCTTGAGCTTGTTGTTGTCGACCCAGACGCGCAGGTTGCGCTGCTGATAGCCGGCCAGCGTGACCTCGCCGACGCCTGGCAGAATCTTGAGCTGGTCGACGATGTTGAGTTCGAGATATTCGGTCAGCGCATGCATGTCCCGCGAGGTTGAGGATGCGCTGAGCAGGACGATGGGCTGGTCCTCGGGGTTGCTTTTAACGATGGTGGGTTGATCGGCGCCGATGGGCAGCGTGACGTTGCTGAGTTTCGATTGCACCTCGGTCAACGCGGCGTCGATGTTGCGGTCGATTTCAAATTCGAGGGTGATCGAGGCCTGGCCCTGCTGGATTTGCGAGGTGACGTTGCGCACGCCCTGGGTCGAAATCACCTGTTCCTCGATCTTGTCGACGATCTCCGTTTCCATCACTTCGGGGGCCGAACCGCTCCAGGTGGCGTTGATGGTGAGGACGGGAAAATCGACGTCCGGCTGCTCGCTGACCCCGAGCCGAGAAAGTCCGATCGCGCCGAAGATGATCAGCGCGGCCATGACCATCCACGCGAAGACGGGGCGCCGGATCGAAAGATCGGCCAGTGAGGCAATCGCGGAGGTCCTGCGGACGGCGGTATCGCGGACCGCGATAGACCCCGATGAAGAGGAGTAGGGCGCGCTCATGGTTAGGGCGTCGTCCCGGCTGATTTGGGCAGTGCCTGATTGTTCGCACCGGGCCCTCTCGCCGCCATGCCCGCCGCGACATGAAGGTTGATCAGGTTGAGCCGTGCCTGCATGTTCGCGTCGTGCAGCTGGATGCGCGCGGTCTGGTAGTCCTGCAGCGCGGTCAACACATCGAGATTGGCCACGACACCCCGGCGATAATCGTCCACCTGCGCCTCGAAATTCTTCGCCGCCAGCGTGGCCGCTTCGCGCAGGACGAGTACCTGCGCCACGCTGGCGTTGAAGTTCACGTAGGCGGTCCGCGTGTCCTGGTCCGCCGTCCGCTGGAGTTGCTCCACATTGAGCCGGCTCTGGCGGACCATTTCCTTGTTCTGGTGGATTTGCGCGATGATGAGCCCGCCATCGAAAATGGGCATGGAGGCTTCCAGCGTCATGGTCGCGTCGATCTGGTTGGAGACGGGATCCTGCGAGGCGAGAAAATTGCCGTTTGCCGTGATCGTCGGCAAAAGCTGGCCCTCCGCGACGGAAAGATTCCGCTCGGCCTGGCGGAGGCTTTCCAATTGGGAAAGGACGTCGGGACGCGTCCCGCTTCGTTGGACATAAGCTTCCAATTGCGCCGCGGACGGAAATTGCTGAGTGTCCTTTAATTCCAAACTGGACCCGGGAATTCCGATGTAGAAGGCGACCGTTTCCTTTGCGGCGTTGAGCGAGCCCCGCTGCGACTCGTAGGTGACCTTGGAATTGGCGAGGTCGGTCTGCGCCTGCAAGAGCTCCGAGGGACGCGAACGCCCGAGGTTGACGCGGTCTTTCAGGTCATCCACGCGCGCCCTCAAGGCGTCGATCAGGTCGGCCTCAACCGTCATGTCGCCTTCGTACTGGAGAACATTATAAAAGGCCTGCGCCACGTCCTGGTAAATGGTCTGGTAATCGCGGGCCAGGGTCTGGCGTTTGGCGGCGACGGCAGCGGAACTGGCACCCACAGTATTCCAGTTCTGGCCACCGTTGAAGACGGTGTAACTCATGGTCACGTTGGACTGCGACGTGTAGTTGCGGTTTCCCGTGATGGTGGAATTGCCCAGGATGCTGAAACCGCCGAGCGCTGGATTTCGATAGTGAAGAAACTGCTGCTGATTATTCACCGTAAAGGTGGGCCAGAGCGCGGCGATCGATTGGCTCAGCTGGGCGCGGGCGATTTCGATGTCCTCCATGCTGATCTTGAGCGAATCGTCGCGGATGGCCGTCAGTTGGAAACAGGTCTGCAAATCGAGCGCATGAGGATCGCCCGCGTTCTGGGAGACGGGCGACACGGTGGCCAGCTCCGGATGACTCGCCTTGACGGCCAGTGGTATGGGACGAACGTCGGACAAGACGGGCGCTGAATTGGTGGCTGTGGCCGGTCCTGCCGCGGGAGCCGGATCATTGGCGGGCGAGGTCTCGACAGATGGCACGGAGGCGGTTGGCGGTTGATTGGTGTCTCCCGAAGCGGCATTCGTGGTCTGGCCGTTTGCGCCGAGCAGCGACAGACTGAGGCTGAAGATAATAGCCAGCGCCTTGGTTAAGTGTGAGACCCGCTTCGGATGGACGTGGTTCGACGAGGCTGGACTTGCCGCTCCGCCGAGAAAAAGCTCCACAACTCGCTTCGGTTCCATCTTGGGCGGAAGGGGGATCGGTGGTTTGAGGCGGCGGAACTTCGGTTCAATGATGGTTATGGCAATCGAATGCTGCACGAGATGGAAGTAGGACTGGGTCAGTTCCATGACGCTGTAGGCCGGGTTCAGCACGCCGCGGTCAAGGCCCACCTGGATGATGCCGGCGATAAATTCAAACGATGCGCGCATCTTGGCGTGCTTCTTGAAGCCGGTGGGATACTCGCCATCGGCGGCGAACGCGATGGCGAAGGTCAGCCGCAGCAGGTCGGGCTGGCGGCGCGCGAAATCGGTCAGGGTGACGATGATGTCGGCAAGTTGGTCGACCGTTGCCTTTTCCGGCGGGGCGGCCTGGCGCATCAAGCGGAGCCGTTCGTCCATCGCCTGGTCGACCAGGGCCTGGAAGAGCCCTTCCTTGTTCTCAAAATAATAGTAGAGTGTCGGCTTGGTCACCCTGGCCTCTTCGGTAATGTCCTGCACGGCGGTGCCCGCATAACCGCGGTTGGCGAAAAGTTTCAGTCCTGCGTCGAGCAGGCGCTGCCGCGGATCGGAGGTTAGTTTACCCATGGCTGCCTAGGCTCGCAGAAGCGCGGAGCCGGTCAATCTGAAAGTTACCTACCGGTCGGTAGAAGTCCGGGAAGCCGTCTTCTCACCCGCGGAAGCCCTGAGCGATAGGGACGCGGCGGCCCATGCCGAAGGCGCGGGGAGAGACCTTCAGGCCCGGTGCGGCCTGGCGCCGTTTATATTCGCTGAAGACGATTTTGTTGAGCACGTCGCGGACGGTTTCGGGCGCGATGCCTTCGCTGACCAGCATCTTTGGATCGGCGTCGTCCACGACATAGTGGCGGAGGATCCGGTCGAGCACGTCATAGGGCGGCAGGCTGTCCTGGTCGGTCTGGTTCGGGCGCAACTCGGCGCTGGGCGGTTTCTCAATCGTGTTCCGGGGAATAATTTCTTCGTTCCGGTTGATCCATCGGGCGAGCGCGTAAATCTCGGTTTTCAGGACGTCGGCGATGACGGCAAGCGCGCCGCACATGTCGCCGTAGAGCGTGCAATAACCGACGGCGAGTTCCGATTTATTGCCGGTGGTCAGGACGAGCGGACCGAATTTATTCGAGAGCGCCATGAGGAGCAGACCGCGCAGCCGCGACTGGATGTTTTCCTCGGTGGCATCGGGTGTGCGGCCCTCGAACACACCGGCCAATGTTTTCTCCACCTCGACCACGGGTTCGGCGATGGGGAGCACCTCGTAGCGGATGCCGAGCCTTTTTGCCAATTGTGCCGCGTCGTCGAGACTCCCTTCGCTGGAATAACGGGAGGGGAGCGAAATGCCCCAAACCTTGTCTGCGCCGAGCGCCTCGGCGGCGATGACGGCCACGAGCGCAGAGTCGATGCCGCCGGACAATCCTAGAACGACCGATTTGAAGCCGCACTTGCCGACGTAATCGCGCACACCGAGGACGAGCGCTCGGAAGAGTTGTTCTTCCTGGTTGGCGGGGAGGGTGGGCGCGGCGGAATTCAGGGGCAGGCCAGAGGCTGACCCGCCGGGATTGAGGTCCACCACGAGGACTTCCTCGACAAAGCTTGCGCCGAGCGCCAGGACCTCGCCTTGCGCGTTGAGCGCCACGCTGTGGCCGTCGAAAATCAATTCGTCGTTGGCGCCGACCATGTTGACCTGCACCAGCGGTACCTTCTCGTCCCGCGCCACCCGTTGCAGCATGGCGAGCCGCGTCGCCTCCTTGCCGCGCTGCCAGGGCGAAGCGGAAATATTTACGATCAGTTTCGCGCCGGCGGCCACGAGATCGCGAACGGGATCGCACCGGTAGCGTTGCTCGGACCAGAAATCGGCGTCGTTCCAGATGTCTTCGCAGATGGTTACCGCGATTTTTTGTCCATTGATCTCGATGGGAGACACTTTCTCCGCCGGTTCAAAATAGCGGTCCTCGTCAAACACGTCGTAGGTCGGCAGGAGCGACTTCACGACACGATGGAGGACCTTTCCGTTTTGGATCACGGCGGCTGCGTTGCGCAGGGCTCGTCCGGGCCGCGAGAAATTGCGGTCGACGTAGCCGGTAATCAGCGGAACGGGGCCGATCGATTTGGCCAGCAGCTCAAGGCACTCCAGCCCGCGCGAAATAAAGTCGTCGCGCAAGAGGAGGTCGCGGGGAGGGTAGCCGCAAAGAAAAAGTTCCGGGGCAAGGACCAGCTCCGCGCCTTTTGCGACGGCCTCGCGATAGGCCTCCTCCAGCCGCGTTCGATTCTGGTCGAATGCGCCGATGGTGGCGTTGAGTTGAAGGAGGCCGATGCGCATGATATTTTAGACAGGATTAACGAGATTGGGGGGGCAGACTGATTTTAGACAGGATAGATGAGGCACCTGGAGAAACCTCCTTATTTCTAACCATTATTCTTCATGTGGTTCATGTTCTCCTGTCTAAAAAACGGTTAAAGTTAGAGTTGCTTCCTGATTGCCGCGTAAACCGTCGCGAGGTCATTCGGATGCACCCGCGTCTCGGCGGTGACCGTCATGAAATTGGAATCGCCGCGCCAGCGCGGCACGAGATGGATATGGAGATGCTGATCGATGCCCGCCCCCGCCGCGGCGCCCAGGTTGATGCCCACATTGAATCCCTGCGGTTGGAAGGCCGCCGTCACGGCCGCCTTCATCCGCTTCAGCATCGTCATCAATTCGAGCAGTTCGTCATCGCTCAGATCCTCAAGGGCGCCCGTTGCGCGATAGGGGATGACCATGAGATGCGCGGTGTTGTAAGGGTAGATGTTCAAAATGGCAAAGCAGCTTTTGCCCCGCGCCAGGACGTAATGGCCTTCGTCGTCGGTACCCTGGGCGATCTCGGCGAAAATAGCTCCCTCATGTTTTTGGCTATCTTTCACGTAAAGATTGCGCCAGGGCGCCCAGAGATGTTCCATAGTCGTAGCATAAAGTAATCTCATGGCTGCGTCATCCATCAATACCAGGGCTGTGCCGATCCATTTTCTTTGCGGCTCCGATGAGGATGCGGTCAAGAAAGCCGCCGCCGACCTCGCGCGCAAGCTGGCACCGGAGGACGCGATGAACCTGGAAACCATCGATGGACGCGCCATGACGGTGGACGAAGCGGTCGCCTCCATCGCAAAAGTGCGCGAGGCGATTCTCACTCTTCCGTTCTTTGGAGGCGGTAAGCTGGTCTGGTGGAAGGCGGTCAATTTTTTTGACGAGACCGGCGTGGGTCGTCACGCCTCGGTCAAGGAAGCCCTCGAATCGCTCCAGCCCGACCTGGCGCGGGTTGACGGGACTTCGGTCACGCTGCTGATTAGCGCGCTCGGCATTCATAAGGGCCGCAGCTTCAGCAAGGCCTTGCTCAAGCTGGCGCAGGCCAAATATTTTGACCTGCCCGATCTGCGCAAAACCAGCGAGGACGAAATCATTTTCCAGATCGAGCGCCGGATGAAGGCCGCGGGCATCCATCCCGGTCCCGGCGCGGCGGAACGTTTTTTCCAGGCCACCGGAATCGATACCGCCGTCTGGTCGCAGGAGCTGGAAAAACTGGCTTGTTTCACCGGTGAGGGAAGCGCGGAACTGACCCGCGATGATGTCAACCGGGTGATCAGCGGCAGCCGCGAAGTGCTGGTCTGGGATTTTTGTCACGCGGTCCTGAGCGGAGAGGCGAAGCCGGCCCTCGCGCAACTTTCGGCTCTGCTCGCCCAGGATGAATCGGAGGTCGGCATTCTGATTTTGCTGGCCGGACAAATTCGGCTGGCGGCGCTGGCGGCGGTTTTGCGGGAAAATAAAATGTTGCGGCTCAGTCGCGGTTCCTTCACTTCGGCGGAAGTCTCTCCGGAGGGCGAAACCTATCTTCCGCGAAAAAAAAGCGGTGAGCCGATCAGCACCTACTCTCTTGGACAGGCGGCCCAGCGCAGTCAGCATCGTCCGGGCCGGTTTTGGTTTCGGGCGCTCGCTCTGATTTATCAGGCGCAAAAAGAAATGCTGACCGGAGAAAGCGACAAACGGCGGGCTTTGGAATTGGTCGTTTTGGAGATTGTCGCGGGATGATCTCGAAGATAAGGTCTGGCGAACGCATCGATAAGATTGCACATAATCTGCGTAAAATGTTTGACCTGCGATGGGCATTGAAACTACATACAAGTATGTCATTTCACGCAATGGTACTTAGGCGGAGTTGCCCTGTTGTCATTCTGCTCGCTACGATGGCTGCCGCGCCAGTCTTTGGCCAAGCAAAGGACTCCCCTATTGTGTTTGCAAATCAGGAGGCGATCACGACCTCCTTCGTTGCGGCGCCGAACCTCGCCGGATCATCGGGAGCCTCGGCCACAAACGCTGCGCAATGGCTTAAGGTCGAGTTTCATTACGGAACGACGCCGGCCTTGAAGACTCCCTATCTGGGCGCGGTCGAATTCAAGATATGGATCGAAGGTTTCGACCCGCTCCCGGTAAATTCGCAGGGAGGCAAAGGCGTCGCCGTGGCCCTTACCGGTTCGGTCACCTACGTCAATCTGCCCGCGGGCAGCGATCTCTACGGAGTCTTTTACGTTCATCCGTCGACCCTGGGACGGTATAGCGGGGATCGCGGCTATGAGGAATACGACCGCAAATATGACGTGCACATCGAAGCATACGTCGGGGGCACGATGATGGACGAGGTCAATAAGAATAAGGAGCAGGATCCCCTAAACTGGTTCAAGCCACTGACTCCCGTGGCCGGTCTTGTCTACCGGCAGGACCAGACCCCGTTCATCATCGCCGACCCGGATCGTTACCCGGCGATCAAGCTGCCCGCCCAGTCTCAGTAGTATCGTGGACGGTGCAACAACGAAACCCTTCTGCTCAATGCATTTTTAATTTGGAAATTTTCCCTCATGGCCGCCGCGAATAAAGTCATCACCGTCGATCTGGGCACCAGCACGCTCAAATTCGCCGAGTTTGGCATAGGCCGGGGCGGGGCTCTGACCCTGCTTCGCTTTGGGGTGGCGGAGTTGGGACTCGATCCGAACAAGGAGGAGGAGCGCGCCAAATTCATCACGCCGACCTTGGCCAAGCTTTTTAAGGAGCATCGCATTAAGGGCCGGGAAGTGCTACTTTCCATTTCCGGCCAGAGCGTCTTCATGCGCTTCGTCAAGCTGCCTCCGGTCGATGCCGCGCAAGTGGAACAGGTCGTCAAGTTTGAGGCGCAACAAAATGTGCCTTTTCCCATCGATGAAGTAACCTGGGATTACCAAATGATGCCGACCCGTTCCTCTGGAAATGAGGCGGAGGCGGTCATTGTCGCCATCAAGAAAGAAGTCCTCGAAGCTGAAGTCGAAGCCGTAGAGCAGACCGGGGTGAAGATCAAGCAGGTCGACGTCGCCCCCTTTGCCCTTCTTAACGCCTTCCGTTATAGCGAACCCCAGACCGACGACTGCACCCTCATCATCGACATGGGCGCGCGTTCCACGAACCTCGTCTTCGTCGAGAAAAACAGCTTTTGGATTCGCAACGTGCCCATCGCCGGCAACCAAATCTCCCAAAGCATCTGCAATGAAATGCAGGAGCCGTTCACGGCGGCGGAAACGTTAAAGAAGGGCAAAGGCTTTGTCTCGCTGGGCGGGGTTTATGCCGATCCGGATGATGCCGATGCCGCGCGCATCTCCAAACTCATCCGGTCGACTATGACCCGGCTTCACGTCGATCTCAACCGTTCCATCGCCTACTATCGGACGACGCTCAGCGGCGCGCCGCCCAAGCGCGTTTTCCTAACCGGCGGGAGCTCCCAGTTGCCTTATCTCGATCTATTCATCGCTGACAAGCTCAGCTTGCCCGTGGCCTACTTCAACCCCCTGCGCAACGTGAGCCTGGCCCCGTCCCTTAACACGGCATTTCTCCAGCAGAACAGCTGCTTCACCGCGGAACTGGTCGGCCTCGCTCTGCGCGAGACGGGAAGCTGTCCGGCTGAAATTACGCTGGCCGCTCCCACCCTTGCCGCCCGAGCCGATAAGCGTCACAAGTTGCCCTACTACCTGGGCGCTCTCACTCTTTGGGCGCTACTCTTTGTTTGCCTGGGACTCTATTATTTCCGGCAAATGACGATTGCGGAAGATACGGCAACGGACCTGCGCAATAAATCTCAGAATCTTCAGGTCCTGGCCCCCAAGATCGGCGCCCTCGCCAAGGAACAGGATTCGCTTCGGCAGACGCTCGATTCGGTCGTACATCTCGGCAGCCAGCGCGACGCCTGGGCACAACTCCTCGAGGCCCTGAATGAAAAAATTCCTCCGGGCGTCTGGATCACGGAACTTGTTCCGGTGTCCAATCCCTCCGGGGGGAATAATCGGGACACGCGGCCCTCGGTGGGAGGCTCCCGGCCGGGCGATGCCAATGCGCCAACCGACCAAATCAACATGCTGGTCATCAGCGGCCTCTATCATTCCAATCCCAAGACCCAGATGGTCGATTACAGCCGGCTGGAGGATTTTGTTAAGGCGCTGGCCGACTTGCCCTATTTCGATATTGATAAGAACAACATCACCGGGACTCTGCCCACCTATGGCAACGGGGATTCGAATGCCTTTGCTCAGAAATTCTCCATGCGGCTCAAGCTCAAAACGCCAATCAGCCTCAAACCCGAGGCGAGCAAACCATGAAGAAGCTGAAAATTTCGGGGTTTGATCTAGGTGTCATCATCGCCTTTGTCGTGGTGGCGCTTTTAGGCGGCGGAGCCTGGTGGTACCTGTCGGGCGCACTCCAGGATGCGGTGACCGACGTGACCAATGCCAAGTCCGATTTTGACAAATACTCGACCAAGTACGACATCGTCGTCAGCCCTTCCAACGGGGCGACCATGCAGGCCAATATTGACCTGCTCAAGGCGCAGCTCGATCCACTTATCCATACCAAGCTCCTGCCGGAGGGAAACAAGCTCAATTCCATCGACAAGGAAGATCCGGTGGCGTGGAAGCACGATCTGGACGACGATGTGCACCGCCTGAATGGCGCGGCCAAAGTCCATGGCGTGAGCGTTCCGCCCAATTATTATTTCGGCTTCTCCCGCTACCTGGGCCAAAGTCCGAGCGACGAGCAAACGCCGGTTTTGAGCAAGCAACTGGTCGGTATCGATCAACTCGCGACGATTCTGATCAACGCGCCCGTCAAGGGGATTCAGGCGATCCGGCGCACCTATGAGGAGGATCCTCACGTCGCCGGGAATACACCGATTTCCGAATCAGAACCCGATCGGCTGGGCGGGTACTCGCTTAATTCCCCGGGAAACAACTACACCGTCTATCCGTTCGAAATCGACTTCGAAACGACTTCTGAAAATTTGCGGCCCATCCTCAATAATCTGATCCAGTCACCCTACATCTTTGTGGTTCGGACCCTTTCGATCCAAAATGATCACCCCAATTCGCCTGTCATGAGCGATCTCGATAGAATTATCCAGTCCGGCGCGACATCGACCTCCGTGGTCGACACCTCTCCCGGCGAAGTTGGCGCTACTCCAGCGTCTACGCTGGGGCCCCAATATCTTTTTGGCAACTCGGTACTCAAAATCAAGGCCCGAATCGACATGATCGAATGGAATGCGGCTCCTCCTGCGTCAGCCACTCCACCGTCGCACAACCCAACGCACCAAAACACTCCTCCAACCGGTGCCCCCTGATGACTAAATCGCCCGAACCCATCATTTTGGCCGTTGTTCTTCTTTTGCTCGCCGTGGGATCCGCGACGCTGGCCTACCTGTTTCCGACGGTGCCCGAGATCACCGGCATAACCAGCACCGAACCGAAAGGACACCGGGCTGAACCGCTTAAAGCGGAAGACGTTGAGTCGAACCTTGCGCTCTGGAACTCGCCCGTTTTGTGGCAGGAACCGGCCAACCATCACCGGCTCTTCCACTCCGACGAATATCTTTTCTACCCTTCCGCCTATCCCAACGGCGATTACATCAAGAAAATTGGTCCTGATACCCGTTCCCCCAGCGGCGTGCTTTTAAGTTGGTATAAAAAGTACGGGCTTGATTTCACGGACCGAAATGTCGACCGAGAAGATCCCGATAACGATGGCTTTTCCAACATCGTTGAATTTAAAAACGATACGGTGGGCGTACGGCAGAAGGCATCGGATTGCGATGGCTCCAAATCGACCAACCCGCTTGATCCCCAGAGTCATCCTAGTTATCTCTCCCGCCTTCGTTTGCAAAAGTACGAACTGCGTCCTTTCCATATCCGGTTTACCGGTTACCAGCAACTCAACGGCGTGTACGTCTTCCAGCTGCATCTCAACGATGTCCCCAGTTATAATCAGCCACCGTTGAAAAAAAGCGGAGATTTGCTTGGTTTTGAAGGCTATACCATCGGGGCTTTTCTTCAGCTTTCGAAACAGGTGATGGACCCCGGGACCCATCTCACGGAAACCGTCGACGTTTCGACCCTGGAACTCGACAAGTCCGATATTGGCTTAAAGGTCATCGTTCCTTTTCGCCAGGAGATCGATTCACCGGAATCAACCGCCGATTTTGTCATGCTGATGTCGGCCGACGTCGACAAAGTAATCAAAATATCACGAGGAAAGATTTTTACTGTGCCTGAATTACCCAACTCTTCGTTCCTCGTGATTGATGCCAATGACAACGGCGCAACCATTCGAGACACAAAAACCAATCAGAACTACACGATTCCCAAGCTGGATCCCGCCGAATGGGACGAGGTTCCCCAAGCTCATTGAACTTTGATCTAAATCGCCCTAACTCACTTTCGGCACTTGACTCTTAAACCTTTTTTACATAAAAACCTTTACCTCGGAGGCCTTTCAGAATGAAACCCAATCAAGCCTGTTTGCTGCTCACAGCCTCGCTGTTACCATTGTCTCAACTCTCGCTCTGGGCCGCAGATCAGCCGGCTACTGCGGCTCAAGCCGCTCATCAGGAAGCTGTTAATCGCCAGCAACTGATGGTCAGCGCAAATCAGTCCATCTCCGATGGTCAACGTTTTTTGGGCAGTGGCAACTACGATGAGGCTGCCAAGCGATTTCAATATGCCGTCGACGCGCTGACTCCCGGAGGAGTTTCCGCAACATCCTACAATCGCGCCGAAGCGGGATTGGCTGCTGCGAAAGCGGGGCAGGCCCAGCAACTCGCAAAGGATGACAAGTTTGCGCAAGCCGCTTCCCTGCTTCAGGAGTGCGTGATGCTCCAGCCCGATAATCCCGTCTATCCGGCCGACCTGGAAGAGTTAAAGAAGGAGCAGATCGCCTACGAGGAAGAGGTTCGTGATCCGGAAGGCACGACCGTTAATCCGGCTGTGACGGATGATTTCAAGGGCCGGGTCGCCACCGTGCAAAAGCTGCTATTCCAGGGAGACGCCTATTTCAGGACCGGCCAGTTCGATAAGTCCGAGGAGACTTATTCCAAGATTTTGATTCTGGATCCCTATAATAAGGCGGCCCGCGACAAGATGGCCCATATCGAACGCTATCGGACGCGAGCGGATGGATTTCGTCATGAAGAGTACGAGGGCAAGTCGATGGAAAATATTGACCACGGCTGGGCTCAGGACATTTCCCCGGATATCGTCGCTACGCCTCAAACGGAGACGACTTCCCAAGGGCCGTCCAATCGGGCCAATATTACGAGGAAACTCGAGTCCATTATCATCGATAAAGTCAATTTTGAAAAGTTGGACATCGCCGCTGTCATCCAATTCCTTCAGCAAAAAAGCAAGGAGCTCGACCCGGACCATCAGGGCATTAATTTTGTGCTGCGCCTTAGTTCTGATGCCACGGCAGCGGCTCCGGATGCGACCACTGGCGCTGCCGCCGCCCCTGCGGCTGCCGCTGCTCCGGCCGCTGGCGCACCCGCGGATACCTCTGCCGCCATCCCGCTGCATCCCATTCACCGGGAAGTAAGTATCACCCTGACCGACGTTCCGCTTTCCGAGGTGCTGGGTTACATCATTCAGCAGACCAACCTGCAGTATTCCGTCGAGGATTACGCTGTCTATTTGCGCCCCTCCATAGATGAAGGCGAGAATCTCTCGGTGCGGACCTTTCTGGTTCCACCCAATTTCTTTACGGGCTCCAGCCTCACCGTTTCTGTGGGAACGACGACCGATACGCCCGCCACGGTGGGCACGATCAAAGTCGACGTTCAGCAGCAGCTTATCAACAAAGGTATTCGTTTCCCGGCTGGCGCCACCGCCGCATTCCTTCCCGGTTCCAGCAAACTTGTGGTCCGGGACACGCCGGAACAGTTGGATCTGGTCGGCAATTTGATTGACCAGCTCAGCAAGGAGACTCCGCAGGTGGAAATCGAAGCCAAACTGGCCGAATTCAACCAGGACGCCATCAAGGCCCTTTCATTTAATTATACCATTGGCACAGCCAACTCCGGCCATGCGGGAATTGCCTCAGGGTCCACCGCCTTGCGTACCCCCGATTATCCGACCGATTCCTCTTTGGGAGGGCTGAATCCGGATGGTATTTCTCAACTGATTAGTGCCAATCCAGCGGCGGCGGGGGGAGTAACTTCCACTAACCCCCTGACCGGTGGTTCGGTGGCCAACAATGCTTCAAACCTTCTCACCATCGGGGCGGTTATTGATCATACCGGATTGGCGGTTGTCATTAACGCGATCAATAATCTTCAGGGGGCCTCGCTCCTTTCCGCGCCGAGTGTCACGACTCAGACCGGCCTCAAGGCCAACATTGATATCGTTCGCGAATTTCCTTATCCGACCAGCTTCGAAAAGCCGAAGCTCAGCAATAGCTCCAACCTGGCATATTCCAGCGGAAATGGTACGGATGGTGTTTCCAATATTGATAGGCCCGTGGTCTTGGCCATTCCTCCCACGCCGCGAGAGTTTGTTACCCAGGATGTGGGCGTCAGTCTCGAAGTGAAGCCGACGACTTACCCCGATCAACGCATCGATCTCGATATTACCAAGGCCCAGGTGTTGGATTTTGATGGCTTTATCGATTACGGCGTTCCGATTGTCGCTCGTTTGAGTGAAGATATTCCTCCTCCCAACGAACCGGCAACGACACTAACGGAGGGCACGATCAATCAGCCGGTCTTCAATTTACGCTCCATGGTGACCAATCTCCAGGTTCTGGATGGCCAGACAGCCGTGCTGGGTGGCCTGATCCGTGAGGACACCCAGGAAATCAACGATAAGGTTCCTGTCTTGGGAGATATTCCCTTATTGGGCCGCCTTTTCCAAAGTAAGGTGAGTGAACGCACGAAAAAGAGCCTCCTGTTCTTCATTACGGCACGGCTCATCCGAACCAACGGAAAGCCGGAATACGTTCGAACGCTCAACGCCGAGCCGGTGGAGGAAGCGTTGCCTGAACCTGACCAGCAAATCGGTCCCGGAGTCACCCTACCGCCGCTGCCCGAGGGAGCGCCTAATTCATGATCACCATCATCACCCAGCTTTGGAAGCCTTCCATGAAACGAATCCTTTTCCTCATCGCGCCTCTCCTTCTTGCGGCGCAGGTGACGGCGTCCGCTCAGGAAACAGCGGCGGGAGGGCAGGCAGTGCCCCCTGCGCCCGTCCCGAGCAATCAGCCCTCCGGGTTGCTCACGCCTCCGCCCGACAATGCTCCGTCCGTCCCTCCGTCTGCGCCCGTTCCCACGGCTTCAACGCCGACCACAACCACCACCACGACAACGATAGCGACAGCGACGACCACGAATACAACGCCGGCGCATTCTTCTAAAATGTCCTCGGGGGAGATCGCGCGGATTCAGCAGCAGGAGATCATCCGTCGCCAGGAACTCACCTTTCGCGCGAATGAATCGCTCAAGGCCGGCAGAAAAGCCGAGTTGGCCACCAATTATCCCGAAGCACGAAAAGACTATCTTTTCTCGGCGGAAGCTTTTGGGTCGATTTCCCGCTCAACATCCTCCTATGCCGTTGCCGCGGAAGGTCTGACCCGGGTTGACTTCCAGCTCTATGATGATGCGCTCAAGATTGGGGATACCGCCCGGGCCAAGCGTCTCATGGATGAGGTGGTCAATTACAATCCCAATAACAAACTGGCTAACGAAAAACTGGCCGCGATCAATAAGGCCCTGGCCGATCCCAACGATACCACATTGCTGGGTAACCCGGCCGTTACGCCTGGCTTTGTCAATCAGGTCAACGAAGTGGAGCAGCTACTCGCCGAGGCGGAGCAGTTCCGCCGGACCGGCCAGTGGGATGAAGCCGAAGCCAGGCTAAAGCGTATTCTGGGCATCGATCCCTATAACATTGCCGCGACAAAGGAGCTGGAACGTATTGATGCCCAAAAGCTGCAATATGATGAGCGGGCGCGTCTGGAAACCCGCGATGAGATGCTGCGGCAGGTTGAGGAAAAGTGGTACGAGCCTATCACCAACAAGGACTCCACGGCATCCGCCCAGGAAGGCCAGCCCAGCATTGTCCGAAATACCAACTTTGGGCTTGATGAAAAACTCAAGAATATTTTCCTGTCGCTCGACTTTAACAACGCCACGATCGAGGAGGCCACCAACTTTCTGAGCATCGAAAGCAAGCGCCTCGATCCCGACAAAAAAGGGGTGAATTTCATCATTCAACCTGAGGCCTCGACCACGGCGAAGCCCGTTTCGGTCACCTTGAACAACGTCCCGCTCGGTGAGGCATTACGGTATGTCTGCCAGTTGGCCAACGTCAAATACAAGGTGCAGGACTACGCTATCTCCATCGTGCCGTTTAATCAAAACACAGATGACCTGATCAGCCGGACCTTTAATGTTCAGCCTAACTTTGTGGCGCCTCCCTCCACGACGGGAGCGATTGAAAGTGCGACGGCCGCTTTGACCCAAACCCGCCCCGTGGCGCCTCCGGCCGATGCCGCCGCTGCTCCCGCCGTCGATGAAAGTGGCGGCGATACCGTGCGCGCGGCTTTAATCGCAAAAGGGGTTGAAGTTCCCTCCCGGCGCCAGCGCCGTCTATACGCCCACGACGGGACAGCTTACAGTGGTGGATACCGCGGACCAGATGGAGTTGCTGGAAGAACTGGTAAATGCGGGCCAGGCTCCCACCTTGATGGTACGGATCGCGACCAAGTTTGTTGAGATCAACCAGACCGATCTCAATGACCTTACGTTTAACACCGGCTTTAATCTTATCGACCCAAGGTTGAACAGCCTTGGTGTTTCTTCAACCCCTCAGTTTAGCACGGCGTTGCCAGGCGCATTCGGCTTCACTGCAAATAGCATCGACCAGTTAATTACGCCCCAGGCCACCGTTCTTAACACCTTCGCCCTCCGTGGCTTCATCGATGCAGCCCAATTAGAGTCTCATCATCACCGCCCTTTCTCAAAAGACGAGTTTCGATCTGCTTTCGGAGCCTGCGGTCCTGACCAAGAGCGGTGAACAAGGGCGTCATGGAGGCGGCTCGCGTTTTTCCCTTATCCGATCTCCTTCGATCCACCTCAGTTGGTGACCCAGGCGACAACCGGTACTGTCGTTACAGACAACCGATAGCCTTTACTCCGCCCACCGTTATTGCCACGACCCCTACCGACTTTAAACGGCGGAATGTCGGGGTGCGGTTGGTCGTCAAACCGCAGGTGACCGCAGATAACAAGACCGTTGATCTTTCGCTCTTTCCCGAGGTGACCGACTTCGAGGGCTTCATTAATTATGGAAATGCGATCTTTGTCGCCAATCCGGACGGCTCACAGTCGCTGCTCAGCCCCAACTTTATTAATCAACCGGTTTTCAACACTCGCAGGATTAACACCAAGGTGCTTATTCGTGATGGTTCCACGGTGGTCTTGGGGGGGTTGATCCGGGATGACATTCAGAACATTAACGACAAAGTGCCGCTCTTGGGGGATATACCGTTGATCGGACGCCTGTTCCAATCCAAGGCGATATCGAATACCAAGCGCAATCTCATCATCTTCGTCACCGCCAACATTTATCGAACTGATGGCGAATTGCTGAATCCGCCCGAGGCAAACAACACGGCCGACATTTTGACCGGCCGCGCGGGTTTTGCTCCGGTGGCAACTCCCTAGCGAAAGCATCCCAAGTTGGAGTTGATCTCGAAGTGTTCGGCTGCAGTTGAATGCGGAGTTTTCAGCCTTTTACAACCCTCATTTAAGGGAGTAGTTCGAGTTGCGATCTTTCTCCTTGAAAGACCCCCCCAGCGCATTCCGAAGAGAACAAAATATTCCGGCTTGATTTGATAGTTTGATTTTCTACTCTTTCACTGCTGGAGAGTCAGCCCGAAAGATCCGCTTCCAAACCACCATGAGTTGCATAGCCTTCAAAAATGAGGCGGCGCGTTTCAACCCATGGAAGATTATTTCATCAGGGAGTTTGTTACTGCTTTTACTTTTCTGCGCAACAGCCCCGCTTCCAGGAAATCCCACCGGAGGCGCGGTCGTTTCAGGCAGTGCGACGATTGGCAGCGCGGGGCTGACGCTGACCATCAATCAGTCGAGCCATAACGCCATCATCAACTGGCAGCAGTTTTCCATCGCCAACGGAGAGCTGACCAAATTTCTCGTGCCGAACAGCTCCTCGGCCACGCTCAATCGCGTGGTGGGTGGAAATCCCTCCGCCATCTACGGAACGCTTCAATCCAATGGCATACTTTACCTCGTCAACCCCAGCGGGATTGTTGTAGGCCCCAGCGGACGTATCGATACAGCCGGCTTTCTCGCCTCAACGCTTGATCTCTCCAATGAGCAATTTCTCAAGGGCGGCAACCTGAGTTTTGCGGGCGGCTCGGATGCTTCCATCGATAATCAGGGCATCATCCATGCGTCGAGCGGGGATGTCTATCTCATCGCCAATCAAGTAAATAATAGCGGGACGCTCAGCGCGCCCCAGGGCAACGTCGGTTTGGCGGCAGGTTCCGATATTCTTTTTCAGCAGGCTGGGAATCAGCATCTCTTTGTCCAGGCCACTCCGGCTGGAACCACCCGCGCCGTGGGAGTGACCAATGCTGGAACCATCCAGGCGGCCGCGGCCGAACTGAGGGCGGCCGGGGGCAATGCCTATGCGCTGGCGATCAACAATACGGGATCGATTGCGGCCACCGGTTACCAAAAGGTCAATGGCCAGGTTTACCTCACGGCCGAGGGTGGCAACATCAGCAACAGTGGCCAAATTTCGGCCCGCACAGCTCACGGCGGCGGCGGGACGATTGTGGTGGATGGGACAGGAACCTCATCGACGGGCACGGTCCTCAATTCCGGCACGCTCGACGCCTCCGCCACGGCGGCCGGTAGGCAGGGCGGATCGGTCACGCTTAAAAATAGCGGCGGTACGACGATCCATAGCGGCAAGATCCTCGCGACGGGCGGTCAGGGCGGCTCCGGCGGCAACGCGGAAATCTCCGGCTCGCAGGTACAGCTCACCGGTTTGGTCGACCTTACGGCACCGGGGGGGCGAACGGGCAATCTGTTGCTCGATCCGACCACGCTGAATGTGATTACGAGCGGCAGTGTCACCAGCGGCAGCTTCACTCTCAGTGGAGGCACCTATACCAACCCAACCGATACAGGCGCGAATGACACGGTCGATCCCAGCGTCGTCCAAAATTTGCTCGGCATGGCGAACGTCACGCTCAGCGCCGATACCACGATCACCGTGACCAACGGTATCACCTGGACCAGTACCAACACGCTGACCTTGAGCACTACGACGATGGGCAGCGCCATCAATCTCAACGCCCCGATTTCCGGCGTAAACGGGGGACTTTCCATCAATACGGCGGGTGCGAACGATGTCATTTCGGGAAACTCGTCTGTCAACGTTGCCTCCTTTATCCTGGAAAACGGATACTGGCAGCAAAATAACGCCTCGCTGCCCGCTTTCACGGCGAGTCATGATTTTGAACTGCAGGGTAGCAGCACCTTCCTCCGCGTCACCGGTGGCAACGGCTCCTCCACGCCCTATCAAATCAAGGACATTTACGGCTTGCAGGGCCTCGGTTCGCCCTCGGGTAATCTCTTGACCGCAAACGCCGTGCTGGTGGCCGACATCGATGCCAGCGGCACATCGACTTGGAATGGTGACGCTGGTTTTGTCCCGATTGGGTCGTATGATGGCGAGGACAGCAGCAACCCGGAGCTCACCTATCAAGGGACCTTCAACGGGCAGGGTTTTGCCATTAACCATCTTTTTATCAACCTGCCGATTTCCTCGGATGCCGGTCTCTTTGGCGATACCGCCGCAGGCAGCACGGTCGAGAACGTAAGCCTGACGAATGTCAATGTGACCGGTCAGTATTACGCCGGGGGACTGGTCGGCGTCAGTAATTCCACGCTGAGCAATGTCAGCAGTTCCGGGGCGGTCACGGGATTGACCTACGTCGGCGGGCTGATTGGAATTAATGGAGGCGTAATCACCAATAGTTCCAGCGCCGGCTCTGTCACCGGCAGCGGTCAGGGTTTCGCCATCGGCGGGTTCGTCGGATACAACCAGCTCAATTCGATCACCGACTGCTACAGCACGGCAACTGTGACCACGCCCAGCCAGGACATTTCCACGGGCGGCTTTGTGGGGATCAACCTCGCGGCGATCAGCGAATCTTATAGTTCGGGGACGGTCAACGCGACGGGTAACGAGGAGGTGGGCGGCTTTGTCGGTCTCAACGAAGGTGGCACGATCACCAACGCCTATAGCACGGGCCCGGTCTCCGGAAGTACCACGGTGGGCGGCTTCGCGGGACTCAATGACAGCGGTGCGATCAGCAACGCCTACAGCACGGGCACTGTAACGACCCCGCAGGGAGCGGTTCAGGTGGGTGGTTTGGTGGGTTATACCGACAGCGGTTCCATTGCGGATAGCTACTTTTCCACCGACGGTACCGGCCAAGGCACAGGTCTTGGGGGCAATCTGGGGACCTCGATCACCTATAACGGAAGCTCCGTTTCCAACGTGACAGGCCTTACGTCGGCTCAAATGATCCATGCGTCCAACTTTGATTCCACCTGGGACTTTACCTCGATTTGGACGACCAACGGCAGCACGACCACCCCCGAGTTGATCGGCGTTGGGCCGGGAGCGGGAGGCACGACCGATGTTCTCAGCGGGACGGCTTATACCGGCAGCGGTTCAGGCGATGCTTCCGATGTGATGATCGATCTTATTTTCGACGGCACCGTCCTGGCTTCGACTCCGACCAATGGCTCGGGCGCATTTACGTTCTCCATCAGTTCCAGCGACTTGAACGCAGGTATTCTGCTGACCGACAGCACCGATAAGGGCGACACCTATTATCAGGCCAACAGCCCGTCCAGCACCATCAGCGGAATCGATATTTGGGGCAGCACGGTGCGGGTGATGGCCGATGTGGCCAGCAATGCGGCGCTGAAGCAGGTCATTGGAAGCCTCAGCGGTAACGGCATCAACTACTCGGTCAGCGGTTCCAATCTCAGTACCGCCTCAGGTGTGAGCATGAATATTCTCTCCAGCTATACCCTCGACGGCAACATCACCGCCGCAGGGGCTGGCACACTCACCACGGGCGCAGGTTCGGTCCTCACCGGCAGTTCCTCCGTCCTGCTCACGGCAAGTTCCGTGGCATTTTCCGGCGCCTTCAACCGCACCGGCGCGCTTTCGGTCACCTCCACCACGGGCGAGATTCTCTTTAATGGCGTAGGCACGCAGGGAAACCCCGCGACGGCGCCAGGCATCACGTTGACGGCGGCCGGACCGGTGCTTTTGCAGGATTGCTACCTCGTGACCGACGGCGGCATTTTCACGGCCAGCGGCAACGGTTATGTGAGTGCGGTCAATGCGAACGGTGAGGCGAATGGCATCAATCTCTTTGATACGACGATCGATGCGGGAGGCGGCAATATCAGCCTGACAGGTCACGCCGGCTATACCAATCCCGGGAGCGGCATCGAGGGTGGGCTTGGCGTCGGCATCGGTACGGATGGCTCCGCTCCCGCGAATCTCCTGACCACGGGAAGCGGCAATATTACGATCACCGGGACCTTCAGCCAAAATATCACCAGCCAGACTTATTTCGCCGGCGTCGACATCTACGGAGACAATTCCGAAGGCGAGGTCAACAACCTGAGCGTCGTCAACGGGACCATTTCCATCACGGGAACGGTCAGCCAGGGGAAGGCGGCGGGAACGGGCGGCCGGAATGCAGCCTCCATTGGCGGGGTGGAAATTCAAAGCGGTACGAGCCTCCAGGCGACCGGCACCGGTTCCATTACGCTGATGGGTAATACTTCCGCGGCCACTTCCATGGCCTCGGGACAAAACTTCAGCTTTATCCAGGGCGTCGAGGTTTCCGGCAATCTTTCGGTGGCGGGGGGAGATATCACGCTCAACGGTACGGGCGGCACGATCAATACCACCAATTCGACCCTTGAGGGTAACGGCATTGACATTCCGTTCAGTGTGGGTGTCATCGTCGATAATGGCGCGGAATTGACGACGGGCGCAGACTCCACCATTTCCATCACGGGGAGAAGCGGTGCTGTCGTCACCACCGGGGCGTTTACCGGCGGTTCAGAGGGTGTCGTGGTTGATGGTGGGACGCAAATTTCGATGGCTTCCGGCGGAACGCTCGGCATCACGGGCTTTGGTGGCTCGGCCAATGCCGGCAACGGCGCGAACGCCGGCGATTCCGGCGCGGACGGGGTCGATATTGGAGGCGGAGGCAACCAGGCGATGATCTCCGTAGCCACGGGCGGCGCGATCAACATCACGGGCACCGGAGGCACCCTCAATAGCAGCCAAGCTGCTGCTATTTCCGGCAACCATCTTCCCACCGCCGAGGGGGTTTCCCTCGATTCCGGCACGGACCTGGAGGCGGCGGGTACGACGACAATCACCCTCATGGGGACGGGAGGAACCGTGAACGCAGGCCATGGCCTCGACGGCGATGCGCTCGGCGTTGACATCGGCTCCGGCGACGGATCTTCGCAGCAAAATACTCTCGTTTCCTCGGACAGCGGACAAATCGAGATTACCGGCATCGGAGGGACTACCCCCAACCTGGGCATCGGTGTCGTGGTGCACGGTTTTAACGGCCGCTCGGCTTCCGTTGAATCGACGACCGGCAATATCATCATCGCGGGCACCGGTGGCTCGGGTTACACCGGCACCGGGGTTATCGTGGGCAATTATATTCCCGATAGCGGCATTGTCATGGTGGATAATGTCGCCGTCACGACCGGAGGGGACATCAGCCTTACCGGGAAGGGAGGAGCCAATTCCTCCGGCGTCATTATCGAGGAACTCGCAAATGATACGGTTCTTGATGCCGAGCCGGCCCTTCCGGTCGTCACCGCTGGCGGTAACTTCGTTGTCTCGACCTTGTCGGGCACGGGCCTTTACCTCGACGCCGTCGCGAGCGCACTCAGCACAACGTTGACGTCCTCCGGCATACTGTCGATCGCCGACATCGGGGAGCTCGATACCCTGAGCACCGGCGACCTCAACGTGACTGCCGCGGGCCAGCTCAACCTCAACGGCTCGATCACGGCCACCGGCCTCGCCCTCATTCTCGATACCGGGGCCAACATTGTCTTCGGGACGAATGGTTCCATCAGCGATACCGGCGAGGCGAGCGGAGACAACGTGATCCTGGCGGCGGGCACTAATTTCGGAAATTCCCATTTCATCATCAACAACTCCACCGTCGGCGAGGGCGGCAGCGATGCCGTGCAGGTTTCCGGTGGCAATTTCTATCTTTATTCCAGAAATTTGACCGGCGATACCTTGGGAGGAATCTCGGTTCTACCGGCCAATGTCTTTTACAGCGCGAGTTATGTCACGAGTGGTTTGCCTGCCGCTGATGAAGAGTTGTTTTATGCCGCAACTTCGGGCGGCGGCGGTACCGGTGGAGGCTCAGGCGGGGGAGGATCTGGCGGCGGTGGTTCGGGAGGCGGATCGGGCGGAGGTTCCGGCGGTTCCACACCTACGACGACCACGGGCGGCGCGGGCGGAGGAGGCTCCAATCTTGTGCCTCCCGTGCTTACGACTCAACCGACGCCTCCTATCGTGACGCCTCCGGGAAGCGGGAATTTGGGAAATGTTCCCGTTCCGCCGCCGGTGAATTTTGCGGGTAGCGGCACTGCGGGCGCAACCGGGGAGCAGACCGGAGGATTGGCCAATTCTTCCAGCAGCGGTGGCCAGGTGGGCGCAGGCGATGCGGCCCAGTTGGGCAGCGGTGGTCTCAACAATGTCGCCAATGCCCAGGCGGCCAGCGCCCTGAGCGGGGCTCTGAATCCTATCGTCTACAGTAATCTGGCGGATGCGCTGAAAGATTTGGGCGATTGGGCCGATGTACCACCTGAATCGGGTGGCGACAATTATAACGGCGATCAAGAAACGATTTTAGGACCGGGCCAATTTGGCGAGATGGATAAAAAAGGCGTCAAAGACATTCCGCCGGACCAAGCCCCTCAGCAGTTGAAGGACGCGATGGATAATGCTTTGCCTCACTAGAACTCTCCACGCCTCCATGAAGTTGTCGCTCTATTTCCAGCCCATGCTGCGCATCGTCGCAGGCGTCGGCTTGCTGACCTCGGTCACCCTGGGCCAGGCCCAGACTCCAACTGAGTCGCAGAGCTTCCAGCCCATCGCGCCCAAACAGCCGGCAAAACCAGCGGAGGGCAAAGTGGTCAACGAAGCTGCGCAGCCCATGTCCAGTCACGGGAATAACGACGTTCTGGTCGACCGGCTCAAGGGCATCTTCCTCGTCTCCGACCCGAAGCAGGTTAACCGGAAGGGAGTAACGGGCCACGCAAGTGTCGAAGCGGGAGATGTTCCGCTGGCTCAAGCGCCCGATTTTAATGCCGCCGTTCAACCTTATCTGGGCCAGCCGGTGACCATGAAATCGCTGGCCGAATTGACCCGCTCGATTGTCGCCTTTTTTCGCGATCATGACCGGCCGGTGGTCAACGTCTTTGTGCCGGAACAAAGCATTACCTCCGGATTTGTGCAGATCGTCGTGGTGATCAGCCGGGTGGAGAAAGTCAGCGCCACCGGAGCGCACTGGTTTTCCAATTCGATGTTGCGCGCGGAAGTCCGGTTGCGTCCCGAGGAACCGATCAGCGGCAGCCAGATGAGAAGCGACCTGGCCTGGATCAACCGCAATCCGTTTCTCCAATCGGATATCCTGATGGCGCCGGGCGATGCTCCGGGCACGACCGATATTCTCCTGCGCACGCAGGACCGTTTTCCGCTGCGGGTCTACGCCGGGTTTGAAGACAGCGGCAATCAATATACCGGCAATGACCGGGTCTTGACTGGGTTCAATTACGGGAATCTCTTCGGGATCGGCCAGCAGATCTCCTATCAATTCACCACCGGCCTTGACGTCAACAAATTCACGGCTCACTCGGGCACTTACACCATTCCTTTGCCTTGGCGGCACATTCTGACTTTTTTTGGAAGTTATTCCAATTCATTCGCCAATCTGGGGCCTGATCTTTCCTCCGGCGGAGTGAACTGGCAGGTCAGCGGACGCTACGAAGTGCCGTTGCCGGGCACGGAGGCCTTCACGGAGTCGGTGACCGGAGGATTTGATTTCAAGCGGAGCAACAGCGACCTGCTCTTTAACGTGGTCACCGTTTCGAATGTCTTTACCGACGTCGATCAATTTGTGCTTAGTTATCAGGCCAGTTACCAGGATGATTACGGCAGCACTTCGGGCAGCGCGACCGGTTTTTGGAGTCCCGGCGGTTTAAGCAATAATGACGATGACACTGACTACATGGCGACGCGCGGGGGATCCCGGTCAAACTACGCCTACGGGCAGCTCACGCTCAATCGGGTCACGCGCCTGCCCATGGATTTTAGCTGGACGGTGCGGGGGGAAGTCCAGGAAGCCGACGCCAATCTTTTGCCCAGCGAGCAATTGGGCATGGGCGGTTACGAGACCGTGCGCGGATACGATGAGCGAGCGGCCAATGGTGACAACGGTTTTCTGATCTCAACCGAATTGGCCACGCCGCCGGTCAGCCTCGCGCATCTTTTCGGTAATCAAAAAATCAAGGATCAACTCCAGTTCCTGGGTTTCGTCGACTATGGAGGGACCAGTCTGCATCACGTCACCGCGGCGGACATCAATCCCAACAGCGACCTGCTCGGCATCGGCCCTGGGATGCGTTACGTCATCAACCCCTATCTTTCGATTCGTTTCGATTACGGCTTCCAGATGACCGATACCGATTACGTCAATACCGGCTTCGACAGTCACCACCATTCGAGAGGCCACCTTGGCGTCCTCGTGAGCTATTAAATCTATGAACCATTCCACGCGGCGGCTCAACTTTCGGATTGGACTTGCGGCCCGAAAGCGCGGAGATAGTTTTGTTTTTGTGAGCCTGCGCCATATCCTCTGCCTGATTGCACTCGTGCTGCTTTCCGCATCGAGCCTGCAGGCGGCGACGGTGAATGCGCAGGTCTTTTCCGTTGCGGGCACGGTTGAATTCGCCAGCCCCGGTTCCTCCAGCTTTGCGCCGTTGAAGAAGGGGCAGATCCTCGCCATCGGCAGCACGGTCCGCACCGGCGATGACGGCGTCGCGGTCCTGGTGACTACGCCGGGTTCCGCCATTCAGCTGGGCAATAACTCCATTCTTAAAATCAATAATTTGGCCTTCGCCAAATCGGGTTCCTCCGTCACCCAACGTACGGCGGTCCTGCAACTCACCTCCGGCGTCGTGAGCGCGCTGATCGATCCCTCGACGCCGAAGATCACCGACTTTCAGGTGCGCACGCCCGAGGGCGCGGCGGCGGCGCGCGGCACGTTCTATGCCGTTCTCGTTTACGAGGGCAAAACCTACATCGGCGTCAAGGAGGGGCATGTCGCCGTGAAATCGTCAGGTCAGTAACCGCCTGTTCCCTTTTATGGCAAAGAAATTCTTGTTGAGATTGATCCGTGGCGACCTCTTCGTGATGGGAGTCTTTTCCTGTCTCCTTTCGTTTCCGGCGCTGGCGCAGAATTCCACCTCAACTCCGACCATCGGACCTGCTCCCGCCAAATCCAAGCAGCATGATATTCTCAATACCGCGTTGTCGGCCCAAACCCGGCAGACGCTTCAGGAAGCAATGAATTCTGCCCGCGAGTCGGACACAACTCATCCCGTCCCGGCTGCGAAATGATTTTGAATCGTGTTTGACCCGCGGGCCGACGGCGCGCCGTCGCAAAGGCCCCTTTTACCGCGAGTTTTCCAAAATCAGCGCCCAAAAAAGAAGCCCGGCGAGAGCTGCCAGGGTAACCGGAATGCTCAACCGGGCAAAATCGCGGAAGCGGATGGTAATGCCCAGTTGCTGCGCTTGTTGCACCATGATGATGTTCGCGACGCTTCCGATGACGATCAAACTTCCGCCAAAGCTGTTGGCGAGAGCCAGGAGGTAGGCCGTGGTGGGATGGGAGAGGTCGATGACTTTGAGCAACAGCATCACCGCGGCCGAATTGTTGATGAGATTGGCAAGAACGGTCGTGATCAAAATCAGCATGGGTGGAGCGCTGAGATTAAATCCTCCATGCGTGAGCCATTGGACGGCCTGGTCTCCATAACCGGTCGATTGAAAAGAGCCGGTGACAACGAAAAGCCCCATGAAAAGAATAAGGACCTGCCAGTCGACCAAATTCAATAACTCATTGGTGCGAAATCTCGCGCTGGCCAGATGGATGCCGGCGGCGGCGAGGGCGATCACTTCCTTGGGCAGCGGTGAAAAAAACAATCCGATGACCACGATGAGAATGACCAATCCCTTGATCGTGTGGGTCCGGTTCACCGGCGGGACCTCCTCCTGCCCTAGATCGTTTGGAGCAGGTGCGGTGGCTTGAATGTTTTTACGCGACATCATCCAGATGATTCCGTAGGAACAGCCCAGCGCAAAAAGGACGGGGACGATGCTCCAAAGCATGTAGGCGCCAAAATTCAGATGGGCCACCTGCCCGATCATCATGTCCTGGGCGTTGCCGACCAGCGTCGCCGCCGCGCCGACGTTGCTGGCAATCGCCAGGGCAATTAAAAAGGGGAGGGGATTGAGTTGTTTGCGAAGCAGGGCGGTCCCGACAATCGGCGTGAAAACAAAACAGACGATGTCGTTATTGAGGAAGGCGGAGAGGCCTGCCGTCACCACGATCAAGACGAGCAGGAATTGGGCGGGATGGCTGAGCCGGGCCGAAATGCCCTCGGCCACGAGGTGATAAAATCCCGAGAGACGCAGCTGGGCCGAAATGACGAAGAAACCGAACAGCAAAAAGATGGTGGGCCAGTTGACATAGGAAACGACATCCGCGGTCGATACGCCGCCGAAAATCATCATGCCGATCGCGCCCAGCAGGGCGATCCCGGTGCGGTTTAGTTTCAGGCCGGGAATCCGCCCAAGAGCAATACCCGCATAAGTCAGCGCCAGGACGACGAGGATGGCGGGTTTGTGGTGGAGATCGCCGGGCATCACGGACCAACTTATCCCGCACGAGTACGACCTGTAATCTTATTTTTTTTCGACCCGAAATCAGCGGGGCCGTTCGGGCGGCGGAGGCACGGCGGCTCCTTTCAGTTCCCGCTCCTGGCCCAACCCCATGCTCAGCGCCGTCATCCCGGCAAGACTGCCGAGTTGCATGCTTTCCACGGCGGTGCTGGGTACGATGACGATGGTGGAATTATTTTTTAATCCCTCGTACAGCATGTTCATGGCCCTCAAGTGCAGGGCCGTGGGATTGTTGACGTAGCTCTGGGCCGCTTCGCTGAATTTCTCCGCCACCTGCCGTTCCGAATCACCCAGGATCACGCGGGCCTGGCGTTCCCGCTCCGCCTGGGCCTGCATCGACATCGCGTCCTCGAGCGCCGGAGGAATCAGGACATCCTTAACCTCCACTGAAATGACCTTGATGCCCCACGGCTCGGTGCGATCGTCGATGATCTTCTGCAGTTCGTTGCTGATTTTGTCGCGTCCCTCGAGCATGTCGGAGAGCATTGTCTTGCCGATGACGTCGCGCAGGGCCGTTTGCGAGGCCCAACTGATCGCGCTGCGATAATCAGCGACATCGAGCGCCGCCTTCTTGGGATCGAAGACCTGCCAGAAGAGGACGGCGTCCACATCGACCGGCACCGTGTCCTTGGTCAGCGTCTTTTCCGCCTTGAAGGAGGTGGGAATGACGCGCGTGTCGATCCAGTAGGGAATCATGTCGATGACCGGAATAATCAAAAAGAGTCCCGGTCCCTTCAACGCGTGGAACCGGCCCAGTCGTAAAACCACCGCTCGGTCCCACTGATCCGCAACTTTGATGGCGGAAGAAACGATGGTGGCGAAAACGAAGGTGACGACGGCGAGACCTGTTCCGGCCACGGGCGAAATGGCGGAAGCAATGAAAGCGAAAAATCCTCCGATGCCGAGGATGACAAAAAAGATCAGGGTGGCGAACGAGCTTGGTTTTCTCATGGGGATGGCCTTTTAACGGAGGATAAAGAGACGGGGTTTGTGCCCAAGGAAATATAATCCTTTTCTTTCATCCGCAAAATAGGTGGGTTGTTTCCCACGGAATTCAGCCTTAGGATTCCCGAGGAACAGCTCGCGGGTTCGGGCTTCAACGGAAGCCAGCTTCACCCGGCCGATGAAGGCTTTCCCCTTTTGGCACAATTGCTTCTGCGGCCTTTTCCACGGGAATATTGGGACATGAATCGATCCAACGACTGCCCTCCTGCCGCGCCCAATGCACGGCATTTTGAATCACACGACGGACTTCCTTTTGGTGATAGGTCGGATAGGTTTCGTGGCCGGGGCGGAAATAGAAGATCTTTCCGTTGCCCCGTTTCCAGGTGCAACCGGAACGAAAAGCTTCCCCGCCCTCAAACCAGCTGAGGAAGATGACCTCGTCCGGGTTCGGGATCGCAAAAGGTTCGCCATACATTTCTTCGTTGGGAATTTCAAAAAAGCGGTCGATGCCTTGCGCGATGGGATGGCCCGGATTGCAAACCCAGATCCGTTCTTTTTCACCCGCTTCGCGCCAGGTCAGCGAGCACGTCGTGCCGAGCAGCCGCTTGAAGATCTTCGCATAATGTCCCGAATGCAGGACGATCAGCCCCATGCCTTCAAGCACACGTGCCTGGATGCGATCGACAATTTTATCGTCGACCTGGCCATGGGCGCAATGTCCCCACCAGGTCAGGACGTCGGTCTGATCAAGAATCTCCTGCGAGAGGCCATGGTCAGGCTGGTCGAGCGTCGCCGTTCGTACCTCGAGGCCGGAAGATTCCCGCAGGGCCTCGGCGATGGTTTCGTGCATGCCGTGGGGATAGATTTTTGCCACGGCGGGATGTTTCTTCTCGTGCACATTTTCGCCCCATACAGTTGCTCGGATCTTAGGATTCATGGATCGATATTTTGTGTGCGGAGGACTAGCGCTTGGAATTAAACTTACTTCTGGGCGAAGGCGGCGTCATAGGCGAGTCGGCTCGGAGCGAAGTCAAGTTTACGCAGGAAGGCGGCGGCTTCAGCTGCGCCATGCTCGCGGTCCATCCCGGAGTCTTCCCACTCGACCGAAAGCGGTCCCTGGTAATTGACCTGGTTCAAGGCGCGGATGATTTCCTCGAACTTGATGCTGCCGCGGCCCAGTGAACGAAAATCCCAGAACCGCCGTGGATCGCCGAATTGGGTGTGCCCGCCAAAGACACCGGCCTCGGTCGGTTGGGAGGACCAATAGACATCCTTCATGTGCGCATGGTAAATCCGGTCGCCGAACTTTTGGATGAAGCCGACATAATCGACGCCCTGATAGCCGAGATGGGAGGGATCGTAGTTGAAGCCGAATTCAGGCCGGCGATTGATCGCCGCGAGCGCCCGCTCCGCGCTGACGATATCGAAGGCGATTTCGGTGGGATGCACTTCCAGGGCAAAGCGGACGCCAGCTCTCTTGAATTCGTCCAGGATTGGATTCCATCGCTGGGCGAAATCGGCGTAGCCATCTTCGATCTGCGCCTCGCTCACCGGCGGAAAGCTGTAAAGCAGATGCCAGATTTTTGAACCGGTGAAACCGTTAACCACCCCCACGCCGAATCTCCTGGCCGCGTGGGCGGTCTTCATCATCTCCTCCGCCGCGCGCTTTTGGACTTCCTTACGCTTCCCGTCTCCCCAGACATGCGCCGGCAGGATTGCCTTATGTCGCTCATCAATCGGATCGCAAACCGCCTGCCCGACGAGGTGGCTCGAAATGGCCCACGTCTTGAGGCCGTGCCGGGCCAAGAGAGCATGCCTGTCATCGCAGTATTTTTTCTGACGGGCCTTCCTGACCTCGAAATGGTCGCCCCAGCAGGCGAGTTCAAGGCCGTCGTAGCCCAAACCTTTCGCTTTTTGGGCCAGAGTTTCCAGGGGCAGATCGGCCCACTGTCCGGTGAAGAGAGTGATGGAGCGCGCCATGAGCTTTAGAGTTTGATCCAGCGACGTTGCTTCGATGATTTCTGGATTGCTTCCAGGATTTTTTGATTTTGCAACCCGTCAGCAAACGTCGGTTGAACCGATCTTCGCTTTACGACCGCCTGGATGAAATCGAAAACCGTATGCACAAAGGTATGCTCGTAGCCGATAATATGACCCGGCGGCCACCACGCGCCCACGTAGGGATGCACGCCCTCGGTCACGATGATGTCGCGGTAGCCCTGGCGGTCGGCCGGATCGCTTCGGCTGAAAAACTTGAGGCGGTTCATGTCTTCAAAATCAAAAACGAGGGAGCCCCTGCTTCCGTTGATTTCGATTTGAATGTGGTTCTTGCGGCCCGCAGCGAACCGGCTCGCCTCGAGACAGGCCAGCGCGCCGTTCTTGAATTTCCCCAGCGTGATGACGGCATCATCACCGTCACTTTGCCTTTTTTGGTTTTCGATTGGGGCAGAGGCCGCTCTTTGATGAAGGTCTCCAGATGGCCGCAAACCTCGCTGAATTCCCCCACGAGATAACGGCCCAGGTCGATGATATGCGCATTGATGTCGCCGTGCGCGCCGCTGCCCGCGATCTTGCCTTGGAGTCGCCAGACGAGCGGGAAGTCAGGATCGATGATCCAGTCTTGCAGGTAACGCGCGCGATAGTGGAAGATCCGGCCCAGGTCGCCCGCGGCGATCATTTTCCTGGCTTGGGCAATCGCGGGAATCCTGCGGTAATTGTGGCAAATCATGTGGACCACGCGGGCCTTTTTCACCGCGTCCAGCATGGCGGCGCCTTCCTTGACGGTCAGGGCGAGCGGCTTTTCGCAGAGCACGTGTTTTCCGGCCTTCGCCGCGGCAATCGCGATTTCGGCGTGGGTGTCGTTGGCCGTATTAATGTCGACGATATCGATTTCGGGATGGGCGACCACATCCTGCCAGCGGGTCGAGACGTGCCTCCAACCGAATTGCTTGGCCGCCGCGGAGACGCCTTTTTTGTTCCGGCCACAAATTGTGTGCAAGATAGGTTGCGCCGAAACCGGGAAAAATTTAGCTACTTGACGCCACGCGTTCGAATGGGCTTTGCCCATGAACTTATAGCCAATCATTCCAATGTTCAGAGTTTTCATGCGCTCAAAGCCTGGCCGCATCTCGCACGGCCTGGACACATTTTTTTAGCGCGGGAACCGGATTGTGCGCATCGGCCTCATACTCGATCACGGCCATGCCATCGAAGCCATTTTCGCCCAGGGCCTGGAGGAACCCGGGAAGATCAAGGTTTCCCGCGCCGACCACAGTATCCATCCATTGGCCATCGGGGCCGAAAATGAAATCCTTCAAGTGAAGCCCGTAAATGTGCCCGGCATAGCGTTTGGCCCACTCGGTCGGCTTGCCCAGATAGGGGCCGATCTGCAGGCACCAGGCGGTATCGAGGCAAAGTCCGACCTGGGGCGACCCGAGCTTGATCAGGTGATCGAGCACATCGGGCTGGCCGCCGAACGAGTAGCCGCCGTGACAGTGAATGCCGACGCGGACGCCAAATTCATCCGACAGCTTTTGAGTTTGTTTGATGGCCTGCGGAAAGGAATCAACTTTGAAATGGGCGGAGATATGTTTGGCCCCCGCCAAGGCGGCGCATTCGAAGGCATCCCGTTCCTTTTCCTGACCCACAAAAGTTTCAACCCCCAGCGACACAATGGCAATTCCCGCGTCCTGGTAGGTTTTGACGACTTCCTTGAAGGCGGCGGGACGATGGAAGTCGGCGTGCACGCCGCAGATCTCCGCTTTATTCAAACCAATCTCCCGAATCTTTTCCGCGACAACCGAATTACTTTTGAATTCCCTGAAACAGTAACTTTGAACTCCAAAATCGAGGGCGGTTTTCATGATGATTTCCTTTATGACGATAATCGATCTTCCCTAGGCCAGTCGGACTTCTCTTCCCGTCCGGTTCGACTCAGCGATGGCGTCGAGAATTTTCTGAACGACAAGAGCCTGGTGGGTGGTCACGCAAAGCGCTTCCTCGCCCCGTAAATGATTGATGAAATTGTGGAACCGTTCCTGATGCGGCATCTTCAAAGCAATCTTAAGCTCGTCCACAATTTCATAGGCAGCCGGCAGGGCCGCGCTTCCCCGAAAAAGGCGCGCCGGATGGAGCGTGGCGCCCGCTTCGGTACCGAAGATTTCGATGTTCTCGCGATTCCCCTGGGCCTGATGGCAGGCCCAGCAGGTGTCGAGCGTAACCGTGGCGCCGTTGGCGAAACGAATGAAGGCGGTGGCGAAATCATCCACGTCAAAGGGAACCTCCGTGCGGTCCGAGAGGCCCCACCCCCCTTCGCCCAGGCCCCGGTTGCCAAACTTGGTGTAGGTGGCGCCTACCACGGATACGGGTTCAAAATTGTTGATCGTATAAAGACAAAGATCGAGCATGTGGACGCCGATATCGTAAAGCGAACCGCCGCCCGCTATTTCCTTATTCCCGAACCAGGTGCCCAACTTCGGAATTCCGGAACGGCGCATCCAATAGGCTTTCGCATGATAAATATCGCCAAGGAGACCTTCGTCAACGAGCTGCTTGATTTTTTGCGCATCGGCGGCGAAACGCTGATTCATGCCCACATTGAGAACGAGCCCCGCCGCCTCGGCCACGGCAATGGCTTTCTGGGCCTCTGCCGCATTCATCGCGAAGGGCTTTTCCAAAATGACGTGCTTCCCTGCCTCCAGCGCCTGGATGGCGAGGGGAATATGAAATTTATTCGGAACGGCAATGTAAATCGCGTCCACCGATTTGTTGGCCAGGAGGTCCTCGACTGTTTCGTGCGCAAATTCAAGTGAGTGCTTTTTTTGCAGGGTCTTCAGCCGTTCCAGGTGCAGATCCTGAATGGCTATCAACTTGCCGTGAGGATGGCGGAGGACGGCTTCCGCGGCGTAGTAAGCGATCTGTCCGGCTCCGATAAAGCCAAAGCGAACATCGGATAGTTTTTTCATTCGTATAAGCTAGGCCTTCTTCCAGTAAATGCTTAATGGTTGTCTCCTGCAATCCGGAAGAAATCTCCATTTGCCGCGCGAATCTTTCGGGATCAAGAATCCCCATTGGCAGAACGGGAATTTTAGCGCAATCTCAGGCTTTCGTTCATGAGCGCAAATGTCCTGATTGTTGAACCCGATGCCGCTCTGGGAGAACGCATTGGCCAGTTGATTTTAACGGGAACGCCGGACGCCGCGGTGGGCTTGGTTGCGAGTCCGCAGGAGGGCATCGCCGGGCTGGATCATTACAGTGATCTCGATCTCTGCGTCTGCGAACTTTATTTCGGAGACGGGGACGGTCTGGCCTTTCTGTCGGCGGTTCGCGCCCGATTTCGCCGGGCGCGCGTGATTATTGTCTCAAATTATAACCTCCAGAACTTCGCCAATTACACTCAAGGCTTGTCCATTTTTCGCGTGCCCTTGGACGAGTCGGTTTTTGCCTCCACCTGCCAGGATGCCCTTGCCACCTTGGAAGGCCATGAGTTTCCGCCTTTCCTGCTGGGGAAAAAGCAACCGCCCGATCGCTGGGGGGATTGCTACGCGGCCTATGACACGGGGGTTAAGCGCGATATCTTCATTACGATTTGTCATGCCTGGGCCACTCCCGAGGAGGCCGCCCGCTTTCGCACTTCCGCCACCATGATGGCGCGGGCCGGCCACCCCAATGTCCAGGCCGTTTATCAGGCCGGTGTCTACCAGGAGCGGGACTTCTTTTGTCGCGAAAAATGGGACATGCCGAATCTGTCGGAAATGGCCACCGCGGGGCAGGTCATCGAGCCCCGGCTGGCGGCGCAGATTATTCATATCGTTGGAGGGGTGATTATCTTTTGGGACGCCAACCATTTCCCTCACACGATGGTGGGGGCCACCGACGTCACGCTTTCACCGCAAGGTGTGATCAAAGTGGCGAATTGCGTCGATCCCGCTCAGCCGGTGACGCCGCCGGGGACGGCCGACCTTTCCGCTCTTGCTCACGCGGTGGGCGCGCTCCTGCCTCCGCCCGACCAGGTTCCTGAGAGCGTGCGCAACTTGCTCAACCAACTCGGAGCCGGTCCGGTTCCGCTGGCCCAGGTGGTGAGCGAAGCTCAAACCATCGATAACAACCTTGCCCCGGAGCGTGAGATCGCCGTCTCCGAGGAACATCAGATCGCGAAACAGGCCATTCATGTGGAGCGGCGCAAGCAAAAGTTTAGTCAGTACATCATCATGGGCCTGTTCCTTCTGGTGGTTCTGGCGGTCGGCGGCGTTCTCTATTTGCGCCTCGATCCTCCCTCGCGCGAGTTCAATGAAATGGTGGAGATTCCGGCCGGTCCCTATATTTATCAGTCGGCGCCGGCCACGCTTGACCACACCTTTTATATCGATAAGTACGAGGTGACTTTCGGACAATATCTCAAGTTCCTTCGCGCGGTCGCCAAGGCGGGCGACGACGCCGCCTGGCGAAATCCCGCCCAACCCGCCGACAAAAAGACAGACCATGAGCCCAAGGATTGGGATACCATTTTCAAATGCATCAAGTATCACCAGCCTTATCACCAAATCGACCTCACCCTGGATGATCCCGTGTTTAACGTCGATTGGTATGACGCGGAGGCTTACGCCAAATGGGCCGGCAAGCGGTTGCCCGACGAGCACGAATGGGAAAAGGCGGCGCGTGGAAAGGATGGTTTTCTTTATCCATGGGGAAACACGTTTCAGACCAAGGCCAACACCTCGGTGCCACCTCCCGGGACAGATCGGTTTAGTGTGCCGGTGCACGTTTATGCGATCGTGGACCAGATGCCGGAGGACAAAAGTCCTTACGGCGTCTATGGCATGGGCGGCAACGTCAGTGAATGGACCGATACGATTGTCCCAAGCAGCAGGCTTGAATCGGTGAAAGTCCCGGTCATCCGCGGCGCCAATTTCAAGACCAACTCCGAGGAACATGCGGTGCTGACGCATCGTAATACCGATGAGGTGCCGAAATTCGAGGACTACTGGCTCGGTTTTCGGTGCGCCAGCGATACGCCGCCGGCGCCAAAGTAGAAGTCGCCATTCTAGCGCTATTGGCTGCGCGGTGACGCCGCTTCTTGGCATCCTGCGGAGAACTCGCTAAAGTCAGCTTTCCGCCATGCCTCGTAAATCCTCTGACTCCGAATCTTCCGCCGCGCCGCCCAAGGTGAAAGTCACGCGTGAAACGCTCGGGCAGATGTTCAGCCTTTATTCGTACCTGCGGCCTTATCGGGGCCAATTGTATGTGGGTCTTTTTATGCTGGTCGGCTCCAGCGTTCTCGGACTTTTCTTTCCACTGCTCGCCCGGGACCTCATCAATAGCGCCAGCCATGGCCAGGCTTTCCGCTTTGCGTCCCTCATGGTCGTCATCCTTCTCGTCCAGGCGATCATGTCCTATTTTCAATCGCTGCTTTTCAATACGGTGGGCGAGTACGGCCTTTCCAATTTGCGCCGCGCCCTCTTCGGCCACCTGACCGAAATGCCCATGGCCTTTTTCGGTCAGCGGCAAGTCGGTGAGTTGACCAGCCGGATGTTCGCCGACCTCACGCAATTGCAGGACGCCTTCATCATGGCCATTCCGCAATTTCTCCGGCAGAGCATCATCCTCGTTGGCAGCATGGTCATGATGGTCTGCATCTCGCCGCGACTGACGGGCGTGATGGTTCTGTGCTTTCCGCCAACCATCGTCGGGGCGATTCTGATTGGGCGCCTGGTTGGCAAGCGTTCGCGCGTCACGCAGGACGAGTTGGCCCAATCGGCCAACATCGTGGCCGAGGCCTTCCAGGGCATTGCGAACGTCAAGGCATTCTGCAACGAGCTCTTTGAGCAGAAGCGGTACGACGCACGCATCACCCTCTTTCTTAAATCGGTGCGTCATGGCGCGAAGGCGCGCGCCATGCTGGTGGCTTTTATCATCTTCGCGATCTTCACCGCGATCACGATTGTCCTCTGGTACGGCACGACCTTGTTGCTCGACGGCAGATTGAAGAACGGCGATCTGCTCGGCTTCACCATCTATACGATTTTCATCGGCGGATCGATTGGCAGTTTCGCCGACCTTTACAGCAATCTCCAGCGCTCCATCGGCGCGACCCAGCGCGTTCGCGAATTGCTGGCCGAGCCCTCCGAACCAATCGAAGTCGCGACCCGGGTCGCCCGCTTCCGCGGTGACGTCAGTTTCGATCGCGTCACCTTCGCTTATCCCGCCCGGCCCGAGGTGGAGGTTCTAAGACAGCTGAGCTTTTCCGCGCAGGCCGGCAAGGTCGTCGCGCTGGTCGGAGCGAGCGGCGCGGGCAAGTCGACCATCGCGTCGCTCCTGCTCCGTTTCTACGATCCGCAGCAGGGCCGGATTCTTTTTGACGGACGCGCCGCCACCGATTACGGCCTTCACGAATTGCGCAGCCAGATGGCGCTTGTTCCGCAGGAGGTTCTCCTCTTCGGTGGCTCGATCGCGGAAAATATCGCCTATGGAAAACCGGGCGCCACGCAGCTCGAAATCGAAGCGGCCGCGCGCCGCGCCAATGCCCACGACTTCATCGCGCAGTTTCCTGAAGGCTACCAGACTCTCGTCGGTGAGCGGGGCGTCAAGGTCTCGGGCGGCCAGCGCCAGCGCATCGCCATCGCCCGCGCCCTGCTCAAGGACCCGTCCATCCTCATCCTCGACGAGGCGACCAGCGCGCTCGACGCCGAAAGCGAAAGGCTGGTGCAGCAGGCGCTCGAGGAATTGATGAGGGGCCGCACCTGCTTCGTCATCGCGCACCGGCTCTCGACCATCCGCAACGCCGACACCATCGTCCTGCTCCGCGATGGCGCGGTGCGTGAGACCGGCTCCCACGACGAGCTCATGCTTGTCCCGGACGGCGCCTATCGCCGGATGGTCGAGCTCCAGCACGGCGCGAACATCCTGACCGAAGAGGCTGAAGTCGCCGCGGTGGAGTGAGGCGGTCGGAGCTGGCCGGGCCGGTTTGCGATTGGCTTAAATGGCCTGAAAGGCCTTTATTTTTAGCCCATCTTGCACACTTAGGGTATTTAAGGGATGCGCGAACCGGGTGGCCGGTCGGGTAAAATATCGGCGGGGAGGGCTTATTCCTCGATGATGTCGCGCTGGCCGGCGCGGGGGGCGGGAGCGCTGGCGGGGAAATGCGTTTGGAGCGCGCGCGCGGCTTGTTCGATGGCGGCAATGAGGCCGTCGGTGTAGCGGCCCTCCTTGAAGTGGCGGGTGAGGAGGGCGGTGAGCTCATGCCACCACGACTGGCCAACTTTGGCATGGAGCGCGACGCCGCCCACGACGGCAAACTTTTGCGATTTGGGCGCGAGGAAGATGAGCAGGCTGTTTTCGGCGGCGGCCGGTTTGAAGCGCAATTTCTGGAACTCGTCTTTCGCGGCGGCGAGGGGATCTTCAACCTTGCGATGGCTGATGTAGACGACGATCTCGCCGGAGGTCCCGCTCTCGGCGGACTGGATCGCGTGGTGGATGCGCTTGTGTTCGAGCGCGCTCAGGAAGTGTTTTACTTTCATGATCTAAAAGCGGCCGCGCCTGCGCGCTACCAGCCTCCTCCTGCGCCGCCACCGGCAAAGCCGCCGCCTCCGCCGCTAAAGCCGCCTCCTCCGCCAAACCCGCCTCCCCCGCCCCCACCCCCTCCAAAACCTCCTCTACCACCATAGCCGCCGCCGGTAAAAACGAAGGGGCCGGTTTGGTAGCGCGGAAAAACGACGACGAATAAAAACACAAATACGATTACGACAAGAATGACTACCCATTCAGGCGCGTTTTGATCGGAGCTCTGGCTTTCCTCGACCGTCGATCCCGTCCCCTTGTATTCGCCCTTGGTCGCTGCGATCATCGCGTTCACGCCAGCCTGAATGCCGCCCGCGTAGCTGCCTTGCCTGAATTGGGGAGCGATCACCTCGGTGATGATGTTTTTACAAATGGCGTCAGGCAGCGTGCCTTCCAGTCCGCGCCCGGTGGCGATGTACATTTTGTGGTCGTTGACGAAGACGAATAAGACGGCGCCATTATCTTTGCCTTTTTGACCCGCGGCCCATGAAGTCGCGACATCGGTGCAGTATTGGTAGAGTTCGGCATCGGGCGGCAGGGTGGGATAAATCGCCACGACGATCTGGTTGGAAGTGTCCTTTTCGAACTGCTCGAGCTCATCGTTGATGGTCGAGAGGGTGCCGCTGTCGAGCACGCCGGCCTGATCGGTGATGTAGCGGTCGGGCTTGGGCGGAAGATTTTGGGCCTGGGCGAAAAGGTTTCCCGCCAGGATGAGCGCGAGGGCGAACGCCGCGAGCGGCCCCGGCAAGCCCCGCGCAAGTTGTCGCTGCGTCATGGCTGAACGGGCCGCTTAGTGGGCGGGTGCAGGCGCGGGCGCGGCGTTGGTCGGATTATTGAAGTCGAAATGGACGGGAGGCGGGACGTCGCTGCCTTCCTTGGCCTGGAAGTAGGGGCGGGTGGTGAAGCCCGACAATCCGGCCACGAAGTTGCTGGGGAAACTTTGCACCGCGGTGTTGTAATCCTGGGCTGCCTGGTTGAAATGGTTGCGGGCGGTGGTGATGCGGTTTTCGGTCCCTTCCAACTGGGCCTGAAGATCGATGAAATTCTGGTTGGCCTTCAGGTCGGGATAGTTTTCCGAGACGACCAGCAGCCGGGAAAGCGCGTTGCCCAGCGCGCCCTGGGCCTGTTCATATTTTTGGAGCTGGGCCGGATCGGTCGGCGCCTGGCTCGGGTCGATCTTGACCTGGCCGACGCTGGCGCGGGCCTGGACGATGTCGGTCAGGGTCGATTTCTCGAAGTTGGCGGCCCCGGAAACGGTCTGGACGAGGTTGGGGATCAGGTCGGCGCGGCGTTCGTACTGGTTCTCGACCTCGGCCCATTGGGAGTCGACGCCTTGTTTCAGGCTGACGAGCCGGTTGTAGTTATCGATCCAAATCGCGCCGGCCACGATGGCGAGAAGGATGATGCCGATGATGGCGACGCCGGCACAGCCAAGAAGATATTTACCCATAAGGCGGTTTCGTTTTGGCTGAGAATAAGGGTTTGCCGGAATTTGGACAGGAATTAACGCTGGGAGCTTGGGAGAGTTGTGGCACCCCTCCGGGGTGCGGTCGCGTGGGGGCGGGTTCCGGTGGTGGCGACCGCTGCTGCTTGCGCAGCATCGGTCTTACCACCGGCTAGGGTTGTTGCATCCCTCCGGGATGGCAGAAGAAGGCTGAGGTTCGCACAGAGGACTAAAGAGATTACTGCAGAGGACTGCAGAGCAAGGCAGCCGATTTTTCTGTTCAGATTACCTTCAGATTCTCTGCCTCCCCCTCCTCGGCTCTCTTCGGTCCTCTGTGCGAAATGGATTTAAAGGATGGGGCGGGACGGCAGGCACGCCCGGCGTCGACCCTCCAGGATGGAAGGCACCGTCGCGAGGGCCCGCGACGGCTACCTAAAGGCGGGAGCCTCGACGGTCAGAGACCGCCGCTACAACTGCAATTTCGCACGGAGGACGGAAGAGATGACTGTAGAAGACTGCAGAGCAAGGCAGCCGATTTTCCTGTTCAAATTACCTTCAGATTCTCTGCCTTCCCCTCCTCGGCCCTCTTCGGTCCTCTGTGCGAAATGGATTTAAAGGATGGGGCGGGACGGCAGGCACGCCCGGCGTCGACCCTCCAGGATGGAAGGCACCGTCGCGAGGGCCCGCGACGGCTACCTAAAGGCGGGAACCTCGACGGTCAGAGACCGCCGCTACAACTGCAGTTGTTCCCTCGAAATTAATTCTTTTCGGCGCGGCGGCGCTTGCCTTCGTCGAGGATTTTTTTGCGGAGGCGGAGGGCAGTGGGCGTGGCTTCGACAAATTCGTCGGGTCCGATATATTCGAGGGCGCGTTCGAGGCTCATCTTGATCGGGGTGTCGAGCTGGATGCCCTTGCCGTCGCCCTGGGAGCGCATGTTGGTGAGCGCCTTGGCCTTGCAGGGATTGACGGCCATGTCGTCGGGCCGCGAATTTTCGCCGACGACCATGCCGGCGTAAATGGCGTCGCCGGGGCTGATGAAGAGGCGTCCCCGTTCCTGAATGTTGTTGATCGCGAACCCGGTGGCGTCGCCCGTTTCCATGGAGACGAGCACGCCGTTTTGGCGCGTGGAAATTTCGCCGCGCTTCGGGCCGTACTCCTTGAAGAGATGGCTCATGATGCCTTCGCCGCGGGTCAGGTTGACGAGGTCGGTCTCGAAGCCGATCAGGCCGCGCGTCGGGATGACGGCTTCGACCGAGACCGAGTTGGCGTGGTGGTTCATGTGGGTGATTTCACCCTTGCGGTTGGCGAGGTTTTGCAGGATGTCGCCGAGCTTGTCGGCGGGCGTTTCGACGTAGAGCGTTTCGATGGGCTCGAGCACGTTGCCCTTGTCGTCCTTGTGGAAGATGACTTCGGGGCGCGAGACCATGACTTCGAAGCCTTCGCGGCGCATCTGCTCGACGAGGATGGCGATCTGCATTTCGCCGCGGGCGCTGACTTCGAAGACGCCGGCCGAGTCGGTGTCGGCGAGGATGATGCTGACGTTGGTGCGGGTTTCGCGCACGAGGCGGTCGCGGATGTGGCGCGCGGTGAGGAATTTTCCCTCGCGCCCGGCGAGGGGCGAGTCGTTGACGACGAACTGCATCTTGATCGTGGGCGGGTCGATGTCGACGAAGGGGACGGCTTCGCGGTCCTCGGAATCGGCGAGGGTTTCGCCGATGAAGATGTCCTCGAAGCCGGCGAGGCCGACGATGTTGCCCGCGCTGGCCGCGTCGATTTCGATCTTGGCGAGGCCGGCGTGGGAAAGGAGCTTGGTGACGGTCCCCTTTTCCTTGCTTCCGTCCTTGTGGATGCAGACGATCTTGTCGCCGACCGTGACTTTGCCGCCGGTGATTTTGCCGTAGGCGATCCGGCCGAGGTAGTCGCTGTAATCGAGATTGGAGACGAGCATTTCGAAGTGCTTGTCGGGGTTGGCGGTGGGCGGCGGAATTTTTTCGAGGATCGCCTCGTAGAGGGCGGTCATGCCGGCGTTGCGCGTCTCGTCGTCGAGATGGCCCTTCCATTCCTTGACCGCGAAGCCGAGCTTGGCCGAGGCGTAGATGGCGGTGAAGTCGAGCTGCTCGTCGGTGGCGTGGAGTTCGAGGAAGAGCTCGAAGACCATGTCGAGGACCTTGTGGGGGCGGGCGTTGTCGCGGTCGATCTTGTTGATGACGACGATGGGCTTGGCGCCGACTTCGAGCGCCTTGCGGAGCACGAACTTGGTCTGGGCCTGGGGGCCGTCGAAGGCGTCGACGACGAGGAGGACGCCGTCGATCATCTTGAGGATGCGCTCGACTTCGCCGCCGAAGTCGGCGTGGCCGGGGGTGTCGACGATGTTGACGTGGTAATCCTTGTACTGGAACGCGGCGTTCTTGGCCTTGATCGTGATGCCTTTTTCGCGCTCGAGGTCCATCGAGTCCATGACGCGCTCGACCACCGCCTGGTTGGAGCGGAAGGTGCCCGACTGGCGGAGGAGCTGGTCGACGAGGGTGGTTTTGCCGTGGTCGACGTGGGCGATGATGGCGATGTTGCGAATCTTCTCGATGGTTTCCATAAAATGAGTGGGGGAGCCTGAAAGGTTAGCGGCTGCGCCGGCCGGAGACAAGGTGTTTCTTGGTCCTGCGGACGGCACTATTCTTTTGCCTTCCGGCTTCGTCGTTCGGTTATGCTTCTTCTTCCCCTCATGGAACCGCCCGCCGTCACCTACATTATCGCATCGACGATGCGGACGGGGAGTTACCTGCTGTGCGAGGGGCTCGAGGCGACCGGGTGCGCGGGCCATCCGAAGGAGATATTTTGTCCGGAACGGCGGGAGAATTATGCGGGCGAGTGGCGGCTTCCGCGCGAGGTGGGCTTGGATGATTTTCTCCGCGCGGCGGTGGAAAAGGGGACGACCGAGAACGGCGTTTTCGGGATGAAAATTCACTGGCACCATGTCGGGCCGCTGGCGCGGGAATGCGGCGTGACAGGCGAGCCGGGGCAGGTTTTGCCGCGGTTTTTTCCGGGCGCGAAGTATGTGTATCTCCGCCGCCGCAACCGCCGCGCGCAGGCGATTTCGTGGTACCGGGCGAAGGTGACGAACCAATGGTGGCTGATTCCGGGCGTGATTGAAAATGACCTGACGAAGGAGCAGCCGCAGTTTCATGCGCCGGAGATTCGTCGCCTGGAGGTCGAGCTCGAGCGGCAGCAGCGCGGCTGGGACGAGTTTTTTGCGACGCAACGGGTTGAGGTGCTGGCGATGGATTACGAGACGCTCGCGGCCGATTACCGGGGCGAGGTGGCGCGGGTGCTGGCGTTTATCGGGGAGGATCCGACGCGCGCGGCCGAGTTGCCCGAGCCGCGGATGATGCGGCAAAGGGACGGGCTGACGGAAGAGTGGGAGCGGCGGATGGACGCGGAGTTTCCGAGGTAGGGGGGCGGACAGCGGTAGTTTCGGTTTAAGGCGTGGCTGAAAAATAGTTAGAGGTTCTTCGATAAGCCCAGGATGACGATCTTTTAAAAGGGGCTTACGCCCCATCGATTCACCGACCGCAGGTCCTACGGCGACAGGTAGGGCTCGTCGGGTTCCTGGGTCGGCGTGATGCTTTCGACTTCGATCTGCGGGACGACGTGGCCGAGCGTGGAGGGGAAGTGGGCCTTGCCGATGACTTCGAGATATTGGGTGTCTTTCCAGGTGCCCGAAGCGTGGCCGCTGAGCTCGACCGCGGCGGGGACGGCGTCGGCGGCGCAGCACCACATGATCCAACGGACGAGCTTCGGCGCGCTGCCCGGTTGGGCGACGAAAAGGCCGACGGTGCGGACCTCGCGGCCCTCGAAGGCTTTGGTTTGGTCGGGCGAGCGGCTGAGGGTGATGAGGTCGGTGACTTCGACCGGCACGGGCTGGTTGGGATCGGCGGCGAGGGCGTCCTGGGCGCTTTTCTTGCTGGCCGCGTCCCATGAAGGCATGGGGGTGACGCCGGCGGTGGAGTCGAGGCCGCGCATGATGCCGGTCGTGCTGGAAAGCGCCGTGGGCGAGAGGATCGAGGCGGCGATGACAGGCACGAGGAGGACGAGCCAGCGGCCGAATTGGCGGAGGCGTCCGGTGGGGGCGAGGGCGGGCGCGGTTTCCTGGGTCGGTTGGTAGAGGAGGAGGTAAAGCGCGCTGAGGACGACGAGGAGAATGGCCGCGATGAGCACGTAGTTGCGGAACATGGGGCTGAGGAGGCGGTTGATGTGGCCGGTGGCGATGGTGTGGAACATGACCGTGGCCCACGCGCTCATGACGGCGGCGGGGGCGAAGAAGGAAATCTGGCGGGCGAGGCGGTCGAGCATATCAAGGCTTCAGGGAGTAGAGCAGGGTGAGGAAAAAGGTAGCCGCAAGTGCCCGCAACCACAAGGCGTGAACAAATCGCGCCTGGAACGCGCTGCGGTAAAGCCAGTAGAGCTTGAGGTCGATGAGCGGCCCGGCGACGAGGAAGGCGATCTTGGCGGAAATGGAAAAGGGGGCGAAGGCGGCGATGATGAAGGCGTCGGTGGTGCTGCAGAGGCAGAGGAGTTGCGCGAGGAGGATGCCGGCGAGCGGGCCGAGGATGAGATTCTGGCCGATCGGCGCGAGGAGATTGCGGTCGAAGCCGGTGGAGAAGAGCGCGGCGGCCGCGGCGCCGATGACGAGAAAAAGGAGGACACCGGTGAAATCGCGGATGACGGCCCCGGTGAATTGCTGGAGGCCGCCGAGCGACTTGCCGGGGCGCGGCGTGAGGACGAGGCCGGGGTTGGGGGTCATTTCGGGCTTCGCGCGCACCGGGCCGATGAGGGTTTCCGCGCGAAGCATCTGGTCGGGCCGGAGGCGGACGAGCCAGAAGCCGAGGAAAAGGAGGACGAGAAAGCTGAAGCCGAAGCGGAGCACGACCATGAGCCACGGGTCCTGGTTGCGGAAGGCGAGGAAGGTGCTGAACATGGCGAGGGGATTGAGTCCCGGCGCGGCGAGCATGTAGGTCGTGGCGACGGCGGGCGGCACGCCTTTGCGGATGAGGCGTTGCACGATGGGCATGGCGCCACATTCGCAGAGCGGGAAGACCAGCCCGGCGCCGATGGCCGCGAAGACGCCCTGGCCCTTGGAGCGGGGCAGCCAGTCCTTGATCACACCGGCGGGCAGGAAGACGTCGACCAGGCCGGAGATGATCGCGCCGAGCAGGAGAAAGGGCGCGCCTTCGAGGATGATGGCGAAAAAGGAGAGCGCGACGTCGGGCCACGAGATGCCCGCGCCGACCGGGTTGGTGGGAAGATCGAAGGCGGCGAAAAACACAGCCTGCTAATTCAGCTTGGCGGCGACCCGGGGCTGGTCCGCGTCGAGGAGGGGGACCGGCGGGACGGTGGAGGACGATCCGGGATTATGGGTCCAGTCGAAGGCCTTTTTCTTCAGGGCGTAGAGATAGCCGACGAAGAGAATGCCGATGAAGGAGAACATGGAGTAGAAGATGGCCAGGCCCTGATGAAGCTGCTCGCGGTAGATGACGGCCCAGACGTACATGAAGACGACTTCGATGTCGAAAAGGATGAAGAGCATGGCCACGAGGTAAAACTTGATGGAGAACTTCGAGTGGGTGGGGCCGATGGGGTCCTTGCCGCATTCGTAGGGCTGGTCCTTCGCGGCGGTCCGGCGCCCCCGTTTGCCGATGAGGACCGAGGCGCCGAGCGTGGTGACGGCGAAGCCGAGTCCCAGCACAATTTGCAGGAAGACCGGGACGTAATCCTGAGGCACCTGGGGCATGAGGCCAAGTGTATCGATCTTCGCGGCGAGGGCAAGCCCCGGTCGGGCCGGCCGGATCAATTTTGCCAGGTTTTGGCCGGGGTGCTTTTGCGCTCCGGCTCGGCGGGCTGCTCTTTGATCATACCGTCCATGGTGATGAGCGTGGTCTTGACGTAGAGCTTGGGCACGGTGAAGAGGCTCAGTCTGCTCTCGCTGGTTTTGGCCTCGACGAAACGGAAATGATTTTTTTCCCGCTCCTCGCCCCAACTGATCAGCACCGGAGTGACTCCGCCTTTGACGAGCGCGTCGTAGACGAGAAAGATAAAGTCGGGGACGATGGTGCGGACCGGCACCAGGGCGACCGGTTCGTTGATCGTGCGCAAACGCTCGATGGCGGCCTGGACCTTGGGCAGCGGACCGTTATAGCACCAAGCTTCGGTGGTTTCGCCGCTGACGGTCTCGCCGGTCCAGCGGACGCAATCGAGGTCCGCGATGCGCTTTTTATCGTTGGTGGGACGCCAGACGTAGCCGGAAGCGTCGCCGCCGGCCGAGGAGGACGTGGCGCCAGCGGCATTCGTCGAGGGAGGCGGATTATCGCCGTTCATGCCTTCGTTTCCGAGTTCCTGAAGCCGCGTTTCGTAACGCTTGGAGCTTTCGACCGCCGAGGAGACTTCGGGCCAGGAAAACTCCCAGTAGGTGTAATTCCGATGTTCCAGCCCGGTGTAATGCTGGGTTTGCGGATCGTAGAGAATGCTGTAGCCGTCGTTCGGCTCGTCGACCCGCAGGAGCGGCGCGCCCATGGTCACGACGACTTTGTGGTTTTCACCGTCGGCATGAAACTCAAAGGAGACGACATCGACGGAGGCCGGAAGGGCGAGTGGCGACGTGGCGGCGGGCGCGTGGAGGCAGAGGGTGAAAAAGAGAAATATGACGGGAAGAAGAGAACTGCGCATGCCGGATGGTAATAAGATGCGACGCGACGACAAGATCAGGATAGGGAAGGGAGTCTTTTGCCAATTAAACCCACAATCTTGCTCCCCCATTGTTCGGTTTCAATGGGGGAGCAAGATTATTATTATAATGCTGTTATGCGGAAGGGTAGCTGCGACTTCAAGTCGATTCGGTGAACGAGGGATCTTCGGGACGGCGTTGCTTGAGCTTGAGCCGTTCGCCGAAGAGGGCCGTGCCGATGCGGACGCAGGTGCTCCCTTCCTCGATGGCCACGGCGAAATCGCCGCTCATCCCCATGGAAAGTACGGGCAGGCGCAGGCCGGTGTCGGTCTCGATTTTGTCCCGCAACACGCGCAGGGCGGCGAAATGGGGCCGCGATTTCTCCGGCTCGGGCGAATAGGGCGCGATGGCCATCAGTCCGCGGAGGCAGAGCCGCGGCAAATCGTTCATCGCCTCGGCCAGGGCGCGGGCCGCCTCCGGGGCGCAGCCGAACTTGGTGCTTTCGCCCGCGATATTCACCTGCAGAAGCACGTTCTGGATTTTGCCCTGGGCGTCGGCGCGGCTATTGATTTCCACGGCCAGCTCGGCGCGGTCGACCGAGTCGATGGAGTCGAACAACCGCACCGCGTCACGGGCCTTGTTGCTTTGGAGATGACCGATCAAATGCCAGACGCCGCGCCCGACGGCCTCGATTTTTCCCCGCGCTTCCTGGACCTTGTTTTCGCCGAACAGGGTGATTCCGGCGCGAAGAGCTTCCTGAATGGCCTCGGCGGGCTGGGTTTTGCTGACCGCGATGAGTTCAATTTCGGCCGGATCGCGACCGGCCTTTTGAGCGGCCAGGGCAATCGATTCGTGAACCTGGGCGAGGCGAGCGGAAAAATCATCCATCAGGTCAGCTTATCGGTTAAATGGTCCTTTGTCATTTCCTCCGAGAAGATTCTTGACTCAGCATTAGATGAGCTTATATTTCCGGCGATGCAGGTTGAATCGTTCAAGGTCTTTCGCGATCTGGTGGAGTCGCGCAGCTTCAGCAAAGCTGCCTCGCTCAACTTCATCACGCAATCGGCGGTCAGCCAGCAGGTTCGCGCCATGGAGGAACGGTTTCGCGTCCCCCTGATCGAACGGAGCAACAAGCGCTTTGGGCTGACGCGGGAAGGGCAGCTTCTTTACGAGGCGAGCAAGGAAATCGTTTTTCAGTTCGATTCGCTGCAACATCAGCTTTCGGAAATGCGCAATGTGGTTTCCGGGACGATTCGGCTGAGCACGGTTTACAGCATCGGGCTGCACGAGCTGCCGCCCTATCTCAAGAAATTCCTGCGCGAATTTCCGAGCGTCAACGTGCATGTCGAGTACCGGCGGTCGAACCAGGTCTACGACGAGGTCAGCGAGGGAACGAGCGATCTCGGGCTGGTGGCGTTTCCGGTGCAGAAGAAGACGCTGAAGGTCGAGCCGTTCCGCAAGGACCGGCTGGTCCTGATCTGCGTGCCTTCGCACGAATTGGCGAAAGAGGGGGAGATCACCGTCGACAAATTGAAGAAGGAAAAGTTCATCGGTTTCGAGCCCGACATTCCGACCCGCAAGGCGGTAGACAAAATTTTTCGCGAGGCGGGCCTGGAAGTGAACCCAGTGATGGAATTCGACAATATCGAGACGGTGAAGCGCGCGGTGGAGATCGGCGCCGGGGTTTCGATTGTGCCGAGCGCTACCGTGGAGCAGGAGGTGCGCGACGGCACGCTCGCCACGGTGGAGTTCAAGGGCCGGCTCTATTACCGTCCGCTCGGCATCATCTACAAGGCGGGGCGCGTCCTTTCGCCGGCGATGAAGCGTTTTCTCAAGATGCTGAAAGAGGCGCCCGAATCGGCGGAGCCCGTGGCGGTGGAAGAACCGGCGGCCAAAGAGGCCGCGTAGCAAATGTAGCGGCGGTCTCTGACCGTCGCTCCTGCGGAGGGCAGTAAAGCTCCGGTGCAAAACTATCCTCCAATAGCATCGGTCTCTGACCGATTCCCCGGATGGGCAAGGCGCATTCGCTCTCCGGCGACGGTCAGAGACCGCCGCTACATTAAAAAATCGCCAGAAAAGGGCCCATCAGTAAAGTTGCAGCATGGCCGGAACTTATTTTCTCACCACGGCGATCGATTACGTGAACAGCGCTCCCCACCTGGGGCATGCGTATGAAAAAGTGCTCGCCGATTTCTTCGCCCGGCATCAACTGAGCCTGGAGCACGACGTCCTTTTCCTGACCGGCATCGACGAGCACGGGCAAAAGGTGCAGCAATCGGCGCAGCGCGAGGGGATCGATCCCCAGCTTTTCGTCAACCAGATGAGCCTCCATTTTCGACGCCAGCACGAAAGCCTTGGCGTGGCGGCTTCACATTTCGTGCGCACGACGGACGCGGGCCACAAGCAGGTTGTGCGCGACTGGCTGCAAAAGCTCCACGACAAGGGCGAAATTTTTTTCCAGGAATACGAGGGCTTTTACAGCGTCCGGCAGGAACAATTCGTCACCGAAAAGGACAAGGTCGACGGCCAGTGGCCCGAGATTTTTGGCGAGGTCGTCGAGATGAAGGAACCGAATTATTATTTCCGGCTCGAACCCTATCGCGAACGGCTTCTCCGGCACATCGAGGAAAATCCCAATTGGATCGTCCCCGCTTTTCGCCGCAACGAATTGCTCGGCGCGCTGAAAGAGCCGCTCGGCGACCTCTGCATTTCCCGCCCGAAGGCGCGGCTCACCTGGGGCATTCCGCTGCCGTTCAACGAGGATTACGTCACCTACGTCTGGTTCGATGCGCTGGTGAATTACTACTCGTTTGCCTCGGTGAAGGGAACATTGCTCTGGCCGCCCGACCTGCAAATCATCGGCAAGGACATTCTCATTCCCGCGCACGGCGTCTACTGGCCGATCATGCTTTTTGCGCTCGGCCTCGAGTTGCCGAAGCATCTGCTGGTGCACGGCTGGTTGCTGAATCGCGGCTCGAAGATTAGCAAATCAAATGCGAGTTCCGTGGTGGATACAGCGCCTTATGTTGAGAAATTCGGCCCCGACGCGCTCCGCTATTTCGTCCTGCGCGAAATGGTCCTGGGCCAGGACGCCGATTTTTCCGACGAGCGTTTCGAGACCCGCTACACCGGCGATCTCGGCAAGAAGCTGGGCAACCTCGTCCAGCGCACGCTCTCGATGATTAACTCGTATCGCGCAGGCGTCATTCCCAACTACGACGGCTTTCATCTGACCGACGCCGATGCCGCCCTCCGCTCCGACACGGTGGTCGAGGATTACAAGCGCGCGGTGGACCAGTTTGCGCCGCACCTGGCGCTGCAGGCGGTGTGGGAATTTGTCGCGCAGGCGAACGAGTACGTCGAGAAGACGGCTCCGTTCAAGCTGGCGAAGGACCCGGCGCAGGGCAAGCGGCTCGACGCGATCCTGGCGTTGCTGGCGGAAACGCTAAGGCGTCTTTCCGTGCTGGTGCAGGCGGCGCTGCCGTTCACGGCGGAGAAAATTCGGGCGCAACTGCAGCTTCCCGCCGGCCCGGTCCGGCTGGAGGAGGCGCTCTTCGGCAATTCGCTGCGCGGCCACACCGTGGGCAAGCCGAAGGTGATCTTTCCGCCCATCGAGGAGAAATCTCCCGCCGGGGCTTGAGTCGGCTCGGCCTCATCGTCATGCCTCTTTTCGCCTTCACGCTCCCGTCTGCCCTGCTCCTGGTCGGGCAGATTTCGTTCACGCTCTATGTTCTGTTGAGCTTTATCGTGGTGGCCCGGTACGCGGCGAGAAAGATCGCGGTGCGCCGGCTCATCGACGGACGGGCCGCGCCGCTTTCGCTTTCGATCCCGCCGGCGGGCGAATGGCTGTTCATTTTCAACGTCTTGGCGCTGCTCTTTGTACAGTCCGCGCTTTATCGGATCGTCGCGCTGACGTCGGTGGTTATTTTCCTGCTGGCCGACCGGCGTCTGACACAAGACAAACAGACCGTTCCGCGAGCGGGCGCGTGGCTGTTTATTTTAAATGTTCTCGCGTTGCTTTTCACGCGCTCGCCGCTCTACATGGTGCTGATCGTTTTGGGCCAGGCCGTTTTGCTGCTCGAAAATAGACGGACCGCGCAGAAGCAGTTCGGCCTCGAGCGGCTGAGCCTGGACCAGGTGGCGCAATGGAGCATTCTTATTTGCGGCGCGGTGATCGTCCTGGCGGCGCCGCTCATGCAGATCTTCGAGGTCGCCCTGGACGCCCTGCATCTTTCCCATCCCGAGCAGCCATCGGTCGAGGTTTTCCGCCAGGCGCAGCAGCCGTCGCAGATTTTCGATTTTTTGATTCAGGCGGTGGTGCTCGCGCCGATGATCGAGGAACTTTTCTTTCGCGGGTTCCTGCTGACTTTCCTGAAAAAATATCTGTCGACCTGGATCGCGCTGGTTGTCAGCGCCGGGATCTTTGCCGTCGCGCATCAGAACCTCGACTCGGTGCTGCCCCTCTGGCTTTTGGGCATCGTCCTGGGCGTGGCCTATGAACATTCGGGTTCGATTCTTCTGCCGATCGGGATTCATGCCTGCTTTAACCTCACCACCGGGTTGACGCTCCTGGCCCAAAGGACGACGTCGTGAACGCCCCGTCCGATTCCCTGGCCGCGCTGGGCGAGAACGGCCTGGTGCGCCTGCTGACCGGGCGGTGGGAAACCGACGGTCGCCGCGTGCTGACCGGAGTGGGCGATGACTGCGCGGTGCTGCGCGGCAACGGAAAAAATCATTTTCTTCTCTTCAAGACGGATGCGGTCGTCGAGGGCGTCCATTTCACCCCGCGCGAGCGACCCGAGCTGATCGGACGCAAGGCGCTGGCCCGCGCGCTGAGCGATCTCGCCGCAATGGGGGCCGTTCCGGTGGCGGCGGTGGTGACGCTGGGCGTGCCGAAAGACGAATCGGTGCGGCGCTTGCGCGCGATTTATCGCGGCATCGAACGTCTGGCGAAGAAGTACCGGGTCAAACTGGTCGGCGGCGAGACCACGCGCGCGCGGCAGCTTTTTCTCAGCGTGGCGCTGCTCGGCGAATGCCGCGGTTATCGTCCGGTGCTGAGATCGGGCGCGCGGGCGGGAGACCTGATTTTCGTGACGGGACGGCTAGGGGCGACCCGGGCGCGGCGTCATCTGGTTTTTGAGCCGCGCCTGGCGGAGGGGCAATGGCTGGCGCGGCAACAGTTCGCGTCGTCGCTCATGGACCTGAGCGACGGCCTGGGCGCCGATTTGCCCCGCCTGGCGGAGGCTTCCGGCGTCGGATTTCAGCTCGACCCGGCGGCCATTCCCCGGGCGCGCGGCGCGACCCTGTCGGCGGCCTTGGGCGATGGCGAGGATTACGAACTTCTCTTCACCGTTCGGCCGGCCGATGCAGAAAGTTTGAAAAAGAAGTGGCCATTCGCCACCCCCTTGCATTGTATTGGGGTGATGGAACCTTGCGGTCGGGGATCGCGAAAGGTTCCCCTTGTCTATGGGTTTGACCATTTTAAGCAGCGTTGAGGCCGCGCAGGCCTTCGGGGAGAGCTGGGCGGCGGAGCTCGTCGGGGGGGAAATCTTTGCCTTGCACGGCGTGCTTGGCGCGGGGAAGACGCAGTTGGCGAAGGGGCTGGCCCGCGGCCTCGGCTATCGCGGCGATGTCACCAGCCCGACTTTCACCATCGTGCACGAATATCGCGGGGGACGCCTGCCCATCTATCATATCGATCTCTACCGCATCCAAAACGAAAAGGACGCGATCGATATCGGCCTGGAGGAATATATTCCGGGCGACGGCGTGACCGTCATCGAATGGCCGGAGCGGATCGCGTCGATCCTGCCGCCGGAAGCGCAGCATTGGGAACTCGAAGTCGTCAGCCTGACGGAACGGGTGATCCGTAAAATGGAGGAATCGATTTCCTCGTGAACCGCGAACCGATGCTTGACCTGGCCCTCGACACCTCCTCCTCCGTCGGCAGCATTGCCCTCGGCAACAACCAGGTCGTGGTCCAGTCGATTGAGTTCCAGGGCCCGCAGCGCCATTCGGCGGCGCTGTTTCCGGCGCTGGTCCGCCTCGGCATCCCGCGCTTGAAGCTGCGGCGGATCATCGTGGGGCTCGGGCCCGGCTCGTTCTCGGGCATTCGCGTGAGCCTGGCCGCGGCGCAGGGGATCGCGCTGGTTCAGGGCGTTCCCGTGATTGGCATTTGCAGCGCCTATTCGGCGGCGTGGCAGCACAAAAAGGTCACGCGACTCGGAGTCTTCGCCGACGCGAAACGGCGCGAGGCCTTCTGCACGGTCTTTCACAACGGCGAGCTGGAAAAGGAAACCTACCTGATTCCGATGGCCGACCTCGAGGAACACGCCAGCAAGTTCACGCTGGCGGTCAGCGCGGAGCCTTTGCCCGGAATCCCGGTGCGCGTCCATCCCCGCGCGCAGGATCTGCTGGCGCTGCCCGACTCGCTGGCGGGCTGGGTGACCAAACAGCCGCTCGAACCCATTTACCTCCGCGAACCGGTGGCGGCGAAGTAAGTTTCCCGATCCGTTTTGCGATCTTTCCAAATGAGCACCCTGGCCCATCGCCGTTGCTGGGTTGAAGTCGACGGCCGCGCCCTGCGCCACAACTTCAAGGTTTTGCGGAGCCTGGTTCCCCGCACGACCCGGCTCATGGCCGTGGTCAAGGCCAACGCCTACGGGCACGGGCTGGTTCCGATGGCGCGGGAATTGGAAAAAATCGGGACCGACTGGCTCGGCGTGGCGAATGTCGCCGAGGGCGCGGCGATCCGCGATGCGGGAGTCGGCCTGCCCATCCTTTTGCTCAGCGCCACGTTGCCCGAAGAGATGGAGGAGGCGATCCGGCGAAAGCTCACCCTGACGGTCTCGTCGTACGAGGAGGCGAGGCGGCTGGCCCGCATCGCCCGCGGGTTGCGGCGGCGGGCCGATGTCCATTTCAAGGTCGACACCGGCATGGGCCGGCTCGGTTGCTGGCATCCCCATGCGCGCGCGGAACTGGCCCGCATCCGGCTTTTGCCGGGCCTGGTCGTGAAGGGACTCTGCACCCATTTTGCCTCGGCCGACGACAACGCCGGGTTGACCCTGACGCAATGGGAGGCGATCTCGCCCCTTTTTGCGGAGAACACAAATCTGCTGCGCCATGCGGCGAACAGTCCCGCCGTGACGCGCCGTTACGGGTTCCATGCCGACATGGTGCGCGTGGGGCTGGCGCTCTACGGGATCGCGCCGAATCCCGACGACCAGGGGCTCGGCCTGCGTCCCGTCCTGACCTGGAAGAGCCGGGTGACGCTGCTCCATGAGGTCACGCGCGGGCGCACGGTGAGTTACGGCGCCACTTACCGCGTCGCCTCGCCGCAACGGCACGCGGTGGTGGCGATGGGCTACGGCGACGGCTACTTCCGGCTCCATTCCAACGCGAGTTATATGCTGGTCCGCGGAAAGCGGTGTCCGATCCGAGGCCGCGTAACGATGGACCAGGTGATGATCGATGTCACCCGCGTGCCGGGTTGCCGGGTCGGCGACGAGGTGGTGGCGCTGGGCGCCCAGGGCAACGAAGAAATTCAGGCGCGCGAGCTGGCGACACAGGCCCACACCATCCCGTGGGAAATCCTGACCAACATCGGCGCGCGCGTGCCGCGGGTCTATAAGTATTTTAAGAGTTTGTAGCTGTGGCCGTCAGGCGGTGGATTTAGTGCCTGGACAACTCGTTGTCCGGGCCACCCTACTTCATCATTCGCCTCTTCCACAGATACCGCAGCGCGGAGATCAATCCAGAAAAGCGAAAAGATGGATCGAGATAATGCTCGATCACGTAGAAGGCGAAATAGTAGGCGCGACAAAAGGACCAAATCGCCAGAATCAGGAGGACCAGCACGCGGAGTTCGGGGAGTTCCGCCAAAATCAGCGCGGACGAGAAAAGGCCGATGAGCAAAAAGAGCCCGGCCTTCACCCATATCAGGCGGGGCGATTGGAGATCGCGCATGGCGGAAGTCTACACCGCATCCGAGACGCTCGACAGCGTAAAGTCATCGACCAGGAGGGTCGGCACGGCGGTGGGGAGCCCGATCGTTTCCTCGCCATAGGCGCGCACGGAAGGGCCCATGGCCCGCACCTTGTTCAGCATGGCGACCGGGCTTTCGTTGAAACGGAAATTGCAGGTCGGCTTGGTGATCTCGCCGTCCTCGATCAGGAAAACGCCGTCGCGGGTGAGGCCGGTCAGCAGGACGGTTTGCGGATCAACTTCGCGGATGTACCAGAAGCGGGTGATGAGGAGGCCGCGCTTGACCTGCTTGACCAGGTCGGCGGTCGAGGCGGTGCCTCCGGTCAGCGTCAGGGTGGTCGGCGAGGGGACGGGAGCCATCTTCGATTTCTGCGCCCAGTAACGGGTGCACTGTAAATTTTTCAGCACGCCGCCCTCGATCCACATCGTCCGTTGCGCCGGCTGGCCGTCGTCGGAATAGATGCTGCCCGGCACGAGCGGATCGTTCGGATCGGAATAAAGCGTGACGTTTTTGCCGAAAACATTTTCGCCCAGGCGCGAGCCGCCGCCCTTTTTGGTGGCGAAGCTGCGGCCCTCATCGGCGGAGCGCTGGTCGAAATAGCCGATCATTTCGCTCATCAAATCGAAAACGGCGGAGGGCTCGAGGATGACGGTGTATTTGCCCGGCGCCAACCGGACCGGCTTGCGCGAGCGGACCGCCTTGTCGATGGCCGTCGCGCCCATGGCGGCGACATCGAGCTTGCTGAAATCGTGGTGGGTCGTCCCGGCCCAACCGGCGCCGGTCCCGTCGGGCGTGCGCGCGGTGACGGTATGCAACACGTCGGTCTCCCGGTCGTAGACAAAAAGGCCCTTGCTGTTGCCGAAGCTCGAAAACGAGGTGCCGACGTCGAGGAACCCGGAGGCCTGCAAATTTTTCGCCTGCGCCTCGAGCAGCACCGGCTGGATCGCCGCGGCGAGCATGGCGGAGGTGGCGGCCTGCGTCGCGGCGGCAAAGGCCGTGCCAGCCACGTATTTCTGCGGGCCGATCGGCGGCATGAACTCGGGATTTTCCGGCGCGAGTTTCGCGGTGCTTTCCGAGGCCGCCACCAGCGCGGCCAGGGCGTCGTCGCTCAGGTCGGTCCCCGCGGCGGAGCCGGACCGTTTGCCGAAATGGGACTCGACGCTGATGTCGAGTGAACTGGGCGAGCCGTTCGTCGTGGCCATGTTCTGGGCGAAGCGGACGTGCCGGTCTTCCGAGCCGTCGAGGGTGACGATGCACGAGTCGGCCTTCGACAGGGCGACGATTTTTGCCGTGAGGTTCCGGGCATCAGCTTCGCTTAAAATCACGCGATGTCCTTTCTCTCGGTGTTGAGCACGGCGACCTGCCGGAACCGGGCCGGCACCGCGCCATGCGAGACGGGGGCGGTTTGCTCGGGCTGGCCCTTGCCGCAGTTCGGCGCGCCGCCGAGGAAATAGGTGCTCTTGTCGCCGATGCCGTCCATCGAGTTCCAAAACTCGACCGTGCTTCCCTGGTAGGCGACGTCGCGGAGCATCGGGCCGAGTTTTCCGTTTTTAATCTCGTAAAAAAGCTGGCCGCCGAATTGGAAATTGTGGCGCTGCTGGTCGATGCTCCAGCTGCCGTTTCCGACGATGTAGATGCCCCGCTTCACGTCGGCGAAGAGGTCGTCGAGCGAGCAGGTCTTCGGGTTGGGCTGGAGCGAGACGTTCGGCATCCGCTGGATGGGAAAGGAATTCCAACTGTCGGCGAAGGCGCAGCCGTTGGAGCGCGCCTGGCCGATGAGCTGCGCCTGGCCGATGGCGGTCTGGTAGTTGACGAAGATGCCGTCCTTGATGATCGGGAATTCGGTCCCGACGGAGCGGACGCCGTCGTCGTCGTAACCGACGGTGGAGAGCCCGCCCTCCTGGCTGCGGTCGGCGATGACGTTCATCAGTTCGCTGCCGTACTGGAGTTTGCCCAGCTTGTCGGGCGTGCAAAAGGTCGTGCCGGCGAAATTGGCCTCCCAGCCGAGGGCGCGGTCGAGTTCCGTGGGATGTCCCACCGACTCGTGAATGGTCAGCCAGAGGTTGGTCGGATCGAGGACGAGGTCGTAGTCGTCGGGTTCGACCGACTTGGCCGTCAATTTTTCGCGCGCCTGCGCGGCGGCCTTCGCCGCTTCGCCGACGAAATCGTAGCCGAGGATGTAGTCGTAACCGCTGCCGCGGGGCGCAGCGAGCGTGTCGCGGGTGGCAAACTTTCCGGTGACCTTGTCGACCACGGTGACTTCGCCGTCGGGGAGGCAGCGGACGCGGGACTGGGTGATCCGGCTGCCGGTGCTCGAGGCAAAACATTTTTCCTCGCGAACGAAAGCGAAGATGATCGTGGTATAATCGGCGCCGGCTTTGAGGGCGGCTTCGTTGATCGCGAGCATGTGGGCGATCTTCTCGTCGGTCGGCACGAGGAAGGGATCGGCCTTCATCGGCATGTCCCAGCGGTCGTGGTAGACCGGGACTTCTTCGAGGACAAACTTCCGCAGTTGCAGCGGCTGGCTGGCTTTGGCCACTTCGATGGCGCGCAGGGCGGTCCGGCGGACTTCGTCCTCCGTGGCGAGCGGACTGCTGGCGTAGCCCCAGGTGCCGTCGAGCAGGACGCGGACGGAAAAACCGGCGCTTACGCCGCTGGACGATTCTTCCAGGCGATGCTCGCGGACCTCCAGATATTCGGTTTGATAACGGCAGAGGCGAAAATCGGCATAGCTGGCGCCCTTGGCCTTGGCGGTGTCGAGGGCGATGTCGGCCAGATGGAGCTTGCCGGTCAGATCGAGATTGTCCGCGGCCTCCATGGCGGCGGCATTGCGCGCGCCCAAAAAGAGGGTGGACGGCAAGAGCGTGGCGCAGGCGCATCCGCCCACGGACCGGAGAAACGAACGGCGATTCACAGGGAAAACTGTGCGCCTGCTTCCCCAAAAGTAAAGCAACCGGCAGTTACAACTCTGTAGGATTTTTTTATGGCGCGGCCGGGCGAGACGCCAGCCAGACAAAACATGTGCACCCGTCGAGATTTGAACTCGAAACCCCTTCCTTCGGAGGGAAGTACTCTATCCAGTTGAGCTACGGGTGCGCTGGCGGTCGGCCCTTGGGATAAGGCCGATGAGTCAGGGAGTGTAACGAAGCCGGGCGGCCTCGGCTACTGGAAACTCCTGCGGACGGCGGTATTTTGCGGAGGTTCAGGCCTCGGGTTTGTCGCGCAAGTCGGCGCCGTAAAGTTTGGGGTTCAGCGTCAGGTCCTTGAGAATGGTGAAGAGATGGATTTTTCCCGGGTGGAAGTCGCGATACTTGGTGACTTCGCGCTGGTCGATCACGCGGAAGCCGTAACGGGCGAACATGCGGTCGCCGCGGCGCGATTCGTAGGTGACGACCTGGCCGTAGACCTGCTTTTCGTCATGGTCATAGAGATACTGAAGAAACGTGTCGACCAATTCGCGGGTGGCGCCGACGCTTCGCGCCTCGGGGCGGATGTTGAAATGAAAATGGGGGATGTCGGGCGGCGTGAAGGGCTGCTCCTTGCGGGCCTCGAAAAGAATCCAGCGCACGTACCGGCGGCTGGCCGCGTTGTAGGGCCGGGTGAAGTAACGCCAAAGGCCCCGGAGGGCGAGGCGGGGGAGGAGGCGGGTCTCGAAGCGGGCCTTTCGTTTTGGAAAGCGGGAGCCCATCAGGTAGCCCTTCACTTCGCCGTCGAATTCGCAGACGAAGGTCGATTCGGGCTCGGCATCGGTGTAGTAGCTGGTGAGATAATCGGCGAAGAGTTCACGGTCCTCGAAAACGGGATCGATCGGCCGGCCGAGAAATCCGGTGTCGGCGCAGATGGCGCGAAGGATGGCGCGGTCCTCCGCGCGGTAAGGGCGGACGAGGTGCCGGGCTGGGCCGGGCGGGGGAATCGTTTCCATACTGCCGTCCGGAAGACGGCCGTTAAGCGGACGCAAAAACGCTGTCGGGCAGGGGACGCCTCGCGACGGCGTTGACGGCGTCCGCGATGGCCTTTTGCAGTTTTTCGCCCTTGATCAGGCTGGTGTCGTTGGCGAGATGGACCGAGGCGATGTCTTCGGCGAGGAGCAGCTCGGGCGGCACGCGCAGGAAGACGCGGTAGACGAGGAGCTGGCCGACCGAAATGTTCCCGACGAGCGAGGTGATGAAGTCGACCACGGCGCTGAGCCGCATGACACTGCCCGACGCTTTTACCGCAGTGGCCGCGGCCGGCGTGGCAGAGGGCTCGACCGCTTTGGCCGGGGTGGGCGCAGCGGTGGGCAGCGGCGGCGGCGAGGGCGGCGCGAGCGCGGCCTGTGGGGGCACGGGCACAGGCGGGGGGGCGGAGGCTGTTTCCTTCACCGGCTCATGGAGGACCACGGCGGGAGGCACGGTGGCGCCGCGGCCGGAGATGTTGTGCGCTCCGGTCCGCTTGAGGTATTGATCGAGGGTGATCGGTTGTTCCTCGATCCATTTCTGGTCGAGAAATTTCTGCGTCAGGGGCAGCGCGTCGGCAAAGGAAGTTTCGGCGCTGAGGGCGACTTCGGCCAGGCTGCGCTGACCGTCGAACGCGAGGAGAAGTTTCCATTCGGGCGCATGGAGGCGGATGTCGCGGGCCTGGTGTTCGTAGGCGGGAGTGCGTTTATAGATTTCAGTGCCGGTCATACAGATAGGGGGCGGTTACGAAGTTTCGGCCGAAGCGAGGCCGAGCACAATATAGGCGTGTTCCTTGCGCCAGACGAGGGGTTGGACAAAGACGGCGGGCGGCATCTCGATCGGATCGTCCGGGACCGTGCTGAAGATGCGCGGCTCGGAGAGGTGGAGGTTGGTGCTAAAGCGCTTGTTAACGTGTTGCGCGACCGTCCCCGTGATGTCGGCGATGGCGTCCCGGCAATTTTCTTCCGTGGCCCGGCCCCGGCTCTGGCGGGAGTTGTAGAAGTTCTGGAGAAATTGCTGCGAGGCGGTGATGTAGACGAAGCCTTCCGCGGCGCCCTTGAGATGGAGCAGGCCGGTGTAGGCGGAGAAGACGAGCGACTGAAATTCGATCGTGGGATCACGCAGAACGATCTCGTTTCCGGTGATCTTGTTGAGGTGCGCCAGGGTGACGTCGATGAAGTAATAGATGTCTCGTTCGTGCAGTGGCATACAGACTTTCTAGAACGTGAACCCGCGCGCGATGGAAAAACGGCTCTTGCCCATGGGGTTAAGTATTAAGTTATGGAGGCGGAGATGTCCAGTGCCCGCTGCATCAATCTCACTTATGCACCGCAGGCGACACGTTGGCGGCCTTGATAAGGTCGATGGAAAAGGAGCCGTAGCGAAAATCGAGGTCGGCGTGGAGGGGAAGATGGCGCGCGTCATCGGTCATCCACAACATGAGGCCTCCCCGGTGATGAGTCCCCTTGCCGGGCAGCACCTGGATGCGGAGGAGCGGCTGGCGGGGCCAGTTGCCGAACGCGCGCGTTTCGCGGTCCAAGCATTCGGCGAGCGCTTCCTTTTCGGAGTCGCTTTCGTAGACGTGGAAGAGCCGCCGGTCGCCCGGGTTCCAGGCGCCGGTGCGGAGATGGTAGAGCATTGTGCCGACGTCATCGACGGAGGTCTCCGCTATGGGAAACGTTTTGATCTTACCCTCCGCCCAGATTTCGCGGATGCCATGATGCTGCGTGTAATCGATGCGCGTTTGTTCCCGGATCGTCCGGTGGGGTTCAAAGCGATATTCGCCGTACTCGACCGACCGCCAGGGCGGCGGGGCGAGGATGCACCAAAAGTTGCCGGTGAAGGGATAGAAATCGTCGACCAGGCCGCGCGAGGCGAGCGCGAGATTGAACTCCCAATGATCGCCCTTGTCCCGGGCGACAAAAGTCCCCTGGGCCGCTTCGAAGGCGCTCAAGGAAACGAGATAGGTGAGCGCCTCGCCATCGGTCCAGGGCAAGTGCTTGAAGTCGACGGACGCTTCGGAAGTGGGGACGGGCGGGGCCGCGCTTGCGGAGGAAAGGCCCAGGGCGACGCCAAGGAGCGGCGCAAGAAAGGAGAGGCGTACCATGCAAACAAGCGGCTAGCGCTGGTCCCGCTTCAGGAGATTCGTCCGGGCCCGTTCGAGCGCGGCCCGTTCGCTCGCATTCAGACTGCCGACGCCTTGCTTCGATATTTTTTCCAGGATTTCATCGATCGATTCGGTGGCCTTCGCGTCCTTGAGGACTTTGATGTTCCGCTGGTTCGCGAGCCTTCGGGCCTGGCGATCCTCCAGCCAATCGGTCAGCCAGGTCAGTCCGCGGCCCGCGCCGATCAGGCGCATGCCCAGATAGCCGACCGCCGAACTGGTCCAGAGCATGAAGAGAGCAGTGAAGCCATGGGTGGCGATGTCGATCAGGGAGAAGATGGCCAGCAAGACCCAGACGAGGATGCTGACCCGAAAGGGTATCCAGAAAAACATCGGCATGGCGCCGGGATAGAGCGTGGCGAAGGCGACGAACATGCCGAAGATGGCCTCGAAGCAATTGAGGTGAGACTGCGGCGCCATAAAAAGGCCCAAAAAGCAGAGGAGAACTGCGGGAATCAGAACCAGCGCGGCGTAGAGTTTCAGGTAGCTCTTGCGTCCGGCGAACTGTTCTACTTCCCGGCCAAAAAACCAGAGCAGGAGCATGCTCCATAAAAACCAAAGCGAGCGCTGCGTAAAAAACCAGGGGTCAAAAGCGATGTAACTGAACAGGCGCCAGACCTGGCCGTCGTGCCAAATCTGAGGGGTGTTCAAACACAGGCCGTCGTAGACCGGGCCGAGCCCGTAATAGGAGATGCAGAGGGCCGAGATAACGAATGCGGTGACATGCGCGATGACCAGGATCGTATTGGCATAAAACGGATGGCCGTTCACCCAGAAGAGCGGGCGATAGTCCTCCGATTGTTCGTGGTAAAGCATGGCATGAACCTTCGACCAAGACTAAACGCGCTTGTCGATTGTGTCCAGAGGCTCTCCGAAAGCCGGCGCGGTTCACCTGGCCGCAGCTACGCGGGAAGAGGTTATTGATCCGATAGGCGCGAGGGCAGTTTGCCACTCCTCGAGGCGGCCAGATGGGGAAGACCCGTGATGGCCCGGGAAAATAAATCGAAGGTGATCGGCTTGGGGAGAAAGGCCGCGACTTTCAAATCCTGGCACGCCTCGAAATCTTTCGGATCGAGCGAGGAGGTCATGATGATGACGGGAACATTTTGCACCCGGGGCGTCCTGCGGATTTCGCGCAGGAGGTTGACCCCGCTCATGCCCGGCAAATTCAAGTCGAGGAAGATCGCGATGAGATCGCAGAAGGGCGCCGACGGGGGTAGGTGCGAGAGAAACTTCAGCGCCTCCTTCCCGTCGGCCAGGAATTTGACGTGGCTGTCGATCTGGCTTTTTTGAAGTTGCCGGATCAACAGGTCACGATCGTCCTCATTATCTTCGATGACAACCACCCGAACTGCGTTCGGAAGAGTGTATCCTGTCATCATCACCGTCGGCCCCTGACTGTAGTTGTTTAATTAATCCCTGGAGGAGCCGCGCCGAGAAAGACCAAGGAAGAAGCCCACGACCAAGGCAGCGCCGATCGCCGCAAGAGGACGGGCGGCGATATAATCGCGCGCTTTTTCGCCGAGCTCGCTCAAGCTCACCCGGGCATGGTCGATTTGGTCGCTGCCTTCTTCTTTCGCGTGTGAGGCGAGGTCCTGGAGGTTGTTTTGGGCCGTCTTGGCATGGGTCTTTGCCGTACTGCCAAGATCCTTGGCCGCATCAACGGCGGTTTGTTTGAGGTTCGAGAGATCCTGACGGGTTTGAGGGAAAGATTCGGTAATATCGTTCATATGCCTCCTACCTCGCAGAGAATATGCCACAAACGTTTTAAAATCTCAGGATGCTGATTATTAGGCACTTCCACGGTATGGTAGGGAGCGGAGGCTTTCGGAATCGGGCATTTTGTCGGGCTTCAAACTTCTCGAGAGGCGATTTACCAGTTACCGATTCATGAATACGACGACTGTTTTTGCGAGGCAAGAATCTCGACTTTGACTTTATTTTAAGTGAGCAGCTGGTTTTGCAGATTGCGGAAAGCGATTTGAACCGACTGGCAAGTTGCACTCGATTTACGTTGTCCAGCACGCCTGATTTGATTCGTTACAGAGGAGCAGCCCTTCTTTAGCAAGGCATGGCACTGAAGATGCAAATGATGAATCGTAGACAACCAAACACAAAAATTATGAAATCACTTCTTAACGCTGAAAATCGGAAAAATCGGTCTGGACGTATTCCTCTCGTGCTCCTGTGGCTGATTGGAGTACCCGTCCCCATTCTCATTATTATTTTCCTTCTCCGTGGCTGCTTCGGTAGTTAATTGCTCCCACGGAAGAAAAGAATGCCATGAATCTTCTCATCGGCAAAAAGCAGCTCGAAAGCTGGCGTCGGATTGTTCTACATATGAAATGCCTGATGATTCATCCCAGCAGACACGGTTTCTTTTTGTTGGGGATTCGCCGGGAATTTAATTTTGAGCGCAGTCGATAAGTTGCGAGAGTGACCCAGTCATATCGTGCAGAATGCTGAGGCCGAGAGTGATCAAGAACGGGCTAAATGTTAATGATCAAAGGATTATGGATGAAGATTTCGCATGGCACGCAGAATGCGAAAGGCTTACCGGGGCGCAACAGCTCCACAAACTGAAAGGATAACTATGAGATATGTTTTATGCGCAGCTTTATCGCTGCTTCTATTGGGTTGCGGAGGTGGATCGCCGTTGACCTTGACCCAGGAGAATCTGGATAAAATCCACGACGACATGACATCCGCGGAGGTTCGTGATGTTCTCGGATCGCCCACCGACTCCAAGGACGAGCCTATTCCGATCGTGGGCGGGACCCAGACCACTTATACCTATCGCAACGATACGAGCGAAGTGGTGATCGTCTTCAAAAACGATCAGGTGAAAGAAAAGCACGGTTCGTTTGGCAAATAAAAGCGTGGGTTTCAATCTCCCTTATGAGCAGCAATGCTCATAAGGGAGATTGCTTTTTGTTTTCCTTCGCCCAAGGCTTGAGGGCGGTCGGAGAAATCCCGCGCAGTTTACTGCATGACGGGCCCGGCCGCGTTCGTGGCACCGCCGGCGGAATTGGGCCGGACCGGCGTATTCGGACTCGGAACGACGGGCGTATTCGGGCTCGGGGTGAGGATGGCATTCGGTCCTGGAACCACCGGGGTATTCGGACTGGGCACGACTGGCGTATTAGGATTGGGAACGACCGGTGTGCTGGCGCTCGGGCGGACGGGCGGGCGAAGGTTCGGATTCACCGTAGGCGGCGGATTCGGATTGGCCATGGAAGGGGGGATTGGGATTCGCACTGGGCGGAGGATTTGGATTGCCGCCCTTTCCTCCGGGAGGCGCCATGGGAGCACCCGGTGCAGGGGCGCCAGCGGGGCCGTTGGCCACTCCTTGCCCGCGGGCATCCCACGAAAAGGAGAGAAGAACGAGAAGGCCAAAAAGGAAACAACGGGCTTTGATCATTCTTACAACTTGCATGGGATGTGCCAAGATGGAGTTGGCCGAAATTTGGCTGATTCCAAGCAGCTTGCGCTTCATCACCAATTCAGGCCTCCGCGTTTTGCGACGTGGAAGAAAGAGCCTTCTTGCACCCTGCACGGAAGGGAGGGAGTGGGTTTGTTCCCGCCGAGGGGGAATCTGCACACTCAAAAGCGGACTAAACGATGCTCGATAATTATTTCTGGCACGCCGTAAGCAACCGGTAGGAAGACTTGGACATTTTATCATGACTATTTCCAATCTTGACGATGTGCGCGAGTGGTTTGAGGTGCTGGAAACTACGGAACGAGCTCAAACGGCCGTCATGGTTCTAAAGCCGGGCGGACATAGTTCCGAGGAAATGAATATTCACAAAAAGAGCGATCAGGTCCTGCTCGTCGTGGAGGGTGAGGTGGAGGCCGAAGTGGGCGGCGAGAAGCGCGTGATCCGCAAGGGAGGCAGTTGCATTGTTCCCGCTGGAACGCCTCATCGTTTTGAACATCGGGGCGAAGGACGCGCGGTCACGTTCAATGTCTATTCTCCTCCCGAATATTCTCCGGGGGAAAAAGGCTGAAACCATGAAGCATCAACTATCCAATCTTTCACGAGCGGCCCTTTTCCTTTTTGTGATCGGCGCGTCCTGGGCGGCGGGGACGGCTGCCTTATGGGGAGATCCGTCCCCGGGTCTCACGGCGAAGCTCAATGGCGGTTACTTCCTCCTGCATCAGTTGAGCGAGGACGAGGCGCAGTTGCCGCTCCTTTTGCTGGTGAAACATGCGCCTGACGAGATCAGCACCTACGCGGATCAAATTTCCCGGACGGCGAAGGAGACTCTCGCCACTCTCGATCGCCTGCAGAAGGGCGATCCCTCGATTCGATTCGACCGGAATCCGCTTCCTCCAATCGAACAGGAGACGCGAGCCTCCATCAAGGCGGATAAACAGCATCAGTTGCTTTTTGGCACGTCTAACTCGGAATTTGTCCGCGCGCTTCTGCTGGCCCAAATCGAGGCGTGCACCTATGGGCTTCATCTGAGCAAGGTTCTGTCGGAACAGGAAACGGACCCCGATCGAGCCAAGGCCTTGAAGCATCTGTCGGCCAAATGGCTGGCCCAGCGCAGCGAGGCCTTTCGGATTCTGCGCGATTATTAGCCGGTGACGCAGCGGGGGATAGCAGTTAAGATTTTCTATGGCTTCATCCGAACCAGGACGCGACCGCGCGGATGCGCCGGAGGAGATAAGAACTCGCGTCCGCGGCAATTCGACCGTGGATCGAGGCCTGCGCATCGCCCTCGGCGGCATCGCCATCGCGGCGGGAGCGATCCTTCTTTGGTACACCGCGCAGGTTCTCCTTGTCTTCTTCGCGTCCATTTTTCTGGCCGTTTTTTTTTTCCGGGCTCGGCCGATTCTTGACGAAACACACCCGCTTTTCCTACTCGGCGTGCGTGGCCTTCGCCCTCATCGGCCTTCTCCAGCTGCTGGTCCTCGTGGGCCTGCTGGTCGGGCCGGCCGTCGCGGAGCAATCGACGAACTTATCGGACGCGCTGCCGAAGGCGTACCATCAGTTGCTCGATCAAATGAAGGCCTCTCCCTGGGGCGGGCATCTGCTCACAGCGGGTCAGCGGGCCATGGACGCGTCGAAGGACAGCAACTGGCAGGGTGTCCTCAAATTTGCCGGGGTGACGATTCACGGTTTCGGCGGTCTCCTGTTTGCCGTGGTCATCGGAATCTTTCTGGCTTTCCAGCCTGACCTTTATCGCACCGGTTTCCTGAATCTGTTCCCGAAAGCACGGCGGAATCGGATCGGGGCGGTGCTCGATGAATTGGGTTTTACGCTCTGGTGGTGGCTGATGGGGCAGTTCGCAACCATGGCGTCCGTGGGGACCTTCATTGGGATCGGCCTTGCCCTCCTGGGCGTGCCGCTGGCCGGGACGCTCGGATTGATCGCGGCGCTTCTTTCTTTCATTCCAAGCCTGGGCCCGCTGATCTCGGTCATTCCGGCCGTGATGCTCGGGCTGACGATCAGTCCCACCATGGGACTCTGGGTCTGCCTGCTTTATCTCGGCATCCAGATCCTCGAAGCCAACCTCATCACGCCCCTCGTGCAGAAAAAGGCCATTTCTCTGCCGCCCGCTTTTGTCCTAGGCTCGGAACTCTTGATGGGCCTTTTGCTGGGTGGTGCGGGCCTGGCTTTCGCCACGCCGCTCGCCGCCGTCATCCTTGTCCTGGTGAATATGCTCTATATCCAGGACTTTCTCGGTGAACCGGGAAGCCTTCCCAGCCACGCGCGGCGGCGGGGAAGACGCTAAAGTTAGTCCCGATTATTTGCGATGTTCCGTGGCCTTACCGACGGCGGCTCCGGCTCCGCCTCCTACGACCGCGCCTGCGGCCGCCCCGATGGCGCCACCCAGCGGGCCTGCGGCGACGGTTCCGGCGATGCCTCCCGCGACCGCTCCCGCCGCTGCACCGGCGGTGAGGCCGAGCACGTCCTGGCGAAGATTACGCGAGCCGTCCGGGTTGAATTCGGCCTGGTAAGCGTCGAAGACTTCGATGACGGGAACCGGGTCGGTGACATCGTGAATGGCCACGAGGATTTTTCCCTGGCGGACCGCCTTTTCATAAAAGAGGGCCTGCGATTCGGCGACGCCCCGCCCGACCAGCGCGTCCGTGTAGGCTTCCTTGGCCTGTTTTTCGTTGAGCATGACCACGATCTGAATGTCTTGCTCGGGAATGCCCAAATCGCGGAAGGCCTGCACGGCTTTATCGGCATTGTTCCGGTCCGAAAATAATCCGCCGATGATCTGGCGATTATCCGTTTTGCTAAGAGTTTCTGGCATAAGAATCCTTTCAATTTTAAGAGGCTATTATCTATTGAGTTAAAAATAGCGGATCGTATGCCACTCCTATAGAGCACGGAAGAAGCGGCTGATGCTGAGTCGGTTAAAGAAAGAGACGTTATCAGAGAGCTCTCCCGTTCAATGTTATTTGCGATTCCACATTTTTGAGATAGGGCTTATTGCGATGAAGGGATTGATCTTCTCTATAGAAAAAAGAGAGCGGCGGCGGCGCCGAACATGCCGAGCGTCGTGATCGCCACAGCCACCCGGGCGAGCATTGAGCTCGGTTGATTTTGCATGATGGCATGGTCGCAGGCGACTGCGAGAATGCCGACCAGCAGGAAGGGGGCGAGCACGCCGTTGATCACCGCGGTCAGGAAGAGCGCGTCCATGGGACGAATGCTGGTGAAAGAGAGCGCCATGCCGACGACGACGGAGCAGGCGAGCGCGCCATAGAAGGCGCGAGCGTTCCTCAATTTTTGATCGAGGCCCTGGCGCCAGTCAAAGGTTTCCGAGAAGGCATAGGCGGAAGACCCGGCCAGGGTGGGGATGGCGAGGAAGCCGACGCCGAGCAGGCCGATCGAGTAGAGAAGGGCGGCGAAGTTTCCGGCGAGGGGACGCAGGGCTTCCACGGCGTCGCGGCAAGATTTGAGGTCCGTGACGCCATGCGGGTGAAGCGTAATGGCGGTGGTGAGAATGATGAAGTACATGATAAAATTGGAGAAGAAGGTCCCGACCCCGACATCCAGGGCGCGGTCCCTCAAGGCGGAGAGAGGCGCGCCGCGCCGACTGGCCTCTGTCCGATGTCCCTTCACCTTTTCCTCCTCGATTTCCTGCGAGGATTGCCAGAAAAAGAGATAAGGGCTGATGGTGGTCCCGAGGATGGCGACGAGGGTGGTCCACTGCGCGTGGCTGGTCGGCCATCGGGGCAGGAAGGTCGCCGCGAGAACGGTGGGCCAGTGGGGATGGACGATGAAGGCGGTAATCACATAGGAAAAAAGAACGGCGGCCAGCCACTTCAAAATCGAGGCGATGGCTTTATAAGGAAACCGCACCGTGACAAAAATGATGAGGCATCCGAAGACCACGATAAAGATGCGTGAAGTGACGCCGGTCAGCATTTGCATGACTTCGGCCATGCCGGAAAGATCGGCGCTGATATTGATGGTGTTGGCAATGAAAAGGGCAAGGGCGGCCACGACCAAAAGCCACCGCGGAAATTTTTTTCGGAGGGCGCCGGCCAGTCCGACCCCCGAGACGAGTCCGACCCGAGCGCACATCATCTGGACCGCGCCCATGAGCGGCCAGGTCAGGAGGGCCGTCCAAAGGAGCGAGGTGCCCAACTGCGCGCCGGCGATCGAATAGGTGACAATGCCGGAGGGATCATCATCAGCGGCGCCGGTGATCACGCCGGGGCCGAGCAGGGAAAAAAAACGTCGGATAGGTCCCGGTTTGGAGTGGGGCGGTTTCATTGTCCCCGGAGTTTGGCAGCAAATGGCCTATGATGATCGAAAATTGGAACGGGAACTTTCGCTGGCCCTTTCCAAAGTTGAGGCCGCGGGATTTCCGCGGCCTCACGACTGGAGCGTTCTTTGGTTTTCACTTTGTCGGATGAAAACGAGGGAGAAGCCGAGACGGAACGTTATTTCATCTTACTCTGGATGCTTTTGATATCGGCGAGATGCGAGTCAATCATCTTAAGCGTATTGCCGGCAAAGTTTTTTACGTCGGGATCCTGGGCCGAATCCGAAGCGTCGCGGAATTCCGCCGCATCTTTCTCGTGGTCTTTCACCATCGCCTTGACATAGGCGCGGTCAAAGGCCGGACCGGACAGATGTTGCAACCGATCGACCGCCGCCTGATGCTTCGCATCGAGAGCGCTGGGAAGAGTGACACCCTTGTTCGCCGCGATCGCCTTCAGTTCTTCATTGGCCTTGGAATGATCCATGACCATATGGGAACCGAATTCTTTCACGTCCGAGGAGGATCCTTTTTCCTGAGCCAGCTTGCCGAGTTCGACTTCGGTCATTCCGCCCTGAGCGGCCTTGAGCATGAACTCGCGATCCGACATTTTGTCGGAACGGCTGCTGGTCGAGGCGCTGGTCTGATCCGGGGCGACCGGGTTCGGATTTTTGGTGCCCGATTGATTGGCAGAGCCGGTGGGAGCCATGGAAGGATTCATGTCGAGGGAATTGGTCGTGTCCCTGGAACTTGTTTTATCCAACGTTCCGGTCCCGGCTCCGGGAGCGCCAGTCGTGGAACTGTTTTGATCGGCCGTGCTGTCAGAGGTCTTGCTGTTTTGAGTCGTGTCGGCCGTCGGGTTGGAGCTTTGCGCGGATGCGATGGGCGAGCAGGCGAGGCTGATCGCCACGGCACCGGCCAAAGCCCATGCGTAGTTAATTGGGGGAGTTTTCATAAATATCCTTTGTTGATTTGTTCGCTGGGTTCACCGGGCCAGGATGCGCGGATACCTTGCGAATGTTATTTCAAAATCTCTTTGCAGGGGCCGTGCCACTAAGGCGCAACATCCTATTTCGCCGTTGGAGAGGAACTTAGAGAAAAGCATTTTTAGAGCCTCCGTGTCGTTTGCCCTAGGGAGTGAAACCCTCCATGCAATGTGCATGGAAATGATCTGAGGGAAGGATCAGCTTCGCGAGCCAACGGCTTTTCGCGCCAAAGCGGCGATGCGGCCTTTGAAAGGCCCCTCGTTCTTCGCCTCACTCTTGTTGGTTGCCTTGCGTCCACTCGTCCACTGTTTGCTATGAGGCCCCGCAATCTGGGCCATGGTTCGTCCCGAGATGGCCGAGGTATCGTCCTGCTTTGCGGAAATTGGTTTCATCGCTTTGCCGTGCTTGAGCAGGAGCCACTCGTTTCCCTTGGTTGCGCGAGGACCATGCATCTTCACGAGGGCCCATTCGCCGCGGAGCTTTTTTCCGTTGAGCCGAAAATGGAGTTTGCCCGACTTGATTCCCTCATACGGCTCGGGGCCGAGGTTTTCCCACGTGCCGATATCCCAAACCATGACCGCGCCCGCGCCGTAATTTCCGGCCGGGATCGTTCCCTCGAAGCGGGCATAATCGTAGGGATGATCCTCGACCATCATGGCGAGGCGCTTGGTTTCCATATCGGTTTGAGGCCCTTTCGGAACCGCCCACGATTTGAGCACACCGTCGAGCTCGAGCCGAAAATCGTAATGAAGGTGGGAGGCGTCATGCTTTTGGATGACGAAGAGCCGCTTTTTTCCGCCAGGCTTGGTCTTTCCCGACGGCTCGGCGGTCTGGGTGAAGTCGCGCTTCGCGTTGTAGGCCGAGAGGGTGCCGTCCCCGAGGCCTTTGAGTCGTGGCCCTTTCGTGTGGACCGGGGTCCCGGCCTTGAAGGCGGCCAGCGCTTTTTTCAAATCCTGTTTTATTTTGAGCACGGGGGCGAAGAGATCGCCTTTTTTTTCCACTCGCTTGAGCGCGTCCGAGGCTTCGAAAAAGACGAGCGAGGCATCCTTCTTTTTCAAGCATCGCTCCACTTCGGCCCACTCCAACGGCATCGAGACATAGGGGCGCTCCTTGGCCCGCAGGGAATAGACGCAGACGGTGGTTTTTGTTTCGGAATTCTGGCTCCAGTCGACCAGCACCTTGCCCTGCCTCAAATGTTTTTTCATGTCGGAAACGACCAGCTCCGGGTGGGCGCGCTCCAAAGTCTGCGCGACCGCCTTCGCGAAGGGACTCGTGACATCATACGTGGTCGCCGTGTTGAGCGGAACGTAGACCTGCATGCCTTTCGAGCCGGAGGATTTGATGAAAATCTCGAGCCCAAGGTTATCGAACATTTCCTTGATCCAGAGGGCGACCTGCGCGCATTGGACGGCGTCCGCAGGGGGACCGGGATCGAGATCGAAGACGATTTGCGTGGGCTTGTGGACGTGGGGTGTTTTCGACAAGAAGGTGTGGAGTTCCAAGTCTCCCAAATTGGCCACCCAAACGAGGGTCGGAAGATTGTTGACCAGACAATATTGAATGGCGCCGGGTTCATGATGACGGGCGACCTGGCAGGTTTGGACAAAGGGCGGCCTTGGCTTGGGACATTGCTTTTCGTAGAAGAACGGGGCGTCCACGCCGTTCGGATAGCGCTTCATGGTCAGCGGGTGTCCGTGCAAATGGGGAAGCACAAACGGCGCGATCTTAATGTAGTAGGCGATCATCTCGCCCTTGGTAAAACCGGTTTTGGGATAATAGACCTTGTCGAGATTGGAAACGGAAAGCGATTTTCCCTCGACCTTGAGCGTCGTGTTCTTTGCCATGGGGGAAACTACGCCAGAACTTTGGGGTCGGCAATTTGCGCAGGAAGAGGTCCGCGGTATCGTAAGGCATGCGATCAATGTGGAACGGCAGCATTTCGTTTGGGCTCGTGACCATTCCGGTGGCCCTTTATCCCGCGACCCGGCGCGAAGAATTGAGCTTTCGGCTGTTGCGAAAGACCGACCAGAGCCCCGTCAATTACAAACGGGTCGCCGAGGCCGATGGAAAAGAAGTTCCGTGGAAAGACATCGTCAAGGGCTACGAATATGAGAAGGGAAAATTTGTCATTTTGAAGGATGAGGATTTCAAGCGGGTCGACCTCGAAGCCGCGGCCCAAACCATCGACATCATGGATTTTGTCGACGTGGGAGAAATCAATCCGATGTATTTCCAGAAGCCTTATTTTCTTGAACCGCAGAAAGGCGGGGACAAGGCCTATGCGCTCTTGCGGGAGGCGCTGCGCGATTCGGGCAAGATCGGAATCGCCAAGGTGGTCATTCGCACGCGTGAGCATCTCGCCGGGGTCAAGGCCCAGGGAAATGCGATCATTCTCGAAATCATGCATTTTGGCGACGAGCTGGTGGATGCCGATTCGCTTAAGTTTCCGAAGTCAGGCCAGGCCCGGCCGCGGGAAGTGCAGATGGCGAAGAAACTGATCGATGGCATGACGTCGAAATGGGACCCGCAAAAATACGAGGACGAATATAAAACGCAGCTCATGGCGATGATTGAAGAGAAGGTGAAGCATCCCGAGCAGAAGAAGCATGCTACGCCCAAAACGGAGAAGAAGCCGTCCAATATCATCGACCTCATGAGCGTCCTGGAAGAAAGCCTCTCCCATACGAAGTCGGGGAAGAGCTCGTCGAAGCAGGCGAAGTCCGGGAACAAGGCGACGAAAACGCGGCATCGCAAAGCCGCCTAGCCCTCATGGCTTCCTCGCGTCGCCTCAAATTCATTGAGCCGATGAAGGCCGCGACGGCTCCCGCTCCGCCCCACGACGGCGAGTGGATTTATGAGGTAAAATTCGACGGGTTCCGCGTCCTCGCAGTTAAAAATGGCAGGGAGGTGGAACTTTGGTCCCGCAACAAAAAGAGACTGGACGAGCGTTTCCCAGAAGTCGTCAAGGCCATCGCCAAATTGCCGGTCAAAAGCTGCATCGTCGACGGGGAAGTGTGCGCGCTGAACGATCAGGGGCGAAGCTCGTTTCAGCTTTTGCAGAACTCCGGCGAGTCGAGGCATCCGGTGGTCTACTATGTCTTCGATCTGCTTTTTGAGGGAACCCGCGATCTTCGCGATCTACCCTTGCTGGAAAGAAAAACACATTTGGAGGCCCTTTTGCTTAACGCCGTCGATCCGATCCGGCCCTCCACTTTTTTCACCGAAGACCCGGGGGAGATTCTGGCTAAAATGAAGTTGGCGGGAGCGGAGGGTTCCATCGCCAAACGAAAAAATTCCACCTATGAGACGGGGCATCGCTCCCAGGCCTGGGTGAAAATCAAGTTTCACAAGAGCCAGGAATTTGTCATTGCCGGCTATACTTTGCCCAAAAAATCGCGGCAGTATTTCGGTTCTTTGATTCTAGGCTATTATCGGGACAAGCGCCTTATTTTCGCCGGGCGGGTGGGCACCGGTTTCAATGACAAGGCGCTCAGGGAAATTTACCGGAAATTGAAGCCGTTGGAATCGGACGTCCCCTACGTGGAGGAAGTCCAGGAACCGTCCGGACGCTGGCGGCCCAAGGGTTGGAAGGCTTCCGACAGCCGATGGGTCGAGCCGAAGCTGGTGGCGCAAGTCCAATTCACCGAGTGGACCTCCGACGGCATTCTCAGGCATCCTTCTTTTCAAGGTTTGCGCGAGGACAAAAATCCCACCAAGGTTGTGCGCGAATGAACGGTCGGTTATTTGTGGGCGGGCAGGACCAAATCGGCATTGTTGAGTTTTTGGGGTGAGCTGGAGGCCGTCACCTCCTGTTTGGTGTTCAACGTGTATTGCTGATAGGTGTAGAGGCTCGATCCGATGACGAAGCAGAGCAGGCCCGCGAATAATCCGCCGATGGCCGAAGGGCCGAGTTTTTTCTCCGATTTCTTTTCGTCGTTGCCGGCGACGGCTCCGGAGTGGACCAGAAGCTCGGTCGTGGTCATGCTCAACAAGCAGTAGCCGATGAAGTAATAGAGCCCGAGGCAGGGAATCGATTTGGTCGCCTCCTGCGCCTTCAGCGCATAAAGCGCCAGGAGCACGCCCGCGACGAAAACGTCGGCCATGGACCATTTGCCGATGGTGTGGAGCAGTTGCCCGATCTTATAATTCCGGGTTTTCGAACGTGAGGCGGTCACGAAAAAGGTCAGCGAAGCTTTGGTGAGGGGCGTCAGGATGCTGAAAAGAAGCAGCAGGCCGCCGACGATCCAATGGCCGGTGGTAAGCAGCTCCCAGATGATGGCGGCGATTCCCCGCACCTCATGCTGCAAGACAAAGCTCAGTTTGCCCGATTCCATCGGGATGCTGGGGGCGGTCCAAATCACCATGGCGGGCGCGAAGATGCCGACGACAAAGAAGATGACGGAAATGGTCGTCAACGAGAAGAGAACGGAACGCGTGGTGAAGCTGCGTTGCGAAGCGATGACGGTGACGGCGTAAAATGCGCTGAGACACAAGAGGAACCAGGACCACCATGCGGCCCTGGACGATTCCTGCCGCACGGTTTTCAGATACTCGGTCAGGTCTGAGCTGAGGGCCTTCGTGGATTCGTCGTGGGAAGGAAGCTCGAGTTCGTGCTTGATCGGCGAGGACAAGAACATGCCGAGGAGGGGATGCTCGTTGGCATAGCGATCCACGGCCTGCTCGCCCTCATTTTTCAAACTGTAGGTTGTGAGGATTTGTTCGATGGCCTTGGTCGAGTCCCGGGTGTGGGTGATAATGTTCCAGGTCGAGAGCAATGCTCCCGCCGCGTAAAGGAGGCTCAAAAAGACAACGATGGTTCTGTGAGTGAAAAAAGAAGAGAGCAATTTTCCCGACACAGGTCATTTCCCCAGAGCAGGCGGCATGCACAGAAGACACCCGCTTAAAAGAGCTATACCACGTTTGCCTCTGAATACCATGCTTCCGGAGCGAATGAATTCAAACGGAGCCCTCTTGCGCGATTGCGTTTTGCGTCTCTGCATCGAGTAAATGGTTGCTCCTTGCACGAGGCGGAGAGCCGCGAATAACGGGGCGCCATTCCAATCAGGTTTCTACCAAGGACTTAGTTTGCAATCGAATTTGGGTACACGTTCTGCGATGTGATCGACATGCCTAGAGGATCCAAAAATAAATATTCCGACAAACAAAAGCGTCAGGCCGAACACATTGAGGAGAGCTACGAAAAGCGGGGCGCTCCAAAGCGCGTGGCTGAAAAAAGAGCCTGGCAAACGGTCAACAAGCAGAGTGGCGGAGGCGAAAAAAGCGGAGGCGGCCGGCGTACGAGCGGCCAGGCGAAGAAGGTCGCGCGCAAAGAGTCGGGCCGGCGTGCCGCGCGTTCCCGCAAAGTCGGATCAGCCCGGGTCCAGAAAACACCCACACGCCATAAAGCCTCTTCATCGAGGCGGAAGTGATTGATGCGTGCCAAGTCGAGCAGGCATCGCCGCAACCACGGCTTCCCGTTTCACTAAGGATGGGGGGCATCCCCCCTTCCCAGTTAGGTTGTTCCTCAAGACGACGATTTCCGACCGCTCAGCCGCTTATTCAAAATGGGTCCGGCGATGCGAAGCTATAACTGGCGCGCTGTCATCTGGTCTGTTGGCAAAATAAAAGAAAATGGCCTCATCATTCTTTGGGGGCGCTTTTCCTCGCTGCTATAAAGCTTGCCAGCGGGGCCTTTTTTCCGAAGGTAATCGCCATGACCAAGGCGCCTCCGTCCCTCCCTTCAGGTTGGATCCAGGCGCGCCTCTATCATTTGTTCGCGCCGCTGATCGCGTTGGCGGTGACGGGCGTTCTCATCCACACCACGCCGCTGGTGGACATGCTCGAAAACCTCACGGTCAATCTCCGGTTCAAGGCGCGCGCGCCGTTCGATCCTCCGGCCGATTCGCGGCTCGTCTTCGTGGGGATCGACGAGCTTTCCCTGGCCCAATTCGGCAAGTGGGTCTGGCCGCGCTCGGTCGAGGCCGATTTTCTCAAGACGATCGCCAACGCGGGGGTCAATCCGCATACGCTGACTTTCGATCTGATGTTCACCGAGAGCTCCAACAAGCTCGAGCAACCCAACGCCCAGGCCGTTAACAACGACGACAGCCTGTTGGGCACGGCGGCGGCGCTTTTCCCGAGCGTCATTACCGGGGCGCTTAGTCTGGAGGAGCCCGGGCAGGCGACGCTGGCGCAGGCGGAAGAGAAGCGCACCCGGGAAGCGCTTTCCAGCCCGGGCCCCACCGCGGCGCTGACGAATATTCGGGGAGACATCAAGCAGCTTCCCGGTTCCAACGTGGCCGATTTTCCGGTCCCGGAAATTCGTTCCCAGAGCCTCTTTGGATTCGTCAACGACGACCCTTCGCCCATCGACGATATCCGGCACACCATGCCGCTGGTGTTGCGTGTGCAGGACAAGGTCTATCCTTCGCTGGCTCTGCAGACGTTATGTCAAACGCTCAATGTTGATCCCGACAAGGTTGAAGTCGACCTGCCCGCCCGCGTGGTCCGGCTCAGGAACTCCTCCGGCAAAACGTGGACCATTCCGACCAATGAGCGGGCGGAATTTTCCATCAACTACCGGCGGCAACAAAATTTTCATGCGATTTCGTTCTACGGGCTGATGCAAAATTTGAACGATCACGCCACGACGGGCGCGCCCATCGCCAAGGATTGCCAGATCGAAAACAAAACCCTTCTCATCGGCGAGGCCGCCACGGCGCTGGGAGACATGGGGCCGACCCCGCTGGCGAGCCGAAGTCCGCTTCCCTTCGCGCATCTTAACGTTATCAACAATGTCCTGAAGAACGACTATCTCACGTTCGTCCCCTGGTATTGGGTGGTCATCGGATGGTCGCTGGTCACTTGGCCCACGCTGCTGCGCCTGAAGGACGCGCCGGTGGGTGAGGCCGTTTCGATGCCCATTGCGGTGGCGTTTCTATATAACCTCATCGCCTTCGGGATCTTCTGGCTGTGGAGTGTGCAAATAGCCCTGGCGTGGCCGGTCATCAGTTATGGGGCGGTGAATTTCTGGGGCGTGGTTTTGCGTTGGCGCGAGGAGCGGCGGGGTCGGCAACAAATTAAACAAATCTTCTCCCGCATGGTTTCCCCCGAAATCATGAATCACCTGTTGGAGCATCCGGAAAACATGAAGCTGGGAGGCTCCGACCGCCCCGCCACCGTCCTTTTCTCCGATATTCGCGATTACACAAAAATGAGCGAAGGACTCGTTGCGGCTGAAGTCGTCCGGCAGTTGAACATTTATTTTGAGCGCATGGTCGCCTGCGTCACCGAATGCAAAGGTAATTTCCACAAATTCATCGGCGATGCCGTCATGGCGGCCTGGGGCGACATCGAGGCGGCCAGCCAGGGCCCGGAGAAAGACGCCCAAAATGCGGTCCGGTCGGCCCTGATGATGCGTGATCAATTGCGTAAATTAAACGAGGAACGCAAAACCGAAGGATTGCTGCCGTTGCGCATCGGCATCGGCTTGAACCATGGGGTCGTCCAAGCCGGAATGCTCGGATCGACCGGTCGCATGGAGTTCACGGTCATGGGAGATGAAGTCAACACGGCTTCGCGGCTGGAAGGGATGACCAAGGAGTTCAAGACGGACCTGGCCATCAGCGAGAGCGTGCGCCTGCTGATCGGCGACGGCTTTCTCGTGCGGCGACTCGGCCTGATCGTGCTCAAGGGCAAAAGCACGCCGACCGTCGTCTATGAGGTGCTGGCCGAAAAGGCCGATCTCTCCGATTCGAGGATAAGCGTGGAAAACGTTGCGCGCTACGAAGCGGCCTTCGATGATTTTCTGGCGCGGCGCTTCGCCCAGGCGGAGGCCGGTTTTCTGGCCTGCGCAAAAATTGATCCGGACGATTGGTGCGTGACGAATTATCTGCAGGCCAGCCGCGAATTTTCGGCCCATCCGCCGCCGGCGGACTGGGATGGGCGGATTGTGATGACCACCAAATAATCGTCCTTCCGATGCTTCAACTTTCCCTCGATTTCCTGGAGCAACAGCTCGATCGCCTGAAGCCGGGCCGTCTGAGCCCGGCAAGGACCGACCGGTCGGTGCCCTGGAAGCATGGCATCACGGTGCGCATCGTTTTTCAGCCCCGCGCCCGCCGCTATCTGCTCGGCCTGCAACCCGACGGCTCGGCGCGGCTGGTGATTCCGCGGCGCGGCTCGGAGGCGGAGGGGTTCCGCTTTTTGGAACGGAGCGAGGCGTGGCTTCTCCGGCGCGTGGAGCACTGGCGAAGCCGCAGTCACGCGCGCGAGCCGTGGCAGGATGGATCCCGTTTTCTTTTTCGCGGAGAGGAGGTCCGCCTGCGGGTCGAGGAAGGGGAAAGGGGTTGGAGACTTTGCTTTTCGGATCAGGTCATTCCCCTGCCGCAGGGACAACCCGATTACCGCGAGGTGGTGGAGAAGCATCTTCGCCGCATGGCCGAACGCGAGCTTCCCCTTCGTACGCGGGAACTGGCCCTCGTTCACGAAATCAAGGTCCAGCGCGTTTCCGTCCGCGCGCAGAAAACCCGCTGGGGTTCGTGTTCCGCGCGGGGAACCATTTCGCTCAACTGGCGGCTGATTCAGGCGCCGCCCGACGTGGTCGATTACCTGATCATTCATGAACTGATGCACCGCCGGGAGATGAATCATTCCCGCCGCTACTGGAAGCTCGTGGCCAAAGCCTTTCCCGACTATCGCCGCGCGGAGCAATGGCTCAAAAGCAGCAGGCTCGAGCTCAGATTCTAAGGCATTTTCGGTGGAGCCGGGGCCGGCGTGGGCGCAGGGACGGGAGCGGGAGGTGGCGAAGGAGGAGGCGACTGCAAGGCTTGGAGTTCGGCCTGGGCGAGGAGGTATTGGTTTTGACCGGTTTGCCGGGTCGCGACGCATTTCTGGAAATAATCGATGGCGGTTATCTTGTCTCCCATCAGCAACCGCTTCATGCCGGCGAAATACCAGGCTTCGCACTGTTGGCCCGGATCGGCCTTCGTGTCCGGGGCCGTTATGGCGAGATAATCGGTTTCGTTGATGCGTCCCAGGAGAAACGCCGCGGTTTTGGAGGCGAGGTCGTCGGAAGGGGAATTCCAGTTGTTTTCAAGGGCGTCGGAAAGTTCCTGGTCGGGATCGGTCCTGACATTTTGCGCCTTGGCGATCAACCAAAGGTAAAGATGGGCGTCGTCGGCATAATGGTCTTTGGGGGCGAGATCGCAGAACTGTTTGAGGTCGGCCATGGCCCCATCGAGATTGCCCTTGGCCAGTTTGGCGAAGCCGCGGTTGTAATAGGCGAGGGCGTTTTTCGGATCGAGATCGAGGGCCTGGCTGTTGTCGGCAATGGCCCCGTCGAGATCGTTCTTCTGTTGCTTGATCAAGCCCCGGTTGAAGTAGGCGATGGCAATTTTGGGATCGATGGCAAGGGCCTGGGTGTAATCGGCGAGCGCGCCGTCCAGATCGCCCTTGAATTGCCGCGCCAGGCCCCGGTTGCAGTAGGCGAGGGCTATCTTCGGGTTGAGGGTCACCGCCTGGGTGAAATCGGCGATGGCGCCGTCCACGTCGTGCAGGGCATTTTTCGCATTACCCCGGTTGTAGTAGGCCCCGGCAATCTTGGGATCGAAGGCGAGGGCGCGGTCGTAATCGACGATGGCGGCTTCGAGATTGCCCTGGGATTGCCGGGCGAGGCCACGATTATAATAGGCGATGGCCGTTTTGGGTTTAAGCGCGAGGGCCTGCGTGTAGTCGGAGATTGCTCCGTCGAGGTTGCCGTTGGCCTGCCGGGCAAAGCCGCGGTCGCTGTAGGCGCTGGCCAGGGTCGGATCGATGGTGATGGCCTGGGTGAAGTCGGCGATGGCCCCATCGAGGTCCTCCTTGGCGGTTTTGGCATTGCCCCGGCTGTCGTAGGCGGCCGCCATGGTGGGATCGATCCGGACCGCCTCGGTGAAATCGGCGATGGCGCCGTCCTGGTCATTCTTGGCGGCTTTGGCGTTGCCCCGGCCGTTATAAGCGGCGGCCATTTGCGGATCGATGGCGAGGGCGTGGCTGTAATCCTTGATCGCCCCGTCGAGATCGCCCTTGAACTGCCGGGCGGTGCCGCGATCATTATAGGCGGCGCTCGATTGCGGATCGATGGCCAGGATCTGGGTGAAGTCGGCAAGGGCTCCGTTCCAGTCGTTATTTTTCACCTTGTTGTTGCCCCGTTCGAGATACGTATCGACCACGGGAGCGACCAGGGGAGAGGCCGCGGCGGCGCCGGTCGCCAGCAAGGCAGGCTGCAGGTCGACTCGTTTTAGCTTCCAGCCTATTCCCCCAAACTGAAGGTGCAGCCACGCCGCATCCATCTGGAGGACAAAATCATTAAAGGAAGAGAGACCCTGATTCCTCACGGGTTGCCCGGTGATCGCGAGAAGGATTTTTCCAGCCACGTCGGGCGAGATGACCTGATTCAAATCGTCCTTGGAAAATTCACCGGTCTTGTTCACCAAAGTTTCGATTCCCTTCGGCGTGACATAGAGATCGATGGAATGTTCGATCATGGAAAGCGCGTTCGACGGGGTTGTGCCCGGGGAAGAATCGGAGGGGCTGGCGGGGGCAAGGGTGGTTTCGATCTGTTCCTTCAGCGAGGCCCTGACGGCCGGAAAATCAATCACCGCATCGAGCTCCGCCGCGTTGGCATCGTTCAGCGCGTTGCGCAGCGAGGAGGATGCGTGGTAGGGCGACCAGACGTAGTAAAGAAGGAGAAGAGAGAGCCCGGCGCAGAGATAAATCAAACCGGCCAGGCTTCGTTTGCGAGGGGGAGGAGGAATAAGCTCCTCGTCCAGGTCAGGGGGAATGGAAGCGGCCGATTTCTCGGGAGCCTTCAGATGGAGGGGAGCAATTTTGTTCGTCTCCACGGGCAGCCCCAGGGTCGGCGGATGAGTTTGGGGCCGGGTCGGGCCGTCAGGCATCGGCGTTTTCCCGAGTTTTTTTGTCAGCGCGTTGACGACGGAGGGTGGAGGAACGGTTCCCGAGGTGGGCTTGAATACGGAGGTGGCGGGCAGCGGAGCCGTCACGGGGACCGTGCTCGACCCCAAGGGCGGCGCGGCCGAGGACCTCATCGGAACGGTTTTCGCCGTGAGCGATCTCAGCAGGGAGGGGAGAGGCGCTTTTTTCGGGTCTGTTGGGATCGGCGTGGAGGCGTCCGAAGCTGGTTGAGCCGGGGGAGAAGGGGGGGCGGACGGAGCAGGAATCGGCCGGGATGGAAGAGGGGCGGTCTTGGGCCCGAGCACTTTTTCCAAGGAGGAGCGCGGCACCTTTTTTGTCCCCTGACGCAACGGCGTCAAAGGTGAAGTGGTGGTCGAGAAGGAAGCGACCTGTCCCGATCGGGAAGGAACCGTGGGAGCGGTCGGCCCGAGCAAGATCGTCTTTTTGGATATCGCGCCGGTCTCCGAGGAAAGGGAAACATTTTTCGATTCGAGATTTCTCGAAGGCAGATGGGAAACCCCGGGAGGGGCGTCGGGTGCCCGTTTGGGCGCTTCAACGGCCTCTTCGTCAGGTACGAATTCCGTCGCCGAGAGTGGGACGGTCGGCGCGGCCGGAAATTGGGCAGAGGCCGGCATCACGGCGGTTTGCAGTCCGGCGTGGTCGACCGGCGGCGGCAGGCTGGAAAGGAGGTCGCTCACCGGGATCCAGTTGTCGGTCCCGTCCGTCCGGGCGGAATCGGTGGGGGACACCAACCCTTCCGAAAGATACTCCCGTACCTGTTTTTCCGAGTAGGGCCCAAGTTGTACGCCTGCCAGCCGGATATGAATTTCCATCACATTTTTCCGGGTAAAACGACGAGGGCTCCCGCAGCTTTCATGATGGGAAGCGGATGAATCGAACTCATTTTAGGCAATAACTTATTTTGTCTTGGATCACCAAGCGTCCCATACTGTGATATTTATGGACGTAAGTCGAGGGCTTCGCGGCAACTTCTGCGAGATGGTTCTGCCTGACGGCGGGGTCTATGGTAAGGTTACCGTCCCGGGAACCGCACCACCAGTCTTGCCCTCTTTTTAAAATAGACCCTACAATTGTTTCAAGTTTATGCCCAAAGTAACCCTTTTGCCGGGCGGTCAATCCGCCGAAGTTCCCCCCGATACCCTGCTGCTTGACGCCGGGGAGCAAGCAGGAGTCGAGATGGAGGCGGGATGTTTTAACTGCTCCTGCGGAACCTGCGCCGTCGCCATCGAATCGGGCATGGAAAATCTTGATCCTCCAACCGACGAGGAGCTGAACGTGCTCGATCAATGGAACAAGGACCCGGAGAAATATCGCCTGACCTGCTGCGTGAAAATCCAGAAGGGCGAAGTCGTGTTGCGGATGGAGCATTGAGATCGAACGCCGATGCCAAAAACTGAAATGTTCTACGGGTTTGCCCGAAAGATTTGGTTTTGTGGGGCGATCGTTTCCATTAATTCGTGTTTGTTCTCGATCATAAGCCTGGTCTTTTTCTCTTATGCCGTACTGGGTAACAACGGCATGCATGGGCTTCGTGATCAACGAATGTCGATGGGTGAATGTTGGGACTGGGAGCGGTACGTGATCCACTCCGGCTGCGAATCTGTTTAGTCGGCGCAATTTTCGCGGTGATCGGCGGTGCGCTCTGCTTGATGTACGGGTTTGGCCTCAAGTACGCGGCATCCCGCTTTCCAAGAATAAAGCAGTGAAAGTGACTCATGGGGTGAACACCCCATTCCTTCAGCTGAGTTTCATGATACGCTGGAAAAATGAAAACCATTCCGGTGATTGATTTCCTGGCGCCCTTACCCCGCATCGACTGGAACATGAATCTGGGATCGGTGCCGGCGACCTTTCCCCCCTCTCATCTTCCTCCGCTGGAGGTCAGCAATAAGATATTCCATCCCGATGCCGCCGACCGCTTCACCTACATTATTCTGGGCCTGGCCGTCTGCATCGCCATTTTGATTCCTTTGCTCAACTGGAACTAGCCGCATCAAACTGTCTTCAGACTACGTGCCACTTGACATTTTACGTCCCGGCCTTTAAATAAAGCTAACTTATCGAGAGCGGTGGAGGGGCTGGCCCTGCGAAACCGCGGCAACCGGGTAGTGATTTTTCATCCGAAACTTCGCTGCCGTCCAGGTGCCAAACCCAGCTCGGTGCCGTGCGCATAACGCGTTCGATGCCGGGGAGGATAAGGAGCGGGTGCCTACTCGTATTCAGGCATCACGTATTCCTGTCCCAAATCTCGTCGAGGTCGATCCTCGGTAAGCGATGGAACCTATGGGCAAGGAATTTTTCAGCTATCTCAAGTGTCGCGAATGCGGCCGGCAATACCCGAAGAAGGCCGTTCATGTTTGTGAATTCGACTTCGGCCCGCTCGAGGCCGACTACAACTACGAGCTTATCCGGCACTCCATTTCCCGGCAACTGATCGAATCGCGTCCCCACAGCATGTGGCGCTACCGCGAGTTGCTCCCCATTGACGGCGAACCTACCGTCGGTCTTAACACGGGGTTCACGCCGCTGGTCAAGGCCGATCGCCTCGCCAAGGCGCTGGGCGTCCGCGAACTTTACGTCAAGAACGACGCCTTCAATTATCCAACGCTTTCTTTCAAGGACCGCGTCGTTTCCGTCGCGCTTTCGCGGGCGAAGGAACTCGGCTTCAAGATCGTCGCCTGCGCCTCGACCGGCAATCTTGCGAACAGCGTCGCCGCCCATGCCGCCGGCGCCGGGCTGAAAAGCTATGTCCTCATTCCCGCCGACCTGGAGCAGAGCAAGGTGCTCAACAGCCTCGTTTACGGCACGCAGGTCATCGGGATCCATGGCGCCTACGATCAGGTCAACCGGCTTTGTTCCGAGATCGCGGGCAAGTATGGCTGGGGCTTTGTGAACGTGAACTTGCGGCCCTATTACGCCGAGGGCTCGAAAACCATGGGCTTCGAAATCGCCGAGCAGCTCGGCTGGCGTTTGCCCAAGCATACCGTTGTTCCAATGGCCAGCGGATCGCTTCTGACCAAGGTGGCGAAGGCTTACCAGGAGGCGATCAAGGTCGGCCTGCTCGATGAGGAACCCTTTACCATCCACGGCGCGCAGGCCGCCGGGTGTAATCCCATCACGGCTGCGTTTAAGGCCGGGACCGACCTCATCCGGCCTGTGCCGAAGCCGAAGACGATCGCGAAGTCGCTCGCCATCGGCACGCCCGCCGACGGCTATTACGCGGTCAACGTGATCAAGCCCTCGGGTGGTTCCTGCGAAGACGCGACGGACGAGGAGATCATCGAGGGCATTCGCCTGCTGGCGGAGACGGAGGGCATTTTTGCCGAGACGGCCGGTGGCGTCACCGTGGCCTGCGCCAAGAAGCTGATCGCCAGCGGCAAGATTCCCGCGAACGAATCGGCGGTGCTCTGCATCACCGGGCATGGACTCAAGACTGCAGAGGCCGTTGCGCCGCACCTCGGCTCGCCCCGCCTGATCAACCCCAGCCTCCGTGAATTCGAGGCGCTCATCGCGAATGATACCGCCGTGCATGCGGCCGCGGCTTAATTAGACAGGAGGAACATGAAGGACATCAATTTAGTCCCTCGTTCCCAAGTTGCACTTGGGAACGTGCTTGTCTTTCATGTCCTTCATGTAACTCCTGTCTGAATCTGCTTCCAAAAAAAATCCATAATTCCGTTAATTCCGTCAAAAACTTTCCCTATGCCCATCCCCGTCTCCATCCCCACCCCGCTCCGGCCCCTGACCGACAACCTCGACACCGTCGAGGTCGAGGGCGCCACCGTCACCGAATTGCTCGCCGCCCTCGAAAAGAAGTATGCCGGCATCGGCGAGCGCCTGCTCGACGACAAAGGCAACGTCCGCCGCTTTGTGAACATCTACGTCAATGGCGAGGACATCCGCTTTCTTCAGGACAAGGAAACGCCCGTGAAGCAGGGCGATGAAGTCAGCATCGTTCCTGCGATTGCGGGGGGGTGATGGCGCTTGAAATGCAGGCCCACTAGCCTAGTATCAATTTATGAGCGTTGACCAACTGATTAGCGAACTAAAAGCTCTGCCTCAGGAGCAACGATTGGAAATATTCGATGCCGTTCTCGGCGAGGATGATTCGTGGGTTCCTGAATCTTTTAAAAAAGGCATGGCTGATTTCGAGGCGGGTCGTTTTGTCGATATGGAGACAGCACTGACGAAGCCGCCCCCACGTCGCAAGAATGAAGTATAGAGTCGTCGAAAATTTCTGGGACAGTTTCTATGATCTCCCGCCTGGGCAAAAGGAGAGCGTTCGACGGGCCTGGGCTATTTTCAAAGTTGATCCTTTTGATCCGCGACTAAGAACTCATCGCATTCATAAACTGTCCGCACAGTACAAAGCCACAATTTACTCTGTGGTCGCGGAGGGCGATTTGCGCGTCATCTTTCGCGTTGATGGAGATACGGCAACGACTCTCGATGTTGGTTCGCATGATATCTATAAGTAGGGAGCTCCTCTGGCACACTAGTAGCTTCACGGGCATGCCGTTCAACCTCGACTTTTCAACTCAACCCGCGAGATTTTTCACCATGATTGTCACCACCGCGCAACTCTTCAAGGTCGCCTACGGCAAATTCGCCATCGGCGCCTACAACATCAACAACGCCGAGCAGGCCATGGGTTTGTTCAAGGGCGCGATGGCAGCCAAGGCGCCCTTCATCATCCAGCTTTCCAAGGGGGCGCGGGCCTATACCGAAAAACGGATGCTGGAGGCGATTGTCCGCACCGCCGGGGAGATTTTTCCGGAGGCCATTTTCGCGGTGCACCTCGACCACGGCGACGAGAAGACCTGTTACGATTGCATCGACAGCGGCTTCTATAGCTCGGTCATGATCGACGCCTCGCATGATCCGTTCGAGGAGAACGTCGCCATTACCAAGCGCGTGGTCGAGCGGGCGCACGCCAAGGGCCTCAGCGTCGAGGCGGAACTCGGCATGCTCGGCGGGGTGGAGGAAGACATCAAGGTCGACGAGGGCAACGCCTGCCTGACCAATCCCGACGAGGCGGTCGAGTTCGTGAAGCAGACCGGTTGCGACTCGCTTGCGGCGGCCATCGGCACCAGCCATGGCGCCTACAAGTTCAAGGGCCAGCAATCGCTTCATTTCGAGGTGCTCGAGGCCATCAAGCAGAAGATTCCCGGCTTTCCCATTGTCATGCACGGCAGTTCCAGCGTGCCGAAGGACGAGGTTCTGCGCATCAATGCGGCGGGCGGTACGCTCGACCCCGATGCCTGCGGCGTCAACGAAAACGAATATCTCCCGGCGGCGAAGCTCGGCGTCACCAAGGTCAACATCGATACCGATGGCCGCCTGGTCTGGACCCGCGTTCATCGTGAATTTTTCCGCGATAATCCGGGTGCGTTCGACTTCCGTCCTCCGGGCAAAATCTTCATCGAGGAATACGCCAAGTTCATCGCCCACACCGCCGAGAAGCTTGGCTCGGTCGGTCACCTCGAGGAAGTCCGCGAGTTCGTCTCAAAAAAATAGCCGGACGATTGCCCGCTTGCCCGCGCGGATCAGTTACAAATAGTGGTCGGGCGTTGACTTTCCCATCTCGTGGGCAAGATTAAACGTTGCCATGACCACCGCCAAAGCCTACGCCGCTCAATCCGCCACCACGCCTCTCGCTCCCTACTCCTTCGAACGTCGTGATCCGGGGCGGCTCGATGTTCAAATCGAGATCCTTTTCTGCGGTGTCTGTCACTCCGATCTGCATACCGTGCGTAGCGAATGGGGACCGGCGAACTATCCGTGTGTGCCGGGGCACGAGATTGTCGGTCGGGTGACCAAGGTCGGCGGACAGGTCAAAAAGTTCAAGGAAGGCGATCTGGCCGGCGTGGGTTGTATGGTCGATTCGTGTCACACCTGCGCCGCCTGCAAAGTCGATCTCGAGCAGTTTTGCGAAAACGGCACCATCTTCACCTATAACAGTCCGGACAAGAAAAGCGGAGGATTCACCTGCGGCGGCTACTCAACCAGCATTGTGGTGGAGGAAGCTTTCGTGCTGCATATTTCGGACAAGCTTGATCTCGCCGCGACCGCGCCGCTTCTTTGCGCGGGCATCACGACCTATTCGCCGCTTCGTCATTGGAAGGTGGGCAAGGGACAGAAGGTGGGCGTAATCGGACTGGGTGGGCTCGGTCATATGGGCGTCAAGCTGGCGAATGCCATGGGCGCAAACGTCATTCTTTTCACCACATCCCCGGGCAAGACGAAAGATGCGCTGCGGCTGGGCGCGAAGGATGTCGTGGTCTCCAAAAACGCGGATGAAATGAAGAAGCACGCCAACAGCTTCGACTTTATCCTGGATACCGTCTCCGCCAAACACGATATCAACGCCTACCTGCCGTTGTTAAAACGCGACGGTACCCTGACGCTGGTTGGAGCACCCACCGAGCCGCTCCCGGTCGAGGCCTTCAATTTGATTTTCCAACGGCACCAACTGGCCGGTTCGCTCATCGGGGGGATCAAGGAAACGCAGGAGATGCTCGATTTTTGTGCCGAGCACGGCATCGTCTCGGACATTGAAATGATCCCGATCCAGAACATCAACGAAGCCTATGAGCGGATGCTCAAGAGCGACGTCAAATACCGCTTCGTCATCGATATGAAATCGTTGAAGTCGTAAGCCCCTGAAAATCAACCTATAGTCGTGTTTTGTGGCAGTCTACCACAACTAATAGTGGTATTTGCTTGTCACGGGTAAGCAGCCGGGCGTAGAAAAGCGGCATGTATTTGAAGTCTCTCAACGTCGTCGGATTTAAGTCATTCGCCGACCGCACCACCCTCGAATTTCACCCGGGAGTCACCGCCATCGTTGGGCCCAACGGCTGCGGCAAGAGCAACGTCCTCGATAGCATCCGGTGGGTCTTGGGCGAGCAATCCGCCAAGGCGTTGCGCGGCGGCGAAATGAAGGACGTCATCTTTTCCGGCACCGAGACGCGCCCGCCGCTCGGTATGGCCGAGGTGTCGCTGACTTTCGGCGATTGCGAGAAGGACCTCGGCACCGCCTACAACGAAGTCACGATTACGCGGCGGGTTTTCCGCGATGGCGCAAGCGAGTACGAGCTGAACAAAACGCCCTGCCGATTGCGCGACATCCACGGCATGTTCATGGATACCGGCATCGGACGCTCGGCCTACTCGATCATGGAACAGGGCAAAATCGATTCGATTTTGTCTTCACGTCCCGAGGACCGCCGCGCGATTTTCGAGGAAGCGGCGGGCATCACCAAATACAAGAGCCAGAAGAAAGAGGCGCTGCGCAAGCTTGAGAACACCGAGGCCAATTTGATCCGCCTCGCCGACATCATCCGCGAGGTGAAGCGGCAGATCGGCTCGCTGCAGAGACAGGCGGGCAAGGCGCGCCGTTATCAGGCCAGCTTTGAGGAGCTCGCCGCGTTGGAAACCCGCTTCGCGCGGCATCAATTCGATCTCTTTTCCGCCGAAATTTCCGCGCTGCAAATCACCGTCGACGGCGCGCGCGCCAAACAGGAACAGCTCGATGCCGGCGTCTCGGCGCAGGAGGAAAAAGTGAGCGCGGCCCGAGGCGACCTGGCTGTCGTGGAGGCGGAGTTGCTGCGCCTGCGCGAGGAGCAATCGGCCTTGCGCAACGCGCTGGAGCGGGCCGAGCAGCGGGCGGCGACGAATCGCGCCCGGGTCGAGGAATTCACCGGCCTCCGCGACCAGGCCCGGCAGGAGATCGCCGGTACGGAGGAAAAGGTCCGCGTGGGCGAGGAGCAACTGACCCATCTCAACGCCCAGGTCGATAATTTCACGCGGTTGCGCACGGAAACCCAGAAGCGCTTCGATACCGAGCAGGAAGCCTTGCAGATGCTGACCGCGCGGATCGGCAACGTCGAGGCGGAACGGGCCGAAATCGAGGAGGAGAAGCTCCAGCAGGAACGGCTGCATCAGCGGCAGGAGCAGGAACTGGCGGGACTGGAGCTTCAGCAGCGAAATTTTCAACTTCGGATCGAGGCCTTGCAAACCGAGCAGGCGTCGCTGGCAAAACGCCTCGAGGAAGCGCGGTCCGCCGTGACTCAGCAGACCTCCCTCCTGGCGAAAGCCGAGACTCTCCTGCGCGAGCGGCGTGAATCGCTCGAACAGGCGCAGCAAGCGCGGCGCGAGGCGGAAGAAAAAGTGCGCGAGGCCGACCGGGTCCGCGGCGAGATGGGCCGGGCGCATCATCAGCTGCAGGCGCGGCGCGATGCGCTGGCGCAGCTTGAAGACCAGCACGCGAGCGCCCCGCAGGCGACGCAGCGTCTCCTTAAAGCCGAGGCCGGCGGCGATCTTCATGGCACGCTCTCGGGCCACATCGCGGTGCGGGCCGGTTATGAAGCCCCGCTGGCGCTCCTTTTGGGCGATGCGGTCAACGCGTTGATTTTAAACGATGACGCCGCTGCTCAAACGTGGCGCGAAAAATTGGCGGGTAATGAACAGTGTGCCTTTGCTCCCTTAAGCGTCGCGCGTCCCACGCCGCTGGCGTCGAGCGCTGCAACTCATGCCTCCCAGTTTATCACCGCCCAACCGGTCGTAAATGATCTGGTGGCTGCGTTGCTCGAAGATGCGCACGTGGTTGATGACTTGGCCGCAGCCTGGAAGCTGAAAGCCGCTCAGCCGCAAAGTACGATTGCCACCCGGGGAGGCGAGCTGATTACCCGCAGTGGTCTCCTTCTCGTCGGTCAGGAGGCGGGCGCCTCGTTGGCCGTGCTGACCCGGCAGTCGGAGCTGCGCCAGCTCGAGGTCGAAATCGCCAACTCGTCCGCCCAAGTGGCCGAGGCCCAGACGGCGAGCGATGCCGCGCGTCACGCGCTGGAAGAAAAAGCAAATTTCGTGGAACAAGCCCGCACGTCCGTGCAGGAGGCGGAAATTACTCTCGCGACGCAACGTCAGGAGGAGCGCGCGGCGCAGGCCGTGGCGGCGCAAGTGGCCGCACAGGTGGAGGACGCCACGCGCGAAATGTCCCGGCTCAATGCCCAGGAGCAAGTTGATCACGAACGCCACGAACGGTTGCGCGAAGCGATGGCGAGTGCAGCTACCGCCCGGGAGGAAGCCGAGGCGCGGATGGAGGAACTTCAAACGCAGCTGGACGGACTGGCTTCGGAAGAGGAAGCCCAGTCGAATGCCCTGACCGAATCGAGGATCGAGCTTGCCACCCAGATGCAGCAGTGCGAGGCGTGGCAACAACAACGTGAACCGGTGGCGACCCGTTTGCAGGAGTTGCGCGAACTGGTCGAGTTGCGCACCCGTGAATCGCGGGAGCATGAGCAGCGTGTCGCTCAGGCTCGGGAGGAAATCTCTTCCGCCGAACGTGAGCACACCGAAAAGAGCGAAGCGCAGGCGCGCGTGGCTGGTGACCTCGGCGTGGCGCTGACGAAACGTTCTGAGGCGCAGGCGCAGATCGATGAGCAGGAAAACGCATTGCGGACCCTGCGCCGCGAGCATGGCGAAATCCAGTCGGCCCGCTCGGAAAACGAGGTCAAGCTGGCCGAGCAGAAACTCTTCCTGGGCAATTTGCGTGAACGGTTCCGTCGCGATTATCAGAAAGAACTGGAAGATCTGCCGCCGTTGACTGATGAGGCGAAGACAGATTGGGCCGCGCTTGAAATCGAGGTGACCAGCAAACGCGCGGCACTCGATGCCATTGGCCCGGTGAACCTCGAAGCCATCACCGAGTACGACGAGCTGGAGCAGCGGTACGCGTTCCTCACCGGCCAGGAGACCGATCTGCTGACGGCCAAGGACCAAATCCTCAAGGCGATCCAGGAAATCAACCGCACGACACAGAAACTTTTCGCTGAGACGTTCGAGCAGGTGAAGGCCAACTTCCAGGAGATGTTCACGGAGCTTTTTGGAGGCGGCAAAGCGACGCTGGCGCTGATGGACGAGAGCGATCCGCTGGAATGCGGCATCGATATTGTGGCCAAGCCGCCCGGCAAGCAGACCCAAACCGTGAGTCTTCTTTCCGGCGGGGAGCGGACGATGACGGCGGTGGCGCTGCTCTTTGCCATCTACATGGTCAAGCCGAGTCCCTTCTGCGTCCTGGACGAGCTCGACGCGCCGCTTGACGAGTCGAACATCAATCGCTTCATCAAGATTCTCAAGCGGTTCGTGCAGCAGTCGCAATTCGTCGTCATCACCCATAACAAGCGGACGATCAGCATCGCCGATGTCCTTTACGGCGTGACGATGGAGGAGCGCGGCGTATCAAAATTTGTCTCCCTGCGCCTGCAAAAGCGCGAGGTAGCTGCTCAAGGCCGTGACGTCCATGCCGGGGACGAACAAGCGCCTTCGATCGCCGAAGCCATCTCGGGTTAGGTCCTCCATCATCGGATCGTTGAGAACAAAGACTGCTCCGCGCTGGAAACGGTGCGGGGTTTTTATTTGAAAACGAATCGCCGATAAGAACTTGGATTTTTTACTACTTTCCGTTAATAATTTGAATGTGATGGACGACTTGTGTGTCAAACCAGCGGCGACGTTTTTCCGTTGATGGATACCCAACTTGAATGACAAAAAATCAGACTTACGCGTGGAAAAATACAGTAGCAATGACTACTCATAACTTCCTGTCTCTGATCGTAGTGGTTTTGTCTCTTGCGGCGTTGGGAACTCGGGTTCGTGCGGACGATGACGTCACCGTCATTTCGACAACCGGCGCGGCAACCGCTCCCGCCACGAAGTCGGTCGCGTCCGACGGCACTCCCGTGGTCCACAAATCCCTCCACAAGAAAAAGTATCCCGCAACCCAAACAGCCTTGGGAACAAGTGCGCTGCCGTCTGCAACGTCGTTGGTGGGAAGCCCTACGTCGGGGACGGCGGCGTCTAACCAAGTGAAAGTGGCGGCGGCGGACGTGGTATCGAGCACCCATTCGCAATCGGTTGCAGGCTCGGATCCCGCACCTTCGATCGTCGCATCCTCGGCTCATCTTCCTGCGGCCAGTCCGACAGTCGAAACGGGATTGCCAGTGGCACGCTATCCGGGGATGGGCAGTCCGATCCGAGGCGTTTCGACCTATAGTCCACTCCCCGTCGTCCTGCCTCCGATGAAGTCCATGACTGGATCGACGACGCATTTGCCTTACTTTGCCAGCGCGCTTTCTCCGTCGGTCGTCAACCTGACTTCTTCCGCTGCGGGCAGTTTTTCCTCCCCGAGCCGGACCACGAGCCCGACCGATTTTGTCTTTCAGAATTACGGCAGGAGGACCAAGAACTTTTATCCCTGGAAGACGGGCATCATCACCACCATGTTTTATATTGGTGAGGGAGATACTCCCATCAGCCACACCACCAATGTGCAAAGCTCCTGGGATGAAGATTGGCTCTCCAACAACCACGGCACCGATTCCCCCTACAACCGCAACGGGTACGCTTCCGGCAACCACGCCTCGACGCTCAATCCCTTTTATGTCGCGCTGCCTTTCAACGACCTGGCTTTTCCCGACAAGGCGCGCCGGTGGCTGCCTTCGGGTTGGTATCGGCGTCCCGAGGATGGGAAGCAGGTTTCCGCCTGCAAAGATCGCTGGGTCGAGATCAAGAATCAGCGAGGCGATTACTGTTATGCCCAATGGGAGGATGTCGGTCCGCTCAATTATTCCGACGCGGAATACGTTTTTGGTGAAGAGCGTCCCAACGGCCTCGGCGATAACCATGCCGGTCTCGATGTCTCACCAGCGGTCGCGCAGTACCTGGGCGTCGATGGCAAGAACCGCATCACATCGTGGCGTTTTGTGGATGATGAAGACGTGCGGCCGGGAGCATGGCTCAAATTGGATGAGCAAGCGGTCCTCTACACCGCGCTGCATCAATTGAAGAACAGGACACCGTCCGACCTTCCCATCCAGAGAGCGACCGAGCCGAGCGACGATCCGTCGAACCTTGATTCGAACAAGAAAAAAGTCGACGCGTCGAAGGGGTAAGGGCGCTCTTGGGCAGTGCCGTAATTCTGCGGAATCCGCCAATTTTTGGACGAGAAAAACTGCCGCCGTCCGCAGTACCTAGCGGTCAATGTCGGTCCGCTTTTCACCGTTGAGGGCGCTCAAAAAGCGGGTGGTCTGGCGTCTTAATCCCTGGAAAAGCAGATTTTTGGTCCGGGCGTAGCCGTACCGGTCTTCCAGCAAGCGGCAGCGCTGATCGGCGGAAAGAATGATCATCTTCAATTGCAATTCGAGCTTGAGATGCTTGCGCGTTTGGGCCGAGCGGAGGCATGCGTTGAGCTGGTCGCTGAAAAGGTCCTCGGTATGGAAGGCCTTCCTCATGATCTCAAAAACCGACTGCTTCATGTCGGTGGGCTCGACATCTGGAATAAGTAACAGGGGATGGGGGCCATCCCCGCTGCCCCCATGACCCACGGCCGCATGTTCCTCAGAGCTTCTTGAGGACTCATCTTCGGAAGAGCTGGCACGAGACAATGTCAGGAGCGTTTCCAATTGTTTGTCCAAAAGGGAGATATCTTGGTGAAGCTGTTCCCGACAGGATGTAAAGAGTTCAACCGATTTAGCCGAGCCAGTTACACGGGGATGACGCTCCAGGGTAGCATACGTCTGGTACAGCTCCATAGCGCTGAGTAGTAAGTCGTTAAGCTCCGTTAACTCTTGCTGAGTAGGTAGGAGCGGCAGGGCTGAGGAGTCAAACTTCATTGAGCGTGTTAATTATTTATTGCATAATGCGTGCCAGAATTGCAAGTATTGAATAGGGCATTATTTTGTACGACTTCCAGCGGTTCCGATTAAGACGGAACTTACCTGGCCAAAGTCACCCATGCGCCGTTCTCATTTTGCTTTGGCTCCCTATTGGTTATTTCTTTTTTTCTTTGCTCTGATCAACGCCCGGTTAGGGGGTGCGGAGCCAGCCGGGGCGGTCCCAGTCATAGCCCGCGCCCCCGATGCGAATGCAATCATCATTGTCCAGGCTAAGGAACGCGCCAACGAGGCTGAAAAGCGAGGTGACGTGCCGGCTCAGGTTGAGGCCTTGAATGAGGAGGCGGATGCCTGCCTCCGGGCGCGCCAATTTGATGTCGGGGAAAAGCTCCGCTTGCAGGTGCTTCATCTTCAGGAGCGGCATGCGGGCAGGGATTCCCTCCCGGTTTCGGATGCCTTGCTCAATCTGGGCTGGTTCTATGGAAACATGGCGCGTTATGAATCGGCGCAGGAGGCGCTCGACCGGTGCCTGGACATTCGCCAGCGCTTGCTGGGTCCGGATGCGGCGCCGGTGGCCGAGGTTTTGAATGCGCTGGGCGCGCTCGAGGAAAATCGAAGCAACCTGAACCTGGCCGAAGCCTTTTACCAGCAGGCCATCACGATCCAGGAGAAGGTGCTCGGCACCCAGAGCGCGATCACCGCGAACACGTGGAATAATCTGGCGACGCTTTACTGGATCATGGGCGATTATGCCTCGGCGCAAAAATTCTTTACCCAGGCGCTGGCGGTCCGCGAAAAGACGCTGGGTCCGGACAGTGTCGTGGTGGCCAAGACGCTGGACAATCTCGCGCTGCTCGACAGCAGTCTGGGCGATTACGATGAGGCGCAGGATTACTTTCAACGCGCGCTCCGCATTCGCACGGCGCGGCTTGGTTCGGACAACCCCTCGACCCTGACGACTTTGAGCCAACTCGGGCTGCTCGACGTGCGTCGGGGCGATGATGTCCGCGCGGAACCGCTTCTGGAGCAAGCGGTGGCCATGCAGGAGAAGATTTCCCAGGCCGACGATCCCGACCTGGCGCGAAGCCTGGCGCAGCTCGCCATGTTGTACGACCGCCGAAAACTCTACGCCAAGGCGGAGCCGCTGCACGTGCGCGCTTTGGAAATTCGCCGCAAGATCCTCGGCAACGATCATCCCGATGTCGCGGCCAGCCTGGTCGCGCTCGCCCGCCACGATCATGCGGAGGGACGGCTGGCGGAAGCGCTGCCTCTCTATCAGCAGGCGCTGAAGATCGATCAGGAGGCGCTCGGGCAGAATCATCCCGACACGCTGGCCGTTGCCAGCGACCTGGCTTTTCTTCAAATCGAATTGAGAAAACCAGACGAGGCCACCCGACTCGCGCGCGACGTGGCCGACGCGCAGCAGAATATGCTCAATGGCGTTTTTACCTTCGCCGCCGAACGCCAGCGGATGGGCTTTGAGCGAACCATCGAACCGTGCGACCTTCCCGCCGCGCTGGCCGATGCCGATTTGCTGGCGGAAATGGTGCTGAGGACGAAGGGCGTCGTGCTCGACTCACTGTTGGAAGATGAGGCGGTCACGCGGGCCGAGCGCGATCCTGAGGTGCGGGAAATGATGGAAAAGCGGCGGCTGCTTTTGGCGCAGCTCGGGCAGTCGTCGGAGGAGGATGCGGGCAACGATTTTTCGAACCCGCCGCCGGCTACGATCGAGCGGCAGAAGCTTGAACAGGAGGAGCGGGAACTCGAAGCGAGCCTCGCCGACAAAGGCGTGGGCAGCGGCCAGACCCGCCGCTCTCTCGCCACCGACGTGTCGGAGGTCCAGGGGGCGCTGCCGGGCGACGCGGCGCTGGTCGAATATGTCGCCTACAACCGCTACACGGGGCATCTCGGTTTTGAACCGGCTTATGGCGCGGTGGTGATGACGCGTGACGCGCCGTGCCAGTGGGTGACCCTCGGTTCCGCGGCGGAAATCGAGGCGAGGGTGCGCCTGGACCAGAAATATATGCGAAGGCGCGTGCGCGAAGCTGTCCTGTCGGAGGTCTTGCGGGGGCTTTATCAGTCGCTCTGTCAGCCGGTGCTGGCGGCGCTGCCCAACGGAATTCATTGCCTCATCATCAGCCCTGACGGCGACCTCAATTTCGTTTCGTTCGCGACGCTGCTCGATGCGGACGACCATTTTTTGGCGGACGACTTTGAGTTGAGTTATGTCTCCAGCGGGCGCGACTTGTTGCAGAGGCCGGGGCTGGTGCCCAGGACCAAACGGCTCGTGGTCTTTGCGGACCCCGACTACAACCATAGGCCGAATGCATCCGTGGCGGTGCATGCGCGGGAGAGAGGGGCGACGCCCGGAGACGATCTGCTGCCGCCTTTGCCGGGCACGGAACGGGAGGCGACCTTCCTGCAACTGGAGGCGCAGCGGGACGGACTCGAAGCGGAAGTCTTCCGGGGCGCCGATGCCTCCGAGGCGAATCTGGCCCGCCAGGATTCGCCCTATGTCCTCCATCTCGCCACGCACGGACTCTACCTTTCCGAGGAGGAGATGCCGAACCTTCCGGTCGATGCGGCCGACGGGGAAGGGAAGGCCCTCGCCGCGCAGCCGATGACGCGGAGCCTGCTGGCGTTGGCGGGTGCGGCGGTGACGTTGCGGGAGTGGAGGAAGGGGATCTTTCCGCCCCGGGAAAACGACGGGCTGCTGACGGCGCAGCAGGCGGCCGGCCTGAACCTGGACCATACCTGGCTCGTCGTGCTCTCGGCCTGCGACACGGGCGGCGGCGAGGCGCGCGCGGGCGAGGGCGTGCTCGGCCTGCGGCGGGGCTTCGCCGAGGCGGGCGCGCAAAACCTGCTGATGACCCTCTGGACGGCGGACGATCTGGAGACGGCCGACTTGATGGAGGCCTTCTACCGGGAGGCGTTGCGGAGCGGGGACGCGCCCGGCGCGCTGGCCCGTGTCCAGCGGTCGAGCCTGGACGAGGTGCGCCGGAAGTCGGGTCTTTCCGAGGCGGTCCGGAAGGCGGGGCCGTTCATCCTGAGCTTCTGAGGGCCGGTCCCGCGGGTGGCTTAAAAAATCTTCGTGGCTTATTTTTTTAGGACATGTTGCTCATCGAGGGGAATTAGGGCGTTTTTCCTGGCGCGCGTCGGTCAGAGACCGCCGCTAGCGGAATCGGAGCGACCCCGGAGTTTGACGCCTCGACACGCCGTTTTAAACCCGGTATTTTCAACTTCACTTTCAAGCGCAAACGACGAAGCAATTCATGAACTATCGCAAATTCGGCAGTATCGGGTGGGACATATCGGAAATCAGTTTTGGCGCGTGGGCCATCGGCGGCTCGTGGGGAGCGCAGAGCGATGAGGAATCGATGGCCACGCTGCATCGGGCGGTCGACAGCGGCATCAACTTCATCGACACGGCCGATGTCTATGGCGAGGGCCGGAGTGAGCGGCTGATCGCCCGGTTGCGCCGCGAACGTTCGGAAAAGCTCCATGTGGCGACCAAGGCGGGCCGCGGCCTGAATCCCCACACCGCCGAGGGCTACAATGAAAAGAACCTGACCGGCTTCGTGGAGCGCAGCCTCAAGAATCTCGAGACCGACAGCCTCGACCTGCTGCAGCTGCATTGTCCGCCTGTCGACGTGCTTTACCGCCCGGAGGTTTTTGCCGTCCTCGATCGGCTCGTGCAGGCGGGAAAAATCCAGCACTACGGGGTCAGCGTCGAGCGAGTCGAAGAGGCGCTCAAGGCCATTGAATTTCCGGGCGTGCAGAGCATCCAGATTATTTTCAATATGTTCCGGCACCGCCCGGTGGAGCTGTTTTTCCAGGAAGCGCAACGCCGCAAGGTCGGCATCATTGTGCGCGTTCCGCTGGCCAGCGGTCTTTTGACGGGGAAGATCACGGAGAAGACCGTCTTTGCGGCCGACGACCATCGCCTGTTCAACCGGCATGGCGAGTCGTTCGACCAGGGTGAGACCTTTTCGGGCGTTGATTTCGAAACAGGCCTGCAGGCGGTGCAGGAGCTGACGAAACTGGTTCCCCCCGGCGCGACCCTGGCCCAGTTCGCCTTGCGCTGGATCTTGATGTTCGATGCCGTTTCGACGGTCATTCCGGGTGCGCGCCGCCCCTCGCAGGTGGAGGACAACGCCGCCGCTTCCGCGCTCCCGCCCCTTTCGGAGAAGGAGATGGCCGCGGTCCGCCGGATTTACGATCAATCGATCCGTCCGCTGGTGCATCAACGCTGGTAGTGGCACGGAGCCAGCAGGCTCCTTCGCCCCGCGCGCGGCTACCGCTGCTACAGCGGAATCGGCGACGGTCAGAGACCGCCGCTACAGCGGAATGGGCGACGGTCGGAGACCGCCGCTACAGCAATTGCAGGAGGAACAAGGGCGTTCCCAAGTGCAACTTGGGAACGAGGGGGAAAATAGTTAGAGGTCCTTCGACGGCGCCAAGTTCCTGCTGAGGGCAGCAGCTTGGCTTGCTCAGGATGACGGGCTTTTAAAAGTCGCTGACGCGACGTCCTCTGCGGTCTTCTGTGCGAAAATGTCCCCCAAAGCTTGCGACGGTCAGAGACCGCCGCTACAGCGGAATCGGCGACGGTCAGAGACGCCGCTGCAACAATTGCATGAAAGAAGGAAGGAGGGCGCTGCGATCTAGATGCTACTTCCATGAATCGCATTTTGGGTTTCGCGGGTTGGCCTTTTCTTCAGTTCACTCGTTTGACTCATGTCGTGGTGGGCGATGTGACGTGGAAGCCGCCGGGGTGGGCGGAGGCGGTCAAGGGTGGGCTGGGCCGGCGACCGATTTTGTCGGGCGGGTTGTTGCTGGGGCTGCTTCTTTTGCTGGCGGGCGGCGGGTGGACGTGGAATTGGTACACGCATCGGCCGAAGCCGCCGACGGTGGGGTGGATCGTCAACCTGGCCGAGACGCCCGACCCGGCCAACGAATTCCAGGAGCAGGACCTCACGCTGTCGTTCGCCCAGTCGGTGGCGAAGCTCGATCTTATCGGCAAGGACGTGACCGCGCTGGTGAATCTTTCGCCGAAGATCGCCGGCAAATGGACGTGGGAGCAGGGGAGCCAGCTGGTTTTTGCGCCGACGACGAACTGGCCGGCGAACACGACGTTCCGGATCAAGCTCGCGCCGGAGCTCTTCTCGAAGCACGCGCGGCTCGAGACGCTGGAGAAGGAATTTCGGACCGCGCCGTTCGCGGTGGCGATCAGCGATGCGACCTTTTACGTGAATCCGAAGGACCCGGCGATAAAGCAGATCACGGCGACGCTGACTTTTTCGCATCCGGTCGACCATGCGAGCCTCGAAAAGAACCTGACGCTGGCGATGGAGAGCGGGGAGCAGGTTTTTCAAAATGCGCCGTCGCCCACCGGCCGCTGCACGGTGACCTACGACAAGCTCGACCGCGTCGCTTATGTCCGGTCGGTGAATGTGACGGTGCCGCGCGAATCGGGTCACGCGATTCTCACCGTGCCCGGCTCGGTGACGACGGCGGCAGGCGGCGCCTATCTCAAGCGGCCGCGGCACGTCGACGTGATGGTGCCGACGCTCGACGACTTGTTCCACATCGTCTCGGCGCAGACCACCATCGTGACGAACACGCAGGGCGAACCGGAGCAGGCGCTGGTGCTGGAGACGTCGGTGGGCGTGAAACCGGAGGCGCTCGCGCAGGCGCTCCACGCGTGGGTGCTGCCGAAGCCGAAGAAGCGTCACGATGCGAACAGCGGGACCGAGACCGAGGCGTGGAACAGTCCCGCCGAGGTGGATGCGGCGGCGCGGGCGAAGGCAACGCCGGTCAAGCTGACGCTGACGCCGAGCGAAGAGGAGTACGCGACGCTCCATTCGTTCCGGCTGAAGGTGCCGGAAAACGCATGGGTCTACCTGGAGGTGGACAAGGGGCTGCCGTCGGTCGGCGGGTTTACGCTGGGAGACAAATTCGCCGCGGTAAGCCAGGTGCCGCCTTATCCGAGGCAGGTGCACATCATGCACGACGGTTCGCTGCTGGCGCTGAGCGGCGAGCGCAAATTGTCGATCCTGAGCCGGGGCGTGGAGCAGCTGGAGTTTCGGCTGGAGCGGGTGACGCCGCCATCGATCAACCACCTGGTGAGCCAGTCGGAGGGGAATTTCCAGAGTCCCGTCTTCACCAATTATAATTTTGACGAGACGAACATCACGGAGCAGATCATTCGGCGGCAAAGCATCGCGGCGACCGACACGTCGAAGAACGATTATTCGGCGCTCGATTTTTCGGAGTTCGTCGATGGGAGCGAGGCGAACCGAGGCAAGCTGGGCCTTTTCATTTTGCGCGTGCTGGGACGGACGGCGGGAGAGAAGGGCGGCTTTTACAAGCAGGATGGAAGCGTGCTGCCCGACCCGAAAAGTCATCCGCCTGATCCGCAGACGCTTTCGTATCGCAATGGCGAGGCGCAGGACCCGACGGAGGGCGACGACATCCTGGCCGACCGGCGGCTGATTCTGGTGACCGATCTCGGCCTGCTGATCAAGGACAACGCGGACGGCACGCACGACGTTTTTGTGCAATCGATCAAGACGGGCGAACCGGTCGGCGGCGCGCAGGTCGCGGTGCTGGGGAAGAACGGCCTTCCGGTGGTGTCGGTGGAGACCGACGATACGGGCCACGCGCCGTTGCCCTCGCTGCACGATTTTACGCGGGAGAAAAAGCCGGTGGCCTACGTGGCGCGCCACGGCGACGACGTTTCGTTCCTGCCCTTTGGCCGGGAGGACCGGGAGTTGAATTTTTCGCGCTTCGATACGTCGGGTGTGACCGGGCTGGCCGCGCACGATCTCACTGCGTTCGTTTTTACCGACCGCGGGATTTACCGGCCGGGCGACGAGGCGAAGCTGGGACTGATCGTGAAGCAGCGCGACTGGCAGGGGAAGATCGAGGGCGTTCCGGTGCGGCTTGATGTGGTCGATCCGCGCGGAACGGTGGTGCAGAGCCGGGTGCTGAAGCTCGACGCGGGCGGTTTTCTCGAGGCGACGTTTCCGACGCGCGAGACGTCGCGGACGGAGTCCTACCAGGTGAATTGTTATCTGGTGAAGGGCGCGGGCGGCGGAGACGACGATGAGACGCTGCTCGGTTCGACGACGTTGCGCGTGGCCGAATTTTTGCCCGACCGGATGAAGATCCGGGCCACGCTGTCGGCGAATTCGGCCGAGGGTTGGGTGAACGCCGCGGGACTGCAGGGGCTGGTGAAGCTGGAGAATCTTTACGGCTCGCCCTCGATGGGCCATCGCGTGACGGGGAATGTGACGCTGAATCCGTCGCAGTTCAGCTTCGAGCGCTATCCCGATTACACATTCACCGATCCTTACCTGAATCCCGACGTGCCGCGTAAATCACACGAGCAGGATTTGCCGGAGCAGACGACGGATGACGCGGGCGCGGCGACCTTCGACCTGGGCCTGGCCAGCCTGGAACCGTCGGCCTATCGGCTTTCGTTTCTCGCGGAAGGCTTCGAGAAGGAGGGCGGGCGGAGCGTGACGGCGGGAGCGGAAGTACTGGTCTCGCCGCGCGCGTGGCTGGTCGGGGTGAAGCCGGACGGAGATTTCAGTTACGTCCATTTGAACAGCCGGCGCGCCGCGCAATTCCTCGCGGTCGATTCGCAGCTCAAGCCGATCGGGGTGGAGCATCTGAAGCTGAAGCTGGCGGAGCGGCGCTACGTCTCGGTGCTGGCGCAAAAGCCGAACGGCAATTACGGCTACGAGTCGGTGCTGAAGGAAATTCCGGTGAGCGAGCAGGGGGGGGGGGGGGGGGGGGGGGGGGGGGGGGGGGGGGGGGGGGGGGGGGGGGGGGGGGGGGGGGGGGGGGGGGGGGGGGGGGGGGGGGGGGGGGGGGGGGGGGGGGGGGGGGGGGGGGGGGGGGGGGGGGGGGGGGGGGGGGGGGGGGGGGGGGGGGGGGGGGGGGGGGGGGGGGGGGGGGGGGGGGGGGGGGGGGGGGGGGGGGGGGGGGGGGGGGGGGGGGGGGGGGGGGGGGGGGGGGGGGGGGGGGGGGGGGGGGGGGGGGGGGGGGGGGGGGGGGGGGGGGGGGGGGGGGGGGGGGGGGGGGGGGGGGGGGGGGGGGGGGGGGGGGGGGGGGGGGGGGGGGGGGGGGGGGGGGGGGGGGGGGGGGGGGGGGGGGGGGGGGGGGGGGGGGGGGGGGGGGGGGGGGGGGGGGGGGGGGGGGGGGGGGGGGGGGGGGGGGGGGGGGGGGGGGGGGGGGGGGGGGGGGGGGGGGGGGGGGGGGGGGGGGGGGGGGGGGGGGGGGGGGGGGGGGGGGGGGGGGGGGGGGGGGGGGGGGGGGGGGGGGGGGGGGGGGGGGGGGGGGGGGGGGGGGGGGGGGGGGGGGGGGGGGGGGGGGGGGGGGGGGGGGGGGGGGGGGGGGGGGGGGGGGGGGGGGGGGGGGGGGGGGGGGGGGGGGGGGGGGGGGGGGGGGGGGGGGGGGGGGGGGGGGGGGGGGGGGGGGGGGGGGGGGGGGGGGGGGGGGGGGGGGGGGGGGGGGGGGGGGGGGGGGGGGGGGGGGAGGTGGCGATCCCGGAGAAGGGCCTCGCGTGGCCGCTGAATACGGCGCAGCCGGGCGACTTCGCGGCGCGGCTCTATGACGATCACGGCGACCTGGTGGCTGATGTGCGCTACTCGGTGGCGGGGACGGGGAATGTGAGCCGGTCGCTGGAGAAAAACGCCGAGCTGACGGCGAAGCTTTCGAAGCCGGAATATTTGCCGGGCGAGGAGATCGAGGTGGAGATCACCGCGCCTTATACCGGCGCCGGGCTGCTGACGATCGAGCGCGACAAGGTTTATGCGCACGCGTGGTTTCAGGCGAAGACGACGAGCACGGTGCAGCGGATCCGGCTACCGAAGGATTTCGAGGGCAACGGTTACCTGAACGTGGCCTTCGTGCGGGCGCTCGATTCGCGCGAGATTTACATGAGCCCGCTGAGCACGACGGTGTTGCCGTTCAAGGTGAACCAGGAGGCTCGTCATACGCGGATCGGCATCGATGTGCCGAAGATAGCGCGGCCGGGCGAGCCGCTGCGGATGACGGTGACGGCGAGCCGTCCGACGCAGGCGGTGGTCTACGCGGTGGACGAGGGGATTCTCCAGGTCGCGCGTTACGCGCTGCCCGATCCGCTCGGTTATTTTTTCCGCAAGCAGGCGCTGGAGGTGGGGACGCGGCAGACGGTCGATTTGATTTTGCCCGAGTACTCGATCGTGAAGGAGCTGGCGGCGGCGGGCGGCGATGCGGACGAGGACGCGCTGGCGCATCATCTCAATCCGTTCAAGCGGAAGCACGACGCACCGGTCGCCTATTGGTCGGGGATCGTGGAGATCGGGCCGCAGGCGAAGACGTTCACCTATAACGTGCCCGATTATTTTGCGGGGACGCTGCGCGTGATGGTGGTGGCGAACACGGCCGACGCGGTCGGGTCGGCGCAGGCGAAGTTACAGGTGCGCGGGCCGTTCGTGATCAGTCCCAACGTGCCGACGTTCGTCGCGCCGGGCGACACGTTCGACGTGAGCGTGACGGTGGCGAACAATGTCGAGGGCCCGGGCGCGAATGCCGCGGTGAATCTCGATCTGCAAACGACGGACGGGCTGGAGGTGACGGAGAAGGCCGCGGCGTCGGCGACGATCCCGGAGGGGCGCGATGCGAGTTTCCATTGGCTGCTGCGCGCGAAAGATGTCCTGGGCAACGCGGACATCACGGTGACGGCCGAGAGCGGGGGGAAGAAATCGAACCTGGTTTCGCATCTGAGCGTGCGGCCGCCGGTGCCCTACCTGACGACGCTGACGACCGGCTATTTCAAGGAGGACGAGAAGCGCGTGGCGATTTCGCGGAAGCTTTATCCCGAGGACCGCCAGGTAAGCGCGCTGGTGTCACCGCTGCCACAGGGGTTGACGCGCGGGCTGGGCGAGTACCTGGAGCACTACGCCTATGGCTGCACGGAGCAGCTCGTGAGCAAGGCGTTTCCGACGCTGGTGAGCGGCGAGACGATGGAGCAGGGGTTGCCGCGCGCCGAGGTGGCGAAGCATGTCGCGGAGATTCTCGACGTGGCGGCGACGCGGCAAAATGACGACGGCGCGTTCGGCTTGTGGACGGCGCAGCCCGATCTCCATTTTGATCTGCCGTCGGCGCACATCGTCCATTTCATGACCGAGGCGAAGGAACAGGGCTACGACATTCCGTCGGACCTGATGACGCGCGCGCTGGGGCATTTGCAGCAGGACGCGAACGGCACGCCGGCGAATTTCCGCGAGGCGCGCAACCAGGCCTACGAGATTTATCTGCTGGCGCGGAACGGGACGGTGGTGACGAATGCGCTGGAGCATAATCATCACTGGTTTGAGACGAACGCGAAGGACAATTGGAGCGACGACGTGGCGGCGGTTTACGAGGCGGCGGCTTATGCGCTGCTGAAGGACCAGGACCAGGCTGACGCGCTGATCGGGCGGTTCCATTTGCAAAACGGGAGGCATCGCTGGCCGCAGGAGGAGGTCGATTACGACGACGACCTGGGCCGCGCGGCGCAATATATCTACCTGCTCTCGCGCCATTTCCCGGAGCGGCTGAAGACGCTGTCGCCGGACGATCTGATGACTCTGGCCTATCCGATCATCAGCGACGATTTCAACACGGTTTCGGCGGCGGAGGCGATCCTGGCGCTCGACAGCTACGGGCGGGCGATGAAGGAAAGTTTTCTGGCGAGCGACGCGGAGATCGATGAGGTGACGGGAGACGCGAGCCGGAAGCTCGAGTTGAGCGCGGGACTTTATCCCGAGGCGGTGTTCGATCGCGACGCGGAGGCGCTGGTTTTCAGGAGATCACAGGGCGCGAATGCTCTGCCGCGCGGGCTTTTCTACCAGGTCACGGAAAGCGGGTTCGACCAGGGGACGATCACAACTCCGATCAGCGAGGGGATCGAGGTGTCGCGCGAATACGAGAACAAGGCGGGCGAACCGGTGACGTCGGCGAAGCTGGGCGAGGAGCTGACGGTGGTGGTGCGCGCGCGGAGCACCGATGGGCAGGAGCTGGAAAATGTCGCGGTCGAGGACCTGCTGCCGGGCGGGTTTGAGATCGTGGAGGAATCGGTCCATACCGGCGCGTGCACGGATTGGGGAGCGATGGAGTACACCGAAGTGCGCGAGGACAGGCTGCTGGCTTTCGGCACGGTGACGGGAAGCGAAACGGAAATCCGGTACCGGATCAAGGCGACGAACCGCGGGACGTATGCGATTCCGCCGGTGCAGGCCGAGGCGATGTATCACCAGAAGATCCGCGCGCGCGGGGTTTCGGGGACGCTCACGGTGGGGGACTGATGGGACGTAGGAGACCGATGCGACTAATAAGAATGGCATGCAAGGTGGGGCTTATGTTCGCGGCGGCTTTCGCGATTGTTATCGCGGTGGTACCGAAGCCGCGCCTGCTCGACGAGACGAGTTTTTCGCCCTGCTACGTGGACCGGAACGGGAAGCTGCTGCGGCTTGGGCTGGCGGAGGACGACCGCTATCGCGTCTATGTGCCGCTCGAAAAGATCGCGCCGGAGCTGGTCGAGATGACGCTGCTGCACGAGGACCGCTATTTCCACGAGCACGCGGGATTCAATCCGGTCGCGCTGCTGCGGGCGGCGTGGTCGGACGCGCGCGGGCAGGGGCGGCGGCTCGGCGCGTCGACGATCACGATGCAACTGGCGCGGCTCCGGTACCAACTCAACACGCGTACCGTCGGCGGCAAGCTGGCGCAGATCGTGGCGGCGATTCATATCGAGTGTCACTGCTCGAAGCACGAAATCCTGGAGGCCTACCTGAATCTCGCGCCATATGGCCGGAACATCGAGGGGGTGGGCGCGGCGAGCCTGATTTATTTCGGGAAGGAACCGGCGGAGCTGAGCTCGGTCGAGGCGATGACGCTCGCAGTGATTCCGCAGAGTCCCGCGCGGCGCTCGCCCGGCACGGCGGCGCATGACCAGGCGCTGGAAAAAGCGCGGGCCGTTTTGCTCGGGCAGTGGCTCGAAGCGCACCCGGGGGATGCGCGCCTGCGCGGGGTGCTGGCTATGCCGCTGCAGATGAAGCTGCCGCGCGACCTGCCGTTTCGCGCGCCCCATTTGGTGGAGGAGATGATGCTGGCCGACATGACGCCGCGCGCGGAGACGCGGCTGGCGCTCGATCTCGGTTTGCAGGATTTGCTCGAGCGGCAGGTGACCGAATATCTGGCGACGCGCTCGACGGACGGGTTCAAGAACGCGTGCGCGCTGCTGATCGATTACCGCACGATGGAGGTGCGGGCCGCGGTCGGATCGGCCGGATTTCAACGCGCGGACATTCACGGGCAGGTTGACGGCCTGCGGGCGCAGCGGTCGCCGGGCTCGGCCCTGAAGCCGTTTATCTATGCGCTGGCGATGGACGAGGGGCTGATCCATCCGAACTCGCTGCTGAAGGATGCGCCCGCGAGCTTCGACGGCTACGACCCGGAAAACTTCGATCACAATTTCGCCGGGCCGATCCGGGCGACCGACGCGCTGGTCGAAAGCCGGAATGTGCCGGCCGTCGATCTCGAATCGCGGCTCGATCCACGCCGGAATCTCTACACGCTGCTGCGCGACGCGGGCATCAGGCGCCTGCAACCCGAGTCCTTTTACGGACTGACCATCGCTCTCGGTAGCGCGGAGGTTTCGCCGGAGGAGATCGGCATGCTCTACGCGATGCTGGCCAATCGCGGCGCGCTGCGGCCGTTGCGCCGGACGCTGGCGGAGCCGGTCCCACCGGGCATGACACTGCTCTCGCCCGAGGCGAGTTACCTGACGCTCGATATGTTGAAGGAGGCGGCGCGGCCCGATGCGACGGATGGGCCGCGGCTGGTCATGGAGGCGAGGCCGGTGGCATGGAAGACGGGGACGTCGTTTTCATATCGCGATGCGTGGAGCGCGGGCGTGTTCGACAACTACGTGCTGGTGGTCTGGGTCGGAAATTTCGACGGCACGGCGAATCCCGAATTTGTGGGGCGGACGGCGGCGGCGCCGCTCCTTTTTCGGATGATCGACGCGTTGCGCGCGCGTGGTTCCGCTTCCGCGCCGGCGGAGACCTGCTTCACGCCGACGCCGGACCTGAATTTGCGGCGGGTCGACCTGTGCGCGGTTTCGGGAATGATCGCGGGGCCGAATTGTCCTCGGACGGTGAAGGGTTGGTTCATTCCGGGTAAATCGCCGATTGCGGCGTGCGACGTTCATCGGCGGATCTGGGTCGATAACCGGACCGGCCTCCGGTTGTCGGATGCGCCGGAGGACGCGGCGACGGCCCACGCCGAGGTGTGCGAATTCTGGCCGTCGGACCTGGCGAAACTTTTCCAGGCGGCCGGATTACCGCGCACGGGTCCGCCACCGGAAGAAGAGGTGCGGGGAGGTTCGTCGCTGGCCGCGAACGAGAACGCCGCGAAGGGACCCTGCATTGTTTCGCCGAAGAAGGGGCTGATTTATCATGTGCGGGCCGGATCGGAGGCGGACGAGGTGCTGAATCTGGAGGCGACGGCGGAGACGAGCCGCGAGCATTTGCGCTGGTTTGTCGATGCGGCTTACGTGGGGGTTTCCGAGCCGAGCGCGGCGCTGCTGTGGAAACCGGAGCCGGGGCGGCATGTGATCCGCGCGGTGGATGATTCGGGGCGGGCCGATTCGCGGGAGGTGGTGGTGACCGAGGTGGAGTGAGGAGGTTGGCGCGAAACGAAGTTTCGCGGGAACAAGGGCGTTCCCAAGTACAACTTGGGAACGAGGGGAGGGAGACGTATGGAAAAAATCACGCTTGACGAGGGGTTCCAGACTCTATGACAATGTCCTATAATCGCCCATGGCCAAATCCCTGACCTTTATCGAAACGGATGTTTTTACCAAGCGGATCGTTAAGATGGTTGAGGACGAGACTTATGCCGACCTCCAGGCTGAGTTGGTCAAAGACCCGACGAAGGGCAGAGTCATCCAGGGAACCGGTGGCCTGCGCAAAATCCGCATGGCTGCGCGGGGAAAAGGCAAACGCGGCGGCGCGCGGGTGATTTACTATTTGGTTCTGATGGATGAGATCATTTATATGATTTTCGTTTATGACAAAGGTGAGGCGGACGACTTGACCGCCGATCAAAAGAAAACACTGAAAGCCATGGCCCAAGGGATTGCCGGACAACACCGGAGAAAATGACATCATGAAAAAAGAACTCTTCCACGAACTTCGAAAAAGCATGGAACAGGCGTTGGCTCACTCGCAAGGGAAGATCACCCTGCGAACCAAACAGGTGCCCGTTCCGAAAAAAGTTACGGCTCTTCCGCCTCGGGAAATCCTCAAACTTCGGAAACGGCTGGGGACGAGCCAGGCTGTTTTCGCGCGTCTTTTGAATGTTTCCACCACCACGGAAATCAAGTGGGAAACAGGACGGCGCAAGCCCTCGGGCGCCGCACTACGCCTTCTGGACATTGCGAGCAAGAGGCCGGAGATTCTCTACGCCGTTTAATTCCTTAGGCGGTCACTAAAGAGGTTGGCGCGAAACGGAGTTTCGCGGGAACAAGGACGTTCCCAAGTGCAACTTGGGAACGAGGGGGAAAATAGTTAGAGGTCCTTCGACGGCGCCAAGCTCCTGCGGAGGGCAGCAGCTTGGCTTGCTCAGGATGACGGGCTTTTAAAAGTCGCTGACGCGACGTCCTCTGCGGTCCTCTGTGCGAAAATGTCCTCCAAAGTTTGCGACGGTCGGAGACCGCCGCTACAACCGAAGCTCTTTCAGTCCTCTGAGGAGGCTAGGGCTGGGGCTTGGGGAGGCGGCGGGTGCTTTTGCGGAAGATGCTGCCGGTGGTGCGGGTGGGGTCGTTGCCGCACTGGGCGATGGTCGGCATGGTGCGGAGAGCGTCGGCGGCGCTGGGCGGTCGCTTGGTGGCGTCTTTCTCGAGGAGGCGCGCGATCCAGCGTTCGAGCCGGGGCGAGATGTCGCGGCGCAGCTCTTTCATCGGATGGGGAAGTTTCTTGAGGTGGGCGTCGATGAGCTCGGAGATGTTTTCGCCGTCAAAGGCGGGATGGCCGGTGGCGGCCTCGTAGAAGATGCAGCCGAGGGAATAGAGGTCGGTGCGGTGGTCGATGGGGAGGCGTTGAAATTGCTCCGGCGCCATGTAGTGGATGGAGCCCATGAGGGAGTTGAAGTGGTCGATGGACTGGGGCTGGGGCGCGTCGAGATATTTGGCGAGGCCGAAGTCGAGGATCTTGACCTGGAAGGTGGAGTCGACCAGGGAGCGGGTGATCATGAAGTTGCCGGGTTTGAGGTCGCGGTGGATAAGGCCGAGGGCGTGGGCGGCGATGATGGCCTGGAGGCTTTGCTGGGCGAAGCGGAGGAAGTCCTCGAACTGGAGCGGGCCGCGGACGAGGACATCCTCGAGGGTTTCGCCTTCGATGAGTTCCATGACGACGTAGGCGCCCTGGGCGTCGATGCCGTAGTCGAAGATGGTGACGATGTTGGGGTGCTGGAGGCAGGCGGTGGTCATGGCCTCGCGCCAGGTTTGCTCGACGAGGCGGCGGTCGTTCTGGGCGACCTGCATGCGGACGCGCTTGATGGCGACGGCGCGGTTGAGGTGATGATCCCAGGCGCGATAAACGTCGCCCAAGCCACCACTGCCGATCAATTCCCTAATCTCGAAGCGGTCGGCGACCCAATTTTGCGCGGCCGGCTCGGGGGGAGGGGTTTCCGCCGGGGAGGTCATTCTCATTAGTTAATACGAAGTGGTTGATAAAGGGAAGTTTACTCCCACGGAGGAGCCCTTTTCTTTGGCGAAAGCGAGGTCCTCGGGAGGGCGCGCCGGGCACTTGGGCCGGGCGGGGAATTTCAACCTCCTCGTTCTATTAAACATCCGCCGTGCCAATAGTTGCGTTTAATTCGAAGAATCGCGGGGGAGGCTGCCGACGGTTTTGGCGGCGGGCACGGCCTGGTAGCGGTCGAAGCGGATGATGGTCTCGCCGGGCTTGCCCATGTTGAGCTGGTCGCGGGCGATGTGTTCGACGTAGGCGGGGTCGTCCTTCATATGCTCAGTTTCAAGCTTGAGCTGGGCCTGCTGGTCCTCGGCGAGAAGGGTTTTGGCCTGGAGGGTGGCGAGCTTGTTCTTGTAGTCGCTTTCGGTCTGGATGACGGGCATGAAGAAAAGTCCGACCACGGTGAGCAGGCCGATGACGATGGCGCCCTGGATGACCGGGACGAGGGTGGCCCAGATGTTGCCGCCACTCTGCCGTTTGAGCGGAATGCTGGAAGGATCAAGGAAGCGCGGGCTGGCCATGGGGACGGTTGCTTATTTGAGGGTGCCTCCGAAGACGGCGTTGGAGCCGAGTTCCTCTTCGATGCGGAGAAGTTGATTGTACTTGGCGAGACGGTCGGTGCGGGAGAAGGAGCCGGTCTTGATCTGGCCGACGTTGAGGGCGACGGCGATGTCGGCGATGGTGGTGTCTTCGCTTTCGCCGGAACGGTGGCTGAGGACGGAGGTGTAACCGTGGCGCTTGGCAAGCTCGACGGCGTCGAAGGTTTCGGTGAGGGAGCCGATCTGGTTGACCTTGACGAGAATCGAGTTGCCGACGCCGGCGTCGATGCCCTTTTGCAGGAACTCGACGTTGGTGACGAAGAGATCGTCGCCGACGAGCTGGGTGGTCTTGCCCATGGCGTCGGTGAGTTTCTTCCAGCCGTCCCAGTCGTTTTCGGCGAGGCCGTCCTCGATGGAGACGATGGGGAAACGTTTTTGCAAGTCCTGATAGAGGGCGATCATCTGCTCGGCGGTCTTGCTGCTGCCGTCCGATTTCTTGAAGACATATTTGTTGGTGGCCTTGTCGTAGAATTCGCTGCTGGCGGGATCGAGGGCGACGAAGATGTCCTTGCCGAAGACGTAGCCGGCGGCCTTGACCGCGAGGGCGATGACTTCGAGCGCGTGCTCGTTTGACTTGAGGCCGGGGGCGAAGCCGCCTTCGTCGCCGCCGCCGGTGCCGAGCTTCTGGTCGTGGAGCACTTTCTTGAGCGAGTGATAGACTTCCGCGCCGTAACGGATGGCTTCGCTAAAGGTGGGCGCGCCCTTGGGGACGATCATGAATTCCTGGAAGTCGATCGGGGCGTCGGAGTGGGCGCCGCCGTTGAGGACATTGGCGAGCGGGACGGGGAGGGTCTTGGCGTTGGGCCCGCCGAGGTATTTGTAGAGCGGGAGACCGACCGATTTGGCGGCGGCCTGGGCGGTGGCGATGGAAACGCCGAGGATGGCGTTGGCGCCGAGGTGCTTCTTGGTCTTGGTGCCGTCGAGCTTGAGCATTTTGGCGTCGACGCCGAGCTGGTCGGTGCTGTCGAGGCCGACGAGTTCGGGGCCGATCTTTTTGTTGACGTTCTCGACGGCCTTGAGGACGCCCTTGCCGCCATATTTGGTTTTGTCGCCGTCGCGCAGTTCGAGCGCTTCGTGTTCGCCGGTGCTGGCGCCGGAGGGGACGATGGCGCGGCCGCGGGTGCCGTCCTGGAGGAAGACTTCGGCTTCAAGGGTGGGGTTGCCGCGGGAGTCAAGGACCTGGCGCGCGATGACTTTGGTGATCGTGGTACAGCTCATGGGTACGTCTAAGTGGATGGTTGCGACTAAACGGGGGTTAGGCGGGGACCGATAAATCGACGTCATGCGGCTCGATTTTTTCGATCACCACGTGGTGGAGGCCACCCTCGCCGGTGGAAAGCTCGATCCGCTCGCCGACGGTGTGATTAAGCAAGGCGCGGGCCACCGCCGTCTGGTAGGAGATGATTCCCTTGGAGAGATCGCTGTCCCACGCGCCGAGGATGGTGTAGAGCATGGTTTCTCCGGAAGCGGTTTTGAGGGTGACCTTCGTGCCGAGCGAGACCTTCGATACGTCGGCGCCGGTAAAATCGGTCGCCTCGGCGCGCGAGAGATCGAGTTCCATTTCGGCTTTCTGGCGGCTGAGGATGCCCTGCATTTCGCGGGCCGATTTGAATTCGTGGTTTTCCTTGAGGTCGCCGTAACCGCGGGCAATGCCGATGTCCTTGCTGTTCTGGGGAATTTTTTTCGTGACGATTTCCTCCAGCTCGGCCTGGCGGCGCTTGAGGCTGGGCCACGAGACGATGATCTTGGCCTCGGGCGCGGCGGTCTTGTCGGTGCCGACGACCATGGCCTGGACTTCGGGGTAGAGCTTGATGATGGCGGCGAGGAGCGAGCGCTTGTCGAGTTCCTCGAAGACGGGGCTGAGGAGGATGGCGCGGGTGATGTCGCGGACGTCGGGCACGCGGGCGTCCTTGAGGATAGCGGCGATGAGCGGCTTGTCGCCGAGGACGAGTTCGTAGAGCTTGGTCCCTTTTTTGATTTCGGAGAACTGGTCTTTTTCCAGGACGGAAAGGATGGCCATGAAGAGCTGCGGCTCGATCAGCTTGCCGTAGATGGCGGGCCGGTTTTTGCAGAGCCAGAAGAGGAAGTCGCAGGTGATGTTGCGCTCGCGGATGTAGCGGTTGACGGCGGCCTGGACTTCGGTGTCGCGGCCGGCGGCCTGGAAGGCCTCGGTGATGACTTCGGCGACGCGGCCGTTGGCGCGGGGGAGCAGGCCGAGGAAGAGGGCGGGCCACGCCTCGGGCAGGCCGACGCGGAGGGCCTCGAGGAGCTTGGGCTGGCGCGAGCCGGGGAGGGCGTCGAGGAGGTTGCTCAGCGCGGGCGAGCCGAGGGGCGTCAGGACGGTGATGGCGTAGGGGCCGCTTTCGACCGGACGACCGGCCTGGACAAAAAATTCGTCGCGGGCGAGGGCGAGCTCGATCTGGATCGGGAGTTGCGACTTGGGAATTTTGCTGAGCGTGGTCTCGAGGAGCTCGGCGATTTCGTTGAGCACCGGATCGCTTTTGATCTCGGGCCAATATTTTCCGAGGGTGCCGAGGGCGGCGAGGATGGCCTTGGGGCCGTTGGCGAGGCGGAGGTGCTCAAGGGCGGAATCACCGAGCGCGCTGGGGGCGTCGAGCTGGCGGAGCGCCTCGTTCTTTTTGCCGGGGACGTAGAAATGGCCGTTCTTTTTCAGGGCGCGCTTGGCGCTGTCCCACCATTTTTTATATTCGGCGGCGGGGATGACGTCGGGAGAGAGGAGGGCCTGGATGTTGTCGGCGGTGGCCTGCGGGCCGAGGCTGCGGATGCAGTCCTGGACGACGGCGACCGGATCCTCGAGCGCCTTCTTGCGCAGGGCGGGGGCCGACTCGACTTTTTGCACCGAGACGTGGTCGGGGGCGAGCGGGGTCAGCGATTCGGCCGCGTAGGCGAACTGCATGACGTGGCCATGCTTCGATTTGAAATCAATGAGGACGCTTTCGCGCGAGTTGTCCCATTCCGTGATTTTGCCGAAGCCCCAACTGCGGTGAACGCAATAGGTGCCGGGGGCAAGCAGCTTGAGCTTTTCCGTCAAAGCGGGTGAGAGATTTTCAGGCAGGGTGGTAGACAATAACTCCGATTCCATAGGCACTTACCCATGGTGCGGGAGGTTGGGAGGAAATGCAACGATTTTAGGTGGCCGGGCCCGGGCTTCCTTTTGGGGCGAGTCATCCCAAGCGCCGAGATAATGTAAAGAATTCATTTATTACTTTATTTTTTGTTTTGTGCTTTACGTTGGACGACTTATCTTATGGAAACGATGAAAATTTCGACGCTCTCACCCAAAAACCAGACCACCCTCAGCATCGAATTTGTCCGCAAGCTGAATTTGTCCGCCGGGACGCGGTTCAGCCAACGGATCGAGAACGGTAAGATCGTTTTGCAACCGATCCCGGATGTTTCCACCGCCTTCGGCGCGCTCAAGCCCAAACGAAAATTCGTCTCGATCGAGGAGGAAACCGAAGGCATGGAAAATGGGGTCGCCCGTGAGGTCGTGGCCAGGGGGCGCAAGTCGTGACAGGCAAGCCGACCTACCTGCTCGATGCCAACATCCTCCTTCGTTTCCTGACCAACGACCATCGGGAGCATGGCCCTGCCGCGAAAAAGCTCTTTGCCGATGCCGGTTCCGGTCGGATCGAGCTGCGCATTCCGTTCATCGCCATTACCGAAGCCATCTTCACGCTGCAACGCCATTACGAGGTTGACCGCGCCGACATCGGGCGCGAGCTGCTCAAGCTTCTCACCGCGCCGGGGGTGACGCTGACCTGCCCTTCCTGGGTCTTGGGGGCGGTCGAGGATTACCAGGCCCGGAATGTCTCTTTCGGCGATGCTTGCCTGGCGGCCGAAGCCAGGGCGGGGCAGACTCCAGTCGCTTCTTTCGACCGCGGGCTCGACAAGTTTCCCGGCCTCAAGCGCCACGAACCGAAGGCGTAGAAGCTGTCCGTTGATTTTCGAATAGTTGGGCGACCTCTGTGCGCTCAAAAGGGGGCCACAAGTCGCGCGGGCACCCGAGAAGGCAAATAGTTAGAGGTCCTTCGACAAGCTCAGGATGACGGTCTTTTAAAATGGGGCTTACGCCCCACTGCACCGTCGCCGGAGGTCGACGACTACCAGCGGAATTGAGCCTTCATCTCCCTTCAGGTTCGTCTGGTCCAAAATTCAGCGACGTCATAGACCGTAGCAGAAACGTTCAAATTGTAACCACTTAGGTGAGTGGTTAGCGACTGCATAACGGATACATACCAAACTGAGTTTAGTTGACAGCCCGCCATACGGTATATGGCGACACTATTCACAAACGGAACAGAGACAATCAAACTTTACGAGTCGATCAATCGCGGGAAGCCGCTTTATCAACTCGCTTACTATGCGGGAGGGAGGCGCGTTCAGCGCAACTTCTCCGACAAAGCCAAGGCCAAGCGGACGGCCAAACGGGTACTTGGAACTTTGGCCGAGGATTCGGAGGCAGTTGACAATCTGAACACGCCGGAACTCGAAAGCCTGGTGGCCGCAAAGAAGGTGCTGGCCTCGGGGTATGCCTTGCATGTGGCGGTGGAGGAGCACGCCCAGGCACTCGCACGTCTTGGAAAGGTCACTCTGCGCGAAGCGGTGGATTTCTTCCTGAGCCATCACCGGGCCGACGTGCCCCGGTTGATGCTGGACGAAACTGCCACGCAGTTTGCGGCCTCACGGCAGCAATCGGGACTTTCGGCCCACTACGTCAGCCAGTGCCGCAAAGTCATCACGGACCTTGCCAAGGCGTTTCCCGGCAAGGCCCTGACCGACCTGCGGACAGGCGACCTCGATGCGTGGCTAGGCGGGCTTCCGTTGGGAGCCAAGACCAGGAACGGAATGCGGACAATGTTGGTTGCGTGCGGCAATTGGGCCGAAGGCCGCTTCCTGCCCAAAGGAGCCAGTCCTTTCACAGGAAGCCCTGGAAACCCAAATTCACATCGACCTGGATCATGCCACGCTCGCCGAGGCGCTGAAAGCTGTGCAAACCGCCGCCGCCGCTAAGGGCATGGTCTTCACCATCGCCAACTTCGACAACGCAAATTGGTTCCCACCCAACTCGCCGCTCAGGGTCACTCTTCAAAAGGATTCGATCCCTGTTGACGAGGCGCTTCGCTTCATTTTAGGAACCGGACATCTTCGCTTGGGCTTCGAACAGGGTAAATATCTCGTCGCGCCTGAGCAGCCTGATGTTCCCATGAAAATTGCGACCTTGGCTATCAAAACCAATTAGCGCCGCCCTGCCTGCGGCACCGCGGCGGGTTGGGGAGAGGCTAGTTGGGACGATGGGGTGAAGCTCTACGCGGGCTTCACCTTGAACCAGGCTTCTGCCGCCTCGGGCGTGACCAACTCCCGGTAGTGGGCAAAGATCACCTCCGGCGAATTTCCTGCTTCCAAAGCCACCCGCGCCGTGTCGTGCAAAACGGCGAGACGGTACGAGATGTACGAATGGCGCAAGCCGTTCAGGAGAGCGGTTGGGTCTCCTTTCGGCGCGGAAGCCACGCTTCTGTCCACAGTTTCGAGCACTTGCGCATTGGTATTGCCTGCATCATTCTTCTGCGGTTGCCTGGAAGGATGATCTACGAAACTAATCAATAGATTGGAGGTTTCCTTGGTTTTCCAAGGTCCGGTGACCACGAAACAGTCATTTCTGCCAAGCGATGCCTTATCCTTAAAACCGTAAGAGACATCTCCGCCATTCGCATGCGGCCAGCCCATTTTCAAAGCCAAATCGTGAGGCTTACTCGTGGGAGAGTCATTCCAGTTCAGGATGATTGTAAAATCGGCGCCCCAAGGCGTTTTACCACTAAGAGTATTTATTCCATCTGTAAGAGGAAAATTGTTGAGTTCTGTAACCTCATTTTTTGGATTTTTAAGCATTAATACCGCGTTCTCATTCGGCATCTTGCGGCTCCAAGACATGGCTGAGGAGTCGGCAGTTTTTATATAAGTAACTTGAAGATAAGTTTTACCCTGCTGTTTTTGAGTATTTGGAGTCTCCGTTGCTTTCGTTTGGCTCAGGCACACCAGGGAAATAGCGCCAATGATCAGAATGCACAGTGGCCATGCAGAAACCTTCCGATTATTTGCGCCTACGATGCGCTTGATCCGTTGGATCAACAATCCCCCCGAAGCTGTCATTGCCAGTGGTATTGCACGGCCCTCTTCAAGCTGGGCGAGCGCGCTGACATAAACGAGCCGGTCCTGCATGACTTCCAGCGCGATGTCGTCGCAGCAGTTCTCCCGTTCTTCCCGCAGCTTGCGGCTGATCCACCAAACCGCCGGATGATAAAAGAGGACGGTCTCGATGACCGTCTGGAAAAGATTAACCAGATAATCATAACGCCGGACATGGGCCAACTCGTGGGCTAGGATCGCTTCAAGCTGATCCGGGGTTAAACCGATGAAAACCGAAGCGGGGACCAAAATCGTAGGTCGTAGCCAGCCAATCAGTGTGGGTACTTCAATCAGCGCCGATTCCAGCAGCCGCACCGGCACGTGTACTTGCATGCGTTTTAGAAGGCCACGAAACCTCCCTAAGCAAAACGCGTCGCGGATCGGAATGCCGGACAGGCAGACCCGCCTCATCAACATCCATCCCATTGTCAGCCGAAAGGTCAGGATCAAGATACCAACAAACCAAAGACCGACCACATAGGGCAATGAAACGTCTGCCACCCGACTGAGATTAGCTTGCCAGCACGTCTGGACATTGCCCTGTAACTCTATGGTGCCGTCCGTGTGGGGGGCTGATCCGCGCATGACAGGCGATTCAACATTGGGAAGATCCGTGGGGTTAAGCACAGTCGACGACGTCATGGATGACGATGCTTGAGGGCCAAGAATGATCCAGGTGGCGAGCGGCAGTACCGCACAAAGAATGAATGCGCTCCCGATCATCACGTAACGAGCATGGGAAGAAGCTTGGGCCAAAAGACGCAGCACGGCTGCCAAGAGCAGGGCAATCGCCGTCCCCTGCCAGAGAAAATGGATCAGAACCCAGCCCAACCGCTGCGCCCACAGTTCGGAGAATAAAGTTACCAAGCTGTTCATTTGCTCTCCTTGCTGAGTTGTTCGATCAGCTTTTTGATTTCCGCCAGCTCTTTCGGCGTGGCCCGCTTCGAGGCCAGGGCCTGCATGACCAGTTGCGAAGTGGAGCCGCCAAACGCCTTGTTTAAGAACGCCGTCAGTAATTGACGTTGGGTATCGGTTTCCGCGTACCTGGCCTGATAGACATGGGCTCGTTGCGATTCGTTGCGGATAACCAAACCCTTCTCCGTCATGTTCTGAAGGAGTTTCAGAGTGGTCGTATAACCCGTTTCTTCCCCCATGACTTCATGCACTTCCTTGACCGTCGAAGCGCCGCGCCTCCAAAGGACGTTTAAAATTCCAAGCTCGGCGTCAGTCGGCTTGAGCGTTTTGATGTTCACCATTGCGCTTTATACGACGCGCGTCGTAGTGTGTCAACGACAAACATCGTATTCATTTCTCCGAATCGTATCGTCTCGCCGTCCTTCACGACACGGCGCGGGTGGCCTTGGAAGCGGGAAATTCGCCGGAAGTGCTCTTTGCCCGGTACCGGGAGTTGGTCAAGCCCGAGGCGGCAGAAGCATGGTTCAAGGTCGCACCTAAAGGTGCGGACTGATTCGCAGGCAAGCCCCGTCATTTATGACGGGGCTTGCTTAAGGTTGGCTCATTCAGGTTTATCGGGACGACCCTTCTTGTTTTTCTTCCGCCAATGCCGGATGAGCGTAGCGGAAGCGCGATCAAGCCACTTGCTATCCATTCGTACCTTTTCCAAATCAGGGCCGGAAAAATAGCGCGTAGCATTTTGCGGAGGTGAGCCGAGCGGTTTGAGCAGCTTGTAGTACACCAGCACAGGAACGTCATGTTTTGAGAATCCGAGATACCAAGCCGTTTCCTCCGTCGTCATACGGCCAGGAGGGCGGGGAAAGCTCATGAAGGCGACTTTATCGGGTTGCATGATCATTTCCTCCGATTGGCGGCCTTAGCTTTGACAGGGCTGGGTTTCGTCACAGGCCGGGACTTCCAAACCGCTTTCGGCTCGGACGGAGCGGAGCAGAGTTCAAGCAACTGCCCGGCAGTTTTGGCGGCAAGGAGAGTGTTCACCTGACCGCGAAAAGTCTTTCGTTCGATGGGCCGATAAAGCGTGACCTTGCGAAACAGCGATTTGAAATGCTCGCCGGCCAAAGACCGAATCGTCAGGAAGTCAGATTCACCGGGATCGAAGTCGGGTTTGATTTTGGCCTCGGGAAAGACGATCCGGCATTCGCAACCTTTGCCCAGGGCGATCCACTGGGTTCCCTCGCTATCCTTTTCCAAAAGCGGAAGGTGTTCAGCGGGGCGAGCGGCAGCCTCGTCTTTCAGCCGTTCTTTGATCTTTTTAAACTCATCGTTGAGGACACTGAGTTGCTGATGAATCGCGAAACCGCGTGCGACCAAGGGAGGGATTTGACTGTGACGATTGGATGTTTTTGTTTTCATGGCCAGAGTCCAACACGGGTCCATTTTTTGGAATTTCTCCGCGCCGATAGACGCCGACCAGTGCCGACCAGCGCCGATATTTGCCGATGAGCGCCGAGCGAATTATTTTGACAGGTCTAGGAAATCCGAGTGGCGGCGGCTGATTCTGGATTGTCCTATGGCCTCTTTTTCGTAGTGTGCGGCCATGTCCTTGTCCTCTCTAACCAGCGCCCAACTTCACCGCCTAATCGAACTCGTAAAAGAAAAGGAGGCGCTGCAAAACAAGCTCGCCCAAGTCGAGCGATCATTAGCCGACTTGGAGAGCGGCGCAGTGACGAAGGACGAATCAACCGCCAAGCGGCGCGGCCCGCGCCGTGGTCGCCGCCGTGCCGCATTGAAAGACGGCCTGCTCAAGGCACTTCAAGCCGCAGGCAAAGACGGGCTATCCGTCAAGGAACTGGCCGCCAGTCTGAAGGCCAAGCCTGCCAGCGTTTCAGTTTGGTTCTATACGACCGGCAAGAAGATCAAAGGTATCAAGAAGGTGGGGAAAGCCAGGTTTGCGTATATCGAGTAAGTTCACGCCGGGTCACATGGCTCTCCTGTTAAGGGACTGTTGGCCTTCAAATTGGATCTTATCGCCACGGCACGGCCAAAATCCTGTTTTAGGCGAGTAGCCCATTGACGCGAGACGCCGTGAATGCTGGCGCACCAGCTCGCGGACGGGCGTTTACAGGGCAGGAGTTGCGGCCACAGGCAGAGAACGACCAGATGCAAGCGGAGACTCCGCTGCGAAACGTCTCCCTCCATGATCCAGTCAAAGACGAAACGAAGGGCTTCCCCGGCGAGAGCGTAGGAAACGAGTTCCACTTCCGGCCGATCCAGGCGGACGCTTGGATCATCAAAACATGCGCCGGGAGGCAGATAGCGGGGCCGGATCATGACGACTTGGCGCGGAGCCGGGCGTTTTGACGCAGGCGATGCGAGGTGAGATGGCGATTCTTAAGCAGGTAAGTGCGTACTTCCTGCGGCTCGAAGCGGACGGCACCGCCGATTTGAAGGTAGGGCAGGCCCATCTTGCGGAGATTGAAAACGGTTTTGATGCTGACCCTAAGGAAATCGGCAACCTCATCCGTTGTCCAAAGCGTATCGCTTGCCGGGGATTCCGCAGGGTCCACGGTCGAAGCTGTAGGGGAGTTGTTCATGCCTCCATTTCAGCGGAGACAGAAAATTTGCGTTAAAGGAGGGTGGGAGAATTCAGACGCATAATCTCGGAAAGTGGCGGAATGCGATAAACAGGAGAGACTATTTCCATACGGGACAGCCAACTCATCGGCCCATTCGCCCTAACTGCGGACTTCCTGCCGGTCAAAGCGGACTGCAGCTAGGCACTTCAGTAAATTTGGCTGGTTCGACTGATGGCCATTCGGTCACTGTAGCGTCTCTTGCAGCCAATCAAAAATGCGTTGCTGTGCCAAGGCGGGCGAACCAGTTTGGCAATGATCACCCGCGCCCTCTTCCTCCGTAAAATACAACCATGTTTTGGGGCAGGTCAGGGCTTCGTATAATTTACGCGCTTCACCTGGAAAATTAGTCTCGCTTTCCACATCAATCACGAGCACCGGGCAACTAATTTGTCTTACCACTGGCGTGAGGTCATAATCCAATAGCTTCTTGACCCATTCTGCCGGCGTGGCAGCGCCAAACGTATATTGCCCATTTTCCTGACTCCAACGCGCCGTGGCGCTTTTTTCCGCCATTTGTTTCATGGTCTCAGTCACTTTCTGAGGATGATCACGGATGAAGGAGGCATACTGCTCACGGGTCATGTTTTTGGGAACCTGGGGGCCGCTGAAATCAAGTACGCCGCCATTGGCAATGCAGGCCGCCACCCGGTTTTCAAATGCTGCCGCCCGTGGCGCGAGATATCCGCCGAAGCTGACTCCCAATAAGGCGATTCTTCCCGCGTCCACCTCCGGCTGTCCGACCAAATGATCAATCACCGCTGAAATGACATGTTCCCAATCGGGCCGAAATGGCAGGCCTTGCTTGCGAATCACACGGCCTTGGCCCGGCCCTTCGAACGTCAGGCAGTGCCAGCCTCGACGTGTTGCCGCCTGCGCCCACGGAAATAATCCATCCATCGTGCCGTCAAAGCCTGTCTGCGCAATCAATACCGGCCCGGGCTGGCTGCTCGCGGGATAAAAAATCCCGGGCAACGTGGTGCCGTCATAGGGGATCTCCGCAAACCGATGGTTCACGCCGCCAAATCGGAGCGCTTCGTGGAAGCAATGCGCCCCTTGTCCTGATAATTCTTGAATACGCGAATCAGCGGGATCGCCATGGAGGTAAAATTCGGCGGCGCGATAATAATTCGCGGCCCGCAGATAAGCGTCGGCCGCGCTGACATTGTGCCCGCTTGTGGCGCTTTTTTGTGCGCCCAAGACCACACGCTCGGCTGTCCGCGTCCACTCCCTTGTCCAACTTTCAAAATCACCTTCAACTATTCGGTTCGCCGTCGCAAAGCACTCGCCTACGTCTGCTTGTCGCGAACCAGCACTGCCCAAGACGCGCAAAAACTGAAATGAAAATGCAGGATCGTTGAATTTAACTTTCATTTTTAAACGGCCTTTGTCTCAAACTAGCCTGACAACAAAAGGTGAGCGACGGTAAATAAACTGCAAGCGGGAAGTAAGACTTGGCCTTCCTCCGCCCGTCTACTTCGTGCTGCAAACAATTCAGCCGTTTTGAGAGAGAGGCTTTTCGATGTTGATATTCGACACCCAAATCAGACTCTCCTCCGAGGCTGCGGATTCATTCCCGATTTCGCAAAGCTTTTCAAGCGAGCCTTTTTCCAATGCATCGACGATGCGATCCAATCCACGTCCATTCACGGTAACGAGATCAGAAGCAGCTTCGATCTCCAATTCCTCCTCGTCCCTCCCTCCGCGCCAATGCCAGCAGGAAAGAGCGCGATAGGGGTATGAATGGGTTTCCTCAGTCGAGAGAGACGTTTTCTTGCACAGCCGGAGCACGACGACCGATTGAGGCTCGGGATTGATTCGGCCCCATGGCCCGCTCAACTCATCCTTGACCGATGACGGCTCAGATGGAGTTTGAGACTTTTTGAGTTTGAGAGGCATAAGTTCCTTGAGTGACTTTGTTACGCTGAGCTTCGCGGGCAGAAATCGCCAGTTTGCGGCGCTCTTCCCAGGCTTCAGCTTGTTCGGTTAATTTTTGAAATTTCTTCCAGCGGCGAATGCGTTTATTGACGACCTCGATGGCCAAGGCGCGATCCGCTGGCGTAGCCATCGCGTCCATGGCCGCGCGTCGATCGGTGGTATAGGTGACATGGCTTTCCTCGAAACGAGAATGGCTCACATATGCCTGTTTGAGGTTGGCGGCCTGGATGCCTTCCCCGGCCATCAGGACGATACCCCGATCCACGGTCTTGCCTTGCGCGGCATGGGAAGTTGTCCCGTAGCCATGCGAAAACTGCCGGAATGTGGGCGGGATGGTTCGCTTATCAGTAAGAACGAGCGTGCCGTCTTCCTGTATCCCGGCCACCTCGACGATGTTCCCATTGAAAAGCTTGTGCTCTTTCAGGTTGGCACGGATGAGCAGCCGTTCCCCAACGGACACCGGCAGCGACCGGGACAGACCGACATCGAAGCCATCCGCATCCGACGGAGCAAAAGCGAACCGTCGCCCCTGTTCATCCCGGACCACGATCTTTTCCCCACGCTGTTCCTCAAAGGCGACATATTCCCCCTTGGCGAACCCGGCGCTGTCCTTATGGAAAGCCAGGACATCACCCACCTTGTATTTGCGGGCATCCTGCCGGGACGCGTCGGTCCACTGGTAAGAATGGTACGTCAGGACGGCTTTGTCTTCCCCGCCCAGGACACCTGCTGCCTTGAGCCGTGGCCGGACCTGGCCAGTGAACCGATGGATGTCCGACCAGACGGGCGAGATAACAAGGCATGATTTTTTCTGGTCGATGGTTTTTAGGTAATCATCGACGACCATTTGCATGAGCATTTTTGGATCAGGCACTTCCTTGACCGCGCCCATCCGGTAAAATTCCTCGAAAGCCCGGTACGCTTTCTTATCGGCCAATAGGGACACAGCCGCGCGGAAGGCCGGATCACGCTGGCGACGAATTTTGGTCAGGCGAGCTGTAACGACATTGGCGTAAGTCTGCAAAGCACGAAGAGCGTCGCCCGCCTGAACGGAATTGTGCTGGCCGATGTCGCCGGTCAGGACGAGGCGATTATTGTTCTCCCTTGCGATCCGGCATAAATCGCGCATTTGCTCCGTGGAAATCAGCCCCGCCTCATCCACGATGATGACCTTGTTTTTGATCCGTTGTTGCAAGTCCTGATTGACGAGTAATTGCTGCAACGTATCGGCCTTGATCGTCAGTTCCTTGCGGAGGACTTCCGTTGCGCCCGATGACGGCGCACAGGCGAAGACATCTTTACCGCCCTTTTCGATGCCTTTGATGATTTCCTTAAGGGTTCGGGTCTTGCCCGTGCCGGCCTTCCCCTCAAAGATAATCACCTGATCGCGATTGAAGAGGATGGTGCAGACAGCTTGCCGTTGTTCCGGCGTCAATTCGGGGTCGAGATTGGACACCTTGCCCAGGTCACTATGACCGCGTTTGTAGGTGAGCACCCAATTGAGATATTCCCGTTCCATCTTTAGTGTTTCGCGGGAAACAAGCTGGTTATCCCGTCGAATGAGATGACCCCTCCTTATCCGCGCTTCAACTTCCTTCCGTAACTCTTCAAGGTGGACATCGGCACGGCCCGAGATCAGGGCTTCCCGTAGCAGTATCCGCTCATCAATGGTCGAATGACGTTCAAACACTTCCGCTTGTGCTCGATCCAGGGCGTCACTTGCTGATCGTGCATGATGAGCCTTGGCTGTTCCATCGGCCCCGTCGATAACGCCTTTTACGACGTTGAGATGATCCCCGCTGGCCTCGCGCCATTGCCGACGCAGTTCTTCCGGCTCAATGGTTACTTTTTCAGCGCGAGTGCTCCCGGCGATCTTTTGCAACCCATCTTGACTCGTGACATCCATGCTCGCGGCAATCCGTTCAATTTCCTCATGTCGCTTGCTGAATTGGTCACGCAGCGTCATTGGAAAGCCCTTGATATGAAATCCGATCTTTCGTGCTTCCTCGATTTCGTAACCGGCGTCCCTCATCCGTTCTGCCAGTTTGTTGTAACAGACCTCCCGGCAAAATGATTGGTACTGGTAATACCCCTCCGGTTGCACGGCCTTCCATTGTTGTTCGACATCATCATAGCTGATGTTCATGACGCAAATATGGGTGTGCAATTGTGGATCAAGGGCACGGCTGGCATCATGCGTGACGATGGCGGCCACCATTTTGTTTGTGTACCTGTCCTGATCATCGACGCCACCTTTCCTGATCCTGACCGCCGTGACTCCCTCGATTTCCTTTACCGTGTCGTTGACCGCTTCTTTCCACCAACCGGCAATCCGTTCATCTCCCCCGACGAGATAAGCTATGGACACATCCTTTGGCGGTGAGATTTGACCGAAGTAGCAGACCCTCTTTACCGGGCCACTTTCCCTCGCAGCCAACCGTGCTCCAGTGACGGGATGTTTTCCCTCACAGAGACGCGCAAATTCTGTTTCACGGACATGACCGCTCAGCCCGAGTTGTTTTGCACCTTCACCCACCCACGACAATTCTTCCTGTCCCCCTTGCGAGAGATAGTCCTTCTTGGCCATGTGCGTGCGGAAATACTTCACCGCCGCGCTCACTTGTTTGCAGGGTTTATCGAATCGAACCATGCCGTCAACTTCTCACACGGCCCCCATGGTTGTCGCTTGATCCTTGGTAGTTTTTGGTAGTGCCGGAAACTACCATCGGTAATACTACGTCATCATCGGTAATGGCTACTCGACCATTAAAGATCGAACTCCATCATTACCCGTCATTCTCCATGCTTATCACTCATGGAATTCACACGGAAATTATCAGCCTGCTTGATTTGCGAATATCCTTACGCCCAGGGAAAGCGAATTCAGGGAGCAATTCAAGATCAGGGTATAGGAGCAGGAACACGCCACCCCGAACTAGGTTCGGTACAGGCTAGCGCAGGGTGCGTTTTACTTTGTCATTCGTCGTGATGCTCAGTGATCCTTCAACGTGAAGCACTCGCTGGCAGTCGTGCAAACATTTCGAACAATTTGATAATAGGCTCATGGCGACAACAAATAGGCCCCACAATAACCGGTTAGCACTGCCCATACTGATTTGACTATCGACTGAACTATCATTTTGGACCACATACTGACTGATTTTGATTTGGTTGTTACCATGCGAACTCCTTCGTGTTGAATGTTATCTATCTTCATTAGCCACAGGTGAAGACCCGTAGCGACTGCGAAGGGCAGGACTAAACCAGGATCAAGTAGGGATACTTGTTGCCCCAGCGTTGCCGCCATGAACCTACTATCAAAGAACAGTCTTAATCGTAGCATATAGTTCATGTAAATCAAGCTTATTTCCCCTAATCAGCGGTCATCGTTATCATTATCTATATCTAGATGGCATATAGAGAACTGACATGGCCAACATTCCTGATTTACATGGATGATTCTACGAGTAGTTCTCAGCACTACCAAAAACTACCAGCGATATTTTGATAAAGCGTGACCGTCATGGCTATGTGACGGCATGAACAACCAAGAACTTCAAGCAGACCTCGCCAAGGTCGCTGCGGAGTATAATCACTCCGTTCTTCAACAGGCAGTATTGGAAAACTACAAGGATTCGATCCTTCTCCTGCGGGCGAAATTCGCAAGTTACGAGAAGATCGCAGAACTTCTCAACAAGCGGGGCATCAAGGTGTCCGTCGCCACGGTGAGAAAGTTTTGCCGCAAATACCTGGACGAGGCGCAACGCCTCCGCGCCGAGATCGCGGACGACGCCAGAACCGAGAGCCAGGAAGCGCCGCAGCCGCCTACGTCGCCAACTGAAAATCGCCCACCGCTGACCAGCGAGCCGGGCAAACGAGGGCCGCGCACCGCACGCAACGAACTGTAACCACGGAGAATCATGACCACTCAACCCAAACCACAACCACACAAAAAACTGATCGTATTCCCCCAGGACAAAGGCGGCATCGGCAAAAGCTTCGTCGCCACTCTGCTTTACGATTATCTCACCGAACACGGCGTAAAACTTAAGACGTTCGACCTCGATCATGCGAACAGCACGTTTCAACGTTTCGTGCCGGAAGCCCAATTTATCGACACCGATGTCGATGCAAACAAGCTGGCCGTGCTCGATACGGTGGTAAATTCCCTCGAAACCGCCGATGTTGCGCTCGTCGATAACCGGGCATCAGGTGGAACCAAAGTGCTCCGCTACATCGAAGACAGCCGATTGACCGAACTTCAAAACCAACTCAACTTTGAGTTGGTGTTTGTCGTAATCGCGCTTCAGGACAAGGACGCCATTTCGCAAATCGCTGACTTGCTTGACGATTACCATGACCGCGTGCGTTGGCTCGTCGTCAGGAACTACCGCGATACAGCAGCCATCACGATGTATGACGGATCGAAAACCCGCGAACGGCTGCAAGCCAAGGGAACCCTTGAAATCGAAGTGCCGTGCTTGACCGAAGTGACCCGCAACAAGCTACAGATGTCCAATCTCACCGTCAGTAAGGGCTGCACTGCACCCGAGGTCCACCTGCTCGACAGGAGCCGTTGTCAGACCTTTCACGCAGAGATGGCCGCTCAATTCGACAAGGCGAAGGGAGTGATCCTCCATGACTAAACCCGAAGACTTAAAGCAGACGGATAAACTGCCGGATGATTTGAAGGCGATGCTGGCTGAGATGAAGGTGCCGACCAGTGACCCGGTGATTCCGCTCATGGCGTGGATTTGGAAGCAGATGAGCGAGGCCAAGGGCACGCTCGAAACGGCCAGAGCATCGGTAGCCGCTGTATTCGATGACCGTTTGCAACAGATCACCGAGACCGCCAATATTCTCCTTTCCGTCGATGCCAGCTTGCAAAAGATTGATGACCAACTGAAGGCGAAGCCGCTGGACGTAAAGGAGCAGGTCCAAAAGGAATTGGCCGAACCGCTAAAGGCCGCCATCGAATCGTGCCGGAAGCTGGATGAGCAGATGAAAACTTTGCTCGCCCGGCTCGACCACAAGATAAGCCAAAACCAACGCGCCCTGAATATCGCCTTATTCGCGGCAGGGTTTACGGGAGGAGGGTTGATCGTCGCATGTCTATTTCATCTCTTGTCTTCGCATTAGTCATCGCGGTGCTTGCCGTGGCTTTCATCGGCCTCGATCACGAGTTATGGGCGCTCTTGCTGGCCCCGGCAGCGGCATGGTTCGCCTTCCTGACTTTCGCACCCGACGAGGCCGAGAACCAAAAGTATGTCCTGACCCTGGGCGGTGTCCGCCGGAGCGAAGCGGACTTTTGCCGGGGCTGGGAAATCGATGGGCGCACCGGTTCCGGCAAGACGGCCAGCGGTGTTGTCCCGATCATTCACGCTCTGAAATTGAACCGACCCGACGTGGGTATTTTGGCCCTCGACACCAAGGGGGATTTGAGCGAGCCGCTTAACGCCATTGCCAGCGAACTTGGCCGGGAGCCGGACATTCGGCAATTGGAAGTGCGGCCCGATGACCCACCGCCAGGCTGGGAGCCGAGATACACCATGAACATCCTTGGCGACCGGAGTATCCCGTTCTCGACCTACGCCAAGATTCTTGTCGATGTTGCGACTGCCGCCGGCCAGAAGGGAGGGCAGGCGTTTTTCAAAAACGCCGCCCAGGTCGCCATTCAAAATGCTCTGGGCACGTTGGATGCCCTAAACCTCCCCGTCACCATCGACAATTGCTACTACCTTGTCACCGACATGGCCGAGATGGAAAAGCGGGTAGGCGAGCTGGTCGAGATCGCCAAACCCGAGCACCGGCATTTGCTCGATTACTACCGGGAGTTCGTCAAACAGCCGCCCGAGCAGTTGGGGGGCATCCGAACGCCCGAACACCCACAACCCCCAAAACCAAATAACAACTATGATGCACATCACCGTTGCTCTGCCCGATGAAGTGGCACAGCAATACTACAACGCCTCCGAAAAGCTCGAAAAAGCTTTGCAACTTGGCACCACCCCCGACGCCCAAACCTTGATGCGATTCATGCTCGCCGGCTTCAGCGCCGACGACATCGCCGAGCACTTCGACCGGGCCTTGCGAAACATCACCGGCGCACCCATGCCCGATGAAACCGACACCTGGGTCTTCAGCCCCGGTTTCGAGAACGCACCTTAACCCCCCCATCCCAAAATCACTATGGCTCTTAAACTCAGAAAAGATTCACCTCAAAATTCACCGCCTCAATTGATGACCGAAGAACGCATGCTTCGGATCAATCCCGAGGTCATCTGGCCGTTCCCGCATCAGTTTGCTGGTAACGGCACAAAACAATCGAAACGGTCCACTCCTCATTGACGAAAATGAGATCGGTTTTTTCGTCGAGAACAATACTGGCACCCATCTGGCGCAGTTTCCCCATGACGTCCGCCATGATTTCTGGATGCTTTTTTCGGATTTGTCGGTTGATTTCGATAAAATTGTAGTCGATGTCAGGGTCGTAACCGATGAGGCGATAGGCCGAGACCAGGCTGCCGAATCGGTTACGGAAAGCCGAACTCGAAGGCAAATCTTCGGCTTCGTCGATCAGGATGCCGGAAATTCGGCCATGCTGGGTTAGGACACCGCGTAGCTTTTCGAGCATCTCTTCGTCAGAAAGTTTACGGCTGCGCGTCAGAATATTGCCCAGGAGTTTTCCGATCTCCGTTGATTCAAAGTTTTCTTTAGTTCCAACCACGACAGTGAAATCTTGGACGCCCAACTTTTCACATTCCGCTATTCCAAGGGCGATTGCCACCTGAGTGTTTTTCAGGTTGGCTCCAGCGTTCGGCAAAAGAAATCTCTTCATTTTGAAAATTTGGAATATCTCCTTTTGCGAAAAGGAGGGCGATTCGAGATCAGAAAGATGCGCTCTTTCTTAGTTCAAAGCAAACCCCGCAGTCTCCATTTTCTCCGTTGGCCGTCCGCGAGGAATTGCTTGGATTAATTCAACCGGCGAGGATGCGAAACGTGCATAACATCCCCTCCCAACGCATAGCAAATCGATGCCGAAAGGTGCAGAAATTTACCTTTTACCTCTTGCAGGATATGTCCTAAGATGCTAAATTATAGCATCTTAGGAAAGGAGATGGCGGGCTGGCAACTATCATAGACCGCCGCTACAGCGGAATTGGCGACGGTCGGAGACCGCCGCTACAACTGCGAAAATAATCCTCTCAAGTCGGCTCCAAGCGATCTCTATGCTGGGTTATTGGGCCGGCTTATTTTCAGGAGCCCCAAGTATTTTCTGGAGCAGGTCGATACCCAAATCGTGCTTGGGATTGAATTGAGGGCCCGCCGCATAGTGCAGCAGGCTTTGGCGAAGCTGACGGGCGGCGGGGCGCCGGTCCAGATCGGTGTCGAGGTCCATTGCGCAAACCAATAACTTGCCGGGGCCCACCCGCGTTTCGAAGAGACTCCCGAGCTTGGCATTGCGTTCCTGATTATCGATGACCTGAACAATGGGACGAAAATCGGCCGGAGTTTCATTCAGGATAATGGCTTTGGACCGGTTGGTCACATCACCAGCTATATTTCTCATCTGCTTGGCGTAAGTGCTCGGTGCATAAGCGGCGTCAAAACTATTGGCGGCGCTGAAGTTACCGAGGAGATCGGCCCATTGCCAGTCGCTGTGATTCTCCGTGGGAAATTCGGCCAGCGCGGGATGCTGTGGATCACAAAGAATACCGAGAGTACCAATTTGATTGAAGAGTTGCAGGTTCCAACAAGTGGGCGTGAAGCTGCCCGGAATCGCGTTGGCCCCTTCGCGGGCCTCTGGGAGTATTCTCGCGGAAGCCGGGGCATAAAAGGCGCGCTGCGGATAAATGACCCCCTCCGTCGGTGATGAGAACAAGAGCAGGCGCTTTCCCGCGGCCAAGGCGTCCCGGGCGGCTTGATCGAATTGATGGGCGATGACAACATTCGCGGGTGGCGGTGGTGACGTGGCCGGATAAACCCAGATATTCCAGCTATTTGAAGTGCCGGCCGCACGCAGGGTCACCATCAGCCGTGCAGGGGCGGCAACCTGGGAAAGCGCCGCGCTGATTTCTCCCAGTGAAGTCAAACGGCCCGAGACTAGTTTTGTGGCGGGCAATTTCCCTTCGGCGATTATTCCGCCGTGTTCGTCTGCCATCGACCAGTCCGGATTCGCTTCCAAATCTGCGGGGTCGAAATGGGAAATTTCCGCCTGAGCCGTAAAAGTATCCGCCGTGGTATAAACCCGCCTGGGCATGCGGAGCAGGCAGACGGTCGGTCCGCAAAAACGTCGGAACTCCTCGGGCGTGATGAGGCCTTTCGAATCCCAAAAGGCATCCAGCCAGCCGACCACGGCCACGCCTTGCCCTGGGTAGTCGCGGGCCTCAAGAATTTCAAAGCCGCCATAGGGCCAGGTACGCTGGGATGCTTCGATCTCGTCCTTATAGAGCAAGACGCTGAATTTGCCGGAAGCTTTCGCGAAATCCTTGGCTTGATCCAGCATGTGGTTCGCGGCGAGCGATTCCCGGTAGCGCTCGTAGGTGAAGGCCCGCAAGGTGCCGGTGTATTTTTTGATTTCGTCGAAATCGGGATACATTTCCCACTGGCCAATTTCATGGGCAAGGATGGGCGGCGGATTCTGCGTGTCGGATAATTTTTTCTCATTGCCAGCCATCCAACCCCCAAGTGACGCCCGATCCCAATCGGTACGCGGCCCCAGGATACCGCGCTGACCTGCTTCGATATAGTCACCATAACCGTGTTCGCAGCGGTAAAGATGGCGTGGATCATAAGATTTACCGGTTTCGACCAGTTTTTCCAACGAGCCGTGGGATTCGTTCCCCATGGCCATGAGGGCAAAGGAAGGATGATTACCGTAGGTATCGAGGGTGCGCTTGAGTTCGTCGGCGATAAACTGATCCCTGGGCGCGTCTTTACCAAATCGAGGAGCGTCGATGGTCCAAAGGGGCAGTTCGACCTGAAAATAGAAGCCGAGTTCGTCGGCCGCAGCGAAAGCGGCCTCCGGTGGACACCAGGAGTGAAATCGCATGAAATTAAATCCATACGACTGACAAATCCGCAGGACACGGAGCCAGCTCGCCTTGTCCATGGGAGGATAGCCGGTCAAAGGATAGACACATTCATCGACCGCCCCGCGAAAGAGGACCGGACGGCCATTGACGAGAAACTGCTGGTTGGCTGTTGATAGATCGCGCGTGGCATAGGTCACGGTCTTCGCGTCATGAAATGCCCCCGCGAGCAAGGTGACGGTGACCTGCTGTAAATGGGGATGGAACTCATTCCAAGGTTGCCCCTGGCGGGTAAACGGCAGTTCGAAATCACCCCCATCGGCAGGAACATGAAAGTTTTGCGAGTCGATCATCGCTTCGATCGGTTGGCCGGTCTCGTTTCCGATGCTTACTTTCAGCGTGGTGGGATAGACCTGAATATCCCGAATCCACACCGTATCGGTGGCGTGCAACTCGATTCGGCCAATGATTCCATTCCAATTACCCTGGGTATCTTCGGTGATGGCATGAACCCAGGTGCCGATGGGAATCTTATAGGTGTTATCGATACAGATGGTCAGTTTGTGCAGGCCCGGAGTTAATTCGCCGAGATCATAGAGATGAGGTGTGCCGAGGCTATTTTGCGTCCCGATTTTTCGCCCATCCACCCAGACCGTGCTTTCCCAATGACAACGCTCAAGAAAGAGCTCGACTCGTTTGTTTGACCATGCCGGCGGGATGCTGATGTCGCGCTGGTACCAGGCAGGGCCGACATATTTTAAGACGTGGGTGAGCCTGCGCTCCTCGGGCTTGTCCGGCTTGATTCCGAAGCCCCGCTGCTCACAGGAACCGGGAAGTTCGAGAGAATCGCGCAGTTGCTGATTGAACCACTCGGCCTTGAGACCTTCCGCGTTGGCATCAAGCTGGAAATGCCACCTTCCGGCCAGGGAGATGGTGGAGGGCGAAACTGCCGGGGAGGAATTTTCTGCCCAAACTGGGGGAGACAGAGCCAGACAAGCTGCCAGCAATCCGACCCGCAAAAAAGTGATCTGCCTATACATAAAGCCAGGGCGTGTTTTCAAAATCGAAATCAGATCCAAGCCTTCCCCGCTATGGCAACAGAAGGATCGTCGTCGGATGTTATTTAGCAGTTTGTCCTAAAATGCAAAATTATAGATTCTTCAGAAAGGAGATGATGGATTGGCGACGGTCAGAGACCGCCGCTACAACGACGACCTTCCAAGGAATGGAGGCCTAGACCCGGCTTTTGAAGTAGTCGATGGTCTTGGCGAGGCCGGTTTCGAGGTCGACGACCGGTTTCCAGCCGAGGCGTTGCCAGGCGCGGGTGATGTCGGGGCGGCGCTGCTTGGGATCGTCGACCGGCAGGGGCAGGAAGGTGAGGGTGCTCTTGGAGCCGACGAGGCGCACGATGCGCTCGGCGAATTCCTTGATGGTCATTTCGTTGGGATTGCCGATGTTGACCGGCTCGTGGAATTCGCCCTGCGAGAGCTTGAAGATGCCGTCGATGAGGTCGGAGACGTAGCAAAAGCTGCGGGTCTGGCTGCCGTCGCCGAAGATGGTGATCGGCTCGCCCTTGAGCGCCTCGCCGATGAAGGCGGGGACGACGCGGCCGTCCTTGAGGCGCATGCGGGGGCCGTAGGTGTTGAAGATGCGGACGATCTTGGTGTCGATCTTGTGATAGCGGTGATAGGCCATGGTCATGGCCTCGGCGAAACGCTTGGCCTCGTCGTAGACGCCGCGCGGGCCGATGGGGTTGACGTTGCCCCAGTATTCCTCGGTCTGCGGATGGACGAGCGGGTCGCCGTAACATTCGGAGGTCGAGGCGAGCAGGAACCCGGCGTTCTTGGCCTTGGCCAGGCCGAGGGCGTTGTGCGTGCCGAGGGAGCCGACCTTGAGGGTCTGGATGGGCAGCTCGAGGTAGTCGATCGGGCTGGCCGGCGAGGCGAAGTGGAAGATGAAGTTGACCTCGCCCGCGACCTCAAAGTGGTTGCTGACGTCCTGCTGTTGAAAGCTGTAATGGGGGTTGTTTTTGAGGTGATCGAGATTGGCGGGGTTGCCGGTGACGAAGTTATCGACGCCCACGACGCGAAAGCCCTCGGCCAGAAGGCGGTCGGTCAGGTGGCTCCCAAGAAATCCCGCGCCCCCAGTGACTACAGCAGTTTTCATGGAGGCGACTTTACCGGCAATTGAGCGTTTGACTAGCCCGGAGAATCAGCTTTCTTCGCGGGCGGGGATGAGTCCGCTCTGGCGCGCAAAGTCGAAAATGCCGCCGGCGTCGATGACCGGCTTGACCTCGCCGAGCGGCTTCAGGGCGTAGGTCTGGCCGTTGGCGCGGAGCTCGTCCTTGTCGAAATCGACTTCGACGAAGTCGCCGGTCTTGATGACGTCGCTCAAGGGACCGACGCTTTCGTAGGGATAAAGCTCGCCGGTGGCGATGGAGTTGCGGAAGAAAATGCGGGCGAAACTTTCCGCCACGACGACTTCGCACCCGGCGGCGCCGAGGGCGATGGGGGCATGCTCGCGCGAGGAGCCGCAGCCGAAATTGCGGCCGCCGATGACGATGGGGTACTTGCTCTTGGTCGCGCCCTCCTCGACATAGCGGACGGGATAGAGCGAGTCGGGCAGGCCGATGAGGGCGTAGCTGCCCAGCTTTTCGTATTCCTCGGGAATGGTGGGCACGAGGGTGAGGTATTGCGCGGGGATGATTTGGTCGGTGTCGATGTTGTTTTGCACCACGTAAGCGGGCCCGGAGATGACGGTTGGCATGGTCATTCAATCTAGCAGAAAGGGACGCGTCCGGCTACTCCGTTCGTTGGTGAAAGTATCCTTGGTAGCCGCCGCTGTCCCAGCGGCGGAAGACTAAAAAGCAGGTGCGGAGAAAGCACCGCCGCTGGGACAGCGGCGGCTACCAGACCACCTATTTATAAGAGAGATCGTAGGTCGCGGTGACGGTGGCGCTGATTTCGAGCTGGCCGGGCACGGCGGCGGGGGTCCCCGCGTCGCCCCCCATGCGGGCCATCAGCATCGGGCGCGGGCCGTTGTCGGACGTTCCTTCCATGATTTCGAGCGGCTTTTCGATGGTGCACCCGGCGGTCGCGGCGAGATCGCCGGCCTTGTCGTGGGCGTTGAGCAGGGCCTGCTTGAGGGCCTCCCTTCGCACCTCGGCTTCCTTCGAGGAGGCGTAATCGACCGACTGGACCTGGATGCCGTCGAATTTCGCCAGGGCATCGGCGATGGGACCATACTGGTCGAAATCGAGCAGCGTAAAAGTGAACTGGGTCGAGCAACTGAAGGGATTTTTTCGGGCCTCGGCGTTGTCGCCGGGATAAAGATTCTTGTCGAACCGGATGCCGCCCGTCTGCAGGTCCTTAACGGCGGCGCCGAGCGACTTGACGTACTTGAGCGCAGCGCCCAGCGACGCGTCGTGGCGCTCCTTCGCCCGGGCCAGGGTCGCGTCGTTGATGCTGACCTGCACGGTCCAGTTCATTTCGTCGGGCACGACCTTGATGATGGCGGTGCCGGTGACGGTGACTTTGCGGAGCGGCGGGTCGGCCCAGGCGGGGGTGGGGGCGAGATTCGCCGCGATGGTCGCAATGGCGAAGGCCAGGAGCGAGTAATTCACGAGTCGACCGTATCGGGGCATTTGCGAAGGTCAAGATCGCGCGGTAGGTTGTGGGGTAGTTACACACAAATCCTCCATCATGAAAAAATCTTCCCGTTCCTCCACGCCAGGAAAGTCAGCTTCACCGCGCCGCGCCCGCAAAGAAGTCGCGCCGCCCGGGGAGCCGCTGGTGCTCGACGTTCCGGCGGCCGAGGCGACTCTCGCCACCGAGGATTTCGCCGTGGCCGCGCGCGAGGAGGAGGCCGCGAGTTCCGGAAGGCGCATCGCGCCGATCGAGCCCGACGATGAGGACAACGCGCAAAAGCTGGTCGAGGAGGGGCTCCAGGGCTACATGCATGGTTCGCTGAAGAAGCCGCGCAAGACGACGTAAATCGCCCCGACGCCGCGACCGCCCGGATTCGTCTTTCCCCGAAAAATAATCTTTGGGAAGATGGCGGTGAGGTTACCTTAAAGCCGGTGGGGAAGATTTTTTCCCGGCGCGACCCTTATGCCCGTCCAGTTCAAAGACTATTACGAAATCCTGGGCGTGGCGCGCACGGCTTCCGCGGACGAGATCAAGAAGGCCTTTCGCAAGCTGGCCCGCGTTTATCATCCCGATGTGGCCAAGAACAAGGTCACCGGCGAGGCCAAATTCAAGGAGCTGAATGAAGCCTATGAAGTCCTGGGCGATCCCGAAAAGCGGCAGAAATACGATCAGCTCGGCGCGAACTGGGAGCATGGCGCCGACTTCAATCCGCCGCCCCAGGGCGCTTATCGGCGGAGCGGAAATTTTCAGGAGGGGCCGTCGCCGTTTGAATTTTCGGGCACCGGTTTCAGCGATTTTTTCGAGGCTTTTTTCGCCGGAAGCCGCGACCATCCCGGTTCGTTTCGGCGGACGTCGCCCCATGCGGATGAGGCGACCCTGGCCGCGCGGGGCCATGATGCCGAAGCCGATATTCTGGTGACGCTGGAGGAGGCGCTCCATGGGGTCACGCGCAAGATCACGTTGCGAAGGCAGGATGCCGACGGCGGAAACGAGCGGACCGATACGTATCAGGTGAAGATTCCGGCCGGGGTGCGCGAGGGAAAGCGCATCCGCCTGACGGGCCAAGGCGGGCCGGGGCGCGCGGGCGGTCCGGCGGGCGATCTTTTCCTGCGCGTGCGGCTGGCGAAGCATCCCGATTTCAGCGTGGAGGGCGCCGATCTCCATTACGAGGTTTTGCTGGCGCCGTGGGAGGCGGTGCTGGGCAAGAAGATCGAAATCAAGACGCTCGACGGATCGGCGAATTTGAACATCAAGCCCAACACGCAGGCCGGTACGGTTCTCCGTCTGCGCGGTCTCGGCCTGCCCAAGGACGATGCCCGGCGCGGCGATCTCTACGCGACCGTCGCCGTCGAGATTCCGGCTTCGGTCACGGACGACGAGAAAAAGTTGTGGGAGGAACTGGCGGCGAAGTCGAAGTTTAATCCGCGCGGTTAACAATTCTGGTGGATCTGACTCTGTCCTGACCCTGATCAAAAAATGCAACGAAGTTGCGCAGACAATGGCGTTCCCAAATGGAGTTTGGGAACGAGGGGAATGACCTCCTGTGCGCTCGCGATGCCGCGCTCGCGCACCCGGACAACGAGTTGTCCGGGCCACCCAAATGCCTGGAGCGCTCCGGGCTTCTTAACCCGCCAACGTGCCGGTGGTGACGCCGAGCTGGCTGCGAAGATTGAGTTCGCGGATTATCATCGGGCCGGTGCTCGTGCCGGCGAGGAGGCGCTGGTAACCGCGAAGAATGCGTTCCGTTTCGGCGGCGTCTTCGAGGAGCAATTCGACGCGGAAGGCGGCCGGATTTTCTTTGCGGAAAGCATCGAAGTAGGCCGCGCCCGATTGGGCCTGCGCGTGAAAGAGGGTGTTGCGGCAGCCGACGTCGGCCTTGAGCGGATGGTTCAGCCCGACGCGGTCGCGCAGCTCGACGCGATGGGTGTCGCAAGGGCGGCCGCAGTTCGTGTAATCGGTCCCGTCCGAGAGAAAAGCCGCGAAGACGCAATGCTCCATATGAAACATCGGGATATGCTGATGCAGCGTGATCTCGAACCACGAAGGTGGCGCGGCGCCAAGGAGATCGAGCACTTGGCCCGCGTTGAGATCGTAGGAAACGGTGAGCCGTTCGAGGCCCTCGGCGATGAGCAGCTCGGCGGTGAGCGGATTGGCGACGTTGAGCGAGAAATCGCCGATCCGGCGGAGCGAAGACGCGCGGAAATAATCGAGCGCGCCGAGGTTGCGGATGAGGACGCCGTCGGGCTTCGCGTTCTCGATCAGCTTGAAGAAGCCCTGTTCGCCGGCCTTCTGGATGCGCGGCGTGGCGAGGAGGATTTGCGCGGGCGCGGCGTCGGCGCGATAACCGCGCTGGCGCACGATCTCGACCGCGTCCTTATAGCGGCGGATGTCCTCGAAGTCGGCGTAGATTTCGGTGACGCCCATGCGGAGAGCGGCCGCGATCTGGTCGAGGGTGCGGCAGAGGAGGGTGAGGAGGGGCTTTTCAACCTGAGGAGCGGCGGTGCGTTCCGTCGCGAGTCGGGCAAGACGCTTCTGCACGACGTTGGTAGCCGTCGCACTCCGTGCGACGGGGATGTCAGGCTGAACCGTCGCACGGAGTGCGACGGCTACCACCAACTCCCGCCGGAGCCGGTTCAGTTCGCTGACCGGGACGATGACGTTGCCCTCGAGCCGATTTTCGAGCGAGGAAAGTTCCAGGCCGGTTTCGCCGAGGCGGCCCAATTGCGCGCGCAACGTTTCTTCGGTGAGTGGACGTTTCTGCGCGATTTCGAGCGGCATCTGCGATTCGACGACGGCGGTGACCCCAGCGCAGCGGGCCTCGATCCGCAACGGCTCGCCGACGCGTCCGGTCACGATGATTTCGAGCGCGCGCTTCGGCTTGGGCAACTCGCCCGTCCAGCTTTTGCGCAGGTCGCGGTTGAGTTGGGGATCGTCGGTTTTCCAGAGGAGATGGCCGACCTTGATGACGTTGAAATCGAGTTTGCCATACTCGAAGGCGAGCCGGACTGCGCCGTCGCGCAACGACAGCGCCTCATAGATGCGTCCGCCCTGTTCACGGTCGGTGTTTCCCTCTTCGCCCCGGTCGATGACGATGCCGTCGCCGGGCTTGAGGGGAACCTGGGGTTTGACCTCGAGGTAGCCGCGGCCGATGGAGCTGATCGCGCCGATGAACGCGCCCCGCTTTTTGCCGTAGCGGGCGTGGACCAGTTTCTGGTGATTGACGCCATGCATCCAGCCCGGATAGAGGCCGCGCGAGAAGGCCATTTCGAGTTTGTACTTGTCGTCGGAAGGTAGCCGTTGACCTCCGGGCAACGGTTCTGTCGCGAAGGCTGAGAACGAAGAGGTTGCACCGCCGCTAGGGACAGCGGCGGCTACCACGGAGGCTGCCCCGCCGCCCAGCGTGCGGCGGCTACCTACAGCGGAATCGATCGCGCGGCGATAAACCTGCGTGACGGCGGCGACATATTCGGGCGTCTTGAGGCGGCCCTCGATCTTGAAGGAGACGATACCGAGCCGGACGAGTTCCGGGATTTCCTCCACCGCGGCCAGATCTTGCGGGGAGAGAAGATAGCGGCGGTCGCCGAGATCGCGCTTCACGCCATCGACGATCATCTCGTAGGGCAGACGGCAGGCCTGGGCGCATTCGCCGCGATTGGCGCTGCGGCGGCCGAGCGCCTCGCTGGTCAGGCACTGGCCCGAGTAGGCAACGCAGAGCGCGCCGTGGACGAAGACTTCGAGGGGAACATCGGCGTCGGGCGTGGCCTTGAATTTAGCCAATTCGCGGAGGGAAAGTTCCCGCGCCAGGACGGCCCGTGTGATGCCGAGCCGGTGCGCGAAGGCGACGCCCTCGGGCGAGGTCAGGGTCATTTGGGTCGAGGCGTGGATGTGGAGATCGGGCACCCGTTCGCGCGCGAGGCTGACCAGGCCGAGGTCCTGCACGATGGCCGCGTCAACCCCGGCGCGATCAAGCAAAACGAGTTCCTCCTCGGCGGCGGCGAGTTCGTCGGTGAAGATGAGCACGTTGAACGCGACGTAACCCTTCACGCCATGGTCGTGGAGGAAGTCCATCAGTTTCGGCAGATCGTCGGGCGTGAAATTGGTCGCCCGCATTCGCGCGTTGAAGGCGGGCAGGCCGAAGTAGACCGCGTCGGCGCCGTTCGCCACGGCCGCGCGCGCGCATTCCCAGTCCCCGGCGGGGGCGAGGAGCTCGGGCTTGGTCCGCGGGGCGGCTTCCGGGATTTCAGCGGCGGAATGAGAGGTCATAACGAGACTTTTCAGTCTACGCGAACATCGCCGCTTAAGCGGTAAAAATCGGTCTGTTCTTTTGCTCAAATCGCAGGCATCTTCGGCTTCCGTCGAAATTTCCATCTTCCGAAGAACTTATGAATATCCACGAGTATCAGGCAAAAGAGCTCATGCAAAAATTTGGCGTCGCCACGCCGCCCGGCGCGGTCGCCGGCACGCCGGAGGAGGCCGAGGCGATCGCGCGGTCGCTCAAGACGAATGATCTCGTCATCAAGGCGCAGATCCACGCGGGCGGACGCGGCAAGGGGACTTTCAAGAACGGGTTCAAGGGCGGGGTGAAGCTGGTCAAGTCGCCGGAGGAAATCAAGGAGATGGCGGCGAAGATGCTCGGCCAGACGCTGGTGACGGCGCAGACCGGCGAAGAGGGGAAGCTGGTGAGCAAAATCATGGTGGCGGTTTCGAAGGACCCGGTGCGCGAACTTTACCTGGCCATCGTGCTCGACCGCGAGGCGCAGGCCCCGGTGATCATCGCGAGCACCAAGGGCGGCATGAACATCGAGGACGTGGCGCACGAGACGCCCGAGTTGATCCTGCGCTTGAAGGTCGACCCGGCGCTCGGCCTGCAACCCTACGAGGCGCGGAAGCTGGCGGAGTATCTCGACCTGAAGGGCGTTTTTCTCAAGCCGGCCTGCGCGATTTTTCACGCGCTCTATAACCTTTTCATCGCGACCGATTGTTCGCTGGTCGAGATCAACCCGCTGGTGACCACGGCGCAAAACGAAGTGCTGGCCCTCGACGCCAAGTTCAATTTCGACGACAACGCGCTTTATCGCCATCCCGACATCGTGGCCTACCGCGACGTCACCGAGGAAGACCCGCGCGAGGTCGAGGCGAGCAAGTTCGGCCTGAGTTACATCGGGCTCGACGGCAACATTGCGTGTCTCGTCAACGGCGCGGGCCTGGCCATGGGGACGATGGACATCATTCAATACGCGGGCGGCAAGCCGGCCAACTTCCTCGACGTGGGGGGCGGGGCGACCGAGCAGCAGGTGACCGAGGCGTTCAAGATTCTCGTTTCGGACAGCAACGTGAAGGCAATCCTGGTCAATATTTTCGGCGGCATCATGAAGTGCGACACCATCGCGCAGGGCATCATCAATGCGGTGAAAGCGGTGTCGCTGCCGGTGCCGCTGGTGGTGCGCCTCGAAGGCACCAACGTCGCCGCTGGCAAGAAGCTGCTTCAGGAATCGAACCTGCCGATCATTGCCGCGGACGACCTGGCCGACGCGGCGAAGAAGGTCGTCGCCGCGGTGAAGAAATAGCGAGTTGTCATGATCCGCTACGACGAAATCGCCTTTACCGCCTACGCCGTGACCGACCTGGCCCGGTCGCGGAAGTTTTACGAGGAGGTGCTCGGGTTGAAACCGACGCTGCTGAGCGAAGGCATGCCGTGGGTGGAATACACGGTCGGCAACGGCACGCTCGGCATCGGCGTCAGCGAGAAGTGGAAGCCTTCCCGCGACGGCGCTTCCGTGGCGCTTGAAGTCGCCGATTTCGACGAGGCCGTCGCCCATATCAAGTCGCACGGGGTTGACTTCGAGATGGGACCGCTCGAAACGCCGGTCTGCCACATGGCCGTGCTGCGCGATCCGGATGGCGGCAAGATTTGCATCCACAAGCGCAAGCCCGGAAATTCTTAAGCGATTCTTCCTTTTACCCTTTTCCTTTAACCTTCACTCTTCATCACTATGTCCATCCTCGTCGATAAAAACACGCGCCTGCTGGTGCAGGGCATCACTGGAAAAGCCGGCGGATTCCACGCCACCCAATGCATGGAATACGGAACGAATATCGTCGCGGGGGTGACCCCGGGACGCGGCGGCGAAATCTGGGGCGACAACGTCCCGGTCTTCAACACGTCGTGGGAGGCGCGGCAAAAGACTGGCTGCAACGCCACGATGATTTTCGTGCCCGCGGCCGGCGCGGCCGATGCGATTCTCGAGGCGGCCGATGCGGGCATCGAGCTGATCGTCTGTATCACCGAGGGGATTCCGGTCATCGACATGATGCGGGCCAAGGTCGGCCTGCGCGACAAGAAGGTGCGGCTGATCGGGCCGAACTGTCCCGGCATCATCACGCCCGGCCAGTGCAAGATCGGCATCATGCCCGGTTACATCCACAAGCCGGGCAAGGTCGGCGTGGTCTCGCGCAGCGGCACGCTGACCTACGAGGCGGTCTGGCAGCTGACCTCGCGCGGCCTCGGCCAGAGCACCTGCATCGGGATCGGCGGCGACCCGATCAACGGCACGAGCCATACCGACGCGGTGCGGATGTTCAACGAGGATCCGAACACCGAGGCGATCATTCTTATCGGTGAAATCGGCGGCACGGGCGAGGAAGATGCCGCGGCCTACATCAAGGCGAACGTGAAGAAGCCGGTGGCCGCGTTCATCGCGGGGGCGACGGCGCCTCCCGGACGCCGGATGGGCCACGCCGGGGCCATCGTCTCGGGCGGCAAGGGCACGGCGGCGGGCAAGATCGAGGCGCTCGAGGCGGCCGGGGTGGGCATCGCCCGCACGCCCGCCGAAATGGCCGACGCGCTGATCAAGAAGATGAAGTGAGCGGCGCGGAAGCATTTTACTGCCGTCCGCGGGACAATGAAGACCTCATTCTTTTCCCGGTTCCTTGATTTCACCCTGGCTTTTTATGCCGGCAGCGTCGCGGCGGTATTCGTTTTGACCGTGGTCAAGACGGCAACTTTTTTTCCGCACCATTTCTGGGCGTGGTTGCTCGACTGGATCAGGTATGATGTCTTCCCGATCGCGCTGGCGGAACTCTTCCGCAGTCCTCTCATGGGACTGCTCTTTGCGCTGCTCGGCACACGCTGGCTGGATCGGTCTTCCACGATTAAATTCGGCCTGGCCTGCGGCGCTTTCTCCTACGCGGTCGCTTATTTTTTCAGCGTTCTGGGCAGCACCGGCGGAGCGCTGGCTCACGTGGTCATCAACTTGAACCTGATCGAGTATTTCATGCTGGGACTGCCCGTTGCCATCATCCTGCTTTCCCGCTTTTTTAGCGCGCAGCAAGCGCGAGTCTAGAAGGCCAAGGCCATCCGTTCACTGCACGCGGCCGAATTTCTTTTCAAGCTCGGCGAGCGAGAGCTGGATCATGGTGGGACGGCCATGCGGGCAGGTGTAGGGCAGGTCGCAGGCGAGCAGATCATGCAGGAGCATGTCCCACTCGGCGGGCTTGAGCGCGTCGTTGGCCTTGACCGCGTGACGGCAGACGGTTTTGGCCACGATTTCCTCGCTGAGCCGCCGCCCTTTCCTCGTCTCGCCGCCTTCCTGCTGTAGATCGGTGACGACGGTGCGGATGAACTCGGCGACGTCGCGGGCCTTGACCATGGCGGGGAGGGCGTCGACGAGAAACGTGCTCGGACCAAAGCGGGTGATGCCGACGCCGGCCTGTTGCAGCGTCTCGAGCTGCGCGAGGAGGAAATCGGCTTCGCGGGGAAGAAACTCGAGCGTGACCGGAAAGAGCAGCTGCTGCGAGGCGGGGTCCTGGAGCGCCATGCGTTTGAGCATCTGCTCGAAAAGGACCCGTTCGTGCGCGGCGTGCTGGTCGATGAGGACGAGGCCCTCGGGGCTTTCGGCGACGAGGAAGAGTTGCGCGACGCAGCCGATGACGTGAAGTCCGAGGCGGTTGGTGATGAGCGGCTCGGGCCGCGGCGCAGGGCGTGGCGGGATGCTTTCTTCGGGGAGGGGAAGGGTCGGTTGCGAGGCGAGGAGCTCGGTTTCGCGTTCGAGGTGAAGAGGCGGGGTTGGGAGCGATGGCGTTTCTATGGGCGGAGGGGACTTATAGGACTCATGGGACGGATAGGACTTATTTGTGCCATCGGTCTTATCTGTCCTATTGGTCCCCTCATCGGAGGCCCCGCTGAAGGTAAACTTCGTGGCGGGCGCGCCGGAGAAATCGCGCAGGGCGTCCTGGACCGATTTGACGACGAACTGGCGGATGGTGAAGTCGTCGTGGAAGCGCACTTCGCGCTTGGCCGGATGAATGTTGACGTCGACGCCGGAGGGGTCCATTTCGAGGAAGAGAATCGCCACCGGATAGCGGCCCTTCATGAGCGAATTGTGATAGCCCTCGAGGAGGCCGAAGTGGAGCGTGCGGTTTTCGACCGGGCGTTGGTTGATGAAGAAAAGCTCCTCGGTGCGAGCGGCGCGGCTCACGCCCGGCTGGCCGATGAATCCGCGCAGCCGCAGGCCGCCGCTGACGGCGTCGATGGGCGCGGTGAGTTCCATCCATTCGGCGCCGAAAATGGAAACGAGCCGCTGCCGCAGGTCCTCGCCCGGCATCCAGCGCTGGGGAGGCTGCTCGTCCATCGCGAGGGTGAAGCCGACGTCGGGCCGCGCGAGGCCCGCGAGCAGCAGGGTGTGGCGGATGTGGGCCGATTCGGTCGCCTCGGTGCGGAGGAATTTGCGCCGGGCGGGGAGATTGAAGAAGAGCGAGCGGACCTCGATCTGCGTGCCGGGCGCGAGGCCGACCTCGTGGACGTCGCGGAGTTTGCCGCCGTCGATGATGATCTCGGTCCCAGCGAGGGCATCGTGTTCCCGCGAGCGGAGCCGGAAGCGCGAGACGGAGGCGATGCTCGGGATGGCCTCGCCGCGGAAGCCGTAGGAGGCGATGCGGTCGAGGTCGTCGCTGTCGCGGAGCTTGCTGGTGGCGTGGCGTTCGAGGCAGAGGAGCGCGTCGTCACGGCTCATGCCGCAGCCGTTGTCGGTGACGGCGACCAGGCTTCGGCCGCCCGCGCCGATTTGCACGTCGACCTGGGTCGCGCCGGCGTCGAGCGAGTTTTCGAGCAGTTCCTTGAGGACCGACGCGGGGCGCTCGATCACCTCGCCCGCCGCGATTTGATTGGCCACGTGCTCGGGCAGGAGGTGGATGCGGTTCATGGAAGGAACGCTATTTACGGCGCCAAGGTAAGAGACTAAAGAAAGAATGTGCGCCTCGCGATCATGATTTTGCTCGTTGCCGCCGGTTGGGGGGATTCGGGGGCGCGCGCGGACGAGGCGCTCCGCCGGATCGAGTTGGGCGATCTCAGCGGCTACATCGTGAGCAAGGAATACGCCGAGCAACATCAGGTCGAGATTATCTCGACCATCCCGAGAGTGGAGAGGATCGAGGGCTTCTGGACGCCGTCGGAGCAGGATGCGGAGGTGGCTGACCGGGTTTTCCGGGAACTGATCCACAGCGCGGCGAAAGACCCGACCGTGCTTTTCCCGGATTTGACCAAGGATTCCAATCCGAACTCGCCCGACTCGCTCGAGTCCCAGCGGAACGAGCTGATCCTGATCTCCAAAAATTACGACAAGTACCTGCGCCAGTATGTCGGGATCATCATCGGGGGCACACGGCTTGTTTTCTGCAATTACTCGGATGGGCCCAAATTCGATCCGTCGACGAATTATATCTTGATCCATAAGGTGTTTGTTGCCGACGGGTCGGTCCACTTCCTGCAATGCCGGTTTGAGCCGGTGGAAAAGGTCTGCTCGAACGTCTCCATTATCGGCTCGTGGCAGGTGTTGCCGAATTAGGGTAGTGGCACCGTTTGAAAGCTGTTTCCGGGCGGGGATAGCGGGTATCATGAGGGAGCGATGCAACGAATACTGCATGATTTGGTTCACTACCATCCGGGATTCGTACCCCCACTCATCGTTATTTTTCAAATTTTGTTAACCATTGGTTTTAAAATTCTGTCGCCACGCGCCTCGATCGTCTGGTGCTTCGTCCTTTCGTTCATGATTTTGTCCTGTGCATTTAGCTATGCGGTTTTCATTGCCAACTAGACCTAGCAGCACAATTGAAATTCAAATTAAGACACTTCCCAAATGAAGGGCGGATTGACACGGCCGCGGAGTTGAAGAATGCTTTTCCTTCCCATGAAAATTGCCCTCGGTTCCGATCACGCCGGTTTTATCTATAAAGAGAAGGTGAAGGCGCTGCTAATCTCGCTTGGGCACGAGGTGAAGGATTGCGGCACGAACAGCGAACAGCCGGTCCCTTATCCCGAGTATATCCGGCCCGCGGCGCAGGCCGTGGCCGGCGGCGAATGCGAGCGCGGATTTGTCTTCGGCGGCTCGGGCAACGGCGAGGCGATGGTGGCGAACAAGGTGAAGGGCGTCCGTTGCGCCTATGTCTGGAATTCGCAGACCGCCGAGCTGGGCCGCAAGCATAATGACGCGAACGTCATGGCGGTGGGCGAGCGGATGATTTCGGAGTACATCATGCTGGAGTGCGTCCAGATTTTCCTCAACACGGCGTTCGAGGGCGGGCGGCATATCGCGCGCATCCGCGAGATCGAGTAGGCTTGCCGGGTGTGTTATATTGGAAGCTGATGTCTCATTTCACCCTGCTCAAGTCGAAGCTGCACCGCGCCACCGTCACGGGGGCGAGCCTTCATTACGAGGGAAGTTTGACCGTGGCGGAAGACCTGGCGAAGAAGGCCGGGTTTCTGCCCTACGAGAAAATCCTGGTCGGCAATATCAACAACGGCGAGCGGTTCGAAACCTATATGATTTTCGGTCGGGCGGGAACGAAGGTGATCGAGCTGAACGGTGCCACGGCGCACCTGGGGAAGATCGGAGACCGGTTGACGATCATGAGTTTCGCGCAGGTCCCCGCCGAATTGGCGGCGAAGCATAAGCCGACCATCGTCCGGCTCGATGAGAAGAATGACGTGCTTTTGTAGGAATTCTACCCGGAGGGTCAGCCGGCCTGACCCATTATGCGATCTGCTCAGTTGTGGCGGCGGTCGATGATCGTTGCCCCCGTATGGAAGTAATGCGCTGGTTGTAAGGACCACAAAATAACCGCTATAAACAGGAATGAAAACGATCTGCCTTTGCGTTCTTATTTTCCTGGCGTCCAGTTTAGGATGCGTTACCGCCGATTCCGAAAAGATTTCATCACATTTTACGACGTCCACTTTTAACTATCGCCCCCCTAATGGCTGCGTACCTGACGCGAAAACAGCCTTTAAAATTGCGGACGCAATTTTGCTTCCCATTTACGGCGAAAAGGAAGTCGAGTACAACAAGCCGTTTGCAGCCGTTCTCAAAAAGGGAAGATGGACCGTAGGGGGAATGGGCAACCACCCAGGAATTAACGGTGGAGGAATGGAGATCGATATTTCCAAATCGGACGGACGTATTCTTCGTATATACGCTGGCATGTAAATGCAAAGGGAAAACGGTCGCACGCGGAGAAGTCAGGGTCGGGACGGAGTCCGACCCTCGAGTGGAAGTGCGCCCAATCTTGCCCTCCGCGCCATCTTAAGATTAACTGGAAGCGTGCACGACCGTCTTTGGCTTTTTCTGGCGACGCTGGGTTATCTGGCCAGCGCGGCCTGGGGGCTTTACGCGCTCGGTTCGCAACGTCCCCTGGCCAATCGCTGGACGTTCCTGCTCATCGCGGCGGCCTTCACGCTCCACACCCTTTTCCTGCATCAGCGCGGCGAGGCGATCGGCCATTGTCCCATTACGAATCTCTTCGAGACACTCGCCTTTTTTTCGTGGTCGCTGGTGCTGACCTATTTGGTGGTCGGCCCCGCCTACCGCATGTCGATCCTGGGCGCCTTCACCGCGCCGGTCGTGTTTCTCATCAATTTTTTCGCGCTGGCCGCGCCGATTGATTTACCCGGTGCGCTGCCGCATCTCGGCTGGCAATTGGAACTCCACGCGACGCTGGCGCTGCTCGGGCTCGGCGTGCTCGGCATCGCGGCGTTGGCCGGTGTGGCTTATCTCATCCAGGAACGGCAGTTGAAACGTCACGTTCTCACCTCCTGGTTCTACACGCTGCCGAACGTGGGACGTCTCGAGCTGGTGCAGCAGCGGGTGTTGGTCTGGGGTTTCATCATTTTTTCTGCGGGCTCCGTTCTCGGCTTTTTCATTCCGCACCACGGCCCGGACGACTGGGTGAAAATTGTCTGGTCGGCGGTGGTCTGGTGCCTCTATGCGGCGCTGGTCGTCGTGCTGGCCATCGGCCGGCTGAGCCACAAGAAGACCGCGCTGCTTTCCGTGGCGGGTTACATTTTCATCCTGCTGACGTTCTGGGGCATCAATTCCCTGAGCGAAGCGCACGTCTTTCCGCATGAGGGATAAAATGAACGCATCGAGCGCGCATGTGATTTGTGGAGGCCTGACCTTTGAGGACGTGCCGGTCGAATTGCGCGAAAAGGTCGCCTTTCGGAATGCGCAACTGCCCGACGCGCTCGCGCAGATGAAAAAGATGCTCGGCTTGCGCGAGGCGGTTCTCGTTTCGACCTGCAACCGGGTCGAATATTTTGGCGCGACCACGCAGCCCGAGCGGGCCGCCGCGGCGTGGCCCGATTTCCTGCGCCAGTTCCACGCTGTGACCGAGGATTTCTCCGCGCTTTCGTTTCAGATGCGCGACATGTCCTGCGTGGAGCATCTTTATTCCGTCGCGTCGGGGCTGAAGTCGATGGTGGTCGGCGAAACGGAAGTCCTGGGGCAGTTGAAGGAGGCCTATGACGTCGCGCACAGCCACGGCCAGACCGGCAAATGGCTGAACCGGCTTTTTCAGTCGTCGTTCGCCGCCGCGAAATCGGTCCGCTCGCGCACCGGGATCACGCGCGGCCACGTCTCGGTCGGTTCGGTTTCGGTGGAGCTGGCCGAAAAAATCTTCGGCGACCTGCGCGGATGCCGCGTCATGGTCATCGGCGCGGGCGAGACGAGCGAACGAACGGCACGTTCGTTGCTGCGTCACGGCGTGCCTTCCATCCTCGTCTCCAACCGGACTTTCGACCGCGCGGAGGCGCTCGCGTTGGAGCTCGGCGGCGAGGCGGTGCGCTGGGAGGAATGGGAGACCCACGCGGTCGAGGTCGACATCATGATCAGCTCCACCAGCGCGCCTCATTACGTGCTCACCCAGGAAAAGCTCGCGGCCCTCCTGCGGCGGCGGGAGCGCAGGCCGCTCTTCCTGATTGACCTGGCGGTGCCGCGCGATTTCGAGCCGTCGATCAACCTGCTCGACGACGTGTTTCTCTACGACATCGACGACCTGCAATCGATCGCCCAGACCCATCTGCGCGAGCGGCAGACGGAGATCACCCGCAGCATGGAAATTCTGAAGCCGCACGTGGAACGCTATATGGAGTGGGCCGGCCGTCAGACCGGCGACGGAGGAGCGGACGACTTTTCAAGGGGACTGGTTCCGGCATGAAACCGGTCATTCTCGGCAGCCGCGGCAGCCCGCTGGCCCTGGCGCAGACCCGGCACGTCATGGCCGAATTGAAACGCACGTGGCCCGGTCGCAATTTCGAGATTCACGTCATCAAGACCGAGGGCGATCGCCTGGCCGAAAAGTCGGACGCGGGAACCTTGAAACTGGGCAAGGGTATCTTCACGGCGGAATTGGAGCGCGCGTTGCTGGCGGGGGACATCGACCTGGCCGTCCATAGCCTGAAGGATTTGCCGACGAGCAGTCCGGAGGGCCTGATGCTGGCCGCGATTCCGAAGCGCGCCGATGCGCGGGACGTGCTCATCACCCGCGGGCCGGACCTCGCGCCGGAGCAGCCGGACGGTTGGGTGACTGCCTCGGGCAGCCTGAGGCGGGTGGTCTTCGGCCCGGAGTTGCGTTATGGCGCGGTGCTGGCCACGGGCAGTCCGCGTCGCGAGGCGCAGTTGCGGCTGGTCCGCGCCGATCTGGGCACCGCTTCGATCCGGGGCAATATCGATACGCGGCTGCGAAAATTCCGCGAAAACGACGAGTGGTCGGGCCTGGTGCTGGCCGCGGCGGGCCTGGAGCGGTTGAAGCCCGATGTCGAGGGGCTGACCGTGACGCCGCTCCCCTTTTCCCAAATGCTGCCCGCGCCGGGCCAGGGAGCGCTGGCCCTCCAGACGCGCACGGAAAATTCGGTCGATATCCGGACGTTGGTCCGCGCCATGCACGACCAGGTCACGGCGGCGGCGGTAAGCGCGGAGCGGATGTTTCTGCAGGCGCTGGGCGGCGGTTGCGGAGAGCCGATTGCGGCCTACGCGGAGGTCGATGCGGACCATCTCCTCACCCTGGAAGGCATCGCCTGGCTGATCGGGGAGACCGAACCGCGGCGGGGCAAACTCGTCCGGCGAATCGACCAGGCAGAGGCTCTGGGGGTCGATCTGGCGGTGGAAATTTCCCGATGAGCGTGGAGGAAACGCAAGGCCGCGTTTACCTGGTCGGGGCGGGCCCGGGCGCGCTCGATTTGGTCACGCTCCGGGCGCGGGAACTGGTCGGTCGGGCCGACGTGCTGGTCTACGATTATCTTTGCAACCCGGAGATGTTGCGCTGGGCGCGGGCCGATGCGGAAAAAATCTACGCGGGGAAATCGGGCGCGTCCCATACGTTGACGCAGGACGAGATCAATGCGTTGCTTGTCGACCGGGCCCGGGAAGGGAAGGCGGTTGTGCGGCTCAAGGGGGGTGATCCCTATGTCTTTGGCCGGGGCGGGGAGGAGGCGCAGGTTCTGGCGCGGGCGGGAGTGCCCTTCGAGGTGGTGCCCGGTGTGACGTCGGCCATCGCCGCGCCTGCCTATGCGGGAATTCCGGTGACCCATCGCGATTTTGCGTCGACGGTGACTTTTGTCACCGGTCATGAAGATCCAACGAAAACGGAATCGAGCATCGACTGGGCCCATTTGGCAAAGCTCCGCGGAACCAAGATTTTTCTGATGGGCGTCGAGCGGCTGCGCGAGATTGCGCAGCGTCTTGTCGCGGAGGGCGCCGATCCGGCGACTCCGGTGGCTCTGGTTCGTTGGGGCACGACGGCTCGGCAGGAGAGCCTGGAAGGGACCCTGGCCAGCGTGGCCGATCTGGTGGAGAAACGGGGATTTGCCGCGCCCGCGATAACGATTATCGGCGAGGTGGTCAGGCTGAGGCGTGAACTGAATTGGTTCGAGGCGTTGCCGCTTTTTGGCCAGCGCGTGGTCGTGACGCGGACGCGGGACCAGGTCAGCGAGCTGACGCGGCGGCTCGCCCGTCTCGGCGCGGATATCCTGGAGATTCCCACCATCCGCGTGGTGGGACGCGCGCTCGAGGCGGCCCAGGCCGAAAAACTGAAATCGTTTTCGACGCATTTCGACTGGGTCGTTTTTACCAGCCCCAATGCGGTCGCCCGATTTTTTTTGGAACTTGCCGGTCAACGGGCCGACATCCGGTCGCTGGGGCCCGTAAAGATTGCCGCAGTCGGGCCCGGGACCGAAGCCGTCTTGAACCAATATCATCTCCAGGTGGACCTTTTGCCGGAAATCTATACGGTGGCCGAACTCGCAAAAAAATTTTCAAAGATCAACATTAAGAATCAAAGATTCTGCCTGCCTCACGGTGATTTGGCCGATCCGTTGCTGACGAACTCATTGCGCGAGCTCGGCGCGGCGGTGGAAGAATGGGTTGTTTATGAAACGCGACCGGAGCAGGGCGACGTGACGGGCGCGCGGGCGCGCTATCTTCAGGAAGGCGCGCATTGGATCACCTTCACCAGTTCGAGCACCGCGGAAAACTGGCAGGCCTTGCGGCTGCAACCGGCGTCGGGCGCGCCTCGGCCGAAAGCGGTCAGCATGGGGCCGGTGACGAGCGCGACGCTGCGTAAACTCGGGGTGGAGATTGCCGCTGAGTCGCCGGCCTCAACCCTCGATTCATTAGTCGCGACTATTTGCAGGTTAAGTATAGAATAATCTCATGCCGACCACGGATGAATTAATGGATGACGGAAATAGCGCGCTGGCCATCGGCGAGCTTGAGGAGGCGGCGAAATGTTTTCAGCAAGTCGTGGAGCAGGACCCGCAATTTCAGGACGGCTGGCACGCGCTGGGCATGGCGCTCTATAAGCTCGACCGCTATGTGGAGTCGATCGAAGCCGGAAAACGCGCCGCGCAGATCGATCCCAATAATCAATTTGTCTGGTCGAGTCTTTCGCTGGCCTATAATGCGAACAAGCAAAAGGCGGAGGCGGAGGCGGCGGGCGCGAAGGCGCGCATTATATCGTGGGGCGGCAAGATCAAACCGGAATCGGCGGGCCCGGATTCAAGCGAATCAGGTTCTAGTTCCGGGATATAGGATAACGATCTACATAAATATAGAGTTGCATCACGACGGTTGATCCTATAACTATGCGGCATGGCATTATTTAATCTATCGAGCGCTCAATTGGCGCATTTAATCGGATTGGTGAAGGAAAAGGAATCGCTCCAGACGAAATTGGATCACGTCAACGCGGCTCTACAAGCTTTAGAAACAGGCAAGTCTCCCAAGAAACGCGGTCGCAAGCCGGGCCGTCCCCCCGGTTCGGGGGCCAAGATCAAGGGAGTAAAAGTCAAAAAGTCGAAGCGGGGCAAAAGGCTGAAGGCTCCGCTGCTCAAGGCGCTGTCTGCGGCCGGGTCGTCGGGCATCACGGTCAAGGAACTGTCCGCAAAGCTCAAGGTCAAGCCCGGCAATATTTTCAGCTGGTTCTATACGACGGGCAAAAAAATCAGCGGCATCAAAAAGGTCGGCGAAGCGAAGTACGCTTACTCTTCCTAAAAACCAATTCAGACATGGCGGCGGCCTAGCTATAGGGCCGCCGCTGTTCTGTTTTAAGCTCGATTTGGAAAGCAGGAGCAATCCAGAGCGATCCGTCGGAATCTTATTTAATTTGCTCCCTAGGACAAGGGAGCGGTCACGGTCAAGTTGAGGCCGTCGGCTTGCAGCGAAGTTCCCTCGGTCGCGGCCTGGCGTTGAGCGTAACCAAGGGAGATCCCTTTCTCGAAGTGGGGAGAATAGCCGCTGCTGGTTACAGCGCCGATTTCCTTGCCGTCATGAACGAGCTTCGCTCCTGTGGCGGGAAAAGCCGCCGAATCCGATTTCAGGAAAACGAGCGAGCGATTGACGTGGCCCACGCTTTTGAGGCGCGCGATAGTTTCCTGGCCGACGTAACAGCCTTTTGTGTAACTGATCGCCTTCAGCATCTGCGGCCCGGCTTCCGGCGGCAGCGTAGCCGTGGTGAGTTCGGCGTCCCAGCGCGGGATCGCGTGCTCCAGGCGCAGCGTTTCGATGACATCGGCTTCCACGGTTAAGTCCGCGACCGCCGGACCGGGGTTTGAGGTCCAGACGTCATGGCCCGGCACGCCGAAGCGGGCGTAGGCGATGGTGAAACTGTTTTCCAGTGCAGGTGGCGGATTGACTCCGAAGACGTGGCTCAAATTCCAGAGGTCGCTCACGTCCTCAAAGAGGGCATCGTCGGCGATGAGATATTTTTCGAGACGCGCGCCCAGGCTTTCGCGCAAGGCTGGGTCGGCATCGAGATAAAATGTCCCGGCATGAAGCGCGATCGAAACGTCGCCTTCCATGCGGCCCTTGGCGGTGCAGACCGCCGCGTAGCAGGCGTTGCCTTCCGTAAGACCGGCGACATCATTGGTCACCTGGCCGTTGAGGTAACGGGTGGCGTCCGGTCCGGTGAGGCGCCACAGAGCGCGGGGGAAGAGTGCAACGGTCATTGCTTCGCCTGCCATGATGCGGCGGTAGATATCGAGATCCATGTCAGATGAAGATAGCAGGTTTCGCGCGGAGGACGGAAGAGAACGGAGTAGTGACGATTCGATCTTTCACCATCACGATCAGGAAAGTTCCTCTTCCACGACCGGATTGCGCAGAATGCCGATGCCCTCGATCTCGACTTCAACCACGTCGCCCGCCTTGAGATAGACCGGTGGCTTGCGTCCCATGCCGACCCCCTCCGGCGTTCCGGTCAGGATCAGCGTGCCCGGTTCGAGCGTGGTACTGCCGCTGAGAAATTCAATGATCTGGTCGATGGGAAAAATCATGTCGCGCGTATTGCTTTGTTGCATGGTCACGCCGTTAACGCGGGTGCAGATGGCCAGATCGTTGGGATTCTTCAGGTCGCCGGGAGTGACCAGGGCGGGGCCGACCGGGCAGAAAGTGTCGAAAGTCTTTCCCCGGCACCATTGCGAGCCGCCCCATTGCTTCTGCCAGTCGCGCGCGCTGACATCGTTGACGATGGTGTAGCCGAGCACGTAATTCGCGGCGTCTGCGCGGGAGACATTCTTGCATTCGTAGCCGATGACCACGCCCAGCTCCGCCTCGAAATCGACCTGGTCGCTGCGCAAATGGCGGGGCAGGACGATCGGGCCGTCGGGGTTTTGGAGCGCGGTGGGGCTTTTCAGAAACACGACCGGTTGCTCCGGGATTTTTGCGCCGGTCTCTTCGGCATGCTTGCGGTAATTCAGGCCGATTCCGTAGATGGTTTTGGGCTCGACCGGAGCGAGGATGGACGAGACCTCGATTTTTTCGTTCGTGATGATGAATTCCCGGCAAGAAATATCGCCGCTCAGGGCGAAGAAGTTCCTGCCGTCGTCCGAAGTCGCCAGGCGCGTCTGGTGCCAAATATCCCGCAGGCGATAAATTTTCATCAGACCTTGAAGGCTAAACGCTTTTGCGAATCTCGGCAACATCGGCCATGAGCGCGTCGAGGTCGGCATCCGTCGTGTTCCAGGAGCACATCAACCGGACGACCTGGCCGCCAATGAAATTATAGAGGACCCAGCCCCGGTCGCGCAGTCCTTTAAGCAAATTTTCGGGCAGGGGGATGAAAGCGGCGTTCGCCTCCACCGGATGCGCGGCGACCAGCCCGGTTTCATTTTCGAAGCGCGAGGCGAGGAGGGCGGCGCAGCGATTGGCGTGCTGCGCATGTTTCAGCCAGGCGCCGTTTTCGAGGACGCCGACCCAGCCGGCGGCGAGAAAGCGCATTTTGGAAGCGAGCTGTCCGGCCTGCTTGCAGCGGTAGTCGAATTCGCGGGCGAGGTCGCGATTGAAAAAGATCACCGCTTCGCAATTTGCCAGGCCCAGCTTGGTGCCTCCGAAGCAGAGGACATCGACGCCCGTCTGCCACGTGACCCTCTTCGGCGGCACGCCCAGGGAAGCGACCGCATTGGAAAAACGGGCGCCGTCGACCTGAATGGCGAGATCGAAACGCCGGGCGGTTTCGCGGATCGCCTCGAGTTCCTGCGTTTTATAGACCGTGCCCAGTTCGGTCGATTGGGTGAGGCTGATGACGCGCGGCTTGGGATAATGAATATCGGTCCGCTTGGCCGCGAGTTGCGCAATCTCCGCGGGAGTGATCTTTCCGTGTTCGCCGGGCGCGCCGAGGAGCTTGGTGCCGTTGGAAAAAAATTCGGGCGCGCCACATTCGTCTTCGATGATGTGGGCGTGTTCGTGGCAAATGACGCTGTGATAAGATTGGCAGCACGAGGCGAGCGCGAGGGAATTGGCCGCCGTCCCGTTAAAGACAAAGAAAACCTCCGCCTCGTCGGTTTCGAAAATCTCGCGTAGAAGATTGGCGGCGCGTTCGGTCCAGGCATCGGCGCCATAGGAAGGCGCATGATCGCGATTGGCCCGCGTCATGGCTTCCCACGCTTCGGGACAAATACCGGCGGTGTTGTCGCTGGCGAATTGCGTTTTCGGAGCGGACGCGGAGGGCGAGTCGGACATGGCTCAGTCTGCGGGCGGGACATTTCCGGCGCAATCTTCGATGCTATGCACCCACCAGCGCGACCGGGAGGGAAGTTTCCCGCGGCCCTGGCTGCGCTGAAAATAAAGCCGCAGGATGGCGCCTTCCGTGGTGAGGACGCGATAGCCATGTTTCCTCACGTAACGTTCGCCGCTGCCATGCCGGCAATCGCCGTGCTCTTTCCAGGTCTGGAGCACCTCGGCCACGACGCATTCTTTTTTGCGCCAACGGAATTTTTGCGGAAGTCCCGGTTCGCCCCGCGCCATGCCTGCGGCGTCAAAGCTCGCCTCGATTGGGAGAATTGGTTCGCTGATGAAAGTCGTGGGCATGTCACTAAGATGCTTCCACGAGGCGCCCGGCGCAAGCGTCTCGCTTCTTCCGGCCGCCCGTCCTATATCTATCGAATCTAAAATGACCTATCTTCGGTTTCATCTCATTTTTAATCTCCCGCTCCTGATCGTGCTGGCGGCGCTGACCGGACCGGTGCCCTGGATGACGGAGGAAGCCGAGGCTTTCGGCCTGGTGCTGCTCGCGGTGATGGTTTTCACCACGCCATGGGACAACCTGGCGGCGAAGTGGGGCATCTGGGGCTTTCCGCGCGAGAAATACAGCCTGCGCATCGGCTATTTGCCGGTGGAGGAGTACGCCTTCTTTCTTCTTCAAAGCGCGAATGTCATGCTGGCCCTGCGCGCGCTCCTGCATTTCTTTCCCGACTGGCAGACCGGCCAGGAAACGGAGATCGGCAAATGGACGCTGGTCTGTCTCGCGGCCTCGGTGCTCCCGTGGATTTTCATCGCGATGAATCTCGCCTGGCTCCGGCGCCGGGCCGGGCCGCGTGTGAATTACGCCAACCATCTCGCCTGGTTTCTGCCGGTGATTTATGCGCAATGGATTCTCGCGCCGCCGCTTTTCCTGGGCCACGCCGGGTTGCTCGCCCTGGTGACGGCCGCATTCGGCGTCTACTATACGCTGGCCGATTTGGCCGCCGTACGCGCGGGGACCTGGTTCTTCGACGAGCGACAAATCACCGGCGCGAAGCTGGGCGGCGTGCTGCCGTGGGAAGAGATCGCTTTCTTTTTCCTGACCTCGCTCCTCGTGGCGCAGAGTTACCTGTTGCTGCTGCCGGAGGAGTTGAGGTGACACCTACAGCCCAGTCACCCTTCGGAAGCAGTTGCCAATTTCGCGCGGAAGACCAAGTTATCCCCATGAAACGCATCACTGTCGTAGGATTGGGACTTATCGGAGGCACCTGGGCGAAAAATCTTCACGCGGACGGGTTGTCGGTTCGAGCCTGGAACCGGAGTCCGAAGGACCTTCCGTTTTTCGAAGCCGACCTGGCGAAGGCGGTCACCGGCGCGGAGATGATCATCATCGTCGTAGCCGATCCGCCCGCGGTGGAGAGCATCCTGGATGTGATCGTGCCGCACCTGAAGCCGGGGCAGCTCGTGGCGCAGTCGAGCACCATCTCGGCCCATTGGACAAAGCTCTTCGCCCAGCGCGTGGAAGCCACGGGCGCGGAGTTTCTCGAGGCGCCGTTCACCGGCAGTAAACCGGCGGCCGAGGCGCGCAAGACGGTTTTCTATCTGGGCGGGCCCGAGAAAATTGTGGAGAAAGCCCGGCCCGTGCTCGAGCGGCTCGCCTCCTCGATGCTGCATATTGGCGAGATCGGGACAGCTTCGTCGCTGAAGCTGGCGATGAACCTCAATCTTGCGCTTATAGCGGAGGCGCTGGGCGAAAGCCTCGCCATTGCCCGCGCGGAGGGGATTCCCGACGAGAAATTTTTCGACGCCCTGCACCTGAACGCGGGCCGCTCCGGTTTTTCGGACCTAAAAGAGCCAAAATTCCGGGCCGGAGACTTCGCGCCGCAGTTCTCGCTCAAGCATATGAACAAAGATTTGCGCCTGGTGCTTGAAACCGCCGGGGAGCTTGACCTGCCCGTCGCCGAATCGCTTAAGTCGTTTTATGACAAAGGGATGGCGGCGGGGTTTGGTGAGGACGACTTCACCGGGATGATCCGATTACTGGCTAAAAAAACGACCCTTAAAAAATAAATGCGAATATTTTGAACATTGGCTACAGATGCAGGGTCTTAATCCATGTAAGTTTCATTCATTCTCCTCCTAGATCAGGCGGTTACTCGAAAGGGTAATCGCCTGATCGCTTTTTAGGGAGAAGCAGGGGCAATGCCAAATAGGCGCGCGGCGGCCTACGAGCTAACCGCCAGTGATAGGGCCTCTGTCCGCTCGATCCAACCGCCGCCGATGACGCGGTCGCCCACATAACAGACCGCGGCCTGGCCCGGACTGACCGAGCGCTGCGGTTCCACGAATTCGAGCCGCGCGCGGTGGCCGGGCAGGGGATGCGCGACCGCACGCACCTCAGGATAATTGTAGCGGATCTTCGTGGTGATCTCCGTCGGTCCGGTCAATCCCTCTTCGCCCCAGTTCGTCTGCGCGAGATAACAATCGTGGCGCAGGAGATCGTCGTAATCGCCGACGATGACACGCTGCGTGGCCGTATCGATGTCGATGACGTAGACGGGACGTCCGTGGCCGCCGCCGAGTCCCTTGCGCTGGCCGACGGTGTAAAACTCAATGCCCTCGTGGTCGCCCATCTTCGAGCCGTCCTTGAAATAGATGCCACCGGGATGGAAGTCCTTTTCGCCGAGGTGCGATTTCAGGAACGTCGTGTAGTCATTGCCCGGCACGAAACAAATCTCCTGGCTGTCTTCCTTGTCGTAGGTTTTCAGGCCCATCTTTTTGGCCAGCGCGCGCGTTTCGGGCTTGGTCAGGCCGCCCAACGGCAGGATCGCGGCGGCGAGCTGTTCCTGGCGCAGGCTGAAGAGAAAATAGGACTGGTCTTTTTTTGCATCGACCGCCTTGAGCAGGGTGGCGTGTCCCTTCGCATCGCGCTCGATCCGAGCGTAATGGCCGGTCGCGATATGGCTGGCGCCGAGCGCGCGCGCCTTGGTCAGGAGGTTGCCGAACTTGAGCTTTTCGTTGCACATGACGCACGGATTCGGCGTGCGACCGGCGCGATATTCGCTCGTGAAATAATCGATGACCATCTTCTCGAACTCGTTCGCCTCGTCGACCACGTAATGGGGAATGCCGAGCGCATGCGCCACGCCGCGCGCGTCGGCCACAGCCTGCGGGCCGCAACATTTGTCCTCAGCGCGGGAAACGCAATCCTGCGGCCAGACCTTCATGGTCACGCCGATCACGTCGTAACCCTGCTCCTTGAGCAGGTAGGCGGCGACGGACGAATCGACGCCGCCGCTCATGCCGAGCAGGACGCGGGTAGGGGTGGAGGCGGTCATGGCGAACGGGCAGTATGCCCCAGGAAGCGCCTTAAAACTAGAAAAAGGTGCTTGCGGGGAGGGACCTTCAGCGAGAACTTCCCCCGTTGCAAACGCTCACCCTTGATTCTCATCCTTCGCTCGGCGACGAGACGCTGGAGCGGGAATGGGTCGAGTCGCTGCGGGCCAACCGGATCGATCCGAAGCTTCTCTACGTCACGCCGCGCCAGGCCGAATTATGGCGGCAGGTCTTTCTCCGGCATTCGCCGATCCAGGGAAACCCCGAGTTTGCCCGGATTTATCGGGAGGCATTCGCGCAGGCGGTCGATCGGCTCCCGCCGGGGAAAGTGGCACTCGTCGGGCTCGGCTGCGGCACCGGGTTGAAGGAACTCGAATTGTATTCATGCCTGAAAGCGCGCGGACATGAGGCGCTTTTCTCGGCCATCGATGTCAGCCGCGACCTGGTGGTCGAATCGGCGCAAAAACTCGTCGCGGCAGGCGCCGATCACCGTCGCAGCCTGGTCTGCGATCTGGCCGAAACGGCTTTCATCGGCGGCTGGCTCGACCGCGAGGCAACGGAGGAAAATCTTCCGCGGCTGATCACTTTTTTCGGGCTGGTGCCCAATCTCACGCCGTCGCTGGTCACTCGTCTCTTCCGGGCGGTTTTACGACGCGGCGACATCCTGCTGGTCAGCGCCCATCTCGCGCCCGTCGGTCCGGACGTTGATCTTCCGGCGGCAATGCAATCGGTGTTGCCCCAATACGACAATCCCGAGACGCTCGCCTGGCTCGGCGCGGCGGTGGAGCAGCTCGGTTTGACGGATCGGGTCGATGCGCCCGAAATGAAGAGGGGCGAAGTGGAGGGAGTTCCCGCCTTTGTCGCCCGGGCGCAGTGGAAATCGAGCGAGCCTTTTGAGCGAGGCGGGCATCGCATTTCACCGAAAATGGAAGAGCCTCTCCAGCTCTTTCACAGCCTGCGCTACGTACCGGCGCTCTTTGAAAGTCTGCTGCGAGCGGGGGGATTCCGCGTGGAACTTCTTGCCATGACAGCCTGCCGCGAAGAGGCGATTTGGTCGGTCGCGCGGGACGTTTGAAGTTGACTGGGTCTTTGAGTTCCATAACTTACAAGCTTCGCCGCGAGCGGCACCTCACCTCAGCCCATTAACTGAAGAGCCGTTCGACGGGTGACTTCGCCATCAACCCCTCTGGCCGCGGTATTCACGACGACACATTATGTTTGGTTTCTATCGCTTCGTCCTGGCCCTTGCGGTTGCGTTAAGTCATCACGGATTGAAGGTTTATGGATTCAACCCCGGACAGTGGGCCGTGGTCTGCTTTTACGTCCTGTCGGGCTATCTCATGGAATGCCAATATCAGAAGCTGGCGCCTCTCGGGGGGGTGAAGGCCTTTTATCTCGATCGCTTTCTTCGCATCTTTCCCGTTTATATCGCCGTGGTTCTCGTCGCGGCGTGGCTCACTCCCGTCAGCTGGACGGAGCTCGCCCTGAACATCGCCCTCGTCCCGCTCAATTTCACCGACTTCCTCGGGACCCGGCTCCTGATTGGACCTGCCTGGTCGCTGGCTTGCGAGGTGCAGTTTTATCTGCTGGTTCCTCTGCTGGTCACGGCTCCCACGCGGGTGTTGCGGTTCTTGACGGCGGGGAGTCTCGTTGTCTTTGCCTTTTCTCTCTACCTCCCGTACCACACGTTCTGGACCTACGGCAGCCTGCCGGGAATGCTGTTCACCTTTCTCAGCGGCATTTTGATCCATCGTCGTGATTGGTCCGCGCTGCGCCTGGAATGCCTCACGATTTTCGGGCTCTGGTTGATTTTCTTGGGGACCAAGATCGGGTCCACCGGCCTGCCCACCGGCATAAATATCAATATTTGCACCGGGTTTCTCGCTGCAGTGCCCGCCACCGTCTACCTTTCACAATTTTCACCCAGGCACGCCTGGGATCAATTTCTCGGCCTCTTCTCCTATCCACTTTTCCTGGTTCACATGCTCGTCCTTGATTTGTGTACGACCTATCTTCACATCACCGGCATGGCGGCCTTTCTCGTCTTTTCCCTGGCGGCGTCGGGGGTATTGCTGCTGACGGTTGAGAAGCCATTTGATGTGGCCCGCTACCGAATGAGGAAAAGAAAACCGCTTTCTTCTCCCGCGAAGCAACCGGCCTGAGGCAGATTGAACGGCGTAGTTGTGCGGAGATTTCGGCCGATCACGCCACCTGGACCCTTGATACTTGAGTGGCCTTTCAACGCCAAAATCCAAAAGATCGTAAAGCTGAATCCAGCTCAGACCTTATTTCATCCGGGCGGCCCAATAAAAAGTCGGCTGGGAAACCTCGAAGTGGACACGTTGGCGCGGACTCGATTGGGTAAAGATGTCGTACGCGAAAGGCTTCAGCGAATAGATTCCGTTCCAGAGACGCCTAAGGCGATGGAGGAGAATCCAGGCCGGGCGCAGGGCCCGCACCCAGGCAGGCGCCTCGCCGGTCAGGGTGGCGCGTTCGCGGCGGGCGACGGGCTGCAGGTTGCGGTTCTCGCCATTATCGACGAAGACCGACGCGTATTCGCGCAGGACGTCCATGCGCACTCCGGTGCGCAACAGGCGGATGATCAACTCGGCGTCGCCCATGTCTTTCCAGCGGCGGTCGAGCCAGAAACCGCGCTCGTGGAAAAGATTTCTGCGGAAAAAGGTCGAGCAGCTGAAGGTCTGAAGATGACAGGTCCAGGTGTGGTAAAGCTGCGGGGCGAGGACGGGCCGGCTGCAAACGTAGTTGCCGTCGTTATCGATGATGATCGCGTCGGCAAAGAGGACCTCCACCTCGGGATGGGCGCGAAAATAATCGGCGACTTTGTTCAAGATCCCGGGCAAATACTGCTCGTCGCAATTGAGCCAGCAGAGCACCTCGCCGGTCGCCTTCTCCCAGCCCCGGTTGATGGCGTCGTACATGCCCTGGTCCTTTTCACTGACCAGCCTGGCCTGCGGAAAAGGTTGCAGGGCCTCGGCGATCTCGGGGCCCGACAGGCTGTCCTGAACGATGTGTTCAACGGCGATGCCCGGCGCGCCTTGATCGGCCACGGAGGCGGCGCAGAGGCGGAGCCACTGGGGCTGCTTGTAGCTCGGCGTGACGATGGAGAAAGTGAAGAGACCGGGGTCGCTCATAACTTGTCGTGGAGACGCCGCCTCGGAATCGTTCGCGCTCAAAGAAAAGCGGAGCGCTGGCCGGAAGGCCGGGTCATCTCGTCGTGGATCCAACGGTAAGTTTTTTCGAGCCCGGTGCGCAGAGGCGTCGAGGGTTCCCACCCGAGCAGCTTTTGAATGAGCGTGTTGTCGCTGTTGCGGCCCGCGACGCCCTTGGGGGCATCGAGCTTGTAGAACCGCTTCAGCTTGATCCCGGCAATCTCCTCGGCCATGTCGACGAGCTGGTTGATGGTCACCATTTCACTGCTGCCGAGGTTGATCGGCATGGTGACAACCTCGCTCTGCATGATTTTCTGGGTGCCCAGGACGCAATCGTCGATGTATTGGAAGCTGCGGGTTTGGGAGCCGTCGCCCCAGATTTCGATCGAGTGGCGCCCCGAAAGAGTCGCCGCGATCACCTTGCGGCAAATGGCGGCGGGCGCTTTTTCCCGGCCGCCGTCGTAGGTGCCGAGAGGCCCGTAGACGTTATGGTAGCGGGCCACGCGGGTGAGGAGGCCGAAGTCCTCGCTGAAGTGGCGGCACATCCGCTCGCTGAAAAGTTTTTCCCAGCCGTAGCCGTCTTCGGGCTGCGCAGGGTAGGCGTCCTCTTCCTTGAGGGCGGTGATGTCGGGACGGGTCTGCTTGTTCGCGGCGTAAACGCAGGCGGAGGAGGAATAGAAGAAGCGCTTGACCCCGGCCTGGCGTGAGGCCATGAGGAGATGCGTGTTGATGAGCACGCTGAGCATGCAGAGGGCCTTGTTCAGTTCGATGAAACCCATGCCGCCCATGTCGGCGGCCAGATTGTAAACCTCCGCGGCGCCTTCGACGGCTTTTTCGCAGGGTTCTTTTTGTTGGAGATCAAGCTGCAGGTTTTCGACCTGGTCGAAGCGCTGGTACCATTCCTCGAGGGGCTTGAGGTCGACCGCCCGCAGGTTGGTGTGTCCCTGACGAAGCAGATCGGCGATCAAATGTCCGCCGATAAATCCACCTGCGCCGCAAACGACGATTTTTTGGCCCTGATTCATCTTTGAAAGGGAGAGACTGGAAGGCCACCCCGTCGTTATCAAGGAGAATATTTCCGGCGTTCGTTACCGTTGAGGGAGAGCCGCCGCCCCGCCGTCATCCGGTCGTCTCGATAGACTTGCCTATCCCCAAATGCGAGCCAACCTTGATGATTGGATGTCTCGATTTGTGAAAAAGTTTATCAATCCCGAAGTCGGTCGGCTGGTTCGGCGCTGAGTTGCGGGAGCTGGATATTGAAGGGGATTAATGACATCACGAGGCTTCTTCCATCGCGGGATTTTTTTCGGGAGCTCGCGCGCCGACTTTCTTGACCGGGCCGGATTGCTTCTCCTTTTTCTCTACCTGGTGGCCGGCGTGTTTTACAGCGCCATGCTGGCGCCGACGGCCCGGTTTTCGGATGAGCGGGAATATCTCGCCCTCAGTCAAAACCTGCTCCACGGGATCGGCTTTTCCATGGACGGCGCGCACCTGACCGCCTCGCGCCCGCCGGGCTATTCCTTTTTCCTCTGCGCCCTCCAAGCCCTGGGCGGCGGCTTTTTCAGCATTCGCGTGGCGCAATTTTTTCTATTGAGTGCGACCGTTCTACTCGTCTGCCGGCTCGCTTCGGAGAAAAAACTTTTCGCGGGACTGCTCATTGCCACCGGACTGGTGATTTGCTATCCGGTCCTTTTTTACACGAGCGGCACTCTCTATGCGCAGACGCTCTCCGAGTTTCTTTTCGTTCTCGCCGTGGCGCTGACGCTGATCGCTCCACGAAGCCTGCCCCTCGACGTGGTGACAGGTTTCGCTTTTGGCGCTCTGATTCTGGTGGTGCCCAGTTTTCTTCTCACCCTGTTCGTGACGCTGGGAACCGCCCTCGCGCTTAAACTCGTGCGCCCGCGCGAGGCGGTCATCGTTATATTTTTCGCTGCGCTTCTCGTGGGGGTGTGGATAACCCGAAATGCCGTCTATCTGCACCATTTCGTTCCGGTCGCCTCGAACTCGGGGGTTAATTTTCTGGTGGGGAACCATGAAAACGCGGTCGCCTACCAGGGCGCGGTCTCCGACGCGATGACGCCCTATTACACGATTGCCTCCAACGCCGGTTGGGATGAATTCCAGAGCAACAGCTATTATTGGAAAATCGCGCTCGCCTATATCCGGGAGCATCCCGGCAATGCGCTCGTTCATTATTTTGAAAGGGTCTTGAACTTCTTCAATGTGATAAACGCCTATGCGCCCCAGAATGAGGTGGAGATTTCCCCCTGGAAGCAGATCACGATGGCGGGCAGTTATTCCCTGTTGCTGGCCCTGTTGGCCTGGCGCCTGACCGAGATCAAGCGGTACCCCCTCGTTCCCCGCGAAAAGCTATTGCTCGTCGTCTATGTCCTGAGCGCATTCACGTCGGCAATCATCCTGACCCGGATACGCTTGCGGCTACCCTACGATTGGCTCATTATCGCCGTCATTGCGCTTCACCTCAGCCGCCACCTGGAGTCGTGGCTCGGTTTCAATAGCAAACAGAATCTCTCCACGGCCCACGATGCGAGATATGGCAGATAAATGAGTTTGATTGCGACTGCTCTTCATTCCTATGCCCTTACGAGACCTGTTTTTATCTGGCGATGAGTCGGGCAAAAGCTTCGAAAAAAAACTGCAGCGGATCGGCCTTGTGCTTCTCGTCCTTTACCTGCTGGCGGGGGTGATTTACAGCGCGGTCCTCCCGGCCGTGGCGCGATTCAGCGACGAGGACGAATATCTCAAGCTAAGCTACAACCTTGTCCACGGTCCCGGCTACTCGATGGACGGCGTGAACTTGACCGCCTGCCGCCCTCCCGGTTATGCCTTTTTTCTGGCCGGCATTCGCGCCCTGGGCGGCGGCTTTTTAAGTTTTCGCGTGGCCCAATTTCTCTTGCTGGTGCGCGACCATTTTTCTTCTGTGCCGGCTTTGTTCGGAAAAAAGGGCGTTCGCGGGACTCTTCGTGGTGACGTGCCTGGTTATTTGCTATCCGATTCTTTTTTACACGAGCGCCACTCTCTACCCGCAAATCGTGGCCGGTTTTCTTTTCGTCCTCGCCCTTACTCTGACGCTGGTCAAGGGGAGGGGGATTGCTCTCAATTTGCTCACGGGTATCACTTTCGGCGCTCCTGATCTTCGCGGTACCCACGTTTCTCTTCACGATGGTGATCGCCCTGGGCGCTTCCGGTCTGCTTAAAATCATTCGCTGGCGGGATGTTCTCGTTATCCTGCTCGCGGCTTCTTTGGTCGTGGGCGCGTGGACGGCGCGTAACGCGGAGATCTTTCATCGCTTCGTGCCGATTTCCTCCAACTCGGGGGTCAATCTGCTGATGGGGAACAATTCCACCGTCGTCGCCTACCGAGCCGCCGCCAATGTCGGGATGACTCCCTACTACACGCACGCCAGGGACCTCGGCCTGGACGAATTCCAGAGCGACCGTTACTTCCGCGATCAGGCGGTATCGTGGATCAAAGCGCATCCCGGCCATGCGCTCATTCTCTATTTCGAAAAAGTCCTTAATTTTTTCAACATCGTCAACGTTTATCAAACTCGCGAGGAGGTCACCGCCTGGAAGCAGGCAGTGATGGCGGCCGCTTATCTCCTTCTGCTGGGATTGCTGGGATGGCGCCTGGTCGAGATCAAGCGGTACCCGCTCATCCCCCGCGAAAAGCTGTTTCTTATCGTCTATGTCTTGAGCGCGTTCACGGCGGCGATTTTCTTTACGCGGATACGCTACCGGCTGCCCTATGACTACCTGATCATCGCGATTGTGGCGCTGCACCTCAGCCGTCATCTGGAGGCGTGGATGAACGACTCCTCAGCAGCCAGATTGAAAACGGCCGAGAGAGAGGCCTGATGCCCGACTGCGAACGCTTTATTTGAGTTTCAGCCCGAGGATGCTGAAGAAAGAAGCTGGCCCAGATCATCTGAAAACCGAGCATCAGCAGAGTGGTGGCGGGAATCAAAATTCGGAAAATATGGGAGGGCTCCAGAGGTCCGAAGGAGACATCGCTCCATTTGAACACCGCCAGGAGCGAGAGTCCGAGGCCGGCCAGCAGCATCACGATTCCCGCGGCAAGGCCTTTTTCCAGGTTGATATAGTTGAAAACATTTTCGAGCTTGGGATCGGGCGGCAAAAGTTTTTCCATGATGGCAAAAATTTTCGTGAAGAGGGCAAAGCAGATGGCCTGGAAACCGATCTGGATGGCGGCGGACGCGAGCAACAAGGTGTGAATATCGAAGGTGACTCCAAAGAGCGTGCGCGCTTGAGGCAAAAGATAGCCTCCGACCACCAGGCCGCTGATCATGAGGGCGAAGCCGGGATAGAGAAAGAGCCAGCGCGGGCAGTAAAGCATCATGAAGCGAAGATGTCTCCAGCCGTCCCTCCAGCTTCGGAGGTGGGGAGGGCGCGACCGGCCATCCTTGAAAAGCGTGATCGGCACTTCCTCCATCTTCATTCCGAGCAGGGTCGCTTTGATGACCATCTCGGACGCGAACTCCATGCCGGAGGTTTGCAGGTCCATGGTCTCATAAGCGCGGCGGGAAAATCCGCGCAGGCCGCAATGGAAATCGGTGATGGGGCTTCTGAAAAATAATCGCCCGATAAACGAGAGTGCCGGATTTCCGATCCAGCGATGTTTCCACGGCATGGCTCCCGGGATGATCTTGCCGCCGCCCCGCGGCATGCGGCATCCCATGACCAGGTCGGCTCCGGCGCGGAGACGCGTGAGGAACGGTTCGATCTGGGAAAAATCGTAGCTGTCATCGGCGTCGCCCATGATGACGAAACGTCCCCGGGCGGCCGCGATACCGCCGCGCAGCGCGTTGCCGTAGCCCTTGGCCTCGACCGGAATCACCCGCGCCCCGAGGCTCCGGGCAATTTCCTGGGAGCCATCGGTGCTCCCGTTATCGGCCACGAGGACCTCGCCCTCCCGGCAGCCGGCACTTTCGATTCCCCGAAATGCCTTTTGAATGCAAGTCGCAAGGGTTTCCGCCTCGTTGAGGCAGGGCATGACAATCGACAACTCGAGTTCGCTGGATTCTTCCACCATGAGAGAGGGCTTAGTTTGCGGTTGTAAGCCCGAATGTCGAGTTCGCTATCGTGCCTGAAATGAAGATCGCCATTCTTCGCCGCGAGAAATTTTAATTTCGAAGACGACCGACCGAGTTACCGCTTGCTGGGATTTTGGAAAGAGCTAAACCTGATCTTAAGGATAATTTGAGCCATGATAACTGAACGCACGATCATTAATTTCCTTATCATCGGTGCGACCGTTTTCCTGGCTCCGTTCGTCATTTACTCGACCCTGACGATTGACTACGGGCCCATCGTCCTGCTCGGCGGATTTTGCGCCCTGGTGCTTGGATTCTTTTTTCTGAAGGACAAACTTAGCATATGGCCCCTGCTCGGCACCGGCATCGCCGGAACCCTGAATTTTCTGCCGTTGCCGTTGCAGGCCACCCATGTCTTCTGCATCCTGCTAATCTGCTATTTTATCACCGGTTACATTGCCATCAGGCAAAAGTCGATGAAGCTGGGAAAGACCAAGTTTCTATGGCCGATCCTGATCGTTACCCTGATCGTCCTTTATCATAATCATTCCGTCGGCGTGCATGTTCTTGGCGGCGAAACGGAGGGAGGAAAACCGGCCGTCATGCTCTTCCTTGTCGTGCTGGCCTATTTTAGCGGCATTAATGTGACGACTCCATCCGTAAGCTTTCTGAGCAAGGTGCCTCTTTATTTCGTCCTTCTGAGTTTCATCTCGAACGTTCCCTTTTTTATTACCACCTTTTTTCCCCATCTTGCACCCTACCTCTATTTCATTTCCGGCAATGTTGATCTGGACGTTTACGCCTCAACCCAGGGAGGAACCAGTGTCGGAGAGGGGAGCGGGATCGGGCGGTCCATTGCCTTTGCCTCGGTCGGTTCCGCGCTTCAGTTATATCTCTTTTCCCGTTATCCCCTGACCACCTGGATTCGCCCGGAACGATGGTGGGTGGCGGGGCTCTCGTTGGTTTGCCTGGGGTTGGCCGTCGAAAGCGGTTATCGAAACGTCCTCTTTACTTTCGTTGTCGTCACCATGGTGGCGACTCTATGCCATTACTCAGTCCGCGCATTGGTGCTTCCCTTGTCCCTTTTCCTGCTGGCGCTGATCTTTGTTACGGCCTCGAACGATAACCTCATTCATTTGCCGGTGAACAGGCTTCCCCTGATCGCGCAGAGGAGCTTGTCCTTTTTTCCTGGAGACTGGGACAACGAGGCGCTGGAAAGTGCCCAGGAATCAAACGATTTTAGAATGAACATCCAAAATGTTTATATTAAAGAATACCTGTTCAAAAGTCCTTTCTTCGGCAATGGCTTTAGTATTGATACCAAGGAATACGACGCCCTCAACAGCGGCATGCTGAGTGCCACCGCCGATGCCAATTATCTTCAGGCCAAGCTCTTTATCACCGGGAAAATGTTTCATACCGGTTGGCTCAGCGTCTATGACGCCGTCGGCATAGTGGGAACGCTGGCCTTCGTCATCCTGGGCTGGAATGAAATCATGCTAACTGGACATTTTATCTTCGGTGCGAAAGCAAATCATCAATCGGTTCTCTTTCCATTTTACGTTTGGATCATGTGTAACCTCGTCAGCATGATGATTGGTTTCTTTGCTGTCTTCGGAGATTTCGCCCAGACGTTCACCTATCTCTGTGTTTATGCGATTGTTCTGTCTCACCTTTCCGATCTGGAAAATCCCGCCGACGTCCCCGTTCCTCTTCCCGATCGCCAAAGACAGGTTGAATTCACCGGGCTAAGGGGAGCTAACTACGGTTATCACTCCAGGTCCTAGCCTGGATGAGTCGACCCGATGAATCCCGATTGCGATCCTGTTTTTGTTTCCAGCGAAGGCAAGCCTGTCCTCACGGTGAACTTATTGGGGACGCCTCAGTTGATCACAGACTATGCCGGCCTGCTCTCGCTTCTTCCCGAATGGGCACGTCGGCCAGTTCCCACCGCCGCCGAGTTTTGCAACACCCAGATTGTCGCCAAAAGACGCATCGATCCCCTTTTTATCGAGGCCACGGCCAACTATGATTATTTTCTTCCCGACGGAATGCCCCTGGTTTGGTGTCTGCGGGCCATGGGGATTGCGATTCGAGACCGGGTCTACGGCCCGACTTTCATGCATTATGCGCTGAGCTATGAAACGAAGTTGACCCATTATTTTTTGGGAGGTTCGGCCCTGACTTCCGAAAAGCTGGTCGAGCAGGCCCGGCTCCTGAGCGGCGGTAAATTTCAGGTGGTCGGCGCCAATCATCGTTACTGGAAGCCGGAGGATGCCGGCCCCATCGTCGAGGAGATCAACCGGCTTTCCCCGGACGTGGTCTGGATCGGCCTGGGCACGCCGAAGCAGCAGGAATGGATCCGCGCCAACAAGGACAAGATTGCCCGCGGCGTTTTGCTCACCGTGGGATTTGCCTTCGACGTGAACGCGGGAACAAAACGGGACGCTCCCATGTGGATGCAGCGGCTTTGCCTCACCTGGATTTTCCGGATATCGCAGGAACCGCGGCGCCTGTTAAGCCGGTACCTCAAATATAACACCTGGTTTGTTTTGCTCTGCCTTCTCGACCTGGGCCGCTTCGTCGTAGTCAGCGTGAAAAGACGAATATTCAAACGCCAGGATAAATCGCTTTGACTTGCAGTGCACCAACGGCAACGATCAAGGTTGGAGAGGTGTTTATACCTCTATTCGGCACTCGAAAACCAACGCTATGGCCCAGATCACGGAACCGAATCGTCCCTGCCTGTCGGTGATCATGCCGGTCTACAACGAAGAGGCCACCGTGGCCGAAATTATCCGGCGTGTTTTAGAGCAGAGGATCGTCCAGGAGCTGATTGTCGTGGACGATTGTTCGAGCGACAACACGCTGACCGTTCTGCGGGGACTCGCCGCGCAGGAAAGCCGGATCCGGCTCGTTAATCACGACCTCAATCAAGGGAAGGGGGCGGCGCTTCGCACCGGCTTCAAGGAGGCCCGCGCCGATATTGTGATGATTCAGGACGCCGATCTGGAATACGACCCGGCCGAGTATGAAAAGCTTTTGGCGCCCATTTTTAAAGGCCACGCCGACGTCGTTTACGGGTCCCGCTTTTTGGGCTCGGAAGCCCACCGGGTCCTCTACTACTGGCATTCGGTCGGTAATTATGTCCTCACCCAGTTGTCCAACATGGCGACCAATTTGAATCTCACCGACATGGAGACCGGCTTCAAGGCGTTTCGCCGGGAAGTGATTCAAAAAATAACCCTGGTGGAAAATCGCTTCGGATTCGAGCCCGAGGTGACCGCCAAATTGGCCCGGTATACTCCGCGTTTGCGCATCTATGAAGTGGCCATCTCGTACTACGGTCGCACTTATGAGGATGGCAAGAAAATCGGTTGGCGGGATGGCGTCCGCGCCCTCATTTCCATTTTAAAATATAATCTCTTCTCCTGACGGCCCAGTTTTCTAAAGACCTATGTCTAACGGAAGAAAACGAGCCTCCTTCGACTGGCTGGCGTTGTGGATTCTCTTTTCCGCGTGGTCCTCGCTTTCCGGGTGGTGCCTGTCGGCCCTGGGTTCTCTAAACCTGCCGGGAATCGTTTTTTCCTATGCACTTTTTCTAGGCGGCGTGATTGTCGTGCGTTCTCATCTTTGGCATGAAGGCCGAAACTGGAATGTTCTCCATTCCCGCTTTCTCCTGCCGAGGCTCTGGCTGGCGCTGGCGGTCATCGCTTGTGTGGGAGGAATTCTTTATTCACCCAACAACTATGACTATTTGAGCTATCGCTTTCCGCGGGTTCTCTACTGGAGTTCGCAACATGCCTGGGGATGGATTCCCACCATGGAAGCGCGGATCAACTACAGCGCCCCGGGATTTGAATGGCTGATGGCGCCCTTATTCATCCTCTTTAAAACGGACCGGCTTTTCTTTTTGATCAACATCGTTTCTTATCTGCTGCTGCCGGGACTCGTCTTTTCCGTCTTCTCCAACCTCGGCATCAGCCGGAAAATAAGTTGGTGGTGGATGTGGGTTTTGCCCTGCGGCTATTGCTATATCCTGCAGGCGGGAAGTGTTGGTAATGACTCGTTTGCGGCGGTCTACTTTCTCGCCTCGCTTCATTATATCTTTCGGGCCAGGGTCTCATCGTCGGTCAAAAATCTGGCCCTTTCTTGCCTGGCGATCGCCCTGATGACTGGCGCAAAAGCGTCGAACCTGCCTCTGGTCCTGCCCTGGCTGACCGCGCTCTTCTTTTATCGGGCGACCTTCCTGGAAAAGGCCAAATCTCCGCTGCTGGTGATCGTTCTTCTGGTCGCGGCCATGGTTTCTTTTCTGCCCATGGCGCTGCTCAATATTTATTTCGCCGGCGACTATTCGGGTGACCTCAACAATGAGGGCAAAATGAAGCTGACCAATCCCGTCGCCGGCCTCGTTGGCAATTCGCTTCAGTTGGCGGCCGACAACTTCGTCCCGCCGCTTTTGCCCCGGCCTATCAATTGGCAACCGCTCTTGCCCTCCTCGCTGAAAGAGATGCTCCTCCGCGATTTTCCACGGCTCGACCTGCGCTCGGGAGAATTGCAGATCGAGGAGGAAGCCGGGTTGGGCCTGGGGATCGTGCTTTTCGCGGCGCTGTTTATCGCGGAGGGATTTTGGGCGCGGATCGCGGGACCAAGCCTCGTCGTTCGCCGCGACACCCGGGCCTTGTGGATTGTTGGCGCGGGCCTGATCGCCTTGCTGGCCTATATGTTCAAGATGGGCAGCGAATCGACGTCCCGGCTTCTCGCCGCTTACTATCCGTTGCTTATCGCCGGCATCCTCGTGCTGGCATCCCTGGACGGACGCATGGTGCGCCACGCCACATTCAAATGGATCGGTGGCCTCGCCATGCTGAGCGCCCTTCCTCTCGTGATCCTCAGTCCGGCGCGGCCCTTGTTTCCGGTGCAATTCGTCTCCGGGATTTTGTCGAGGTGGCATGTCCCCGAACCGATCATCGAGAGATACAATAATGTTTACACCGTCTATGCGGCGCGCTCCGACGTCTTCAAGGATTTAGTTGCTGCCATTCCTCCCGGCGAGCGTGCCATTGGCTTTCTCCAGTTTGGAAACGCTCCACAAGCGCCCCTTTGGCGGCCCTTCGGCACAAGAATGGTTGTCGACGTGACGCCCGATGAATCGAAAGATGAAATCGCCGGGCGTGGAATTTATTTCGTGGTCGTCAGTCAGAAAGCGCTCGCGCTTCGCTATGGCCTCACGGTGGCGGATTTGACGACGAAATGGTCGGCGTCGCTTGTAATTGAAAAAAATCTTATCCTCACGATTCAGAACGGCCCGGAAACCTGGTATTTGCTTCGTCTCTAATCCGGCGCAAAAAAATCGCCAACCGTCCGGGCAGATGAAAAAGCGACGCGCAAAGCAAGTGAGTAAGCGTAGGCAATTCCCGAGAATGATGCTCTAATTAGGCTCTCCCACAATGTCCCGACTGAAGAAACTTACCAGTTCTCTGCTCTCTGGCTATGTGATGCTGGCCTCGAATATTCTTTACACCCTCGCCAGCGTGCCGCTGGCGTTGCACTACCTCAACAAAGAGCAGTTCGGCCTCTGGGCATTGGTGTCCCAGCTCGGCGGTTACATCACGCTGATCGACCTGGGCATGAGCGGCTCCGTTGCCCGCATCCTGATCGATCACAAGGATGACCGGGGTAACGGCGCCTACGGTGGCGTGATCAAAACGGGAGCGCTCGTCGGTCTGGTCCAAGGTGCCTTGGTTGTCCTGGTAGGAATCAGCCTTTCGGTTCTAGCCGGTTCGCTTCTGCATGTGCCCGCGGGCCTGAACTCGAATTTTACCTGGCTCATGATCGGGCAATCTTTGCTCCTGGGCGTATCCTTTTCCTGTCGAATTTTTGGCAATCTGCTGCTGGCGCACCAAAGGCTCGATGTGACCAACTATGCGGCCTCTGGCCTCTTTTTCGCGAATCTGGCCGGGATGTGGACCGGGTTCGCCGTCGGCTTCGGTATCTATAGTTTTCTCATCGGGCAGTTGGTCATGATATTCGGCAACGTCGTGGTCAATATTACCGGGTGTGCCTGGCTGGGATTGTTTCCGCGAAGCAACGAATCGGGCAAGATAACCTATGCCCGCTTTCAGGAGGTCTTTAAGTTTGGGAATGATATATTTATTTATACGCTTGGAACGCAGTTGATCAGCGCGAGTCAGACTATTTTGCTGACGCGATTGCTGGGGTTGGAATCGGCGGCGGTGTGGAATATCTGCACGCGGACTTACAACATGTTGGCTTTGGTTATCTACCGTTTTTTCGATTATTCCGCGCCAGGGTTGGCTGAAATGATGGTACGCAACGAAAAGGAGCTGCTCTTTAAACGATTCAAACAAATCGTTTCGTTTTCCCTGGCCGTGGCGGTCACCGGCGGCGGCATGTTTGCCCTTTGCAACAGCGCCTTCATCACCGTCTGGTCGTCTCATAAAATTTCGTGGTCACCCGTCAATGATCTGCTGCTGGCCATATGGTTGGTCGTTTGCGTGATTATGCATCTTCATACTGGACTGGTGGGACAAACCAAAAAGATGCGGTTCATGCGCTACATCTTTCTGATCGAAGGAACCATTTTTATCGGCCTGACGATCCTGCTCTATAAATATGGCGGTATCACCGCCATGCTGGTCGTCTCTATCTTCTGCACCTCTTTAATTACGATGCCTTATGGACTCTATCGCACGTTAAAATATTTCAACTTGAGCTGGCAGGAATTGGCCGCCTGGCACAAACCGGCGCTACTCCTGGCCTGTCTGCTGGCTCCGGTCGGTTTCCTGACCTGGTGGATGACGCACACTCTTTTGACCGGGTGGCAATTGGGAATTCGCGGCGGCGTTTTTGGCGCGTGGACGGCTTGGATCTTTTTGCGGTATGGAATCGATCATCATTTGCAGTCAGAGTTGATCGCCCGTTCTCCCGCGTGGACCAAAGCCATCCTGACTCGAACTCTTTTTAATACTAAAAAGACAACACACACCTGACCTATGGGACTTGATATTCATTCGGCCAAATTTCTGCGGAACGAGGTTAAACAGGGCCTGAAACTGGAGCAGATGCTTACCCTGGGACGCCAAGGCGTCTATATGGATGCCGGCACTTACGAAAAATTGCTCGCATCGCTGGGCGTATCGCGTGAAGAGACCGGATTTGCCGACGATTTTTTTCGTGGTTTGGGGGCGAAATCAATAAGCGTGATGGACATCTCCAATTATGAAGGGGCCAATGTTCTGCATGACATGAATGAGCCCCTGGATGAGAAATCGCACGAAAAGTACGACTGCGTTTTTGATGGAGGCTCGCTGGAGCATGTTTTCAACCTGCCCCAAGCTCTTAAAAATTGCATGGAGATGGTGAAAGTGGGCGGCCATTTTGTGACGATAACTCCGGGCAATGCTTACTGTGGACATGGCTTTTATCAATTTAGTCCCGAATTATTTTACAGCGCGCTATCCGAGGAGAACGGTTATTCCGTCGAGCGCCTGCTCTTTGTCTCGCGTGAGCAATGGTATTCAGTTCGCTCTCCGGCAGACGTGAGGGGGCGCGTGGAGCTATTGACGGATAGGCCAACCCTCCTTTTTGTGTCGGCCAAGCGCCTGGAACGAAGGCCCGTCTTCGCCACCTGGCCGCAACAATCGGACTACTGCGCGGCCTGGGTGGCTGGGGAACAGACATCAAAAAGATCAGGAAACGGCTTGAAAGAGCACGTATTGAAATGGATGCCTTGGGCGCGAAATCTACAAGCTCATTGGAGAAGATATAAAGAGCGGCGTAAGGCGCGGCCATCCAATCGGGCTCGATTTATCCCGGTCGACTTGGATTGAGAGAACATCCTAAACCAGACCCAAACAGGGGAAAATGGTCGGCGTTGCCGTCATTCGGAACGGCCGTCTCCCGGCGCAATTTCCTCCAAAAGGGCCAGCGTGGCCCGCGAAACTTCATGCGATCCGGCCCGGTTCCGCCAGATGGATGCGATCGTCGCCGGTACTCGCTCGCCTTTGTTCCAGCTTTCTAGCTCCCCGTCCAGGGTTTCCAGGAACGCATCGGCGGTCCTCGTTGCCGCCACCGCGCCTGATTGCGTTTCCGCAAAATAGTAGGATGTGGGGACCGTGCACGAGCCCACCACCGAACAGCCGCAGCAGAGCGCCTCGGCGGCGGCGATGCAGAAACTCTCGTAGCGGGAAACCATCAAATATATTTTCGAGCGGCTATATTCGGTCCTCAATTCTTCGTGAGTCAGTTTTTCGTGGAAGGTAATCCGGCGCCGCCATTCCTCGGCGCCGCTGTCGGCAGTGATGAGGTCACGCGCCGGCACGCCGCTGCCCACCACGACCGCCCGCCAGTCGGGATGACGCTGGAGAAATCCCGCGAGAACCTTTTGCAGCATCGGGAAATCTTTCTGCGCCGTGGCCCAGCGACCCACCGTGATGATTTGGTTTTGCTTCGGCGCTCCATCGTAGTGAACCACCTCTTCGTTCACGGGATGGGGGATCAGCTCGATGCGGTGTTGAGTGCCGGAGAAGATCGTGAACATTTGCTGAATGCGTTGGGCGGCGATCGGCGACTCCGCCATCAGCGCGGGCACACGTCCCATCGTCGCCACCATGCGGGCGTCCATTAGCCGCGGGAAGGCGTAAAACAGGGCGGTTCGGGCCATGGCCAGAAAAGGCGCCGACCAGCGGACGTAGGCGGGGAGATTGTCCCAGTAGGCGCCCCAGGCGCGGATATAATAGGCCTTCGGATGGTTCCGGGCCGAGCGCACGCCATCGGTGTCGAGTCGTTCCACCACCAGTGGGGTGGCGGCCAGGGCGGCCTGGCGGAGGGCGTCGTAGCGGGGTGCGCTCCAGGTGCTCAGGACGACGGCGTCGGGCCGCTGCGCCTTCCACCAATCGGCGCGATTCAAGTCCTCCAGCGAAACGGCCAGCACCGGCTTGTCTTCGGTCTCGGTCGACGCATCTCCCAGGGCAATCAGCCACGCGTCGTAGCCCATCTGGCGCAGAGTCACCACCATCAGGCCCGCATCGCGCGTCCAAAAACCACCCTGGGGGCTATAGGGGATGGGCAGTGCAAACAGGATGCGTTTCATGCCGGACGGACCTATTTGCTGCCCACTTCGCGGGCGGGATTGCCGGCAAAGACGGTGGAGGGCGGGACGTTCCGCGTCACCACTGCCCCGGCGCCAATGATCGCGCCATCGCCGATCTCGACTCCCTTGAGAATGATCGCGCGCGCCCCGATGAAGACGCTGCGCCCCACCTTGATGGGGCGCGAGCCTTCGACGTATTCGCACCTCCACTTTCCGTCCGGACCAGGCGCATGAAAATCATTGTCGAGAAGCATGGCCCCCGAGCCGATGAGCGTATCCTCTCCGATGGTAATCTGTGTCCCCGCGCAAAGGACCGCGCCGCTGATCCCCACGCGCGCCGCCAGGCGCAGCTCTGCCTTCGGCGCCATCGTCCGCAGCACGGAGGGCTGAAAACAGCCGAGTGGATTGGATCGCAGCGCGCTGTTAATGTTGACTCCATCCGAAAGAACCAGGCGCGAATCAGGCGCGACGCTGATCAGCGGTCGCCCAACAAACGTCACGCCCTTTCCACAGGCGACGCCTTTGAAGTTCGCCTCGGCTTTCCAAAGCAGACTGGGGCCGGAACGAAGCCAGGAAAGGAAGCGGCCAAGGGCGAGTGCGGAATTCACAGATAAACTCTTTGATTAGAAAGCGGCATTCGTCCATTTTGAAAATGTGCGAGTGGCGATCTTGGCAAATTTTCCCCTTCATGTCATTCCTTCGTTGAGCAATGGCACGCCTCCCGCGGGACATTACGCCACCTGGCTGCCTCCCCTGGCGGAAGCCAACGCGTCCGACGACGGAATCGAGCGCATCTGGATCACGCTCAGCGAAGACATCGCCGAACGAAAGGAAGTGATCTTCTGGAACCAGAAGTTCATCGCGCTTCCCTCGCACAAAAAAGGCCGCGCCAGCTCGCTCTATAAAGAGGATCGGGCGGCCATCGCCCAAACCCTGCGGCAAATCAACCCCGACCTGGTTCACGGCTGGGGGACGGAAGATGTCTACGCGCTGGCCGCGGCGACCTCCGGTTTCCCGTTCGTCATCTCGATGCAGGGAATCCTCACTCATTATATTCTTCATGCGCGGACTGATCCGCGCACCATGTTCCAGGCCCTGCTGGAATTCTTCATCCTGCGCCGGACAAAGGAGCTGACCTGCGAAAGTCATTGGGCGAAATCGATCATGCAGCGCCGGGCGCCGGGCGCGGAAGTCACCTGTATCGAATATGGCGTCCACCCCGATTTCTTCAACGCCTCATGGCAGCCGGAACCGCAGCGCCCCGCCGCTCTTTTCGTCGGCACCCTGGTGGCTCGCAAAGGCATTCACGATGTCCTGCAGGCTTTTCAATCTCCCAGGCTGAAGGAGAGCGAGTTGTGGATCGCGGGAAGCGGCCCCTTGGAAAATAAGGAGGGAACCCCACCCAACGTCAAGTGGCTGGGGCGTCTCGACCGCGCCCAGCTTATCGTCAAAATGTCCAAGGCCAGGTGCCTGGTTCTCCCCACCCGCGCCGACACCAGCCCCAACGTCGTCAAGGAAGCGCGGGTGATGGGCCTTCCGGTCGTCACCACGCCCTGCGGCGGGCAGAGTGACTATATTGAGGAGGGCCGGAACGGATTTCTGGTTGAGCCCGGCGACATCGCCCAGCTTACCGACCGCCTGCACCGGTTGCTCTCGGATTATGAATTTTGCCGGCAACGCGGAAAAGAGGGTTGGGACCACGACCGCGCGTTGTTTCGCACCGACCTCATGGCCGAGAAATTCCGCCAACTTTACCGGAGACTTTATCTCCGAAGGAATTCCAGCCACGTCTCTCCGCCGTAGGCATTCGAAAGGCTCTTGTCCTCGCTTGAATTGGTTTCCAATGTCATAGTTTCGCAGATGAAGGAACCACCCGGCAGGCCCCGCATCGCTTTGGCCTTGGAATATCCGTTGCAGCAGCAGGGCGGCACGGAGGCGCTCGTGCGCGAGCTTTTGCAGGGATTGGCCGGACGATTTGAAATTGTGCTGGTGACGGGAGACCGCGATCGTGCCGCCCTCGGGGAGCGCTTTTCGTCGCTGATTTGCGAACATCTTTCCTGGGACAAAAGCGCAGCCTCCCGTCACGCCGCGCAAGAACTGGCGAGGTCGCTGGTCGAGAAGCGCGTGCGGCTCGTCCATTTCCATTGCGGCAGCATCTATGAGTGGCAGAGCCAGAAAGTGTGGCAGTCTCCCCTTTATTATCTGACCCGCGCGCGCGTGCCCTGCGTCATCACTAGTCATTTGGTGCCGCCCCTCCTCGACGGGTTCACCCGGCCGGGTCGTCCGGCCTGGCAAAGGGCGTTCCTTCTGCCCAAAGCCTGGTTCAGCAAAGCCCTAGTTCTTAGTTGGGTGGAGGCGGAATTTCTGGTCTCGAAATATGACCAGACGCGGATGCGGCGTCTCTTTCCGATGTTCGCCCGGAAGATCCGGCAGATGTACCATTCCCGGGTGGTTCGAGATCGTGGACCTTCTCTGAACGAGCGGCAAAAAATCGTCTTCTGCCTCGGGGCCTACTGCGAGCGAAAGGCCCAGGCGACTCTTTCCCGAGCCTTTCTTTCCATCGCGAAGCGGCATCCCGATTGGACCCTGAACCTGATGGGGCCCTATGGGGCAGGGGACTATGCCGAGGAAGTGAAAGAAATTGTGGATCGTTCCGATCTCTCCGGCCAGGTGCAAGTGAACCCCGAGGGTGATCCCAAGAACCTGTTCGAGACCGCCGCCATTTTCGCCATGCCGTCGCTCCTCGAAGGACTTCCCCTTTCCCTTCAGGAAGCTCTCTATCATGAATGCGCCTGTGTCGCCTCCTCCGTCAGTGGAATTCCCGAGCTCATCGAAAACGAAAAGACGGGCCTGTTGATTCCGCCCGGCGATGAAAAGGCGCTGGCCACCGCTCTGGATCGCCTGATGGAAGATCCGGCGCTCCGGACCCGCCTGGGCCGCTGCGGCCGCGAGTCGATCATCGAAAAAGGGTTCCTCGTGGAGGTCATGTTGGAAAACCATGCCCGGCTTTACGAAGCCATCCTGGCCGGAAAATCGCCGGTCAATTCTTAGCCGGCTTCGGCATCTCGCTGATCTGGAAAGTCGGCACGATCTGCGTGGCGAAGGAGGTCAGGAGCGACCGCGTCTGATCGGCGTTAAGTCCGTCCGCACGCAGATTTTCCGTGATCAGCGAGAAGACGCTCACATAAGCCCAGCGATGGGCGCGGTTATGAACCACGCGGTCCCAGTTGCTCAGCAGCACCCGCTGCATTTCAGACGGGGTCGCCACGTTTTGGCCCACAAACCAATAATCGTAAAATGCCCGAACCGTGGTGAAGCCGCCGTCCGGGGCGGGCACCCGCCGCTCCAGCGTGAGTTGCCGCGCAGTCAGCGGATGGCCGGAAAGGAGCGGGATGGGAATATTCTGCTGGCCGATAATGGTCCAACCCTGACCGACCAGGCAGGCCTCGGGGCGGTGAATGCTGCGCTGCTCGGCGCCGCTGAGAACAATGGAGCAATTGATCTGGTGCCCATGCCCGTCTTCGTAATAGCGGCGGGCAAATTCGGTGTCCTTCGGCAGGATGTCGAGCTCGACCTTGCTGATCTCTCCCGGCTTCCCGTAATAATCGCCGATCACGACCGGCAGATCCATGATCACCCCGGGCTGCGGCTGAACGTTCAAGGGCGGATTAAACAAATAGGCCACGCCGACCAGGAGGGCCAGGAGCAGAACCACCCCGGCTCGCCACAGCAAAGATTTGCCCGGATCGCCCGGAGCGGCGTTTAAATCCCTGCCCGAACGAATCTCCCCCCTGTCGGGAGCAGTCGCCAGCGTGGAAGAAAGAGAAGAGGACATGGACAAAGGGGTGGAAGACTATTCGGCGACAGGCGCGCCGGGAGGGACTTGTGCCGGGCGCTTCCATTGTCGCGTCAACAGGGAGGCGATGAAAAACTCCATGCCGAGGGCGACCCCGTAGATCGCAAAGCCGCAGCCTTCATGGAACACGGAGGGATTGTCGTTCGTGCCAATCGCGAACGCCGAGCCAAATAAAATACTGCCCAGGACGAGCAGGATGACCCGGACGAGGTTGCCGAAAATCGCCAGCGGAAAGGCGCTGAGGAACACCACCCATTGTTGCCACAGCCGCGGCACGAAAAAATAGCCGAACAGGGCCGAGAACATCAGCAACGCGAAGAGCGAACGAATTCCGCTGCACGGGTCGGCAATATCGATCTGGAATCGGCCCCCTTGGGGGAGGTTGTGGAGCGCATCCGCCGGCGAAAGCAGCCCCGTTCCGCTTTGAATGGTCGGAATCCCCATCATGGGAAGGAGATGAGCAGCCATGGTGCTCATGTTCATCCGCATGGGAAATGCGATGATGGGGTCCAAAAACGGCATTGGCCACGCAAAGATAAAAAAGGCCCACGGAAACAGCAGAATCCGAAATATGGCCCATCCCCACAGCCACATGATGACCCCCGCCAGAAGGATTTGCAGCGAGGCATAGCCGAAGTACTGGTTCTCGGCCCGCAGGCCAAACCAGTAGATGAGAATTCCCAGCAGAATAATGCCCAGGCCCAGGCTGCTGCCCCGGATGGCCGTGCGCTCGATTTCCTCGCGGCGCAGGTAAACCAGATAACCGAAAATGACCGGGACGAGAAGGCAGTACGAGTAATCGAACGGCGCGTCGTTCTGGTCGGTGGTCCCAAAATTACACATCGCCAGGATCAGGCCGGCCAGCGACTTCTTGACCGCCCATAAGCTCGAGCTGTAGGGAATCAGGAAGGCGACCACGAGAAAGAAGACGCCGCCACTCGCAAGTGGAATCCACCAGCGATGCAAGTGACTCTTGCTCAAGATACTTCCACTCATAGTGGTCAAAATACTCGTTTTCGAGTACCGATGCAAGTGCCGCTGACTAAGGCGGCGCTTCCTCAACGGAACTAGGGGAGTGCCAAAAGCTTGTCGTAAATGACGCTGATTTCCCCGAGCCATCGCCGGTGCGAAAATTTCTCCTCCAGATCCCTGCGGCCGGCCAATCCCATGGCTGCGGCATTTGTGGGATTCGACAGCAACGCGTCGAGTTTGCCGGCGAGGTCCTGGACATTCCCCGGCTCAGCCAGACTTCCGTTCACTCCTTCGCGGATCAATTCAGGAAGCGCTCCGATATTATGCGCAATAACCGGCCGGCCATAAGACCATGATTCAAGGACGGTCATGCCGAAAGGTTCCATCCAAATGGACGGCACCACCGAAAAGAGCGCCTCCTGCCAAAATTTCCGCTGGGCATCCTTCTGGACAAACCCGACGAACTTGACTCCCCGCAGTCCCTCGGGCTTTTCGTTCCAGGTTCGATCTTTCCGGGCCGTCGCCCACGATCAACAGCTTTCTCTCTCCGCCTTCCACCTGTCGCCATGCTTCCAGCAATTTCTCCACCCCTTTTTCAATGGACAATCGTCCCACAAAAATCGCGGTGGGGGATTGCGATGGGGGAAGAGGAGGGCCTTCCGGGTCGAGGAAATGATGGATGACCTTGATTCTTTCCGCCGGAATTCCCATGCGCACATGTTCCCGCTTTTGCGCCTCGCTGATGGCGACCCATTGAAAGACCTTTTCAAAGAGGGGCATGCGGCGGATGCGATTCGTGATTAATCCCATCCACCCGCTTTCAATGTGGCTGTTATGCCAGCACGCGGTTTGAAACGCCGGCCAGAAATCGCCCGAGAGGCAGCGCTGGCAGGGCTGGCCATGGTTCAGGAAAAATCCGTTTACGCACGAGAGACGATAATTGTGGAGGTAATGGACCAGGGGGATGTTCCATTTAAAGGCCAGCTCATAAACCACCGGCGACATGGCCGGAAAAATATTATGAATCTGCCATAGATCGAAATGGTTGTTCTCCTGTAGCCGCTTGAGGGCGGAGGCGACTTCGGAGTTATGCCATGACTTCCACGGAATCTCCAATTTGGACAAAAATCCCTCTCCGGTGAGCTGGGCGGTGGAGTAGAAAAAATAGTCCACATCATGAATTTCCTGAATCGCATCCCCGATCCGGGTGATGCTTCCTTCCTCGCCGCCATATTGGAGATATCGATTAAATATCTGCAGGATGTGCAAGCGGTGCGACGACATAACAGGGAGTAACTACACCCGGGTTTCCGGAAAATACCTACACCTTTTCCAGGTGCGTATTGAAATGCGCCGGGAGATCCACCTCATTTCTGAGAGGCAGCGACGGGCTGATCATGCGGTTTTTCCGAATTTTGCAGGACAGTGATCAAGATGCGGTTCTTTCCCGTGCCAAGACAAGTCAGTTGCGCATTCATTTTGCCTGCTCCCGCGGCGAAGGGACCCACCTCAAGTTCGTAAGCTCCATCCGCGTCCGTCTCAAACAACCCAAAATAAGCCCGGATCGACTTGCCCTTCATCTTGTCTTTCATAAAGAACTCAAAATAGCTGCGTCCCGTAATCTGCGCAGGTATCTGGTTCAGGAGAGAGGTCATGGCGTCATTCGCATAAACGATTTTCCCGGTCGCGTCGGAAAGGATTACCGGCACCGGTAATTTGCTGAGGATGGTTCGAAGGCGGGTCAGAATTCGCTCGGTATCCGTCCGATAAGAGGCCAGGTAAATGGCCATCCCGCAAAGGACCAGAAAAAGCCCCATCCGTTGGAAGAGCCAAAAATAAGGGTGCGGAGTGACATGGACATGGATGGAAAAATAACGATGAGCATGGATCAGGGCATAAATCGTCAGGATGCTATAAACTGAGCTGACCGCTGCCACCAGCCCCGTGCTTTGACGCAGCGAAAGTCCCATCAGAATGATGCCGAGGCAAAAAGGCGTACTGATGGTCGTAGGATCCAAGGGGTCGATGATAAAAACCGTCACCAAACCCAGGGCTAGGGCGAGAAGAAATTTGAAAGGGAGTGAAAGCTTCAAAATGACCTGAAAAATGAACGGTTGATCGCTTCTTTTTACATCTTTTCTACTAAAACGGCTCTCTGAAATGAAGTCAAGGAACAAGCCGACTGTTCTTGCCTCGAAAATGCCTCCCGAGGATTCAGCGGCAAAGGGCCTGGTCATTTCTCCGGTTAAGGCCGGGATTGTCCCTTCCTGGACTTCGATCTATGCTTGCGCCTTCCATGATCATCACCTTGTCCAAAGATTTCGAGTTCGAGTCGGCGCAGTCGCTTCCCCAATTTCCCGCCGGTCACAAATGCCGCAACGTCCACGGGCACAGTTTCAAGGTCACCATTTCCGTGCGCGGTCCGGTCGACGAAGCCAGCGGGATTTTCTATGACCACGCCGCCATCTCGGACGCCATGCGGCCCATTGTTGAGCAGCTCGATCACGCCTATCTCAACGACATACCCGGCCTCGAAAACCCGACCATCGAGCTCATGGCCCGCTGGTTCTGGGAAAAGCTCGTGGACCAATTACCGGGCCTCCACGAGATCGTTCTGCACGAAACGCCGCGCGCGCGCTGCGTCTATCGCGGGGAGTAGTGAGAATTTTGAGAGTATGAACGTAATCCGGACTTCCCTCTTGTTGTCGCTCTTTATATTCGATGTGAATGCGAGCGATTGACTAAATGGGTAAACGAGGGAAATCACGATCCCTATGACCGCGATATCCTCCACACCGTTGAGAGATTTCGCACCGAGGACTCAGAGATCAAAAGCTGGAAGGTGGTGATGTTTGTTTTGCCCTCGTCGGCCAGATCGTTGGCCGTCCGCTGATGCCGATCCGCTATCAACCAACCGGCGGCATGATCATCAATTCTCCTGAGCGCAAAAAGTTGACGGAAGAGATTCGGAGACCGCGGATGCCGCTACATTAAAAATCACTCCTCCGTCTGCTTCAGCTTCGCTTTAGAGAAAAGCGGAGGATGGTCAGCTTCGCCAGGATCTTCGAGCGTTGACGTGTCGCCCTTGATCTCGCCATTCGGCGAGGCGGCGACTTCCTTGAGCAGGCGGCGCATGATCTTTCCGCTGCGCGTTTTGGGCAGCGCCTCGGTGAACCGGATGTCGTCGGGTTTGGCGATCGGACCAATTTCCTTGCCGACATGCGCGCGGAGGGCTTCCTTCAGGCCGGGGCCATGCACCACGCCGTTCTTGAGCGTGACGAACGCGACCACCGCCTGGCCTTTCAGTTCGTCGGGACGTCCCACGACGGCGGCCTCGGCGATGTCGGGATGACTGACCAGGGCGCTCTCCACCTCGGAGGTGCCGAGGCGATGCCCGGCCACATTGAGCACGTCGTCGATCCGGCCCACGATCCAGAAATAGCCGTCTTTGTCGCGGCGCGCGCCGTCGCCTGCGAAGTAGCAACCCTTGATCTCGCTCCAGTAAGTCTTGCGGTAACGCGCCGCGTCGCCGTAAATGGTGCGGAGCATGGAGGGCCACGGCCGACGGATGACCAGCTTGCCGCCAACGTTCGGAGGACATTCCTTGCCATCATCATCGACCACCGCCGCGTCGACGCCAAAGAACGGAAGCGTGGCCGATCCGGGCTTGAGCGGCGTCGCGCCGGGCATGGGCGCGATCATGTGGCAACCCGTTTCGGTCTGCCACCACGTATCGACGATCGGGCAGCGCTTGCCGCCCACCTTGTCGTGATACCACATCCAAGCTTCGGGATTGATCGGCTCGCCCACGCTGCCGAGCAGGCGCAGCGAGGAAAGATCATGCGGCGTCAGCCAGTCGTCGCCCCATTTGATGAAAGACCGGATTGCCGTGGGCGCGGTGTAGAAGATGTTGACCTTGTGTCGGTCGATGATCCGCCAGAAGCGGTCCGGCTCGGGAAAGTTCGGCGCGCCCTCGTAGATCAGGCTCGTCCCGCCGTTGGAAAGGACGCCGTACGCCACGTAGCTGTGCCCGGTGATCCAGCCCACGTCGGCGGTGCAGAAATAGACGTCCTCGGGACGCAGATCGAAGTAACACTTGGTCGTCAGGTGGCAGCCGAGCAGGTAACCCGCCGTCGTATGCAGGATCCCCTTCGGTTTGCCCGTGCTTCCGCTGGTGTAGAGAATGAAAAGAGGATGTTCGCTGTCGAACGGTTCCGCCTTGCAGACCGAGCTGACCAGCTGCGTTTCCTCGTGCAGCCAGAAGTCGCGGCCCGGGGCCATTGTGACGTCCTGCTTGGTACGCTGCACGACGAGCACGCTGGTGACCTTCGGCGCGCCGAGCAATGCCTCGTCCACGTTGCGCTTGATCGCCAGCTTTGAACCGCGCCGGTAGCCGCCGTCCGACGTGATGATCACCTTCGCGCCGCAATCGTTGATCCGTTCCTTGAGCGCCTCGGCGCTGAAGCCGCTGAAGACCACGCTGTGGGGCGCTCCAATTCGCGCGCAGGCCAGCATGGCGATGACCGCCTCTGGAATCATGGGCAGATAGATCATCACCCGGTCGCCCGCCTTCACCTTGTGCTTTTTCAGCACATTGGCAATGAGACACACCTCGCGATGCAGCTGCTGGTAGGTCAGGGTCACCACGTCGCCCGGTTCACCCTCGAAAATGATCGCCGCCTTGTTGCGTAGGGCCCCTTCCAAATGACGGTCGAGGCAGTTGACGCTCGCATTGATTTTACCTCCGACAAACCATTGCGCGAAGGGCGGCTTCCAGACGCACACTTTCTTCCATCGCCGCGCCCACGTCAGTTCGTCCGCCGCCTTGCCCCAGAACTTATCGGGGTTCTTAAGCGAGGCCTTGTGCATCTTCTGGTATTTCTTCAGGCTGCCGATCCGCGCGGCTTTGGCGAACTTGGCGGTCGGCTTGAAGATCCGCTTTTCCTTCAAGATCGAATCGATGTTGACGGCCTTGTGGTGAGTCGTGGAGGCGGGAATGGCGGGAGCTTCAAGTGTGGTGGACATGGAAAATTCCGATGAGAGTAGGAGGGTGATGACGTGCGCGACAGTCGTGATGTAAGCAAGAACAACTCAGCCGGGCAACTCAAACGCCGCCTAATTTCGCCGACGAGAGACGGCTTTTTTCTTGCGCTTATCGATTCGTCACCCACGACTTTTTTCGCCAACAACTGTAAAATTGCCGACACATTCGCCGTCAATTCTTTTGCGAAATTATATTTCTTCTTCAAACAACCATTTCACTTGCCGCTCAATCAACGCGTGATTAGCGTGCCCTTCCGCAATCGGAAAAATTCGTGTTCGGTTCCAATGAAATATTTTTGCTTATTCTTCAATTTTGAGGCACGGGGAATAACTTTAGCAGGGGCGAGATACTCACAGGTGGCATCTCGACTAATTCCACTTAGGCAATTCACCTTAAGATCCTCATAATGAAACGCTTACTTGGTTGTTAAGAACCCTTGTCCCCCATCGTTTTAACCCCTTTCCTTCGCACCTCTAATCTGAATAACTTGTGAGTAACACCGCTTCCACCCTTGAGTTAAGTGAAATTTGGGCCTCCATATGCCTTGAATTGCAACAGGTTGTCTCGGTCGACGCCGTGACCCGTTGGTTCCGTCCTTTGCGTGTTCATAACTACGCCAACAAGACGCTCACTTTGAGTTCGGACAACAGCATTTATCAGTACTGGATTGAGGAAAATTATTTCTCACAGTTGAAAGCCACCGCCTCGCGCGTTCTCGGCGAAAGTGTCTCGATCCTTTTCCATTCCCCCGACGGCGTTGGGTCCGCCATCACTCCCGATGTTCGGCCGAAAGCCGAGCCGGTCCGGGCCAGAAAAGAACTGGTCCGTCTCGCTCCCCAGGCGACCGCCGATTCGCGCGGCTGCCTGAATCCCCGCAGCACGTTCGAATCCTTCGTCGTCGGGATGAACAATCGGTTTGCCCATGCCGCGGCCATGGCGGTGGCGCAGGCGCCGGCCCGCACCTACAACCCGCTTTTCCTGCACGGCAGCGTCGGTCTCGGCAAAACGCATCTCATGCAGGCCATTGGCCATCTCATCCAGGCCAACAAAAAGCACCTGAAAGTTTTCTACGTCACCTCGGAGCAATTCACCAACGATTACATCAGCGCGATCCAGCACGGCGAACTGGCCAAGTTCCGCAAAAGCTACCGCCAGGTCGACGTGCTCCTCATCGACGACATCCAGTTTCTCGCCGGCAAGGACCGGTCGCAGGAGGAATTCTTCCACACCTTCAACACGCTCTGCGACGGCAGCAAGCAGATCGTCCTGACCAGCGATTCGCCCCCCACCGAAATCGCCAATCTCGAAAAGCGGCTTACCTCGCGCTTCGAAATGGGCCTCACCGCCGAGCTCCAGTTGCCCGACGCCGAAACCCGCCTCGCCATCCTGCGCCACAAGATGAGCGCCATGCCCGAGAAACTCTCCGATCCGGTGCTTGGCTTCATCGCCGAACGGGTCAAGACCAACATCCGCCGACTCGAGGGCGCGCTCAACCGCGTCGCCGCCTTCGCCTCGCTCCACGGCAAAGCCATCACCGTCCCGCAGACCGAAGTCCTCCTGCGCGACCTGCTCCAGCAGGAGAGCCAACAGACCGTCAGCATCGATCTCATTCAGCGCCGCGTCGCCGAGACCTACGACTTGCGACTGGCCGACATGACCAGCAAGCGCCGTCCCGCCAACATCGCGCTGCCCCGCATGGTTGCGATGTACCTCAGCCGCCGCCTCACCACCTCCTCGCTCAACGAGATCGGCGAAGCTTTCGGCGGCCGCGATCACGGTACGGTCCTTCACGCCAACCGCACGATCGAGGAAAAGATGAAGGCCGACGAAAAACTGCGGCGCATCGTCAATTATCTCGCCGAAAAGCTGGTCGCGACGCAGGGACAGTAACGACGGTTCTCATCAGTCCTATAGGACTTGGTGTCGTGAATCCAGGGCGCGGCCGAAAATCATGAGACGAAAAGAAGGTCTGCTCTGGACGCATTGGCACGACCAGGCGCAGCGTCTGCAGAACAAGATCGTGCTGATCGACGCCGTTCACGATGCGTCGTGGACGGCCCAGGCGCTCACCGAAGCCGCCCTTCCTTTTTCGGATCCGCTGCTCCGGTATGGCGCAGGCGAACGCATCGCTTTCCGTCTTCCCAACGGTCCCGAGTGGTTCGCGCTTTTCCTTGCGACGCAGCGGGCCGGCCTCGCCGCCATTCCGCTCGATGGGGGAATGCCGGTCGAGGGTTGCCGGGAGGCGGCCCGCCGCCTCGACGCGAGCGCACTTTATCTCGACGGCAAATTTCATCCCCTGGGAAAAGCACTGTCGCGCAGCACGGGAAAAAAATGCTGCTGCATCAAGATCACCTCCGGCACGGGCGCGCTGCCGAAAGCCATCGAATGTCGCGCGGAACATTTGCTGGCCGATGGACGCAACGTCATCCGGACCATGGGCATTCGGCCGCGCGATCTCAATCTTGCGGTGATCCCCTTGGGGCACTCCTACGGCTTGGGCAACCTGGTCATGCCGTTGATCCTGCAGGGGACGGCGACGGTCTGCGGCGGAGAATACGTGCCGCGCCAGTTGATCGAATGGATCGCGCGTTACCGCGTCACGGTCTTTCCCGCCGTGCCCGCGCTTCTTCGCGTGCTGGCCGCGCTTCCCCCCGGAAAATCAAACCTCGGTTCGCTGCGCACCGTGATTTCGGCCGGGGCCGTGTTGACGCCCGCTGTCGCGCAGGCCTTTTTCGCGCGATACGGCATCAAGATCCACAATTTTTACGGCTCCTCCGAAACGGGCGGCATTTGTTATGACCGAACCGGCAGCGCGTCGCTCACCGGCCGTTCCGTCGGCAAGCCGCTCACGGGCGTTTCCGTCACGGTGAAGGTGGGCCGCATCATCGTGGCGGGTCCGGCGGTGGCGACACGCGCGGGACGCTGGCGGCTCGGCGACTTCGGCGAGTGGAACCCGCGCGGTGAATTGGTGCTGCTGGGACGAGCCGGGCAGGGGGCCAATATCGGCGGGAAAAAAGTGCATCCGCTCGAGGTGGAACGCCTCTTGCGCGCGCTGCCCGGTGTCACCGACGCCGCCGTCTGGTTATGGCAAAGCCAGGGGCGCGACCTTCTCGCCGCCGCGGTGGAAACGACGCGGTCGCGCGCGGAGGTGGAGAAGGCGCTGATCGCCCAACTGCCTGCCTGGAAGCTGCCGAAAAGCTGGTTCATCGCCCGTGAACTTCCCCGCACGGCGCGGGGCAAGCTCGATCTCGCGGCGTTGAAGCGGGAATGTCAGCCTGCAACCTGACCCTGGCTCAACACGACCTGTCCCCGCGCGACCTCGACTGGGCCCACACGAAGCGTCACGGCGAATTGCGCCAGCGGCCCGAAGCTTTTTTCCAAGGTCACCTCTGTTTCGACCGTCTCGCCCGGCATGACCGGCTGTTGCAGCTTGAACTGCATCACCTGCGCAAGAACGAAATGGGCCGGAGCCTTTGCTTCCAGCGTCGACGCCCACAAGGCGCCCGCAGTCTGCGCCGCGCACTCGATCAGCAACACGCCCGGCATGAGCGCCCGGCCCGGAAAGTGGTCAGCGAAAAACGGCAGGGCGGGGTCGAGCCATTTGCGTCCGAGTCCCTCGCGGCCCGCGACCGTGACTCCAAAGGTGTCGAGAAACGAAAAGCCGGGGCCGTGCGGAGTGAGGCTCATATCAGGAGGCGGCCGAAAGCGGCACGAATTGGTACCATTGCTCGGGATGGTCGCATAAGACGGGAAGAAACGTATCCGCAATCTGCTGGCTGTAAAACCGGAGAGTTTCCGCGCGCGATCCGCGGGGCTCGACCCAAAGAGGGGGAAAAATCTGGGCGTGGTAGGCGCCGTCCGCTCGGCGAACCATCGTGGCGGGAATGACCGGCACGCCGCCATGCGCCGCGAGCAGCAAAATGCCCGTCGAAAAATGGGCCGTCCCGTTCGGCAGCGAAACCGGCGTGCTGTCGGTGGGATGGGGCCGGTCGATCAGCGTGGCGACGAATTTTCCCCGGCGCAGCTGCTCGGCGATTTGCAGGAAGGCAAAGCTGTCCGTGCCGATCTCGAGCGTCTCCACCTTCCAGCAGCGGCGAAACGCGGTGCGCCATTCCGTCAGGGCGGGGCTCGGCTCGGGATAGGTCAGCACCACGGGCGAGTAACCGTGACGCGCCAGCAAAAGGCCCCCCAATTCGAACAATCCGAAATGGCCCGTCACCACCAGCGCCCCCCTGCCCAATTCATGCGCCTTCCGCAAGTGATCCACCCCGTCGATTTGCGCGATGATCCGCACGGCCTGGTCCGTGGCCCGCGTGCCGATGTAAAAATAGTCGGCGAGCGTTTTTCCAAATTCCGCATAGACCCGCCGCGCTGCTTCGCTCTTCACGGACGCATCAAGCAGTTGGAGATTGCGGCGCACCACCGCCACGCGCTGCGGATGAGTGAACGCGTAAAGCCATCCGGCCCATCCCGCCAGGGCGCGCAGGACGCCCAGGGGAAGGCAGCGGGCCAGCCACGCGCCGCAGTCAAACATTCCCGCCCGATAAAGCCCCTCTGAATGGGGCACAGGGTGGTCGAAGGAAGCCACGGAAGAACCGCGGCTCACGCGGCAGGGGAATTTTGCTTGGGCTGGCGGTCGAGCCACTGCTGCAAGGTTTTTACACTCTGAAAAGCTTCGCGCGCGACGGCGGGATCCTTGATCGCGATGCCGTACGATTTCTCGATGCCCACCGTGAGCTGCAGCGCGTCGATCGAGTCGAGCCCCAGGCTGTCGGGACCGAAGAGCAGCGTTTCGCTTTGGATTTCCTCGGGCCGCACCCGTAGCATGCAATTATCGACCAGAAGCGTTCGGACATTGTCGAGGGTGATCTCGGTCATCCATGTAAAAAAGCCTGTCGTCCATGGTTTGTCGAGGGAACTCTCCCTTATTTTCGTGTCTCTAAATCCAATAAACCTAATTGATGATTTAACCCCCAGACCGGAACGAGGACGCGCGGATGCCTCGCCGAAAGCGTCGACAGGGCGCGTAACGTGTGCCACGCCGCCGAAGCGGTGAACGCTTCGCCGGGATAGGGCATCTCATCGGTGGGAACGACGGCACGTCCTTCTGTCGCCATTTTTTCCACCGGGCCGAGCCAGTTATGCTGTGCGCTGGGGTAACAGGGCAGTGTCGGATCGCTTGCGCTGATGAGCTCCTTCGCGGCCCGGGCCGCTTCTTTTTTCGTGCGATAAATCGATCCATCGCGTGCCGTCGTGATCACTGGCGCATCTTCGGACCCGGCGCGGCGCACGAGAATTCCGGCCGCTCCTTCCGAAGGGAGAAATCGGGGTGCCGAAGAATGACGGCGAAGCCAGCGCGCGCTGCGATAGGCTTCGAGCACGACGGGATCGAACTCTTCCGCGCCGAGAACCAGGACCTGCCGGACCCGCTCCTTTTGCAGCCAGACCGAGGCAGTCCTCAACGCGGCGACCCAGGCCGTCTCGTCGCCGATCAAAGCGTAGCCCGCTCCATTCAGGCCGAGCACGGAGGCGACATGGCTGATCGGTGAATTGAAAACCGTCTCGGGAAAGAGCGCCGGGCTGGCCGTCCTTTGCCCCTGCGTCACGATGCCCTCGAAAAAGCGGCGGCTATAGACAAGGCAACCGGCGGAAAACGCGACGATGATCCCGGTCTCCGCGCGGTCGGCGGGACTGACTCCCGCCAGCGCCTGCTCCGCCGCCTCGACGAGAAAGAAGGTGATGGGACTCGCCCGGCGCAGGCGGGGCTCGCGCTGCCAGCGGGCGAAGGCCGTGTCCTTCAGATCGACGCGCAGGACCGGCCACGTCCGATCGGGCTGGCTGAGTGGGGCCGCGGAAGCGGCAACCGGTTCGCGATGGAGCAACGCCTCCACGCCCACCCCCGCCGGGCTGACCGCGCCTTGCCCGATAACGGCGAGATCGATTTTCATGACGAGGAACTCCGGGAGAAGACCAGCGCCGCGTTCGAGCCGCCGAAGCCGAGGTTGACGCTCATGACGTGCTGCATGTCGCCCGCCGACTCCTTTTCGCCCACCAGGGCCGAAGCGATCTCGGGAATCGGGGTCTGAAGATTCAGTTGCGGCGGAAGGCGCCCGCTCCGCAGCGCCTCGATTGCGAAAAGCGCCTCGATCGCACCGGCGGCCCCGAGCGTGTGGCCGATGGCGGCCTTGGTCGAGCTGATGCGGGTCGATCCGAGTCCGCTTTCCAGAAACGCGCTATAAGCGAGAGCCTCGACGCCGTCATTCACCGGGGTTGCGGTCCCGTGGGCGTTGATGTAACCGATTTGCGCGGGGACGATCCCGGCCTGCCCGGCGGCGGCACGCATCACCTCGACCAGCGCCGCGCCGTCCGGCTTCGGTTGCGTCAGATGAAAGAAGTCGGTCGTGTGGCCGTAACCGGTCAGATGACAAAGCGGCGTAGCCCCGCGCCGTTGGGCATGCTCGACCGATTCGAGAACCATAAACGCGGCCGCTTCGCCCAGGAGCAGCCCGGTCCGGTTGAGGTCGAAAGGGCGGCAGCGGTCGGTGCTCGTGGCCTGAAGGCAGTCGAAACCGACGTAGACCAGCTCCGTCAAGGCCTCGAAGCCGCCCGCGAGCACGCAGTCGGCCGCGCCGATGGAAATCAGGTCGGCGGCGTGGCCGATGGCATTGGCCCCGCTGGCGCAGGCGTTGGCGATGATGACCGAGTGTCCCGCAAAGCCGAGGGCCAGTTGCAGGTCGAGGACTTGCTGTTGCGGCAAATAGCGCGAGACCCGGCTGAAAAGACGGGAACGATTACGGGCCAAGACCTGCCGGAGAAAATCTTCCCCGAACACCATCCCGCCCGCCGTGGTCGAGACCGAAAAGGGCAAATTGCGCAGAAGACTTTTTCCGTCGGCAGCGAGCAGGCCGGCCGAGGCCAGCGCCTCGCGGGCGGCGGGGATGGCCAGCCGCGACGCGCGCGGCAGACGACGGATCGCCCGGGCGGAAAGATCGGGCAGGGGAGGCAGCTCTGCGGAGGCGGCGTGATGGCAGCGGCACCCCGCCGTGTCGAACAGATCGAACGGGGCCTGGGCGTCGCGTCCGGCGATCAGGCCCTCCCACGAGGAGTAAAAGTCCCCGCCCAGTGGTGTGACCGCGCCGAGGCCGGTGACGACAACGCTGCGACTCATATTTGATTCTTTAAACTCCCGCTGGCGCGATCAGGACGTTCCGCTTTCAAAACAACAAGTCGCGGAGCACCTGGCCCGCGACGTAAAGCGTCCCGCGCCACGAATAACAGAAGTTCTCCTCGTCGGGGCCGGTCACGGGCGCGAGATAACCGCGGGAAATATTGTATTCGATCTGCTGGTTGAGCGTCTCCTCCAGCCGGGCCCGGGCCGCTTCGCGCGTCCGTTCGCCCGCCACCAGATCGTTGGGACGGATCTCGTTGGCCTGGAGAAAATCGAGATGCGCCTGGTAGAGCTCGCCGACGTTCTGGCAATGCAGCGCGCGATAAACGGCGGTGCTCGGCGGCATCACCAGGCCGTAGGTCAGCGGATAGTCCCAAGTCACCCAGCGGCGGCCATCCTTGCCGTTGGAGGTGAAGGCGACGAAATGAAACCCGATCGGTCCCTGGGCGATGTAGCCGACGGTGGCCTGGGTCAGGCTGTCCTGCCGGACAAAGATCCGGTAGTACTGTTCATGCTCCGCGGGGCGCAGACGGCACTCGTCGAGCTGTTCGAAACCGGCCTCGATCAGCGCCTGGGTCATCTCGCCCAATTCCTCGAAATCGTCGCGGGGCGCGCGCGCATCGGCCAGTTCGCGATGGCGCGGCACCCGGAGTTTTCGCAGCACGAAAACCATTTCCCAGAGCGGAAAAAAGATCCAGGCCGCCAGCATCGCGCAGGCCAGCAGCACGGAGCCCGAGAGGAAATAAGCCGCCAGGCCGCTCGCCAGCCAGATCAGCGCCATGCCGATTTTCCGGTAGGTGATCGTCTCGAACTGCAGCAGCGCCAGCCCGCCCAGCAACAGGACAAAACAGCCGAAAAGTTCGCGCAGGTCCATGGAGAAAGTTTAGGGCTGGGAAGAGAGGCAAGTCCCCCGTCGGGAATCGATGCACGCCGCGTTTGACGGCTTGGCCCTCAACCTACATAGTGCTTCAAATCTATGCTGATGCCCGGCGCGGTCAACCTCTTTGCCGATATCGGAATCGTCTACGCCTTCCAGCACTCGAATCTGGCCGGCAAGGCGGTCATTCTCATCCTCGTCATGGGGTCCATCTTCAGCTGGTCGGTCATGGTCTCGAAGATCTACATGATTCGCCGGGCCAAACGGGAGACGCGCCGTTTTCTCAAGCGATTCCGCACCGCGCGCAAGCCGCTGGCCATTTACCAGAACCGCGAGGTCTATCCCGATTCGCCCACCTACGCCGTCTACATGGCCGGATGCAAGGAACTCACTTTCCATCTCCTCGGTACGACCGAGATCGACGATACGTTTTCGACCCGCCTCGCGGAAGCCGACCGCATTTCCCCCGTCGCCATGAACGCCGTCCGCTCCGCCCTGGAGCGCGAGGTCGGCGAGCGCGCCCTGCTGATGGAAGACCGCATGACCGTCCTCGCCACCGCGGTCAGCGGCGCGCCCTTCCTCGGCTTGCTCGGCACGGTCTGGGGCGTGATGGATACCTTCAGCGCCATCGCCGCCTCCAACAACGCCAGCCTGACCACCATGGCGCCCGGCGTTTCCGGTGCGCTCATCACCACCGTCACCGGCCTGCTCGTTGCCATCCCGGCCATGTTCGGCTACAATTTCCTCGTCGTCACCATCCGCGGCATGACGGTGGAACTCGACAACTTCGCCGGGGAGCTGGCCGCCTCCTTCGATCACCGTTATCTCGACACCGGCGCGCGCGTGCCTCGTTGACCCGTTCCCAGCATGAAGCGTTACTCCCAGCGTTCCGGCCACACCGCCATGGCGGAATTGAACGTCACGCCGCTGCTCGATCTCGCCTTCGTCCTGCTGATCATCTTCATCATCACCACGCCGCTGCTGACCAGTAACATTCCGGTGCAGTTGCCCACCGGCTCCCGGAACCCGACCCCGCCAGTTGATCCCAAGTCGATCCGCACCGTCACCATCACCCGGAACGGGCAGATTTACCTCGAATCGAAGCCGGTCGAGCTGCCGGTGCTCGAGCAGGAACTGACCGCCTTCCGCGCCGCTACGCCCGACGCCGCCGTGGTCGTGCATGCTGACAAAGCCTTGAACGTCCAGCAGCTCTTCGACGTCATGGATGTGCTCAAACGCGCCCAGATCGACCGGATGGACCTCGAGAACGTGACGCCATAAAAGTTGTTTTTTCGGCACGAGAGTTGCCGTAAGGTAATCACCGGTATGATCCGTTTCACCACGATTCCCTTAAAATACGAAGGGACCTTGGACAACAATATCTTTCGTGTGCCCGAGTCTCCCAGCACCGAAGATGTCCTGAACACCCACGCCAAGTTATGGAAGGGCAAGAAGATCGGCTGCGTGGACCCCGAGCTCGAGCTCTACAACTTCGTCGCCGACCGCTGGCCGTTCATCAACCTCACTTCACGATAGAAGGTTCACCGTCCGCAATTCCCGCGGAGATTTTCGCCGTCCCGGTCCTGGAGATAAAGGTGCGCCTTGCGGTAGCTTTTTTGGTGCAGGTAGTGCCGAAGCTGGGTGGGATAACTCGAATCGATTTCGTCTTCGAGGGCGTCAAGCCGCGCAAAGATCGCCAGCAGGTCGGGCGGATTCGGCTCCTTCTGCCGGGGCACCGCCTCCAGATACTCATCGAGCGTGCGGGCCAGCCGCTCCAACGTCTCTTGTTTTTGCGCGGCGAGGTCCATGGGTGTCCGGTCATTTCGACGGCGGCAATTCCTTTTCGATCCGCTCGATCTCGCTCTCGTATTCGGTCGGCTCGCCATGCACGGCCGCTTTCTTCTCCTCCCACTCGGCGTGGAGCCGCCGCACGTCGCGCGCGAGCTGGTCCTGAATCTGCGCCACCGCGGTGAGGTCGCCCTTCATTTTTTCCTTCACGATTTCGCCCTGGAGAAAGGTTTCCCGCTCGGCGATCTTGGAACCGTAAAGGGAATTGATTTCGGCGATGCGGGCCTTCTGTCGCTCGGTGAGTTTTTTCGTGGGCTCTTTCTTTTCCAGGCGTTCCATCGCCAGTTCGTAGGCCGATTTCATGATTTTTTTGCTCCTTGATCTTCGACATTGATCCAGATCGCGCCCTCCCGGATTTCGACCGGATAGGTCGCGATGCGGACCTTGGGGATGTTGCGGCAGACGCCGTCGTCGAGTTGAAACTGCCATTGGTGCCACGGGCAGGTGACAAAGCCGTCGGTGACGAAACCTTCATGGAGCGGGGCGCCGCGATGAGGACAAAGATTGTCGATGGCGAAGAGGCCGTCCGGGTTGCGAAACAGGCCGACCTGGACGTCGCCCACCTGGACGCAGCGGCTTTCGCCGACCGGAACGCTTTCCAATTTCAAGGCGGTATCGATGTAGGGCATGGTGGTGAATCCAAGTAAAGTTTAGATTGGAGCCGCGCCGGAGCAAGGGCAATGTCGGGGGATGACCCGGGAATCGCTCCCTTTCGCGCCGTGGCTGGGCGTCTTCGAGACCCTGCGGGTGATCAACGGCGTGCCGCTGTTCATGCCGGAACACCGGGCCGAATTGGGACGCTCCATGGAGGCCCTCGGTTTGAAATCGGAGTTCGACTTCGAGGAGCCCCAGGCCGAGCTCCCTCCGCTTTCCGGTCGCTGGCGGTGGATCGTCACGCTGGAGGAAACGCGCGCTCTCTTTTCCACCGAGGAACCGGCCTCCACGAAGCCGCTGGCGCTCTCGGTTTCGCCCGTCCGGGTCGGCTCCAACAACTGGGATGCCCGCTTCAAGACGCTCAGTTATCTCTCGCACGCGCAGGCTTCGAAAACGGCGACGACGCCGGAGGTCGTGCTTCTCAACGAAGAGGGCCAGGTCGCCAGCGCCTCTCGGGCAAATATTTTTTGGCGGCGTGGCGGGCAGATTTTCACCCCTGCGCACGAAGCGGGCTGCCGCTGCGGCGTGATTCGCGCGTTTGTCCTCCAGCAGCAAAAAGTCGAGCCCGGCTGTTTTCCTCTCCGCAATCTGTTGGAGGCCGACGAAATCTTCCTGACCAACAGCATGAAGGGAATTGTCTCCGTCAACGAAGTGCCGGGCCGCGTCTTGAAAGACTTTTCCGCCGCGGACCAAATGCGCCTCGCCTATGCGGAGGTGGTCGAAGAGCAGCTTTTCTCCTCGTGATCGCCCCGCAGCGGGAGCGTCCGGGTCGCCCTATTTCTTCGAGGATCTCTTCACCGGCTCCTTCAGAACCACGCACCGGTTGCCTTTGACAATCTTGCCGATGATTTTTCCGCGCGTGAGCTGAATGGTCTTTGCCGCATCTTTCGCCGCCACGACGAAGACCATCCCGATGCCCATGTTGAAGACCTGGTGCAGCTCCTCGTTCTTGATCCGTGCCGCTGAGGCGAGCAGCTTGAAGAGAGGCGAAACCGTCCAGGTGCCGAGCTCGATTTCGGCGTCGAGCCCCTCGGGCAGGATGCGCGGAACGTTATCCATCAGGCCGCCGCCGGTGATGTGCGCGATGCCCTTGATGGTGAGTTGCGCGCGGACCTTGCGGATCAGCGGCAGATAAAGCGTATGGGTCCGGAGCAATTCGTCGCCGAGGGTGCCGCGCAGGCCGTCGGTCCGCCCCTCGAGCCGGCAGCCGAGCTGGTTGAAGAGAATTTCGCGGGCCAGCGAGTAGCCGTTGGTGTGTAGGCCCGATGACGGCAGGCCGATGACCGCGTCGCCGGGGCGGATCGATTTCCCGTCGATGATTTTCGCGCGGTCGACCACGCCGACGATCGTGCCGACCAGGTCGTAATCGGAGCCGTGATAAATGCCCGGCATCTGCGCCGTCTCCCCGCCGATTAGCGAGCAGCCGGCTTTCTTGCAGCCGCGGATCATACCCGAGATCAGCTGGCGAAAGCGATGCGGCTCCAGCCGCTCGGAGGCCATATAATCAAGGAAGAAAAGCGGCTCCGCGCCGAGCACGGCGATGTCGTTGACGCAATGGTTGACCAGGTCCTCGCCGATGGTGTCGTGCCGGTTCATCAGCACGGCCACCTTGAGCTTGGTCCCGACGCCGTCGATGCTGGCCACCAAAACGGGATCGCGCAGCTTCGGAAATTTGGCGCTGAAGAGGCCGCCGAAGCCACCCACTTTGCCGAGCACTTCCGGCCGGTCGGCCGACTTCACGAGCGCGGGCAGGCCGGCCTTGACCTTGTTTCCAAGGTCAACGTCAACTCCGGCGCGGGCGTAGGCTTTCAGGCGGTCACTCATGGTACGGTAATGGAACGGAAAGGTTGTACTAGATGATCGGATTTGTGCAAAAGGGTTTTAATCTTTTTTTGATCCGAACGGTCAAAGCGGTCGCTCAAAATGAATCGTTTTCGCCTCCAACTTCTTTTATCAAGTACAGATGAAGGCCCATCTGTTCTCCTCCGCGCTCGCCTTTCTGGCCCTCCTTTTCCTGATTGCCTGCGCCGATCAAGCCCTGGCCCAAGTGTCGACTCCAGGCGGCCATGCCGTCACGGATGGGCCGTCTGATCGCGCCTATGAAGTCGCTCTTCTGGCCCGGATTGCCGATCCGGTGCTGACCGCCTTGAGCCAGAACCAGCTTCATGTCAAAATGCCAGTGGAGGGAAGCGTGGAACGCCGTCCCTTCTCGCATCTGGAGGCCTTCGGGCGGTTGCTCTCGGGCCTGGCCCCGTGGCTGGAACTTGGCCCCGACGACACCGCCGAGGGCAAGTTGCGCGCGCATGATATCGATCTGTCGGTCAAGGCCCTGAAAAATGCCGTCGATCCCAAGTCGCCCGATTTTCTCAATTACACCACCGGTAGCCAGCCCGTCGTCGACACCGCTTTCCTCGCCCTCGGCCTTTTGCGCGCGCCGAAACAGCTTTGGGGCAATCTGGCCCCGGCAGATCAAGCCAGGGTCGTCGCTGCCTTAAAATCGACCCGATCCCTTACGACGCACGCTAACAACTGGGAACTCTTCTCTTCCATCATCGAAGCCGCACTCTGGCACTTCACGGGCGAGTGTGACCTGCCACGCCTACAAAAGGGCGTCGCGGATCACCTGCTCTGGTACAAAGGCGACGGCGTCTACGGCGACGGTCCGAGCTTCCATTGGGACTACTACAATAGTTATGTCATCCAGCCGATGTTTTTGCAGGTGCTGCAAGTCTGCCAGGAAAAGAAAAGTCCTCTCGCGGCCAACTATCCGCTGGAGCTGGCCCGTGCGCAGCGGTACGCCGCCATCCAGGAACGCCTCATCTCGCCGGAAGGCACTTTCCCGGTCATGGGCCGCTCCAGCGCCTACCGCTTCGGCGCGTTTCAGGACCTGGCGTTGATCGCCCTCATGCATCGGCTTCCGCCAGCTTTAAGCCCTGCCGCCGTGCGTTCCGGTCTCGATGCGGTCATCCGACGCATGATGGAAGCGCCCGGTACCTTCGATGCGCAAGGCTGGCTTCAAATCGGCGCCGTGGGCCACCAGCCTTCAATCAAGGAAGAATACATTTCCACCGGCAGCCTTTATCTTTGCACTGATGGCCTGATCCAGCTCGGCCTGCCCGCGAGCGATCCCTATTGGCAGGGACCGGACCAACCCTGGACTCAAAAACGCATCTGGGCCGGTGAGCCCGACATCGAGCCAGACCATGCGATTAATAATTGAGCAGTTTCAAAAATAGTGTGGCTGCTATTGGAAGGGGGAGAAGGAGCAAGCCAGGGCTTGTCAGCACTGGAACAACCGCTGATCCGAATCTCGCGGAGTTCTAGTGCCCCGGTGAGGGCGGCGTTTTCGGGCTCCGGCCCAGCGTCTGCAATTCCCCCTGCGCGAAGAGATACTCGCAAATGCCTTTTTGCCCGGTGCCCAGGCATTTGTTGAAATAAAAGGTCGCCGCCGCCGTATCTCCGGCCAGCAGCCGCTTCATTCCGGCGAAGTACCAGGCCTTGCAAAATTGCCCCGGCTCCCGGCTCGGGTCGGGCGAGGCCGCGTTCGCGATCAATTCGCCTTCACTGATATGGCCCAGGAGAAAGGCCGCTATCTTCGAGGAGAGGTCCTCGGGTGAGGAATTCCAGTCGTTTTGGAGCGACGAGGCGAGTTCCTCGTTCGCATGGTCCTCTAAATTTTGCCGGGAGGCAATCAACCACAGGTAGAGGCGCGCGGAATCGGCGGTCGCGTCCCGGGGGGCCAGCTCACAAAATTTTCTCAGGTCGGCCATGGCTTCATCGAGATTGCCCTTGCCCAAGAGAGCCATGCCGCGGTTGAAGTAGGCCTGCCCGTTCTTCGGACTCAGGTCGATCGTCTTGGAGGCATCGGAGATCGCCCCGTCAAAGTCCCCCTTTTGTATTTTGATCAGGCCCCGGTTGAAGTAGGCCACCGCCATTTTTGGATCGAGGGCCAGGGCCTGGTCATAATCGGCGAGAGCCCCGGCGGCATCACCCTTCGACTGCCGCGCCGTGCCCCGGTCGCAGTAGGCGCGGGCGATCTTCGGGTTCAGAATCAGGGTCTGGGTGTAGTCGGCGATGGCTCCGTCGAGATTGCCCTCCGTATCCTTGACCACTCCCCGGTTGTAGTAGGCGATGGCCATCTTGGGATCGAGGTCGAGCGCGTGACTGTAGGCGGAAATGGCGCCGTCGAGATCGCCCTTCTGCACCTCGATCAGCCCCTCATTGTAATAGACGACCGGAATCTTCGGGTTGATGAGAAGAGCCTCCGCGTAATCGGCCAGCGCACCATCCGTGTCGCCCCGCGCTTGTTTGACAAACCCCCGGCTGCTGAACGCGTCCGCGTTCCGGGGATTGAGGGTCAGAATCGCGTTATAGTCGGCCATCGCACCGGCCCAGTCGCCCTTGGCCTGCAGCGCCAGGCCGCGCCGATAGAGGGCCTGGATGTTTTTCGGATCGAGATTCAGAGCCTGGTTGTAATCCGCCATTGCGCCGTCCAGATCGCCCTTCGACTGCCGGGCAAAGCCGCGGGCGCTGAAGTCGGCGGCGGTTTGCGGGGTCGCTTCCGGTGTCTCCGCCTGGCTTGGCGCGGGCGCGTGATTTTCAGGCGGGGCGGGACTGGCCACCGGAACGGGTCCGTGGTGGGACGAGGTCAGGTAAAGAAAGGCAAAAAACAGGCAAGTGAGGATGAAAGCCAGTCCGCAACAGGCGTAAACGACCCAGCGCGACGCTTGTCGAATCCAGCCCAGCGCGACCTCAAATATCGGTTCCCCCTCCGGCGGCAGCGATGGCGGTTGGAATTCATCGGACGATTCGGTCGATGCGGCCGGCGCAGGAGCTGGAGCCGTTGCCGTCGGCGACGGAGTGGAGGCCCTTCTTTCGGGAAGACCGTTAAGAGATAACGTCCCGGTCCGGATCAGGTTCTTCTCCGATTTCTTCTCCTTCTCTTTCCGCGCGAATCCGGTCACCGGCGGCAGCGCCGTCGTCGGCCGCAGCGGCTCGAGGGTGAGCGCGGTTTTTCCGCTCCGCGGTTTTTTCCGGGTGGAACCGGTCGCTTCCAGTGGAAGGATCGGCTGGATCACGATTTTGCCCAGCTTCGGTTTCGTTTTTTGCGAGGCGGTCAAGGGGAGGATGCGGTTCGCCGGCGGGGGAGCCGATTCCGATTCAAGGATGGGAGGTGTGTCGTTAGGCATGGGGAAAGAATGTTCCGGCGCGTCGCCTGCGGAGTCGGGCGATCCAGCCGCCGCCGTGTCAGGAAAGGCGCGCTCGTCAGCCGGCACCGGCTCCGGCTCGGGCAGATGGGCCATGATAAAATCGATGGTCTGCCAATCTTCCATGCCGTCGCAGGTGGCCAGGTCGGTGGGGGTGACCAGGCCCTCGCCCAGATACTGCCGGACCTGCGCCGCCGAGAAAGGCCCGATTTGTTCGCCGGCCAGGAGGATATGGATTTCCATGATTGTTCCTCTTTCGACCACTCATTTCGCCGGGAAGTTTCTCAAAATCTTGGGGGAAAGAGTCTTCATTTTGGGGGCAAATACGAATTCCACACAAGCACGGATCAGACCATACTGGGTCATTCAAACCGGTAAGTCGAGCCATGCCGCTCCTTCGTCATCGGTTCCAATAAATCCCCCGGAACCCTTTGATCCCGCGCCGTAAATGAAGCTAGGCTGACCCCATGACGCACGCCGCCCGGCTGATCCTGAACAAGGGCGTCCGCCACCGTATCCTCGCGGGACATCCCTGGGTTTTTGCCAGCGAAGTCGACCGCATCGACGGCCCGGCCGAGGATGGCGGCACGGTCGAGCTCCAATCCGCCCAGGGCGAGTTCCTCGGCAGCGCCATTTACAACGGCCGCTCCCAGATTGTCGCGCGTCGTTACGCTACGGAATCGATCCCGCTCGACGCCCGTCTCCTCGGCCTGCGGCTCGATGAGGCCCTCGCGTTCCGCGCGCAGCCAGGCGGGACGATCTCCGGCGCGGCGCGGCGTCTTGTCTGGTCCGAATCGGACCAACTCCCCGGCCTCATCGTCGATCGGTACGATGACGTCGTGGTCCTGCAAACGCTCACCCTCGCCATGTCCCACCGCGAGTCGGTCATCGCTGAACTCCTGCTCCAGAAGACCGGCTGCCGCGTCATCCTCGCCCGTAACGACGCGCCCGTCCGTCAACTCGAAGGCCTGCCGCTCGAGCGCACAATCCTCCACGGGGCTTACGAGGCCCCGACCCGCGTGCGGATCGCCGGGATCAGCTACGACCTCGATCTTTGGTCGGGCCAGAAGACCGGCTTTTATCTCGACCAGGCCGAGAATTACGCCGCCGTGGCCGCCTATGCGCCCGGTCGGCGCGTGCTCGATTGCTTCACCAACCAGGGGGCCTTCGCCCTCAGCGCGCGGAAGGCTGGCGCGGTCTCGTGCCGGGGCGTCGACCAGTCGGCCGAGGCGCTCCGTCATGCCGAGGTCACGGCGAAAGCGGAGAATCTCCCGATCGACTGGATTCAGGCCAACGTCTTCGATCTCCTGCGCCATTACGAAAAGCAGCGCGAGACCTTTGACCTCATCGTCCTCGACCCGCCCTCCTTCACCAAGAGCAAGGGCAACAAGGCCTCCGCCCTGCGCGGCTATCACGACCTGCACCTGCGCGCGCTTCGGCTTCTCACCCGCGGCGGAATTCTGGCCACCTTTTCCTGCTCGCATCACGTCACGGCGCACGACTGGGACGAATTATTGCAGAAGGCCGCGTCGGAAACGGGCCTGACATTGCGTCTTCGTAATCGGCTGGGCCAAAGTTCCGATCATCCCGTACTCGTCAACGTCCCGGAAACCGAGTATCTACGCGGATATGTTTTGGAAAAGGTTGACGAAAAAAGGGCCTGACCCGCTTCCCGCGCTCCTGGCGGCGGGCCTGCTTTCGTGCGCTCTGGCCTCCTCCGCCCTGGCCCAGACCAACACCTTTTCCGCCCTGACCGTTCCCGGCGCTCACCCCGCCGCCGCCGCGCCACGCGTCCGCAAATTCCGGGCGCTCGACGCCGATAACCACATCATCCTGCTCAATCATCCGGGGCTCGTCACCCTGGTGCTTGGGACGAACGAGGACTCGCAGGATGCTGCGCGCGCGGCGGGCAAGGCCGTTTATCCCCTCCAGGGACGCCCCGACTTCCAGTTGATCGTCGTGGTCGATTTGCGCAATTCCATCGCGACCTGGGTGCCCTCCATCGTGCTCGCGAAAATGCGCGCCAATCTCGACCACGAGGCGATCGAGCTCAAGCCTTACTTCCTGAAGAACGGCAACAAGAGCAATCCGCGCACGACTTCCTACGTCATCCCCGATTTCTCCGGCACGATCTGCCCGCAATTGGGCTGGTCCACAGGCTCGGATCAACTGCGCGGAATTCTTTTCGGGGTAGATGGCCGCGAGATCGAGCGTTGGGACAAAATCGAAGACATGGCCAAGCTGCAAAACGACGTCCGCGCCGCCATCCAGGTCCTGGTCGACGCCGACCAGGCGAAAGCGGCCGCGGCCGCGAAGACCCAGGGAACCAAATTATTGCAGCCCAAAACCCCGCATCCTCCACTGCCTCCGCCGATGCCGATCGAATCGAATTAAGCGAAGCCGAAAGGAAACAGCATGAAGATCCTGGCGCTCAGCCTCTGTTGCCTCGTCGCCGCGGAATTGACCTCGGGCGCGCAAATGGGTCCGTTCACTCCGCCCGACTGGCCAACCGATCGCAAGGCCCAGCCCGAGGGCCTGCAGCTCAAGATGACCCTGCCCAAGGACCACTTTTACCAGGGCGAAATCATCAACGCCGCGCTCGAGTTTTCCAACGCCTCGACCACACCCTATCATCTCTGGGTCGGCAACTACGACCGTTCCGGAAGAATTCCCGATATCGCCTTCGAGGCCCAGGACGCCGCCGGACAGCGGGTGCCGGACCCGCTCCAGTGGTACTTCATGATGGGCGGCATGGGCGGCGGCCTCGGCAACGTCCAGGACCTCGGCACGTGGACGATCACGCTGCCCGTCAACCAGTGGCTTCGCTTCGACCACCCCGGCGTTTACACCATCTATGCCTGGTCCAATCGCGTCCAAAAAGGCCCGCGCGTCCAGGGCTCGTCGCGCACCGATCCGGTCACCCTCGTCTCGGACAAGATGCAGATCACCATCGACCCGTTTCCGCCAGAAAAGGAGCAGCAGATCATCGCGCAGGCCGAGGCGAATATCGCGCTGGGCGGTGAACTCGCCCCGCCCGCCGTGGCGCAACTCCGCTACCTGGAAACTCCCGCCGCCCGGGCCGCGCTCATCCCGCTGCTGGCCGATCAGCGCACCTCTTTCGACGCCTCCATGGGCCTTTACGCCGCTCCTGACCCGGCAGCGGAAGCAGCCAACATTCTCGCCGCGGTGAGCGAGGGGAAACTGCCGCTTCGGGGCGACATCGCGTTTCTCTATTCCAGGTTCAAGACGCACGACCTTATGGTGAAATTCCTCACCACTCCCCCCACGCCGCAGGAGGCCCAGCAATTGGGGCCCGAGATGGCGGCGGCCATGGGCAAGGCCAATGAGGAACTCACGGCGGCGGCGCTGAAGGCTTCCGGCGGAAAAGGCGACGCCTATATTCAGGTCCTGCTGACGAAATTTCAGCAAAACAGCCGCGATCCCGCCGTTCGCGCCGACCTTGTCCAGCACCAGCTCGAACTCTCCGATAAGCAGGCCGACGACCTGCTGGAAGGTTGGGACTACCTGGGCGGCGACGACTTCCTGCCTCTGGCGCGAAAGATGGCCGGGCCGCCGACCTACAGCCTGCCCGCCTTGATGGCGCTCGTTAAATCCCAACCCGACGAGGCCCGGGCGGTCATGGCCGCGGACGCCAAATGGCCCAAATCGAATATTTTTACGAATCATCGCGGCTCCTTCCAGTATGATCGCGTTCATCTTGCCGCGGCTCCGCTTCCCGAACTCGATTCCATTCTCCGGCAAAAACTGGCGACGGGCATCGATCTCGAATCAACCCTCTTTTATATCGATGAGTTTGGGACGCCCGCTCTTCTTCCCGACGTCATCGCCCGTTACCAGCCTCACGAGGGCAGGTGGGCCTGCGAGCCGCTAAAATTTGTTCTCCGTTACTGGTTGCGGTGCGATCCCAAGGCCGGCGTGGAGGCGTTGTCCCGTGCGCTGCAGGCGCGGGCGGAAACCGGCTGTTACAAGACGGTGCTGGAGGGAGTGCTGACCGACCGCTGGAACGACGCCGCGCTTCCCATGCTTTCCCAGGCCTTGAACGATCCCGACAATGAAGTGGCGCTGAGCGCGGTCAAGGTCCTCGCGCTTCATGCCGATTCAACCTACATCGACAAGACCATCGCGGCCCTGGAACGAATCGATGCCGCCACGGTCAAGGGAACCGGGATGCCCGGAACGCGCGTGAGCGGACAGTCCACCATGGCGGCCTCGCAACTCCTCGAAAGCAAAAACTGGACGTACACTCCCGGGCAAAAACAGCGTCTTCAGGCGCTCGCCCAAGGCCATTAGATTGTTGTCTCCTCGTTCCAAAGTACAACCGCGAGAACGAGGAAATATCTTACGAGCGGATCAAGCCGTCATTAAATTCGCTTCGATGGGCTTGTCCTTCCGGAATCGACTCACGCCTTGAATGGTAAAGCCGGTGACATGACCTTCGGAATCCACACGCTCCATCACGGCGTCATGTGTGGTTGCCTTCATGTATCCTGCGGCATCCGAAAAGCGCACTTCCAGAAAATCCGCTTCGGCGTCAAACCAGACTTTTATTTTTTCGGCCATAAATCTTCTCCAGCTTTCGGTGTGTCGGTCAGGTAAGCCGTGACTACAAATGCGTCCTCCTCCACATACTTAACCACAACGCACAGCCATTTGCCACCCACTAATGTTTGAGCGCAAAACTCATAATACAGCCGCACCGTAGTGTCCGAATTTGAACGACGCACCAATTGTGGCTGGCGCAATGCCCGTTCAATCTCCGCCTCCATGCCTGCCATTTCAGTGTGCTCCTTAATGTGAGCCAGACGTTCGTCCGTGAGGCGCACCGGATAGCCGTTGTAATCCGCGATGGTTTTCATTTTGTAGCGCTCCCGTCGTAAGTTTGCATGGGAGTCGTAGTGGTGATTCGGTCATCGAGAGGACTTGGAGAAATCCCTCATCCCCTTAAGACTATTCCTTCTTCGTCTTCCCCAACGGCTGCAGTCCCGCGCGGATCGCGGCGACTTCGACCAGTTCGGCCAGCCGATGCCGCAGCCGCAGTCCGTGGATCAGCCAGATGAAGGCCAGGAACGAAACCGCCCCGAGCAGGTAAAGTGAAATGATGGCGCGCGCCGACGTGCTTGGCAGCGTCAGCAGCGTGACCAGGGTAAAGGTCAGCAGCAGCCCTCCGACCAGCGAGGAAAAAGTGCTCACGTTGAGAAAATTGCCGACCCGGGTCAGCCGCCGTCCGCGCGGATAAATCTCGCTCATCGAGCGCAGGCGCAGGTTCCACCAGCGGCTGGCGAAAACGTGCATGTCCCAGTTCGTCCAGCCGGTATCGAGCGAGAATTTCCAGCCTTCCTCGTCAAGCAATTTTTCCGTCGTGTGGAGCAGGTGGGAACGCTCCAGGCCGGTCTCGCTCCAGAAAGCCAGGTGGCCCGACGCGCTCCAGCTCACCGCCAGATGCGGCGCGTCCTCCTTCGCCGCGATGACGGCAGTGGGCGTCCGTTTGCCGCGCAGCCACGTGAAGTAGCGCGCCCAGGCCCGCCGCCACGGCTGCATCATGGCCAGATAAAGCAGCAGCAGCCGCGCGGGAATGCTGTCGAATTTGGTCTCGATCCGCGCCTGCGCCATATAGCCGAGCCCCACGGCCAGCGTCAGCCCGAACATGACGAGCGGAATCAGCCGCAGCCAGGCGAGGGGAATGGCCAGCAGCAGGATGAAGAGCGTCACCGCCAGCCATTCCAGGCTGCTCAGCAGCGCCGCGAAGGGCGAGTAGCGCTTCGGGTAAATGCATTGGAAAAGGCCCGTGCCGAAAATCCCGTGATAGATGATCGGGCGCGAGAAAAAGGAATCCATCTTCACCTGCGAATAAACATTCCCGTGCCAGATGGCCGAGCCGGTCGGCCCGAAATACTGGAGATGCTTGTAGCGCAGCATCGCCTCGGCCTCCCCATAGCCGCTCTGCTGGCTGAAGTAGGTGCGGACCTCGAACCGGCGGTAGTGCCAGACCACGGCGGCGGGGCTGAAGCCGATGACGTAACCGCGCTGCATCAACCGCCAGCAGACATCGACGTCGTCGCCCGCCTTGCGGTATTCGGGATCGAAGCCGCCGATTTGGTCGAGCGCCCATTTATGGTAGGCCATGTTGCAGCCCGGCACATGCTCGGCAATCGTGTCGGTCAGCAGCACATGGCTGGGCGAGCCGGGCGCCGCGCCCACCGTCGCCTGGATCCAGTCGGTGGCGGGCGGCGAAATGTTCGGTCCGCCCACCGCGGCGAAATCGGCGGAAAGCAGCGTGTGGACGAGAAAGTAGAGCCAGTCGCGATCGACCATGCAGTCTGAATCGGTGAAGGCGATCACCTCGCCCTGGGCCGCCGCAATGCCCGCGTTGCGCGCCGCGCTGAGTCCCTTGTTCACCTGCACGATGTTCCGCACGCGCGGAAATTCCTTCATGATTTCCTGCGTGTTGTCCTTCGAGCCATCATCGATGAAGATGACTTCGTAGTTCGGATAGTGGAGATGTTGCAGCGAATCGAGGCAATCGCGCAGCGTGCGCGCGCCGTTGTAGGAACAGACCACGACCGAGACCATCGGCAGCGTGGCCGTCGGGACGAAACGTTGGTAGAGGGGTCGCTCCGGATCTTTCAGCAGCGGCTGCAGCGCGCGGTAGCTCAGCTTCGGCTTCCGCTCTGTCGTGACGACCCCGAAGGCCCAGTCGGTGACGTCGACGCCGTCGGTGAACCACTCGTCCGTCCACGAAAAGATGAAGGTCCCGGCCAGCCCGCTTTCGAAAACGGTGGTGACGTGCTCGGTCAGCAAATGGGCCTGTTCCTCCTCCGGGTGGCGGATCGTGTCCATCCCAAATTCGCTCAGGATGAGCGGCTTGTCCCCGGCGAGGTTTTGCAGGCGGCCCAGGTAGCCGACCAGGTCCTTCCGCCGATGGAGATAAACATTGTAGCTGTAGAAATCGACCTCGCTCGGCAGCAGATATTCGGTCGGCGGGAAATTCGCATAGGCCGCCAGGGCGAGGGGATCGTTCTTCTTGACGATGCGCACGAGCGAGTTGAGGAATTCCTCCATGCGCCGCGCGCCATACCACCGCACCAGGTCGGGCGGAATTTCGTTGTCGATGAAGAAGCCCAGCATGGCCGGGTGACCCGCGTTGGCCAGGGCGGCCTTGGCCACGTTTTGGCGGATCGTTTCCACCGCCTCGCCGTCTTCCAGGAAGAGGACCCGCTTGTGCCACGGAATCGTGACCATCACGCGCAGGCGATGCTTCTGCGCCAGGTCGAGAAACCAGGCCGGCGGCGTGTGATAGACGCGAAGCACATTCACGCCGAGTTCGCGCATCAGCTGGAAATCGACCGCGACCTTCTCCGGCGCCGGGAGGTTCGGGCCGGCCTTGGTCGCGGGACGGAACGGGCCATAGGTCACGCCCTGGAGATAAAACTTCGTCTCGCCCTCAAAGAAAAACTTCGCCCGCACCTGCAGGCGCGGAAGATCCGTCGCGGCGACGGGCGCCCCGGGAATGACATCATGCACGGCGGGAGTTTCTCCGAGGCTGCCGTCTCCGGCAAGACAGGAATGAAAGGGTCTATTTGAACCAATTTTCCAGCTGCAGTCCGGGCATCCGCTTGAAATGAGCCGTATTGCGCGTGATTAAGATCCAATCATTGACCAAGGCGGTGGCGGCGATGAGACAGTCATTAATACCGACGATCTGGCCGGCACGGCGAAGATCGGCCCGGATATCGGCGGCCTTCAATGCGACGGTTTCGTTGACCGATGTCCAATGGACAAACGGAATGAGTGTAGTCTCAATTCTCGTCCACAATGATCCTGATGGCTGATTGAGCATGGCTCCGTAACGAAGCTCGTTTAGGGTTATGACGCTGGCGGCCAAATTCCCCGCATGAACATTAAACCGTGCGTAGACTTTTCGGTGAGGCGTCCTACGGAGGGGCTCACTTAGGACATCGGTATCGAGAAGAAGCATCAGCGGTTCTGCTTGCGGTTCTTCCTCTCGAGGGCAAAAGGATTATAGGGCTTCTCCCTCCTGCTCTCCTCGCGGATGGTCTTCAAGGTCTGAAAAAAGGGATCGTCGTCATTGAGCCAGCCCTTGATGTCTCCGAGCGTTTTCGGTTTTTTATCCGGGGATTGCGTTTGGTTGACCGGTACCAGACTTGCCATCGGACGTCCCTTTTTGGTGATGAGAAAAGCCTCTCCTCCGTAGGCCACTTTTCCCAGGATTTCCGAGAGATGCTGGCGGGCCTCCGCCACCGATATATTTAGCATGATGTACATCATGCCAATACCGAGCAAAATGTCAACCGGCCGTTCAGGTCGCTACTTCTTCCCCACCAGAAAAAACATCTCCGCCGTTCCGAGGTTCTTGACCGGCTGGGACCCCCGCTCCTCCCAAAGATAATAAGGTTCCACCCGCGCATGCACGTCGGCCGAAACGTTGATCCGACCCGGTGCGCCGCTCGATTCCATCCGGCTGGCAAAGTTGACCGTTGCTCCCCACACGTCGTAGCTGAATTTTTGCTTCCCGATCACGCCCGCCACCAGCGGCCCCGCGTGAATGCCGATGCGGATGTGCCATCCGTCCGTCCCGACCATCTCCGAGATCAATTCGGACGTGTCGCAAATCTCGAGGGCCGCGTCGCAGGCGGCGCGGACCGGGTCGTCGTGGAAATCGGGCACGCCGGCCACCGCCATGTACGAATCGCCGATGGTCTTGATTTTCTCCAGTCCATGCACCGCGCTGATCCGGTCGAACTCCGAGAAATAGGCGTCGAGGCGGCGGATGACTTCGGCCGGGGCCAGGTGTTCCGTGATGTGGCTGAAGCACTCGAAGTCGGTGAAGATCACCGCGGCGTCCTTGAAATAGACCGGCTTGACGTGGCCGTTGCGTTTCAGCTCCGTGGCGACCTGGTGCGGGAGAATCCCGTTCAGCAGGCGCACATTTTCGGCCAGCGTCGATTTCAGGACGCCCTCGAAATATTCATACATTGCCGTCTGGAAAGCGGCGCTTTGGGTCAGCACGATGGCGTCGCCCTCTTTTTCCCATTCCGGGAGATTTTTCCGCACCGCTTCCCGCAGCAATTCCCGCATGTTGCTTTCGGAATTGAGAAAAAACGAGACGGTGTAGCCCTGCTTCTCATAGTCGAACTGGGCGAACCTGTTTCGCGTGGCGGTAAAAAACCGGTCCTGGCTTTCCGCCGTTCCGTCGCGGAGGTCCAGGATGCGCGGCAGGTACATTTCGTTGTAGCCGAACAAGCCCGCGTCTTTGTATTCGAACTTCCCGTTCATCTCGCACCATCTCTCGAAAATATTTTCCGCCGGCAATGCTTCCTCGGCGCCAATGGCAAATTCACGCCGAAGGCGCTCCATCCAGGTCGCCGTCGTCTCGCGAATGGGCAGTTCGGGATAATCCTCGTAGAGGACCTCGTTCGTTTTCAGCATCTCCGCCTCAAGATGGCGGAGAAAATACTTCGCGATCAAACGCGCCACGGCGTGCCTGGCCGCCGGGTTATGAGTGGTCGCCGTGCTCATGGTTGACGAAAGATTGCGGTCATCAAACTTGCCAAAGCAAACTTCAGGCCGGAACTCACCTCGGCCGCGGCGGCGTCCCGGCCGTCCGGAAACGCCCGCCTCTGCGGCCGGATCAGTCCGCTTCGATCTTCGGCGTATCGATCCCCAGCGCGTCGGCGAGGTCGGTCAGGTGGTCCTGCTCCTGTTCGATGATTTTACGCAAAACCTCGCCCAGCGCAAATTCACTCAGCGCGTCGGCCTCCCGGATCCGCTTCCGGTAATTGAAAATCGTCACCTTCTCGTTCTCCAGGTCGAACCGGAGCATCTCCTCCGCCTTGTCGGAAACCTTGACCTCCTTCGGCGTCTTGGTCGGCGTTCCGTTCAGGTAATCGATTTGCTTGGCGATCAGCAGCGCGTGGCTCAGCTCCTCCACGGCGTGTTTCTCGAGTTCGCCCGCAATATGATTGTAGGCCGCGCCCTTGATCGTCTGGCTGTAGATGACATAGGAAATGATGGCCTGATATTCCCGCGACAAATCTTCGTTCAAGTTTTTAACCAATTGTTCACGGGTGATTTTGACGTCTTTGTTCATAGTTTCAATTTGGGGTTGGAGGGTGGACCGACGGATCAGCCATAACCTAGGGCAGCCGGCCCCGTCCCGCAAGAAGCGTGCGGCCGGCCCGCCGAATAAAGGGTCGTCAGGCGCCGCTTCTTAAACTAATTTGAGGCTGCGCTTATGCGGTTACTTGTCGTCGAAGATGATCCCAAGCTCGCCTCGTTCATCGTGAAGGGATTCAAGCAAAGCGGCTTCGCCGTGGACCACTACGTCGACGGCTCGGAGGGCCTCACCTACGCCCTGAACGAACCTTACGCCGCCGCCGTGATCGACATCATGCTCCCTGGCCTCGACGGCCTCACCCTCGTGCAGGAACTCCGCAAGAACAAAGTCATGACGCCCGTCCTCATCCTCAGCGCCAAGGCCACCGTCGACGACCGGGTCAGGGGCCTGCGCAGCGGCGGCGACGATTACCTCACCAAGCCCTTCGCCTTCGACGAACTCCTCGCGCGCGTGCAGGCCCTCGTGCGGCGCGGCTCGCACACCCCGGAGCCCTCGACCCTTACGCTCGGCGACCTTTCGCTCGACCTCCTCGGCCGCCAGGTCACCCGCGCCGGCAAGCCGCTCGACCTCCAGGCCCGCGAGTTCGCCCTCCTCGAATACCTCATGCGCAACGCCGGACGGGTCGTCACCAAAACCATGATCCTCAATCATGTCTGGGATTATTCCTTCGACCCGCAGACCAATGTGGTCGATGTTCTCGTCTGCCGCGTCCGCAACAAGGTCGACAAGGGTTTCGACCGCAAGTTGATCAAAACCCTCCGCGGCATGGGCTATGTTCTGGAAGCAGCTTAAGGAATTTTCGCACACCCTCAGCCTGCGGCTCAGCCTCGGCTATGCGGCGATTTTCACCGGCAGCGCCCTCCTCCTTTTCGGGCTGATCTATCTCCTGCTCGGCGCCGCCATCAACCAGAAGGACCAGGACCTCGTCGAGTCGCGCCTGCGCGAATACCAGGCGGTCTATCAAAGCGGCGGCGTCCAGGCGCTCCGGGACTGGATCAATCGCGTCGGCGAGGCGCAGCGGCAGCAGACCTTCTTCGTCCGCGTGGTCAAGCCCGACCAGACCGTCCTCCTCATGGTCCTTCCCGCCGACTGGCTCCGCACCGACCTGCAACGGATCGACAGCCTCGAGCAGTTCAACGCCGAGAACTGGCTCCGCATCCCGCGCGACAACAACGTCGACCTCACCGTCGCCTCCACTCATCTGCCCGATGGCACCTTCCTCCAGGTCGGGCGCAGCAGCGACAGCCGCGCGCAGTTGCTCGGCAAATTTCGCGCCGTCTTCGCCCTCGTCATCGTCCCCGTCATCCTCCTCGCCTTTCTCGGCGGCATCTGGATGACCAACCGCACCACGCGTCCCCTGCGCCAGATCGTCGACGCCGTCCGCTCGATCATCCGCACCGGAAAACTCGACGTGCGTGTTCCCGCCTCCGCCGACCACGGGAGAGCTGGCCGATCTGGTCGGCCTTTTCAACCGCATGCTCGAGGGCAACGAGAACCTCATCCATGCGCTGCGCGGCTCGCTCGACAACGTCGCGCACGATCTCCGCACGCCCCTCGCGCGCCTGCGCATCACGCTGGAGGAGCCGCTGCGCAGCGAGTCCGACCTGACCACCGCCCGCCAGGCCATCGCCGGGGCGCTCGAGGAAACCGACCGCGTCCAGACCATCATCCGAACGCTGATGGACGTCACCCTGGCCGAGACCGGCATGATGAAGCTCGAGATCGTGCTGACCGACCTCGGGACCCTCGTCGACGACGTGATCGAGCTCTACGGCGACGTCGCGGGCGAAAAGGAAATCACGATGGAAAAGCAATTCGGCGCCGGCTGCCAGGCCGCGGTCGATCCCGCGCGCATCCGGCAGGTCTTCGCCAATCTGTTGGACAACGCCCTGAAGTACACCCCGCGCGGCGGGCGCATCGTCCTTTCCGCGCAGCGCGAAGATGGGTGGACCTCGGTCGGCTTCCGCGACAACGGCATGGGCATCGCCGAAAACGACCTGCCCCACATCTGGGACCGCCTTTATCGCGGCGACAAAAGCCGCAGCGAGCATGGGCTCGGTCTCGGCCTCAGCCTCGTGAAAGCCATCGTCGAGGCCCACGGCGGCCGCGTCGAGGTCCGGAGCAAACCCCACGAAGGCTCCGAATTCATCGTCTTCCTCCCCAGTCGCGTCAGCGACTCACTTAAACAAGTGTCATCCTGAGCAAGCCGAGCTTGCCTCGGCGCTGTCGAAGGACCTCTAACTATTTGCTCCCTCTTTTCCAGGATGCACCTTGCTTCCCTGGAAGGGAGACGCCAGGCGTGCCTGCTTCTGAATTCATTTTCGCACAGAGGACTGCAGAGGGCATGCGGGTGGCCCGGGCTACTTGTTGCCCGGGTGCGCTCGAATCCTTTCGAGCGCACAGGAGGTCACCGGAATAGTCCCACATCAACGGATGACCTCCTGTGGCCTCCGGCCACCCGGACGAGTTGTCCGGGCCACCTTCATTGCGACATGTGAATGAAAAACGCTGTGACCGTCGCATTTCCTGGAGAGAGTCGACGCCAGACGTGCCTCCTTCTGAATTCATTTTCGCACAGAGGACCGCAGAGGAACCGAAGGGGAAGGCAGAGGGGCTGAAGGGATCAGAAAAGAAAATCCGCTGCCTTTGCTCTGCAGTCCTCTGCAGTCCTCTGCAGTCCTCTGCAGTCATCCTCTTCCCTCCTCCGTGCGAAATTGCAGCTGTAGCGGCGGTCTCTGACCGTCGCCGTGAGGCTGCAGACGCGCCGCCCTAACATCTTTGTAATTGTGCAGGCAATGTCATGCAACAAACCGCGTGCAGGTTGGTGACATCGAAACAACCCGCCTTCCCACCTCCAACGATTTAAAAATTATGCCCACCAACACCTACACCCCCTCCGGAAACAGCACCGCCACCGCCCTCGACTCCGACGCGTTCAAATACAACCCCATCCCGCGCACGCCTGACCGCCGGGCCGCCGCCGCCCCCGTGGGCGGCCAGAACGCCGGGATCCAGGCCATCACCGAAGCCGTGCAGCGCAATTCGGGCTGGGTGCAACCGCTCCAGCACGAAATCGGGCGCGTCATCATCGGCCAGAACTACCTGGTCCACCGTCTCCTCGTCGGCCTCCTCGCCAACGGCCATCTTCTGCTCGAGGGCGTCCCCGGCCTCGCCAAAACGCTTTCGCTGCGCACGCTGGCCGGCGCCATCCAGGCCAAGTTCCAGCGCATCCAGTTCACCCCCGACATGCTTCCGGCCGACATCGTCGGCACGCTGATCTACAATCCGCGCGACGGCACCTTCGACACCAAGCACGGCCCCATCTTTTCCAATCTCGTCCTCGCCGACGAAATCAACCGCGCCCCCGCCAAGGTCCAGAGCGCGCTGCTCGAGGCGATGCAGGAACGGCAGGTCACCCTCGGCAACGACACCTACCCGCTGCCCGAGCCGTTCCTCGTCCTCGCCACGCAAAATCCGATCGAGCACGAGGGCACCTACACGCTGCCCGAGGCGCAGGTCGATCGCTTCATGCTCAAGCTTGTCATCGGTTATCCCAACCGGGCCGAGGAGCTCGCCATCCAGGAGAGCATGGCCACGACCGAGCCGAACCTCGCCGTCCAACCGGTCGTGACCGTCGACGACATCATGCACGCCCGCGAAGTGGTCAACGTCATCTACATCGACCAGAAGGTCCGCGAGTACATCGTCGATCTCGTCCTGGCGACGCGCGATCCCAAGGCCTACGGCCTCGACCTCGGCGGCTATGTGCAATTCGGCGCCTCGCCGCGCGGCACGATCAATCTCACCATCGCGGCCAAGGCCGCCGCGTTCCTCCAGGGCCGGGGTTACGTCACGCCGCAGGACGTGAAGAGCCTCGCGCTCGACGTGCTGCGCCATCGCGTGACCGTTTCCTACGAGGCCGAGGCCGAAAATCTCACCTCGGAAGCCGTCGTCCAGAAGATCATCGACACCATCCCCGTCCCGTAACGGAAAGGAAAAGCGGCTATGAACACGGCCATGAATCCTCAAAAGGCGCGGGAAATCCTCCGGAAGGTCCGGCAGATCGAGATCCGCACGCGCCGGCTCGTCGACAACTCGATGGGCGGCGAGTACCACTCGGTCTTCAAGGGACGCGGCATGGACTTCGACGAGGTCCGCGAGTATGTCGCGGGCGACGAGGTCCGCACCATCGACTGGAACGTCACCGCGCGCAGCGGACGTCCCTTCGTGAAAAAATTCACCGAGGAACGCGAGCTGACCATCCTGCTCCTGGTCGACGTCAGCGCCTCGGGCAACTTTGGCTCGACCTCCCAGAGCAAGCGCGAAATGGCCGCGGAACTCGCCAGTGTCCTCGCCTTTTCCGCGATCCGCAACAGCGACAAGGTCGGCCTGATTCTTTTCAGCGACCAGATCGAGCAATACATCCCGCCCAAGAAGGGGCGGCGGCACGTGCTCCGCGTCGTGCGCGAGATTCTTTATTTTCAGCCGCAGCATCGCGGCACCGACATCGTGCAGGCGCTCGATTTTGCCAACCGCGTCACGCGCCGCCGCGCCGTCGCGTTCCTCATTTCCGATTTCCAAACCACCGGCGATCCGGCCCGGGCGCTCGCCTCGTTGCAGCGGGCGATCCGGCTGACCCATACGCGGCATGACCTGATCGCGATGCACATCCAGGACCGCCGCGAGCAGGAGCTGCCCGACGTCGGCCTCCTGGCCATCGAGGACGCCGAGACCGGCGAGATGCTGGAGTTGCCCACCTCCAATCCGAAAGTGCGCGCGCGGTTTGCGGAAATCTCGCGCCGCAACGTCGAGACCCTGCGCCGGATGCTCAACGCCGAGGCGGTCGATTCCCTCGAGCTCGAGACCGGCGAATCGTACGTGCCGCCCCTCATGCAATTTTTCAAAACCCGTGAACGGAGACGCAGATGATTTTATCTTGTGGCCGCACCCTCGGAGAGAAAATCGGTAAGGCCGCCGTCGCACTCCGTGCGACGGGCAGCGTAAGCCGCTTTTTAAACTCTGTCATCCTGAGCAAGCCAAGCTTGTCTTGGCGCAGTCGAAGGACCTCGAACTATTTTTGCTTCTTCAGCGTCGGTCTCATCCTCGCGGTCTCACTTCCCGCGTTCGCCCAAACCCCTCCTTCCGGTCCGGTCCATCTGCCGCCGCCCGGCCCCACCAACGCGCTCACCGCCAATCCGGTTTCGTCGCCTGCACCGGTCGCAAGCCCGGCTCCCGCCGCCGCTGCCAGCGCGCCGACGGATACGGCCGCCGCCGAAGACATCCACGACATTCGCGGACCCATTTCGATTCCCTACCAATGGCTCTGGGCGCTTGAGGCCGCGGGCGCGCTCGCCGTCGTCGCGCTCCTCTACGCCGCGTGGCGCTTCTTCCGCCGCCGCGCCGCGAGCCGGGCCAAACTTCCTTTCGAGATCGCGCTGGAACGGCTCGAAGCGGCCCGCGCGCTCATGACCGAAAACCAGGTCCGCGAGTATGCCTTCGCCGTCTCGGAGATCATCCGCGTCTATATCGAGCAGCGCTTCGGCGAGAAGGCCGCGCATCGCACCACCGAGGAATTTCTCTCCGATCTCGTGCAACAAACCGGCACGCCTTTGGCCGCGCACCGCCCCCTGCTCGAGGATTTCCTGAACCATTGCGACCTCCCGAAATTTGCGCGCTGGCAGCTCTCCCTCCGCGAAATGGAATCGATGCACGAAAGCGCCCGCACCTTCATCCTCGACACGCGTCCCGCGCCGGAACCGGTCCGCACGGCCACATCGGCGAAGCCCGGCGCGCTGACTCAACCTGAACTTATCCCCGCCAAATGATCCATTTTCACCATCCCCAATTCCTCCTGCTGCTTTTCCTGCTGCCCGTTGTCGCGTTCTGGCTCGGTCGCCAGGGCCGCGTCGCCGCGGTCGAATATTCGAGCGCGAACGTCGCCCGCGAAGTGGCGCGGGAAGCCCGCAGCCGCGCCGGACGCATCCTGATCCTTCTGCCGCTGCTCGCCGCCGCGCTTTTCATCGTCGGCCTGGCCCGCCCGCAGCTCCGGCACGGCACGACGGAAGTCGAGGCCAGCGGCATCGACATCATGCTCGCGGTCGACGTCTCCGGCTCGATGCAGTCGCTCGACTACAAGGTCAACGGCCAGCCGACGAGCCGGATCGACACCGTCAAGGCGGCCGTCGCCAAATTCATCGACGCCCGCACCGACGACCGGATGGGCCTGATCGAGTTCGCCGGCGAGCCCTACCTCATCAGCCCGCTCACCCTCGACCACGACTGGCTCCGGCAGGGCCTCGAGCGCGTGAACACCGGCACCATTCCCGACGGCACCGCCATCGGCGACGCCATCGCCATGGGCGTGAACCGGCTCCGCGACCAGCCCTCCAAATCGAAGGTCATGGTCCTGCTCACCGACGGCTGCAACAACATGGGCAAGGTCTCGCCGCTCCTCGCCGCCGAAGCCGCCAGGGCGCTTGGGATAAAAATTTACACCATCGGCGCGGGCGTCCGGGGCGAGGCCCCCATGCCGGTCAAGGACGACTTCGGCCAGACCCACATCGTCATGGTGCCGTCCGACGTCGACGAAGCCACGCTCGGCAAAATCGCGCAGGAAACCGGCGGCCAGTTCTTCCGCGCCACCGACACCGAAAAGCTCGACGACACTTACGCCGCGATCGACCGCATGGAGAAAACCACCCGCGCGGTCCGCAAATACGAACATGTCTCCGAGCTCTTCGCCTGGGCGCTCGTGCCCGGACTTCTCATGCTCGGGACCAGCCTCCTGCTCGAACAAACCCGCTTCCGCCGCCTGCCTTAAAGAGAACGCTTTATGAAATTCGCTGAACCCCTTTGGCTCCTCGCCGGACTCGCCGTCATCGCGGCCCTCCTCTGGCTTTACCGCCGTTTCGACCTCCGGCAGCGCGCGGCCCTCGCCGAATTCGCCTCGAGCCATCTCCTCGCCAGGCTTACCGCTTCGTTCTCCCCGGGTCGCCGCCTCGTCAAGCGCGCGCTCTTTCTCGCCGCCATCGCCTTCGTCTTCGTCGCGCTCGCCCGGCCCCAGTGGGGCTACCATTGGGAGGAACAAAAGCAGCGCGGCATCGACATCCTCTTCGCCATCGACACTTCCAAAAGCATGCTCACCCAGGACGTCACACCCGACCGCCTCACCCGCGCCAAGCTCGCCATCACCGACCTCGTCCGCAAGCTCGACGGCGACCGCGTCGGCCTGATCGCCTTTGCCGGCGACGCCTTTTTGCAGGCGCCGCTCACCCTCGACTACAATGCCTTCGGCGAGTCGCTCGACGCCGTCGACACCGGCACCATTCCGCGCGGCGGCACCGACATCTCCAGCGCGATCCGGGAGGCGCAGGTCGCCCTCGGCCCTGAAACCAGGAACCGCAAAATTCTCATCCTCCTCACCGACGGCGAGGACCTCGAAGCCAAGGGCATCGACGCCGCGCGGGCCGCCGCGAAGGAGGGCCTCGTCATCTACACCATCGGCGTCGGCAGTCCCTCCGGCGGCTTGATCCCGATCACCAACCCCAACGGCGGCACCGATTTTCTCAAGGACGCCTCGGGCCAATTCGTGAAATCGCACCTCGACGAAAGCACGCTCCGGCAGATCGCGCAGGTGACGGGCGGACTCTATGAACCGCTCGGCCAGCAGGGCCAGGGCCTCCAGGCCATCTACGACCAGGCGCTCGCCTCGCTGCCCAAACAGGACGTCAGTTCGCGGACCCAGAAAGTTTACCAGGAACGTTTCCAGGGACCGCTCGCCCTCGGTCTCGCCTGCCTTCTCGCCAGCATGCTTATCGGCACCCGCCGTCGCGACCGTCGAAGCGTTCCGCCTCCCGTGCAGAAGAAGCGGCAGCTCGCCTCGACCCTCACCCTGCTGGCCCTGATCGCCCTGGCCACGGGCGCGCAGGCTTCCGTCCAATCGGCGGAGCAAGCCTACAAGAAGGGCGATTATCCCGCCGCCGAAAAACAATACGAGCAGGCCGCCGAGCAGCATCCGCAGGCCGCCCCGCTCCAGTTTAATTTGGGCGCCGCCGCCTACAAAACGGGCGAGTACGACACCGCGCTGCCCGCGTTTCAAAAGGCTCTCGGCACCGACCAGGTCGGCGTCCAGCAGCAGGCCTACTACGACATCGGCAACACCCAATACCGGCTCGGCCAGAAAACGGAAAAGTCATCGCCGCAGGAAACCATCAAGGCCTGGCAGGGCGCGATTCAATCCTACGACGATGCGTTGAAGCTCAAGGCCGACGACGCCGACGCCAAATTCAACCGCGACTTCGTGCAGAAGAAATTGGACCAGTTGCAAAAGCAGCAGCAGCAACAACAGAAACAAGACCAGCAGAACCAGAAACAAGATCAAAAAAACGAGGATCAGAAAAACCAGCAGCAGCAATCGGGTTCGCAAAAGGACCAGCAAAATCAAAAACAGGACCAGCAGAACCAGCAAAACAACCAGGCCAATCAGCAGAACCAAAATCAATCGCAGAACAACCAGGCAAAGCAGGACCAAAAGCAATCGGGTTCGCCCCAAAGCCAGGCCCAGAACGGCCAGCAGCAGCAAAATCAAAACGGTCAGCAAGGCCAGCCCAAGGACCAGCAGGGACAGCAGCAAACGGCCGGAAATCAGGGCCAGAAATCTCCGGCCAACGGCCAGGAGCAGCCGCAGGGCAATAACGGCAACCCAAATTCGCCGCTCGCGCAAAGCAACGCCAAGCCGGCCGGGCCCCGCGGCGAGACTATTCCCGACAAGAACCAATCGCAGGCCCAGCCGACGGGCAACGAAGCCCAATCGGGCACGCCCGGTGAAATGACCGCGCAGGAAGCCCGTGAACTCCTCAACTCGCTCAAGAACGGCGAGCACGTCCTGCCCGTCACCGCCGATGCCCGCAACCTCGGCAACCATCCAACGGACGAGCAAACCCTCAAGGATTGGTAAATGAAAACGAACCATCGCAACTTTTGGCTGGCGGCCGCGGCCCTCCTCGCGGCGTTCACCCTCCCGGTCGGGGCGGCCACGGTCACCGCGACCCTCGATCCGCCGCAAATCTCCATGGGCGATTCGACCCAACTGACCGTCACCGTCAGCGGCGCGCAGGGCCAGCCCTCCGTGCCCGATGTCGACGGCCTCGAAATCACCCCCGTCGGCCAGTCGACCCAGGTCGAGATCATCAACGGCTCCGTCACCGCCAACGCCTCCAACACCTACCAGATCACCCCCCAGCGCGAAGGCACCTTCGTCATTCCCGCCATCCGGCTCGGCAACGCCGCTTCCCAGCCGATCACGCTCCGCGTCGGCCAGGGCTCCGCGAACCCGGCCCCGCCCGCGCCGGCTGCGCCGCCGCCTTCCTCCAATGGCCCCGTCGTCCTTCCGCCGCCCGCCGTCGCACCCAGCCCCGATGAAGCCAACTCCGCGCCGCAGGGCCGGTTCGGCTCGATCCGGATCACGCTGCCCAAAAAGGAGCTCTACGAAGGCGAACTCGTGCCGGTCAAAATAGAAGCCTACATTCCCGACGACCTCCAGGCCACGGTCACCGACCTGCCTCAATTCACCAGCGACGGCTTGACCCTCAATTCGCTCAGCACCAAGCCGGAGCAGGAGACGCAAGTCCTCAACGGCCGCCCCTACCACGTCCTGACCTGGCATTCCGCGCTGACCGCCGTGAAGACCGGAAATTATCCCATCAACCTCGAAATGCCGGTCACCGTCGTCGTGCCGCAGCCGGGGGCGCAGGACGACGACGACGATCTCTTCAACAATTTCTTCAAGAACGCCATGGCCGCCATGGGGACGAAAAAGAACGTCACCCTCCGCAGCGGCCCCGAGTCGTTGCAGGTCCTGCCGTTGCCCCAGGCCAACCGGCCCGCCGACTTTAGCGGTGCGGTGGGACAATTCGAGGTCGAGGCGAGCGCCACGCCGACCCAAGTCAACGCGGGCGACCCGATCACCCTCCGCCTGAAAGTGAGCGGCACCGGCAATTTCGACCGCGTCTCCTCCGACCTGCTGGCGGGCGATTCGCATTGGAAGACCTACTCTCCGAAGAGCCACTTCGATGCGCAGGACAGCGTCGGCTCTCAGGGCGTGAAGACCTTCGAGCAGCCGATCATTCCGAACGACGCCAGCGTCACCACCATCCCCTCGCTCTCGTTCAGCTTCTTCGATCCCGAAAAGCGGCAATATGTCACCCGCACTACCGCGCCGGTGGCCGTCACCGTCAGCGGAAATTCGGTCAGCCCCGCCGCCAGTCCGACCGGCGCCGGGACGGTCGCGGCGGCTCCGCCTCCCTCCCAGCCCCAGGTCCCATCCTCTGCGCCCGCTCCGGCCGAGTCCGATCTCCGCCCCAATAAAATCGAGGAGGGCTCGTTTGTTTCCACGCTCCGTCCCGTCTACCTGAATCCCTGGTTTATCGCCGGGCAGGGACTGCCCCTGCTCGCCCTGGTGCTGGGACTTGCCCTCCTGCGCCGCCGGGAACGGGTCTCCCATCCCGAACGCGTCCGCGCCTCCGCCGCCCAGCAGGCGATCCGGCGCCAGATCGACGCCATGGACGAGGCGATGCGAAACCACCAGACCGACGCCTTCTTCATCCACGCCCGCAACGCGCTGCAACAGCGGCTGGGACAGCAATGGAACCTGCGGCCCGAGACGATCACGCTCGCCGACGTCGAGGCGCGCCTGGGCGGGCAGGGCGAAAATGTCCGCCCCATTTTCCAGATGGCCGACCAGGCGAGTTATTCCGACCTCCATTTCGAAGAAGCCGATCTGCGCCAGTGGCGGCAGGTCGTCGTGAACGAACTGACGGAGAAAAACTGATGAAAATTCTTTCGATTCTTTTTCTGGCCGCCGCCGCGTGCCTCCTTCCGCTCCCTAGCCACGCGCAAACGCTCGACGACGCCAACCGCGCTTTTGCCGCGGGCAAGTATCACGACAGCACGCTCGCTTATCAGGCGCTGCTTGCGCAAAAAGGCTACTCGGCCCCGGTTCTCTTCGACCTCGGCAACTCCCTTTATCGCGAGGGAAATCTCGCCCAGGCCATCGTGGCCTACCGGCGGGCGCAATGGCTTTCGCCCCATGATCCCGATATCGCCGCCAATCTCCAGCTCGCGCAAAAACAGGCCGGTCTTTCCGTGGCCGAACCGCCGCCGTGGGAAAAGATCGGCCATCTCCTCAGCGCGTCCGATTGGGCCTGGGTCGGTTGCGGCGCCTGGACGCTGCTTTGCCTCAGCCTCCTCGCCCGGAGAATTCTGCCTCAGGCGCGGACGCTCTTTTCCCTCTCGTGCGCTGCGGGCGTTCTCCTTCTCCTTGCCGCCATCGCGGGCGCGGCCCTCGCCTCCCAGGACCTTGGCCGGGCGATCGTCACCGACAAGGACGTCTCGGCGCTCATCTCGCCGTTCCCCGCCGCGCAGGCGGTCTTTTCTCCCGCACCCGGAGAAACCGTGACCGTCCAAAAAGCCTACAACGACTTTTTCCTCGTCGCCGATTCCGCCGGCCACACCGGCTGGATCAGCAAGACCCAACTTACCCCCATCGTCGCCGCCGCCCCTTCATTGTAACGTCCGTCGCAGTTGTAGCGGCGGTCTCTGACCGTCGCCGACCTTGGAAAGCCATTTTCGCACAGAGGGCTGAAGAGGGGGAAGGCAGAGGGGCTGAAGAGATCGGAAAGGGAACTCCGCTGCCTTGCTGCCCGTCCTCTGCATTCATCTCTTCCCTCCTCCGCGCGAAATTGCACTTGTCGCACATTGAGGAGTAATCGCCGCAGGCGATTTCGCAGGGCAAGAGTAATTATTGCTCGGAACGCTGGCCAAAATCGTTACCGCTCTCTTTTACATTCCGTAGGAATGATTGAAAGTAGCCCGGCGATTTATCGCCGGGTCTACGAGGCGGCGACCCCGCGTCCTGTAGGGACGCTTGAACCTCAAGGCCCAACGATCCCTACGGAGATATCAGCAAAAATCGATCTAGGGTTGTCTCAAGCCTCCGGCTTGCAAAGGCAACCCGAAGCCCATTTCGCAGAGTTCTAAGGCCCGCTTCCCGACGCCGGGGGCGCTAAAATCCAGGAAATGCTTTGCTTCAAATGGGCCAGGAAGTCATCGCTCGCGCCGTTGTAATCATGCAGGCCATAAGGATAACCGAACGCCTTGTAGGGGGCCGTCAGCGAGCTCAGCCAGACCTTGGACCCAAGCAGGTCGAAATTCCCATTCCACTGGACGATTCGCAAGCCCTCCAGGTCATGGGCAAAGTCTTGCAGCGCAAAGGTGCCCGGGCCGGTCGGCGCCACATCCCATCTGTCCGGGCTGCGGAGCCCGTACCGGCCGCGCGGACCGGGCGAAATCAGCAAAAGTCCCACCACGCCGGCCGGCCGGTGAGGTCCGCCCGCGGCAGCCACCGCCTGCTCGGCGCCCATCGACCAGCCCCCGAGGATCAGGGGCGGCGGATGGTCGCCATAGGACGAGAGATAGGATTGCGCGAGAGTGCCCATGTCGGCCTGCAAGACATCAAGATCGTAGTCGGACCGGGAGTAGAAGGCGCAATCAAACGCGATCATCTCGTAGCCGTCCGCCTGCAAAGCCTTGCAGACGCGATCTTCCCAACCGTCCAGGCCGCCATCGCCCGACTCGAAGAGAATAATGGCCTTGGGATGCGCCGCAAAAGCTGTCTGGCCGGGCTCATAGCGATAGACACTGAATGGGCCCCGCTTGAGTTGAAAAGTGTCCTCAACCCTTTCGGGCTCGGCCTGCGGAACAAGGACGGGGCTCATGACCGGGGAGGGGGTGTGAAACGACGTGTAGAGGCGAAAAATCAGGAATGCCGCGATGAGAAACGCCTCGGTCCACCGGAGGATTCCCCCGGCCCACGCCACCCGTTTGTCCACGTCTGGTAACCTCATCGTAAGCGCTCGAAAATAGCCGGGCCGGATTGAAATGAAAGGAGTTTGCGCCTCTCTTCCATCGCTTCCATGTGCAAAATGGGGTAAAAATATAGGCTCCCTTGTCTTTTTAAGGTTCCATCTGCTAGCCTGAGTCGGTGCGCCTCCATCCCATCCTGTTGTTCCTGCTCCTGGGCCTCAGCCCGGCGACCGCCCAGTCCCCGCCCGCTACCAACGCCCCGCCCCGCGCCCTGCCGGTCAACCCGGCCGACCTCAATTCCACGGCGCCCATGGCGGTGGCCGGCGGGGTCAATGTCCACTGGTACGGGCACGGCTTTGTCTACCTGACTTCGTCGGTGGGCATCAGGGCGGCCATCGACCCGTACGGCCCGGAGACCGTCCACTACAAGTTCCCGGAGCACCTCGCAGCCGATCTCGTCCTCGTCACCCACGAAGCGGAGGACCACTGCGCGGCCGACCTGATCTTCGGCAACCCGCTGATCTTCCGCAGCGTCATGGCCGTGGGTTTGAATCGGGCCAATGGCATCTCCTTTTACGGCGTGGGCCTGCAGAAGGATCCCTCCGGCCAGGGCGGCGCCAATACGGCCTTCACCATCTCCTTTGACGGCGTCAAATTCTGCTACCTCGGGCAGATCAACATGCCGCTTCTGGCCCAGGAGAAAGAGGAGTTGGGCCATGCCGACGTCGTCTTTCTCCCGGTGGGATTGGAGACGCTTTCGGTCGGCGACTTCAACCAGGTCGTGCAGGACCTGGGCGCGAAGGTGATCATTCCGATCAATTACAAGACCGACTTCTCCGGCGTGATCCCGCTGCGCTCTCTGGACGATTATCTGTCGGCGACGAAATTCCCGGTGCGTAAATTCAATTCGGACGAGATCGTGGTCAGCCGCGAAATGCTTCCCGCCGAGCCGACGGTCTATGTCCTGAAGTCTCCATGAAAATTCTCCTGCTCGGATCGGGGGGCCGCGAACACGCCCTGGCCTGGCGTTTGCGCCGGGACAATCGGGACCTCCAACTCTTCACCGCGCCGGGTAACGCCGGCACCGCGAAACTTGGCACCAATCTTACCATCAGCAGCACCGATCTCGATGGTCTCGTGGCCTGGGCGCTCCGCGAAAAACCGGACCTGACCATTGTCGGCCCGGAAGCGCCCTTGTGCGCCGGCGTGGTCGATCGCTTCGAAAAAGTCGGACTGCCCATCTTCGGTCCCAACGCCGCCGCGGCGCGCCTGGAAGGCAGCAAGGTCTTCAGCAAGAATTTTCTCCTCAAGCACGGCCTGCCCACCGCACCGGGCGCGTGCTTTAGCGACTCGCTTTCGGCCTATGCCTATAGCCAGAAGCACAATGTTTATCCGCAGGTCTTGAAGGCCGACGGCCTAGCCGCCGGGAAGGGAGTCATCATTGCGCAATCCCCGATCGAGGCGGCACAGACCATCGATCGCATCATGGACCAGCGCATCTTTGGCGAGGCTGGAAGCCAGATGGTGATCGAGGAATTCCTGCCCGGGCGCGAAATGTCGGTTCATGTCCTGACCGATGGCATCTCCCATGTTGTCCTGCCGATTGCGCAGGACCACAAGCGGCTCGGGGAAGGAGATTCCGGTCCGAACACCGGAGGGATGGGCGCGTATGCGCCGGCGCCTTTTGCCACGGCGGAATTGCAGGCGCAGATTTCATCGCTGGTGGTCGAGCCGGTCCTGGCCGCGCTGCGCAAAGAGGGCATCGATTTCCGCGGCATCCTTTACATCGGCATTATCTGGACAAAGGACGGCCCCGGCATTCTCGAATTCAACGTGCGCGGCGGCGATCCCGAAACCCAGGTGCTTCTCCCGCTCATTGACACGCCGCTGGTTGAAATTTTCCAGGCAGTGCGCGAACAAAGGTTGGGCAAACTAGAAATCAAGCTGAATTCCAACCATGCGGTAACGATTGTCCTGGCCGCCGCCGGCTATCCCGGAACGCCCGAAACGGGGGCGGCGATCGAGGGGCTCGAGCTTGACCTGCCGGGGACGGCCGTCTTCCAGGCCGGGACAAAAGCTGAGGAGGGGCGAGTCGTAACCAACGGAGGCAGAGTGCTGAGCGTCACGGCCTGGTCCGCCGATCTCGCCTCTGCCCGGGCCCTGGCTTACGAGCGCGTGGCAAAAATTCATTTTGCGGGAAGTCAGTACCGGCGCGATATTGCCGCTCGACTGACCTTGGAATGAATAAGCTGCCCTTACTAAGCCTAAGCCTCTTTTTGCTGGCCTGCCAGGTCCTCCTGGCCGAGCCGTCTGCCGTGGTTTCTACCGCCGCCGCCGATCTGCTTCCCGAGGCGTTGCCCATCCTGCAATCGAGCTATGCCGATTTTCCAGCCCTTCATTACAAAGCGGGAGATCATCTCAGCGACCTGATCGCCCGCTCCAATGGTAAAATCAGTCTCCTTCCCCCGGAAATAATGGGCCCCATTCCGATTATTACCGCGGCCCTTCCCAACGGCATTGTTTACTGGCGACTAGCCTCTTTCACGCCGAAGAAGAACTGGGACGATCTGGCGGGCGATCTCAGATGGATGATCGATTACTGGCATGTCGTTGGAGCTATCCTCGATCTCCGCAGCAATACCACCCCCAACGACTACGCCGGCGCCGCCGAAGTCGCCGGTTTGTTTGTTCCCGGGGATACCTCATTCTGGAAGTATCTTCCGCAAAAGGGCGATGGTGTTTTTCATCTGCCCATACAGATTCCCGATCGCGAATTTCGAGGTCCGCTGGTTGTTCTGACCAACGAACATACCGCTGGGGCGGCCGAAGCTTTGGCTGAGAGCCTGAAGGCGGACGGGGCGCTGGTGGTCGGACAACCGACCGCGGGAACGACTTCGTTTTTTGAAGATCACAAACTCTCCTCGGGCCAGGTTCTCCGCTTTGAGGTGCCGCAGCCTGGTCTGGCCAATGGCACTTCGCTCTCAGGACACCCCATGATTCCAGATATTGCTTTGACCGTCGATGATCGGGCGGAAAAGGCTGCGCTCATGCTGATTCGGGACAATCACATCTCCGACGTGATCGAGGAATCGCCCGAGCGGCACCGGATGAGCGAGGCTTCCCTCGTCCAGGGACAGGACCCCGAATGGGATGAGTACCTGGCCTCCCTCCAGAAAGGGCCGGTGCTGCTGAGCCTGCCGAGCATTCACGACGTCGTCCTGATCAGCGCGCTCGACAGCCTGAGGGCCATCCGCCTTTCCCAAAGATCACTCCCGGCCCAAACCACGGCGAGCGCCTCGCCCCCGGCATCCTCCTCAGTCCAGTAAAAAAGCCCGGTCCTGCGGACAGCAGTACTACTTGCATGATGCTCCTCACTCTACCGCAGGGCGGACACTTCCTGGCCCCAAGGCAAAATTGCTTTCGGCGTGACCTGCAACTACTTTCCAGACACCCTCTTTGGTTCTATCTTGTCTCCCCCCACCCCGCATGAGAAACGTCCTTTTTGTCTGTACTGGCAATGTCTGTCGCAGCCCGATGGCGCAGGGACTCTTTGCCGATTTGGTCCGGGGACGGCGCGACATTGAAGTCACCTCAGCCGGTATCGGTGCGGTGGGAGGACAGCCGCCCAGCGCCCATTCCGTCGAGGTCATGGCTGAGCTTGGCATCGACATCCGGAATATCCGGAGCAAGCCCCTGATGGCCGAGTTGGTGCGCAAGGCCGATTTTATCTTCGTCATGACCTATGGTCATCTCGATTCGATGCTCCTCCTCTTTCCTTCGGCGGCGGAAAAAACCTTTCTCCTGCGCGAATTCGAAACCGACCTGCCGGTGATGGAACGCGAGGTCTCCGATCCCATCGGCCAGTCGCGGGAAACCTACCGCGATTGCCGGGACCAGATCCGCGCCGCGCTGCCGCGGCTGCTCGACCTGGTCCTGCGCTCGACCCACGACGAGACGCGCGTGACCGCCCTGAAAAAGGTTGCCATCGCCGCCGACACGGACGGGGTCGAACTCAAGGAGCAGGTCCGCTCCTGGCTCGAGCAGAATGATTTTCCCTTTGAAGACCTTGGCGGTTGCTCCTCGGTGGAAATCGCCACCCGAGTGGCGAAGGCCGTCGCTCAGGGGCAGGCCGACAGCGGAATCGTCATTGATCGCACCGGGTTCGGCCTGAGCATGGCCGCGAACAAGATCGCCGGGGTGCGAGCCGTGCTGGCCCATAATGTTGAAATGGCGCGCTTGAGCCGCGAGCAACATGATGCCAATGTACTCTGTATCGCTTCGCAGGAAATCCGCGGCAAACGCCTCAAGGAAATTCTCGAAGCCTGGATCAACACCGCCTATGTCGGTGAGCGACACGAAAGCCCTATTCCCGCCATGGACCCCAAACTGAACGCCCCCTTAACACCCTCTCCCGTTTCTGCGCCCAAACCGAGCCTGTCGGAAGCCGACCCCGATATTTTTCGCGCGGTGCAAAACGAGTTCGCCCGCCAGCGAGACAACATCGAGCTGATCGCGTCGGAGAATTTTACCAGCCGGGCCGTGATGGAAGCGCAGGGTTCCTGCCTCACCAACAAATACGCCGAGGGCTATCCGAAGAAGCGCTGGTACGGCGGTTGCGAATACGTCGATGTCGTCGAGGAACTGGCCATCGAGCGCGCGAAGAAGCTTTTTGGGGCCGACCACGCCAATGTGCAACCCCATTCCGGTTCCCAGGCGAATGCCGCCGTCTACTTTGCGATGCTTCAGCCCGGCGACCTGATTCTGACCATGGACCTTTCGCATGGCGGACACCTGACGCACGGCCACAAAATGAATTTTTCGGGCCGCTTTTACCGCGTGGTCCACTATGGCGTAAACAAGGAAACCGAGACCATCGATTATGACGCGCTCGAAGCCCAGGCGAAGGAAACGCGTCCCAAGATGATCACGGCAGGCGCCTCGGCCTATTCACGCATCATCGATTTTCCCCGCCTGCGCCGCATCGCGGACATGGTCGGCGCCTATCTATTCATCGACATGGCGCACATTGCGGGGCTCGTCGCGGCGGGCGTTCATCCGTCGCCGATTCCCTTTGCCGACTTCGTCACCACCACCACGCATAAAACCCTGCGCGGTCCGCGCGGAGGCCTGGTTCTTTGCCGGGAAAAATTTGCGAAGGAAATCGATTCCCAGGTATTCCCCGGCGTCCAGGGCGGTCCGCTCATGCACGTCATCGCGGCCAAGGGGGTGGCGCTCGGCGAGGCGCTCCAACCCGAGTTCAAGGCCTACCAGCAGCAGGTCGTCCGCAACGCCAAGGCGCTTTGCGAAGGCATGAAGAAAAACGGTTTCCGCATCGTCTCGGGCACCACGGACAACCATCTCATGCTCGTTGATCTCCAGCCCAAAAACGTCACGGGTAAGGAAGTGCAGGAAGTGCTCGACCAAGCCGGCATCACCGTGAATAAGAATGCGATTCCGTTCGATACCCAAAGCCCCTTCAAGGCCGGCGGCATCCGGCTCGGCACTCCCGCCGTTACCACGCGCGGGATGAAGGAGGACGAGATGTTCGACATCGCCAACCTGATCGAGGAAGCAGTCGAGCACCGAACCGACGCCGCGAAAATCAGCGCCATTCGCGACCACGTCCGCAAAATCACCGCGCGCTTTCCGCTGCCGTTCTGAGAACTTCGCCGGTCTCTGTCGGCGAGGGTCGTTATTCAACTATTGCTTCGGCTCGAGGTGAGAGTAGCCTAAACGTGTGTACCTGCTCGCCTATTTCAGCACGGCGACGAAGGTGTTTTCGGAAGACGATTTGATGGAGCTTCTCCGCAAGAGCCGGGAAAATAATCAGGCAATGGGTATCACCGGATTGTTGCTCTACAATGACTCCAATTTCATGCAGTTCCTAGAGGGTTCCAAGGAAGCGGTGCTTTCACTCCTGGCCAAAATTCAATCTGATCCCAGGCATCATCATTTGGTCGTCGTGCTGCACGAAGAGCACTCTGTACGTGAATTCAACGAGTGGTCCATGGGCTTCAAGAAACTCGATCCCGAAGCGCCCATCGTGATTCCCGGTTTTGTCGATTTCGACGAACTCCCGTTGACGCGAGAGATATTCCTGCTGCATCCGACCGAATCGCTCCTGGCCCTGCTCAATTTCAAAAGCCTGCTGATCCGCGAAAGCGCCGAGCAGGCCTGAGCGCCAAATTTACGTCACGGCGCCACCGCCGCCGAGCAGATGCAGCACCGCCATGCGGATGGCGAGGCCGTTCTGGACCTGATCGAGGACGGTCGAGTTAGGGCCGTCGGCGAGTTCACTGGCGATTTCGACGCCGCGGTTGATCGGTCCTGGATGCATGATGAGCACGTCGGGCTTGCAATTTTGAAAGCGCGCCATGTTCAGGCCGAAAAGCGAAACGTATTCGCCCACCGAAGGGAAGAAGCTCCGTTGTTGCCGCTCATGCTGGATGCGCAGCAGCATGATGACGTCGGCGTCGGGCAGGACCGAATCGAGATCATGCGCGACGGTCACGCCGAGTTCCGAAAAGATTTCCGGCACCAGCGTGGTCGGCCCGACCAGCGTCACCCGCGCGCCCAGTTTAGTGAGCGCCCAGACGTTCGAGCGCGCCACGCGACTGAAGAGGATGTCGCCGCAAATCACCACATGAAGATCTTTCCAGGCGCGTTGATCGCCGAGTCTCTCGCGCATGGTGAACGCGTCGAGGAGCGCCTGGGTTGGGTGTTCGTGCGCGCCGTCGCCGGCGTTGATGATGTGAGCGGCCAGCCGCTCGGCCAGGAATTGCGGCGCGCCTGCGGCGGAGTGGCGCAGGATGACGAAGTCGGCCTTCATCGCTTCGAGCACCTGGCCGGTGTCCTTGAGCGTTTCGCCCTTGCGAAAGGAACTCGAGGCGCTGTCGATGGAGACAACATCGGCGTCCAGACGCGTTGCGGCCAACTCGAACGAGGTGCGCGTACGTGTGCTCGGCTCGACGAACAAATTGACCACCGTGCGGCCTTCCAGCGAGGATGATTTTTTTACCCGCCGCGCGAGCAAATCCTTGAAGGTGCGCCCGGTATCGAGGATCAATTCAATCTCGGCCCGGTCCAATTCCCGGATGGTGAGAAGGTCCTTGCGCGTCCAGGCGGTGCTCATTAAAAGGCGAGTCTAACGGGATTTCCCCGGAGAGACACTATTTTTAATGGGACCTATGGGACCGATAGGTCTCATGAGTCCTATTTCAGGCTCTCCGCCACGGCCTTGGCAAAATAAGTCAGGATGATGTCGGCCCCGGCGCGTTTAATGGCGAGGAGCGATTCATCGCGTGCTTTTTCGAGATCGAGCCAGCCCGCCCTGGCCGCGGCATGAATCTGCGCGTATTCGCCCGAGACCTGATAGGCCGCGACCGGCAGCGTGGTGGCGGCCTTGACCGCGGAAATGACATCGAGATAAAGCCCGGCCGGCTTGACCATGAGAATGTCGGCGCCCTGGTCCTCGTCGAGTCGCGCTTCGAGAAGAGCTTCGCGCAGGTTCGCCGGGTCGAGTTGGTAGGAACGTTTGTCGAGGGCGGGCGCGCCCTTCGCCGTGGCGCTGCCGATCGCGTCGCGGAACGGCCCGTAGTAGGCCGAGGCAAATTTTACGGCGTAGGCAAGGATCGATGTTTGCGTGAAGCCCTCGCGGTCGAGTTCATCGCGGATTGCGCCGATGCGTCCGTCCATCATGTCCGAGGGCGCGACGATGTCGGTCCCAGCGGCAGCCAGTTGGGTGGCGTAATGGGTCAGGATGTGGACCGTCTCGTCGTTGGCGACGTCGCCTGTGATTGGATCGAGCACGCCGTCGTGGCCATGGTCGGTGTAGGGATCAAGCGCGACATCGGCGACGATGAGCATGTCGGGAACTTCGGCCTTGAGCTGGCGGATGGCGGCGAAGAACCAGTTTTTGTTGGCCACGGCATACTTGCCTCGGGCGTCTTTCAGCGCGGGGTCGATCTGCGGAAAGAGCGCCACCGCGCGAATGCCCAGCCCGGCGAGGCGCGTCACTTCAGCGAGGGTGTTCCGGACGTTCAGCCGCTCGATGCCGGGCAGGCTGGGGATTTCCTCGGGACCGCCATGACCGTCCTTCACGAAAAGCGGCTGGATCAAGTCGTCGACATGGACGCGGGTCTCGCGCACCAGCGCGCGGATGGCGGAGTTCTGCCGATTGCGGCGGGGACGGCGAATCAGGTCGAGGGGTGGAGTGTAGGCGGAATTGATCATTAAATTTTTATTGTCATCCTCAGCTTGTCGAAGGATCTCCTGCTATTCCTCTCTCAGGCGCTTCTTCGGGAAAATAGTTAGAGGTCCTTCGACAGCGCCGAGACAAGCTCGGCTTGCTCAGGATGACAGGCTTCTTAAATAAAAGTCTCATAAACTAGAGCAATGCCGTTTGCTCGAGATGCACGGCTTCCAGGGAGGGCAGTCCGCCGATTAGTTTCTGGTGCTGGAGATAGACCTGCCGGTCGGTGAGGCAGGCGAGGTAATCGCAGGTCGCGCGGTACTCGCCGTCGTTTTTGACCCGCATGGAGAATTGAGGGCTGAGCAAGTGGGGATGGCCGACGAGCAACTCGAAAAGCTGGACGAGGCAATCGACCGACCGGCGGCGCACGGCGGTGAGAGAGGGGTGGTGATAAAACCGGCTGTAGAGAAACGTCAGCAGCTCCCTCGCGCGGCTGGCCATCTCCGGCGAGAAGGTGATCATGGCGGGCAGACGGCGGACGTCGTCGCTGCTCTGCGGCGCGCGGCCCTGGATCGTGTGGCTGGAGTGGTCGATGACGTCCTCGACCAGCCGACCGAGCAGGGTCCGCAGCACGAAATAGCGGCCGCGCTCCGCCTCGAGGTGCGGGTAGGGGGCCAGCGCCCGGTCGCGGGTATCGCGCCACAGCTCGAGGTTGCCCAGCTCGTGCTCGTTGATCAGGCCTGACTCGAGGCCGTCGTCGAGGTCGTGGCAGATATAGGCGATCTGGTCGGAGAGATCGACCGCCTGCGCTTCGAGCGACGGCTGGATGAAGCCCTCGATGAGCCGGTCGGGGACGTAGGGCTTGTGCAGGCCCTCGCGCACTTCCCAGGTCAGGTTGAGGCCATTGAACTCGGGATACTTCAGCTCGAGTTCCTCCACCACGCGGAGGCTCTGCGCGTTGTGGCGGAAGCCGCCGTGCCGGCCCATCAGCCGGTCGAGCGTCTCCTCGCCGAGGTGGCCGAAGGGAGGATGGCCAAGATCGTGGGCCAGGGCGATCGCCTCAGCGAGGTCCTCGTTGAGGCCGAGGGAGCGGGCCAGCGTCCGGGCGATGCAGGAGACCTCCATGGTGTGGGTCATCCGCGTCCGGTAATGATCGCCTGTGCCGTTGAGGAAGACCTGGGTCTTGTACTCGAGGCGGCGGAACGAGCGGCTGTGGACGATCCGGTCGCGGTCGCGCTGGAAGTCCAGGCGCAGCCGGTGCTGGTCCTCGGGGTGGACGCGGCCCCGCGACGTCGAGCTGTTCTGCGCGTAGGGCGCGAGGTGACGGGCCTCGCTTTTCTCCAGGTCGTAACGGCGTCGCGGCATCGCACCAACTTGTCACCTTACCGCCCGCGATTCAACAGAATCCGTTGGCCGGGGATGGCCGGGGGGCGGTTGGTCCGTTTTGGCTTTCATGGACTGGTTGGTCTATATTTTTAGCACATTTTGCCGACGTATGCGATGCAAGGCACGCGCTCGCGCACGGGTCCCGTCGCCACGATCACTGGTTTTCCTTCAGCTTGAGATAGGCCCGGGCAAAGGCGGCGCTGGTGGTCAGGCCCGGCATGGTTTCTCCCGAGAGGGAGGTGTAGGGGCCGACGGGATAGGCGTCGATGTCGAGAATCTCGTTCTCGAAATGGAGCTGGCTGTAGGTGTAGAGAAATACCGTTCCGCCGGGGGCCCGTTCGCTGACCAGTTGGTAGTCGGGCCGGGACGGATCGAGCACGATCGTGTAGCGGTCGGCGGCGGAGACGCTTTCCAGGATGCAACCTCCCGCCACGCACGACCGCACCTTGCCGATCAGCCTGATTTTGCCGGCGGCGACCTGGCTGGAGATGGCTGCGGAAATGGCGGTGCTTTTTGCCGATTCCGCCGGCGTCGGGGCAGTCACCGCATTCGTTTGGGCAGGCGCGACAGCATTGCCTTGAAGAATCTCGCTTATCGAGTGATGGTTCGAATCGGTGGGCGCGCCCAGGATGCCGTTATGATTCTGGGGCTCGAGGATGGCCGGTTCGTACGAATAGGCCGCTATTCTTTCCTGAAGTTCCTTCAACCGCGCGGCGTTGGCCGCCGCCTTTTGTGCCGACCGCATTTCCTTCTTGAGCTCGTTCAGCTCCTTGATTTCGGCCTGCAGTGCCATTTCGCTCTCCAGTTCATCGCGGGCCCGTTGATCTTCCGCCGCCTCGGCCCGGGCCGGATCGTAATGGAACCGGGCTTGCAGGGCGGCGGGCAAGTAGGCGAGCGGGACCAGGGCGCCGCCGTCGCGGTAGAGGATGGTGACCGCGTCGGGCTCGGCTTTGACCACCGTGACGTTTTGATAGACCTTGCCGTTCGAGGTGGTCCAGTCCTCCGCCCCAAGGGAAGGGCTGAGCAGGACCAGAAACAGCATCGTCCGGGCGATGGCCGGGGAATGAACCGATTTCATGTTTTCCTGCGGACGGGTGAGGCGGTTATTTTGCGGAAATCCCGCATCGATTGTCCACGTTACCGCCCGCGATTCAACAGAATCGTTGCCGTTTTTGGGGCGCCGGGAACTGAAATTCTTGACGCGCTTTATTTTCCTTGTTTCGATGTCGCCTCGGTCAGAAAAAGCCCCCAAGGAGAAATGAAAATGAAAAAAATAATCACGCCGAACTTTGTCCAATGGTGCCTGGCCATCGCGGCCATGCTAGCCTTGGCGGGAGCGACCGCTTCCGCCCAAAACCTGATCTCCAACGGTGATTTCGAGACCGGCACTTTCGCGGATTGGACGATCGTCAACCAAGGCGGCGGCACGGGCGATTATTACATCAGCACACCCGGGACGGCCACGCCCTTTGCCTTTCCCACCGCGCCCAATCCGGCGGGTGGTTCCTTTTATGCCGTGACTGATACCGGGGGCCCGGGCTCCCATGTTCTTTACCAAAGCTTTGTCGTGCCGTCGAACCCAGGCATTTTGCGGCTGAGCTTACAGATGTTCATCAACAACCAGGGAGGAACCTCCGCCACGCCGCCCACGCTCGACTATACCACGATTCCCAATCAGCAGGTCCGGATCGATATTTTGAGCAGCATCACCAATCCGTTCACGGTCACGACGGGAGTCGTTCGCAATCTATTCGACGGCAGCCCAAGCGGGTCGGGTCCCCATCCCTACGTGACCTATGATTTCAATGTGACGGGGCTTTCCGCCGGGACTTATTATCTCCGGTTCGCCGAGGTGGACAACGAGGGCCAATTGAATCAGGGTATCGACAATATCGATCTCACGACCTTTGGGGCGTTGGGATCGGGCGGCCTGACTTCCAACCAAAAAGCGACGCTGGGCCCCATCAACCAGGGCATCGCCGGGGGGAACAACAGCGCGAATTTTAACGCGGTGCTTAACGCCCTGACGAATAACGTGGGCAATCAAGCCGCCCTCGGCACGGCGCTCGACACGCTCTCGCCGGAAAAGCTGCAGATTTTCAGCAATGTCGCCTTTGACAATTTCGGGTTCATCGCGCGGCAGGTCGACAATCACCTGGCCACCCTCCGTTACGGGCAGGGCGGGTTCGACACGTCGGGCTTGCAGGTGGTCGATCCATCGATGCCGTCGACCCTCTCGCAAATCAAAAGCCGCCTGCTCGCTTTCAGTCCCGCGCCGTCAAGCGGCGGCCTGATCAACGACACGGCCGGGCCGGTGCTCGGCGGGGTGAAGATGACCGATTCGAAGGAGATGCAGGGGGTGGCTCCCGTGACCGATCAGAACCGCTGGAGCTCGTTTGTCAGCGGCAACGTGATCCTGGCCAACGTGGGGAGCGATCCCGATGTCTCCAACTCCCATTATACCACGGGCGGCGTGATGGCGGGCGCCGATTACCGGATCGACGATCATTGGGCGGTCGGCGGACTTTTCGGCTATGAGCACACCTCGCTGACCATCGACAACAACGGCAGCTCGGGCCGGGTCGACAGCTATTCGCCGGGCATCTACGCGACCTACGCCGATCATGGCTGGTTCGCCAACGGTCTCTTCGCCTACAACTACAACAGCTACGGCGAGAGCCGCGCGATTCCGGTGCTGAACGATTCGACCCACGGCTCGACGACGGGCAACCAGTATAACGCGAACCTCGACGGGGGTTACGAGTTCAAGCAGGGCAACTGGACTTTTGGGCCGACGGCGGCGCTGCAATATGTCCATCTCGACATCGACAGCCTGGCCGAATCGGGCGTGGGCGGGCTCAATATCGAGAGCCAGAATGCCGATTCGCTGCGCAGCCTGATCGGCGGCCAGGTTCGCTATAATTGGTCGTGGTACGGCGGCAAGGTGGTGGCGACGCCGTACCTGAGCGCGTCGTGGCAGCACGAGTATCTCGACGACAGCCGGGGGATCACGAGCCAGTTCGCGGGGACGGGGCTCGGTTCGTTCACGGTGAACACGACGAGCCCGGACCGCGATTCGGCGGTGATCGATGCGGGCCTGAATACTCAATGGAACAATGCGTTCAGCCTTTTCCTCGATTACCAGGCGCAGGCGGGCCAGAGCAATTTCTTCGCCGAGTCGATCGAGGGCGGCGCGAAGGTTTCGTTCTAAGCGGGGACGGCCGCGCGGAGGTGGCACCCCTCCGGGGTGCGATCCTTGGGGAAATTATTCCGGTGGTATCGCGCACTTCGTGCGCTCAACCACCGGCTACGGTTCTGGCAAGCCTCCGGCTTGCTGAAGCGGGGGAGGCATCGCTGCGAGGGCGGCGCCAATGTTTTGTTCTGAGGTAGCGCATTCCAAGGTTCCTCGTTTCCAAGTTGTACTTGGGAACGTACTTGCTGAGGCAATTTCATTGCCGATCTGGGGCGATAGGAGGGGATCAGTTAGCGCGAAAGGGAATTTCGCGGGGAACAGGAGGCGTTCCCAAGCACGCGCGCGTGATGCAACTTGGGAACGAGGGAGGGCGGCGGATTCTGATTTCCATTCCGCTGGAACCTGCTAATTCGTCACGGTGGACTCCGCTCTCCTTTACGCTTTTTCCAGCCCGGGAATGAATCGATGAATTTTTGGCAGATCCTGATTCTTGGCCTGGTGCAGGGCGCGGCGGAACTGCTGCCGGTTTCAAGCTCGGCCCACGTGATCGTGGCCGAAAAACTGATGGGGCTTGATCCCTCGGCGCCGGAGATGACGTTTCTGCTGGTGATGCTCCACACGGGGACGATGTTCGCGGTGATCGTCTATTTCTGGAACTCGTGGCTGGCCCACTATTTCAGCGACGCCGATCATTTGTGGAATGCGTTCAAGACGATTGCGGCGGCGACGTTCGTGACCGGGGTGGTGGGGTTCGCGCTGAAGCTGATCATCGAGAAGGTTTTCATGCGCGGCCAGCCGAAGGCGGAGATCGAGGACCTTTTTTCGTACCTGCCGCTGATCGGCGGCGCGTTGCTGGCGGCGGGGTTGCTGATTATTTTTTCGGGCTCGACCGAGGAGCGGCGGCGCGGTTCGAGCGGGATCGATTTGGTCGGCGCGCTGATCATCGGCGCGGTGCAGGGGCTCTGTTTGCCGTTCCGCGGTTTTTCCCGCTCGGGCGGGACGATTTCCGCCGGACTCTTGCTGGGCATCGAGCGACGGCAGATCGAGGAGTTCAGCTTCGCGCTGGCCGTGGTGCTGACGCCGATTGTGGTGGGCATGGAATTGTGGCGGCTGATCAAGGCGCATCCCGAAGTGACGCACGGGCAGGAGCTGGTGAACCTTTTGACGCCCGGCCTGGTGGGGATGGTTTGCAGTTTTGTGGCCGGTTACCTGGCGCTGAAGCTTTTGTCGCGACTGCTCGAGGCGGGACGCTGGAAATTCTTTGGTTACTACTGTCTGGTCGCGGCGCTGGTGGTTTTTGGCCTGGCCCATGCGGAGGGCGCGAATGCGGCCGCCACGACGACGACCGCGCCCGTTGCGCCGGTCGCTCCGGCACCGAATGCCGACTCGAGCTTGCCTAGCACCAATATCGTGCCGCCACTGGTTGCGCCGCCTTCAACGCCCGCGGCCCCGGCAACGAATATGCCGACGACGAATGCAATGCCCTAGGGTGAGGTGAAAATAGGTAGAGGTCCCTCGACAAGCTCGGGATGACAATCTTTTAAAGGAGCCTTTCGGCTCAAAAAATCCTTCCACGCATGTTCCGACTTCTCAAAACTGATCCGGGGAGCCGGGCGCGACGCGGGGTCCTGACGACAAGTCACGGAACGATTGAGACGCCGCAGTATATGCCGGTCGGGACGCAGGCGTCGGTGAAGGCGGTGGCGCCGCGCGATCTCGACGAGATGGGTACGGAGATCATCCTGGGGAATACGTACCATCTTTTTTTGCGTCCGGGGCTGGAGGTTTTTGAGGAGTTCGGCGGCCTGCACAAGTTCATGAACTGGCACAAGCCGATCCTGACCGACAGCGGCGGGTTCCAGGTTTTCAGCCTGGCGAAGCTGCGGGCCATCACCGACGAGGGGGTCGAGTTTCGGTCGCATCTCGACGGGAGCAAATTTTTCCTGGGGCCGAAGGAATCGATCCGCATCCAGCACGAGCTGGGCGCGGACATCATCATGGCGTTCGACGAGTGCCCGCCCTGGCCGTGCGAGGAGGCGACGGTGGCCGCGGCGGTGAAGCGGACGATCACGTGGGCGCGGTCGTCGCTCGACTATCACCGGCACCTGATCGCGACGCACGAGCTGCGGCCGACGCTCGAGCAGGCGCTGTTCGGGATCGTGCAGGGGGGCGGCCATCCGCATCTGCGGGAGGAGTGCGCCTGCGCGTTGCGGGCGATGGATTTCGACGGCTACGCGATCGGCGGGGTGAGCGTGGGCGAGCCGGAGGAGGAGATGTACCGGGCGGTCGACTCGACGGTGCCGCACCTGCCGGAGAAGAAGGTGCGGTACGCGATGGGGCTGGGGCAGCCGCACCAGATGGTGGAGCTGGTGGCGCGCGGGGTCGATATTTTCGATTGCGTGCTGCCGACGCGGGTGGCGCGGCATGCGACGGTCTACACGCGGACGGGGACGCTGAACCTGCGCGGGGCGCAGTACCGGCTCGACGGCGCGCCGCTAGAACCGGGTTGCGGCTGTTATGCTTGTCAAAACTTTACCCGCGCCTATATTCGGCATCTATTCAAAGCGGGTGAAATCCTCGCATTGGTCCTGGTCAGCCTGCATAATTTGCATTTTTACCTGGAACTGATGCGTGACATCCGGAGCGCGCTCGACAGCGATTCGTTCGGCACGTTTCGCGAGAGTTTTCTCCGCACCTATCAAACCACCAAGGAAAAAGTTTAATGTCTTCGTCTCCCTTCGCCCTTCTTTTCGCCCAAGTCACCAATGCCGTCAGCGACGCCGCGGCCACGACCGCGGGGCCGACGCCGCCCACGCCGCCGTGGTGGACGAATTTTCTCATTCCCGCGCTGCTGGTGGCGATGGTTTATTTCGCGCTGATCCGCCCGCAGGTGCAGGCGAAAAAAAAGGCAGAGGAGACGATCAAGAGCGCGAAGACGGGCGACAAGATCGTGACGTCGAGCGGAATTCATGGGGTGATCACGAACGTGAAGGACTCGACCGTGATCGTGCGCGTGGCCGACAACGTGAAGCTGGAAATCGAAAAGAGTCACATCGAGAAGATCACGCGGCCCGACTCGGGCGCCGAGCCGGAAAAGGCCGTGACGGCCAAGGTCTCCTAGGTTTCCCGCCGCCAACTTCATCGCGTCATGTACACCTCTATTTTTCTCGCCTCCCTCGGCTTCATCGGTTTTTTCATCTGGTATCTCGCGGCTGAAAACGCCGCGACCCGCCGCGCCGCCGGGGTGGGGGCGATCGTGGCCAGCCTGCTCACCTGCGGCCTGGCGCTTTACCCGATCAACAAGACGATCCGGCTGGGGCTTGATCTCCAGGGCGGGACGGAGTTTTTGCTGGAGGTGCAGGGCGACCCGAGTCCGCAGGCGCTCGACCAGGCGATCTCGGTCCTGCGCAGGCGGCTCGATACGCTCGGCACGCGTGAAATCAGCATTGTGCCCGAGGGCAAGGACCGGCTCAAGATTCAGATCCCGGGCTTGCAGGGGCCCGAGGTGGGCCAGACGGAGACGATTTTGTCGCAGGTGGCGAAGCTGGAATTCAACCTGGTGCCGCAGGATTCGGAGCAGCTTCTGGCCGCGGCGATGGGGCATATGGTGGATGGAAAGCCGACGCTGCCTTATCAATACGCGCTTGATTACGAGGTGCTGCCGGAGCTGGAGAAGGACGTCCAGGGCAAGGACATCAAGAGCTGGATCGTGGTGGAGAACAAGGTGCAGATGTCGGGCAAGCACGTGATCCATGCCTACCGCCGGATCGAGCAGAGCGGGCAATCGGTGGTCGATCTGGAGTTCGACAGTGAGGGCAAGCAGCAATTTGGCGCGGTGACGAGCGCGAATGTGGGCCGCCGGCTGGCCATCGTGCTGGACCGCGAGGTGCGGAGCGCGCCGACATTGGATGAGCCGATTCTCGACGGGCGCGCGGTGATTTCGGGCGGGTCGATGTCGGCGGCGGAATGCGAGGAGCTCTCGAGCGTGCTGCAGAATCCGCTGGAGAACCCGATCAAGATGCTGAGCACAAGCTCGGTCGATGCGACGCTGGGCGCCGACTCGATCAAGAGCGGGCTCAATGCCGGGCTGATCGCGCTGCTGCTGGTGATTTCGTTCATGGCCATCTATTACCGCATCTCGGGGATGATCGCGGTGCTGGCGTTGACCGTGAATCTCGTGCTCCTTTTCGGGCTGCTTGCGCAATTCCATTTCACTTTGACGCTGCCGGGCATCGCGGGCGTGGTGCTGACCATCGGCATGGCGGTCGACGCCAATGTGCTGATTTATGAGCGCATCCGCGACGAACTGGCGCTGGGCAAGCCGGCGAGGTCCGCGATCGACATCGGCTTCGAGAAGGCGTTCAGCGCGATTTTTGACTCGAACGTGACGACGCTGATCCCGGCCATCGTGCTGGCTTATTTCGGCACAGGCCCGCTGCGCGGCTTCGCGGTGACGCTCGTGCTCGGCATCGTGGCGAATCTTTTCGCGGCGCTGGTGGTGACGCGCAACACGTTCGACTGGATTCTGACCGCGACGGAGAAGCCGAATCTCTCGATGATGCAGTTCATCAAGTCACCGCGCTTCGATTTTCTCAAATTTCGCGGCGCCGGGCTGGTCTTTTCACTGCTGATTTTAATCGCCGGCGCGAGCGCGGTGGCGATGAAGGGCGAGGCACTGCTCGGGGTCGATTTCAAGGGCGGCGACGCGGTGACGATGACTTATTCTCAGCCGGTGGACATCGGCAAGGTGCGCGAGGCGCTGACGAAAAATAACGTGAAGGACCCGATGGTCCAGGCCGTTTCGGGTTCCAACGCGATCCAGATCCAGACCGAGGAAGAGCAGGGCGAACGGGCGGCGAAGATTTTGGTGGACACGTTCCCGCAGGCCGGTTTTGTGGCGGGCTCGGTCGACAAGATCGGCGCGCAGGTGGGCGGCGAGATGAAGCAGAAAGCGGTCACAGCGCTGCTGCTCGGGCTTTTCGGAATTTTGGTTTACGCGGCGATCCGGTTCGAGTGGTCATACGCCATCGCGGCGGCGGTCGGCCAGCTGCACGACGTGCTGATCGCGCTGAGCATCATGGCGCTGCTCGGACGCGAACTGACGCTGCCGCTGGTCGGGGCGTTGCTGACGATCGCCGGTTACTCGATCAACGACAAGATCGTGGTGTTCGACCGCATCCGCGAGGGCGCGAGCCTGCGCGAGAAGGGGAGTTTTTACGAGGTGATCAACCGCAGCCTGAACCTGACGCTGGCGCGGACGATTCTGACCGGCAGCACCTGTCTGCTCGCGACCGGCGCGCTGATTGTCTTTGGCGGCCCGGTCATCCACGATTTCTCGCTCGCGATGTTCATCGGGATCATGTCGGGCATCTACTCGTCGCACTTCATCTCGCCCGGCCTGGCGTGGTGGCTGGGCAAGGTCGGGCACGGCAGCTCCGCCGCATCCTCGAAGGCGACCTCTCTACCTCCCGGCAAAAAGGCGGCGGTGGGGGTTTGAGATTTCGCGCGGACGGAGGGGGAGTTCGCACAGAGGGCCGAAGAGGACTGAAGAGGAAGAAAGAAAAGAGAAGACCATCCGACGGCTGGCTCTGACTTAACTTTACCCTCCGCATTTTTCCTTATTTTCCAACCTTCCCCACCTCTTCAGCCCTCTGCAGTCCTCTGTGCGAAACTTCTGCTTCTTGTCTTTGGTTGGAAGAGGAATCAGAATGGCGTCATGAGCGATTTAAGCGCCCTCGGCAAACGCTGGGTGCAGGCTGCGCCGGCGGCGGAGGCACTGGAGCTGGCGCGCGAGCTCGATCTCCATCCGCAGGTGGCGTCGCTGCTCTGGCAGCGGGGTTATCGCGACCGCGACCAGGTCCAGGCCTTTCTCGATCCGCGGCTCCAATCGCTCGGCGATCCGTTCGCGCTGACCGATCTGCGCCGCGCGGCGGAGCGGATTCTCCAGGCCGTCGCGGCCCGCGAGAAGATGGTGATTTTCGGCGATTACGACGTCGACGGCATCACCTCGAGCGCTCTGCTGTGGCGCATCGTGCGGCGGCTCGGCGGCGACGCGGAAACCTTTTTGCCGCTGCGCATGGAGGAGGGTTACGGGCTGAGCCAGGACGGGGTCGAGCGGTGCGTGGAACAACATCGTCCCGCGGTGCTGATCGCGGTCGATTGCGGCACGACGGCGGTGAAGCAGGTCGCGTGGCTGCGCGAGCGGGGCATCGATGTGATCATCATCGACCACCACGCGCTGCCGGCGCAATTGCCGGCCGCCTATGCGCTGGTCAATCCGCAACGCGACTGCGTCCCGCCGCAGGGGGCGCTCGATTATTTCGCCAGCGTCGGGCTGGTCTTCAAGGTCTGCCACGGCTTGCTGAAGCTGGCCGGGGAGGGGAACGGAAAGATCGATCTGCGGGAGTATCTCGATTTGGTCGCGATGGGGACGGTGGCCGACATTGTGCCGCTGGTGGAGGAAAACCGGGTGCTGGTGCGGCGCGGGCTGCGGCAATTGGAGCACACGCTCTGGCCGGGAGTGCGCGCGCTGATCGAGGTGAGCCAGGTGAGCTTCCCGGTCACGGCGCAGGACGTTGGTTTCCGGCTCGGGCCGCGTCTCAACGCGAGCGGACGGCTCGGCGACGCGATGCTTTCGCTGCGGTTGCTGCAGACCGATGACCAGGCGGAGGCGATGGCGATCGCGAACGAATTGAACCGCAACAACCGAGAACGGCAGACGGTGGAGATGGAGACGTTTCTCCAGGCGGAGGCGCAATTGCAGGAGAACTACGACCCGGCGCGCGACTGGGGCATCGTGCTGTCGGGGCAGGGCTGGCACTGGGGCGTGATTGGAATTGTGGCGTCGCGGCTGCAGAAGCGGTATCACCGTCCGACGATCGTGATCGGCCTGAACGAAGAGGGGATGGGGAAGGGAAGCGGGCGGAGCATTGACGGCATTTCGATCGTGAAGGCGCTGCGCGATTGCGCGGAGCACCTGGAGCTTTTCGGCGGGCACGACATGGCGGCGGGGATGAATATCCGCGCGGAGCGGGTGGCGGCTTTTCGCGAGATGTTCGTCCGGCAGATTCGAGCGCAGGCGGGCGATGATGTTTTTCAGTCGACGCTGGCGTTGTCGGGAGCGATCTCGTTGCCGGAGGTGAGCGACGCGCTTTTCCGGAAGTTCGAGGAGCTGGCGCCTTTTGGCCGGATGAATCCCGAGCCGGTCTTTCTTTTCGAGGCGATCACCTATACGCGGCCGGCGCAGCATTTTGGCCGGAACCACGTGAAGCTTTTTGTGCGGGGCGAAAAGGGCGAGATCGAGGCGGTCGGTTTCGGGCTCGGGCAGCACGATTGGTCGAAGGCGCCCGCGCGGCTGGCCGGGACGCTCGATTGGGATGATTACCGGAACCGGGTGCAGTTGCGGATTGCGGATTGGGAGATGGGGTGAGCCGGGGACGCCGGTCACGTATGGGCTGGATCCGCGAGGCTTGATTAACCTCCAATTGTGGTAAGATGGGGTCACCTTTTATGCCCGACGAAATAAAGAACTTCGACCTGGTGATCATCGGCGGTGGTCCGGCCGGCTTAGTCGCCGCATCCACCGCGACGGCGCTGAACAAGACCATCGCCCTGATCGATTGTCATCACGAGCTTGGCGGCGCCGGCATCAATACCGGGACGGTGCCGAGCAAGACGCTGCGCGAAACGGCGCTGGCGCTGTCGGGGCTGCAATCGCGCAATCTCTACGGCGTCGATCTGTCCTTGCGGAGGGAGGTGACGATCTCCGATTTCCTCGGCCACGAGCAGAACGTGCGGGCCATCTTCAACGCCGCGTTTATGAAGCAGCTCGAATCGAATCATGCCAACGTGTTTTTCGGCATGGCTTCCTTTCTCGATCCGCACACGATCAAGGTGAACCCGATTCCGCCGCGCGACGGAGAGACGGCGGCGACGGAGGCGGTGGTTTTGCGCGGAGAAAACATTTTGATCGCGACCGGCTCTTCGCCGGTGCGGCCGGGGCTTTTTCCCTTCGGCACGGGGGAGATTTACGATTCGGACACGATCCTGAAGCTCGACCGGATTCCGAAGACGATGGCGGCGATCGGCGCGGGGGTGATCGGGAGCGAGTATGGCTGCACCTTTGCCGCCCTCGGGGCCAAGGTCCATATCCTCGACGGGCGCGACAAGCTGCTCTCCTTCCTCGACACCGAGATTTCGCTCGCGCTGGCCGCGGCGATGGAACGGACGGGCATCACTTTTCATTGGAAAGAAAATGTCAAACAATGCACGGTGCTGCCTTCGGGCGAAGTGAAGCTCGACTTTGATTCGGGGGCGTCGCTGACCGTCGATGCGGTGCTGGTGGCGGCGGGAAGAAAAAGCAACACGGAGACGCTAGACCTGCCCCGGGCGGGCGTGACCACCGGCGAGCGGGGCCTTATTCCGGTCGATCATGATTATCGCACGAACGTGCCGCATATTTACGCGGCGGGCGACGTGATCGGATTTCCCGCCCTGGCCTCGACCAGCATGGAGCAGGCGCGGCGGGCGGTGGGGCATGCCTTCGGCACGAAGGTCAGCGTTCTTTCGCCGATTTTGCCGAACGGGATCTATACCATTCCGGAAGTAAGCATGATCGGCGAGACGGAGGAGTCGCTCAAGAAGAAGGGTATCGATTATGTCGTTGGGCGGGCGCGCTACGAGGACAACGCGCGGGGCGAGATTATCGGCGACAAGGACGGCTTTCTGAAGCTGCTTTTCAGCCGCGCCGACATGAAGCTGATCGGCGTGCATGTCATCGGCGAGCTAGCCACGGAGATCGTGCACATCGGCCTGATGGCGATGCTGACGAATTCGACCGCGGAGATTTTTGTCGAGGCCTGCTTCAATGTTCCCACGCTGGGGATGCTCTACAAGACGGCGACGCTGCAGGCGATCCAGGCGGCGGCGAAAAAATCGTAGCCACCCAAGAACAGAGAGCCGGTTTTCGCGCGGGGGAGACCGAAACTGGCCATCCATCTGATTTTAAGTTCTACTTCTACCGTGGCCCCCACAACCGAACCCGTCCCGCTGGCGATGCTCCACGGCATCGGGCCGAAGTATGCCGAGCTGCTGGCGAAGCTCGGGCTGCTGACGCATGAGGACCTGCTCCATTTCGTGCCGCGGCGTTACGAGGACCGGCGGCATCTCGCGCCGGTGAGCGCGGCGCAGGAGGGGCAGGCGATTACGGTGCGGGGGAAGATTCTTTCGCTCAAGGCGGGACATTGGGGCGCGCTGAAGCTGGAGATCACGGTGGGGCCGGCCACGCTGAAAAGCAGCGAGGAGCTGATCATCGCGCGGTGGTTCGGGTTTCGTCCCTACGGCATCAAGGAGGGCTGCGACGTGTTTCTTTACGGCAAGGTGAGCCGCGACAAAAAGGGGCGCTGGACGATGGGCAACCCGGAATACGAGATCGCGCATGCGGATGCCGAATCGTACATTCACATCGACCGGATCGCGCCGATTTACAATCTGACGGAGGGGCTGACGCAGCGCGTGGTGCGCCGGATCATGTTCGAGGCGACGCAAAAAATGGCCTTCAGCGCGCCCGAGTTTTATCCCGCGCCGGCGCGGATGATGGCGCGCCAGGAGGCGTTTCGCGTCATCCATTTTCCCGAGTCGTTCCCCGCCGAGGAACGGGCGCGGCAGCGGCTGGCGTATGACGAATTTTTCGTGCTGCAATGCGTGGTGGCGTTGCGACGAATGTCGAGGGCGACGACCCATCGGCGGCGTCACGCGCGGAGCGGCGACGGCGACGCGTTGAGCGCCCGCTGGCGAGCGTCGCTGCCCTACACGCTGACGAATGCCCAGCAGCGCGTGATGGGCGAAATCGACGCCGATCTGAGTCACGGGCCGCCGATGAACCGACTGCTGCAGGGCGACGTCGGCGCGGGGAAGACGTTCGTGGCGGTCTATGCGATGTTGCGCGCGGTCGAGGCGGGCGAGCAGGCGGCGCTGATGGCCCCGACGCAAATTCTCGCGGAGCAGCACGCGCTGAATCTCCGGCGCTGGCTCGAGCCGCTCGGCATTCGCGTCGATCTTTTCACCGGCAACACAAAGGCCAAAAAAGGGGACCGGTTGCAGGGCGGGGAACTCGATTTGTTTTCGCTCAAGAACGGTCCGCGCAGGCCCTCGGCGGCGGCCGGTTCGGTGGTAGTGGGGACGCATGCGCTGCTTTATGATAACTACGCAGCCGACAAGCTCGGGCTTATCGTCATCGACGAGCAGCATAAATTCGGCGTGCTGCAGCGGCTCGCGCTCAGCCGCAAGGGGGAGAATCCCGACATTCTCGTGATGACCGCGACGCCAATTCCGCGCACGCTCGGCATGACGCTTTATGGCGATCTCGATGTCTCCACCCTCGACGAGTTGCCGCCGGGCCGGCAGCCGATCGTGACCAAATGCCGGTCGGCGAAGGAGCTCGATAAATTCTGGGCGTTCCTGCTGAAGCAGATCGGCGAGGGAAGGCAGGCCTACGTGATTTATCCGCTGGTGGAGGAGTCGGAGAAGGTCGACGCGAAGTCGGTCAAGGTGGAATTCGAGCGGCTGAAGGAGTTGCTGCCGCAGGTGAAGCTCGGTTTGCTGCACGGGCAGCTCGACGCGGCGGAAAAGGAGCGGGTGATGACGGCCTTCCGCGCGGGAGAGATTGACGTGCTGCTTTCGACCTCGGTGATCGAGGTGGGCGTCGACGTGCCGAACGCGACGGTGATGCTGATCGAGAACGCAGAGCGGTTCGGTCTCGCGCAGTTGCACCAGTTGCGCGGGCGGATTGGGCGCGGGGAGCATCTTTCCTACTGCGTGCTGGTCGGTGAGCCAAAGAGCCTGGAGAGCTGGCGGCGGTTGCGGATCATGGAGGAGACGACGGACGGGTTCCGCATCGCCGAGGAGGATTTCAAGATTCGCGGGCCGGGCAATATTTTCGGCACGGAACAGAGCGGCCTGCCTCCGCTCCGGTTCGCCAGCCTCGAGACCGATTACGAGCTGCTGACACTGGCGCGCACCGACGCGGGGCGGTTCATCAAGGAAGATCCGACGCTGGCAAAATGGCCGGGCTTGCGGGAGAAAATGCAGGCGGGCGGGGTGGCCGCGGTTTCGCTGGTGACGGTGAGTTGAAGAATTAAAGTGCGACGCTGATAGACCGCGGTTACATTCCTACTACCATGAGCGATCCCGCCACGTTGCAGAAAACCGCCTTGTTTGCCGCGCACGAAAAGCTGGGCGCGCGCCTGGTCGAGTTCGGAGGGTGGCGGATGCCGGTGCAATACACCGGGATCGTCGACGAGCACAAGGCGGTGCGCGAAGCGGCGGGCGTTTTTGATATTTCCCACATGGGCGAGTTTTTTGTCGGCGGGAGCGGCGCGCTGGCTTTCCTCAACGGCCTGCTGACCAACGACGCCGAAAAGCTGGGCGTGGGCCAGGGGCAGTACACGCTGATGTTGAACGAGCAGGGCGGCGTGATCGACGACCTCATTCTTTATCGGCTGCACGAGACCGAGTTTTTGCTCGTGGTCAACGCGGCCAAAATCGAGGAGGACCGGACCTGGATGAAACGGAACCTGCCGGCGGGCGTCAGTTTTTTCGACAAGAGCGATGCGACGAGCGCGCTGGCGTTGCAGGGGCCGAGGGCGCTCGAAATTGCGCGCGCTTTTCTCGGCGCGGGCTGGCCCGAGCCGAAGCGGAACGAAATCACCGCCTACTCCTGGAATTGCCAGCCGGTGCTGGCGGCGCGGACCGGTTATACCGGCGAGGACGGCCTGGAGCTTTTCTTCGCTAACGAAATCGCGGAGGACTTTTTCCTGAAGCTGCTCGAGGTGGGCAAGCCGTTCGGTTTGAGGCCGTGCGGCCTCGGCGCGCGCGACACGCTGCGGCTGGAGGCGTGCCTGCCGCTCAACGGCAACGATCTTTCCGCGGAGCGGACGCCGCTCGAGGCGGGACTCGGCTTCTTCGTGTCGCTGACGAAAGAGGCGGTCTTTCCGGGCAAGGATATTTTGCAGAAGCAGAAAAGCAACGGGTTGAACGAGAAGCTGGTCGCCTTTCGCGTGAAGGAAAAGGGGCCGCCCCCGCGTCCGCATTATCCGTTGTACCTGGGCGCCGACCTGGTGGGCGGAGTGACCAGCGGAGCGCCGTCGCCGACGCTCGGCTGCGGCATCGGCCTGGCCTACGTCGAAGCGGACCGCGCGGAGCCGGGCACGACGCTCGAGCTGGAAGTGCGCGGCGCGCGCGTGCCGGTCGAGGTGATCAAAAAGCCCTTTTACAAACGCGTTTCTTAGGACAGCATTTTGAACTTTTTATGAGCAACATTCCCGAACAACTTCGTTACGCCGCCTCCCACGAATGGATCAAGGTCGAGGGCGATACCGGCACGGTGGGCATCACCGATCACGCGCAGCATGAACTCAGCGACGTGGTTTATGTCGACCTGCCGAAGGTGGGCGCGAAGATCGCGGCGGGCGCGGTGGTGGCGGTGGTCGAATCGGTGAAGGCGGCATCGGATATTTACTCGCCGGTCAGCGGCGAGGTGGTCGAGGTGAATGCCGACCTGGTGAAGAAGCCGGAAGCGGTGAATGGCGATCCTTATGGCGCGTGGCTTTTTCGGCTGAAGCTTTCCGCGCCGGCGGAGGTGGAGAAGTTGAAGGACGCGGCGGAATATAAGGCGCAGATCGGGGAGTAGGACGGAGGGGACGTCTACCCAAATGAGATCAGCCCATCCTCGGTGATGATGCGGGCCAGCGCCTGGTCGTGAGGTTCGCGGGGGACGAGGGGGATTTGCTGGAGGCTGAACATGAGGCCCAGGCTCGGGAGGGTCGCGGGCGCGAGGCTGAGGAAGCTGTCGTAGAAGCCGCCGCCGCGGCCGAGGCGATAGCCTTCGTGGTCGAACGCGACGCCGGGCACGAAGACGCAGTCGAGTTCCGCGATCGGTACGCAGGGGCAGCGGAGCGGATCGGGCTCGCGCAGGCCGAAGGGACCGGGCACGACGACGTCATCCCAGCCGGTGACTTCGTGCCAGTCGAGTTCGGGCGCGGAGCCGTGCTTGATCATCAACGGCAGGACGACGCGCTTGCCCTGCGCCCAGGCTTCCTCGATGAGCGGGTGGACGTCGGGCTCGGTGGCGAGGGGAGCGAAGAGCGCGATGCAGCGGCTTTTGAGGAAGGCCGGCTGGTTCGCGGCGATCTGGCAGATGACGAGCGAGGTTTCCGCGCGCAGGTCAGGACTCATCGCGCGGAGGCGGTCGCGCATCTCGCGGCGCAGCTTTTCCTTGGGGGAATGACCGCTCATGGCAAAAATTCACGTTTCATTATCGGGAGGTTGGCTCCAAGATGCACGAACGGTTGCGACAGGGCGAGCCTGGCGCACGTCGATAAATTAGCAATGGTTGCACCTCACCCCAAACGGAAGAAGGAAAAGAAAAAGGCGAATCGCTGGAACGAGTTCATCACCGAGGTGCTGATTCCCTCGTTCTTCATTCGCAAATCGGGGGTGGAGCACCGGCCGGTTTTTCCCGAGCTTCAGCCCGGCCAGATCGGCATCACCTGGATCGGCCATGCCTCCTTTCTGATCCAGACGCCGAAGCACAATATTCTGGTCGACCCGAACTGGGCCAACTGGCTGATCGTAATCAAGCGGCTGAAACGGGCCGGGCTGGCCATCAACGATCTGCCCAACATCGACCTGGTGCTGATCACGCATGCGCATTTCGACCACCTGAACCGACGCACGCTTCGCGCGGTGGCGGCGCGGCAGCCAATCGTGGTGCCCTCGGGCGTGGCGAGCCTGGTGCATGATCTCGGTTTCGAGAAGGTGCATGAAATGAACTGGTGGGACGAATGGGAATATCGCGATCTCAAGATCACGTTCACCCCGGCCAAGCATTGGGGCGCGCGGGTGCTGCACGACCAGCATCGCGGCTATGGCGGTTTCGTGGTCGAGTTCGAGGGGCGGCAGGTTTATCACTGCGGCGATTCCGCCTACTTTTCCGGCTTTCGCGAGATCGGCCGCCGCCTCGCGCCGGAGATCGCGCTGTTGCCGATCGGCGCCTACGAGCCACCCTCGGGGCGCGACGTTCACATGGGGCCGGAGGAGGCGGTGAAGGCGTTTCACGAGTTGAAATCGAAGACGTTCGTGCCGATGCATTTTGGGACTTATCGGCTGAGCTACGAACCGATGCACGAGCCGGCGCAGCGGCTGATGCTGGCGGGAAGTAACGCGGGCGTGCTGCAGCAAATCCGTTTTCTGGTCGAGGGAATGCCCCAGGTGTTTTGAGTTGGGAGCGGACGCCGAGGCCCGAACCGACGCCTGTCGTCGACCCTCCAAAAATTGCGACGGCAGGAGCGAAGGTCAGAGACCGCCGCTACAATAAAAAATTAAGCGCGGCCGAGGTACTTGCCGTCAGTCGTGCTGATCTTGACCAGTTCGCCTTCCTTGATGAAGAGCGGGACCTGGACCTGGAGGCCGGTTTCGAGCACGGCGACTTTCTGCACGTTGTTGGCGGAATCGCCCCGGACGCCTTCGGCCGATTCGACGATCTTGAGGGTGACGGTGGCGGGCGGCTCGATGTCGGCGGCCTTGTCGTCGGTGAAGATGACTTCGCAAGGCAGGTTTTCGGTCAGGTAATCCTTCACCTTGGTGACAAACTCCTCCTGGAACGTGATGTCGTCGAACGTGACCGGATCGAGAAAGTGGTAACCGGTGTTGTCCTTGTAGCTGAACTCGTATTTCTTGCGGCTCATTGGCACGACTTCGAGCGACTCGTTCGAGTTGAAGCGTTGCACGAATGATTTGCCGGTGCGCATGCTGCGGAGCGTGGCTTGGACGAAGGCGCGAAGATTGCCGGGCGTGCGGTGCTGGGTTTCCAGGACCATGCAGATGTCGCCGTTAAATTTGATGGCTTGTCCTTTTCCGATTTCGTTGGCGTTGGGCATGACGGGTAAAATGGGTATTGAGTGAGGAATGGCTCCGGCGAGTGATCCGCCGGAAAGGTGAGCCTAGCAAAAACTGCCATGGAGACAAGCGGAACGTGGTCGTAAACCCAGGCTACAGCAGCTTGACCTTGGCGAGGTCCTGCGCGTCGACAAGGCCGACCGGATGGTTGCCGCGATCGACGACGATCAGGTCGCCGATGCGGTGGGCTTCGAACAAGTTGAGGACTTCGACGGCGAGCTTGTCGACGCGGACGGTGATCGGCTTCGGGATCATCACGTCGGCCAGTTTCGCGCGTCCAATGTTGACGTCTTTTTGATAGCCGCGGGTGAAGTCGCCGTGGGTGTAGATGCCGGCCAGGCGACCTTTTTTGTCGGTGACGGCGACCGCGCCGGCGCGTTTGCGGGCGATGAGGTCGAGGGCCTGATTGACGGTCGCGAGGCCGCTCAGGATGGCCATCTGTTCGCGGGTCCGCATGATGTCCTCGACTTTCAAGAGCAGATTACGGCCAAGGGTGCCACCGGGATGGAAGGTGGCGAAGTCCTCCTTCTTGAAGCCGCGCGCCTCGAGCAGGACCATGGCGAGCGCGTCGCCGACGGCGAGCATGGCGGTGGAACTCGAAGTGGGCGCCAGATTGAGCGGGCATGCTTCGCGGGGCACCTGGACGTCGATATGGATCTCGGCTTCACGGGCGAGGGACGATTTGGGGTTGCCGGTGAGGGCGACGATGCGCGTGCCGATGCGTTTGAGGCTGGGGATGAGACGCGCGACTTCCTCGGTCTCGCCGCTGTAGCTGAGGATGAGGACGAGGTCGCCGCTGGAGACCATGCCGAGGTCGCCATGCGAGGCGTTGACGGCATCGAGGACGACGCTCGACGCGCCGGTGCTGGAAAGCGTGGAGGCGATCTTCGCGCCGATGGTGCCCGATTTGCCGATGCCGGTGACGATGATTTTGCGTCCCGATTCGACGGCCTCCCGCATGGCGTCAACGGCCCGGGCGAACTGCTCGTCGAGGCTTCGCCGGACGGCCCGGAGCGCGTGGGCTTCGAGTTCGATGACGCGGCGGCCTTTGGCGACGTGGGCGAGGAGTTTGGGAGAGAGGGGGCGTGAACGTTTCATGGGTCCTGCGGACGAGAGCGCCGGGCACGGCGATAAGGAGAGAAGCATAGCAACGGGGTTGGGACGGGCAAGTGTTTGTGGGGATGGTGAAATCGTACTGGGGTATGAGCAGGTGAAGATCGCAGCTTGAGCCGCTGGAATGTTTTGTCATGGTAGGACGTGAGCAAAAAAGATTCATTGTCGGGAGTCGCACTGATCCACCGGGCGCGCGCGCTGCTCATCGGCACCACGGTCTTGTGGGGCCTGAGTTTTCCGCTGATGCGCGGCCTGGAGTTGGTGCAGAAGGCGAACGCGCCGCAGGTTCCCGATATCGCGCTGGCCAGCGCCGACATGGCGATGCGCTTCGGCGTGGCCGCGCTTTTTCTGCTGCCGATTCTGGGCCGTGGGTTGAGGCGGGTGACCTTCCGGGAATGGAGCCAAGCGACCGGGCTTGCCTTCTTCGCCGCGGGGGGACTTTATCTGCAAACCCTGGGGCTGGCCTGGACGGACGCTTCCATCGCGGCGTTCCTGACGCAGCTTTACACGCTGATCGTGCCGCTGATCGTGGCGGTGCGCGACCGGCGTTTCCCGAGCCTGCGGGTGATCTTCGCCTGCGGATTGGTTCTGGTCGGGGCGGCGCTGCTGAGTCCGGGCTTGCTGCGGCACTTCATTCTCGGCGCGGGCGAACTGGTGATTATCGTGAGCACCTTTTTCACGGCCTCGCAGATTGTCTGGGTGGAACGGCCGATTTACGCGGAGAACCGCGCGGGCGTGGTGACGCTAATCATGTTCGCGATTTTGGGTGCGGTGTTCACTGCCGGTTATTTCGCGGTGGCCGGGACGGGGCACGCCGCCCATTTCGCGGGGCAATTGTTCGGCACGCCGGCGATCTGGGTGCTGGCGCTGGCCCTGGTGTTGCTTTGCACCCTCTTCAATTTTCTGATCATGAACGAATGGCAGCGGTGCGTCAGCGCGACGGAGGCGGGGCTGATCTACTGCATCGAGCCGGTGATCGCAACGGTGGTGGCATCATTTCTGCCGGGCTGGATTTCGCGCCTCGCCTCGATCACCTACACGAACGAAACGCTGACCTGGAGCCTGCTCGTCGGCGGCATGATGATCGTGAGCGCAACGGTGCTGGTAGCGACGGAGCGGCGGGCGGCGTAGGCTCAATCGAAATTGAGGCGGCTCTTCATTTCGCGGAGGCGGGCGCGCTCGATGGACTGGGTCTGCTCTTTCTTATATTCCGCCCGGGCTGAATGGTGCAGAAATTGGCGGTAGTGGGAGTTCGCGTGGGCGATGTCCTGCTTGAGGTCGTTGAGGTGGTGCGTTTCGATTTCGTCGGGCACGCATTCGACCACGGCATATTTCCGGTCGATGAAAATCTGGCGCCAGCGGGGATGGCGGGCGATCTTGCGCGATTCGGCGAAGTATTTCTGCCAGAGCGGCGGCGGGGTCTGCGAGAGGCGGAGATAGATGTAGCGCAACGCCGGGTTGTTGGGCGACTCGACGGTGAGGTCGTCTTCCAGACCGACGATTTTAATGTCGATGAAGTCGATTTCCATCCGCACTAATTGTAAACCGGTAATGGTTCAATGCAATAGTGTAGCGGTTTGACAGAAAATTGGCTCTCTTTTAGCCTGGCCTCACTTAGGTCCAAATGATTCATAAACGAGCACTTGTCTTGGCCGTTTTGCTAGTGAGTGCCTGCACGAGGCCATCGGAGCCTTCCCTTTCTCTGCCCGATCCCTCTCTCCTTGACGATAGTGAGACGGTTCGGATCCAGGTGATGAGGGATGAGTCAGCCCATCTTATTGCCGTCAAAGACTACGATGGGCTGGAAAAGCTGGCCGCCATGGATCGCGCCATGGAAAGCTTTTTGGGTTCAGGCATGGCACCGATCAGCTCCTTTTATGAAGGAGTTGCCGGTGTTCCAAGCTCGGATGCTGCCGCCGGAGAGAGGAGGCTAAATGCGTTGAACGCGTGGTGCACGGCTTGTCCCAATTCGGTTACCGCCAGAATCGCCCTGGCCTTCGCCATAACTAAAGATGCCTGGTTCGCACGCGGGGGTGGCTACGCGGATACCGTGAGTCAGGGTGGATGGTCCACTTTTGACGAGAAGCTAAAAAAGGTTTCGGAAGTTTTAAATCGTGTGGCTGACAAACGGCAAGCTTATCCTGAATGGTATGTCGCCACTAACTCAGTGTCACAAGGGCTGGGGGAGGACAAAGCCACCTTTCTGGCCAGAAATTTCGAAGGAACGACTTTCTACCCTAAAATGATTGAAATTTACGGCGGTCCCTTGGTCGTTCTTTTGCCGCGATGGAGCGGAAGCAATAAAGAAGTCCTCGACTATGCCACTCAATCCGCGGACCGGGTGGGAGGAGATGAAGGGGATATCCTCTACGCCCGGATGGCGAAAAGAGTCTGGGACTATAGCGATGACACCAATGTCTTTACAGAGGTGGGATTTTCATGGCCTCGAGTCCGACGCGGCATGGAGTTGACCCTTTCTCGGTATCCCCATTCCAAGAATATAGCGAATGAGTTTTGTGTCTTTGCTTATCAGGTCCGGGACCACGCCACAGCCCACATTTTGTTCAGCTATCTCGGAGACCGCTATATGGAATTTCCATGGGCCTCGTTGAACGACTACCAAGCTGCTCAGGCTTGGGCGAAGTAGAAGGCCTCCTAGAGGTGCCCCTGGGCTTCGGCTTCGGCCTTGATGCGGTCGGCTTCGGCCTGGCGCTCCGATTCCTTCTTGCTGACCCAGGCGTCCCATGACTTGCCGTCGGCGGTATCCTTGCCGGTGAAGGCGATGGCCATGACGTCGGCGTAGGGGATGATGCGGGGATTCTCCTCGCCCTTGATGAAGACCTGGATGCGGGGCGGGACGGCGGTGGCTTCGCGGTTGAAGATGTAGCCCTGGACTTGTTCGTTATGGAGAGTGATGGTGACGTCGCCGCGGTAGTCGAACGCCTTGTCGATGCCCTCGATGCGGTCGGCTTCCGATTGGAAGGTGAAGACGGCGCCTTCGAGCGAAGCGTGGCGGTGGGGGTTGGGTTGGGTCTTGATGTCGGCGGGCATAAGGAAGCTGAAAGGGTGATGCGCGAGCGGAGGCCTACACCCCCATGGTCGCCTTGGCCGTCTGGAGGAAGCCGGAGAACGATCCAAAAGTGGCATCGACGGCGGAGGGCTCGAAGCCGCAATGGACCATGCAATCCTGGCACTTCGGGTTGTCGCTCTTGTTGCCGTAGTTATCCCAGTCGGTCGACTCGAGATATTCCTTGAAGGTGCTGACGTAGCCGTCCTGGAGGAGGTAGCACGGTTTCTGCCAGCCGAAGACGTTGTAGGCGGGGCTGCCCCAGGGGGTGCACTCGAAATCGAGGTCGCCTTGGAGGAATTTCAGGAACAGCGGGGAGAGGTTGAACCGCCAGCTCTTCTTGGGGTTCTGGAGGATTTGCTTGAAGAGGAGCTTGGTCTGGTCGCGATGGAGGAACTTTTCCTGGTCGGGCGCTTTCTCGTAGGTGTAGCCGGGCGAGAGCATCATGCCCTCGACGCCGAGCGCCATCATCTCATCGAAGAAGGCGCGGACGTGGGCCGGATCGGCGCCGGAGAATAGGGTGGTGTTGGTCGTGACCCGGAAGCCCCGCTTGACCGCTTCCTTGATCGCCTCGACGGCGATGTCGAAGGTGCCATCGCGGCAGACGGCGGTGTCGTGGTCTTCCTTGAGGCCGTCCATGTGGACGGAGAAGGTGAGGTACTTGGAAGGCTTGAAGAGGTCGAGCTTGCGCTTGAGGAGCAAGGCGTTGGTGCAAAGGTAGATGTACTTCTTGCGCTCGACGAGGCCCGCGACGATCTGATCGATTTCATTGTGGATCAGGGGCTCGCCGCCGGGGATGGAAACCATGGGCGCGCCACATTCCTCGACCGCGTCGAAGCATTGCTGCGGGGTGAGGCGTTTGTTGAGGACGTGATCAGGATACTGGATCTTGCCGCAGCCGGCGCAGGCCAGGTTGCAACGGAAGAGGGGCTCGAGCATGAGGACGAGCGGATAGCGCTTGCGACCCTTGAGCTTTTGGGAGATGACGTAGGAGGCAACTGTCCACGCTTGAGAGATTGGAACCATAGTTTTGGATTAGTTAAACTGATGACCCTAAAGTAACGGGCCGGAGTGTCAAGACTCTCTTGTGCTTTTTAGCGGCGAGAAGGTGGTCTTTCAAGGTTTCGTTTAGACATGTTGTTTGAAATAAACGTGTTGGATGCATCGATCCTAAAGCATTAGTATCTCTACTAATCGCGGGAGAAGGGCTTTGTTTCGAAACGTAGCCGTTGCGCCCGGGCAACGGACCGTCGCAGGGCCTGCGACGGCTGCCTCCGATCACGGTTGACGCGGGAAGCCGAGTCTGGGAGGACTGAAGAGGTATGCTGCGCTATTTTTTCGAGGTGCTGAATGGAGGGCTGGGACTCGGAGGCGCGATTTTTGCGTTTCTCATTTTTGCGTTCACACTCTGGATGTTCATCCATGCGCTCCGGAACGGCGAGTATATCTGGGCGGTCTTCATCTTCTTTTTCTCTGGGTTCAGCGCGCTGCTCTATTTCCTGATGGTCTATCGCGCCTCGGGCGGGGGCAATCCGATGGCGGGGTTCGAGCTGCCGGGGGCGGCGGACCGGCGGCAGATCAAGCGGCTGCAGGCCGACATCCATCACCTCGACAAACCGCATCATCACCTGCAACTGGCCGACATCTATTTCAGCCAGGGGAAACTCGACGAGGCCGAGGCGAGCTACCGCGCGGCCTATGAGCGCGATCCGAAGGACGACGACATACGCGCCCATCTTGGGAACTGCCTGGCCCGGCGGGGCAAGCCGCAGGAAGCGCTGCCGCTGCTCCAGGCGGTCTGCGCGCAGAATCCCAAGCACGACTACGGCTATACCCTGATGACCCTGGCCGAGACGCAGGCGGCGACGGGGCAGGTCGATGCGGCGCTGGCGACGTGGCGGCAGGTGCTGAGTCTCTACGGCTATCCGCGGGCGCGGGTGCAGTACGCCGAGCTGCTCGTCCAGAAGAAGGAGTATGCCGAGGCGCGGAAGAGCCTGGAGGAAGTCATTCACGATGCGCCCTACGTGACCAAGTTCCAGCGCAAGCGGGAGGCGGTCTGGTTCAACCGCGCGAAGGCGCTGCTGCGGTCGATACCGGGGTGAGTGCTGGAGTGGTCTTCCTGGCATGTTTCTTTCACACCTCTTTCTCATTTGAAAAAAAAATATGCGAATCAGGCGAATGAGCCGAATGGGATACGCTTAATCTCCGGATAAATTCTTCGCTGCTTCCGGCGGAGCTCCTTACCTCGCTCCCAAGTTGCACTTGGGAGCGCCTCTTGCTTATCGCGAAATTTTATTTCGCGCCGATCAGTTTCTATCGTGCGGAGCAACGAAGTTGCGCCGACAAGGCCGTTCCCAAGTGCAACTTGGGAACGAGGATTCGAGAGGGCGTTGAGGTTCATGGATGGCATGATCGCACAGAAAGGGCGAGGGGTGGTAGCCTTGCAAATCCTAAATGGCCTGCAGCGCTTAAAATCTTTGGGGAAAGAGGGAATCGCTGCTGAGACTCCTTTCCTCGCTCCCAAGTTGTACTTGGGAGCGCCTCTTGCTTATCGCGAAATTTTATTTTGCGCCAATCGGTTCCTATCGCGTGGAGCAACGAAGTTGCGCCGAACCAAAAAAGCCTTGACTGATAAATGATATATCGATAACTATCGATATATGAACATAAAGAAAGCGGCGCTCGCCTTCAAGGCCCTGGCCCACCCGCACCGGCTGGCCATCTTTCTCCGGCTCTCGGGTTGCTGCCAGCGACGCAGTTGCAGTGCGGAGGAATGCGTTCGCCTTTGCGTGGGCGAGCTGGGGAGGGGACTGGGCATTGGTCAGCCGACCGTGTCGCATCATCTCAAGGAGTTGACCCGCGCGGGATTGATCCGCACCTGCAAGTGCGGCCAGAGCACCGAATGTTGGGTGGCAGAAACGACGCTCGACGAACTCGCTGAATTCTTCCTCAAAGCGAAGCGGATAAACTGATGGCCAATTCTTCCGTTTTGATCCTCTGCACCGGCAACTCGTGCCGAAGCCACCTGGCCGAGGGGGTTCTACGCCACACGGCCGGCGATCTGTTCGACGTGCACAGCGCGGGCTCGAAGCCGGCGGGCTATGTGCATCCGCAGGCGATTGCGGTGATGAAGGAAATCGACATTGATATTTCGGGCCACACGTCGAAGCACATGAACGAATTTCTTGATCGCAGGATCGATACGGTGATCACGGTCTGCGGCAATGCGGACCAGGCCTGTCCGATGTTTCCGGGGCAGGCGAACCGCTATCACTGGGGCTTCGACGATCCGGCCCACGCCACCGGCACCGAGGAGGAAATTTTCGCCGTTTTCCGGCGGGTGCGGGACCAAATCAGGCTGGTCTTCGAGGCCTACGCCGCCGGATACCGGGAAGGAAAATGTGGTCGCCCATGACGACGAAGAGAGGCATCGCCGCCTGGGTGATCGGGGAGTTTATCGGGACGTTTGTTCTCGTGTTCTTCGGTTGCGGCAGCGTCTGCGCGGCGGTGACGACGGGCGCACAGGTGGGGATCTTCCAAGTGGCGATTGTCTGGGGGCTGGGGATCGCGACGGCGATTTACCTGACGGCCTCGCTGAGCGGCGCGCATTTGAATCCCGCGGTGACGATCAGCCTGGCGGCATGGGGCGGCTTTCCCAAGGGCCGTGTCGTGGGTTACATCGTCACCCAGATCGTGGGAGCTTTCGTGGCCGCCGCTTTGCTCCAGGTGATATTTGGCGGAGCCATCCAGGAATTCGAAGTCAAAAATGGAATTGTACGCGGCCAACCGGGGAGTGAGGCGAGCGCCATGGTTTTTGGCGAATTCTTTCCGAACCCGCAGGGGAGGCCGCTCAAGGAAGGTAATCCCGGACGTATGTCTCAGGGGCGCGCGTTCGTCGCGGAGACCGTCGGGACGGCGCTTTTGCTGCTGGTTATCTTCGGTTCGACCGACTCAAGGAACCGGGACCGTCCGCAGATTCTGACCGCCGCGACCATCGGCCTGACGGTTACGATGTTGATTTCGCTTTTGGGGCCGTTAACCATGGCCTGTTTTAACCCGGCGCGGGATTTGGGGCCGCGCCTCTTTTCGAGTCTCGCGGGATGGGGCTCCGTGCCGTTTACGGCCAACGGGATGGGATGGTTGACGGTCTATCTCATTGCGCCGATCTTGGGCGGGCTTTTGGGCGGCGGAATTTATCGCGTTTTTTTGCGGCCTAATTATGTCGCGGCCCTTTCCCCGATACCGGGCGAAGGCGTCCCGTAGAAGCTCCTCGCGGAATCTCCTCTGGCGCTGGGGCCGGCTTTGGGGCAAATTGCGTGGCATATGCGCCGACTTTTCAACCTGGTTTTCCAACTCGTGATGGCGGCGGTCTTTGTCTTTTTGTGCACGGCCGCCTGGATTATTTTCGATGGCCTGAGCGATGAGGGGGTGAAGGCCGATGTCGCGCTGGTGCCCGGCTATGGGGGAGCGGCGCCGGGCATGGAGAATTCCCGGCTTGATCGCGTGGCCCAGCTTTACAACGGAGGCGAATTTCCCTTCGTCATCGTGAGCGGGTCGATGCGGCGCGGTTCCGGCGCCAGCGGGGAGGCGGATACGGCCCTGGAGCGGCCGACGGCGATGGCGCAGTATTTGGAAAGCAAGGGAGTGCCGGCGAATGCGGTCATCGTCATCGATCATGGAGGGGAGACCACGGAGGAGACGGCCCGTGACGTGGCCGAAATCATGAAGCAGCACGATTTCCACTCCGTGATGATCGTCACCGACTATTATCACGTGACGCGCACGAAACTGGCGCTGAGTCACGAGGGAGTCCTGGAGGTCGACAAGGTCCATGTGGGCGCGTTGCGGAAGGAAGACGCCTGGAGGATCGGGCGCGAGGTGGTCGCGCTTTATAAATATGTGGGCACGGTCTACCTGCTGCCGGCCGCGGAGAAGGCCAGGACGGAGGCGCAGGTGGGGATGGACAAGGCGAAGATCGACGCGGAACAAGCGAAGCAAAAGGTGAACAAGAGCCTCGATAACATGGCCAAGTGAATGGAAAGAAATCCTTTCAGCGTGACCCGCGCCGACTTTTGGGACAGCCTCTGACGAATGTCTGCCGCTGCGTCTTCCTCGAATAGCCCGGCTTTGGGCGGCCCGGAGCAGTCCCAGGCCCAGTCCCAAAGTTTCGTGCCCACTTCCATGTCGGCGGGCGTGGTCTTTCAGATTCAAAAGACGCTGGGGTCGCTCTCGCTCGATCAACTCGACCGCATTTTTTCCATGGCGGAGGAATTGCGCGAGGAGGAGGGGGCTTACCTGGCGCCCCATGACGTCGCGCCGCAGGAGGCGCGTTCGGCGGGGGGATTCGATCTGATGCCGCTGGTGATCAATGGCGAGGAATGGGCGCGCATCGAGGCGGGGCTGAGCCAGCGGGTGCGGGCCTGGAATCTTTTCCTGCGCGACATTTACAGCGGCCAGGAAATCTTGAAGGCGGGCGTGGTGCCGTATGACATCGTCTATTCCGATCCGAATTTCCACCGGGGCTGCGCGCGCCTGCCGGGCGTGACGGCAAGTTATCTCCAATTGACGGCGTTTGACCTTCAGCAAAACGCGCGCGGCCAGTGGCTGGTGGTGGAGGACCATCTCGGCGTGGCCGACGGGGCGAGTTACGCGCTGAAAAAGCGGCAGATTCTGCGCCAGATCGCGCCCCGGCTTTTCGAAGGCCTGGAGATTCTCCCCATTGAGGATTTTGCCGCGCAGGTGCTCGACGTGCTGCAGGAGCTGGTGCGGATTCCCGACGGCGACGCGCGGGGCGTGCTGCTCGCGCAGGGGAGCAGCGACGAGTATTACCTGGATGACGCGGCCCTGGCGCGGCAGATGGGCGTGCCGATCGTGCAGGGAAACGATCTCGTCGTGCTCGACAGCCGCCTTTATCTCAAGACCATCGCGGGGATCGAGCCGGTCGACGTGGTGTTGCGGCGCCTGGCGACCTCGCTGCTCGACCCGGTCGTCTTCGACGCGGGCAGCCGCTACGGCGTGCCGGGCCTGCTCTCGTGCGTGCGCAAGGGCTCCCTCGCGGTGGCGAACGGACTCGGGTCGGACCTGGCGAACAATCGCGCGCTGGCCGCCTATCTTTCGGTGATCACGGAATATTATTTGGGAGAGAAGCCGATCCTCGCTTCGCCGCACGTGCTCGAGATGCGCGATCTCGATGTCCGCGAACAGGTGGCCGACAACCGGGACGACTATGTGATCCGGCATGCCTGGAAGCGGACCCCGGCCCATGAATGGGTGGCGCGGCATATGCCGGCCCACGAGTGGAACCGCTTCTGGCAGGAGATCGAGGCGGCCCCGAGCGAATATGTGGCCCACAAGGCGGTCGCGCAGGCGGCGCATCCGTGCTGGACGCCGACCGGTTCGCGCTCGCTACCGGTGACCCTGCGCGCCTTTGCGCTGGGGCAGGAACGGATTTCGCCCTGCGCCCTGGCCTGGACGGGGCCGGCCGCCTCACTCGTGAGCTCGGTCCAGGCGACCGACCGGGTCAAGGATGTCTGGATTCTCCGCACCGTGCCGTCGGCCCAGGTCTCCGTGCACGCGCAGGCGGAGGAAGCGCCGAAGCGGTTGCGGTTGACGAGCCGCGTGGCCGAATCGCTTTTCTGGATGGGCCGTTACGCGGAGCGGGCGGAGGTGACCACGCGGATGTTGCGCATCGTGCAGATGCAGCCGTCGCCGCTGACCGGGAGCCCGACCGCGCGGCAACGTCAGCCGCTTTGGGCGGCCATGGCGGCGATCAGCGGGCATCCCGCTGATTTCTTCATGAAACTGGGGCGCGATTCGGTGCGGCCCCAGGACGTCCCCTATTACTTCCTGCTCGACCGGCGCAATGGCGGCTCGGTCCTCTCGTACCTGCTTTCGTGCCGGCAAAATGCGGAGAATATCCGCGAACATTTTCCGCCGGAGGTCTGGTCGGTGCTCAATCATCTCTACCTGGAGGTGGCGCTTCACGCCGACCAGAGCGCGACGGAGCGGGTGCGGATGGCGATGGAGGACCGGACCCTGCATCACGACATTCTCACGCAGCTCGACGAGCTCACCGGCGCGCTGGAGAAGCACATGCTGCATAATGACGCGTGGCATTTCTGGCAGCTCGGGGTCTATGCGGAGCGGAGTCTGATGACGATCCTGACGTTGAAACAGGTGCTGGCTCCCGAGATGGGAGGGGCGTCGATGATCGGTCCGGTGAGCAGCACGAACCTCGACCTGCTGCTGCAAATGCTGGCCGGGCAGTACGCCTACCGGAGTCTCTACCATGCGCGGCCGGTGGCGGCGCGGGTGGCGCGGCTGCTTCTCCAGGACACCGAATTTCCCCGGTCGGCGCTTTTTTGCCTGGAGGGGATGCGCCGGGCCCTGAACGCGACGCTGGGCGATCGTCCCGCCAAGGGCGCCGATACGCCGCTCAAGCATTGCTCCCGCGTGATCACGGAGCTGAACTTCATCGACATGGCGGTCTATTTTCCGCCCGTGGGAGAGAAGGGCTCCGCCGTCTCGCCGGACGACGATCTCTCGGACGCGCCCACGCCCGACTTCCCGAAGAAGCTGACCGAGCTGACCGAGCTGCTGCTCGACTTCAACGTGTTGATTTCGGACCATTACCTCGACCACCAGGTGATGTTCCGCGAGCCGGAGCTTTTTGACCTGTCGCATCCGCGCTGATTGACCCAAGGCGGCAGTGAGATTGATTAAAGAAGCTTAAATCGAGACAAGTTTCTTTCTTTTTGCTAAAGAGAGAGCCATTCGGTGATGACGCCAGCGAATTTAGGGACTTTCGTCGCCTTAAGGGGTGGTTCTTTTTCCAGCGGTTGCCACCAAGGACGCCCATGCTTCACCTGGCCAATCTGACCCTCATTCTCATTCTCTGGCTCAACCTGATTGGACTGAGCCTCTTCGTCGGTGCGGTCACGCAAATCCGCAACGGCTGGCTGACGCTGACCCTCGGCCCGTGGCTATTTTGTTCGACGGCTTTTCTGTTGGAGTTCCTGCACGGTTTCGGAAACCTGCAATGGGTTTGGCTGATAACCACCGGGGCCAGCGCGGCCCTGATCGTGATCAGCACCCGGCGGGAGAAATTCGACCATGCTCTTCTGGGTGAAATCCAAAAGTGGATCGGTTTCAATCCGTTGCGGCACGCGGGACCCTACGTGACTTATTTCGTCATTTTCCTCTATGCGCTGGGCTGGCGCTATGCTTATCCCGATGTCGATTCGAGCGGCGAAAAGTTGGCGGACCTTTCCTATATCTGCAGCTACCTTCCGGGGACCACTCTTCCCGCTCCCGATGTCTGGTTATATCCGGCTCTCTCGACGCAATATTATAGCTTCCAGTATTACGCGGCGGCCTTGATGGGGCGAATCTTTGGGCTCGATGCGGGGACCACCTACAACCTCGCCTTTTGCGTCGTGGTCGCGATGGCCGGGACCGCGGCGGTGGGGATCTGCCGGGAGACAATCAAGTCGATTCCCCATGCCCGAAAATGGAGCGGCTGGCTGGTTCCGGCCGGCTGGATCCTGGGCGGATCGGGCGTCAGCGGGATCATCTATCTCCTGACCACGCAGATTTCCCCCTGGGCATCGATGAGGTTCATCGGCTGCACGGTGCTGGACAAGGCGCCCCTCGGCCCTTTGCTCGATCATTATTCCAATCCTCCGAATTCGACCCCGCTCGATTTGCCGGGAGAGCCGTTTGCCTATTGCGTCTACGTGGGGGACTATCATCCGCCTTTGTCGGGCCACTACCTGGCCATGGTGGCTATCCTGGCGCTGACGCTTTATCACCGGGAAAAACGGGGCCGCTATCTGGCCATTCCCGGCGCTTGCCTGGCGTGGAGCACGGTGTCGAACACCTGGATTGTGCCGGTGGCCGCGGTCGCGCTGGGAGGATGGTGCCTCTACAATTTTCGGGACCTTCTCACCGGCAAATTCTGGTATCTCGCGGGCGGGGCGCTGGCGGGCTACATCACGATCTATCCCTATTTTCGCTACTTTGCCTCGACCGCAGACGGTTACCACATGAGTTTGAAGCTGGTGCCCTTGGACTCCCACACGCCTCCGCTCCTCTTCCTGATCTATATGCTGCCCGCCATCGGCCTGTCGGTGCTCGCCTTGTTTTCGGGGGAAAAAAGTACGAATGGGCTGGGGTGGCTCGGGTTGGGACTCCTTTTCTTCTCGGAATTCTTTTACATCCAGGACCTTTACGGCGGTCAGTTTGCGAGGTTCAACTCGACGCTCAAATGGTGGTACTGGATCGGCGGCATCATTCTGCTCACGCTGGGAGTCAGGCTCCTGAGCAATCCGAGGAAATGGATCGTCGTCCTCGCGTTTTTCTTCATCAGCTATCCGCTTCTCTATACCTATGACCTGGCGACCTACTGGTGGCAGCCCGCCAAGGACCATTTTGGGCAACTGGGCGGGCACAGTTACCTGATCAACGGACGAGAACCGGGGGCTGTTTACCTATCTCAAGACTCTCCCGCGCGGCGTCACCCTGGAAGATCCGGAGGGGGAAGATTTCAACAATCAATCGGCCATGACGCTGTTTGCGGGGCAGCCGTGTTACCTGGGCTGGATGGGGCACGAACAGTTCTGGCGGGGTTTCTCGCCCGACATTCGTTATCGGTACGACCAGATCAGGCGCTTTTATGGGGGCGAGATGCCCGACCCGGGCGAGTGGCTGAAGAGCCAGGACATTCAGTATGTGCTTTGGTTTAAGAGCCAGGATACTGAGGCGGCGTGGGCGAAGATCGAGGCCGGTCTCCACGGCAGCAGCTATGGATGGCACGATACCTTCTCGCACGACACGCATATCGGACTTTGGATCAGGAATTAGAAGAGGCGGACGCGCCCGGCGATTCCGCAGCGGGCTTCCGTGTTGTTCTGCCTGTACCTTGCGGATAAAGTCTTTAAGCTCGCTGTCAGCCGTTTTTCGGGACGCGTGGTTAAACGGCGCCAAGTGATGGAAAAACAGGATCAATGATTTTCAACATCGTTCACACCACCGCTTACGAGTATTCCGCCCCCGCCATCGAGTCGTTTACGGAATTGCGCGTCCGGCCCCGCCAATGCAGCCGGCAGATCGTCCAGCGTCACGTGACGGAAGTGACGCCTCGCGCGGCACTGGAGGAATTCACCGATTATTACGAGAACACGGTCGAGTGCCTTTCGGTTCCGTTCCGCCACAAATGCCTGAGCGTGACCTCCCGCAGCACGGTCGAGACGCTGCCGCACAAGGACGCGTTGAGCGCGCTCGACCTGTCGGTGAGCGAAGCGGTGCGCCTGAACTGGCCCCATCGCCGCGAGCTGTTCGATTTCCTGATGCCTTCGATGCATGCGCCGATCACGCCGGAGCTGGAGCAGATGTCCAAGGAGCAATTGCCGAGCAGCGCTTCCTTTGCCGAATCGATCCTGGGGCTTTGTTCCTATATCTACGAGACGTTTACCTACATGCCGGGCGTGACCGATATCCGCACGCCGCTGACCGAGGTTTTGCGCAAGCGGCAGGGGGTTTGCCAGGATTTTGCCCATCTGATGATCGCGCTGGTTCGCTGCGCCGGGTTGCCCGCCCGGTATGTCAGCGGTTACCTCGAAACGGAATCGGTCCGCGGCACGAGCGGTTTGGTGGGAGCGACCGCCAGCCACGCCTGGGTGGAGGTTTATCTGCCGAGCGGTCTGTGGGTGGGGCTCGACCCGACCAACGACATGCTCGAGGGCGAGCGGCATGTCCAGATCGGCATCGGCCGTGATTACGGCGACGTGCCGCCGTTGCGGGGCGTCTTCAAGGGCGCGAAGCGTCAGGCGCTGTCGGTCATGGTCACCGTCTCGCGCACGACCGGCGAAACGGTGAATGAGTAGGGCAGCGAGTATGTTTTCACGAACCGTCGGCAGGTTGATCGTCTTGATTGCAGGGGCCCTGCTGTCCGTTTCGACCGCGGGCGCCGATCCCGGTTATCATTTAGTGAAGGAAATCCCGGTGGGAGGCGCAGGCGGTTGGGATTATCTGGCCGACGACGATGCCGCCGGGCGGCTTTATGTTTCTCACGGGACAAAGATCGTCGTGATCGATACCGCTACCGATGCGGTGGTGGGGGAAATTGCGGATACCTCTGGGGTGCATGGCTTCGCCATGGCGCCTGACTTGCACCGGGGGTTTTCCAGCAACGGCCAGGAAGCCATGGCGGGAATCATCGATCTCCATACGTTAAAGACCGTGGCCAAGGTCGGGACGGGGAAGAATCCCGACGCGATTGTCTATGCCTCCGGTCAAAAGGAGGTTTACACGTTTAATGGCCAGAGCCTGTCGGCTACCGTCTTCGACGCGAAGAGCGGCCGGGTCGTGGCGACGATTGCGCTGCCGGGAAAACCGGAGTTCGCCGCTTACGATCCCTCAGCCGGATTGGTTTTTGATAATATTGAGGATAAAAATGAGGTGGTCGTGATTGATGCCCGGACGCATCATGTGACAAAAACCTGGCCGATCGCTCCAGGTGCGGAAGCCTCCGGCATGGCCATCGATGGGGAACATCACCGGCTTTTCATCGGATGTCATAACCGACTCATGCTGATGATGGATGCCACGAACGGCAAGGTGGTGGCATCGGTGCCGATTGGGGAAAAAGTGGACGCAAACGCGTTCGATCCCGGTGCGCAGCTGGCCTTCAGCTCCAACGGTGACGGCACGTTGACCGTGGCCCACGAAGACGCTCCCGACAAGCTGACCGTTGTCCAGGTGGTCGTGACGCAAAAAGGCGCCCGGACGATGGCCATCGACCTCAAAACGCATAAAGTTTACCTCGCAACGGCTCAGTTCGAGGCTCCGACGATTGGGGCAACGGTCGGCGCGCGCCCCAAGCCGATTCCCGGTACTTTCAAGATTCTAGTCTATGGCAAAGAGGCGGACGCGAAATAGTCCGTTTGCTATTTCAGGGCGGCGGCGAGGAGTTCCGGGATTTGGGCGAACGGCGTCATGGGCAAATGATGACGCCGCTGCAGATAGTCGGGGCTGACCAAGCTGAGATAAACTTTTTTCTCGGATGATTCCCAGATGAGCGCCTTCAAGGGGAGATCGATGGCCAGGGACGGGTATTGTTCCATTAGCGGCGTGCCGGCCTTGGGATTGCCAAACAGGAGCAGGATGGTGGGGCGCAGGGACAGGCCGACGGAGGCCGCTTCGGCGGCTTGATCAATGCGCGCGAAAATTTTCATGCCCTTGCCGAGTAGAAAATTCTGCGCGCGATCGGCCGTTTCCGCGACCGGGTAGGGACTCGGGAGATCGATGACGCCTTCGGCTTTCATGAAAGAGATCCTACCGCAATTCTAGTTCTTCCTCAAATTTGGTCAGGTTGCGGACGCCGGTTTTGCCGACGATGACGACGTCCTCGATGCGGACGCCGCCGACGCCGGGATAGTAGAGGCCTGGTTCGACGGTGATGCTGAGGCCCGCGAAAAGCTTGCCCGCGGCGAAGCGGGGCGCTTCGTGGAGGTCGAGGCCAAGTCCGTGACCAACGCCGTGGAACATGCCGACCCAGCGGCCGTCGCGCTGTTCGGTGGGATAACCGGCGGTCTTGAAGCGGGCGATCAATTCCTTTTGCAGGGCGGGGCCGTCGGCGCCGGCGCGCATCTGCTTCATCACCCAGCGCTTGCCCTCCTGCACGGTGGCGTATTGGCGGCGCAACGCGTCGGAAGCGCGTCCGCGCACGACCGTTCGGGTCAGGTCGCCGTAATAAAAGTTGGCGGCGTGCCGGGGAAAAATATCAAGCACGATGGCTTCGTTGGCGCGAAGGGGGCCGTGGCCGCGCTCGTGCGGGTCGCAGCCCTGAAGGCCGCCGGCGACGATGGTGTTGGCTGGTGAACCGCCGGCGTGAAGGACCGCCGCGTCCATTTCGGCGCGGAGCCGCTCGGAGGTGAGGGGAATCCCGCTCCACTGGAGAAAACCGCGCCGGTCCGGCTTGCTGGCCTTGAGCACGTCGATGCCCCGGCGCAATCCTTTCTCGGCCACGCGCAGTGCGATTTCGAGCGAGGCGATTTCGTCCTTGGTTTTGCGCGCGCGCTGCGGGAAGAAGGGTTGCTCGGAGACGGTGATTTTGAGCCCCTTGCCGCGAAGTTTCTCCAGCAGTCCGGCGGGAAATTGTCCGGGCACGAGAAAGGACCTGAGTTTGTATTGGGCGGCGAGGCCGGAGATGACGGCGGCGGCGGAACTGTCCTTGGCCGGGGAGGGGAGAAATTCCCCAATGCCGTGGACCTGCGTCACGCGCGCGATGGGCTTGGCGCGGTCGATCTCGAGCGGGGAGAGGGCGATGTGGGTCTTCCCGCGCGCTTCCCACCAGACAAAGGGATCATCGGCGTAGAAGCGGGTGGCGTAGAGCATGTCGGCATCGTGGCCGCTGGCGGCACACATCAGTCGGGCGGGAGTCATATTTTCAAACAAGCAGGACAAATCGGGGTTGTCCAGATGAAGGGCACTCGAACGGAATTACCAAATTTGACCGAATCGACGTAAACGTGCTACACCTCCAACTTCAATGGCAAAAAGAGCAAAATTCCTTCTTATCGTTAGCGTGATTCTCATCATCGTACCGTCCTTGATAAGCACTTTTCTTTTTTTCGGGTATGGGATGCTTTCGGGCTTCGGCTATATTCATCAATCGGCCGACATCCATCAGGCAACTATGGCTGAACTGGGATGGGTGATTCCCATAGGTTTGTTCGTTACAGCCACTCGGTTTACAGGCTATTTCTTTTTATTTATTGGAGCCATTTTGTACGTCCTATCTCTGCTACGTCGAACGCCGAACCCGAGTTAGGGTGTCGCTGATCAACCAAGTTATTTATTTCATTGAGTCGTAGCTTGGAGTTGCCGGTTAAACGGGCTCAAAGAAAATTTGTAGGATTTCGCGGGGCGCGATAGGTTGCGCTATGTCCATCGCCACGCGCACCGGGGACCAGGGGAAGACGAGCCTGATGTATGGGCGGCGCGTGGAGAAATTCGATCTGCGGGTGGAGACCTACGGCACGGTCGACGAGTTGAACGCCGCGCTTGGCATGGCGCGCGCGCAGGCCGGGTTGCCGTTGGTGAAAAAAGAATTGCTGCTGATCCAGAAGCAGTTGGTCGCGCTGATGGGGGAACTGGCGGTCGCGCCGCAGGACTCGGAGCGTTACGCGAAGGACAAGTATCCGAAGCTGACGCCGGCGATGCTGCAGCACCTCGACGATCTGGTCGCGAAAATCGAGAAGGAAAAGGTCAAGTTCGAGGGCTGGGCCACACCGGGCGGAAGCCTCGCCTCGGCCGCGCTCGATGTGGCGCGGACGACGTGCCGCCGGGCGGAAAGGCTGGTGGCGAAACTCGCCTCATCGAACGAGATCGATTTTCTCGTGATCCGGTATCTCAACCGCCTCTCCGATTTGCTCTGGCTGATGGCGCGCTATACCGAGACGCTGGCGCCCTAAAGCGTTTTAAAAAAGTCACACATCTTTGGCGCGACTCCTCCCGGTCCGGAGGACCGGTTGAAAGTAGCCCGTGGCTTTAGCCACGGGTTGGCCACAGGCGCAAGCGCGTCCCGCAGGGACGCTTGAGACGATCCGCGACGCCCCTCCGTACTTCTTCATGCGTCCTTACAGGACGCGGACTCCGTGCGGGCGAAACCCCGTGGCTTTAGCCACGGGCTACTTTCAGTCGGCCCTCTGGGCCTCAAAGCATCAAGTCATCACGAACGGGTACCGTATTTTCTAAAATGCCCTAAAGCGGCTCTTCCTCGACGGGAGGAGCGTTGAGATAGGCGAGGGCCTCCCGGGCGTTGTCCCGCAAATCGTGAATGGCGCCGCCCAAGTCGGCGTTGCTGAAAAGCGCGGTGCCCGCGACGATGACTTCCGCCCCGGCCCGGACCGCCGGCCAGATGGTGTAGCGGTCGAGTCCCCCGTCGACCTCGATGTCATACTTGAAGCCGCCCTCTTCGCGCCAGGCCACCGCCTGCTCAACCTTGGGCATCATGTCGGGCATGAACTTCTGGCCGCCGAAACCGGGCTCGACGGTCATGATGAGGAGGCGGTCGATGGCGCCCAGGTATTCCTTCACGGCGGAGAGCGGCGTGCGCGGTTTCACCGCCAGGCCGACGTGGCAGCCGTAGGTGATGATCTCGTCGATGGCGGTGCGAATGGTGTCCTCGCACTCGACATGGAAGGTGAGGTTGGCCGCGCCCGCCTCGACGAAAGCGGTGACGAATTTCCGCGGCCTTGAAAGCATGAGGTGGACGTCGAGCGGAAGCTTCGTCAGCGACTTGATCGTCTTGACGATGGCGGGACCGAAGGTGATGTTCGGCACGAAATGGCCGTCCATGATGTCGACATGGAGCAGGTCCGCGCCGCCCTGTTCCGCGCGGGCGAGGTCCGCGCGCAGGTAACCGAAATCGGCGGCGATGACCGAGGGGGCGATAAGGGGCGGCTTCATGGTTGCGTTTTATTGCGGCAAGCGCGCGGCGGCGGCGTGGTCGAGAAGCCAGATTTTGACGCCGTCGATGGGCTGGACCTGCTGGACGGGATAGGCGGCCGCGCTGCGCTGGGTCACGAGGACTTCGTGGAGCATGTCGGCTTTGTCCGCGCCGGCCACGAGCAGAAGAACGGCCCGGGCGGCGTTGAGCACCGGGAAGGTGAAGGTGATGCGGGCGGTCTTGAATTTTTCCACCCAGTTCGCGATGACCCAGCGTTGCTTTTCCTCGAGGCCCTTGCTGCCGGGGAAGAGCGACGCGGTGTGGCCGTCCGGGCCCATGCCGAGGAGGATCACGTCGAAGCGGGGGAAGCCGCCGAGCTGCGAGGAGGGCGTAAAGAAAGTGTGGAGGTCGACGTCGTAATCGAGCGCGGCTACGTGGGCGTCGGGCAACTCGGCGCGGACCCGGTGGACGTTGGCTGCGGGCACGCGGCCGGAGGCGAGGAGAGTGCCGCTGACCATGAGATAATTGCTGTCGATGTGACTGGGAGGCACGTGCCGCTCGTCACCGAAAAAGAGGTGGGTTTTGTCCCAGGGAAAATCGCGGAACTGGGGATCGGAGGCGAGGAGGCTGTAAAGCTTTCGCGGAGTCGAGCCGCCGGCCAGCGCGAGGGTGAAGATTCCGCGTTCGGCGACGCTTTGCTGCGCGCGCTGGAGAAGATCGACGGCCGCGGCTTTGGCCAACGCATCGGCATCGGGATAAATCTGGCGAGACTCCTGACTCATGGCGTTATCCTACCGGCTCGGGAGAGGCAGGCAAGCCGTCCATGCCGCTCCTGCGCAGCCTACCGTCGCCCAGAGATGAAATTAAAGATTAGCACGATGACGGCGATTACCAAAAGCAGGTGAATCAGGCCACCGCCGATATGACCAATGAAACCGAGTAACCAAAGAATGACCAGCACAACCACAATGGTGTAAAGCATGATGAATTTCTCCTTGAAGGGTTGAATCGGAACCGACGGCTTACCCTAGCAGAATGCAGGGATATGCAATGAAAACCCTGCGCTTGGCACCCGTCTCTAATCGCCCCTTCTGAGCGCGGGCAGATTTGTGGGCACTATTCGGGCACCAAGGCTGAATCAGGGCGAAAAAATAACGACAAAACTCTTTAAGTTGTTGTCTATTAAAGAGTGGCCCGGCAAGGATTTGAACCTTGGACCAAGTGATTAAGAGTCACCTGCTCTACCGCTGAGCTACCGAGCCAATTAACTTTTTTGTACCCTTTCGACGAAAACGGAAGATATTCGGCGCAAATGGTGCGGTCTAAAACCGGACGCATCAGGGAGTGAGAAGCTACCAGTTATGGTGGCAGCGTAAAGAGCTTTTTTCCGGCGACTTTAGGCCGCGGCAGGGCTGTGGCGCTACTCCATACCTGGCACGATTCCCGGTGCGTCCGGGAAGTGTCTGCGGACGTGAAACGTGTCCGCAATCGCCTTTAGAAAGGCGGCAAACGAGATGGGCTTGGCGACGTAGGAGACCACGCCAAGAGCACGGCATTTGTCCAACTCGTCCTGGGCATTGGCGGAGGTCATGACAATAACGGGAAGGTGCCGCAGACGGTCGGCCGCCCGGATGGCTTCGAGGAGCTTGATGCCTCCGAGCGTCGGAAGGTGCAAGTCGAGAAAAACGGCGATCAGGTCTTCGCACCGGTACTTCGCGTCGCTGAGGTAATTCAGGGCCCGGTCTCCGTCGGCAATGACCCTGACTTGTCCGTCGAGTTGGGCCTTCCTTAGCTGGCGAAGGAGTATGGCCTCGTCATCGGGATCGTCCTCGATGATCAGGATGCGAATGGGATGGGAAGGTTTCATGAGTGGCTAATCCGACTTAAACATCGCCTGCTTTGGCCGCGGGTGATATGGGGTGAAGACCCTATACTCGGACCTCTTTGCAAGTGGAGTCGCGGCGCGGAGCTAGGCAGTGCGGACCTCGAGGGTGCCGTCGAGGCGTTTCGACAGGTCGATGGGATCACCGATGGAAACTTCGTCAGGATTGACCTGATAGGCCCAGACCTCGAACTTCTTGAGTGGCGCTTCGCCATAGAGCGTGGCGATGGCGCCGTCCACCGCGTCGAGACCGTGGGCGACTTTGATGCGTCCGATGCGCGGGACGTTGAAGCGGGCGTCGAAGGTGAGCCATTCGCCGAGATAGACTTCAAAATAAGCGTGGAAATCCATCGGTGTGCCGGGCGAGACGCGGCCGATGTCGGGGAGGTGACCGGTGACGTAGCGGGTCGGGAGATCGAAGGCGCGGCAGAGGGTGATGGCGACGTGCGCGAAATCGCGGCAGACGCCGTAGCCGCGGTCGAGGATCTGGGAGGCGGAGATGTTGGCGAGACCCGAGCCGACCCGGTATTCGATTTTATTGTGGACCCAGTCACAAATGGCCTGGACGAGATCGATGCCGGGCGGGATTTTCCCAAAAAGGTCCTTCGCGAATTCAATCACGTTGTCGGAATCGCAGTAACGGCTGGGCAAGGTATAACGGAGAACGGAGCGGGGCACCTTCGACAGCGGGACCAGGCGCGGCGTGAGGCCATGATTGTCGTGATGGGAAGAGACGGCGACGAGGGCGTCGTGCTCGATGGTGGTGGCGCCGGGCGGGAGGACGGCGCGGTAAACGATGTTATCGTGTTCGTCCTGATATTCGAGTCCCGGCAGGCTGGGATGGCAGGAAAATCGTTCCTCGCTCACGCACTGGCCCTCCTGCCGGCGCGGCTTGATCATGAAGAGGACCGCGGTCGGATCTTTCGCTTCGTAGACCTGGCGGCAGCCGATGCGGACGGTGAGGTTCAAGGGGTTGGCGTGCATGAATTCAATGGACGTGTTCGAGAAACGCGTCGAAAAGCGGACGATAGATCACATCGCGCTCGGGATGAAATTGGACGCCGAGACAGAAGGGATAATTGCGCAGCCGGACTTGCTCGATGATGTCGTCAACGACATGCCATGCCTCGATGTCGAGGCCGTCGCCCAGTTTCGCGATGGCCTGATGATGCGAGCTGTTGACGCGCGGGATGCGGACTTGCGCCGAAGGGGTGAAGCGCAATTCCTGGACGTTGCCATATTTTTGGTCCGGGAGGTTGTGGCCGGGAATGTCGAGGAGAAGCGTGCCGCCAAGGGCGACGTTGAGGACCTGATGCCCCCGGCAGATGGCGAAAATGGGAAGACCGCCGCCGAGCGCTTTGTGGAGCGCGGGAAATTCCCATTGGTCGCGAAGCGGATCGGGGTCGCGGATCACGGCTGGATCGGAAATCACCTGGGTGAGATAAGGGGCGGAAACGTCGGAGCCGCCGCTCAAAAGCAAGCCACGGATGTTTTCCCAGGGCACTTCCTCCACGCGCGCGTTCCATAACCGGAAGCCGGAGTCGGCGAATAGTTCGTCAAAGTGTTTGCCGCGATCTTCTTCAATCCAGGTGGCGATATGCTTCATGAGTCAGGTCCAAGGGGATACCGTTCCATACCTTCACGCAAATGCAATCGATGGGATCGGTTGGGTGACATCATAAAAGACGCCGTCCTGGCTTGTCTTTCTCGGGTCGCCTGGATACGCCGCACGAGTGCGTGTTGTCCGGGTTCGCGTGGAGACATTTTGCGCGATTAGGAAGCGGGCGCCGGGGACGAGGGCTGAGGCTGCTCGGCCAACTCGGCGTAGCGTTTGCGTTTGCGGTAAAGGGTCGCGGGATCGATCCCGAGAATTTGCGCGGCCTCGTCCATGCTGCCGGCCACCTCGATGATGCGGAGAATGTGTTCGCGCTCCAGTTCCTCGAGCGTCACCCGATTGCCGATCATCGCGCCCGACGGCTGCGAACCGCGCAGGTTGTCGGGAAAATCATTCACGTCGATTTTGTCGCCGGGGGCGAGGATGACCGCGCGCTCGATGACATTGCGAAGTTCCCGCAGATTGCCGGGCCACGGGTAGCGCTGCATGGCGCTCATCGCCGCCGGGGTGAAGCCCTTGATCGGCCGGGCGCTCTGGCGCGCAAACATGGCGAGATGTTCCTCGGCTAACGAGGGAAGATCGACCGAACGCTGGCGCAACGGCGGCAACTCCACGGTGATCACATTCAAGCGATAATAAAGATCCTCGCGGAATTTGCCTTCCTTGAGCAGGTCTTCCAGCCGGCGGTTGGTCGCGGCGATGACCCGGACGTTGGCCTTGCGCGGCTTCGAGTCGCCCACCCGCTCATACTCGCGCTCCTGGAGAAGACGCAGGAGCTTGGGCTGGATTTCGAGCGGAAGCTCTCCGATCTCATCGAGAAAAAGGGTGCCGCCCTCGGCCGCCTTCACCTTGCCCCAGGTCTCGCCGACGGCCCCGGTAAAGGCGCCGCGGACGTGTCCGAAAAGTTCGCTTTCGAGGAGTTCCCGCGAAAGGCTGGGGCAGGCGACGGTGACGAAGGCGTTGTCGCGTTGCGGACTGGTTCGGTGCAGGGCGCGCGCGAGAATGCTCTTGCCGGTCCCGCTTTCGCCCAGCAAAAGCATGGTGGCCGCGGAGGCGGCCGCCTTGGTCGCGGTTTCGAAGACCTTCCTCATGACCGGTTCCTGCGTGGTGAAATCGGAAAATCCATCGCGGGTGGAGAGCATCGATTCAAGTTCCACCACGCGATTTTCGAGGCGCTGGTTGTTCTCGATGCGCGCCATCGTCTGGCGGATTTGGTCGGGGGTGAACGGCTTGGCGAGATAATCGACGGCGCCGCGCCGCATCGCTTCGACCGCGGTGTCGATGGAACTGTAGGCGGTGAAAACGATCACGTTGAGGTTGGGCTCCAGCGCCAGCATCTTCGGAATCAGGTCGAGGCCATTTTCATCGCCGAGGCGGAGGTCGAGGAAGGCCGCGTCGAAGCTGCCTTTTTTCAAGAGGCTGAGCGTGTCCGCGCCGTTCTGAGTCTGTTCGCATTCATGGCCGAGCGTTTCGAGCGTGACGCTCGTCGTTTTGCGAATGTGGGCTTCGTCATCGATGATCAAGATGCGCATATCAATCCTCCTGCTTTTGGTCGGTGGATGCCGGTTCTTCGAAGGCTTCTTCCTGGCTGAGCACGAGAAAACCGTAGGGCGGAAGCGAGACGATTCCGCTATACTCGCAGCCGTCGTACGGCGTTTTTTCGGCCACGATTTGTCCTTCAGAATTGCTCACGTCGTTGAAGTCGGGACTGTAGCCTTTCCAGTCGGAATTGAAACGAATGATCCAGCTTCCGCCCCTCGGCAGGCCGATCCTATAGCCCTCTTCCAGCGTGCGATTGGTGAAGGAGGCGACCACAACGACATCGTCCTTGGGACCGCCGTCGGCCCAGCGATGAAACGCGATGATCTTGTCGTGGCTGTTCAGATGAAAGACATGGCTGAAGGGGCCGGTAAGCCCCCTCGTGTTGCCGAAAAGGTTTCGCCGCAAGTGAACCAGATCGCGGTAAAGGCGGTTGATGCCCTGGAAGGTTTTCAGCTTGGACCAGTCGAGAGCCTTGTCGTCACGAAACCAGCCGTTTTCGAGAAATTCCTGGCCTTCAAAAAGCATCGGTATTCCCGGCGTGGTCAGCACCAGCCCGGCGCCGAGGGTCGAACGCTTTCGCGCGAAATAACCGGCGGTATCCTTGGGGTTGATTTCCTGCGGAATGCGGGCCTTGCCATTGGCGACCTCGTCGTGGGATTCGCTGTAGATGACGCGCTGGATCGCGTCCGCGTTGTAACGGAACTCAATGGCATGGGCGATGTCCTCCATCGACCGGTCGCCGTCCTCGACTTTTACCAGGTTGGTGCGCACCGGATGGACAAAGGCCGAATCCCATTGCGCGGAAAAACCTGCTCCGCCTTCCGCGACCGGCTTAGTCAGCCACGCGTTCTGCATCAGGTCTTCGGCGATCGTGAGGCAGTGAGGGAAAAAACGGCGGGTCTCTTCGTTGAGCCATTGCAACAAGCTCCAGGCCTCGGGAATGTCGGTCTCGACGTTTCCGTTCTCGCCGCGGGTGTTGCGGATGAAAAGCGTGGAGTCGAAGCGGAGTCCGTCCACGCGAAATTCCTCGAGCCAAAGGAGGGTGTTGTCGCGGATATATTGCCGGACTTCGCCGCGGCCATAGTCGGGCCGGTTTTCGCCCCAGGGCGTCCAGGACCTCTGGTCATTGTAAAAATAGATGCCGCCCTTGTTGTTTTCGCTCCAGCCGTCGTATTGCCAGAGGTCGAGATCGTCGGGGCCGAAATGATTATAAACGACATCAAGAATGATGCCGATGCCCTGCGCATGGGCCGCGTCGACCAACCGCTTGAATCCATCGTTGCCGCCGTAGCTGGCTTCCACGGCAAAAGGATTGGTGAGGCCGTAGCCCCACGAGCGCTCAGACGGAAATGCCATCGGCGGCATGATCTCCAGCGCGTTTATCCCAAGGCCCTTCAGGTAGGGAAGACGACCGATGATTTGGTCAAAGCGACCAGGGCTGCCTTGGGGACCCGCGATGAAGGTGCCGACGTGGAGCTCGTAAATGACCATTTCGTTCCAGTTCGGGAGGACGAAGTCGGAGGTTTTCCATTGATAATTGTCAGCGTAAATGACGGAGAGCGCGGTCTGCGGATGGATCTCGCGCGCATAGGCGTCGTTTTTCCGGAAACGGCGCTCGCCGTTGGTAATCTCGAACTGATATTGATTTCCAGGCACGGCTCCCTGGATTTCCCGCGCCCAGAGACCACCCTCTTCCCGCTCGAGAGGATGGACGTTGGGATCCCAGTTATTGAACTCACCGACCACCGAAACCTGGGAGGCATTTGGCGCCCAGACACGAAAACTGGTCGAGCCCTCCAGGGGTATGGCCCCCATCTGGCGCGGATTGAAAATGGTCGATTTCATCGCCCCAAGCAGACGGTCTTAAACCTTGCCGCGTCCACCCATGACCAGCGCCAGAACTCCTCCCACGATGCAGACGCCGCCGACGATGGGAGGCAGGGGCACGGTATGGGTTTCCTGATGTTGGATTTCGATCGGACCGAGTTGAGCGTCCTTCTCGGTTTTTGTGTAAGTGAAGCCCTGATAGACGAGCGCCAATATGCCGATGACAATGAGTATAATCCCCGCGAGTTTCATAGTGATCCTTTGGTTGTGGATCCGAATTTGGACCCGTCCCTTCTCTGCACACGAGATGCCAAAATTACTTCCCCTGCTTTATTCCATTTATAATGAAAGACTTAGCATTTGGATTTTTTAGTTGGAGGCTAATAGGCCATTCACAATTATTGCATTTTGCACTGCTTGCGCCACGGAATTCGCAGAATATCGTTCGGCGGTCCAAGAACCTGCTTGGCGCTACGCGATAATGGGGCCCTTTGAACACCGGCCCAGACTTCGCCCGCGACCTGCGGGCCAAAGATCACAGAAGTTAGACCGGGGGCCGACGTCCTGCCACCAGAGAAACAATGAAGAGGACCAAAAAGACAAAGAAAAGAACCTTGGCGATTTCCGCCGCAACTCCCGCGATGCCTATGAATCCCAACACACCCCCCACGATGGCGATGATTAAAAACGTAATTGCATAGCTTAACATATGATTTTCCTTTTAGTTTACCGCCTCGATGGGCCCAGCCCACCCTGTCCCGTTTAAGCCCAGGGCGGGCCTGTTTCATGATGACGCTCTACGGCCGATTGTATTTTTGCAGCAGATGCCGCACGTCGGCGGCCGTGGATCCGATCCGTTTTTGGATGCGTCCCACGAGTTCGTCTTCCTTGCCATCGACATAGGTCAGATCGTCATCGGTGAGGTCTCCATAGGCCTGCTTGAGCTTCCCTTTGACGACGTTCCAATTACCCTTCAGATTTAGTTTTGTTTCTGTTTCGTTCATATGGTGCCTTTCATTTAAAGTGGCGCTTTAACGCTTCCCTCTTCTTCGCACTGGGTATGCCAATCGTGTTTTCGAAGTCATAATGCCTCGCTCACAACGAGTTACTGCAAGGATTTTTGCCGATGTCGCGAGGAATCGTCGCTTTTCGCCCCTCTAAACGCGCAGAATCATGCGCAATGCAATTGGTTGCTGTGCGTTTCATGGAGTAAACCGCGCGCAGGAGATAAGCTTTTCATCACCGCTTGATCTGGCATAATTAGGACCCTATGCCAGAGTCCGAGCCGGTCGAAACTCCTGTGCGGGTAATTGTGATCGAGGACAACGCCGACGATTGCGAACTGCTCCTGCGGCAATTGAAAAAAAGCAGGATGGACCGACACGTCAAATTCATTGCCAACGGTCATGAGGCCTTTGATTTCCTGACCGGCCCACGTGCGACTGAGCTCGCGAAGGGGCTCATCGCCCTTTTTCTCGATCTCCGCTTGCCTTCCCTCGACGGTCTGGAACTTTTGCGCCGCATCCGGGCGCAAGACAGTCTGCAGGACCTTCCGGTCATTGTCATGACTTCTTCCAACGACCCCCGCGACATGGAGGAATGCCGCCGGCTGAAAGTCACCAGCTATGTTCCGAAGCCGGTTTCGTTCACCTCTTTTTCCAAGGCGGTGGCCGATATCTTTCACCTTCCCGGCGCCCAGGAGAATCCTCTTCGGCCAGAAGGGGCCTGAGAGATGTCTTTCCTTGCCGATCCCCGGGGAAACGCGCATGATCTTTTCCTTATGGGAGATTATCCAGGACGTAAACAGGTTCGCACCCGCGCCAAGCGCGCGGTCAAAAACGATCGTATCATTGAGAAAAGGGCCGCCGAAAAGAAAGCCGCCGCTCCCAAGAAGTAGCGGACGCCGGGTCCGTCATCGTGAGCGAAGCGCCGCCGAGCCGCACACTTTCATGTGCCGGAGGACATCCGCTCAGGGCCAGTCTTGGACCGGTCTGCCGGGCCGCCTGCAAAATGGCGCGGCCCTCCTGCTGCTTTCGCTGACGGCCGTCTTGTGCCCGGCGCAGAGTGTTTCGCCGCCAGCTCTTCCTTCGTGGAACGACGCGGACCAGAAGGCTTGGTGGGCGAAGAATCCGACTCCGGACCTTTGGCCGCGGGCCGCCGATGCGTTGCAGGCCCAGCTCGAAGCCGACTACAAGCAAAACGGCTCCCGCGTTTTTTCCGACTCCGATTTTCAGGGTTGGCTGGAGCATCTCGAATGGATTCGGCTGGGGCTGGCGTGCCCTGATGACCTGGCGGGCGCGGGCCAGCTCAAGACTTTCCTCGCGCTCGGCCAGGACGAAACCGTCTCCCATCTATTCGTCGAAAAACTCGACCCGCTCGATGTCAAAAAGGAGGCGCTGAAGAATCTGCTCCGTTTGGCCGAGGCCAACGCGGCCGACCTTCACGAATATGCCGCGCTGGGGGTCGCGTTCAGCCTCGTTTTCGACCAGCCTTTTCCGAAGGACTGGCCTCATCGCCAGGTCGACCCGCATGCCGTGCCCATCGGAGACCTCGATATCGTCGAGCGATTCAACTTTTACGTGCGATCCAATCGCGACAAGAAGCTTGAACTCGACCCGACCCAGCTCAGTTTCGAGAACCTCAAGTTCCTCGTCGACAGCGAGGTGAAGTTGTCGGAGCTCGAATACGCGCAAAAGGACCGCACCTCCTACTCCACTTTCGCCGACGCCTATTTCGCGGTCCAGTATGACACGACGCGGATCAGCAATATCTCCTCCACCTATGACTGGCCCAATCCCTCGTACAAGCTGGCCGATATTCTCGAAAAGGGCGGCATCTGCATCGACCAGGCCTACTACGCGGAGACGCTGGGCAAGGGGCGCGGCATCCCCACGATTCGCTTTACCGGGTACGGCATGGACGGCGCGCACGCCTGGTTTGGTTATCTCTCCAACTCGGGGAAGTGGGAGCTCGATTGCGGGCGCTATGAGCAGCAGGACTTTCCCAAGGGCTTTGCCGTCGATCCGCAGACCTGGCAGCCGATCGACGATTCGGTGCTGGAAAATCTCTTCAAGAATGGCGCGAAGAATCCCAATTATCAGCCCGCGATGAACGCGCTCGCCTGGGCGCATCTCCACGAAAACGACGCCTCCTACCCCCATATCCTCGACGACGCGCGTTCCATCATGCCCGAGTGGTCGGGGACGTGGCGCTTGCAGGCCGCGCTGGTGGATAAAGGCGGCGATCTCGACAAGATCAAGGCGTTTTACCAGGACTGGATCACCCAGTTCGTGAACTATACCGAGATGAAGGTGGAGGGTCAAAAGCGGCTCTATCTCGCCTTGAAAGCCGCGAACGATCCCGATGCGGACGGACTACTGAAGGACATCATCATCCAGAATCGCAGCGAAGGTTTCGATTTCGGCATCGCGGCCGGAGCCGACGAAATCAACGAAAAGCTGAAGACGCAGGATTGGGACGGCGCGCGGCTGGTCTACGAAAGAACCATCCGCGATTTCGGCCAGGAAGGCGGTCTCACCCTCTACAGCAAGATTGTTTATCCCTACGTCAAAACGTGTCTCCAGAATGACAAGCTCGATCTGGCCGACCGTGCCATCGGCTTTACCGAGGACCGGATGGCCATCGATATGCAGAGCCAGGTCGGCCAGGATTTTACCCAGCTCAAGAACGAGGTGACCGCGCGGAAGCTGGCCGCGCCTTGAATCAGGTTCCCAGCTTGAACGCGTCGTGCACCACCTGGGTGGCGCGCGCGCCCTCCGACTCATTGATGATGACCGAAATCTTGATCTCGCTGGTGGAGATCATCTGGATGTTGATTCCCGCTCCGGCCAGGGCGCCGAAAAGGGTCGCCGCCACGCCGGTATGGGAACGCATGCCGATGCCCACCACGGAGAGCTTGCTGATGCCGTCCTTCGCGGTGTGACTCTTCGCGCCGATCTTCGCGACCTGCGCCTCGATCACTTTTCGCGCGCCGGGCAGGTCGTCCTGGTTGATGGTGAAGGTCAGGTCGGTCGTCCCTTCGAGCGAGACGTTCTGCACGATCATGTCGACGTTCGTGCCCGATTCGGCGAGGGCGGAAAAGAGGCCGGCGGCGACGCCCGGTTTGTCCGGCACGCCGATGATGGTGACTTTGGCCTGGTTCTTTTCCAGGCTGACTCCGCGTATGACGACATCTTCCATGGCTGGGTGTTCCTCGGTTATGACCGTTCCGGCATTATGGTTGAAGCTTGAACGGACCTCAAACTTCACCTTGAACTTTTTGGCAAATTCGACCGACCGCGCCTGCATGACCTTGGCGCCGAGGCTGGCCAATTCCAGCATTTCGTCGTAGGAAATTTCGTCGATCTTGGTGGCATTCGGCACCAGCCGAGGATCGGCGGTGTAGACGCCGTCGACGTCGGTGTAAATTTCGCAGCGATCGGCCTTGAGCGCGGCGGCCATCGCGATGGCGGTGAGATCGGAGCCCCCCCGGCCCAGCGTGGTGACCTGGCCGTCGTCGTTCTGTCCCTGGAATCCCGCGACGATGACGACATGGCCCGAATCGAGGTGTTCAAAAACTTTCCTGGGCGTGATGTTGAGAATCTTCGCCTTGGTATGCATGCCGTCAGTGACAATTCCCGCCTGCGCGCCGGTCAGCGAAACCGCCGGTATGCCCAGTCCGTGGAGCGCCAGGGCGGTGAGCGCGATGGTTTGCTGCTCGCCGGTGGAGAGGAGGACGTCGACCTCGCGCGCGGTCGCCTCCGGGTTGACCTCGCGGGCGAGCTTCAGCAGCCGGTCGGTCTCGCCCGACATGGCCGAGACGACCACGACGAGGCGATGCCCGGCCTGGTGCGATGCGGCGACACGCTGGGCGACATTGCGGATGCGCTCGGGGCTGCCCACCGAGGTGCCGCCATATTTCTGGACAAGGAACGACATGGAAAGCGTCCAGATTTAGCGGGAAAAGCGCTTGATGACAATAACGGGCTGGTAAAGGGTATGGCCGGTCCAGCCTATCTGCGGTAGACATCGCGTCGGTGGCCGATGACCTGGATCAGGACCAGCTTCGCCGCATCGTCGATCTCGTAGATGATTCGATAGTTTTGCGAGCGAATGCGCCAACCTTGGCGACCGCTCAATTTTTTGCAGCCGACCGGACGGGGATCACTTTTCAGGCCGATAATACCTTCAAGGATGCGTTCCCGATCATGCGGGGGAATGGCATCGAGTGCTTTGCCGGCGCTCCTTTTGATCTCAACCCGGTAGCTCAAGCGCTCTTCGTCTTGGAATAGCGGCTAAGCACGGTGTCAAGGGACTCGGTCGGCTCATTCTTGGCTTTGGCTGCGTCATAGGCCGCGATCTCGTCCAATTCTTCAAGATGCTCGCGTACTGCTTCCGCCACCCGTTTGGTGTCCTCCGCACCCAACAAGCCTAATTTTTTCAGAATATTGTCGACGTCCTTCATTAGGGTCAAAACGTCTCCGATGATCGCCGAGGTGTCAAGATGCAAAGAGGGAAGGTTTGCGACTCAAAAAAGAACCGCCGCACTCAATCGACTGCCCAAGTGGCAGGAGAATGCGGCGGCTAATCGAAAAATATTACCCCGGAGAGCCGTGGCGGGCAGGACTTTCGACCCTCACTATAGGTCGGAGACGGTCGAGGAGATCCCGCCTTCCAGTGAAGGCGTGGCGTTTAAACCTGCGACTTGATGCCTCCTAGGTCGTGTTTATAGGACGAAAGACATAGGCCCGCAGCACGTACACCCCAGGGTAAAGCGTGTGCCGAAGGCGACCTCATTCAGGTCTTTGGTCCTCCGGCAAAAAAATGTTTCAAAGAGCGTTCCCCACCGGCCCTGACCCAGGGCTCACTTTTCTTCGTAAGAAGAATCGTACACGCTCTTTCGGAAAAAGCCAGTGGCCACGGTCTAAATATTTTGTCTGCTAGACTAGTGGTAAGTTGCCAGCATGGCGTAAACGATCACCCCGGTGACCGAGACGTAGAGCCAGATCGGAAACGTCCAGCGGGCGAGACGCCGGTGCGCGGGGAACCGTCCGCTCAGCGAGAGGAAAAAGGTGATGAGAATCATCGGCAGCGCCACGACGGCCAGGATGATGTGCGAAATCAGGAGGGGAAAGTAGACCCAGCGAATTGCGCCAAGGCCGTGGAATTTCATCTCGCCATGCAGCGCGTAGTTGGTGATGTAGGCGACGAGAAAGCCCGAGGAGAAGACGAAGGCGGTGAACATCGACGCGCGATGGAACGCGATGTTTTTGGCGCGGATGAAAGCGAAGCCCGTCGCGAGCGCGATGGCGGCGAGGGCGTTGAGCAGCGCGTTGAGCGCGGGCAAAAAGCTCAGGTGACTGCCGGTCACGTCGGCGGGCGCATGGAAGTAGACCAGCCAGAAAAGGAAAAGGCTGGCCGCGGCGCTGATGGCGATGATGCCCGCGATCACTCCGGGCGGCGTGCGCGCTTCGTTGATGGGGAGATCGGTGGTCATGGGCTTTCTTCTTTCTCCAGTAATTTGATGTCCCGGCGTAAATCCGTCTGGTCGTCTTTGCTGACGCCGTCGTAGAAGCCGCGCACGTTTCCGTCCGAGTCGACCAGCGCCATTTTCGTGCTGTGCGTGACGGTGAACTGGCCGTCCTGCGGGGGCTGTCCGCGGTTGTCCTGGACCGCCATGTAAAAGCCGTTCTGGAGCAGGTCGTAGAGCGGCTTTTCCGGCCCGGTCAAAAACCACCAGCGATTCGGATCGGCTCCAAACTGGTCCGCATACTTGGCCAGGACGGCAGGGGTGTCGGTCTGCGGGTCCACAGTAAAGGAGACCAGTTGGACCTGCGGGTCCTGGGCCACGGCGCCCTGAAGTCTCGCCATGCTGGCCGTAATCAACGGGCAGGGGCCGGGGCAGGTCGTGTAAATAAAGTCAGCCACCCAAATTTTGCCGGAAAGATCGCGATTGGTGATGTTTTTTCCGCTCCGCTCTGTCAGCGCAAAAGGGGGCACGATGGTGATTTTGGGCAGGCCCATGGGCGAATGGGTCTGTTCCAGCGAAGAGCGGGCGGGACCAAAAATCCGGACCAGCAAAACCACGCCCACCAGGACGGCGCCGAGCCGGATGGGCCAGCGGTAGGGGGAGGGTCTGGGAGGAGAGGAAGGAGGCATGATCAAGTGCGGGAGCCCGTCCGTGGACGCAGCTTGATCCATCTTAGCCGCGGGGCGGACCTGCGCAAAGAATCTTTGCTGCTGCGCAGGGCAATTTTCGCGCGAAGTCACCTCGCTGCGCAAAATCGGGCAGCCCAGGTTCGCAACGCGGCCTTGCCCTCCTCTGGAGATGCCCTAAGGTCGAAGGCGTATGATTTTATTTCAGCTGGCGGCTCAACGAAGGCAATTTGGTCGGAACTTGATCCTCGCGGTTATCGCGCTCGCCCTGGCGGCCTGCGCCCCGGTCGATGACAGCATTGGCTCGCATCTCGCGCAGCCGCCCGCCGGGACTCCGCCGCAGAAACCGGTCGACGCGGGAGACATCGCCATCGTCGGACAGGAAGTGGCCCACTCCATCATGGACCTGCCGGTCGTGGCCAGCGCGCCGGTCCCGCCCCTCGTGCAGTTCACCGGGGTGACCAGCATCATCGACAAGCCGATCGACACCGATCCCTACACCGAACTGCTGCGGGACCGGCTCCTTCTCCTCACGCGGGAGAAACTGCGCTTCGTCGAGCATACGCTTCCTCCCTATGTGCCGCCGGAGAAAAAGGGCAAGAAAAAGAAGGCAGCGCCGCAGCCGGAAGAAAACACTACGGAGCCTGATTACGAGATTCTGGCCGAGTTGCGCGGCCACGCCGAGGACGACTTTTACAAAATTCAGGTTGAGTTCGTCGACATCCACACCAACGAAGTTCTCTTTAACGGCCTCTACCGCATCACCAAGGAGGCTTCGGAACAACCGCCCCCGGAACCGTCGGAGAGCACGCCGGTCCCGACGGAACCGACGGAGAGTAATCCACCGCCGCCGGATACCGAGGCTCCGACCACCACGCCCCCGCCTGCGTCCAGCGGTAACGAATCTCTTTAGGACGATCGAAGTCGGAGGCTTCCATGCGTGCATTGAAAATCAAGCAGGCTGGATGGGCCGGGTTTTGTGCGCTGATAATTTCCACCGGTGTCAGGGCGAATCCGGCCTTGTTGCCCGCGCCTCTGATGGGCGCTCTTCTTGCCGCCGACGAAGACGGTGGTGGAGGAGCGGATGCCGGATCGAGCTTCGATAATCTTGATATCGTCGACGCGAGCCTGAACGGCAAACTCGCCGTCCTGCGGGTGGGCTCCCAACTGGCGGAGAACAATCTTCTCTCTGTTTTTGCCGGCCTGCGCAACAAGACCGGGCACCGGCTCGCCCTGGAGGTCGAGACCATTTACAAGGACAACGCGGGCAATGCCCTGAACGCCGGAAGCTGGATTCCACTGACGCTCAAGCCCTACGAAGAGAAGGACTACCGCTCCTCCTCGATTTCGGTGGATGCGGTCGATTTCCTCATTCGCGTCCGGCATGCGGTGCCCTCAAAAAAGACCTCAGCCTGAGCAAGCGGGCGTGTCTCGGCGCTCAGTAGGCACTCCTTTCCAAATATGCTATGGTAGAAGTCATGAGCGCAGGTTCCCCCGAAACCAGGGAAGTTCCGGTCGATGTTTTGCCGCCCTTGCCCAAGGACGCCTACGCGCCGCCGGTTCCCGCGAATGATTCGCATGTCCCCTTCGCCGGGCTGCGCACCTTTTATCATCCGGCCAGCGGCGTGGTCATTCTCGCGCTCGACTGGCTTCTTTTCGGCACCGACCTCGCGACCGGATTTCTCGCTTTGCCCTGGATGTGTGTGGTCGGCTTCGTGGCGAGCTTTCCGCTCGTCCTCGCCATCCAACGGAAATGGACGAAGGACGCGCTTCCCGCCGCGCTCGGCAAGGCGTTTCTCGGCGCGTTCATGGTCGGCCTCCCTTTTCCGATCACCGGCACCATCCTGGGCGCCGCCATCCTCGCGCTTTCCGGCCTGCCTCATCATCCCGTTGACGTGGTCAAAAAGCTGGCGGCGCAGGGCTCGGCGAAAGAAACATCACGATAAACGAAAAGCCCCGGAGAAAGATCCCCGGGGCTTTTCTTATTTCGAAGTTGGCGCGATTCGATTTATGACTTCGGCAACAGCGCATTGACGGCGCTGTAATCGACGAATTGCAGGAATTCATCGATGTACCCGGCGCGGGCGGTGAAGAAGTCGGCGTAGTAGGCGTGCTCGTAGACGTCCAGGCCGAGCACCGGGGTGACGCCCCAGATCGGATAGGTGTTCTGGGCGTCGCCTATGTAATTGAACAGCTTGCCCGTCTCGTGGTCGATGCCGGTCCAGGCCCAGCCGCGCGCGGCGATGCCGGTCGCTTTCAGGTCCTTTTTGTAATTCTCGAAGGAACCGAAGTCGCGATCGACCAGCTCGGCGAATTTGCCGCTGACTTTTCCGTCGCCGCCGAGGATGTTGAAGTAGAGCTCGTGGTTCTTCAGTCCGCCCAGCGCGAAGGTCAGATCGACCTTCCAATTGCGCAGCACCGATTGGATCTGGTTGGCGACTTTGGCGTCCGCGGGATCGGGCGTGCCGAGCTTTTCCAGCTCTTCCAGGATGGCGTTCGATTTGTTGACGTAGCCCGTGTAGAGCTTGAGGTGCTCCTCGTGGGTTTTGTCGGAGATTTTGCCGGTTTTGCCCTTCACCTTGGCGAGGAGAGCTTCTTGTTTATTGGGGTATTTATGAGCCATATATTTTTCTGGTTAAGGTTGGAAATAAAAGCCTAAGGGCGCCGGCGCATCCGTCAAATGTTGAATCGGGACGTTGCCCGAATCAGGCGCCGGCCAAAGCAGCCGTCTTCGGTTGCAGGCGGGGGTCGCTGCGCAAAATCTCGTCCAGCGCCGGCCACTGGGTCTCGTCGATCTGGTTGAAGGTGCGCAGGTAAACGCCGACGATCTGCGGATCGAACTGCGCGAGGAGTGTATCAACGGCCTTCGTGAGCACCGCCGTCTCGGGCTGCGGAGGGAAGCTGTCCGCGCAGCCGTTGTCGCCGTGCTCGATGCCAAGGGCGTCGAGCCACGCGCAGAGCATGGGCCGCTGGGCTTCGATCAGCCAGGCCGAGAGAAGGTTGAAGCTCAGGACTTCCATCTCGGGCCGCGCGAGGATTTGAATCCAGGTGGCATGCCGCTGGGCTTTCGGCATTTCGAGCAGGGTCGGCACGCGGATGCCCATCCGCGGGGCCATGACTTCGACGGCGGTGCGATAGAGTTTCTTGTTGCCCTTCTGGACGGCGAGAAGGATGTCGTTGGCGAGTTGGAGCGGCAGGGTGGGCCAGAGGGTGTGCGTGGGAGCGGGCATAGGAGGAAGAATCATTTAGACGGAATCAACGGAATTAACGACTGAAAAAAGAGAGGGGGAATTTAGACAGGAGAAACATGAAATACATGAGGCTTCTATGGTCCGCCTGTTTTTTCATGTCCTTCATGTTCCTCATGTCTAAAATTTGGGAATGAATGGCAAAAAACTAACACGCCACGATTACGCCGACCCCCAGCCAACGCGGGCGGCGCGCTTCTTCCTGGGGAAATTTCTCTGCGTCCGGGCGACCGACGGTTATGCCGAGGGAATGATCATCGAGACCGAGGCCTATGGCGGTCCGAAGGACGCGGCGTCCCACGCTTTCGGCAGTCGGCGTACGGCGCGAACGGAAATCATGTTCGCGCCGGGAGGCGTGGCTTATGTCTATTTCTGCTACGGGATGCACCGGCTCTTCAATATCGTGACCGGCCCGCAAGATTCGCCCCAGGCGGTGTTGGTGCGCGCGGTGCGAATCACCGCTGGGCACGACCTGGTGCGGAAGCGCCGCAAAGGCATCGCCGAGAAAGATTGGGCCAGCGGTCCCGGACGCGTTTGCGCCGCGCTCGGCATCGAGATGCATCATAATCGGCATGATCTCTCGGGCGAAGTCATCTGGATCGAGGATCGCGGCGTGAAGGTGCCGCCTCGCGAAGTGAAACGGACGCCGCGCATCGGCGTGAACTATGCGGGCGCCTGGGCGCTCAAGCCCTGGCGGTTTGTGTGGGAGCCGCAGTCGTAGCCGCGGCTGTGACCGTAGCAAGAATAGGGGAATATCAGCTGCTTAGATGAGTAGCGGACGCTTGCCTAATGGAACGCGTAGTAAATGCAGATGGGTTGACATCCCGGAAAGATGGTAAGGTCACGGTGGATTATTCCACCGGTTCGACGAGAATGCCGGAAATCGCAGCCTTGCCCGCGATGGGGGTCAGCGTCACCGCAATTTGGCCCGCCTGGTCAAGAGTGACAGGATATACCTTCTCCACGATTTTGCCTGCGCCACCGGCATCCTTAAAAACATCCACGTTTTCAGAAGTCTTGCCGATGGCAATGGTGAAAACGCGTTGTCCCGCCGCGGTCGAATCAGGATCGAGCAAAAGAAGATGCACCCGATAATTGCCCGCGGGCAAGCTCTCTCCCGACTTGGCCAGGGCGGGCCCGAGAAGGGTGACTCCCACTTTCAGCACAATGGGCCGGGCGCTTTGGATGCCCGTGCGGCCCATTTCATCGGTCGCGTTCGGTTGCGAGAAAATCTCGGCGCCGGTTTCCTGCGCGCCGAGCGTCTGCCACCAGTTGCCTTTGGCATCGATCGTAAAACTCAGCTTGCCGGGTTGTTGGGCCAGCGGATCACGCGAGGTGGGACCGAAATTGACGCGGACCGGTTCCACGCGAAGCTTCTGGCGAAGGCCGATGAAGTAGGAAAACCAGCGGGTGTTGAGTGAAACGATTACTCCTTGTTCTCCCCTCGTGATTCCGCCCAATGAGGCCGTTTGGGCATACTTTTTGATCACATCTTCCGGCTGGCTCTGCGCCAGCAGGGCGCGCGCAGGATCGAGTTGTCCCTGGGCGCAAAGCGCCTCCGCATCCTGAAACTGCCCCTGGGCTTGGAAAAAGGAGGCCGTGAATTCCTCCAATCCGCGCCAATAGCGAACGCGATCCTGCTGCTCCTGCGTGAGAGAGGTGAGGTCGATGGCATCAAGGTCACTGATCCGGCTCCGGCAGCCGGCGATGACCGTGGGGATATTGGCCAGCGGGCGGTCCACGAGGAAGGGCCCCGTTTCGCGCGCGTAGAGGGGGGCGTCCGTCTGCCATTTTTGGAGGTACGAGGTCATGGCTGGCCCGGCCGAAGCCCCGAACGATTTTGCGGCAAACTCCTGGGTGGTGGCCGCGAGGGATTCATTTTCCGTTTGCCCCCAGACCTGCCGGATGTGGGCCAGAAGGAAAAGATCGAAAGGCCGGGTCATCCAGTGGATCACGCCGAATCCGCTCGCTTGAGCCTCGGCCAGTTTCTTTTGAAAATCGGTAAACGGAGTAAAGCCCCGCCCGAGGTATTTACCGTCATCGTGTTGCGGCCAGATGATGGGGATGAGCGGACGATGGGAGCCGACGGCGGCCAGTTTTTGGCGTTGCTCGGGAGTGGAAAGATCGGATTTATCCAGGATGATATTATAATCGAGACCGATAAGCGTCACTCCTGCGGGTAGAAATCGATCGGCCGCAGGCAGGAACTCGAAAGTCCAGCTGCCGAGGGCCAGCCGGACCTGGTTTTGACCCGATTCGTCAAGCGCGCGCCGCCAGGCCGCGGCGACCTTGGAAAGGGCGAAGATCGCCGGGGAATGCCATTCTCCGGCTGCTGCAGGCGACGAGTCGATGGCCGATTGGTACTCGGCACGCCAGGGGGGAGGCAGATCTTCCAAGGTGAGGTTGAACCAGGGCGTGCTGTCTCGCCGAAACCAGAGAGCCACGCACGTGACGCCGGGATAGGCGGTCATCAGGGCCTGCGCCTGCGCCTTGTAATAGCCGTAACCTTCGGGGGTGTCCGGGTTGGCCAGCCAGAAAGTGCCTTTTTGGAAGCGCGCCTCGGGAGGGAGCGTCTTGATCAACTCCTGGGGATTGGCGGGCACGGTATCCACATCGGTTGAGAGGATGATGTTCATCGATTGCTTCGTCGCATAGGCAAAGCAGTCTTGCATGAGCTTTTGCGCGGCGGGCCCCCGTTGGTCCTCCGGTCCCTGGGCGGCATCCGCGCCAAAAACGGGCTCGTTAAAAACTTCTCCACCCAAAAGGCGGCGCACATCGTTGACGTGCTCGGTCGCCCAGTCGCGGCCCCGGACGGTGGTGGTGAGATAGCCGAGCGGCTTGGTCTTGCCGTTGAACTCGAAGTTCAACATGGGATTGTTCCCGTAGGCGTGGATCATGATGGTGTTGTAGCCCATCTTTCGGGACTGGCTGATCCAAGACTCCCAGTCGGGCAAATTCCAACACGAACAACCGCTGAGAAAGTTGTGCCATTCGAAGACCACCCGGTCGGCGACCAGGGGCTTGTCGGAGACTTGCCAATCGTCCCACGAAAACGCGCCGGTTCGCGGGGACGGCTTGGCATCGTAACTAAGATAAAATCCCCAGCCCAACTTTCCCAACAGCGCATAGACGCCGTAAGCCTCGCCCCGCGCATCCGCGCCCGCAATGATGCCGCACTCGCTGGAGCCGTTTTGTTTGGACGTCACCACAAAGCTATCCGGCGCAGTCGGAGCCGCCGCGCCCAATTGTGACGCAATCCGCAGGTTCCCAGACTGGCCAAGCAGAATATATTTTCCGGTAGTCGGCGGTTCCGTGCCTACCGGAAACTTTAGGCTTGGATAAACCTGCCCCAAATCATTGGCCAGTTCCTGCGCCAGGTCCTGCTCTCCGGGTTTTGCATCCCTTGCGAGAACAATGGGAATGGCCGGGAGATTGTTCGGCGCCGGGCTTTGGCCGTAGCAGGGGAGCGAGGCCAGAAACAGGCCGAGAACCATCAGTAGACCAAAAGGAGATTTCATATTCATGTTATTGGGTTTTCGTTAATCAGACGTTCGATCGCTTTCAACCATTAGACTTTTTGGGCGTCGATTACGGCAGGCGCCATGCGGGGAATGAGCATCTGAATCAGGAGAAGTGCGACCAAGTAGGCGCAGCCGCAGAAGAAGAAAAGAGGCCGATAGCTGCCGATCTTTTCGAGAATAAATCCGGTCGATTGTGCGAAAAGCACCGAGGTGACGGACCCAATCATGGCCCCCAACCCCACCACGGAGGCCACGGCTTGCTTCGGAAAAAGATCCGAGACGAGGGTAAAAAGATTGGCCGCCCAGCCCTGGTGAGCCGATGCGGCCACGCCAATCAGCAGGGTCGCGCCCCAGAGGTTGGAAATTTCGGAGGCAAAAATTACGGGCACAACGCACAGGGCGCAGATCAGCATGGCGATCTTCCTTCCGGCATTGATCGACCAACCGCGTTTGATCAGGGCGGAAGACAACGATCCCCCTCCGATGCTCCCCAGGCAGGCCATGGAATATATCACAACGAGCGGCGGCCCCAGATTGACCAAATCCAAACCGTGCCGGGCATGGAAAAACTTCGGTAGCCAATAAAGATAGAACCACCAGACCGGCGCGGTTAAGGCCATCCCCACGATATAGGCCCAGGCCTGCCGGTAACCGAAAAGACGCAGCCAGGGAATTTTCTCGAGAGGCACTTCGGCGGGATCACTCAGGATGTAGGTCAGTTCGGACGAAGAGAGGCCCTTTTTCGTTTCCGGCCCGTCGTACTTGGCGAGCCAAAAAAGGACCCAGGCAAAACCGAGCGCTCCTAGAAAAATAAAGGAAGCCTGCCAGCCAAACTGAATCGTCAGCCACGGCACCACCAAAGGCGCGACGATGGCGCCGACGTTGCTGCCCGAGTTGAAGATGCCCGTGGCCAGCGCCCTCTCTTTTTTCGGAAACCACTCGGCCACGGTTTTGATGGCCGCTGGATAATTCCCGGCCTCACCGAGCCCGAGGGCGAAACGGGCCACGCCGAATCCGAAAACAGATCGCGCCAGCGCGTGACCCATCGCGGCCAAGCTCCAAACAACGATGGCGATCGAATAACCGCGCTTGGTTCCGACCCCATCGATGATTCGGCCGAATCCCACGAGCCCGATGGCGTAGGCCACCTGGAAAGCAGTGACGATATTGCCGTACTCGACTTCGCTCCAGGCGAACTCGGTTTGAAGTTTTGGAGCCAGGAGACCAAGAATCTGCCGATCCATATAGTTGATCGTCGTCGCGAAAAACAGCAGCGCGCAGATGGTCCAGCGCACGTGGCCAAGGCGGGCGCTGGGACAGGGTGGCATGGCTTAAGAGCGGCGGGTCAAACTGCTTCGCACGCCTGCATGGCTGCTTTCATGTAACCGAGCGCGAAGGCCATCCCCGCATGCCAGGGAGCTGCGCAGCTCATTTGCGGCGCATGGTCGGGAATAAGCACGCCGTTGAAGCCGTTCTGCTTCAAAATGCCAATCACGCGAAGCATGTCGATGTCACCCTCGTCCACAAACGTTTCGCGATAGGTGGGGACCTTGCCCCGAACGTTCCGGAAATGAATGTAGGCAATCTTCCCCTGCCTGCTGTAGGTGTTGACGACATCATAGATATCGCCTTCGGTCATTTCCGCGAGGCTGCCGAGACAGAACTCGAGGCCGTTGCGTGAACTCGGTTTCAGGTCGATCAAGCGTTGATACATGGAGGGCTGATAAACCAGCCGCGGCGTTCCGCGGACCGTCGGGGTGGGCGGGTCATCGGGATGGGCGGCCAGGGTGACTCCAGCCTCCTCCGCCACGGGAATGATCACGTCGAGAAAATCTTTGAGGCGGCCCCAGAGTTGTTCGTGCGTGGTGGGTGGCATGGTCCCGGTCGGGGCGCCGGCATCGTAAACCATGTTCCAGACCATGCCCTTGGGAATGGGCTTCTCGTACGGCCCGTCCATTCCCACCGCCTCGGCTTCACCCCGTGCGAACGGCCCCTTCACGCGACCGGCCACGCCGGCCAGCGAAAAATTATAACCGAAGAACGGGATGCCGGCCCGGCCCACGTTCCGAATCAGCGCCTTTAAATTTTCGAGCTGCTCTGTTTTTTTGGGGCCATCGAGCAAAACGTCATGCCAGTGGGCTGGATCAAAGTTTTCGATTGCCTCAAGTTCCAATCCGGCGGCGTTGATTTCCGACTTGAGCGCCGCAAGCTCTTCGTAAGTCCAGAGTTTGTTTGGATCGCCCGCCAGGCCCCAGCCGGAATCATCGCCGATGGGTTGGTCGCCGGGGAGGTTGCTGCGGGAAGATCGAAAATAATCGACCATGTGCACGACAAGATGGGTGCATCCGCATTGGCGGGCAAAGCGGTAGTGTTCCGCGTTGAGTTGGTGACGATAAAGGCCAAGGCCAAGTTTCATAAATGATCAGGAATGAGCTGCGCCCGCATCCGACAAGTTAGAGAATGCCATATTTTTCAAAGGCCGCGGTTGAGGACATGCCATTTTCAATTTCCCGGCGGACGAGCTTTTCGCCCCGCGCCTTTTCCAGCGCCCGGGTGATGACCTCCTCTTCCTTCTCGCGGGGGATAATGACGACACCATCCACATCGCCGAAGACCAGGTCGCCGTTTTCAATCATGGCGCCCTCGATTTCGATCCGGCAGCGAAAATCAACCACCTTCATGCGCGGACCCGAATCCTGCGCCCACGATCCACGGCTGAACACCGGCCAGTTCTGGGCAAGGACTTGCGGTGTGTCTCGATGATAGCCATTCACCACGGCACCCACCGCGCCGCGAGTACGCGCCGTGGCGGTCATGATCTCGCCCCAGTTGGCCGATTGGAATGTCCCCCCGGTGGCGAGATAGACCTCGCCCGGCTTGAGATCGTCGAGCGCGCGGGTCATCAGGCCGAACGGCTTTTCTTGCAAGCCGAAGACGTCCATCTGTAAAACGGGCATGGCGCGGCCGGCGATTTTCATCGTGGGAACAATCGCACGCACGGTAGCGGGCAGGAATTGATGGAGATTTCCCAACTGGTCGAGGATGTCGCCCACGACGGGGGTATAGAGTGTCGCTTGCATCAGGGCGAAAAGCTCGGAGTCAGAGGACCATTCTTTCATAGGGGATGATTCAGTGGGGAGGTTACTGCCGACATTGGAGGCATCCTAAGTAAAAGGCGGGTTGCTTAAAACAACCGTTTTACGCAATGCCAAATGCCGTTTCTCCAACCCCGGGAAAGAATCGCCTCGCCGACTTTCATTCTATTGTTTCCGCCTGCAACACCGGCTCCGCGTAATAGGTAAACCCGGTCGATTCGGTCAGGCGGACGGGGAGCACTTCGCCGCGCCAGCGTTCGTTGGCCTCGATGAGGACGAGGCGGTTGGTGCGGGTACGGCCCTGGAAGCGCGCGGGATTGGTCCGGCTTTCGCCCTCGACCAGGATTTCGTCTTCGCGCCCGAGCAGTCCCTTCACGCGGTGATCGGCGATTTCGTCGAGGATACGCAGCAGGACCTGGTTGCGCTCCATCTTGACCGCCTCGGGCAACTGTTCCTCCATCGTCGCCGCGGGGGTGTCGCGGCGGGGCGAGTAGCGGAAGATGAACGCGTTGTCGAAGGCGACTTCGCGGATCAAGTCGCAGGTCTGCCGAAAATCGTCCTCGGTCTCGCCCGGAAAGCCGACGATGACGTCGGTGGTGAAGGCGATGCGCGGTTGCGCCGCGCGAAGTTTCCCGATCAGCCGCAAATAACCGGCGCGGGTATAGGCGCGATGCATCGCCTTGAGGATGCGGTCGCTGCCCGATTGCAGCGGCAGGTGGACGTGTTCACAAAGCTGGGGCAGCTCGCGAAAGCAGGCGACGAGATCGTTTTTGAACCCGATGGGATGAGGCGACGTGAAGCGGACCCGCTCAATTCCGGGGACGGCGCAGATGGCATGCAGCAGTTGCGCAAAGGGCGAGCGGCCGGCCACGGCGGGAAATTCATGGCGTCCGTAGAGGTTGACGATCTGCCCCAGTAAGGTGACTTCCTTGACGCCCTGGCTCACCAGCGATTCGACTTCGGCGACGATCTCGGCGATGGGCCGGGAACGCTCCGCTCCACGTGTGCTCGGCACGATGCAAAAGGTGCAATGCATGTTGCAGCCCTGCATGATCGAGACGAAAGCGGTGACCTGGTTTGGCGCCAGCAGATGATCGCGGATGGTGTTCTGCGAGCCGGTCTCCTCGGCGACATCGACGATCCGCTCCGGTTTCGCACCGGGATTTTCCCGCCGCCGGCGGAAAAGGTCGTCGACGTAGCGGCCCGTTTCGTGGAATTTCTGAGTGCCGACGACGAGATCGACATCGGGCAAATCGTCGAGGATCGATGCTCCCCGGCTCTGCGCCATGCAGCCGAGGAAGCCGATCACTTGATGCTGGCGATGCTTTTTGCGTCCTTCCAGCGTCCGCATCTTGCCTATCGCCTTTTGCTCCGCCATGTCGCGCACCGAACACGTATTGAGCAGGACGACGTCCGCGTGGTCTTCGTTTTCGACCAGCTCATAGCCCCGGCCGGCCAGATCGCGCGCGACCTGTTCCGAGTCGCGGACATTCATCTGGCAGCCATAGGTTTTGATGAAGACGGAAGGCATGAAGGTCGAGTCTATCGGACGAAGGCGGAGATTTCGAGCGAAGAAAGCTTTTCATCGGCCCTTTCGAGGCTGCGCGCTTGTACTCAGACAAAGGAAAAGCGAGGAAGTTCGCCGATATTTTCACCAGAAATCGTCTTTATCAGTTGAACTTTTATAAGGTAACATGTTATTTCATCGAGATGAATAACGTCGACCAAACGGCTTTCCTGAATCCGATCCTGAAATCACGGGCCGGACGACGGAACCATCGCCGGGGCCAGACTCTGGTGGAATACGCCCTGATCCTTGCAATTATTTCCGTTGTTGCCATTGGGGTCATGATCAGTCTGGGGAAGCAAGTTAGCGGTGTTTATTCGACGATCACCTCCGTAGTGGCCAGCGCCGCAGCCTCCCATTAATGGGCGGTCCACGCGTCCTTCCTGCCAAGGCTCCTCACTTTTGCTTGAATCGTTAAGCGGGTCGCGGCGTTTCATCGAATTCGCGGTGACAGCTTTCTGTAACCCGGCCTAACGTCTCTTCGATGTTTGAGCCCGCGATGAAATCAGTCTGGTGGCTGCCGACCTTCGGTTTCTTTCTCTTTCTGGCGATTGAATTGTGGATGTTCCACCATCCCGGCCGCATTTTTGCGGACCCCGGCGTGGGCCGCCACCTGCGCACAGCCGAGGTGATTCTTGAGACGGGCCGGATTCCGCGCACGGACCCATTGAGCTTTACGCGGGCAGGAGAGCCCTGGACCGATTTCGAATGGGCCTTTGAGGCGACCATGGGCGAACTTTACCGCGCCGGTGGATTGCCTTTGGTCTGCGCGTTTTGCTACGCGATCTTTGCCTCCACGGTTCTGGGCATTTATCGGACCCTGCTTCAGTCGGGGCTTTCATTGTCGGCTGTCCTGCTCACCACCAGCGTCGCCTTTCTCACGCTACAGATCCATTTTTCAGCGCGACCGGTTCTTTTCACTTATCTCTTCATGGCGCTTGTGGTCGAGATTTGGCGACGGCGGAAGCATCCGCTCATGCGCGACTGGCTGATTTTGCCGCTGGTGTTTGTGGCCTGGGCCAATCTTCACGCGGGCTGGCTGGCGGCGCTTCTCTTTCTCATGGCCTCGATGGCCGGGCGTTTGCTCGATCGCATTTTCAAACGGGTCGACGGCGATGAGGCGCCGCTTATTCCGTGGATCGGCCTGACCCTTCTCTGCACGTTGGCGACCTCGATAAATCCATGGGGATGGGGTTTGCACCGGCACCTGTTCCTCATGGCCACGACTTTGAAAAGCGCCGCGCTCTGGGACGAGTATCTGCCGCCGAATTTCGCCACCCCGACGATGTCCGCGCTCGCGATCCTGTTTATCGGCATCGTCGTTTTCCTGGCCCGGGTTCTCCGGCGCGCGCCGCTCTGGTGCTGGGAAATGGCCATCCCAGTCCTCTTCTTTCTCTACGAGGGCCTGAAGGCGCAGCGGCATGTTCTCCTGCTGATGGAAATCGCGGCGGTGCCGGTGGCGCGCGATCTCGAAATCCTGTTGCACGGCGCCTGGTGGCCTTTCCTGCGGGGTCGGTTGAAGGAATTTCAGGCGCAACAACGGCTGGCCGGAGGCGATGCGTGGCTCGCCCTGGTGGTGGCGCTGGTCCTGGCCGCGCTTTTGGTGCGGGCCCCGATCGGGCAGCGCATTCAGGTCGGCGGAAGCGTCACGCCGAAGTTGGTCGCGTTTTTGAGGGACCACCCCGACCGCTTTCATCGGCCGCTGACCACGACCTGGAACGCGGGCCCGCTGCTCTGGAACATGCGTCCTGATTTTCGCGTGAGCATCGATGACCGCGGCGACTTTTACGGCGACGAGGCGGTTTTCTCGTTCGTCGACCTGACGAAGGGCTCCGCCGGTTGGGAGGAGAAGCTCAAAGCAGGCAACTACGATTCGCTCATTCTCGATCCCTATCTTCAATTGAACCAGAAACTCCGTTCCGTGCCCGAATGGAAGGAAGTCTATCGCGACCCCCACGCCGTGGTTTATTGGAGAGACAACTGAACTTCCGCGAGCCGGCTTAAGGCAAAATCGATTTCTTCCTCACTGATGACAAACGGCGGCGTGAACGAGAGGACATTCTGGTCAACGCCGCCGCTCAGAATAAGGATCCCGCGCGCCAGCATGGCTTCAACGAGTTGACCCGCGCGCGCCGCGTCGGGCCGGCCTTTCGCATCGAGCACCTCCACGCCCCGCATCAAGCCTAGACCGCGCGCCCAGCCCCAGCGCTTGGACGCGGCTTGCAGCTGAAGCAAGCCTTTTTCCAGACGCCGCCCCAGCTTCTCGACCCGCTTGCTCCACGGTTCCGCTTCGAGCAGGTCGAGCGATTCGAGCGCCATCCGGCAGCCGAGCGGGTTGCCGAGAAACGTGCTGGTGTGCAACGCCTCGCCGGTCGATTCAGGCCACGCGGCGTCCATGATTTTCGCGCGGCCCACGCACGCGGCGAGGGGAAAGCCGCTCGTGAGCGCCTTGCCGAGGCAGATCAGGTCGGGCCGGGCCTTGCCATGATCGCAGGCGAAGCGGCGTCCCGTGCGATGAAATCCGGTGTAGATTTCGTCAAAGATGAGCAGGGCGCCATATTGATTTGCCAGGGAACGGAGCATGGGGAGAAACCAATCGGGCGGGACCACTTCGCCGCCGCGGCCCTGCACCGGCTCGACCAGGATTGCGCCGATCGTCTTCTTTTTCAGGAGGTTCTCCGCCCGGATCGCAAAGGTGTTCATGCAATCGGGCCGACAGGCGGAAGGCTCGCGGCCCTCCGCGCCGAAAGGACAGTGCTGGCAGTCGGGAAACGGCAGGAACGTGGCGAAGTCGGCCAGCTGCGCCGCAAACGGTTCGCGGAAGAGTTTCCTTCCCGTCACGGTGAGCGCGCCGTAGCCGAGTCCGTGGTAACCGCCGGTGAAGGCGAGAACGCCGCGCCGTTGGGTCGCGAGCCACGCGGTTTTCAGCGCCGCTTCCACCGCCTCGCTGCCTGAATTGGTCAGGATGACCTTGCCCGCGCCGAGCTTCCATTTCTCGAACGTGAGTTGCGAGAGCCGTCGGCAGAGCGCCGCCTTTTCCGCGCTGGGATGAACATCGCCCATCGCGTGGTAAAGCCGCACAGCCTGGTCCTGCACGGCGGCCACGATTTTTTCCGGCGTGTAGCCGAGGCTCGCCACGCCGAAGCCGCCGGTGAGGTCGAGGAAGCGGTTGCCGTCGACGTCCCAGACATTCGCGCCGTGCGCCCGCTCCCAAAAGACCGGAAAGCCCGGCGAGACATAGGTCACATTCCGCGATTCGTGCGCGCGTAATTCCACCACCAGCTCGCGCGACCGCGGGCCGGGGATTTGCGTAACGAGGTCGGGAAGCATTTAGATGACTTGCGCGATGGTGCGGCTTTCACGAGGAAATGCGCGCAGCAGAGCCCGGTCCTCTGTCACAAGAATGGTGCCGAGGGCTTGGGCCAGTGCGACATACTCGCAATCATAGGCGCTACAACGTGACCGGGCGACAAGATCAAAGACGACGTGATCCGAAACCGAGTGCTCTCCACCCAGGAGACATGACTCACCGAGACGCATGGCAGTCTCCGCGTCATGGCGCGTGATTTGGTCAGCCCGCAGATATTTCGCCAGCGCATTGCGAACTTCCGAACGCCAGAGAAGCGGAACAGCCCAATCGGGATCAAAGCGTGCCAAGGCCCACGCATCTGCCCGCCGTGGATTGGGTAAAAGGCGGTAAACGAGAACGTTGGCATCAGCGACGATCAAAGACGTCCCTCCCGCTTGGCGGCATTAATTTCGTGAGGAGTGGTTTCGAAATGAAGGGAATCCATGAAACGCTTTTCCCGGGCGAGCATGGCTTCAATATCGATCTTTCGGGTGGGGGCAACTTTTTCTTCCAAAACCGAGATTACTTCCTGATTCAGGCTGCGCTTGTGGAGTTTGGCGCGCGATTTTAACGCGCGATGAAGGGAGACGGGTATGGATTTGAGGGTGATGGATGCCATGTGGAACCATTATGGTTGCACTATGGTTCCTGTCAAGCCGGGGAAGAGAGTTCTACAACCTCGAGATCAACAGCTCGCGCTGGAAAATCAGCTCCTTGGGCAGGTCGGAGTAGAGCTTGAAGAAAAGCTCATCCTGGGAAAGTACCTCGCGTTTCCATTCCTCCAGGTCGACGGAGAGCGCATCGGTGAGGTCCGTCGGCTTGAAGTCGGAGAGCCCGTTGGTATCGATGTCCGCCGGTTCCGGCATCCAGCCGACCGGCGTTTCGTCGGCGGCGACGCGGCCGCGGCAACGGTCCACGATCCACTTCAGGACCCGCATGTTTTCGCCGTAACCGGGCCAGAGAAATTTACCGTCCTTGCCCTTGCGAAACCAGTTCACATGAAAAACCTTGGGCGGCCGCTTCAGCATCTTCCGCATGCGGAGCCAGTGCCGGAAATAATCGCCCATGTTGTAACCGCAGAACGGCAGCATCGCCATCGGATCGCGGCGGACCTGGCCCACGGCCCCGGCGGCGGCGGCGGTCGTTTCCGAGCCCATGGTCGACCCGACATAGACGCCGTGGATCCAGTTGAAGGCCTGGAAGACCAGCGGCAGCGTGGTCGCGCGGCGGCCGCCAAAGATCAACGCGCTGATCGGCACCCCATTCGGGTCGTTCGCTTCAGGCGCGAGCGCAGGATTGTTCCGCATCGGCGCGGCGAATCGGCTGTTGGGATGGGCCGCCTTTTCCTTCGAGGCGGGCGTCCAGGGGCGGCCCTGCCAGTCGAGGCAGTCCGCGGGCGGCTCGCCGTCCTTGCCTTCCCACCAGACATCGCCGTCGGGCGTGAGCGCGACGTTGGTATAAATCGTGTCCTTCGACATCGAGATCATCGCGTTTGGATTCGATTTGAAATTGGTGCCCGGCACCACGCCGAAGTAGCCCGCTTCCGGATTGATGGCATAGAGGCGGCCATCCGGTCCGGGACGCATCCAGGCGATGTCGTCGCCGACCGTGGTGATTTTCCAGCCGGCGAATTCCTTCGGCGGGATGAGCATGGCAAAGTTGGTCTTGCCGCAGGCGCTGGGGAAAGCGGCGGCGACGTAAGTCTTCTCGCCGGTGGGCGACTCGACGCCGAGGATGAGCATGTGCTCCGCCATCCAGCCCTCGATCCGGCCCAGGTAGGAACCGAGCCGCAGCGCGAGGCACTTCTTCCCGAGCAGGACGTTGCCGCCGTAATTCGAGCCGACCGAGATGATCGTGTTGTCCTGCGGAAAATGGGCGATGAAGCGGCGCTCGGGATTGATGTCCAGCATGCTGTGGAGCCCCTTGGTGAATTTGCCGTCCCGGCCCAATTCGTCCCAGGCGATCTGTCCCATGCGGGTCATGATGCGCATGCTCAGCACGACATAAATCGAGTCGGTGATCTCGACCCCGACCTTCGTCAAAGGCGAGCCGGGCATTCCCATCAGGTAAGGCACGACGTACATTGTGCGGCCCTTCATCGCGCCGCGGCAGAGGCCGTAAAGCTTTTCGTACATCGCGGCGGGCGCCATCCAGTGATTGGTCGGCCCGGCCGCGTCGGGCGTGCGGGTGCAGATAAAGGTGCATTCCTCGACGCGCGCAACGTCGTTCGGATTCGAGCGGTGATAATAGCAGCCGGGCAGCTTCTTTTGGTTGAGCTTGATCAGGATGCCCGCATCGACGGCCTGCTGCGTCAGGCGCTCCTTTTCCTCCTCGCTCCCATCGCACCATTGGACGCTGGCGGGCTGGCAGAGCGCGGTCATTTCCTCCACCCAGGCCTGCACGCCGGGATGAATCGTCGTCGAGGCGGGGAAGTTGCTGGTGGGGGCGGACTCGGTGCTCATGGTTGTCAGTATAGTAACTGCAGGTCTTTTGCCACGCTCAACTTATCTTGGCCGGTTCTTGACTTGATTTTTCAGGAGACTCTGCGAAAGGCGCCATGGCGGGTCGAGCGTTGCTTTTGGTGGGTCGTGTGCTTCCCTAGCAGCTTCCATGCACGAGTACCTGCAAATCCTGGGCGCGGTCATTCCGCTTTTTGTCCTTATGGGCGTGGGCGCGGCGGTGCGGCGGGCTGGCGTGCTCAACGAAAAGGCGGACCAGACGCTGCTGAGTCTGGTCGTTCATGTGCTTCAACCGTGCCTGATCCTGGACCATGTGATTCCGAGCGAGGCTCTGCGCCGGTCGGGCAATCTGCTCTGGAGTCCGCTGCTGGGCTTTGTCTGCATGGCCCTCGGTATCGCGCTGGCCGCGATCACCGCCCGGCTTTACCGCTTTCCGCAGGCCGCGCAAGCGCGGACGTTTGCCTTCGTCGCCGGCATTTTCAATTATGGCTACATCCCGGTGCCGCTGATTGCGGTGCTTTATGGAGCCGACGCCCTCGGCGTGCTCTTCGTTTACAATCTGGGCGCGGAGGTCGCCTTCTGGACGGTCGGGTTTGCGAGCTTTGAACGGCGTTCTGTTTTCAAGGAATGGCCGCGCATTTTCACCACTTCCGTCCGGGCCATTTTGCTTGGAGTCGCGATTAATCTTTTCACGGCCCACTTCGCCCTGCGGCTCGATGCCGACACGCTGGCCTCCGCCGCGTGGGGCTGGCCGGTCAAAGTGGTGATGGATACCATCCATCTCATCGGGAGCTGCACGATTCCCGTGGCGATGCTTTTGATCGGCGCGACCATGGCCGATTTCTGGGGCGATTTTCGGTCCTCACGCGGCGGCGCGGTGATGATCCTGGCCACGCTGGTGCGCAATTTGATCTGCCCGGCGGTCTTCGTCCTGATGGCGTGGGTGCTGCCCGTCTCGCGGGAACTTAAGGAGACCATCGTCGTCCAGGCGGCCATGCCGGCGGGAGTTTTCACGCTGGTGCTGGCGCGGCACCATGCCGGCGATGTTCCCGTGGCTCTCCAGGTGATTTTCGCCACTTCCGCCGCGGCGGTCGTCACCCTCCCGCTTTGGATTCACTTCGGGATGCAGGTACTTGGATTGAGATAAGCCAGTCTGTAGCGGCGGTCTCCGACCGTCGCTGAATAGGAGAAAATGCGACGGTACGAGATCGCCGCTACAAAGCCCGATCGAGCGCGAGCGCGGTTAGGATCAGCGGCAGATAAATGATCGACGTGAGGAAGAGCGCGCGGGCCCGGGGACGGTCGGGCTGACGCGCAAAACGAATCGCCGCCGCCAGAAACGCCAGCGAGAGAAGTCCGGCGGCCCCGGCGTAGAAAAGACCCGAGGGACCAATCCACGCGGGCAGAAGGCTGACCGGCAGCAGCACCAGCGCGGAGAGGACGGCGTGGATTGCCGTGCGCCGGCCGCTCGGATCGTTGGTCGAAACCATGCGCAATCCCGCGCCCCGGTAATCATCCTTGTACATCCACGCGATGGCGTAGAAGTGAGGCAGTTGCCAGCAGGCCAGAATCGCGAAGAGCGTCCAGCCCTCGACGCTGAAATGGCCCCGCGCGGCAGTCGCGCCGATGAGCGGCGGCAGCGCGCCGGGAATCGCGCCGACCAGCGTGTTGATCTCGGAGACTCGCTTGAGCGGCGTGTAAACAAAGGCGTAAATGACCAGCGTCAGGAAGGAGAGCAGCGCGGTCAGTCCGTTGACGAACCAGGTGAGCTCGGCGAGACCGATGGCGCCGAGGACGAGACCGGCGAGAATCGTTTCCGTGAGCGGCAGGCGGCGTGTGACGAAGGGCCGCACGCGGGTCCGGCGCATCAGGGCGTCGGTGTCCCGTTCCAGCGCCTGGTTGAGAATCGACGAGCAGATCGCGACCAAGGCGGTGCCGAGGAGCGTATGCCCGAGTTTCGCCCAGTCAAAGAGACCGCGGCTGGCCAGGCAGTAACCGGCCAGGGTGGTCAGGAGCACCATCACGGTCAGGCGCGCCTTGGTCAGCTCCGACAAATCGGAAGCGAGGGAAAATTCGTGGAGAGCCTGCGCCGGTTCGGAAACCAGGTGTCGATCTTCCGGCAATGGTCGGTCAACGGACGGAAGTGGAGCGTAGGCAGGATTCACGCGAGGTCTCTTTTCGCAAGTTCCGAGCGCGATTGCAAACGCCAACTCATCGCCGTGAGCAGGGCGCCCAGCACGAGCGTCAGTGCGCCAACGGCGACGTGGGTCGTCGCGACGTCGGCGGCTTTGTTCGTCCAGATGGTGCAGGCGCCGAGGATAAACTGGAGGAAGACCAGGCAGACCCAGACCAGGCTCCAGCGGCGCAGGATGGGCGCGACGCCGGGGGTGAGCCGGACCGCCGCCGCCGCCGCGAGAATGGCGACCGTGATCAAAACGGCCCCCACGCGATGGGCCATCTGGATGTTGATGTAGAGCGGGGTCGTGCCATAGACCGGGTGCTCAAAGGTGCTGTGCTGCAGGCGCTCGAGGTTGTAGCGGTCGACCGAGGCCGGATCGGTCTTCGGCCAGACCTGGCCATAGGCGAGGGGAAAATCGGGAATGGAGAGTCCGTTGTGCTCGTGCCGCATTGTCGCGCCGAGGAGCAACTGGCAGAAGATCAGGCCGCAGATGGCCAGCGTGCGCCCGGCCCATTTGTGCGGCGTGATGCCCGTCTGCGCGCCGATCCACCAACGCGACGTGAAGAGCGCGATCAGCGAAACGCTGACAAAAAGGAGCTGGGCCAGCGCGCCGTGCAGGATGCCGAGCTGGTCCTCGCTGAGTACCACGCGGAGGCCGCCGATGGTCCCCTCCAGCAGCACAAAAACCGGGACGACGCCGCCCATCCAACGCAGCCAGATTCTTTCCTGAAAGCAGAGCCAGACTGCCAGGACGGTTATCAGCACGCCGACTCCGCTCGCCACCAGCCGGTGCGAGTGCTCGTAGAAGATGTTGCCGACCCATCGGTCCCACGGGAACAAAAACATGTTGTAGCCGTAGCTGTTCGGCCAGTCGGGAACCGACATGCCCGCGTCGTGGCTGGTCACCAATCCTCCGATGCAGATCAAAAAAAGAATCGACCCCGCGCAAAAGCAGGCGAAGCGATGAAGCGCCCCATGATACCGCGGCCCGGCGGCTTCCGGGGGCAGAAAATGGTTGGGCGAAGGGGCGTGCATGGACGAGAGCCAATATCGGAACCCCGGAGAGGAGTGTCAAATGGTTGTTGGTCGATGGGGAAGAGTAGTAAGAGCCCATCGCGAGGGGAAGCAGGCCTTATACCTCGATTTGAGGGGTAATTTGGCTTGGTTCCGCTATAGTAACCCCTGATTATACCCCGCCCGTCCCCTCATGACCGCCAATCCCAAACCGTCCGCCTTGTCTCCCGAGGCCCAGCGCCGCGCCGCGATCAAGCATCGCCGCGAGACCTCGACCTTTTGGATGGCGGTCCACCTGCTCGGTTCGCTGAACCTGGCGGTCATTCTCCTGATCACCATCGCGGGCGCGATCGCCTTCGCCACGGTCATGGAATCGAAGTTCGACTCGGCGGTCGCGCGCTACTACATCTACAACGCGGCCTGGTTCAACGTCTGGCTGATGGCGCTCGCGCTCAACCTCCTTTGCGCCGCTTTCACCCGCTGGCCCTGGCAGAGGAAACATCTCGGCTTCGTCGTCACCCATGCCGGGATCATCCTGATGCTCACCGGCGCGGTCATTGGGAAGACGTTCGGCTTCGAGGCCTTCGTGACGCTTGATAAAACGAAGCCGCCGGAGAATCGCCTCGTCATGCACGAGGACCTCCTGACCATCGCCACCTCGGACGGCATGCGCGGGCAGATGCCCTTCGATACCGAGATGCATCCGCCGACGGAGGCGCGGCCCTTTTCGCTTCCGCTGGAAAACTCGGCGGTCCGGCTCGTGATTGATCGCACCACGGAAAACCTGGTGCCCGACGATACCCTGGCCGCCTCCGCCGATCCCGTCGCGCCGGCCGGGGTGGGACTTCATTTTGTCAACGCCGGCATGGGCCAGGATGTGGCCGCTCATTTGATGCTGGGCGACGGCGCCGATACATACGATTTCTTCGGCATGGCCAAGGTGCTCATGGTCGATTCGCTGGACGAGGCGCATCCGATCGCGCCGGCAAAAAGCGCGGAGCCCGTGGCGGCCGCACCCGCCGCGCCTCGCGATGAGACGCCGTTTCACGAGACCCACCTGGTCTTTTTCAATAATCCGCTGACGCCAGTGATCGATACCGACCGGGACGCGCCGAGTGGTTACGACGTGAAACTGACGCCGGTGGCGGGCAAGCCGGACGAGTTTGAGGCGACCGTCACGGGGCCCTCCGGCGTGGGCAAATCATTGTCCGTGCGCAGCGCGGGCGGCGCGTGGAGCAATCTCTTCGGCGACGGCGATCCGGTCCTCTTCCGCGTGGCGAAATACTGGCCCGATTTCGCGATGAAGGATGGCGTTCCCATCTCGGCCTCGGAACAGCCGCACAACCCGGCCGCGCTGATCCAGATCACCGGGCCGACCAGGATTCTTCCTCCTGCCGCGCCCAAACCGGCCGCGCCCGCGCCGCCGATTCCGCGGGGGCTTGTGATGCGGATCGCGCCGGCTAAAGAAGCGGGAAAAATCGTCTACGAACTCGAACGCGCGGGAAAAATCGAGGCGCGCGCCACGGCGGCCGAGGGCGACACCATCCATCTCGGCTGGTCGAAGTGGGAGGCGAAAGTCGATGCCGTGCTCGCCCATGCGGAGCTGCATCGCGAGATGAAGGAATTCACCGGCACGATCACGCCGATGATGGCCGCGTCGCTCCGGCCGGGGATTCGCGCGCATCTCGTCGCGCCCGATGGCGGCAGCGGTCCGGTTGAGTGGATTCCGGAGGGCGCGTCGCGCGAACTCTTCACCGGGCATGATTTTGCCTGGGTCGGATTCGGCCAGCGCGTGATCCCGCTGACCTTTTCCATCACGCTGGAGAATTTCGAGGTGCCGCGCGACGAGGGGACCGATACGCCTGCGAACTACATCAGCACGCTTCGCTTCGAGGAGCCTTCCACCGGTCGCGTGGTCCACGACAAGGCCTACATGAACTCGCCCGCGATGTTTCCCGGCGATTTCTGGCGCTCGCTCTTCGGCTGGAATTACAAATTTTCGCAGGCGAACTGGAACCCGGACAATCTGAACGAAACCACGCTCCAAGTGCTGTACGATCCGGGCTGGCCCTTCAAGTGGGTGGGGTCGATCGGCATTTGCTGCGGCATCGCGCTGATGTTTTATTTCATGCCGAAGCGTTCGGTCAATGAGCGCGCGGGCCGCGAGGAAGAGGATGTAGAAAAGGTAAAATGATGCGACTGATCACAAAAATTTTGGCGATGATTGTTCTACCGGTGGCTGCCTTGCGCGCCGACCCGACGCTCGTTGAGTCAACGCCCATGCCGGTGCTGCCTCTCGATACGAACGCGCTGGCAACTCTCGCCGTGCAGGAACATGGCCGCAAAAAGCCGTTCACCACCTTCGCGCACGAAATGCTTTTGAGCATGAGCGGCGTCAGCGCGTTGCCCGTCGTAAATCCGGACAAGAGCGTGGCCAAAATTCCGGCCGAACAGGTGATGCTCGATCTCTGGTTCCAGCCGGAGGGTTGGGACGACCGTCCGCTCATCATGCTGAATTTTCCCGATCTCCAAAAGAAGTTCGGCCTACCCGAGGACCGCAAGCTTTTTTCCTTCAACGAGCTGATCAAACAGCCCGCCCTGGGGGAATTGCTCGATCAGGCGCAGAAGCTGAGGCAAGCCGGACAGGGCGATAGTCTCACCGCCCTGCAAAAGGAGGCGGAGCATTTGGGCGAGCGGTTGCGGATGTTCCAGGATTTGGTGAACGGCCAGAAACAGACGATTGTGCCGAATGCCAGTTCTGCTGATGGATCATGGGCCTGTGTGCCCGAGGCTATCAGGGGGGCGATGTTTTTCGTTCCTGATCCAGCAAACCAAAAGGCATCTGATCTTTTTAACGGCTGGTATCGCGCCTATAACAGCAGTGACATCGCCCAATTTAATTCCTTTACACCTCAGGTCGTCGATTACCTCCGTGCCCTCGCTCCGCAGTTTTATCCCTCCGCCTCCTCGCTCCAGTTCGAGCATAACTACATGGTCTTGGAGCCGTTCCTCTGGGCCTGGATTATTTATTTTGTCGCACTCCTGGTCCTGCTCTTCACCGCGCTCTGGATGAAGCAAATCGGCTATGTCGCCACTTGGGCGCTGGTGCTGGTCGGGCTCGGATTTGAAATTTACGGCTTCGCGTGCCGCATCATCATCTCGGGCCGGCCGCCGGTGACCGATCTCTATGAGACGGTGATCTGGGTCTCGTTCATCGGCATGGTTTTCGCCATCATCCTCGAAGCGGTCTACCGCAAGCGCTACTTCTTTTACGCAGGCCTGCCCGCCGCGATCCTGACCCTCATCGTGGCCGACTCCGACTCGACCATCCTCGACGCCTCGATCAATCCGCTCACGGCGGTTCTGCGCAACAACATGTGGCTGACGATCCACGTCCTCGCGATTGTGTCGAGCTATGCCGCTTTCGCGCTGACTGCGGCGTTGGGCCACATCGCGCTGGTGATGAGCTTCTGGGGCAAACGCTACGCGGCCGCGCAGGGCGAGGTGCAATTTTTCATCTATCGCGCCATGCAGATCGGTATCCTGCTCCTCGCGGCGGGCACTATTCTTGGCGGCGTCTGGGCCAATTATTCGTGGGGCCGATTCTGGGGCTGGGACCCGAAGGAGACCTGGGCGCTGATCACGCTCCTCTGTTATCTCGCGCTGCTGCACGGACGGCTGGCGGGCTGGTGGAAAGGCTTCGGGCTGGCGGTCGGCTCCGTGGTCTGTTTCCTCTCCGTCATGATGTCGTGGTACGGCGTGAATTTCATCCTCGGCCAAAACGGCAAGAGCCTCCACAGCTACGGCCTGAGCACCGGCGGTTTGAGCTACGCCACCGGCTTCGCGGCGTTTGAGATCGTCTTCGTTACTTTTGTCATCGTGTGGAACCGCCGGCAGAAGACCGCCGCCCAGCCTAAGACTAAAAAAATTGACATGGACAAAGGCTTCGCTTCGGGCGAAGCCATGCCCGCGAAGTAACAAAAACGTGACGTCGGCCGGAATCCTTTTGCATCGCGGCGCGGCTTCTTTAGGATTTGCGGCATGAGTTCACCCGTCCGCGATTTCATCACGCATCATTACCGTCATTTCAACTCCGCCGCGCTGGTCGATGCGGCGAAGGCCTACGAGGCGCATCTGGCCCAGGGCGGCAAGATGTTCGTGACGCTGGCCGGAGCGATGAGCACGGCGGAACTCGGTCTTTCGCTCGCGGAAATGATCCGGCAGGACAAGGTCCACGCGATCTGTTGCACCGGCGCGAATCTCGAGGAGGATGTCTTCAATCTCGTCGCGCACGATTACTACGAGCGGGTGCCAAATTACCGCGACCTCACGCCGGCCGACGAGCAGGGCCTGCTCGAACGCCACATGAACCGCGTCACCGACACCTGCATTCCCGAGATGGAAGCGATGCGCCGGATCGAAAGCGCGGTGCTCGACGAATGGGTGCGCGCCGACCAGGCGAACGAGCGCTGGTTTCCGCACCAGTTCATGTACAAGATTTTGTCATCGGGCGTCCTGAAAAAGGAGTACCAGATCGACCCGAAAAATTCGTGGCTCCTCGCTGCCATGGAGAAAAACCTGCCGATGTTCGTGCCGGGCTGGGAGGACGCGACGCTCGGCAACATGTATGCCGGGCACGTCATTTCGGGCGACGTGAAGAAAGTCCACACCGTGAAGACGGGCATCGAATACATGATGGATCTGGCCGAGTGGTACACGGCCACGGCGGGGAAAAGCTCCATCGGGTTCTTCCAGATCGGCGGAGGCATCGCGGGCGATTTCCCCATTTGCGTCGTGCCGATGCTGCACCAGGATTTGCAGCGCACCAGCGTGCCGCTCTGGGGTTACTTCTGCCAGATCAGCGACTCAACCACGAGCTACGGTTCCTACTCGGGTGCGGTGCCGAATGAAAAGATCACCTGGGGCAAGCTTGGCGTCGATACCCCGAAGTACATCATCGAGTCGGATGCCTCCATCGTCGCGCCGCTGATCTTTGCCTATTTGCTGAAGTGGTGATTCAAAATGTAGCGGCGGTCTCTGACCGTCGCAAAATAGGCCTGAAAAAGTGCGACCAATCAGAATCCCGGCAAACCGCCCATCCCCGCGGGCATCAGCTTGCCGAGTTCCTTGGCCGCATCGGCTTTGCCCTTGTCGATCGCTTCACGCACGGCGGTGACGATGAGGTCCTCGAGCATTTCGGCGTCGTCCTTTAGCAGGGCGGGATCGATTTTGATGCTGACCAGCTGGCCTTCGCCAGTTGCCACCGCCTTGATCTGGCCGTCGGCCGCTTCGGCCTCGTAGTGGCGTGAGGCGAGGTCGGCCTGAAGTTTCGCCGCCTTGGCTTGCAGTTCCTGCGCCTGCTTCATCATTTTCATCATGTTCATAAAGATTCTCCGGTTTGGTTATTTGTTGGCAGGTGTCACGATCTTGGCTTCGAAAATTTTGAGGGCGTTCTGGATCACGGGGTCAGTCAGGAAAGCCTCCTGCGACATGTTGGGCGGCGGGGGCGCTGGTTTGCCCGGGATCGCGGAGGAGGCGGAAGTCGGCGCGGGCGCAGCTTCCAGCGCATGGGTTCCTTCGCCCACGAGGTAGACGAGCTGCAACCTGACGCCCAATTTTTCGGTCAGCGCCTTTTCGAGAATTTCGAGGTTCTTCGGGCTGCGCAGGTAATAAAGCTTCTTTTCGAGCGCCTTGGGCACGAGCACCTCGATCTGATCGGCTTTGCAGGCGTGAAACTCCACCGCGCGGATCGTGTCGGCTTCCATCGGCCGCTCCTGGGCGAATTTTTCCACGGCGACGGTCCAGGCGGCTTCCACGGCGGTGGCGGTAACGGTGGGCGCGGCGGGAGCGGAAATCGCGGCGGCGGGGACTTTGATAGCGACCGGCGTCGAGGGAATCACGACGACCGGCGCGGCCGCCACGGGAACCGTCGCGACAGGCTTGCCGGGCGGCGTGGGCGCGATCGGTTGGGTCGGCGGACCGCCCAGCGACTCCAGAATGCTTTCGAGCGAAATCTTTTCCTTGAGCTGGCTCATTTGAATGAGTGCGACTTCGAAAACGACATCCTTGGCCAGGGCGTAGCGAAGGCGGCTTTCGAGATGGCTCAGTTCTTCCAGAATACCGAGGGCCGCGCCCCGTGAAATCAGGCCCGAGACCTCGGCGAGAACGGTTTTCTCCGGCGTGGAAATCTCCCCCTCCAGCGCGTGGGGCGAAACCTGGTAAATGACAAGATTGCGGAAGAAGCCTAGCAAATCCTGGCTCAGCTTGCCGAGGTCCTTGCCCGCGGCGGCCAATTCGCGCGCCGATTTCAGCACTGTGCCCACGTCACCCTGCGCGAGCGCGCGGCCCAGCGCGGCGACCGGCGTGAAGCCGGTCAGGCCAAAAAGCGAAAGTACATCCGCCTCGGAAACGCGGTCGCCGTAAAAACTGATCGCCTGGTCAAGCGCCGACTCGGCATCGCGAAGGCCGCCCTCGGCGTAGCGGGCGATGGCGTCGAGCGCGCCCGGTTCGGCCGCGACTTTTTCGAGTTCGCAGATATGGGCCAGATGCGACCGGATCAACGGCTCGGGAATTCGGTGCAGGTCGAAACGCTGGCAGCGCGAAAGAATCGTGGTGGGCAGCTTGTGGACCTCGGTCGTGGCGAAGATGAATTTCACATGCGCGGGCGGTTCCTCCAGCGTCTTGAGCAGCGCATTGAAGGCCGCCGCCGAGAGCATGTGCACCTCGTCGATGATGTAAATTTTGTAACGGCCCTTGGCCGGCGTGTAGCGGACGTTGTCGCGCAGTTCGCGGACCTGCTCGACCCCGTTGTTGGAGGCGCCGTCGATCTCGAGCACATCGAGGCAGCGGCCCTCGGCGATCTCGACGCAGATTTCCTCCTTTGGATCGAAATCGGCGGTGGGTCCGTTTTTCGATTCGAGCGCCTTGGCCAGAATGCGCGCGGTTGAAGTCTTGCCTGTGCCGCGTGGCCCGACGAAGAGATAGGCCTGCGCGATGCGGCCGAGACGCAACGCGTTGGTGAGCGTGCGGACGACCGGTTCCTGGCCGACGATTTCAGCAAAGGTCTGGGGCCGGTATTTGCGCGCGAAAACCTGGTAAGCCATGAGATAGAAATCGTACTGCGAACGGGGAGCGCGGCAAGTCTGGAGCGGTCGACCTCCGCGATTGATTTGGGCGCGGCAATCTGCGAGCTTGGTTGCGATCTCCCTATGAGACTCGCCATCCTTATCGCGGCATTCGTGGTTTCCGTGGCATTAAGTTTTGCGGCGGGCGGCTATTTCGCTCCCGCTCTCTTTCAGGGGGGACCGTCCGTGGGATCGTCGTGGGGCGTGAACACGCCGGCGCAGGCGACCGGACGCATCGCCTCCGCGACACCGGTCGATTCCGGGACCGTGATGCCGGGTCCGTCCACTTCCGGGCCGAACGATGTATCGTCGATTCTTAAGGAGACCAACTCCTATCGCCTGTACCAGAATCTCACGGCCTATGCGGCGGGCATCTCCGCTGCCGATATGCCGAAGGAGATCGAGAAAGTCGAGACGCTGACGGGGAGAAAGAATCGCTACCAGGCGCTGGCGATCCTGGTGGGACGATGGGTCGAACTCGATCCCAAGGCGGCCATCGCCGAGGCGCAAAAGCCCTCGAATCCCCGCATGGGCGATGCCCTCGTCTCGGACGTCTATTCCGCGCTGACCGCCCGCGACCCGGCCGCCGCCCTGAGCCAGGCACAACAATTGCCCGAGGGTCCGAAACGCGACCAGGCGGTGAAGAGCGTCATCAGCGAGATGGCCGTCAGCGATCCGGGCAACGCGATGGCGCTGGCCCAACAATTGCCGGAGGGACAAAAGCGCAATGGGGCGGTCGAGTCCGTCATTGAGGGTGTCGCGCAGTCCGATCCCGAAAAAGCCATTGAACTGGCGCAGCAGTTGCCGGCGGGATCGGCGCGCGCACAGGCTATTTCGGCCGCGATCAATCAAATAGCGCAAAAGGACCCCGCCCATGCCCTGGCCGTCAGCCTCGCAATGAAAAGTCAGACGAATCAAATGGGGTGGAGCAACTTCTTCACGATTTTCAACCAATGGGCGGAAAAAGACCTGGCCGGAGCGGAACAAGCAGCGCTGCAACTCCCCGACCGGCAGCGGCAGTCGAACGCGATCGACGCCATCATGAACCGCCTCACGCAAAAGGATCCGAAGTCGGCCCTCGACTGGTTGAACCAGATTCCCGCGGGCAGGATACGGACCCAGGCCGAGCAAAGTTACGTTGCCTATCTGGCGGGAGTGGACCCCAAGGCCGCCGCTGATTACCTCGCCAGCCTCCCCAATGGCCAGGAGAAAAATAACATGATTCAAAACGTGGCCGTCAACTGGGCGCAAAATGACGTCCCGGGTGCTTTGGCCTGGGCCCAGAAACTTCCTCCCACCCAAATGAAGAACCAAGCCATGCAGCAGATCACCGCCATGTGGGCGAACAACGATCCCAAGGCGGCCGCTGCCTACCTCACCAGCCTGCCGGAGGGGCAGGAAAAAAATAACATGGTCCGAAATGTCGCCTCGCAGTGGGCGCAAAATGACGCCCCCGCCGCGCTAGCGTGGGCGCAGAGCCTTCCGGGCGCCCAGGCGAAGAAAAATGCCCTCGAGCAAATAGCCTCTTCCTGGGCGCAAAACGATCCGCAAGGCGCCATGGCCTATGTGGCGGGTCTTCCCGCGGGGGCCGCGAAAAATGACATCATCATCAACGTCGCTTCGCAACTGGCGAGCTCCGATATCACCTCCGCCCTCGATCTGGTAAACAAATATACCTCGGGCCGGACGCGCGACAGCGCCCTGCAAAACATCAGCTTTCAGTGGGCCCAGTCCGACCCTAAAGCAGCCATGGCCTTTGGGCAATCGCTGCCCGGCACCCAGGCGCGGATGAATTTTCTGCGTTCCGTCAGCTCGCAATGGTTCAACAGCGATCCTGCCTCCGCCGTCGACTGGCTGAAAAGTCTTCCCGACGATGCCACCAAGAATCAAGTCGTCGAGAGCGTCGCCTTTCAGTGGGCCCAGAGCGATCTCGCCTCCGCCATGGCCTACGTCGGCTCCATGACCGCAGGCCGCGCCCAGGACAGCCTGATCAACGCCGTGACCAACCAACTGGCCCAGAATGATCCAGCCCAGGCGCTCCAGTGGGTCAACCAGCTTCCCGACGGCGCGGGGAGGGCCAACGCCGTCTCCACCGTGGTGAACCAGTGGGCGCAAAACGATCCCGCCGGCGCGTCCACCTATGTCCAGTCCATGCCTGCCGGACCATCGCGCGACCAGGCCATGCAATCGGTCGCCGACAGTTGGGCCAATAATGATCCTGCCGCAGCCGCCCAATGGGCCTCCTCATTTGCCGATGGCAGTTCCAAGAATAATGTCTACGCCAATATCGCGCGGAGCTGGGCCAACAGCGACGTGACGCAGGCTTCGGCGTGGCTGATGCAGCTGCCCGCCAATTCCGCCAAGGACTCCGCCATCGTTTCCTTCAGCAATCAAGTCTTTGAGGAGGACCCGCAGGCGGCCTATCAATGGGCGTCGTCCGTGGGTGATCCTGACCAGCGCCAATCGGTGGTCTACCAACTACTCAGTCGCTGGGTGCGGACCGACCCCGCCACCGCCCAGTCGATCGTGCAACAATCCGCTCTCTCCGACGCGCAAAAGACCCAGCTCCTCCAGCGGGCGGCTGGAAATTAGTTTTTCGCCAAGCCGAGCAGCTTCGACGTCCCAGGCTCCAGGAAGAGGAGACCGCTCATGATCCGCAAGTCTTCGTAGACTTCGAAGGCAAAAAAAAACCAGAAGCAGCAACAACGACAGTCAAGTTACCGTTGCTTCCTTTCGGATCTGGCGGGGTTGGCCTGCTGACGTTTTGCCACTCCTGGCTTTGGCAAGGTAACCTAGGGGCCACGATCTTGCCACTGCAAATTGAAGACGATTTCTTGTAACCGGATTTCTCATCCGGGGGTCATTTAACGAAAAGAATGACTGCTTGTCTTAGGGTAATGAGTCTCTTTATGGGCTCGCTAGATATTGATGATAAGTAGCTTATAAAAATAGTTAAGATGGCATGATTCCTGATGTTACGGGAAGGATTACTTTGCTATATTATTTCGAAAGATATGCCTGATACTCGACTCATCCTGCACGTCAAGGGAACCGAGGCGCAAACCGCCGAGCTTCCCAAGGAGGTCGTTCGTGCCGCCATTTCCAAGGGCGAAATAACCAACTCTCAGTTGATCTGGAGCTCGGTGGATAACAGTTGGAAACAGGTCCGGGAATGGCCCGATCTTTTGCCGGTCGAGCAATTCATCCTCCACGTGAAAGGGACCGAGTCCGAAACCACCCAGCTTCCGAAGAAGGCGATTCGAACGGCTCTCTCCAAAGGGGAACTTTCCCATTCTCAATTGATTTGGAGTTCCGCGGACAATTCCTGGAAGCAGGTGCGGGAGTTGCCCGAGCTGTTGCCGAGCCAGAAACTCGCTCCCGCGCCGCGCGTGGCCTCCGTCCCGAGGGCCGAGCCGATCCACGCTTCGGGAAACGCCGAGGCGATCATCCCCGAGTCTCCCACTGGCCCGGTCGACCGGGCGACCGCCTCGGCGGGAACACCTCACGTCCGCGTGGCGTCGGAGGGAATACCTCATGTCCGGGTCGCCGTGACTCCGGCGGGAATGCCGCAAGCCCGCGTTGCCTCTCCGGAAACGCCGGCCGTTCGTACGGCCCCTTCGGTCCATGCCGAACCCACGGAAAATTTGACGGTCAAGGAAGAGGATGACTTCCATCCGGTCAAGTGGGTTTGTATCGTCTTGGGAATCGTGATTCTGCTCGTCGTGGGAGGCAATTATCTTCTCGTCGATCAGCCACTCGTCTCACGCATGAGCCAAACCCGCTATGCCGACGTTCCGGTCTATGCCCACCTCGGCGCCTTCATGCAGCCGAATGTGATCGTCATCCATATTCCCCCCTCCGCGAAGATCACGCCGGACAACATCACCGATTTTCTGGTGAACCTGGCTCACAGCACGCCGCAAAATCCGGTCAGCCGCGACATCTACGACCGGATTGCCCTGACTTCCGGCTGGACCGCGCAGTATAGTTTTTCCGGGGGCACCTGGCAGCAGCTGGGAGATTTGGGGCAGGACGACGAGAGCCAGCGCAAGGCCTTCCTCATGGCTCAAATGGCAGACGCTTCCGGTCGGCCCTTGACGCCCGAATCGACTTTAAATGAAGCCACGCAGCAGGCCCGGAGCGACAAGGTCTGGGCCGATTTCGTGGCTCATTTCACCGCGAAGCGTTGACCTCCGCGAGATTATCTCACGGCTTTTCCGAGGGATACCAATCCTTGAGCGCGGCAATCGCCGAATCCTTGTAATAGGAGCCCACGCCGATCAGGGCGCCGCTGAGCAGCAGCATCGTGATCAAAAGAAACTTGCTCTCATAGTCATACGCATTGGGATCGACATCGGTGAGAAAAAAGTAAATAAAAAAGGGCGTGGGAAAGCTCAAAGCCCCCATGGTAATGCATTTGACGAGCAGGAACCGGTTCTTCACTCGATGAAAATACTTGGTTATACTATTGTCGGCAAGCAGTAGAATCTGTCATAAGTGTGCGGCACGCTTTAGTTTGATCCATGAACCCTATGACGAGAGGCGACGTTCCCTGCGCAGTTTCTGGCCCCCAAGCCAGTGCCTTGTCGCCGACAGATTCTCGCCCTTCGTCTTCAGGCAGCTTCGGATTCATTTTAGTCCTCCTCGTTCTTTTTCTAGCCGCGAGCGGGTGCCCTCTTCTGGCGGATGGAACCAACGACGTCACGGCGCCCCCGCCGGCGGCAGGCGGAGATGATTTCGGTCAATACCTGGCCGACCACCAGGCCGATATCGCGCCGTTCTTCGTCACCAACGGCGAAGACATCTTCAAGCTGGCCGTGCCGATCATGATGGGAATGATGGGCTGGGTCATTTTTCTCACGATGTTGGCCGGCTGGGTCGTCGACATTCTGATGGCCCGCGGCTTTGCGTTTTTTTTCGCGCCGGCTTTTGGCGACTTGAAGCGGGCCGTCATTTACGCCACCGGACGCCTGTTTCTGAGCTTCGTCTACACCTGCCTGATCGGCCTGGCCATCGTCTTCAGCCTCGGCCTGGCGCACGCCGGCACGATCATTATCATCGTGGTTCTCCTTCTGATGGTCGTCGCCTTTGCCGCCCAGATCGTCTGGATCCTTTATCTATTTCGAACCGATTTCTTCGCCTCCACCGTTTTTTACCTGGCCGTCATCGTGGTGCACACCATCGCCGGCCTTTTGATCACCAACCCGCTCATGGGATCGCATGCCTCCAGCACCGCGACCAATTTTGTCGACAGCGCGATCACTCCGCGTCTGCAGGCCGCGGTTGAATCGACCCGGCACGAGCTCGCGGCCGCAAAATCGGCCCGCGATGCCGTCCAGGCCAAGGTCGCCGACTGTCAGAATCTCATCGCCCAGGCCCAGACCGAGCAACAACAGCTGCAGCAGGAAATCGAACAGAAGAAAAATTCCGACATTTATGTGCTGAGCGGGATTCTCAAGATTCGCGCGGGAGGTGACCTCCAGTCGGCCCACGATCAACTCGTTGCTTTCCTGCCCAAGTTTCCTTCGAGCCCCCTCGGCGCGTTGGCGCGGGAACAGCTGACCGAGATCAACAATCAATTGGCGGCCGAGGACGAACAAAAGAAGCAGCAGGAGGCCGAGGCCGCCCGCGTGGCCGCACAGGCCCGGGCCGATTTGCTGGCGCGAGCGGGCAGGGGAGAAGTGACCCTCTCGGAAGTGCGGCAGGCGCTTATTGGCAAAACCCGCGCGCAAGTGAGCGGCCTGTTGGGGCAGCCCTCGGAGACAGCTTCCGACAGCTGGGGCTATCGTCAGCAGATGATCCTCAATCCGCTCACCAATGAGAAACATGGTTTGATCGTCTATTTTGCCGAAGGGATCGTGCAGAGCGTCGACTATGATCAAAATGGAGGCTCCCCATGAAACCGCGCTTCGCCTCGTTGGTGGCGGGATCTGCCGCGCTGCTTGGTCTGACCCTCCTTCCGGGGCGCGCCGACACCGGTCAACTCTCGCCCGAACGCCTCGATATGCTGGACAAGCGGGGTTACTTCACGCCCCAATTCAAAACGGCGGTGCATGAACTCGTCGACACCAAGCAGGCCCTCGAACAGACCCAGGCGGAGCAGGCCAAGCTGGCCCAGACCCTCCCCGACCTGAAAAGCCAGGCCGCCGAGGCCGAGGCCAAAGCGGTCGCTCTTCGCCAGGAACTCGCGAAATACGACCATCCTGAAGAGACCGATTTTACCGCCTTGCAGAACAGGATGAACGACGCCGACGCCAAACCGGAGGAACAGATTGTTCTCGCGCAGGCCTATGTCTGGACTTACCCGGCCAGTCCGCATCAAAGTGAAGCTCAGCAATACCTGCAGCAGTTGCAAAAAAAGCTGGCCGACCAGCGGCTGGCCGAAAGGGACGCCAAGGCTGCCCGCGCCGCCGCCCACGCGCTACTGGTACAACGCGCGCAGGCCAGGGACCTCAGCCTCACGGAATGGCGCGATTTTCTGCGCGACATGTCCCAGGACGATTTGATCAAGCTGCTCGGACGCCCCACCTCGCAGACCGGCGATTACTGGACCTATTCGGGAGCCTGGGTCTCCGATCCCTCCACGCATCAGAGAGTCGGCATGCAGATCAATTTCAATGCCGGGCGCGTCATCAGCGTCAGCGAGGAACCTACTTCTCCCTAGGTGTTCTGCTCCAAGATCATCATTCGCCTGCTTGCGAATAGCGGAAGTTGTGTCGGTTGTGTCTTGGATCACTGCAAATTGCGGAGGAAAGTTTGTAATTTGCATCGATTGTCCACGCGAATTAACTCAATTCCATAAACCTTGGGTTTCTCCAACAGAATATTTTTTCAAATATTAACCGTCTGTAGGGGAAGGTTGCTTGCGGTGATTAAGGCGCGTATTTCCTTTTAATCACAAAAAATTACATCCATATAAGCGGCTCATAATAATACGCTTAGGTTGAAATCGGCGTCATTTATTTTTCGTGAAAGCGCCCCTTCGTTCGTTTTTGTAAAACCATTTTTCTTCCGGTTACGTCAAATAGAATGTGAGCTTGAGAAGTCGATTTAGGGCCTTTCTGAAGCTGGCGATAATGCGCACCCGCTGGGGGCACGAAAATGGCTAAAGTAAGGAAGAAGTTTCGCAGTCCCCATCGTCACGGATGCTGCGAACCGACGAAGACGCCGGGATTGGCCCGGTTGATCTTGGTCACGTTCGCTGAAGCACGTGAAAAGAGGCCCGAGGCTTCCGTTGAAAGGATAATTTTATGAGTATCATGCATTGTTCCCTGCTTTCTCTGGGGTGCGTTTTCGGCTGCGCCCCCGCCAATAATCAAACCTCGCTGACGGCGGTGCGCGCCTTGAAAATTGCCCAACGCCGGTTGAGGCCCGAAGTCCGCTCCAAGCTGCTCAGTGTCTCCAGCGCCCGCACGGACGCTTCCTTCGTGCCCGAAGCCTGGCGATTTGTCTTCCTGGATCCGGCCACGAGTGGAAACTGCCGCGTGGTAACGGTGGCGGCGAAAACCTCTTCAGAACATCCCGATACCATTGACGCGTTTAGTTCCGCCAAGACGGAAAGTGTTGCGGGCAATCACGCGATCGCGCAGAACAAATTGCTGCTCGATTCGGATCAGGTGCTCGCCCAGGCGCGCGGAGCGGCCAAGCTCAAGGGCGTTCGTGCCGCCGAATATCATATCGAACAGCTGCGGAGCGGACAGGAGCCGGTCTGGATCCTCTATTTTTACGGCGAGGCCGCGGAACTGGTGGCTCGTTTTCAAATCGGAGCCAAGACCGGGGCGGTCAAAATTCTCGCGGGGGATTAGAACGAAAAGGCTTCTTGCGGCGCATTTCCAGCGGAAGTTTTTCCGCCGACGAGATCCGTAAACGGCGTCCCGGCGAAGCTTGCTCGCGATGGAGGTCTTCGCGTATCATTTCGTGGGCCGTCGGATCGCACCCCCAGCCCCTTCCATCGCCGGTTTAGCTCAGTGGTAGAGCAGCGGTTTTGTAAACCGTTGGTCATCAGTTCAAATCTGATAACCGGCTCTCACGCCTCTTTCCTCGAGTGAAAGCGCTTTTGCCGGAGCTTGTCGGCCTTGTTCGACATAACGGTTTATCTGAAATAATCCGGAAAAGGCAATTTAGGCACTAACGCTGCTTGTACCAGTCGGCGCGATTTGAAAGTCGATTTGCGAATTGCGACCGCGGTAAGGTCCTTGCAGAAGCTATGAGTAATCTCATCATCGTCAGGATTTTCGAGGAGGGTGGATGGATCATGTGGCCGATCCTCGTCACCTCCATCGTGGCGCTTTCTGTCATTGTCGAGCGCTTCATCTGGTGGCGTTCGGAGCTGCGTAAGCGCGATCTGCTCAAGCTCGACCGCGTCTTTGCCGCGCTGGAAAAGCACGATTTAAAGGAGGCGTCGAGTCTGGCCGCCTCGTCGCAGGACTCCATTCTCCGCGTGCTTTGGTACGGACTGAACCACTCCCACGCCTCGTTGCAGGGAGCCCTGCAGGTCTCCGCCGGGACCGAGTTGGAGCGGGCCGGGCGCTTCATCGTGGTCCTCGACACGATCGTCACGCTCGCGCCTCTCCTCGGGCTTTTGGGGACGGTCACCGGTCTGATGAGGGCGTTCTTCAAGCTGGGCGAGGCCGAGCTTTCCGAGCAGGCCATCGGGGGAGGGATTGCCGAGGCGCTTATTGCCACCGCCTGCGGACTTACGATCGCCGTCGTTAGCCTGATTTTCCTTAATTATTTCTCGGCCAAGCTCGCCAAATTCCACTTCGAGCTGCAGACCGCGTGCACCAACGTCGAGGTGCTCCTTGGCGGACCTGTGCCGCGGGAAACTCTGGCCCCCACCTCATGAAAATCATTTCACCGCTGCCCCGCAAGAGGGGGCGAATCGAAATCATCCCGCTGATCGATATCATGTTCTTCCTGCTGGCCGCTTTCATGGTCGTCAGCATCAACAAAATCAAGGTCAAGTCGCTCAAGGTCAGCCTGCCAACCGAGGTGCCGGTGGCGCAATTGGAGCCGAAGGAAGATTTCATCTCCATCTCCATCAATACGCTCGGCCAGGTCCAGGTGGACAAGGAATTGATCGCCGATCCGAACGCTCTTTTGCCCAAGCTCCAGGAGTATTACGCAAAAAATAAGGACCAGAAGTTTCTTATCTCGGCCGACAAGGACGCCCGCAACGGGGATGTGATCGCCGTCCTGGGGAAACTCCGCACCGCCGGATTTCAGAAAGTCGCCTTCAACCTGAAGGGGGGAACCGGCGCCGTTCCGCTGCCGTCGTCGGACTCGACCCCAAGTTCCGCGCCTGAAGCCGCGCCAGCCCCGCCCGCGGCTCCGCCCCTTCCATCGGGAGCGGCTCCGTCTGCGCCGCAGGCTCCTCCCAAGCTCTGACCGCTTCCGTTGATGCCTATGCCCACGGCGCAAGCGACAGCCCAAATCACCCAATATCCGCAGGAACCTTTCCGCGTCGGCCGCGGGGTCGTGATCGCCGTCGGCATCCATCTTTTGGCGGCGGTCGTCACCTGCCTGATCCTCTATTTCCTCGGCATTCAATCGTTGAAGGAATTGCTCGATAAAGGGGGAGCCATCGCCTCGAGCGGTCCCGCTCCAGAGCAAACCATGGTGATTGAACTCAAGCTGGACGACATCAAGCCGCCGCCTGCCGACCACATCGAGTTTGTCCAACAAATCCTCAAGCCCAAACCGCAGCCCGTCATTCCGAAGCCTCCGCCCGTGCCTGTTCCGCCGAAGCCGGTTGTCATCACTAAGCCCCGATACACGGCCCCCAAGGCCACCGGCTCGGGCAACTCCAACGCCGTTTCCGCCTTCGTCCTCGGTTCGAGCGGATTGCCTCATCCCAGTTATCCGGTCCAGGCTCTCGATGCCCGGGAGGGCGGGACTGTCGAGATGCGGGTCGCCTTCGACGGGAGCGGCGGCGTCGCGAGCGCGGAAGTTGTCGGCTCGAGCGGCGTCACCCTCCTTGATTCCTGGACCCGGAATTTCATCTACGGTCACTGGAAAAACGCCGGACTGGCCAATCAAACTTTCACCGTTCCCGTCATTTACGATCCGGGCGATCCGCGAACCAGCCATTAGCGGAAGAGAGAGAATTTTCCAGTTCTTCCGCCTACTGGCACTTCTGATGCTTGAGGGCTGTCTGTTACAGCCATGTAACGAATCGGCGATTAGTCGTGAACGCTCCGATTCAAGGCAGTCAACCCAGAGGAGGAAAAGGAATGAAAATGGTCATTCGGTATCTCGGGGGAATAGGGGTGTTATTACTAATCGGAGATATCTCCGCGCTGGCCCAGGCGGCTCTTCCTGCGACGGCGCCTGCCGCCGCCTCGAGCAGTGTCACGACCAATGCCACGATTAATCCCGTACCGCCGTCGACCACTCCGGAGACGCAACAAATGGCTCCAATCATCGTCACCGGCTCGGCCATTCCGACCACTGATACTGAGGGCGCCTCGCCGGTCTCGGTGATTGATTCCGCCACGATTGAGAAGCGGGGCTACCAAACCGTGGAAGATGTTCTGCGCAACCTGCCGGCCAACGGCTCGGGTTCCAGCCCGGGCCAGACCTCGAATAATTTTGCGGCGGGCGGCGCCTACGTCTCGCTCCGCGGCCTTGGCCCCCAAGCAACCCTGGTTCTTATCAACGGACGCCGGGTCACCAACTATGCCTCCTCGGCCAACGGACAATTTGCCTTCGTCGATCTCAATAGCATTCCCGCCCAGATCATCGACCGCGTGGAAGTCCTGACCGAGGGCACGGCGCTCTACGGCGCCGATGCGGTCGCTGGCGTGGTGAACATCATCACCAAGAAAAGCCTCGGCTCGGAAAACGGCGAGGTGGATACCTACATCGGCAACACCGATAACAAGGATGCCTTCGAACAGCGCTATACCCTCATGGGCAGTCTCTCGAGCTTTGATAAGAACGGGTACGGCATCGTCGAAGCCGATTACGAACATCAAAACTCGATCTTCGCCGGTGATCGCCAAATCTCCCAAAACGCTAATCAAACCGCGAACGGCGGCTTCGATCTGACCAGCTCGCGCACCTTTCCCGGCCAATTTCTGGGTGAAACCAGCGGCAACCTTTTCGCCCTGACGCCGGGTACCGGCAACGGCGCGCTGACCGGCACGACGCCGGCGGGTGATTCCCGTGTGTTCGACGACAGCGCCGATTTTCCGTATGGGAACGAATATAATTACAATCCCGCCACCTCCATCGTGCCCGAGACCGATCGCTATGGCGTTTACATGAACTACACCTACAAGTTCTATGACGGAAGCATCACGCCCAATATCGATTTCGATTACCGCCACAACCGGACGCAGCTCTCGTCGGCTGCGGCGGGCACGTCCCTGGGCGATGACATGCCGAGTGAGGTTTCGGGGGCCACCGACCCCACTTACACGGGCCAGCCGGTCTTCCGGGTTCCCATCAACAATCCTTTTAATCATACGGGCGAGGTCATCGACATTTTATCCTATCGCTTTGTCGGCCTTGGTCCCCGGCTCGAAAATGTCGATAGCGATATCTTTCGCGCCGTGCCTTCGGTCGACTTCAAGCTGGGGGACGGATGGACGCTGAACACCGGTTTAAGCTACAGCTACAGTTTTCTCAATGATCGCGGCGCGGGCTATCCCGCGGACACGGCGTTTCAAAATGAGTTGAACGACACCAACCCGGCCACGGCCTTTAATCCGTTCAGCACCGGGCCGGGCGGGAATACAGCCGCCGCCCTGAACGGGCTTTTGGTCGAGACCGGGAACCGGGACACGACTTCGCTGTTCGGGGAGGATTTTCGCTTCAACGGGCCGCTTTTTAATATGCCGGCCGGGCCGGTGCAAGTCGCCTTCGGGGGCGAATATCGGATCGAACGCTTTAATCAATCGTATGGTCCCGAGGATCTGGCCGGCAACGTCATCAGCAGCTCGGTCCAACTCGACACGGCGGCCTCGCAAAAGGCGCTCAGCGGTTATACCGAAGTCGACATACCCGTCACGAGCCCTTCCTTTAACTGCCCGGGCTTTTACTCGATGGATGTATTGGTGGCGGGGCGGGTGGACAAATACAGCCAATTCGGCAGCACGGAGAATCCGCAGGTGCGTCTTCGCTGGGAAACCATTCCCGGGCTGGTGATTCGCGGCGGGTATTCTACCGCCTTTCGTGCGCCTGGGCTGAACGAACTGGCCGCGGGAGGAAACCAGGCCTTCGAAACGGTTTTTGATCCCGTCAACAATACGAATCCCGAAGTTCTAATCAACTCGCCTGGCAATCCCAAGCTCAAGCCCGAAACGGCGGAGGTTTTCAGCGGCGGAATAGCCTATTCTCCGGAAGCGGTCAAAGGCCTGCTGCTCACCGCCGATTATTTCAAAATCCGCTATTCCAACCAGATTCAGCCGCAAGATGCCCAAACCTTGGTCAACGAGGGATCGAATCAGGTGATCCGTAATTCAACTGGCGCGATTCAATCCATTACCGTGTCCTACGCAAACCTGGCCAGTTCATGGATCGACGGCGTCGATATGGGCATCAGTTACGTGCTGGGTGATCCGGAATCCAACCTCGGACAACTCACCTTCGACTTAAACGGCACCGTTTTGCTTCACTATTATACGAATGATGGCCTGACCGCCCAGGACAATGTCGGACAGGACGCGGCGGCCAGCGAAGGACAGGGCCCCATTTCACGCTATCGCCAGGATGCCAGCGTGACCTGGGACTATCACAATTTCAGTTTTACCGTCTCGAATGATTTTGCCTCGGGTTATACCGACGCGGCGGCCGCGCCTTCCAATGCCGGCACGGATAGTAACAACCACGCCATCGAGCGGAGTGTGGCCTCCTACCTGACCTTTGATCTTCAGGCCTCGTACGAATTCGACAAGGTCGACTTCGAGAAAATGGTCCCGGGACCGGAAAGCGGCTTTGATTGGCGGGGAATTATCGAGGGCACCAAGATAACGGTCGGCTGCAACAACGTTTATGATTTTCAACCGCCCTTCACGGCCGATCCCGAAGATACGCTCGGTTACGATCCCGCTTATGCCGATCCCACCGGCCGGTTCCTCTACGCCGAAATAACCAAGAAGTTTTAGAGTTTTCCCGCGTCGGCGCGAAAGGGATCGAATGGGGTGGAACTTCACCCTTGGCAACTGGGTTGGCGCGAACCAACATGGCGCCTTCGCATGTTCTCCAAATGGATTTGTTTCTGGCTGCTGGCAGCCATTTCCGCCTCGGCGGAAAGCAGCCCCACGGCGGATGAAATCATCAGCCAGGTCGCGGCCCGGGACAAACAGTTGGTGCAGCGCCGCAAAGCCTTCGATTACGACATCGAGATCATCCGCGAAAAACTCGACCCGGATCGGGCGGTCGTTTCGTCGACCCATGAAAGCATGGTCGTCACCGGGGATCGTCCGCCGGGATATGGGACGCGTCCGGCCGAGACCGACCCGGAACAGGAGGCCAAAAAGACTTCGCGCGAGGAGCCTTTCGAACTGCTGAAGATCATCGACCACTACCTCTACACGCGGGAAGGCGATGAGACGGTCGACGGGGTCGACTGTTACAAAATCGGTTTTACTCCAAAGCCCGACATGCCTTACGACAACCGCGAGGAGAAGGTGCTCAACAACGTTTCCGGCCATATCTGGGCCTCCAAGCACGATTATTCTTTGATCAAGAATGAAGGCTCCCTCATGCGGCCGGTTTCGGTGGCGTGGATCTTCGCCACCTTGACGGAGATGGAATTCCATTTTGACGCGATGCGGATGCCCAACGGCGACTATGGGCCCGGTCGGTTGCAGTACCGGTACCGGGTCAGCATACTTTTTACGGAACTTCACGAGCGCGACACGCGAATCATGTCCAACTATCGTCCGGCCGGCACACCGGGAACGCCGATCAAGTCTCCGTAAAAGGAATTGCCCTCGGATTTGGGCCGATCCTTGCGATCGTCATCGGCGGTTGAAAATTCGCGCGACAAAAAAACAGGCAATCACGCCGCCCGCCACCGCGTGCAGGGCCAGAACCACCAGGCACTCGTTGAAATCGGCGATGTGCGTATCGGTCGACTGCCGGACGATATCGTAGAGGGGCGACGCCGACAGGGTTTTGAGGTAGCCGCTCCAACCCCAGTAAGCGGCGATGAAAGGACGGCACACGGTGCTGATGATTTCCGGTAGGGCCAGGACCGCTCCCGAAAGCGGCAGTTGCAAGCCCACCAGGTAAATCGCCAGCAGCGAAGCGCGTTCGGGCGACTTCGAGAAGGAGGAAATCGCCAGGCAGATCATGCTCATGCCCGCCGTGGTGGCGAAGAGGATGGAAAACTGGTCGAGAAACGAGCCGGGGAAGCCGCAGACGCTCTTGACGAACCAAGTCATCCAAAAGGCCTGGGCGAGGCTCAGGCATAAAACGAGCAAGCTCTTGGTCATGACGTAGGCCCAGGGAGAAAGACCGACGCGCAATTCTTTTTCCAGGACGTCCCGTTCCTTGGCGATTTCGCGCGCGCCGTTGTTCGCGCCCATCAGCGTGAGGAGAATGACCTGGAACATGGTCAGTCCCGAAACCAGCGAAGCGGCGGCAAAGGAGTCCTTCAGGTAAGGGAGAGTTTCCGCCAGGGTCTTGGCGATATTGGTCTCGATGCTGAGGTCCAGCGTCCCCACCGCAGGCAGACCTTGGGTCGCAAAAATCGCCACCAGCGCCGGGAAAATGACGAGGAGCGCCACGTGCAGCCCGAGTTGGGCGCGGTCGCGGCCGAGCAGAATAAGTTGACGCCGGATTAGGGTGAAAAGTTGGTTCAGGCTGCCCGGGGGCCGGGCCGTATTCAAAGCGGAAGGTTGGGGTGGCGCGGGCAGTTCCGCTGAGCGGTCCGCATCAAAACCGACGAAATCCCCCGTGGCCGAGGCCTGTTGATAACCTCCGAAAATCGCCTCGATCGAATCGGTCCCATGTGCCCGGAAAAGCTCGTCATAGGGCCCTTGAAAACAGAGGCGACCTTCGTGCAGAAAAACCACCGAATCGCACAGACTCAGATTGTCCACCGCATGGGAGACCAGGACGACCGTCTTGTTCAGGCCGTGGGCCAATTCCTTCAACCAGACCATCAACTCATGCTCGGAATGGGCATCGACCCCACTGGTCAATTCGTCGAGAAAAAGAATGGCGGGATCGCCGATCAATTCCTCGGCGAGGGCGATCCTCCGCTGCTGGCCTCCGGAAAGCGTCCGGTATTTCTGATGAAGAAAAGGGCGGATGCGCGCCAAGTCGATCACGTGTTCACTCCATTGCTCCCGCGTGTTTTTCGGCACCGAGGAGGGGAGCCGCAGGGCCACGGAAAAATCCAAAATCTCGGCCACCGTCAGTTCGCCGTGGAAGGCCCCGAACTGGGGGAGATAGCCGATGGCCAGCGGTAGTTCCTTGCGCAGCGTCTCCACCGGATATCCGGCCAGGAGGATACGGCCGGCCGACATCGGTTGATTTCCGATCATCGTGCGCATCAACGTGCTCTTGCCGCAACCCGACGCACCGATGATGGAATAAAAGGCCCCCTCCGGAACGGAGATGGATATATTGCGCAGGAGCGCCTTGCGGTCGTCGCCTTTGCCGACCATCACCGAGACATTTTCGACAAAGACCGCGGCGTCCATTTTGGAAGTCATAGGCATGTTGCTGGAATCCTAACTTTGAGCGGCCTTTTTTATGCGCGTCACAAAAATCCAGGCGATGATGCCGCCGACCACCGCATGAAGGGAAAGAACCAGAACGCAAATATTGAAGTCGCTGATGTAGGTATCGGTCGATTGCCGGACGATCTCGTAATCGCGATCGGCGGCGAAGGTTTTCAGGTAACCGCTCCAGCCCCAGTAGGCGGCAATGAAGGGGCGGCAGAGGAAGTTCGCGATATGGGGCAGCGCCAGCACCACTCCGGAAAGCGGCAATTGCAGTCCGACCAGGAAATTGGCGAGCAGGGAGGCGCTCTCCGGCGACTTGGAAGCGGAGGAAATCGCGAGACAAACCATGCTCATGGCCAGGGTGGTGGCGAAGAGAATCTCGAACTGGTTGGCAAAGGAGCCGGGAAAGCCGCAGACCGTCTTGACAAACCAGGCCATGCATAAGGCCTGGGCCGTGCAGAGGCAGACGACCAGCAGACTTTTGGTCGTGACGTAGGCCCAGGGGGAGAGACCCGCGCGCAATTCTTTTTCAAGAATGTTCCGTTCCTTGGCGATTTCGCGCGCGCCGTTATTGGCCCCCATGAGCGTGAGAAGAATGACCTGGAACATGGTCAGGCCGGAAACAAGCAACGCGGTGTTGAAGGAGTCCTTCAAGTCTTTCAACTCCTTGACGCCATTCTCGATGATGTCGATCTCGCTCTGGTGGTGAAGGAGATTGGGCATGGCCATTTCATGCACCTTGGGCAGGCCGTTCAGCGCAAAGATCGCCACCAACAGCGGAAAAGTGATCAGGAGCGACAGGTTCAGCCAGAGCTGGGCCCGGTCATGGCAGAGCAGGACGTATTGTCGCCGGATCAGGGTGAAAAGTTGCCGCAGGCTGCCGGGCGGCGGCGCCGTATTCAGGGAGCGGAGCTCGGGCGACGCGGGCAACTCGGCGGAACGGTCGGCGTCAAATCCGACGAAATTTCCCGTGGTCGAGGCCTCTTGATAGCCTCCGAAAATGGCCTCGACCGATGCGGTTCCATGGGTCGATAAAAGCTCGTCGTAAGGCCCATGAAAACAGAGCCGGCCTTCGTGCAGGAAAATAACCGAATCGCACAGGCGCAGATTGCGCGCCGTGTGGGTGACCAGGACGACCGTCTTGTTCAGGCCATGGGCCAGCTCTCTCAGCCAGACCATCATTTCATGTTCCGAATAGGGATCGAGGCCGGTGGTCATCTCGTCGAGCAGCAGGAAAGCCGGGTCGCCCAGGAGTTCCTCGGCCATGGCGATGCGCCGCATCTGTCCGCCCGAGAGCGTCCGGTATTTTTGCCGAAGGAAGGGGCGGATGCGGGCGAGGTCGATGACATGTTCGCACCATTGTTCGCGGGTTGCCTTGGGCACGGAGCCGGGCAGACGTAAGGCCATGGCAAAATCCAAAATTTCCGCGACCGTGAGGTCCTCGTGGAAAGCGCCAAATTTAGGTAGATAGCCGATGGCCAGGGGCAGCTGCTCGCGCAGGCTTTCCACCGGGTGCCCGGCCAGCAGGACGCGGCCCGCGGAGACCGGCTGAATGCCGGCCAACACGCGGATGAGGACGCTTTTGCCCGATCCGGACGCGCCGATGATGGAAAGAAAAGATCCCTGGGGAACGGCGAGGGAGATATTGCGGAGGAGCGCCCTGTGCTCGGCGCGTTTTCCCACCATCACCGAGATGTTTTCGACAAAGATAGCCGCATCCATTTCAGCCGTCGAATGCATGGCTACCGTGGCGAGGCGCTAATTCACTTCCGCTGCGGGAGTGGATGCGGGAGCAGGCGCCGCCGAAGAAGGAGCCGCGTCAGCCTCGGGGGAGAGAATCTGCTTGCTGAGCCGATCGATGCCGTCGTTGGCGAGTTGGCTCGCCGGATAATAGCCCTGGGCGTTCACATACCAGGTCAGGCTGTAACCATACTCTTTCTTGGCCTCGGCGTTGCGGGCTTTGTCGAGCGCGCTGACGAAATCGGCGCTGCGCTCGGAAAGGCTGGCCAGCAGCTTGTTCAGCTTCATGTCGTCGGGCCAGTCTTTCGTGGCCAGCTCGATGGTTTCCCACGCGCCGTCCACGTCGCCATTCATGACCATATAGTTGGCTTTTTCAGCCGCCGCTTCCGCATTCTTGACCTTTTCCACCGCGTCCTTGAGTTGCTGCACGCGGTTCGGGTCGTCCTTGACCGCCGGACCGAAAGCCAGCGCCTTTTCGTAGATGGCGCGGTAATTTTGTTCCTGGACGTCACGGTCAAACTCGGCCGTCATTTCATTGCCCACGTCTTTGCTGCTGATATACGCCTCGGCGCCCGAGACCAGCTTGGGATTCGTCGGCCAAATTTCCAACGCCTCGGCCATGGCATCCGAAGCCACTTTTTCATTGCCATGTTGGGCGGCGATGGTGGCCTGGCCCAGAAGCATCATGCTTTGGACCTGGGCGGTATGGGACATGGCGGTGGCTTCCGTGGCATCGAAGTCACTGGCGATCTTTTTGATCTGGGCGATCTGGTCGTCGACGAGTTCGAAAGTGCGGTTCTCCAACTGGCTCTTTAACACGGAAATTTTGTCGAGGAATTCGCCGACCTTGCCCTTTTGGTCCCTGGGCAATCCCTGCAAGGCCGGGTGATACTCGTTGCCCACAAACGCTTCCTGCAATTGCTCGGCGGCCGACGCGATTTCGCCCGAGCTCTCCTTGTAGTTGAACGCTTTGATCGAGCTGCTCACCTGGCCATTGATGACCAGGGCGGAAGTCACCATTTCCGGTATCGTCATGGGCTTGTTCGATTGCGGATCGGAACCCCCGAACATGCCGCCGAACTGGTTGACCGCGTTGAGAGGCGCCGTGGTATTCATGCCGAGAAACTTCTTGCCCATCAGTTGCCCCGAGTTGGCCAGGACGTTGGCGTGGGTTCCCGCCGCGGAGGCGACCTGGTTGCCGAGGTCCTGCGGCACATCGCCATCCGGGAAAAAATTCTGATAGAAAGCGGCCGCCATGATCACCTGGTAGTAACGGTGGGTGCCGTAGAGCGTCGAAATGTAGTCGGCGAAGTTCGTCCGGACCGCATCGTTTTCCATGTTTTCCCGCCTCTCATTCAGAAAAATCTTGGCCCGCGCGGAAGCATTCTTTTCCAATTCATCGAACATCTCCATTTTACCCTGGAGGGTCTCTCCCATGGTCGGCGCGAGAGCGGCCGCGGCGGTCAGGGAATCGGACGGATCGGGAATCGAGTTGGGGGCCGCATTGGTGGTGCCGGCACTGGAACCACCGTTGTTGGCGCCGCCTCTTTTACTGCCATTGGCCATGGTTTGTTTTTGCTGCTGGTCCAGCATTTCCTGCCTCTTGAGATCCTCCGCATCCAAATCGGAATTATGGGTGGCGACATCAACATCGTGGCGTAAATCGGTGTTTTTCTTCTCGAGGTCGTTGTTGGTGCGATCGACTCCCCAGATCCCCTCGATTTGGTGGGCCAGCTCCGCGCTGATCCCGGCATCGAGGTCCTCATAGCTGCTCAGATCATAAAGATCCTTATAGGCCTTGACGACATTGTCCTCCCCTCCCGCCTTCAACAAAGTGGAAATCTCATCTACTTTGGCGAAATAGGCGTCAATCCGATTCTGGGGAACCTGCTCCAGGCTCAGATAGGTTTCAAAGCGGGCGCGCATGACCGGGTCATTCAGCCCTCCGGGTGTTTTAAATGCATCCATCGCCCTGATCTTATCCTCAAAGACCTTCGCGCCCTGCTCCGCCGCATAGGCCGCCGTACCCTGTTGGGCCTTATGATTAAAGAGATAGTCGAGGGTGCTCGACGTGGCGCCGTCGAGTCCCGACGCACTGGGGGCGGCGGGCGCGGGAGTATCGGTGTCCGGGGAGGCAATATTAATGTTTACGGGAGGCGTAGAACTAGCCCCCGAGCCTCCACCCTGCTTTTGCGCCTGCCCTTGCTCGGCCAGCACCGCCTGAAGGGAAAGCACCAGAGTCAACGCGATAAAACTATTCTTTTTCACATGAATCAGCATAAACGAGTCCTCCTTCTCCGACCTCTAACGAGGCCTGATAATCTTGTCCTTTGGTGAAATAAAGGCCGGATAACTTCGGGGGAATGAGCACCACGAGAGGGCGGCTGTCATTTTGGACGGTGAAAACCATGAGCCGGCCCTTCTCGGCCTTCCAACCCAAATCGGCAGACACTTTCAAGTCGGCCTTGAACTTATTGCCCGTCATCGAGCGATAATCGGAGAGATATTTATCCATCGGGAACGCCTCCAAGGTTCGATAAGGATCGTCCAGATACTTGTAGGTAAAGTAACCCACGATGCCGACGATCACAAGAACCAGCAGGCTCGACACCAGCCATAAGGCCCATGATCCCGATCCTCCCCCGCCCCGGTTCTGGACCGTGGAGGTGGTCTGCGCAAAAGGCGAAATAATGCGCGGGCTTTCGCCTTCTTCTTCGAGATTTTGATTCACCGCAGGCACTCTTTTTAAAGCTTAAGAAAGATGGACTTCTTCTACAAGATAAACTATGGGTTGCAGAACAAGTTGCGCGGATTCTATTTTCCCATGAAGCTGTTGAAAAGATCCGTGGCCTTTTGCGCTGCCTGATTCAAGAGCTCGGTTCCCTGGCCCATCCCGGCGGCGACCAGTCGGGGGGTCAGGTCCTCCTGAAGATGGTCCGCAGTTCCCGTCAAGTGGACGTCCGCCCAGTTATAATCTTCCAACTGAATGGGGAAGACTTGGTTCTGCAGCAACGGCCATTTGGTCGTGGCCACCGTGGGCAGGCCCAGCTTGATCCGGCCGTCGACCATGCCTTTGGCATCGATGGCGACCTCCCCGGCGATCCGGACGACGCCGTTCTTGCGGACATCCAGGTTGGTGAGGACAAGCACGTGGTCCTTCCATTCAAAATCGGTCGTCGCCTTATCGACCTCGACATCGGAGATATCCTGGAAACCAACCAGGGCGGTGACTTTGCCCAGCCAGGGAAGGACATTGAATTTTCCGTGGCTGACGGCGAGGTGGCCTTTGGCGCCGCCTGCCTGGTCGTTGCCCTGATAGTGAAGATCGCCGCTGGCCAGCCCGGAAAGTTTCATCTGCCACTCCACGGCGACGAGCGTCGTGACCGGCACATCCACAGCCTTGAGGTCGAGGCGTGCGTCATGCGCTCCGCTGAGGGCCACTTCGCCTTCACCCGTGACGGCTCCCGGATCGCACTGCATCTGCAGACCGGAAAAAGTGAGCTTGTCCTGGTCACCGCGAATTTGAACGGAACTCGTCCCCGCCTGGAAAGAGCCCGCGTCGACTGAGGCGGCCTGGAGTTGGGTGGTCCAAAGGCCCGCGCCATTATCATTCGCCGCAAAGGAGACTCCATGAATGACCACCTTCCGGTCGTCTGAAAAATCGATCTCCACCGAACCTTGTTCCGCCGACAGCTGGGTCACGTGAATGCGGCTCTTGGAAGGCGCCGGGGCCGGTTCCGCGGAGGCATCGCTGGAAGGCGTCTCGGCCGTCCGAAGAGGGGAGTGGAGGACCACGTTCCAGGAGGAGACTTCGACGTGCAGCGGCATGCTCGATGAGAAGATATCGCTCAGGTGAAAGCGGACGGTGGCCTGGCTGATGTCGCCTTTGTCCCACGGCGCGGAAGGCCGTTGGTTGACCAGGGAAATCCCGGCGGCATGAAGTTCCCCCTTCCAGACATCGAGATCAATTGAGGTCACCTGCACCTCGGCTCCGAGCGCTTTCCCGAGATCGCTCACGAGGTGAGCTTTGAGGGTGGCGATCTTCCACCAGATAAAAGCGCCGCCAGCCCCCGCGATCAGAACGAAAACCAGCAGAATTCCCAAACCAACGCGAACAGAGCGATTCATCGTCCCAGCTTATCCAACCTTCGATCGGAATTCGAGCATAACCATGCGTCGTGGTATTTCGGCTCACGGATCGAACGGCGAGAAAAATTATTCAGGCTTTTGGAATGTCCCTCCTATCCCTTTAGTCGTTAATGGCCGAGAGTAAGGCCTTGAAGTTCCCGGGCAACCTACGAGCGGGCTGCAACGTACTTCTTTGAGATCCATCATGTCCCTAACCACACCCCTCTACGATCGCGCCGACCTCGCCCAGGTTTACCTGCCCATTGAGCAAATGCTTCAGATCGATCGTGTGATGGAGATTACCGAGGACGGCTTGCGCTGTGAGATGGATCTCGCGGGGCATTGGGTCTTTCCCCTTCATTTTCCGAAGGACCCGATTTTCCCCGCCTGCCTGATGATCGAGGCGGCCGGGCAGGCCATCGCGATCTGGGCGTGGCATCATCGGCTGCCGGGAAAACCGCGCTTGGCCCGGGTAAAGGCTTCCTTCGAGAGCGGAGTGCAGCCCGCGGATGGCATTCTCTCCTTCGTAGGGAAAATCAGGCGGCGACGAAATATCTGCGTTGGCGCGGTGGAACTTTTTTGCGGAGCCCGCCGCGTGGCCGAAGTGGAAGAGACCCTCGCTTGGGTGGACTAGTTCTAATAAACGCTGAAGGTGAAATCGTCCGTGTAGCTGCTGCCGTCGCCACCCTGTTCCTTGATGATTTCTTCCCGCAAGCCGGGATAATCATCAAATTTATCGTAGGGAGCCGCCTCGAGGATCGAATTGATGCTGATGGAAAGAAGCATCTGCATGCTGCTGTTTCCGCCATCCAGAACTTTTGTTTCGACCGTGCCGTCGGAATGGATGGTGTACTGAACATGGACTTCCCCCACACCGAGAAGCTGCAACGAATTATTGATCTTTGGATACCAGCGCGACCCCACCGCCAGATAGATCCGCTGTTTGTATTTTCCTAAAACCGTCGCCATCGCCGCCGGGGAATTATCGCCCGGCCGGCCAAGCGAACCGTGGACACTGGCGGCCTGTTGCTGTTGCGAGGGGGCGGGGGCAAGCGGTTGCGCCGCCTGGTTAGGCGGAGCCATTGTCGCGACGTTCAGCGGCGGCAGGACGGGGAGTCCCGTTAAGGGATCGACGTCGGGGGCATTTTTTTGCGGTGGAGTGGGCGGAGTCGGCTTGGGCTTGGCTTGGGCCGGGGTTTGTTGCCCCTGCTGGGGTTTGGGCTGAGGCGGGGTCGGTTTTTGGGGCTTGGCCTGTTTGGGCGTGGGTGGAGTCGAGGCGACCTGCGGTGTCTGCGGAGTATCGATGTTGGGCGACTCGTTGAGATTGGGCGCGTGTTCCTTGCCATTCACATCCGGCATGATCGAATTGGGCGCGCGTGGTTTCTGGCTCTTGCTCGTCAGATCGTGATCGTTCGCCGACTCGACCGGCTGCTGCTTGTGAGGCGCATTCGTTTGCGGCGTCGTGGGTATGAAGATCGGTTTGCTCCGTGGCGCGGGAGCGGGCGGGGGCAGAAGCGAAAGGGTTACCGTCGTCGGTTTGGGCACAACAATCTTTGGGACCGGCATGAAGCGGGTGATCAGCAGGATCGCCGTAATGAGGATGACATGCGCCAGCAGCGAGAGCAGAACGAAGATGATGATCCACTTCGTGGTGGTTGATTCCCGGTCCTCGAACGGACCCCGCGCGGTCATGAGCATTGGGAATCATACTAGGGGACATTAAAAAAACTGGAATTCCTTTTGCGCCCGCCGCATTACCGTTTATTAACCTTGGCTGTGGCTTATATCTGGGATGTCCTTGCGATTATCGCATACTTTGCCCTCGTCATCGGGGTTGGGCTCGCCTCGGCCCGTCATCGCGGCGACAACGTGCGCGAGTTCAGCATGGGCAGCCGCCAAATGCCCTGGTGGGCGGTCCTGGCCTCGATCGTGGCGGCGGAGTTGAGTGCGGCGACCTTTCTCGGCGCGCCGGCGGAAGGCTATTACGGACGAAATTTTCTCTACGCGCAGCTCGCCATCGGGACGGTCATCGCGCGGATCATCGTGGCCTATCTCTTCATCCGGCCCTTCTACGACAACAACGTCGTTTCCATTTACGAGTTTCTCCAGATTCGCTTCGGCGTCGCGACGCGCAACGCGGCCAGCGCCGTCTTCCTGGTCACGCGGCTCCTGGCCAGCGGCACACGGCTCTACGTCGCGGCGGTCATCGTGGTCGTTGGCTACGAGATGATCGAGGGTGCCGCACCCACGGACCAACAAGCGGTCTGGATTTATGGCGGGGCGGTTGTGCTGGTGACCGCGCTGACCACGCTTTACACCGCGGCGGGCGGCATTCGCGCGGTGGTCTGGACCGACGTGATCCAGGCCACGGTGATGGGCGGCGCGGTGATCTACGCGCTCGGCTCGCTCTGGTTCGGCGTCGGAGGCTGGGCGGGAGCGCAGAGCGTGCTTAACCATCCGGGCGATCTCAAGATCTTTGACAGCGGATTCAGTCTTGCCTCCACGACCGATTCGGGGAAGCAGGCGGTGAGCAACGGCCATCCCATCCTGGGTGTCATCTGCGGCATCCTGGGCAATGAATACACCATCTGGGCGGCGGTGCTCGGCTCGGTCTTTACCACCATGGCGACGCACGGCACCGACCAGGACATGGTGCAGCGGATGTTGACGGCCAAAGATTATCACAAGGGGCGGCTGGCGCTGGTGCTTTCGGGCCTGGTCGATATTCCGGTGGCGATGGGCTTTCTATTTATTGGCATCCTGATCTATGTCTTTTATCAGCTCCATCCCGACCCCCATTTGCCGACGAAGAACCCCGAGATTTTCTCCTACTACATCCTGCACCAGCTTCCCGCGGGCGCGCGCGGCCTGCTCATCGCGGGTGTCCTGGCCACAGCGATGGGTTCGCTCAGCACCGCGCTGAATGCGCTGGCGACGAGCTTTACCCAGGACTTCTGGGTGCCCTGGTGGGGGAAGGGCGCCGATCAGCATAACGTCGTCCGCGCGGTCCGCTGGAGCACGGTCGTCTTCGCGCTGCTCCTGGCAGCGGTCGGCACAATCACGGCGGCGGTCGTGGTCTATTCGCCGCATGCGCGGATCATCCCGGTCGTGCTCGGCATCTTCGGCTACACCTACGGCTCGCTGCTCGGCATTTTTCTGCTTGGCCTGACGACCCAAGACCGCGGCACCGAGCGGGGAAATCTCATCGCGATGGCGGCCGGTTTCATTGGCGTGGCGATCTGGAGCGGACTGCCGTGGGATTTGATGAACGCGGTGCGGGGCCAAAGCTATGACATCGGCCACACGATTATCTGGCTGTCGCAGCATGGCCTGCTCAAATTCGCGAAGGGCTACGTCACGCCGCCCGACTGGCTCGTCCAGATCGAATTTCCCTGGCGGGTCATGTTCGGCACGCTGACGACCTACTCCGTGGCGTGGTGCTTTCGGCGGAAACCTTGACGAAAACTACTCATCCCGCGCGGCGCGGCCGAGGAGATTCTTGACCGCCTTGCCGATGGGCATGCCTTCGTAGAGGACGGCGTGAAGATGCGTGATGATCGGCTTGGAGTCGGCGGGGATGGCGCTGTTGAGATGGACTGAGCGGGTGGTGGGCAGCCCCTCGCAGACGCCGCCGAGTTGGGGAAGAATTTCCTCCACGGTCAGGCCCTGCGCCAGCATGCTGCCGAAGCGGAAATTGCGACTCTTCTCGCTGGTGGCGGTGAGCATGAGATCGCCGATGCCGCTCAGGCCGGCGAACGTCTCCGCTTTCGCGCCCGCATCGACGCCGATGCGTGTCATCTCGGCGAGGCAGCGGGTGAGGAGTCCGGCCAGCGCGTTTTGGCCGAGGTTCAGTCCATGGCACGCGCCGCCCGCGATGGCATAGATATTTTTCAGCGCGCCGCCCAGTTCCACGCCGACCAGATCGCCCGAGGTGTAGGTGCGAAAACTCGGCTGGTGGAGGATGGCCTGAAATTCCCTGGCGAGGTCCTCGTCCTGCGCGGCGATGGTGCAGATGGCGGGAAGTCCCGCGGCGATTTCGGAGGCGAAGGTGGGGCCGGAAAGAGCGGCCACGCGCGGCTCGTTCCAAACCTCGGTGATCATCTCGCTGACGCGCTCGCCGGTGTTGATTTCGAGACCTTTGCTCAGGCTCAAGACGGGCACGCCCGGCGCGGGAAAACGGCCGAGCGTTTCGCGCACGTTCTGCACCGGCAACGCCACCAGAACGTAATCGGGTTTGACGGCGGGCCACGCCGGTTCGGCATGACCGACGAACGTCAACTGATGCTGGAGGCGCCCGATGACTCCGCCAATGGCATTGCCCCACGCACCGCGTCCTAAAATAATGATGTTCATGGAGCGCTCTTGTTGCGGGAGCCAAATTCGATTCGGGATTCCGTGCCGGCCAGCAATCTCTGGATATTGGAGCGATGCCGCCACACGGCAAGCCCTCCCGCGAGCGTGGCCAGTCCAAAGTAGACCCACTGGCCCGGATAAAACCAGGCTGCCGCGGGAGGCAGGACGACCGCGGCGAGCAGCGAGCCGATCGAGACGGTGCGGGTGACCAGTGTGGCCACGATCCAGAGTGAGAGCGCGACGGCGAGCACCGGCGGCATCAGCGCGGCCAGCACGCCGGCCGAGGTGGCGATGCCTTTGCCGCCCTTGAACCCGAGCCACGGCGTGTAGTTATGGCCGATGATCGCGGCCAGCCCGCAGCTCACCAGCAGGAGCGCGACGGACCAGGAACCGCCCTCGGGAAAGGCGAGCGTCCGCAGCAGGTAGAGCGGCAGGAAGCCCTTGAGGAAATCGGAGGCGAAGGCGACGAGGCCCCAGTTGCGGCCCATGACGCGCCAGACGTTGGTGGCGCCGATGTTGCCGCTGCCGTGTTGGCGGATGTCGAGCCCGCGCGCCCGGCCCAGCAGGTACCCGGTGGGCACCGACCCGACCAGGTAGAAGCCGAGGGGCCAGAGCCATTGCCATGCGTGCGGGGTCATGCCGTGTTCAATAGGACCCAGCGGCGTGGCGGCAAGCAGATTCCGGGGGTGGGCTTAAAAAGCCTTGGTGGCTTATAAATTTAGCACATTTTGCGCATAGAGGGGAATGGGGCGGCCGGCAGCGTCGATCGCGATAAAAAATGCTTTTGGCCGGCGCGGGCCGGTTTATGGTGGGGCCGGATGAAAATCGCGCTGCTCCATTATTCCACGTGGCCGGAGATGGGCGGGGTGGAAAATGTGATTCGCGACCAGGCGAACATGCTGGTCGACGCGGGGCATGAGGTAAAAGTGCTGTCGGGCAGCGGAAGCGATCCGGACGAGCGCTCCGAGTTCGTGCTTGTCCCCGAGCTCGCGCCCGATTTCCCCCTGAACAAAATCGTGCGCGCCATGCTGGAGCACGGTCAGGCGGACCAGACGTTCAGCCAGTATCGCTCGACGCTGATGACGGCGCTCTATCCGTTCCTGGTCGGCGTCGACGTCACGATCGTGCATAACGTTTTCACCATGCATTACAACCTGGCGCTGACCCGCGCCCTGCACGACCTCGCCTCGCGGCACAAGATGGTCGCGTGGACGCATGACCTCACCGTCACCAATTCTGATTTCACGCTGCCCAACCCGACCCAGGCGCCGTGGAACCTGATGCGGATGAGCTCGCGCGACGTGACCTATGTGGCCACCTCCGACCTGCGGGCCGAGGAACTCAAGACCCACCTGCGGCCGGCCGTCGCGCCCGAGGTCATCCCCGACATGGTCGACCCGAGGCGTCTCTTCGGGCTCACGCCGGAAATGCGCAAGGCGCTTTTGTCGCTGGAGATTCCATGGCGCGATTTCGTCTTCCTGCTGCCGGCGCGCGTCATGGTGCGCAAGAACATCGAGTTCGCGATCGAGGTGATCAAGAAGCTGCGCGAAATGGAGCGAAACGCCCTGCTGCTGATCACCGGAGCGAACGCCGCGGAGAGTCCCTCGTCGGAGCATTACGGCGCTTTTTTGCGCCAATCGCTGCCGGCGGAACTGCATAACGACGTGATCTTTGTCAGCGATTATTTTCCCGTCCGCGACGAGACGCTGCGCGATCTTTACCTGCTGTCGGACTGCCTCCTGTTTTCCTCGAAGCAGGAGGGTTTTGGCCTGCCGGTGCTGGAGGCGGCGATGCACCGGATGCCGGTCTGGTGCCAGGACATTCCCTCGTATCGCGCCTTGGAAGGGGCCGGTTCCTTTCTGCTCGACGACCTGGAAAAAATTCCCGACGCGCTTCACTGGCTCGAAACGCAGTCCGAGTTCCGGCAACAACGCCGCTGCCGCCGCCTGTTCGATCCGACCATTATCTACAGCAAGTTCTACGAAAGCTTTCTCAACTCGCTTCCCCAAAAAACATCATGATCCAAGAAATCGCCTACGCCGGTTGGAAGCGCAATTTGCGCATCCAAGGTCCCACCACGGAACTCATTCTCACGCTCGACGTGGGGCCGCGGATCATCCGCTACGCGTTCCACGACGGCAAAAATGTCTTCGCCGAATTTCCCGAACAGCTCGGCGGCGTGGGCGAAAAGGAGTGGATGATTCGCGGCGGGCACCGGCTCTGGACCGCGCCCGAGGCGGACCATTCGTACGAGCCCGACAACGGTCCCGTGACCTGGAAGAAGCTGGGCGAAGCGGCGGTGGAACTCGCGCAACCGGCGGGGACGTTCGGCTTTCAAAAAACGATCCGCGTGGAGCTGCTGGCGGATGAGGTGGTGCGTATCACCCATTTCCTGACGAACGAGGGGAGCACAACGCTCGACGTGACGGCCTGGGTGCTTTCGGTGATGGCGCCGGGCGGGGTGGCGCTGATTCCGCAGCCGCCGATGGACCTGCATCCCTCCGAGTTTCCCGAGGGCCGCGAGACGAAGACGGAGGAGTTCTGGCCGAACCGCGAGATGATCCTCTGGCCCTTCACCGACCTGACCGACGGGCGTTATTCCTTCAGCGAGAATTTTCTGCGCCTGACTTATCTGCCGGAACGGCCTGCCACGAAGCTCGGGATCAAGCTGCCGACCGGCTGGGTGGCCTATCAGAACGGCGACAATGTTTTCGCGAAGCACTTCAGCTACGATCCGGCGCAGCCTTATCCCGATCGCGGGGCGAACTTCGAGATTTTTACCAACCACCGGATTTTGGAACTCGAGTCGCTGGCGCCGCACCTGCCGCTGAAGCCGGGCGCGACCGTGGAGCACGTCGAGCATTGGTGCCTGCGCCGGGGCGCCGACGACCTGCGCGGGGAAAAGGCCGCGGTCGCCTTTTTCGGCGGGTTGCCGAAGGTGGGGTAGATGGTTTTCGGGCAAAGGAGGGAAAAAGGCAATGCGTTATCGCCTGGAGATCAAAAATGAAGCTCGGCAGCAGTTGCGGGCCTTGTCCAACGAGCATAGGCGCAATATCGGCCGGCGGCTGGAGGCCTTGCAAACCGATTTAGCCGGTGACGTGAAGAAGTTGACTGGAAGAACGCACGAATATCGTCTGCGGGTAGGTGGCTTTCGGGTGCTTTTCATGCTGGAAAGCGATCTGATCAGCGTGTATGCTGTCAAAGACCGAAAAGAAGCCTATGAGTAATGCCGCCCTTGAAAAACCGACGCTGGAATCCCTGGCCGTTGAAGTGCGCCGTCTCCAGGACCGCCTCGAAGATATGGAAGATCTCATGGAACTTCGTGCCGCCGTGGAACGCAACGGCGGCCAGCCCGGGACACCCTGGGAACAGGTCAAAGCGCAACTCGATCTCGATTGATCGAGCCGAATGTTCAGGTATTTCTCCGAGGTGACGGCGTTTCTAAGGCAAGCCGGGAGGCTTGCTACAATCCTAGCCGGTGGTTGAGCGCAGCGATACCACCGGAATCCATCGTCATAGAAAGAATCCCGGAGGGATTCCACCTCGGTGCGCGTTCCCACGCACGGACGCGTGATGCAACATCGGAATGAGGGGAAATGGGTAAAGAACGGGCACTCGGATTTTATCAGGCAAGTTCTTCTCCGGTAGGGGGATTGATCCACAGTCAGGAAGGTTTTCACGAGCTCGCCTTCGCCACAAACGGTCATGCCGGGAAACCTTTTGAACCTGCGGCCTTGCGGGACGGAGGGTTGAGTATCCAGCCACGCGGCCAGCAGTCCCAATTGATCGGCTGGAATGCTGCGGAGCCGGATGCGGTCGAGCAGATGTTGAAGCAGCGCGGGAGGAAGATGGCGCGGCGAACCTGAGGCATCAGGCGTGAGTATCGGCGCCGTAGAAACCGCGAACGATGGCGTCACGCACCAGCGCGGCTTCGGCAAGATCGGAGGTGTGGACCATCTTGTCGGCCAAGGAGGAGAGTTCCGGGCCGGTCAGCTGTCTTCCGGCATCCAGGCGGTACGCAAAACGGATCACCTCGGCCTGCTCGTCGGGCGGCAGAGCTTTCAGTTCATGAATGACCTGGCTTGCTGTCATGTTTTGAATGTAGGATTCCAAGGCGGTTGCGTCAATCCCGGCTCAGGCGCGAGGAAAAGGTTGCGGTCGCCTTTTTCGGCGAATTGCTGAAGGTGGGGTAGATCAGGGTCGGGACGGAGTCCGACCCTCCAGGTCATTTGCGACCCAAAGGATTAGGGTGCGACGTCCGACTCGACCGGGGTTTCGACGGGGCCTTCCGTTTCAATCACGTTCTCTTGAATCGAGTCATGGGGGGGAGGCTTCGAAACCAGCGAGCGGAGGAGGACATAAAAGATGGGGGTTAAAAAGAGGCCGAAGCTCGTGACCCCGATCATTCCCGCAAAGACGGCGATGCCCATGGCGTGGCGCATTTCGGAACCGGCGCCGGTGGAAAAAACCAGCGGGACGGTGCCGGCGATGAAGGCGATGGAGGTCATCAGGATCGGGCGCAAACGGAGCCGCGCCGCTTCAATCGCGGCGGTGTAGAGGCCGCGTCCGCGATGTTCCAGTTCCCGCGCGAACTCGACGATCAGGATCGCGTTCTTGCAGGCGAGGCCGACGAGGACGACGAGGCCGATCTGGGTAAAGATATTGTTGTCGCCTTTGGTCAGCCAGACGCCGGTGATGGCCGACAGCAGGCCCATCGGCACGATCAGGAGCACGGCCAGCGGCAGGATCACGCTTTCGTACTGCGCGGCCAGGACGAGAAAGACCAGCAACACGGAGAGAGGCAGGATGACGAAGAGCGTGTTGCCCGCGATCTTTTCCTGGTAGGTCAGCTCGGTCCATTCGTAGCCGATGCCGCGCGGCAGCGTTTCGGCGGCAATTTTCTCGATCGCGGCCTGGGCCTGCCCGGTGCTGTAGCCGGGTGCGGCGCCGCCATTGACGTCGGCGGTGGGAAAACCGTTGTAGCGCATCGCGCGGTCGGGGCCGTGGCTCTGCGTCATGTGGAGCAGCGAGGAAAGCGGAACCATCTCGCCCTTGTTGTTGCGCGCCTTGAGCAGGCCGATGTCCTCCGCGTGGGCGCGAAACGGCGCGTCGGCCTGCACCATCACCTGGTAGGTGCGGCCAAACTTGTTGAAATCATTGACGTAGAGCGAACCGAGATAAATCTGGAGCGTGTCGAAGACATCGGGAATGGAGACGCCCAATTGCTGCGCCCGCGTCCGGTCGACATCGGCGTAGAGCTGCGGCACGTTGATCTGGAAGCTCGAGAACATGGCCATCGGGTTCAAGGCCGGATCCTGCGTCGCCTTGGCCATGAAGGCGCCGAGCGCATCGTTGAGCGCGTCGGTGCCGAGCGCGGCACGGTCCTCGAGTTGAAGCTTGAATCCGCCGATCGTCCCCAGGCCCTGCACCGGCGGTGGCGGGAAGATGGCGATGAAGGCTTCCTGGATGGAGGCGAACTTTTGCTGAAGTTGATGGGCGACGGCAAATCCGCTTTGGTCGGCGCGGGTGCGCTGGTCGAACGGCTTGAGCGTTACAAAGACGATGCCCGCGTTCGAACTGTTGGTGAAGCCGTTGATCGAGAGGCCGGGGAAGGCGACGGCCGATTCGACGTTCGGATTCTGCAACGCGATCTGGCTCATCTGCCGGATCACGTTCTCGGTCCGGTCGAGCGTGGCCGCCTCGGGGAGCTGGGCGAAGCCGACGAGGTACTGCTTGTCCTGCGCCGGCACGAAACCGGCCGGCACGATGTGGAAGAGAAAGAGAGCCGCGCCGATGAGGAGGGCGTAGAAGACGAGCATGACCGTCTTGTGGTTGAGCACGGCGGTGACGCCCGTGCCGTAGCCGTTGGAACCGCGCCGGAAGACCCAGTTGAAGGGCCGGAAAAACCAGCCGAAGAGTAAATCGATCACGCGCTGGAAGGCGTCCTTCTTGGCGCCGTGGCTTTTGAGCAGCAACGCGGCGAGGGCGGGGGAAAGGGTGAGGGAATTGAAGGCGGAAATGACGGTGGAAAAAGCGATGGTGAGCGCGAACTGCTTGAAGAACATCCCGGTCAGTCCGCTGACGAAGGCGAGCGGCACAAAGACGGCCGAAAGAGTGAGCGCAATCGCGATAATGGGCTCGGAGACCTCGCTCATCGCCTGGTAGCTGGCGTCGCGGGCGGAAAGGCCCGCCTCGATGTTGCGCTCGACATTCTCGACCACGACGATGGCGTCGTCGACGACGATGCCGATGGCCAGCACGAGGCCGAAAAGACTCAGCGCGTTGATCGAGAAGCCGGAGATAAGCATGATGCCGAACGTGCCGATGACCGAGACCGGGACGGCCAGGAGGGGGATGATGGAGGCGCGCCAGGTTTGCAGGAAGACGATGACAACGACGACGACGAGCGAGATGGCGATGAGCAGCGTTTCGATCACGGCGTGAATCGAGGCGCGGACGAATTGCGTGGGATCGTAGACGATACGGTAGGTCACCCCTTCGGGCATGTCCTTGGCCAGGTCGGCCATGGTGGCGCGGACCTCGTCGGAGATTTGCAGCGCGTTCGATCCGGGCGCCTGAAAGATAGGAATGGCGACCGCCGATTTGTTGTCGAGCAAGGAGCGCAGGGCATATTCGCTGGCGCCCATTTCGATCCGGGCCACATCGCTGAGCCGGGTGACGACGCCATCGGCCGAGGTGCGGATCACGATGTTGCCGAATTCTTCCGGCGTGGTGAGGCGTCCCTGCGCATTGACCGAGATCTGGTAATCGATGCCGGGAACCGAGGGCGAGGAGCCGATGACGCCCGCTGCCACGTCGACGTTCTGGTTGCGGATCGCATTGACGACGTCGTCGGCGGCGAGTCCGCGTTCGGCCACTTTGCGGGGATCGAGCCAGATGCGCATGGCGTAGTCGCCGGAGCCGAAAAGACGGACGTCGCCGATGCCGGGCAGCCGCGCCAGCCGGTCCTTGACGTTGATCACCGCGTAATTGCGGAGATAGGTCATGTCGTAACGATTGTTGGGCGAGAGCAGGTGGACGACCATGGTGAGGTCGGGCGAGCTCTTCACCGTCGTGATGCCGAGCTGCTGGACCTCCTGCGGAAGCCGCGGCAAAGCCTGGTTGACCCGGTTCTGCACGAGCTGGGTGGCGAGGTCGGGATTGGTGCCGAGCTTGAAGGTGATGGTCAGCGTCATCAGGCCGTCGGAGGTCGATTGGGAGGACATGTAGAGCATGTTCTCGACGCCGTCGATTTGCTCCTCGATCGGGTTGGCGACCGTTTCGGCGATGGTCTCCGGGTTGGCGCCCGGGAACTGGGCGGTGACAATGACGGAGGGCGGCACGACTTCCGGATATTCCGAGATCGGAAGGTTGCCCATCGCAATCAGGCCGCCCAGAAGGATGAGCGACGACAGGACGCCGGCAAAGACGGGGCGGTCGATGAAGAATCTGGAAATGTTCACGGCGCCTCTTGGGTTTGAATCAATGCCGATTTTATTTTGCGCTCAGGGAGGTCAGGCCCGGGGAGCCGGTCGCCGGATCCATGGCGACTTCGGTGGGCGCGACGATGGCGTTGGGCCGGACGCGTTGCAGGCCGTTGACCACGATGCGCTCGCCTTCATGAAGGCCCGAACGAACGATCCGCAGGCCGTTGACCACCGGTCCGAGGGTGACGGCGCGGTAGTTGGCCTTGTTGTCGGCATCGATCACCATCACATATTTCTTGTCCTGGTCGGTGCCGATCGCGCGGTCGTCGACGAGGATCGCCGTTTCCGAGGCCGCGCCGCCCGTCCTGACTTTCGCGTAGAGGCCGGGGGTCAAGTCGCCCGCGGGATCGTCGAAGACGGCGCGCACGCGGATCGTGCCGGAGGTGGTGTCGAGCTGGTTGTCGATCGATTCGAGGTGTCCCTGCCGGGGATAGCCCTCCTCGTTCGCCAGGCCCATGTCGACCGGGATATGAGCGAGGCCGCTGTTTCCGGCGGCGCCGTTGGCGAGGTACTTGAGATAGGTCTGTTCATCGATCTCGAACTCGACGTAGACCGGCGAGACGGATACCACGGTGGTCAGCAGCGGGGCGGACGAACCGTCCTGGACCAGGTTCCCGGCCGTGATTTCCGCGCGGGAGACACGACCGGTCACCGGCGCCGTGATGGCCGTATAATTGAGATTCAGCTGGGCGGTTTGCACGGCCGCCTGTGCCGCCTTGAAAGCCGCGTCGGCTTCGAGGAAGGCATCGTTGGTGGTGTCGAGATCGCTCTGGGCGATCGCGTGGCTGGCAATCAAATTCTTGTTCCGATCGAGATTGGTCTTCGCCAAAGCGAGCTTGGCCTCCGCGCCGGCCTGGACGGCCTTTGCATTATCGAGGGCCGCCTGGAACGGACGCGGATCAATCGTGAAAAGCAGGTCGCCCTGGTGGACGAATTGCCCGTCGCTGAAATGGACCTGCTCGATGATGCCGGAGACCTGGGGCCGGACTTCGACGCGGTCAATCGCGCGCACGCGGCCGGAGAATTCGTCCCATTCGGTGACAGATTTTTCCTCGACCTTGGCCACGGAGACGGGCACAGGCGCGGGGGCCGCAGCGGCCACAGCAGGCTGGGCGGCAGAGTTCGGGAGGGAGACGACGCCGGTGGCCCAGAGGGCGAAGGCGCCGCCGCCGATGGCGATCAGGGCGATGAGGAGGAGGAAGATTTTTTTCATTCGGGTTCCTTGGTGATTCTGACTTGGCTGAAAAAGGCCTCGGGGCTGGCGCGGGTTAACGTTGCAGCCCCGATTTTCTCTGGCGGTTACTGATATCCACCGGCGACGTACCAGGTTTCGCCGCTGACCCATGAGGAGTCGTCGGAGGCGAGAAAGGCCACGGCCGTGGCGATATCGTGCGGCTTGCCCACGCGACCGACGGGGGCCTGGGCCACGAACGCCTTTTGGAAGTCGTTCTCCGCATCGGCAACGCCCAACACCGAGGTCCCTTCCGTCACGACCAGCCCCGGCGCAACGCCGTTGACCCGGATTTTTTTCGGGCCGAGTTCCTTGGACAACGCCTGCGTGATCGAGTTGACGGCGCCCTTCGTGGCGGAATAGACCGACGCGCCCGGAACGGCGCTGCGGCCGACGACCGAGCTGAGGTTGATGATGCTGCCGCCTTGGTCGCCGAAATGCTTGACCGCTTCCTGCGTGGTGAGAAGCAGGCCGAGCACGTTCAGGTTGAAATGCTTGTTGAAGTGTTCCTCGGTGATGGCCTCGAGCGGCAGGAATTCGTAAAGCCCCGCGTTGTTGACGAGGATGTCGACCTTGCCGAAGGCCTTTTTCGTTTCGGCGAAGAGCTTTTCGATTTCCGCTTTTTTGGCCACGTTCGCCCCCACGGCGATGGCCTTGCCGCCGCTTTCGGTGATTTCGGCCACGACGATGTCCGCGCCCTTTTTGCTGGACGAGTAGTTGACGACAACCGACGCGCCTTCGGCGGCGAGTTGTTTGGCGATCCCGGCTCCGATTCCTTTGGAGGCTCCGGTGACGACGGCGACTTTTCCTTCTAATTTTTTCATGATTTTTCTCGGTTGAGGGGTTGAGGCGATTTGAAAAGAGTTACTCGATCCAACGGGTGATCGGCACCAGGTAGGGACCGGCGGTCAGGGGACTCCAGAGGTAACCTTCGGTCGGGGGTGCTCCCTGAGTGGCCAATTCCTTCACATGGGACTGAATGTGCCGGGCCTTGAGCAGGTCCCGGTTGATGGCGGATAACGGTTGGGTCTTGGTCTTTACGTTGGCGATTTGGCAGATCATGGGAATTTCCTTTCGTTAGTTGTGATCGATATTCTTTAAAGTTTTAGTTGACTGGTCGGTATATAGAGTAGGTAAAAAAAGGGATTAAGCGGTTGCGGCTGAAGGTTGTTTGATGCCGAGCAAGCGCATGATCCCGTGCTGCAAACGCTCGACATGCTTGACGTTGTTTTCGATCTTGGCCTGCATCAGAACGCCGGTGATATACGAGCAAATCTCCTGGGCTAGTTCCGCCGTATCCCTGGTTTCGATGTCACCCGCCGCCACGAGGTCCCGCACGAGCGCCTCGAGATATTTGAGCATCCGGCGCGTCATCTGTTCCGCTTTCAGGCGGATCTTTTCGTCCTGGGTGCTGAGCTCGCTGCCCACCGAGCAAAAAGGGCAGCCCAGCATCTTGCCGAAACTCTCGTATTTCTCCTTCTGGTCCTTGATGATCAGTTGACAATAGCGGTCAAGCCGTTCCAGGGGAGGGATTTGAGCTGAAAAAATCTTGTCCATAAGAGGCTGTTTATGGTCCCAGTGGCGCTCGAAAGCGGCCACGGCCAGGTCGGACTTCGACTTGAACGCATAATAGAAGCTGCCCTTGTTCACGCCTGCCTTAGTGCAAATGTCGTCGACACTAACCGAGCCGTAACTACTCTCCCAGATCATCTCCATGGCGGTTTCGAGGAGCTTACGTTTGGATTCACTTTCCGGTTTCACAAAGACAGCTTAGTTGACCGGTTGGTATAGTGCAAGTTATTTTTCAAAAATTTATTCCACCGGATGAAGCCGCGGGGGTGGCGCTTGATTCGATGAATCGCCTGGTCTAGCCTGAGGTCTCGAACGCGAGGCAAAGGAGACCACTTTGAAAATCAGGGAACCTGAAATGATCTACAAGAGCGGCAAGCCGACGGCGGTCATTTTGCCTATCGCCCAGTACGAGGAATTGCTCGAGAGGGTCGAGGACGCGAGTGACTTGAAGTGGTTGCAGCAAACCCGGCGTGAGGGTGTTACCCACCGTCCCTTTTCGGATTATCTGAAAGAAAATAAACGGCGTGTATCAGGTCGTCATTGAGCGCCGGGCGGAAAAGGACCTGGCTCGCTTGTCTTCGCCCATTCACCGTCGCGTGACTGAATCCATTCTGGCGTTGGGGACCAACCCTCGTCCCCCCGGTTGCCGCAAACTGGTGGGAGGCCAGGATGACTGGCGCATTCGGGTGGGAGATTATCGAGTGATTTATCAGATTGCCGATGCCGTCCGGGTGGTGCGTGTGAACCGCGTGCGTCACCGGCCGGAGGTTTATAAATAGGCGGCCATGAATTGTTCTCGCGGCTGCGCGATTCGGTATTAAATTGGAGTGGTGCGCGCGCCGGAAACCTTCGTCCATCTTCATGTCCACTCCGAGTATAGCCTGCTCGACGGGATGTCCCGGATTCCCGAACTGACCGCGCGCGCGGCGGAGCTGAAAATGCCGGCGCTGGCGCTGAGCGACCACGGCAATCTCTTCGGGGCCATCGAATTTTACCAGGAGTGCCGCAAGGCGGGGATCAAGCCGATCATCGGTTGCGAGGTCTATCTCGCGCCGGGCAGCCGCCTCGACAAAAAAGCGAACAGCGCGAAGGAGGCGGCGACTCATTTTCTGCTGCTGGCCAAGAACGAGACCGGTTACAAGAACCTGGTCAAGCTGGTCTCCTCCGCCCACCTCGAGGGGATGTATTACAAGCCGCGCATCGACAAGGAAATTCTGGCGCGGCATGCCGAGGGGCTGATCGGCACCAGCGCGTGCCTCGCGGGCGAAGTGGCGCGGCACATCGTGGCGGGGCGGTCGAAGGAGGCGGAGAAATCGATCGACGATTTCAAAAGCATTTTCGCGCCGGGCGATTTTTATCTCGAGATTGCCGATCACGGCATTCCCCAGCAGCACGCCGTCGCGGCCGAATTGCTCAAGTATGGCAAAAAGTTCGGCCTGAAAATCGTCGCGACGAACGATGTCCATTACGTGTTGAAGGAGCACGCCTCCGCGCACGACGTGCTGCTCTGCATCCAGACCGGCGCGAAGATCAACGATGAAAATCGGATGCGCTATCCCGCTCCCGAATTTTACTTGAAGACGACGGAGGAAATGTCCGCGCTGTTCAAGGAGGTGCCCGAGGCTCTGGCCACGACGCTGGAGATCGCGGAGAAGTGCGACCTGAAGATCGTGCTGGGGGAAAACAAGTTTCCCGCCTACGCCGTGCCGGAGGGCGAGACGCGCGAGGGCTATTTCCGGCGTCTCTGTTACGAGGGCCTGGAGCGCCGGTTTGGCGAGCGGGCGAAGGAACCCGAGTTGCGGCAGCGGCTCGACTTCGAGCTGGGCGTCCTGACCAAGACCGGCTTTACCAGCTATTTTCTCATTGTCTGGGACTTCATCCATTACGCCAAGACGCACGACATTCCGGTCGGGCCGGGCCGCGGCAGCGCGGCGGGCAGCCTGATCGCTTACGTGCTGGAAATCACCGATCTCGATCCGCTCAAGTATGGGCTCTTTTTCGAGCGGTTCCTCAATCCCGAGCGCATTTCGCCGCCCGATATCGACGTCGATTTTTGTTACAACCGGCGGCCTGAGGTGATCGATTACGTGCGCAAAAAGTATGGCGAGAAATCGGTCGCGCAGATCATCACCTTCGGCACGCTCGGCGCAAAGATGGCGATCCGCGACGTGGGGCGCGTGATGGGGCTCAGCTACGGAGAGGCCGACCGGCTGACCAAGATGATTCCGTTCGACCCGAAGATGACGCTGGAAAAGGCGCTCAAGGAAAGTCCCGATTTCAAGCGCGCGCATGACGAGGAGGAGGTCGCGCGCTCGGTCATCGATTCGGCGATGACGCTTGAGGGCGTCTCGCGCCAGGCCGGGGTCCACGCGGCCGGTGTCGTCATTTCCGATCACGACCTGACCGATTACGTGCCGCTGACCAAGGACGATCACGACGGCATCGTGACGCAATATTCGATGGAGCCGCTCGGCGAGCTGGGCCTGCTCAAGATGGATTTTCTCGGCCTGAAGACGCTGACGGTGATCCAGGACGCGCTACGGCTCATCGAGCAGACAACGGGAAAGAAAATCACGCCGCTCGAAATTCCGCTCGACGATCCGGCGGCCTATGAGTTGATGAGCCGCGCGCAAAACGTCGGCCTGTTCCAGGTGGAATCGCCCGGCATGTGCAAGGCGTGCATCCAGATCCAGCCGCGCGTGGTCGAGGACATTATCGCCATCGGCGCGCTCTTTCGTCCCGGCCCGATGGAGTTCATCCCGCTCTACGCCGAACGCAAGGCGGGCCTTAAGCCGACCATTTACGATCATCCGTTGCTCGAACCGATTCTCAAGGAGACCTACGGCATCATGGTCTACCAGGAGCAGGTCATGCAGGCGGCGCAAATCCTCGCCGGGTACACGCTCGGCGGCGCCGACGTGCTGCGCCGCGCGATGGGCAAAAAGAAGCCGGAGGAAATGGCCAAGCAGCGCGCGATTTTTGTCGAGGGCTGCGCGAAGAAGAACAAGATTCCCGCGGAGAAGGCCAACCAGCTTTTCGACGTGCTCGACAAATTCGCCGGCTACGGTTTCAACAAGGCCCATGCCGCCTGCTACGGCGTGATCACCTGCCAGACGGCGTGGCTGAAGGCGCGCCATCCGGTCGAGTTCATGGCCGCCCTCCTTTCCAATGAGCTCGACAACACCGACAAGATCGCGCTCTTCGTGGCCGAGGCGAGGGCGATGGGCATCACGGTTCTCGCGCCGAGCGTGAACGAAAGCGGAAGCGTCTTCACCGTCGGGGAAAGGTCGATAAGGTTCGGGCTCTCGGCGATCAAGAATGTGGGCGAGGCCGCGGTCAAGCTGATCATCGCCGCGCGGGAAAAGGAGGGCCCGTTCCGCGACCTGCACGATCTTTGCGCCCGCGTCGAGTCGCGCGGGATGAACAAGAAGCTGGTCGAGAGCCTGGTGAAGTGCGGCGCCTGCGACGACTTCGGGCCGAACCGCGCGGAATTGCTGGCGCAGATCGACGGCGCGCTGGCGCAGGCGAGCGCCAAGGCCCGCGACCGCGATGCCGGGCAAGCCTCGCTGCTCGATTTGCTGGGACCGATGGAGCCGGCGCTGAAAAAATCGGGCGCGGCGGCCCGGGCGAACGGCATTCCCGATTTCTCGCTGCGCGAACGGCTCGGCTACGAGAAGGAGCTGCTCGGCTTTTATATCACGGGCCATCCGCTCGACGATTACGCGGCCGATCTGGCGGCGTTCCAGATCCATACCGTGGCGCAACTGAAGGAGACTCCCGGCGAATTCGACACGCGTCTCTGCGGAATCGTTTCGAAACTTGAGGTCCGCCTGTCCCAAAAAGACAAGACGCCGTGGGCCAAGGCGGTGCTGGAGGATTTGACCGGATCGATTGAGTTTCTGGTTTTCCAACCGCTCTACGGCGAGTTGCCGCGCCCGATTAATATCGGGGATGTCGTCGTCGTTTCAGGTTTCGTCAGCCGCCGAGACGACCAGCCGGCGGTTCGTTCGGCGCAGGTGCTCTGGCTGCCGGAGGCGCACGAGCAGCTTCTGCGCGAGCTGATCTTGCATCTGCCGCTGGAGGATTGGCTCGATCCTGCGCGCTGGGCCGAGTTGCGGGAGCTGGTCATGGACGCGCCCGGGCCGGTGAAGCTCCGGCTGGTTTGTTCGCGCGCGCAGGGCGGTGGCGAGCGCTCCAGCGTGGAGCTCGCGCCAGCCGATCATTATGGCGTGGCCTGGACTCCCGAATTCAAGTCGCGCCTGGAAGCTTTTCTCGGCGGCGCACGTTACGAACTGCGGGCCACGCCCCAGATTGCGCGGCAAAAAACGCAAGGTGTGGGAGCGGCGGGGGTAGGGACTGGTTAGAAATAGTCAGAGTCATCCGACAGCGCCGACCACCGCCGCGGGGCGGAGTGGGATCGTTACCGAAAAGGGCGGGAAAATCTCGGCCCTGATCCTGCTTACTCGTGCGACCAAAAAGGCCTAATACACTATGGATAGAATCTTTTGATGGCCGATAACACAAGTGTCGCTATTTTAGCTATTAAGTATGTTGTACCTTGCTGATATTGTAATGCCGATCTCTTCCCCGCCGCTCACGCATGGCGCGGTGCGGGTGGAGGGATCGCAGATTAGCGCGGTCGCTCGGGCCGACGATTTGCCCGCGCAACCGGGTGAGGAGGTCGTCGATCTCGGCGCGAGCACACTTTTGCCGGGCCTGATCAACGCCCACTGCCACCTCGATTTCACCCGGTTCAAGGGGATCATCAGCCCCCGGCAGGGCTTTACGGAATGGATCAAGACAATCAACGCGCTGAGGCGATCGTTCACGACGCGTGACTATATCGAGTCGATCGCGGAGGGATTCGAGCTGCTGGCCCAGGGTGGCGTGACGACGGTGGCCAATATCGAGGCGTTTCCCGAGCTTCTGCCGCATCTTCCCGTGCCGCCGCTGCGGACGTGGTGGTTTCTGGAGCTGATCGATGTCCGCTCACGGATCAACGAAGACGAAACGCTGCTCGGCGCGCTCAGCTTTTTCGAAAAGCATCCCGAATGGCTGGGCGGCTTCGGGCTTTCGCCGCACGCGCCTTACACCGCTTCGGTCGATCTCTACCGTCTGGCGCGCACCTGCGGCGAGGAATATGGAATGCTTTCCACCACGCACATCGCCGAGTCGATCGAGGAGCACGAGATGTTTTCCCACGCGCGCGGGCCGCTCCACGATTTCCTGGGCAGCCTGGGACGCGACAACTCGGATTGCGGCCATGGCTCGGCCTTGTCCCACCTGGTCGAGCACGGCGTCATCGGTTCCAACTGCATCATCGCGCATTTGAATTATCTCCAGGATTACGATTACGAACTGGTGGCGCGCTCGGGCGCGTCGGTGGTGCATTGCCCGAAATGCCACACCTATTTCGGCCATGCGCCGTTTCCGATGAAGGCGTTGCGGGAATATGGCGTGAATGTCTGCCTGGGCACCGACAGCCTGGCCAGCAACAATACCCTCGATATGCGTTCCGAAATGCGCGAGGCGCAGGCGCTGCACGGCCTGGGCGATCGCGAGGTGCTTGAAATGGTCCTGCTCAACGGCGCGCGCGCCCTGGGCCAGGTGGGGAAGCTCGGCCAGCTTTCCCCGGGGAGCATGGCCGATCTGGTGGCGTTTCCCCATGCCGTGAGGGAGCAGGATCGCGATCCTTACGAGCGGGTGGTCCAATCCCGCGAGGACCCGAACCTGCTTTTGGTCAACGGCCGGCCCTGCGAGCTGCAACTTGCGCGGACGGCGGTGTAGCTTCGCCGGAAAAGAGCGCATTCGCGAACCGTGGGCAGGAATAGTGCCGCGCGCCGCGCCGAAAAGGGTTGGCGTGTTCCCACATTCTTTTATAGTGGTTGGATGTCCTTGCAGCGCGCACGTGAAACCCTGGAGCTGATGCTCGGCCATCTCGGCCTGGTTTTCGAGGTGGAGGAGATGGAGCCGGCGGGTCGGCACGTGCTCAACATCCACTCGCGCGAAGGGGGCCGGTTGATCGGTCGCGACGGCCATGTCCTGGAAGATTTGCAGTATCTCCTCAATCGCATTTTGAACCGGAGCGAAGAGGGCGCGGCGAATGTGATCGTCGACGTGGAAGGCTATCGCCAGAAGGAGAAGCAGGATTTTCTCGGCCGCATCCGTGAGCTGGCCGACGAGGTGAGGCGGACCGGGCGGCCGCTGGCCCTCGCGCCGATGAATTCGTTCGACCGGCGGCTGGTGCACCAGGCTTTTGCCGAGGACCCCGAAATTGTCACCCAAAGCGAAGAGGGCTCCGCGCGCCTGAAACAAATCACGCTGGCGCTGCGCAGCTCGATCGCCGCACCCGGTCAAACGGGCACCTGAAAAACCTTATGAGTAAAAAAGCCCTTATCACGGGAATCACCGGCCAGGATGGTTCCTATCTCGCCGAATTGCTTCTCTCCAAAGGTTACGAGGTCCACGGCATCATCCGCCGGTCGAGTTCGTTCAACACGGAGCGGATCGATCATCTTTACCTCGATCCGCACGTCAACGGCGTGAAGCTTTTCCTTCACTACGGCGACCTGAGCGATTCGGCGTCGATCACCCGGCTGTTGCATGACCTGCAACCCGACGAGGTCTATCATCTCGGCGCGCAGAGCCATGTCCGCGTCAGTTTCGACGTGCCCGAATATACCGGCGACGTCACGGGTTTGGGCACCACGCGTCTGCTGGAGGCCATTCGCGAAACGGCCCCGAAGGCGCGCTTCTATCAGGCCTCGAGCAGCGAGATGTATGGCCTGGTGCAGGCCGTCCCGCAGCGGGAGGACACGCCGTTTTATCCGCGCAGCCCTTACGGCGCGGCCAAGGTTTACGCCTACTGGATGACGGTCAATTACCGGGAAAGTTACAAGATGCATGCCAGCAACGGCATTCTTTTCAATCACGAATCGCCCCGGCGCGGAGAGACGTTCGTCACCCGCAAGATCACGCGCGCGCTGGCGCGGATCAAGGCCGGTTTGCAGAAGGACCTTTATCTCGGAAACCTCGACGCCAAGCGCGACTGGGGCTACGCGCCCGAGTATGTGGAGGCCCAGTGGCTCATCCTGCAGCAGGACCAGGGCGACGATTTTGTCATCGCCACGGGCGAGACCCACTCGATCCGCGAATTTCTCGACGCGGCCTTCGGTTTCGCGAACCTCGATTGGAACGATTATGTGAAGATCGATCCCCGCTATTATCGTCCGGCCGAGGTCGACCTGCTGATCGGCGACGCCTCGAAGGCCCGGAAAATCCTGGGCTGGCAGCCCAAAACGACCTTTGCGGAATTGGTGCGGATCATGGTCAAGGCCGACGACGATTTGCTGGCCCTCCAGCTGAGCGGCAAACATATCCGGAGTTGAATCGAAGATGAAACCGAGTGATGCCATTTATGTCGCGGGGCATCGGGGCATGGTGGGCGCGGCGCTCGTCCGGCTTCTGCGCGCGCGGGGTTTCACGAATCTTTTGCTGCGCACCCGCGCCGAGCTCGACCTGCGCGACGCGAACGCGGTGGGCGCGTTTTATGAAAAGTGCCGCCCCGATTACGTCCTGGTGGCGGCGGCCAAGGTCGGGGGCATCTGGGCCAACAGCACGCAGCCGGTCGAATTTCTCAGCGAGAATCTGCAGATCGAACTGAACCTGATCAATGGCGCCTACGCCAGCAAGGTGAAGAAGCTGCTGTTGCTCGGCAGTTCCTGCATTTACCCGAAGCTCGCGCCGCAGCCGATGTCCGAGGACGTGCTGCTGACCGGCAGCCTCGAGCCGACCAACGAGGCCTACGCGCTGGCGAAAATCTGCGGCATCAAGCTCTGCCAGGCCTACCATAAGCAGTATGGCGCCAATTTCATTTCCGTCATGCCGACGAATCTCTACGGACCGGAGGACAATTTTGACCTCGAGACTTCCCACGTTCTCCCGGCGTTGATCCATAAATTCCATCTGGCGAAGGAAAAGTCGCAACCGAGCGTCACGCTTTGGGGGACGGGCACGGCCTACCGGGAATTTCTCCACGTCGACGATCTGGCGCAGGCATGTCTTTTCCTGATGGAGAACTATGATTCTCCGGAGCTGATTAATGTGGGATGCGGGCGCGACATCACGATCCGGGAACTGGCCGGTCTCGTCGGCAAGGTCGTCGGCTATCCGGGCCGGGTCGAGTGGGACACGACCAAGCCCGACGGCACGCCGCGCAAGCTGCTCGACGTGACCAAGCTCAGCAAGCTCGGTTGGAAAGCTTCCACTCCGCTGGAGGAGGGTCTGCGCGCCACGTACCAGTGGTGGCTGGAGCATGGACGCCCCTAAAGCCGCGCGCAGTGTGCGGAGAATATCCTGTGAGCGGAGCATTTTCACTCGTCATGCCATTCCTTAATTTAAATTAAAGAGACGGTCCATGTTATCCCGGCAACACAACTTTTATCAGCAATTTCTTCAGCTGGTGGATGCCGCTTTGATTTGTGCGTCGTTGTGGATCGGCCATGCGCTCCGATTTTATGTCCTCAATAAAATGGTCTGGTTCGACGATAATCCGATCGCGCCTCAGTTTGCCAATTGCTATTGGATGATCGCCCTGGCGCTTCCGCTGGGACCGCTGGCCCTCGAATACGTGGGCATTTACCAGACGCGCCCTTTGAGCGATTTCCCCCGGGATGTCGGGCGGGTCATGTCGGCGCTTTTTCTCCTGCTGCTCTCCATTTTTACCTGCGTGATCGTGTTTCACATTCCGCAGACGACGATCAGCCGCGCGGCGCTCGGCATGTTTTTTGTGCTGGCGACCGGACTTCTTTCCGCCCGCATCGCCATTTTTCTTTTGTGGCTGAAGCAGCGCGGTTCCCGCGTCCACCTGCGCCAATACATCCTGCTCTGCGGCCTGCAGAAGGATCGTGACCACTGGAAGGAGCGTTTCCTCTCCCAGCCGGGCAAGAATTTTGAAATCAAGGCCGAATTCGACCTGCGCGAGGAGGGGCTGGAACGTTTCATCGAGACCCTGCACGACGAGACGGTCGACATCGTGGTCTTCAGCCTCGACGAGGCGATCATTCCGCAGGTGCGCGAAGCCCTGCTGGCTTGCGAGGCGGAGGGCATCGAGGCGTGGGTCTCCGCTGATTTTATCCAGACCCTTTTCACCCATGTCCAGTTTGACCAGTTTGCCGGGCAGCCTCTTTTGATTTATCGCACGGCCCCGGCCATTTCCTGGGCCTTGATGACCAAGCGGGCCATCGATATTTTCGGCTCCTTCGTTCTCCTGGTCCTGACGTCGCTGCCCATGGTGGTGATCGCGGTTCTGGTCCGGTTCACGTCGCCGGGCCCCATCATTTTTTCCCAGGCCCGCAGCGGTCTGCATGGCCGCCCTTTTCGCATGTACAAGTTCCGCAGCATGGTGACCAACGCGGAACAGGCGCGGGCGGAACTGGAGAATCTCAATGAAATGGCCGGGCCGGTCTTCAAGGTCAAAAATGATCCGCGCGTCACCCCGCTCGGCTATTGGCTGCGCCGGACGAGTCTCGACGAATTGCCCCAGCTTTGGAATGTCATGCGCGGCGAAATGAGCCTGGTCGGGCCGCGGCCGCTTCCCCTTTACGAAACGGCCAATTTCGGCGACCTCAGCCAGCGCCGGCGCATGAGTGTGCGCCCCGGTCTGACCTGTCTGTGGCAGGTGAGGGGACGCAACGAGATCACCGACTTCAAGGATTGGGTGCGCCTCGATCTCGAATACATCGATCGGTGGACGCTCTGGCTCGATCTCCAGATCCTCGTGCGCACTGTGCCCGTCGTTCTTTTCGGCTGGGGCGCGAAATAATTTTTAATGTAGCGGCGGTCTCTGACCGTCGCTCCTGCGGAGGAGAGTTCCCAACTCCATCGCGCGCAAAACGCCGCGCACCTTGGCGACCTCGTGCGTCCGCAAAAGGCTCGCCTGGCCCAGCAATGCAAGCACGGCAAAGAACGGCTCGGCCACGCGCACCTCGTCCTCGAAGCATTCAAACGCGTGGGGCAGCGCCTGGCAGACCGGCCAGCCGAGGGCGCGGAGGCGAAAGCTGTTCAGGAAAATCTGCATCTGGTGCTGGATGCGCGCGCCGCTGTCCTGCAAATTCCGGTAGTAGAAACCGAGGCCCGGATCAATCCAGATGCGGGAGACGCCCGCGTTTGTCGCCGCCTCGATTTGCCGCGCAAAGAATTCGTAAAGCGTGGCGATGGGATCACCGCCCAGGTCGAGGTCGCCCACCTCGCGAACGTTTTCGCCCTGCACGAAGCAGATGATCACGCCGGCGTCGAAGTCGGCCACTTCGCGAAAGATCGCCTCGCAACCCACCGTGCCGGTCAGGTTGAGCACTTTCGCGCCCGCCTTCAGACAGGCCGTGGTCACGCTTGGGTGATAGGTCTCCACCGAAACGCAAATTCCCGCCGAGGCCAGTTCGCGCACGATTGGAACCAGCAGGCCCGATTGCGCCGCTTCGCCCACCTGTGCCGCGTGGGCCAGCGTCGATTCCGCGCCCACGTCGACGATGGCCGCGCCCTGCTCGCGCAGCACGCGCCCGCGCCGGATGGCCGCGTCGGCGTTCAGCACCACGCTCTCGCGATACCACGAATCGGGCGACAGGTTCACCACACCCATGAGATAGGGGCTCTTGGTGAAATCAAAGCGATGCGGACCGAGCGCAAAATCGGCCGCGGGCAGCGCGGCCGCTTCGCGATATTTTTCATGCAGGGCCGCAAGCATGGCGAGATTGAGCATGAGAACAGCTTAATTTTTGGGACGGGATTAACAAGATTAACACGATTTGAGAAAAGGCATTTAGACAGGAAAAACATGAAGGACATGAAATCGGAAGCAGAAAATCCCCGCATGTTATTCCTGTCTAAATCAGTCTGCCTTCCAAATTTCCCCCTGACTTTTTGGCAAGTGCTCCCACTCGTGATAGATTGTTCGTTTATGGCCATGGAGGAAATCCGCATAGGGGGGGCCCGGCAACACAACCTGAAGAACGTGTCGCTGACCCTGCCGCGTAACGCGCTCGTCGTCTTTACTGGCGTGAGCGGTTCGGGCAAATCGTCGCTTGCCTTTGACACCCTTTACGCCGAGGGCCAGCGCCGTTACGTCGAGAGCCTCTCCACCTACGCGCGGCAATACCTCGAGCAGATGGAAAAGCCCGACGTCGATTTCATCGAGGGTCTTTCCCCCGCCATTGCCATCGAGCAGCGCACCGCCGGCGGCAATCCCCGCTCGACCATCGCCACCACGACGGAGATCCACGATTTTCTGCGCCTCCTTTTCGCCCATCTCGGCCAGCCGCATCATCCCAAGACGGGCAAGCCGTTGCGACGCTGGTCGGTGCAGCAGATGGTCGACCGCGTGCTGGCTGCGAAGGAAGGAACGCCGGTGCAGATTCTCGCGCCGGTGATCCACAAGCAAAAGGGCGAGTTCCGCGACACCGTGGAAAAACTGCGGCGCGAAGGATTTGTCCGCACGCGTTTCGACGGGAAGATTCACGAACTGGAACAGCCACCGCGTCTCGAAAAATCGCGCGCCCATACCATCGAGGCGGTCATCGACCGGCTCAAGATCAGTGACGCGATCAAGACGCGCCTGACCGATTCGCTCGAGCTGGCCCTGAAAACCGGCAACGGCGTGGTGACCGTTCTCTTCGGGCCGCCCGACGCCATCAGCGAGGAGTTGACGCTGAGCAACCAAAACTTCGATCCCGAGACGGGCTATCGTTACGCCGAGATCACGCCGCGCCATTTTTCCTTCAACAGTCCGCAGGGCGCCTGTCCCGTTTGCGACGGGCTCGGCACTGAATCGGTCTTCGATCCGGCGCTGCTGATCCCGGACGACGCTGTGCGCCTGGAGGACATGCCGGTTGCGCCATGGCGCCGGGGCTCGCCCGCGCTGGCGAAGCTTTATCGCAATCAGTTGACGGCCTTGGCCGCGGCCTACAACGAGCCGATGTCGCGCCCGTATCGCGAGTGCGGCGATGCTTTCCAGCGCGCGCTGATCGAGGGGACGGGCGACGAGAAAATCAGCTTCACCACCACGCGCCAGGGCAAAACCGTCACGACGGATCGGCCCTTCGAGGGGCTCATCGCGCAACTGACCCGCCTGCACGCCGAGAGTAAAAGCGAGCTGACCCGTCACCGGCTGCACCAGTACATGACGCGCATCACCTGCCGCACCTGCGGCGGCGCGCGCCTGCGGCCGGAGGTGCTCGCGGTGACGCTCGGCGGCCCGCCCGGCGCAGGACTCAACATCGCGCAGTTCAGTCATCTCTCCATCATCGCCGCGCAACGCTGGCTGGAGGCATGGACGCTGACGCCGCAGGAGGAAAAAATCGGCGGGGAAGTGCGGCGCGAAATCGTGCAGCGGCTCGGCTTTCTCAACCACGTCGGGCTCGGTTACCTGACGCTCGACCGCGAAAGCGGCACGCTTTCAGGCGGCGAGGCGCAGCGCATCCGGCTGGCGACGCAAATCGGCTCCAAGCTGACCGGAGTCCTCTACATCCTCGACGAGCCGAGCATCGGCCTGCATCAGCGGGACAACGAGCGGCTGCTCGAGACACTGCGCGAGTTGCGCGATCTTGGCAACACGGTGATCGTGGTCGAGCACGACGAGGACACCATCCGCGCCGCCGATTACCTCGTCGATCTTGGTCCCCACGCCGGTTTGCGCGGCGGGCAGATCGTGGCGGCGGGCACGGTCGCGGAAGTCCTGGCCAATCCGAAATCGCTGACCGGCCAGTTTCTCAACGGCACGCAGTCGATCCGCGTTCCGAAGACGCGCCTGAAAACGAACAACGGCTTCGTGCGCGTGATCAATGCGCGGGAAAATAATCTGCGCAACGTCACGGTGGGATTTCCCATCGGCCTCATGACCTGCGTCACCGGCGTGAGCGGCTCGGGCAAAAGCACGCTGGTGAACGACGTGCTTTGCCGCGCCTTGTTCCGCCATTTTTATCACTCGAAGGAGGCGCCCGGCGCGCACGACGGCATCGAGGGCATCGACCTGATCGACAAGGCCATCGTCATCGACCAGACGCCGATCGGCCGCACGCCGCGCTCCAATCCGCTCACCTACACCGGCGCCTTCAATTCGATCCGCGATCTCTTCGCCCAGTTGCCGTCATCGCGCGTGCGGGGCTACGGCCCGGGCCGTTTCAGTTTCAACGTGAAGGGTGGGCGTTGCGAGCATTGCGAAGGCGACGGTGTGATCAAGATCGAGATGAATTTCCTGCCGCCGGTCTACGTCACCTGCGAGGCGTGCGGCGGTCGCCGGTTCAACCGCGAAACGCTCGAGATCACCTACAAAGGTCTCAACATCGCCGACATCCTCGAGATGACGGTCGACGACGGCCTTAACTTTTTTCGCAACGTGCCGGCCGCCGCGGATAAGCTCGAAGCGCTCGCCGCGGTCGGACTCGGTTATCTGCATTTGGGCCAGCAGGCGACCACGCTCTCGGGAGGCGAGGCGCAGCGGGTCAAGCTGGCGGCGGAGCTGGCGAAGAAAGCGACGGGCCGCACGATGTACATCATGGACGAACCGACGAGCGGGCTTCACTTCGCCGACATCGAGCAGTTGCTCCAGGTCCTCTTCAAGTTGCGCAATGCGGGCAACACCCTCGTCATCATCGAGCACCAGCTCGACGTCATCAAATGCGCCGATTACGTTATCGACCTCGGCCCCGAAGGCGGCGAGGGGGGTGGGCAGATCGTGGCCAAGGGCACGCCCGAATTCGTCGCGGCGCAACCGGCGAGTTATACCGGAAGATTTTTGCGGAGCGTGCTGGAAAAATGAAGCCAATTGTACCGTCGCCCGGAGGTCGACGCCTACCATGGGCGAGCGACCGCTGCTTCAGTACGATGGAGATACTTTCGACGCTTTCTCAAAATGCATTTTATGCAACGGGGCCAGCGCGACGTAGTGGTCGGCCCAGGTGCGGATGTCGGCGATTTCTTCGGGCTGAAGCGGGCGCACGACTTTGGCAGGCGTGCCCATGACGAGCGAGCCGGGCGGAACGTGCATGCCCTTGGTGACCAGGGCGTGCGCGCCGATGATGCTTCCCGTGCCGATGACCGCGCCGTCGAGGATCGTCGCGCCCATGCTGATGAGGCATTCGTCTTCCACCGTGCAGGCGTGAAGGATTGCGCGGTGGCCCACGGTCACCAGCTTGCCGACGCGGGTCGGCAGATCGTCGGCGAGATGGATGATGCTTCCGTCTTGGATGTTGGAACCTTCGCCGATCTCGATGAAGTTGATGTCGCCGCGCAGGACGCTCATCGGCCAGACGCTGGCGTGCGCGGCGATCCGCACGTCGCCGATGACCACGGCCTGGGCGGCCACGTAGGCGGTCGGATCGATCTGGGGTTGAACAAAAAGAAAGCGGGCGCGCTGGGTCGGATCCATGCTGTTATTCTCGGGCCGCCACGTTTTTTTGTCCAGTTCACGCTCCGATTTGCTATAGAGAGAGCATGGGCCTCGTTACCTCTGGGAGAAAAATCGCGCTCGTCCTGGTTCTTCTGGCCTGGCCGGCGCTGGCCCAGGCCAATATCGGCGACACTCTTCCCGAGTTGCGGCAACGGTACGGCTCGGCCAAGGACATGGGCGGCCAGTTGCTTTTTGAAGTGCGCCTGATCAATGGACAGATCACGCCGGCGCGTGATTCGGCCAATCCGCAGGAGCACTATACGATCACGGTCTATTTCGACGGCGACCATTCGGCCATGGAAGTTTTTACGCGCAACACCAGCGATCCGGTCAAGGCGAGCCTGTCCCAGGCCGACATCAATACCATCCTGACCGCGACCAGCGAGGGCCAGGAGTGGCACCCGATTCAAGTCGCTAATGGCAAGCCGACGTGGGTGCGGACCGACAAAAAGATCATCGCCCGCTTCAGTCCAAACAAAAGTGGAAATGCCGACGACGCTTCGGTCCTGATCATCATGCTCAACAGCAATTAGTGCTGCGCACGGCGGTAAAAAAATCCAAAGGCCTGCGTTATTTTGAAGACGAATCCCAAGACCCTTCTCATCGGTTGCGGCTACATTGGCCTGCCGCTCGCGCTTCGCCTTCGGGAGAAAGGCTGTGCCATCAGCGCCTGGGTTCATTCCGCCGCCAGCGCTGCGACGCTCGCCGAATATGCGTTTCATCGGGTCCTGACGGGGAGCGTGGCCGACGATGCCGCGTGGAGCGCCGCAGCCGACGATTACGATCTCGTGATTCATTGCGCCTCCTCGGGGCGGGGCGGCGAGGCGGCTTACGAAGAGGTTTTTCTCCAGGGCGCAAGAATGATGAGCGAGCGATTGCCCCGCGCGAGAAAGCTATTCGTTTCCTCCACGTCGGTCTATGGGCAAACCGAGGGCGAAATCGTGACCGAGGAATCTTCCGCGGAACCGGCCACGGTGACGGGCCGCATTTTACGCGAGGCGGAAAAAGTGGCGCTCGCCTCCGGCGCGACGGTGGTGCGCTCGACCGGAATTTATGGGCCGAACCGGGGCGTGCTTTTCGAGAAATTTCGCCGGGGCGAGGCGGTGATCGAAGGCGACGGCTTGCGCTGGATCAACCAGATTCATCAACGCGATCTGGTGGCCGCGCTGGCGCACCTGATCGAGGCGGACGCTCCGGGTGAAATCTACGACGCCAGCGACGATACGCCGGTGACCCTGCGCGACTATTACGCTTGGTGCAGCGAATTTCTGCGCAAGCCAATGCCGCCTTACGGGCCGGTGAACACGCAACGCAAACGAGGCCTGACCAGCAAACGCGTCACTAATGCGAAGCTGCGCGCCACGGGCTGGGCGCCAACCTATCCGAGTTTTCGTGAGGGGCTCTCCGCCGATTATTCCCCCAAATAAGCCTGCCGCACTTCGTCGCTGGCGAGAAGTTCCGCGCCGGTGCCGGTGAGCTGGTTTTTGCCGGTGACGATGACGTACCCGCGATGCGCGATCCGCAACGCCTGGCGCGCGTTTTGTTCGACGAGGAGGATGGGCACACCCTTTTCGTTGATGCGTCGGATGATCTCAAAAATCCGGGCCACGATCTGCGGAGCGAGGCCGAGCGACGGTTCGTCGAGCATGAGCAATTTGGGTTCGCCCATCAACGCGCGGCCGATGGCGAGCATCTGTTGTTCACCGCCCGAAAGCGTGCCGCCCAGTTGGTTACGCCGCTCGGCCAGCAGCGGAAAGTAGTTGTAGATTTCCTCCAGCTTGGCGCCATTGCGGTTGGCGGGAAGCAGGAAGCCGCCGCTGATCAAATTTTCCAGCACGGTCAGGCGCGGAAAAATGTGGCGGCCTTCGGGGCAGAGGCAAATGCCCTGACGCAGCACGGCGTCGGCCTTGCCCGCCGGCAGCGGCGAGCCCTGCCAGGTGATTTCTCCGCCGCGGACCGGCACCACGCCGGCGATGGTCAGAAGGGTCGTGCTTTTGCCGGCGCCGTTGGCCCCGAGCAGCGCGACAATCTCTCCCGCGCCGACTTCAAGCGTCAGGCTCTTCAGCACTTCGATGGCGCCATAACCGGCGTTGACTTGGTCGAGCTTCAGCATGAGATCGCTAGTTGGAAATTTCCTCGCCGAGATAGGCCTTGATCACCTGCGGATCGTTGCGCACCTGTTCCGGGCCGCCGTGGGCGATCGGAATGCCGTGGTCGAGGACCATGATCTCGTCGGAAATCGACATGACCACTTTCATGTGGTGCTCGATCAGCAGGATGGCGAGACCGCGGTCGCGGATGCGCGAAATCAGCCGCACCATCTCGACCGCCTCCTGAGGATTCATGCCGGCGGCCGGCTCGTCGAGCAGGAGCAGGCGCGGCTTGGTGGCGAGCGCCCGGGCGATTTCGAGCCGCCGTTGCAGACCATAGGCGAGATTGCTGGAAACGTGGTCGGCATAGGGAGCCAGGCCGACAAAGTCGAGAAATCCGAGCGCCTCGTCGCGGCTCGCTTTTTCCTGGTCGCAAAATCTTTTCGAGTGCAACAGGAGCGGCAGCGGCGAGATCGAGCGATGCCGGAACTGCGCGACCAGGACATTTTCCAGCACCGACATTTCCGGAAAAAGCCGGATGTTCTGGAAAGTGCGCGACACGCCGAGCCGGCAGACCTGGTGCGGCGCGCGGCCGGTGATGTCGCGGCCCTCGAGCAAAATGGCGCCCCCGTCGGGCCGATAAATCCCGCTGAGACAATTGAAGAAAGTCGTCTTGCCCGCGCCGTTCGGGCCGATCACGCTGACGATCCGGTTCGCGCCGATGCTCAGATCGACATTTTGCACCGCCTTCAGGCCGCCGAAGGTCTTGCTCAGTCCGCGCGTTTCGAGGAGCGGCGTCATTTGTGGAGCATCTCCGTTTTCCGGCGGCGGCTGCCGAGGAGTCCTTGCGGGCGATAGAGCATCATCAAGACCATGACGCCGCCGAATAGGAGCAGGCGGTAGTCGGAAAGATGCTGGAGCCAGTCGCGCACAAAGCCCGGCACGATTGCGCTGAGCGCGGGACTTCCGCTGATGATGGAGGGCATGAGGTTCAGGTAGGCCGGCACGAGATAGAGGAGCGCCGCGCCGAGCAGCGCGCCGTAGCTGTTGCCGAGACCGCCGAGGATGACCATGGCAAGGACCATGATCGATTCGCGAAAGGCGCAGATGTCGGGGCTGACGAAGCCATCCTTCGCGCCGTAGAGCACACCCGCCACCGCCGCGATGGCCGCGCTGAGCGAAAAGGCGAGCAGCTTCATCTGCACCACCGGCACGCCGACCGACGCCGCGGCGACTTCATTTTCGCGGATGGCCATCCAGGCGCGTCCCACCGGCGAGTGATAGAGCCGCTGCACGAGGAATACCGCGAGAAAAAGGACGAGCGCCGTGACGAGATAGCTCAACTGGCCGCCGCTCACGCCGGCGATTCTTCCGAAGGTCGCGTGGTCGCTGAGAATGATGCCCTTGTCACCGCCGGTGTCAAAGATGTGTGCGAGTTCGCGAAAGAAAGGGCTGTAGCTCGCGCTGGCCGTGTCGTCGTTGGAAAGATTGCGCATCATTTCCCGGAACGCCTCGGCGAAGCCGAGGGTCACGATGGCGAGATAATCGCCGCGCAGCCGCAGGCACGGAAGTCCCAGCAGATAACCGACCCCGCCGCCGAGAAAGAAGGCCAGCGGCGCGGCCATCCACCACGGGAAGTAGGGCAGATTTTGCTGCGCGAGCGCGAAGAAATAAGCGCCAAAGCCATAAAACCCGGCGTAACCGAGGACGAGCAGCCCCGTCATGCCGACCGTGATGTTCAGGCCCAGGGCGAGCAGCATATAGATGCCGACCGTGGTGAGCAGGCTCAGGCTCGAGGCGCTGAAAAAGAAGGCGCACGACAAGACGATCGGCATCGTGCCCCACGCCCAATAATGGGTCCAGGTCCGGGCCGACCGTTGCCAGGCGGGACTGGCGGCGAGCGCCGCGTCCCAGCCAAAATGACGGTTGGCGCGGACGCCGAGCCAGATGAGCAGCGCGATGACGAAGACCGGGGAAAGATCGCCGAAGAATTGGAGTCCGTGCAGCGGCGCCCAGGCGACGCCCACCGTGTCCCGGGTGAAGTCGGGCACGAGTTGCAGCCAGAGAAACGGGAAGGTGAGGAACGCGATTCCCAGAATGCCGAGCAGATAGGTGCGATTGCGCGAACTCATGGGTCACACCTTGTCCGCCACCCGTTCGCCGAGCAGGCCGCGCGGGCGCAGGAGAAGCACCAGCATGAGCATCGCGAAGGTGGTCACGTCGTCCCACTGGCTGCCGAAACCCCACGTGGTCATCGCCTCGGTCAGGCCGAGGATCATCGCGCCGAGCACCGCGCCGGGCACGTTGCCGATGCCGCCGAGAATTGCCGCGGTGAAGGCCTTGAGTCCCACGCGGTAACCGGCGTCGAAAACCAGCACGTTATTGTTCATCGCGACCATCACCCCCGCCACCGCCGCCAGCGCCGATCCCAAGATGAAAGTGAACGCGATGATTTTGTCGACGGGAATGCCGACCAGCCCGGCCATGAGCTGGTCCTGCGCCGTCGCGCGCAGGGCGATGCCCAGCCGGGTATGATTGATCAGAAAATAAAGCCCGGCCATGATGAGCAGGGTCAGCCCGAGAATCGCCAATTGGAGGTAAGTGACCTCGACCCCCGCGAAATGGACCCCGTGGCTGGTCAGCCAGTCGCTGTAGTAGCGGGGAAAATTCACCTTCTCCTTGCTCACGGTGAGGAAGATGAAGTATTGGAGAAAAGTCGAGATGCCGATCGCGCTGGTCAGCGGGGCGAGGGCATGCGCCTTGCGCAGGCGGCGGTAGGCGATGCGTTCGTTGGCATAGCCGTAACCGGCGGAAAAAATCATCGCCACCAGAATGCTCAACCCGAGGTTGAGCAGAATGTGATCGCCCCACGTGACCGAAAAGATACCCATGGCGTAGACGCAGGCGAACATCCCGATCATGAAGACCTCGCCGTGCGCGAAGTTGATCATCCCGAGCACCCCGTAAACCATGGTGTAGCCGAGCGCGACGAGGGCATAGACCGCGCCCCGGGAGATGCCGTTGATCACGATTTCCGTCAGCGTGGAACCGGAACTCATAGGAGGAGAAACCCCCGGCAGGTTTTGCTCCCGGGTTGGAGGATTAACTCGGCAAGCTCCATACTGCCCTGCGCCGGAGTCATGGGCTCTCGGGAAGCACCTGCAGCTTGCCGTCCTTGATCGTCCAGACGACGAAGCCGCTCCCCTTCACATCGCCCTTCGCATCGAATTCGATCTTTCCGAGGATCGTGTCGAAAGGCTGGCTCTTCATCACCGAGGAAACCTTGTCTGCGTCGGTGCTTTGCGCCTGCTGAATGGCGGTCAGCAGGACGTTCGCGGCATCGTAGCCGTAAACGGAATAGGCCCCCTCGTCGTGACCATACTTTGCCTTGTACTTTTCGAGAAACGGCTGCGCGGCAGGGAGCTGGTGATAATCCTTGCCGAACGAAAGGTAAATATTGGCGTTGTTGCTTCCGATCGTGTTGATGAACGACTGGTCGAAACAGCCGTCGCCGCTGACGAAGGGAATGTTGACCCCCGCCTGCCGCATTTTCACGCAGAGCGGACCGCCCTGGCCATACATGCCGCCCCAGAAAAATCCCTCGGCGCCGGAGCCCTGGATGACGGAGATGTTCGCGCTGAAATCGTTCTCGTCGGTTCCGATGCCCTGGAACATCGTGACCTGGCCGCCCAGGCTTTCGAACGTCTTTTTCACCTCGGTGGCCAGGCCCTCGCCGTAAGCGGTCTTGTTATGCAGAATGGCGATCTTGTTCAGCTTGAGCACATCGTGCATGAACTTCCCCGCCACCGGGCCCTGCTGGTCGTCGCGTCCGCAAATGCGAAAGGCGCCGGGAAAGCCCTGCTCGGTATATTTGGGATTAGTGGAACCGGGCGTGATCTGGACGATTTTCGCGTCGTTATAGACGATGGAAGCGGGAATCGTGCAGTTGCTGTTGAGATGGCCCAGCACCGCGACCACGCCGTCATCGACCAGATTGTGCGCCACCGTGTTCGCTTTTTGCGGGTTGCCCTCGTCGTCGAGCCAGATGGTCTCGATCTTCTTGCCGAGCACGCCGCCCTTGGCGTTCCACTCATCGATCGCGATCTGCGAGCCTTGCAGCATGGTCAAACCGATCTGGGCGTCCGAGCCCGATTGCACCGCCGCGAGCCCGACCTTGATTGTGTCGGAACCCTTCTGGCAGCCCACCAGGGCCGCGCCGACCACCAGCACCAGAGCGAGAGAGAGGAATAGGGGGAGTTTGCGCACGCCTTTGTCTAAGTCACCCCCACCCGCAGGGTCAACTCTTAATGTAGGGGCGTTCTAGGACCGGCGCAGCCCTCGTTCCCAAGTGCAACTTGGGAACGAGGGGAAAACCTTTCCTGGTTATTCGAAACGGACGAGCGCGTAGTTGCGTTTGCCCTTCCGCAGAAGGACGTACCGGCTGAAAAGAAGATGCTCCGCGCCGAGGACGAGTTTCGCATCGGTCGCGCGGACATTGTTGACGTAGACGCCGCCTGCCTCGATGTCTTTTCGCGCCTGGCCCTTGGAGGGACTCAGGGCCGCCGCGATGAGGATTTCGATGAGCGCACCGGCGGGTTGTCCGAGAATTCCCCGCGACAGGGTCACATTCGGCACCTCGGCGATGACCTCGTCAAATTGCGCCTCGGTGATCCCCTCAAGTGATCCGCCGAAAAGAATCTCGCTGGCCCGCACCGCGTCGACCGTGGCGCTTTCGCCGTGGACGAGCCGGGTCAATTCGAGAGCCAGTTTCTTGTGCGCCCCGCGAAGATGAGGGTTAGCCTGATGCTGCGCCTCAAGCGCGGTGATTTCATCCATCGGGAGAAAGGTGAAATACTTGAGCAGCTGGATGACCTGCGCGTCCTCGACCTGGATCAGGAATTGGTAGAAGCGGTAGACGCTCGTCCGCGCGGGCGAAAGCCAGACCGCGCCGCCCTCGGTCTTGCCGAACTTGGTGCCGTCGGTCTTGGTCAGCAGCGGAGTGGTCAGGCCGCAGGCGGTGACGTCGCGCTTGCGCCGGATGAGGTCGATGCCCGCCGTGATGTTGCCCCATTGGTCCGCGCCGCCCCCCTGCACGAGGCAGCCATACTTTTCGTTGAGGTGAAGAAAATCGTAGGCTTGCAACAGGGAATAGGAAAACTCGGTGAAGCTGAGGCCGCTCTCCGCCTCGAGCCGCGATTTCACGCTGTCCTTGGCCAGCATGGCGTTGACTGAAAAGTGTTTTCCGACATCTCGCAGAAAATCGAGCACGCTGATTGGCCGCACCCAATCGGCGTTATTGAGCAGCAGCGCCGGATTCGTCTTCGACTCGAAATCGAGCAGCCGTTTTAATTGTCCCTCGATGCCCGCGATGTTGGCCTCGAGGATTTCGGGCGAGAGAAGATTCCGCTCCGCCGACTTGCCGCTCGGATCACCGATCATGCCGGTGGCGCCACCCGCCAGCGCAAGGGGGCGATGGCCCGCCAGTTGAAACCGGCGCAGGATGAGCAGCCCGATCAGGTGGCCGAGATGGAGGCTGTCGGCGGTGGGGTCAAAGCCGACGTAGAGCGTGACCGGGGCCGCGCCCGGGGCAAGGAGCCGCTCCAGTTCGTCGCGGTTGGCCATGTCGGCGACCAGCCCGCGCCAATGAAGATCCTGAAGTATTGAGGAAGAGGTCATGAAGAACGGCTATTCAGCGGCTGAACTTATCCTGCCACATGAGTACGCGACAAGCTCAGGATGACAGATTGTTCGAACTTGGCGGGTGCGCGCAAAGGTTTAGGATAGGAAAATGAGAGCAGCGGCGCGTTTCGTTATTCTAGGCGGATTAGTGGGACTCGGTTGCCTGTGTGCGGCTTTTCCGGCCTTCGGCGATGACGACGCGCTGCCCAACTTCAATGCGCCGGTCGACAACTCACCGTTGAATGTCGACAAGGTCAACCGCATCTTCGGCATCTCTCTTTTCAAGGCCCCGTCGCTCTGGGACGAAGACGATATTTTTGTCGCCAAGCGGCTTGGTTGGCCGGAGGAGAGCCGCACCACGTCGCAATCGAGCTACCGGCTCTATCCCTCGGAAAAGAACCCGGTCACCATCCTCGGCGCGCGCGCCTATTCCTGTGTTTTCTACGCCACGCACGGCCGGCCCACGGAGGTCTCGGTCGTCTTCATCAATGAGGGCGATTACGATTGGGACCGGAATTTCATCAAGCTGGCCGCGCCCTATCTCAAGGCGCCCGACGATTCCGCGGCGACTCCGCCGCCGACGACGGACGCGAATTCCCATACCAACACCGCGCCCGATGCTCCGCCCGCGCCGGCGGCCAACGCTCCCACCGCGGTCGAAAGCCTTGTCTTCAGGGATGACGATGACCGGGCCGTGGTTGAGCAGAAGGTGCACGACGCCTTTGGGCAGGCGCTGAAACAAGACGCGCAGACCATCACCGACGCCCTGACCCGCCTTTTCGGCGACCCGGCGCATCAGGGCTTTGGCGGCGGCTCGGAAACGCGCGAACGGGTCCTGCGCTGGGATTGGCAGGGGCACGCTTTCCTTCTTTCCAATCCCAAGGAGACTTACGTGACGCTCCGCATTGTTCCGGTCGCCTTCGCCGACCATTACGGCACGGCCGAGGCGATCGAGCACGACGACCTCAAGGCGCTCTTGCTGCAGCGGGTGAAGCAGGCCGACGGAGGCGATGTCGTGGTGAGCGATATCCCGATGGTCGACCAGGGGCCCAAGGGTTATTGCGTGCCCGCCACCTGGGAACGCTACCTGCGTTATCTCGGAATTCCCGCCGACATGTATGTGCTGGCCATGGCCGCGGGCAGCTCGCAGGAGGGCACCAACCTCGATGCCATGGTCGAAAATGTCGACAGTCTCGTCACGTTGTATCATCGGCGAATCGATAATTTCCCCGGCGATTTGGACATGAAGATGATTGCCGGGAACATCGATCAAGGCCTTCCCATCATGTGGACCTGCTCGATCCATGTTCCCTTTGAAGCGGCCCTTTCCCGGCGCAAGGCGGAGCGAGCCAAAGTTACCGATTGGAACGCTTGGGCCGCGCAGCTCCAGACCCGCGACAAGGCCGAGATTCCCACGGAGATCACGGGCACGCCTTCGGCCGGCGGTCATCAGCGGATGATCATCGGCTACAATGAGAAGACCGGCGAAATCGCGATTTCCGACTCGTGGTCCAAGGCCTTTGCGATCCGCTGGATGACGCTGGCGGAAGCGAACGCCATCAACAGCGGCCAGTCGTACGTCATCGAGCCGTAGACGAAAGCCTGCGCCGCGTTTACTGAAATCCGTCCATGAGGCCGCTCTTGATCTTCGGCGGCATCGCGATATTGACCTGCCGCGCGTCGCCGCTGCCTCCGGGCCGGATGGTCATCGGATAGCTATCGACCTCGTTGTCCATGGCCGTTTTTTTGGCGGAGGCATAGGCCCCGGCAAACGTGGTCAGGTCGTTTTGAGTCGAAATTCCGCCCACGGAGAGAATCTCGTCGCCCGCCTTCAGCCCGGCCTTGTCGGCCTTGCTCTCTTTTTCCACCGCAATCACGGTCACCTTGCCGTCGGGCAGGCCGACAAACAGCCCGTCGAAAAAGTTGAACCGCTCGTCGTCCAGGTCCTTGTTCTTGCCCGTGGGCGAATAAATCAGGTGCATCGTGTCGGTCGGATATTGCGCCATGGCGAGGATGAAATTATTCGGCACATCCCAGATCGTCCGGCGATAACCCTCGATTTCGTGCGCCAGCTCGGGAGGCATCTTGGGCGCGTCGCTGCCGCTGGACGACTGCCGAGAATAGGCCTGCTCCATGTCTCCCTTGTGGGCGAGGACCAGGTCGGTGCTGCTGTCCGAATTGATGCTGAGGACGTAGATGACGCGCAAAATCATGCCCGGTTTCAGCACGGTCGTGGGATTGATCAGCACGGGAAATTTCACGGTGACATCCTTGCCGCTCTGAGTCAGGGGAAAGATCAGGGGAAATTCGGGCCGCATATGGACCGGCTCATCCTGTCCGCGCAACGGCGCGAGGAGGGCAAGGAGAACGAGAGGCAGGCCGAATCGAATAAGCACCGGCCAAGATTACGGCCCAAACGCGCAGGGGTCAATCTGCGCGAAGTTCAGCAAATTTCGGGATCGCGTTTTCGGCTTGGGATCGGGACGGAAATCGGCTAGCGTTCCCGTGGGTAGATGGTCGCTCCCGCTTCGGCGGGAGAGGAAAGTCCGAACACCACAAGGCAGCATGCCGCGGAAAAACCCGCGGAGGGCCGGGGCGAAAGTCCCGGTCGATGGAAAGTGTCACAGAAAACAGACCGCCGCGATGCGCTCGAACGGGCATTGCGGCAAGGGTGAAAAGGCGGGGTAAAAGCCCACCGCCCGGAGGGCAACCTCCGGGGCACGATAAACCCCATGCGGTGCAAGGCCAAACAGAGACGCCGGGTCGCCTGCCCGGTCGCGGAGGAAACTCCGGGGCCCGTCTCGGGTATCGGTCGCATGCGCGTCGCGAGACGCCGCGCGGCGGGGAGAAATCCGCCGTGAGATGAATGACCATCGCCGGTGCGCCTTTAGCAAGCGCGCCGGAACAGAATTCGGCTTACGCCCGCCACAAAGAGGGGCGCTTCGGGAAACCGGGGCGCCCCTCGCTTTTGGTTTGCGGGGGTCGTTGGAATTTGGACGGAATTATCGGAATGGGAAAGGCAGGGGAATTTGACGGCATTAACCGATTGGGATCGTAGCCTTCGCGGGCCCCGCGACGGTGCAGTTCGGAATCGATATGTTCCAATCTAAAAAATTCCGTAAATTTGAAAAAATTCCGTTAATTTCGTCAAAATCAGTTTGCCGACAATCACTCTGCTTTTCTCTCCAGCCACACATACCGCCTCAGCAAAACAACCAGCGCGCAGGTCAGCGGCACCGCGACGATGGGGCCGAGCAAACCGGGCAGCAGCATGCTCCAGAAAAGAATGCCGAGGATGATGGCGAGCGGATGCAGTCCGGTGCTGTGACTTTGCACGCGCGGCGTGATGAACATCGACTCGGTCATTTGCACCAGGGCAAACACCACCAGCACCAGCAGCGGCCGCAGCCACTGGAGGGTGGGGTTGTTCTGCGCCGACAAAAAGCCGAGCAGCAGCGCGGGGATGATGCTGCAAATGATGCCGAGGAACGGCACGATGCTCAGCGCGCCGGTGATGATGCCGAGCACGAGCGCCTTGGGCACGCCGATGATCGCCAGGCCGATGAAGGTGAGCACGCCGTTGCAGAGGGCGACCATGATCTGGCCTCGAAAATAACTGACGAGCGAGGTGCTGATTTCGCTCAGGACCGAGACGACTTCGTCCCGGATATGCGACCGCCGCATCGGCACGAGCTCATGCCAGTGCTTGGCGATGCGGTCCTGGTCGGCCAGGAAATAGTAGACGTAGATCGGCACGAAGCCGAAACCGAGCAGGAAGCCGAAGGCCTGCCCGACCGGTCCGAGGGACGAATAGATCACGTTGGCGATGTTTTTTTGGAGAGTCTCCTGGATGGCGGGAAGATTGGTTTTCAGCCACGACTGGATTTCCTCGCGACCCTGCTCATAGTGGTTGGGCTCCGGTGGCAGCAGCTCCATTTCCGCGGGGGGATTGGCGGGCGGCGCGGCCAGCGTCAGCCGATTGGTCGTGGGCGTCGTCAGGGCGGAAGGCGGCGAAATCGATGGCGTCGGAAGTTCGACCATCGCGTTGGCCGGCGCGCGACTGAGGCTGGCGTCGAGCTTGGAGACGCCGTTGCTGAGCATATTCGGCAGCGACTTGAAAAACTCGCCCGTCTGGCTGACCAGCGGAGGCAGGAGATAGGCCCAGAAAATCAGAAAGCCGATCACCGCAAGAAGGCAGACCGTCAACGTCGCCGTTTCCCGCTTCAGCCCGCGCTTTTGCAGCAGCGCCACTACCGGGTCGAGCACCAGGGCGATGATCACCGCGAGCCCGATCGGCAGCAGGATCGGGTACGACCAGCTCAGAAAAGTGATGAAGCCGTAAAAGGCGAGCGCGGCCACGGCCAGCAGCGACATCGCGGCGACCGCGGTCAGCCCGTTCCACAGGATGCGGCGCTGCCGGGGCGTCGGATAACTGTTCGCTGCTTCCGTGATGGAATCGGAGGGTTCGTCCATTTCAGCTCCGTTCCCTTAATGGCCCGCTTCCTTGTCCCGGTCCGATTTTTTCGCCTTCGCCTTTTCCTTGGCGGGCGGCGCGGGTGAATCGGGCGGAGGCGCGAGCGGATCGGCCGAAGGCGCGGCTTCCGGCGCATGAAAGGCCACGGGCAGGGGAGCCACCGTGATTTCGACGCGTCGATTGCGCGCATGGTCGTCCCTGCCATTCGAAACGATCGGTTCGGAATCGCCCCGTCCGCTCACCAGCACGTTTAGGAAGGGCAGTGTGGTCTGGTCGCGAAAAAAGCGCGCCAGGGTCGACGCGCGGGCCGCCGTCAGGTCCCAGCTGGTGGTGGCAGCGGTTTTGGCGTTGGACGCGGCGGTCTTCTGTCCCCCGGCCGCATCGGCCTCCGCGGCGCTGTCGGTATAGCTGACCAGGCTGAGCTCGAAATTATCGAGCTGTCCGTTGAGCGCCTGGGCGATCTGGCTCAGCAACGCTTTTCCGTCCGGTTTCAGCGCCGCATCGCCGGGAGCGAATAGCTCCGCGTTGGGCACGCGCCAGACCGGCCGCCCGCCCCGTTCCACCACGTCCGCCGGGCTGCCTTTGCTCAGCTTGTGGATCACGTCGTTGAATTTTTTGACCACCTCGACCTGGGCCTGGTTTTGCTCCGATTGATATTGTGATTGCTGCCCCAGTCCCTCCAGCCGCGTTTCTTCCGCCGCCAGCTGGGTCTCCTTTTCCTGGACCAGGTCCTCGCGGGTCTTGAGCTGGTTTTCGGCTTCGCTTGCGCTGGCCTGAAGATGCTCCTTTTGGGAATTCAGCGTCTCGTTTTCCTCCCTCAGCTGAAGCACCTGGTCCCGCATCACGTTGGCGGTTTTTTCGTTGTCGTGATTTTTCCCGTAGTAATAGCAGGCCGCCGCCGCAAAACAGACCGAGATCAGGCCCCAAAAGATGCTTGCCCCTTGTGAACGCCCGACACGCGTGCTCCGTTCCAGATATGCCACGCGAAAATACTTAGCAGCAAAGCCCGGAATCGGGAAGCGGGTCTTTTGTTTTGCGCGAAGTGAGGCTTAAATCCGGGATGGACGGCTCGCGGCACAAATTCTTTCGGGTGGCGCTCGCCCTCCTGCTCCTGGCGCCCTCGATGCAGGAAATCCTTCCGGCCTGGGACGCCGAAGGGCACGAGTTGATCGCGACCCTGGCCTATCCCCGCCTCAATCCGAAGGCACAGAAAGCGGTGACCCAACTGGCCGGCGAGATGAAAATTCCGGGGCTGCCTTATGACGCCGTCACCCTTTCGTGCTGGATGGACGACATCAGGAAGAACACGGCCCTGCCGGAGCACGGCCTGTTTCTGAGCTGGCACTACATCGACCTCGGCATCGCGCCCGGCGATCCGCAGCCTCCGTTCGAGCCGGGCGACGACAATGAAGTCTACGGGAACGTGGTCCAGGCCCTCAAGCGCGCCCTCGTCGTGTTGAAGGGCGGGACCGATCCCTATGTCAAAACGAAAGCCATGGCCTGCGCGATGGTCATGCATCTGGTCGGCGACATTCATCAGCCGCTCCATTGCGCGACCAAGTATTTTGTTTCCGGCGGACAACTGCGCCAGGACGCGGGCGGCAACAAGGAAAACGTCCTCAACGGACCGCCGGGAGAAGGGGAGAAATTTAATCTGCACGCCTTTTGGGACTCGGCCTATCGCGCCTCGTTCGATGAAGGCAGTGGCAGAGTCGTGCTTAACGACGACCCTGATCCATTCGGGAGAAAAGTAATGGAGTTACGGAATGGAAGGATTCCGACCCCTTCGGAACTTGGGCCCGACTTCGATGCATGGGCGCGGGAAAGCAACGCCATCGCACGCGACTTTGCCTATCGCGAGATCACGGCCACGGACAACAAGAAATATTGCCGTCTTAGTAGCGTTTATGTTGCGAAGGCCAACGCGCTCGCCCGGCAACGGCTCGTCCTCGCCGCCTGGCGTCTGGCGACGCTGCTGAACGACACTCTCGGCGCGGAGAACCCTGTCACCCCGCCGCCGCCTTATCCGGCGGGACCGCCGAGTCATGAATAAGTCTCCTCCCAAGTTGCGCGTGCGAACGTTACTGCCGTCCGCAGGACTTTTGCCTCGTCGCTCGGACAGGCACAGGCTAATTTAAATAGAGACCGTGATGAATAACCCTCCAGGGGCTGACCTGAAAACCGGCCCTCACTCCGTGTCGCCAGCCCGGCGCTTCCTGCGGTGGGTCGTCGTGCAGCTCCTGCGCCTGCGCGTCTGGTTCACGGAACGGGGGCCGGGCGATCTTTGGGAATCGAACTACTTTTGGGCCGCCCTGGTCGGTCTCTGCGGCGCTTTTTCTTCCGTCGCCTTTCGCGAGGCGTTGAGTCATCTCCAGGTGCTCCTGCTGCATTACGACGGGCCGTTGGAGGGCGCGGCCACGACCCTGCCCCCATGGGCCCGGGTGGCGATACCGACGGCGGGCGGCCTGGTCGCAGGATCGATTTTACTCTTCGGGCAAAAGTGGTCGACGGCCGGAAAGTCGGCCGATTTCATGGAGGCGGTCGTCCTCGGCAACGGCCTCATCCGCGTGCGCGCCACCGTGGTGAAAAGCCTCTCCTCGCTGGTGACCATTTCCTCGGGCGGCTCGATCGGGCGCGAGGGACCCATGGTGCAGCTCGCCTCCATGCTCGGCTCGCTCCTCGGGCGTACCGCGAAGTTTTCTCCCGCGCGGCTGCGGTTGCTCGTCGCGTGCGGGGCCGCGGCGGGCATCGCCTGCGCTTACAATGCGCCGCTGACCGGCGCCTTCTTCGTGGCCGAGATCGTCCTCGGCTCCATCGCCATGGAAAGTATCGGACCGCTGATTGTCAGCTCCGTGGTGGCGACGGTCGTGGCGAGCCACTTCCTCCATGCGCAGGCCGTTTATCGCATGCCCAATTTCGGGGCCGTGCCCAACTGGCAACTGATCGCACACGTTCTGCTCGGAGTCGTGGCGGGGCTCTGCGCGCCGCTCTTTTTGCTCCTGCTGCGCGGCGGCGAAACCGTCTTCGCGCGGACGCAACTGCCCGTTCCGCTCAAGCTCGGCCTCGGCGGCCTGGTGGTCGGCGTGATCTCGATCTGGAAACCGGAGGTGTGGGGCAACGGCTACGGCGTGGTCGAGGACGTGCTGAATAATCCCTGGACCTGGGAGGCCCTCATGACGATCCTGGTGCTGAAGGTGCTCGCCACCGTCGCCACGACCGGCAGTGGGGCGGTCGGCGGCGTCTTTACACCGACCCTTTTTTGCGGGGCCGTTCTCGGCGCCCTCTTCGGCGAAATCATCCACGCGGTCCTGCCCCACGCCCATGTTTCCGTCGGCAGTTTCGCCGTGGTGGGGATGGGCTGTTTCCTCGCCGCCATGACCCGCGCTCCCATCATGTCGATCCTGATCATGTTCGAGATGACCCGCGACGACGCGACCATCATGCCGCTGATGCTGGCCTGCGTTTCCGCCTTCTACGTCGCGCGCGAAATAAGTCCCGAGTCGGTCTACAGCCGGCAGTTGCACCGGACCAATGCCCACTCGGAAACACCGCTTTTTCTCCTCCACGTGCGCGACCTGATGAAGACCGATCCGATCTGCGTTCTGGCGACCTCCGGCTTTCCGCAGGTCGCAACGGTCCTGGCCGCAAACACCTTCAAGCACCTCTACGTGGTCGATCCCAATCGGCGCTTTCTCGGTGCGATCGCGCTGCAGGACCTCAAGCCATTCCTTCAGGACACCGACCTGCCGCAGGTGGTCATCGCCCTCGACCTCATGCACGACGACGTGCCGGTCCTGACCAGCGACGCCTCCCTCAAGGAATCGCTTGAGGTCTTCGCGCAGCACGACGGCGAGCGCCTGCCCGTCCTCGATAATCCGCGCGACCGGCGCCTCGTCGGTTCCCTGGCCAAGACCGACGTGCTCCTGACCCTGGCCCACGGGGTCGGCGCGGGCGAGGGCGGGTAGGAGTTTATTTGGCTTAGGCGGCCTATTTTTTTAGCCCATCCAGCACATGGAGGTTTTCTAGCGAAGTGGGGCCCGCAGGGCGGGAAAGCGGTGCGACCAGTCGATGAGGAGCAGGTAGAGAAGCATGTCGTCGAAGAAAAAGATGTTCATGAAGACGAGGCTGAGCAGGTGGAACGAAAGCATGACAGGGATGAAAATCCAGCGGTAGTGCGACGACGCCAGGCAAAGCGGCGCGGTGATTTCAAAGAGGGTGATAAAAGGGAGGCCCGCCCGCAGCATGAAGACGACCAGCGGCCATTCGGGGAGATGCCAGCCGACATTCGTGTTGAAGTAATAGCCGCGCAGGCCGGCGTCGATGGCCCAGACTTCCATGGTGTCGCCGGTGAAGACGCTGACGCCGCCCGCCACGGCCCGGTTCAAGCCGACGAGGCAGTAGGAAAGGGTGAGCATCGCGACGATGGTGATGAGCGGATAACTGAAGCGGCCTCGCGCGTTCGGCGCGAAAAAATCGGCCCAGGCAAACGCGGCCAGCGCATAGACGGCGAGGAGCAAAACAATGTCGGTGTGGACGGCGGGGCCGAAGCTGCGGATGAGCGACGCGTAAACGGTCAGGCAGGCGGCGGCCGCGGTGGAGACGAGGGGGAAGGCGCGGTCGGTCAGGCCGAGCACGAGCAGGCCGAGCGTGGTGACGAGAAGCGCCGCGAGGCCGCTGGGAGTTAAAAACGAATCAACCGCTCCGGCGGGCAGCAGCGCGAGGATGCCGACCGGCTGAAAAAGTTCGCGCGGCATCTCGGCCAGACGCCAGAGCGGATCGAGCAGGAGCTTGACGATCCAGAGCGCGAAAATCCCGAGTCGCGCGAGGCGCAGCAGCCTGGGCCCGGCCTGCTCATGGATCAGCTCTAGCGGCCCGAGGAAATATCGTAATGTTTGAGCAATTCGCATGAAGGTTGGGCGCGCGATTCGTTGGCGGGAGGATGAAGCTGGACCGCCATGAGCATCAGGTCGACGTGCCGCACGGGATCGCCGGGGTGCCGCTCGTTGTAGATTTTGGCCAGGGCGCGGGCGAGGCGCTCGGTCGTCTCGGGCGGGTAACTGTCGAGCGGATCGACCTGGACGATGGAGGGAAAAAGCTGCTCGACGAGGAGTCGCACCTTCGCGCCGTTGGCGGTGGTGGCGATGAACTGGCGGCAGGTGACCGGGTCCTGCTCGTTGACGAAGGGAAAGATTTCCCAGACGACAAAAGGAAAGTAGGCGCGGCCGTTGAGCGTGTAGTGGCCGAGGACCATGCCGCCGAGCAGGAGCCCGAAGACGATCCGGTGCGCGACCGGCATCGACGTGATCCAGCGAATCATCGGCGGCCAGTAGGCAAACGCGCGCACGATCATGAGGAGCAGGCAGAGCTGGCCGATGATCTTGAACGGCAGCATCGGATAGGGCGAGAGGGGATGGAAAAAGGCGATGAGGAAGACGAGCAACGTGATCGCCACGAACGAGAGGGGCGGAAGCCAGTAGGGCCGGCGCGAGGGTGTGGTCATGCCTGCCAGTTATCTAAGGCAGCGCGGCGCGGATGGCGAATCTTCTGTGATTCGGCTCGGAGGGGAAGGTCGTGGCGATAACTTGCCAACTCACTCTCAGAGGATACTTTAATTGGGTTGAGAATTTTTCATGAGCGAATTCACCGCATTGCGCATCTCACGGACACTCAGCCTGTTCGTGGTGGCGAGCGGGGTAACGGTTTTGCTGGGTTGGGCGACTCAGACCGAGTTGCGCTTTATAAACCCATCTCCCATGCGCCTGTCATCACGCCCTGGACCGCCACTTGCCTGGCCGTCCTTGGACTCGCCATTTTTGGATCAAGCTGGCGAAAATTTGTCTGGGGCCGGGCTTTAGCGATCTGCGGAGGGGCCTTTGTTATTGCGATCGTGGGGCTGATGATGGAGGAAGATCTTATCGGCAGGGTGGGGGGAATCGATGCGCTGCTTTTTCCCCGGGCGATGGCGGCATTGGGCATGGATCATCCCGGCCGTCCTTCGCTTCAGGCTATGCTGGCCCTTCTCGCTTTGACTTTCTCCATGTTGGGCACGCTGTGGGAGGATAAAATGCCGCCGTCTGGCCGGTGGATCGAAGGATCCATTTATTTCGGCGGCGCCATTGCCCTCCTGTCCCTCTTTGGTTACGCCTTTTCGGCGTCCGTGCTCTTTGCTTCTCCCGTCGCAAAAGGGAGTGGGCTCTCGCCTTATTCGGCGATCCTGCTGCTCTCGTCGGCCGTCAGCCTCCTGATCAGCAAGCCTCATTCGCTCACCTGGAAGCTCTTCATCAGCCCGGGTCCGGGCGGATACCTGGTCCGGTGGCTGTTGCCGGTTTTTCTTCTTCTGCCTTTCTTGTTCGGCTTGCTGCGCGCGGAAGGCGAGCGGCGGGGATGGATTTCACATGAAAGCGGGATCGCCTTCATGGCCCTGGGCCAGTTTTTTATCGGGGCGGTGATGCTTTTCTGGGTGGCGCGCAACCTCGATCGCGTTGATGTGTTGAAAAAGGTGATCCGGATGTCGTGCGTTTCCAAAAAGATTTTTGATCAGGGCGATTGGGTCTCCGTGGAAAAATACCTGATGAGTCATTATAATATCGAAGTCACCCACGGCATGACTCCCGAGGAAGCCGAGACCTGGCTGCGGGAAGCGAGCGAAAGCGGCGGCGCTAAAAAATCGTGATTTTCTGCGGGGCTTGCGCCCTTTGGAGATGGGACTAAGGGGACTAAGGGGACTAAGGGGACTAGGGACTAATGGGACAAATAGGACGGTGAGACGGATGTCTTATAAGTCCCATCGGTCTTATAAGTCCTAGGGAACATGCGCGGTGCCGCAGCCGCAGTTGGCGCTGGCGGCAGGCGCGGGGGCGACTTTATCGGGGTCGTAGGAAAGGTTGGGCGCGAGCCATTTTTCCATGGTGGGGAGGTCCATCGCTTTGCGGTGGGCGTAGTCCTCGACCTGGTCGCGGGCGATCATCCCGACGCCGAAATACTTGGCTTCGGGATGGGCGAAATAGAGGCCGCTGACGGCGCTGGCCGGATGCATGGCGAAGTTTTCGGTGAGGGTGACGTGGGCGTTTTTCTCGGCGCTGAGCAGATCGAAGAGGAGCCGCTTCTCGGTGTGGTCGGGGCAGGCGGGATAGCCGGGCGCGGGGCGGATGCCGCGATACTGTTCCTTGATCAGCTCTTCGTTGCTGAGGTGTTCGTCTTTCCCAAAACCCCAGGCGATGCGGGCCTGCAAATGGAGCCATTCGGCGCTCGCTTCGGCGAGGCGGTCGGCCAGCGCCTTGGTCATGATGGAATTGTAGTCGTCGTGATCTTTCTCGAACTCGCGGGCGACCTCGTCGACGCCGAGGCCGGTGGTGAGGGCGAACGCGCCGAGGTAATCGCGGCGGCCCGAGTTCGCGGGCGCGATGAAGTCGGCGAGGGCGTAGTTGGGCTGGCCGTCCGGTTTGTCCATTTGCTGGCGGAGGGTGTGGAAGGTGGTGAGGATTTCCTTACGGGTGTCGTCGGTGTAGAGGATGATGTCGTCGGGGGAAGGAATAGTCAGAGGTCCTTCGACAGGCTCAGGATGACCGATTTTTAAAGAGTCGCTTTCGCGACCCGCGACGGCTACCGCCGCCGGCCAGAACCCATAGACGGCTTTGCCGTGGATGAGTTTTTTGGAGATGAGTTTTTCGAGCAGGACCTGCGCGTCGTGGAAAAGTTCGCGGCAGCGGGGGCCGGTCTCGGGATCTTCGAGCAGCGCGGGATAGCGGCCCCGGATTTCCCAGGAATGGAAGAAGGGCGACCAGTCGATGTAGGCGGCGATTTCGCGCAGCGGCAGATCGTCGATGACCTTGAGGCCGAGGAAGGCGGGCTTGGGAATGTCGACCGTTTTCCAATCGGAGCGGAAGGCGCGCTCGCGGCTTTTCTCGAGGGAGAGAAGCGGCTTGGTGGGGCGCTTGCGCTCGTGGGCGACGCGGGCCCGCTCGTGCTCGAGCTTGTTGTTGGCGACGAACTCGTCGCGCTGGGCGTCGCTGAGCAACGCGCTGACCACGCCGACCGCGCGCGAGGCGTCGAGGACATGGACGACGGCGTGGTCGTAATGGTGCGCGATCTTGACCGCCGTATGCGCCTTGCTGGTGGTCGCGCCGCCGATGAGGAGCGGGAGCTTGAAACCCTCGCGCTGCATTTCCTTCGCGACGTGGACCATTTCGTCGAGCGACGGGGTGATGAGTCCGCTCAGGCCGATTACGTCGACGCCGAGTTCCTTGGCGGCGGCGAGGATTTTTTCGCTCGAGATCATGACGCCGAGGTCGATGACCTCGTAGTTGTTGCAGGCGAGAACGACGCCGACGATGTTCTTGCCGATGTCGTGGACGTCGCCCTTGACGGTGGCGAGCAGCACCTTGCCCTGCGCCTGCTTGTTGCCGGTCCGTTTCTTTTCCTCCTCCATGAAGGGGAGCAGATAGGCGACCGACTTCTTCATGACGCGCGCGCTTTTGACGACCTGCGGGAGAAACATTTTGCCGTCGCCGAAGAGGTCGCCGACGACGCTCATGCCCTTCATCAGCGGGCCTTCGATGACTTCGAGCGGCGTGGCGTAGAGGTGACGCGCCTCCTCGGTGTCGGCCTCGATGAAGTCGACGATGCCCTTGATCAGCGCGTGGGTGAGCCGGTCCTCGACCGGCTGCGCGCGCCATTGCGCTTCCTCCTTCGCCTCGGAGGCTTTGCCGGTTTTCTTGTAGCCCTCGGCGAAAGTGACGAGCCGCTCGGTCGCGTCGGGGCGGCGGTTGAGGATGACGTCCTCGACCAGCTCCTTCAACTGCGGCTCGATCTCCTCGTAGACCGCGAGCATGCCGGCGTTGACGATGCCCATGTCGAGCCCGGCGTGGATGGCGTGGTAGAGGAAAACGGCGTGCATCGCCTCGCGGACCGGGTTGTTGCCGCGGAACGAAAAGGAGATGTTGCTGATGCCGCCCGAGACGCGCGCGCCGGGGAGGTTGGCCTTGATCCAGCGCGTGGCCTCGATGAAATCGACGGCGTAGTTGTTGTGTTCCTCGAGGCCGGTGGCGACGGTGAGGACGTTGGGATCGAAGATGATGTCCTCGGCGGGGAAGCCGATTTCTTTCGTCAACATGTCATAGGCGCGCTGACAGATTTCGATGCGGCGGGCCAGCGAGTCGGCCTGGCCCTTTTCGTCGAAGGCCATGATGACGGCGGCGGCGCCGTAACGATAAACAAGCTTGGCCCGTTCGCGAAAAGCGGCCTCGCCTTCCTTGAGGCTGAGCGAATTGACGATCGGCTTGCCGGTGGCGCAGCGGAGGCCGGCCTCGATCACGCTCCACTTGGAGCTGTCGACCATGATCGGCACGCGGGCGATGTCGGTCTCGGCGGCGATGAGGTTGAGGAAATGGGTCATCGCCTTTTCGCCGTCGAGCATCCCTTCGTCGAAGTTGACGTCGATGATGGCCGCGCCGCCTTCGACCTGCTGGCGCGCCACGGTGAGGGCCTGGTCGAATTTGCCTTCGAGGATGAGTTTGGCGAATTTGGGCGAGCCGGTGACGTTGGTCCGTTCGCCGATGAGCGTGAACGGAATCTCGGGCCGAAGGATGAGCGGTTCCAGGCCGGCGTAGGAGGAAGGTAAAGGGGTAAGGGAAAAGGGTAAAAGGCCCGAATCGCCTTCGCCTTTTTCCCTTTCACTTTTACCTTTTACCCTTCTGGGCGCCACTCCCCGCACAGCTTCCGCAATACAACGAATATGCTCCGGCGTGTTGCCGCAGCAGCCTCCCGCGATGTTGAGCCAGCCCTGCTCGGCGAAGTCGCGCATGAGCGGGCCCATGTCCTCGGGCAGCTTGGGGAAGCCGGTCGGCGAGAGCGGATCGGGCAAGCCCGCGTTGGGATAGCAGCTGAAGTAGCAGGTGGCGACGTTGGAAAGTTCCTCGACGAAGGGGCGCATCTGCTCCGGGCCGAGCGCGCAGTTGAGGCCGACGCTGAGCGGCCGCGCGTGCGCGACGGAGAGCCAGAAGGCGGGCAGTGTTTGCGCGTTGAGCGTGCGGCCCGAGTCGAAGATGGTGACCGAAATCTGGATGGGCAGGCGGCGGCCGACCTGGTCGAAGGCTTCCTCAATGGCGAAAAGGGCGGCCTTGGCGTTGAGGGTGTCGAAGATGGTCTCGACCAGCAGGGTGTCGACGCCGCCCTCGATGAGGCCGAGGGCCTGCTGCTTGTAGGCCTTGACCAGCTCGACGTAGGTGACGCCGCGCGCGCCGGGATCGTTGGCGTCGCGGGAAATGGAGGCGGAGCGCGTCGTTGGGCCCATGGCTCCGGCGACGAAGGTGGGGCGGCCGTGTTTGGCCGTGTATTCGTCGGCGACGCGGCGGGCGAGGCGGGCGCTCTCGATGTTGATGTCGTCGACGACGGCTTCGAGGTCGTAGTCGGACTGGGAGATGACCTGGCCGCTGAAGGTGTTGGTCTCGATGATGTCGGCGCCGGCTTCGAGGAACCGGCGGTGGATGTCGGCGATGACGTCGGGCTTGGTCAGGCTGAGGATGTCGCCATTGCCCTTGAGGTCCTTGTGGTGATTCTTGAAGCGCTCGCCGCGGAAGTCGGCCTCGCTGAGCTTGAACTGCTGCAGGGTGGTGCCCATGGCCCCGTCGATGATGACGATGCGCTTTTGGAGCAGGGTTTCCAAGGGATGCATGGGGAAAGGTAACCGGTTAAGGGTAAAGGGACAAGAGACGAAGATAAAACATATCAACGCATCTGGATGCGTCAATAGATAAAGGCGCCGCCGTTACTTGGAGCCCTGAAGTTTGACCCGGGAAATCTGGTACTCGGAATAGGCCGTGACGTTGGTCGCCACGCTTTTTTGATAGAAGGAAACGGCGCCGGCCTTGTCCCCGCCCATTTCGCGCATGAGGCCTACGTAGAAATTGGCTTCGCATTCCTGACCGGCGTCCTGTTTGGCTTCGGCGGCTTGAAGGAAGTCGGTCTCGGAAAGTTGGCCGGTCAGGAAACGGCCCACCTGGAGCGGCCAAGCCGCGGCGTCGGAGGGTCGCGTCGGTAGGTAATCGGAGAGTTCCTTGATCGCCGCGGCCTTGAGGTCGGGATTTTCCATTTTGATGAGGCAAAGAAAAAAGCGGGGGTAATCATGATCGGAGTCGTTAAGTTCCAGCGCCTTTTGGAAATCGGCCTCGGCTTGCGCCGAATGGCCCAGGGCATACTGCGCGTAGGCGCGGTTTAGATAATGATCGGGGCTGTCGGGCCCTATCTTGATGGCTTGATCGTAGTCGGCGACGGCCCCGGCGGGATCGCCCTTGAGCGACTTCGCCCAGCCCCGGCTGTTGTAAGACATGGAGCTTTGAGGATCGAGCTGGATGGACTGATCGAAATCGGCGATGGCGCCGTTGAGGTCGTTTTTATCTTCCTTGATCGTCCCGCGATTGAAGTAACCGATGGGGTCCTTGGGGTCGAGCTTGATCGATTGATTGAGGTCGGCCAGCGCAGGATCGTAAGCGCCTTTTTTTTGCTCGGCCATGCCCCGGTTGTTGTAGACGGAGGAATCGGTGGGATCGAGAGAGATCGACTGGTTGTAATCGGCGATGGCGCCATCGAGGTCGCCGTTGTCCTCCCGGGCTGCACCCCGGTTGAAGAGGAAGATCGCATTTTTGGAATTCAGCGCGACCGCCTTGTTGTAATCGGCCATCGCACCGGCCATGTCTCCCTTGAGCTTTCGGATCAGGGCGCGGTTGTTGTACGACTCGGCGTCGTTGGGATCGAGTTCGATGGCTTTATTGTAGTCGGCCATGGCACCGTCCGAATCGCCGGCGAGATCCTTGGCGTGACCGCGATTATGGTATGAGGCCGAGTCCTTGGGATCGAGTTCGATGGCCTTGTTGTAGTCGGCCATGGCGCCGGCGGCGTCGCCTTTGTGCAGGCGGGCTTCGGCGCGATTATAATAGATGACGCTGTTCGTGGGATCGAATTGGATCGCGGCGTTGTATTCCGTCAACGCATGATCGAGATCGCCTTTTACGAAATCCTCGTGGCCGCGATTGTTGGCGTCGATGGCTTCCTGGCTTTTGTTGGGGTGAATCAGCGCCACCGCGGCGGAAACGAGGAAGATGAGCACGAAAATGAGCCGGAGCAATTTCACGAGACTCATGGCGGTGAATCGTTGCACGAGGCCCGGTAAATTGACGAGCCGGAATTTATCGAGGAAACGGTTTGCACTCGTATAAAAAGCCGCATGAGCTAAGCTGACTGACCTGCTATGGCCCGTGCCCGACTTACCGTTTTGCTGACCGCGGTTTTTTTGCTGACCGGGATCATGGGCTGGGAGAGCGGGCGTTCCGCGGCGCTGGCCGAAAAGCCGGACGAGAGTTACCAGTACGTGCTGCTCTTTGCGCGGGTGCTCCATCTGATCCGGCAGGATTACGTCGACCCCGACAAGGTGAGCTCCAAGGACCTGACCTATGCGGCGCTGCGCGGGATGCTTTCGTCGCTCGATCCCCACAGCCAGTTCCTCGATGAGGAGAGCTTCCAGGACATCCAGCGCGAGACGTCGGGCGAGTTCAGCGGGCTTGGCATCGTCATCGGCGTCAAGGACGGGGGCCTCGTCATTCTTTCGCCGATGGAGGATTCACCGGGCGGCCGCGCCGGATTGATGCCGGGAGACCGGATCCTGAAAATCGACGGCAAGAACACGGAGAAGATGACGCTGGCCGCGGCCGAGAAAGTGCTGAAAGGCCAGCCGGGAGAGAAGACGAGGCTCACCCTGTTGCGTCCGGTCAAGGGCGCGTTGGGCGGCGGGACGGTTTTCGAGGTGTTGCTGACGCGGGAGACGATCCGGGTGGCGTCGGTGAAAGATGCGCGGGTGCTGCCGAGCTCGATGGCCGGGCAGGACAAGATCGGCTACGTGCGGATCGAGGAGTTCGCCGAGAACACATCGGATGAATTGGACCATGCGCTGCAGGGCCTCGAGCAGGCGGGCATCCAGGGGCTGGTCATCGATTTGCGGAACAATCCGGGCGGGCTGCTCGACTCGGCGGTCGACGTGGCGGGAAAATTCGTGCCGCCGAATACGGTGATCGTTTCGACGAAGGGCCGCACCGCGGACCTGTCGGAGGATTTTCGCGCGCGCGTCCAGCGCCAGCATCCCGATTATCCGATCGTGATTTTGATCAACGGCTACAGCGCGAGCGGGGCCGAGATCGTGGCGGGCGCGCTGAAGGACCTGCACCGGGCGATCCTCGTGGGCGAGACGACGTTTGGGAAAGGATCGGTGCAGACCGTGCAGCCGCTGGGCAACGGCGTGGGGCTGCGGCTGACTATGGCGAAATATTATACGCCGAGCAAAAAGACGATCCACGAGGTGGGGGTTTCGCCCGACATCGAGGTGCCGATTACCGACGCGGAGGACCGGCGGATCGTGCTGGCCGAGGCGAAGCGCGCCCTGACGCCGGAGGAACAGGTCGAGGCGGCGAAGGCCGAGGACCGGCAGCTGGAACGGGCGGTCGGATCGCTGCGGAGCATCCTCATCTACAACGAGCGGCAGGCCGCGCTGAAGTCGGCCAAGACAACGCCCGAGGCCGCGCCGCCCGCGCCCAAGTCGGCCGATGCCACGGCCACGCCCGCAGCGGCGAGGTAGGTGTTGCTTGAACGCTTCAAGGCGACATGCTAGCATCCCTGAGTATGAGCACCGCGGAAATTCTTGAGGAATTACCCAAACTAACGCCTTCGGATCTGGAATTGATCTATGCCCGTGCGGCGGAATTGCAGCTCAAGGCTGTCTTCGACGAGGCCGATGCGGCTTTTGAAAAAGAGGGCGGCGTAAGTTTGGCCGAGGCTCGCCGCGTGGTCGATTCGTGGACCACGAAGTAATTATTGCGCGGGGGGCGTTGCGGGATATTGAGCATATCCGTCGCTATATAGCCCGCGATAATCCGGAGCGGGCATAAACCTTCTGTCAGCTTTTGTTGGATAAGGCCGAGACCTTGAGCAGAAGTCCCTATCAGGGAATGCAGCTAAATGACAGCGTGGAAGGACGTTTTCTAGTGGTGAAATCCTATTTGCTGGTTTATCGGGTCGTGGAGAGGAACCGCACGGTGCGCGTGCTCCGCTATTGGCACGGGGCCCGAGATCGGGCGCGGATGATTCTGGGTGATTGAGAGGAGAGCATGAGTTGCCGACCCGTCGCTCGGAGGCCGACGGGTACCAAGGGCAAGTCAGCGACGGTCGGAGACCGCCGCTACATAAAGGCGACGGTACAGACCGCAGCGACATCAAAGGTTCCTCCCGCACTTCCCTTCGAGATGAAAACGGCTTAGAGTTGGGCGATGCGCGTATTGGGCATTGAGACTTCGTGTGACGAGACGGCCGTGGCGTTGGTCGAGACCAACCCGTGGTCGACCGATATTCTCGCGCAGGTGGTGAGTTCGCAGATCGAGCTTCACCGGCCCTACGGCGGCGTGGTGCCGGAGATGGCGACGCGCGAGCATTTGCGCAATCTGCCGCTGCTCGTGCCGCAGGTGCTGAAGGAAATCAACCTGCCGCTCGACGCGATCGACGCGGTGGCGGCGACGGAGGGGCCTGGGCTCGCCTCGTCGTTGCTGATCGGCCATTCGTACGCGCGGGCGCTGGCCGTGGCGCTGTCGAAGCCGATGATCGGAGTGAATCATCTCGAGGGCCATCTTTACTCGCCGTTCTTCGCGAACCGGCGCGCGGTCGAGTTTCCCTTCGTGGGGCTGATCGCCAGCGGCGGCCATACGATGCTGGTCCATGCGCTCGGCTGGGACCGCTATATCAAGCTCGGCTCCACGGTCGATGACGCGGCGGGCGAGGCGTTCGACAAGGTGGCGAAGCTGCTCGGCCTCCCTTATCCGGGCGGCCCGGAAATCGAGCGGGTCGCGGTGAAGGGAAACCCGGAGGCGTTCGGCCTGCCGCGGAGTTTTCCCGAGCGCGACAATTTGAATTTCAGCTTCAGCGGCCTGAAGACGGCGGTCCGGTTCTTCTACGAGAAGAGCGCGCAGATTCAATCCGACCCGGTCTGGGCCTACGATCTCTGCGCGTCATTCCAGAAGGCGGTCGTCGATGTGTTGGTGCGCAAGTCGGTGCAGGCGGTGGCGCAGGCGCGGGTGGAACGGCTGGCGGTTTCGGGCGGCGTGCTTTGCAACAAGATGCTGCGCGAGGAACTCGAGTTTGCCTGTTACGAGGCGGGGATCGAATTGATCGCGGCCGAGCCGGCGTTCTGCACCGATAACGCGGGGATGATCGCCGGGACGGCGGCGGAGAAGCTGGCGGCGGGCATCGAGCCCCACTGCGGCGACGATATCAATCCGAACCTAGATCTTTTTTCCCCCGAGCCACAGGGGGACATGGCCCGAGGCCTGAACGCGGCCATCAAACTCAAGAACCGGCAGCCGAAGGAGCTCCCGGAGGAGAGCGGCGTTGCGGCTCCGGGCGAGATCGAGGTCTGGTGACAAGTTTTCCGGCGGCCCGGCATTGACGATGACGCCCGCGCAGGTGAGTCCGGTTTCGCGAATGCTGTCGACCGTGAGCAGCGTGTGATTAAGCGTGCCGAGCGTGCCCCGCGCGACCACGACGACGGGAAGTCCGAGCTCGCGGGCCCAGTCGCGAATATCGTACCCGGGCGCAAGGGGAACGCGCCAGCCGCCGACCCCTTCCACCGCGAGATGAGAAAAACGGGCCTGCATGGTATGAATTGCCTGATTGAGCGCGGTGAAATCGATGGAGCGATTTTCGGCGCGGGCGGCGAAAAGCGGCGCGGCCGGTTCTTGGAAATGGACCGGGTTGATTTCATCGAGGGGCAGGGCATGGTCGAGCGCCGCGCGCAGGAGCAAGGCGTCCTGGCGGTCGCCGGTCGAAATCGGCTTGAGAGCGGCGGCGTCATGGCTGTGGCGGCGCCAGGCGCGCACGAGCCAGCAGGTAAAGGCGGTCTTGCCGACGCCCGTGTCGGTGCCGGTGATGAAGAAGTGCATGGGGGGAGTGAAGGTGAAAGCTAGAAGGTAGAAGGAAGAGGGCGGAACTGAGAAGGCGGAACTTCTTCCTTCTACCTTCTTACTTCTTCCTTAGTCTCTTCTCATGTTCAAGTGGCTCTACGGCCCCATCCTGATCTTGAAAGTCGACCGCCTCGGCACTTACGCGGCGGCGCTGGCCTATTGCTTTGTGCTGTCGATGGTGCCGTTTCTGGCCGTGACCTTTGCGGTGGGGATGCAGATTTCATCGGAACTCGACCTGGGCAAACATTACGCGGAGCACTACGCGGAGGTGCTGGGCGACATCCTCCCGATGCAGGACCCGCACGACACCGAGCGGATTTTCGCGGCGGTGCAGCACTCGACCAAGGGCGGGCTGGTCACCATCGGATTTATCCTGGCCATTTACACGTCGTTCAACCTGATGAACCAGATCATCCGCACGCTGATCTTCATTTTCGACGATCCGCGCCGGCCGCAGGAGTGGAGCTGGGTGGTGGTGGTGAAGACCATCGCGCTGCTCTTTATCTGGATGTGCCTGCTGCTGCTGATTTCAATTTCGGCGGTGGAGGCGGCGGTGCTGCGGCATCTGCTGGACCATTTTCTTTTCTCCAGCTTGAGCAAGCAACTGGCGACCGCGGTGCAGGTGCTCGTGGTGATCGCCGCGCTCTTCGGAACGTTTTACCTGACCTATGTGCTGGTGCCGGTCCGGGGCCATAAGACCCGGTACGTGGTGGAGGGAAGCCTCCTCGCGGCGTGCGGCTGGATCGTCTGCAGCATGATTTTCGCCTACGTGATCCCGAAGATCCTGGAGGCGAGCGCGGCCTACATCGCGCTGGGATCGGTCGTGGCGATTTTGCTCTGGGCGCAGGCCTGCGCCTGGTCGGTCATTATTGGCGCGTGCTGGATCGTCCGCTTTTCCCCGCGCGCGAAATAATCAGTCCCGGGCCAGATAGGAGATCACTTCCTGGGCCGCTTTCTGGCCGTCGAGCCAGACATTTTCGACGGTCGCCTCGGCGCGGGAGTCTCCGCAGAGAAAGGCTCCGGCCGGCAGATCGACCCGGTGCTGCGAATCCTTTTTCGGGCGGGCATAGGTCCAGCGATGGCCGTAAGCGGCGGTCAGTTTACCCGCCGGGATGCCCCAGATTTCCTCATGTTTCCGGACCAGCGCGGGCAACCAGGCATCGGAAGGCGCGTCGACATGGTCGCGGCTGTAGCGCGGCGTCGCCTCGACGACGAAAACGGTTTTGTTTCCGACCACGCGGCCGACCTTGTTGTTTTCGCAGTAGCTGGTGTGGAGCGGGCCGCTGTCGCCGGTGAGAACGCGTCCGTAGCATTCGCGGGCGCGGCCCGGGTCGGTCCCCGCATATTCGAGCAGGCCGACCAGGCTGGGCTCGTATTCGGCGGGCGATTTGGGCAGGGCCAGGACGCGGGCGGTTTGCGGGCCCGGCAGCGAGAAGACGATGGCGCCGTAGGTTTCGCCGAGGCATTTGATGGCGGACGATTTGAAGGTGACCGATTTGACCTCGCTGCCCAGGTGGATGTTGAGTCCCTGCGAAAGGACATGGGCGAAGTAATTATTGCCCTGGAGGACGTAGAAGCGCGGGCCGAGCGTGTTGGGCACGACCTGCTCGTTCTGGTCGAGGATGGGCGATATGATGGGCCGAAACTGGCGCAGGCGGGTGAGGAGCTCCTTTTTGAAGTCGCCCGATTGTGCGGTGAAGTATTGGACGCCGGTGTCGACCAGGTGCCCCTGCCAGAGCTGGGTGGCGCACCGGCCCCCGACGACGGCCGCGCGCTCGAAGACGCGGACGCTGATGCCCGCCGTCTGCAAGGCCTGGGCGCAGCTGAGGCCCGAAAGGCCGGCGCCGATCACCGCAACGGGTCCACGTTTTTTCACAGGGGCAATGTAGACATCCTCCCCGAAGGAGCAATCACCATTGCGTTGTGTTCAGGCGACAGCGTTTCTTTGATTTCCAATTGATTTTTGATCATTCGGTTCTAGGCTATTCCACTTATGTCCGGGATCTCCTTCGCCCCCTGTTTGCCGTGGACGCGTGCATTGGCGCTGCTGATTCTCGTCGCCGGCCTGGCTCGGGCGGGAGCGGCCCCCCAGGTGGCCATCAGCGGCCAGGATGTCAACGGTCGCGCCGTGGCGGTCAACGGAAAGGGGCACTACACGGTCGTGATGTATACCAACCCGGACCTGGAGGATGACTCGCGGAAAATGACCGTCGCGCTCGATCCCTACCGCTCCCGGTCCGATTTTACTTTTGTCCGGGTGGTCGATCTGAGGGGCAATGTGCCGCCGGAGATGCGCGGCATGGTGCGGGTGCAAATCCGGAAGGAAGAGGCCAAGGAAAGCCTGCGGCTGAAGAAGGCCGGGGTCGAGGCCGGCAACCAGGCGCCGATCATTCCCGACTTTAGCGGATCGACCCTCGACGCGCTCGGCTGGGACAGCGTCTACGACAAGGTCCATCTCGTGGTGTACGATCCGCACGGGCACGAGATCAAGCGGCTCGAGAGCGTGACCGACGCCAAGCAGATGACCCGCGTGGTCGACAGCATTTTGTAACGTTGCGAAGATTTCAAAGTATGCTTTCCAAAGATAGAAAAGAAGCTTATGAGTGATGCCGCTGTCCTGGAAAAAATTGAAAAGCTGACCGCTGCGGTCACGCGGTTGGAAGAGCGCGTCGAGGATCTCGAAGACCTGCGCGACTTGGAACAAGCCATCGCGGAAAATGGCGACAAGCCGCTTATCCCCTGGGAGCAGGTCAAAGCCGAGCTTGAGCTTGATTAGGGCGCGAACAGTCGCTTGCGGCGCGGCGGCGATTTTTCTCCTCCGGTTGCCGCTCCAGGCCGATTCCCCCGCGCCGCCGGAACCATGGCAGCGGGCGATCGGCGCGTGGTCGTGGCTCTTTCCGCGCGATCACGGCGCGCACCCGAATTTCAAGACCGAATGGTGGTACTTCACCGGCAACCTGGAGGATGCGCGGAAGCGTCGCTTCGGGTATCAGCTGACCCTCTTCCGGCAGGGCATCCAGTTCACGCCCGCGCAGCCGACGAGCCGATGGGCCGTGCGCGATTTTTATTTCGGCCATTTCACGATCAGCGATGTGGCCGCGGACCAATTTCACGTCTCGGAACGGGTGAGCCGCGGGGCGCTCGGCGAGGCGAAGGCGGCACCGGACCGGATGGAGGTTGCGCTCGGGCCCTGGACGATCGAGCAGGCCGATCCGGCGAAGGAATCGTATCATCTCGCCGCGCGCGAAGCCGACATGGCCATCGATTTCGAGGAGCATCCGCTCAAGCCGCTGGTGCTCGAAGGCGTGGGCGGGTTGAGCCGGAAGGCGGACGGCGTCGGCGAGGCTTCGTATTATTATTCCTATCCGCGTCTGGCCACGTCGGGGCGCTTGCGCGTGGGAGATCAATCGTATGACGTGACCGGCCTGAGCTGGTTCGATCACGAATTCAGCACGAGTTCGCTGGGCAAGGACCAGGTCGGCTGGGATTGGTTTTGTCTTCAGTTGGACAATCACGAGGAGATCATGCTTTACGCAATGCGCGACAAGTCGGGCGCGATGGACCCGGTGTCCGAAGGGACGTGGGTGAAGGCCGACGGGACATCGGAGCGGCTTTTGCCGGGAAGTTTTTCCATTGAGAAGAAGGGCACGTGGCGCAGTCCGCGGAGCGGCGCGGTCTATCCCGCGGGCTGGCATATCGTGGTGCCGGGGCACCGCGCCGACCTGACCGTTTCGCCCGCGATGGCCGACCAGGAGTTGCGGTTGACGAAGATGGGCGCGCTCGATTATTGGGAGGGCGCCTGCTCCATCGCGGGGAGGGTGGGGGACGCGCCGGTGAGCGGCGTGGGCTACACCGAGTTGACCGGCTACGCGGGGGCGCTGCAAATGGGGATGAAGGAGTGAAGTTAAATGAAAAAGCAGCGGCCGATTTTTGAAGTCGAGAAACTCCGCGTCGAGCGCGAAGCGGTGATTCTCCACGAGGTGAACTGGCGTGTGGAGCGGGGCCAGCACTGGGTGATCCTGGGCGCGAACGGCTCCGGGAAAACGTCGCTCCTCAGCGCGCTGACCGGCTACCTCATGCCGTCGGGCGGCGAAATCCGGATCGGCGCGGCGCGGTTCGGCGCGAACGATTGGCGCGAGGTGCGGCGCTCCGTCGGGCTGGTCAGTTCCAGCCTCGGGCACCAAATCGAGCCGGGGCAGACGGCGCGCGACGTGGTCCTTTCGGGACGCGAAGCGCAGATCAATTTCTGGGGCCGCGTGCCGGTGGCCGAGGAAAAGCGGGCCGCGCGCGTGTTGCGGCAGGTGCGGGCCGGCCATCTCGCCGAGCGGCCCTGGCGTTATCTTTCCCAGGGCGAACGGCAGCGGGTGCTGATCGGGCGCGCGTTGATGGCACGGCTGCGGATGCTTTTTCTCGATGAGCCGGCGGCGGGACTCGACCCGGTCGCGAGGGAGGATTTCCTGAAATTTTTAAGCGCGCTCACGAAGGGTCCCCACGCGCCCACGCTGGTCTTGGTCACCCATCACGTCGAGGAAATCGTGCCGCTCTTCACCCACGTGCTGCTCTTGCGGCGCGGAAAGACGCTCGCCGCCGGCCGCCGGGACGAGGTGCTGACCTCGGCCCATCTCTCGGCCACGTTTTGCGCGCCCGTCGCGGTGCGCCGCACCGGCTCCCGCTATCGCCTCGAAGTGGGACGGCACGCGCGAACGTTCGCGCGGTAGACCGGCCCTCCGCGGGAGTTCCGAATTGCATTTCTCGGCTGGGTCGGACAACATCGCGCGGTCGTCAATGCGGGCGTAGTTCAATGGTAGAACGGTAGCCTTCCAAGCTACACACGAGGGTTCGATTCCCTCCGCCCGCTCCACGTTAATGTAGTAAAAGTGTAGTAAAATCTTTCAGAGCGGGTCAATTTTCTGAACGAGAAAAGCATCGGTTCTCACGGATCAATCCTGTCGGTAACGTGATCGTCCAGCGGTACCTCCAGACCCTGAAGTGCTTCATGAATCAGTGCCGGTATTCACCCCATTGCATTCTCGTCCCCAATCCTGTACTTTGGTTTTTTGAAGTCGCTTCATATTCTTATTTCTTATGAGTGCACCCCATAACAGAACCACCGTATTCACTAGTCAAAGCAAACTGGCTATTGCCCTCTATTGTTTCATCGCGACGCTCCTGATTGGAGATCTCGACTATATCACCGGCTACCAGACTTCCATTCTCGCCGTCTATATCCTTCCCATCGGCTTCGCTGTGATTGAAGTCGGGCCCGCGTTTGCAGTTTTACTGGCTATTTCAAGTGTCGCGATCTCGATCGCCTCGGATTTATGGGACGGGATGCCTTCTTCCGAACTGCCGTTTCATCTCTTTAATAAAGCCGTTGCGCTGGCCGTTTTCTTCATTTCCATTGGTCTACTCCATGCCTTAAAACGGATCCTTCTTCGGCGCGATTGATGGGCGGATTTCAGAGTAAAAGCTGAGCAATTGTATGAATCCCAAAAAAGAGCCCCGTCGCCAGGAGCGATCCAGAAAAGGCCAAACCCTCGTCGAGTACGCTTTGATCCTGGCTTTTATTTCCGTCGTCGCCATTTCGGTTCTGCTCAGACTGGGGCATGAAGTCAATGTTGTCTTTTCGACTGTCACCAGCCAGCTTGCGGTCGCCAAAAGCAGTCACTAGGCGAGAGCGCTTTGCCGGAGGATGTGCTTCGCCCTGCATCGCCTCTACGGCCGAAGACCTTCTTGTTACCCCTAAGTTTTTCCACTCCGGGAGAGTCCTTAACATTTTGAGCTTGTTTCCGAGGAAATGGGAGGACTTATGACGCGCGACCCGGGCACGACACCTTAAAAGTAATTCAGGAGGTTCGTGGTTGGCGGTTGATGCTCGGCAGGTCCTTCGGCTCCGGCTCAGCGAAATTCTTCGGCCAGCTCAAGCTCCCCGTTCGCCTTTGCTCAGGATGACGGAGCCTTTTGCGAAGTGTCACTTTCGCAGAGGTCCCCTTCGGGATTTGGGCCCGATAAAAAACGCTCCTTACTCAACCCTTTCGGCCCAAAAGCGATTCCAAGGCCCCAGCCGAGACCAGGACTCTGAAAGCGGATGAAGCAAAGGCGCTCAAATTTTCGAGCAAGCGGCGATCTTCCAGCTGAAATTTGTGGTTCTTGTTGTGAATGACCGCCCAGATGGTGCCGACCGGTTTGTCGCCGACGTGGAATGGAATCAGCAACACCTCTTCCAAGGGAGGCATGATGGGCTCGAGGTAGGTGAAATATTTTTCCGGATGCAAAAACAGGATCGGCTCATTCCGATCCAAAACGGTGCCGCAGGGGCCGAAGCTCCTCGGCGTGCCTTCGCCCAGGTAGGGAGAAAGACCTCCCGCGACCGCCGGCCAGACGAAGCGCCCATTCTTTTCGTCCAATAAACTGATCCCGGCGGAGTCGGCCACGGACAACCTGAGCACCATGTTGACCAGCTTTTGAAAGAAATCGCGCGGCGATTTGGCCAGTTCCTGGGTCAGCTCAAGCTCCGCCTGTTCTTCGGCATTACGGTCGGAAATTCGCGACTGCCGCTGCTTCAATTCGCTCGTCGCGATGACCGACTCCAGGTCGCAAGCCGCGGGCTCGGAAAACGTAGTGGGAAGGTCTGAGTTCATGCTGGATTCTCGTTGAAAGCCTAGCATAGTTCGAACGGGTTGAGCAGTGGAAAGGTTAGTTAACCAGCGGCTCCGGCAACCTCCATGCCTCGCGGATCTGACAACCCTGGATGATCGGGACAATTCTCTCGACACGCTTCCCCAGGCCCGCTGTTATCGGCATCATCGATTTTTATGCGCCGAAACTACCTGTTTGGAATTTTAGCCCTTCTCTCGATCGCCACGGCGTCCGCGCAAAATCCTCCCACTTCGGATGCGCCGACGGGCACCCCGACGGTTGCAGACGCCGCCTCCACCGCCGTTCCCGTCGTTTCGACCCCGGTTTCCTATACCGACCCTTCGCTCCCCGTCGCGCCACGAGTCGCCGACCTCATCTCGCGTCTCTCGCTGGCCGAGAAAGTGGCGCAACTGCAAAACGCCTCGCCCGCGATTCCCCGCCTCCACATCCCGGCCTACGATTATTGGAGCGAAGGCCTGCACGGAGTCGGGTTCGCCGGCCGCGCCACGGTCTTTCCCCAGACCATCGGCATGGCCGCCACCTGGGACGCCGACCTGATCCATCGCGAGGGCCAGACGATCGCCACCGAGGGCCGCGCCAAGTTCAACACCGTGACTGATAAGAACAAGGGCGCTCGCTTCCACGGCCTTTGCTTCTGGTCACCCAATGTGAACATCTTCCGCGACCCCCGCTGGGGCCGTGGCCAGGAGACCTACGGCGAGGACCCCTTCCTCACCGGCGACCTCGCGGTGGCGTTCATCACCGGCATCCAGGGCGATCCGCTCCACCCGGAGGCGCTTGCCTGCGCCAAGCATTATGCCGTCCACAGCGGGCCCGAGCCGGAACGCCATCGCTTCAATGCCAACCCGTCCGAGATCGACCTGCACGAAACCTATCTCCCCGCCTTCGAGGCCTGCGTCCGCGACGGCCACGTCGCGCAGGTGATGAGTTCCTATAACGCCGTCTACGGCGTCCCCGTCCCTGCCAGCAAGTTCCTCCTCACCGACATTCTGCGCGACACGTGGGGCTTCGACGGCTACGTCGTTTCCGATTGCGATGCGGTGGCCGACATCGTGAAGGGTCATCAATACCGCAAGACGATGCCGGAGGGGGTCGCCGCCGCGCTCCAGGCCGGCACCGATCTCGACTGCGGCCGCGCCTACGCCGCCCTCGTCCAGGCCGTGGAACAAAAGCTGGTCACGGACAAGGAGATCGACACCGCGCTGACCCGCGTCCTGACCGCGCGCTTCCGCCTTGGCCTCTTCGATCCCTCCACGCCCTGGGACAAGCTCGGCGAGGCCGACAACGACACGGCGGCCAGCTCGGCGCTCGCGCTGAAAGCGGCCCGCGAGTCGATTGTGCTCCTAAAAAACGACGGCCTGCTCCCGCTTGACCGCGGCAGGATCAAGCATCTCGCCATCATCGGCGGCAACGCGAAGGACACGACCATGTTGTTGGGTAATTACCATGGCACGCCCTCCCACCCCGTCTCTCTTTTCGACGGCATCGCGCAGGCGGCGGGCGCGGGCGTGCAAATCGATTACGCCGCCGGTCCGCCCCTGGCCGTCAAGGTGGGCACGACCTTCGACTCGAATTCGACGGACTGGCAGGCGGCCATGAAGATCGCGCAGAGCGCCGATGTCATCGTCTACGTCGGGGGAATCAATGCCGACAAACTGGAAAGAGAAGAATGCCACACCGCGCTGGACGGCTTCCTGGGCGGCGACCGAACCCGGATCGAATTGCCCGAGGTGCAGGAAAAATTCGTCGAGGCGCTCGGCGCCCTGCACAAGCCGGTCGTCTTCGTCAACTGCAGCGGCAGCGCCATGGCGCTGAAGTGGGAGGCGGCCAACCTGCCCGCCATCGTCCAGGCCTGGTATCCCGGCGAGAACGGGGGCACCGCCGTCGGTGAAGTGCTCTTTGGCGATGTCAATCCCTCCGGCCACCTTCCGATCACCTTCTATACGGGAACGGATGAGCTCCCCGCCTTTACCGATTATAGCATGGCCAACCGCACCTACCGTTACTACACCGGCCGCCCGCTCTTCGCCTTCGGGCACGGCCTCAGCTATACGAAGTTTGACTTCGGCGCGCCCCAGCTGAGCGCCACAACCCTCAACGCCACCGGCACCATCCATCTCAGCGTTCCCGTCACCAACTCGGGACCGCGCCACGGCGATGAAGTCGTGCAGGTCTACGTGAAGCAGGGGAGCTCGACCGAGCCGCAACTGGTGCGCAGCCTGGCCGCCTTCCAGCGCATTTCCGTGCCGAAGGGCGGCACCGTCAACGCGGAACTCGACCTGCCCGCGCATCAACTTCGCCGCTGGGACGTCACGACCCATGCCTACGTGGTCGCGCCCGGTTCCTACGAGGTGGAAATCGGCGCGGCCTCGGACGACATCCGCCAAAAACAGGAAATCACCGTCACCGCGAATTGATCGCGCGCGGTCTTCTGGTTACCCCTTCCGAGGTAGCCGTCGCAGGCCCTTGCGACGGTGCCTTCGGTCATGACGAAAAGCTGCCGGTCTCCTTTTTCTTTTTCGCACAGAGGACTGAAGAGGTTCCTGCAGAGGACTGGCCGAGAAAGCCAGGGGGTAGCAGTTTCAGAATTCTTCAACCCTCTGCCTTCCTCCTCTTCGGCCCTCTGTGCGAAACGTCTGCTGCTTTCCCTCGCTCCCAAACTCCATTTGGGAACGAGGGGATGCCCGCTAACGACGAATCACATCTTCTGATCCTGGCCCGGCCCGAGCGCGGATCAGTTCTTTTTGAGTTCCTCGTCGAAGCAGATCGCGACCTTGCCGCACTTGCCCGAGGCCATCAGCGCATAGGCGTCGGAAACCTGGTCGATGGCAAAACGGTGCGTGATCAGTTCGCTCGGAAAGAGCTTCCAGCGCACCAGCCGCTCGACCAGCTCCTCCATCCGCCAGATCGAGGTGACCCAGGAACCGTAAAGCGTTTTCTGGTCGTGGATCATGTCGGGCGACGGATTGATCTCGAGCTTCCCGCCCTCGCCGATCAGCACGATCCGGCCCCACTTGCGCGTGGCCCGGATCGCCGTGGCCCGCGCCGCCGGATGGGCCGAGCAATCGACCGCCCGCTCGACGCCGTGGCCGCCGGTCAGCTTGCGCACTTCGTCGACGTTGTCGGGTCCCGACTTCAGCGTCTCGTCGCACAGGCCCAAATCGCGCGCCAGCTTCATCCGGTCCTCGACCACGTCGATGCCGATGATCTTCGACGCGCCGAGCTTCCGGCAGAGCGCCGCCGTCGCCAGGCCGACCGGACCGAGCCCGGTGATGAGCACCGCGTCGTTGCCGCTGATGCCGATTTTCTCCAGCCCCTCGTAAACCGTGCCGAAGCCGCACGCGACCTGCGCGCCGTCGGCATAGGAAAGTTCGTCGGGGAGGTGGACCAGGTCTTTTTCCTCGGCGAGCAGATATTCCGCCATGCCGCCGTCGCGCTGCCAGCCGTAGGCCCGCCGGTATTTTTCGCTCGTGCACGAAATCATGTAGCCGCGCCGGCAATCGTTGCAGATGCCGCAGCCCGAGATGTGATAGACGATCACGCGGTCGTTGGCGCGAAACTCCCGGCAGCCCGGGCCGACCTTGACGATCTGCCCCGACGGCTCGTGCCCGGCGATCACGCCCTGGTAGCCTTCCGGCCCCTTGCCCAGGTGCTCATGATAAATGCAGCGGATGTCGGAGCCGCAAATCGTCGAGGCCTTCATGCGGATCAGCACTTCGCCGTGGCCCGGTGAGGGGACCGAAAAGCAGTCGAGTTTGGTCGTGCTGTTCCCCGGCAGAACAGCGCCTTGCATTTGATCGGGAATGGTGAGGGTGGGCATAAATGGATGAGGTTAGGCGGGAGTGATGACGCCGTTGACGTCCCAGAGATCTTCCCACGATTGATTTTCCTTCCAGCAAAAGACCTGGCCCTTGACCAGGCGGCAGTTGCGGTCGAGCTTCGAGATCGCCTCCATCTCCGCGGCGCTGAGCGGGTCCTGCACCGCCGCGCGCAGATTGGCCATGTAGTTGCGGCGCTTGACGGAAAAGGGAATCGGCGTCTGGCCGCGCTGCACGGCCCACTTCAGGCAAATCTCCGCCGGATGCACACCGTGCGCCTTCGCGATGCCCTGGATGACCGGGTCTTCCGTCGGCGACGTGTCCTCCGGCGTGCGGTCGCGTTCCGGGCGTCCCGGCGAGCCGAGCGGACAGTAGCCGATCGCCTCCAGGCCCTGCGCCCGCACGTAGGCGAAAAGTTCCGCCTGCTGGAAGTGGGGATGCAGCTCCATTTCGTTGATCGCCGGACGAATCCGCGCGTCACGCAGGACCAGTTTCAGCTTCGGGATCGTCATGTTCGACGTCCCGATATGACGCACGAGCCCCTGGTCGACCAGCTTTTCGAGCTGGCGCCACGTCGCCATGAAGCTCTCATGAATATAGGGCTTGGCGTTCGGATCGTGGAAACTCACGTCGCAACCGGGCGGATGAAAATTCGGAAACGGCCAGTGGATCAGGTAGAGATCGAGATAATCGAGCTGCAGGTCCTTCAGCGTTTTGTGGAACGTTGGGATGACATCCTTTTCCGCGTGCTTGTCGTTCCACAATTTCGAGGTGACCCACAGGTCTTCCCGCTTCACGCCGCCGCCGATCAGCTTCTTCAGCGCGGGGCCGATCAGGTGCTCATTGCTGTAAACCGCCGCGCAATCGAAATGGCGATAGCCGAGCTGCCCGGCATCCAGCACCGCATCGGCAATGGCCTCGCCGCTGACCGAATCGGAGCCAAAAGTGCCGAGGCCGATCGCGGGCATTGACGCGCCGGAGGCGAGCCGTCGTTGGGGAACTCGTGAGGGATCAATCGCGATGTCTTGGTTCATAAAAAGGCGTTCGACGGGATTACCGGCAATAGCTTTCAAGATACGGATTTTCCTCTTCAAGGCAATGGCCCGTTCTGACTCCTTGATGGACATTCTTGACTTCTTCCTTCCGCGTCCCATCGTCTAAGCCTGTCCCATGCCGCCGGCCTCCGTCAAAATTCCGCCCCATCCCTCCTTCATCGCCGGGAAGATCCAGGAGTACCGCTACTTCTTCCTCGATCTCGCCCCGTCGCCCCGCGGCGGCCTCACGGTCGTCTGCGGCGGCTGGGAACGTTGCGCCCCCGACTACCGCATCGAGCGCACCGACTTCGAATTCTACGGCATCGAATATGTCGCCCGCGGCAAGGGCCTCCTCACCATGGACGGCATCGAGCACCAGCTCCGCCCCGGCTCGGTCTTCGCCTACAAGCCCTTCACCGCCCACACCATTCGCACCAGCGCCGACGATCCCCTCGTCAAGTCCTTCATCGACTTTTCCGGCCGCGACGCCGGGCGCATCATCAACCGCAAAGTCCTCGGCGCGCACGGCATCGCCTACCTTCATCATCCCCAGCCGATCCACGATCTCTACGAGCAGATGCTCGAGACCGGCCTCAAGGGCGGCCTCCTCGCGCCGCGCCTCTGCGCCCTCCTGCTCGAGCTCCTTTCCCTCCGCATCGAGGAAAACGCCCATACCCCGTCCGAGGCCCACAGCCGCGCCCGGCAAAGTTTCGAGCGCGTCCGGGCCGGGCTCCAGCAGCATTTCCGCGCGATCCAGTCGGTGGCGCAACTCGCCGCGCTCACCCATTTCGATCCCGCCTACCTCTCGCGCCTCTTCTACCGTTTTGTCGGCGAAAGCCCCCACGAAATGCTCACCCGCCTCAAGATGAACGACGCCGCCGCGCATCTCATCGGCGGCCGTTACACCGTGAAGGAAGTCGCCGCGCGGGTCGGCTTCTCCGATCCCTACCACTTCTCCCGCGTCTTCAAGAAGCACCACGGCATTCCGCCCGTCCGGTTCCAGGGCGGCCGGAAAACGTATTAGCCCGATTCCTGGTCGTGGTGAGGGGGCATTTGCCCGGGACGGTTCATGGGTTAAAGTTTCGGAATTCGCATGGCGACCCGATCCCGTGAACAAAAACCGTCCGCCAGTACCCTGCTCGGCCTCGACGGGCTTAATTTTTTCCTGGCCGACGTGCAGACCGGCGTCGGGCCATTCCTCGCCATTTATCTCGCGGGCTACAAGTGGAACGAGCAACTCGTCGGCCTCGCGCTCACCGTCGGCGGAATTTCGGGCATCCTGACGCAGACCCCGGCGGGCGCCCTCGTCGATCGCCTTCGGTCGAAGCGCGCCCTGATCGCCATCGGCGTGACCTTGCTGGCCTTGGGCGCGCTCCTGATCGCCTTCTTACCCTCCTTTTGGCCGGTAATGATCGGGCAGGTCCTGATTGGCGGGACTTCGAGCATTTTCATCCCCGCTATTTGCGCCATTTCCCTCGGCGTCGTCGGCCACCAATTATTTGACCGCCGCCAGGGACGCAACCAGACCTTCAATTCGGCGGGCAACGTCGTCGCCGCCATTTCGATGGGCCTCATTGGTTATTTCATCTCCAATCGCGGCATCTTTTTTTTCGTCGTCCTCCTGGCCTTTCCGACCCTCGCCACCCTCGCCCTCATCCGCCCTGACGAGATCAACTACGAGCGCGCCCGCGGGGCAAAAGCCAGGGACGACGACGATGGCAAGCCCGCCCGCCTGCGGGAACTCTTTAAGGATCATCCCCTCGTCATCTTTCTCGTCTGCGCCGTCCTCTTCCACTTTGCCAACGCGGCGATGCTGCCGCTGTTGGGCGAGATGCTCGCGAAAGGCCGGGGACGCGCCTCCATGATGTTCATGTCCGCCTGCGTCGTGACCACGCAATTCGTCATCGTGCTCCTCGCTTCCTGGGCGGGACGCCAGGCCGGCGCCTGGGGCCGAAAGCCGCTGCTACTGATCGCCTTTGGAGTTCTACCCGTGCGGGGCATTCTCTACACGCTCACGCATAATCCCGCCGCCCTCGTCGCCATCCAGATCCTCGACGGAATCGGCGCGGGAATCTTCGGCGTCGTCTCCGTCCTCGTCATCGCCGACCTCACCCGCGGAACCGGCCGCTTCAACCTCACACTGGGCGCGATCAACGCCGCCGTCGGAATCGGCGCCTCCCTCAGCCAGGTCATCGCCGGCGCCATCGTCCACCACTTCGGCTACAGCTCGGGATTTCTCTTCCTCGCCTCGGTCGCCGCGGCCGCCTTCGCCCTCCTCTTCTTCTTCATGCCCGAGACCGCCCAGCTCGCGCCGCTCAGAAATAAAACGGGAAGCCCATCTCCTTGAACGCTTCCTTGTCGTCCTTCAGATATTTGTCGCCCAGCGCATCGAACCCTTTCCGCGCCTTGAAATCGCGCAGGAACGCATTCACCTGGTTTTCCAAATCGACATTGCCCTTTCGGATTCCGATCGCCCACGATTCCTTCTGAAACGGCGTCAGCAACCCGCGCGTCGTGTCGGGATGTTTCCGCGCGAACTGGTAGATCGACATCTGGTCGTAGAGAAACGCGTCGGCCTTCCCCTGCACCACCTCCAGCGCGCACGCCGTGTCCTGCTGCAACGGCAGCACCGTCGCGAATTTGAAATGGTCCCGCGCATAATCGGCCGTCGTCGTCCCCGTCTTCACCACCACGATCATCCCCGGCTTGTCGACGTCGGCGATGCTCTGAATCGGGCCGTTCTTCTTCGCCAGGATGGCCAGCCCGGTATTGAGATAGGGATCGGAAAAATCGATCGACTTCCGCCGCTCGTCCGTCGCCGTCATCGAGGAAATAATCAGGTCGATCCGCCCCGTTTTCAGCGCCGGGATCAGCCCCTCGAACGGCATGTTCTGGATGTCGATCGGGCGATGCAGATAATCGCAGAGCGCGCGGGCCATCTCCACGCCGACCCCGGTCGGATTCCCCGCCGCATCGGTCATCTCGAACGGCGGGTAATTGAGTTCCATGCCGATCACCAGAGGCTGCCCCGTCGGCTCGGCGCGCGCCGTGTCGAGCGCGCCGCACACCGCCAGCAACGCCACCACCATCCACGCGATCCGAAGCCAGACTCGTTTCATGTCCGGCACTGTAGCGGGGCGTCCTCCCCCTCGCACTTCAAATATGCCGGTTGGTTTTTTCCTTGCCCTTGCCCGTCGCCCCGACATTCTGCCTGCACCGACTCCGCCTGCCTTTTGCTTCCCCGGAGGGCAAGCGAACCCGCACTTTCACCTTATGAAATTCCTGCTCTCCCTCGCGGTCCTTTCTTTCCTCCTCCGTCTTCCCGCGCTCGCCGATTCCACGCCCGGCCCGCTCCAGGTCAACCCGCCCGACGGCTGGAACGTGAAATTCCCCGCCGACAACGGCGCGCCGGTCTACGCCCTCACCAAGGCCCCCGGCGACAACGTCCTCCTCGTTTTTTCCAAATGGACCGCCCCCGGCACCAAGGAGGAGATTCCCAACTTCCTCGACTCGATGGCGCGAAAGTTTGCCGCCGGGGCCCGGAGCAATTCCAGGATCAAGCTCGCCTCGGACGACTACACCAAGGGCGACTTCATCGGCGATCCCTTTACCGGCAAATTCGTCCTTTTCACGCTCGACGGCGGCCTCGTCCAGACCCTCTTCATGTTCACCGACGGCGACACCCTCTGGCAGGGCCGGTATTCGGGAACGTCCCAAAGCTGGCTCGACTCGGTCGAAATCCTCAAGGCCCTCCGGAAGAGCCACTCTCCGCAATAGGCTGCGCCCGGGACCGGGAAACTCCCGTCTTGCGAAAAACCGGAAACCGTTTACAAATGTAATCGAATCCACCGTGAAATGACTTTTCCTTCCGATCTCTTCCTCAAGCGCAACCCTCCCTGGCCTCTCGTCATGGCGTTCTTCTTCACCTCACGCTTCCTCGTGGCCGAGCCTTCCCTCGACACCGTCTTCGATCCCATCCGCGCTCAATACAACCTTCCCGCTCTCGCCGGGGCTATTTTCACCACCGACGGCGTTGTCGAAATGGCCGCCGTCGGCGTCCGCAAGGCCGGCACGACCATTCCCGTCACCACGAACGACCTCTGGCAACTCGGCTCCGACACGAAAATGATGACCGCCGCGCTCGCGGGAACCTACGTCATCGAAAAGAAGCTCTCCTGGGACGACAAAGTCATCTCCTTTTTCCCCGAACTTGAGCGGACAAGGTCGCGCCTTCGATCAGGAATATCACCATCGCCCAGGTGCTTTCGCATCAAGCGGGCCTCTCTGAAAATCTATCTCTTTGGAGTCGCTTCCTCCTCAGCGGCTCACCCAGCCGGCAACGGCAGATGGCGGTCGCGACTATTTTGGAATCGCCCGCCTACACCCCGGGAACTTTCCATTATGCCAATAACGACTACATCCTGATCGGCGCCATCCTGGAAAAAATCGGCGGCAAACCGTGGGAAGATTTGATTCGCGAACGCATCTTCAACCCGCTCCACATGAATTCGGCCGGCTTTGGCGGCACCGGCACGGTTGGACAGATCGACCAGCCGTGGCCCCACTTTTCGAGCGGCTATCCCGCTCCGGAGAACGGACCCAGTGCCGATAATCCTGCCTATATGGGACCGGCCGGGACCGTTCACTGCACGATGGCCGATTGGGCCAAGTTCCTCATCGATCAATTGCGCGGCGCCACCGGCATGAAGGCGCTCCTCCCCAACGAAATTTACGAAGCGATGCAGACGAACCAGGCCGGGAAGGATGATTATGGTTACGGCTGGATCATCGTCGATCGTTCCTGGGCCGGCGGCAAAGCGCTCACCCATACCGGCTCCAACACCATGAACACTAGCGTCTGCTGGCTGGCGCCCGCGAAAAAATTCGGCGTCCTCGTCTGCACCAACCAGGGCGGCGAGATCGCCTTCAAAGCCTGCGACGCCGCGGCCTCCGCCATGATCCTCCGTTATGAGGCCGGCGGTCGATGACCTCGGTCAAATTTTGGAGGGTCGACGCCAAGGCGTGCCCCATTGCAGTTGTAGCGGCGGTCTCTGACCGTCGCCCGTCTTGGAGCAGACCTCTGCAAAAATCGATTCTGATTACGATGGATTCCGGTGAGCGTTTTCCCTTTACGTTGTCGCAATGAAGGTGGCCCGGACAACTTGTTGTCCGGGTGCGCGAGCGCGGTATCGCGAGCGCACAGGAGGTCACCGGAATCGAGTATCGCCTGCCGACCTCCTGTTCGCGTGGAATGTCTCCACGCGAACCCGGGCAACAAGTAGCCCGGGCCACCCGTATGCGGAGCGTCCATCGAACGGGAGCAGCCTCCCCCTCTTCAGTCCCTCTTCAGTCCCTCTTCGGTCCTCTGTGCGAAACTGCGTTTGCCCCCCGCGTGCTTTGACACCCCGCCCTGCCGCGGGCTATCCTCTCCATGATGAGCAAAATCGTCGGCATCGACCTCGGCACCACCAACTCTCTCGTCGGCGTCATGGACGCGGGCTTCCCCGTCCTCATCGCCGACGCCGAGGGCCGACGCCTCACGCCCTCCGTCGTCCATTTTCCCGGCGCGGGGGAATCGCCGCTGGTCGGCGCTGCCGCCAAGCGCGTCCGCGGTCTCAAGCCCAGGGAAACCGTCTCCTCCATCAAACGCTTCATGGGCCGGCGCGGCAGCGAGCTTTCCCAGGAAGAAATGATCGTCAGTTATCCCGTCGCCGGGAAGGGGACCGAGCCGGTGCGCGTCGAGCTGCCCGGCCGCGCCTGGTCGCCCGAGGAAATCTCGGCCGAAATCCTCAAGAAGCTCAAGGCCGACGTCGAGCGTTCCCTCGGCGAAACCGTCACCCGCGCGGTCATCACCGTCCCGGCCTATTTCAACGACGCCCAGCGCAACGCCACCAAGGAAGCGGGCCGCCTCGCCGGATTTGAAGTCGAGCGGATCGTCAACGAACCGACCGCCGCCGCGCTCGCCTACGGTCTCGACCGGCTCAAGGAGAAATCGAAAATCGCGGTCTACGATCTGGGCGGCGGCACCTTCGACATCTCCATCCTCGAGCTGAACGAGGGCGTTTTCCAGGTCCTCTCGACCAACGGCAACACGCGGCTCGGTGGCGACGACATCGACGCCGCGCTCACCGACGAGCTCGCGCGGCGGCTCGCCGCGAAAGTTGCAGACCCACGTCGACGCCGCGCTCGTGGCGCGTCTCCACGAGGAAGCCGAGGCGGCGAAAATCCGGCTCTCGACCGAGACCGAAACGAAAGTGGAAATTCCGTTCGCCAAGGAAGAGCAAAGTTTTTCCACCGTCGTCACGCGCGAGCAGCTCGAAATTCTCGCGCGGCCTTTCGTGCAAAAGACGCGCGGAAACTGCCTCCGCTCGCTCAGCGACGCCAAACTCAAGCCGGCCGATCTCGACGACGTGATTCTGGTCGGCGGCCAGACCCGCATGCCGATGGTCCGCGCGCTGGTGCAGGAAATTTTTGGACGCGAGCCGAACACCGCCGCCAATCCCGACGAGGCCGTCGCCCTCGGCGCGACCATCCAGGCCGGTATCCTCGAAGGCGGCGTGCAGAACATGGTGCTGCTCGACGTCACGCCGCTCTCGCTCGGCATCGAGACCTTCGGCGGCCTGATGAACGTCATCATCCCGCGCAACACCACCATCCCGACCAAGGCGGGCGAGCTTTTCACCACCGCCATCGACAACCAGAAATCGATGAAGATCCAGGTGCTCCAGGGCGAGCGCGAACTCGCCCGCGACAACTGGTCGCTCGGCACCTTCGAGCTCGAATTCGCGCCCGCGCCCAAGGGCGTGCCGCGCGTCGGCGTCCAGTTCGAGATCGACGCGAACGGCATCCTCAGCGTCCTGGCCCGCGACGTGAAGACCGGCCACCAGAAAATCGTGCAGCTCAAAAGCGCGGTCGATGTCCGCGACGAGGACGTGGAAAAAATGGTCTCCGAGTCGGTCGAGTACGCCTTCGACGATATGGCCCAGCGGCAGTGGATCGAGACCAAGCGCAAAAGCGGTGACATGCTCGGCGCGACGCGCAAGGCGCTGGCCCAGGTCGGCGCGCTCATCGTCCCGGCCGAGGTGAAGGAAATCGAGGCGCTCATGCTCGGCGTCGAAAAGGCGCTCGAAAGCGGGAACCTCGCCGAGCTCAAGGCCGCCAACGCCGCGCTCGACCAGGGCACCGTCGCGCTGGCCGATCTCGTCATGGACCTCGCGATGGAAGCGCAGCTCCGCAAGAAGGGAATGCTCGGCGACGAGGCGGCAGCTACCGCGGATCCCATCGCCCCGAGCGGCACCGAAGGCAGCCTTCCGCTCAAAGGCGAGTAGTCGGTTTGGGTGGCCCGGGCTACTTGTTGCCCGGGTGCGCGAGCGCGGCATCGCGAGCGCACAGGAGGTCGCCTTCCGCTCAAAGGCGGGTAGGCTTTTGGGTGGCCCGGGCTACTTGTTGCCCGGGTGCGCGAGCGCGGCATCGCGAGCGCACAGGAGGTCACATGATTCCCTTCTATGCGCAATATGTTCTAAAAAAATAGCTCGTGAAAGCTTTTGAAGCCAAATCGTGCCCGAGGGCCGCCGGCCTAGGGGAAGGCCCCGGCATGGCCGTCCGCGTTGTCGGTCTTGGGGGTGGAGGGCGGGATCGGACCGATCGGGGCCGCGTTGGTGGGCGCAGGGATCTCGCTTCCCGAGTAGTCCTCCGCCTTGGCCACCGGGGCGACCGGGATGGCGTTGGTATCGACCGCCGCCGTGATGGCCGGGGCCGGTGGCGCGGGATGCTCCGGGGGACTCACCACGACCTCGGCATTGGTGACGGCGGGAGGTGCGACGGGCGCGGAAGTCTCATTCGTCGCAATGGGCGCCACGGGCGGATTGACCACCGGCCCCGCGTTCGTCGAGGCAGGCGGCGCGACCGGCACGGCGACCTCGTTGGTTGCGATGGGCGCGACGGGGGGATTCACCGCGACCTCCGCGTTGGTGTCGGCGGGCGGCGCGATGGGAACGACCACTTCGTTGGTCACGACCGGCGGGGAGGGCGACTTGACCGCGACCACCGTGTTGGTGGCGGCGGACGGCGCGACGGGGGTGATGATTTCGTTGGTCGCCGCCGCCGCGCCCGGCGGGGTCACGACGACCGTGGTATTGGTCGAGGCCGTCGGCGTCGAGGCGGTCGCATCGGTTTTCTTCGTCGCCGTGCCGCCGTCGGCGGAGGCCGCGGCATCGGTCTTTTTTTGGTCCTTTTTGTCTCCGTCAGCCGCGACGGGCGTGCTCCCTGAATCGACGGGCTCCGCCTTGCGGGTATGCGCCAGCTGCCAGCACATGTTGCCGAGGAGCGCGCATCGCCAGTAATTGCGCAGCGCGTCGAGGGCCGACGCGTCGTTGCTTTGCGTGCGCTGGTAGGCGGCCCGCTCGTAAATCATGGCCAGGACGGAAGGATCGATCTCCGCTTTTTCCGCGAAGGCGATGCCATGGCGCGCGCCGATTTCCGCCATCTGCAGCAGGGTGTCGAGCTTGCCCCGGTCTTTCAAATGCCATTCATGCGCGGAATCCATCGTGCCGTTCAGCCGGAGATATTTCTCGTCGAGCGTGGCGATCTCGCAGTCGTGGTTGACCCAGATGAGGCACATGGCCACGTCGCTCAATTTCTTCGCCGACGGGTTCGAATCGAGGACCGTGTGGGGCGGCCGGTAGGTGTTGCCGGGATCAAAGCCGACGGCGCTTGCCGGGGCATTGGCGTTGAGTTTGACCGGCGTGTCGGACGCCGCCGCCGGAGCCCCGGAAGCCTGCGCATTCGCCGCGTCCTCGGCCTCACTTTCCCTTTTGCGCTGATGCGCGTCCCAATCGGCCTTCACCTGGCGCAGCACATTCACGTAGGCGACCAGCCGGGGATCGAAGAGGAGGCCGTCGCGCAGGTCGCTGGCCCGGATACCGTCGGTAAAACTGCGGGCGGTGGCCAGTTGCGCCGGGATCAACTGGGGCAGCAGATGCGCCGCGTTGGCGTCGACCGTGACCGGATTTTCCTTCGAGATATGGGCGAGCAGGCCGGTATAAAAGTCGGCCTGGGTCAGAAGATATTTGCACTGCTCGTTGGCGAAAAGGATCGCTTCGCGCGCGCGGTCCTTTTCAGCGTCGGTCGCGTCGGAGCGTTGGGAGAAGGCCTGCTTGGTGACGAGCTGCGCGCCTTCCAGCGCGGCGTTGATGCCGTAGGCCCAGTCGGCCATTTCGGCCACGAGCACGGCGCTTTCGAGGCCGCCCTGGTCGATGGAAGGGGGATTCATCAGGACGTGCAGGTGGTCGTGGAGATCGTCCGATTCGGCCAGGGCCGATTTCACGTCGAAGCTGATCCGGGTCTGCCCGGCCAGCGCGTTGGCGCCGTTCATGCGCCCGTTGGCCCGGGCGAACAATTGGTAGGCGACATAGACCTGCCCGGCGCGATAGGCCTGCTGGCCCGCGTCGATGTCGGCGTAGACGCTTTTCCAGAGGGCGACGAGATTGGCCTGGGTCAACGGATAGGTCGCCAGCTCCGCTTCCTTCGGCGCAAACTTCAGCCCGCTCATGGCTTCGCTCTGCTCGCGTTGCGCAAAGTCGTCGATGTAGGTGGCGACATCGTTGCTGTATTTCGGGACGGAGGAATCGAGGGCGGCGGTGTCGGGCAGGGGATCGTTCATCGCCGTCTGGGTAGCGGTGATGAGATCGTCTACGGGAATGCATTCGACGTGCTGAGCACCGGCGTGCCGCACGATGTTCACGACCTGGCCCGAGGCATCGGAGTCGAAGCGTTGCACGCTCGGGATGATGACCCGGGTCATCCCGTCCCGGGCCGCGGCGTTGATGCGCTCAACCAGATGCGAAACCGGGCCGAGCGAGCCGTCGGGATTCAGGCTCCCGATAACAACGGTCTTCGGAGGATAAGGCCGGCGCGCCGACGTGGCGATCATCCCGACGGCGAGGGCCGCGTCGAGTCCCGTGCCGTCAGTGACCGGCGTTTGCAGGATCTTCCAGCGCGCGCCTTCCCACGGTTCCTGCCAGGCCAGGGCGCTGGCGAGCGAGGCGCTCCAGAGTTGCGCGGTGAAGATTGGCGCGGCGGGATTGTCGGCCGGAAGATCGAGCGTGAAGCTGGCGGCGTCCTCATTGGGGCCGACGTCGGGCTTGGAAATCCAGTGGAGCCGGATCGGCACGCACTTGGCGGTCTTGCCGTCGGGCAGGAGGATGGCGAGCGGAATTTCCTGTTCCGTTTCGATGGAGGAAAGCACGAGCGGCGCACCGGTCGGCTTGTCCTGCGCCAGGACCGGTTGCAGCAGGAGCGTGGCCGAGAGGATCGCGCCCAAGGAAATCCGCCCGATAGGAATGGAGGGCACCCGACAGGTACACATTAGGAGAAGCTTAGCCTGCTTTCTTTTTCTGCGCACGTCTAATGAAAGTGACGAAATGCGCGGCGCTCGGTTTCAAAAAGAATTACGCAGCAGCCCGGTGGGCCCACTCCCGAACGCTGGCCGATGCTAACGCGGAAGGTTTCGGGCGGTGGATCGAGCTGCTGCGTAAAAGGGAACAGAGGGATCAGACGTTGGCGTGAACGCTGAACGAACCGGCTAAAAGAGCTTCGCCGCGGGTTTCTTCAAAGTCGTGCAGCATCACCTGTGACGTTTCGAGCTCGGCGACCGCAAATTCTTCGAATACGGTCCCGTCGCGTGCAATCCAGGTTGAACGACCTTCAATCCGCTTGGCGGCGACTTCGAGGTGAGTCAAAAGGATCGAAAGTCCCTGCAGGGCGGCAAGGACAGCTACGCAGGCGGCAATGTAATCGATAGGCATATTGTGCGTCTTTCTCGGTTGGTATGATCAATTACTAGATCATTTTGGGTATACCGTCAATAAATAAATAGGGCATAAAATGCATTTATTTATCGATCAAACAGCTCTGGTTAGGCATTTATTGCCCTATTGCGAGATTTTGATTGAATTCAATAACGTCAAATCATCTTGAGAGCACTGGCGACTAGGCTCTTACACTAATGATAAACTTCCCGTGCCACTTTTTCACAGAGAGAGTTTGGTCTGAAAAAGAAATTGCAACTGTGCATTTCTTCTTTTTCCGTGCAAAGGAAACATGATGCTCGCAGTTTAGAATAATGGACATCGTCGAGTCAACGCTCCGGTTTGAAGCGTGGCTGAGACGCCGCATCACGGTCGTTGAGCGCGACCTGGCCTATAAGCACACGCAGATGCGGGCCGATCCATTTCTCTTCTTTCGCGCCACCTTTTACCGCTGGGCGCAGCTTTGGCCGGAGCATTGTCCGAAACTGTCGCGTGTTCCGAAGGTGTTTGCCGTCGGCGATCTTCACCTCGAGAATTTTGGCACGTGGCGCGATGCGGAAGGACGGCTCGTTTGGGGCGTGAACGATTTCGACGAGGCCCATCCGATGGCGTTCACCAACGATTTGGTACGGCTGGCCGTTAGCGCGCTCCTCGCAGGCGAATCGTCCCCGCGCTTCAGGCTCAAGCCGGGCGAGGTTTGCGCGCGGATCAGCGACGGTTATCGCGAGATGATCGAGCGGGGAGGGAACCCGTTCGTTTTGATGGAGGCCCACCCAACGTTGCGGAAGATGGCGCTCCAGGATTTGCGCCAGCCCGCCGCGTTCTGGGCGCGGTTCGAAGCCAAATGCGCACCGTTGAGGGGAAGTCTTCCCGATTCGGTCCGCAAGGCGATCGGCAGGATCCTTCCCGAGGAGGCCGAGCCTGAATATCGCGTTCTCAAGACTCCGAAGGGCCTGGGGAGCCTGGGCCGTCGCCGCTACCTGGCCTTGCTCGACTGGCAGGGCGGCCGGATGGCGCGGGAGGCAAAGGCGGTGGTAGCTTCGGCCTGCTTATGGGCGGAAGGGAACGGGGAACGCGCCGGGAAGGGGAATCCGTGGCTCGAGAGGACCGTGCAAGCAGCGGTACGTTGCGCCGATCCCTATTATGAAGTGAGGCGCGGCTGGCTCGTGCGTCGGCTGGGGCCCGATTGCAGCCGGATCGATATCGACGAGCTCGTCTACCACGAGGATGTCGCTTCCCTTCTCCATGCCATGGGGCAGGAGACGGCGAACATTCATCTCGGCACGCCCAAGGGCCGCAAACGGATTCGCGAAGCGTGGGATCGCCTGCCCTCCGACTGGCTCGAGACGGCGGCACACGCGATGCTCAAGCTGAGCCTGAAAGACTGGCGCCGGTTCAGGACGACGCCCAAAAAGAAGCTCGCGGCATGACGGCATGGCCGTTATGAAATAGTAGTCCAATCATCTATGCTCCGATTCGCGCTGGTTCTTTTTACGCTGCTGACGATTCCGTTGCGCGCCAACCTGGGCGAGACGGTGGAGCAATGTGTCAAGCGCTACGGCAAGCCGATCGCCTTCTCGGAAGCCAATGCCAAAACACCTTTCGGAACGCTCGCCTTCACCTCGACCGGCTACACGCTGATCGTTTTCCTGCTTCATACCCGCGAGGTGGGCGCGCGGGTCTCCAAGGTCGATAAAAGCGCATTCACCGACGCCGAAATGCAAAACATCATGGGGGCCGATTCGGACGGAACGCCCTGGAAATCGACCCCGAGCGACGATCCGACCTGTCTGGAATGGACGCGGGCGGACAAGGCGACGGTGCTCTACGACAAGGCGAAGCACATGTTGATCTTCACCTCGGTCGAGATGGCCGCGGCGCTGCGCGCGCCCGTCCCGGTGCCGGTCCCGACGCCAAAACCGACCTATACGAATTAGAAGTAGAGTTCGCCGTGGGCGAGGAGTAAGGCGTCGCTTCCAGTAGTCCTTTGACAAGCTCTCCGATTTCCTGTCCCTTGAGACGGTGGAATACGCCTGCGAAATCATCGGCCTGGTCAAGCGGTTCGGTCCGAAAACCGCGGTCGACCGACTTAGCCTGAAAGTTCCCACGGGAATGCTCTACGGATTTCTGGGCGTCAACGGCGCGGGGAAGACGACGACCTTGCGCATGATTTCCGGCCTTATCCGTCCCGACGCAGGCGAGATTCGCGTGTGCGGGATCGATGCCGTGGCCGAGCCGCAGCGCGCCAAGCAGCCGCTCGCCTACATCCCGGACGACCCGGTGCTCTACGGCAAACTCAACCCGATGGAGCATCTGGAATTTGTCGCGGCGCTTTGGAATGTCGATGCCGTGACTGCCCGCCGGCGCGCGCAAGAATTGCTGGAACGGCTCGGTCTCTGGGACCGGCGCCACGAGTGGATCGAATCCTATTCGCGCGGGATGAAGCAGAAGGTCGCCCTGGCCAGCGCGCTGATTCATGCGCCGAAACTGGTGCTGCTCGACGAGCCGCTGACCGGGCTCGACGCCTCGGCCGCACGATTGGTGAAGGACATCCTGCTCGAATTTTTGCGCGACGGCGGCTCGGTCATCCTCACCACGCACATCCTTGAAGTGGCCGAACGCCTCGCCGAGCGGATCGGCATCATGAGCGGCGGACGCCTTATTGCCGAGGGGACGATGGCGCAGTTGCGTTCGCATTCGGGCCAGGCCGCCGGATCGCTCGAGGATATTTTCCTCCAGTTGATCAACGAAGAAAAAGTCGAAGCGCTTTAGATCGCCATCGCCTCTACTACAGCGTCTGCAGGAACCGGACGAGCTGTTCGCGATTCGGGCTGACGGCGTGCCGGACGTAGAAGCCGGAAGCCGCGACCGCCAACTGGAGCGAGTGCGCCACCCCGAGGCCAAGGAGCCGTCCCACGACGAACCCGGCGTTGAAGTGATCGCCCGCGCCGGTGCTGATCTTCGGCTTGGCCGTGAAGGGGCCGTTGACGAAAGCCTCGCCCTGGGCGTCGGCGCCCGCGGCGTAGCTGATCGGATGAATCACCACGGTATGGATCTCGAGTTTTTCGCGAATGGCGGCGGCCAGCGAGGCGGTGCCCTTCGGATTGTTCGGGGTCTTCTTCAGGCGAAGCACCTTGGCGACATGCTGGCTTTCGCTTTCGTTCAGGCCGAGGATGACGTCGTTGTGCTGCTGGAATTCGCCGATGATTTTCAGCGCGGCGTGGAGATCGGCGTCGAGGCGCTTGGCCGGATCGGCCAGGTCGAAGAACATCAATTTGCGCGTGGTCGGCTTGGCCGGCATGTAGTCGCTCAGGAGCCGTTTCCAGATCGCGGAAAGATGCGGCAGCATCGTCCAGTTGATCATGCCGACAAAGTGGGCCTGGTTCCAAAGTTTCTGGAACGTGACGTCGCCGAGGCGCTTCTTCAACGTCTCCCAGGAAACTTCATGCACCGTGCCGTGCTGGCCGAACATCAGCTTGCCGTCGGAAAATTCAAAGGCCTGGGTGAGGCCCGGATCGGCGATGGAATAAACTTTCGTCCGCTTGGCGAATTCAGAAAAGACGGGATGCAGTTCGGGATAGCCGAGCATGCCGACGTAATGGACCGGCGCGCCGAGGGTGCTCAACGCAAACGCCATGATCGGGCCGTTGCCGCCGAGCTTCTTGGCCTGCGGAACAATTTCGAAATTCGCGCTCTTGCCCGCCGCCGCCGTGATCTTGCCGCCAAAGGTCTTGATGCTGGCGAAGGGCGTGTACTTGGTGGGTGATTGCCGTTGCTCGACGACATGAAATATTTCGTCAACAAAGCCGTCGAATCCCAGCAAACACTGGAACTTAAGGAGTTGCGCACGCGAACCAATAAGGCGTTCCGCCGTCTGACGGGCAAGCCGGGAATCCGTAATCATTTTTTCTTTTTAGCAGAAAAAGACTGGCGTGACAAGCTTTGTCGGCTAACTTAGTGACCTTGCGTCTCGGTTCCAGGCGCTTTAGGTCCACTAAGTAACTTCCGCATGGTTCCCACCTCCGACCGCCTGGCGCTGCGACTCGGAGCGTTGTTTGGCCTCTTTGGCGTCATCCTGGGCGCTCTTTCGGCCCACGGGCCGGTCCACGATTTTCTCGACCGCCAGCATCATCTCGATCTCTGGCATACAGCCCTCTTCTACCAGTGGTTTCACGCGCTGGCGCTGCTGGCCATCGGCCAGGGGCGAACGGCCCGGCGCGGGACCATGATCTGCTGGCTGATCGGCGTGGTTCTCTTTTCCGGCAGCCTTTATGTCCTGGCGCTCGATTCGAGCCAAAAATGGGCGGGCCCGCTGACCCCGCTGGGCGGGCTGATCCTCATGGCCGGCTGGGCTTGGCTTTGGCTTAACCTGATCAAGAAGCAGTCTCCTTAAATGAGGTGGCCTTGAACTGATTTTCAATCCAGGTTGCCGAAACCTAAATCGTAACGAGGCTGGTTTTCTCATGAGATTGTATTTTTGGATCCCGATTCTAGTCCTGGCGATCTCGGGCCCGCGCGCGGCGGCCATCACTCCGGAAGACTTCGCGTTGGCGGCCCGATTTTCCAGCAGCCACGGAGGCCTCGCGCTGCGCGTGGAGCAGGGCGGGAAAGTGATCGGCGAAAGCTACGCCTCCGGCTTTTCGGCTTCGACTCCCCACAAGATTTACAGCGGCACGAAAAGCTTCGTCGCCGTCGCCGCCTTGATCGCGATGCATGAGGGCCTCCTCACCATGAATGAAAAGGCGAGCGACACGCTGCCCGAATGGCGCGGGGATCGGCGGCGGAGCATCACCATCAGCCAGCTCCTTTCCCACACCAGCGGCCTCGATCCCGACGGCGACCTGATTTATCCCGCCCGCGATCAACTCGCCGCGGCGGTCCACGTTCCGCTGATCGATCCACCCGGCGCCCGGTTTCATTATGGAGCGGTCGGCTATCAGGCTTTCGGCGAAATCCTGCGGCGCAAACTCCGGCCCCGGGGACGAAGCGTGGAAGGTTACCTCACGGAGAAGGTATTCGATCCGCTCGACATCGATATTGCCGATTGGAAGCATGACGACGCTGGCAATCCTCTCATCCACAGCGGCATTTCTCTTTCGACCGAAGAATGGGCCAAGTTTGGCGAATTCATCAACCGCGTGAGAAGAGGGTATCAAAAGCAACTCGTTACCGACGAAGAACTTGGATTATTGTTTACAGGCCATTTTGCCAACCCGGCTTACGGTCTCGGCTTTTGGCTGAACCGGCCTCCGCCCGTTCCCCGGCTGCAGCCGATTACCGAGCTGCAGCTGGCGATCGATGGCGACCAACTTTATCCGGGCGGCCCGAGGGACCTCGTCGCGGCGATCGGGTCGGAAAAGCAGCGTCTTTATATGATCCCCTCACTTGATCTGGTCGTCGTCCGGTTCGGGCGCGAGGCTGCCTTCTCCGATGGCGATTTCCTATCCCGGTTGCTCACCGGCCGGCCCCATCCCGATGCGCATAGCCACTGACGCGCCCAGGAGATTTCCCCGAAACTCATTCCTCGACAAAACAACCGATTGAGCGGCTAAATTAAAGGCTCATGTCGAACAACGAATCCCTCGCGGCCCGCGCCGAACGCGCGGCGCAAATCGTCAAACAGCCCGACCTTTATAAAGTCTGCGAAGGCTGCGAATCGATCGTGGTAAGCGAGGCGATAACGTGTCCGAACTGCCATGGCTATCGCTTTGATGCTGATCCGGAACGGGTTCGGTCGCAGGCGAAGGTGCTCGGCAAAAGGCTTCCCACGTCGGTCCCTCCGAGCGAATTGCACTGATCCGTTGGGCGGAGTTGTTCGTTGTTGCAAGGTGCCCTTTTTCCCGTTTACTAGCATCGTGCCGGTTTCACCCTTCCCCGCCTTATGAGTCGTCAATCCATTCCGCTCAAGTCGCGCGTGCGTTATGAAGGCCGTGTCCGAACCTTCGACCGTCGCCCGAACCGCGGGGCCGACATCGAGAAGATTCCGAATCCCACCTGGTTCACGGTGGGGCAGGTCCTACGCTCGCGATTCCGCAAACCGCTCCTGGCCGAGGAGGCCGGCGAATCGTCGGCCAAGCGGAGTTGAGACGTTATTTGGGCTGGGGCGCAAGGTAGATAAAGGTGCTCGACCGGTCTTCGGGCCCGCTCATTTTGCCGTGGTGCACCAGCAGAACGACGCTCTGGCTGGCCGTCAGTTTTTTCGCCAGGCCGTTGAAATCCCCCGTGCTGGCCAGAGGCTGAAGGGAGCCGCGCCGGGCGCAGGCAAGTTCGATCACGTCACCCCGCAGCAGCCCCTTGATATCGGCGGGCGAACCCTCCTGCACCGCGGTGACCACGACGCCGGAGGTCACGATGTCGTCGATGCCAAATTTCCGGCGCGAGGCGTCGTTGAGGTCGGCGACCTGAAGGCCGGTCAGGACCTGGTTGGCCGACGATGAGTTGGCGGGACCGGCCGGACCCGAGTCCGCCGCCGGATCGGGCGGGGGCGTTTCATCGGGAGGATCGGGGTCGTCCTTGGGCAGCTCCGCGATCTTGACCGTGGCCGACCGGGGCGCGCCCTCGCGGATATAATTGACGACCACTTCCTTCCCCACCGGTATTTGCGCCACGATCAGGCGGAACTGGGGCACGCTGTCGATCTTGTGGCCGTCGACTTCGGTGATGAAATCGACCGGACGAAGTTTGGCCTGGTCGGCGGGGGAGTTGTGCAGGATTCCCGCCAGGAGCGCGCCGCGGCTGGCGGAGAGGCCGAGTTGTTCGGCCACGCCATCGTCGACTTTGACCGGGAGCCGCACGCCGAGGTAGCCGCGGATGAGCCGTCCGTCCTTAAGGAGCGCCTCGACGGTGTAACGGACGAGATTGCTCGGAATGGAAAATCCGACCCCCTCGTTGACCCGGGTGAACGAGGCGATGGCCGCGTTGATGCCGATGAGCTGGCCGTGGATGTTGACCAGCGCCCCGCCCGAGTTGCCGGGATTGATAGCGGCGTCGGTCTGGATGTAGTCCTCGTAATCGACCGAGTCGGGCAGGTTGCGGCCCTTGGCGCTCACGATGCCTTTGCTGACCGAGTCGTCGAGGTTGAACGGATTGCCGATGGCGAAGACTTGTTCGCCGACCTGGACCTTGTCGGAATCGCCCCAGGGCAGGGCGGGCAGATCGGTCGCGGCAATTTTCACCACGGCCACGTCGGATGGCGGATCCGAGGCGACGACGCGCGCGGGGAAACTCCGCTGGTCACGCAGCTGCACCTCGACGTTCTGGGAATCCTCCACCACGTGATAGTTGGTCACGATGTAGCCGTCCCTGCTGATGATCACGCCGCTGCCATAGGAGGGGACGACCGAGCGGAGGCCGTGCGGCAGGCCGGGTATCTTGAAGGGAAGATTGCCGAAAAGCTGCGCGTGCGGATCGACCATGCTCACGGCGGTGATGCGGACGATGCTGGGGGTCGCCGCGGCGACGACCCGGACATTTTCGCGGTCGATCTGTTCGAGCAAGGGAACGTCGTCGGAGGAAATGAGCGAACGGGTCTCTGGCGTAAAAGTCGCCGACGCATCGGACGGCGATCCCGATGTTTGACTCGACGAGGAATCCGCGGAATTGTCTGCCGAATTGCTCTTCGCTCCGGACGGCGCCTGATGGCAGCCCGAAAGCACCAGGACGGAAATCAACGCCAGGCCGGGAAGGGCGCAGCGATGGGCCACAAAAAAGCGCGGAAACGGCAAAAGATTTTGAGGTGAAAAGCAGGGACCGAATTTCATGAACAGCGGTACTATAGCACGATTCCCCTCGTTCCCAAGTGCATGAACCTGCCTCGAAAAAGTGGAGAGTGGGTTGGAAAGGGGATGAGATGATGGGAGGATCAGGCTATCCTCGGCTGGCTGCGGTGGCCGTCCCAATTTTCGCCCAGCGTGGGCGGCTGGGCGCAGAGATGGTAGGTGATGACGGTGGGGAGATGGACGCGGTGGGGGCGCGGCCACTGCTCGGCGAAGAGGATGTCGTCGTGCTGCGCGGTGCCGAGCGACCAGGGATAATCCTTCTGCGCGCTGGCGTGCCAGAGCTGAAAAAAGCCGATGGGCACGTAGCCGCGCAGGGTGTCGACATAGCGCGCGCCGATGGGATGCTGATGCACCGGGTTGAGGAGGAAACTCCAAGCCGCCTGGGGCGACTTCTGCCACTGGTCGCGCAACTGTTGCAGCTGGTCGAGGCCGATCACGTCGATCCGGTCGGCGCCGTAGATCGAGTTCATATCGAGAGAGGTATGGTTGAAAAGGACGCGGCGAAAATTGTCGGGCAGGATGATGTCCGAGTCGAGATGGAGCCGCCAGCCATGGTACTGAAAACGGCCCATGCCGGCGTTGATCGCCGCGCCCTTGTTGAAGTGGCGGCCGTTCTTGGTGAAGAGATCGGTCTGGACGCAGATGGCGCCGTGCTTTTTCGCGACCTGCTGCGTGCGCCAGTCGTCGTGACTGGTGACCACGATCATGGTGTCGAGATGCGGATGATTGAGCGGCAGGGTGAGATCGAGGAGGTCGTCGAAGCCGACGCAGACGGTGACGGCTTCGAGCCGGAGCGATTCGAGGCTGAATTTGTTGGGTAAAGAATAGTTCATGGTGAATTCGATGGGGATGCGGGGTTTTCGCGCCGCGCACTCGGGCGGCGGGCGGAAGAGGGTTGCGGAGATTTATTTAAAAAAAATAAGCCGAATGGGGCGAATGAGGCGAATAGGTAGAATCAGGCAGCCTCCTGCCAGACTGATTCGGCGATGGAAGTTGTTTCGGAGTGAGGCGTGATGAAAAAGCGTTCGCCCTGGACGACCCTCAGGCCGGCGTTGCGCAGCTCGACGGGAGAGAGACCGGCGAGATCGGCCAGGAGCGCCTCCCGGTCGACCTCCGGCTCCGGCACGCGAAGGTAGCGCCGGCCCCAGGGCAGATCGGCCAGCGTCAGCGCGATCCGCGACCAGGTCCACCGGCGGCTGGCGCGTTCGAGCCGGGGCGGCTCGGCGCGGAACCCGATGGTTGCGTGGGCGCAGGCGAGCGAGCGGTCCGTGGCCAGCGCTTCGGGATGGGCGAGCGCCCACGATTCGGCCCAACTCGTTTCCAGTTCGAGATAATTTTCGATCTCGGCGAGAGGGGCGCGGTGGCGTTGGCGCACGGCGGCGATTTCATTTTCCTGCGCGCGCCGGAGTTCGTCCCGCTCGCGTTGCAGGTGCGCGATATTTTCCAGCACGGCCTCGAGTTGCTGCCGGGTTTGAATGGCCGGAGCGGCGGCCTGAAGGGGGAGAAGAGTCGTCATGACCGGATGGGGCACGGCTCAAAGGGATGGGCGAGCGCCCGCGTAAGCGAATGGCCGAATCGCTTTTGGTAAAAGGCGAGGAGGCTCTCCCGGGTGACGCGCAGATGATTACGCTTTTTTTTGCGCGGGTTTATTTTCGATCCCTTCAAGTCGCCGCTATCGATCAGGTTATGGACGGTGCTCCGGGAGACGGAGAGGAGCTTGGCGACATCGCGGACTTTGACGAGAGGCGGAACGGGTTCTTTTTCTTTTTGAGGCGTGGCACTATTTGTAATCATGGGGTTGAGTTTTCAAGGATATTGACTAGCTTGTAGTTATTATTCGGATCGTGTGTGCATAAGATTAGCGATATTAGTCAACGAATTTGCCCTATTTTTGTTAACTTTGTAATTTAATTAGTCCTCAGGTGTGCCGATTTGTCGCCACGGCACGGATGTAACACAGTTAAAAACTGGACAAATCTTTTCGCGCCCGTTTCTTTGAATCATGTTTACGGGACTGGTTGAAGGGACGGGCCGCGTGATCGCGCTTACATCTGGGACAGGTGTGACCCGGTTAATGATCGACGCGGGATCCCTGGCCGACGGCGCTCAAAGCGGCGACAGCGTGGCCATCAACGGCTGCTGCCTGACGGTGACCTCCATCGAAGGCGCGCGACTTGGCTTCGATTTGCTCGAGGAAACGAAGGCGCGGACGAATCTGCGCGACGCGAAACCGGGCGCCGTGGTGAACCTGGAACGGGCGTTGCCCGCGAATGGTCGTTACGGCGGCCATTTCGTGACGGGCCACGTCGACGCAACGGGGATGATTCGCAGCTGGAAGTCGGTGAGGGAAGATTACGAATTACGGATCGGCATCGAGCCGGCCCACGGAATTTATCTCGTGCCGAAGGGCTGCATCGCCGTCGACGGCATCAGCCTGACCGTCGCCGAGGTGGGACGGGACGAATTTTCCGTCTGGATCATTCCCCACACGCGCTCGGTCACCGCGCTGCGCGAGCGGTCGGCGGGCGATCTCGTCAATCTCGAGTTCGATCTGCTGGCCAAGTACACGGAGAAAATTCTGGCCATGCGGGCGACGCGAATTAGCGGTCACCGATGAGGCCAACCGGACCGTAACCACGATTTGTCATGCGGTCATTTATCAACTGGGTCCACTCGCTGGCCTACGTGGTGAAGGGCGCCCACGCGATGCGGCAGGGCGACGACGACGGCGTGATCCGGAATTACAGCCGGGCGATCGAGATCAGCCCCGAGGATCTCGACTACTACTACGCGCGGGGCCATGCCTACTGGCACAAGCGGGAGCTGGGCCTGGCCATCGCCGATTTTTCCACGGCGATCGGGCTCAATCCCGGCGACATGTACGCCCACCTGGTCCGTGGCGCGATCTACCGGGAAAAGGGTTTTCTGGCCCAGGCAATCATGGATTTGAACTTCGTGCTCGAAGTCGCCGACGGTCCTGCGCTCGCCTATTATTTGCGGGGCTGCTGCCATGCCGAAAAGAAGGATTACGAGAAGGCCCTCGCCGACCTGGCCGAGGCGCTCGAAATGGAGCCGGACCACGAAAAGGCCCTCCTGCTGAAAGCATGGTGCGCCCGCCATCTTGAGAAGCCCGATCCGGAAAAATAGAGGAAAAGGCTTCGCGATAGGCCGGGGGTGATTTAACTTAAGGCACACGATGATGAATCCAACGGTTGAGGCGCTTTTGATTTTGCAGGAAAGGGACGTGCGGGTCGCGACCCTGACCGCCGAGCTGGAATCTTTGCCTAAACAAATCGCCGCGGTGGACGATGAATTAGAGGTCCGGACGGTGAAATTCGACCAGCTCAAAAGCCGCACGCGCCAGATCGAGGCGGACCGCAAGAAAATCGACCTCGACGTCCAGTCGAAGCAGGCGGCGATCTCGCGCTACAAGTCGCAACAGCAGCAGACGCGCAAGAACGAGGAGTTCGCCGCGCTCAATCACGAAATCGAGCACGCGGAGAAGGAAATTTCGGCGCTGGAAGATTCCGAGCTGGAACTGATGGAGGCCTACGACAAGGGCCTAGCCGAGGTGGCACAGGCGCAGAAGGACCTTTCCCTCGTCCAGGAAAAAGCGAAGCATAAAAAAGCCGATTTGGAAAAACGGGCCACGGCTGTTTCCGCCGAGCTGACCGCCGCGAAGGAAAAGCAGGCCGCCGCGGAACAGGCGGTGCCGGAGGATGTCCTGCCCCGTTATCGCCGGATTCTCAAAAGCAAAAAGGATGTCGCCATCGTGCCGATCAGCCACGGGGCCTGCGGCGGCTGCCACATGAAGCTCACTCCGCAAACGGTCCTCACCGCCCGCGCCGTCGAGCACCTTGTCTCCTGCGACAATTGCGGGCGTCTCGTCTACTGGGCGGAGGAGTAGGCGGAGCGCAAGCCGGTCAGGGTCAGGACGGCAGGCACGCCTGTCGTCGACCCTCGATTAAATTAAGCCGCGGGAGCTTCGGGCGCGGGGGCCTGACCAGCCAGCGTCTCGCCGACCTGGAAGCGGGTGAAGCGGCGGATGACGATGTTCTCGCCGAGTTCGGCGATCTTCGCGGTGAGCAGATCGCCGATGGTCTTGGTGTTGTCCTTCACGAACGTCTGTTCGAGCAGGCAGACCGTGCTGAAATACTTATCGACCTTTCCGGAGATGATTTTTTCGATCACGGCGGCGGGCTTGCCCTTGACCGAGGCGCTGGCCACGTCGCGTTCGACGGCAAGCAGGCTTTCCGGGACCTCGTCGCGCTTGACGAAGAGGGGCGTCGCGGCGGCGACCTGGAGCGTCACGTCCTTGACGAACGCGCGGAAGCTTTCGTTGCGGGCGACGAAATCGGTCTCGCAGTTGATCTCGACCAGCACGCCGACCTTGTCGCCGACGTGGATGTAGGAGCCGATCACGCCTTCCTTGGCTTCGCGGCCCGCCTTTTTCGAGGCGGACGACGCGCCCTTCTTGCGCAGGATGGTTTCGGCGAGGGCAAGATCGCCCTTGGCTTCGACGAGCGCCTTCTTGCAATCCATCATGCCCGCGCTGGTTTTGTCGCGGAGCTGCTTGACGAGTTCGGGGGAGATGTTGTCGCCGGCGGGCGAAGCGGAAGCGGGAGTAGTCATGGGGGTGGCGGTGGTTGACATAAATTTCTGAGGATAAAGAGAGCGACGGTCTGAGACCGCCGCTACAAGGAGGGGGATTAGGCCGAGACGCCGGTGAGCGATTCTTCCTCGACCGGCTTGACCGAGTCCTTGCCGAGCGTGCCGCCCTTCATGGCGCCTTCGATCACGGCATCGTTCAAGGCTTCGAGGATGATGCTGATGGAGCGAATCGCGTCGTCGTTGCCGGCGATCGGGTAATCGACCAGGTCGGGGTTCGCGTTGGTGTCGGTGATGGCGACGATGGGGATGTTGAGGCGGCGCGCTTCGGCGACCGCGATTTCCTCGCGCGGCACGTCGACGATGACGATGGCGGCGGGATATTTTTCCATGTCCTTGATGCCGTCGAGATTCCGGTGGAGCTTCGCGTTTTCACGGCGCATCACGGAGACTTCCTGCTTCGGCATCTTGGCCGTCGTGCCGTTGGCTTCCATCGCGTCGATCGATTTCATCCGCGCGACGCTCTTGCGGATGGTGGTGAGATTGGTCATGGTGCCGCCGAGCCAGCGCTCGGTGACGTAATAGGAATTGCTCTTCTTGGCCAGATCCTTGATCGTTTCCTGGGCCTGCTTTTTGCAGCCGACGAAAAGCACCTTCTTGCCGCTGGCGGCGACGTCGCGCAGGAAATCCTGGGCGGCTTCGAGCTGCTTGACGGAGAAGTCGAGGTCAATGACGTAGATGCCGTTGCGCGCCTCGAAAATGTAGGGTTTCATCTTGGGGTTCCAACGCTGGGTGCGGTGTCCAAAATGGACGCCGGCGTCCAGCAGTTCCTTGATGTCGACTCGATGCATGATGTGCTTTTCTCTGGTATATGACTCCGGCGGAACTCGTGAGAGCCGACGCAGCTTCCGTTTCTACGGAATGGATTTTTGTGATTGTGCCGGCCAAACCGGCGTTAATTCCTCGTCCCGAAAAGCGGCAAGCCGTTTGACGGGAGTGATGACTATGAAGAATCCGCCGTGGAAAGCAAGCGAAAGTGGATAGCGAACAGTTTGGAAGGGTTTAGTGATGAACACTGAATAAGCTCAGAACTCCACCTAATGTGGCAAGTACCATCCCAACAATCATTGAGCCACGCATTAACCAAACACAGTTACGCTCAGTCCTAGGGATACTCAGGAAATCCAACCACGACCACATGTACGACGAATCCTTGTTCTTTTTGTAAACAGCCTCTGGCCAGCGCAGCCACATTGACAATGCGCATGTACAATCAATAGCGAAGGTCATCACTAAAGGGATCGGCTCGACCATTCTGCTAAGACTTACAGCAGGTTGACGCGCACCCTCTCTTGCCTATCCCGTCGAGGTCTGACAGATTGGCGCCATGACGCAAAACCGCCCGCCGGATGACGACGACGTCCGCGGGGGGCTGGAGACCAAGCCGTTTCTCGCGCATCTCGAAGACCTCCGCTGGACCATCATCCGTTGCGTCGCCGCGCTGGCGGTCGGCGTGGTCGTTTGCGCTTTCAGCGCCAAGTATATCCTCAAGGCGCTCTATCATCCCTATCGCCAGACGGGGCACGATCCGAAGGACCTCTTCAACCTGGGCGTGGTCGATCCCTTTTCGATTCACATGGAGATCAGCATTTTTGGCGGGGTGATTCTTTCCCTGCCGCTGCTGCTCTATTTCATCGGCCAATTTCTGCTTCCCGCCCTGACGCCGCGCGAGAAGCGCTTCATTGCGCCGATCTTCGCCGCGGGCACGGTCCTCTTCGTCGTGGGGGTCACCTTCTGCTATGCGTTCGTGCTCAAGGCCACGTTGCGCTTCTTTTTCGGTTACAGCGCGTGGCTCGGCTGGAGCGCGACCTGGACCGCGAAAGCCCTCATCGATTTCGAAGTGCAGATGCTGCTCGGCTTCGGCGTCGCCTTCGAAATGCCGCTCGTCATTCTCGTGCTGAACCTGCTCGGCATCGTCTCCGCGGAACAACTGGCCGCCAAGCGACGGCATGCCGCTTTCGCCATCTTCGTTGCGGCCTGCTGCATCATCCCCTCGACCGACCTCTTCTCGCTTTCGGTCCTATCGGTGCCGATGTATCTTCTCTACGAAGCGTGCATCTGGATTGCGCGGATCGTCGAGCGGCGCAAGGCGGCGGGTTAATGTCGGTGGCCCGGGCTACTTGTTGCCCGGGTTCGCGTGGAGCCATTCCACGTGAACAGGAGGTCGCAAGATGTAGCCCAAATTCCAGAGACCTCCTGTGCGCTCGCGATGCCGCGCTCGCGCACCCGGACAACAAGTTGTCCGGGCCACCCAGATAAAGCACTCTACCTCCCGCTCGCTGTGCCCGGCGTGGTCGATGCGGTGGGAGAACTCGGCAGGAGCTCCGAGTCGCGCGGCTGGCTGAAATACTCGGGGCTGATCATGAGCGCGGCGGGCGGATCGGGGTCCTTGTAATCGGTCGGGTGCAGCACATTGCGGCCAATCGTGTCGTCCTCGGGCAGGCTCCGGGCTATCGTGACCGGCGTGCCGATCGCGACCAGCTTGAAGAATTTGACCGAGGCGTTTCTATGCAGGCGCAGGCAGCCGTGGGACCGGGGAATCGGCCAGACGTAGCCTTCGTGGAAACCGAAGCCGGGGGCGAACTCAACCCAGTTGGCCATCGGATAGCCCACATAACTGTAGCCTGCTCCGGGAGGCGAGCCCGCGCTGCCGGGGCGAATGTCGTTGCCGTTCACCCAGAAGCCATATTCACCCGAGCGTTTGGTCGGATTTTTCGCCGTGACCGTGAAATGGCCGGTGGGGGTGGGGTGGTCCGGTGTGCCGATGCTGACCGGCGTGACCATCAGCGGACGATCGCCTTCCATCACATAAACCATTTCCGCCTTCAGCGAAACGAGCACCTGGACATGGCCCGGCGAAGTCGGCGCGTAGGCGTCGACATGATAAGTCCCGCTGCTGAAGTTGGAGGTGGACGCGCAGCCGCCGAGGAAACCGGCGGTCAAAACCAAAAAGGCGCGAGAGATGGTCGAGGGCCAAAAGCCGCGACGTTCCGGCTGGGAAGAATTCAGAATCATACGCGAACCCTACCACAAGTCTTCGCACGCGCGGCAAGATTTTTAGCGAGGGGTATCGCCATAGACCTGGCCGCTTTCCGCGATGGCCTGCGCCAGCGCGGCATCGTGGTGGATCGCGGCGAAGGAAGCGGCGGCCAGCATCAGTGCGTCGTCGTCGGGATAATAAAAGACGGCCTTCTTCCAGGCCGCGCGGGCCCCGTCGATGTGCCCCGCCTGTTCCTCGGCCTGGGCGAGATATTGCCAGTGGCGTCCGTTGCGCAGGTCGAAGCAATCGGTGCGTCGGGCCAGCGCCAGGGCTTCGGGAAGTCTCCGGTCGAACTCGATCTTGAGCAGGAGTTCCGCCGCGCCGTTGCTCAATCGGTTGGCGGGGATGCTTTTCAGGATCTTAAACGCATCGTCGTTGCCGCCCACGGCAAAGTAGTAGTGATCATAGGCGCGGAATTCCGCGGTCAGGACGTCATCGTGCAGCGACTCCGCTTCCTGCAGCAGGGCATTGCGATGGGGCGGCGAAAAACCAGGCTCCGCAAAGCAGAGAAAGCGCGCGGCTTCCCAATACCACGGCGCGCGATGGAATTCGGCGGGCAGGCCGGTCAGTTTGTCGAAGGCGAAGTCTTCCAGCCCAAGCGAATTGAGGGCGAGAATATTCCGTCCGAAGATGGTGGGTGACGGCAGGCCGTTGTCGGTCAGATCGCGGTCGAACGCGGCGATGATATCCTGCGCCGGCACCGTCGGCAAATCGGGCCGCGAGCCGGAGGGCGTCCAGACAGAACTGTTCGGCGAATAGAAAATCAGCCGCCAGCCGTTTTGCTTCAGGTAGAAGGGCCATTGAAAACAAAAGTTGCCGCAGATGACGAAGTCGGGTCGGTAGGCGGAAAGAAAACGGGGTACCAGGGCTGGACGTTCGTTGACCAGGCCGACTTCGTGAATGAACGCCTCGTCGTATTTCCCGAAGCCGGTATCGGCGAATGTCCGGTTGAAACCTTCCTGCTGAAGCAGGCCGCCGTCTTCGCACCGATGAAAAAGGCGGTCCTCGTCGAGGTGACCCAGTTCCTCGGGAGGGTGCGCCTTCAGCCACTTCACGGCTTCGAGGGAAAGTTCGCTCCGGCCATGGTCGTACTCGCGCCATTGATGTTGCAGGCTCGAATCGAGCTGGCCATCGAGCCGCGCAAACACGGCCATGGCCATGAGCACGGCGGTCACGAACATCGCGAAAACGCCCGGCCACGAGGGCGATTTTCGGACGCCCGAAGCGAAGGCCCCGCTGCTCAACACCAACAGCGGCACGAAGAGGCCGAAGACCGGCCACGCTTTGTTGACCGATTGCGCCTGCGCATAGAGCAGAATCGCCAGGGCGAGAAAGCTGACGCAAATCGCCCCGGCGCGGCGGAACATCGCCGCCGCCACCACCAAAATCGCGATCAGGGTCAGCCCGCCATAAATCGTTGCGAGGCCTCCGCCCAGCGGCTCCATTTCGCCCACATAGGCGCGGATCGATTCGAGGCGGTCCTGGAAAAAAGGTGGATAAAATCGCTCCCAGCCGGAGGGATTGACGAAGCAGGCGAGCAGGATTAGCAGAAACGCGCCGACCCAGGTCTGGGCCGCGGTCCATGGAAACGACTTTCTCCCGCAGCCAGCGGCGCACGGTCACCTCCGCCCCGAAAAGCGCCACCATCGCCGGGCCGAGGACAAAGCCGCTGTGGCTGTTCGTCCACGCGATTTGCAGCAGCGCCATCGGCCAGAAGCAGCGCCAGCTTTTCGTCTCGCGATGGCGCAGGAGAAAGACGCCCAGCGTGATGACGCCGAGGTAGGTGACGAGATGCGGGCGCAGCGGAAAAGCGACCTGAAAAAAAAGGAGCATCAAGCCGATGGCGAGGGCGACGAGCGGTGAGGCCGCCAGATCGAAGGTCGCGCGCGCCCCGCAGCAAAACGCCGACCAGCGCCACATAGGCCAGCGCGGTGAGGAAGACACGGTCCCCACCAGCCGAGGCTCCAGGCGGCGTAGAGGACGAGCTCAAAAAGCGGATACTCGTTGATGACGGGATGACCGAGATTCGGATAATTGAAGGCGTCGTGGGTGTAAGGCGCAACGTGCCGGACCATCCACCGGCCCTGCGCGACCTGCCAGCCGAGATCGACCTGGTTCATCATCGGCGCGAAGCCGCTGAGGGCCACATAGGCGAAGATCAGCACGACGAAGAGCCGGTGCAGCTTCCCGTTCAGGCGTTCCGCAAGGCTTTCGTTGGGCACCGCGCCATGGAACCATTCCTGCCCGGAGCAGTAAAGCCTGCGGGAAAAAGGAAAAGGTGGGCGACCCAAGTGCTCTGCGCGCAGGCCGCCCACCCCAACACCCAACTAACCCAAAGCTGGTCCCGAAGCCGACGATTGACGCCGCAGCCCCACGATCACCTTTTGCAATCGCTGGCGCAGGTTCAACGTTTCGAGAATGTCCTGCTTGCGGACAACGTCTTCGATGAAACTGTAGGTCACGATGTCGGCGAGGGCGTCGTAATCGGTGATCTCGTTGAGAAATTTCAAAATGCCCTCGGCCTGGATGTCGCCCGCGTCGTGCATTGTGCCGATCATTTCCAGCACTTTGACCGAGAGCGCCTCGACCTCGAGCGCGTCCGATTCCTCGGTGGAGAGAATTTCAATCCGGCCCACATAAAACGGCTTTTCCTGCACAAAGTCGGTGAAGCGCACACGGCTCACTCCCTGTAGAATAAGGTTCGAGGTTCCGTCCGGTTTATCGACGCACGCGCGGATGAGTCCGACGCCCGCGATCCGGTGAGGGGCGGACGTCGGACTCGAAGACGTGTGCGGAAGAGCCACGGCAAACATCCGCTGGTTTTCCAGCGATTGTTTGAGCATGGCGCGGTAGCGCGGCTCGAAGACGTAAAGGGGAAGAAGCGCCTGCGGAAAAAGAATCGCATTCGGCAGCGTCATGATTCCCACTTCACTTGGAAGTTCCATATCTCAAACATAGCATGGCTCATGCCGATTGCATTGGACAGAACTGCGGGAAAATGGGTTACATGTTTGACATGCGTTTTCGCCGACGAGTCGTGCCACAGGTCCTTTGCGCGCTTGCCTTTGCATCGCAGCTCCTCCGGGCCGACCCAGGCGATGTCGAAAGCGCCCGCGACTACGCCGGCTTCTCCCGGCCCCCGGGATTCGTCATTACCGACTATGATGAGGACAATCCTGCCGAGTTCGATTTTCCGGTCGAGCGTCCTTTGCCTATCGACGCGGCCCACATCGAGATGGTCCACGTCAGCGGACACCGCTTTGTCATCCGGTACGAGGGCTCGAACGGCCACGCGCTCACCGTCTTTCAAACCCAGCAATATTATGAAAAGCGGGCCGCGGAAGCCGGCTTCATCGTGGAAAAAAGCGGCGCGGTCGGCGATGTGACCGAAACCTTCCTGCGGACATCGGGCGTTCGCGAAACCTGGGTTTATCTCGAGCCTGCGGTCACGGCGTTCGTGCTCACCATCGTCGAAACAGAAAAGCGCGCTCCGGTTTCTTCCGCGCCGTTGACGCGTTTGACTGACGCGCCCAAACCCGCCCACGTGGCCGCTCCCGTTCCTCCCGTCGCCGCTGCGGTCGTCGCAACTGCGCCTCCTCCTGTCGATCCGAACGACGACTCTCTCTATGCGTCGCTCAGCGAGGATGGCCGCGTCATCCTGCCGTTCGTCTTCCAGCCGGGAAAGGATGAGCTCGATGCCTCGTCGCAGCCGCTGATCGACCGGATCGTCGCGATGATGAACCGCCATCCCGATCTTTTCTTGCGCATCGAAGGCCACACCGACAATACCGGCGATCCCGATGACAACCTGCGGCTCTCCGCCCAACGCGCGTTGGCCGTGCAGGTGATGCTCGTCGCGGCTCAGATCAATCCCAAGCGCCTCGATTACGTGGGCGTTGGCGGCTTGCAGCCGCTGGCCAGCAACGCGACGGCGGAGGGCCGGGAAAAGAACCGCCGGATCGAGCTGGTCATGTGGAAAAAATATCCGGCCTATCACGCGCCCGCGCCCAACGGCCATAATTATTATCCGGATACCGGGTCAGCCACCGCCAAGCCGGGGCTTTAGCACGCAAAGAATTGGATTGAGTGCTTTGGGTAGCGGTGCTGATGGTGAAGTCCGATCGCCGCGAAGGCCCACGGCGGCGACCGAAAGGCTTTAAATGCGCCGCTCGATCTGGGTCGAGCGCAGGTGGATCGTTTTCTGTTCCAGATGATGGTGCGCCTCGATGAAGCGGACCGTTCCGCTGCGGGCCCGCATCACGACCGAGTGCGTCGTCGCCACCGTTCCTTCGACGTGGACTCCCTGCAACAGCGGGCTCTGGCTGATCCCGGTCGCGGCGAAGACTATATTGTTACCCCGTGCCAAGTCCTTCGACATGAACTGATGCTTCAGCATGTCGCCCCAGCCTTGCGCCATGAGCGATTTCCTCTCCTCCTCGTCGCGCGGCCAGATTTGCGCGCGCATGCCTCCGCCGAGGCACCGCAGGCCCGCCGCCGAGAGAATGCATTCGGGCGCGCCGCCGATTCCCGCATAAAGATTGATGGCGGACGTCTTCATCGCCGGGGCCAGCGCGGCCGTGATGTCGCCGTCGACGATCATGCGCAGCGAGGCTCCCTTGCGGCGGATCGCATCAATCAGCTCCTGGTTGCGCGGGCGGTCGAGCACGCAGACGACGACGTCGCGCACATCCTTGCCCAAAATCTTGGCGGTCACGTCGATCACCTCTTCGATTGGCGCGTTGATGTCAATCGGCAGGCCCGGGTCCTTCATCCAGGCGCGGCGCACCTCGAGCGGATAGGCCAGCTTCTTCATGTAGAACGCGGGAATGTCCTGGAGGCAGGGCTGTCCGTCCTCGGAGGGCGCGGAAGCGGCGATGCAACTGATCGAGTTCGGCATTCCCTTGCTGACGTTGGTCGTGCCGTCCACCGGATCGAGCGCGATTTCAAACCGGGGCGAGCCTTCCCTCCACGTGCCGACCCGCTCGCCCTTGAACAGCCCGGGCGCCTCGTCCTTGATTCCTTCCCCGATCACCACTTCGCCGGAAATATCCATCAGGTCGAACATGCCGCGGATGGCGTCGCAGGCCGCCTCGTCGGCTTTTTCCTTCTGGCCCTTGCCCAGCCATTGGAGCGTGTTGAGGGCGGCCAGCTCCGTTGCGCGGAGAAAATCGATCTCGATCAGCCGCTCAATATCCGGTGAGATGACGTTTGGATTTTGCATCGTCCCCAACGTCATTATAGCATCTTTGGCTGTTGCACAACAGCAACCTTATACCCATGAATTTCCTCGACTGGCTCGGTGTGACGACTTCCGGAAAGCCACTCGCCATCGGCGACGCCGCGCCCGACGCCACGAGCCGCGACGCGCAGGGCAACGCGGTCCGCGTGGCCGATTTCTACGGCGACGGCTTCACCCTTGTTTATTTCTATCCGAAGGCCGACACGCCCGGTTGCACGGCGCAGGCGTGCAGTCTTCGCGACGGCTTCGCGTCGTTGCAGGAACGCGGGGTGCGCGTGATCGGCGTGAGCGCTGACGGTCCCGAAGCGCAACGCCGCTTTGCCGAAAAGCATCACCTGCCGTTCATGCTGCTGGCCGACCGCGAACGCGTGGTGGCGAAGGCGTTCGGCGTGCCACTGATGCTGGGCATGCCCCATCGCCAGTCCTTCCTGATTAAGAACCGCCGCATTGTCTGGCGCGACCTCGGCGCCTCGACCTCCCGACAGGCCGCGGACGTTCTCGACGCCGTGGAGAAGCTGGGCTGATTTCCGCGTTCAGTTCAGCTTCTCGATGTCCCAGTGATGCGAGACCGAATCGTTCGCGTCGTCGGCGTCCTCGCTGAACCAGAGATTGGGATTCTGGATCCACTGGACATGCGCGTCGGATTTGCGGGGCGTATCGAAATGGAAATCGGTGTCGAGATGCCAGGCGAAGAAATAGCCCGGGTCGCGCCCGAAGAAATTGAGGTCGGCGTAGCCGGGCGCGCGCAGGAACGTCGACGAGATGTCCTCCGGTATCCAGCCGATTTGCGGATCGAAGAATTCGGCGATGACGTGCGCCTGCCGACCCTCCGCCAGCGCGACGGTTCCGTCCGCAAGTTCGCGCGCCTTGAAGCATTGGCCGACCAGCAGCCGCGCGGGAATCTTGTTCGCGCGGCAGGCGGCGGTGAACACCAGCGAGAATCCGCCGCAGTCGGTCCGCAGCCGCTGGCAACATGCGGCGGAAGTCCAGGCCGTCATGGGCGGATAGGTATAGCGGCCATGGTTCCTGAAATAAGTGTAGAGCCGCTCGCCGAAAGCGACGGGCGATTCGTTGGCGCCGCGGCGCAGGCCCGCCGAATCGAGCCAGTCCTGAAAGGCGCCATCCTTCCAGTTGATCGATTCCGTGGAGGCGAGGAATTCTCCCGGCTTCGGCCCGACGACCGGCCTGGACGTTGCCGAGGCCTGTCCGTCCACGAGTTGCCGTGTCTGAAACATCCCGATGATCTCGACCCTCCAATGGACCCGACGCTCGTCCCCGCGGTCGTGGTGGATCGTGGCGGTCAGGATACGATGCCCGACGGCATCGGTTTCGATCTGTCCTTTGAGCGACGAGGAAAAGCTCTCGATGTGCTGCCCACCCGTTTCCGGTGGAATCGGAAGGTCCATCACCGCGCTGTAATCGCCGCCGGAGGGCCAGACGAAAAAGGAGTCGTAGGTAATGCGGAAGCGCTGGCTGCCGGTGATTTCCAAGTGCTTCTGTGGCGCGCTTTCCTGGGCGTGGAGCCCAAGGGACGCCCATCCACCGAGGCCGAGGAAGGCCACGAGCTGCGCGCAGCGGAGTGGAGGGGGAGTCACGAAACTCACGACGGAGACAAGATGCACTTTTTTCCTGGGAGGAGGAATGCAAATGCGGAGAAAATAAAGCGGCAGCCTAGTTGGATTAGGTGTATGGTTGAGAGGGTGAGTTACCGTGCTCCGAAAGCGATGGAGAAGGTGGGACGCAAGAGCTGACGGATCACTCGCCTGCGCTTTTCTGTTGTACCCGACTTGCATTCCTGACTATTATTAAAACTTATGCATCGAAGCATGAATATCTCCCTTCCCGGCATTCTCTTCATCCTTGTCCATGTGGCGTGCCTCGCTGTCTTTTGGACCGGTATTACCTGGGGGGCCGTCGCGCTCTGCGCCTTCATGTTCTTTACCCGGAAGTTCGGGATTACCGGGGCTTTCCACCGCTACTTTTCCCACCGCAGCTATAAGACCAGCCGTCCTTTTCAATTCTTCCTCGCCTTCCTTGGCGGGGCCGCGGCCCAGAAAGGCGCGCTTTGGTGGGCCGCCCATCACCGCCACCACCATAAGCATTCGGACACCGAAAACGACCTCCATTCGGCCAAGCTGGAAGGCTTCTACTGGTCGCACGTCGGCTGGGTGCTTTCCAAGGAGTACGAGGAATACGATTCCAACGTTGTGAAGGACCTCAACAAGTACCCGGAACTGGTCTGGCTCGACAAATACATCTTCATTCCGCCGGTCGCCGCGGGCGCCTTTTGCTTCCTCTTCGGCCAATTTTTCCTCGGCAGCGCCATGATGGGCCTGGTCGTCGGCTTTTTCATCAGCACGGTGATTCTCTATCACACCACCTTCTCCATCAATTCGCTTTGCCACATGTTTGGCACGCGCCGTTACGAGACGGGCGAGGAAAGCAAGAACAGCATCTGGCTCGCCCTGCTCACCATGGGCGAGGGCTGGCATAACAACCACCACCATTACCCGCTTTCGTGCCGCCAGGGCTTCTTCTGGTACGAGCTCGACATCACGTATTACATCCTCCTCGGATTGGAGAAATTGGGACTGGTCTGGGACCTCCAGGCGCCGCCCAAACGGATGCTCAAGCCCGAAGCCATGACCGCCATCCACAAGCCCAAGGCCGATGAAGAGGCCCCCGAGCTCGTCGAAGTGGCGTAACTTCTGGTAGAGCGCGTCAAGAGACCGACCGGTTCCAAAAGTCCCCTTCCTTACTCTGGCACCAGCACCCGTAGTTTGCGCCGCCGGACGGTGAATTCCACCGGCGCATGGCCGACCAGCTCCCCGTCGACCTCGAGCGGAACATGGCGGTTGGCTTCGACGCGAAGACTGCGCGCCTTGAAGTAATTGACGTCCGAAAACGTCGCCAAGGAACCAAAAAGAGCGCCGCGAAAGTAGCGCATCAGCGCCAGGTAATTCATGTGCTTGAAGACGCAGACGTCGAGCAACCCGTCCTGCATGTCGGCCTCCTTGAACAGCGAAAACGGCCCGCCATAAAGCCGCCCGTTTCCGATCAGGACAAACGAGCCCTCGACCGTGGGACGGCCCTCGCTGATGATGCGGAGTCGGGGCGGCTTTTCCGCGGCGACCTGCGTGGCGGTGAGGAGATAACTGAGCGGGCCGAGGACCTGTTTGATCTGCCGGCTGTTGCGCTCGACGATCTGGGCGTCAAGGCCGATGCCCGCCATCTGGACAAAGAGATGGCCGTTGGCGCTCGCCTGGTCGATCAGGCGGACCTTCCCTGCGCGGATGACCTTCCAGGCCGCGACCACGTCAAAAGGAATGCCCAGTTCCATGGCGAGGACGTTCACCGTCCCCATCGGCAGAATACCGAGCGCCACGGGCGCGCTGCCGATGCCGTTGACCACCTCGTTGATGGTCCCGTCCCCGCCCGCCGCGACGATGGTCCCGTACCCCTGCTCGACCGCCCGCTCGGTCTGTGCCTCGGCGTCGCCCGGCCCGTTGGTCGTCCGGATCACCACGTTGCGGGTCAGCCGTTCCAGCCGCTGCAGCCGGGCTTTAACACCCCGGGCGGCCGGATTCACGATGATGCAGATGCGATTCAAGATTGGCTCGGGATGAGGGGGTGAGGTAGGCTGAAGCGCATGCGTTCTTTTCGTTGGCTGATCCTATCCGGGGCGGTGATCGTCGGAGTGGCGGTCCTAGCTATAGCCATCGGGGCGCTCTGGCTCAACACCTTCATCCACTCGCCGGCGTTCAAGACGGAGGTCGAAAGCCGCGCGTCACAAAGCGTCGGCGGACCGGTCGCCGTCCAGGCGATCGACTTCGACGTTTTCCACGGCCTGAAGTTGCAGGGCCTCGTCACGCAGATCGACCCGAGCCATGCCGGCGGACAGGGCGCGCTCAAGGTCCAGGTCGCCAGCGCGAACTGCACCTATTCCCTGATCGATCTGCTCAGCCGCCGGTTGCGCCTGACCGGTGTGGTTCTCGACCAGCCGCAGGTCGTGCTGACGAAGCAGGCGACCTCGCCCATGGCGCCGGCGGATGCCGCTCCCGTTACCCCATCGACTCCGAGCGGTCCCGTGGCCAGTGACACCGCTGGGCAGGGGAGCTCGTCGACGCCGTTTCAATTCGTGCTGGATAAGGCGAAGGTGAACAACGGTGTCGTCTCGGTGCAGGATGCGAACGGCACGCCGATGGTCTCACTCCAGGGCATCAACGCCGAGGCGAACACTTCGGGCTATTACGCGGGCAAGGACGTAAGCGGCACCCTGCGCATCGCCAACGCGGCGGCGTCGAATTTGCAGGTCACGAATTTTTATACGCCCTTCACCTATCACACCAATTATCTGGCGGCCAATCCGTTCCAGGCTTCGGCCTTCAACGGAAACATCAGCGGCGATTACCTGATGGACGGCTCCGGGCCTTCGGTGCTCAATCTGAACGGCAGGGGCTTTGACGTCGCGCAGCTCACGGCCGCCACGGTCTCCAACTCCTCGGCGAAGTTGAGCGGCACGCTCGATCTGCAAAGCAAATGGCGCGGCGCGGAGACGGGCGACCTCAACGGCGAGGGGGACGCGCAACTCGCCAACGGCAGGCTCGAGGGGGTGAAGATTTTGCAGGAGCTGTCGCGGCTCCTCAAGATCAAGGAGCTTGATTCGCCCGTCATCACCAAGGCGCAGACCCATTTTCTCGTCCAGGACCGGCAGACGAAGTTCATCGGGCTGCAACTTGATTCGCCGGTCTTTCGCCTCACGGGCGACGGGGTGGTCGATTTCAACGGCAACCTCGACGCGAACCTCGTGCTGATCCTCGGCCGCGACGCCATGACGAAATTGCCGAAGGCCGCCGCTGCTTCCTTCGTCCAGCAGCAGGACGGCACCGGCTCCATTGCCTTTCACGTCACCGGCACCACCGCGAATCCCCAGACCGACCTCGCCACGCGCCTGCTGCTGCAGAACACGCAGATCAAAAACGTCATTAACAAGGCGCTCAACAAGTTCTTTCATTAGATCGCGTAAGCAACTTTTCCGAAGATTGTCATCCCGAGCTTGTCGAGGGATCTCAAACTATTTTGCTCGAGAGTCGTTTGAGAAAAATAGTTAGAGATCCTTCGACTGCGCCGGGACAGGCCCGGCTTGCTCAGGATGACGGGCTTTAAGGGCATGATTGTCACCCCAACGTAACGCGACGCGGGTTGACAGTTATTCACAGAGTTGCTAACAAGCTTTCCCAACGTGACAACCACACGTTCCATTTGCCGAGGCCTGCCCTCGCGAACGAAAGGGATCCCATGGAAGCGATCCTGAGCAACAACGTCCTCGTCCTCAACCGCCTCTGGCAGGCGGTCAACATCTGCAGCGTCAAGCGCGCCTTTATGCTCCTTTACCAAGGCCATGCGCAGGTCGTTGAGGCCGACAGCGGCTCGTTCCAGACCATGACTTTCGACCAGTGGTTCAGCTTTTCGCGCGGTTACGAAGGCACCGACGTGGTCAGCACCGTCTCGTTCACCATCCGCGTGCCCAAGGTCATCCTCCTCCTCTTTTTCGACCGCATGCCGAAAAAGGAAGTGAAGTTTACGCGCCACAACATCTTCGAGCGCGACCACAACACCTGCCAGTATTGCGGCCACAAGTACGACCGCAAGGACCTCAATCTCGACCATGTCATCCCGCGCGACCGCGGCGGCGAAACGTCGTGGGAAAACATCGTCTGCTCCTGCGTTCCTTGCAACAGCCGCAAGGGCAACCGCACGCCCCAGGAAGCAGGCCTGAAGTTGCTCCACAAGCCCAAGCGCCCGAAGTGGCGCCCCATGCTCCATCTCCAGTTCAGCAAGGCGCGCGACGACTCGTGGAAGCATTTCGTCGATCTCGCCTATTGGAATGTTGAGCTGACGGATTAATCTCGTCCGGCCCTCGAGCGCAAGATCAGGCAACGCCTTGGTGCGCAACAAAAAGATAATAGGAAGTTCACCGGGGATGCTGATTACCGTCGCTGCCATTTAGTCGCTGGCGGGGAGGCACTTCAGATGCCTAATTGAGCGAAATGGCGAATTACCCCTCCGCTTGTTACATTTGCGTGTATTACTTAGCAGGTTCATATTCGCTTATGAAAAGACAATCTAGGGTGTTGACGGTCTTGGCGGTGCTGGCCTTTTCCAGTGCAGTAACTTTACAACCAATTTATGCGGGCGGAGGTGGCGGTGGTGGTGGGGGAGGAGGAGGCGCTGGCGGGGGCGGCGGCGCATCAGGTGGTGCGGCCGGTGGTGGCTCTTCCGGCGGCAGCAGTTCCGGGTCAGGTACGGCGAGTGGCGGATCTTCGAGTGGCAGCTCGGCCTCGAGCGGAGGCACCTCGACCGCCGGCAGCGCGGCGGGCAACGCCTCGACCAGCGGAACGACGGGCACCGGCTCTTCCGTCAACGGATCGGCTTCGACAGGCACCGGCGTGAACGGCACCGCAGGAACGGGCAGCGTGAACGGCTCGGCTTCCGGCACTGGCGCAGGCGGAACGTCAAGCTCCGGCACGGGCTACGCCACGGCGCCGGGAGCAGGCGCGGGCGGAACTTCCACTTCGGGCACCGGCTATGCCGGCGGCGCGGGATCGGGAGCAGGGGGCACCTCGACCTCCGGGACCGGGTATGCGCCGGGAAACGGAGTTAACCGGACGGGCACCGGTTACGGAACTGGCTACGGAACGGGCACGGGCTATGGTTCCGGTTCCGGCTCGACCAATGGTCCTTCCAGCTCGGGAGGCTATCGCCAGTAAGCAATTGCTGCGTTGCCGGAGTCTATCCTTCGGCAACGCTTGCTTATACCTCAAACCAAACGACCTTATCTCATGAAACCTATCTCCACTACCAAGGCCGCAATCTTTGTTCTCCTTCTCGCGTTGGCCACATGTCCGCTGACGCTGAGGGCGCAGGTCAGTCCTGGCGCCGGGAACAATGGCGCGCCGAGCACGCCGCCATCCGGCAACTATCCGGGCACCGGCTCATCGCCGCAACCAGGCGTTCCGCCACCGCCGTTGGCTCCCTCGGGACCGACCCCGGGATCGGGTAACGGAGGCGCAACCAACACGCCGCCCAGCGGAGTCACTCCGGGATCCGGCACGTCGCCCAATCCCATGCACTAAGCCATTAACATGAAAACCACTATTCTTTTGGGCGTCGCCACGCTGAGCTTGGCGGCGCTGATGGTCCCAACCTACGCGCAATCCGAGGGAGGAAACTCGGTTCCCTCCGGCGGAGGCTCGGGTATTTCGGGCACGGCGGCCGGGAGCTCCGGCGGAAACGGATCGGTTAACGGCGGACAAAATACGGCGGGAGCGACCGTGACTCCGCCCACCACGAACAGCCCGCCAGTGACCGAGTTTCATCCGCCGCAAACGTCGGCTTCCCGCTGACGCGGCGCGGCGGTCAGATGTAGTAGCGCCAGTTGATATTCGGGAAAATGTTGTTGCGCCACTCGCAGTTGCCGAGGAAGTCGGTGTCGATCGTGTTGCTCTTGATCTGCTCGTAGAGCCGCGTGAAGCGCATGATGTGGTCCTGCGTCCGCTTGACCGCGTAGGGCACCATCGTGCCGGTCTTCATGATGAAGGCCCAGTCGCTCGACTGCGCCAGCAGCAGTTCGCGCGCGGCCTGCTTCATCGCCCGGTCGGTCAGGCCGTAGCAATCGCGGAACTGCCGCGCCAGCTCGATCATCCGTCCCGCCGCGACGTGGAGATGCGGATAAATCCAGGCGTTCGGCTCGTCGAGCCAGACTTTATAGTAACCCTCCGCGCCCCACGACGACGCGCTCGGCGTCGCCAGTTGCTGCGTCGAATACTGGGCCAGATATTCGCCCGGCGTGGTTGTCCGGAAAGTCTGCTGGTCGTAATTGGCCTTGCGGAAAACGTAGTTGAGAAACTCGGGCCCTTCATACCACCAGTGGCCGTAGAGTTCCGCGTCGTAGGGCGCGAGGATGATCGGATTTATCCCGAGCACGCCGTGGAGATGCTCGATCTGCTTGCTCCGATTGAAGACGAAGTTGGCCGCGTGGTCCGCCGTCCGTTCCCGCGCCACGTTCGGGCGGTACGGTTCCTTCCAGCCGCTCTTGCCCGTGATGCGGTGATACTTGAGGCCCGTGAATTTGCGCAGCCCGTTCGACTGGATGTAGGGTTTGATGTAATCGAAATCGAGATCGTAGCCGATGTCGCGGTAGAAATCGCGGTACCACGCGTCGCCCGGATAACCTTCCACCGAGGACCAGACCTGCACGCTCGACTCGATGTCGCGCCCGAAGGCGGCCGGCCCGGAGCGCGTGTAGAGCGGCGCGTAAACGCCGTAACGGGGACGCGGCTCGGCGTGCATGATCGCGTGGGTGTCGACCACGAACCACCGGATTTCGGCCTCCTGCAAAAACTTGTCGATGCCCGGCGTGAAGGCGCATTCGGGCAGCCAGATGCCGCGCGGATCGCGCCCGAAACATTCGCGATAGTGGTCGCGCGCGATCATGATCTGCGCCCGGACCGCCTCCGGGTATTCGGCCATCAGCGGGAGGTAACCGTGCGTCGCGCCGCAGGTGATGATCTCCAGCTTGCCCGCATCTTGGAATTTCTTGAACGCGGTGAGCAGGTTGCGGTGATACTTGTCGACGAAAACGTGCCGGCAATTCTCGAACCGGTGCAGGTAAAACCAGGCGAGCTCGTGGAACTGGTGGTCGCCCTTCGTGCGGTTGATTTCCTTGTGGGCCAGCTCGATCGACTTGTCGACGAAGCGCACGTAGCGGTCCTGCAAAAGCTGGTCGCCCAGCATCGCGGCCAGCGGCGGCGTGATCGACATGGTCAGCCGGAAATCGCAGCCGTCATCGATCAGCCCGTCCATCATGTTGACCAGCGGAATGTAAGTCTCCGTGATCGCCTCGTAGAACCAGTCTTCCTCCAGGAAATCGTCGTACTCGGGATGCCGGACGAAGGGAAGGTGCGCGTGAAGAACAAGAGCGAGGTAACCTTGTGGCGTCATGACAGTTATTAATAATTATGCTTAAAAAGGCCGCTTGTCGCTAGAGAACTGAGGGAATCGGCTAGATATCTGGGGCAGCCTTTAATGCTTTCGTCGTCTCGATTACTTAATCAAAATCCCTGAGTGCTGGGTGTCACAGCCTTTGGCTTAGCGGCCTCTTCCTCTTCAGCAAGTATGAGGTTGATAGATTTAAACTCGAAAGATGTGGCTGTCAGGACCGCAGTCGATCCATTGGGCCTTTGCCACATTTGCTTGATGGGAGGATAATTGTTCTTGGGAATCCGTATCTTTGACAATTCGTCCCAAGAATAACCTTCGCAGTTCGCCTCCAGCAACTCAACTGCGAGTTCGTCGGTAATACTGGAGCCGGGTTTTAGTTGGTACAATTCTCCGACTGAAACCCCGTTGATGAATGTTACCGTAATGGAGAAACCGTTCATGAAAAAACCCTCTTGATCGCACCAGGGACGATGCATTTTATAATTAGCCTTTCCGTATCGACCGATCACTGCATTCTCCGTTTCCCCGAGGCGAGCACGAGCGGATGGTGCCAGGCTCAATAAGAGCAAAAACGTAAGAAACAGGAGCCTTATCTTCATTGCCCGAAGGATTTCGCCAGCCTATTACGGATAGCTGAGCCTAATCCGTGATGATATCGCCGAAGGTCTTCCCGGCGGGAATCATCGGCAAGACGTGCTCGCTGTGCGGCACCATCACGTCGAGCGCGTAGGCGCCCTTCGCGTCGATCAGCCGTTGCAGCGCGCCCTCGAGGTCCTTCTTGTGGAGCACCCGCTCGCAGGTGATGCCGAAGCCCTTGAAGATCGTCGGGTAATCGGGATAGATGCCGGCGCGGTCGGACGGGTCGCCCAGGTAGGTGTGGCCGCGATTGGAATCGAAGAAGCGGTCTTCCCATTGCACCACCATGCCGAGATGCTGGTTGTTGAGGATGATCACCTTCGCGTCGATTTTTTCCACCTTCGACGTGGCCAGTTCCTGCACGTTCATGAGGAAGCTGCCGTCGCCGTCGATGTCGATCACCTGCTTTTTGGGGCAGGCCACCTTCGCGCCGAGCGCGCAGGGATAACCAAAACCCATCGTGCCGAGCCCACCGGAGGTGAGGAAGGTGCGGGGCTGGTTGAAGTCGTAGAACTGCCCGGCCCACATCTGGTGCTGGCCCACGCCGGTCGTGATGATCGCCTCCCCCTTGGTCATCTGGCAAAGCTTTTGGATCACGAGTTGCGGCGCGATCTTGTCGGGATGATCGACGAAGCGGAGCGGTTGGGCCTTGCGCCAGGCTTCGATGTCCTTCTGCCAGGCGGGGAAAGTTTTCCGCGCGCGGCGTTCCTTGCGGATCATCGCGTTGAGGCGGGCCAGCGCGTATTTCACGTCGCTCAGGATCGGCAGGTGGACATGCTTGTTCTTGTCGAACTCGGCGAAGTCGATGTCGATGTGGACGATGGTGCCGTGCTTGGCGAATTCGGAGACCTTGCCGGTCACGCGGTCGTCAAAGCGGACGCCGAAGGCGAGCAGCAGGTCGGCCTCGTTCACCGCGCGGTTTGCGTAATAGGTGCCGTGCATGCCGAGCCATTTGAGGGAGAGCGGATGGTCCTCGGGAAAACAGCCGATGCCCATCAGCGTGGTGCAGACCGGGATGTTCGTCAGCTCCGCGAACTCGAGCAGCTCCTTCGACGCGCCGGAGGAAATGATGCCGCCGCCGACGTAGAGCACCGGCTTTTCCGACTTCTCGATCAGGCCGAGCAGCTCGTTCAACGCGAGGTCGTCGGCTTTCTTCTCCGGCTTGTAACCGCGCAGCTCGATCTTGCTGGGCCAGATCGGCTGGGTTTTGTCGATCTGCTTGTCCTTGGGAATGTCGATGATGACGGGACCGGGCCGACCGCTGTTGGCGATGTAAAACGCCTCCTTCACGATGCGGGGGATGTCGGCCGCGTTGAGCACGAGGTAGCTGTGCTTCACCACGGGGAGCGTCATGCCGAAAAAATCGGTCTCCTGAAAAGCGCCCTTGCCGATATTGCCGGAAGGGACCTGGCCGGTCACGACCACCAGCGGAATCGAATCCATGTAGCAATCGGCGATGGCCGTGACAAGGTTCGTCGCGCCGGGCCCGCTCGTTGCCATGCAGACGCCCACGCGGCCGGTCGCGCGCGAAAAGCCGGCCGCCATGAAGCCGCCGCCCTGTTCGTGGCGCGGCAGGATGGTGCGGATCTTCTTCGACTTGGTCAGCGCCTGGTGGAGGAACTGGCTCGCGCCGCCCGGGTAGGCAAAGATGGTGTCGACGCCCTCGCGTTCCAGCGACGCAACGAGGATTTCCGCACCGTTCATCACCTGGCCGCGGTTGGTGGGAGCCGTCGGGGTGGTCCGGGGCGTCTTTTTCGTTTTGGCTTTGAGCGTCGCTTTCATAAAGAGGGAGGTTCAGCGTAGAGCGGAAAAGTTGAATTCGCAATGCTGTTTATGGGGAGGGGGAAGGTTTCGCGCGGAGGGCTGAAGAGGGCGGCAGAGGACCGACGGGGCGGCTAGGGTTTCCTTAACCTTTGTTTCACGAATGGCGGTTTCGCGAAAAAAATAAACGAATCAGGCGAATGAGGCGTATGGGATTCGGTTAAGGGTCAGTTAGGCCGGTTCGGTGGGTGGTGGCGGGACGGCGGGTGATGACTTGACGGGCGCCCAAAACGGGTGCGGCGACGGCGTTGGCTGACGCAAGGCGGCCTTCAGTCTTCCCAAGGCGAAGGTGGCCTCCCAGTTCGAGCGGACTTTGACCTCGAGGGCGTCGAGCGCGGTTTGAATCTGGTCGGCCTGACTGTCCTCATGTATTTGGCGGGCGAGTTCGAGCGCTTTTTTGCGGAGTTCGAGTCGGGCCACGCCGAGCAGGCAGGCGGGAGGCGATTGGGGATTGGCGAGGACTTCGAAGGTCCGGAGCGCGACGATTTGCGCGGTTTTATCGGTGAGGGATTCTGGCGTTTGGCCAACGGTCGCGCCGATTTCCTGGGCGATGCGCAGGCGCCATTCGAGGGCGTGGGCACGGTAAAGCCGCCAGACGGACGCACCGGTGCAGGGAATGCCCCAGTCGGAGCACATTTTGGCGCCCTCCTTCCAGCGGTCGGTCACGCCGGGAGGCGGGTCGTCGAGAAAGATCATGAGTTGATCGAGGTGGGACGAATCCTCCGCTCCCGGCGCGTGCTGCAGCCGGTGCAAAAGGGAATCCAACCGGGGAACGGAAAGGGGCGGGGACTTGGTACGTGGTCTTTTCATGGACGCGATTCTAACGCATCCGGAAAAAAGGCGTTAGCGCTGCATGGCTTGCGTCGACACGGGAGCCTAAAAAGTTGCGGGGCTACATTGGATTTGCCAAATCCCGGCTCCAGGCGTGCAATGAACACGGTGACAAAAGGCGACCTCATCTCTTGCGCGGTGATTGCCTTTGCCTTGTTGCCCTGTGCGGTGCGGGGCGACGGGGATGATCTTTCCCGCTATCAAATTGTAACCGTGCTCGATGAGGATGGAACTTATCTCGCCTCGACCACGGATGGCTTCTATCAGGCTGCGGAATCGGATCACGTCTGGCACAAGGTCACGATGCCGGCTGGCATGTGGCCGGGCGGAAGGCTGGTGCAAAAAAGCGGGGCTTCCAGGGAGATGGCCTATTACACCTGCGCGCAGGGCGAACAGTACGAATTTGGCCCCTCGAAAGCAGGAGGTATGTGGCTTTCGAACGATGGGGGCGCCACGTGGCGGGTGACGTCGCTCAAACGCTCGGTGCTCGCGGCTTTCCTGCACCCTGACGGGGCGCTCTATGTGATCATTAACGATCATCCTGCAAGCCCATTCGAACCAAGAGAGCGATTGCTCGTTTCCTACGATCACGGCGAAGCGTGGAAGGACATCACCCCGCCCGTGCCGAGCGGATATGTCATGATAAGCATCCAGGTGGATCCCACGAACCCCCATCTGGTTTGCATAAGAGCTTACCAACGCTTTGACGCTGCATTTCAGAAGTTCTATCAGGCGACCGACGCGACTTACGCCTGGGCCGATATCCCATGGGCAAAACAGCCCAGGAACCTACCGAAGGATTACAATCGATTTGCGTGGCCGATGTCCGGAACGGCCAACACCATAAGTGACATGCCTGCCAACCTGGGAAACTTCTTCAAATTTCCATTTCCGCGAAATGGAAACGCGCCCGAACTTCCCACCTATTTCCTCAAGGCCGAGAAAACGGCCTACCAATTCCACCTGTACCAGCCAATGCCGGTAAAAGTTTCGAGCTTCTTTTTGGACGCCGAGGCGCCGGTCAAAATTACCGATCATCCCGACCCGCAGATTTTCTGGGGATTAGAGGTCCAGGCGAAGGATGGCGCAGTTACTGGGACGAACCCGAAGACGGCCGAGCTGAATATCGATTATCCCGATCACGAGGCGAAGCTCGCCGCCTACACGAACGATCCCCACAACTTCAGCGTCCAGGCCGATCAGCAGCATCCCTACAAGCGAACGATCGATCTCCGCGACCTCTACGATTTCAAGCAGCCGGGGACCTATCGCGTGGCGCTATTTATCGATTCCATTTACATGGATCGTAAAACCGGCTCCTCTCTCGGCACCTTGGGCATCGACCTGACGATCGCGCCGTGATCGGTCGTCGCGCTGACGGCAATACTCCTTTCGCTTCCGGGGAAAGAGGGTACCTTTCAGAATGCAAATCTTCTCGCGGCGATCGGTTCTTCTGCTTTTGGTCCTGGCCATGGGGTGTGGCTCCGGTGGACGTTTGGCTGCGGCGGACAGCAAGGCCGGCCAGTCCGCGCTGAATGACGGCTACAGTCTCTTTTACGATTTCTGCGATCAGGAATCGGCCCTGTCGCTTCTCCTCTGGATCAAGACCGCGCCGCCCGATATCGCCGATTACGCCAAGCGGATTTCCGCCACCGCGAAGGAGGATATGGCCATCCTGAAAAAATTCGGCGTGAGCGACAGCGCGTTGCGCCTCGACAAGATTTCATTGCCGCCCTTTGAACTCGAGGTCCGCAAATCGATGGGGGACGACCGGAAGCAGCAGTTGATTTGGGGCAGTTCCGGGGCCGCCTTTGCGCAGGCGGTGCGAATGACGCAGAGCGAGGTGACCAATTACGGCCTCCACGTCGCGAAAGTCTTGTCCGAAACGGATCCCGACCCCGATCGCGCCCGGGCCATGCGGCAGATCTACAAAAAGTGGTCCGACCTCCACGCCGAGGCCTATACGCTGGGGCGGTAGACGAGGATTTTTTATCTGGCTCATCTCAAGGTGCATGACGTCGCGCGCAGAAGGCCTGTCGTCCCTGAGGAATACATTGCTCATTGCTATCTGGAGGGGGCGCCGACAGGATGGGTGATGAGCGTAAATGGAAACGAAACGCCGGTATTTCGAAATCAGAAGAAATCGACGATCGCGATATTGAGTCTCATCGCGATACTCGTTGTGGGAGATCTCGATTATTTGACCGGCTACAAGATCTCGCTACTTGTCGTTTACCTCCTGCCCATAGGATTTGCCACGATTTACGTCGGGCCTTGGTACGCGGCTTCGCTGGCTGTGTTGAGCATTGCCATCTCGCTCTGCACCGATTTCTGGGCTGGGATGCCCTCTTCGGAGGCTCCTTCGATGCTTTGGAATGCAGCCATCGCCCTGGCTGTTTTTGCCATCGCCATTACTCTGCTTCAGGCGTTGAAACTCAGTCTGCTTCGACGCCGGTAGGGCGAACTCAGTTAACTTCAATCAAACCATGCGCGGAACCGTACATATTGTAAAACGTAAGGGAAGTCCGAGCCGCCAAAAGCGGAATAAGAAGGGCCAAACGCTCGTCGAGTATGCCCTGATTTTGGCTTTGATTTCTGTCGTGGCCATCTCGGTTCTGATCCGGCTGGGAAATCAAATCAAGTCGACCTTCTCCACCATCACCAGCCAGCTCGCCGTCGCGGGAAGCAGCCATTAGGCCTTAACATGCGTGTTGGGGCCTACGGCTATCTTTCGCCGAGGATGACGCGGGCGGTGTTGTAGCCGCTGGCCGCGAAGACGCCGCCGCCGGGATGGGTGCTGGCGCCGGTTAGGTAGAGGCCGGGCAGGCCGGGGACTTTGTATTCGGATAGTTCGGGCAGGGGGCGGAACATGAACATCTGGTCGAGGCTCATTTCGAGGTGCATGACGTTCGCGCGAAGGAGGCCGAGGGTGCGCTCGATGTCGAGGGGCGTCTGGATATAGCGGGCGATCATCTTGCCGCGCATGTTCGGCGCGTAACGACAGACGAGGTCGTAGAGCTTGTCGGCCTCGCGCTCGCGGATCGAGTCCCAGCTTTCTTCGTTGCTCAGCTCGTAGGGATGATATTGACCCCAAGTGAAGAGGACGTGTTTGCCCTCGGGCGCGAGGGTCGGGTCGAGCGAGGAGAAGCTCATCGCGACGACCGACGGCTCGCTTGGCGGCAGGCCGAACATGAAATCGCGGTAGGAGGAGTTGAGGTAGTTCAGCGACGGGCAGAGGAGTTGGAGCGAGGTCTGGTAATCCTTGGTGCCGGGGAGGGGGCCGGCGGGCGCGGAAGCGTCGCCGTAATCAGGCAGTTCCTCCACGGCGTGTCGGACGATCATGCCGAAGCCATTGCCGATGCGGGTGCGAGCGACGCGTTTTTTTAAGTTCTCCGGAGCGTCGGGGAGCATCTTGAATAGGGTATGGAGATGGATGGCCGAGACGACGCGGTTGGCCGTTACTTCTGAGGTAGCCGCCGCTGTCCCCAGCGGCGGTCGGTCGTCAAACGAAAAGGCACCGCCGCTGGGGACAGCGGCGGCTACCACTGAGGCGCTTTTTCGATGCGAGATTTTCCATGGCGTGCCTTGATTGATTTCTGTCACCTCCGCATCGCAGATGATTTCCCCGCCATGACTGAGCAAACACTTCGCCATCGCCTGGGTCAGCGCGCCGCTGCCGCCCTTGGCCCGCTTCGCGCCCGATTTGTGGATCATGGCGTTCCAGCCGAGCATGTCGCCGGTGGCCATTTCGCTGGGGGCGGGGCCCGATTGCGCGGAAAGCCACGCGAGCGCGGTGCGCATGGCCGGATGCTCGAAGAGTTCGTCGATGAGCGCGCCGTAGGGGGCCATCAGTTGCCGCGAGGTGTCCATCGACGACCAAAGCTTGCGCGAGCGCCAGTTGAGCAGGTTGCGCTTGAAGATCGTGCCGAAGATTTTTCCGGGCGAGGGCGGCTTGAGGAACGTCTCGAAGATACCCTCGTTCAGTTCACCCCAATGATGGACGAACGCGCGATAGGCTTCGGCGTCACGCGGTGAAATCTTCGCGATGCTGGCGCAGGTCTTGTCGAGGTCGCGGTAAAAGCTGATGCCGGTGCCGGTGCCGAGAATCGGGTAGTAGGCCCACGGGTCCATCTCGAGATATTCGAGGCCGAACTTGTGGAGCTCCAGTTCGCGCAGGACCGGCGTGAGATGGATCATGATGTGCGCCGACGAGCCGACATCGAGCCGGTAACCGGGGATGAGGTCGTCCTGGGTGCAGACCGCGCCGCCGACGATATGCCGCCGTTCGAGCACGAGGACTTTCCGCCCCGCCTTGGCGAGGTAGCAGGCGCAGGTGAGGCCGTTGTGACCCGCCCCGACAATCACCACATCGTAATGCGCCATAGGTTCAACAGGAAAACATGAAGTCACGAAAACATGAAGATAAGATTCCTGTTTTCATGGCTTGCTGTTAAATGGCGTTCGTATGTCCGCCGATGCCCTGATCGCCAAGTACGAGGGTCTGCTGAAAGCACGACCCGACGATGAGCTGCTCCACTTCAGCCTGGGGAAGGCACTCTACGACGCGGGCCGGGTGCCGGAGGCCGAAGCGCATTTGCTGGCGGCGTTGAAGGCGAGGCCCGACTGGATGGTGGTGACGATGCTGTTGGCGAAAATAGCTTTGCAACGCAATGACAAGGTCGCCGCGCTCGCCTACTACAAGTCGGGCCTCGAACTCGCCATCGCGCAGGACCACGAAGGACCGGAGGCGGAAATTCGCGCCGTGCTGGCGCAGCTCGCTTCCTAAGGGCCGGTTAAGGTAAGGCGGGAGGGCGCGGGCCGCATCGTATCGTCTGCTTCATCGCGTTTTCCGCCCAACGATCACGGGAGCGTGTTCAGGTAAGGTTCCGGTTGCATCATCGTCCCAATCAAAGGTTAACTTTTCTTTGTAGTGGTGGCAGGCCCTGGCTTAGATTGTCGACAACTTCCTTGTATGTTAGGCATAGCATTCATTCCGTACCGTCCTTCGCTGGCCTGGGTCATGCGTTTTGCTGCCTGCGGTTGATCGCGTCCATGCTTGGCCGCCAATGAAATTTTCGCCTCGAACCGAAGCCATCGCCTTGAAGATAGCTTTGATTTCCCTGCTGGCCGCGGGCGCGGTCTTCGGTCAGGTCATGCCGCCTCCGGCGCCGATTCCGCCCCTGCCTCCCCGGCAGGCGGAGGAGTCAATTGAGATGGGCGATCCGGATGCGTTTCCGGAAGTTAAAATGGATTTCCCGATCGCCGAGGGTCCCTACGCGGCGAGCTGGGCCTCCATCGCGCAACATTACCCGGGGCGGGAAGCCTCGTGGTTGCGCGACGCGAAGGTCGGGTTTTGGGTCCATTTCGGGCCGCAAGCCGCCGGGCAGAGCGGCGATTGGTACGCGCGCAGGATGTATCTTCCGGATGACCCGGCTTATGCCAATCACCTTCGTGATTTTGGCCACCCTTCCGAGGTGGGCTATAAGGACCTGCTCCATACGTGGAATCCCAGGAAGCTCGATCCGGCCGCCCTGGTGCAAATCTATAAGGACGCCGGCGCGCGGTATCTGCTGATTCAGGGTGTTCATCACGACAATTTCGACAACTGGAATTCGACCTACCAGCCGTGGAATTCGGTCAACATGGGGCCGAAGCGCGATCTCCTGGGCGAATGGTCCGCCGCCGCCAAAAAGGCGGGCATGCGCTATGGCATTTCCTTTCATCACGAATACACGTGGTGGTGGTGGCAGGCGGCGTTTGCCAGCGATCCCACCGGCCCGAAGGCGGGCGTGCCGTATGACGCGAACGAGACCCTGGCGGATGGAAAAGGAAAATGGTGGGAGGGATACGATCCGCGAATGCTCTATGGGATCGACCTCCGCGAATACAAGGGCTGGGCCCATTTTTACAACACGCCGAAGGGTGGAATCCTGGTCAACCATCTCGCCTACTGTAAATGGTACGCCACCAATTGGGCGCTCCGCATCATGGATGCGATCAATAAATATGATCCCGATTTCATCTTTACCGATGGAAACAGCACGCAGCCGTTCAGCGGCAAATTGACCGGCTCGGGTTACAAATGCGATGCGATCGAGCGGGTGATTGCCGATTACTACAACCGTACGCTGCAGAATCGTGGCCGGGTCGACACGTTTAGTATCGTGAAATTCTACAAGCCCGCGCCCGGCCTCGCCCCGAACGGCGTCGTGACCACCTTCGAGGGAAGATGGCCCGAGGGCATCAAAACCGACCAGCCCTGGATTGGCGAGACGGCGAACGGCGACTGGTTTTACGAGCCCGGTTTCGTCAACGATGCGGGTGGCGTGATCCGCTACATGCTGGAGTGCGTTTCGCGGGATGGAAATTTTTGCGTCAACATTGCGATGATGCCGGACGGTTCGCTTGACGAGAGCACGCGGAAAATGCTGAAGGAGATGGGCGCTTGGTTAAAGCTCAACGGCTCCGGTATCTACGGAAGCCACGCCTGGACGGGGGGAGTGCTGGGAGAAGGCGCCAATGGCCAGATCAAATCGCTGCCGCATGGCAAGATCGGGGCGAAGCAGGCGGAGTGCACATTCACCCCGGATGACTTCCGGTTCACCGTCGGCAAGGACGGCTCGCTCTACGCATTTTGCCTGACCGTTCCTCCGGGCGGAACCAAACTGAAAATCGCCGCCCTGGGTTCCGCCGCCAAATATCTTCGCGGGCCCATCACCCAGGTAACACTCCTGGGAAGTCCCGCCCGGGTGGACTGGAAGCGGGCTTCGGACGGTTTGGAAATCACTTGTCCGGCGCAAATGCCGCTCAAGTTTTCGGCGGTATTTAAAATCAGCAGCGCCGGGATTTGACGCTTCGTCCGCGATAATATTACCTTTTGCAATTCGGACGCTCACCTCAGCGACGATGATTTCAACATCCTTGCTACGGTCCCAGGCCGCAGCTACGTTCCACAAAATGATTCCGCTTCCCGATTCCGCCATCATTCGCGAAGCGGCGGCCCGCGCGCTGGGCGAGGACTGCGGTCCGGCCGACATCACGACGCTGGCCTGTGTCAAGTTCGAGGCGACGGCGGCGGCGCGGATTTTCGTGAAGGAAGCCTGCGTGCTCGCCGGGATGCCGGTGGCCGAGCAGGTGTTCCGGGAGCAGGACGCCACGCTGGTTTTGACCCCGCGCTTCGAGGATGGAGCGTCGCTTCAACCCGGCGACACGGTGCTGGAAATCCGCGGGGCGGCCTCGTCGATCCTGACCGCCGAGCGAAGCGCGCTTAATTTTCTTCAGCACCTTTCGGGTGTCGCCACCCAAACGCGGCGCTTTGTCGATGCCGTGGCGGGGACCAAGACGAGAATACTCGATACCCGCAAGACGCTGCCCGGTTTGCGGGCGCTGCAAAAATATGCCGTCCGTTGCGGAGGCGGGGTGAACCACCGCTTCGGGCTCTACGACCGCTTTTTGATCAAGGACAACCACCTGGCCCTGATCGGGCAGGGCAACCGGCTGGCCGAGGCGATCCGGGCCGCGCGGGCGCTCGATCCGGAGGCCATTCTGGAGGTGGAGGTCGACCATCTGGGGCAAATCCCGGAAATCGTCTCCCTCGGCGTCGATGTCGTGCTGCTCGACAACATGTCGCTCGACGAGATGAACGCCTGCGTGGCGCTGATCGCCGGGCGGGCGGCCACGGAGGCTTCCGGCAATATGACCCTGGGACGCGTGGCCGAGGTGGCGGGAACCGGGGTCGATTTCATCTCCGTGGGGGCGCTGACCCACAGCGTGCGGGCGATCGATTTCAGCCTTGAAATGGCGGCGGACCATCCCTAAAAAATTCAGCTCACTTTGGAGTTATTTATATTTTTTTCGTTTCAAGCTGGCGATAAGCGTTATCAATAGGTAAAACAAACGACCGTTGTGATTACACTAGCCATTTCAAGTCTAAAAGGGGGCGTGGGAAAGACCACCTGTGCCATTAACCTCGCCTACTCCTTCGCCAAGCGCGGGTGGAAAACGCTTCTCGTCGATGCCGATCCGCAAGGGTCCGTGGGGCTGTCGCTTTCGCCCAGCGCGCAGAGCTATACCGGGCTCTATGAGATTCTCAATTCGGGCGCCTCTTTCGAGCAGACGTTCCTGAAAACCAAACTCGACACGCTGAATATCGTGATGTCGGGGAAGATCCCGACCAACGAAATCTCCAAGTGGTGTTCGAGCCTTCAGGACGGCCACCGGCTCGCGCCCTTCTTCAAGACGGCATCCGAGTCGGGCTACGACCTGGTCCTGCTCGATACTCCCTCCGGATTGCACGGTCCGACCGAAGGCATCCTCCGCAGTTGCAGCCACGTCCTGGTGCCGCAGCAGTGCGAACCTCTCGCCTTGCGCTCGCTCATGCTCACGGTCGATTTCCTGAACCAGCTCCAGACCGAGAACGAGGAAGCGTGCTCGCTGGTGGGCGTGGTCCTGACCATGGCCGATCCGCATGTCGAGGACACGAAGAAGATTGTGGAGGAGATCAAGCGCGTGCTGCCGCCGGAACTGGTCTGCCAGGCCATGCTGCCGCGCGACGCCGCCGTGATTCATGCGAGCATGAAGGGCATGCCGCTGGGACTCCTTCGTGGCGGCGCGCCGCCCGCGATTTCGTTGGTCTTCGACCAACTTGCGGCGGAACTTGAATCCAAACTGGACTTGGTAGCTCCCGAACAAAGCGATGAGTACGTCTCCCTCGTGGTTTGACCAGGAAAAGTTCTCCCGCCTGGTAAAAAAGGTAGGACCCAAACCTGTCACTGAAGCGCTCCCCCCCGCGCCCGCGGCCGAGCCGGAGAACCGTTCTCTCCTGGGTGAGGGGGCCGTGGTCCCGACGTCGCGCATCTCGCTGGTTTCCAAACCGCCTTCCCTGTTATCGGAGCATCGCGCGCTTCCGGCGCTTCCCCGCCGCACGACCCCGCTGCCGGGTCTCAAGGCGCTTTTTCAGTATCCGGCGCAAACTCAACCTGCTCCCGCTCCGGAACGGCCGGCGACCGCGTTGGCGAAATCGGGGCCGATCCAAGCGCTGCCCGAGATCGAGGAAACGCCCGACGAGACCCCTCTTCCGAACGACGAGGCCAAAGGTGATGTCGACGCCGGCGCCCCCTTGAACGAGGAGGGCGACGACCTGGCGCCGGTCTGGCAAAAGATGGCGCAGCTCAACGAGGAGCTGGCCCACACGATCCTGGAACGCGACCAGGCGGTCAACGAAGGCATGCTCCTGCGCGAGCAACTGCGCCAGGCCGATGAAACGCTCGAGGGTCGGGAAGGCGGGGCCGGATCGAACGAGGAACTGGCGCGCGTCACCAAGGAGCGCGACGAAGCCCTGGCCGAGCTGCAGGCGCTTCGGGCGCAGGCGCCGTCCGCCACGTCGGCGAATAAAACGGATTTCTCCAAAACCAAGGAGCTTACTTTTTTGACCAGCGAGCGCGACCAGGCCCGCAAGGAATATGCCGAGCTCCGCAAGCAGTTTGAAACCCTGAAGCATGAGCAGAGCCCGAAGGAAGATTCGGGCAAGTTTCGCAAGGAACTGGAACAGCAGGTCGACGGGTTCCGGCAAAAGCTGGAGGAACGGAACCGGGAAATCGCCGCGCTCAAGGCGACATCGGGCGGCGGAGGCGACGGCGATGAGAAGGCGCGGCAGGAAATTATTTCGCTGCGCGAGCAGCTGCAACGCGCGAAGGAGGAAACTTCGGTCGCCCAGCGCGGCCTGGCCCTGAGCCAGAAAGCGCTGCATGAAACGCGCGACACGCTCCGCGAAGCGACTGAGGGGACGTCGTTGAGCCGGCACAATTTCGACAATCTCAAAAGCGAGTGCGCGATCCTCGCGCAGCAGAACACGGTCCTCCAGGCGCAGAACGATCAATTGACGCGGGATCTGGCCGCGGCCAAATCGAAGATGACGTCGCGGTTGTAGCCCTGATGCACAATTTCCCTCGTTCCCAAGTTGCACTTGGGAACGCTTCCTTTTCCTCGCGAAATTCCATTCCGCGCTGACTTGCCGCCATCGCGGTGGGATCGGCCATGGAATTGCCTCAGCAAGTGCGTTCCCAAGTCCAACTTGGGAACGAGGGGACGCTTTAGTTGGAAATCCGTGGCACGGAGTGCGGCGGCTACCCAAAAATAACCGCGAAAATCTTTGACACATCTCGTGTGGCGTGGCTTAATTTTCGGCTCCCGATGAAAACTTTTAGTGCCAAAGCAGAAGAAGTCGAACGCAAGTGGTTTATTATCGACGCGGACAACCAGGTGGTCGGTCGCGTCGCGGAAAAGGCCGCCGTTCTCCTTCGCGGCAAACACAAAGCCATTTTTACCAGCCACGTCGATACCGGCGATTACGTCATTGTGATCAACGCCGAGAAAGCGGTCTTTACCGGAAAGAAAGAAACGCAAAAGGAGTACATGAGCTACTCCGGCTTCATCGGCGGCCATCACACCGAGACCGCCAAGGCGCGGCGCGGCCGCCATCCCGAACTGATCATCGAAGGCGCGGTCAAGGGGATGATCCCGCACAATCGGCTCGGTCGTTCCATCTTGCGCAAACTGCATGTTTACCAGGGCTCCAAGCATCCGCATGAAGCCCAGGCCCCGGCGCCTCTCGCGATCAATAAGGTCAAGGTCAAATAAGGATTCACGTTCATGGTCACCCCCGCTAAAAATGTCATCGCCGCCACCGGCCGCCGCAAAACCGCCGTGGCCCGGATTCAACTCGTACCCGGAGTGGGCAAACTCGAGGTGAACGGTCGCGATTTTGAAGATTACTTTACGACCCCGGCGATGAAGACCCTCGCGTTGCAGCCGCTGCAGACGGTCGATTCGGTCAAGAAATTTGATGTCAAGGTGAAGGCCCACGGCGGCGGACTGGTCGGCCAGGCCGGCGCGCTCAGCCTCGCTTTGGCGCGCGCCTTGATCCAGGTTGATCCGGCCCTGCGGACGACGTTGAAGAAGCCCGGTTTGCTTCGTCGCGATCCCCGCAAGAAGGAGCGCAAGAAGCCGGGACAACCAGGCGCACGCAAGCGCTTCCAGTTCTCCAAACGCTAAAATTCTTTGCGGTTCACGCATGGAACCGCAGGGAGAAAGGCCACAGTTGCAATCCGTACGCACGGCGGTCGTTGGCGCTTCCGGTTATTCCGGGCAGGAGCTTCTCCATTACCTCGCCCGGCATCCCGTGTTCAAACTCTGCCTGGTCACCTCCAGGCAGAACGCCGGCCAGCCGCTTTCCCAATTTATGCATGGACTCCCGCGCGAGCTGGGCGCGCTGAGCTTTGTCGACGCCGCTCCCGACTTCGCGCTGGCGGAGCAGGCCGATCTTTTTTTCCTGGCCCTGCCCCACGGCACCGCCGCGCCCTATGCCGTCGCCTTGCGCGAGGCGGGCAAGACCGTGGTCGACCTGAGCGCCGATTTTCGGACGACCGATCCGGCCGTTTACAAGGAATTTTACGACCACGATCATCCCGCGCCCGCCCTGCTGGCCGAGGCGGTTTACGGCATCCCGGAAATCCATCGCGAGCGGCTCAAGTCGGCGAGGCTCATTGCCGCTCCCGGCTGTTTTCCCACCAGCATTATCGTGCCGCTTGCGCCGTTTTTACGCGCGGGCTGGATCGAGACCGACTCCCTTGTCGTGAGCTCGCTGACCGGCGTTTCGGGAGCGGGGCGCAAGGTGGAGCTCCGGCTGCTTTTTGGCGAGGTGAACGACAATATGTACACCTACGGCGTGCCGAAGCACCGGCACCTGGGCGAAATCGAGCAGGAGCTTTCGCTGCTGGCGGGAGAGAAAATCACGATTTCGTTCGTGCCTCATCTCGTCCCGATCCATCGCGGAATGCTTTCGACCATCACGGCGCGGCTGGTTGAGCCGAAGACCGACGCCGAATTAAACGCGGCGCTCGAGGAAGCCTATGGCCGGGAGCCTTTTGTGGAGCTTCTTCCGCCGGGGCAACTCCCCGAGGCGCGGCAGGTGGCCAACTCCAACCGCATCCAGATCGCGGCCCGGGTCGATCCCCGCACGAATCGACTCATGCTCTTTTCTTCCCTGGACAATCTTGGCAAAGGCAATGCTTCACAGGCGATTCAGGCGGCCAATCTGGCCTCCGGTCTGGATGAGAAGCTCGGTCTGGCATGAAGACCTCGAAAAATATGGAAGCCAAGGAGATCAAGGGGGGGGGCGTGACGTCGGCGGAAGGTTTCCAGGCCGCGGGCGTGGCCTGCGGAATCAAGCCGCGCGGAGAAAAGGACATGGCGCTCATCGTCTCGGATGTTCCGGCGGAAGCGGCGGCGACGTTCACCACCAACCTGGTCAAGGCGGCGCCGGTCAAACTTTCGATGAAGCATCTGCGCAACGGAAAAATGCGCGGCGTGGTCATCAATTCGGGCTGCGCGAACGCCTGCACGGGCGTGGGCGGCATCGCCGACGCCAAGGCGATGGTCGAGCATGCCGCCAAGGAATTGGAAACCAAGCCACGCGAATGGCTGATCTGCTCCACCGGCCGGATTGGCAACCGGTTGCCGATGGCCCAGGTGCGCAAGGGCATCGAGAAGGCTGCGGCCAAACTGGGCCCCACGAACGGCGCGGAGGCGGCGAAGGCGATCATGACCACCGACACGCGCCGCAAGGAATTTGCCATGCGCTTCAAGGTGGATGGACGCAAGGTGACCATCGGCGGCATGGCCAAGGGGGCGGGGATGATCCATCCCAACATGGCGACGATGCTTTGCGTCATCACCACCGATGCGAGCATCGACCGGCCGGCGCTGAAGGTCTGCGTCGAGGAGGCGGTCGAGCAATCGTTCAATCGCATTTCGGTCGACGGCGATACCTCGACCAACGACACGGTGATCGTCCTGGCCAACGGCGTCTCGGGCACGAACCTGCTCAAGAGCTATCATCCGCAATTCGCGCTTTTCAAGAAGACGCTCACGCATGTGATGCGGAAGCTGGCGCGCATGATCGTCGAGGACGGCGAGGGGATCACCCGGGTGGTCGAGGTCGCGGTCAAGGGCGCGGCTAACGCGCAGGAGGCGAAACTGGCGGCGCTGGCCGTGGCCAAATCGGAATTGATCAAGACGTCGTGGACCGGGGGCGATCCGAATTGGGGCCGCATCATGGCCGCGCTCGGCTACAGCGGGGCGCGGGTGCGCGAGGAGATGGTCGAGATTTATTACGACGGGCTGCTCGCGGTGGTCAACGGCCAGCCGAGCAAAACGCCGCTGGTCAAGCTGCGCAAGCTGGTCCGCCGGCCCAAATTCACCATTACGATTCATCTCCACTCCGGCATGGGCGAGTATAGTATCCTGACGACGGACCTCACCGAGGAGTACGTCCGGATCAACAAGGGCGAATAAGAGCTTCCCATGAGAAACACGAAGGCGGAGGCGCTGCTGGAAGCGCTGCCCTATTTTCAACAATTTCGCGGGCGCACGGTCGTGGTCAAGTATGGTGGCGCGGCGATGGAAAATCCCGAGCTGGTCGAGAGCGTCATGCGCGACATCGTTTTTCTCGAGGCGGTCGGGGTCAATCCGGTCGTGGTCCACGGCGGGGGCAAGGCGATCACGGCGGCCATGCGGCAGGAAAATCTGACGGCCCGCTTTGTCGAGGGCTTTCGCATTACCGATGCGGCTTCGATCAAGATCATCGATCGCGTGCTGACCGAAGTGATCAGTCCCTCGCTCGCGGCCCGGATTGAGGCATTGGGCGGCAAGGCGCAGGTCCTTTCGGGCAAGGAAGTGCTGGTGGCGCAGAAGGCCCCGCCGCGAGTGGATGCGGCCGGCGCCAAGATCGATTTGGGATTTGTCGGCGACATTGTCTCGACCGATATTGGCCGCGTGCAGAAGCTCGTCGACGCCGAAATCGTCCCGGTCATTTCTCCGCTGGGCCGGGGACGGGACGGCCAAGTCTATAACGTCAACGCCGATATTGCCGCGGCGAAAATCGCGCAGGCGCTCAAGGCGCACAAGATCATTTATCTTTCCGACGTCAACGGCGTGCGGCGCGATCCGAAGGATGAAACGTCGCTGATCTCCACGCTGAAGCCGGCGCAGATCAAGAAGCTGAAGCAGGACGGGGTGATCGCCAGCGGGATGATTCCCAAGGTCGATTCCGCCCTCGAGGCGCTGGCCGGCGGGGTGGGCAAGGTCCATTTTCTCGACGGCAAACGGGCCCATTCGTTGTTGCTGGAACTTTTCACCGACGCCGGTATTGGCACGGAAATCGCCGCAGGAAAGTAGGACCCATGAGCGCGCCCCTTCGTCATTTTCTCGGCCTCAAGGCTTTCCCGGAAGCGGGCATCCGCGAGATTCTCACCCTGGCTGCGCGCTACAAGGCGGAACGCAAATCGATCTCGTGGCGTCCGCTGGCCGGGCAGACCTGGGCGCTGATTTTCAACAAGTCGTCGACGCGCACGAGGGTCTCCTTCGAGGTGGCGATCCGCGAGCTGGGCGGCAACGCGCTTTTCCTGAACGCCAACGACATGCAGCTCGGTCGCGGCGAGCCGATCAAGGACACGGCGCGCGTGCTGGGCCGCATGGTCCACGGCGCGATCATCCGCACCTACGCGCAAAGCGACGTGGAGGACTTCGCCCGCTACGCGAGAATTCCGACGATCAATGCGCTGACCGACGACGAGCATCCGTGCCAGATCGTGGCCGACATCCAGACCATCGAGGAAAAGCTGGGCCCCATCGCGGGCCGGAAGATCGCGTTCATCGGCGACTGCGCGTGCAACGTCGCGCGGTCGTGGATTTATGCCGCGGGCACGCTCAAATTCCATCTCGCGCTGGCGGGACCCCACGGCTACCTGAGCTCGGTCACCAACCATTATGTCACGCAGACCCACGACGCGGAGGACGCGGCCCGCGACGCCGACGTCCTCTACACCGACGTCTGGGTCTCGATGGGCCTCGAGGAGGAGCAGGCCAAGCGCATCGCGGCATTCCAGGGTTACCAGATCAATCACGAGCTGCTTGCCGTGGCGAAGAAGCACGCGCTGGTGCAGCATTGTTTGCCTGCCTATCGCGAGCAGGAGATCACGGAAAAAATCTTCGAGGAACGCCAGCAGGAAATTTTCGATCAGGCGGAAAACCGGCTCCACGCGCAGAAGGGGATTCTCCACTGGCTGACGGAATTGCCGGTGGGGTGACCCTTTGATTGGCCACAAAAGGACACAGAGAACACAGAGGGTTGAAAGGAAGGGGAAAAGATAAATTGTCCCTCGTTCCCAAGTTGTACTTGGGAACGCAAGTGTCCCCGCAACTTCGTTGCCTCAGTCGGGGAGAAGCAAAGCTTCGCCGACAAGTGCGTTCCCAAGTGCAACTTGGGAACGAGGGGGGTGAGTTTCAGATACTTTAAAATTGGGCGTTCACCCTTTTTTTGAGTTCTTTGTGTTCTTTCGTGACTAATCTGCCTTCATGGATGTTTCTTCGCCGTCGGTTGTTCTCACCGACATCTGCGCTCGCTTTGATTGGCGTGAGCTTTTCGGCAACGATCATCCCATCGAGCTCGATCTTGGCGCGGGGGACGGAGGCTTCGCCCTGGCCTATGCACAGCAGCATCCAGAGATCAATCTTCTCGCGGTGGAACGGCTGCTCGGTCGCGTGCGCAAAATCGAGAAGCGGACGACGCGGGCCGGGCTCGACAATCTTCGCGTCCTGCGGTTGGAGTTTGGTTACACGGTCCGCTATCTCTTGCCGCCGGAGAGCGTTTCCGTCGCCCATATTTTGTTTCCGGATCCGTGGCCGAAGCGCCGCCACTGGCCGCGGCGGCTGATCCAGCCCGGTTTCGTTCGCGACCTGGCCATGGCGCTCAAGCCCGGCGGCGAACTTCGCTTCACGACCGATCACGCTCATTATTTCGAGACCGCTCAGCAAGCTCTCCGTGAGGCGGCTGTCCTAAAGCCCTCTTCCGATTGGAACTGGGCCGCCGATCCTAGGACCGATTTTCAGCAGACCTTCGACGCCGAAGGCAGGGCGACCTATCGGGCGCGCTGGATTAAACCAGAATAGATAAAACGTGCCGGGCATATTCTGCCGAGAAGGGTTGCCTCATCTCGTCTCTCCACATATAGTCACGGCCAGCATCGATGAAGCTATTCTTTGCCGCCCTCCATGACTGAGCCCACCTTTCATTCCGGCCGTTCCACTCAGAACTTGAGGCTGATCGAGGAGGACCCGTTAACTCCGGCCTCGTGGGAAGCGCTGATGGAAAAAGTGCGGGGGCAAAACGATCCGCTCAGCATCAAGAGCCTCGAGGTCATCATCGACGGCCTGAAAAGAGTGGCGGAGCTCAACGCGGCGGCGAAGCAACGGAATACGGAGCCGCTTCGGATATCGTCGTTGTCGAAGTCGATGTTTGCGCGGCTGGCCCGGGCCTACAACAGCCCGACGCTGCTCAAGGAAGTGGGGCTGATTTACCTGCGCGACCTGGGCCTGCCCAGCGTGGCGCTGCAACATTTCGAGCGTTCGATGCGGCTGGGCGGTCCGGAAAGGGAACTGCGGCCGCTGAGCGAAGCGGCGGCGGTCGCGGTGCAAAGGCAGATGTCGCAGCTTACCGGGACGGTGGCGGGACATTCCGGGATCACCACGGCCCAGCACAGCCAGCCGGTGACGGTCGAGATCATCCGCAAGACCGGGAAGATGTTGATGCCGTCGCGACCGAATCCAGCCGCGACGACCAAGATGCGGCCCGCCGCCAAGACGGCCGAACCGTTGCCCGACACGACGCGGGAATGCATCGAGGCGGCCAAGGCGGCGATGAAGCAGGGCAATTTCAAACGGGCCGAAGCGCTGCTCAAAAAGGCGAACGAACAGCCCGCGGGGAAGACGGAGATGTGGCAGCTCTGGACCGATCTCGGGCAGGCTTATTTTGAGACGGGTCAATCTCCCGAGGTCGAGATGGCTTTCCTCGAAGCGCTGAAATTCGATCCGGATGAACTCGCCTCCCAGTTCAACGCGGCCCTCGGTTACCAGCTCAACCAGAAGTATGACCTGGCCCTCGCGACCTACCTGAAAGCCAACAAGATCGATCCGAAGCATCCCAAGGTTTGGTGCAATCTCGGCGTGCTCTATTTTCAAACGGACCAGTATCCGCAGGCGGAATCGGCATTGCGTTTCGCCACGATGGCCAGCCCCGAATATGCCCGCGCCTGGGACAATCTGGCGGCGGCCCTGGGAGCGCAGGACAAGCTGGACGAGGCGCTCATCGCCTGCAAGCGGGCGGTCGAACTCCGTCCCGAGTACCCGGAAGCTTTTTTCAAGATGGGCCTGATCTATTTCAGCCGAAACAACCTGACGCGCGCCGCCGCCGAGTTCCAGCATGCGGCGTTGCTGCCGGCGATCTCGGCTTACTGCGATTCGTTCCAGGCGATGATTCACGCCCGGCTCGAGCAGACTGAGGAGGCGGAGGCCGCGGTGCAGCGCGCGGTCAAGGCCGATCCGAAATGCGAGATGCTCTGGCTGGCGTGGAACGAGATCGGGCTCGCCTGGTACTCGGCGGAAAATTATTCGCGGTCAGCCACGGCCTATGGCGAGGCGACGATGATCGTGCCGGAGGAACCGCAGGCCTGGTTCAACCTGGGCGTCAGTTTCCACAAGCTGGGCGACCTGGAAGCGGCGCGCGATTCGTATCAGCAGGCGGTCGACTTGAAGGAGTCTTATCCCGGGGCCTGGCACAATCTCGGCATCGTCTGCGCGCAAAAGGGCGATTATCTGGCCGCCATGAACGCCTTTCGCCGGGAGGTGAACTGGGTGCCCGATAATATTCGCGCCTGGTACGATCTCGGGGTGGCCCTCGAAAAGTTGGGCCGCGATGACGAGGCGCGCGTCGCTTTTCAGAAGGTCGACGTGCTGAGTCATGCCGCCACCGACATTCCGGGTAGGCCGCTGGAAATCGAGAACTCCCAGGAGCCCAAAACGGGGCCGATCCCGACGAAGCAGACGAGTTCGACGACGAGCTAGAGAGCTGAATGGCCGTGATTTTTCGCGGCGGATGCGCTTTAATCGGGCTTTCTTTTTATGCCCGCATCTCAGGTTGCCTCGCGATTGATTCGCGCCGTCATCTTTCTGTTCCTCGCCGCATCGTTGGGCGCGGAGGCCCAATCGGTTCTCGATTTCAAGCCGGCCACCGGCGGCGTGGACTACCGCAACGAAGTGGAGCGGGAGACGTTTTCCCTCGTCAATCAATACCGCAAAGCCAGCGACCTGCCGCCGTTGGCCTGGGATGGCGAGATCGCCAAGGCGGCCCGCGCCCACAGCAGGGATATGGCGACGGGCGAGGTTGACTTCGGTCACGACGGCTTTAGCGACCGCATCAGCCGCCTGAGAGCGGTCCTGCCCGGACTTTGGGGCGCGGGTGAAAATGTGCTCTTCACCAGCAATCTCGATCGGGTCGCGCAGAACGCGGTGACGATGTGGCTCCACAGCCCGCACCATCTCAAAAATATCCGGGGCGACTACAATTACTCGGGGCTCGGCGTCTGGCAAAAGCAGGATGGCACCATCTATTTCACCCAGATTTTTGTGAAGATTAAGCCGCCGTCGCCGGAAACCCGGGAGGAACCATCGTCGGTCGGTACTTCGTTTGGAATGCTGGCCTCGCCCGAGACGCGTCCCGCGCGTTAAGTGGAAGTTGGTTGATCCTCGTTCCCAAGTGCAACTTGGGAACAAGGAAATACTGCCGTCCGCAGGACCTACCAAAGCTCGTTCGGCCCGGCGGGAACCGGGATCGCTTCGCGGCGCGTGACGGCGGGGGCGTCCGTTTCCTCGTCACGAAAATTCAGCGCGTGGGGCGCGGGCGTATATTTCCCCAAGAGCTGGCCATTGACATCGAGGAACTGGCTCCTCCAGGCGACATAACGCTCCAGAAGCTCCAGATAGTCGGCCCGGGTGGAAATGCGGACGATGCCCTTGTTGAAGAGGGAGGCGGGCCCAAAACGTTTGGCGTACCACGGGCCGACTTTGCGAAACATGGTGCAGCCGAGACCTTCGCCGAAGACCTCGATCATCAGGTCGAAATGACGGTTCATGACGCGGATGCGTTCGGAAAAAGCGGGTTCGGGAAGAAGTTCGCCGGTTTCGAGATAATGCATCGTATGGCTGAAAATCCAGGGGTTGTAAAACGCGCCGCGGCCGATGCTCACGCCCGCGCAACCGGTCGAGTCGAACATCATTTTCGCGGCTTGCGGACTGGTGATGTCGCCATTGCCGATGACCGGGATGCGGCGCACCGCGGCAACGACGCTTCGAATCCCGGCCAGGTTCACGGAGCCTTGGAAACCCTGCTGGCGGGTGCGGCCATGGACCATGATCGCGGCGACCCCCGTCTCTTCCAGGGCGCGGGCGAGATCGGGCGCGGTGAGATTGTCGTCGTCCCAGCCGAGGCGCATCTTGCAGGTGACCGGGATGCGGACGGCGTTGACCATGCCGCGAACGAGGTCCGAGGTGCGGCCAAGTTCCGTCATCATCGCCGAGCCGCCGCCGACCTGGCAGACTTTCCGCACGGGACAACCCATGTTGACATCGACCGAGGCCACGCCGAGCGATTCGAGAACCCGCGCGGCCTCGGCCATTTCCCCGGGAACGGCGCCGAAGAGCTGGACCGCCAGCGGCGTATCTTCCGCGCAGCTTTCGATCAGCTTGAGCGCCTTGCGATTTTTTTCGAGGAGCGAGCGGGCATTGACCAGGTCGGTGGTGCAGAGTCCCACGCGGCCGAGTTCCCGGATGACGCGGCGAAAAGGGAGATTGGTATATCCCGCCAGCGGCGATAATAAGAGAGGCGTGGGCAGCGGCAGATGGCCGAAGGCGAGGGCGGGATATTTCATCGAACAGCTTCTTATAGCAGATATTAATGTTTTTGTAACCGGATCGAGCAGTAGGGAGTCAACAACTTATGAAGGGCTTTGCCTTGATATGACCGACGCGGAGGTGGCGGACTGCCTGGCGCGTGGGCGAAAAGGGGACGAAAAGGCAATCCTCGAGCTATTTCATTATATGTATCCACATGTGGCCAAACTGGTGCACGCAAATCTCCCTGCGCGGGAAAGCGCGGAAGATCTGGTGCAACAGGTCTGCATCAAGGTCATGTCAAAGCTGGAGCAATTTTCCGGGAAGGTGCCCTTTCTCCATTGGGTCTCGCGGATCGCGGTCAATACCTGCCTCAACCAGATCCGGCATGAAAAGCGCCGCCCGGAAGTGCGCCTGGCCGACTTGAGCGAAGACGAGGCGAGCGTGGTCGAGCACCTGGCCTCGCTGCCCGGAGAACTTGATGCGTCCGATCAGGTCGCCGCGAAGGAATTGGTCGAGAAGCTTCTGGCCAGCTTGCGGCCCGACGACCGCCTCCTCATGCGCCTGATGTATCTCGAGGGACGCCAGGTCGAGGAGATCGCGAGCCTCACCGGCTGGAACAAGTCGCTGATCAAGATACGTGCATTTCGGGCGCGAGCGCAATTGCGTCGGCGCTATAGTTTGCTAATGAAGGAGACGTCATGAATTCCAGCGAGGACCAACTGAGCCGGCTTTTCCGGTCGGCGGCGCAGGGTGGGGTTGAGCCCATGGCCACGCCGCCCTATGGGCTGGAGACGCGGGTCATGGCGGCCTGGCGCGCGGCCCGAACGACCGAGGTCGGTTTCTGGGACATGACGCTCCTGATGCGGGGGTTGATTTTGGCCGCAGTGCTCATGGCGGTCAGTTTTTGGCCGGCCTTGACCAGCCCCACGGTCACCGGCCCGACCAATCCCTTTGCCGATTTTCTGCAACTGACCGATTCCACCGTTTCGTCGGACGACGCTCCATGAGTTCACAGTTCAAGCCGTGGCTGGTGCTGGGGATCATTTTTGTCGTGGGCGCCGTCACCGGCTCGGCGCTGACCATCGGCTTCGGTTCGCATTTCGCGACTCCGCCGGGTGACGCGCAGTTGAACCTCCATTTGATGGCCCATCTGACCAAGCGGTTGAACCTGACCGCCGATCAGCAGGCGAAAATCCAGCCGATCCTGGCCGATGCGGCGACCCGGATCCAGGCGGCGCAATGGGACTATGTGCAGCGCGGCTCCCAAATTTTCAAGTCGGTCAATGAACAGATTGCGCCCTACCTGACGCCGGAGCAAAAAGTCGAATTGCAGAAGATGGAAAGCGAACGGGAAAAAATGTTTTCGGGCCATGTGCGCCACTGGGGCCCTCCGCGTGACGGTCCCGGCGGCATGCATCATCACGGCGGCCCCGATGGCGACATGATGTCCCCGCCGCCGCCGCCGCCCCCCGTTGCGCAAACGAATGCCACGCCGGCTGGATCCAAGCCGTAATAATTACTGGATTTCTATAAATTTCGTCGCCTTGGTGATATGCAGGCCTGCGCCCTTCCCCGCATACACGAATTCGTCAATGAGTTCGATCTGGTCTGGATCATTTGTCACGATTAGCTCTTTTCTTGCGGGCAAATAAAAGGCGCTCGTGCCGGGGGCGAAACGAACACCCTTCGCCATAAGCTGATCTCTGACGTCGTAAGCTCGCTTGGTTTCATCCGCAACCGTGTCCGGCTTGATCTCAACAAAGCCGTTCCAAACGGTGAAGGTTCGTTTGGTCAGGCCTTCTCCGTCATCGTGCCAGACATAGATGGAAGAGTCTCCCACGGAGTAGGCAAAGCCGGACTGTTCCCGAATGCTTTTAAGGACTTCTATTGCAACGACGTTCTTATACTTTATCGTAATCCCAAGTGGAACGTAAGTGTTGGGTTTTGCTTCAAGAACAAAATTGATGCCCTGATGTTCAGGGTCCGACTTCTTGCTTTCATCAATGAGAAACTTAAGCGCTTCTTTAATAGTCGCGTTATCCAAGTCGACCTTTTTGATAAAGAGGGTCTGGAGTTTATGGATTAATTTTGCGTGTTCGGAGGGCTGAACGTTTGTATCTCCCGTGGAAGGAACACCGGCCTGAAGTCGTCCCGACACCAAGGTGCTGAGGAGAATAAGAGCCACGCAAAAAAGCGTCGCTAGCTTTTCTCTAAGCCAAGATTTGGAAGTTGAATTCACAAAATCGAGCCGCATTCAAATGTCCAGCGGCAATTGGCGCGAGTCCTCTTCCGGCTCAAGGTCCCAATAGGAGGCGAGAATCCCCACGGCGTAGGTGCCCAAAAGGAGCATGGCAAAGCTCGGAAGCGGCAGGATGACGTTGTAGACCCGGAAGGCGAGGAGCGACGACTCGAACCAGAAGGAGGCCAGGATGACCAGCATCGCCGCCGCATGGACGGGCCCGAATTGGATGACGGCAACCGCGCCGCCGATGCCGACCAGCAGATAGAGCGCGGCGAGGATCATCGGCGGAAGCGGGCGGACATAGTCCTGCTCGAGGATGGTCCGCTCGGCCTGAATCTGGACCTCGACGCGGCTGAGCTGGCCCACGGCCGTCTTGAAGCGCTCCCGGTCGCCGGGGTCGGTGCGTCCGATCCAGACCTGCCGTCGGGCCAGGGTGCGAAGATCGTGGTCCGGGGTGAAGCCATGCTGAATCTGGTCGTCGTAAAGCATGATGTTGTCGAAGCTGGCCTGCCACGAGGTGCCCGGCCCTTCGTGATAGCGAATGCGCATCCGGCCCTCGTCGTCGATCGGAATGGTGCGAAGAAGCTTGCCGTCTTTCCGTCGCAAAAAGATGGCGCGGCCCACCTGGACCTCGGAAGAGGCGAGATCGGCCCCCAGGAATTGAGCGGCAGCCTGGAGGACCAGCGACGGGACCATTTTTCCCTCAAGCAGAAAAACGAGCGGCAGACGGCGCAGGCGCAGGCCCGATTCCGATTCGAGGTTGTTGATGCCCACGGGAGAATCCCCGGCAAAGGTCTCGAGCGGCCAGATCGCCGAACCGAACTGCGGGACCTGGCGCACGCTGCCGTCGAAGGAAAGCGAGGCGAGGTTCGCCGGCAACGTGCTGGCGCCCGGCTCATTCGTCGGCGGGATCAGGACGGTGGCGGCGAAGACGACCGTGTTGGCCCTCTGCACGATATGCGAAAACTCTTCATCAAACGAGGTGTACTCGGTATCGCGGTCGTTGAGGCTCATCTCAAAGACGACACTCTGGGGCGCGTAGTCGATCAGGCTGCGCAGGGCCAAAGAATATTCGAGACGCGACCAGGGCCACGGCCGGTCGGACGGGATGTTGTCGATGGCGATGAGCGCGAGCTGATTGCTCGGCGGGGCGGGATAGGAGTGGAGCGAGAGCCGCCAGTCGAGGAGCGGTTCCTCGAAGGCGTCGAGCGCCCCGGAGAGCTGGGCCAGCAGGGTGAAGATTCCCCAGAGCAGGGCGAGGCCGGCGGCGAGGGCGATGCGGCGCTTCTGGTGGGGATCGGGCGGCCCGGGCCGTGGCGCGGGCAGGCGATTGGTCGGAATGGTGAGGGGTAGATCGTCCACGGCGGAAGAGGCACTTATGCCAAGAGACGCCTCCGCGCGCAATGACGCAGCGAGATTCGGGCTATTTCCAACGCCGTTTATTTCGCCAGGCCCGAGCCTTCCTTGCCGTCCGCGATGTCGATGTAGGTCGTCGACTTGGCGATGTCGTCCTTGTCGGGCTCCATATTGGCGACCTTCATTTCCTTGAAGACGGTATATTTGTCGGCGACGGTCATCACGTCCTGCACCTCGACCCGCTTCACGGTCTGCCCCTTGGCGTTGAGCCCGTCGATGCGGAGAAAGGCCCAATATTGTTTGCTGACCCAAAAGCGGACCGAAGCGAAGGGACTGTAATCACCCGGCCCCGGCTTCGCCTCAAAGACGTAGGCGTCCAGGGTTTTGATCGTGTCGGTGCCGAGCGGCTTGATGTCGTCCCAGTTGATGAAATCGAGGCCCAAATCGCCGTAGGTGATGTCGGTGCCAAAAATCGATTTGCCCATGTCGGCCGTCGGGATGGCGACCCAGGCGCCGGTCGGGGAGGTTCGCTTGGCGAGGCTAAAGGCGCCCGGTTCGAGCTGGACCTGGATTTGCAGTGGCTGGTCCAGGAATTCGTAAACCATCTCGTGGCCCTTGGTGAGGAGCTTGATCGGATATTCCTTCTTCGTCTTGTCCGAGCGCACGCTGCCGGTCAGCGTGAAGTCGGCCAGATTGAGCCGCCCATAGATTTGGGCCTGGACGTAGGGGATCGGGGGGACGTTGTTCTTGGTCGCCGGATCGGGCAGGGTGCCGGCCCGCGCGGGCAGGGAGAGGAAGCCAACGGTGCAGAGAGCCAGGAGACGGAGGGGGGGACGCGATTTCATAAAGGATGCGGGAAATGAGAAAAGCGCGAAACCGCGGCGGAAGCCAGCATTTCGCTTGTTCGTTATCTCTTAGCGTTTTAGCTTTCGTCGGATGGCGCGCCAAGTTAAATGCATGAAGGCTCAAGGTTCGAGTGGAGATTCCACCCGGAAAGTCGGCCGGCGATGCACCGATTCGGGTGACCTCCGGTGCGCGCGCACCCGGACAACGAGTTGTCCGGGCCACCCACCAGCCCTCGGATCATTTTGAGATAGGTTCTTACTTATGGTGAATCCCGGTTATCGCAAACGGACGATTTTTCTACTTGTGGCCGTTTTGCTCGTGCGGTTCTGGTTCGGGCAAACGTTCGAGTTGTCGGGCCAGGAGGCCTATCTTTGGCTCCAGGGGCACGGCACCAATCTCAGCCCGGCCTATTGGGAGCGCGGGCCCTTCGTTCCGTTGCTCATCCGCATCGGCACGGCCATTTTCGGCGACACCGAACTGGGGGTGCGCTGGCCCGCGGCGGTCATTTGCTGCATGAGCGGCTTCATTCTCTTTTACCTCGCCCGCCACTGGTTCAACGCCCGCGCCGCCTTCTGGACGGTCGTTCTTTTCATCATCATCCCGATGTTCGCGTGGAAGCTCTCCTTCATGACCGAGGCGGCGGCCAGCATCGGCCTGATGGCCCTGGCGCTCTTCGCCTTCAGCCTCGCGATTGAAAAGGACCGTGGCTGGTGGTGGTTGCTGGGCGGGGCGGCCTGCGGCATGGCCCTGCTCGTCGCCCTGGCCAACGCCTGGTGGATGGTGGGCCTGCTCATCTATTTCATGGGCAGTTCGGATCGGCGCGCCCGGCTGCGCGAAGGCTGGATGGGCGGCACGCTCGTCTTCACCAGCCTTTTTCTCGCGCCGCTGGTCTGGTGGTGGCGCGGTCCGCAGGTGGCCGACGTCGCCCATACCCGCATCCTCAATGCGTGGCCGTTGTCGCATCACTTCTCGTTCAACCAGGGCTTCCATTTCATCGGCCTGGAGATTTTCTATCTTTGCCCGCTTTTCTTTATCCTCCTCGTCTGGGTGTTGAGCCGCTTAAAAATAACGCTCTGGACCGATTCGCGCTATCGGTTGCTCGTCTGCCTGGCCGCGCCCGGCCTGCTCTGGCAAAACTTCTCCGCCTTTTTTCACGAGGGCCGCTTCGAATTGGTTCCGGCGCTTTTCCTGCCCCTGGTTCTGCTGGCCGGTTGTTATATGGCGCGCCTGACCGCGGTCAATCGGACGGCCCAGTGGATCGCCGCCGCGGTCCTGATTTGCGCGGCCCTCCAGTCGCTGGCCGGATTGAATCCCTTTTACATCGTGCCGAAACCGGACGGGCACGGTTTTCAGGTGCGGCGCACGCAAAGCGGCGAGAACGTGACCGGCTTTTATGCCAGCAAGCGCCAGATTTCATGGCGAAACCTGGCCGACGCGGTCCAGGGCCTCCAGCAGGACCAGGGCATCGGCGCGACGTTGATCATCACCGACACGCCGGAAACCGCCAGCGCGCTCAGCTTTTACCTGCCGCACAATCCGTTCGTCTATGTCGAGAGCAAGCCGAACGTGATCACCCATTTCGACTTCTGGCCCGGCTACGCCCAATCGGCCTCGCCCAACGACTCGGCCCTCTTCATCAGCCACTCGACCAACCCGGGCCACCCGGCCGATCCGCCCTCGCCCGATATCGTGAGAAACTTTGCGAGCGTGACGCCGATTCCCGATCCGCCGCTGCCCGATTTTGACAAGTCGTGGGACATCTGGAATTGCCAGAACTTCATCGGCTCGGGCGGCCAGACGGCGGGCGAGGCCCAGACCACCCCCATGCGCGACTCCGATGCTTTGCCGAAATAACCTGGAGACTCAGCCTGCGGCCTGATCCTTCTTACCTTATGCCCACCGAAGCCGCGCTCGCCCAGTTCCTCGATTTTCTCCGCTTCGGCAGCATTTCGACCGACTCGAAATACAAGGACCAGGTGCTCGCCTGTGCCGACTGGCTCCAAAACAAGCTCACCGCCATCGGCCTGGAGGCCACGCAGCATGAAACGCCGGGCCATCCGATCATCGTCGCGCGCGGCCCGAGCCAGGAGGGACGTCCCACCGTCCTGATTTACGGCCATTACGATGTGCAGCCGGTCGATCCGCTGGACCTTTGGCACCGGCCTCCGTTCAATCCCGGAGTCGAAAAGGGGGTCATCACCGCGCGCGGCGCCAGCGACAACAAGGGGCAGATTTTCGCCCATATCCTCGGCATCGAGCAGGTCCTGAAGGAAAAAGGCGATCTGCCGGTGAATCTGATCCTGCTCATCGAGGGCGAAGAGGAGATCGGCAGCCCGAATCTCGCTTCCTTCCTCGATGCGCAGCGCGAGGCCCTGACCTGCGATGTCGTGGTCATTTCCGATTCCTCGATGGTCGCGCCGGGACACCCCACCTTCACCTACGGCCTGCGGGGTCTCTCCGCGATCGAAGTCACGGTGACCGGTCCCGATCACGACCTCCACTCGGGAATTTTTGGCGGCGCGGTGGAAAATCCGGTGACCGTGCTGGCGCGGCTGATTGCCGGACTTCACGACAAAAATCTCAAGGTGAAACTCGACGGCTTTTACGAAGGGGTGAGGCCGCTCGCGCCCTGGGAACGCAAGGCCTGGAAACGTCTTCCGCTCCAGGACGCCGAGCTGCTCCGCATGACCGGCGCTCCGGCCCTGCGCGGCGAAAAGGGCTACACGCCGCTGGAACGGATCTGGGCGCGGCCGACCGCCGAGGTGAACGGCATCGGCGGCGGCTACCAGGGCGAGGGGACGAAGACGGTGCTCCCGAGCAAGGCCATGGCGAAATTCACTTTTCGCCTCGTGCCGGACCAGGACCCGCGCAAGATCATCGAGATCGTGCAGGCCTACTTTCATGACAATGCGCCGCCGTCGGTGCGGCTCCATCTATTGCCGGGCCACAGTGGCGAGCCCTACCTCGTCGATCCGCATGCGGGCTTTGGCGTCGCCGCGCAAAAGGCGCTGGGCCGGCTCTTTCCCGGCAAAAAACCGGCGCTCATCCGCGAAGGGGGCAGCATTCCCATCGTGGCCGATTTCAAGACCATTCTGAAGGCCGACACGTTGCTGCTCGGCTTTGCCCTGCCCGACTGCAACGCGCACAGCCCGAACGAAACCTTCCCGCTGGCGCACCTCGATCTCGGCGCGAATTTAAATCGCTACGTGCTGGAAGAAATTGGCAGACAGGAAGTAAGTCTTGAATAAATCCCGGTTGATTTTCAAGAGGTTAAAAACAGGTGAAGCCATAAGGGAGGTCTTTCCTCGTGCTCGCCTGCCCCGCTAACATCATTAGCTTTCGTCATGAACCGCGTCATCCTCCTGCGGTTTTTATTCCTCGCGTTTACCGCCGAAAACTCGTGGAGTGAAGATCGTCGGACCCTTGTGTTGGATAGTGAGTGGGACATTGCGCAGGGAGCGATGGATACACCACCCACGGAATTCACCGGCAAAGTGCCCGTGCCGGGGTTGGTCGACATGGCGCAGCCGGCTTTTACCGATGTGGGCAAGAAAAGTCCCCAGCGCGAGGCATTTTGGTACCGAAAAAAATTTCAAGTCGATGGCCCCCTCCCGGCCGTGGTGACTTTGCGGATAGCCAAGGCGTTTTTCGGCACCAAGGTCTGGTTGAATGGAACCGCGATCGGCGAACATCTTCCCCTGTTCACCCCGGCTTATTTTGATGTGGAGAAAAATTTGTTGGGAGCTGGAAAAGAAAATGAATTGATCATTCGAGTGGGCGCGTCGCCAGACGCCATTCCCGCCACGATGCCGCGCGGACGCGATGGCGAAAAATCGAAATACATTCCCGGTATTTTCGATTCCGTGCAGTTGATCCTCTCCGGCACGCCGAACCTGGTGCACATTCAGGCGGCTCCCGATATCGCCCTCAGCAAAGTTCATGTTCAGGCCTTGGTCCATAACAGCGGCCCGGACGCCTCCACGCCCGTCATGTTTACCGTGAAGGAAAAAAAGTCTGGCACCGTGGTGGGAACGGTCACGATTCCCGATGTCCAGGTTTCTTCCCAGACGGATAAGACCGTGGACGCGGAGATTCCCATCCCGCATAGCCATCTTTGGTCGCCGGAGGACCCGTTTCTTTACACGGTGGAAGTCACCACGACCGCCGACAAAATGGTCTCCGCTTTTGGCATGCGCGAGTTTCATTTCGACGTGGCCAGCGGGCACGCCTATCTGAACGGCAAACCCTATTTTATGCGGGGCAGCAACATAACGCTCTACCGTTTTTTCGAGGACAGCGAGCGGGGCGATCTTCCCTGGAACGTCGACTGGGTTCGGCGTATGTATCGCAGCTTCAAGGATTTTCACTGGAACAGCTTTCGCTACTCCATCGGGTTCCCACCTGAGTTCTGGTACGATATAGCCGACGAGGAGGGAATTCTTGTTCAGGACGAGTTTCCTATCTGGGAACTTGATAAAAGTGTGACCGCCGATGAGCTGGCGCAGGAATACGGCGCGCACATGCAGGAGACGTGGAATCACCCGAGCGTCGTCATCTGGGATTCCCAGAATGAAACCTTTAACCACGCGGCACCGACGGGCGCCGCGATCCAGCAAGTGCGGCATCTTGATTTATCCAATCGGCCCTGGGACAACGGTTGGGGCATCGTGCAGGCCGAGACCGATTCTTTTGAAGCCCACCCCTACCATTTCCTCAAAAATGACAAGACAATGGCCATCCTGGCGACCGCGCTAAAAGCTCCTCCCTTAGGTTACATGGGCAAGCTTTTTAGCCATTTTTACTCGCCCATCATCATCAACGAGTATGCGGGTATTTGGCTGACACGCGATGGGCACCCGACCAAGGTAAGCCAGAAGTTTTACGATCATATTCTGGGGCCTAATGCGACGGTCGATCAGTACCGCGAAACCTATGCCCACTACATGGCGGCCGAGACGGAATTCTGGCGCGGTGGGCGGAGTGTCGCCGCGGTTCTTGAGTTCACCGCCTTGGATTATAGTGAACCGCCAAGTATTGGAACGACGAGCGATCACTTCCTCGATGTCAAAAATTTGATCTACGAGCCCAAGATGGCCGCGGCCTTTAAAAATGCCTTCGCCCCAGTGGGCCTTATGATCGATTATTGGGAGAACGAGGTGATTGCCGGCTCTGCTTCCTCCATTCCCGTTGTCGTCATCAACGACCTCGAACCTGCATGGAGCGGAAAGGTTCACTTGGTTCTCCAGCGAGACGGAAAAATCGTCTTTCAGCAGGATCAAGCGGCCTCGGTCGAATCCTTCGGCAGCCAAAAAGTGACCTTCAACTTCACGGCTCCGGCCGAGCCGGGCGCTTATGACTTGCAGGCCACCATTCTCGGCGCGGATGGCCAGACGGTCACAAGCGACCGCGCCTTTCCCGTCATCTCCGAGTCGGACCAGATCGCCAAGGCGGGCTTTCCGGTTAAGGCGGCGACTGCGTCCTCCGAGCGTTCGCAGGATCTTTTTCAGTTGGCGGCAATCAATGCGACCCGTGATAACGGCATCGGATGGTCCTCAGAGTTTGCTTCTGATCCCCAGTGGATAGCCCTCGACTTGGGAATTCCCCGGGAAATCGGCCGCGTGGTACTGAATTGGGAGGCTGCCTATGCCGTTTCCTATCGGCTGGAAACTTCATCGGACGGGGAGAACTGGTCGCAAGTCTATGCGACCGACGCCGGAAAGGGGGGATCGAAACCCTGACTTTTCCTCCGGTCACGGCCCGTTGGATCCGGATGGTTGGAATCAAGAGGGCAACCAAGTTCGGTTATTTCCTTTGGGGATTCCATGTCTACGGGCCCTAAGGATTGCCCTTTCGACCAATCTTATACCGTTGAGCACAGAAAAGCAGAGCACCAAGATATTATGAGTAAACGCGGTACATGTCCGGCCTGCGGAGTATTTGGCAAGTTGCTCATGAGCCATATCGTTCCGTTATGGATGTTGAGGGACATTCCTTCCGACGAAGACCTAAAAGTCATTCACGCGGGCGTGGTGTCCGACCACAGGAAGGAAATCGTGTTTAACCAAGATCATATTCTGGTTAAGCAACGGCTACTCTGTAAAATCTGCGAAGAAGTGCTGGGAAAATACGAAGCCGAACTCAGAGATCGGTTGTTCGGAGCGCGGGCGGAAGGCCCGCTGCAATTCTGTCCCGCCGAGGCCCCCGTTACCGAAGTCCGAAATGGAGTTCCGCGTACCTATTGGTTGCTTGCCAATGCCAAGAAGCTACATCTGGCCCTACTCGGGATTTTGGCGAAATTTTTGGAGATTCACCCTGGTTCCGCCGTCACCGTGACGGCACGCAAGGATTTGTGGAAATATGTCCTAAGCGAAGGAGCAGAAGGTTCACACCATTCTCTTTGTGCCCTCGTATTCGCGCCCCATGCGGACATTAGCACCACATCCGTATTTATATCCCCTCAGGAAGGCTTAGATAGAGCTATCATGGGGTTTCAGGCGGGAGGGCTAAAGGTTTTGTACGTAAACAACCCATCTTTCGCCTCGAAATATCTTCTAAACGATCTGCTTGGTATTATGCGGGAAGACTTACTGCAGGGGTTAGGCCCCATCCTCGGGACTATTACCGCCCAGTGATGCCAAACCGCCTTCAGGTTGATCGTTAAGCGCGGCGCGCGGCTTTTGGTCCGGTGCTTTTCTGTTGCGCTCGGTCTGCTTCTTCAACGACTCATCGGATGAAGCGTACCATGCGTAGAGGTTGGCTGCTGGATCAAAAGTTTCCACATTCAAAGCCTCACACCCCGCGCACCGTCAAGAGATCACGGGAAGCAGGCCTACGGCACCGTGACCGACTTGGCGAGATTGCGCGGCTTGTCGACGTCGCGGCCGAGGATGACCGCCATGTGGTAGGCGAAAAGCTGGAGCGGAACGACGCTCAGGATCGGCGTCGTGTATTCGGGAGCGTCGGGGATGTAGAAGACGTCGTCGGCGTGGTTGAGGATTTCCTCGTCGCCCTCGGTCGCAACGGCGATGACCGGGCCTTTGCGCGCCTTGATCTGCTGCATGTTATTGATGTTCTTGTCGTAGACGCCGTCTTTCGGGCAAAGGAAAACGCTCGGGGTGTTCTCGTCGACCAGCGCGATGACGCCGTGCTTGAGCTCCGCGGTGGGATGGCCCTCGGCGTGGATGTAGGTGATTTCCTTCATCTTCAAGGCACCTTCCAGCGCGACGCCGTAGAGCATCTGCCGGCCGAAAAAGAGCATCGACTTCGCGTCCCGATATTTTTCCGCGATGACGCGGATCTGTTCGCTTTGCCGGAGCACGTGGGTGATCTGGTCGGGCAGCGCCTCGATGGCGCTGATCATCTCGCGGCCCTGGGTCGCGGAAAGAAAACGCATCCGGCCCAGCAAAAGTCCGAGCAGAACGAAGATGACGACCTGCGAGGTAAAAGATTTAGTCGCGGCGACGCTTACTTCCGGTCCGGCATACATATAGACACCGCCATCGGTCTCGCGCGCGAGAGTGCTGGCCACGTTATTGCAGATGCCGAGGACGCGATGGCCTTTGCGATGCGCCTCCCGCAGCGCGCCGAGGGTGTCCTCGGTCTCGCCGCTTTGGCTGACCGCGAGGACGAGCGTGCGCCGGTCGAGCGGCGAGTTGCGCAGCCGAAATTCGCTGGCGTAATCGATTTCCACCGGGACATGGGCCAGCGATTCAATGATGTACTCCCCGACAATACCGGCGTGCATCGCGGTGCCGCAGCCGGTGATGAGAATGCGGTCGATTTCCCGCAATTCCTGCGGCGTCAGGTTCAACCCGCCGAGCTGCGCCGTGCTTTCCTCGTTGTTCAAACGCCCCCGCACCGCATTTTGAATCGAGACGGTCTGCTCGAAGATTTCCTTGAGCATGTAATGGGGAAAAGCGCCCAGTTCGTCCTCGCCCTTCTGGTAATCGATCCGGCTGATTTCGAGCCCGGTTTTGTTATGCGTCAGCGACTTGAGCCGGTAACCCTCGCGATCGATGGTGACCACGTCAAAGTCGCGCAGGTGGGCGACCGTCTGCGTATGCGCCGCCACGGCGGAGACGTCGCTGGCTAAAAAATGCTCGTGAGTGCCGATGCCGAGCACGAGCGGGCTCCCGCGCCGCGCCCCGACCATCGTGTCGGGCTGGTCCTGATGGATGGCGACGAGGCCGTAGGTGCCGGTGACCTCCCGGAGCGCCTCCATGACGGCCATCTCGAGGCGGTTCTCCGTTTCGGCATCGAGCGTGTCGAAGTGAAACCCGATCAAAAAAGCGAGGACTTCCGTGTCCGTTTCGGTCCGGAACTGATAACCCTTTTCGGCCAGCTTCTTCTTCAAAACGCCGTAGTTTTCGACTACTCCATTATGCACGATGGCCAGCTTGCCCGAGGCATCGGTGTGAGGATGGGCGTTGAGGTTCGTCGGCTTGCCGTGGGTGGCCCAGCGGGTGTGGCTGATGCCAAGCGATCCGTGAAGAGGATAGCTGGCCAGGCCGCTTTCCAATTGCTGGATGCGGCCCACTTTCTTCATGATTTCGAGGCCGTGGCCGTTAAGCACGGCGATCCCGCTCGAGTCGTAACCGCGATACTCAAGGCGGCGGAGTCCCTCCAGCAGGAGCGGTTGGGCTTCCTTGTCCCCGAGATAGGCTACGATTCCACACATAAAGTTTAAAAGGCAACCTCCTTGTTGCCATGCCCGGCGGTCAGCGTCAATAGATTCGGCGCCGCAAAAAGTCGAGCGCCGCGCGTGGTTGGGGTTGGCAAAACGTCTTTCGCTGCTTAAGTTTTGATTATGGAATCACCCATTCGGCCGGCCGTTTTCCACGCCCGCGAAGTTATCTCGGTCATTCTCGGTGGCGGCGCCGGGACGCGACTTTTTCCGCTGACGAAAGATCGATCGAAACCGGCCGTGCCGCTGGCCGGCAAATACCGCATCGTCGATATTCCGATCAGCAATTGCCTCAACTCGGGCCTCAAGCGCATTTTTCTCCTCACGCAATTCAACAGCTCCTCGCTCCATCGGCATATCCAGCAGAGCTACCAGTTCGACGATTTCTCCAACGGCTTCGTGGAAATCATGGCGGCGCAGCAGACTCCCAGCAGTGACGCCTGGTACCAGGGCACCGCCGATGCCGTCCGGCAAAACCTGCATCACTTCGGCAACGCGTCGCACAAATATGTCCTCATCCTCTCCGGCGACCAACTCTACCGGATGAACTTCCGGGCCGTCCTCGAGCAACACATCCGCACCGGCGCCGATGTCACGGTCGCGACGATCCCGGTGAGCCGGGCCGACGCCAGTTCCTTCGGCATCATGCAGATCGACGGCGAGGAGCGGATCACGCGGTTCGTCGAAAAGCCGCAGGAGGCCGCGGTGCTCGACTCGCTGAAAATGGACGGCTCGATCCGGCACAAGCTCGGGATCTACGGCGACAGCGATCTTCTCCTCGCCTCAATGGGCATCTACGTCTTCAACCGGGACGTCATGGACAAGGCCCTCGCGGGCAAGCATGTCGATTTTGGCAAGCACATCATTCCCAACCTGATCAATACCGGCCGCCTTTTCTCCTATGTTTACCAGGGCTATTGGGAGGACATCGGAACCATCAAGGCCTTCTACGACGCCAATCTCGACCTGGTCAACGAAGTGCCCAAGTTCAATTTCTTCGACACCCAGGCTCCGATCTACACCCATGCGCGTTACCTGCCGGCGAGCAAGATCGTCCGCGGCCACATCGAGCGGGCGGCCATTGCCGACGGGTGCATCATTGTCGACGCGGAAATCGAACATTCGATCATCGGCATCCGCAGCCGGATCGAAGCGGGAGCCGTCATCAGGGATTCGATCCTCATGGGACTCGACGACTACGAAACGGTGGAGGAAATCCAGTCGGGGATTGCCCGTGGCGTGCCCGGGCTCGGCATCGGCAAAAACACCTTTATCGAGCGGGCCATCATCGATAAAAACGCGCGGATCGGCGACAACGTCCGGATCTCGCCCCAGGGCAAGCCGGATGACTACGATGGGGACAATTTTCATATCCGGGACGGCATTGTCGTCGTGCCCAAAGGCGGGGTCATTCGCAGCGGCACCACCATATAACGGAAGAACCTCGCCAACGTGCTACCTCGTTCCCGCCGGCAAGTTTCGGCCGTCAAAAAAGGAAAACTCTCGCGTAAAAGTCACTAGTGAGGTAATTTACATTTAAGGTGTAAAATCGCATTCTCATGAAACAACTCCCTCGTCACGCCCGGTTATTCAAGCTTTCCAGTTTCACCTTGGTGGAGCTCTTGGTTGTCATCGCGATTATTGCAATTTTGGCCTCCGTCATCCTCTATGCCGGAGGCTCGGCAATCCGGGCTGCCAAACGAGCCCGGGCCGCCAACATGGCCAACCAAATTCAGACCGCCTGCCTGGGCTATTACACCGAGTATAGCGTTTATCCCGTCGGTTCCGCCACGTCGGATAGTGCCGCTCAAATCGCCGACCTGTCGGCCAACGCGACGGCTTGGGGAAATCTCATGGATGCCTTATGTGGCAATATCAAACCCTCCACGGGGGTTGCTGCCACTCAAACTGCCATCACCAACTCGCGAGGCATTGCCTTTTTGACCTTCAGAACTTCGGATGTTGATGCCAACGATGCGCCCCTGAACCCTTTGCCCACCGGTAGCGAAATCTATTTCAACATCGCGATGGACGCCGACTATGATGGTATCCTGGGAACAGGTAGCAGCACGGCGACGCTGCCCAATTTTGCCACCGGTACCACCAGCGGTTTTTCCTCGACCACCGGCGGGTCATCCACGGCTGGGGTTGCGGTGTGGGCTAATTGCAATGGATCAACCACGAGCAAAAACGTAAATTTCTGGGTGCATACCTATTAATTTTTTATGCCGGAGACGATCAAATTGAGAGAATTTCTCGGAAAGAAAGGTTGGGCCTCCTTCACCTTGATCGAGCTTCTGACGGTGATATTCATTATCTCCCTTCTCGCCGCCCTGGTGTTGTACGCGGGAGGTGGAATCATTCAAAAAGCCAAGCGCAGTCGCGCTGCCACTGAAATTCAGGCCATGAGCACCGCTCTGGAAAGCTACAAAACCGATAATGGCACCTATCCTACCACAAATGCCTTCACCGGTTTTTTGATGCCGGGCACTTTGCTCACCAATTCAGCCGCTGCCCCTTATTTTTCGACGACATTGGACGGAACCATGACGGCCTATAAGCAAACCTCGCAGCTTCTTTACCTGGCCTTGTCGGGACAAACAAACTTCACCGATAACCCGGCGGCGGGGACCAAGTCCTACATGGCATTCAGGGCCAATCAAGTCGGTGATCCAACGGGAGCCGTTTCAGGCGCCACGTATGTTCAGGATCCTTGGGGATATTCTTATGGATATTCCACGGGAACGACTAATAACGCGCCTGCGCCGAGTTATCCTTATAACGGCACTGGTTTTTTTGACCTTTGGTCAACCGGTGGCTTCTTGGTCGCAAAAGTGAATACGAACGCCTGGATCTCGAACTGGCAGTAGCTTCGACTTGGAGCGGGGAACCTCTCCCCAATAAAATCTCGACGGTCATCGACCGATCCACGGCGTTCGAGTTAGAATACGCGCTCATCATGGTCCGTATCGCCCGCGTCGTTCCCGAGGTCTCCCTCGATCGCGCTTTTGACTACGAGATTCCCGCGGCACTCGACGCGCAGGTCACCCTGGGCGCGAAGGTCCGGGTCCCTTTTAAATCACGGGACCTGGTTGGCTACGTGGTCGAATTCCCGACGGAACCCTTCGCCGGCAAACTCAAGCCCATCCTCCAAGTCTTGAGCAAGACCGCGTTCCTCCCGCCCATCCTGATCGAGCTGGCGCAGTGGATGGCGCAATATTATTGCGCCCCGCTCACGGTCGCGTTGCTCAGCGTTTTACCCAAGGCCGTGCGCCGCGCCGACGCCGCCTTCAAGCAGCGTCTCTGGGTCGAGGCGCTGACCCCCACCCTCCCGGAAGAGGCCGTCCCCGCGTTGAAAAAGGCCCGCGTCCAGATGGCGGCCTGGGATTACCTCCAGAAAAACGGCCCCGGCTGGCTGGCGGAACTCAGCCAGAAGTCGGGCTGCAGCGCCGTGGCCTGGCGCGGGCTCGCCGAACGCAATCTCATCTCGATCGAGTCCCGCACGCAGGACCGCGATCCGTTTCTCCACACCGCCGTGGCCGAGTCGGCGCCGCACGAAATGAATGCGGAACAACTCGCCGCGTTGAAAGTTGTCCGCGAGGAGATGACCGCCGAAAAGCCGCGCGTGGTGCTGTTGCACGGCGTCACCGGCAGCGGCAAGACGGAGGTTTATCTCCAGGCCATCGCGAAGGTGTTGGCCCTCGGAAAGAGCGCGCTCGTGCTCGTGCCGGAAATCGCACTGACGCCGCAGACGGTGGAGCATTTTCGGGCCCGGTTCATCGGGCAGAAAATCGGCGTCGCGGTCCTCCACAGCCATCTTTCTTCCGGCGAGCGCCACGACCAGTGGCAGCACATCCGCTCCGGCCGCGCCCGGATTGTCATCGGCGCTCGCTCGGCGGTTTTCGCGCCGCTCGACCACCTCGGCATCATTGTCGTGGATGAGGAGCACGAGCATTCCTACAAGCAGGAGGAATCGCCCCATTATCACGCGCGCGATGTTGCGGTGATGCGCGGCCATCTCGAGCGGGTGACCGTGGTGCTCGGCTCGGCCACGCCGTCGCTCGAATCGTATCACCACGCGAAGGAGGGGAAATATCGCCTGGTCGAATTGCTTCAGCGCGTCGAAGAGGGGCAGATGCCGGTGACCCACGTGCTCGACATTCGCTCGGATGGCAGGAAGGGAAGATCATCAGCAATAGTCTCTCCTCGTTCACGCGTTTTTGATATTCGACAGGAATACGAACCGATAAATGAAGGTGCTGGATCAAAGTCTGGCGCAATGCCCGTGCTCGTCGCGCCGCGCCTGATCGAGGCGATCCAGGCGAGGCTCGACCGGCACGAGCAAGCCATCATCTTCCTCAATCGCCGCGGCTATTCGTCGTCGCTCCAGTGTCCGCAATGTGGCTATGTCGAGATGTGTCCGAATTGCAGCGTCGCGCTCACCTTCCATCGTCGCGCGGAAAAACTCCGGTGCCATCTCTGCGATTTTTCCAGCGGCGTACCGCATGCCTGTCCGTCGTGCGGCTACGCGCCTTTCAAATATTCGGGCAGCGGCACGGAAAAAGTCGAGCACGCCCTGGTCGAGGCCTTTCCCGGCGCGCGCATCGAGCGGATGGATTCCGACAATATGAAAGGCAGGGATGCCTATGCCAACACGCTCGGTGATTTTGCCTCGGGCAAGATCGATATTCTCGTCGGCACGCAGATGATCGCCAAGGGTCTCCATTTTCCACGCGTGACCTGCGTCGGCGTGATCAATGCCGATCTCGCGCTGCAAATTCCCGATTTCCGCGCCAGCGAGCGGGTCTTTCAACTGCTCATGCAAGTCTCCGGTCGCAGCGGGCGCGGGCAGGTGAGGGGCGAGGTCTTTGTCCAGACGCGCGTGCCGTTTCATCCGGCCATCCAATTCGCGCGGCACCACGATTATGCCGGATTCGTCGAGCAGGAACTCGCGTTTCGCCGCAGCCTCCATTATCCGCCCTACGAGCGGTTCGTCCTCGTCACCGCCCGCGGCCGCAACGAGGAGAAGACCCTCTTCGTCATCGAAAATCTCGCGAAGGAAATGGAGCGGCTCAACCTGCCTGAGACGGAAATCACCGGGCCCGCGCCCGCGCCCATCGCCCGCATCGAGGAGCGCTACCGGTTCCAGATTTTCGTCCGCACGCGGCGGATCATGGCCGTCACGCCGCGTCTGCGCCCGCTTTTCATGGATCGCGCGTGGCCCGACGACATCCGTATCACGCTCGACGTCGATCCGGTCGATTTACTTTAGCGACCTTGGAAGGGGACTTATAGGTCCTATTTGTCGCCTAGGTCCTATGAGATAGACAAGGCGGCAACGACCCGCTTTCCTAATCTCGATGGCCGTCAAGCTTCTCAAGTTCGTCGTCGCGCTGGCCCTGGCTCCGCTGGTCGCGGGCGAAATCTGGGCGCTGATCGATCTCGCGCGGACGGCCGTTCCCGCCGGGCAGTGGCGGGAGGGCTGGTTCATGAGTTTCGGCGCCGGCTTCCTGACCTGGCTGCTGCTTTTCTGCGTCTTGCCGCGGACCTTGTGGCTTTACGTCCTCGGGCATGAATTCACCCACGCCCTGGCCGCCATGCTCGCCGGTGGCAAAGTTTCCTCCTTTCACGTCAGCGCCAAGGGCGGCCACGTCGTCACCGACCGCGTCAATTGGTGGATCACGCTTTCGCCCTACTTCGTTCCGATCTATGCGCTGATCTGGATGGCCCTCTGGCTGTCGGTCGATTTCTGGTATCCGCTCAAGGCGTGGCAGCCGGTCCTCTATTTCGGCCTGGGACTTTTATGGTGCTTTCATCTCACCTTTACCGTGAGCATGTTCCACTTTGGCCAGACCGATATCACCACTCAGGGCATCCTTTTTTCCGCCGTCATCATTTTGCTTATCAATCTGATGTGCTTTCTCATTCTTTTCAGCCTGCTCGCGCATGACCTGACCATGGCCGGCGCGGGAAAACTTTTGCTCCACCGGATCGGCCAATCGTACCTCTTCACCGGGAATGAAATCAGGCACGGCGCGGTGTGGGCTTGGGAAGCTTTGCGGAATTCGCGACTTTAGGCTCCGTCGCGGGTTACCATCGCAGGTGACAAGCGCGTCCGTTGCGCGTAAAATTCTGAGCCCGAAATGAATACGCCCCGCCAGGAACTCGAAGCCCGCGTTGCCAACGCGGTCGATAAACTTTTCTCGCCCAAGCCGCCTGCGCCCTACGTGCGGCCTTGCCTCGACCCTCGTCACGGCGATTTTCAGACCAATGTTGCGCTCGCCTTCGGGAAGCTGATGAAGGCAAATCCCCTGGAGCTGGCGCGTCAGCTCGCCGAGGTGATCTACCTCAAGGATGTGGCCGAGAAGCCCGAGATCGCCGGGCCGGGATTTCTCAATTTCCGGCTCAAGCCCGAATATCTCGCCGCAGAGGTCAACCGGCGTTGGGGTCACGCCCGTCTCGGGATTGCGGCCGTGGCCCATCCGGAAACCATCGTCATCGATTACAGCAGCCCGAACATCGCCAAGGAAATGCACGTCGGCCATTTGCGCAGCACGATTCTCGGCGACGCGCTCGCGCGAATTTATTGTTTCCTCGGGCACAAGGTCATTGCCGATAATCACCTCGGCGACTGGGGCACCAGCTTCGGCATGATCCTGCTCGGCTACAAACGCGAGGGCGACCCGGAGAAGCTGCGGCTCGATCCCTTTGGGCACCTCGAAACGATCTATCGGAAGATCCAGGACGAAGCCAAAATCGATGAAAGCGTGCGGGAGGCGGCCAAGCGCGAACTCGTTTTGCTCCAGGCCGGCGACGTTAAAAACCGCGAACTCTGGGAGCAATTCCGCAAGACCTCGCTCGATGCGCTCGACGTGATTTACCAGCGGCTCGGCGTGCAGTTCGATCACACCCTCGGCGAGAGCTTTTACAACCCCATGCTTGCGGGTGTGGTGGCCGATTTGTTGAAGCGCGGCATCGCCCGCGAAAGCGAAGGCGCCGTTGCGATTTTCTCCGACGGCAAGCTTGCCCCGAAGGACGATCCGTTTCTGGTCTCGGAAAGCGGCGGCTATCGCGACAACCCGCTCCTCGTCCGCAAGTCGGACGGCGGTTACAACTACGCCACCACCGACCTGGCCACCATCCGCTACCGGCATGAGCACTTTCATGCGCAGCGGGTGATCTATGTCGTCGACGGCCGCCAGCAAATGCATTTCAAGCAGCTCTTCGAGGCGTCGCGGCGCTGGGGTTATACCGACCTGAAACTCGAGCATGTCTGGTTTGGCACCATTCTCGGTCCCGACAAAAAGCCGATGAAAACCAAGGAGGGCGACAACGTCAAACTCAAGGCGCTGCTGGCCGAGGCGGAGGAACGGGCCGCCAGGATCATCGCGGACAAGCTGAGCGCGCAGCAGCTCCGGATCGAGGAACGGCCGGGCGAGGACGCCGCGGAGAGAAGGCTCGAGCTGTCCGAGCATCAGCGGGCCGCGCTCGCCCGGGTGGTCGGGCTCGGTGCGCTGAAATATGCCGACCTCGCGCAGAACCGGAACCTCGACTACGTCTTCAGCTGGGAGAAGCTGCTCGCCTTCGACGGCAACACCGCGCCCTATGTCCAGAACGCCTACGTCCGCATCCGCGCCATCTTTCGCAAGGCGGGTCTGGACCAGGCCCCGGCCGCGGCGGTGAATCTGGTCGAGCCGGCCGAGCTGGCCCTCGGCCGCAAGCTCCTCGATTTCGCCGACTCGGTCTTTCTGGCCGCCGACGAATACCGGCCTCATTACCTCTGCCTCTACCTCTTCGAGCTGGCCACGCTCTTCCACAAATTCTACGAGTCGTGCCCCGTGCTCAGCGCGAAGGGGGATGAGGCGCGCGCGTCACGGCTCGTCCTCTGCGACCTGACGGCGCGGACTTTGCGCCAAGGCCTGAACCTCCTCGGCATCGACGTGGTCGAGCGGATGTAGCCGCTACGAAGCTACGCTTACCCCTTCAGCGCGGCATCGATCGCGTCGGTCAGCTCCTTGTCCTGCGGCTTGACCTTGCTCGGGAAAAACTTCAGTACCTTGCCGGTGGGATCGATCAGGTATTTGCAGAAGTTCCAAGTGGGCGCGGGAAATCCGGTGGTGAGGAACTGGTAGACGGGCGATTGTCCCGGGCCCTTGGTGACGACTTTCTCGAACATCGGAAAGGTGACGCTGTATTTGCTCGAGCAGAAGGCGGCGATTTCCTGCGACGTGCCGGGCTCCTGGTGGCCGAAATCGTTGGCGGGAAAGCCGAGGATGAAAAAGCCCTTGTCCTTGTAGGCGAGGTAAAGTTTTTCCAGCCCGGCGTACTGGGGCGTGAAGCCGCACTTCGACGCGACGTTGACCACGAGGACGACGTGGCCCTTGTACTGGCCGAGGTCGGCCGGCTTGCCGTCGAGGGAGTTGACCTTGAAATCGTAGAGCGACGGGGCGTTGGCGGCGGGGAGGTTCATCGAGGTGAGGGCAAGTGAGGCGGCGACGGCGAGGCCGCCAAGGAGAAGGCGCATGGATGAGAGATAGCACGTTTCTCCACGGCGGCAAGGACGGCGCGCGTCGGTTGCGCTCGCGCCGAAGCCGGCGCCCCGGGGATTGATCTGCGGAGTCGGCTCCCGCTATCGTTCCTACAGCACCCGATGAAACCCGAGCCTCTCTTTTACATTGAGCGTGAAGAGCAAAACGTCGCCGGACCTTACGACGTCGTCCAGATGGCAAGCCTGCTGCGCAAAAAGATCATCACGCCCGAGACCATGACCCGGCTCGAGGGTGATGACGAGGACGCCTGGAAACCGTTCGGCTGGCAGCCCCAGTTCAGCATCGCCCGCGAGATGCCGCCCGACGCGGTCTCGGCGCGGGTCGAGGCGCTCGACGAAAAGGCCGGTGAACCCCATTCGCCCATTCCGCTGCCCTCGGCCCAGACGCTGCTCAAGCTGGGCGGCCTGATCATCGGCGGACTCCTCGCCTTCGCGGCCGCCTTCCTCTTCGCCTGGCTCGACGAAACGACCGGCTATTGCCTGATGGTGGCCGGAGGCGCCTCCGCCCTGGTAGCCGTGATCCTGATCATCACGCGCGTGATGGACGAAGATTTTTGGACGATGGCCCTGGTCTTCTTCGTCCCTTTCGGCGACACCTATTATTTCCTCAGCAACATCTGGCAATACTTTCCCTTATTTTGCGTCAAGTACATCGGCGCGGCGGTCTTTGCCGGCGCCGCCCTCGGACTCGCCACTCGCGCGGGCCATTAGAAAAAGCTATCTTTAGCAATCCGTCATCCTGAGCGAAGCGAGGCGAAAGGTTTTGCTTTCACAGAAGGTCGACCCAAGCGCAGTCGAAGGACCTGCGACTTTTACCAGTAGATTACGGAAGCGATTTGAGTTGCTCCGGGCCAAGCGGTTAGTCGCTCTGTGGGGACGACACCTTGCCCGACGCGGCACGTCAACGTTCAAGCAATCCAGGTCCTTCGGCTTCGACTCGGCAACATTTTTTTTCGTCGGCCACATCTCCCGCTCGCCTTCGCTCAGGATGACGGAGAAAATAGCCCGTCAATTTTATTGCCGGGTTGGGGCCGAAAAAAGCGGCGTCCCGGAGGGCCGGCTGATCACGCCCTACGCCGGCGACACCGTCGCCAGCACATAATGGGGCGAGGAGAAATATTTCGCGGCGATCCCGTTCACCTCGTCCAGCGTGATGGTCGCGATCCGGTCGCGGCGCGTCTGGCCGTAGGCGTAGCCCAATCCGAAAAGCTCGTCGAGCGAGGCCGCATAGGCAATCTGCGACGGGTTTTGCTGGTCGAGCTTGTCCTGGCTCTGCATTTTGGCCCGGGCCCGCGCGAATTCCTCGGCGGTAATGCCCCGGTGGGCGAGGGTGGCCACCTCCTGCAAAAGCTCCGCCTCGATTTCGCCCCGCTTGGCCGGATCGGTCCCTAGATAAAAGAAAAAGTGGCCCGCCTCAAGTCCGAGGAACTGCGACGTGCCGACGAAATAGGCGAGCCCGAGTTCCTCGCGGATACGGATGAAAAGCCGCGAGCCGAGATCGGAAAGCGCCTCGTCCAGGATCGAAAGCGCGATCTGGTCGGGATGGGAAACCGGCACGGTCGGGAAGGCGAGGTGCAGGACCGCCTGTTCCTTCGGCACGACCTTCTCGACGCGGATGATTTCCTTGAGCGCGGGAATGGCGATTTTTTTCCGGGGATTCGCATCGCGCGTGGCCAGAGTACCGATGGCGTCGGAGACGAGATCGTGCCAGTTCTCCGGTGGCGTCGGACCGGTCACGCTGAAGATCAGGTCCTGGGTGAGAAGACGCGTCGATTGGTAGGCGGCTATGTCCTTGAGGCTGATCGATTCGATGCTCTCCACCGTGCCATAATTTTTGCCGCCGTAGGGATGGCCCGGGTAAAGCGCGGCCCGGACGAGATCGCGCGCGGCCGCCATCGGATAATCGTTTTCGGCCTGGAGCAGTGAAAGCTGCTTCCGCTTCTCGGTCTGCAATTCGGCCTCGGTCGGTGCCGTCTCGGTCAGCATCTCGAGGAAAAGATCGAGTCCCGGTTTCCAGTCGGGGCTGAGCAGTTCCAGCGAAAGCGCGGCGCTGTTGTTGCCCGCATCAGAATGAAGCGAGCCGCCGAGTTGCTCCACATCACCGGCGAGCTGCTCGGCGTTGCGGCGGCGCGTCCCTTTCACCAGCAGGTTCGCGGCGAGGCGTCCCAGCCCGGCCTGGCCCGCCGGTTCCGTCAGCAAGCCGCCGGGGAGGGTGGCGCGGAGGGAAAGAAGCGGCAGCGTGTGCTGCGGCATGTAGAGGCCGCGGCGCGGACCGCCCAGCGAAATGAATTGCGGCACGGGACGGCCCGGCGCTTCCCGCAAAAGCGCGGCGGCCGACGGCTTTTCGCTCTGGGGCACGAGCGAGACGAGATTTTCCCGCTCGGTATGGAAGTAGCGGCGCGCCACGGTCAGAATTTCCTCCGGCGTCACCGCCTGGACGTGTTCGTGATAGCGGGCGCTCAAGTGGGGATCGCGTTGGTACATCCATCCGCGCCCGAGCGAGGCTGCCTTGCCCGACATCGTTTTCTGGCTGTGGACCTGGTGGAGCAGGCTCTGCCGTTTGGCGCGGTCGAGTTCGAGCTGCTGCGGCGCTTCCTGCTGGAAGGAGACGATCTGCCGGTTGATTTCGGCGAGGAGGGCCTCTTCCTTGTCGGGCGCGCACCGGGCTTCGATGCCCCACAAGCCGTGATCGGCGGGAGCGTAGGCGAAGGCGTCGAGCTGCTCGGCCAGGGCCAGTTTTTCCACGCAGCTTTGGTGTAGGCGCGAGCTGCGGCTGCCGCCGGCCAGCGTGGCGAGGACATCGAGCGCGGGCGTGTCGGCATGGTCGAATCCGCCGATGGGCCAGCAGAGCGCGACCCGGCTGAGCTGTGTCGGAAATTCGCGGCGGAGTTCCCGGCGCTGGTGCTGGCGCGGTTCGTGCGGAAGAAAAAGATCGGCCATCTTGCGGCGCGGATGTTTCTCGAGCAGTTCCGCCGCGCGGGCGAAGATCGTTTCGGGCGCGACCGCCCCGCAGACGATCAGGCTCAGGTTTTGCGGCGCGTAACGCTCGCGATAATAAGCAACCACGTCGTCGCGGGTCAGCTGGTTGAAAAGATCGAGATAGCCGATGACCGGATGGCGATAGGGATGCCGGATGAAGGCGGTCTGGAAGATCAGCTTGCCCAGTTCCGAGTCGGGATTGTCGCGGCCCATCGCGAATTCGCGGCGGATGACCTCCATCTCCTTCGCATATTCCTCAGCGGGGATGGTCGAGTTGAAAACGGCGTCGCCCAGGATTTCCAGCGCGGCCAGCGCGTTGTCCGACGGCAGGTCGACGTGATAGACGGTTCGGTCGAACGAGGTGTAGGCGTTGAGATGGCCGCCGATGTCCTGGATTTGCTGCGCCATCTGGCTGTTGCCGCGCGTCGGCGTCCCCTTGAACATGAGGTGCTCGAGCAGATGCGACAGCCCGGCGCCCAGCCAGGGCGTTTCGTGGATGCTGCCCGTGGCGCACCAGAACTGGATCGAGACGACCGGCGCGGTGAAGTCGGGCTGGACCAGCACGGTGAGCCCGTTGGAGAGCTCGCGGATCGCCACGGTCGGCGCGGGAATCAGGGGATGGCTATCGTGGGCCTTCATTTGAAGGCCGGCATGGGAATCGGACGGCATAGGTTCTAAAGAGAACCGGCTTTTTTCTTCTTCGTGCCGGTGGAGGTGCGCTTCTTGGTCTTGGTGCTGGCGGTCTTCTTGCGCACGGGAAGGGTGACGTTGCGGGGGACGAACGGCTTGACGAACGCGTCGTCAAAGCTGAAGACGTTCTTAAAATCGCTCGGCGAATCGGTGTCGTTCTTGCCGAGCACGCTCGCGTTGACCAGGTTGAAAACGATCTGGCCGATGTCGTCGGTCGTCTTGATGCCCCACTCGTTCAGCACTGCCTTGCTCATCGGCCCGTATTCCTTCAGCGCGAATTCGCGCAGGCCGTGCAGCAGTTCCTGGCCCGACACATGCCGGTGGGCGTGCTGGCCGCCGCGCTTGAGCGACTTGAGCGTATGATTGAGACCCTCCTGGACGAAATGGTACGCGTCGGACGAGAAGCGCAGGTCCTTCTCGCAAATCTGCTCCACCACTTCCGCGAAATTAATTTTGGCCATGTTTGAAAATCAGGATCTATGCACGGGCACGGGAATGGTCGTGCTCCAATCCATTCTTAATTTACGCACGATGCCACCGACGACGAGAAGAGCAAGTACAAAGGCGAGCAGGGTCTGCTCCTTGCGCGTCAGGATCGGCCGCCGCGGCTCGTTTTTTTTATTCATATTATCGGAATAAGCAAATTGGAGTTTTTAGCCGCGCGTCCAACGCCTGGGTTGGCGCGAAGCATGGAAGACGGAGAGAACAGTAATTGTGTCGTTTGTTGAAAGGTAGAAAATTGAATAGGGAAAGCGCCTGATCACAGCTTGCCGAATATTTTTGTGGGTGACCGGAAATATTTCGGGATGGCGGCGGATTAGCTGGATGCTGGCCTCGACGCAGCGGATGAACTCCCGTCCCAGTCCCGGTTCGCGTTCCTCATACCACTGATAGGCTCCTTCAGCTCGATTTCAGCGGCCGTCCGATAAATGACCGGGGACATTATTCCAGGCCGAGAATACGATTCTTCACCTTCTCCCAAGGAGAGCCCTCGTCAGGATGCCGATGAAAATCTTCCAGCCGACGATCAAGTTCCTCGCGTTGCGCTTCGGTCAGAAGAACCGGCCGGGGCAGGACCGCCACGCTGTCCCAAATATCTTCCGCCAGCTGAATGCGTTCCGCCACGCTAAGTTCCAAGACATCGGCCAGCGACACTTTACCCATGGGTGGAAGCCTAGCGTTTAACGTGTCGGGAAACAAGCCTTCACGGCGTCGCGTCACTTCAACGGATACTCAATCTTCCCGCTGTGGGCGCAGACCCGGTAGGCCCCGCTTTTCTTCACCTCGGTCTCGACCACGCCGCCCGCCTCCTCCACCAGCACGATCCCCGCCGCGATGTCCCACAAATTCACGCCCTGCTCGATATAAGCGTCGAGCCGCCCCGTCGCCACGTAGGCCAGATCGAGCGCCGCCGAGCCCATCGCGCGCAGCTTCCGCGCCGCGTTGCCGTAGTATTGATAAAGCTTCAGGCAATGGTCGATCGATTCCTGGCTCTTCGCGAAACCCACCGCCAGCACCGCCTCCGACAGCTTCGCCCGCGCGCTCACTTTCTGCCGGACGCCGTTGAGATAAGTCCCCGAGCCCCGCTCCGCCGTGAACAGCTCGTGGCGCAGCGGATCATAAATCACGCCGAGCAGAATCCGCTTCGTCGCCGCCTCGCGCGCGGCAATCGAAACGCAGAAGTGGGGAATGCCGTGCGCCAGATTCATCGTCCCGTCGATCGGATCGACGATCCACTCCACCTCAGCCTTCGGATCGCCCGGGTTGTTCGAGTCGCCCTCCTCGCCGATGCAGCGCGTCTTCGGAAAGTGGTCCAGCAGGATCTGGTAGATCAGGTCCTGGCATTCCACATCGGCCGCCAGCTTGATGTCATGGGCAAACTCCTCGTTCACCTCGAGGTGGTGCCCAAAGGCCTGGCGGAGTCGTTCCCCGGCGGCCTGCGCGGCGGTGATGGCGGCGTAGATCATGGGACAGGGTAAAGGGAAAAGGGTAAAAGGAAAAAGGAAGAATTACGTTCCGTCCCTTTACCTTCCTCCTTTTACCCTTTACCTTTTACCCATGACCATCCCCCTCGAAGACACGGTAACGGACATCATCGGCAAGGCGCAGCGCGGCCTCGGCCTGAGCGACACCGAATTGGCCGACCGGATCGGCATCGAGATCAGCGAGCTCGAGGCGGTCAAGCAGGTCCGCGGCGTCGCCTTTGCCGAGGTGGAAAAAATGGCCCGCGCGCTCGACCTCGGCCCCCGTTCGCTCGTCGCCATCGCCGAGGGTAAATACCACCCGGCCGTCACGCTCCCCAAGACCGGGTTCTTCCAGGCCAACACCCCCTACAGCGGCGAAATCCGGGTCAATGCCTACCTCGTCTGGGACACCGAGACCGGCCTCGCCGCGGCCTTCGACACCGGCGCCGATTGCGCGCCACTGGTGGAGGAAATCAAGAAGCGCGACCTCACCCTCCAGGACGTCTACCTCACCCACACCCATGGCGACCATGTCATGGAACTCGACCGCTTGATCGAGAAGGCGGGCGGCTCCGTCGGCGTCCACGTCAACCAAGCCGAAGCGCTGGACAAGGCCGCCCCGTTTCAACCCGGCGTCACCTTCTCGCTCGGGCGCCTGCACATCGAGACGCGCGACACCTCCGGCCATTCCGCCGGCGGTACCACCTACCTCATCCACGGCCTTGACCGCCCCCTCGCCATCGTCGGCGACGCGCTCTTCGCCGGGTCGGTCGGCGGCATCAAAGCCGATTATCGCGCCGCCCTGAAACGGATCCGCGACAACATTCTCTCCGCGCAGGACGGAACCATCCTCGCGCCGGGGCACGGACCGCTCACCACCGTCGTCCAGGAAAAGACCAGCAATCCCTTCTTCCCCGGCTTCCGCCGTCCCGAGGCGCAGGATATTTAATCCAGCCCTGCTTGCCGTCCCGACCCAAAGGAATCCATTTTCGCACAGAGGGCCGAAGAGGATGGAGAAGAGGACGGAAGAGATAGGGAAAGGCTTCGCTGGAATGACGGAATTTTTGTGGAACGGAGGGGTAAGGGTCCGCTCAAAAACCTTAGAACCTCTTTAGTCCTCTGCAGTCATCCTCTTCCGTCCTCTGTGCGAAACATGCCTCCCTCGTCCCCAAGCTCCGCCATTGCCCTTTCATCCCGTTTCTGGAAAGAATCGGAAATGACGAACGCATGGGCCAAAGCCGCCGTGGGCCTCCTCCTGACTCTGGCCCTGGCCGCCTGCGCCTCGATCAGCGTCGAGGACGGCACCGAACGCGTCACCCAAAAGATGCCCGAGCTCATCTACGTCCTCGACTTCAGCACCGCCCACAGCGATTTCCAGGTCGACCGCGCCGGCCCGGCGCTCACCGACTTCAAAAAGAATCTCCAGCTTATGCTCAAGACCGCCATGGTCGCCGACCTCAACGACCGGCTCGTGCCCGCCGTCCCGGGCCGGAACTCCGACTGGACCCGCACCCGCAACGCGTGGCTCGTGCGCGGGCAATTCGTCACCGTCTACCAGGGCAGCCGCCTGCTCCGGAGCGCGATCGGGTTCGGCGCCGGCCAGACCAGGGTTGAAACGCGCGTCGAAGTCTACAACCTCGCGCAAAATCCCGGCACGCCTTTCCTCACCTTTTCCACCACCGGCGGCAGCGGCTCCGAGCCCGGCGCCATCCTGGCCTTCACCACCGACCCGGTCGAGCTCGCCATCGGCGGCGTCTCCGGGGCCGCGCACGGCCTGAGCGAAGACACGAAGCGCACCGCGCGCGAAATCACCGCCAAGTTCTCCGATTACATGCACGACCGCGGCTGGATCTCCGACGACCAGTGGATCAAGCCCAAACACCCGCACGCCACCGACACCTGGTGACTCGCATTACGGAGTTTTGACCGGAAACATGAAGAAATGAATGAAGGAGGATTTTTTCAAACTCCGGGGCATTTTGGGTGGCCCGGACAACTTGTTGTCCGGGTGCGCGAGCGCGGCATCGCGAGCGCACAGGAGGTCACCGTAATAGAAATATGGAATTCAACCGAAGAGATTAAGAAATTCCGCTAATTCCGTCAAAAAATTCGGCTCACTCCCCAATAATCTTTACCAGCACCCGCTTCCGCCGCAGCCCGTCGAACTCGCCGTAAAAGATTTGTTCCCAGGGACCGAAATCAAGTTTGCCTCCGGTAATGGCCACCACCACCTCGCGCCCCATGATCGTCCGCTTGAGATGCGCATCCGCATTGTCCTCCCCGGTATCGTTGTGCCGGTACTGACTGTGCGGCTTCTCCGGCGCCAGCTTTTCCAGCCACCGTTCCCAATCCTCCAGCAGCCCGCTCTCATGATCGTTAATGAAAATGCTCGACGAAATATGCATCGAGTTCACCAGGACAAGTCCTTCCGTGACGTGACTCTCACTGACGCATTCCTGCACCTTGCCGGTGATATTCACAAACCCGCGCCGCGCCGGCAGCGTGAAGACCAGTTCATGACGATACGTTTTCATGCGGAGAATCTTGACGGAATGAACGGAATTTGTAACAGGAAAATAGGACGGTATGAAACATGAAATGGTTAAAAGAAGGTTGAACTGATGGTGCCAGGAAGAAACCATGAAGACGCATGCCGATAAACTCTGCAAATCCGTCCTGGTTCTGATTTTAGCCGCCTCGATGGCCGGCCAACTTCGGGGAGGGGATCCCGATCGACGAATCGTTACAGTCGATGCCGGCAAAGAAATTGGCACCATTCATTCTCTGCAAGGAATGAATCTTGGGCCCGGGCCCGTTCAACCCGGCGCCGTCGATGTCACCGCGCAGTTTCATGACCTGCGGATTGATTTCATTCGCACCCATTATTTCGATGGCCCGACGCAAATCGACGACGATAGACCGGACCGGCAAAAGCTGGTGATTTTCCCGGACCTCAATGCGGACCCGGACAAGGAGGAGAGTTACCACTTTGGTCCTTCCGATGCCGCTCTTAAGCCGATCGTCGATTCCGGCGCGCAAATCATGTATTGCCTCGGTCGAAGTCAGGACGCCTACACAACCCCGCCTCCTGATTTTGATATTTACGCCAAAATTTGCCGGCACATTGTCATGCATTACAACGCCGGATGGGCGAACGGTTTTAGGTATGGCATCAAATATTGGGAATTTTGGAGTTCCCCCAATTTTCAGCGATGGCATGGAACCATGCCGCAGTTCTGTCAGCTTTACGCAAAAGTCGCCGCCACGTTAAAGGCTTACGATCCCGAGTTGCATGTGGGAGGAAGCGCCTGCTATTTCGCGAACCATAGCGGTATGCAGCCTTTGATTGAATATTGCTCAACAAACCACGTCCCGCTCGATTTCATTTCCTGGCAGGCTTATCAGATGGAAACCTGCGATCCTCATGAGCTGGCCACCGATGTCGAGAGAGCCCGAAAGTTACTGATGGACCGGGGTCTTAAAAATACCGAATGCATTGCCTCAGAATGGAACCTGGCCATGAATGAGACAGATATCGGGGTGGGACAACGATCGGCCCTGGCTGCCGCCTTCACCGCCACGGCCTTGATCTATCTCCAACAAGCAGGTCTGGATCGTTCCTGCTACAACCGGGGAGATCCTGGTCATGATTGGAGTATTCTCTCGGCCGACGGAAAATACTGGAAAAAAGCTTACGCCTTCAAAGCCACCGGCATGATGCTGGATACTCCCCGCGAGCTGGAAGTTCAGGGGGCAGACACGGTCGGGTTTGCCGCGCTGGCTGGCTTATCCGCCGACCATTCCACAGTCCAAATTCTCATCAGCAACTATGAGATGTTTTGGCCCTTGCCGGCTCCGGCGGGAAAACCGGGCCGATGGAAACAAGGATCGACCATGGGCCCCCTCAGGCGACCCTACACTCACAACCAAGGCTATCATTTGACAGTCACCAACCTGCCGTGGGGCGAGAGTCCCTTCACTTGGAAAAAATATCGCCTCAATGAAAAAGACGACTTTACCGTCTCCGAAGCTGTCGTCGGTCAAGGGAATCAAGTCACCCTGGATAGTGACCTTACCCCTCCTGGATTTGAATTGGTGGTTATAACGAAAAAGTAATTCCAGGGCCTGTCAAAATGAGCCGCCTTCTCATTCCGTCAAAATTTCCCGATCAAAAAAGTTCCTGCTGCGAGCCGGTCGGCTTCAGCCCCAGCTTCTCGTAGGCGCGTTTGGCCGCGACCCGCCCCTGCGGCGTCCGCTTCAGAAAGCCCTCCATGATGAGATAAGGCTCGTGGACCTCCTCCAGTGTGCCCGCTTCCTCACCCACCGAAACCGCCAGCGAATTAAGCCCCACCGGCCCGCCGTCGAATTTATGGATGAGGGCTTCGAGCAGGCGCTTGTCCATCTCGTCTAGCCCGTCCGCGTCGATCTCAAGCATCGTCAGCGCAGCGTCGGCGGCCGCGACCGTCACCGGCGGCGTCGAACGGACCAGCACGTAATCGCGCACCCAGCGGAGCAGATTGTTCGCGATGCGGGGCGTGCCGCGCGAACGGCGCGCGATCTCGAACGCGGCGGCGGGCTCGATCTCAAGTTCCAGCAGCCGCGCGGAGCGAAGCACGACCTGTTGCAAATCCTCGGCCGGATAATAGTCGAGCCGGTTGACCAGCCCGAACCGGGAGCGCAGCGGCGACGAAATCATCCCCGCGCGGGTCGTCGCGCCGATCAGCGTGAAGCGCGGCAGGTTGAGCCGGACGCTCCGCGCGTTCGGGCCCTGGTCGATGATGATGTCGAGCCGGAAGTCCTCCATCGCCGGGTAGAGATATTCCTCGATGTTTTTATTGAGCCGATGAATTTCGTCGATGAAAAGGACGTCGCCCTTTTGCAGCGTGGTCAGCAGTCCGGCGAGATCGCCCGCCTTCTCGATCACGGGACCCGACGTGGTCGTGATGTTGGCGCCCATCGCCTTCGCCACGATATGGGCCAGCGACGTTTTGCCGAGCCCGGGCGGTCCGCAGAAAAGGAGGTGCTCGAGCGAATCGTCGCGCTGCTTCGCCGCGCCGATCAGCACGTCGAGCCGCTCCTTGATCCGCAACTGCCCGACGAACTGGTCGAGCAGCGCGGGCCGCAGCGTCATCTCGATGCGCGGATCGGGCGGGTTCGGGTCAAAGGCGGGTTTTGTCATGGATGGCGAGCTTTGCGAGGAAGGTCCACTTCTGGCAAGCCGACTTAGCATCTCGCCAAAGACATTTAGCTAAATAGGCATAGAATGAAAAGGTTGGGATAAAAATCATCCAAAATAATCCGTTGAAAAGTAGGATGGGAATCCGACTGTCCCATTCATCTCCGTAGCAACCATCTGCCGGATTGAAGATCCAAGAATCTAAAGCGAGGCCAGGTGCAGAAAATAGCGCAGGAATTATTAATACCAGATCGTACCAGTGATCGTTAGCACTGAATGGATCCGGTAGGGTATCCAGATAAGCAAAGAAATCTTCCAAGCATCCGAACGCTAAGCCGAATATAAGTCCCACCAAGCTGAGTAAGAAATAGCGCTTCATTGGAAATGCTAGTGCCGGGGGTGGTGACTGATATTACGACAAGCTCACAATGCCCGATGGCTTAATATCGAGATTTATCTCGAAGATATTACAACGTCTTCAGCGCTTCCTTCACCAACTCCTCCAGCGTGGCCTTGGGCTGGGCGTCGTGGATGGCGCGGACGGATTTGTGGGCTTCTGCTTGTTTGTAGCCGAGCGAGATGAGCGCCAGCACCGCGTCGTTGACGTGCTGTTCCTCCGGCGAAAGGCCCTGCTGCGCCGACGCCGCCTCCCACGCCGCAGAGACCCCGACCTTGTCGCGCAGCTCGACGATGATCCGCTCCGCCGTCTTCTTGCCCACACCCTTGATCTTGCTCAGCGCTGCGATGTCGCCCGCGACCACCAGCCCGCGAAAAATAACCGGCGTGATGCCGTTGAGCACCGCCAGCGCCAGCTTCGGCCCGACGCCGCTGACGTTGTTGACCAGCAGCAGAAAGAGGTCGCGCTCCTCTGGCGTGGCGAAGCCGTAAAGGATGTGGGCGTCCTCGCGAACGACGAGATGCGTGAGGATTTTGACCTCCGCGCCGGGCTGGGGCAGACGGTCGTAGGTCGAAAGCGGGATGTGGACGTCGTAACCGACCCCGCCCGCCTCAAGGATGAGCCGCATGGGCAAAACTTCAATCACCGTGCCGCGCAGGAAGGAGATCATCTTCCCCCGAGTGTAGCGGCAACTCCGGCGCGAAGCGCAATTAATTTCCGGGAAACGGCGCCCTTAAATTTTCCTCCATGTGCAACATGGGCTAAAAAAATAGCTCGTGAAGGCTTTTTAAGCCAACTCGCCCGACCAGGCCCCGATTCGCGGCCCGGCCTACTTCTGGGCCGTCGGGCTGTTGGTCCGGGGCGCAACAGCCGAGGGTGCATTGGTCGTCGAGAGCACCGCCGGAATGAGCTGGAGCGAGCTGGCGTTGAGGATGCCGTAGTCGCCGTCGGCCAGGGCGAAGACCGTGGGGTCGCCTTCGACCTGCGCGGCATGGCTGCCATCGGGCAGCGCGGCGCCGATCCGCAGGACGGTGGGCGCGGGCTGGTCGGTCTGGATGGCAATCGTCAGGGTCGGCTTGGCGAGCCCGTAACTGGGCTGCGCCGGCCCGAGCCACGCCTTGGCCTGCAACTGGCAGAAGAGACTGGCCTGCGTGTCGGCCTTCATCGAATCGACCATCCGGTCCTTGACGTTGGTGGCGCTCCAGGTCCCTCCCGGGCTGCGGACGAGCGTCACCGGCGGCTCGGAACTGGCCGTGATCGTCATGCTCCTGACCTGGTCACGTTTGAGATTGATGGCCCGGGCGTCGCGCAAGGCCAGGTTGTTCGCGGGCAGGAAATCGAAGGCATCGTCAGGCACCGTATAGATGAAGGGCTCGGCGGAGTTGCGGACGTAGAGCAGCTTGTTTTCCGCTTTGCCGATCAGGAGGCTGAGGGTCGGGCCCGGCTTGAATTCGGGAGATTGAACGGTGATTTTGCCCTGGGGCTTGTCGAGGCCGAACGGCTTCAAGTCGGTGACGGAATCCTTCAGGACCGGAGTGGTTTCAAGCTGGCTCAGTCGGACGAGGAGTTCGTTGGCTTTGCCCACATCGGCCGGGCCGGCGGCGCTGCCCACCGTATTCCAAAGTGCGTGGTCGGAGCGCAACTCTCCCTTTTTGGTCCCATAGGAATAGGCTAGTCCCGTGGCCTTATTGGAATCGAAGGGAAAGACGTGCCGGTCGCGAACGTTGGGCACGGCTTTCAGGAGATCATCGACGCTGCTCTTGGTGAGAGTGAAGACGGAATTGGACTTGAGCCGCTGGGCGTAGACTTGATCCGGCTTGTTAGGCACAGGGCCACCGATCTCGAGCACCATGGGCTCATCCGTCTTCAGCGTGACGGATAGGGTAGCGACGGGCGAGGTGAGCCCATAGGCACTGAGATTGCTGGCGTCATCAGAAACAAAGTCGACCGCGCGCTCGGCGAGAATTTTATTCAGAAGGGCCTGCACGTCGGCGTCGGAAGCTCGCGCGACGAGCGGCAATTGCAGAGTCCACTTGCCGTCCTTGAGATCGACTTCGCATTGTTGGCCGGGAGTGCCGGACGTGTCGGCGATTCGGGTGGCGATCTGCGTCGCTTTATCGAGATCGAAATCGAAGACGCTGCGGCTGCGAAAGTCGGAAAGGTCTTTTTGCAGGATGTCCTTGACCGAGCTGGGGATGATCCGCACCGGTTCGTTTTTTCGACCCGAGGCCCGGGCGTAGACGCTGTCATTGATGGCCATTTTGCGTCCGACCAGCAGCTCGTACTGTTTCTTCTGGGTATGGATAACCACCCGTTCGGCGGGAGGAATGAGACCCCACTCCTTCAGATTGGCCGTGTCTTTGTCCGAGCTTCCATCGACCTGAATGAGTCGCTGAGGCTGGGCAAAGGCGATTTGATTGACGACACTATCCACCGTGGCCCCATCGGCAGGCGTGTTAACCGGCTTTTTGATTTCCCAGTGATTGTTGATCTTTTGGAAGATAAAAAGTCCGTGAACGTTCGTGATTTCGAGTCCGATGACGTCGTCGGGGTTGAGTTGAAACAACTGGGTCTCGGCGTCCTCGCGCTCCTTGGTGCCGGGAATTTTTTTATCGATGAACGTGAGATAGCAAAACAGCCCGAGGGCGACGGCCAGATAGATGTAGGTGGAGCTGTTTCGAAACATAACAATAACGATAGCGAAAGGGCGGTGCTATTTACGGCGCGAGAACCAGGTGAAGATGCCCAGCGCCAGGGCCGCGCCTGGAATGAAGAAGGCGGCGCACCAGACCACGGTGCGATACGAAATGGGATTGAGTGAAACGCCGTACTGCTGGGGCTTTTTTGGACTGATGTCGAGGACCGCATTCTTCTTCACGAGCCAGTCGAGGCTGTTGGTAAAGAAATTCGCCCCCACCGATTCGGCGGTATCATTCTCCAGGAATTTGGACGCCCCCACAGCGACGATGCGCGTGGCGAACATCGTGGCCTTGGTTGTCGGGTCGGTTGTGGTGCCGCCATCGTACTGGGCGGCAATAGTCACGGGGCCTGCGATATCGGTGACCTTGTTGAAGGTGAGTTGCTTCGGATCCGCCGGCGGGGCGCCACTCTTGGCCATCCAGCCCCAGGCGTCTTGATCGGTCTGGAGCAGAAATTGCGTTTTGGATTGGGGTTGCGTCGGATCGCTGGGCGGCAGCGTGATCGAGCGCGCATCGTAAACCAAAAGTTGAAGGTTGGCCTGGGCAAACTTCGTGGTGATGGGTTGCGCAGAAAAGCCACCCTGATAGATCGCGGCGAGGGGCAAAGTTACCTGCGCGCCGGTTGAGGCCGTGGCGCGATAAAGGACGAGATCGTCCTCATATTTTAGGCCATACTTTTTCAGCAAATCATCGAGACCGAGGGAGACATAGGGATCGAGCAGAACAAGTAATTTGCCATTGTTCGCGAGGTATTTGTCCAGGGCTTCCGCTTCGATCGCGGAGAACGAAATCGCGGGGCCCGCGATGACCACGGCGTCCGCATCAGCCGGCACTTCTCCTTTTTGCGCCAGATTCAGGTTCTGGGTTTCCACGTTTTCATTTTTCAACAGCGCCGCCACGGCTCCATAGCCCTGCGGAGAGGTTGCGTCCTGAATCGAATGTTCGCCGTGGCCCTCGGTGAAATAGATTTTGGAAGGCCTGCCCTCGACGAGCCCGATGATGGCGGCAGTCAATTGTTGCTCGCCCTTGAACGCGCCCACGGCTCCGGTCATCGGGTTGATCTCGAAAAGGTCCTCCTCTTTTACGAAGAGCGGCGCGTGGTCCTTGTACCGGAAGATGACCAGGTGATCGTTGCCGTCGAAGTGAAGTTGTTTCTGCAATTCCGCGGCGCGCGTGATGTCATAGGCCGGATCGATCTTCTCCACGATCACGTTCTTCCCGCCGGCTTGTTGGTATTCCTTGAGCAGATTGGTGACCTCCTCCGACTGCCCGGCGTTTTGTTCATTCAGAAAAGTATAGATCGTGACCGGTGAATCGAGCTTCTTGAGGACTTCCTTCGTCTTTTCCGACAGCGTATAGAACTGCGATTCCGAGAGGTCCAGGTGCTTGTAATGCTTGAAAGCCACATAATTGATCATGATCAGGATCGCCGCGACCAGCGCCAGATTGAGCAAGCTCTGCAGGCTGGCGGAACGACGGGAGGAACGGGAGGAAGGAGTTTCGGATTTCATGACAGAATGAACGCTGAATTAACCTTGGAGGCGGCGTCCTTCGAGAATGCTCTTGGTGAGCATCAGCATGAAGGCGGTGGCCGTGACATAAAAGACGATGGGACGGGTATCGAAGATGCCCAGAACGGCGTTTTGTAAATGTTCCTGCCCGGAGACGTAAGAAATCCGGGCCAGGGTGGCGGCGTCGGTGTGCTGAACCCAGCGCCAGAGAGACACACCAAAGAAAATCAGGATAAAGGCGAAACAGAGGACCGCCGCGATGATCTGATTTTTGGTCAGGACAGAACTGAAAATTCCGAGCGAGACGTAAAATCCACCGACGAGGATGATGGTCAGCGCAGTCAGGCCTATTTGACTCCAGTAGACGGGTGGTTCCGGATTGGAAAAAAGCTGGAGCGCGGTCAAATCGAGAGCAATGGGAAGCCATAGAATCAGGAAAAAGCTGAGCGCGCCGAAAAATTTGGCCAGGACAACGTCCCATTCCCGCACCGGCGCGGTGAGCAGCATTTCAATGGTGCCAAGCTTAAATTCCTCGGAAAAAACGCGCATCGTGATCAAAGGGATTTGTCCCAGCAGAAGGAACCAGAAGAGCGGCCAGGTGAAGAAGATCTGCATGACGCTTTGATCCTTGTAGTTGGCGTCCATGATGAAGCGCAGAAGGATGATAAAAAACATGCTCTGAATCAATGCACTGCCAAAAAGGACGACGTAGGCGACGGCCGATTGAAAATAGCTATTGAGTTCTCGTTTATAAAGGGTCCAGAAAGCCATAAATTTTTCGATGTTATAGGGAACTGCGATTGTCCTGCGTTGGTCTAGTCTTGAGTCAGTTCGACGAAGGCCTCTTCCAGCGTGGCCTTCACGCGGGAGAGTTCACGCAAGGGCCAGTTGTTCTGGCGTACGACACCGTAAATGCTCTCGCGGACATCGATGCCGGGCTTGGCAAAAATCTTGGCCGACGTCCATTCACCTTCGGTGGGCAAAGGGACTTCCACGTCTTCAACATCCGGCAGCGCCTTGATCTTGGCGATGATGTCCGGCGCGGGCGCCTTGACTTCCAGAGCAATGGAGCCGCCGCCGCGCACCAGCTTGGTGAGATTGGCGGGCGTGTCGGAGGCCTCGATCCGGCCGCGATTGATCACGAGCACCCGCGCGCAGGTCAGTTCGACTTCCGACAGGATGTGCGTGGAAAGCAGGATGGTGTGATGCTTGCCGAGGTCCTTGATGAGGTCGCGCACGGCGCGGATTTGATTGGGGTCAAGGCCGATGGTGGGTTCGTCGAGAATCAGCAAGTCGGGATCATGCACCATGGCATCCGCCAGACCGACGCGCTGGCGGTAACCTTTCGACAGGGTGCCGATGATCTTATTCTCCACATCCTTGAGGCTGCAAAGTTGCTTGACCGCTTCGACTCGGTCCTTGATTTTGCGCCGGGCCACTTTTTTGAGCTCGGCCCGGAAGCGAAGAAATTCATTCACCCGCATATCGGTGTAGAGCGGCACATTTTCGGGCATGTAACCGATGCGCTTGCGCACCTCGATCGAGTCGGTCACGACATCGAAGCCCGCGATGCGAATTTTTCCGTCCGTGGGAGGCAGGTAGCCGGCCAGAACTTTCATGGTCGTGCTTTTGCCCGCGCCGTTGGGGCCGAGAAATCCGACGATTTCTCCCTTCTGGACATGAAAACTGATACCCTGCACAGCACGGAATCCCGAGTAGGTTTTGGAGAGATTTTCAACGTCGATCATAAAACGGAATGGTGGGTTTTTGAAAAGTAAACGCCACGCTAAGAGAAAATAGGTTTGCCTCAGGTGTCAAGTTTATCGCAGCCTGCGGCGTGTTTTCTTACACATTTTTAATTTTGCGCAGGATGCGTCCGATAAAGATAGCGAAAGCTTTCTCGTCATGAAAATAATCGCGGTGGCCAACCAGAAAGGCGGAGTGGGCAAGACCACTACGGCGGTCAATCTCGCGGCGTGTCTGGCCGAGGCTGGGCGTGAAGTTTTACTGATCGATCTCGATCCGCAGGCCAATGCCAGCAGCGCTGTCGGTTTGGCGGCGAGCGAAGGCCGCAGTCTTTACTCCGTTCTGATCGACGAGGGCGGAACGCGGTCGCTCGCGGAACAAATCCAGCTCACGTCGATCGAACGCCTGCGCGTCGTCACGGCCGAGCTCGATCTGGCTGGTTGCGAAATTCAACTTGCCGCCGATGAGCATCGGCTGACCCGCCTGCGCCGCGTGCTGGAAAATTATCGCGCCAGTCAGCCTACGGTGGAATTTGTCTTGATCGATTGCCCGCCTTCGCTCGGTGTGCTCATGACGAACGCGCTGGCCGCGGCCGATTCGGTGCTGGTTCCGCTTCAGTGCGAATATCTCGCGCTGGAGGGATTGGCCAAGATCCTCCAGATGATCGAGCGGATCAAGCAGATCAGCGGCAACGGCTCGCTGGCGCTGGAGGGCATTGTGCTGACGATGTACGACGCGCGCACGAACCTGAGCCATGAAGTGGTGACGAGTGTGCGCGGCCACTTGGGCAATAAAGTTTTCGAGACGATCATCCCACGGTCGGTTCGTCTCGGCGAAGCGCCCAGTTATGGAAAATCGATCATCGACTACGATCCCTCCGGCGCGGGCGCGCAAAGTTACCGGGAACTGGCCAAGGAATTTCTGTCGCGGCAACGCTGAGCCGAGGAAGAGGAATATGGAACCCGACGCCCTTCCTCCGCTGCCGCCGTTCAATTATCATGGTTATTTGCCCGAGGGCGTGCACGACACCACGCTCTCCGAACTGCACCGGCGATTGGCCATCAATCCGAAGCGGGTTATCTTGTGGGATCGGTTGCAGGAATTTTTGCAGTGGGCCGTGGGGACCGGTACGTTTTCACATGCCTACATTGACGGAGGCTTCATCACCAATAAATCACAGCCGGAGGACATCGACCTCATTTTACAAACGCGCGCGCGTTACGGCGCGGAGGCCTTTGCCGCCATGGAACCTTTTTTCGCCATGGGTCTGGATGAGATCTACGCCAAGTATTCCGTGCATCTGCATTTTTGGTGCGAGGGATTTCCCGGCGGACTGAGTGATTTCCGGCGCTTCTTCCAATATCTGCGGCCCCAGGACGCCGCTCCCCTCGGGCTGAGGGAGGGGGCGAGAAAGGGCATCGTGCGAATCAAGCTATGAATGGCGCGGCGACATTTCCCGACTGGTCGAGCGTCCTGAAACGCCGGGCGGAGCTTCTTCATCAGCAGATCGCGGCCATGCAACGGCTGGTGTCGGAGTCGGGCGGGAGCGAGGAGATGATGGCGCAGGCCTGCGCTTCGTATTACCGCCTGCTCGATGAGATTTACGAGAAGGACATGCCCATCGCGCGCGCGCTGGATCGCTCGGATCTCTTGCTGCACCTCGACGGCGAGGGGTTGCAGACGACGAGCCCGCGGCTGTCGCTGGTGACGGGAATCATGGGCGACGTCCGCAAGCAGGTCGGGACGATGATCAAGACGCTGGTCAGTTCGGTCAACGAAGCGGTGGAGCTGCCGCGGGAGATCGATCTTGGCCTGAGCTCGTTCGCGCAGGGCAGTCTTTACCTCGGGTTTTCGCTACCCGAGCCCAATCCCGGTTACGTGGTGCTGACGGGCGACCCGCTTTTCGCCGCCTCGCGCCGGGCGCTTTCGATCCTCGGTGAAGTGACGCAGCATATCAACGAACCGAACGCCTACGACCTGATCCGCCGCGAGTTCGCCGATCCCAAACTGCGGGATGCGGCCCTGAGCGCGGTGGGGCAGCTGGCGCCGTCAGGTCGGCGGGGGGTCTCGTCGCTGGAGATCGGAGGCCGCGCCTTGCAAAAGGGCGCGTGGCGGTTGCTGACTCCCGAGACGCGGCTGCAGGTGCGCGCCTGGCTGGAGGAGCCGGTCGTGAGCCGTGAGGTGGTGGAGCTTCGCGGGCGGGTGCGGGCCGTTGACCTCGACCTCCGGCGCTTCGACCTGCGGCGGATTGACGGCGGGAACCTGCCCGACCTGCGGTGCATCTACCCGGCCTCTTTCGACGGGCCGGCCAAGCGGTGGCTCGACGCGACGGTCGTGGTGCGCGGCCAGGTCGAGACCTACCAGGGCGCGGCGCGGTTGCTCCAGGTCCAGAGCGTGGAGGAGACGGCCCCGGCTCCTTGACGGCGGCCGGCCGGTTTGGCTTAAACAGCGTTGGCGGCTTATTTTTTTAGCACATCTTGCCGACCGAGGCGATTGAAGGAGGTCTAACGCTGAGCGGCGGCGAGGGCCGTCGGGGTCGCATGGAGGCCGTACTTGGCGGAGAGGGCGGACCAGACCGTCTGCATTTCGGCGGGGCTGAGCTGATGGTCGTAGACGAGAACTTCGGCGATGTCGCCGAGCCACCCGCGACAGGGGTCAGCGGCCGCGCCCAAGGTCACTCCACGGGAAAGATTTTCAAATGAAGCTTTTCCATTTTCGTTGGAAAGACCGCTGACCATGGTTTGCGCTCCGTTTTGATAAAAGGTCGCCTGAGTCACCGTCGAGTTGACAGAAACACCCACCATCACAAAAGCGTTCCTGACTACTGCCGGGCCATAAAAGCTGACCCATTGGCCATCAAATACTACTTTCCCATGATAATAGGCCAGAGCCCGATTGGCGTGAGATGTTCGATTTTGCCCGAGGTAAACCGGATATTGAAAAAAAGTCCGGGAAGCGTTCGTCATCGCGATCACGATCAAGGTCATGTCGTGGTTAAGGTCATTTCCGAAATTGTCCGGACTGTACAATGACTGGTCGGGATTAAACCGAAGCACGGGTTTGCCGTTGACGCCGTTGGAGACGTAGGTGGGCGCCTGGTCGGAGTTGGGCGGCGTGAGGGTAAAATTGCCGGTCTTGTCGACCATCGAGGTGATCGAGCCGCTGGAGTCCGTGGAGAGGCCGCTGTCGGCGGCGAGCCAGAGAACCAGTCCGTCGATGCCGTAACCCATGGTGACGACGAGAGGCGCTTCGGCCGGAGCGGGCGTTGGGGGAGGATCGCCGGCAGCCGTTCCGGAGATCGAGGCGAGCGCGCCGCAGAGGAGCAGCACGGGAAGGCCCATGAGCGCCTTGGGGATAGGGACCATGTCCATTATGGGCGCAATTTATGGGCTCCAGGTCAAGGAGAATCGGGGCTTACTGAGGGAACAACTGCAATTTCGCACAGAGGACGGAAGAGTTGACTGCAGAGGACTGGCAGAGCAAGGGAGGGAAGGAAGACAGAAATGGTTAGAGGTCCTTCGACGGCGCCGAACGAGTTCGGCTGGCTCAGGATGACTGATTTTTGATGAGTCGCTGACGCGACCCGCCGCGAGGGCCCGCGGCGGCTACCGCGGAAGGAGAGCGGGCGACGGTCAGAGACCGCCGCTACAGGTTGCAGGCGGCGCGCTCCCCGCGGAGGAAGACAGAAATAGTTAGAGGTCCTTCGACGGCGCCGAACGAGTTCGGCTTGCTCAGGATGACCGATTTTTGATGAGTCGCTGACGCGACCCGCCGCGAGGGCCCGCGGCGGCTACCGCGGAAGGAGCGCTGGCGACATCTGCAATTTCGCGCGGAGGACGGAAGAGTTGACTGCAGAGAACTGGCAGAGGAAAGCAGGGGAATTCTTTTTGATTACTTCGGTCCTCTGCCTTCCTCCTCTTTGGTCCTCTGTGCGAAATGGATTTAAAATGGGTCGGGACAGAGTCCGCCCCCCCAGGGATAGGCGACGGTCAGAGACCGCCGCTACAACTGCAATTGCGCACGTGATTACTGCGGTCCTCTGTCTTCCACCTCTTCGGTCCTCTGTGCGAAAATGGATTTAGGATGGGGCGGGACGGGAGGAGCGCGATTATTGAATTGCGAAAGTGGCTCTACTCGCGCACGTTAGGTTGGTCGAGCCGTGGTCCCTTACTGTTGTCGCCTGTGAAGAAGAAATCGAGCATTCCGAATGTCACGGTGGGACAGCTCTATACCAATCACGCGAATCAGTTGCAGCTGAAGCTGCTGGCGGGGGCGGGCGGGTTGCAGCGGCGGATTTCGGAGGGGGCGGTGAATCGGCCGGGCCTGGCGCTGTCGGGTTTTTACCGGTCGTTCGCTTTTCAGCGGGTGCAGATCATCGGGAGCGGCGAGACGCAGTACCTGAAGTCGCTGCCCGAGGTGGTGAGCCGCCAGCGTTTGCGGGAGCTGTTCAAGCACCGGATCCCCTGCCTGATTTTTGCGCGGAACATCAATCCGCCCCGGGTGGTGCTGGAGGAGGCGGAGGAGGAAGACATTGCGGTTTTCAAGTCGCCGCTGACGACGATGCGGCTGATGAACATGGCGACGATCTGCCTGGAGCTCGATTTTGCGCCGACGGCGAGCGAGCACGGGAGCATGATCGATATCCTGGGCATCGGGGTGCTGGTGCGCGGGGCGAGCGGCATCGGGAAGAGCGAGTGTGTGCTTTCGCTGGTGGAGCGGGGCCACAGCCTGGTGGCGGACGATGTGACCCGGATCCGGTCGCTGGAGGGGCGGGAGCTGATCGGGACGTCGTCGGACCTGTCGCGGTTTCACATGGAGGTGAGGGGGCTGGGGATCATCAATATCGCGAGCATTTACGGGGTGCGGAGCATCCGGTTCGAGAAGCGGCTCGACATGGTGGTGACGTTGCAGGACTGGCACGAGGTGCCGGAAATCGACCGAATCGGCTTGGAACAAGATTATTACGAAATCTTGCAAATCAAAATACCCCATGTCACGATACCGGTGCGCCAGGGGAGAAATCTGGCGAATTTGGTGGAAGTGGCGGCGCTGGATCAGAAGCTGAAGGGGATGGGCCAAAATTCGGCGGTGGAATTTAATGAAAGATTGTTGAAAGCAATCGCAAATCGAGATAAGTAAATCTTTTACGTGTAATACAAGTCATGGCATCAGTGGCAAAAAACAAAGAATCAGGCGCTTCGGTGGTGCGGGACCTCACCATCGGAAACAAACTCGGCCTCCATGCGCGGCCGGCTGCCATGTTCGTGCGGGTGGCGAATCGTTTTGCGTCGGATATCCAGGTGGAAAAGGACGGCGAGGAGATCAACGGCAAGAGCATCATGGGGCTGATGTTGCTGGCGGCGGGCTGCGGCTCGAAGCTGAAGGTGACGGTGACGGGCGGCGATGCGAATGAGATGATCAAAGCTCTTGAGGAATTAATAGCTCGCAAATTTGACGAGGAGTGAGCAATTTGGCGCCGATGCCAGACGAGATATCGGAGCCGCCGGCGCCCCCCAAACCGGAAGTAAGATATAAGGGGACGGCTGTTTCCCCGGGCATCGCCATCGGGCCGGTCCTGCTGCTCTACGCGGACGAGCATATCATCCGGAAGCGGCGCATTCGGCCCGAGGATGTGACGGGCGAGGTGACCCGGTTTGAGGCCGCGCTGCTGAAGACGCGGCAGCAGATCCAGGCGATCCGCAACCAATTGGCCGCCTCGATCGGCGAGGCCGACGCGAGTATTTTCGACGCGCATATCCTGCTGCTGGAGGACACGTCGCTGATCGAGTCGGTGAAGGAGCATCTCCAGAGCCGCCTGGTCAATGTCGACTTCGCCTACGAGCAGGTGGTCCGTTCCTACACGCGGAAGATGCGCGAGCTGGACGACGATTATTTCCGGGAGCGGGCGGGCGATTTCCTCGACGTTTCGCGCCGGGTTTTGCGGAATCTCCAGGGCAAGGTGGAGACGGAGATGCACAGCCTCGACGCGCCGTCCATCGTGCTGGCGCACGATCTTTCGCCCTCGGACACGGCGGGGTTCGACCGGCAGCTGGTCCTGGGCATCGCGACGGAAGCGGGGAGCCGGACGTCGCACTCGGCGATCATGGCGCGGTCGCTGAACCTGCCGGCGGTGGTGGGACTGCGCGACATCATCGGCAAGTTCGAGCCGGGGATCGAGGTGCTGATCGACGGCTACGAGGGGCTGCTGATCGTCAATCCGACGGAGCAGACGAAGTACGATTACGGCCAGCGCGAGAAGCTGCACCACGACGTCGATGTGAAGCTCGACGCGTTGCGCGAGACGCTGCCGGTGACGGTCGACCAGCGGCGGGTCATCGTGTCGGCCAACGTGGAGATTCTCGACGACCTGCCGCTGATCAAGGAGCATGGCGCGGAGGGGATCGGGCTGCTGCGGACGGAATATCTTTTTCTCAACCAGGACGTCTCGCCCGACGAGGAGCAGCAGGTGGAGATGTACCTGCAGATGGCGCAGGCCTCGAAGCCGCACCATCTGATCATCCGCACGCTCGACGTCGGCGGCGACAAGAAGCGGCCGCACCTGGGCATCGAGCAGGAGGTGAATCCGTTCCTCGGCTTTCGCGGCATCCGCTATTCGCTGGGACGGCCCGGGATTTTTCGGACGCAACTGCGGGCGATCTGCCGCGCCGGGGTGGAGGGGAACGTCCGGATCATGTTTCCGATGGTCTGCGATCTCTCGGAGTTGATGGCGGCGCGCCGTCTGCTGGACGAGGTGCGCGAGGAATTGCGCCAGCAGAACGTGCCGCAGGCCGAGAAGCTCGAGGTGGGCGTGATGATCGAGGTGCCCTCCGCCGCGCTGACCGCCGACATTCTCGCGCGGCACGTCGATTTTTTCAGCGTGGGGAGCAACGACCTGATCCAGTACACGCTGGCCATCGATCGCGGCAACGAGAATGTCGCGGGCATGTACCAGCCCGCGCATCCGGCCGTGCTGCGGCTGCTGCAGACGGTGGTCGAGGCGGCGCATCGCAATAATATCTGGGTGGGGGTTTGCGGCGAGATGGCCGGGGACGTGGTGCTGATGCCGGCGCTGGTCGGCCTGGGCGTGGATGAACTCAGCGCGGGCGCGACTTCGATCCCGCGCATCAAGCGGGCGATCCAGGCGCTCAATTACGAGGAGGCGCGGCAGCTGGTTTCCCGCTGCGTGCTGAGCGAGTCGGCCGAGGCGAACCAGAAGGAGCTGCTCGAGATGGCCCAGCGGCTCTATCCCGAGATTTTGTAGTTACTTTTCGCGAAGATGGCGCCGCTCCCTGGCCGCATGCCAAAAGCTAAGGACGCGCACTTCGCCCCGGGCTTCCACGACGCGATAAATGATCAGGTATTGACCAACGACGGTAAAGCGCGCGCCAGGTCGTCCATCCAGATAACCGCCACGATTGGGAAACACCTTAAGTGATTTTGCTTCTTCGACCAATTTCTCGGTAAAGGAATGTGCGGCAATCGGATTTTCGCGGGCGATATAATCGCGGATTTTGACCAGATCCCGCTGGGCGATCCGGCCAATAATTACTTGATAGGCCACGATTTGATCATCGTCTCGATCTCTTCGATAGGAATACCGCCCTCTTTCTCGAAGGATTCGTCCGCCTCGTCGATGGCGGCCAATAATTCGGGCGACGCGGCGATCAGATGCTGGCGCAAGTCTGCCGCGCGGAAGAAAATGATGTCGATCTCTTCCGCCGAAAGCTTGGGCAATTCATTTAGGATTTCTGCGGCGCTCATGGATTTAGGTTAACCTATCATCAAAAAGATTCAATCTTGGGATAACTCGAAAACGACGTGGGCTCTCCGGTCTTGCTCTCCGGCGCGGAGGCGTTAAAAGAAGGAACATGCAAGTCCTCGTTCTCGCCGCCGGCTACGCCACGCGCCTTTATCCGCTAACGCTCAACCAGCCGAAGCCGCTCCTGCCGGTGGCGGGCAAGCCGATGCTGGAACATATCATCGATCATCTCGCGACGGTGAAGGGCCTGGCCGAGATGTTCATCGTGACGAACCAGAAGTTCGTTTCGCATTTCACGACTTGGTCGGAGAAGTACAAGAAGGAGAAGACGGCGTTCAATTTCAAGATCATCAACGACGGCACGACGAGCGACGCCGACAAGCTGGGCGCGATCGGCGATATTCACCTCGTGGTCAAGCAGCAGAACGTGACGGGCGACCTGCTGGTGGTGGCGGGGGACAATCTTTTCGATTCGTCGCTGGCGCCGTTCGTGGAGTTCGCGCGCTCGGGCAAAACCGCCGTGCTGGCGGTCTACGACGTGGGCGATCTCGAGGCGATCAAGAAGTACAACAGCATCACCCTGGATGAAAAGGGCGTGATTACCTTCTTCGAGGAAAAGCCGAAAAATCCGACCAGCACGCTGACCGGCATCGCGCTCTATTATTTCCCGGCCGAGGTGGTGGCGATGATTGATACCTACATCGCGGAGGGGAACAATCCCGACCAGCCGGGGCGTTTCATCCAGTGGCTTTATCCGCGCGTGCCGGTGCGGACGTGGACGGTGCCGGGCCGCTGGTTCGACATCGGCAGCAAGGAAACTCTCGAGGAAGCCGACCGGATTTTCGGCAAGTGAAGGCGGCATGGCCGAACTGCTGACCGCGATCAACGTCACGCGCGGCGTCAGGCTGACGGAGTCGGCGCGCGTGGCGGACCGTTTTGCGACGCGGCTGGTCGGCTTGCTGCGCGACAAGACGCTGGAGCGGGGCGCGGGCCTCTGGATCCTGTCGTGCAATTCGATTCACAGCATCGGGATGCGGTTCGTTTTTGACGCGGTCTTCCTCGACAAGAACCTGCGCGTGGTGCATCTGGTGCGCGAGATGAAGCCGTGGCGGATTTCGAAGATCGTCTTCTTGGCCGCGAGCGTGCTCGAACTGCCGGCGGGGCTCATTGCGCAAACGGCCACGGAGGTGGGGGACCAGTTCGAGATGCGGCGGTAGCCGCCGCGGGCCCTCGCGGCGGTGCTGCGCAGGGAGCATAACATCACTGAAAAAGCATTCGCACCGGCGCGCGCGCGGCCCTAACGTTTTCCCATGGTGATGCGTCTTCTCTGGCACTGGGCGATTTTGATTATCGGGCTTTATTTGATCACGCTGATCACGCCGATCTCGTATGACAAGCCGATGGACCTGGTCTGGGCCGCGCTGGTCCTGATCGTGGCCAACACGATCATCAAGCCGCTCCTGATTCTCTTCACCCTGCCGCTGGTGCTGCTGACCCTGGGGCTGTTTCTGCTGATCATCAACGCGATCATTCTCTATACGGTTCCCCATTTCGTCCCGGGCTTTCATGTGCCCGGATTCTTTTCGGCTTTCTTCGGCTCTGTCTTCCTCAGCCTGATCACCGGCTTTTTTACCGGTTACGAAAAGCGCCAATCGGTGCGCCGGGTGGACGCCAATCCCCGCAACGACAAGGTGATTGATATTTGAGCGTGGCCGAGCGACGGTCAGAGACCGCCGCTACAAATAGGGCACCGTCGCCCGGAGGTCGACGGCTACCACGGGCAGTGTTGCGAGCATTTCGGTGGCGCGCTTTTGGGCGAGCGCCATGCGCGGATAGCGGACTTCGCGGTAACCGGTCGCTTCCTCGGGGAGGCGAAGGAGCTTGAGCCAGGTCGCGTAGGAAGCGGGGTCGGCGGGCGCGGCGAATTGGTCGACGAGATCGAAATACCAGGCGCGGAAGGCGCGTTCCCGGGCGTGCCAGGCGGGGAGCAGGCGGCGCAGGAACTTTCCGCGGCGCATAAGGCGGAGCATCCAGGGCCGGGTCTTGAGCTTGAAGCGGAGGGTACGCCCGCCGAAGGTGAATTCGGGCCGGTTGAGATGGCGATGGATCATGCGGTCGCCGAGTTCGGGGCGGACGTTATAGCGGTCGCGGTCGCGCTCATACTTTTCCTCGCTGCTGAGGAGCCAGGCGACGTAGACCTCGTCCTTAATGGCCATGACGCGATGGAGGTTCCAGAGCGCGGCCTCGGTCGCGGCGTAGGCGTGCGCGGCTGAATCCTTCGCGTGGACGCGCAGGAGCCGCGCAACGTAATCCTCCGCGTAGGCGAGGTCTTCGTAGCGGATCAGGTCGTAAATCCGCTGGGCGAGGAGCGATTCGTGGCGCGCGTCGAGGGTCAGTTTTTCGCGCGCGGCGGTGACGAGCTGCCAGTAATTCTGCGCGAGCTTTTCGCCGCGGCGTCCGGTCCGTTTCAGCCTCGCCGATTTTTCGGCGACGACGTCATGATAAGTGTCCCCGCCGGCGGCCACGGGCGCGGGCGCGGTCAGCGCGTCGTGAGCGACCTTGCGGCCGAGCTTGAAGGCGAGCCAGTTTTCCGTGGCGGCGCTGCCCATGGTTTCCTGGATGCCATATTCGAGGCTGTCGAGGGAGAGAGGCAGTTCGCCGCGCTGAAAGGCGATGCCGAGCATGATGACGTTGGCGTAGAGCTTGGCGCCGAAGACACGCTCGGAGAGCTCGGAAACGTCGGCGCTGAAATAGCCGCGGGCGTCGGTGTTTTTGCACAGGACCTCCTCGAGCGTCTCGACGCAAAAATCGTCAATGCCCAAAAGCGTGTGGATGGTCGGCGTCTTTTGCCGGTTGATGATGGCGCGGGTTTGGGGTCCGCCGACGCGGAGATTGTTCTTCGGATCAATCCCGCGCGCCGCTTCGAGGATGTCGACGCCAAGCATGAGGTCGGCCTTGCCGTAGGGGATGATGGGCGAGGCGTGGTTGCGGCCGGGCTTGAGAAACGTGATGTGCGAATAGACTCCGCCGTTGCGGATGGCGAGGCCGTTCTTGTCGCTGAAGACGATGCCGTAGCCTTCGCGATGGCCGGCGCGGACGAGCGTGGCGGTCGAGACGCCGATGCCCATGCCGCCGACGCCGGCGAGGTAGCCGTGCCAGGCGTGGTCGAAGTCGCGCCGGACAGGGAGGGGAATTTCCTCCTGGTCAAGGGCGGGGAGATGCGAGAGCGGTTTCTGCGAGCGGACGACGATGATTTCCTCGAAGGCGGGGCAGGCGTCGAGCTTGGTGCAGGCGGTGTCGTTGACGCACCAGGAAAGATCGGTCTGCACCTTGGGGCCGAAATCGGTCCCGGTGAAGGTGAGGCCGGGACAGCCGGTGGCGCGGGTGCAGACGAGGCAATGCTCGCAGGCGTCGGCGTTGATGCCGATGTAGCGCTTGGTGGCGAGGAAGCCTTTGGCGCGGACCTCGGCGCGTTCGTCGCGATTGCGGCGGCGATGAAAGGTGATGCCGCATTCCTTGTCGGCGACGACGACCTTGACGCCGTTCTTGAGCACGGTCGATTCGAGCAGGCGGCGGTAGGTTTCGCGCTGGGCCGGGTTGGTGCGGACGACCTCGACCGATTTGTCCTCGATCATGGCGCCGATGATTTTCTCGATCTTCTGCGTCCAGGTCTCGTTGCCGAGCATGTCGTATTCGAGGCCGGGCGTGGTCTGCTGGCCGGTCATCCCGGTCGTCTTGTTGTCGAGGATGATGTAGGTGATGTCCTGACCGTTCTTGATCGAGTTGGAAATGGAGAGCTGGCCGCTGTGGAAAAAAGTCGAGTCGCCCATGAAGACGACCTGCTTGTTGGTGATGAACGGGTCGATGCCGAGGCCGGTCGCGCCGCCGAGTCCCATGCCGCTGTAATTGTGCATGAGGTCCTTGTTCGGCTCGAACATGAGCATCGTGTAGCAGCCGGTGTCGCCGTGGAAAACGAGGTCGACCGGCTCGCGGCGATGGGTGGCGCGCATGTAATCGGCGTCGCGAAACTCGCGCTTGATTTCGCCGAGGACGCTGGCCGAGTCGCGATGGGGGCAGCCGGGGCAGAAGGTCGGTGTGCGCGGCGCGAGATCGACGACGATGGCCTGGTTTTCGGCGAGGAGCCGGAGCTCGCCGTCGATGCGGGCCTGGTCGAGCTTGAGCCGGGGCGAGGCGAGTTCGGTGATGAGCGGCGCGAGCAGCTCGACGAGGATGGAGGAGTTGAAGCCGCGCGTGGAGGGAAGGCCTTCGCGGCCGCCGGGAAACATCTTGCCGTAAACCGGGATCGCTGCTGGGCCGGTCAGGGCGCGGCGGGCGAGAAGCTGGACGATCTGCTCTTCCAGGAAGCCGCGGCGTTCCTCGACGACGACGATGGCTTCGACCTGCTCGGCGAAGGTGTCGATCAGGCCCGGATCGAGCGGATAGGTGATGCCGAGCTTGAGCAGCGGGAACGTGTCGGTGAGGCCGAGCTGCTGCAGTGCGTGTTCGAGGTAGGAGTTAGCAAGGGCGGAGCTGATGAAGCCGAGCGGGGCTTTGCCCGTGGTCCTGCCGGGCAAGATGCGGTTGACCCCGTGGCGGCGGGCGCTGGCCCAGAGGCGTTCGTAACGCGCCGGAAAACCCTGCTCGCGGCGCCAGGTGCGGGGCGGCAGGAGGACGTTCTTTTCAAAGTCGATTTTGGCGGTGTCGAGCTGGATGGGGTTGTGGGTGTTGACCCGGGGAAAATGGTTGCGCGCGACCTGGACGGAGCCGCCGCCGTCGGCCTGGTTCGTCGTGACGAGGAAGCCGATGTAGAGTTCGCTTTCGCGCGAGAGGCGGAAGGCGAGGTCGACCCAGTCCTTCATTTCCTGGTTGGTGCTCGGCTCGAGGATCGGCATGTAGATGTGTTTGCACAAAAAGCGCGAGTCGGCGGGCACCTGGGTCGAGTCGCTCCACGGATCGTCGCCCATGACGACGACCACGCCGCCGTCGGGATGCGCCCCGGCGAGGTTGCCGATGGCGAGCGCGTCGGTCGCGACGTGGAGGCCGACGCTTTTCATGACGCACATGGCGCGGAGGCCGTGCATCTGCGAGCCGTTGACCATCGCGGCGGAGAGGGCCTCGTTGTTGGCGAGGACGGCGCTGATGCCATACTGCCGCGGGATTTCGGCGATCGCCTCGACGCAGTCGAAGAAGCCGGAGACTGGCGAGCCGGGATAGCCGGTCCAGAGATGCGTCCCGCCCTCGGTTTCGAGCAGCCCCTTGACGAGCAACTCGTTGCCGAGAAAGACTTCCGTGCCCTCTTCCTTGAGAAATCGCGGATCGACCTTCAAGTTCCCCCTGTTCGTTGCGGTTGGCGAGGAAGCCGCCGTCTCCTCGTTCGGCGTGCTTCCAGGTGGACGGAGATTAGGCGACCCGGCAATCAAGGCCAAGGGAAAAGCTCCGGTGTAGCGGCGGTCTATGATAGTTTCCAGCCCGCCATCTCCTTTCCTAAGATGTTATAATTTAGATTCTTAGGAGATACTTTGCAAGAGATAAACGGTAAGTTTCTGCGAGGCACCGCCTCGCTCAGACGCGCTTACCTTTCTCTCCCTTTTCCTCACCTGCGGCGTCAGCGAGCACCCGCCAAAAAAAACCAAGGGGGTACGAGCAAGCCGCCACGAAGAAACTCCGCCGAAGCTAAATCAGTGACAGGTTTCCTGGCACCAATTTAGCAGCTATAAGCAAGCCTTAGAGGGGAATGCCTTTGGTGGCTGTGGCAAGTTGGCGCTGGATCTTGGTCTTATTGTCCTAGTGATATTCGCAATCCTTTTCATCGATCTTCGAGATCGGCTCCGTCTTGTTTCCCCGGAGTTTCTTACTGCGAGCTTGGCCAAGGCCCTCGAATCATCAGCCCCGACACCCGGCGAACGAGAAGATGCGGTTAATAAGTTGACTCAATATTCGGACAAATTCGATCCTGCTGCCGTCGCGAATGCTAGCTGTAGAGCCGAAGGTTGCCAACGATTGGATTTCGCCTTGGCGCTTTGTAACCGTTTTGCTTGGTAATGAGTCTTTCGAGCTAAATCCAGCTTTCATCGCGAAGCTTATGCGGGTTGCGGGGGAGGCTCCGCCAGGCTGGGTTTCAGTTTCAAAAAGTCCCGGCCTCGGCATTTTCCTGTCACAGGAACTAATTGCTGCTTCTGACCTTCATTGCCGATGACTTGGCGGGGAAATATTTAATCCATGCCCACACCGACTACATCCGGGGCCATGACGCGCGATCCGGAGAAAATGAAAGCGAGGGTATCACGCATCTTTTAGTGACAAACCACCTGCGTCGCAGCGGGCGTTAGCCCGTCGGCGGTCGCTTTCAATTCCAACGTTCCGGGGGTGCGCGAACTGCGCAGGACAACCAGCGCGACTCCATGAAACACGTGGCACTCGGTGCCTTGGTACGGTGTCGGGTCCTTCGTGTTCGCATTACCCAACCCGGCAATAGCACCCGGGCCGCGCAGTGAAAAGCGAATCGTGTTACCGGCATTCGGCTGTACTTGGCCGGCTTGATCAACCACTTCCACGCGAACAAATGAGAGATCCTGACCATCTGCAGTGATGGTGGCGTGGTCCGGTTTTAACGAAATTCCGGCAGCATCCCCGGTTGTTTTAAACTGTGTCGATTCGACCTCCGTTCCACTCCCGTCGAGCCCCACAGCCTTCAGAACTCCCGGTGCGTAATTCAGTTTATAGGTCGTCTTTCCACCGATAATGCCCTGCTCTCCCACGAGGTTATCGTTCAGATAGAGCCGGGTTTTTGCGTACGTTGAGTAGACTTCCACACTCATCGGTTTGCCCTCCCACCCCGGCCACGTCCAACTGTCCCAACTCGGGTACCAACCCCAGGGGACGTATTGGACCTTTACTGAGTCGCTCTGAGGTTGCAGGACGGCCATTCCTAATTTCACCAGCCCCGTTTGCCAGCGGACGTTCCAGTATTTTGCGACCGGTTTCGGAAAGCCCAGAAGATCAACCAGCCCGCACGAAGACCCATGCCAGGGGTAGAGCTTGTCGCTGCCGTGGCTGAGCGTTTTGATCTCGCCGGGCTTCTTGGGATCGGGCTTATCGAGCGGTTCGGTCGGATCGCCAACCGTAAACCAGCGTCCAATGCCAGATTCTCCCAGATAGTCTTGCGCGGTCCAAACGAAGTCGCCGACCACGTAGCTATTCTTCATCACGGCATCGACCTGGCCTAGCGGTGGAAGGGATTCCGTGCTGAGCAGTAGGCGTTGCGGAAACTGATCGTGCTGCTTAATATGGTTGTTGATTTGGTAGTTGGAGCCGACGATGTCCTGAGCGGACCAACTCGTCTCGGCAATAGGGATATTCTGGCCACCGGGCCAACCGTTAGTCGCGATGGTGACCGGGCGTGTGCTGTCCAAACCGTGAGCTTCCTGGGCCAGTTTCGGCGCGTAATCCGCGATGTCTGGCGAACTGAAGATGGAGGGAACTTCGTTACCCAAATCCCAGAGCACGATCGAGGGATGGTTACGATCGCGCAAGATCATGGCGTCGAGATCCTTCCGCCACCAGTCTTTGAAGTAGAGCGAGTAGTCCTTGGGATTTTTCCCCTTGGTCCAACAGTCGAACGCATTTTCCATAACCATCACGCCAAGCTGGTCGCACGCATTGAGGAACGAGGGGGAATAGGGATTGTGAGCCGTGCGAATCGCGTTGAAGCCGGCAGCCTTGAGCACTTCCACTTTCCGCTCTTCAGCGCGATCAAACGCGCAGGTTCCCAGCACGCCGTTGTCGCTATGGGTGCAGCCCCCTTTGAGCTTGTAAGAATGGCCGTTCAGGGTAAGGCCATCGCTCACGTTCCAGGCGAGTTTTCGGATGCCAAATGGCGTAACCACGGAGTCGATTATGGTGGCGTTTTTCACCAGATCGGTGGTGATTTTACACATGTTCGGTGTTTCGGGAGACCAGAGCGGAGGAGCGTCCACCTTTGCTTGTGAGGTAATTTTCGCCGTTCTGTTTTCTGGTAGGTGAACGGTTCCTGTAGCCTTGAAAACTTCCTTGTTATCGGGGCCGATGCCGGTGGAGACGATCTGCACATCCATGGGCTGGCCGGTGGTATTGGAAACTTCGGTATCGATGGAAAGATTGGCTTCAGCATCCGAGGCGTTGTCCGTGCGGACAAAGACTCCCTCATTGCTCACGTGTACGGGATCGGTAACATGCAACCACACGTGGCGATAAATGCCGGAGCCAGCGTACCAGCGACTGTTCTTTTGTTGGGAGTTATCGACCCGCACTGCCAGTTCGTTATGGCCGGGTTGAACATCGTGGGTGAGATCTACGAAAAACGTCGTGTAACCGTAAGGTTGAGTGTAGAGCTTCTTTCCATTTAGATAGATGGAGGCGTTCTCGTAAATACCTTCAAACTCGACCTCGATGTGCTTGCCAATTTGTTCTGGCGCTATTTCAAGCTTGTGCCTGTACCAGCCGATGCCCGAGGGAAAGAAACCGCCGCTTCCGCCCATCGGCGCAGCAGGATCGATTTTCGACTCGATGCTCCAGTCGTGGGGCACCGTGACGATCCGCCAATGGGCGTCGTCAAAGTCGGGGGCTGCTGCTTTATCGGGATCGCCAAGCATGAATTTCCAGTCGTCGTCCAGTCGTATTTTTTGACGAGCCTCTTGATTCGCCCAGGCAATGGAGAAGGAAGACAACCCAAAGATGACGAAAAGCAATGCCAACGATTTAAATTGCATAAGGGGACCTGCTTTAGTCGTGCCGGCGGCGGACTTCGCGTTCAATTCTTCGCTGGTTGCCAGGCCGGTTTAGGCATGCATTGGATTACCAGTTGGTACGAGCCGGGCGAGATATTTTCTATTTTAAAGGAGCCATCGGTCTGGACGTGAAAATAATGGATTCGAGTGGCGAGCAAAGCCTTTTTACCAGCGTCAGAGGCATAATATTCGGGGGTAAGCTTGTTGGCTTGTTCTTGAGGCATTCCAGAAGGAATATTAAGCCGATAGGGCTTCGCGCCCAAAACGGCTGGTCCCAATTCAAATTGAGATCAGGATCGTGGGGCATTTCGGCCTTCCCCGTAACGGTAACTCCTTGGCCCCCAAAACTGCCCTGCGCCGTTTGGCCTGTGTTAGTCACGATGTTTACGGATTCGATCATGGAACCTTGCTCCAGCTCACGAAAACCAATATGCACCATTTCACTCAAATCTCGCACCTCCTGCCTTCGGGATTGCTTGTCCAGTGCAGATCCTTGCCGCTAACCCCCCCGTTGAAGAAATAGGTGCGCCTAAAGTTAAAATGGATACTGTCGTCAACCAGTGTTTTAGTGCCGCGCCAAATGCGGGTTCCATGATAGATTGAGTGAAGTTCCAGGGTTTTTAACGATCAATGAATTACGTCCACGTTAGCCAAATCCCGGTCCAGCGCCGCGCCGTCGAAGGGGATTACAATGACCTTGCTACCGTGGCCGTTGTTGCCCTTTTCCTGCTCCTTCGGCACGTCGATGACCGCCAGCGTCACCGCCTTTACATGCCCTTTCTCGATTAGCACGCCGGGCCGCTCCAGCTTGTTCCAGTGGTTCATCGTACCATCGGAATACTTGATGAAATCGGCTTCTGGATAATAAGCCACACCCTGGAACTTCCATCCTGTGATGCCATCGCGCGAGATGAGGTGGTAGGCGCGCCGGTCGCTCCAATTGTTGACGAGAATGTGGTACCAGCCGCCGCTGAACCAAATCACCGGATCCTCCAAGCAGTCGAGATGGTCCTGCGGCAGGCCGGGCAGTGCTCGATAAATGCTGTCGCCCTGCACATCGTAAGGCCCAAGAACATTGACCTTGCTGATCAGGATTTGCCCTGAGCGCTGGACAATTTCAAAGCCGCCCTCCGGCCGCGCAACCAGGCTCACGTTGGAGCCATACCACGGCTTCGGGTGGGGGCCGTGCAGCGGCTGCCGGTCACCGGGGTTGCGAAGGGAGTGAAACTTGTCCTGGTTCACTTGAATCATACCGAGGTGCTGCCACGGTCCGTCAATGGACAAGGAAGTGAAAACGTCGCCGTTTCGTGTCTCGCTGATCACGACCGCGTAGCTGCCGTCCGGCAACCGGAGGGCGATCACGTTATGGCCCTTGCCGCCCTCGTTATCCGGCCACATCAGCCCCCGGTCCTGATACGGCCCGAGTGCCGAGTCGCTCACCGCCTCGATTGCCTGTGCGTTATACCAGTCCCGATGGCCCTTGGCTTGATCCCAACGGCTCGCAAACATCCGGTATTTGCCGTCCTCTCCGCGCAGGATCGCTCCGTCCCAGTAATTCCAATGCTTCATCGACGGGTCTTCCAGGCCGTTGGTCGGATCGCGTGGCCCCACCGCCGCCGCACCCCAAATGTCCTTGGAGAGTTGATTTGAAATCGAGATCGGCTGAAAGTAGGCCATGAATGGCTTCGGGCCGAGCACGGGTAGTTCATCGGCCATGGCAACGCCGGAACTGATGAGCGCAAGGAACGAGATGAATAGTGCGATTGGGCTAATAGGCAGTTTCATTAGTATGTGTTTAAAAAAAATGATTTAAGCCAGTCGAAGGCGGCGACTATGAGGACAATTAAGAAAGTTTGAGCACGTTTTTCATGACGAGTCGAAACACGCAGACAAAGTTTAATGCGCTGGAAAAAGTTTTCAATATGATGACGCTGCCTATAAATAGCGGAGGAGACCTCGCCGCCCAACAGGAACAATGTCATCCGCGTTAATAATGTCAGCACACCCACGCTCACGGTCAGCCATCAGACACTCTTTTAATAATCGAATACCTTCGACTTTTCCTTGGCAGCATGGGCGGAATCGCGCCAACGATTTCGGCGTGAGGTTAGGATGATAACCTCCGAAGCAACCATGAATAAAATTACTCGTCGCACTTTTATAGAGCGTTCTTTACTGGTAACGGGCGCGGGTCTGTTATTGGACAGGTCCCTCCTTGGTCAGGAAACAACAGTCGGCAGCGATTTGCATCCAGCCGAAGTTCTCCTCGACATGGTGCACAATAATCCGGGTGAGGCACCGTTCGTCACGCATTACAATGACCCCTCTTTTCCAAAGCAATTGGGCTATAAATCCAAAGTTTATGAGCTGTTTGAAAGTGCTCAGTTCGGCATTGATTGGTCGTCCATCGACCCGGATATTTTTCCGGTTGGTTCGCCGGAGCGCGCATGGGTGGATCAAAAGGCAGCGGATTTAGACAAGCTTTATACCATGACCGCGCAAGCCGGCCTTTCAGTCTATTGTCATACCGACATGATTGTTTTTCCCAAAAAATTGGTGGCAAAGTATCAGCTTAATAATTTCGATCGAGTGTCCGATCCAGACACGCAAAAATATCTCCGGGCAGCGATTCGACAGATGTTCAGCCGATTTCCCCAGCTTGATGGATTGGTCGTCCGCATTGGGGAAACCTACTTGCAGGGAGCTCCTTACCACGCGGGCGGGATTGCCGACAAAACCAGTCCGGGCAAAACCATCTTGCCGTTGATGCAGATCTTGCGAGATGAGGTCTGCGACAAATTGAACAAAAAGGTTCTGTTCCGCTCCTGGCTCAGTTTCGATCAATCCGTTCACAACTACCAGACCGTGAGCGACGGGGTGGAGCCGCATCCTAATCTCATGATCGCCGTCAAACATTGCGAGGGTGATTTTCATCGGGGCAATCCCTTCAGCAAGACGTTAGGCATTGGACGACACCCTCAAGTCGTAGAAGTCCAATGTCAGCGCGAGTACGAGGGCAAGGGAGCTTATCCCAACTACATCGCCCATGGAGTCATCGAAGGCTTTGAAGAGCACCACGGCCAAAGCGTTCGCCAGATTTGGTCCAATCCACAGATTGTTGGAATGTTTACCTGGAGCAGGGGCGGAGGCTGGAAAGGTCCGTATATCACCAACGAACTTTGGTGTGATTTGAACGTTTACGTTCTTTCCCAGTGGGCAAAGCAACCCAATCGGTCGGAAGAATCGATCTTCTACGACTATTGTTCAAGTGTCTTAAAGCTGTCCTCACAAGATAGCGCCGCATTTCGCAAACTCTGTCTGCTTTCAGCTGACGCGGTTTATCGCGGCATTCGCGGTACCGCTAATGAAATTTCCCCATGGTGGACTCGGGACCAGTTCATGGGAAGTCCGCCTTTGCCCGAGGCCGCTGCCAGCCTGCCAGCCTTTCTTCAGGAGAAGGACGAGGCCGTTCGAATGTGGGAGCAAATGATAATGAGGGCCAAAACCATTCATTTCCCCGATCCGGCTATACAGGAATATGTGAAGACCTCGTGCCAGTATGGGTTTGACGTTTATCAGATTTACAGTGACGGCTTTCATCTCGCCGCCTTGGGTTTAAAAGGAGACAAGGCAAAAATCAGAACGCTATTGGATGACTACGATCAAACCTGGGCCAAATATAAACAACTGAAGATTCAGAACCCATCCTGCGCTACGCTCTATGAAGACAAGGCTTTCGGGGGTAAGCCCGGCCTGGGCGCTATGATTGAAGAATTTAGAAACGCCATCAAGTGAATCCCGAATTTACGGCCAGTTGAAAAGTTATGGAACCACTAACCGTAGCGCTATTAACGATAGTCTGTCTTTGTTTAACTTTTGGGACATCGAAAGCCCAAGCACTGCAATACGTCACCGGTCGAATTCCTCCGGTGCTCGACATCGAGTTCCGCCTCCCGATGGTTCGGTTTAAAATGTCGCGGTGAATAAATTGCGCGGCCTTGACTTCCTTGGTTGATTTCCCAAGCTTCTTCCTGTCCTTCTTCCCCATTTCGAGTTCGCCGCTTTTTTCCGATCAAGAAAGCAGCTTGAGCACGGCGCCGGGATCGGTGAAATTGCGGCTGCCCTCAACTGACAAAGCAGAAATTCTAACATGTCAAATTTTCAGATTCATTGCCGGGCGCTTCTGTTTCTTTTGTTTCTCGCCGTTCCGGTTTACGCGCAATCGACAGATGGAGCGATTAAGACCATCGATCTTGCGTCCGACACGGCTTGGACATTGTCAGTCGATGGAAGTTCTCCCCGGCCAATCAAGGTTCCGGGTGGGGGCTATAATTCGGATTTGCAGGATCAGCCCTGGATTCCGCTAGACTCGGTCAAAAAAGTTGCGCTCTACCAACGGACGTTTACAGCTCCGCAGTTATCGTTCGGGGAGGTGTTGATATTGGAATTTGGCGCGGTCAATTACGGCGCCGCAGTTTACCTGGATGACGCCACCACGGAAAAACTGGTCGCCACCCACGAGGGACTGATGATGCCTTTTTCCGCCGATTTAACCCCTTACGTTGTACCCGGGAAAACCTACACGCTCAAAGTAGAGGCCCTGCCGCGCAGTCAGTGCAAGACGGAGGTACCCACTGGATTTGTTTATCCAGACGTCTGGACCAAGCCGGGCAATGGCTGGGCTAGCCGATTTTCGGGCGGCATCACCAAGTTTATTCGCCTGGCGGTTTATCCGGCGGTACGGATCGGCGATATTTTCGTGCGAACGTCCGTGAGCTTAACGAAGCTGAGCGCGGAAGTGACCGTTCACAACTCTACCTCGCAGGAACAGACGATCGTGTTGCACGCCAGACTCTCCCCTTGGAATCACCTCCCATGGAACTACCCTGTCCTGGCGGACTCGGCGCCCACGGTCATCCCCGCGCAAAGCGACCAAAAAATCGTTTTAGGGCCAGTCACCTGGTCGCTCGGGCCGAAAAGCTACTGGTGGCCAAACAAGCCCTTCCGCGAGGATTACCAAGCCGTGCTTCATCATCTCAACGTCACGCTGACCGTCGGTAATCAAGTTGTCGAAAACAAAACGCAGCGCTTCGGCTTTGTTGAGTGGACCGAGGGGCCCTTTTATTATTTGGTCAACGGCGTTCGCCTTAATTACCTCAGCGACGCAACGCCCGAGCCGGGCATGTCGGCGTATGATTGTTACTCCACCTCGCCAGCTTTTCTTCCCCCCACCGGGCCGGGTACGGGTGCCCCGGAGACGTGGAAAAGATACATGCGCCTCGGTATTTGCTCGAATCGCATTCACCAGTCCACCCCGACGCCTTATATGATGGATGCGGCGGACGAGGTCGGTTTCATGCTTATCCCCGAAACGGGCATTCGAAGTTACGGACCGGGACTGCACTGGGACGACACGGCTTTCCCGCAAGCCGAACGCGAACTGGCCATGCTCTGCCGAACGCACCCGAGCGTCTGTCGCTACAGTGTGCAAAACGAATGTGATCCCAAATGGGTCGGCACGGAAGCCGACGCTCTGTCGACAGTGGACGATACTCGCCCCCTTGTTTTTGAGGATAACAAGCAGAAAAAACCGGGGGTGGTAAATGGGAGCCATGCCCACGCCTACCCCATGTTACATTACCGACATTTCGACGCACCCTTAAGAGAGATATGCGGAATGGGCGAGTCGGGTTGGCCGAGGCAGCAAGGCCCGGAAGCATTCGTTTTTCAGGCCATGCAGGGGCGCTACCTGGATGCCTGTTATTACTCGGGTTGGGATTGGCTGAATTACTGGCCAAACTTTCTGCAGGGCATGAGCTATGAACGACACGCGTGGAAACAGGCGGACAGCGTTTACCCACAAGATCGAAAAGACGGAATCGACGGCTGGAATTCGCCCCTGATCCGTTGGATCCAAACCGTCTTCAGCCCCTACCTGGTGCTCGACCGCGATTTCTATGTTCAAAACGGACCCTTTCGCAAAGGCTGGCCAGACAAAATTTCCACGATCTTCTCTAAAACGGAAGTGACGAGAAATCTCGATGTCTTCAACGATGGGCTCTTCGGCGATAAGTTTGCCATAAGCTGGGAAGCGCGATGGGACTCGGTCACCGGCGGCGTGGCCGCATCGGGAAAGCTTCCTGCTCTTATCATTAAGCCAGGATTTCACTCGACAGCCCAACTCGTCTTCAAGGCTCCCTCAACCGACACGACGCGGACTCTCTTTCTTATCTTGAGTTCCGTGAAAGAAGGTCGGGTCGTCTTCAAGGATGACCAAGTCCGATTTCTAGTTAACCCCATCAAGGTCAAAAGCGGTTTGTGAGTCTCCTTGTGAGTCCGGGCTTACAAGCGGCTGATGTTCCAAGGTTGAATCAGTGGAAGGTGCCGGAAAAGTTGCTTCAACCGCGCTGGAATCCAATCGGCATAAGCTTGAGGGGCTACGCAAATTCATGGATGCACCGATTCCGACGGGTCAGGTTCCCATGCTCATTCGTCATCCAATCGACATTTTACGCCTGCTAAAAACATGACCGTTCAGCAGGCATGACGCCTAAGCATCGCGAATGATGATGAAAAATGCTCCCTGCACTGGTCCGAACCGAACCTAGTTCGGGGTGGCGTGTTCCTGCTCCTTTACCCTGATCCTAAATTGCTCCCTGAATCAGTTTTTCATGGCGTGAGGATATTTGCAAATCAAGCAGGGTGATAATTTCCGTGTGAATTCCATGAGTGATAAGCATGGAGAACGACGGGTAACGATGGAGTTCGATCTTTCATGGTCGAGTAACCATTACCGATGATGACGTAGCGTTACCGATGGTGGTTTCTGGCACCCAAACATGACGTTCCTTGGCCTTTTGACAAAAAGTGTGGAAGGCCGCTTGGGCCACTTCATTTGCCAAGAGCGGTCGTCGTCGGTGAGTGTTGCAAGTGATGAAATAGATCGAGAGTTTCGGGAACACTTGGTCAAGGTGCGCGACGCGAGGGGGATGCATGTGGGGGCTCCTATATAAGTCGGCGACGGTCATAGATGGATGCTATCCCGCCGTCTCCTTTCCTAAGTATCTATACTATAGGTCTTTCCTGCTTAGGTTGCGAGGTCTTTTTTGTAAAATTCTGTAAGGATTCGCACCCCTTCGTTATGCGGTTCAGAGGAGAACTGTTATGCGGAGTACACCCATTGATGGTTTGAAGGCAGCACTTGCGATTTCCCCCCTTTATCCGAATTCCCAAGCAGACGATCGAGGAAAGGATAATTGGAAGATATATCTTTCCAACTGAAGTTGATTGAGCGCAATTGAACCCGGCTGGACGAATATGGACGATTATATGTCTCGATTGGATAAACGGAGAAAAATTCAATCAATCCGGTGAAAAAGTGGGCTGCAGAATCTCCTTCGGACTCACACCAAAGAGCTGGTTGCTAACGGATCTACATACTTTGACGAAGCCGAGATGATGGCTTTGAAAAAACTTACGAGACGCATCAGCGGGTACAGGAAGGGATGGGTGAGCAAGTGGATGCTGCGTTTCATCTATCATGAATAAGGAAAACCGACTCTTCGCGGCCTGCATCCTTTCGCTCGTTGCGACGGCCTTTGGTTTTATCGTGCGCGCGATGCTGCTCAACACTCTTGGCGTTGAATTTGAACTTTCTGAAAGCCAGAAAGGCGCGCTCCAGGGGGCGGGCCTCTTTCCCTTTGCCCTGAGCATTATTTTTTTTAGTCTGATCATCGACCGCATCGGTTACGGCCGCGCGATGGCCTTCGCCTGGGTTCTGCACGTCATTTCCGCGATCATTACGATCACCGCCGGGAGCTACACCGCGCTCTATATCGGCACGTTCCTTTTCTCGCTGGCCAACGGCACCATCGAGGCCGTCGTCAATCCGGTCACTGCCACGCTCTTTCCCAAAGACAAAACGTCACGCCTCATCATGCTCCATTCGGGCTGGGCAGCGGGGCTTGTGCTTGGGGGTCTAATGGCCATTTTGCTCAGCGACCTAGGCTGGCGTTGGAAGATCGGTCTCTTCCTTCTCCCCACCCTTATTTATGGGCTGATGATGTTCGGCCAGAAATTTCCCGTGCAGGAGAGAGTTGCCGCCGACGTTTCCTACACCGACATGATGCGGGAATTCGGTTGGGCCGGATGCTTGACCGTTTGTACGTTTGCCAGCTACGCCATCAATGAAGTTGCCCTAGTCTTCGGCGCGAGCATCCTTCCCGCCAATGATTCTCTTTTGGTGGCAATCGCCTACGCTTTCGTGCCAACGCTCTATTTCGCCTTCTATTATCGCGCCTTCGGACGGCCGATGTTCATCTTCCTGTTGTTGGTGATGATACTCCTCGCTACCACCGAACTGGGCACCGACAGTTGGATCTCCGACTTGCTCACACCGGTATTGAGGGGCCTTGGCCCTAACGCAGGCAATTGGGTGCTCGTCTACACTTCGATCCTCATGTTCGGTCTTCGCTTCTTCGCGGGACGGCTCGCCCGCCGGCTCAGCCCGGTTGGTCTTTTAATCGGTTGCTCAATGCTCGCCGCATTGGGGCTGTTCTGCCTCGCCCATGCGGGTCCTGCCCCGCTTCTCGTTTTCGCGGCGGCCACGCTCTATGGCGTCGGGAAAAGCTTTTTCTGGCCGACCACGCTTGGCCTTGCATCGGAACAATTTCCCCGCGGCGGGGCGCTAACCCTGAACGCCATCGGCGCGGTGGGGATGATCTCGGTCGGTGTTCTCGGAGGGCCTTTTCTTGGCACTTTGCAGGATGTGTCGCTCGACCGAAACCTGCAACAGACCAGCCCGGCGCTGCACGCCGCTGTAGCCGAACTTGGGCAAGAAAAATTTGGTTTCCATTTCCAGCCACTCGACCAAGCGAAGATCGAGTCCTTATCCAGTGCCGACAAAGCCAAGGTCGGGAAAATCATCGCGCAAACCAATCAGGCCTTGCTGGCGAAAATTGCCATCCTGCCTTTGATCATGTTTGGTTGTTTCCTTGGCCTGGGCCTCTATTTCTACCTGCGCGGCGGCTACCGGCAGATCGAGCTGGTTCGCTCTCGGTAATGATAAAAGGGAGTATTCCCGCACTTGAATCCGGCGGGGGAATACCGCCTGCCACATCCAATTTGGATAATTATTTCATTTGCAAAGACTTGCGTGAAAGCTTAACGTGACTTTAAGGCAGCTAAGCGAAAACGCAATTCGCTCACGTCGATCCGCACTTCAGCAGCCGCGACACTGCCAGGGTTGGAAAGGTTCCCCGCCTCCCCCGCAACGAGGGGTCGGTTTTAGGCGACTCGGTTTTCGATCTCAATGTGTTCCCTTCCTTCCTTTATCCCCCTGCTAGGCGTTTCGGCTTTTCAAGTCATCTCTCAATTGCTAGAGCGATTTCCGCGCAGTCTGGCCTTCGTTCGGGAATCGGCGACGTTGCTCGATTCTAATCCCGGGGTTACGTCCGAATGAACTCCCGGCTCATGACACTCAAGGAATTTGCCGTCCATCTCGGCGTCAGCTATTCGACCGTGCGCCGAATGGTCGCTGATAAATCAATTCGAGTGGTGATGCCCCATCGCCGGGCGATGATACCGGAAAGCGAAATAATGAAATTTACCTTCCCTGTTGAGGGGGGTGCGGTTTGAGCTTGAAATTGGCATGTGATTTCTCCAAGTAAAAGCGGTCCTCAATCGCGATCTTCCATCTCAAGGTCAGTAGACCCTACGTCCAATTGAGCGTATTTGAACATGAATGGTTAAATTTGAGCGAATAGTTGCCTTGCTGGAAAGCGGTTCGGAAGAATTAAGATATGGTTGATGAGAAAGCTGACGTTCGCGCGTCTTTGCGGCGCTTTACATAATCCAATTGGCGAAGAATACGATTCACGTCACGACATCGCTCAACAAAAATGGGCCAAGCCATTTCCGAACGCTCAGCGACTTACTCGGCCATTGGTGCCGATCTTCGGTTCTTCGTTGGAGGCGCAAATCCAATGAGCGCAAGGCTTATGACGCTCAAGGATTTTGCCAGGCATATCGGGGTCAGTTACTCCACCGCGCGTCGAATGGTTGCTGAAGAAAAGGTTCGCGTAGTAAGGCCCCGTCGCAGGCCAATGATACCGGCTAGTGAAATCGCAAAATTCACATTTCCTGTCGTGATCGTTGTCGATGAGGTTTGAGACCAAAGCGGAATGTTTTTGGTCGGCTCCGCTCCCTGACGTTTCCTGGTTCGACATCAACTGAGTTCACCAGCCATTGGTGATCCCCGCCCATAATTGAGCGCATTTGGACACCAGTGATTAAATTTGAGCGAATAGTGAGGTTGCATTAACTGAGTTGAGAAAGATAAAACTTATTTGTCATGAATAAGTTGGCGTTGGGAGATGTTTCCAAAACTGATAGCGAGCTCCCTGCTGAAGCTTCGAATTCGCTTTATCGAGCCAACGCTTCTTCCGAGTTGCCTCACCAGTTCGGTGCTCTCGTTAAGCAGTTCGCCTGCTTCTCGTCCATTGCTGTTTGCGCCTCGGCACTCCCGGACTCTTTATTTATGTAAATCGATACCGCAAAAAATGAAAGGCGCCCTTATGAACCTGAACCGCAAACTGCTCCCGAACCACAAGTCATCGACTCCATTGAAAGCCCGCACCGGCATTGAGGGTTTTGATGAAATCACCGACGGCGGGTTGCCGCGCGGGCGCACGACGTTGTTCGAGGGAGGTCCCGGCTCGGGCAAGACGCTCATGGCGCTGGAAACGCTGGTGAACGGCGCGCGTCTGGACAACGAGCCCGGCATTTTCGTGGCCTTCGAGGAAAGCTCGAAGCGCATCACGGAGAATGCCTCGAAGTTCGGCTGGGATCTCGCGGCTTTGCAAAGGAACAAGCTTTTCTTCCTCGACGCGCAGCAGACGCCCGACCTGATTCAATCGGGCGGCTTCGATCTCGGCGGGATGCTCGCCGCCATCGGGGCGAAGGCGCGGGAGATCAAGGCGAAGCGGATCGCTTTTGATGCGATCGATGTGGTGCTGGCGCTGTTGAACGATCCGGTGGCCGAGCAGCGGGAAATGTACCGGCTGCATGACTGGCTGCTGGCGAGCGGGCTGACGGCGATCATCACGTCCAAAGCCCGTGGCAACGAGGTCAATGTTCCGAACCGCCCGCCGGCGGGCTTCATGCAGTTCATGGTCGATTGCGCGGTCGTGCTCAACCATGAGGTGATTCTGGGTGTATCGCAGCGAAACTTGCGCGTGGTGAAATACCGGGGCGCGTCCTTTTCGGAAAACGAATCGCCATTTCTGATCGGTGGGAGTGGCCTGGAAGTGGCCGGGGCACGGGAACTCGGCCGGCCGGAATCGCTGGAAACATCGGGTATCACCGAGCGCATCTCGAGCGGGGTGGCGCGGCTCGATGCGATGCTCGGCGGGGGTTACTATCGCGGCGCGGGAATCCTGATCACCGGTTTTCCCGGGACGGCGAAATCGACGTTGGGCGGCGCCTTTGCCAAAGCGGCGTGCCAGCGCGGGGAACGCACCCTCCTGATCAGCTTCGATTCCGATGCCAAGGAGGTGATCCGCAACCTGACCTCGGTGGGCATCCATCTGAAACCCTTTGTGAAGAAGGGGCTGATGCGCCTCGTCTCGGCGCGGGCCGTCACCGGGAGCGCGGAAATTCATCTTATGCAGATTAAAAGCCTCGCAAAGGAACACCGCGCGCGCTGCCTGATCATCGATCCGGTGTCCGCATTAGCCAAAGCAGGCAACGAGGATACCGCTTACAGTGTGGCGGAACGGCTGATCGACTGGGCGAAAACCAGCGGGATCACGCTGTTCTGTACGAGTTTGCTGCACGAGGCGTGGGCGCAGATCGAAGGCACGCCCTTGCAAATTTCGACCATCGCGGACACCTGGATTCACGTGAATTACCTGGTCAACGCGGGCGAGCGAAATCGCGGGCTGTCAATCATCAAGTCGCGCGGGACGGCCCATTCCAACCAGGTGCGCGAACTGATTTTAAGCAGTTCGGGCGTGACACTGGCCGACGCCTACACCGCCGGAGGGGAAGTCTTGATGGGCACTCTACGCTGGGAAAAGGAACGCGCGGTGAAGGCGGCGCGGCAAGAGACCCAGGTGGCCGCGAAACAGCAGCGGGAGGCAATCGAAGCCGAAGAAGTGGAAATCGAAGTTCAGCTCAAAGCCTTGCGACTCGCCCTAGAAGCGAAGCAAATCCAGAAGCGGGCGCTGAGCCGCATGGCGACCGATAACACCGCTGAGTTGGCCAGTGGCCGTACCCACATGCGCGAACTCCGCGGGGTGGACGCAACATGAACAAACCGCCTCATTTTAAGTTCCTGCTTTATGTCGCGGGCGATGCGTCAAATTCCACGGAGGCCATCTCCAATCTCAACGCGCTTTGCCGGGAGCACTTGCCAGAGCGGCACGAGATCGAAATCGTCGATGTGTTCCGCGAGCCGAAGCGAGCGATGGCTGAGGGTGTCCTGCTTACACCCATGTTGGTGAGGGTTTCGCCCGATCCCATCCGCAAGATCATCGGCAATCTCAGCCAGATCAAGCCCCTGATGCAAATGTTGGAATTGCTTCCCTGATCCCATGAAGGAACCACCAGCACCCGCGACGGTGGACCCGAGCAAAGAAATCAGTGCTTTGGTGCAAAACCTGCACACGACGCAGCGACGGTTGCAGGAATTAACCGTGGGCCAGGTAGATGCGGTGATTCATCCCGGGGGCCACGCCTATCTGCTGCACAAGGCGCAGGAAAAACTTCAGCTCAGCGAAACGGTGCAGCGTCAACTGGCGGAGACGATGTCGGACATCCTCAATGCGCTGCCCGCGCATATCGCCATGCTGAATGCGCAGGGGGTGATCGTTTCCGTGAATGACATTTGGCGGCAGTTCGCCACCGCGAACGAGCTGCAAGGCCCCGAGTTCAGTGTGAAACAGAACTATCTTGAAATTTGCGAACGCGCCGACGGCGATTGCTCCGAGGAGGCACACCGGGCGGCGGCCGGGATTCGCGCGGTCCTGGCTGGCACGACCCCGCAATTTTCACTCGAGTATCCGTGCCACTCACCCACGGAGCAGCGCTGGTTTCTTCTCCTGGTCACCCCCGTGCGCAAGGGCCTTCCGGCGGGCGCTGTAGTCATGCACATCGACATCACGGAGCGAAGACTGGCGGAAGAGTCCGTGCGGGAGAGCGAGGAGCGGTTCCGGAACATGTTCATCGCGGCGGCCACGGGCATTGCCATTTCCACACCCCAGGGCCGCTATCTCCATGCCAACGCGGCTTACTGCCGGATGTTGGGCTACACGGAGGAGGAGTTACGAGAGCGGAATTTTGCGTCGTTGACCCATCCCGATGATCTCACGGCCAACCTTAAGTTAAGAGACGAACTGCTGGCCGGACAGCGGGAAAGCATCCTCATGGAAAAGCGCTACCTGAAAAAGAACGGCGACATCGTCTGGACCCGCCACAGCGTTTCCGCAACGCATGCGTCAAATGGAGAAATTGCGACCCTGATGGTTGTCGCGGAGGACATCACGGAGAAGAAGCTGGCCGATGCGCAGGTCATGTGGAAAACGGCCTTTTTCGAAGCCCAGGTCCATTCGGCGCTCGATGGCATCCTGGTTGTCGACAGCGAGGGGAAAACCATTCTGCAAAACCAAAAGCTCATCGATTTATGGAAGATTCCCGATGCCTTTGCCCTCGGGGTCACGAGTCCGCAACGGCTGGAGCTGGTGACAAACCGGGTCAAAAATCCCCAGGCATTTATCGAGAAGGTCGAATGGCTTTACGATCACCGCGACGAAGCCAGTCGCGATGAGATCGAACTGATCGACGGGACAATCTTGGACCGCTATTCCGCGCCCGTTCTGGGCCACGATGGAATATATTACGGGAGAATCTGGTCTTTTCACGACATCACCGAGCGCAAGCGGGCCGAGGGTTTGCTGCGGCACAGCGAGGAGCGGTTGCGCCTGATCACGAATCTCGTGCCTCATGGCATCTTCGCGAAGGACTCCGCCGGCCGTCACATCTTCGCCAACCAAACCTTGGCTGAGATGGCCGGGCTTACCGTCGAGGAGATGCTTGGGAAAGACGACTTCGATTTGGTGGCGGACCGAGCGGAGGCCGAGGCCTTCCGGGCGGACGACCTCGCCGTCATCCAGTCCGGGAAAATGAAAGTTGTAGCAGAGGAAGCGAGAACGGATTTCTTAGGCCGTAAGCGCTTCCTCCAAACCATCAAAATTCCGTTTACCGTGGCCGAAACCGGCGAGCCAGCCGTGCTCGGCGTGTGTACGGACATCACCGAGCGCAAACAAGCCCAAGAGGAGCTGCAGCGGCGTCAATCCGAGCTGCAGGTCCTGTTCGACTTGATGCCGGCCCTGATTTGGTTCAAGGACATACAAAACATCATCCTGCGGGTCAATCAACAAGCGGCCGAGGCCACCGGTCTGGCGGTCGCCGAGATTGAAGGAAAATCGATGTACGAGATTTATCCCCAGGAAGCGGATAAATATTACGCCGATGACTTGGAAGTGATTCAATCGGGGAAGCCCAAGCTGGGGATTGTGGAGAAGCTGCAAGCCGCGGGGGGCAAAGAATTCTGGGTTCGGACCGACAAAGTCCCGGTCTGCGACAAGGAGGGAAGGGCAATAGGAGTTGTCGTCATGACCCAGGACATCACGGAACGGAAGTTGGCAGAGGAAGCGCTGGCCCTGTTCCGAACCCTGGTTGATGGCTCTCCCGATGCGATTGAGGTGATCGACCCGGAAACAGGCCGGTTTCTTGACATCAATTCAACCGGTTGCTCGCGGCTGGGCTACAGCCGCGAGGAAATGCTTTCACTTAGTGTGGCCGACATCGACGTTGAAAAAGACTATCGGATTTTGTGGCCGGGCGCCGTTGAGGAAATCAAGAAAGCCGGCTTCGTTACCATCATCGGGCTGCACCGGCGGAAGGACGGCTCGACCTTTCCCGTTGAGGTTAACGCACGCTACATCAACTTAACCCGGGGTTACATGGTTGCCGTGGTTCGTGATATCACCGAGCGGAAGTTGGCGGAAGCGCAGGCCGCCAAACAGGTCGAATTGATTCGAATGGCAAGTCGCGTCGGAAAGCTCGGCGCGTGGGCCATCGAATTCCCCGGCCCGAAGATCATCTGGAGCGACGAGGTCTACCGCATTCACGAGGTGGAACCTGATTTCAACCCTAATCTGGAGACCGCGCTGGATTTCTTTCACCCCGGCTCCCGGGAAAAACTGGAGGCCGCCGTCCTGAAAAGGGAATCCTATGATCTCGAGCTCGATTTCGTCACGGCCAAGGGGAGGAAGCTATGGGTGCGCACCACCAGCATGGCAGAGACGATCAACGGGGAGGTTCGTCTTTATGGTATCTTTCAAGACATCACGGAGCGCAAACAGACCGAGGAACGCTTTCGCAGGCTGGTCGATTCCAATGCGCAGGGAGTGTTTTTTTGGAATACGAAGGGTGAGATCACCGGCGGAAACGACGCCTTCCTGCAACTCGTCCGTTACACACGAGAGGATCTGGAAGCAGGGCGCATTAATTGGGCGAAAATGACGCCGCCGGAATATGGCCATCTTGACAAACATGCGCTAGCCGAACTCGCCGCCACCGGAATCTGCACGTCTTTCGAAAAGGAATTTATCCTCAAGGATGGCTCGCGTGTGCCCATCCTCATTGGCGCGGCCATGTTTGAGGACAACCGCGAGGAAGGCGTTTGCTTCATCCTCGATCTCACCGAACGCAAAAAGCTCGAACAACAATTTCTCCGCGCCCAACGCATGGAAAGCATCGGTACACTGGCTGGCGGGATCGCGCATGATTTGAACAACGTCCTTGCGCCGATCACGATGTCGATCGACCTGCTAAAAATGAAGTTTACCGATAAATCGAGCCAAGAGCTACTGGCGACCCTCGGCTCCAGCGCGCAACGCGGCGCGGAAATGGTCCGGCAGGTCCTTTCCTTTGCGCGCGGAGTCGAAGGCCGGAAAATGGAGGTGCAGGTCAAACATCTCCTGAAGGATATTGAGAAAATCGCCAACGACACGTTTCCAAAAAATATCCAAATCAGGTCGATTATTCCCAATGAGCTCTGGACGATCATGGGCGATCCCACCCAGCTTCACCAGGTGTTGCTCAACCTTTGCGTCAATGCCCGCGATGCCATGCCCAATGGCGGCACCCTCACTATCTCAGCTGAAAATGTCAACTTGGACGAACACTACGCGGGCTTGAATCCCGATGCGCATCCCGGCGCTTATTCCGTCCTGCAGATTGCGGACTCGGGAACCGGCATGCCGCCGGGGATCATCGAGAAGATTTTCGATCCCTTTTTCACCACGAAGGAAATCGGCAAAGGCACCGGTCTCGGTCTTTCCACGTCGCTGGCCATCGTCAAGAGCCACGGTGGCTTCTTCCGAGTCTATAGCGAGCCAGGAAAGGGCACGATTTTCAAAGCCTACTTTCCGGCGCAAACCGAGCTTTCCGCCGAATCGGAGGCGCAAATCGCCGCCGAACTACCCCGTGGCAACGGTGAACTCATCCTCATTGTCGATGATGAAGCCAACGTGCGCCAGATCACGCGGCAGACGCTTGAAGCTTTTGGCTACAGCGTTGTCGTGGCCTCCGATGGCGCAGAAGCTGTGGCCATTGTCGCGCGCCAAGGAGCGGAGATCGCCGTCGTTCTTACGGACATGATGATGCCCGTCATGGACGGCCCGGCGACCATCCAGGTCCTGCTCAGGCTGAATCCTGAATTGCCGATCATCGCAGCCAGTGGACTCTCTGCCGATGGCCGCGTCACCCAAGCCGCCAGCCTCGGCGTGAAACACTTCCTGTCCAAGCCTTACTCGGCTGACGCCCTGTTGCAGGTTTTGCGGCAAATCCTGTCCGTCAAATAACTCATCCGCATTCACAACGACTCAATGAAAATCTTGTATATCGAAGATGATGAAAAGCTGGCGAAGCTGGTCTGCCTACTTTTGGAAAGCCACGGGTACGAAGTGGAGCATTGCGCAAGGGCTCAACACGGACTCGACACCTTCTGTCTGGCCCTTCCCACTTGGAATGCGGTGATTGTCGATCTGGATTTACCCGATGGATCAGGGCGGCTCCTCATTTCTGAAATCGCTGCGAAACGTCCTACTCTCCCCATCATTGTTCACTCGGGACTGAGTGGCCCGAGATTTGGACTGGATAATCGCTTTGAGCTCTTTTCCGCAGGAGTCTCCGCTTTCGTCTGGAAGCCGAGCGGGGGGCAGCCCTTGCTCAATGTCCTCAAGGAACTCACTCGGATGCCTCTAACCGTCTCACCCAAAGCCATAAAATGAAAACGATTTTGCTGATAGATGACAGTTTGATGTTACGAATGACCTTCGGAAAGGCGCTTCGCGAGGTGGGGTATAATGTTCTCGAAGCCGATTCCGGCGTTGTCGGTCTCGCCCTTGCCCGACAGCACCTCCCCGACCTGATCCTCAGTGATATTCAGATGCCCGGAGGTGACGGGACAACTCTTTTGCGTGAAATTCGGCATGATCCGGTGCTGAAAGCCCGGCAACTCGTCCTGATGACGGGGAGACCGGACATCGTGACTCCTCGCAAAGGCATGGAGGACGGGGCCGATGACTTCCTAGTGAAGCCGGTCGGCCTTGATGACTTGCTGAAATGCGTGGAAGCACGACTCAAACGCGCATCGATTAGCTGGCGGGTGGAAGATGAGAGGCTGGCACAGCTTCGCTCGCTGGTGCCCCCTCAATTGCCTCACGAGCTATTTACGCCCATGGCAGGTATCATTGGCCTGACGGAAATCCTGCGTGCCGACATTTCCGAACTCACTTCGGGTGAAGTCAGCGATATTCTCAACGATCTTCACCAATCGGGTCTTAGGCTCCATCGCACGCTTCGAAACTACCTCCTGATTCTTGACCTCCAGACCGTCGTGCCCGATACCCTGTTCGGCTCGATGTCGCCTTGCCAAGTGGAGGCAAGCATCCATGCGGGTGTGAAGGAGGCACTGCAATTGAATAAACGGGAGGACGACGTTATCGTCCATGTAAGTTCCTGTTCGATTGCGGTGAAACCTGAAAGTCTCAACCGCATTGTCGAGGAGCTGGTTGATAATGCCTGTAAGTTTTCGCGTCAGGGTACTCGTGTGGAGGTGGAGCTGAGTTCTGATGGTCGATTGACGATTACGGACCACGGCCGTGGCCTGACGAAGGAGGACATCATTCACATTGGAGCCTTTCAACAATTTGATCGCAAAAAACAAGAACAGCAAGGACTCGGACTCGGCTTGGTCCTCGTCCAAAAGCTGGCCGACCTGTATCAAGTGAAGATATCCATCACCAGCCAGTTACCTCCGTCTCCGTGACCAATACAGGATCGATCACCAACACCGGACTGGCCGGTGTCCTTAACCTTGGCTCCGCGCTTTATATCGTGTCCACTTCCGGAAATACCACCGTTGATAACAGCGGCACCATGTCGTCCACGGGCGGCAACGGGCAGTACGCGATATGGCTTCAATCGGATTCCGGTAACATAATGCTGACCAATGAGCAGTCCGGACATATTTCGGACGACACCGATTATGCCGTCTATGCTCAGGCCTCATCGAGCGGGGCGATTACATTTACCAACGACGGCATCGTGAATACCGCGGAGAGTAGCGCCATCCAGGCCCAATCCGGTTCGGGCGCGATCCAACTCATCAACAACGGGACCTTGAATGTCGGCGGGGTCCAAACCGCGATGTCTGCCACAACCTCTGGCGCGATCACAGCGCTCAATACTGGACATATCGTGGCGAATTCGGCTGCGGGTATCTACGTGGAAGGCAATGCCGGCGCCATTTCTGTCACGAACACCGGAAGCATTTCCGCCGGTGATTATGGGCTCGCAGCGACGCAATCCGGCAGCGGCAATATCAGCATTACCAACACCGGAACCATCACGTGCACGTACGCCGGTATCTATTCCTATTTTGATAACCCTAGCCCCGCGTCCGCCTTGACCATTCGAAATACCGGTCCCATCACCTCAACCGGTTCAGGGATCTACACCTTCAGCCCTGCAACCGTGTACAATAGCGGCAACATCACCGCCCCGACGGCGATCAATGTACCTAGCGGCAGCATCGTCACGCTAGCGGGAAGACCGGTCATCAACGGCACGATCATCGGTGGTTCAACTTCCGCCAGCGCCAGCCAGCTCGTCTTTAACCTGGACATTTCCGCAGCGAATTTGGCGGCTGCACATGCCCAGCTCAGTACCGAATTGGCTGCCTACGCCACGCAGTTGGGCGGCAACTACACATTCACCATCGATGGCTTGACGTTCGACATTTCCAATTTTGCCTTCAACGGTATTACTGACGACCTGACTACGCCCCCGCCAACCCGCTCGTATGCCAGCACGCCCGGTTACCAAAGCATGGGCACGGTGCTCGACAACCTAAACACGAACAACGCGCAGGCCTCGACGATCCTGAACGCCCTCGGCAACGTGCCCGATGTGGGCGTGGTCAATGCGCTATCAGAACTTTCGCCAAAGGAGCTGGAAGTTTTCAGCAACGTGGCCAACAACGTCGCCACCTTCAACGCGGCCAAAATCAATAATCACCTGGCCAATCGCCGCGATGGGCTCACGGGCTTCGATGCCACCGCGCTCAATGTCCAGGATTCGAGCATGGATCCGTCGCTCAACCAGGTGCGGGACCATCTCCTCGCCTATAACTCTGCGGCGACGCCGGGCCTGATGAGCGACTCGGTCGATTCGCTTTTCGGCGGCATGGACTTGAAATCGGCCCAGGTCAACACCATGTCGACCGACCGCTGGAGTTCGTTCATCGCGGGCGACGTCGTCCTCGCCGACCTAAGCCATAACGCGAATCTTGAAGACGCCAACTACACCACGGGCAACGTCACCGCCGGGCTCGATTACCGGCTTGACGATCATTTCACCGTCGGCGCGCTTTTCGCCTATTCGCATACCGATGCAGACCTCGACAGCCGGGGCAGTTCGGCCACGGTCGATAGCTACTCGCCCGGCATCTACGCGAGCTACGTCGATAAAGGCTGGTACGGTAACGGCCTTGCGACCTACGGCCGCAACGCTTATACCTCTGACCGCATCGTCGATATTCCCGGACTTCAAGGAGACAATCACGGTGGCACGAGCGGCAATCAGGGAACAATCAATCTCACTGGCGGGTATGAATTCCAAAAAGGCGCGTTCAAGTTCGGCCCCGTCGCCAGCGTGCAGTATGTGCATCTCGCCCTCGACTCGATGCAGGAGCAAGGCCCGACCGCCCTCACGATTGATTCGCAGGATCAGGATTCGTTCCGCAGCCAGCTTGGCGTGGAAGGCCGCTTCGTTGCCGACATCAACACGCCCTTCGGGCCCATGAGCCTGACGCCGCATGTCAGCGCCAGTTGGCAGCACGAGTATCTCGACAGCAGCCGCGGCATCAACGCGCAGTTCACCGGCACGGGTGGCGGCTCGTTCGTCACGCAGACCGACAACCCCGACCGCGACGCGGCCTTCATCGACGTGGGCCTGGATGCGACAGTCTGCAAGAACGTTACCGTCTTCGTCGATTACGAGACCCAGGCAGGCCAAAATAACTTCTTCGCGCAATCCGCGGAGGGCGGCGTGAAGATTGGTTTCTGATGAACTTGCATTTGACGTGCAGCCCTATGCGGGCCGCACGGAAAACCAGGCTGCCGCTGCCTCCGGCGTGACCAATTCCCGGTAATGGCCGAAAATCACTTCCGGCGAGTTGCCCGCCTCCAGGGCCACCCGCGCCGTGTCATGCAGAACTGCCAGCCGGTACGAGATGAACGAATGGCGCAGGCCATTCTCCTGCCACACGAAACCCTCGCAGAGCCGGGCCGCCGCGATTTGCGGACGTTGATGCAGGCAAACCGGCCCCGAGGTTTGTTTGCACGACGTGAGCCAGAGCTTGAGGTTGTCCGAGATCGGCACCAACCGACGTTGCCGAGTCTTGGCTTTGTTGGCATCGACGGTGATAAAGCCGCGATCCAGATCGATTTCCTTCCAATCGAGCCGCTGTAATTCGGCTGTCCGCAAGCCGGCAAAGGCTCCCAGGGCGAGGAACGGCCGCAGGGTTACATCGGCCTTGTTGAGTAGACTGGCGATGTTTTCCGGCGTGAAGATGGAGACAGAGCTTTTCGTCTCCTTGTATCGCACCATGGCAGGGAAAGGACTTCCGCCCTTGATCAGATAACCCCGGCCCTCAGCCCAATTGCCGCAGGCCACGAGAATAATCCGCATCCCGTTCTTGGTCTTGGCTCCAAACGTGAGACCGCCGAGCCAAGCATCCAACTCAGCCGTTCTCAGATCAGGGAGCGTCTTGCCGGGAAAGGCTTTCGCCAGATCATTCACCGTCTTGCGGCACTGGCTGACGTAATGAGCCGAGAGGCCCGATTGCTCGCGTGACTTCGCGAATTGCTCCGCGATTTCAGCAAGCGTCAGCCGTGGCACATCGGCCCGATTATGCCGCAGGAAGAACTCGACCGCTTCGCGGAGAGAAATCTCCCCAAGCTTTCCGACCGCTTGAGCATGTTCCTCGACGGCAACATGCAGGGCGTAATTGGGAGCGAGAACCCTCCGCGCCGCCACGAGACTTTCCAGTTCGGGCGTGGCCAGGGCTTCGACCGCTTCCGCATCATTTGTCAACCCGCCAAGGATTTGTTTGGCTACCCGCTTCGCTTCCGCTTTGTCGGCAAAGTTTTTCTGAACCCGCCTGCCTCCCATGTAGTAGGCAAGCTGGTACATCGCTTTGCCGCGATTGACCGACTGATAGAGTTTGACTGTCTGACTGCCATTTGAGATTTCTGTCGCCATACACTGTATGGCGGGATGTCAACCAAACTGCGTTTGCTACGCATTCCGTTATGCTAGAACCAGTCACTTACGCAAGTGACTGTAGTTCAAATATTCTAGCTACGGTCATAGACCGCCGCTACAACTGCAAGGTTTGCTCGCGTAGGGTAGATCGATTTAAAGAGCTTCAATCAAAATTCCCGGCAGATAAGATGCGAAGCCGATAATACAAATTAATGGAATTCCAAAATAAAGGTTCCACTTTTTAATTCTTCCCATCAGAAAAAAAACGACGATCAAAGTAAGGAATGATCCAACATAACAAATATCAACGTTAGTCTCGCTGAAAATATCAAGTCGATTTCCACCATAAAGCATGTGCATAAGGCGTGGGCCAAAAGGGAATCCCACTCGCCAGGCTATTATGTAACAAATCCAGTAAATCGTAGATTTGCTGATCGTCATTGGAAGAGCCCTACTCCTCATTCAGGCGGTCGATGAGAAGGCGGAGGAAGCCGTAGTGGATGCGGTTGAAGGTGAGACAGAACCGGGGGAGGTGGGCGATTTCGGTTTCGTCGGCTTCCTGGGGCAGGGCATCCCTTTGGAACATTTCGCCGGGCGGGTCGAAGATGCTGAGGAATTCCCTGCGCAGGTGGCCGAGCTTTTCCTCGCTGAGCGCGCGCTGCAGGCGGATGACGAGGTAGGGGCCGACGAAGCGGTAGGAATGGAAGTTGTGATAGAAGCGCAAGATATAGTCGCGGGCTTCGATCACGCTGTCGGTCAGCTTGAAGAGGTTGAAATCCTCGGGCGAGATGAGCTTGTCGGCCATGAGATGGTCGCTGATGTAGCGGACGAAGTTCTTCCAGAAATTGCCCCCGGGTTCATCGACGAGGACCAGCGGAATGAGGCGCGCCTTGCCGGTCTGCATGAGGGTGATGACTTCCATGCCTTCGTCGAGGGTGCCGAAGCCGCCGGGGAAAACGGCGACGGCGCTGGCCTCGCGCAGGAAGGTGAGCTTGCGGGTGAAGAAGTAGCGGAAGGTGACGAGCTTGGGGTCGTGGCGGATCACTTCATTCGGGTGCTGCTCGAAGGGGAGGAGGATGTTGAGGCCGAAACTTTTCTCCGCCCCCGCGCCCTGCTGGGCCGCGCTCATGATGCCGTCGCCCGCGCCGGTGATGGTCATGTAACCGGCCTCGGTCATGAGACGGGCGAACTCGGTCGCGCAGGCGTAGCTCGGCGCGGGCGGGCGGGTGCGGGCCGAGCCGAAGACGCAGACTTTCCGGATGCCCCGGTAGGGCGCGAAGACCTGCTGGGCGTAGCGCAGTTCGGCCATGGACCGCTTGAAGAGGACCATGTCGCTCGAGGTGATGTCCTGTTGGGAGAGCTTGTGGAGCGAGGCGATCATTTCGGCGAAATCGTCGGCGAATTCGGGGACTTTCCACTGGGCGACGAGATGCTGGATTTCCTCGTTGAGCGCCGGGTCGTCGGTGAGGCGCAGGCCCGATTTTCGTCGATTTGTCATGATTTTTATAGAATCCTGTCCTTCCGAGCCTAGCGCACGCATCCCGGCGGCGCCTGCTATTTATTTTGCCCAATGGTCACCAAGAGGATGGAATAGTAAGAGATCCTTCGACAAGCTCAGGATGACAGGCTTTTTATGGCAAACCTTCTCGATCTTTTAAGCGAGCGCATTGTGCTGGGCGACGGCGCGACGGGCACGTATCTCTACGAACTCGGCGTGCCGCTGAATCATTGCCTGGAGGAGATCAATCTCAGCCAGCCGGAACTGCTGACGCGGCTTTACCGCGAGTATGCCGACGCCGGGGCGCAGGTGATCGAGACGAACAGCTTTGGCGCGAACCGCGTCCGACTGGCCCGCTTCGGGCTCGATCACCAGGTGAGCGAAATCAACTGGCGCGCCGCGCAGGTCGCGCGCGAGGCGGTGAAGGGGCGGAGCGATGTTTTCGTGGGCGGATCGGTCGGGCCGCTCTCGTTTCGCCCGGCCGACGGCGAGTTCTCGGCCGATGACCGCAAGGCCCTTTTTCGCGAGCAGATCGGCGCGTTGCTCGACGGCGGCTGCAACCTGATTTTCCTGGAGACGTTCACTGCGCTGGATGAACTGCTGCTGGCGCTGGAGGTTTTTCAGAATCTGAGCAACATCCCGGTCGTGACCTCGCTGGCGGTGAGCGAGGAGGGGCGGCTCGTCTCGGGCCAGACTTTTCCCGAGGCGGTGAAGATCCTGCGCGCGGCGGGCGCCGATATCGTGGGCCTGAACGGCACGGCGGGTCCGCAAGCGTGCGTCCATCTGCTGTCGAAGCTGGCGGTGGAGGAAAATGACCTGCTCGCCGTTTATCCGAGCGCGGGGAAACCCGAATTTTACGAGGGCCGTTTCAATTACGCGGCGAGTCCCGAATATTTCGCCGACACGCTGCCGCGCTGGGTAGAGGAAGGCGCGCGGCTGATCGGCGGTGATTACGGGACGCGGCCGGAGCACATCGCGGCGATGGCGGCGGTGGCGCGTGAACTGAAGCCGGTGCGGATGAAGAAGATTTCGCTGACGCCGACGCGCGCGCGGATCGAGGCGGTCGAGCCGGCGACGGCCACGCCGGTGCGGGCGGAGGAAGTTTCCATCCTCGAACTGCTCAAGCAGAAGCCGGTGTCGATCGTGGAGCTCGATTCGCCGAAGGGCCTGTCGATGGAGAAGTTCCTCAAGGGTGCGCAGGCGCTGAAGGACGCGGGCGCCGCGGCGATCACGCTGGCCGACAATTCGCTGGCGATTTTGCGGGTGAGCAACCTGGCGGCGGCGATCCGCGTGCGCGAGGAAGTGGGGCTCACGTCGCTGCTCCACCTGGCCTGCCGCGACCGCAACCTGCTCGGTTTGCAATCGGAGATCATGGGGCTGGGGACGCTCGGCTTTCGGCATGTGCTGGCGCTGACCGGCGACCCGGCGAAGGTGGGCGACCATCCGGGCGCGACTTCGGTTTACGACCTGAACTCGCTCGGCCTGATCAAGCTGTTGGCGGGGATGAATCGCGGGGTGAACCATGTGGGGCGGGCGCTGAACGGGCAGACGAAGTTCATCATCGGGTGCGCGTTCAATCCCAACGCGCTGAATTTCGAGTCGCAGGTGAAGAAGCTTGAAAGCAAGCTGGCGGCCGGCGCTCAATATGTCATGACTCAGCCCGTTTTCGATCTGGAGCTGGCGCGGCGCACCGTGACACGGCTCAAGCCGCTGGGCGTGCCGATTTTCCTCGGCGTGATGCCGCTGCTGAGTTCGCGCAATGCGGAGTTTCTGCACAACGAGGTGCCCGGGATCAAGATCGCCGAGCCGCTGCGCGAACGGCTGCGCCTCTGCGCCGATGATCAGGCCGCGACGAAGATCGGGCTGGAAGTGGCGCGAGAGGTGCGCGATGTGGCGCTCGAGGCGTTCGGCGGGGTTTATCTGATCACGCCGTTTCTTCGCTATGAAGTCAGCGTCGATTTGCTGGGGTAATCTTTAATCTCGTGGGTCAATTCCCCGGCGCTCGCTCCAGGTTATTTACTGCGGCTGCGGCTTGACGTGCGAATCGGTGTGGGTTTCGGTCGTGCTCGGGACCGAGGGGGGCGCGGAGCCGTCGTCGGGCGAGGCCTTGGGGCCGGCGTTATAACCGGCGCCGCGCCATTTGCCGCCCTCCCACTTGAGGACGACAACTTCGGTGACGGGGCTGAAGCGGGTGAAGGAGGTGTCGTAGGTGATGACCATGTATTCGCCCTCGGCGCCTTCGAAGCCGTTGGGTTTGTAGATGTGGCTGATTTGTTTGCGGCTGACCACCGGACCCCAGGGGGTGCGGAGGGCTTTCAGCACTTCGCCCCAGCGATCCTGCGGCACCTTGTCGTGCATGGCGTCGCATCCGAAGGTGTAGCTGTCGTCGTATTGGCCCGCGTCGATCTTGGCGATCCAGGCTTGGGAGACGGCGAGGGCCTGGCTGATCTGGTCCTCGGCCGAGGCGAAGGCCGTGGGCGCCGTGGTGAAGGAGAAGCACGAGATGGCGGCGAGAAGCAGGAGCGATTTGAAAGCCGGGAAACGATTCGATTTCATTTTTTTGAGCGGGGGACTTATTTGCTTATAGCCATCGCGGGCCGTTTTGGGAATGTCATTTCCGTGACCCTCACGAACCTGACCCGCGGCAACGAAATCGGCGCGAATTCGTACCTGCTCGATTTCGGCGCGGACGGCCGCGTGGTGCTCGATGCCGGGATGCATCCGCGCGGCGAGGGGATCGAGGGTCTGCCGCACCTTGAGAAGCTGAAGTTCGATTCGGTCGGGACGATTTTGGTCAGCCACGCCCATCACGATCACACCGGCGCGCTGCCGCTGCTGATGCGGGACCATCCGGGCGCGCGGGTTTTCATGAGCGAGGCGACCTACTATCTTTCCGAGCCGCTGCTCCACAATTCGGTGCAGGTGATGCTGAAGCAAAAGGCGGAGAAGGGGATCGCGGAATATCCTCTCTTCACCCACCGCGAACTCGACCAACTGGTGAAGATCTGGCAGGCGTGCGGGCTGGAGCGGCCCTGGTCGCTGAACGGTTATCCCGACCCGGAGAACGAGCCGCTGACGTTCGATTTTCACGATGCGGGGCATATTCTCGGCTCGACGGGGACGGCGCTGCGTCATCGCGGGCGGACGATTTTCTACACCGGCGACGTGAATTTCACCGACCAGACGATCCTGCGCGGGGCGGAATTTCCGCGGCGGGAGATTGACGTGCTGATCACGGAGACGACGCGGGGAGCGCAGCCGAGGCCGGAGGGTTTTTCGCGCGAGGCGGTGGTGGAGCGGCTGGCGCTGGCGCTGGAGGAGACGTTCGCGAAAGGAGGCGCGGCGCTGATGCCGGTCTTTGCGATGGGGAAAACGCAGGAGCTGCTCGCGCAGTTGCACTTTCTGCAAAAGAGCCGCCGGATTCCCGAGACGCCGATTTTTATCGGGGGACTGGGGCGCTCGTTCTGCGAAATTTATGACCGGCTGGCGGGGCGCACGCGGCGGAAATATCCGAAGCTGAGCCTGCTCGACGACATCAAGCCGCAGGTGATGGATGGACGGCGGGCGCGCGATTTCAGCCCGAAGAAGGGGCACATCTACCTGATTTCGTCGGGCATGATGACGGAGAACACGCTTTCGAATATTTTTGCGCAGGAATTTCTGGCCCATGAGCGGCACAGCATTTTCTTCGTCGGTTACTGCGATCCGGGTTCGCCGGCCGGGTTGCTGCGGGCGACGAAGCGGGGCGATGCGGTGACGCTGAACGCGGCCTACGGCGCGCAGCCGGTCCGGTGCCGCGTGGAGCATTTCGATTTCACCGCGCACGCGCAGCGCGAGGATTTGCTCGGCTATATTCTCGAGGTAAAGCCGCGCGTCTGCGTTCTGGTCCATGGCGATCCGGCGGCGCTGGCGTGGTTCCAGCAGGAGCTGGCCGCCCAGGCGCCGGGGATGAAGGTGGTGATTCCGCCTCCGGGCGAGGGGATTGAATTGTAGTGGTGGTCCCAGGCTGTCGCGACGACTGCAATTTCGCACAGAGGACTGAAGAGGTTGGGGAAGAGGGCGGAAGAGATAGGGGGAGGCTTGGCTGGAGTGACGGAATTTTTGTGGAACGGAGGGGTAAGGGTTCGCTCAAAAACCTTAGAACCTCTTCGGTCCTCTGCAGTCTCTCTTCAGTTCTCTGTGCGAAATTTCAGTCGGTCAGAAAGTGTTGCCTGAACGTGGACTCGACCGAGCGAATGGTAAGAGGTCGTTGACTCGGTTCGCTCCCGCGAACCCTCGCCCCACGGGATCACCTACGGCGGATTCCATCTTGACCGTTCCCAACGGTCAAGATTAGACAGGCTCAGGATGACGATCTTTAAAAAGGGGCTTACGCCCCACTGCACCGTTGCCAAGAGGTCGATGGCTACCAGCTTTACCGCCCTCCGCAGGAGCGACGGTCAGAGACCGCCGCTACAACGGAACGGGCGCCCGCGCGCTTCTTTACTCTCCCCCCATTTGGCGATAATTTCAGTCATGGACCCGCGGCGCACCTGGTGTCTTGGCGGCTGCATATTTTTGTTGGCGAGTCTGATGGGATCGACCGCGCCTGTCTCTAACCTGAGCATTTCGGCTCCCGCGTTTGCCGAGGGAATGGCGATGCCCGCGCGCTTTGCCTACAAGGGACAAAATATTTCGCCGGAACTGCGGATCGCAAACGTTCCCGCCAACGCGCGCGCGCTGGTCCTGATCGTCGACGATCCCGATTCGCCCTCCGGTTTGTGGACCCACTGGCTGGTCTGGAATCTGCCCGCGACGACGACGACGATTCCCGAGGGGAAAGCGCCTCCGAACGTGGTGGAGGGTAAAAACAGTTTTGGGCATGTCCGCTACGACGGCCCCAATCCTCCCAGCGGAACGCATCATTACTGGTTTCATCTCTATGCCCTCGACACCGTTCTGTCGCTGCCTGCAGGTTCGGAGGCCACGGCGCTCAAGTCGGCGATGCTGGGCCATATCGTCGGCGTCGCAGGAACTTTCGGCCTTTACTCCACGTCTCCCTAGCGGCCATGGAATCGACTTACTCACCTGAACGCCCGGCGGTGCCGGCCGATACTTATTGGCTGACGCGTTTCGTCCTGTTGCGCTGGATGGGATTTGTCTATGTGGTGGCGTTTTATGTGGCCGCGAAGCAACTGGTGCCGCTGGTCGGCGCGGACGGTCTGACGCCGGCGACGCTTTTTTTCCACGGAATCAGCCAGCAGCTCGGTGGGACGACGGCCGGTTTCCTGACGCTGCCGTCGATCTTCTGGTTCGATTGCTCGGACACGTGGCTGCGCGTGGTGCCCTGGATCGGCGTGGTGCTTTCGTGCGTGGTGCTGGCCGGTTACGCCAACGCGCCGATGATGACCGTGCTCTGGATTTTCTATGTCTCGATCGTTCACGTCGGGCAGGACTGGTACGGCTACGGCTGGGAAATCCAGATGTGCGAGACCGGGTTTTTGTGCATCTTTCTCTGCCCGTTGCTCGATGCGCGGCCCTTTCCGCTGCGACCTCCGCCGTGGCAGCTCATCCTTCTTTTTCGCTGGCTGATCGTGCGGATCATGCTCGGCTCGGCCCTGATCAAGCTGCGGGGCGACTCGTGCTGGCGCGACCTGACCGCGCTTTATTATCACTTCGAGACGCAGCCGATCCCGAATCCGTTCAGCCGCTGGTTTCATTTTCTGCCGCACCCGGTTTTGCAGTTCGGCGTGATCTGGACTTTTGTCGTGGAGCTGGGCGCGCCCTGGTTTTGTTTCTGGCCGCGCTGGGGCCGTTACATCGCGGGCGGGCTGATCATTTCCTTCCAGTTTACGCTGATTGTTTCGGGCAATCTTTCGTTCTTCAACTGGCTGACCATTCTCCCGGCGCTGGCCTGCTTCGACGACCGGTTCTGGCGGTGGCTCATGCCCACGTTCCTGAAGAGTTGTGCCATGGAGGCGCAACTGGCCGCGAAGCCGAGCCGCGCGACGAACGGCATCGCCTGGGCCGTGCTGGGCCTGGTCGCGGTGTTGAGCATTCAGCCGGTACTCAATCTTGCTCTGCCGGGCGAGGCGGGCCAGGCAATGAATACGTCGTACGATCCGCTGCACCTGGTCAATACCTATGGCGCGTTCGGGTCGGTGGGACGCGAACGGCCGGTGATTATTTTCGAGGGGACCGACAGCGCCGATCCTGCGATGGCGACCGATTGGAAGGAGTATCCCTATGTCGGCTCGCCGTGGGACCCGAAGCTGCGCCCTCCTTTCATCGCGCCTTACCAGCCACATTTGGACTGGCAGCTCTGGTTTGCCGCGATGGCGACTTATCGCGAGTATCCGTGGACGCTGAATCTTGCCTGGAAGCTGCTCCACAACGATTCCGCGACGCTGGGGCTCTTTGCGGGGAATCCTTTTCCCGACCATCCGCCGCGGTATGTCCGGGCGATTCTCTATAACTACCACTTCGCCAAGCCGGGCAACCCGGAGCATGTCTACTGGACCCGCGACCAGCCGAGCCTATGGCTGCCCGCTCTCTCGGTCGACAGCCCGGAGCTGCTCGATGCCCTGCGCCAGGAGGGGTGGATCAAATGATTTTGACGGAATTGACGGAATTCCTTCCAAATTAACGGAAAAGGCGGACTGCCATTCAACAAATGCCGAGATCCTTGGACCTATTTACCTTTGGCGGAATACCCGGAATTATTTTCCCAAGGCGTTCCGGATAGCTGATTGGATGGATCGATCTTGTTTGAAAATTCTCTGGGAGAATTTTTAGGATTGCTTGGCGCGATAGCCCAATAGAGAAGGATTCCAAAAAAAGGAACGAAGATAACCACAATAACCCAGGTCAATTTGGTAACCGCGTCAAAATCAACTCGCTGTAAGATCGAGGCCAGAACAAGAAGCCAGAGTACTCCAAAAATGAGCATGAAAGGGATGACCCAGTCGCCCTGCGATGAGGAGGATGATAATTGGAAGTGTATCGGAGCCATTCCTCGATCTTTGTAGCAGACATCGTATCGTTCCCCAAGCTCGATCTGGGAACGAGGTTAAAAGGCCTCTTTTCATTCCGTTAATTCCGTCAAAAATTTTCCCTGCCTTCCCTCATGTCTATTCATGTTCCTCCTGTCTCAGGCGGTTTAATTCCGTCTTATTCGTAAGAATCAATTAAGTAACTTTATTCACAGGAGGTTACGGAATGACGGCACTGTCGCGAAACCGTAACATTTTCGTGCTTGCCGGATAGTTATTCACAAGTTATTCACAGGGGTAGCGGTGAATAAAGCCGCCCCGGATTTTGAAACGAATTCTCATCCTCACAGCCGGTTTCGGCGAGGGGGAAGACGTCGCCGCGGCGAACGTCCGCGCGGCGATCGAGCATCTCTCCCCCGACGGCGCGCGGCTGGAAGTGCTCGACCTGCTCGATTCGTGCTACGGGCGCTTCCACGATCTGCTTCGGCACACGTTCCAGGCCGCCATCAACCACGCGCCGCGGCTCTGGAACGGCTTTTACCAATTGCTGGGGCAATCCCAGTTTGTCGAGGGCCAGATCGACGGCCTGACCCGGCTGCGCACCACGCTGCGCGATGCGCTGCGGTCGATGGAGCCCGACGTGGTGGTGTCGACCTGCCCGATCTACACGTTTCTGATCGATGAAATTTATCGCGGCCGGGCGCGCGACTTTGTCCTGATCTCGCTCGTGACCGACGCGGTGGTGAAGGATTCGCCGTGGCCGCGGACCTCGAGCGATTTTTATGCGGTGGCCAACGAGACGGCAGCGCAGGTGCTGGCCTCGGCGGGCGTGCCGGAAAAGAAAATCGAGGTGTTCGGTTTCCCGGTCCAATTTCGAGCGGGCCGGCAGCGGGAGAAGGAAATCGCGCCGCCCGAACTGGCTGCCGGGGGACGCCCCCGCATTCTTTATCTGATCAATAGCGCGCGAAAAAAGGCGCCGAAGCTGATCGACCGGCTGCTGGACCATCCCGATTGGGACGTGACCGTCGGCGTGGGACGGGACACCGACCTCGACGAGATGGCGCGCGCCAAGGCGGCGACCGCGCCGGACCGCATGGAGGTGATCGGCAACCTGGGCCATTTGCGCCGTCTGCCGCAGTTGCTGCGGGAACATCACGTGGTCATCAGCAAGGCGGAGGCAGGCGTGGTGCAGGAGGCCATCGCCGCGCGGTGTCCGATGATTGTCCACAAGATCGGGTCGGGGCAGGAAGAGGGAAATTTCTCGCAGCTGCGCGAGGCGAACGCGGGCGTGCAGGCCGAGAGGCCGAGGGAAGTGATCGACTGGCTGGAACGGGCCTTTCGCGACGAGGGGCGGCTGCTCGCGCTGTGGCGGAAGAACCTGGAACCGCTTGGGAGGCCCGACAGCGCGCTGAACCTGGCGCGGTTCATTCTCGAACAGGCGGCGGCGAGCGCCGCGCCCCTGCCGAAATTGCGCGCCTTGCCCGCGCCGGATGCCGCAGACGCAGTGCCGGCAAAAAATGGAAAATCGATCAAGCTCCGGCATCTGCCGAAAAAGCTATTGCTTTGCGACCTGCACACGCACACGACATGGTCGGACGGGAAGCTGACCGTGCCCGAGCTGGTCGATTTCTATGGGCAGCGCGGCTTCGACTGCCTTTGCATCACGGACCATCTTTGCGACCCGAAACGGCTGCTGGGAAAATTGGTGAACCTGACTGGCCTGGTCATTCCGCCGGGCGAAGTGGAGGCTTATTTCGAGGAGATCGAGCGCGAGAAGAAGCGGGCGTGGGCGAAGTACGACCTGATGCTGATGACGGGCGTCGAGTTCAACAAGGACGGCTATACGGCGAAGACTTCCACGCATCTGCTCGGGGTCGATCTCAAGCAGCCGATCGATCCGTCGCTCGAGATCAAGGAGCTGATCGCGGAAATTCATGCGCAGGGCGGCCTGGCCGTGGCGTCGCATCCGCACGAGACGAAGAGCGAATGGGGCAAGGACACGCTTTATTTGTGGGAACATGTCGACGAGTACGCGCCGCTGATCGATGCGTGGGAAGTGGCCAACCGCGACGATATTTTTAATCCGGTGGGATTGAGGAAGCTGCCGTTCATTGCCAGCAGCGATTTCCACAAGCCGAAGCATATCCACTCGTGGAAGACGCTGATTTATTGCGAAAAGGAGGCCGAGGCGATCAAGCATTGCATCCGCGTGAATCGCGACGTCTCAATCACGCTTTATCGCGACCACCGGTTTGGCTTGGAGGAGCGGCAGGTCCATCTGACGGCGCTGGAGGAGAAACCGCAGCTCGCGGAGTTCGCATAGGCGGGAGCGGTCACCACGAGAAGTATCAGGCCGTAAGGGCAGGGGAGGGAGTGCTAATTCCGGCTCCAATCGAGCATGCGCTGGAGGGGGATGAGGGCTTTTTCGCGCAGGTCGGGTGACATGATCAGTTCGGGAGTTTCGTCGCGGAGGGCCTCGTAGGCTTTCTCCAGCGTGTTCATCTTCATGTAGCGGCAATCGGCGCAGGCGCATTTGTCGGTCGGGCCGGGGATGAATATCTTGTCGGGCATCTCGCGCCGGAGCCGGTGGAGCATTCCCGACTCGGTGGCGATGATGAAGGCGCGCGCCGGATTATCGCGGCAGTAGCTCACCATTTTTTCGGTGGAGCAGACTTCGTCGGCGAGGAGGCGGACGGGCCGCGTGCACTCGGGATGCGCGACGAGCGGGGCGTCGGGATATTCGCGGCGGATCTTCGAGATGCTTTCGTGCGTGAACTCGATATGAATATAACAATTGCCCTGCCAGAGCCGCATCTTGCGGCCGGTTTTTTCCATCACCCACTCGCCGAGATTCTGGTCGGGAACGAAAAGGATTTCGCGGTCCGCCGGGACGCGGCGCACCATCCGCTCGGCGTTGCCGGAGGTGCAGATGACGTCGCTCTGGGCCTTCACCCCGGCGGTGCAGTTGATGTAGGCGACGACGTAAACGCCGGGATGGCGCGCCTTGTAGGCGGCGAGCTCGGCTGCGTCGCACGACTCGGCGAGCGAACAGCCGGCGTCGAGGTCGGGCAGGAGGACTTTTTTGTCCGGGTTGACGATCTTCGCCGTCTCGGCCATGAAATGGACGCCGCAAAAAAGGATGATGTCGGCCTGGGAGGCCTGGGCCTGATAGGAAAGGCCGAGCGAATCGCCGACGTAATCGGCCACTTCCTGGATTTCGCGCACCTGGTAGTTATGGGCGAGAATCACGGCGTTCTTCTTTTTTTTCAGGGCCAGGATTTCCTCTTGGAGCGGACTCATAAGGTTATGTTAGCGCATGGGGGCGGGAGGGTCTAGGCGCAAGCCGCAGGTATCAGGAGCGCGCGCGGCGAAAAATCCTGCTTTGCCGGAAGGCGGGGTTGCTCTAGGGTTGGACTCTTTCCCTCGCGCTTGCGCAGCGGAACTTGGGACGGGTCGCATAGTGGTTTAGTGCGGTCGCCTGGAAAGCGGCTGTGGGGTTAAACCCACCGAGGGTTCGAATCCCTCCCCGTCCGCCCGTCATTCAGCGTTTGAAACTGAACGACTTGCGAGACGAAATGGGGTTCGCTGGTGTCAAGTGACACCAGATTTGACACCAACGGAGTACGTTCGGGCGTACCTCGTAAGTAGTTTGGGTTAGCCCAAACCCGCTCGCTAACGCGAGGTGTCAGGCGCAATTTATCCTCGGAAGCATGGAGTTTTCCCATGCAGAACCGATACCGAATCTACCGTCGCGGCCATATCTTCTACGCCAAAGATAAGACGACGGGCCGCGCCGAAACTTTGGGCACTTCCGATCCTCGCGAAGCCCAGCGTCTCCTCAACGCCAAGAATCAGGCCATCGAACAGCCACACCTTAACGTGGCCATGGCGCGGGTTTATTTGTCCTGCAAGTCGCCCGAGATGTTGGAGCGGACGTGGAACGAAGTCATGGAGGAGATGGAGCTTTCCTATCACGGCCCGACGCTGAAACGGTGGCGGACCCAGATGAAAAGCGCGCCTTTCCAGCCCCTGCGCAAACTGAAGCTATTGGAAACGGATGGAACGCACTTCCTCGCTGTCCTGCGGCACCCACGCGCCGGCAGTTCTGCGCACAAATGGCTTCGTATTCTCCATAACCGAGCCCTCGACCTGGGCTGGCTGCTCACGCCCGTCCTGGCCCGTAAGCTGTGGCCCAAATTGCGGACGAAGAAGACAAAGGCGATTACCGCCGACCAACACTCCCGGCTGGTGGCTGCGGAAAAGGATGACGAGTTTCGGCATTATTTGGAAATGCTCTGGGAGATCGGTGGCGCTCAGACCGACACAGCACGGCTTCACCGGGACAATGTCGATCTTTTCAACCGGCGCATTACTTACTGTCGGCAGAAGTTGGAATCCATTGGACAAGGGAGCGTGGCTATCGTGATCGGTGACGACCTGATGAGGCTACTCAATCAATTGCCGGAGAAGGAGTGGCTCTTCCCAAATCTCGCCCAGCAAAACGATAAGATACGGGCATCAAGGTTTCGGAAGGTTGCCGATCGGCTGGGGTTCACTGACATCAGCCTGCACAGCTATCGCTACGCCTGGGCGCAGCGGGCCAAGTCGTACGGGATGCCGATGCGGGAAGCCATGGCGCACCTGGGCCATGGGAGCAAAGCCATCCATCACGCCTATTCCGACAAGGCCGAAATCGTTAGCCTGCCGTTGGAATTTTACGAAAAGCAGTGGAAGGAGAAGATTATCCAATTCACCAAGGCGGCTACGGGCTGAAAAGCCCTGTCGCCGCGCCTCGGGAGAAGCGCTTTTTGTGAATACGCATATTACGCACCGACATATTTCTTAAAGCTTTTATTGACTCTTGCGAGATCATGGAATATTACTGGTTCATGGAAACCGAAACCCACGACCGACCGAAGCGCCTGACGATGGTGCTCAGAACTGATTTGACCGAGCGCGTTTATCGCATTGCTCCCCAGCTTTCCCAGAACTCAAACTCCTTTGTGAATTTGTGTGTGGAAGGCTGCCTCAATGCCATGGAGGACGGCGGCATTCATTATGAGATTCCCATCGTCAGTCTTTATCGGCTCTTGACCAAGCGAACGTTGCTCGAATCGAAACTGGTTACGAAGATTTGTTCGTTCTTCGTGCCGGACACACAGGAGATCACTGATCACTATTACCGGTTCCTGGCGGAAGCCCTGAATGAGCACGAGGGACCTCTTACGCCCGATGTAATGAAGCACCTGACACAAAAAGCCATCGAGAAAAACAAGGACCGTATCGAGATGGAAAAGAAGACTTCAAAACCTAAAACCAAACTTTCAAAATTATGAGTAGTTTTTACAAGCCAGAAGATCCGGTTCAAAACCGCGGACATGACAGCGACAAAATCACTTTTCTCAACTTGGCGATGAAGCCCGGAAAGGTCGATTACGTCCGAGCGGGCTATATTCTGGATATGCAGCCTTCCGCCATCCGTACGTTGGTTTCCCTGGGAGTGCTGAAACCGCTGGGTAAGAATGGGAAAACGGAACACAAGTATTTTTCGACTCCAACTATCGTCCGATATGCGAATGACGAAAAATGGATGGATCAGGCCATGTGCCTGCTCCAAGATCATTGGTCGGATAAGAATTCGCAGCGCCAATCGGCCAGCAGCGAAGAAAACGAGAAGCGCAGTCCGCGTTCGTTTCCGCTCGAAAAACAGAGCAAAGGTCGCTCCCTTCGCCCCTTGGCCACGAAATCGAAGTAGGTTCACGACCGCCACAGAAACCAGAAGCGTTTTGAATTCCCAAACGCCCCCCATAAAAGCCGACGGCGGGGGGCGGGTTGGGGATTCAAAACGCGCACGCAAAGCAGGTGCGCCATTGTTCCTGCGGTTGCTGAAATCAATCAGGATTGGTATCGCTGGCCGATCACCATGATTTACTCGGTAGTTGGCGGGTTGAGCATCGCGTTGTGCCGAGTTAGTTTATTGGGTTTTGTCACAAAGAATGCGTCGTCGAATTGATTTCGCTCCTTCGATGACATGTGACACAAGGGCGGTGCGCGGGCGACGAGCAGGGCGCACGCGGACCGCCCCGGTTGTCCCGATGAGTTTTGACCCCGACGCGGTGCCAGCAGGCACGGCGAGAGGGGGATGCGGCCCGTCCGTTGGACAACGCGATATTACCATCCTGATTCCAGATTTTTCTCACAGCTTGGTTCCAATGGTGGCGGGAGACCGCTGCGGTACCGTCGCGCGCGTGTCGAAGAACGAAGGCCACCGGTGAAGCCGTCGTGCCCAGCACCATTTGCGCGTCAGCAGTTCAGGTCATGTATATCTTGTAGGAGCAAAGTCTAAGTGTGAGCCACCAGGTATTGATCGCAGCGTGCCCGTAGCAGTCGCCTTCGTCGACCATGCCATGGCATAGGTTATTGCGAAAATTGAATCCGAGTTTCTCCTGAAGGAGGCCCCTAAGCTCAAAGATAATGCTAGGCCCGAATGCCGTCTCCATCTCCTTCAAGGCCAGTAGGCCACCCCAGATTTTAACCGGCTGAGTAAGATTCGATTCAAGATTCACGATGTCGGCACCGTTGCTCTCCAGAACATAGCGAACGGAGTTCTCAAGTTGCGGCACCAGTAGGTGGGAGGCGAGAAGCATGTCCCCTGCAAAACCGTAATAAAGACCACGTCTGAATATCTCTTCGTGTCCTAGTGGAACGAAGGGGTTATCGGTTACCAGATAATCTAAATCCTGGAGCGCGGGATGGTGGTCCATCCAGATTTGAAGCCGGGCCGGATGGATAAAAGCCTCGGCTCGCCAAAGCCAGTCGATCTGGGTCGCGTGTCGAAACATACGAAGCTCCAGCTCCTTCTCCTGTTCTTCGAGAGGAAGCGAAAGGATGCTTCGCGATTCCGCTTGGGGGCGGCCAGCGTCATCGATGATGGTCGTGCCCGAGAAAAACGAAAGCGGCGCTTCATTCGCCACGCGCAACACGTCTTCGCGCAGCTTTTTTGGGTCGATGGTATCGACACCCCACGCGAGGCGCCTCACCGCTACCCGGAAATTATCAAGCCTCACGTGCTCTCGGGCTCTTTCTACAGGTTCACGCAAGTCCAGTTGGAAGGGAATGGACTGCATCTCCCCCGTCGACCTGCGCTGGTAATCAGCAAGCACTGTCTTTAGGTCGCGAATTCGATCCGTATTGCCGGTAAGTCGTCGCAACAATTCGATCCCTTGGGCTAAGGCTTCCCCAGCGCCAATAAAGCTAGGAGGCGTCTTTGTTGCCCGTGCCTCCGATTCCTTGATGTAGTTTTCGGCGATAAGAGATCGCGCTTTCATCATTCCGTCGGCGTTTTTATCCCGTTGGTGAAAGTCAGCTTCGAGGGAACGGTAAGAGCGGGACCGTTCAAAGTCGTTCTCGGTATCGGCACGGTCAGCATGCTTTCGCGCCAGCTCCGCAAACTCAGCGGCAGTTTCAAGATTGAGCTGCAAAGCGATCACGAGAAAGTGCTGGATGAAATAAGGAGCGGTTTCCGCCAAAGGGGAAGCAAGCGCATTGTTGAATGTGTCCTCGGCCTTCTTGAACGGTTCGCTCTGACGACCGAGTTCAAGGCCCAACCGGAGGGCGCGATTGATAACTTGCTCCGCACGATTCCATGAAACCGTCAGGAGATTATTCGCGGCAGTGAGGTAGTCGTCCACCACGCCGGACACAACGGCGACGGCCCTCGCGCCTTTGCGCCGCACCCAGATGATGTCACCAAGATGAGCCCGAAGGGCGGGATTGACCGACTTGTTCAGAAGAGACTCCACGACGTGCAGATCGGCGTCGGTCAAGTCAGCGGGGATCAGGGATCGCTTATTACCGTCCCGATATTCAGGGACAAAAGGATCGGAGCGGCTTGAGAAATTAGGCATGAACGAGCAGAGGATGCGAAGGCTCTCATAAAGGTCTTCCTCGGCCTGGTTGTTGGCGGCTTTGGCCGCTCTGCTTGCCTGACCGAACATGGTCGAATAGCCGTGACCCCATTGTTCCGGCTCAGCACGGATTGGCGTTTCGAAGTCGCAGTCGGGTATTCCCTGGCCTGTAATGGGAAGAGCGTTACGGATTGGTTCAGGCATGTCGGTTTTTCCAGACTATAGTTTAACTCCCACTGTCAATGAAGCCGCTACCACTTTACCCGACAACCCGAATTGCGGTCACGGTATTGCCATGGCATCGTAAGCAACATGGCCAAGCTCAAACGAATTCTCAAAGCCCACTTTGAGATTTTGGGCATGGCCAAGCAACATTTTCTGGAGGATCTGGTAGAGGAAGTCGAATGGTGGATGGACGAAGACGAACGGGTCGCTGGGGTTGTCTATATATGCACCACCGATCACGATTGGGCCTATTCTGCCCTGGGGCGGGACACAACCGGTCGCTTTCGCGCCATTGACGGTGATACGAGCTTGCCCAGCCGAGTAGAGGCCAGCGAGAAGCTCAAGGCTTGCCTGGCTGGATATGCTGATGCGGGTGATTCGGTGTTCCCTCAAGGCGATGAGAAGGAGAAACGAAAGGAAATACTAAAGCCCGTTGTCCCGACCGAAAAGTTACATCCCGATTTCAAGCACCTCATCGAAGACTCCCAGTTTTCGGCGGCCCGACGGGTCATCGAGGAAACGGCGTACGCCTTCATCGACATCGACGGAAATTATATTCGGGATTTCCAAACGACCGGGTTCCCCGGTCGCCTCTGGGAGCTTTATCTTTTTCGCTTTCTCTACGAACAACGATTCGAACTCGCTCGCCAGTATAACCGACCCGACTATTGTGCGGTTTACGACGGGTTTCGGGTTGGCATCGAGGCGGTGACGGTCAACCCCACGTTGGGGGAAACAGCACCAGAGCCCACCCCTGCTGAGGTTCGGCACCTCCATGACGGCTATATGCCCATCAAGTTCGGAAGCGCCCTTTATTCAAAGTTGCGAAAAAAATATTGGGACGATCCCCACATGGAAGACATACCCCTCGCCCTGGCGATTCATGATTTCCATGGTCCCCGGTCAATGGTTTGGTCGGGGGGGTGCCTGCCTGAATACCTTTACGGCGTCCGCCATTCCATCGAGACCGACGCATCTGGTAACAGCAAAGCCAAAGCGGAACCGATCACGGAGCACGTTTGGGGGCAAAAGAAGATTCCGTCAGGGTTCTTCCGTCAGCCTGACGCGGAAAACATCAGTGCCGTTTTATTCAGTAACTCCAGCACTTTGAGTAAATGGAACCGCATGGGCCGATTGGCGGGGCTGGGCGATCCCAGCACCATTATGTATCGGCGCGGATTTCGAGTTAACCCCGATCCCGATGCTCTCGTACCGGTCGAATTCAGCGTCGAGGTGAAGCCGGGAGGGAATTATGAGGAACGCTGGTCGGATGACATCGTCATCTACTATAATCCCGCTGCGCTTCGGCCGATTCCCCTCGGCTTGTTCCGCGGCTGTTCCGATATGTTCTGGGAAGACGGGGCACTTTGCACGACGGACGCTCCCGGGAAGATTCTCGGATCGATGACGTGGGTCGTTGCGACTGCTTAGAAGCCAGGGAGGCTTTATCCGCATCGCGCAGAACGCCGTCTGAAGCGAGTGTGAATATCTTGTGCGAAGGTGGAGGATATGTGTCTCCAGTAGTAGTCAGAGCCTATCCTCTTCTAGTCCTCATCCGCTCACTCACGGTTTAAGGCCCGATTGCCGTGTAATGGAGGCATGCGCTTCTTATCTTTGATTGGGGCGGTGCTTTGCATCGTCATCGCGTTTGGTTTCAGCATGCAAGACTCAGGCTGGATTATTTCGTTGGTGATGGTTCCAGCCGCGGTTTTTCTTGCCCGTCACACCTTCAGTAGACGAAAGCTTCCGCCCGATGTGGTGCTGGCTTTAGGCGGCGTCCAGTGGAAGGAAGAGGATTTCTGCCGAGGGTGGGAAATCGACGGTCGAACCGGATCGGGTAAAACCGCGAGCGCGGTGGTGCCCATTATCCATCAGCTGAAACAAAACCGGCCCGAAGTCGGTATCCTCGCGCTCGATACCAAGGGTGATCTCAGCGAGCCGCTGGCGCGCATGGCGGAAGACCTCGATTGTCAGGACGACCTGGTTCAACTGGAGGTGAAACCTGACCATGCCGCGTCTGATTGGAAACCAAAGTTCACCATGAACTTTCTGGCGGATCGATCCATCCCGTTCTCGACCTATGCCAGGATCATCGTCGATGTGGCAACCGCCGCCGGGCAGAAGGGCGGCCAGGCTTTCTTCAAGGTGGCGGCGCAAACTGCCATCCAAAACACGCTCTCGGCATTGGCGGCATTGAATCGACCAGTCACGCTACCGGCCTGCGCCGGGATTTTAGCAAGCGAGGCTAATTATAAGGAGATGGGCGAGGCCTTGGCTCAGTTGGCCAAAACCCGCATGGAACTGGACCCATTGGTGCGCTATTTCCACGAATTCATTAAACAGCCTCCCGAGCAACTGGGCGGGGTTAGGGCCACGGTTTATAATTACCTGCAACCCTTTACGGCCCCGGCCATCGCGGAGGTTTTCAGCCCGGAGCATCCCACTTTCTCATTGAGTCAAATCGACCAAGGCAAACTCATCAGCGTAAAGATCCCGCAAAAGTATCAGGTCGAGAAAAAATACGTCGGCCTGTTGCTCAAGGTTCTCTTCTATATCCATGCTCTGCGGCGGTATGACCTGACGCAAGACGAGCGTCGCCAGAAAAACCTCATTGTCATGGTGCTCGACGAAGCGCAGGAAACGGTGCTCCTGAGTGAGGACGGGACCTCCGATTACAACACGGTGGACAAGATTCGCGGAGCTCGGGCCACCACAATCAATTCCACGCAATCGCCCACTTCCTACATCCCGCCGATGGGAAACCGGGAAAAGACGGAGGTTTTTCTGTTGAACTTGGGGAACAAAATCTACTTCACCGCCGCCGATAAACTGGCTTCGGAGATGATCGCCGACGCCATCGGCAAGCACACGGTTAAGAAGCGGACGTATGGCCGCTCTGCCGGGAAAAGCACCATGAGTTGCCGAGAGGAGGACGAGCACTGGATTAAGCCGCACGAACTTCGCGATCTACCCAAACACACGGCGATCATCAAGCACTGCGAACAGCGCTTTCGGCGGCTTCATCTTCCGCCTTCGCCATTTACCGCTACGTCGAAAAAATCGTGAGAGAAGAGATCATTGCGAGCTAATCGGAATCTATCCAGGCCTACTCCATGTCCGCTTTCTAACGGTAATGGCCACGGTTCAGCTTGAATTAAGGGGTGAGCAAAATCCCTTCCTCGGCACGAGGTAATCCCTTTCAGAGCAAGCTGGAGCCGTTTGCGGACCTGATCCGCGACTGGCGGCGGCGGCGCAAAAGTTATCGCCTCATCGCGCAAATGCTGCGCGATGAGCACGGCATCGCGACCGATCACACCAGTATCTGGAGCTACGTCAAAGTCCGCTCCCGGTCGCGCCCCGTTTACGCCATGACGGAAGACACCGTTCGGAAGCTCCCAGCGCCGCCGGCGCTCGATCCGATTGCCCGCCTCAAGGCGAAGCCGGTGTCCGCGCCGTCAGCACCCATTTTTGAGTACGACGAAAACAAACCCCTAACCCTCATCAACGAAAAATCATGAAAACTAGAAAAAAGAAAGTCGTCTTTCCTACGGGTGGAAAAGGCGGCAGTGGAAAGACAACCGTGACGACGGCCCTGGCCGAATGGTACGAGGAAAATCAAATCCCGTGCACGATGCTCGATCTCGACATCGAAAATAAGAAAAAGGGAAGCTTCTCGCATTTCTTTCCCGACCGGGCCGTCAAGATCGACATCAATACCCCGGCTGGCCTCGATGCGTTCATCGACCATGCCGACAAGGAACCGGACATCATCCTGGCCGACATGGGCGCGGGCAGCGGCAAGGTTTCCGCCGGGTGGTTCAATTCGATGTACGAATCGATTGCCGACGCCCTGACCTTTACCGCCATCGGCGTGGTGACCAGCGACCCTGCCAGCGTGGAAAGCCTTCTCAACTGGGCGGCGCAGTTGCAGAACCGGGTCTCGTACCTGGTGGTGCTCAACCAGCAGGAAGATATTCAGGTTGATTTTACCTATTGGGAAAAATCGGCGGAAGCGGCGGCCTTCCGCGCGGCCTTTAATCCTCCCATCATCCGCATGGAAGCGAGATTGCCTGATTTGCAACACGCTCTACGCAACCACGGGTTCACCTTGGGGCGGGTCGCGGCCCGCGAAGTGTCTGGGACGGAACTAAGCAAAAGCAGTCTGGTGGTACGGGCGCAGGCCTACCGCCGTCAGCTTTTCACGGAATTTAGCCGGGTTAAGGAGGCCCTTCTTCCATGAAACCAGACGCATTTGACGACCTCGCGAAGTATGTCCCGGAAGAACGCCTTGCGGATTTTTGGCGGATGGTCTCCCGCTTGCGCCAACTCAGGCCGGATGATGAAATTCTTAACATCTTCCAGGCGATGGGGGTGATGACCTACATCCTGCGCGACCTACCTTCCGCTTTGATCGCCGAGCGGATCGGCTGGAATGCACAACTTGATGGATTTCGCAGTGAGATGAGCCAGATGGTCGAAGGCGCAGCCAAGCAGGCCGTCACGGTCACCAATCATGCCGAAGTGCTGAACGACGCCATGGTCAAGAATGGCCTGATGATTCGGGAATGTGCCACTCTCATTCAACAATCTTCCCAGGAAGCGGTGAAGCAAATCGATGTGGATGTCATCAGCGATAAGGTGAGCACTCGCATCGAAGAAAGGATCGTAACCCGCTTAGATGGAATCATAACGAGGGCGGAACACATTCTCGATGTGCTCGAAAAGGTGGCTACCGAATGCCTGCGGGCCGTGAAGCAATGGAAAAAGGCCACTATCAGGCCGCTGGTCGGCGGCATCTCGGCGGGCATTTTGGGCGTCTGCCTCACCGTGACAGGCATCGGGCTGAAAATGATCTATGACGCGGATCAAGCGGCGTTGCAAACGAAGCTGGCACAAATTCAGGGGATGGCAGAGACGAACAAAGCGGCGTTCGCCGTCCTGGCACAAAATCAGATCGAGGTGAGTGTTACTGGGGTCATCGGTGCACCCGATCAAAAGGCAATCACCCTGACACCGGCATTGATCGCGAGGATGGACACAACTTCAAATCAATCGCAGCAGGGCGTGGTTTTCATTTCCGCCCCTGAACCAATCACCGACAAGTTCGTGCCTTGGCGGTTCAACCCATGAATGTGAGCCGAAAATGTTCCCACAGTCTTCCCACTTTGTTCCCACACGATCTCGCGATGAAAGCGGCGAGTTCCCACAATGCTCCCACGGTGTTCCAACACTGTGGGAACTCGTGGGAACATTTTCCCTGATTCTTTTTCGAGCCATAGCTGCGCTACGGGGAGATGTCTGTCCAACTTTTATCTCTGTCTCATCGGCTGATTAAGCTGAATGGACCTATGTAACCATGCTGAGAATCATTTGCAGTGAAGATGCTGCTCATGCCAAAAATTATTATACCAGCAACCTCAAATATGAAGCCGATCCGAATAAATTGGGCAAGTATTACGGTCAGGAGCAAGAGGTTATCGGGGAATGGCAGGGTAAAGCGGCTGATCTCTTGGGGCTGAATGGAAAGGTCGATCAAGAATCGTTCGAGGCTCTTTGCGATAACCGGCGACCTGATGGAAAAGGAAGGCTGACTGCTCGGACCGGTGACCATCGCCGTGTGGGATATGATTTCAATTTCAACTGTCCGAAGAGTGTGTCTGTTGTCCATGCCCTGACTGGCGATGAACGTGTCTTGGGTGCATTTCGAGAATCTGTTTCGGAAACCATGCGGCAGATCGAATCGGACATGAAAACAAGAGTGCGGGCTAATGGCGCGGATGAGGATCGCAAAACGGGTAACATGGTCTGGGGTGAGTTCATCCACTTCACCGCGCGTCCCGTGGAAGGTCGGCCGGATCCTCACCTTCATGCCCATTGCTACGCTTTTAACGCCACCCACGATCCGGTGGAGGAAAAATGGAAAGCAGGCCAGTTCGGGGACATCAAACGTGATGCCGAATATTACGAGGCTGCCTTCCATGCTCGGCTGTCGAAGAAAGTCGGCGAACTTGGATATGCTGTGGGCCGCTCGGGAGACTGGTGGGAAATCAAGGGGCTGTCTCGGGAAACACTGGAGAAGTTTTCGCAGCGGACAGAAAAGATCGAGGCTGCGGCCAAGGAGGGCGCCATTAACGATGCTGGGTCAAAGGACAAGCTCGCGTCCCTGACTCGCGAGAAGAAGGTTAAGACCTCGATGAGTGATCTCAAGCGTGAGTGGGCGGATCGTCTGACGCCCGAGGAAAATCGATCCCTAGCGAGTCTATTAGGACAGCAGCAAAATCAGGTCATTACGGCTCGGGGGTCGATGGATTATGCCCTGGCCCATTGCCACGAGCGGGCCTCCGTCGTGACCGATAAAGCCCTGATGACGGAAGCCCTTTGGCATGGCGTCGGACAGGTCGATGTAGCGCAAGTGGAAAGGCAGCTTTTACGCGAGGAAATCCTGACGCAGGAAATGAACAGTCGGCAATGGTGCACGACCATGGAAGTCCTCCGCGAGGAATGGGAAAACATCGGCTTCGTAAAAAAAGGATATGGGCAATGCCGTCCGCTCAATACCAAGCCGTACACCTTCCAGAACATCCAACTCGGGCAGGATCAAAAGGATGCCGTCCGGCATGTGATGACTTCAACGGATCGAGTAATTGCAACACGCGGTCCTGCCGGTGCGGGCAAGACCACCATGATGCAGGAGGCCGTGGCAGGAATCGAGGCCGGCGGGCATAGGGTCTTTACGTTCGCCCCCAGCGCCGAATCTTCACGGGGTACGCTTCGGAAGGAAGGCTTTCAGGATGCCCAGACGGTGGCGCATCTTCTCAAAAACGAATCGTTGCATCCTCAATTGCGCGGGCAGGTGCTTTGGATCGACGAGGCGGGACTTCTCAGCGCCCGCCAAATGCGCGGAATCTTCCACTTGGCCGAAAAGCAGGATTGCCGGGTAATCATGTCCGGCGATACGGCCCAGCATACGTCCGTCGAGCGCGGGGATGCGTTGCGCTTGCTGGAAAAATATGCGGGGTTGAAACCAGCCGAATTAACTGAAATCCGGCGACAAAAAAGCGAGCAATACCGGGAAGCGGTTCGGGACCTGGCCAAGGGGGATGCCCGTCGCGGTTTTGAAAAGCTGGATCAAATGGGTGCCATCAAGGAATTGCCGGAAGACGAGCGATACAAGCAGCTCGCCAAGGATTACGCCGACGCGGTGTCCAGGCGCAAAACAGCCCTGGTTGTGTCGCCCACCCATGCGGAGGGAGAACGTGTGACGGCGGAGATACGGGAAGAATTGAAAAAGCGGGGTAAGCTTGGCACGGATGAGAGGAAACTTACCCGTCTCATTAACCAGCAATGGACGGAAGCCCAGAGGAGTAATCCACACAGTTATCACTCCGGTCTAATCGTTCAGTTCCATCAAAATGCGCCCGGTTTCATTCGGGGTCAAAGACTCACCGTATCGAAAGTAAGCCAAGATGGTTCGGTTCACGCCAAGGACGCGCAGGGACAGCAATATGCGCTACCATTGGGCCAAAGCTCCCGATTCCAAGTTTACGAAACCCAGACATTGCCGCTGGTTCCGGGGGATATAATCCAAATCAGTCAAAACGGGTTTACGAGCGATGGCAAACACCGCCTCAATAACGGGGCCGTGTATCAAGTGAAGGGATTCACCAAGACGGGCGATCTCAAGCTGACGAACGGCTGGATCGTCGGCAAGGATTTCGGGAATCTGGCTCACGGCTATTGCCAGACTTCCCATGTCGCGCAGAGCAAAACCGTTGATCGTGTTTTCGTTGCGCAATCGGCGGCATCTCTGGGTGCTTCATCCGCCGAGCAATTTTACGTCTCCATCAGCCGCGCCAGAGACAGTGTGCTTATTTACACCGATGACAAGGCACGCTTGGCAGAAGCCATCCTATCCAGCGGCGCACGCATGACCGCCCATGAATTGCTCAAGCTCCCGATCACAACAAATGTCATTGATCCTTTCGAGTCGATAATGCGCGAAAAGGTGGCCGACCTTTCCTCCGAAAAATTGTCGCCTGAGCCGAAACAGGAAAAGCAGTACGCCGACGAAAAAGTTAATGCGGCAGTATCGCCTCAGCAAAATCCGCGACCGAAACCCTTCCGCTATTTCGACCCGGAACTACCGCGAAACGGAATTTCACTTTAAGCGAAGGAAGTTTGATTCTCGTAACTCCAATCGGCACAGAGTAGCTCTGCCTGTTGAAGCACTGTCTTGGTGGCTTCTTCCTGAAGGTCGGGCGGATAGCCATGCTTTTTAAGAATGCGCTTTACCATTACCTTAATTTTGGCGCGGGCACTCTCCCGGATCGTCCAGTCGATGGTTACACTCTTGCGTACTTGGGTAACAAGTTCGGCGGCGATCACTTTTAACTCAGCACTGCCCATCGCTTGTACAGCACTCTCGTTGGCAGCGAGAGCATCGTAAAACGCAATCTCATCGTCAGTAAGCCCCATTTCTTGACCACGTTTCGTTGCAGCGCTCATCTGCTTGGCGAGCTTGATCAGTTCTTCGATGACTTCCTGGGTGGCTATGGCGCGATTATGGTATGCGTTGAGAGTAGTTTTCAGCATATCGCTGAATTGGCGGCTTTGGACGAGGTTTCGAGCTGAGCGCACTTTGATCTCATCCTTTAGTAATTTCGCCAAAAGTTCTGCGGCGACATTTTTGTATTTTAAGCCGCGTACCTCGGTAAGAAATTGATCGGATAGAATGCTGATATCCGGCTTCTTCAATCCTGCGGCCGTGAATACGTCGATAATGCCTTCGTCAGCTACAATCGCCTTGGCCACGAGTTGACGAACCGCATGATCGAGTTCTTCTGGCGATCGTTGTGAAATGGATGTCTTGGCGAGCTGAGCTTTAATAGCCTGGAAGAAAGCAATGTCGTCGCGCAACTCGATTGCTTCATCCGTGGCAGCGCAGAGAGCAAATGCGGAGGAAAGGTCCGTGACGACCTGCACAAAACGCAGCTTCCCGTCTTCCTGCTGTAAAACATGCTCTTGTCCGGCGGGGATGAGAGTGAGGCGCTCAATCGAAGTGCCAGTTGTCCACTTATCCCAATTGAAGCCGTGCATGATCGCACACGCTACTTCGTATTTTTCCTGCATCACTGCGATGGCTTGCGCGGTGTCAATGCTTGGGCTGCCCTTGCCGCCGTTTTCGGTGTAGGTGGCGAGGGCATGTTTCAATTGATCTGCCAAACCGAGATAATCAACGACCAGGCCACCGGGTTTGTCTTTGAATACGCGGTTCACGCGGGCGATGGCCTGCATGAGACCGTGGCCACGCATCGGCTTGTCGGCATACATCGTGTGCAAACATGGTGCGTCGAAGCCCGTCAGCCACATATCGCGCACAATAACGATACGGAAAGGGTCTTTTACGTCTTTGAACCGATTGGCGAGTTCGCGGCGGCGTTGCTTGTTGCGGATGTGAGGCTGCCAGTCTGGACCATCCTCGGCACTCCCTGTCATGACGATCTTCACTACACATGCCCGCTTCTTTTCCGTTTCGAGGTCATCGTTTTTGGCGCTCGCCCATGAGGGGCGGAGCTTGATGATAGCGTGATAAAGATCAATACAGATACGGCGGCTCATGCAGACGATCATCGCTTTGCCGTCCATCGCTTCAAGGCGTCGCTCGTAATGTTGTACGAGATCTTTGGCTATAAGATCAATGCGCTTTGGATCACCTACTAATGCTTCGAGTGCAGCCCACTTGGATTTGAGCTTTTGTTTTCTGTCCTCTTCCTCGCCTTCGGTAATTTCGTCAAACTCTTCGTCAATTTGAGGGAGTGCGGTTTGGTTCAACGATAATTTTGCGATTCGGCTTTCATAATATATCGGCACCGTGGCGCCATCAGCCACAGCGCGCTGGATGTCGTAGATACTGATATAATCGCCAAAGATCGCCCGCGTATTCGCATCCGTCTTTTCAATAGGAGTTCCTGTGAAACCGATGAAAGATGCGTTGGGCAGAGCATCTCGGAGATGGCGGGCAAGGCCGTCAATCATGTCATATTGGCTGCGGTGAGCTTCGTCGGCGATTACGACTATATTTCGTCTTTGACTAAGCGCAGGCATCTTTTCGCCTTTTTCCGGGAAAAACTTTTGGATGGTAGTAAAAACCACGCCGCCGCTGGCCACCCGCAACAAATCGCGCAATCGTTCTCGGCTCTCCGCCTGGACTGGCATCTGGCGCAGAATTTCATGGCACCGTTGAAATTGGCCGAAGAGTTGGTCGTCGAGATCATTTCGGTCCGTCAGCAATACAAGTGTGGGATTCTCAAGCGCTGGATGCAGAATGATTCGTGCAGCGTAAAACAACATGGAGAAACTTTTCCCGGAGCCCTGCGTGTGCCAGACCACTCCGGCGCGACGGTCGCCGACCTTACCTGCCTGCTGCTGGCCCGCCCAATAAGTCCCGGGAGCTTCGCCGACCCGACTACTATCCGGCATGCCGCTGGCTCGTACTGTCTCCTGCACGGCAGCATTCACGGCATGGAATTGATGGTAACCTGCAATCACTTTATTCAGGCGGTCGCTATCTGGGTCGTCCTCGAAGACGATGAAATGTTGGAGAAGGTCGAGGAACCGGCGTGGTTCGAAAACGCCGCGTACCAATACATCCAACTCCAGTGCGGTTTTCGGTGCATCGCTTTCTCCGTCAATCGTGCGCCAGACTTTGAACCACTCCTGATTGGCCGTGAGCGAGCCAATGCGGGCGTGTGTGCCATCGGAGACCACCAGCACCTCGTTGTACTGAAAGAGCGTGCCGATCTGCTGCTTATAAGTTTGTAGTTGCTGGAATGCGGACCAGATCGTCGCTCCTTCGTCCGCCGCGTTCTTCAATTCGATCACCGCCAGGGGCAAGCCATTGACGAAAATTACGACATCGGGTCGGCGATTGTGTTGGCCTTCAATGACGGTGAACTGATTCACCGCCAGCCAGTTGTTGGCCTGAGGATTATCAAAATCAATCAATCGCACCCGATCGCCTGCGATACTTCCATCCGCCCGGCAATATTCTACCTCCACGCCGTCGCGTAACATGGCATGAAACCGCCGGTTATTGCCCACAAGCGATGGCGTCTCGGGACGTAGCACCTTGCGTAAGGCTTCTTCTCGCGCGTCGTCGGGAATGGCCGGGTTAAGCCTGTGAATCGCATCTCGCAAGCGTCCCACGAGGATTACGTCGCCAAATGAATCTCGTTCGGCTGCGGGTTCACCGGGTGCAATATCTGGCCCGTGGCATATCGCATAACCCAACTCCCTGAGCCATGTCAGAGCGGCATCTTCCACGATGGATTCGGTGAGGGACATCTGGTTTGCGTTTAAAGAAGAAAGTGTCTGAGAACAAGTGGCTTAGAGTGGTCTTGGGTGGCTTTAAGTGGTTTGCGTTTAAAGAGAAATTCAGGCCCAGAAAGGCAGATAGCTCCGGTAACGAGTCGAGGTCTGGGCGGAGTCAGCCAGCTTGATTTTACCGGCGTCCACGGTTGCCGCGATGATCTGGGAAACCGTGGCCGCTTTGCTCTCGGCTAACTTGAACCTCTCCCGCAGAGTTTGGTTCGTCATTTTCTTGTTCGTCACGTAGCAGAGACAGCAGTGCTGGTAGCAGGCCCGGATGCGGTCGTTACGATCCATATCCTCAATGTCTTTGTGAGCAAACAATACCGCCGTGGTCCTGCGTTCGCCTGCTCGGAAGTCTGGCCCAGGCAATTGATAAATCTCTGCTGATTCAACAACATGGTCCACGCCGCTGCCCTTTTCTTCGCAGATACCGAGTCGACGCATCAAGTCTGCGAGCCGCTCATTACGTGACTGGTATTCGTCGATGAAGCGCTCCGTCGGAATGAATGGCTTGCCTGGGTTGGAAATCTCCATGCGATCCGCATATATTTCCACCATCACCGAGCCTCCCGTTTCCGTGAAATCTTGGTGAATGAGCGCATTCGCGACCAATTCGCGAACGGCGATTTCCGGGAACATCTTCACTTCCCGGCGTAACGCCTGCTCGATCACTTCGTTGGAGGGTACGAGTCCATTGATAAACTCTACCAAACCTTGAAATCCAACGGCGTAGCCCTTTGTGTCGGGTCTATCGAGTTTTGTTTTCAGTTTGTTTGTGCCCTCGTAAACGATCACTCGTGGGGCCTTTCGTACCAGCAGGTCGAATTGCTCCAGCTTTTTGGCAAACAGGATTGCCCCTAGGTTGGTTATGGTCCAAAGACCATCCTTCTTCTCGATCAACCTTTCGCCTGCGAATCGCTCCAGTACCGCGTCACGATTGGCTGGATACGGTAGATGTAGCAGATCGAAGTAACTTTGCGTGTCGAGCAATTGCACGACCTTGTCGGCATCGCAATCCGTCATTGCCGCCTTCAACGACCAATCCGGCTCGCCTTCGGCTACGATACGCCGCAATTGATCGGGCGACATCGGCACCAATTCATCTCCCGCCCGCATCAGATAACGGCCTTTGTAATGCACGGGCTGGCCGACAGGACGCGATGGCACATGAAATACCAGCACCCGCCCATTTGGATGTGCCACCTCGTCAAAAGTCACTTTCAGACCTATGCGTTCATAGATGCCCGCAACCGTGCGCTCCGGTACATCGAATGCTTTCGTTCCCACCACGCGGCGAGGAACTCTATCCGTGACGCCCAGGATCATGCGTCCGCCGCCCTCGTTCGCAAGAGCTACGCAATAATCGACCAATTCCTCGAAGTCGTAACGATTTTCCGCTGCCTTGAATTCAAGGTGTTCATCTTCGGACCGCACCGAAAGCAGGGCATCAATCTGTTGGGCCGTCGTCGCCATAGTTCAAGAGGAGGAGCATGGGCCAAATCCTTTTTCTCCGCCATACTCAATTCCTGCTCAACAGGATCCCGATTGCTCGTAATGCTTTACGTCCTAAACAAAATCTGAAATTTGAATTTCCCAGTGAGCAAAATATCCTCATCATCCCCCGAAGGGGGAGACGGGTGAATTCTGGCCAGGGCAATTTGTTGTTGCTAAGGCCCAATTTCTGCTGATCCCGCCGCTATACGGGAAAAGCAATGGCCGCCTCAACTAAATCCAATGGAACCGGTGACAAGTCCGCCGCCAATCTCGGCTTTGAAGCCAAACTCTGGCTCGCCGCAGACAAAATGCGGAACAACATGGATGCGGCGGAGTACAAACACGTTGTTCTCGGTCTCATCTTCCTCAAATATATTTCCGACGCTTTTGAGGAAAAGCGGGCAAAGCTCCTCGCGGCTAAGGCGGATGGCGCTGACCCCGAAGATGCTGATGAGTACAAAGCAGAAAACATTTTTTGGGTACCGAAGGTAGCCCGCTGGTCGCACCTTCAGGCCAACGCTAAACAGCCTACCATCGGCAAAGTCGTGGATGATGCCATGGTTGCCATTGAGCGCGACAATCTCCGGCTCAAAGGTGTTCTGCCAAAAGATTTTGCCCGGCCGGGGCTCGACAAGCATCGTCTCGGTGAACTAATCGACCTCATCGGCACGATTGGCCTCGGCGACGCCGCCAATCGCAGCAAAGACATTCTTGGTCGCGTATATGAGTATTTCCTGACTATGTTTGCGAGCGCCGAAGGCAAAAATGGCGGCCAGTTTTACACGCCGAGTTGCATCGTCCGCCTTATCGTCGCGATGCTCAGCCCCATCAAGGGCCGGGTCTATGACCCCGCGTGCGGCTCCGGCGGCATGTTCGTGCAATCCGAGAAATTCGTGGAGGAACATGGCGGTCATCTTGGGGATATTTCCATCTACGGTCAGGAGAGCAATCCCACCACTCGCCGTCTCGCCATCATGAACCTTGCGATTCGTGGCATTGAAGCCGACTTCGGCCCCGAGCACGCCGACACCTTCCGCCGTGATTTGCATAAGGATCTCAAAGCGCAATTCGTCTTCTCAAATCCCCCGTTCAATGATTCCGATTGGTATCGCGTGGATGACGATGTGCGCTGGAAATTCGGCGTACCACCCCAGGGCAATGCCAACTTTGCCTGGGTGCAGCACTTCGTTCATCACCTCGCACCCGATGGCTATGCCGGGTTCGTCCTAGCCAACGGCAGTATGTCCTCAAATCAGTCCGGCGAAGGCGATATCCGCCGCGCCCTCGTCGAGGCCGATCTAGTGGATTGCATGGTCGCACTTCCCGGTCAGCTTTTCTACTCCACGCAAATACCGGTTTGTCTCTGGTTTGTGGCGAAAAATAAAAACACCGGCAAACGCCGTGACCGGCGCAAGCAGACCCTCTTTATCGATGCCCGGAAGCTCGGTACCCTCATCGATCGGGTTCACCGTGAACTGACAGAGGCTGATATTGCTAAAATCGTTAATACCTACCATGCCTGGCGCAGTGACAAAGACGCTGGCAAATATGAAGATATGGCTGGCTTTGCCAAGTCTGCCACATCCGCTGAAATCGCCGCCCATGGTCATGTTCTCACGCCTGGTCGTTATGTTGGCGCTGTGGAGGTGGAAGACGATGGCGAGCCGTTCGAGGAGAAGATACCGCGCCTCGTAATTGAGCTGAACGAACAGTTCGTGGAATCTGAGAAGTTGGGAAAGGCGATTAAGGCGAACCTGGAAAAATTAGGATATGGTAGATAAGGCTGCTGAGTTGGGAACAGGGCGAACAGGTGGTCGCGATGCGACGACCGGTGTCATCCCTGGCCGGTTTGCCCTGTCAGTCGGAATGCCAGACTCTACTCCACCCAAGGAATGGAAATGGACTCCGCTAAGTAGTATAGCGCAGCTCGAAAGCGGTCACACACCAAGCCGTAAGCATCTCGAATATTGGAACGGCGACATACCATGGATTGGCATCAAAGATGCCACCGAAAACCACGGACGCACGATTCAAGATACCTACCAGCATGTGACGGAGCTTGGGCTGGAAAACTCATCGGCTCGACTCCTTCCCGCAAATACTGTTTGTCTCTCTCGCACAGCCTCAGTCGGTTTTGTTGTGGTCATGGGCTGCCCCATGGCTACAAGCCAAGACTTTGTCAACTGGGTTTGCGGCCCGAATATCGATGCGACTTTTTTGAAATATGTGCTTTTAGCGGAAAATGAGGCGTTATGGCGCTTCGCCAGTGGCACGACACACCAGACAATTTACTATCCGGAAGCGAAAGCATTCCACGTTTGCCTTCCTCCCGTCACCGAACAGAAAGCCATTGCGTACAACCTCGGGATGCTGGACGACAAGATTGAGTTGAATCGACGGATGAACACGACTCTGGAGACGATGGCGCAGGCACTATTCCAGAGCTGGTTCGTGGATTTTGATCCCGTCCGCGCCAAACTAGATGGTCGCACGCCTCCTGGGCTTGACCCCGCCACCGCCGCCCTTTTTCCTGATAGTTTCCAAGATTCAGAAATCGGTAATATCCCGCAAGACTGGGAGGTAATTCCACTCTACAACACAGCAAAATTCGTCAATGGCGCTGCTTTCAGGAGTGAGGATTTTTGCACGCCTGGAGAAGGGCGGCCAGTCGTCAAAATCGCAGAACTCAAAGATGGAATCAGCACCCAAACTAAATGGTCACAAAGACACGCTGATCCCGATCAACTTATCGATACAGGGGATTTGCTCTATTCGTGGTCCGGCAGCCCGGATACATCACTGGACGCCTTTCTTTGGACCAAAGGTTCCGGACTGCTAAATCAGCACATCTTCAAAGTGATTGCGCCGACTGTCGCTCAGAAACGATTCGTCTATTACCTACTAAAATACCTGCGGCCAGTTCTTGTCGAAACCGCTCGCAATAAACAAACGACCGGCCTTGGTCACGTGACAGTTGCCGACATGAAGCGCTTGCGGGTGTGTTGGCCTAACAAGGAGGTTCTTTCTGCATTCGACCGAATCGTTGGCCCGATTTTTGACAGGGCTTTCGCGAACACAGTGGAAAGTCAGACTCTCGCTACGCTACGCGACACACTGCTGCCGAAGCTGCTGAGTGGGGAGTTGCGTGTGGCGCCCATCGCGCAAGATGCGACAAATATCGTTTCTTTCCCGGCTCAACCATCCCACAAGCCTATCAAGAAAACGACGGATGAATTTGTTGAAGCTGTGGTCATCGCCCAACTTGTGCGAAAAATCGCTACACCCGAATACCCATTAGGGCGCATGCGTTACAATAAGCTCGCCTACCTCGCGCACCGGAGGGCGGACGAAGACGTTTCGCAACAATATCTAAAGAAAGCCGCCGGTCCCTATAGTCCCTGGGCGAAGTATGGAGGCCCTGAAAAGATCGCGGAAAAAAATGGCTATGTTAAACAGACAAAAACAGGTGTTTATTCTGGACTCATTTCGGGGGATCATATCGACAAAATCGACCAGTATTTGCCGAACTATCCTGTATGCGCCGCTATAGATTGGGTCGTCGATAAATTCCGCTTTCGAAAAAAGGACGATTTGGAGCTTCTCGCCACCGTTGACTTTGCCGCGCTTGATCTCCTCCGTGATGGGCAGTCAGTCACCCGGGAAGCAATCAAACATATAATCGCTGCAAACAAGGAGTGGGCGCCAAAATTAGACCGCGCGGTTTTTTCTGACGAGAGCGTTGACCGTGCACTGGCAGAATTGGCAGGTTTATTTCCCGCAACCTACCAAAAATGAGTGTTTCTCCCTTGAGCAACGCATTTATTAACAGCCTAAGGCGACTTGGCAGAAATGGTTTCTGCCTTATGTTGCTCGATGAGCGTTAAACTGACAGGTCGGGATGGCAAAGCCGTGACGATCCCGGACGGTTATATTGGGCTCCAGGGCCGTGATGGGCACATGGTAGCTATTCCACCCGCTGGTATTGGACTTCAGGGTAGAGACGGACGCATGGTGGCAATACCAAATGGGGAAATTGGTCTTCAGGGTCGCGATGGCAGGATGGCCGCCATTTCGATGGGGGGAACAGGCCTCCAAGGTCGTGACGGCAGGATGAACGATATTCCGAAAGGGAATACCGGACTTCAAGGACGGGATGGACGTATGGCGGCTATTCCTCCCGGCGGCACGGGCCTCCAGGGCCGTGACGGCAGAATGGTAGCTATTCCGAAGGGATACATCGGAATTCAAAATGCAAACGGCAGGATGACGGCAAAGAAAATGGGATAGCCATCGATGGGGGACAAAGCGTCGCCGTTTTCTTTGCGCTTAACTCCTGTAAAACTTGGTCGATTATTAGATCGACCCTTGAGTACGTTCAGCTTGAGTTGTTAAAGCAAATTTATTGAATATTTGTCCTAACTGAGCTAACTGGGAGCGTCAAAGTAAGAGACGGGCATTCCTAGGAATAATGTATCCACGGCAGGGTATCCATAAGGCCATGTCTCAACAATACGCCATTTTTCTTCTTAAAGAGGAAGTTCAGCTTTATGAAGATGCTCTAGATTCAGAGGCGAATGTTACGGCATATCCGTTAGCCGAAGGGCTTGCCTTTGAGGGGAACCTCTACTTGGGGCCTCAGCGAACTGCCCCTCCGAGTTGGGTGCAATTGATGAACCCCCATCTCCAGCGGCCGATAGAGCGAGCACTTTCCGCCGGCATCTCCGCCGTCCTCTTGCTAAAATATGAAAATCGTATTTTTGCGTTCACATTCGGGCACGGAAAGAGTCTATTGCGCCCTTCCTCTTGGGTTTCTGATTTCGGACTGAAAGTAACTTTAAACAGGATTGATCCGAGCAAGCTTCGTAGTGTCGATTCAAAATTCTACGAGGAACTCGTGGTATCTCAGCGCAAGCAAACCAGTCGAGCTTCGGACCTGACTGCATTTGAAGTTGATGTTGCTCGTGATCTGGTGCGCGCTGTAACCGGTGAACCTCGCGATACCACCTTTTTTAAAAGACTGTCCGGCTCTGATTCATTAGTCGTTGTGACAGACCTGGCCTTTGCCGACTTAGGAGATTTATGCGACGACCTGCTCGTCGCTTATGCGGAAGTGGGATATCGGACGAGCTTTCCGTGGATCGATTACATTCAAGAAGTTCGGGATGAAACGCTAAAAGACACCCTTAACGAGCTTTTGGTAGCCGCGATTCAGAATTCTGAAACGGATTCCATGCATCTGGCGCCACCGGAATTTCCCGATTGGTCGGAGGAAATTAGTTTTAAGTACACGGGCACTCCTAGAAATATCTCATACCCCGATCTGGACTTGGAAAATTATCTTTCGGATCACAGAAATGACCTTGCCGAACTTACACTCGATAGGCTGAAGGCCCATCAAGTCAGAGTACAAAAAGGTGGGAGTAATATATTTGAGCGCGGATGGAGTATTCTTGATTGTCTTGTCTGGGAAACCAGTTTGCAGAATATCCAGTACGCTTTATTTGACGGGCGCTGGTTTCGGGTAGATGAGGCTTACGGGCAGCGCGTCTGGGACTTTGTCAACGGGATACCTCTTAGCCAGCTGAATCTGGGAGATGCTGTCACAGGACAATCAGAGAAAATTTATAATACACAACAGGAGCGAGCAAATCCGGGATTATATGCCTTAATGGATACCAAAATATTTTCGCCTCAAACCGCCGCAACTCCCATAGAATTTTGCGATCTATTTGATATTCACGGAAGAATGATTCATGTGAAAAAAAGATCAGCGTCTTCTACGCTCAGTCATCTTTTTTCTCAAGGATCAGTGGCTGGCGAGGTTTTCTTGCGCGACGAAGTGTTCAGACGACAGGTGCGCCAGGAGCTAAGACGGACCCGTAAACCGGTTCAAGCCAGGCTTATCCCTTTAACGCGCCCAATCGTGGCGAACTTTTCGGTGATATTCGCCATGATTGCAAAGGATGCGGCGGTCTGGCCGCCTCGACTCCCCTTTTTTTCCGCCGTAAATCTCATGCACCATGTGACACGTATCCAGAGCTTGGGTTATCCTGTCAGCCTTCAGTACATACGCGCCAGATAGGTAAAAGTGATGGAACTTGTGGAATGGATCGGAAAATCTAAACTGAATGTCATGCCCAGACAGAAAACCATCCCTGTGGTGCAAATGGTACTTCTGGATTTTGAATCTTTGGCGCGACACGGCGAAGAGGACATCGTGCGGCGCTTTTTATTTTATTATCAGACGACCAAGGGACTCTTTAAGAAGTCTGTTCGATTCGATAGTTTTCGAGTCTTAAAGCAACCCGGCACACTCATTATCGATTTAATGCTTGGCGACGTAAGGACAGGTCAGTTTAGCTTCCTTCCTCCACCGGATTTTTCTCGGATACAGCATTAGCCGCTCACTTTTCTCCTGCCTGTATTTTCGCCCAGTAGCCGCGCGGCGGCTTTTTCAACGCCAACTTTTTGCAGTGCTTCTCGATGGCTTTATCCGAGACGCCAAGGTCTTTGGCGATTTGGGATGTTGGTTTTTCCCAGAGTAATTTCTCCAGTACCTCGGCCGATGGCCAAACAATCTTGGCGGCACGGGGTGGGGGTGGCTTCCGCTTGGATACGATCGGCGCTTTCGAGGTCTCCGGTATTGGACGGCGCGGTCTCGGTGGCGGATTTGGTGGCAATAATGTGCTGGCTGCGTCGGGCTCGACGGGCCGTTTCTTGTGGAGGCGATCGCTAAGCCACTGACGCTGCCAATGGTTCATGCCGGAATGGAAGGGACTCATGGAACGGTTCTCCTCTTCCTAATTTAGGATCGAGAGGCATTGTCGTCCAGTGACGGCCTAAAAAATCCTCGAGTTCTGACAAGCCCCGACTTTCGAAGCGTGGCGGATGGAGGGGTTTGTTAATGGGACCGCATTTCGTTTTGTCTGCAAATATCCAGGTCATGATGGATGACGGGCCCGCAAGTCGTTGAAGCTACGACAATTCTTGCGCTATGTAGCACGGCATCTTTAATGTACTCCTGTGTTCCGGCCAAGAATCTTCGCGTTTGCCGGGCTGCTGCTGTTCGGGTGTTCCGATTGCCGCCCTCTTCTCGCGCAAAGCTCAGACCCCAACCAGCGCAAGCCGGCGTCGGAGATGACCACCTACGACTGGAAGAAGGACGCACACGCCAGTGGCTTAACTGACGCCCAGACGGTCACGCTGCGTAAGCAGGGCTTCGTTGTGACGGGCAACACCTGCCGACAGGCTTTTTTCCCTTACCTTAATGGTGAGCAGTTGTTCGTCACGAGCGACGCCATCGCCAATAGCTACTCCGTCTTACTGGAAGAGTCGGTGCGTCTTTTGGAAGCCACGAACGCCCGACGCCTTAACACCTTTCTCATGGAGGCATGGAAGGAAACGCCCTCATTTCAAAAGCGCTTCACCGGTGACCCTGTCTTGCTGAAGGCGGCATATAGTCGGGTGCGCATGATGATGGGCGTTGCACTGGAGCTTTCCAGCGGCCAGAAGGTCGATGCGGAACCTGGTGTTCAAAAGGCCATCGACGACGAGGCCCAACGTGTCATCGCCGCGACCGGCACGAGCAAACCGGAATGGCTGGGACCGCCTGATCCGGGGTTCGAGGCCATCGATTACACGCGCTTCAAACCGCGCGGCGTCTACAACGGGCGCCCGGCACTGGAGCGCTATTTTCGCGCGACCACGTGGCTTCAGGCGATTCCGTTTCGATTTAGTAAGGATGAGGAATTTGCCGCATGGTTAATGCTTTATGAAGGGCTTGATGATTTCGACAACAAGCCGCTTTACAACTCGCAGCAGGAAATCTGCATGAAGGGGCCCGGCGAGGCCGATTCGATGAAAAGTGCGTTGATGATGCTCGTCGGCGAACCGGACGATGCCGATCTCTTTGGCTCTGGCCATGAGGGCGTCACGAATGACGGATGGGACGCCAAGGGTTTCAATGATCTGCGACAACAATGGGCCAAACGCGGCCCTGGCGCGGAAGATGGAACCGTGCATCTCTCCCAGATCAATGACCAGATCGCCGTTGCCTCGAAGGATGGCAAACCGGAACGCACCTTTCGCATTCTCTCTGCGTACAGACTGCCCGACGCCGCTATGTTTACCGACACTGAGCAGATTCACGCCGGTGCATTTCCAAGTGGGCGCGAGGTAGCCGCCGCGCTCGGGTCGCCCACAGCTCGCGCCTTCTACAGTTCGGGCAATGCAAAGCTGCTGGCGCAAATCGACAAGGACAAGAACGCATTCGCCGAAGGTACGCTTTATGACGACTACCTCAATGCCATGGCCACGCTCTTTGAACCGGTCGACGCCTCCGCGCCGGAGCTGTTCCATTCCCACGCGTGGCACGAGAAATCGCTACAAACTTTCCTCGGAGGCTGGGCGCAGGATCGGCACGCATGGCTGCTGCAGGCGAAGCAGAATGTGATCATGATGGGGATGGCGGAAACTGTTCCCTCCGGTTTCGTAGAGCCGGTGCCAGACTTTTTTAATCGCATGGCGCAATTATCGCTGAAGTCCCTTCAGATATTTCAGGATGCTGGTGCCTACGGCAACGGAATCGAGGAAGTCGTGCAAAATTACCGCGACACTGCCGCCGCCCTGCGTCGCTACGCGGCGGCCCGCAAGATTGATCCCAAGGCGCGGCCCACCGGAGCAGATGCCGAGGTCCTGATGAATAACGAGGGGATCCTTATGTCCTTCTATGATGCCACGAAAGGAAAACCCCCGCTTTCGGATGACGAACAAGCGGCGAAGCTCGAACAAATGGCCATGCAACTCGAAACCCAAGGGCCGGGAAATGATCCTAATCTCAAAATGCAGATCGAATTCAAGGGCTCGCAAGCAGCGAAGAAATGGCAGGATTTCGCTTCGCTATGCCTCAAGCTCGAGGAATTGTCGAACAAGCAATTGCACCACCGGCCGCTAAGCGATGCGGACAACCAGTTTTACTACGACTTTGGGCGTACCCTGGCAAGCTTCATGGGTTACGACAGTAACGAATTCAACGACGTACACGACGATGCACCGCGCGTCGCCGACATTTATAGCGACCCCAAAACCGGACAGGTGATGGAGGTCGGCATCGGGCGACCACTTTTGATGTATCTGCTCTACCCCTACGGAGGCAAGTTGATCCTAACCCATGGAGCGGTGTTGCCCTATTACGAATTCGCCTCAGGGGAGAGGCTTAACGACCAGTCATGGGCAGACTTGCTCAAGACACCAACTGCGCCCACCCCGCCAGACTGGTTGAAGGATGTCACGTCAAAACCGATTCCAGCGGTAAAGTCGGCCGGGCGATAATGAGGCACATGATATCCGTGAACACGTTCAGATCGCTACGTCAAACATCGACCTCGAAAGCCCTGTGCTTGTTTGCATGTGGATTTCTTTCCTCTGGTCTTGTTACCGCTTCATCGCCTGACACACAACTGGTTGATGCCGCCCGGTCGGGTGATCTTGCCGACGTGAAGGATGCTTTTGCTGCGGGCGCTCAGATTAACTCCCCCGCAGGGCCAGCGGCGCTGTTACAATTGAGCGGTAACGGTCCTCAGGGGCAGTTTAAGGAAGTTATCGCGGAGCTTCTCAACCACGGCGCGGACATTAATGCCCATGGACCCGATGGGAGTACAGTCTTCCTGAAGGCGTTGGCGGGGCTTTATGGCCAGGATGCTGTTCCGCTGTTTTTAGCTTTTCACCCAGATTTCAAGGTAACGGACGTGCAGGGCAATGGCCCCTTGGCGATTTGTATCCAGAGGGAGGATTTGAAATCGGTTTCTATGCTGGTTGATGCCGGGGTTCCAGTCGATGTCCCCAATCAGGACGGAATCACTCCTCTGATGCTGGTTGCCCAAGGAAATCAGTACAGATCATATCGAATTGGGGAGTACTTGGAACTGGCCAAATATCTGATCAGCAAGGGGGCTGATCCCGCTCGCGTTGACAAAAATGGCAAAACGCCGGCGACATACGCATTGGAAAAGAATAATTATGACCTTTTGCTCCTGCTTGATTCAAAGAAGCAATACGCCGACAAATACGACGAGGTCAAAAAGGCGGATCAGAATCATCGCCTGGGTTCTCTCATTCAACTTCAGAAACAGTCGAAGATCAAAATCATCAATGGCCCGCCACCGGAGAACATCGATGCGCTCGGGCTGATCACGGAACTTCTTCAGGCTGGCGCTGATCCGAACGCGCTTTATACGCCAGAACAGACGACGATGTTTGGATTGGCCTTGGATGACGTGCGCAATTCGATGTGGGCGCCTCTCGACGCATCTCTGATTAAATTGCTGCTGGACCATGGGGCTGACCCTAACAAACCGTTTCCCGACGGAAAAACCCCGCTGGCGGCGGCAGCGGCGAATGCCGAAGTCTTTGGAATGCTTCTGGACAAGGGCGCCGATCCATCCGTGACAGTCAGCGAGCAATCCGTGGTCTTCGAAAGTGCTGCTCCCGGCCAACCGCCGCAGCCCCTTCAAAAGCAACTTACCCGGCATTTGATCAATATACTGGCGCGACAGGGTTGCACCGAGTCTCTGGAACTGTTGCTTAAGCGAAAGATCGATCTTGAGCAGCCCGATGAAAAGGGTCTCACGCCCTTCCTTTCTGCTGTAGCGCATGGGAACGGCGAAACTGCCCAAGTTCTTCTAAATCACGGAGCCAATGGCAATGCTGTCTCTTCAGATGGTAAGACGGCGGCGGACTTGGCATCGGCGGCCATGGATATAGGATCTCTGCGCAAGTTTGATACTGCGGGAAAGTACGCAGCTCTTTTGAAGGAATATTCTCCGCCTGCGGACGCCCCGGTCATCGGCAAATGGTACCTGAACAAATATCAGGTCTTGCGGCTGGATTCGGACGGCGGAGGCAGCCTTTCAATTCGCGGACCTGAACAAGCTTTGGGATGGAAGGTCGTTGAAAATAACTACGAAATTGACCTGCTAACAGCGATGAATCCGCGCATGCCGGACATGATTTTTCCTCTGAAATGCCAACTCACGTACGATGGGGTAAAAAAGCGCCTGACGCTGTTGGCGCAGGGTGGGCCGCCGATGGTTTTGTGTCGGGTCGATGATCCAAGCCCACCCGATCCCTTGATGCAAATGCAGCATCCTGCGCCAGTCCCTCCTAGCAATAACGATGAAGTTCGTTCCGCTATTGCGAATGCGGAAAGTTCGCCTAATCCAAGCTTGACCTTGACCGATCCGAATCTGGCTGTGCTACCGCCGGAAGTTTATGGGATCACGGGCCTGACTAACCTCCAGATCGTCGGATCGAAGATAACCGTGCTGCCCAATGAATTGGGACAATTTAGGCTTTTGACCCAAATCCGCATCGCCAGTTGTCCCATTACAGAAATCCAGGACGGCTTCTTTAATCTAACTAACCTGGAACACTTGGAGATTTCCTCGTGCCGTCTCACAACGCTTTCGCCAAAATTTGTGGACTTCAAAAAACTAACCGAGTTGTCATTCTATGATAATCGGATCAGCGCCCTCCCGGAGGGATGGGAGCAACTGCCGGTATTAAAATCCGTAAATTTGACCGGCAACCGACTGAAGGTGCTACCCGATTCTTTTGGCAAGGCACCTCTGCTCGATACGATTGCGGTTGGTGATAACATGCTGAGCGATCTGCCAGCCGCTTGGGCGGGAATGGGACTGCCGTTCCTCAATCTTTCCAACAACCGATTTACGCAGGTTCCTGGAGTGCTTTCAAAAATTCAGGGAATGACTTATCTGAATCTAAGCGGGAATCAGATTGCCGAGATTCCCCCATTCGTCAGTTCAATGACGACCCTGCAACAATTGGAATTTGCCCGCAATCGGTTGACGGCCATTCCCGATCTGCGGAATACCCACCTTACGCGATTGGAACTCTCCGGCAACCAAATCACTGCTTTTCCTCCCAGTAAGGATTTCTTCCCGCCGACTCTACGAGAGCTTAACTTGCAGGGAAACAAGATTGCTGAAGTCCCGGATTGGATTTTTGAGACAAATATTAGCTTTATTAATCTTGGAGGAAACGTCCTTCCAGACGCTCAAGCAAGAACCATCAATGACCGATTGCGCCAGGCAGCCGAAGCGCGCCGCAAGCAGCACTAATGTCCATGAGCCGCCTTATTTACTTTGTGGCGGTGTCACTATTTCTTCCCTGCGCAGGAATCCGTCTCAAGGCGAACCAGCGCGAGGGTTATCCTCTGCCTGTACCATGTGAGATCGGACGCCTGTCGGGACAAGGCAAGATCGGTGCACTTGATCTATCTCCAGACGGCAAGACGCTCTATGCGCTGACTTGGGAAAGCGGAAGCCGGGGTTGGAACCTGGCCAGTGGGGAAAGTGTTGCCGTCCCACCCGAGGAGGAAGCAAAACTCAAGCCCATGCGTGACCACAGTAACGACGGCTCTCCGCGTCCCCGTCCAACAGTCTGGGAACCAGTTTACGAAAGCGAGCCCATGACGTATGAGCCGCACGTCGTCTCGTTAGATGGACACACGGCTTATCAGGCAACCGATGACGGATCGGTGCAGGTCCTTGATCTGACCAAGCGCCCAGCGCCCCGGCGGTGGAACGTGGGAGACTACAACCGGGCCTTGGCTGTTGATCCCGGAACCGGCGACCTAGCCACCGGCGGCCACCTTTTGGCGTGGGATGTGAGAACGGGCGCAATTCTGGGTGATCAGCCCAAGTATGAACTTAATCAGACGGCGCATCCTGATTGTGTTTTTTGGCAGGACAATATCCCATACGGTTTGGTAGTCCTCCGAGCGGAGAGGGCGCCTGCGAGCGCCAGCCTCCCCTACGGCGGCTCTCCGCAAGGCATTGACCAGCTCGGAAAGTTGAATCTCCGATCCGGTGAGATCGCCGAGAAAATACCGCTGGCGCAGAACCTCTACCTATCGCGCTCGGGTCGGTACCTCCTTTCCGGCTTTCTTACCCCGGGCATGGAACCCAAGCCTTCCGCAGCCGGAAAGAAGCCTGACCAACTCGGGTACGGCGACCTTGAGGCGAGGCCTTCCCTCCAACTTTACGATGCTGACCTAAGGCCCGTTGGTGACGGCCTGGTCATGGATCCCGACTCCGGGACGACTCTCGCGGCCATTTCGCCGGGAGATAAGTTTATCGTTGCTCTCGGCGCCGAAGCGGAGCCTGGAACGGAGAAGGGGCCGGTCCGTATATTCGATCTGGCCACCCAAAAGTCTCTTTTACCGAAGGCGATACCGATAAATGGCGTCATCAATGTGGCTGTGGATGACAACGGCAATTTCTTTGCCGCGACTAAGTACGGCGGCGTCATGGAATACCAATCTCCTACTGGCGATAAAGTTGCTGAGCTGACAAAAGCGCATCAACGGCCTATTGAAATGATTGCGGTTAGCCCGGACAACAAGGTTCTCGCCACTCTGGCGGGGGACGATTTGATCAAGCTCTGGTCGATCCCGGATCTCAAACCTCTGGGCTTCATTGAGTCTCCCAGCAGCGGGCAGGAATCGTGGCGTCAGGGACTTGGTTTCTATGATGCCAACACCGTCTTCAGCATGACGAACGAATCTACCCATCAGGTACGGCTCATTCCAATCAATGAGGCCGTTAATGAGGCCACTTGGAATGTCGATTCGTCTACCTCTCCATGCTCTTGCATCGCCATTTCAGCCGACGGCAAGGAATTGGCCATTGGTGAGGACGGAGGTATCCTTACGGTGATCGATAACACGTCAGGGAAGCGCTTGGCCCGTGTGCCTGCTCATCCCGGTGGAGTCAAAGCTGTCGAATTCGTGGGGGACACCACGAAAATCAATTCTTATGGCGCAGATGGCAAGTGTCTCACCTGGGACCTTCCTGCTTCTGCTAACCCGATCACGGAAACGGATGCCAAGCCGACATCCCCCGTGTTCTCGGTTGAGACAGGCAGCGGCCCCAAAAAGATCGCGCAGGGCGATGGTGAAATTATCGTCAATCCGGCACCCGGCGTTTATCGCCAAAGCGAGCTATCACCACATTACCAGTTTGGCTTTAGCCGAGTGTGCCCTTTACCGGGCACAAAATTCCTCGTCCTGGCCACTTGGACTAACTTGTACCTCTACGACCTCATGACCGAGCGTGTGGTCTGGGGTTATTCGGTGCCGTCGCGCCCCACCGGCCTAATCTACGATCCCTTACATCACGACCTGATTAGCTCGCATCAAGATGGAGTCACCCGCCGCTGGGCAATTCCCGATGCGATTCTGCAAACCTTTCCCAAGTAATTTTTTGCGATGTCGTTCAGCAATCGTTCTAACGGGAGAAAGCCTTTCGAGGACGATTTATCGACCGGTCGCATCGCTCAAACTGACACCCAAATTGACACCAGAATGCGGGCGAAAATAGTCCGTGACTAAGTGTGAATTGGCTTGGATTTCAGAGGTAAAACGGTATTATTTTTACAGCTTCCTTAGGACGAGGAGCGCGAATCCCTCCCCGTCCGCGTGTTAGGCTGGATAACGACGGAGTTCAGTTGGGTAATGACGGGATAACCGTTTCGTAAACAACTGAGCAACCTGTCATGGAGTGCCATCTCGACGGCCGCTTCCGGTAGGGGCAACTAAAGGGAGGAGCTGTTATCCGCTTCGATCTGCGTTCGTACATACCTATGTAAGTTGTTCACTTTAAAAAAGTTTCGTAACTTTTAACGTCATTGACTTTACCTCTGGTGACCCCTAGGCTCGACGCACCCTTATGACCCATAAGGGGCAGACAAACGGAGGAGAGAATATGCGGAACTACAATAATCGTTATCATCTGTTGCGCGTATTGCGCGCGAACCTGTTCACCGTCTCTGCTTTGTTTTTATGCGCCGGTCTTCGTGTTGAGGCAGATGGAGGAAACGGAGGCAGCACCAATCTCACCGTCCCCGGCGGCGCCGGCGGAACGGGTGTCAACGGCCAATCCGGCGGTAACGGCCAGAACAACGCTCCCAACGACGGTACCGGTGGCGGTGGCGGCGGCGCGGGCGGAGGAGCCGGCGGTAACGGTGGTGATGGTGGCAGCGGCGGCGGGGCCGGCGGCCACGGCGGCGCGGGCGGAACCTCCGTCAGTCCCAACGGGCACAATGCGCCCGCCGCGCCAGTCAACGTGATCATGGGCAGCACTGCGGGCGGCGGTGGTGGTGGCGGTGGCGGTTACAATGGCAACGGCTCGGGCGCGGCGAGCATCAGCAATATGCAGTCCGTGCGTGGTGGCAACGGTGGCGCGGGAGCAAATGGGGGGATGAGCGACATTTCCGCTACTAATCCGACTGGCGGTGGGGGCGGCGGCGGTGCGGGCGGGTACGGGGCCATCATCCTCGGCGCCAGCGCAAACAGGAATGGCGGCTCTATCACCGGCGGAAATGGCGGCAACGGCGGCGACGGCGGGGGCGGCGCCGATTTCGGCAGCGAGGGCGGCAACGGTGGCGACGGAGGAACAGGAATTTTTTTTAGTGCCACGGGGGCGACGCTTATCAATACCGGCACAATCTCAGGCGGCAACGGCGGCGGGGTGGGCGTCAACGTACCCGGCAACCCCGGCTTGGGCGGCGTCGGCATCTCGGGTGGTGGCTTGACGATCACAAATAGCGGAGTGATTCGCGGCGGCCTCGATGGCGCGGGCAACCAGGCCGATGCGATCGATTTTACGAGCGGCGTCAATACGCTAACTCTTCTCCCCGGCTCGGCCATTACAGGTAACGTTGTTGCCTTCAGTACCGCGGATTCACTCATCCTTGGCGGACGCACTAACGCGACGTTCGACGTTTCGCAGATCGGCGCAAGCGCTCAATACCAAGGCTTTGGCGCCTATCAAAAAGTGGGAACCGGGACGTGGACGCTGACGAATACGACGAGCGCCGTGACGCCATGGACGATTTCAGCGGGAACGCTGGCCATCTCGCAGGATGGAAGCCTGGGCGACCCCTCGGGCGAGCTTACCTTGAACGGCGGCACTTTGGAGACGACCGCCGCGTTTTCTTCCAGCCGCAATATCACCCTGCTTGCCGGCGGCGGGACTTTTCAGACGGATACTGACCTGACGCTGTCGGGAACCATCTCCAACGTAGGCGGCCTGACGAAGACAGGCGCGGGCACCTTGACGCTTACCGGAAACAATTTCAATTACTCGGGCAACACCACGATTTTCGCAGGCACAATTGCGGCGAATGGTTCCTACGCGCTGGGGACGGGGTTGGTGACGGTCGGCGCGGGAGCTTCGTTGCAAGTCACCTCATTTGGCTTCCACAACGACGTCACGATCAGTGGCACCGGCGCGGGTGGTGCGGGAGCGATTTTCAGCACCGGTTCGGTCAATAATCTACTCGGCCATCTCACCCTGGCGGGCGACGCCTCCGTGAATAAGGGAAATGACGGCTTCGCGATGTTCTTCATCGGACCCATCAATTTGAGTGCTTACAATCTGACGCTGGGCGGTGGCGGGGCTTTCGCCATTGAGAGCCAGGTCACTGGAACGGGAGGCCTCACCCTTGCTCCGAATAGCACTCTCCTGCTGGGCGGGACGCTCGACACGTATACGGGGCTGACCACGGTGGGAACCGGGAGTGCTCTCTTCCTGGAAAAATCGAACGGAATCACGGCGGTGTCGGGGGATCTGTCCAGCGCCGGTCTGGTCGTTGATGCCCGCTCCGGGCAGTTGGCGGCCCATACGGTCGTGACGCTGACAGGCAACGGACAGTTTCTCTTCTCCGCTCCAAATGCGACCGAGACGTTCGCCGGCCTGGTGAGCACGAGTGGGACGACCAGCGTTGGGCCTGAGAGTTCGGGCGGAAACAACACCATCACCCTGGGCGGCGCGGGGACCTATGACTTCGCCGGGACGATCAACGACTTTGTCGCGCCCCTTCGAGTCATGAGAGTAGTCAAGCAGGGCAGCGGCACGCAGGAATTCGACGGCGCGAACACTTATTCGGGCGGCACGACGCTCAACGGCGGTACGCTGATCGCGGGCAATTCATCGGCCTTCGGCACGGGCTTGATGACGGTCAGCGGCGGCACGCTGACGGTAGGTAACGGCAACCACGTGATATCGGTCAACAGCTACGCGCAAACCGCGGGCACGCTTTATCTCAATCTGACCGGCCCGGGGCAGGCCGCCACGGCGGATATGCTGCACGTCACCAATACGCTGACTGCTGTGGCCACGCTGGGCGGGAACCTGACAGTCAACTTCGGTGGGTTCACGGTCACACCCGTGGCCCGCGGCGCGACCGCGAACTACACGTTTAATCTCATCGACACGGATGCAGGCTACACGAGCAGGTTTGCGACCTTCGATCCGCTCAACCTCACCAGCAACCTCGCCAACGGTCTGACAGCCACGCTCGATTATACGACCACGCCCGGTGATGTGCTCTTGCAGATCGTTCAGAGCAACACCAGCTTTTCGTTGGCTGGCCTCACCTCGAATCAGCAGGCCATTATCGCCCCCATCAACGCAAGCCAGAGCAGTCCCAATTTAACGGAGCTGATCAACGGCCTTGCACCCTATAGCAACAACCCGGGTACGCTGGGCGCAGCGGTGAACGAGCTTTCGCCGCAGGCCTTTGGCCAGTTCGCCAGTGTGACGGCGTTCAACAATGCCAGCTTCGAGACCGAGGCGAAGGACCAGTACGCGGCCAGTCAGCGTGGCGGCCCGAACGGCACTTTTATAGGCGGCAACGGCGGTATCGATGCCAGTGGCCTGACCCTGAACGATCCCTCCTACGATCCGACCCTCGCCATGGTGCACAGCCGTTTGCTGGCCTGGAATCCGGGACCGCTCGCGAGTGGACTGCTGAGCGATAGTTCGGCGTCAACGCTCGGCGGCGTGAACATGCGGGACTCGAAAGAAATGAAGTCGGCGGCGGCTCCGGCGGTGAGCGATCCGTGGAACTTTTTCGTGCGCGGAAATGTTATCCTGGCCCAAGGCTTTTCCGACCCGGATGTCTCCCACTTCGACGACAACACCGAGTCGGTCGCCCTCGGCGCGGATTACCGGATCACGCCAAACTTCCTCATCGGACTCTGCGCCGGTTATGCGCACACCGACGTGACGCTCGATGACAACGGCAGTTCGGCCACGGTGGACAGCTACTCACCCGGATTTTACGCCAGCTTTGCCAACAAAGGCTGGTACGCGAACCTCTCGGGCGATTACGTCCATAACGCCTATACGCAAAGCCGCGTGATCGGCTTCCTCGGTCAGACCGCGACCAGTGCGCCGGAAGGCAATGAAGGCGTCGCCAACCTTGATGGCGGCTACGACTTCCACCAGGGTGCTCTCACGTTTGGCCCGCTCGCTGGGTTGCAGTACACGCACCTGACCGTAGACGGCTACACCGAAAGCGGCTCCGTCGCCGACCTCAGCGTCAACGACCAGAACGCCGATTCGTTGCGCAGCCGTTTGGGTGGACGCATCAGCTTTTCGTTCTCGCATTACGGCGTCAGCTTTAGGCCCCATCTCGATGCCACCTGGCAGCACGAGTTCATGGACCAGAGCCGTGGCATCACCAGCCAGTTCTCCGCCACCGGGATCGGTTCATTCAGCGTCAAGACCGATAACCCCAGCCGCGATTCGGCGCTGGTCGACGCGGGCCTGGATGCGCAGGTTGACGAGACCGTCACTCTATTCGCCGACTACATCGTCCAGGCTGGCCAGTCTAATTATTTCGGAGAGTCGGTCCAGGCTGGCGTTAAAATCGGGTTCTAGGTCGTGTCCAAGAGACAACTTTGAGCACTGAAGTGACACCAAAATTGACACCAGAAAATTCAGTTGGTTAATGACAGAGTACACTTGAATAATCTTGGGTATGGGGAGTTAACTACCCGTGACGTCAACACTCAGGATGACGACGGTGCCGGTGCCGGGCGGAAAGGCCAAGGCGAAGGTTTTCGTGGGGGAAATGGGGACGGGCGGATAGGCGTGCTGGTAGGTCTGAACCTGGCTTGAGCCAACCGGCGGCACGAAGAGCTCCATCGACATGGAGGTGCTGGTGGGATCGCCAATCGTGCCGTAGAAGTCGCCCGGCTGCATGGGCAGCGAGCCGAAGCTCTCGAAGCCGGGAATTTGTATCTTTTTGCTGATGTCGGCATAATCGGCGGCATTCTTGGACAGGCTGATGTTGGACGACAATTTGTACGTGACGACGATCGAATAGTGGGTGCCATTGCCGGACGCGAAGGTTTGGTAAATCCGGGTCCACGACGACGAATTTAAGGTCACGATGAGGCCCTTGCTGGTCAACGGATCGGTAAGGGCGGCGGGATTGTCCTTCGCATAGGCCTGCGGCGTTTTGCCGTCGCCCTGCCAGTGGTCATCGCCATGGGAAAAATCTCCGTTTTGAAACGAATCATTGGGTTGGAGGGTCGTCGCATGTTTCGCCGCAGCTTGAACGCCCGTCCGGTCGTAATTGAACCGCTTTTGCAATTCCGGCGGCAAGTCCGCCAGCGGTACGGTCCCCACGCCACCGTCGTACATGATGTGCACCCTGTCAGAATCGACCTGCGTAACGGTAACGTTATGATAGTCCTTGCCGTCGACGGTCCAGTTCTCGCCTTGCGCGGAAGGCTCGGGCGAGACGGAAGCGGTGTTGGTGCTGGCGGGATCAGCGGATGCTGCCTGGACGGCGACCAAGAGCGCGATCAATTGGAGTATTGACCGGAATTTCCCATTTGAGGCAACAGTTTTTGGCATAAATGGGTTGCTTTCTGTGATTTTCACTCAAGGCTAGTCGTTGACGAGACTTTTTTGGGTTTTCATGGTTTTTTTCAGCCGACAGGGGTCGGTTCCGTTTTTTTTGCCGTGGCGTTTTCGGCTATGTATGAAGAGCCTCTTCTGTGACAGCCGTTGCTTTCTAAGTTAGTCATCGACCTTTAACTGGACTCGGACCTCATGCCTCGATTCCAAAGACGGACCGGAACCGTAGGGCAGGCATGGGCCTTTTGGATGGGGTAAACACCCCATAGGTGATGCCTGGGGCACCGGTTAAATTTGGGTCATCCAATCCAAAATTGAGGGGCAAAGCCACCTCGTCCATCCTATGAAAATTCAAAATAAAGCGAGAAGCATCTCTGCTCGGAGGGCCGGCAAAACTTTGACTTTGGGTGACTTGATTAGCGCGGCGTATGGGTCGTGTGGGAAACAGCGGGCTCCGCAAGTGGTTCAATACGCCATTGACTCGCATCTGGTTCGATTTGAAAAAAACGTGAGCATCAGATTCCCACGGCCTTGAGCGGCTAAACAGCGCCTGCTAGGACCCTGCAACTCTGTCTTATTCGGGTCGCACGGTTAAGACGACCTCGGGAGTTGGTGAAAGTGAAACTAAAAAAACAGGAAACCAACCATGCACGCAAACGCAACCACGCTGACCCCCGATCTTCTTCAGAAGATGACCAGGACTTGCCCGAAATCCGAAATTGGAAGTGGAACGGCTCGAAGTGAGTTTCCTTGATCTAACCGAGACTGCGGCGGCGCCGGTCGTCAACGATCGTGTCGTCGAGCCTGGGTAAGTTATGAATGTGCTGGTGCTTAATTCTGGAAGCGGGAGTCATAAGTGTTCGCTGTTCCGTATCGGGAGCGTTCTGCCCGTGGAACCGCTGGAACCGGTTTGGAAGGCGGTGATCATGGCGACCTCGCCCGGCAGCACGGCGCAGGAGCTTTCCTTGACCGTGGAATGCGAAGGTCGAGATGCGGAACGGAAGACGCTTCCGGCCGACCTTTTGTTGAAGAAACGGGTTGAATACCTGTTGCAACGGCTGGAGGAAGAGAAGTCATCGATTTTGAAGGAAAGGCCGGAGATCGATGCCGTGGGACATCGCGTGGTTCACGGTGGGACCGAATTTAACAGGGCTGTGATCGTGGATGCCCGCGTTGAATCGGTCATCGAGCGCCTGGCCGCTTTTGCCCCCCTGCATAACCCGGTGAACCTGGAGGGCATCCAGGTGGCTCGGGAACTCCTTGGTCCAAAAATTCCGCAGATCGCCGTCTTTGACACGAGCTTCCATCGTACGCTCTCCGAAGCAGCTTCCACGTATCCCGGTCCTTTCGATTGGCTGCGGAAAGGAATCCGCCGCTATGGCTTTCACGGCACCAGCTTTCGCTGGGCTTCGGGTCAGGCCGCCCGACTGCTCAAACGCGAGAACGATGCTGCCTTGCGATTGATCATCTGCCACCTGGGCGGCGGATGTTCGCTGGCCGCCACCATCGGAGGAAAAAGCGTCGATACCACGATGGGCTTCACGCCGATGGACGGAATCGCCATGTGCACGCGCTCGGGGGCGCTCGATCCGGGTATCCTGCTCTTTCTCATGAGGGAAAACCCCGATGTCGATAAATTGGAGAAAACGCTCGATAGGGAAAGCGGTTTGCAGGGGCTTTCCGGCCTTCCGGGCGACACCCGAATTCTAGTCCCTGAGGCCGGTAAAGGAAACCAGCGAGCGAAACTTGCGATGGATGTCTTCATTCACCGTCTGCAGGCCGGGATTGGCCAGATGATCGCTTCGCTGGGCGGACGCCCCGACGCCATCGTCTTCACCGATGCGATCGGCGAGGACGAGCCTCTCGTTCGATCCCGCGCCTGCGAACCGTTCAAATTTATGGGGGTGGAAGTTGATCTCGAAAAGAATGCAACTTCACCCATCGATACGGACATCTCGCTCCCGAAAACTCCGGTGCGCGTCCTGATCGTGAAGTCGCGGGAGGATTGGCAGATTGCCCTCGAATGCCATGAACTTTTTCAATCGAGGTAAATGTTCCTGCCAGGAGGTTGAAATCAAATAATGGTTTGACTTCAACGTTAGGGAACTGTTAATAGAACGGGTACTGGGGTGTTCGCGAATCTTTTAGGTGCTTTTCGATGACCAAGACGCCTGCGCTCTTTGTCCTGGAAGGATAGTATGAAAAAGCGCTTATTTTCCACCGAAAACAAAAGGATGCTGAAACCAGCCCGTTACGCGGCCCTTATGGCGGCCTTCATGGGTCTTCTCGCCATCAGTCCAAACGCGAAGGCTGCGTCGGGATTCAGCCTCGGCGATGCCGCCAACTTTGCCATTCTCGACGAGGGCAACGGCACCAATGATCTTAATATCACGGGGGACACGATCAATGGGAGCATTGGAATTGGCGACCCGAGTGGCAAGACGACCACTGAATTGCAATTAACGGGCGTGACGGTGACCGGCAATGTGGAGTTCGCCGGGGCAATCAAAGATTCCGGGACCACGAGCGACACGATCAAAGGGTCGTTGAGCGGCAATGACACCCAGGTGCAGACCGACCTCAATTATCTCAATACCCTTTCGGCCACCTTGGCCGCCGAATCGGGAACTTCGCTCAGCATCAGCCAGGGGAGCAACGTCACCATCAATGCCAGCAGCGGCAAGCTCGACTCTTCCGGGAACTATGTTTTCAACGTCACGGCGTTAACCGGATCGGGCAGCACCATTACGATTAACGGGAATAATCTGGGCCACAATGTTGTCATTAATTTTACCAATGCGGGGATCAACCCTGATTTCACGGGCTGCACGATCAAAATTACGGGTGGGTTGACGGCGAGTCAGGTCCTGTTCAACGTGGCCGACGGCGATACGCTGACCCTGGGGGGAAATACCATCACCGGCACTTTCCTGGATCCGAAGGGCGCAATTAACGGGACCGGCGATACGCTGAATGGGCACGTCTACGGTGGAGGCACCGGCAATTCGACCTATACCGGAAACACGATTGTTAACGTTCCGGTCGTCTCTCCCATCTAAGCTCTGCAGCAGAGACTCACCGCCGGATGACCAGGGAGCGAGGACGATTCCTCGCGGTAAAGGGGGCCGATTATTTCGCCGCCAAGGTTCATCCGTCATTGCCCTCGGCCGGCTTTTTGGTGGCTTAGCTTCCTCGTAATGGCCATATTAAATCTCAGGAATGAAGACCGGGCCATGCAGCGTGTTCCGTCGACGGAGTCCTAAGAACAAATTCCGGCATCACTAGAGATCGATGATATTACTATTTGGTTCGACTGGCTATGTTGGCCGCTGCTTCCAGGATTTTCTCAAAAGCCGGAAGGTGGAAGTTGTCACCGTCTCCCGCGCGGAGAACGATTATACGAATTCCTCGATTCTAAGAAAATTGTTGCGAGCACATCGTCCCGATTTTGTAATCAATGCGGCCGGGTTCACGGGAAAACCAAACGTCGACGCCTGCGAGAAAGCCCGGGCTGAGACGCTCTTGGGGAATACGGTCCTTCCGCTCCAGATGGGAGAGGCCTGCGCGGAGGCGGGAATTCCGTGGGGCCACGTTTCGAGCGGCTGCATTTATCAGGGAACCAACGGAGTCGATTCCTCGGGCAAGCCCAACGGCTTCCGCGAGGAGGACCCCGCCAACTTCAGTTTTGAATCGGGGCCGTGCAGTTTTTATAGCGGGACGAAAGCGATGGCGGAGGAATTCCTCCTTAAGGACGGACGCGATGTTTATATCTGGCGATTGCGCATGCCCTTTAATTGCCGGGACGGAGAGCGGAATTATTTGAGCAAGCTTCTGCGCTATAAAAGGCTTTTGAATGTCACGAATTCGTTATCGCATCTGGGCGATTTTGTGGCCGCGGCATGGGCGACGATGGAGCGCGGACTGCCCCGCGGCGTCTATAATCTGACCAATCCGGGAGCGGTCCGAACTACCGACGTCGTGGACCTGATTCGGCGCGAAGGAGAGCGGCGGCTGGCCAGGAACGACGTTTTCTCCTCCGACCGCATGCTGAAGAAATTCTCGTATTTCGAATCGGAGGAGGAATTCATGCAGACCGTGGCGTCGGCCCCTCGTTCCAGCTGCGTCCTGGATACGACCAAGGCCGAACGATTGGGGCTGCCTTTGCGTCCGGTGCGGGAAGCGATCGCGGATTCGCTTCAGCAGTGGATTTGGGAAACGTCGTTATGAGGGTTTTGGTCACCGGAGGGGCTGGTTTTATCGGGTCCAATCTAGTCCATTATCTACTCGGTAAAACTTCGGTCGGACCGGCCGAATTGGTCGTGAATCTCGATGCCCTTACTTACGCGGGAAATCTTGAAAATCTGGCCGGCCTTGAAACCGACTCCCGTCATGTATTTGTGGAAGGCTCGGTGGGCGATGAGGCGCTGGTGAGGGGACTGTTGACCAAATATAAAATCCAGGCCGTGATTCATCTGGCGGCGGAGACTCACGTTGATCGCTCGATCGACCGGCCGGAGCCATTTTTCCAGGCGAATGTCATCGGAACGCTTCGCTTGATCGAGGCGTGTCGTGGTTACTGGGCCGGGCTCGGGGCGTCAGAAAAGAATCAGTTTCGCTTTCTTCATGTTTCCACGGACGAAGTCTTTGGTTCGCTGGGGCCTTCCGATCCAGCCTTTTCGGAAACAACGCCCTACGACCCGCGAAGTCCCTATTCCGCCTCCAAGGCGGCGAGCGACCATCTGGTGCGGGCCTACGGACACACCTACGGCCTTCCCGTGCTTCTCACCAATTGCTCCAATAACTACGGGCCGCGTCAATTTCCGGAGAAGCTCATTCCGCTTATGATTCTCAATCTGCTCGAGGGACGGACGCTTCCGCTCTATGGGGACGGCCTGCACCGTCGCGATTGGCTTTATGTCACGGACCATTGCCGCGCCCTGGAACTGGTGATCCGTCAGGGAATTCCCGGCGAGACCTATACGGTGGGAGGAGAATCGGAAAGGTCCAACCTGGAGATCGTTCACCGCATCTGCGACATTCTGGACCGGCATGCTCCCCGCGCCGATGCGCAGTCCCACAGGATAAATGTCCGGCATGTCACCGACCGGCCCGGGCATGATCGGCGGTATGCCATTTCCACGCACAAAATCAAAAAAACGCTGCAGTGGCAACCAAGCGAAACCTTGGAAACCGGACTCGAAAAAACCGTCCTTTGGTATAAGCAAAACTCGGCCTGGAGCCGGGCGATTTCGGATAAAATCAGGCGCGCGGAATCGAAGCAGTCACCTAGTCCCAACCACGGTACCTCATGAACCCTAAAACAAATGTCCGAAAGGGAATCGTCCTCGCCGGCGGTAATGGGACGCGATTGCACCCGCTGACCATCGCCGTAAGCAAGCAAATGCTTCCCGTTTACGACAAGCCGATGATCTATTATTCGATTTCGATGCTGATGCTGGCCGACATCAGGGAAATCCTCATCATTTCAACTCCCGAAAACCTGCCCTGTTTCCGGAGCCTTTTGGGGGACGGAGAAAAGTTCGGCGTCCGCTTTTCGTACGCCGAGCAACCCGAGCCGAGGGGGCTGGCCGAGGCTTTCTCCATTGGCGCCGATTTCTTGAAGGGGGCGCCGGCGGCCCTGATCCTGGGCGATAATCTTTTTTACGCCGACAACATCGCGAACACGCTCCTTTCCATTTCCAGGAACGAGCAGGAGGCCACTATTTTCGCCTATCACGTCCAAAATCCGGGCAGCTACGGGGTGATTGAATTTAACTCGACAGGCCAGGCGATCTCCATTGAGGAAAAGCCCCAGCGTCCCAGGTCATCTTTCGCCGTTCCCGGTCTTTACTTCTATCCGCCTGATGTGGTTGAAAAAGCCGCCTCGTTGAAGCCGTCCGCGCGAGGAGAACTCGAGATTTCCGACCTTAACCGGATCTATCTCGAACTGAAACGGCTTCAGGTTCATCCCCTGGGACGCGGCACGGCCTGGTTTGATACCGGCACTCATTCCTCCCTGCTCGAAGCGGCGACTTTTGTGGCGGCGATTCAGAATCGCCAGGGACTTCAGATTGCGTGTCTCGAGGAAATCGCTTTCACCAAAGGTTGGATAACAGCCTCCCAGCTGGAAAAGATAATCTCCAAAATGGGGGCAAGCTCCTATGCGGCCTACCTTCGTGGTTTGTTGGCCTAGGGCCTGTTCACCCTAACGTACCTTCATGAGAAAGTTTGAAGCTTTCGGCAAAGCAGGATAGGTTCCATTCATGGAAAACGTCGTCAACGAACCGCTTCCGCTGAACGCGCGCAAGCCGGCATGGCTCCGCGCGAAGATTCCGGGTGGCGCGGTTTACCAGGAGACGTCGAAGATCGTTCGTGAGCACACGCTCCACACCGTCTGCGAAAGCGCCCAGTGCCCCAATCTGGGCGAATGCTGGTCGCGCAAGACGGCCACGATCATGATCCTCGGCAATATCTGCACGCGAAGCTGCGGCTTTTGCGCGGTGCAGACCGGACGGCCGACCGAGCTCGACCGCGACGAACCCCGCCGGGTGGCCGAGGCGATCCGGCTCATGGGCCTCAAGCACGCGGTGATCACGTCCGTGGCGCGCGACGAACTGCTCGACGGCGGCGCGGCGATCTGGGCCGAGACAATCTGGGCCGTGCGCGCGGAAAATCCGCAGACCGCGATTGAAGTGCTCATCCCCGATTTCAAGGGCCGGTGGCGGGACCTCGAAACGGTGCTCGACGCGAAGCCCGACATTCTCAACCACAACGTCGAGACCGTTCCGCGCCTGCACAAGATGGTCCGGCCCCAGGCGAAATATGAGCGTTCGCTCGAGATGTTGCGCCGCGCCAAGGCGGCCGGTTTCGTCACGAAATCGGGACTCATGCTCGGCATCGGCGAAGAGGACGACGAGATCGCCGCGACCCTGCGCGACATGGCGGCCGACAAGCTCGACATCCTCACCCTCGGCCAATACCTGCGCCCTTCCGCGCAGCATCTGCCGCTCTATCGCTGGGTGACGCCGGAGGAGTTTGCGCGGTGGAAGCAGTTCAGTCTCGACCTCGGCTTTCGCGTGGTCGAATCGGGTCCGCTCGTGCGCAGTTCCTACCATGCCGACGAGCAGTCCGACGCGCTCGTGCCGGGGACAAGGTCGGCCCCCGTCCAGTGAAGCACCGGTTTGTCGTGGTCCAGTTCTCGATCCTGGCGCTGGCGGTGATGTTCCTCTTTTCATTTTCCCCGCGCACCCGCGCCGACAGCCCGATCCATGCCCGGGTGCTGGTGTTCATTCCCGCCTATGAAGGGTCGAAGCTTTACGATCCCGACCTCGGGGCCCGGGGCGACGATCCGGTCTGCGTCTGGGGCGACCTCGATGCCCTCCGCTACGCGAAGCTCTATCTCGCCCTGCGCATGCCCAATCCGCTCGAGGCCGCGCCGATGCTTTCGGCCGGCCCGATCGACGTCTACGGCAAATTCGTCGAGGGGATGACCGAGGAGCAGGATACGCCCGGTTTCCATCCCTACACGCAGGGGGCCGACTTTTTTACCTTCGCCTACGATTGGCGGCAGGAAATCGCCACGGTCACGGCGCCGCTGCTGGGACAGGCGCTCGATCAGTACGCGCGCATCCACGAGGAGAAAACCGGGATTCCCGCGCCGGACACCAAATTCATCATCGTGACGCACAGCATGGGCGGCCTGGTCGCCCGGACATTTCTCAGCGAAAATCCGCAGTGGGCCGACCGCATCGCGGCGATGTACCTGGTGGGCTCGCCGAATCTCGGCTCGGTCAAGGCGATCAAGACGCTGGTCGTGGGTCCCGGCGGCCTGAAGGAAAACGCGATCAGCTTTCCCGCCTCGCTGCTCAATCTCCTGCCCAGCAGCGTCGACGCCAATCTCACCAAACTTGTCGCTGTCACGCGCCCCAGCCTCTATGAGTTGCTTCCCTTCAATGATCCCCGCTGGGAATGTGTCGCCGCCGATGGCAGCCGCGCCCGGGTCAGCGCGCAGGACATGCTCCGGGTGGGGCCCTGGCAGCCTTATTGGCCGAGCGCGGAACTGGAGCGCCACACGTTCCTCGATGATTGGTTGAAGAAACGCGAGGCCGAGGGCCGCAAGAAGATCGACCCGGCCGACTGGGAGTTTTGCCAGGACCCCGACCTGCCGCAGCTGCAAAAAATCCTGGCGCAGGTCCGGGACTGGCGGTTGCGGATGGGGAGTCTCAGTTACACCAACACGCTGCTGACCCGGCCGGGCGAACCGTCGCGCCTGAAGGTGGTGATGGGAGTCGGGAGCAAGACGCCGACGGGCATCATTACGGAAGGCTCGCATGACGCCTCCGTGGCCCGCTACACCTACGAACCCGACAACGACGGCGACGAAACGGTCACCGGCGCGAGCGTGCTCGACGATCTTCATCCGGCCCCCGACCATCTCAAATTGCTCGAGGGAGTCAGCCACGGCAAGCTGATGACCGACCGCCATTTTCTCGATTACCTCTACAACGAACTTTCCTCCGAGCCGATGGCCGTGCCCGATACGAGAAGCGCCGCCGGCCAGACGCTTTAAGCGCAGCGCATTCCCTGTTTTCCAGTCCTGGATTATAGACCGTTTTCCAGTTCGATTGACGCGACGCTAGCGGGTGGCCCGGGCTACTTGTTGCCCGGGTGCGCTCGAATCCTTTCGAGCGCACAGGAGGTCGGCGGGAGAGTCCGCCATCAACGGATGACCTCCCGTGGCCTGCGGCCACCCGGACAACGAGTTGTCCGGGCCACCTTCATTGCGCCCACGTCTGAATGGAAAACGTGCTAGGTGCAGGCTTGCGGGTGGACCGTTTTGCCCGCTACTCTGCCGCATATGGCCGATTCCGCTTACCCACGATTGGCCGGCACACTGGTGCCGGTATTTGCCTTGCGACATGAAAAAGACTTCGGCATCGGCGACACGGAGGCGGTGCGGCAGGCGATCTCCTTTTGCGCGGACCAAAAGCTGGGGCTACTGCAGGTGCTGCCGATCAACGAGACCGGCGACGACAACAGCCCCTACAACGCAATCAGCTCTGTGGCGCTCGATCCCGTCTATCTCACCCTCACGCCGGAACTGGTGCCCGGTTTGCAGGCCGAGACGCTGAAGCAGATGTTTCCCGAGTCCCTCCTCGCGGAACTGCGGAACGGCCCGGTGAAGTACCGGCAGATCAAGCAACTCAAGCTCGAGGCTTTGTCCCATGCCTACGTCGAATTCGAGGCGGTCGATCTCGAAACGGGCACCGACATCGCCTACGAATTCCAGGCTTTTGTCGAGGACAACATGGGATGGCTGCCCGGTTACACGCTCTTCCGCACGCTGCTCAACGAGTATAGCAACAACGCGCTCTGGCATGAGTGGATCCCGGAGCACCAGACGCTGGCCGACGCCGAGCTCTGGCTCAGCACCGCGCCCGATCGCGAGGAGCTGGTCCGTTACCGGCAGTTCACCGCCTACGTGCAATGGATCGCCTGGCGGCAATGGGGCGATGTGCGCGCCTGGGCCGACGAAAAGCGGGTCCGCCTCGTCGGGGACATCCCTTTTGGCGTCAGCCGCTACAGCGCCGATGTCTGGTCGGAGCACGAGCTCTTCGACCTCACCTGGTCGGGCGGCGCTCCGCCGGAACCCTTCTTCGCCGGAGGCGAATTTCTCCGACGCTGGGGGCAGAACTGGGGCATTCCCCTCTACGACTGGCCGATGCATCGCGCGCAAAATTATGCCTGGTGGCGGCAGCGCATCACCGCGACCGGCCTGATTTTCCACGCCTTCCGCATCGACCACGTGCTCGGTTTCTTCCGGATCTACAGCTTCCCCTGGTTGCCGCAACAGAACGACGAGTACGCTTTTCTCAGCGCGGAGGAGGCCAAATTGAAAGCGGGCGGCCGCGAGCCCCACTTCATTCCGCGCCCGGACGAAACCGAGGAGGACGCGGAGCTGAACTGCGCCGAGGGCGAGGCGCTGCTGCGCATGATCCAGGAAGCCGCGGGCCCGACGGCGGTGGTCGCGGAGGACCTTGGCATGGTCCCTCCTTATGTGCCGGTGTTGCTGGAGAAGCTGGGCATTCCCGGTTTTTCCATTCCGCAATTCATCGTCGATCCCGAGACGCGCGAATACATTCCGAAGGACGAAATGCCGAGATTGGGCATCGCGACCTGGGGCACGCACGATCACGCTCCGCTGGTCACCTGGTACCAGGAACTGACCCGGCGCTGGCGCGGGCCGAACGGACACGAGGCCTGGCTCGATTTGCAGCGCCTGATGCGTTTCCTGAGCGCGGACGAGAACGAGCCGCCGGTCTTTCTGACCGAGCAGTTGCACGAGGCCTTCCTCCGGACGCTGCTCGAGGCCAGGTCGTGCTGGACGATCTTTGTCATCAGCGACATCCTCGGCGTCGACTGGCGCTTCAATGCGCCCGGCACCGCGACCGACGATAACTGGAGCCAGCGCCTGGACCGTCCCCTGGCCGCCTATCTCACCGACCCGGTCATGGGGCCCAAGCTCAAGTTCCTGCGCGACGAAATCATCAACACCAAGCGCGCGCCGTAGCAGCTCTTTCTCAAAAGGTCTCGCCGCGCAACAAATCGGCCATGGTTTCGCGCCGGCGCACGACGCGATGTTTCGTGCCGTTCACCAGCACTTCCGCCGCGCGCGGACGCGTGTTGTAATTGGAGGCCATGACGAAGCCGTAGGCGCCCGCGCTGAGCAGCGCGAGCCGGTTGCCCGGCTTTTGCGCGGGCAGGGGACGGTCCTTCGCGAAGATGTCGCCCGACTCGCAGATCGGGCCGACCAGGTCGGTGGAGATGAGTTTTCCGCCGCCCTGCTTTTGCTGGAGCGGCGCGATCTCGTGATACGATTCGTAGAAGGCGGGGCGGATCAGGTCGTTCATCGCCGCGTCGACGATGACGAAGGTCTTCCGGCCCGTTTTCTTGACGTAGAGCACCTCGGTCACGAGGACGCCGGCGTTGCCGACCATGAACCGGCCCGGCTCGACCAGGATGCGGAGGCCGAGCGGCTTGAGCAACGGCACGATCTTTTCGCCGTAATCGGCCGGGGTGAGCGGGCGCGCCTTCTGCTTTTTCCACCACGAGGGCAGGCCGCTGGCCAGAGCCGGATCGTAAACGATGCCGAGCCCGCCGCCGAGGTCGAAGAACTCGATCCGGTGGAGCGTCTTGAGTTCCCGCACGAGCGGCAGCATCTTCCTGATCGCCTGCGCGAACGGTTTCACCTCGGTGATTTGCGAGCCGATGTGCATGTGGACGCCGAGGAGGCGCAGGTTTTTCATCCGCGCCGCGCGGGCGTAGAGCGGCCCGATTTCCTCGAAGGCGATGCCGAACTTGTTCTCGTAGGTCCCCGTCGTGATCTTCGAATGGGTGGCCGCGTCGACGTTCGGATTTACCCGGATCGAAATGCCGGCGATCTTTTTCCTTTCGCCCGCGATCCGGTTGATGAATTCGAGTTCCGCGATGCTCTCGACGTTGAAGACGTAGACGTTCGCCGCGAGCGCCTGCTCGATTTCGTCGCGCGTCTTGCCCACGCCGGCGAAGCTGCACTTCGAGGCCCGTCCGCCCGCCTTGAGGACGCGGGTCAATTCGCCGCCGCTGACGAGATCGAAGCCGCTGCCGCGCTTCGCGAGCAGGTTGAGCACGGCGAGATTTGAATTGGCCTTGAGCGCATAACAAATGAGGTGATCGAGCGGCGCGAGCGCGGCGGTGAGGCGGTCGTAATGGTCCGTGATCGTCGTGGCGGAATAGACGTAGAGCGGCGTGCCGTAAGTATCGGCGAGCTTCGAGAGCGGAACGCCCTCGGCGTAAAGTTTTCCCTTTTTAAATTGGAAATGATGCATGGTTTTTTGTGGTGGCCGTCGACCTCCAGGCGACGGGAGCGTTCAATGTAGCGGCGCTCCATTGCCGTCGCACTTCAAAAATCAGGGGCCTGTTTCGTGCGGAAGACTACAGAGGGCTGAAGAGTTGGGAGGCGTGCGACAAAGTGGGTATAACGAGAAAAAAATAAGCGAATAGGGCGAATCAGGCGAATAGGGGGGCATAAAAGCGAATGGAGCGATACGGCTGGGGCTTCCCATACGGATCGGGAAGATTCGGTAACGTGTGAGATGTCATGTCGGCAGTATGGCACGGAAAGGTATGCGGGCGGTAGCGCTGCATAGCCTTCGTAGCCAGGATGGCTTAAAATTGTTGGCCTTTTAGGCCAGGTTAGAGACTTCTGCGAAAGTCTCACCGCCGCTGGGACAGCAGCGGCTACCTACAGCATCCAAATTTCGTAAATTTGGTTCTAATTCCGTTAAAATTTCAGCGACGGTCGGAGACCGCCGCTACATTATGAGGTTTTGCGTTCGGCCAGAATCCGCTGCCAGCGGGCGAGCTGCTGCTTGACCAGCTTGGGGTTGGGCGAGCCGGTGGTGGTGCGGGCGGCGAGGCCCTTTTCGACGGAGAAAATCTCGAGGGCGCTTTTGTCGAAGACGGGGCTGAGCTTCTTCCAGTCGGAGAGTTTGAGCTTCGTGATGGGAACTTTGTTTTTTTCGGCGAGCGCGACCGCGGCGCCGACGAGATGATGCGCGTCCCGGAAAGCGACGCCCTTGCGCACGAGCCAGTCGGCGAGGTCGGTCGCGAGCAGGAGCGGATCGGCGGCGGCGCGCTGGCACGCGTCGGCGTTCACCTCGATATGGCCGAGCATTTCCGCGAAAATGAGGAGCGTCTCCTGGACGGTTTTCGCGGTGTCGAAGAGCCGTTCCTTGTCCTCCTGCAAATCGCGATTGTAGGTCATGGGCAGGCCCTTGAGCAGCGTGAGCAGCGCGACGAGATTGCCGATGACGCGTCCCGTTTTGCCGCGGGCCAGTTCGGCGATGTCGGGGTTTTTCTTTTGCGGCATCAGGCTGGAGCCGGTGGTGTAGGCGTCGCCGATGCGGATAAAATGGAACTCGGCGCTCGACCACAGGATCAGGTCCTCGGCGAGGCGCGAAAGGTGTACGGCGAGCAGCGCGGCGGCGGCGTTGTACTCGACGATGAAGTCGCGGTCGCTCACCGCGTCCATCGAGTTTTCCGAGACGCGCGCGAAGCCGAGCAGGTTGCGGACAAACTCGCGGTCGAGCGGCAGGGTGCTTCCGGCAATCGCGCCCGAGCCGAGCGGCAGCACGTCGACCCGCTTCGCGCAATCGGCGAGGCGCTCGTAGTCGCGCTCGAGCATTTCGACGTAGGCCAAGAGATGATGGGCGAGCAGCACGGGCTGGGCGCGTTGCAGGTGCGTGTAACCGGGAATGACGACCTTGAGATCGCGCGTGGCCCAGGTCTCCAGCGCCGCTTGCAGCCCGGCAATCGCGGCCTGGTTCGCAGCGATCCGGTCCTTGAGCCAGAGGCGCATCGCGGTGGCGACCTGGTCGTTGCGGCTGCGGCCCGTATGGAGCTTCGCGCCCACCGGGCAGCGGGCCGTAAGCTCGGCTTCGATGTTCATGTGCACGTCTTCGAGGTCGGTCCGCCATTTGAATTGGCCGCGATCGATCTGCGCCCGGATTTCTTCCAGGCCGTCGATGATGACCTTCAACTCGCTCGCCTTGAGGACCCGGATCTGGGCTAGCATTTTTGCGTGCGCGATGCTCCCGGCGATGTCGTGCCGGTAGAGTTGCCAGTCGAACGAGACCGATTCGGTGTACTCGCGCAGGCGCTCGGCCGCGCCGGTGGTGAAGCGTCCGCCCCAGAGCGCTTGGGAGTTGGCGTGCGAGTCGGAGAGCGCGGGTTTAGCCATGGGGTTGCTCCTTTTTGATGGGGGCTGGGACTCTTTTCAGCGGCAATTTTTTTCTGGCGGGCCGCGCGGCGGCGCCGGAAGGAAAATAGCGCCGGACGTCGTCCTGGGTCAGCACGCGATGTTGTCCCACCGCCAGTTTGTCGAGGGAAAGGCCGCCGATCTGGATGCGGACGAGGCGCTTGACCTCATAGCCGAACTTGAAAAACATTTCGCGGATCTGCCGCTTGAGGCCCTGGGTCAGGACGACCTTGAGCGTGCGCGGCCCGACCCGGTAAACGTCCTCCATCCGGGCGAAACCTTCCTCGATGGAGACGCCCTTTTTCATTTTCGGCGCGAGGGCGAAATCGAATTCGCGATCGAGCGTGACGATGTAGGTTTTCCGCATCTTGGTCGAGGGATGGGTCAGCCGCTGGGCGAGGTTGCCGTCGTTGGTGACGACGAGCAGGCCCTCGGAATCCTTGTCGAGCCGCCCGACGTAGACCACCCGCGGCCACGCGCTGGGCAGGAGATCATAGATCGTGCGTTCGGTGGTGGCGTCGGGCGAGGTGCAGAGGTAGCCGGGCGGTTTGTGGAGGATGGCGACGAGCGGCAACGGCATCTTCACCGGCTTGCCGTGGACCAGGACGTTGTCGTCCGCGCCGACCCGGGTGGCCAGTTCGCGCAGGCGATGGCCGTTGATCGTGACCGCCCCTTCGAGGATCAGTTCCTCGCACGCGCGCCGGGAACCGAAACCGGCCCGGGCAAGATATTGGTTCAAACGCACAGGTGTAACTTAGAACGAAGAACGCAGAAGTTAGAACTAAAATGGAGTTCCAAGCTCTTCGTTTTACGTTCGCCTAGACGTCGGGCTTGGTCTTGGGCAGGTTCATCACGCTGCGGCCCTCTTTCCAGACGCCGCGCTTTTTGAGCAGGTCGACGCGCTCGAAACGCTTGAGGACGTTGCGCTTGGCTGCGATGGTACCGGAGGAACGGAGGCTGCGATGCTGGGACATAAGATTCTTGGGGTTAAAAGGGAATGGGTAGCTAAGCAGGATCGGCGGGAAGCACAAGGAGAAATGCGCAGGCAGTTTTTGACGGAATTAACGGAATGAGACCAAATTAACGGAATGAAAGGCTCTTAAGACGAATCACAATGTTCCCCGTCAAATTGGTGGAGCAAAAGTTATCTGCTATACTCCCATTAAAAACCGCCATAAGTTTACGGGCAACTGTAAGCAAATTGTTGCCGTTAGACTCATGGGACCGATGGCATGCGATGGAGGAAGCAATCGAACAAGCCGGGTTTGAATATCAAGGAACTACGTAAACATGGATAAAAATGGGCTGATGACCAAAGACGAGCTGGAAGATGCAACACATCTCCAATACTCCCGGATTCTCTGGAAAAATCCGAGAACGCGGAGGCGCCTGCTCTATGTCTGGGAGCATCCCGAGCATCCGCATCGCGAGCGATTCGAGGAGAATCGTGAGCTTGTCGTCGGGCTTTTGGAGGGCGCCGACCCTCAGGCTTATGTGGATTCGCTTGCGCCTAAAAAATGGTCGCTGCGGACGCTGACTCGTGAAATACCGTGCGTGATCTGGGAATTCTGGGATGAGTCCAGGGAAACGGCGCAAACCTCTTTATGATCGGACTTACCATCGCGGGACGCACTTTTGGCTCACGGCTGCTGGTGGGCACGGGCAAGTTTTCCTCCAACCAGGCGATGGCCGAGTGCCTTGAAGCCAGCGGCACGGAGATCGTCACGGTGGCGCTGCGCCGGGCCGACCTTACCGGCCAGGATGATCCCTACGCCGACATCCTCAACTTCATCGATCCGAAGAAATATCTCCTTCTGCCGAACACGAGCGGAGCGATGAATGCCGCCGAAGCGGTGCGCCTGGCCCGGCTGGCCGCCGCGGCCGGTTTGCCGAAATGGGTGAAGCTCGAGATTCATCCCGATCCCCGTTATCTCCTGCCCGATCCGATCGAAACGCTGGCCGCGGCGGAGATCCTGGTGAAAGAAGGCTTCGTGGTGCTGCCCTATATCAACGCCGATCCGGTCCTGGCCAAGCGCCTTCAGGAGGTCGGCACGGCGACAGTCATGCCGCTCGGTTCTCCCATCGGCTCTAATCGTGGCCTGGAAACGCGGGGCCAGCTGGAGATCATCATTGAGCAGGCCACGGTGCCGGTCATCATCGATGCGGGGTTGGGTGCGCCGTCGCATGCCGCTGCGGCCATGGAGCTTGGAGCGGATGGCGTTCTCATCAATACGGCGTTGGCGGCCGCCCGCGACCCGGCCCGCATGGCCCGGGCTTTCCGTGATGCGGTCGAAGCCGGCCGGACCGCCTGGGAGGTCGGTTTGGGCGCGCCGAGCCGCACGGCAAATCCCACTAGCCCTTTGACCGGGTTTCTGTCATGATGATTGCAGACCGGTAATAACCCAAAGCAATCGACGTGAAACGCTTCCTCAAAACTTTCGCCTTCCTGATCGTAAGCCTTTTTCTCCTGGTCTCGGGAGTCGACGCGGCGCTCGACCATCTGTCGCATTCGGCGACGCAAAATTCATTTACGGTTTACGACGAGCAGGGATATGTGGTCCTGGCTTATGATGGAGACTTGGCCGCGTGCAAAGCCTGCGCCAAGCCGGGGCCGCTGGTGGTGCCGAGCTTCCTGCATCGCACCTAGTTTCCGCTAGTCGGGCGACTTTCGATTTTCCGCGCCGCGGTGCGGATTAAAAATAGTTCATCAGCTACGACATTGTCATTCCGGGTAACCGGTGGTACTTCTTAGGTGTGAACACGGATGTCGTACGTGTGGAAGTTTTTGGCGTCTATCCCACCGATCAGCACACCTTGGCCATTTTCATCGGCAACGAGGAAAAAAGCTTTGTTATCCATGTCGAGCCGAGCGTTGGGCGGGCCATTGCCATGTCGATGCGCGGCGAGCATAACGAGCGGCCCCTAACCCATGAATTGATCGGCTATATTTTCAACGCCTTCGACATCAAAGTCGAACGGGTCGTGATCAATTCGTTACGAAGCAACACCTACTTTGCCCGGGTCATTCTCAAGGCCCAGAACGAGGTTCACTCCAAGGTGATCGAGATCGACGCGCGTCCCAGCGACTGCATCGTCCTCGCGACGCAGGCGAAGGCCCCGATTTTTGTCAGTCAGGATGTCTGGGAAGAGACGGAAGACCGGACCGAGGAGCTGGAGAAGATCCGTCAGGCGCTCCGCGAAAAGAAAGGCCATCCCCCGGGCCCTCTTTTTGGCGACGACATCGTCTGAATAAGTCGACCTGAATTAAATACCTTCGCGTAAGGATAAAAAGAGCGAACATGTCTAGTCACTTATTGATCGGCCCCGGGCTTCGTGGTAGGGTGATGGGCGTGAAAGCCTTTTTATCGATGGTGGTCCTGGCAATTTGTTCGTCACATGTGCTTGCAGAAGATTGGGTAACGTCGGATGGAACGAAATATCAAAATGTGCGGGTCGTTCGCGTGGAGGACGATGCGGTCACGATCATTTACAAGGATGGCGGGGCGTTGATTTTCCTCTATAAACTGCCCCCGGCGTTGCAGGAAAAGTTCGATTATGATCCGGTCAAGGCCAAGGTCGCGATGGAAGCCCGGGCCAAGGCCGATGCCGAAAGCGCGAAGGAATTGCAGGCCGAAATCGAGTTGGCCAACAAGTTGAAGCGCGACCAGCAAATCAAGGATGCCTCCGCGAAAAGCCAGACCAACGCGGCGCCGCATTAGCGATCCCAGACGGTTTTGGTTGGATTGACACCCCGCAGGCGGGTGGCCCTGCACCTGTTGGGAATTACCCTTATCGTGTTGGCGATGGCAAGGTCGCGTCAGCGACTTTATAAAAAGATCGTCATCTTGAGCTTGTCGAATCTTGACCGTTGGGAACGGTCAAGATGGAATCGCCGTAGGCGATCCCGCAGGGCGAGGGTTCGCGGGAGCGAACCGAGTCAACGACCTCTAACTATTTTGCCTTTTTCGGTGGCCCGGGCTACTTGTTGCCCGGGTTCGCGTGGAGACATTCCACGCGAACAGGAGGTCGGCGGGTGTTACCGAGATGCGGGTGACCTCCTGTGCGCTCGCGATGCCGCGCTCGCGCACCCGGACAACGAGTTGTCCGGGCCACCTTCATGGCGACGACGTGAAGGGAGCGCCCTACACGAACTTTCCCGGATTGAGGATATGCCTCGGGTCGAGCGCCCCCTTGACGCGGGCGTGGAGTTGGCGCAGCTCGGGTGAAGCCGCCTGGGGCCACCAGGGGAGCTTGGCCAGGCCGATGCCGTGCTCGCCCGTGATCGCGCCGCTCCACGCGATGATCTGGCGGAAGAGGTCGTTCAGCGCCCGGTCGGCCCGTTCCGGTACGCCACGCCGGGTCAGATCGGCCATGATGTTCACGTGGATGTTGCCGTCGCCCGCGTGGCCGAATGACGCGACTTCGATGTGGTACTTTTTTTGCAGCCGCGCGGTGAAATCGAACAGGTCGACCAGCCGGCTGCGCGGCACGCAGATGTCCTCGTTGAGCTTGGTCAGGCCGGTCGCTTTCAGCGAAGCGGAGAACTCGCGGCGCAAGGCCCAGAGCCGTTCGCAGGCTGCTTCGGTCGTCGCCGTGGTGATTTCCAGCGCGCCGCCCGCCTTGAGCAACTCGGCCAGGATGCGCGCCTCCGAGCGGACCGAAGCGGTCTGGCCGTCGATCTCGACCAGCAGATGCGCGTCGCCCCGCGGGATATGTTCCGATCCGAGATGACGGCGCGCCGCCTGGAGCGTGAAGCGGTCGGCCAGCTCGAGCGCGGAGGGAAGAAAGCCTTCCCGGAAGATGTGTTGCACGCAGGCGGCGGCGGCGGAGGCGTTCGCGAACGAGGCGGCCAGCCCGGCGCGCGCGGGCGGGGCGGGGAGCAGGCGCAGGGTGATTTCGGTCACGAGGCCGAGCAGTCCTTCCGAGCCGACAAAAATACCGACGAGATCGAAACCGCTTTTGTTTTTCACCGTGCGCCCGCCCACGCGCACCAGCGTGCCGTCGGCCAGGGCGACCTGCATGCCCAGCACGTAGTTCCGCGTCACGCCATACTTCAGGCAGCGCGGTCCGCCCGCGTTCGTGGCCACATTACCGCCGAGGGAACATTCCTTCAGGCTCGCGGGATCGGGCGGATAAAGGAGCCCATGCTGGCGGACCCGCGCCTGGAATTCTCCCGTGATCACGCCGGGCTGCACGACGCCGATGCCGTCGACCGGATTGATCTCGAGGATGCGGTTCATCCGCGCGAACGAAACGACGATGCCGTGCTTCTTCGGCACGCACCCGCCCACATAGCCGCGCCCGGCGCCGCGCGCGGTCACGGGAATCTTGCGCGCGTTGGCAAAGCGGAGCACCGCCGCCACGTCCGCGGCTTTGCGGGGAAAAATGACCGCCTGCGGAGCGCGCTGGCGAACCAGGCATCTCCCGCATGGGCGGCCAGCGTCTCCGCATCGGAGGCGACCACGCCCCTGGGGAAAAGCGCGGTGAGGGGACGAAGCCACGGGACGGACATGGACCGAATTTACGCCGAGTTGCCGGGCGCGACACGATATTTTATTGGCTCGCCGAATAAGAACTCTTCTCAAGGGAATCTTGAAGCTGGTCTTCTTATTGGTTATACTTATTGCATGAGCACAGTTGAGGAAATCGAATCTGCGGTGAGCCGGCTGGCGCCTTCAGATTATGAAAAATTTCGTCAATGGCTCGCGGACTACCACAATCGGATGTGGGATCAACAGATGGAAAAAGATGCCGAATCGGGGCGTCTCGATGCCCTGGCGAAGGAAGCACTCGGCGATTTGAAGAATGGTCGCTCTATCGTCTTGTAGTTCGAGCGACGGTCAGAGACCGCCGCTACAACTGCGAAAATGGCCTCCGCAGGAGCGACGGTCAGAGTGCCGCTACCTTTTTCGCACTCGTCGCCACGTCTGCCAAGTATCGCGAAAAATCTGCCAGACGACGGGGAGGCCGATCCCGCCGAATTTCATCGAGTGGCGGACGACGACGGGCGCCTCGACCATGACCGCGCCGAGCTGCACCAGGCGCACGAGCAATTCGAGATCGAGGGTGAAGCCGCGGCTCTCGGTTTTTTCCAGCGCCCTGAGCAGCAGGTCGCGCCGCACCAGCTTCAGGCCGGTCTGCGTGTCGCGCACCGGCAGGCCGAAGAGCGTTTTCACGAGCCAGAAATAGCCGAGGCTGTAGATGCGCCGCCGCAGCGGATAATCGACCGTGCTGTCGGGATGCAGCTTGCTGCCGATCACGGCGTCGGCTTTTTTCACCCGCTGGATGGCGACGAAAAAAAGAATCTGTTCCGGCGGCAGGTCGAGGTCCGCATCGATGAAGACGACAAATTCACCCCGGGCGGCCTGGGACCCACGCCGCAGCGCCTCGCCCTTGCCGGAGCGGGAAAGTTGGAGCGAAACGATGTCGCCGGGAAATTTCTGGGCGAGCCGCTCCGTTTCCTCGGCCGAATTATCGGAGCTGCCGTCGTTGACCAGGATCATCTCGAACGGCCCGAGCATGCGAAGCACGGCCATGGTTTGCTCGACGTTGGAGGTGATCCGCGCGCCTTCGTTGTAGAGTGGCATGACCACCGAAAGGCCGATGGCGGGTGGCGCGTTCATGGTTGTTTGCGCCCCCAGCGCACGACGCCCACGAAGAGGACCATCATCAGGGAAACGATGCCGCCGCCGAACATATAAGGCAGCATGAGGTCCGGTCTCCGGCCAAAGAGCAAAAGGACAATCGAGTAGACCAGGCTGCATCCGCCCAGGACAAAACATTCGGGGTAGCGCCGCGACGCGAGCGAGAAAATGCCGACGCCCTGGAGCAGGCCGAGCGGAATCATGATCACGGCGAAGGTCGGTCCATAGGGGCCGAGCGAAGGGAAAGGCCAGCCCACGGCCTCGACCATCCGCGGTTGGGTGAAAATGTCCAAAACGAGGGCGCCCGCGATCAGCGCGCCGAGATAGATCCAAAAAAACGTGAGCGAGGCCGCGGTGGTCTTTTTGAGGACGGCGCGTTGCGCGAACAAAATCCAGAGCAGCGGCTGGGTGCCCCAGAGCAAAGCGCGGCCAAGCAGACCCGCCGCCTGGTACTGGTCGAAAGCGGCCTTCCTGATGTCGACGCCCAAAATGAGGTCAGAGCGGGGAAGAATGTCCATCCAGCCCACGGCGATGATCCGATCGGCGTTGGTGAAGAGATAGAGGCCCGTCAAAACGCTGAAGGTCGCGCCGGTGAAGAGGAGAAAATCGCGATCGAGGGCCGCGCGGCAGGCCGCAACCCGCGCCGTCCAATCGATGTGACGAGGGCGCAGCGCCGGGACCAGGGTAAGAAATCCGACGATGAGAAATATGGCCAGGCTCTGAATCGGCGTAAGGCTCGAACGAAGTCAGGCCTGCGCCGATCAACGACGCGGGCCACGGCGGCGATGACGAGGAGAACAGCCCACAGGCGTAGCCGGTTTTCTTTTTCGCTCACCGCGTGGCTGAGCACCGCGCCGAGCGCCATCAGCACATTCATGAGCGCCAAAAGTTGCAGGGGAAAGCGGGGCAGATTGGGCGGCGGCAGCGGGAGCAGGAGCAGAAGGACGCAAAATCCTCCCCAGATGCACGCGAGCGTCTCCACCACCGGGACCTGGGAGGCCCGGATCGAATCGAGAGCGGCGTCGGGTTCGGTGGCCGATGGACGGACCGGATAGAGTTGAAAAGCCTGCTGCACGGCGAGCACGGGAACCGTCAAAAGTCCGATTATTCCCAGCGCGGCATTCAGAATGCCGAATTCGGCGGGGCTGGCTTGAAAAAGCTCGTGAAAAAGAATCACCTGCAGCGCGAGATTGGCCAGCGCGATCAGGAGCCATGCCACGGCCGGCAGCCCGGTCAATTTTTCGTAGGACCGGACGGCGCGGGAAAACAGGCCGGGGTCTTTTACGGCGGGCGCGGCGTCAGCGTTCATGCGGAGGATTCTTCAGCCGCCTGCATCCAGCCGCGGAAAGAGGCGGCGCCTTCCTCCAGGTCGCGCAGGAGAATGAACTCGTCCTTGGTGTGGGCCTGGGCGATCGACCCCGGGCCGATGCAAACGGCGGGACAACGCGGGCCGCTCAGCACGGAGGCGTCGGAAAACCAGGGCGCGGTGGTGAATCCGCGGGCTTGTTTGCCCAGCCGCCGCACCCACGGCAGCGATTCGTCGGTATCAAGCGGCGGTGAATAGCGTTGCAGGCGCACGAAGACGTCGGAGGCGACCTTGCGCAATTCCGATTCGATCCGGCGGCGGAACTTTTCCGGCTCGATCCCCGGCACGACGCGGCAATCGATTTCGATGCGGCATTGGTCGGGCACGATATTGATTTTGCTGCCGCCCGAAATGGTACCGACGTTCAGCGTGGGGCTGCCGAGTTTCGCGTGGGGCTGCCGGGACAATTTGGGAATAATTTTTTCCTCGATGACTTCGAGCACGCGCCGCATCGCGTAGATGGCGTTGCGCCCCCGCTCCGGCGTCGAGCCGTGACAGGCCACGCCGGCGGTGTCGATTTCGAGCCAGAGCGCCCCCTTGTGCGCCGTGACCACGCCGAGCTGGGTCGGCTCCAGTACCAGCGTCAGGTCGGTCGAGAAACCGCTCCGGGCCACGGCATGCGCGCCGTCGTTGCCCGCCTCCTCGCCCATCAGCGCGAGAAAGCTCCAGCGGATGCGTGACTTCGCGCGGGCGGGACTTTGCGACCATTTGCGGACGGCCCAGAGCGCCGCGGCCATCGGCCCCTTGGTGTCGGTCGAGCCGCGTCCGAAAAGTTTGCCGTCCCGGACCACCGGATCGAACGGAGCGATGGTCATGCCCGCCACGCTGACGGTGTCGAGATGGGGCGCGAAGGCGAGATGCGCCGTCGGCTTCTCCGGCGTGAAGGAGGCGACCACATTGGGGCGGCCCGGCTCGACTGGAACGAGGGCGACCTCCGCCCCCAAGGCGCGCAGGAAATCGGCCACGTACTCGCCCATCGCCTGTTCGCCGGTGCGGTCCGTGCCGGGATTGCCCTGCGGATTCACGCTCGGAATCGCCACCAGGTCCTGGAGGAGTTCGACGAGGGTCTTTGGGGCGGCCATACGCTAGAGCCTAGGCCCCGCGTGTAAAAGAGGGCAAGCTCCTGCGGAGGGGGGCAAAACGGCCCGCTACGTCGTCGCGTGGACGCGGCGGGAGAGGAACGGGACGATTCCCGGCAGCAGGTCGACTTTTCGCAGCAGGCGCACGGGACGGCTCGGCGTGGTCAGGGTCCAGCGCAGCAGCGTGTTGACCCAGGCGCGGCGGCGATAAAGTTGACGGTGGGCGCGCGAGTAACCGGCCAGCGCGGAGGCCGGATTGTTGCGGGCCAGGCCCGCGCGCGCGGCCTCGGCGGCGAGGAGCCCGGTCGAGAGCGCGAAGGTGATGCCCTCGCCGGTGAAGGGCTCGACCACCCGGGCGGCGTCGCCGAGGAGCCAGACGCGGCCGACGCCGGTGCGGGCCGGAGCGCGGGTGATCGGATTCATGCGGAGCCATTCCTGCTCCGCGAAGTGGGGAAAATAGCGGCGTACGAGAAGCAGCGGGTCCTGGGTCCGGCGCGAATCGAGCACCATGCTGATCACGGCGTCGGTCGGGTTGTAGCGGCAGAAACCGAAGTAGCCCTCCTCGAAGACATGCATGTGGGCGCGGTCGTCGAGCCCGGCCGGCGCGGGAATGGAGGTTTGCCACGCGATGCGCTGGCAGCGGCGCGCGGGCGGCATGAGTCCGCTTTGACGCGCGACGAGCGAGTTGCGGCCATCCGCGCCGAAGATGAGCTGGCCCGAAAATTCTCCGCGCGAAGTTTGGATGGCGCCGTTGCGCGGATCGACGCCGGTCACAGTGGTTTCGGGAAAGAATTCGGCCCCGGCGTCCTGCGCTTCGCGGCGGAGCCAGTCGTCGAGCACATCCCGGGCGATGGCGCGCGGGCCCCGCTGCGGCGGACGGAAATCATGCTGATAAAGGAGCCGGCCTTCGCAGTGGATGGCGAAGCCGTTGAGTTCCCGGTGAGGCAGCGCCGCGTACGATTCGGTCAGGCCGAGCTTATCCCAGATTTGCCACGCCGCCGGGTTGATGCAGTTGCCGCAGACCTTGGCGCGGGGAAAAGCCGCGCGGTCAAGCAACACGACGCGATGACCTGCACGCGCAAGAACGAGTGCGGCGAGAGAACCGGCGGGCGCCGCGCCGACAATGACCACGTCGTGGGAAGGCATTCCCTATTTTAGCCGCAAAAGAGCGCAAGGAACTCAAAAAAGAGTAGTGTTCCAATTTAGATATAAATCCCTTTGCAAGCCGCTATGGTGGAGCTAGGAAATGAAATCTCCTTGTCCGCAAGCAATAATGTTTGGCCTTTTTATGGCCTTCACGAGCTTTGCTCTTTGGTCGGATCCACCCAACCATTCGATGGTTGTGAAAGCTCTTTCTTCGGCTTTAGTAGGGACATTGACGGGTACCATATGGTATTTTCACCACAAGAAACAGGACGGAAAGTAATCCTTAAAGTAGGAACCACCTTCCTCTTTTCCTCGTTCCCAAGTTGCACTTGGGAACGCGCTTGTTGAGGCAATTCCATTGCCGATCTTGATACAATAAAGACCGATTAAGTTAGCGCAAAATAGAATTTCGCGAGGAACAAGAAACGTTCCCAAGTACAACTTGGGAACGAGGGAAGCGGTAGCCCGCGCACTCGGTCAACGGGACCGTCGCACGGAGTGCGACGGCTACCCTAAATCACGCCGGCTTTTTTGAGCGTGGCGTAGGCGCCGTTCTTGGTCAGCGTCTTGAGCGCGCGGGCGGTCAGCTTGACCGTGATGTAACGCTTCAGTTCGGGAACGAAGATGCGCTTTTCCTTGAGGTTCGGCTGGAAAACGCGCGGCGTGTTGGCCGTGACGTGCGTGCCGATACCGCCCTTTTTCTTGGCCTTACCGCTGCGGAGGATGCTGGTGCCGCGCGTGGGGATCGCGCCGGTGATTTCACAAAGTCGGGACATGGGAGTGCTTTCGGTTGGACGGTGAGGGGGATTATTTGACGAGCAGGACGTTGCGGGCGCGCTTGATTTCGGTCGTCAGCTTGCGGTGCATCTTGGCGGTCATGCCGGTGATGCGACGCGGCAGGATGCGGCCCTTTTCGGTCAGGAATTTCTTGAGCAGTTCGACGTTTTTAAAGTCGAGCGCTTCGGTGTTGATGTCGATGCGACGCTTCGGCAGGGAGCGGAGCGTACGGCGGCGGGGCCGCATGGGTTTGGCTGCGGGAGGCATGGGTTAGTCTTTCTCTTTTTTCTTGTCGTCGTCTTCGGAGGATTCCTCCTCCTCGTCGGCGAAGGCTTCGGCGGAATCCATGAATTGCGGGGCGGTGTCCCAGCGGCGGCGGCCCCGATTTTCTTTTTCGAGCTGCTGCTGGCATTCAACGGTAAAGCGGGCAAAGGGAATGGCCTCAAGCCGGGCGTGGGGAATGTGCTTGTTCGACATTTCGCAAACGCCGTAACTGCCCACTTCGATCCGCTTGAGGGCCTCCTCGATCTCGTACAGGGCGTCCTGCTCCTGCGAAAGGAGGCTCAGGGCGAAATCCTTTTCATAGGCGTCGCTGCCCGCGTCGGCCTGGTGCTGGCCCACGGCGGAAGCTTCGTTGTTTTCGGAGCGGGAACGGAGGCTGTCCTGCGCGACGCTTTGCATCTGGTCGAGGAAATGGTCGCGCAGATCAAGCAGTCGCCGTTTCTGGCGGTCGAAGAAGGCGAGGGTCTTCGCGTCGCGGGGCAGGCGCACCAGCGGACGCTGCGGCTCGTGGTCCTCATCGACACCGTTGGTGATCGTCTTGGACTTCGATTTGACTGCTTTCGGGGAAATCTTGGGTGAAGCCTTGTGATTGGTCTCAACCGTTTTCTTGGCGTGGGCGGTCTTGGGTTTCGTCACCGCTTTCGTTTTGATCGAAGCGGGTTTGGCGGCCTTTTTCGGCTTGCCGCTGGATTTGGATTTCTGAGACATGGGAATCGTAAGGAATAGGGAAGAGTGGCGGAAAATCCAATCAAATTTTTGGAAACTTTGCGTCGGGCGCCGGTACGTTTTTGAGGACCCACTTCTTAAAGTCTGGCATTATGCGCCGGAGGCTCTACAGTAAGCTAGCGTGTTTAACTTACCACCGTCCGCGCTCGTGCAGGATTTAATGAGTCGTGCAGGAGGACGAGCTGAAGTTCTCGTCCACTTTTCCGCGACCCGAGGCTATGAAGTGCTCGATTGGAATCGCGCAGCCGCCGAGCTCTTTGAGCTGAATGGGTCGGGGCCGGGGCCCACTCCCGTGGCCTGGGTCGAGTTGCCCGCTTCCCTGGCCGAGTATCTGTCCCAGGCGCTGCAAATGGTCAGCGGCGCCGAGGAAGAGGCGATGCCCGGGTTCAAGCATCCGGCCAAACCGGAGCGGAGCTATTTTGCCAAGGTCTTTTACCAATGCGCTCCCGCCGAGGGCGCGACGGAGGAGAGTCATTGGTACCTGTTTTGTTTCCAGGACTCGATCAACTGGCTCGACAGCTCGCAGGGCGTGGTCGACCAAAAAAAGCTCGAGACCATCGGCGAACTGGCCAGCGGCGTGGCCCATGATTTCAACAATCTCATCATGGGCATTCAGTCGAACGCCGAGGCGATGCTGGCCCAGCCGAGTCTCGCCCCCCAGGCGCGCGACAGCCTGATCAACATCATCCGGGCCTGCTCGACCGGCGCTTCGCTGACGCGCAGCCTGCTCGGTTATGCCAAGCGCCAGCCGCTGACGATGGCTCCCTTCAACCTCGTCGATCTGGTCAACGACATCGCCCGGATCGGCGGCGTGGCTTCCGGGAAATATCGCATCGCCCTCGGGAAGGATTTCCAGGACCCGAAAGCCTCAATCATGGTGTTCGGTTCCTATTCGAGCTTGAGTCACTGCCTGCTCAATCTCATCAAGAACGCCCGCGAGGCGATGCCCGACGGCGGCACGGTCCACGTGCTTTGGGAAGGGACGGAGACGCGGGCCGCCGTGACGGTGCGCGACCACGGGGCCGGCATTCCCGAAAAGGACATGGCCCATATCTTCGAGCCTTTCTTCTCCACCAAAAAGCAGGGGACCGGGCTCGGCCTCGCCATGGTCAGGGGCATTCTCACCCAGCATTCCGGCACGGTCGAAATTCGGTCCACCGTCGGCATGGGCACGTCGGTCTCGCTGATCTGGCCGCGGGGCGACGTCGAGGCGATCACGACTCCCGAGGCGAAGGAAAAAGCGAGCCTCGACGCGCGCCGCTCCACCCATCGTATTTTCCGGCAGACCCAGCGCATTCTGCTTCAGGCCAAGCGGATGCCCGCCGAGTCGCACTTCCTGGTCTATGTCATCGACGACGACGACCTGGTCCGGGACGGTCTTTGCAGCTTGCTGGAACACCTGGGCCATCGCACGAAGTCGTATCGTTATCCCGAGGCGGCGCTCCAGGAATTGATCGCGGCCGCCGTCCCGCCCGAAGTGGTCATCGTCGACTACAACATGCCAGGCATGAACGGGGCGCAATTCATCGGGGGATACAGCACGGCGGTCGCCAAGGATCCGCGCTTCGAGCATACCTCCATTTTGCTGATGAGCGGGCTGCCGCCGAGCCATTTCCAGGACTTCATGTCGGAATTTGCGCAGCTGAAGTTGGGCATTCTCGAAAAACCGTTCAGCCTCGAAACCTTGCGCCGGAAGCTGTCCAACATCCAGGGCACGCGCAAATTGTCGGGCGGCCTCTCCGACGTTACGCCCAATGGCACTTCCGGGGCTCCGGTAGCGACGGTAGCGGCCGCCACCGCCACAGCGCAGCATCCCAAGCCGATGGCGGTCGTTCCGGCCAAGCGCACGTAATCGCTTCGACCAGGCTTAGTTTTTAAGCTGCGTTTCCAAATTGCTGATCTCGTCGCGCAGCGAGGCGGCCTGCTCGTAATTTTCCGACTGCACCGCCGTCTGCAGACTGGCGTGTAAACTTTTCAGTTTATTCTGGTACTCCAGCGCTCGGATGGCGCGGGTCGGGACCTTGCCCTTGTGGTGGATGCCCTTGTGCATGTCCTTGAGGATCACCCCCAGCCCCTCGGAAAAGGTGACGTAGCATTGCGGGCAGCCGAGCCGCCCGGTCTTCTTGAAATCGGGTTGCGTAAAGCCGCATTGCGGGCAGACCAGCTCCTCGCTGCCGTTCGATTTGATTTCATCCGCCGCCCCCAGGCCCAGGAGCATGTCGGCGAGCGAAAAGCCGGCCGGGTCGGCCACGCCTTTTTCCTTGGCGCACTTTTCGCATAGGTCGATCTTCTGCATCTTGCCGCTGATGATCTGGGTCAGATGCACCGTGGCGTTTTCAGTCTGGCAAACTTCACAAGTCATAGGTTTGAAGCGCTCCTCTCCGGGCGCTGCAGGCAATATAATACAGAATCAATAAATGGAAACGCCTGTATTTTGCGTCCGCGCCTTGAAGTGGCGGATGAATTCCCCGGTGATCGGACCGACCCGCCCCGCGCCGATCTTGCGGCCATCCACCTCGCTGATCGGCACGACTTCGGCGCCGGTGCCGGTGGCGAAGATTTCGTCGGCCACGAAAAGATCGTACCGGGTCAGGTTCGTTTCGAGGACTTCACGGCCCATTTCGCGCGCCAGGTCGAACATCAAACGGCGGGTGATGCCGCCCAGCGCGCCGTCGGAGATTTGGGGGGTGAAAATCTTTTCCTGCTTGATCACGAAAATATTGTCCGCGGTGCACTCGGCCACGAAACCCTGCGGGTTGAGCAGGATCGATTCCTGCGCGCCGTAGAGATTGCCCTCGATCTTGGCCAGGATGTTGTTGAGATAATTCAGCGACTTGATCGCCGGGCTGAGCGCGGCCGGCGAGATCCGCTGCGTCGGCACCGTGTTCACCCGCAGTCCCTCGGTATAATATTTTTCCGGGTAAAGCTCGATCGTCGCCGCGATGATGAAGAGGGTCGGCTTGCTGCACTTGTTCGGGTTCAGGCCCAGGTCGCCCTTGCCGCGCGTCACCACCAGCCGGATGTAGCCGTCGCGCAAATTGTTCTGCCGACACGTCTCCAGCACCGCTTCGCGCAGCGCGTCGCGCTCGAGCGGGAGGGTCAAAAGAATCGCCTTGGCCGAATCGTAAAGCCGGTCGAGATGCTCCTCCAGCAGGAAGACGCGCCCGTTGTAAAAGCGGATCCCCTCAAACACGCCATCGCCGTAAAGCAGGCCGTGATCGAACACGGAAACCTTGGCGTCCGGCTCGGCCACGAACTGGCCGTCGAGATAGATTTTCAGGTGATGCATGGAAGGCAATATTCTGCCAGAGGAATCGCACTCGGCAAGACGGGATCTTCGGCTTACGTTTTGGTCATGCGCTTTTGTTTCGCGTGGCCGATTGCGTTGGTCTCATTGCTGGCGATCCTGCCTTTGCAAGCGTCCGACTTGTCGGTGGAAGTCGTTCCCGAAGGCTCAAAAATGGAGGGACTCACGATCAGCATTAAAGTTCCGTTCCATGTTGTCCTCACGAATACCGGCGACCACGATTTAACGCTCTGGAAGGAGTGGTGCTCAGACGGCTATTTCAATCTGTCCTTTGAATTTACGGGTCAGGACGGAAAGGTGATCAAAGTTGAAAAAGCAGGCCGGGCGTGGGCGAATAATTTTCCAGACGGATTCGTGGTGAAGCCCGGCGGACACTTCGTGCTTCCGGTTACATTCACCAGTAACGAGCCGGGCGCTTACGAGTGGAAAGGTGTCGAGGGTTTGCAAGGCGTGATGACATTGAAAGCGATTTATAAGAATGCGTCCATTTTATTCCCAACGGAAAACCGATGCCGAAAGCCTGGGTTGGACAGGCGGAATCCAAGCCGATGCTCGTTACGATCTGGCGTTAGATGAAAGGAGTTGGCCCCGCTCCAGCCGATAGGTGCGCTGGCCGAGGGCGGCGATGCGGTCGTCGTGCGTCACGATAATCAGGCAATTGCCGCGCTCCTGGTGCAGGCGCAGCAGCAGGTCGATGATCTCGTGCCCGGTGGCGGTGTCGAGATTGCCGGTCGGCTCGTCGGCCAAAAGCAGCGCGGGATTATTTCGCAGCGCGCGCGCGATGGCGACCCGCTGCTGTTCGCCGCCGGAAAGCTCCGCGGGCCGGTGATGCAGCCGCGAGCCGAGGCCCACCTGGTCGAGTAAATGCGCGGCCTGGGCCGAATCGCTTTTTCTCGCCAGCCGCGCCGGGAAGTCGACATTTTCCAGCGCGGAGAGCTCCGGGAAAAAGATGGTAGGCCTGGAAAACGAATCCGACCGAAAGATTGCGCCAGGCCGCCAGTTTGCCCCGGGACCAAGCGTAAATTGATTCCCCGTTCCAGCGCACCTCGCCCGCGTCGGGCCGCTCCAGGCCGCCCAGGATTTGCAGCAGCGTGCTCTTGCCCGAGCCCGAAGCTCCCTGGATCGTGTTGAGGCCGTTCCGGGGAAATTCGACCTCGAGCCCCTGGAGGATTTCGAGGTCGGTGGGCCCGAGGCGAAACGTCTTGTGCAGCGACGAGCAGGTGAGCGAGGAGGCGGAGTCCACAGCCTTTACGGCTTCGGCACGATCACGCCGATTTCGACCCGGCGATTCTTCGCGTAGGCTTCCTCGGTGTCGCCATCGACGGCCGGCCGGTCCGAGCCGTAGCTGTTCGTGTAGAGCGAGGCCGCGGGGAGCCCGAGCCCGACCAGGTATTCGCGCACGGCCAGGGCGCGCCGTTCGCCGAGCGCGCGATTATATTCCGGCGTGCCGCGCTTGTCGGCGTGGCCCGCGAGGAAAAGGGAATCGTTCGGGTTAGCCTTGAACCAGTCGCTGACCGCCTGCAACTTGCCCCGTTCCGAGCCGGAAATCGTCGACTTGTCGAAATCGAAATAGACCGTGTCGGTGGCGAGGGTCTGGTAATCGGCGTTATCGGGATTGAAGTTTCCGCGCGGGCCCGGAGGAATGCCGCTGCCGGCGTCGCCGGGGTTGACCTGGTCGCTGTTCGGCAGGCCGGAGCCGTTGTCTCCTCCCAAGTCCGTGTAGTGCCCATTCTTTTCGTCCCCGCAGGCGGCGAGAGCGACGGTGAGGACGATGAGAAGAGGGAGGCGGTATTTAGTATTCATGAGGGAGTCAGGGGGTTGGGGTCAAGCGGTGAGTTATACGATGTGGGGTGGAATTGGGCAATGGTTCTGTTGTCATCAGCGGGAGGCGGTCGGTTCGCCGCACCCGCTGACATTCATTTCGATCGGCAGCGACTGGCGCGAAACGGTATCGAGCAGGTGGAGGCGGCCGTTGTTGGCGTAGACGAGATGGCGCGAGTCGCGTGTCCAGGCCGGGTCCTGCCCGCCGCTGGTGGTGATCAGTTGCGCCGTGCGGCTGGCGACGTTGAAGACGCCGATCTGGAACTGGCCGCCGATGCGCGTGGTGAAGGCGATCGACCGGCCGTCCGGCGACCAGTCGGGCTTGGTGCAGTAAGAATTGCCCGTGACCAGATGGTCCATGTCGGAGACGCCCGACGAGCTGCTGATGAAAAGCTGGGGCTGCCCCGGCTCGTCGGAGGAATAGACCAGCCGGTCTCCCGTCGGCGACCACGAGGGCGAGGTCTCCGCCCCGCGGGTGCGGGTGATGCGGGTCAGCGAGCCGCCGTCGACCGACATCGTGTAAATCTCGGGATTGCCGTCCTTGCTCAGCGTCAGCGCGATCTGCGATCCGTCGGGCGAAAAGGAGGGGCCCGTGTTGATGCCCGGGAAAAAGGCGATGCGGGTCCGCGTCCCCGAGCCGAGATTAATCAGGTAAACGTCGGGATAGCCGCTTTTGTACGAGGTATAGGCCAGCTTCGAGCCGTCCCGGCTCAGGGCGGGGCTGGCGCTGATCGTGCCGTCATGCGTGATCGCGCGGGCGTTGTAGCCGTCCATGTCGGCGAGGTAAAGTTCCTTGGAACCGCTCGCGCTGGCGATGAAGGCCAGCTTGCTCGAGGCGAAACCGGGCAGGCCCGTCACGGCCTGCGTGATGGCGTCGGCGAACTCGTGCGCGGCCAGGCGGCCCTTGCCGCTGAAGGTCTGGCTGAAAAGTTCCGCGCCGGTTTTCTTGTTCACCAGACGGCCCGAGACACCCGACCCGCTCGCGTCGCCGCTGGCCTGGAAATCGCCCGAGCCGCCGCCCACCGGCAGAATCATCCCGGTGCGCCTCAGGTCCGCGCTGACGATCTCGGTCACGCCGCCGCCGAGCGGTCCGCTGATCGAGACGCCGACGCGCGGCAGGGTGGGGACGGAGACTTCCACCTGGCCGCGCGCCTGCGTGCCGAGGAAAGTGAGAAAAAAAACCAGCAGGGCGGAGCGAAGGGAGGGGAGAAGTAAATTCACGTTAGCGATCAGGTTTAAAGTTGATGGAAATATCAGGAGGACAGCCATCCGGCAAGGGTTCATGCAGATAGCCGAGGTTTTTCGCCGCCGCGACGGCCGAATCATCGTAGACCGAATTGCCGGAAGACTTGATCAGATAAACGCTTTCCGGAGGCACGCGCCCATCCTTTTCGACGTAAATGTGGACCAGCGGATTCGACGCCGTGTCGGCGGCCACGTTGGGAATTTCCCACTCGTTATTGATCTGCTGCGTGATCATGTCATAAAAATCCTGGAAGGGATTGGCATGCGTGTTGGTCGAACCGCTCGCGCCCGACTTGGTCGCATTCTTGACTCCCGCCGCGTCCAGTTTATCTCCCAGCTTCTCGGCGATCTGTTCCTTGCTCAGCCCGGCGCTGTCGGGATTCGAGGCCGCGTCGGTTTCGTCGGGCGGGGTCTTTACCACCGGCTTCTTGAGATGATGCTTTGGCTTGGTCACCGGTTTATCGGGCGTGGGGGCATCGGCCAGCGTGAGATCGACTTTGACCTTGGGCGGCTTGGGGATTGGCTTGGGTTTGTCGAGCGCAACCGGCTGGGCCACCGGCTTGAGGATCGGTTTCGGCGGAAGCGGTTTGGGCGCCGGCGGCGTGACGGCCGCGGGTGGTTGGGGCGGCGGCGAATTGTGATGGACGGTAGGCGCAGGAGTCGTCGGCCCGAGCTTGTGCGCCTCCTGCGCGCCCGGAGTGCCCTTCACCACGTCGCCCGGAGGCAGCAGCGAGATAAACTGCTCCGGCGGTTTCGGGGCGGGCACGCTTTCGTAGATCAAATAAACCACGGCAATCACCAGCACGTGAAGCAGCGCCACCAGCGCGACCCATTTCCAGAAATTGCTCTTCTGTTGCACACCCAATTCATCTTCCGGTCCCAGCTGGGGCCGCCGCTTCAAATCGAGACGAACCTTCCTGCGGGGTGCCGCTCTCGGCACCGCCACTCGACGAGGCCTGACATTACCGGCAGTGTGCTTCATGACTTGCTCGTACTATATATAGTGGTCTGGGCCAAATGACCAGCCCTCACACGAGATTTTACGCTTTTGACGTGGGAAGTGGGCAAGCGCTTCAAAAGGTCATCGAAGTCCGAGGAGAAGTTACGCTTCGGCCCCACACCGGGACCGATGGCCGCCCGCAAAATTCTTCGAAAGATAAGCTTGAGTTATGCCAGCCTCAACGGCAGACTAAAACTTTTCCGCTTGACGGAAATTTGGCCCTCCATCTTTTGGTGATTATTTTATGAAACAGACGCTCGTTCAAGATGCCCTCAAAGTCGTGCAAAGCCCCCAGGTTCTCGTCAACATTATTTCCAAGCGGGTCCGCCAGCTTGGGCAGGGCTTTCGTCCGCTCGTGGCGTTCGACCCGAAGCTCACGTTCATGGACGTCGCGCTGAAGGAAGTCGCCGAAGGCAAGCTGGGCTACGAGATGATCGAGGTTCCTTCCGCGGCGGGCACGTCCACCGCTCCCGCCCCGACCAAGAAGAGCCGCAAGACCGCCGCCGCCGCGGCCTAAGCCGTCCGTCGTCCCTCGCGAAATTTCCTCGTTCTCAAGTTGCACTTGGGAACGCCCTTGTTCCTCGCGAAATTCCATTTCGCGCTATGCCTTACCTCGCCATCAAATAATGGGAGAGAAGACGGCTGTTGCCGCATTCGGCTTGTAACGCGATCCAGCTCGGATGCATTTGCGCGCCGGGCCGGGCCCAGAGTTCCTGGTGCAGCCAGAAAACGGTCTCTCCGTCCCAAAGCACGCGCGCTTTTTCATGGGCATCGAGCGCCTGCGGCCCTTCGCGCACCAGGCGTTCCCGCAGCTCGGCGAGAGGTTGGGGAGGTCCTTCGCCGCTGCCGGAACCCTGCCGCACCATCGAGAGGTGGACCGCCTGGACGTAAGGGCTCAGCAACGCCTGCACCCAGAGCGGGGATGAAGAAGGCGCTTCGCCGGGCCCGTTCTCGTCGCTGAGCCCCTGCAATTCGGGCGGCGGAGCGATTTCTTCCGGCGTCACAAAAAGCCCGCAGCGCTGGAAGAAGATACCGAGGCTTCGCCGGCTTGTCACCCACGCCAGGAGCGGAGCAAGCGTCCATCCCGCCAGAATCGGCACGAGCCACAACGACGCTCCGCCCAGGAAATAAACCGCGATCGGATAGGTGATCAATCCGAGGAGCGTCAGCCATCCATAGAGCTTCAGGCAGTGGAGAAATGTCAGGCCCATATCGGTCCGGTTCTGCGTCGTCCATTTGATCTGCCAGCCTGAAAGCGTGAGCAGCACGAAGAGCGTGTGGAACATCATCAACACCGGGGCCATCACGACCGACATCAGATTTTCCAGCAGCGCGCTCAGCAGCAGCCGGAACGTCCCGCCGAATTGCTGCGCCCTTCGCAGCGAGGTCAGGATGCCGAGCAGCCGGGGCACAAAGAGCAGCACCAGCGTGAGCGCCAGCAAAAATCCGGCGTGGGACGTGGTCGCCGCGCTCAGGTCCTCCGGGTCGGCGGAGAGCGTCATGAACCGCATCCGGAAATAGGCGCCGAAGGAACCGGCGATCAGAAAAGTGAGCCAGAGCGGCGAGCAGAGATAGGCCATCAGGCCGATCCAGATTTGCAGGCGGCTGCCCATCTCGATCCCGCGCGCGAAGAGAAACCAGAAGTGCTGGAGATTGCCCGCGCACCAGCGGCGGTCGCGCACCAGCATGTCGCTCAGGTTGGGCGGGCCCTCCTCGTAGCTCCCCGGCTCCTCGTAGGCGATCCAGACGCCGTAACCGGCGCGGCGCATCAGGGCCGCCTCGACCGTGTCGTGGCTCAACACGTGCCGCTTGGTTGGATTCGGCACGGGCAGGAGCGGCAGGTCGCAATATTCGATGAACGGCGCCACGCGGATGATCGCGTTGTGGCCCCAGTAGGACCCCGACGACATCTGCGCCATGCTGCATCCCTCCGAAAAAAGACCGCCGTAGACGTGGCTGGAAAATTGCAGCACGCGCCGGAAAAGAGATTTGCCCAAAACCATGTAGGGTTGCGTCTGGATGATGCCCGCCTCGGGATGAGCCTCCATCGCGCGCACCAGCCGCACCAGGGTCGGCCCGATCATCACGCTGTCGGCGTCGAGCACGATCATGTAGCGATACCGCTTGCCCCAGCGGCGACAAAAATCGGCCACGTTACCGCTCTTGCCGTTGATGCGGTGACGCCGTTTGCGATAGAAAATCTTCCCGAACGCGTTCAGCTTTTTGCAAAGGGAAAGCCACGCGCATTCCTCTTCGACCCAGTGGTCCGCGTTGGTCGAGTCGCTGCAAATATAAAAATCGAAATGTTCGATCTGCCCCGTCTTCTCCAGACTGCGCCACATGTTCGCGATGGCCCGGCTGACGCGGTCCACTTCCTCGTTGTAGACCGGAATGACGATCGCCGTGGCCGCCAGGGGGATCGAATCCTCCTTCTCGCGCCACGCGCCGCGCATCAGGTGATGCCGGTCGCCGCCCCGGAGCAGGTCGAAAAATCCGAACGCCGCGAGGACAAAGCCGACCGCGATCTGGCTGAAGAGCAGGGGGAAAACGGCGATGCAGACATAATCCTCCCAGAACAGCTCCTGCCCCGCGTAACTGTTCAGCATCAGCATGCATCCGATCGCGGTCAGGAAAATCGACAGCCCGAGGAAGACTGATCGCCGGACCACGAAATTATCGGTGGGTGGAGGGGAAGCGCTCATAAATGTTGGGACAGCCACCAATAGAAAACGGTGTAGACGCCGCCCCAAAACAGGAGCGCGATGACAAATTCCTTCGCGTCCAGGCGATGCCACGTCTGCCGGGCGAAGTGGAGCATCGGCCCGTAATCGAGATGGCGCGGCGTCATGCTGGAAACATTGAGATCGGGCCCCGTCACCAGCAGCGTCTCCCGCAACGCCTGCCGCAGTTCCTCCGGCAGCGGGGTGGCGAGAAAGGAGGTCGGCGACGTCTGGTAGACCTGGCTCAACAGCAGCGCGATGTAGCCGGTCGCCAGGATATGCGATGGCGAGGTGTTCTCCTCATTGAGGTTCGCGGCCAGCCAGTCGGCCAGGCATTTTTGCGCCTGTCCCATCGTCTGGTAAGTCGGATCGCGCGACGGGTCGCCGCGATGGATCTCCTGGGCTTGGTGGAGAAGATTCAGGGCCAGCTGCGAAACATAGGCGTGGTCCCCCAGCGCGAACGTATGCAGGAAATTCACGAGCCGGTCGTAGGCCTCGTTCCAGGCCTCGCGGTCGTTCCGCGCCATTTCCGTGTCGCTTACTGGTGCCATGTGTAGCTCCAGGTTTCGGTGATCGGCTTGTTGTTATGCATGAGGCGGCAATGAATATCGGTCGGGACGTGCACCTTCGCGGGCACGATGGTAAAGGTGACCCGCCACGAATTATCATAGCCGTTTTTTTCGACCTTGGTATCGCGGATGGTCGTCCCCGCCTGGGCGCAACTCAGGTCGAGATCGGGCGGCTGGTTGGCGGGCGTGCTCTCAATGCCGTTACCCATGAAGTCGACCAGAAATTGCACCGGGACCACGCCGGGCGGAGGCGGTGGCGCGGGGGTCGCCGGCATTGGCGAGGGCGGCTTGGCTGGAGCGGCCGCCGGCGGAACGATGCTTTTCTGAGGGGTGGCCGTGGCGGCGGACGGCGAGGCCGGCTTCGGAGGAAGCGGCGGCGCGGGTGGGGGCGCCGGAAAATTGATCAGCGTCTGCCGGCAGTAGGCGAGAGGCGGACGGGCGGCGTCGTTCATGTAAAAATCGATCGTATAGCTCACGTCGAGATGGTCGCCCGCCTTCACCGGTTGGTCGGGCCACCAAAAAACCGCTACATTGTCGGTGTTGACGTCCCGGCTGTTGGGCTGGACCAGTTGGATCTTCCCTTTTCCCCAGTTGCCGTGCGGCGTGACCCAGGCGCTGGGCCGGACGTTATATTTGTTGGTCAGGTCCTGGTAATGTTGAAAATCGCGGTCCCGTTGGATCACGCCGAAACCCTTCGGATTCTCGTCCAGGAAAGAATAGAGCTGAAGAAACGTCGTCTGCTGGAGCGGATGCCAGTACCACTCGTCCTTGCCCGTATGCATGAGCACCCCGTCCGAGTCGTGGACCTCGGGATGAACGTTGTCGCCGAAGTGGTCCTTCGCGTTTTCACCGAAGAGATACATGCTCGAGAACGGCGCCAGGCCGAGCCGGTCCACGTTTTGCCGGAAAAAAAGCGACGCATGGACGTCCACCGAGGTCACCGCGCCGGGGTGGATCGTGAATTCATAGGCGCCGCTCACGCTTGGGCTGTCGAGCAGGGCGTCCATCACCATCGCCGTGGCGTTCTGCGGCGGTTCCTGCAACCACCAGTCGGTGAATTGCGGAAACTCCTCCGCCTTGCCTTCGATCCCCGTGTCGAGGGCCAGCCCCCGCGCGGAAAGGCCGTAGACCTGCTCCTTTGCCAACGCGCGAAAATAGCTGCCGCCGAGCACGGAAAAGAAGCCGTCGAGGGAGTTCGCATTGCTGCCGATGCCCATGTCGGGATAGCGGATGTAAAACCCGGCGTAGCCCAGGTCGCGCGGCAGCGGCGGATTGAAAACCAGCGGCGCCGGCGGATTCACGCTGACATCCAGGAAATTAAAAAACGTCGGCGAGTAGGGGAGCTGGTGGCTTCCCTTGCGGTCGACGGTGTTGATCTGCGGCGCGATGTGCGGCGTGGGATTGCTGTTGAGTTGCGGGTAGAAATCGATCTGGAACGGAAGCCCCTTTTTCCGCCACAACCGCGCCGTGTCCTTCCAGAAAATGCCCGCGTCCTGTTGCGGCGTCAGCTTCTTCAGCTGGGGTGGAAGGAGATCGGGCAGCGGAATATATTTTGCCGCCGCCCGTTTCTGCGCCAGCTCCTCCACCTGCGCGAAGGCGAAGTGATGCTTCTTCTCGGAGCGCAGCGTGATGAGCAGCGCGAGCACGGTGATGAGGGCCAGGGTGAGGTGAAGTCGCATGGGGATGATCTAGGGTTCCGTCACCTCGAATTGCGCGCCCTGCGTCGCCTCGGAGCTGCCACCGACCCAGACCTGGTATTCGGTCGGCTCGATCACCCGGGTCATGTCGAGGTTGTAATAGGAGAGCTCGTCGAAACCGAGCGTGAAATGGAGTTCCTTGGTTTCACCCGGTTGAAGCGTCACCCGCTCGAAGCCCTTCAATTCGCGCACCGGTTCCTCAACGCTGCCGCCCGTATTGCGGATGTAAAGCTGCGCGACTTCCGTGCCCGTCACCGTCCCCGTGTTCTTCACCTCCGCCGTCACCTCGACGTCGCCCGGCGGCGCAAAAAAGTGTCCCGTTTTCGGATGGGTCAGCGCATCGGAGGAAATGGTGGCCTGGCTCAGCTTCACCTGCGAGTAGCCGAACGTCGTGTAGGAAAGCCCGAAGCCGAAGGGAAAAAGCGGCGCGTTCGATTCGTCGATGTAGCGCGAAAGATATTTGTCCGCGCTGCTCGTGGGCGGATGGCTCAGGTCGATGTCGTCGGCCGGGCGGCCGGTGGGCAATTGATCGTAAAAGAGCGGCTCCTGTCCCACCGCGCGCGGAAAAGTCGCCGTCAGCTTGCCGCTCGGATTGGCGTCGCCGAAAAGAATATCGGCCACCGCCGGGCCCGCTTCGATGCCCGGATACCACGCCTCCAAAATCGCCGGCACATGCGCCGCCGCCCATTTGATCGCCAGGGGCCGTCCGTCGAACAACACGAGCACGGTCGGCTTGCCCAGCTTGGTGATCGTCTCCAACAACCGCTCCTGGTTGCCGGGCAGGTCGAGCCGCGTGAGAGAGGACGACTCGCCCGTCATTTTCGGCGCCGATTCGCCCAGCGCCAGGATCACCACGTCGGCCTTCTGCGCCGCGGCGACCGCCTCCGCAAAGCCCTCGTCCGAATCGGTCAGGATCTCGGTCCCCTTCGCGTAAAAAAGCTTGGTCTTCGACCAATTGCACCGGTCCTGCAGCGCCGTTCTCAGGGTCACGGCGTCCTTCGCCGAGCCCGCCGCGGGCCACGATCCAAGCATGTCAATTTGCGAATCGGCCAGCGGCCCGATCAGCGCGATGGCGGGCGTGGTCTTCGCGAGGGGCAGAACTGGTCCCGCATAGGGAGGGGGATTCGGACCATTCTTGAGCAGCACCAGCGTCTCTTCCGCCGCCTGCCGGGCCAGCGCCCGCTTTTCGGGCGTGGCGGTGTAACGGGCGCCGTTTTCGTCCACGTAGGGATGGTCGAACAGGCCGAGGGCGAACTTCACCCGCAGGACGCGCCGCGCCGCCTCGTCCACCACCGCTTCCGGCAACTCTCCCGACTTCACCAGCCCGGCCAGCCGCGTGCGATAAAGATCGCTCATCATGTCCATGTCGACGCCGGCCGCGATCGCCTTGCGGGCCGCGATCGCGCCGGTGCTCGCCACGCCGTGGGCGATCAGTTCGCGCACCGCGCCGAAATCGCTCACCACGCATCCCTGGAAATTCCATTCCTGCCGCAGGATTTTCGTCAGCGTGAACGGATTGGCCGTGGCCGGTACGCCGTTGAGCGGATTGAAGGCGCTCATCACCGTGGCCGCTCCCGCCCGGATCGCCGCGTGATAAGGCGGAAGGTAGACTTGGCGCAGGGTCAGCTCGGACATGTCGACCGTGTTGTATTCGCGGCCCGCGTTCGGCGCGCCGTAGGCCGCGAAATGCTTCACGCACGCGGCCACCGAATCGGGCTTGCTCAAGTCGTCGCCCTGGTAGCCCCGGATGTAAGCGGCGGCCAGCGCCGAGCCGAGATAGGGGTCTTCGCCCGCCCCTTCCGTGATGCGGCCCCACCGCGCGTCCCGCGCAATGTCGACCATGGGCGAGAAAACCCAGCGGATGCCATCGTCGGCCGATTCGCCCGCCGAGACGTGCGAGACCTGCTCGATCAGGGCCGGATCGAAGCTCGACGACAACGCCAGCGGCACCGGAAAGATCGTCCTGTCGCCATGGATCACGTCGAACCCGAAGAGCAGCGGTATGTGGAGGCGGCTTTTCTCCACCGCCAGGTGCTGGAAACGATTGGTCAGTTTCGCGCCCACCACATTGAAGAGCGAGCCGACCTGGCCCTGCGCGATCAGGTCGTTGTAATCATCCCGTGCCGTGCCCGGCCCCGTCATCGTGCCGGCCGAATATTGGGTCAGTTGCCCGATCTTTTCCTCCAGCGTCATCTTCGCGAGCAGGCTTTCGACGCGCGCGTTGAGCGCCTTGTCGGCCAGTTGCGCGTTTGGAATGGAGGTGGCGGCGGGCGGCGGCTCCTCCACCGCGGGCCAGCGGGGCAGATACGAGGACAAGCCTCCCAGCACTCCGGCGGCCAGCAGCAAAAGCGTCAGCAGCGCGGGGACAAGGGGCTCCCGGTGCGGGAGATGGATCGTGATGACACGCCTGGGTTTCGACATCGTTATGCGGGCGCCGACAAAAGAGACGGTGCGCCTATTACAAATTGTCTCAATCGCCCCATCAAGCAAGCCTGCAGGTGGCCGCTAGCCACCGCGCGGTTCACCCAAAACCTCAACCGACAGGCGCTCGAGGTTCTGTTCGTTGGCGGGGACGACAATGGGTTCAAGGCGGCGGGCAACTTCTGAACTCTCGAAGGCCTGCGACCAGGATACGATGGTTCCCGTTCCCGCCGAAGCCAACGTAATCGTCAAGCGAAACTTTGGCTCCGAGGCGTGTTGAACCACGACCTTCGTCGGTGGTTCTATTTCGGCGAACACATTTTCGTTTGGATAGTTGTGGCCATTGGGTCCGTGCATGATGAAAGACCAACGCCCGCCATTCTTGAACTCGCAGACGTTGAAAGTATTGGTGAAACCGGCCGGTCCCCACCACCGCGCCAAGCGTTCCGGCGCGCTGATCGCGGCAAAGACTTGCTCTACCGTGGCCGGGATTTCACGGGAGGTATTGAATGTCGCCATTGGCTTCTTTGGTTCGGTGGTTTTTACATCACATTCCCCTCTGATTACATAACAAATCGGTGCCGAAAGGCGCGGAAATTTACCTTTTGGCCGCCCCAGTTATCCGCTCACCACCCACTGCCGTCCTGCACTACCGTCGCGATTTCCTTCGCGCCGGGCGCGAGCCAGCGCAGGCCTTCGCCGTGATGAATCGCGTTCGGCAGGCCGAGCCACGGCTCGATGCAGTAGAAATCGGAATCGTCCGCCTCGGTCCAGGTCGTCACTGCATACCACGGCACGCAGCCCGGATGTTCCAGCTCGAAGACCAGCCGCTGCCCGGTCCGGTTGTTCTTCAGCGCGACCTCGGAACTCGTCGGCCCGATTTGAAAGCGATCGATTGGCGCGGGATCATCGAGCCGCAGCATCGCCTGCTCCGCTTTTTCGCGCACGATCGCCCCGTCGGCCGATTGCCGTCCCCACGCCGCGCAGGGCAGGTCGAGCGTCCAGGCGCCGCGCTCCCGGTGCGGCAGCGCGAAATAAAAATGATGGCCCGCGTAGTAGGGCAGGGGATCGCCGCCCCGGTTCGTGGTTTCAAAACGGACCTCGAGGCGCGATCCGGGCCGCAGGCTCACCACCACATCGAATTCGAAGGCAAACGGATAAAACGCGCGCGTCTCCTCCGAATCAACCAGTCGCATCCGCAGCGAATCTTCCGCCCCGTCCTCGACCACGATAAAATCAGCGTCGCGCGCGAAGCCATGCTGCGGCATCGGCCGGACCGTGCCGCCCGCGTCGCGCCAGAGCTCCTTTTTTCCGTCGACGAAGTGGCGCGCCACGAACGGAAAGAGAATCGGATTGCCGCCGCGCACCTTGAGGATTTTGCTCCAGTCGGCGTTCTCCGGCCAGGTGATGATTTCGCGCCCCGCTCGCTCCCACCGCAGGATGCGCGCGCCGTGGCCGGGCGAGACCAGCACTTTATTTTCGCCGTCCGCGATTTGCACCGCAGGTTGGTTCTGGAAAAGGAGGGGGCTTTTCATATGATGATCTGGTATGCCTGTGGAAACCACCATGGACGAGCCGAAAAGCATTCCCCCGAACGCCCAAGCCATCGCCAAGGCCTACGAAGCCTGCACCCGGCTGGCCCGCGCCCACTACGAAAATTTTCCGGTGGGCCGCCTCGTTCCGAAAAAAATGCAGCCTCATGTCCACGCCGTCTACGCCTTCGCCCGCTACGCCGACGACCTCGCCGACGAAGGCTACGCCGGCAGCGCGAAGGCGCAGGGCGCGCGCGATATCATGACGCCGGAAGAGCGGCTGGCCGCGCTCGACGACTGGGAGCGGCAATTAAACTCTCCGCCCGGAACGCCCGGCCTCCATTTTATCTTCGTCGCGCTGCACGAGACGATCCGCGAACTTGATCTGCCGCGGAGTCTTTTCACCGATCTCCTCTCCGCCTTCAAGCAGGACGTGGTTAAGCGCCGCTACGCGAATTTTGCCGAGGTGCTCGACTATTGCCGCCGCAGCGCGAACCCGGTCGGCCGGCTTGTCCTGCTCCTCCACGGTCATCGCGACGAGGAATTGCACCGGCTCGCCGATCACATCTGCACCGGCCTGCAACTGGCGAATTTCTGGCAGGACGTCGGCGTCGATCTGGAGAAGGACCGCATCTACCTGCCGGAAGACGAGCGCAAGGAATTCGGGGTGATCGAGGACGTCCTTTTCGCCCGCCTCGTGAACGATAGTTTCCGCAGGCTGATCGCATTCCAGGTCGCCCGCACGCAGGGAATTTTCGACCAGGGCGCGCCGCTGACGAAAAAACTGCGCGGCCTGCTGCGGCTCGAAATCCGGCTCACCTGGCTCGGCGGCACGACCATCCTGCGCAAGATCGAGGCGCTCAAGTACGACACGCTCAACCAGCGCCCGACGGTGGGCAAGGCCGACATGGCGCTCCTTTTTCTCAAGGCCCTAACCTCATGAGCGAGCTCCTCACCGCGCCGGCGGAAGCCATCCCCGATCTTCCCGGAAGCGAGGCCATCACCCAGTCGGCCAAGTCGAACCTCGCGCTCTCCTTCGCCGCGCTGCCCGAGTCGGAGCGCCGCGCGATGTCGGTCTTCTACGCATTCTGCCGCGTGGTCGACGACGTCGCCGATTCGACCGAGCTGCCCATCGAAGAAAAGCAGCGCCAGCTCGGCGAATGGCGCAAGGAAATCCGCCGCGCCTACCTCGACACGCCGCTCACGCCGCTCGGCCGCGAGATGGCGCAAATCATCCGCACCTACCTCATCCCGCCCACGCCGCTCGAGGAAATTCTCAACGGCATGGAAATGGACATGTCGATCCTCCGCTACCCCACCTTCGCGCTGCTCGAGCAATATTGTTATCGCGTCGCCAGCGCGGTGGGACTGGTCAGCATCGATATCTTCGGTTGCCGCCATCCGCAGACGCGCGATTACGCCGTGGCCCTCGGCATGGCGTTCCAACTCACGAATATTTTGCGCGACGTGAAGAAGGACGCCTCCTACGGAAGAATTTACCTGCCGCTCGACGAGCTTGCCTCGTTCGGCGTGGCCGAGTCGGACATTCTCGAAGGCCGCTGGTCGGAAAAGATGCGCCAGCTGTTCCGCTTCCAGCATCTCCGTGTGCGTCATTACTACGCGAAAGCCCACCGCCTCATGGTCCCCTCCGACCGGCCCAAGCTCATCGCCGCCGAGATCATGCGCGAAGTCTACGAGGGCCTTTTCCACGAAATCGAGCGGCGCCGTTTCGACGTGATGACCGCGCCGGTGCAATTGAGCCGCTTCACGAAGGCGCGCCTGATTTTCAAGGCCAAGGCCCGCGAGAAACGCGCTCCGGCCCGACCGCCCACGCCGAAAAAAGTCGTCGTGCTCGGCGCGGGTTATGCCGGGCTCGCCGCCGCCACCGAGCTCGTTTTGCGCGGGCACGACGTGACCCTGGTCGAGGGCCGCGCGCTCCTTGGCGGACGCGCCCACAGTTTTGTCGACACGAAGAGCGGCCTCGTGCTCGACAACGGCCAGCATATTCTCATGGGTTGTTACCACGAATCGCTCGCCCTCTTCCGGGAACTGGGCGTGATCGACCGTCTCTATTCGCCGCCGCGCCTCGAGGTCCCGTTCCTCAGCGAAAAGGGCCGCAGCCTGCTCGCCGCGACCGCGCCCGACCCGCTCCATCTCCTCTCCGCGCTCCTTGGCTACGGCGAGCTTTCCGCCGCGGATAAGTTTTCCGCGGTCAGGCTGGCGCTGCGGCTTCGCCTGGGGCAAAAACCTCACGATCACGAGCCGGTCGAGGCGTGGATGCGCCGTTGGGGGCAGACGCCCAATATCATCCGCGCGCTCTGGGAACCGCTCTGCATCGCCGCGCTCAACGAGCCGGTCGCGACCGCCTCCGCGCAGCTTTTTGCCACCGTCATCCGCCGCTCCTTTCTCGCCGGCGCCGCCGATTCGACCATTCTCCTGAGCCGCGTGGGGCTGAGCGAACTCTTCGCGCCCGAGGTCAAAAAGCTGCTCCAAATGTGCCGCGGCACGCTGCGCTTGCAGACCATGGTCGCCGCCCTCCGTTTCGACGGCGCGGTGCTGCGTGAAATCAAATTCAACGACGGCTCCCTCCTTCAACCCGAGGCCGTCATCAGCGCGCTGCCGTGGCATGTGCTGCGCGGCCTTTTGCCCGCGGAAAGCAAATTGGCGCAGGCGTGCGGACAAATCGAGGACGCGCCCATCGTCAGCCTCCACCTCTGGCTCGACCGCCCGATCCTGCGCGAGCCGTTCGTCGGCCTGCTCGATTCGCCCGTCCACTGGGTCTTCAGCCGCGACCACATTCACGGGGCCGCTCCCGCCGGTCAGGAGGGCCACGTCATCACTGCCGTGGTCAGCGGCGCGCGCGATCTCGTCGATAAAACCGGCGCGGAACTCGAGGAACTGACGCTGCGGGAGCTGGGCCGATTCCTGCCCGAAGCGCGCGACGTGAAAGTTCTGCATCGCATGGTCTACAAGGCGCGCAGCGCGACCTTTGCCGCCACGCCCGACACCGAACCGCTCCGCCCCGAAGCGACGACCGAGTGGTCAAACTTCTGGCTCGCCGGCGACTGGACCAACACCGGCCTGCCCGCGACCATCGAAGGCGCGATTGCCAGCGGCGCCCGCGCCGCGCGCGCTGTCGATGAGGCCCAGCGTTTATAGGACTTAGGAAAAATGAGACCTATAAGTCCTATGGTCTGATCTGCGTGTAGACGCCGGTCTCTTTGTATGCCGTCGAAATGAATCTCCGGCATTCCACCGCCGTCCCGGCCGCCGTTCCCTTGATGAAAGTCGCGCTGCCGCCCTTATAGGCCACCACGACGCCCTTCTTCGCGAAAGGGCCGCCGCCCGAGAGAGTCAGATCCAGCCCCGTTCCCGGTGTGGTGGGATAAGTCACGCTCTCGCCCGTGCCGTAAACGGTCGGAAGCAGGTCCGAAGCAGCCGAGGTGATGCCGGTGTAGGTCGTCGACCCGCCGGTAAAATCCCAACTCATATTGGCTGCGCCGATGTCGGAAAAATCGGACGCCGTCCCGCTATATTTGGGCGTGGAACCGACCGCAAAAAGGGACGCATCGGGCGTGTAATTATTTTCCAGCAGATTCCGGGCAATGCCTTCCGACTTGCCGGTGGCCGGCGTCCCTTCTCCCACCGGATAGACGCCGTTGTTGTCCGTTGCGTATTGGGACAAAAGCGTGTTGATCGTCCGCGCGTTTTCCACCGCGCGACTGATTTTTGATCTCTCCAGGTAGTCGCTGATCGGACCGTACCCCACCCCGGCCAGAATCAGCAGCGTCCCAAGGAGGACCAGCACTTCGATGCGCGTGAGACCTGACGACGATGACCAACGGAGACCAGAAAAAGGCATGGCGCGAGCCTAGCCGGAGACAGACCAAAATCCATGCCGATCGCGCGAACGAATTCGACCCGGCCGACCCGAGGGACACCGGCGCGAGTTTCTTGGATGAAGCCACAAAAAAAGGGTGATCCGTGAGGATCACCCTTTTTTAGAGATTCGCTATTGATTATTTACTGAGCGACGGCATAGGCCTGCGTATCCTTGTCGTTGGTCGAGACGAAGACTCCCGTGCCAAGAGTGCCGGCGGACGCCTTGATATAGGCCGCGTTGTTGCCCTTATAAAAGACCGCAATACCATCGGTTCCAAACGGGCAAGACGACGTCAGGGTGATGGCGGAGACACCGCTGCTTGGCGTGAAGGTCGTAATAATTCCCACGCCCGCTCCCTTGTTAAAGTAGACCAGCGGCGTAAGGTCCGAGGCGCTTGAACTGATGCCGCCCCCGGTGGCTGCCGATATGGTGGTGAAACTCCACGAGCAATTGGAGGTTGCGAGAGAGACGGAGGTGCCGGCGGCAGGCATGGTGTAGGGGCCGGTCAGCGTCTGGCCGCTGACGAGAAAGACACTCGGATCGGTGGCATAACTGGCATTCATCAGATCGCTGGCAATGGCGGCACCATTGGTATCGGCAGGATAAAGATTTCCATTCTGGGTATTATCGGTGGAAAAAGAGAAGCACATCTGACCGATTTGGCGTCCGGTCTGCATGGCCGCGTTGTGCTTGGCCTGCTTGATACCATTGGTGATCGGGCCGAGGGCAACCCCGGCCAGGATGGCGATGATCCCGATGACCACGAGAAGTTCGACCAGAGTGAAACCGCCTCGACTTGAAGAGTGAGCGGTACGACAGACGAGACGGTTATTTAGCATGACCCTAACCTAGGCCACAGCAGCTTAAACGTCAATAAGAGAAACAGAATTTTGTGAGCAAGTCGAATAGACGTCGAGATCAACTAGCCGGTCACAAGAAAAACTGCTTTTTCCAAACATGCTGTAGCAACAAGTCAGCAAGCCGAAGATCAAATCCTTCAAGATGATCTCGGAGGCTGACCTCTTTTGCGATTGAGCCGTTACGGAGCGACGGTGTAGGCCTGCGTATCCTTGTCGTTGGTCGAGACAAAGACTCCCGTGCCAAGAGTGCCGGCGGACGCCTTGATATAGGCCGCATTGTTGCCCTTATAAAAGACCGCAATGCCATCGGTTCCAAACGGACACGCCGACGACAGGGTGATGGCGGAGACACCGCTGCTTGGCGTGAAGGCGCCAATAATTCCCACACCCGGGCCGTTGTTAAAGTAGACCAGCGGCGTAAGGTCCGAAGCAACGGAACTGATGCCGCCTCCGGTGGCCGCAGATATGGTGGTGAAACTCCACGAGCAATTGGAGGTTGCCAGAGATACGGAGGTGCCGGCGCTCGGCATGGTGTAGGGGGCCGTCTGCGACTGGCCGCTGACGAGAAAGACACTCGGATCGGTGGCATAACTGGCATTCATCAGATCGCTGGCAATCGCGGCACCGTTGGTATCGGCAGGATAAAGATTTCCATTCTGGGTATTATCGGTGGAAAAAGAGAAGCACATCTGACCGATTTGGCGTCCGGTCTGCATGGCCGCGTTATGCTTGGCCTGCTTGATGCCATTGGTAATCGGGCCGAGTGCGACCCCGGCCAGGATGGCGATGATCCCGATGACCACCAGGAGTTCCACGAGGGTGAAACCGCCTCGAGGGGAGCAGGAAGCGGTACGGCTGCGGAGAGAGGCGGAATTTAGCATGAAAAAATTTATTCCATGGCGGCGAAAGCGTCAATAGGTGAAACGGAATTTTTACACATATGGCATAAATTTTATACAGACCTCTGCATGAAAATTAATCTCGGGATTGCCGCCTGCTGCGCAGAAAATAAGACCCCTCTCTTCCCATTCATGGACGAGTATGCTTAACTCGCGTTCATGGCGAGCCCGCAGTCACTGGAGGAAATTATTCGCAAGGAATGCCTGCCTTTGCGCGATTGCATGCTGACCATCACCGACGCCCATGGCGAGGCCGCCTTCCTCTATTTTAAAGAGGGCGAGTTGATCGAGGCCAATTACGCCGCGCTCTGGGGCAAGGAGGCCCTCGCGCAGATCATCACCTGGAAATTGGCCGACCGCACCGTCGCCCCGCTTCCCCTCGGCATCAAGCGCTCGCTCTGGGACCAGATCGAATTCCTGCTCAATCCCGGCCTCGCCGCCACCGCCAGCGGCCGCTTGGCTCCCCGTCCGGGGCCAACCTTTAACGCGCAGAAAACGAGTCCCGTCAGCCCCTTCGATCGCTTCAAGGCCATCGCCGGCCTGCTCAAAATGGTCCAGATCGAGCGCGGCAAGGAAAACGTCCTCTACGAAAACACGGCCGCCGAGGGCGACGCCGAAAACACGCAGTGGCTCGTCGATTTCGCCGACCGGGCCAAGTCGGTGGGCGACACGCTCGGTTTCGGCATGGCTGAAAAATGGACCATCGACACCGAGCGCTACCAGGTCGTCGGGCTGAACCACGACGAGAGCTTCATCGTCCTGATGCGCCGCAAGGACGACTTCCAGGACGATCTCGATGCCGCGGTCAACGCGGTGATCGACTGATTTTATTATGGCCACGAAACTCGAGGACGCCCTGCGCAAAGTCACCGCTCTTCCCGGCGTCAAGGCGGCGTTCGTCTTCGACCAGTTCCACGCCATCATCGCGCGCGACGTCCCCGGCCAGTACAGCAACGACATCCTCAAGCGCATCGCCTCGCAGCTCTACCAGCTCGCCCTTTTCAGCTGGAAGGCCAAGGTCCTCACCCAGGAATTCCGCCTCGTTTACGACAAGTACGCCGTCTACACGCGGCTCTTCGCCAAGAATTTTTACCTCGTCGTCTTCATGGAGAAAAATCTCGAGCCCTCCGATTTCCGCCAGCCGCTCAACCTCGCCGTGCTTGTGCTCGACCGCGCCCTCCGCACCGAGGATGTCTTTGAAAACAACCGCACCATGGTCAAGGTCGCCCAGCTCGCCGAGCACTCGCTCAAGGAGTCGCATGAAGCGGACGAGAGTTTCGCCGGGCAGTTTCGGCGCCTCTGCGTCGTTTACCTTGGCCAGACCGGCCGCGACCTCGTCGACCTGGCCATGGAGGAACAGTACCTCTTCCCGCCCCTGCGCACCGAGGAGGACATGCGGAAGTTGCGCGACTACGCCCTGGCCCACGTCATCCACCCTCTCAAGCGCCAGATTCTCCAGAAGGAATCGAAGAAACTGCTCGAGAAAGCGTTGAATAATTACGCCTAAAATCGGTCTCCATCCCAATTCGGTATGGGACCTGCATACGGAAGGACGCCTGCTTGACCTCTCCGGCCAGCTCACCTAAAATAAGACCATTATGTCCACATTTACCGACAACTCCAAGCGCCCTCCCATCCCCGCCGACACCTCCCGCCCGGGGCAACCGTCGGGCACCCGCACGACCACGGTCCTGACCTCCGACTGCGAATTTAAAGGCGCCCTCGCTTTCTCCGGCGAACTCGAACTCCATGGCCGGCTCGAAGGCACGATTGAATCCGAGGGCGGCGCGCTGACCGTCGGCGAGCAGGCCCTGATCAAGGCCGAGATCAAGGTCAACGACGTCCTCATTTACGGCAAGGTCCAGGGAAACATCTACGCCACCGGCCGCATCGAGCTGCGCGGCAAAGCCGAAGTCTACGGCGACATCTTCAGCAACCGCCTGGCCATGGACGACGGCGTTGTCTTCGTCGGTAAATCGAGCGCCTTGAACGGCAAGAATCAGCCCGCCGGCGATTTCTCCAAGATGTTCACCCGTCTCGGCGTCGTTGCCAAAACTAACAGCACGCCGGTCACATCGGCCAACGCCACCGCCTCCAAGGCGACCGACTGACAGCGCCCTCCCTCGGATCACCGCCACAACGCGCCGGACTCTTTTCGCCGGCGCCAGCGCCGGTGACCGCCTTCCCTCGAGCGTTTTCCATTTACGTTGTCGCCATGAAGGTGGCCCGGACAACTCGTTGTCCGGGTGGCCGAAGGCCACAGGAGGTCATCCGTTGATGTGGGACCATTCCGGCGACCTTCCTGTGCGCTCGAAAGGATTCGAGCGCACCCGGGCAACAAGTAGCCCGGGCCACCCGCATACGGTGCGGCAATCTAATAGGAAAACGGTCTAAGCCTTCTTGATCTCCTTCTCCCCGTCCTTGTCCGAGGCCGGGCTGAAGGGGACCGCGATCATGTCCTTGCGCGGCAGGTCGGTCAGCGTATGGATCGTCTCGATCCCCGCCCGTTCCATGTCGGCCACCAGGCCATGGACCTTGGCCACCAGAAGATTGTGCGCCAGGTAACACGGAATGGCCACGGCCAGCCCGCCCGCCGTCGTGATCAGCGCGAGATAAATCCCCTGCGAAAGCTCGCCGACTGACGCCGTGCCGCTCGTCCGGTTGATCTGCTCGAAGGCCGTGATCATCCCCAGCACCGTCCCGAAAAGTCCCAGCAGCGGCGCCACGTAGCCGATCGTCCCGAGCAGCGAAATGTTCGCCTCCAGCTCCGGGATCGAAAGCTGGGCGATCTCGCGTACCACCTCGCGCAGTTCGGCCGGCGGCAGGTGCCTTTTATATATGGCCGTCCGCACCACCGCGACGATCGGCCCGTGGCCCTCTTCGCAGCGGGAAATCGCCTCCGCGTAACTCTGGCGCCGGACCAGTGCCAGCACCCCGGCCAGAAACTCACTCACGTTCATCCGCGAGCGCTTGTAATAAAAGAGCCGCTCGATGAACACGCCCAGCGCCACGATGCTGCACAGAAAAAGAACGACCATCAGCGGCCCGCCATGCTGGATCATCTGGAACGGCCCCATCGTTTCCTCGACCGGCGCGATGTTGCCGACCTGCGCGAAAAGTGGGGTGATCATGGAAGGTTGCTTCGGTTACCAGATGAACGACTTGGCCTCGGCGACCACCGTGTCGCCCTTCAGGATGGTGAATCGCCACGAGACGATGGGACCATACGCGAGATAGGCTTGGTCCGTCACGGCAAAATAGGAGCGCGTCGTGCCCGAAACATGCGGCATCGCCTCGGTCAGGGTCCGCACGATTTCCTTGCTCTTCACCTCGCGATACTCAAACCGGGCCGTGAAGTCGGCCTTCGGCCCGTCGTTGTCCCACGTGATCGTGAAATAGTGGCCGTGCCGCGCCTGCATCTGCTCCCGGGTGATCGCGCCCCAGTTCAGGTAGGTGATCTCGTAGCGGAGCGCGTCGTTGTCGCCGCCCGAGTAGGCCCCGTCATTCTGCACGTCGTGGATCAGCGGGACCGTGATCCGCTGGTCGATCGCCCTCTTTTCATGGTTGATCAGCGACGCGTTGTCCGCATTTTGCGTCTCCTCCAGGTCGTCCGTGGTGGAGGCCCGCACGAAATGCTTTTGGACCGGACCCACGTCGGCGGCGGAAGGTCCTTCCCGTTCCGCCGGGGCGGGCGGCAGATAGGCGCTCGGATTCTCCGGCTCCGCCTTGGCCGGGGCGAGTTGCGTCGGCGTTTTCAACGGCTTCGGCGCCGTCGAATTCGGCGTGGGTTGCGTGTCCGAGTCGGTTTGGGCAAGCGCCGACGCCGCCGGCAGCCAAACGGCCAGTGCGATTAAGGGCGTCCAACGCATGGGCCAGACTAAGGAAAGAAGAGCCTTCCTGTCAATATCGTGAAAGCGGACAAACCCCGGCAAAGGATTTGCCCATAAGCTCTTGCCAAGGGGTGAACCTATGCGTCTCATAGGTCCTTTAAGTCCCATGATTCCCCCGAAAAATTATTCCGCCACCAAGTCGTATTCGCGCGCCGCGACCACCGTCACCTCGGCGAACTCGCCCACCGCCAAACCCTTCGGCACAAAAACCCGCGCGTCGACCTCGGGCGCATCGGCCTCGCTTCGGGCCAGGCCGGGAGCCTCCACCAGCACCCGAAGTTTCCGCCCCACCGCCGCCGCGGTCTGCTCCAGCGCAATCCGCCGCTGTAGCGCCATCGCCCGTTTCCAGCGCGATTCCTTTGTGCGCGCCGTCAGGTGCCCCTCGCGCTTGGCCGCGCGTGTCCCTTCCTCGCGCGAATACTTGAAAACGCCGAGCCGCTCGAAACGCGTCTCCTCGATGAACTGGAGCAGCGTCTCGAAATCGTCCGCCGTCTCGCCCGGAAATCCCGCGATAAACGTAGTCCGCAGGGCGATGCCCGGCACGCCCGCCCGGATCCGCTTGATTAGGTCGCGGATATGTTGCGACGACGTCTCGCGCCGCATCGCCTCGAGCATCGGATCGGAAATATGCTGCAACGGCATGTCGACGTAGCGCGCCACCTTGGGACACTCGGCAATCGTCCCGATCAGCTCGTCGCTCCAGTGGGCCGGATGCGTGTAGAGCAGCCGGATCCAGAATTCGCCCTCGATCTTTTGCAATTCGCGCAGCAGGTAGACCAGCGAGTCGCCCCGCGTCGAATCGACCGGCGCGCGCGGGCCCGCTTTCTCCTCCCAGCGGTCCATCCCGAAATAAGTCGTGTCCTGCGAAATCAGATTCAGCTCCTTCACCCCTTCCGCGACCAGGCCCCGCGCCTCGGCCACGATGGAAGCGACCGTCCGGCTCCGATGGCGTCCGCGCATCTGCGGAATGATGCAGAACGAACAGGGATGATTGCATCCTTCCGCGATCTTCACGTAGGCCGTGTGCGACGGCGTCAGGCGAAAGCGCGGCGTGTCGAAATCGGGAATGAACTTTGGCTGCGGCGTCACGAAATTTTCGGCCAGGCCGTCGGGCAAGGCCGCCCTTTCCTTCGCCAGCAGACCCTCGATAATCGGCGCGATCTGCGTCAACTGATCCAGGCCGATGAAGGCGTCGACCTCGGGCATCGAGAGGCGCAACTCGCCCGCGAAACGCTGCGCCATGCAGCCGGCCACGATCAGCTTTTGCCTCTGGTGCCGCCGCCGCATTCCGCGGTCGCGGTTCGCGTCGAGAATCGCCCCGATGCTCTCCTCCTTCGCCGCGTCGATGAACGAGCAGGTGTTCACGATCATCACGTCGGCCTCATCCGGGTTCGGCGTCAGCGCCATGCCCGCCTTGTGCAAATGCCCGGCCATGATTTCCGAATCGACCAGGTTCTTCGCGCAGCCCAGCGACACCAGCCCAACCTTTACAACAGTGGTAGCCGCCGCACGCTGGGCGGCGGTCAATAAGGTAGCCGTCGCAGGCCCTGCGACGGTCGGTTGGTCAGCGATGGAATCAAGCGTGCTCATTGAACGTGGGATTGAACGGTAAACGTCTCCGGCGCTTCCTGGTCGCTGTGGGGCCCGTAATTCACGCCGTCGAGCCGGATATCGACCGCGGAAGGCACCCCCACGTTGATCGAAAATTTATGCCCGGTGAACCCCACCGACTGTCCGCTCCGCAGCACGGCGGCATAAAGCGGCTTGTCGCCTTCCGGCGAATCGAGGTCGGTCACCCGCACGAACGAATCTCGCGATGCGGTCAAAATCAGCGGCTTGTCGGCGTCGGCCGTCGTCGCGTCAGCGGTTGCGTCGTGGTCGCCTCGGCCGGCGCGGCCACCGGTTCCGGCGTCGGTGAAACCGGCGGCAGCGAAGGCTCAATCACCGGACCGCTGTTCGATTGCCGGGCCGTGGAACTTGAGGTCGGCGTTGGCGGGGCTTGGGAAGTCCCATCGGTCGCATTGGTCCCATAAGTCCCATTCCCCCCGGCAGGCGAATTCATCGCCACCACCGTGGTCGAGGGCGCCGGATCGGCGGGAGGCGCCACGTCGGCCGGGTTCACCGGCAGGGCGCGGGGCGGCGTCACCGTCGGCGCGTTGGTCAAATCGGCCGGATCGACCGGCAACGCCCGCACCGCTTGCGGCGGGGCGTCGGTGACCGCCGGCACGGGCGCGGGATTGGTCGCAGCCACCATGGGGGCGTCCACCGGCAACGCCCTCGGGCTGACGGCCGGAGCGACCTCCGCCGTCGCGTTCGTCGCATTGGGGTTGGCCGTGTTGGTTACCGTGGCGTCGGTGGCAGCGGTCCCGTTCGTCGTATTCGTCTGCGGCGTCGCCTCCACAATCGGCGGCGGCGTGTTTGAATCGAGGGGCAGGGCGCGCGCGACTGCTGAGTTGGTCGTCGTCCCGGGAGTTTCCGGCGTCACGGCCACGTTCGTACCTGCCACGGCCGGTTCCGGGCTGCTCGCGAACCAGTTTGAAAGCTCGCCCACCCGGTAGGCCTCGAAAAGCACGAAAACGATGGCCAGCGTCACCACCGCGCCGAGCGCCATCACGATATACAGCCCCGTGTAATCGCGGTGCGCCGCGCGGGGAGGCATCGCCGTCTCCGGCAGGTAGGCCACGCCCGTTTCGGTCACGATATTGGCGCCGTCGTCGTCGGGCAGCTTGTTGTCGAGCTGGCGCAGGATCCGGTATTCGTCGAGGCCCAGCGCGCGGGCGTAGGTGCGGACGAAACCGCGGGCGTAGGTCGGGCTGGTGAAATGGGAATAGTCGTCCGCCTCGAGATCGCGCAGCCGGTCGACCTTGATCTTGGTCTCGCGCGCGGCAAGTTCGGGCGTCCAGTTCCGGGCCAGGCGCGCCTCCTGCAATTGTTTGCCGACAGTTTTCATTGGGGAACTGACACAATAGGGACTTCTCGCCTCAGTTACAAGAACGGCCTCCATCATCCGCCCATTAAAGATCCCTGGCGTAACCGGCCTGGTGCGCCCGCGCGGTCCCCGCTCGCTTCCAGGGTTTGCCTCGCGGTTTCCTTTGTCAGGGGGATAAAGGCCGACTCGAATGCAATATTACGTTTGTAATTGACATGATCTATTACGCGCGTAATAAATGCCGGCATGAAACCGGTGCCCCGTATTTCGGAAGCGGAGTGGGAAGTCATGGAAGTCCTCTGGCGCAGGCATCCCCTGACCGCTTTGGAAGTCGTGCGGCAATTGGTTCCCCTCCGCGAATGGAAGGACCTGACCATCCGCTCCATGTTGGGGCGTTTGGTGAAAAAAAAGGCTGTCGGTTTTTACGCCGATGGAAAGATTTACCATTATCGCCCCCTGGTCACCCGTGAACAATGTGTGCGCAAGGTGAGCCAGTCGTTTCTCGAGCGCGTATTCGACGGGGCCACGGCGGCGCTCCTCATTCATTTTGTCGATAATAAATCCCTGACTAAAAAGGAACTGGCCGAACTCGAGGCCATTCTCAGGCAAAAGAAAAGGGGAAAGTAAGCCATGCAACTCCTCATCGATCTCTTCCGCGCCGTTCTCGAGGCGTCCTGGCAAAGCTCTCTCGTCATTCTCCTGATTCTGTTGGTGCGGCTGTTCATGGGCATGCGCATTCCGGCGCGCTGGCGTCACCTGCTCTGGACCCTGGTCATCCTCCGCCTGCTCATTCCCATTTCTCTCTTTCCGCCCAACCCGGTCAGCATCCAAAACTTTACCGTGGTCGGCCAGCCCCTGGAGCGGGCCGGACTCGTCTCCCCCCCGGATCGCGGGCCCGACCCGGAGGCCTTCTCCTTCCCTCAAGGGCCCGAGGCGCCCGAACCCGACGCGGTCCCACCGTCCCCTCCTTCCGACCGCCCGTTTTCAATTTCCTGGTGGGGCGTCTGCTCCGTGATCTGGCTCGCGGGGGCCCTCCTCGGGTTGGGCATGATTGTTGCCGCGCAGATTTCGCTCGGGCGGCGGCTCGCCAAAAATCAGGCGTCCGTCGATCCGTCGATCCTGGCGATCTGGAACAAGTGCCTCCTTCGCCTTCGCCTTTCGAGCCCGATCGTCCTGCGCCTGAGCCCCGACGTCGGCTCCCCCGCGCTCGTCGGCCTGCTTCGTCCCGTCCTGCTACTGCCCGAAAGAAATCTTGCCCTCTTCACGACGCAAGATTGGGAGAATGTCTTCGTCCACGAACTGGCCCACTATCGACGGCGCGACCATTGGATCCACGCCTTGCAACTCGTGACCCTGGCGGTGCATTGGTTCAATCCCCTGGTCTGGCTCGGCTTCCGCCGCCTGCGGGCCGACCGCGAACTTGCCGCGGATGAATGGGCTCTCCATCAACTGGAACCCGAACAAGCGCAGGCTTACGGAGGCACCTTGCTCAAGGTTCTTGAGCAGGCCTCACGTCCAAATCTTTCCCTCGCCTCGGTCGGTATCCTCGAAGACAGGGTCCAGCTCAAGCAACGATTGCAACGAATTATCGGGTTCACTCCCCGCACCCTGACCGGCTCCCTCGTCGGCCTGGGCATCGTCGCGGCGGTTGCCGTGCTGGTTCTCGGCCGCCAGGTGGAGAAAGTCGATCTTTCCGACTACGACGGCCTCAAGCCGGAGGATATTCTCGTCATGGCCGCCCGGCGGGGAGACATGCCGGTTATCCGAGAAATGCTCCGCGACGGCGTCGACGTCAATGTCAACCCGATCTTCTACCTGGACAAGCGGCAGACCCCCCTTTGTGCCGCGATCGTGGCCGGGCGGGAGGAGGCGATGCGGTTTCTCATCGCCAAGGGAGCCGACGTGAATCAAAAGATAGATAAGACGAGGAATTCACTGATGGTGGCTCTGGAAGCCGGAAGACCCGAGTGCGCCGCCTACCTTTTGAGCCACGGCGCGACCTGCGATCCGGATATGCTGGCGGCCGCCCAGGGTAATCAGGCGGCTCTTCAGCCGCTCCTGGCCAAGGAACCCGTGAATCGCGGACGACTGAAGGACTTGGCGAAAATCGCGGCAGTGAATGGCCACGCGGAACTTTTTCTGATGCTACTTGAGAAAATCAGGGCTCAACCGGGCCCCGAATGGAGCCTTTCAGATGATGATACCGTCCTGGTGATCGCACGGGGTCACCGAGAGGTGGTCCAGGCTGTCATCGGTGAGAGTCCTTACGCCGGCAAATTGAATCAAAATAGCGTCATGAGGATAGGCGGTGCCGCTGAACAGAGCCCTGGCATGCGCGAATGGCTGATCTCTAAAGGGTTTGTCCTTCCGCCCTACACGGATGGAGAAAGGTTGATCGACGCAGCGGAAGATGAGGACATCCCCGAAATGGCGTCGCTCCTCAAGAAGGGTGTCGATATCAACTATCGCGGCGAGAGCAGTTGGACCCCCATCACAAAAGCGGCGACGTGGAACAGACTTCGTTCCGTCAAATTCCTTTTGGAGCATGGAGCCGATCCGAACTCCGTGCACATTCCCGGTGTCAATTACACCGGAATTTGTCTGACCGGCAGCACAGAGGTTGCCGATCTGCTTCTGGCCGCCGGCGGGAATATCAATGCAACTGTGTCCGGCGGCGTCCATATCATGTACTATAGCGTCTTTTACCCCCAGGCGGCGAAAGTCAAATGGTTCCTCGACCACGGGGTCGACCCGACCAAAGTGAAGGCCAGCGACAATGGCCAGACCTTCCTTTTCGATGCGGGGAATGCCGAAATCGCCGAGATGTTGATCGATCATGGTGTCGATCCGAAAGCCAGGGCCAAGGATGGAACCACCGCGCTCCACTGGGTCTGCATGTTTGGAAGAAACGCCGCGGAAACAGCACGAGTCCTTTTGAAACATGGGGCCGATCCCAATGCTCGCAGTGATAGCGGCGTCACTCCCCTCATGTGGGCCAAGGACGGCGCCACCGTCGATGTATTGATCGAGTATGGCGCGGACATCCATGCGAAAACCAGGGACGGACAGCCGGTGCTGGACACTTCGGGCAACGTCGCGAATTCCACCCGAATGGAGGCCCTGATTCGCCATGGGGCCCCCTTCAACCCGAAGACCGACGGGGCCACCATGCTTTTGCAGGCAGCTTGGATGAACCAGGTCGATATCATGCTGTTCCTTTTGAACCGGGGAGTTGATCCCAATGCGCCCGGTGTATGGAGCACTTATAATGGGAAAAAAAACATGATGACTCCGCTTCAGGCCGCCGTCGTCGATGGGCAATACGACGCCGCCCTCTTACTGGTCGAGCACGGGGCCAGGATAGACCATCAAGTCATGTCCAATGCCCTCTTCAACCGACGCGTCTCCATCGTCAAATTATTTTGGGAACACGGAGCTCACCTCATTTCGCCGCTCACCTACGCGGTCAGCCAGGGAGCGCCGGTCCCGGAGTTGGAGAAGTTGGTCGATCAGGGAAATCCGATCAATCCGCCGCAGGATGAAGACACGCCTTTGAACGAAGCGGCGTTGCTCGGCGATCTCCCAGCCGTTGAATTTCTGGTGGACAAGGAGCCACGAGACCAAGGGAAGGACCAGGCCGGGGTGAGCGCCTATCTGGCAGGCCCGTTACAAAGCGCAGCCTCTGAAGGACAGGACGAAGTGGTCGATTATTTGATCAAGCAGGGAGCAAAAGCAAATGAAGAGGCGGTCATCTCCGCGGCCAACAATTCCACTCCTTACGATGATCAACGCGGCAAGGAACATTTCGAGAAGACGATTAAAATCCTCCTCGCTGCCGGCGCTCTAAAAGGAATTTCCCAGGACGAGTCGGCGCGAATTCTTGAGTCGGCGATCTTCACCCGCCAGGGGCCGGGAAACCAGGCCGTCGTGAAAATGCTGCTCGAGGCCGGACTTAGCCTTGATGCTCCCGGGAAGAACGGAAAAAGCGCGATCCAAATAGCACGAGAAAATTCGATTCAAACCAAAGGGGAATATCCTTCCAAGGAGTTGATGGCATTTTTGGAACAAGCGAATAAAAAGTAAAAGGAGATGGCTCGCAGCGATGGAGAGGGTGCTGGCGTAAATATCCTCTATGGGCTGGATGTCCTAAAAAAATAGGCCTTTAAAGCGATTAAGCGCATGGCCCTCCATCCGGCCCGGACGCCTACAGCTCCAGCATGTAGGTCTCGAGGTCGACCAGGATCTCGCGGGGCTTGGCGCCGTCGGGCGGGCCGAGCACGCCGATCTTCTCGAGGTAGTCGATGACGTAGGCCGCGCGGTTGTAGCCCAGGCGTAGGCGGCGCTGGAGGTTGGACGTGCTCGCCTTTCTCTCCTGCCGGATGACGTCGAAGCACTCGTAGATCAGCTTCTTGTCCTCCTCGCTGACCTCCATTTCGGCCGGGGCCTTGCCGGAGAGCTTGGCGTCGAGCTCGGGCGCGAACTGGGCCTCGGCCTGCCCGCCGACGAAGTCGACGACGTCCTGGACTTCCTGGTCGGAGACGAACGCGCCCTGGCCGCGGGTGAAGCCGGCCACCCCCGGCGGACGGTACATGAGGTCACCCTTGCCGAGGAGGTTCTCCGCGCCGTTCTCGTCGAGGATGACCCGCGAGTCTAGGCCGCTCGGCACCTGGAAGGCGATGCGGGCCGGGATGTTCGTCTTGATCACGCCGGTGACGACTTCGCGGCGCGGGGTCTGCGTGGCCACGATGAGGTGGATGCCCGCGGCGCGGGCCTTGGCGGTCAGGCGGGCGATGGCGCTCTCGACGTCGGCGGGCGCGGTCTGCATGAGGTCGGCCAGCTCATCGACGATGACGACGATGTAGGGAAGCTTGTCGGGGATGACGAGGTCGTCCTCGCGCGGCACGCGGATGGGTGGACCCTGGGGCTCCTCGGCGCTCTCGTCTTCCTCATCGGATTCGTCGTCGACGTTGACGTGGAGGAATTCGAGCTGGGGCGATTCCGGAGCCGGCGCGGGCGCGGCGTTGCGGTTGCGCGAGTTGAAGCCGGCGATGTTGCGCACGCCGACCTTGGCCAGGATGCGATAGCGCTTTTCCATTTCGTTGATGACCCACCGGAGCGCGAGCATAACTTTCTTCGGATCGGTGACGACCGGCACGACGAGGTGCGGGATGGAATTGTAGACCTGCATCTCGACCTGCTTGGGATCGATCAAGATGAGGCGCAATTCGTCCGGGGTGAACCGGTAGAGGAAGCTCATGAGGATGCAATTGATGCAGACCGATTTGCCCGAGCCGGTCGTGCCGCCGATGAGCAGGTGGGGCATGGCCGCGAGGTCGGCGACAAGGGTCTGGCCATAGACGTCCTTGCCCAGCGCGATGGGAATCTTGGCGGCAGTGTTTCGCCAGTCCTTGCTCTCGAGCAGTTCGCGCAGGAAGACGGCGACCTTGTTCGAGTTGGCGATCTCGATGCCGACCGTGTCCTTGCCGGGAATGGGCGCGAGAATGTTGATCCGCTCGGCGCAGAGGACGCGCGACAGGTCGCGGCGCAGGCTGGTGATTTTATCGACCCGGACGCCTTCGCCCGGGAAGACCTCGTAGCGGGTGATGGTCGCGCCGGGAGTGATCTCGCGTCCCTCGGCCTTCACGCCGAAGCGCTTCAGGGTTTCGATGATGAGAGCGAGATTGCGATTGAGCTGGTCTTCACTCAGCCCCGCATCGCGGGCTTTCCCGGCGGGTGCGCTGAGGAGTTGAAGGGAGGGCAGAACGTAATCGGGATGAGGGACCGGATCGGTCGGGTTGATGGCCGCCGTGCTCTTGTCGCTTTTCTTGGCGGCGGATGTGCCAGCCGAGGCTGCGGGCGGGGTCGGTTTCATGGGCACCTTGATCAGCGGCTCGGGCGGAGGAACGGGTTCCTCCTCTTCCTCGGGACGGCGGATGTTGAAGCGGGGCGGCGGCGCATCGATCTCCTGGGCCTCGGCTTCCAACGCGGCCTTCCTTTGCAACTCCTCGATCTTGCGCTTATTGCGTTGATGAAGCGCTTCGAGCTGTTCTTTCGGCGGGGCCTTGGCCAGCCGCTCTTCCTCGCTGCGGATTTTCCACTCCCGATACCAGGAGAAGGCGTTGAGGAGGGTCATGACCGGGTTGACATTGAAAAGATAAATGGCCGAGATGCCGAAGAGCGTGGCGAAGAGGACGCCCGCGCCGACACTGCCCAAGGCGTAGGGAACAGTGAGGTAAATGATGTAGCCGCCGACGAGTCCGCCGGGGCTGTCGATATTGGCCTGGCGCTGGATGAGGCTCCATCCGCCGATGTGCTGGAGGTCGAGCAGGGCGCAGCCGCTAGCGATGAAGAGAAGGAGCCAGAGCGGCTTCCAGCTCCATTTGATTTCGACGCCCAGAAAACTGGCGATGCAGCAACAGACGAAAAGAAAGGGGAAAAGATAGGCTCCAAATCCGAAGCAATAGTAGAGCATGCAGGCGAGCCCCGCGCCGGCGTAACCGATGAAGTTGGTGGGAACGGGATTGGAGGGAAAGACGTTGAAACTCACGTCCGCGGGATCGTAGGAGACGAGGGACAGCAGAGTGACAATGTAGAGCGAGAGCCAGAGAAAACCGATGACCTGCTTGAACAGGGGAAGACTGGCGAGGTTTTTGGGCCAGGATTGGCGATGCGAGACGGCACTACTCGGCATGGGGTAAACTAGCGATTTGGCACGGTAGAGTCTATCGCAAACTCGGCGGGGAGGGAGAGACTCGCCTAGGCGTCCTGACCGGTGGTGGAAGGCAGGGCTTCGTCGGGATCAATGCCGAGCTGGACCATTTGGGGCTTGATGATGTCTTCGTAGCATTGCGGGCAAATGGAGTGGCTGAAGCGGGCGTCCGAGTGCTTGCCGACATACGACTCGACTTGTTGCCAGTAGTTTTGATCGTCGCGAATTTTTTTGCAGTAGCTGCAGATAGGCAGAAGGCCGCCCAGCTGCTTCACCGAAAGCAAGGCTTCCCCGAGTTCGGCGACGCGTTCGGTCAGGGTCTGCTGCAACTGGACCATCTGCTTGCCGATGCCGACCCGCGCGAGGAGTTCGGTTTTATCAAAAGGCTTGGTGATGTAATCGTTGGCCCCGCCTTGCAGTCCGGCGACGATGTCCTGCTTGCTGTCGCGGACGGTGAGAAGGATCAGATAGATGGGCGAAGAGCCCTGGAGCGCGCGGGTCTGCCGGCAGACTTCAATGCCTTCCAACTCGGGCATCTCCCAATCGATGAGCCCGACAATCGGGCCGGTTGCGCCCTGAAGAATCTGGAGTGCATCGGTGCCGTTGGAGGCTTCGATGACGTCATAGCCCTCTGCAGTGAGCAGGCTGCGCAAGAGCTTGCGATTGATGTCGAGGTCGTCGGCGACAAGTACGATCATAAAACAAATGGGAGAGAACTACGAACCCAGCATACTAAGTCCTTAAGCCTGATCACGCAAATTCTCGGCGGGTCATGCTGTTTCTATAATATTTCCGGGGTGAAACCGCGACGCATGGTATTTTCGGTGCAAACGCGCATCTCGGCGAAGTGGAGCAGATAACCGGGGCCGCCCGCCTTGGTTCCGGCGCCGCTCATCTTGAACCCGCCGAAAGGCTGGCGATGCACCTGAGCGCCGGTGCAGGGCCGGTTCAGATAAAGATTGCCGACCCGGAAATGGTCGCGCGCTTGTTGGAGATGCCGGGGGCTGCGGGAATAAACGGCGCCGGTGAGCGCAAAGTCGCTGGTGTTGGCGATTTCCAGGGCGTGGGAAAAATCGCGCGCGGCCATGACGGTCAGGATGGGGCCGAATAATTCGCGCTGCATGAGCGGATGCTTTGGATCGTCTACCTCAAGAATCGCCGGGGGAACAAACCAGCCGTCGGTGTCGGCGTGGCCGCGATAAAGGATGCGCGCGTCCGCGCCCGGTTCGTTGATGATTTTCCAAAGTCTTTCGTGGCTGGCCTCGTCGATCACTGGCGGCAGCAGGCAATCGGCGCGCGCGGCGCTGGAAGGGGCCAGGCCTTCCGCAGCCAGCTTCAGGCGGTGGATAAAGTTTTCACGAATTCCGCCGACGATAATGAGGCGGGAGCAGGCGGAGCATTTCTGGCCCGCATAACCAAAGGCGCTCTGGATCACGCCCGTCACCGCTTCATCGAGATCGGCATCGTCATCGACAATGATGGCGTTCTTACCGCCCATCTCGCAGACGACGCGCTTGATCATCGCCTGGCCCGGGACGATTTCCGCGGCGAGCCTGAGGATCGCGGTCCCCACTTCGCGGCTGCCGGTGAAGGCAATCTGGACGACGTCGCGATGACGGACCAGCGCGTCGCCGACTGTCGCGCCGTCTCCGGGCAGGAAGGGAAGGATCTCCGACGGAATTCCGGCGGCCAGCGCGTGTTGGTGAAAGGCAAAGGCAATTGCGCCGGCCTGTTCGGCCGGTTTGAGCAGAACGGCGTTGCCCGCGACGAGCGCGGCGGTGGTCATGCCACAAAGGATCGCCAGCGGAAAATTCCACGGCGCGATGACGGCGCAAAGTCCGCGCCCCTCATAGGTGAGAACGTTGATTTCGCCGGGAAGGCTGCCTTGCGCGCGTGGGCTCAATTCGATGAGCGCCTGGCGGGCGTAGTAACGGCAGAAGTCGATGGCTTCGGCGACGTCGGCGTCGGCCTCGCGCCAGGGCTTGGCCTGCTCATGGACTTCCATGGCGGCGAGGCGAAAGCGGTCCCTTTCCAGTCGTGCGCCGAGGTCGTTGATGCGGGCCGCGCGCGTTTCCAAAGGCAGATCGCGCCAGGCGGGCCACGCTTTTTTCGCAAATCCGACGGCCTGCTCGACTTCTTGGAGCGTGGCGGAATTGGTGGAGGTCGCGATGCGCGTTTTAAGATTGGGTGTGACGTGAAAAAGAGCGGCGCCCTGGGTCCGGCTCTGGCCGTTGATGACGACCGGGACTTGCCAGGGGAATTGTTTTTCTCCTTCCGCGACGGCTTTCGAAAAGGCGCAACGAGTTTCGTCCGACGTGAAATCGGCGAGGGGACAGTTTTCAAAAGAAGCTGCAAGATCCGAATTTCGCGTGGAGCGTTGGTCGGGGATCGGCCTGGTTTTGTCCGGCGATGGCTCGGGTTTAGCCATGAGCTGACCGATGTCGGCGTGGTCGTGATGGCTGAGGCGCAGGAAGCTCGAGTTCGCCGTGTTCTCCAGCAACCGACGGACGAGATAGGCCATCCCGGTCAGCAGGTCGCCGACCGGCGCGTAGAGCCGCAAGCGATGTCCGAGATCGCGGAGCAGGTTACGCTCCGGCTCGGCCATGCCGAAGAGCATCTGAAGTTCGAACGCGCCCGGTGGCAGGCCGAGGTTTTGCGCATGCGCCAGCGCCACGCAAAGGCTGCGCAAATTATGGGTGCCGAAAGCGGCGTGAAGGGTCGAGCGGTGATAGAGGAGGCGCCGGGTCAGCCGTTCATAGTTCGCGTCGGTATCTTCTTTTTCGATGAAGACCGGGCAGGGATAACCATGGAGGCCGGCCTGGACGACTTCGTAATCCCAGTAGGCGCCCTTGACCAGGCGAACGGTGAGCGGCGCGCCGCGCTTGGCGGCAAGGGCGAGTAGCCGGTCGAGGTCGTGGTCGGCGTTTTTCAAGTAGGCCTGGATAACGATGCCAAGATGCGGCCACGCAGAGAACTCGGGATCGAGCGCGATCCGCTCGAAAAGACGATAGGTGATTTCGTGGAGGTTCCATTGCTCGAGATCGAAATTGATGAACGCGCCCAGTTCCTTCGCGCGGAGCAGCAAAGGACGCACGCGCCGCAGCAGACGCTCCACGCCGCCGTCGGGATCGACCGGATTGAGGAGGTGATCCATGGCCGAAAGTTTAAGTGAAATATTGGCGCGCGGGACGGTGCCGTCCGGGCCCTGATCGAGAATCGCCCACGGTTTCCATTCGGCCGTTTCGCCGGGAAGAAATTCGATCAGATCGGCGTAGCGCCGGGCATAGGCTTCCGATTCCATGGCGTTGACCGTCGCTTCACCGAGGAGATCGACCGTGAAGCCGAAGCCCTGGTCCCATAGCCTCTTCAACTTCGAACGGGCGTGGCGTGCATCCTGGCCGACGATAAATCGCTCGGCCATGCGTCGGACGTTTTGCTTGATGATGAAGGCCGAAATCGAGGCGGCGAGCGGATTCTCCGTGGCGCGCAGGGCGAGGCCGAGCCCGGTCGGAAGGTCGCGCCCTCCGGCGAGAAGATATTCGCGGGCGTGACGCGCAATTTGCTCGCTGGATTGAAGCGCGGGCAGGGCGTCGACGAGACGAAAGAGGTCGGTCTTGAGCGCGGGATCGCGCATCGTCCAGTCGAGCAGGAGTCCCTGCCAATAGGCTCCCTCAAAGAGGCCGGGCGTTTTGCCCCGGAGCCGCTGGTGCAGGGCGTGGCCGAGACGCTGGACGTCGCGTTCAAGGAGGATGTCGCTCGCGTCGGGCAACTGGGGCAAGCTGGGCAGTTCCGTGGCGCGGTCCATGATGAGAGAAAGGTAGTGCCTTCCGTGATCGGAGCAAACGGCGAGCCAGAGCGCGGTTGTCACACGCGGTGGGAGCGCCCAAGATGCGCGCATGCGTTTCAATCGTGGTGCCGCGCTTCGATGGGGGGTGAGTCTTGCGCTGCTCCTGCCCGTCATCGCTCTCTATGCCGGTGAGTATCTCGGGGGTAATGGACGAACCTTCACCGGCTTCATTCAATACGATCAGCCCTATTACATGGCCAACGCACGGAAGTTTTTTGATGGGGGATTTCATTTTCTTTATGGGAATCCGTTCAGCCCCGATCCCCGGACGCCGGCGATCTATTTCCAAGTTCATTTATTTGTTTTGGGATTGATCCAGGCCCTTACCGGCTGTGACCCGGGACTTCTCTATGTGCTCTTCGGTTTCGTGGCAGCCTTGGTCTGTGTGCGGGTTGCCGTGGCGCTTTACGAACAAGTCGCGGGTCTCGGCACGCCCGCGCAATGGGCGGGGCTGGTTCTTTTCCTTTGGGGCGGCGGAGTCCTCGCGCTGACGGGCCTGATTTTTCATTTGTTTGAGCGCACCGGCTTTCACGGCACGCTGACCGATCTTTTCCATTTCGATCCCGCGCAAGGCTGGTGGTTTCTTAATCTCGGCCGCAATCTCGTCTTTCCGGTCGAGGCTTATTATCACGCCCTGGCGCTCGGAGCCGTATGGATGGCCATGCGGAACAACTTTCGCGCGGCGCTTTGGCTGGCGTTCATTCTTTCTCTCAGCCACCCGTTCACCGGCCTGCAATTTCTGCTGATACTAGTGGCGTGGTGCGGATTGGAAACGGGATTTCTGCGGAATCGAACCATCCCCTTCATGTTTCCGGTGATGCTCCTCGTCATCCTCGCTTTCCATCTCTTTTACAACGTTGTTTTGCTTGATCTCTTCCCCGAGCACCGGGCGGTTTTTTTGCAATGGAGCGTCGCCTGGGTGGAACCCATCTCAGCCTTTCTCCCGGCTGATTTTCTCGTCGGATTTTTCGCCTGGCGGGCCATGCGGAATTGGAAACTTGCCTCACAACTTTTTTCGACACCCGCCAATCGGCTGTTGCTGATCTGGTTCGCCGTTTCTTTCCTTCTCGTGCATCACGATCTGCTGATCGCACCAAGACAACCTCTCCACTTCTCGCGCGGCTATACTTGGATTCCGCTTTTTCTGCTCGGAGTGCAACCCTTGCTGCGGATCTTGGAAGCTGCTTTCAGCTTGAAGAGCGCGATGCTTCGTGTAGTGGTCGTGGGCGCGATCTTCTTGCTCGGCTTGTCGGACAATCTCGCCTGGTTTGGTCTCCACGGCGCCATGGCGCTGGCGCCTCGCTGGGGAATTCCGTGGCTGGCGCAGGACGGGTTTAGTTTAGGCACGGCCGACCGGCAGCTTTACCGATGGCTCATGCAGAGACCGACGCCGCACGACGCCTTGTTGATCACTCCCGACAGCAATACGCCCGTGGTTTACCTCGCGATGACCTATACCGACTACCGCGGTTGGTACAGCCATTACGACGTCACTCCCTTCGCCACCCGACGCCGGCATGAGCTCGCTGACTTTTTCCAAGAGGGCACGGTCCCTTCGGGATGGCATGGAAGAACAATTCTGCTGATTATTCCCAAGACCGATTCGCACGATGAGAGCGGCAGTCTGGCGTCGCCGATCCTCTACGAAAATGAGGGCTACCGCGTCCGGGAAATGCAAGTCCCGCCGGAGGTGTCTTCCAGGTAGGGTCCGATTTTATTTGTCCGTGCGAAACGACAGCGCCGGCGAAGCGGGCACCGCGGGCCCTACTTCATCCAACAGCCCCTCCGAATTGTCGCGCCTGAATCTTTTGGGGCAACCATATCGTTTTCTCCGGGTTACCATCAATTCAGGCCCGACGCTAAGCATCGCTGAAGTCAGGGTCTTTGGTGATTCGAAATAGATGTCCTTTTTGATATGCTTATAGCCTCATCAAACTTTAGATCAGTCGCCTTCGGCTTGCTTTATTTGGCGGTGGCCTTCGGCGCCCTCGTTTCCTGTGCAACCGCCCCCATGGTGGATAACACCCGTGAGCCGGGCAATGGAAGCACACCTGCGACGATTATCGTTCCAACACCGCCCGAACCGATCTATTCCAAGCTCATTTATCCGGGGCCGGACGGAAAGTTGGTTTATAAACCGGATCCCAACGGGGATTTCATTCCCGATTTCTCGATGTGCGGGTACATGGGCGGAGGTGTTCCCCTGCCGGTATTGCCGGTCAAGGTGACGGTCCAACCCGGAGACGGCAGGACGGACGACCGTGCCCGTATTCAGGCCGCGATCGCCGCCGTGTCCAAGTTATCGCCCGATGCAAGCGGCTTCCGTGGCGCCGTTTTGTTGAAGAAGGGACACTATCGGGTAAGTGGCAGTCTCTATATAAATACGAGCGGAGTCGTGCTTCGTGGGGAAGGACAAGACGCGGACGGCACCGTTCTCCTGGCGACCAAGAAGGCGTCCCATACGCTCATTGTGGTCGGCAATAAGGGCCACCCCAAGGAATTAGTGAAGACCAGGCAAATGGTGGTGGGCGGCCGGGTGCCTTCCGGCGTTAAATATGTGCCCGTCGCCGACGCTTCAGGCTTCAAGGTCGGCGACAGAATCGTGGTTTTTCGGCCCGGGACGAAGGCTTGGATTCATGACTTGAAAATGGATGTTCTCCAGCAGACCTACCATAATCCCAAACTGATTAACTGGAAGCCGTCGACCTATAACATTTCGCATCGCCGCACGATCACGGCGATCAAAGGCAACATGCTTTTTTTGGATGCTCCCATCGTCCAGGCGCTCGATTCCAAATATGGCGGAGGGTGGGTTTGCAAATATGTCGACCCGGAGCAGATCGAGCAGGCGGGCGTGGAAGACCTGCGGATTGATTCGATCTACAATCGGTCGCTTCATGGCGATATCGAGGGGCTCGATCCCTTGCACGCCATCCGCAAATACGAGGATGAAAAGCATGCCTGGGTGGGGGTCATGCTAAAGAATGTCCGCAATGGCTGGGCGCTGCGCGTCACCTCGATTCATACCGGCTACGGAAATGTCCATACAGAACCCGATTCCGAATTTGTGACCGTGGCCGATTGTCAGATGTACGATCCCGTCTCCAAGGACCAGGGCGGGCGCAAATACAGTTACGTCGCCAACGGCCAGATGGGCCTTTTCATCCATTGTTATTCCCGCAACTCGCGGCACGACTTCTCTTTTGCCTCGAGGGTCACCGGCCCGAACGCCTACGTCGAATGTTCCGCCGACGAATCGGGCGGCACGAGCGAGCCGCATCATCGTTACGCCGTGGGTGGACTTTTTGACAACGTCGTCCTGCGCGGGCAGGGGGCTTTTCTTGCCGTCAATCGCGGCAACTCCGGCAGCGGCCACGGCTGGGCCGGCGCGCAAATGGTTTTCTGGAATTGCTTCGGGCAGGGGACGTGGGTCATGCGTCCGCCCGATGCCGATAATTTCTCCATCGGCTGGGCCGGCCCTTCTGATCTGGAAACGTTGGGCGTTCACGATCGGTTCGCCGGCATGCTGGGCTGGATCAAGACCCGCTCGTTGCGGACCTTCCGATATAACGGCGTGCCGGTGATGGGCGACGGGTGGATCGAGTCGCCCACCCTGCCGGTCACTCCGCGCAGCCTTTACTATGCGCAGTTGCAGGACCGCCTCGGACCGGAAGCAGTCGAGCGTGTCGACAAACCCACCGCATCGATTCCTATTTTGGCCGGGGCTTCCGAGTAAATCTCGATGGCCCACCTCGACAATGAGACCGGTTCCCAAGGCGATGTTCGGGCGTGACGAACGGCGGCCGCCCTTCCGGGCCGAACGACATATTCCAATACCATGCCGGCCTTCGCACTTGACCGATCAGCAGATTGCCGACGTGCTCACCTATATCCGACATGATTTGGCGTGATGCAACTTGGGAACAAAAGCAGGCCGAATTTCGCCCTTGACCGGGGAGGGGGAGGGCGGTTTAATGCTCGGCTCATCTTAACTCAGGTATAACCCTAAATTTCATCGTTTTATGTCCAAGACTGTCTCTCTTCAAGTTTCCCAGCGGGCCGGCATCGGTCGCACCGCCCTGAAGGCCGTGCGCAAGGCGGGGCGCGTCCCCGGCGTGCTTTACGGCAAGTCGAAGGACAAGGCGGTCCGTTCGCGTCCGATTGAGATCGATGCCCGCAAGCTGGCGGCGCTGCTGCAATCGTCGACGAGCGAAAACGTCCTGGTCGATGTGGAATTGACCGATGGCGCGGGCAAGAAGGTGGACCAGCATCTGGCGCTTCTGCTCGATGTGCAGCATCATCCGATCGAGGATTATATCATTCATATCGACCTGCACGAGATCGCGCAGGATGAGATTCTCCACGCCGAGGTGCCGGTGACGAGCGTGGGCGAGCCGGTGGGCGTGAAGACGGGCGGCGGTCTGCTCGAGACGATGCTGCGGACGATCCGCGTGGCCTGTTTGCCGCGGAATCTGCCGGAATTGATCACGGTGGACGTCAGCCATTTGACCATCGGCCATTCGGTCCATGTGCGCGAACTGGTGCTGCCGGAAGGGGTGACGGCTTCGAATCCGCCGGAACTGCCGGTGTTCAGCGTGTTCGCTCCGAAGGAGGAAGTGGTGGCGACGCCGGCGGCCGAGGTGGTGCAGCCCGAGGTGATCAAGGAAAAGAAGGTGGAGGGTGAAGCGGCCCCCGCAGCGGATGCGAAGGGCGGCGGCAAGGGCGACGCGAAGGCGGCGGCGAAACCTGAGGGCAAGAAGTAGTCCTGCGAATGGCAGGTCCTGCGGACGGTCCTCCTGTGCCCGCGCCGACGTACAAGCTGGTCGTCGGTCTGGGGAATCCCGGCTCGGAGTATCTTTTTACCCGCCACAATGTCGGGTTTATGATTTTGGACGCCTGGGCGAACGAGGAGGGGGCGGCGTTTCACGACGAGCGCGCCCGGTTTTCGAAGTTCGCGCTGCTCGATTCGGGTGAACGGTTGGTGAAGCCGATGACTTACATGAACGAGAGCGGGAAGGCGGTGGCGGGATGGCTGGAATTGCTGAAGCTGACCGCGGCCGATGTGCTGGTGATGGTGGATGATGTGGCGCTGCCGCTGGGGCAGGTCCGGCTGAGGCCGGAGGGGTCGCACGGCGGGCACAACGGGCTGAAGTCGGTGGAGAGTCACCTGGGGACGGAGCGTTATGCGCGATTGCGTTGCGGGGTGGACGCGGTGCCGGCGGGCTGGGCGATGGAACGGTGGGTGCTCTCTCGTTTCCGGGCGGAGGAGGAGGATGCGCTCGGGCGGATGGTCCGCACGGCGCGGACGGCGATTGAATGTTGCCAGCGCGAAGGAATTGCGGTAGCGATGAACCGGTTCAATGGGGTGAATCCCGTTGAACCCAACCAAGATGAGTGAAATTGAGGAGAATGAAATGAATAATTACGACGGCCTTTTCATCCTGAACATCCAGGGGAAGGATGAAGGGCTCAAGGAAGCGATCGAAGCCATCGAGAAGGAAATCGAGGGTTTCGGCGGCAAGATCAACGGCACGCAGAAGATGGACCGCAAGCGTTTTGAACGGATGGCGGGCGATCTCGACAGCGGCTTTTACGTGAATGTGCAGTTTCAGCTCGCGCCGGACAAGGTGGAGCCGCTGCGGGTGAAGCTGAGCCTGAACGAGGTGGTTTACCGCCAGTTTTACCTGAAGCAGGAGACCGTCGCGGCTTAGGCCCGCGGGGGAAGCGATCATGGCCGCCAGTCTCAATAAAGTTTTGCTGATGGGGAACCTGACGCGCGATCCCGAGGTGAAATATACGCCGAAGGGGACGGCGGTCTGCGACCTGGGCATGGCGATCAACGACAGCTACAAGGCGCAAGACGGGACGATCAAGGAGACGGTGACTTTCGTCGATGTCGAGGTCTGGGGCCGCACGGCGGAGAACTGCAAGCAGTACCTGACCAAGGGGCGGCCGGTTTTTGTCGAGGGCCAGTTGCGTCTCGACCAATGGGAGACGCCGCAGGGCGAGAAGAAGAGCCGGATGAAGGTGCGGGCGGATCGGGTGCAATTTTTGGGCGGCGGAGGCGGCGGGGCCCGTACGGGCGGTGCGCCTGCGGCGTCGAGTTCCGGCGAATCCGGCCGGCCGGCCGCACGGCCCGCATCCACGGTGTCGGAGGATCGTCCGCCGCCGGCCGAGGAAGACGACATTCCGTTTTGAGGCGGCGAAAAAACCGGCGCACGCGGCGGTTGATTTTAAGCTCGGCTTGGTCTAAGGACTAGGGGTGAAAATTATGAGCGCGCCGACCGAACCCGCCTTCGACTGGTCCCAGGCCGCCTCTCTTTTGGGCGATAACCCGAATGAGGTGGAGGCCGAAATGGCGGGGATCGTGCGCGAATTGGTCGAGGGGGCGGACGTGCAATTTCAGGAGCTGAAGTTGAAGAACGTCGAGACGGACCGCAAATCGATTTCGTCGATGGCCCACGGACTGCGGGGCTGCCTGCTTAATTTTGGCTTTACCGAGGTGGGGACGATCCTTCTGCAGATCGAGAAGAGCACGTTTTTGGCGGGCGAATACCAGCAGCGGCTCGACCAGGCGCAGGCGGCTTTTGTCGCGTCGAAGAAGCTGTTGGCGGAGCGGTATCCGTCGCTCGGGCTGAGTTGAGGGGCATGGCCCGATCTTTTCCAGACCGGCAGCAGCCGGGAGCGCGCGCGTCCGATTACGAATACGAGTTGCCGCCGGAGCTGATCGCGACTCATCCCGCGGCGCGGCGGGAGGAGGCGCGGCTGCTGGTCTATCATCGCGCGGAGGACCGGGTGGAGCACCGCCATTTCTACGACCTGCCCGACTATCTGCGCGCGGACGATCTTCTGGTGCTGAACGACTCGAAGGTGAGGCCGGCCGCGCTGGCCACGAGCGACGGGCGGCTGGAAGTTTTATTGCTGGAGGAGACGAGTCCGCAACATTGGGTGGCGCTGGTGAAGCCGGGGGCGCGGGCCAAGCCGGGCATGCGGCTTTTTTTCCCGCCCGCGCCAGGTGATACGGCAGGCAAGCCGATCGAGGCGGAGGTGCTAAAAACGCTGCCGGGCGGTGAGCGGGTACTGCGCTTTTTCTCGCCAGTCGATCTCGAGGCGATGGGCGAGATGCCGCTGCCGCCCTACATCCGCAAGCGGCGCGGGACGCTGGGCGAGCGCGAGCATACGGCGGACGATTTCGAGCGGTACCAGACAGTTTACGCGCGGCAGGCGGGCTCGGTCGCGGCGCCGACGGCGGGGCTCCATTTCACGCCCGAATTGTTGGCGCGATTTCCGCACGCGTTCGTGACGCTGCACGTGGGGCTGGGCACGTTCCGGCCGGTGAAGACGGAATTTCTCGCCGACCACGAGATGCACGAGGAGGCCTATTCTATTCCGGAGGGCTTCGAGGCGGCCTATGAGGCGGCGGGGCGCGTGATCGCGGTGGGGACGACTTCGGCCCGTGTGCTGGAGGCGGCGCCGCATCTGCACCGCGGCAAGGGGCGGACGCGGATTTTCATTCATCCGCCCTATGAGTTCAAGCGGGTCGACGCGCTGCTGACGAATTTTCATCTGCCCCACTCGACGCTGCTGATGCTGGTCAGCGCGATGGTGGGGCGGGAAAAAGTACTGGAGATTTATCGCGAGGCGGTGGGATTGAAATACCGGTTCTTCAGCTACGGCGACGCGATGCTGATTTTATGAGGCGCGGGGACAAAACGGGAGGGAAAGGAACGGTGATCGCACTGGCGCTGACCTGGGACGGCGCGCGGTGGCCGGTCCGGTCGCTGCCACCAAAGGCGTGCGCTTTCCTTCAGTTTAAGGGGAACAAATCGCGCGGCGAGATGCCGTCCGCTCGAACAGCGGCGGAGCTTTTTGCGAAGGACGAGGTGAGGGAAATACGGATTTGCTGGGTGCCCCTCTTGAAAGGCGGCGATGCGGTTTTGTCGGGGCCGTTTCCAACGGCGACCAGGATAGGTTTTCAATCGGTCCGGACGGTGCGCTTCGGCGATGTGCTCGGTGTGGTTTATCGGAGAGGATGAAGTTCCGGTGGTTCCGAACAGATGCAACTTGGGAACGAGGGAAATACCAATCGGGTCAGGCCGGCGGCCGATCTTCCTGCGGTGGTGGTTCCAGCGTGGAAAGGGAGAGGGGGGAGGACGGCAAGCCGGCTTTGTCGTCCCGGGCGCGGTACTTCTGGTGAAGGTGGGTTTCCATCACGATGAGGGGGACGTCGCATTTGCGTTCGATCAGGTCGATGATGCCTTCGATGCAGGCTTGCTCGACCTGCCGCGGTTCCCGCTTGAGGAGTTCGGCCAGGCGATTGACGTGGGACTGGACGGCGGGGCTGAGCGCGCCAGGGCCTCCCTCGCTTCCGGTTTTCGCCAGGAGGGAGATGGCCTCCCGGACGAGATCGGAGATGGTTTCCCCGCGATTGCGCTGCGTGCGCAGTTTCTCCAGAAGGTCGCGTTCCTCGGCGGTGACGCGAACACGAAGCTGGTAGCTCTTGCTTTCTTCAGGGCCCATGCGGTTATTGTACTTTATCGGTTCGCGGAATGAAGAATTAAGAACCATTCTCATCTGGCCGGGCGGGAATCGGTTCGCCCCGCTTGATATATTCGAGGTCTTCGCGGATGTCGCGCCGTTCTTCGGCGGTGATCAGGTCGATGAAAAGTTTTCCGTGGAGATGGTCGACCTCGTGGAGGACTGCGCGGCCGAGCAGCCCGCCCGCATCGAACTCGAACGTGCCGCCGTCGAGCTTGCGCGTGCGGACCGCGACGCGATGGGCGCGGGGAATCTCGAGCGTGAGGCCGGGAAAACTGAGACAGCCTTCGTGGCTGATGGTCTTGGTCTTGGTCGGCTTGAGCACGGGGTTGATCAGGACGAGCGGCATGTGTTCCTCGGGATCAACTGGGACGCCCTTGATCCACATTTTGCTGGGTCGTTCCTTGACGCCCGCGATGTCGATGACGGCGAGTTGCAGCGCCACGCCGATCTGCTGGGCGGCGAGGCCGACGCCGCGCGCATGGCGCATGGTGTCGAACAAATCCTGAACGAGCGCCTTGATCTCGGGCGTGATCGCGCCGACTTCCCTGCCTTTGGCCCGGAGCACCGGGGCGTTGTAGTGGACGATCTCCCGAATCATGGCCCCGAGTCTCCGCCCTCGGGTGACTTGCTGGTATCCATAAAGGTAGGCAGGTCGGGAATTCCTGCCACGTGGGCGGCGTCCATGACCTTGGTGATCGCGCCGAAGGGGGCCTTGGTGTCGGCCTTCATCGCGACTTTGAACTGGGGATTGGCCGCGATTTTGGTCTTGAGCAAGTCGCCCAGCAGCTCGGGATCGACGAGGGTGTCGTCGAGATAAATTTTGCTGTCGGAAGTCACGTAAATGATCGAGGGCGGGGTTTCCTTGGTCGATTTGGCGGTGGTTGAGTCGGGCACCTTGATGGTGATCTTCGGCTCGCTCTTCTTGAAGACGGTGGTGGCGATGTAGAAGATGAGGAGAACGACGAGGACATCGATCAACGGGATGATGTTAAGCGTCGGCGAGCGGCGCGGTTTCCGGGGAAATTGCATGGCGCGGGAGCGTGGCCTAGCGCTGGACCGACTCGGGGCTTTCGGCCTGGGTGTAGAGCTTGCCGAGCAGTTCCGAGCAGAGCGTTTCGAGGTCGATGGTGAGCGCCTCGATGTGCCGCGAGAAAAGGCTGTGGGCAATGAGGGCGGGGATGGCAACGATCAGACCCGCGACGGTGCAGTACATGGCCTCGGCGATGCCGGCGGCGATTTGCGTGCTCTGGGCCGAAAGCTCGGAGGCGTTTCCGGCGGAGCTGAAGATGCGGATGAGGCCGAGGATGGTGCCCATCAAGCCGAGGAGCGGCCCGAGGCCGGTGACGACTTCGAGAAAAACGAGGCCGCGCTCGAGGCGGACGATTTCGCGGCGCGCGTAGGCCTGGACGGCCTCGGCGTTTTCGTCCTTGGGCCAGCTGGTGTACATGAGGCAGGCGCGGACGAGGCGCGAAAGGGCGGTGTCTTCATCGACCGACTCGTGCTCGACCAGGGTGGTCTTGCCGCCGTAGCCGAGCTCGTGGATGGCGCGGGCGAGGGAGGGCTTGATCACGGCGTTGGGCCGGAGCGAGAGGATGCGTTCGAAGATGATGGCGAGCGAGATGATGCTGCAGAGCATCAGGGGGACCATCACGTACCATGAAAAAATAAAGGTTTCTGTCCAAGAGCCTAACATAAGCCTCGAAAATAGCGTGGCGCGTCGCGGAAGCCATACTTTTTCGCGTTACAATGATGGAGGGTGGGAACGCTGTCTCGGTCTTGAATTTTAGGGAGGTGCTGGGGAATGGAACGCGCCGAGCAAAGACAGGATCAGGGTCGAGACGGAGTCCGATCCTCCAGGGGATTATTGTTCGGAGTAATCCCAGGTGAGGCCGCCGTCGACGACGAGGGTGGTGCCGGTGATGTAGTCGGCGTCGGAGGAGGCGAGGAAGGCGACGGCGCTGGAGACGTCGGCCGGTTTGCCGAGGCGGTTGAGCGGGATGTTCTGGAGGAGCGCGTTGAGCTTTGCCGGATCGTGAAGCAGCGCGGTGTTGATCGGCGTTTCGATGGCGCCGGGCGCGACGTTGTTGATGGTGATGCCGAAGGGCGCGAGCTCGATGGAGAGATTGCGGGTCATCATTTTGAGCCCGCCCTTGCTGGCGCAATAGGAGGTGAAGTGGGGGAAGGGGAGTTCCTCGTGCACGGAGCTGATGTTGATGATTTTCCCGGGCGCCTTGCGGCCCTGGAGATGTTTGACGAAGGCCTGCGTGGCGAAGAAGGGGCCCTTGAGGTTGGTGTTGAGGACGAAATCGTAGTCGTGCTCGGTGACGTCCCAGAACCAGGCATTTTTCTCGACCCCGGCGTTGTTGACGAGGATGTCGATCTGGCCGAGGGCGGCGACGCCTTCGCCGATGAGTTTGTAGACGTCGGTCACCGCGCCGAGATCGGCCCCGACGGCGACCGCGCGGCGGCCCAGGCCCGTGATCTGCGCCTTGACCGCGTCTGCCTCCTCGGGATGCGAGTGGTAATTGACCACGATGTCGGCGCCTTCCCCGGCGAGGCGGACGGCGATGGCCGCGCCGATGCCCTGGCTGCTGCCTGTGACGAGTACGACTTTGCCGGCGAGTTTCATGGAAGGTCTTTCGGTTGGAGGTTGAGGGGTCTTGAAAGCGATACGCGCTGTTTGGCGGCATGCAAGGAAAGTTTTGGGTGTGACCCGCCGTCTCGGAGCGCGGATCTTCTTCGGGTGGTCCGGACAACTTGTTGTCCGGACGCGCGAGAAGACATTTCGAGCGCGCAGGAGGTGACCGGTTGTCTGCCCAATTTTCCCGTGACCTCCTGTTTGCGCGGAAGGGGTCCGCGCCAACCCGGACAACAAGGAGTCCGGGCCACCCATCGAGGCACTGCGACTTGCCGCCGCGCTGCTTCTTCCGCACACTTTGCGCACATGCGACCGCTTCCCCTGAGCAACGCCGCCACGGCCTGGTTCACGCTGGCGATTCTCTCGGGGCTGAACATGTTCAATTACCTCGACCGGTATGTGATGTCGGCGGTGCTGACGCCGCTGCAAAAAGAGCTGGGCCTGAGCGACGGCGACGCGGGCTGGGCGGCCTCGGCTTTCATGCTGGGCTACTTTGTTTCCGCGCCGGTCTTCGGCTACCTGGGCGACCGGTTTCCGAGAAAATATCTGATGCTGGGCGGGGTGTTGGTCTGGAGTCTCGCCACGGCGGGGAGCGGCCTGGCGCACGGCTTCGGCCAGCTCTTCGCGATCCGGATGGTGGTCGGGGTGGGCGAAGCCTGCTTCGTCACGATGGGGCCGAGCTGGATTTCGGATGTGTTTGCCGCGACGCGACGCAACACGGCGCTGACGCTTTTTTATGTGGCGATTCCTTTCGGCTCGGCGATTGGATTCACGATTGGCGGCTGGTTCGCGCAGCATGGCGACTGGCGCGGGGCTTTTATTTACGCGGGGTTGCCGGGCGTGCTGCTTGCGCTCGGGCTGCTGCTGTTGCGGGAGCCGCGCCGGGGGCAGTCGGACGGGATCGAGGGCGAGGCGGTGCCGAGGGCGCGGGTGCGGGAGGTGGCCCGGCTTTTCCTGAACCGCCGCTTCAATCTGCTGGTGTGGGGTTACGCGGCGCAGACGTTTTCCATCGGCGCGTTCGGGGTGTGGGGTCCGACGTTCCTGCATCGGATTCACGCGCTGCCTTTGGGCGAGTCGTCGACGATTTTCGGCGCGATGCTGGCCGGGGCTGGGCTGGTGGCGACGCTGCTCGGCGGCTTTCTGGCGAACGCGCTGCGCAGGCGGACGCCGGCCGGGTATGTGTGGGTGATGGCGCTGTCGCTGGTCGCCGCGACACCGCTTTGTTTCTTTGCCCTGATGGTGGGAAATGCCACACTTTCGCTGGTCGGTCTTGGAGCGAGCATGTTTTTTCTTTTCCTGCCCACGGGTCCCATCGCGAGTGAAATATTTGAGATCGTGCCGGTCCATCTGCGGGCCAGCGCGATGGCGTTGTGCACGTTCGTCATTCATCTCTTCGGCGATTTCGGCTCGCCGACGGTGGTGGGGAATCTCTCGACACTGACGGGCGATTTGCTGAAGGGCGTCCTGATTCTTCCGGTGGTGCTGCTGGCCGGTGCGGCGCTCTGGTGCGTGCTGATCCGGTTCACGCGCGAGCCGCGGAAGGTGGAGGCATGAAGATCACGGCGCGGACGCTGCACGGCCAGGTTTGCGACGTGGTGGTCGAGGATCACGTCGTCAAAAAAATCACGGCGCGGAAGGAGGACATCCTTGACCTGCCGTGGATCGCGCCGGGGCTGATCGACATTCAGATCAACGGCTTCGCGGGCGTCGATTTCAACCGCGCGATCGAATCGGACGAGGCGTGGCACCATGCGACGCGTCAGCTTTACGCGCACGGCTGCACCGGCTTTCTCATCGCGCTGATCACGAACACGGAGGAGAATTATCGCCGGCTGCTGACCGGCCTGACCGGACGGATCAATCTCGATCCGCGCAATTGCCTCGGCTTTCACATGGAGGGACCGTGGCTGAATCCCGATCCCGGTTATCGCGGCGTGCACCGTTCCGAGTGGATGCAGAAGCCGAGGCTGAGCCTGCTGGCGGAATGGCTGGGCATCGCGGGTCCGCTGCTGAAGCTGATCACGCTGGCGCCGGAGATCGACCCGGTGGCGAGCGCGGAGGTCATCCGCGCGGGTGTGGAGAAGAAGATTCGGTTTTTCCTCGGCCATTCGGGCGCGATGGGCGATACCTTGAGCTTCGCGATGAATGCGGGCGCGGTCGGCTGGACGCATTTGGGCAACGCGGTGCCGTCTCCGATGCCGAAATTCGAGAATGTGATTTTTCATGCGCTGGCGCAGCGGGAACTTCTGGCATCGCTGATCCCGGACGGAGTGCATCTTCCGCCGCATGCCTTTCGCGTCCTCGCGCGCGCGCTGGAAAAAGGGCATCACGCACCGCGGCTGCTGCTGACAACCGACGCGATGGCCGGAGCTGTGGCGGAAAAACCGGGGCGCTACACGCTGGGCGAAGTGGAGGTGGAGGTCGGCGCGGATGGCGCGGCGCGGCTGCCCGAATCGGGGAGGCTGGCAGGATCGACGCTCACGCCGTTCCAGGGGGTCTGTCTCGCCGAGCGGATGGCGGGTCTTTTCCTGGAGGACGCGTGGACGGCGTTCTCGTCGCGGCCCGCTTCGCTGCTGGGCCTGAAGCACGGGCTGGCCGAAGGGAACTCGGCCGACTTCTGCCTCCTCTCGCCCGAGAACACGCCCTACTTGCTGGCCACCTATCATCGCGGGAAGTGCGTCTATGAAGCGCCGTAAAAATTGCCTATCTTTGCACCATCACGGGCAATTATATTCAACTCAAGATGCGACTATCGAAACTTTTTTTGATTTTTTGCCTGCTGAGCATTAGTGCCATCGTATTACAAAAGATATTCTTACATTATGGACCGAACGATAGTGGGGCGAGTAATTTCACTTATAACTTAGTTGGAGAAAAATATGGCTTTCCCACATTTATTTACGTTGGGAGTAGTGCTCCCAGCGTATCAAAATAGTATGGCAGATACTTGGATATAAAGAAGATTTGGACAAAAAAGGTGGGATATACACCGTTAAATTTGTGCACACGACACAGGACGGGCCTTCCATTACTACGGTACAAGGTCAATTGAGCTGCCGCTATTATTCGGAGCGAAAAGCATTTACGCTGCTAGATATGGAGGTTTTGCGCTAGGACTGATCAGAAAAGGACACCTGTGGTTATGGCGCATTCGCCCGTATTGCTCGCCGGGGACGAATTTCTAGGAGCGGAATGCGCGAAACCATTGGAGAAAGAAATTGGCATAATAGATAGGTAGTCATTATGACTTCGGCGTTCTTATTGAAGACGTGCGTGCTCACGATGAGTGCGGTTTTGAGCCTGGGCAAGCTGGCGTTCGCGGACGAGAGTGCGGGCCGGACGGTTTTTCCGAAGGACAATCCGTGGAACACCGACATTTTGCGGTTGCCGGTCGATCCGAAGTCGGAGGCCTACATCGCCGCGATTGGCGCGAGCAAGCCGCTGCATCCTGATTTTGGGACGGGGACCAACGGCATTCCGTTTCAGTTCGTCGATCACGCCACGCCGCGGACGGCGGTGACTTTCGATTATGCCGACGAGAGCGACAAGGGGCCCTATCCGATTCCGGCGCATCCGCTGATCGAGGGCGGTCCGGGCGCGACGGAGGGAGACCGGCACCTGCTGTTGATCGATCGGGACGACTGGGTGCTTTACGAGTTGTGGCAGGCGGTGAGGGGTCCCGCAGGATGGCACGCCGGGAGCGGCGCGATCTGGGACTTGAAAACGAACGCGACGCGGCCCGCGGGCTGGACCTCCGCCGATGCGGCGGGGTTGCCGGTTTTTCCCGGGCTGGTGCGGTATGACGAGGTGCACGAGCAGCGGCTGATTGCGCATGCGCTGCGCTTGACGGTGGAGAGGACGCGGCGGGCGTATGTCGCGCCGGCCTCGCACTGGGCGAGCCGTTCGAGCGATCCCGATCTGCTGCCGATGGGCGCGCGGTTGCGGTTGCGGCACGATTTCGAGGTCAGCTCATTCGACCCGGACGTGCAGGTGATTTTGGCGGCGCTGAAGACTTATGGCCTGATCCTGGCCGACAATGGCAGCGACTGGTACATCAGCGGCGCGCCGGATGATCGTTGGAATGACGATATTTTGCACCAGCTGACGCGGGTGAAGGGAAAGGATTTGGAGGTGGTGAAATTGGGAGACGTCGTGACGCGGTGAGAAGACCCTACTGCGCTCGCGTGCGCCAGTATTGTTCGCCGGGATGGATTTCCATGTAGGGGAAAGCGAAGTCGAACCATTCGAGCAGGCGGAAGTGGCTGAGGTAGAAGTCGTCGCTGTCGATGGCGCTGCCGGGAACGATGCGGTTTTTGCCGTGGGCATCCTTCACGACGTCATAATGATAACGGCGCTCGTGAAAGTGGGCGCGCCGCTCGTCGGGGTCGAGGCGGACGAATTTGTAGACTTCCATGATGAGGTGGTCGGGATCGAATTGGATGAAGGTCTGGCCGGGTATGAGCCGGATGCCTTCGGGAGTCGGCACGCCGCCAGTGGAATAGAAGCCGTCCTGCGGCGCGATGACGACTCCGCCGTCCTCGACGTAGTAGGCGCGGGCGAAATCGTAGGCCTTGAGTTCGGGCGGCAACGTCGTCGCGTGGCAGGGAATCATTGGCCACAAAAGAACACAGAGAACACAGAGGAAACAAAGGTTTAGAAAGAATCCGCGGTGCTTCATTTATTTTTCCCTTTTCCCAAACCTCATTTGGAAATGAGGGGAAGTTTAAGTCAACCCACACTCCGCCAGGAGCGCCTGGGTGGCGGCGACGGGGTCGGCGGCTTTGGTGATGGGGCGGCCGATGACGAGATGGGTTGCGCCGCGCTTGAGCGCCTCGGCGGCAGTGAGGGTCCGCTTCTGGTCCTGGAGGCCGTCCTGCGCGGAGCGGACGCCGGGGGTCACGAGCTTGACCGGCTCCTGGACCTGCTGGCAGATCAATTCGATTTCGTGGGGCGAACAAACGAGGCCGGTCACGCCCGCGAGGGTGGCGAGGCGCGCGAGGCGCACGACCTGGTCGGCCGCCGTGCTGTCGAAACCGATCTGGCGCAAGGCGCCGTCGTCGAGGCTGGTCAGGACGGTGACGGCGAGGATTTCGGTGCGGCTGCCTTTCACCGCTTCCTGCGCGGCCTGCAACATTTCGAGTCCGCCGCTAGCGTGAACGGTGACGTAACGGACGTCGAGCGCGACGGCCGCCCTGACGGCGTGCGCGACGGTCTGCGGAATGTCGTGCCATTTCTGGTCGAGGAAAATGTCGACGTCGAGTTTCCGCAATTCTTTCACGAAGGCCGGGCCCTCGCGGGTGAAAAGCTGGTTGCCGACCTTGAAGAGGCTCAGCCACGGCCGGAGCCGCCGCACGAGGGCGAGGGCATCGTCGGCGCGATCGACATCGAGGGCAAGAATCAGTTTGTCGGTCATGGTCGTTGTCGTGTTACTCTCGATCAAGTGAAACAGTTCGCTCCGGCCAAAATCAATCTCTATCTCCACATTCTGGGACGCCGCGCCGACGGCTTTCACGAACTCGAAACGCTGATGGCGCCGATTTCGCTCGGCGACACGCTCTACCTTGAGCTTATGCCCGAAGGCAACGGCGGCATTGAATTCACCTGCTCCGATCCGGCGCTGGCCGATGCGAAGGATAATCTTGCGACGAAAGCGGCGCGGATTTTTCTGGAGGAGTTCAAGCTCTCGACGGGGGTCCGGATCCATCTCGAAAAGGCGGTGCCGGTCGGGGCCGGTCTCGGCGGCGGCAGCAGCGACGCGGCGGCCGTGCTGCTCGCGCTGCGGAAGTTGACCGGGGTTGAATGCGACGACGCGAAGCTGGCGGAACTGGCGGCGCGGCTGGGCAGCGACATTCCGTTTTTCATTTACGGCGCGCCGGCGATCTGTCGCGGGCGAGGGGAGATTATCGAGCCGGTGCGGCTGAAGGAAAATATCGAGGGGCTGCTGGTCCATCCCGGCTTCGGCGTGTCGACGCCGTGGGCTTACAAGACCTATGCGCAAAATCCCTGCGCGGGCGCGCCGGGACGCACCGTGGCCGACGTCACGCTGCGCAACGATCTCGAGCCGCCCGCCTTCTCGAAATATCCGTGGCTGCCGACGGTCAAGGCGTGGTTCCAGAAACAGCCGGAGACGCTCGACGCGCTGATGAGCGGCAGCGGGAGTTCCGTGTTTGCGCTGACGCGATCGCGGGAAAACACCTGGGAGATGGAGCGGCGCTTCCGGGCGGAGTTCGGCGCGACCCTTTTTTCGACGCCGTTTTCCGTGGTGAACGGAGCCGGTTGAGCTCCTTTTTTTCCACGGCCGACCGCTGGACCGCAAAAAAGCATTTTCATCCCGCGCCAACTCGCATAGCCTTCATGACTCGCGACGGCCCATGCGTCGCGCGCCGTTATCGGGCAGATACCCAAGTGGCCAACGGGGGAAGACTGTAAATCTTCTGGCTTTGCCTTCACAGGTTCGAATCCTGTTCTGCCCATGCTTTCTTATTATAAGTCATGCGATCCTGCTGAATCATGCGCGGAGGCTTCCACCACACACATGCACAAGCGCATTAACCTTATCTTTTTGAGTTTATTGGCTTTAGTCACCATGACCGCAAGGGGCCAGGGCCCAAGCGACTTGGGCGAACTTTCGGCCGAGCGAATTCAACAGATAGCAGGCTTTTTGCCTGACCAACCCGCGGGCCTGAGCAAACCCATCGGCGACCGGGCCTACTGGATGGAACCGAAACGGGTGGCCGAGTTGCATCCGTTCATCGGCAAGGCTGAAAAGCTGCTGACCACGCCTTTCCCCGCCTGGAGCGACGACGATTATCTCGATTTCACCAGGACGGGAAATCGGCCGCGCGGCGAGAAGATGATGGCGGCGCGGGAAAACTGGATTTCGGTGCTCGCTTACGCCGAGTGCCTGGAGAACAAGGGCCGGTTTCTCCCGGTTTTGAACAAAGTCATACGGGCCAATGCAAGCGACCCGACATGGACGCTGCCGGCCCACGACGCCAGCTTGACCTCGTTCCACGGCACCGACTATTTCGTCGATTTAGGCGCATCGACTTTCGGGTGCAAATTAGCCGAAACGCTTTATTTGCTGGGGGACAAAATCGATCCCGCGGTGAGGGAGCTTGTCTTGCGGCGTTTGGAGCAACGGATATTCGAACCCTTTCGCCGCACGGTCGCCACGGGCAGGCCGTGTGAATGGCTCGGTTCCCAAAAAAGTCCGAAGCAAAATAATTGGAATCCGGTCTGCCTGTCGGGGATTGTTGGCTCGGCCCTCAGTGTCATTCCCGACAAGCAAGCGAGGGCTTTTTATGTGGCGGCGGCGGAGCATTACTCCGTCTATTATCTCAACAGTTTTACCGATGACGGCTATTGCACCGAAGGGCCCGGGTACTGGGATTACGGCTTTGGCCATTATGCAGCGCTGCGCGAGGAGATGATCGAGGCCACCGGCGGCAAGGTTGATCTTTTCGCCCAGCCCCGAGTCATCCCGTGTATTTTGTATGGGGAGCGGATCAAAATCGGGCCCAACGCGGTTCCTCCGTTTGCCGATTGCCCGTTTGGGTCGAAGATCAATCCCGATGTGCTGGCCTACTGTCAGGATGCTCTGGCCCTCGATCTAAAGGCTCCTCCCTTTTCGCAACACTTTGACTTTGCCGGAACCCTGGGTGAAGTCGACGCCACGCCCTGCACCACGCCTGCCAAAGCGTCGAGTGAGCCGGAAGACCCGCTTCGATTTTATTTCAAGGATGTCGGCGTGCTGGTTTGTCGTTCGTCTGAACAGCATGGCATGGGTATCGGGATCAAATCGGGCGGTAATTTCTCCCATAGTCATAACGATATCGGGTCTTATGAAATTGCGGTCGGTGACGACGAGCCGACCGGCGATCCGGGCGGGCCGAAGTTCTACGACAAGGATACCTTTGGACCGAAACGCAATGAGAGTAAACTGATTAACTCTTACGGGCACCCCGTGCCGGTCGTAGGCGGCCAATTGCAGATCAACGCGATCAAGGCCAAGCCGGTCGTCCTCTCGACCTCGTTTAGCCCGCAGCGCGATGAGATTGTCATCGATCTGGCCCCGGCTTATGCGGTCGCTTCGATGCAAAAGTTGACCCGTACAATGGACGATACCCGCACGGGCGCTGGGCAAGTGGTCATCACCGATGAGGCGAACTTTTCTTCCCCGACCACCTTTGAGGACGCGATTATCACACGTGGCGATTGGAAGGAGATCGATGCCACAACATTGTCCTTAAGCATGGGCAACGCGAAGTTGATCGCAAAAATTTCGTCATCGGCCGATTTTAAGCTCAAGCCCGAAACGATCCAGAACCTGGGGGTGACGTTCACTCGCATCGGCCTGGTCTTCAGCCGGCCGTGCCTGACGGCGAGAATTGGAATTACCTTCACGCGCGGGAGGTAACGCGGAGGATCAGGTTTCCGCCGGGCGGAAGCGTCGCCAATTCTTGTTGTTGCCGTCGCGTTTCTTTGTTCTCATGCAACGGATGGCTCTCTCTTCCACGGTGGCTCTGCGCGTCGGTCTTTTCGGTGTGGGGCTCGATACCTACTGGCCCCAGTTCGAGAGGCTCAAGGATCGCCTGCTCGGCTATCAGGGCCGGATTCGCGAACGGCTTGAACGAGAGGCCGTGTTGATCGATGCCGGCCTGGTCGATGATCCCACGCAGGCTGCGGCGGCGGCTTCGACTTTCAACCGCGGGGAGGTCGACCTGATTTTTCTTTTTATCTCGACCTACGCGCTCTCCTCCACGGTGCTGCCGGTGATTCAAAAGGCCCGCGTGCCGGTGGTGGTGCTGAATCTTCAACCCGTACCCCAGCTCGATTACGAGGCCTTCAACCGCCTCGGAGATCGCGGCAAGATGACGGGGCTGTGGCTGGAACATTGCCAGACCTGTTCCGTGCCCGAGATCGCCTGCGTATTCGACCGCGCCGGAATTCCGTTTCATGTGGTCAGCGGTTTTCTCGACGACGAAGAGGCGTGGAAGGAAATCGGGGAGTGGGTCGATGCGGCGCGAACCGTCGCCGGACTTCGCCAAAATCGCGTGGGCGTGCTGGGCCATTACTATAGCGGGATGCTCGATGTCTATAGCGACCTGACCCAGCATTCGGCCGTCTTTGGCAGCCATTTCGAGCTGCTGGAGATGGACGAGTTGCACGCGCTTCGCTCGGGCCTCGCGGAACCGGCGGTGCGCGCGAAGCTGGACGAATTCCGTTCCGTGTTTGAGGTCTCCGTCCAATGCGAAGTGGCGGAACTCGAACGGGCGGCGCGGACGGCCTGCGCGCTCGACGCGCTGGTGACGAAACATGATCTCGGTTCGCTGGCCTATTATTATGAAGGCGAGGAGGGGACCCCCCACCGCGACCTGGCCACCTCGGTCATCGCAGGCAACACGCTGCTGACGGGCCGGCACGTTCCGGTGGCGGGCGAATGCGAGATCAAGAATGTCCATGCGATGAAAATCCTCGACCTGCTCGGCGCGGGAGGTTCGTTCTCCGAATTTTACCTGACCGATTTCAAGGAGGACGTCGTTTTCCTCGGCCATGACGGCCCGGCCCATTTCGCCATCGCGCAGGGGCGGGTTGGGCTCGTTCCGTTGCCGGTTTATCACGGGAAGCCGGGGAAAGGACTCTCCATCCAGATGAGCGTCGCGCACGGACCCGTTACGCTCCTCTCGGTCGTCCAGCACCGGAACGGCACGCTTTCCCTGCTGGTGGCGGAGGGCGATTCGGTGGCGGGCGCCGTTTTGCAGATCGGCAATACAAACAGCCGCTATCGTTTTTCCATCGGGGCGAAGGCGTTCATCAACCGCTGGTGCAGCGCCGGGCCGGCGCATCACTGTGCAATCGGCGTGGGGCATGTGGCCGGCCAGCTGGAAAAACTGGCGCGGCTGCTGAAGATCGATTTTATCCGCATCTGCTGAGTTGTTGAATTTCCCCAAGCATTCTATTTTTAACCAACCAAAACCTCCATCACCTCATTCCCATGCATTCTTTAAACAAGCGTCTCCTTTTCCTTTTGATTCTCGTTCTTGGGCCGATTCTCGGAACGCAATCGAGCTTTGCCGGCGATTCCTGGAAGGCTAAGTTACAAGAGGAACTTCCCCTGCTGGGCCACCGCAACTGGATCGTGATCGTTGATTCGGCCTATCCGCTGCAAACCTCCCCAGGAGTCGAAACCATCGTCACCGGAAGCGATCAACTGACGGTTTGCCGCGCCGTGCTGGACGCGCTGGCCAAGACGAAGCACGTGCAGCCCGTCGTGTTCACCGATTTGGAACTGACGAAGGTGCCGGAGGCCGACGCCCCGGGAATTACCGCCTACCGCGAGGCTCTGGGCAAACTGCTCGCCGGGCGTCCCGTGCAAAGCCTCCTGCACGAAAAGATCATCGCCCAGCTCGACGAGGCGGGGAAAACCTTTCACGTTCTCGTGCTCAAAACCAACCTGACCATTCCTTATACGTCGGTCTTCCTGCGCCTCGATTGCGGCTACTGGAATCCGGACGCGGAACAAAGGCTGCGCAACGCGATGGGGCCGGCGCCCTCGTCGAACTAACGGTCCATCTGCGAATTCGGAGCGAGGTTTAACGCGTTACGCGAGCAAAAGCGTCACGGTCTGGCCAGCCTTCAAGGTGAGCGCATCACTGAAGGTGACCTCGATACGGTCCGGTTGGGGAGTGAGGGAGGCCTGAAGCGGTTGACCATCGAGATGGGCCTGAACGTTGGTCGGTCGGGATGAGCCCACCGGCTGAAGCGCCATGGTCTTGAGCGCCAGGCGGCCCCACTTGAGACCCACACTGGCCTGCAGACCCGAGGCGCCCACCTCCTGGCTGAAGGTGCCCCAGCCTTCCGCGGAAGTGAAAGCGGCCTTGAACTTTTCCGGGGTCAACCGTGGAGCGAACCCGAGATAGGCGTCGGGGCCGCGATATTCGTAGCCGCAGATGCTGATGAAGCTGGCGTAGCTGGCCATGGCGCGCGAGTAATGGTCGCCGCATTCGATCTCGTTGTAGGGATTTCGTTTGGCCGGCGCGTAGCGGTCGTGGATCGCGCGAGTCACGGCCAGCCCTTCCTGGACGAGGCCCTCGGCGATCATGTTGGAGGCGGCCTCGTGTTCGTACCCGCTCTGGCACTCGTTGAAATAGAGGGCGGCCCAGGCCGGTCCCCTTCCGGCGGCTTTCTGAAAATCCCAATCGGGCCGGGGAAAGGTGCAGATCAGCAGGCCGGCTTCGCCCGGCATCGCGTACCAGCGTCCGACTTTCATCTGCTCATGATAGTGGCCCGCATCGGGCGCAAAGTTGTAGCGGTAAAGCGATTTGAGCGCGGTGACAGTTTCCGCCTGCGGGAAAATGCGGCCCAGGCCTACCTGCCACGCCCAGCTTTGGCCCATGACCTGGTCGATCTCGCATCCCGTCCCCGAGTTGATGGCGGTGAGATGCTTGGGGTCGACCTTGTTCATGAAGTATTCGCCGTTGAAAAGTTCCGGCACCAGCGAAGCGGAGCCCAGGTCGAAAAGCTGACGGCACTTCGCCGCATAATCCGTATCGCCGCATACCTTGGCCATCTCCTCCGCGGCGCGCAGGGCGGCGAGATAGAGCCCGCTGAGCCAGGCCACTTCGCCGAACCATGCCGTGTCGAGCGTGTTGTGCTGCGAGCCGACGAGCAGACCCTTGTCGTTCACCTGCGAGATCAGCCGGTTCATGGCGAGCCGCACCTTCGGCCAAAGCGGCTTGAGGAACGTATCGTCCACCGACATGAGATGGCACCGGTAGGTCCTCAGGATGATTCCGGACTGGCCATCGGCCGCAAAGCCGTTGCTTTTCCCTCGAAAATTGATCGTGCCGTTATGGGTATTCAGGGCGAAAGCGTAATCGGTCTTTTCGCGCAAAGCCCGCTCCAGGTCCGGGAAAATCCGGCCCATCGCCTGGGTGTAGCCCCAGACGTGCGTGCAGGTGCCCGGACACGAATAGACGCCTTCCCAGCCCCAGAACTGGCCGGTGGAGAAGAGATAACTGGTGGTCGTCGCGAGATTGGCCGTGTTGCAGAAGGTCCGGAACAAAAACCAATGAGGCAGCGTTGAATCGTTCCAGGTTTCGACCCACGCCAGGGTGTCGCCGCTCAGCCGGGGCAGGTTGGCCGCGACATACTGCGCCACCGCGCCCGCATCCGGGAAGCGCGCCGCATACGAATGGGTCGTGCCCGGGCCATTGATGACTGGATCGATGTTGGGAAAATTCCAGCTTAGGACAAAGCTGAGCGTGCAGCTTTCGCCCGGGGCCAGGCTGAACGTCTTTTTTACCGCGGCCACGGGCTGAGCCGGCGAGGTGGATGGTTGACCGGAGTTGAAAACCTGTTGCTCCGGCTTGCCGTCAGGAAGGCTGGGGACCAAGGAGACGCCCGGGCCGGCATCGACCAGATAAAGCGCCATCGTGCCGAAGTCATTGCGTTGATTCACCGGCGGCTGGGCCTGGTCGTTTGACTGGCCGGTCAGAAGGAGGCCTTCACCATTGGCGTCCTTGATCGGCTGGTTTTGGCGCGTTACGGCATTTCCCGGAGAGCTCATGGCCAGCACCGCATTTTCGAGCCATCCGGCGAGTTCAATCTGCGCCGGCGCGGTCGCCGTATTGGTGACGGTGTAGCGAAGGACGGTGGCTGGAAGGCTCGAGTCGTCGACGTTCAGCGGGATGAAGGGGGAAAAGGCCTCGAGCTTGACCGTGACGGGCACCGCCGGGTCGCGATAATTCACCGTGGCCAGCGGATACTGTCCCTGAAAAGTGATCTCGGCCCAACCACCGTCCTTGTCGAGGGTGCGTTGTCCCGAGAGCTGTCCGGCCGTGTATTTGATGGCCATGCCCTGCGCCAGCGGCGAGTGGGGAATCCACGGTTCGACATACGTTGATCCGTCGGAATTTCCAAAAGTACGGCCCTCGTAGGTGACCTGCTTCGCCAAGGAATTGCGGTTGAAGATGTCCCAGAGCCACGGCTTGCCGTCCCCACCGAGATAGATCAAGCCGGCGCAAATTCCCCCGACGGGCATGCCGACATATTTCAGGTCATCTCCCCGATAGACCTCGGGCTCGCCGCGGGCGGTCAGCGCCTTGAGCCAGGCGTCGGAGAAACCTTTATCTTCCGGCACCAAAATCAGGGATGAATCGTCGCCTCGCGCTCCGCGTCCCGGTGCGAGAAGGTAAAGAGACATTCCACCGGCCAGTTTAACGAAGTTTCTTCGGTCCATAATTGGGGGGAGATAAACCTAACCTAGTCGAGAGCCGAGAGCGAGTAGGTTTTCAAGTCTCGATGTCAGGAGATTCGAAATGCTGTTTTTCACGAATTCTCGTCGATGACGGAGGGGTGTTGGGCCAAATGTTTTGGAGGTCTTCAACAACATGGAGCGCGTCACGCGAACGTCACCGACGAGTCGCGTGAATGTAACCATTAACGTCTTTGTTGAGGCTCTCCTCGTAACCTATCCTTTCGAGCCTGCCTCGCCATTTCGATCGATATGAACCTTTCCCAAAATCATTGCCATTTGTCTGCGGCCCGCGCTTACCGCGCGGGGCGGAAGGCGCCGATGATCGCCGGAATTTTAATGTCATCGCCGGCGTGGATTTGCTGGCCGATGGCAACGGCCCGCGCGGCCGATAATCCGCCGCTGCCGCCGGCCCGCGTGGAGAGCCCAACCACGCCCAGCGCGCCGAGCGCGGCCACTCCGGCCCAGGCCGAGAAGCATTTTTATATTCAAAAATATCGCATCGATGGAGGCGGGCATCTGCTGCCGCGGGTGGAGGTGGAAGCGGCGGTCTATCCTTATCTGGGGCCCTATCGGACGGCGCAGGATGTGGAGCAGGCTCGCGGGGCGCTGGAGCATGCTTATCGGGACAAGGGCTATCAAACCGTGTCGGTGCAAATTCCGCCGCAGCAGGTGAAGAGCGGCGTGATCGTGCTCAAGGTCATGCTGGGAGAAGTGGCGCGGTTGCGGGTGCATGGCTCGCGCTATTTTTCGATCGACCAGATCAAGCGGGAGGCGCCGTCGTTGCAGGAGGGGCAATCGCCGAATTTCACGCAGGTGACGCATGATTTGCTGGTGCTCAACGAGCTGCCGGACCGGCAGGTGACCCCGACGTTGAGCGCGGGCCAGACTCCTGGAACGGTCGACGTCAATTTGAACGTCAAGGACACGCCGCCGGTGCATGGGAGCCTCGAAATCAACAACCGGTACAGTGCCGACACGACGCCGCTACGGGTGAACGGTTCGGTCAGCTACGATAATCTGTGGCAATTGGAACATTCGCTCGGGTTCAGCTTCCAGGTGTCGCCCGAGGACACCAACCAGGTGAAGGTTTTCTCGGGCTACTACCTCGCCCGCATTCCGGACGTGAGCTGGCTCAGCCTTATGCTCCAGGGGACGGTGCAGGACAGCAACGTCAACACCCTCGGCGGCATCGGGGTGGCGGGCAACGGCGACGTGGTCGGCGGACGGGCCATCATCACGTTGCCGGCGCAGAAAGATTTTTATCATTCGGTGAGCCTCGGGCTCGACTACAAGCATTTCACGCAGGACGTGCTCATCGCGGGGACCGGCTCGCTGACGCCGGTCACATATTTTCCGTTGAGCGCGGCCTACAGCGGGACATGGCTGGCCAAGGGCTACGAAACCGATCTCAACACGAGCGTGAACCTGGCGCTGCGGGGGACAGGCAGCGACGAGACCGACTTCGAGCTGAACCGGCACGGGGCCAGCGGCGATTTCATCTATGTCCGGGGCGACCTGTCGCACACGCGCGATTTGCCCGGGGGCTTCCAGCTTTTCGTCAAGGGGCAGGGGCAGGCGGCGAATGAGCCGCTGATCAACAGCGAGCAATTCAGCGGAGGGGGCCTGGGGACGGTGCGCGGCTATCTCGAATCGGAGGAACTCGGCGACAACGGGATCTTCGGCACGGCTGAAATGCGCACCCCTTCGCTCAAGGATTTCCTGGGTAAAACGGTCGACGAGTGGCGCTTTTATTTCTTCGGCGACGGAGGCCTCCTCACCATCAACGACCCGCTCCCGGACCAGGAGGCGAAGATGAAACTGGCCAGCGTGGGACTGGGCACGCGGATCAAACTTCTCAACCACCTCAACGGATCGCTCGACGTCGGGTTGCCGCTCGACAACGGGCCGCAAACCAACGCCTACGAGGCGCTCCTCACCTTCCGGCTCTGGGCCGAATTTTAATCCTATGAAACGAGCGACTTCACCGTTGATTTCCATCGTGCTGCTGGCCCTGGTCGCGAGCGGCGCTGGCTCCGTCCGGGCGCAGGCGTGGTGGAACCACGACTGGACGATCCGCAAAAAGATCACGATCGACACCGGTGCGACCGGCACGGCGATCAATGATCCGATCGGCACGACGCCGATGCTCATCCGGCTGGCCGACTTTGATTTCGGCGCGGCGCGGGAGGACGGCAGCGACATTCGGCTCATCGCCGGGGACGACAAGACGCCGCTCGCCTTTCACATCGAGAAATACGATTCGTTGCTGGGAGAAGCGTTCGTTTGGGTCAAAGTCCCCGACCTCAAACCGGGAGGGCAAACCACCCTTTGGCTCTACTACGGCAACACGGGAAACATCACCGCGCCGGGTGGCGGCGACCCGAAGGAAACCTACGACGCGGACACGGCGCTGGTCTATCACTTTGCCGAGAATGCCGCACCGGCCCACGATTCGTCGGGGCAGGGAAATGATTCGCAAGGGCCGATCGCGACGACCGACTCGCTGATCGGGCCGGGGCTGCGCCTGGGCGGCAAGCTTCCCGTCACGATCCCGGCGTCGGCCTCGCTGGCCTGGACCGATGGCGCCTCGCTGACCTGGTCGGCCTGGGTCAAACCGGCGGCGCTGCAGCCGAGTGCGATCATCTTCAGCCGCCGGGACGGCGCGAAAGATTTCCTGATCGGCATGGACAACGGTGTGCCCTACGTCGACGTGAACGGCGCGCGCAGCGGGGCGGGTACGCCCGTGGCGGCGAACACCTGGCATCACATGGCGGTGGTCGCCGATGGCGCGACGATCACGCTTTATCTCGACGGCGCGGCTTACGCCACCCTGAGCGCGCCGCTGCCCGCGCTCAATACCGCGGCGCTGATCAACGGCGACACGCCGCCCGATGGAACCGTCGCGACGGGCCTGATGGGCGAAATGGACGAGCTCGAAATTTCGAAGGTCGCGCGACCGGTCGGCTGGATCAAGTTCGCGGCGACGAGCCAGGGCGCCGATTCCGCCAAGCTGCTGACGGTGGCCCCGGACGAGGCGCCGCCGGCGAGCTGGCTCAGCGGCACCTTCGGCCTCTTCGGCGTCATTCTTAAATCGGTCACGGTCGATGGCTGGGTGGTCATCGGCATCCTCGGGATCATGTCGCTGGTCAGCTGGTACGTGATGGTGACCAAGTTTCTGTATGTGAATCAAGTTCAGAAGGGCAACAAACTCTTCCTCCAGCAATGGCGCCATGTTGCGCGGGACCTGACCATTCTCGACCACACCGACGCGGCGAGGGTGAAAAGCATGGGCGGGGTGGCGGGGCCGAAAATCCAGCGGCTGATCGCCAACTCGTCGCTCTATCGCATCTACCATATCGGCTCGGAGGAAATCGGCCATCGCATGGCCAGCGGCAGCGTCCTTTCGTCGCGGTCGATCCAGGCCATCCGCGCCAGCCTCGACGGCGGCTACGTGCATGAAAACCATGCGCTCAACGACGGCATGGTTTTCCTCACGATTTCCATCGCGGGCGGGCCGTTCATGGGACTGCTCGGCACTGTGGTCGGCGTCATGATCACCTTCGCGGCGATCGCGGCGACGGGCGAGGTCAACATCAGCGCGATCGCCCCCGGTCTGGCCGCGGCGCTGGTCGCCACCGTGGCCGGGCTGCTCGTCGCGATCCCGGCGCTGCTCGGTTACAACTACCTCGTTTCGCGGATGAAGACGGTTTCGAGCGACATGCAAATCTTCATCGACGAGTTCGTCACGAAAATGGCCGAGTTCTACTGCCCGGCGGAACTCGAAAGCCTGAGCGAAAGGAATTGATATGTCCATGAAAGCCGATTCCGAGGGCAAGGCCTACGACGACATCAATGTCACGCCGATGGTCGATCTCTACCTGGTGCTTCTGCTCATCTTCATCATCATGACCACGGCGGGACTCCAGGGCCTGAAGGTCAACCTGCCAAAGGAAAGCGCGGCGGTGAGCCAGGCGAAGAAGAAAACGCAGGCCATCACCGTGTCGAACGACGGGAAGATTTTCCTCAACACCGTGCCGGTGACTTTGCCGGAACTGGAACAGCATCTCACGCAGGCCAAGGCGCAGACGCCCGACTTTCCGGTCGTGGTCCGCGGCGACAGCAAGGCGCAGTACCAGGGGATCATGGATGTGCTCAACGTCTGCGCGAAGCTCGGCATCACCCAGGTCGCCCTCGCGACCAAGCCGCTCAAGGGCCTCTAGGAAATCATGAAAAGCTCTTCTTCCCACCCAAACCTGTCGGAGACGATGGCCGTCTTCCCGCTCGTCTCCGCCCCGGGCGGGGAGGGGATTTCCGTCTGGAAGAAATCGGCATCGCGCCGGCGGGCGAAAAGCTTGCGGTCGCTCAAGTCGTTCTTTCGAAAAGTCGGGGCCGGGGCCGGCCGGCCGATCCTGGACGGCGACCTGGTGAGCCGGGGCCAGGTCGACGACTTTGGACAGCCCCGCGTTTTATCTTCGCTGGAAGTCGTGCTTCATCGGGTGGCACGGCTGGCCGTCATCGGAACAGTGATCGGCTTCGCGCTGGCGATTCTTTTGCTCGCGCGGCAAACGGCGCCGTCAGCCGGTCCCACGCGCCCCAACACGACCCAGGTCCAGGCCGCCCGGGAGGAGGAGTTCGCATGAGCCGCCCCGATTTTTCCGACGACGAGCAGGAGGAGGGATTCTTCAAGCGCCACCGCGTCGTCATTGCGGTCGGCCTCGTGCTGGTCCTCCTCCTGGGGGCGCTCGGGGTTCTTTTGAAAATGTATGGAAAAGTTCCGCCACCGCGCAAGCCGGAGGAAATCGTGATCCATTTGCAACCGCCTCCGCCGTTGCCGCCGCCGCCGCCACCCCCACCCCAACCGCCGCCTCCGCCACAGCCGAAGATGGTGGAGCAACCGCCCGTGCTCAAGCACGAGAACAAGCCGAAGGACGAACCGAAAAATCCCGACAAACCTCCCGGACCGCCCGCTCCGGCCGCGAGCGGACGTCCCTCCGATTTCGGCCTGGGCGGACCGGGCGGCGGCGGCGGTGGAGGTTTGGGCGGTGACGGTGGCGGCAGCCGCTGGGGCTGGTATGCGGGCGAGGTGCAGACGCGCATTGCGGAGGCCTTGCGCCAGAACGACAGGACGAAGGATGCCCGCCTTCGCCTCAAGGTGCGCATCTGGGTCAGCAATACGGGCAGCGTGACGCGCGCCGCGCTGGCGACTTCCTCCGGCGATTCCGCGCTGGACGACGCGCTCAAGAATCAGGTTTTAACCGGGCTGAGCCTGCCGGAGGCGCCGCCCACCGACATGCCGATGCCGATTGTCATGATGATCAGCGAGCAGAGACCCAACTAACCCCAGAACCCTTCCCATGTTCCGCGATAAAAACTTTCTTCCTCAATGGCGCGCCTCGCTGCCGGTCGCAGCCCTGGGCCTCATCGCCGCGTGGCCGCTGCGGGCCGACGATCCGACTCCGGCCGCTGTGCCGGAACCTGCGGTTGCCGCCGCGCCAACTTCGGCCACCACGATTACGCCTGATCCGGAGGCCACGCCGCCGCCGTCGCTGGGGACTTCCGAGGCCGCCTTGCGCCCGGTCCCCATGCCCGATGGTACGCTCGCCTCCGCCGCTCCGGCTCCGGGCGATTCATCCATCCCGGCTGTTTCCTCCGACTCAACTTCATCAACTTCCTCGACGTCTCCGGCTCCGTCCGATGCGACCGCCCCCTCCACTCCGTCGCAGAACGTGACGGTCAATCTCATCAACCTGATGGTGAAGCGGGGCCTGATTTCGAAAGACGATGCGGCGGCGCTGATCAAGCAGGCGGAGCAGGAAGCGGCCGATGCCCGCGAGCAGGCGGTCGTCTCGCAGGCCACGGCGTCGCAGGCGCAGTCTCACGTCTCCGCGTCGGAATCGACTGCGGCCGCCCCCGCCGGGCCGACTCCGGCCGTGCCGGCGGATGGCGACACCGTCGACGTCGCCTACGTCCCCGACGTGGTCAAAAATCAAATCCGGGATGAGGTCAAAGCCGACGTGATGAAACAGGCGCACGACGAGCATTGGGCCTCCGCCGACACGACGCCCGACTGGGTGCACCGCTTTCACGTCACCGGCGATATCCGGGTCCGCTACGAGGGCGATTATTTTCCCGATGGAAACGCCAGCGGGCAACTGGTCAATTTCAACGCGATCAATACCGGCTCGGCTTTTGACATCAATACGCTGACGCAAAAGAGCGGCTTGATCCCGACTTATAACGTCGACCAGGACCGCAACCGTTTTCGGCTGCGGGCCCGGATCGGCGCGGGGATCGACCTGGGCGAGAATTTCTTCGCGGGCATGCGGCTCGGCACCGGCTCGGACGACCAGCCCGTTTCGGAAAACCAGACGCTCGGTTCGGCCTCGGGACAGGGCGGCAATTTCAGCAAGTACCAAATCTGGCTCGACCGGGCCTTCATCCGGTACGAGCTGGGGGCCGAGCCGGAGAAGGACTTTTCGGTCAGCATCGGGCGCTTCGACAATCCTTTCTTCAGCACCAGCATGCTCTGGGCCGACGACATCGCGTTCGACGGCTTCATGGCCCGGGGAAAATACCAGGTCGGCGGGGGGGTGACGCCGTTCGTCACCGCCGGGGCCTTCCCGATCTTCAACACCGATCTCAACTTCGGCACCAATTCGAGTCTCGCGGGCAATGGCTACCAGAGCGAGGACAAGTGGCTCTACGCGGCGCAGGGCGGAGCGAGCTGGATCATCAACAAGGATTTCACTTTTAAGGGCGCGGCCGCCTTTTATGACTTCGATAATATCCAGGGCCAGGTTTCGAGCCCGATTTCCCAGGATGAATTCGCCGCCTACGGGACCAATTTCAACGGCGACACCGACGACAGCCGGCCCTCGTTCGCGCAGCATGGCAACACCTACATCGCGCTTCGGAACGTGGTGCTCGATCCGTCGCTGACCACGCCCACACCGATCTATCAATACTTTGGCCTGGCCTCGCAATTCCAGGAACTCGCGCTGACCGGCCAGCTCGATTACAGCCATTTCGATCCCTTTCACATCTGGCTGGTGGGCGAGTATGTCGACAACCTGGCCTTCAGCCGGAGCGGCATTGAAGGCGAAGGTCCGCCCATCCTACCCGGTCCGCAAAACAACAACAAGGGCAGCAGTTATGCCGGAGGCGGGCAGGGCTACAACGTGCGCCTTTCCCTCGGCGTGCCCGCGCTCGAAAAGCGCTGGGACTGGAATGTCAACCTGACCTACCGCTATGTCGAATCGGACGCCACGGTCGATGCCTTCACCGATTCCGATTTCGGAGGTTATCTCGCGGGCACCAATCTCAAGGGCTACATGCTGGGGGGCAATCTCGCGCTTTCGCAGCGGATCTGGACCAGCCTTCGCCTCATGGAAGCCGACGCCATCGCGGGTCCTCCGCTGAAGGTCGACACCCTTCAGGTCGATGTCAACGCCAAGTTCTAATCCCATGCCCACCATGCCCAAAAATATCCTCCATTCCCTTCTCCCACTGGTCGCGCTGAGCCTGCTTTCGTCCGGTCCGCTCCAGGCGGACGACGCTCCCCAGGCCACGACCGAATCGCGTCTGCGCGACGCCCTGCGCAATACGATGCAGCAGTTGCAGGACGCGCAGGGCCAGGTCGCCACGCTCCAGGCGACCCAGGCGCAGAGCGACAAGGACAACGCCGACCTGAAGGCGAAGGTCGACGCCCTCACCGCGCAAATCGCCTCGCTGGCCAAACAAAGCGCCGACGACCAGGCCGCTTCCGACAAAACCATCGCCGATCTCAAATCGCAGAATGGCGAGCTGACCGCGCAGATCGCCAAGCTGAACGAGGCGCTCGCCGCCTGGGAAAAGGACGACAAGGAATACATTCAACTGGCCAAGGACAAGGAGGAGGCGCGCGCCCACATGGCGGTGCAGGTGGTCCTGCTGCAGCGGACGGTCGACGATCGCGAGACGAAAAACCTCGCGCTCTACAATCTCGGCAACGAAATCCTCACCCGCTACGAAAAATTCAGCCTCGGTGACGCCCTCGGCGCCAAGGAACCTTTCACCGGCCTGGCCCGGGTCAAACTCCAGGAACTCGTCCAGGATTATAAGGACAAAATTTCCGACCAGCGGGTCTCGCCGGGTCAGCCGCCCCCCGCGCTTCCCGCCACGGCCGCCGCGCCGAAGCCCGCATCGCCCGTTTCCACGGAGAAAAAAGTCTCCACGCAACAAGACCCGCCGGTGGCAACGGCGCAGCAAATGTGATTTTCAGGTGACAATTGGCCTCCGGACCTAGGCCCACCGAATAAACCGTCTAATCTATCCTCTTGAACCCTCGCATCCCACAAAACCTCCTCCTCCGCGCGATCGTGGGCCGCCGGCTCAGCCTGGTCGCGCTCGCCGTCGTGACGGCACTGATGCTGGAGGTTCCCGGGCGCGCGGGTAATCTGACCCGGAGCGGTTCGACTTCTCCGGCCTCGTCGGGAGCCTCCCAGACCCAGACCTCGACCACGGCGACGACCGCCACGGCGCAAACCTCCCAGGCCGCCGCCCTGGCGCAGCTGGCCCAGATTTCGATGCAACGTTCGCTCCAGTCGCTCCAGTCGATCCAGGCCCAGCAGAACGCGCAAAGCGCCGCGCGCAACCTGGCGCTGGGCGCGCCGAGCTCCCTACCCAACGGACTTGCCCCCGGTGGACTCGTGCCCGGGGTGATCGGGACCGACGCCGTGAATCCCGCCACCACGGCCACCTCGATTCCGGTGACGGTGAACGCCAATGGCACCGCTTCCGTCACTCTCGCCGCCGACACCGCGCTCACGCTTCCGCCGGGCGCAACGGCGGGCAGCCAGATCACCGTCTCGGGCAGCGGCACGGTCGGCACGATCACCACGGGGGGAACGATCACGGCCTTGACCGGAGGCGTCGCCACCACGGCGGCTCCGGGGAGCACGATCAGCCTGACCAAGGGCGGCACGGTTTCATTCGCGGCCGCCAGCGACGTTCCGTCGACGCTCTCGAGCTATACGCTGCCGGCTTCGTGGTCGGGTATCAGCGGCTTGACCCAATCGACCTACGCGCCGTCGACCGGCCCGACGGCAAGTCCGGTCACCGTGACGATTACCCAAACGGCGCAACAGGCGCTGCTGACCTGGCAAACTTTCAACATCGGTAAAAACACCACGCTCGATTTCGACCAAAGCCTGGGCGGATCGAATGTGGCCGATTGGGTCGCGATCAACAAGGTCGCCGACAACATCGCGCCCTCGCAGGTGCTCGGTTCGATCCAGGCTCCCGGCCAGGTTTATGTCATCGACCAAAACGGGATTATTTTCGGCGGCGCCTCGCAGGTCAACGTGGGCGCGCTGGTGGCCTCGTCGCTGCCGATCAATGACAATCTGGTCCAGCGCGGGCTGCTCAATAATCCCGACCTCCAGTTCCTTTTTTCGCAGTTGAACCTCCCCGCCGGAACGGTGGGGCCCACCCCCGCTTTCAATCCCGCGCCCGCCCCGACCAGCGGCACGGTCGTGACCCAGGATGCTCAGGGAAATTCGCAGATCGTCGCCGCCGCCGGTCTCGACGGCGACGTCATCGTCCAGGCCGGAGCCCAACTTTCCAGCCCGACCACCCCCGAGCATGTCGGCGGAAAGGTCGCTCTGGTCGGCCCGAACGTCCATAATGCGGGGACGATTTCCACCCCCGATGGCCAGACTATCCTCGCCGCCGGTCTTCAGGTCGCTTTCGCCGCCCACGCCAGCGCCGATCCGACTTTGCGCGGTCTCGATGTGCAAATCGGCAAGGTTTCCGACCCGAGCTACGAGGGCGGCGCGACGGGAGTTGCAGGCACGGCGACGAACTCGGGACTTTTGGTGGTGCCCCGCGCCGACACGACGATGGCCGGCATGAATGTCAACCAGGATGGCGTGATCGAGAGCAGCACTTCGGTTTCCCTCAACGGCCGGATCGATCTGCTGGCCGATTATAACGCGACCATCTCAACCTTGATTTCGGGCGCTTCGACCGTTCCGGTGCTGACTCCGACCGCAACGGGAACCTTGACCCTGGGGTCCGGAAGCGTGACCGAGATTTTGCCGGAGCTTTCGAGCACGGATACGATCGTGGGCACCGAGCTGGCGCTCTCCTCCATCGTGAATTTGCAGGGACAAACGATCGACTTTGGCGCCAACTCGGCCCTGATTGCGCCCGGCGCGTCCACCCCGGCCAATGCCTCGCAGCCCGCACTCGACTTCTCCGGTGCGGCCCTGACTTCCGGGGTCAATGTCGATGCGGGGGCGTGGCTTCGTTATAACGGCTCCTACAGTTTCTTCAACACGACGGGACAAATCACCATGGAAAACGGGGCGATCCTCGATGTCTCCGGTTCCCAGGACGTGACCGCTTCCGTGGCGGAGGACATCGTCACGGCGCAATTGCTCGGCACCGAGCTGGCCGACTCTCCCCTTCAGCAAAATGGCGCGTTGCGCGGGGCGACCGTCGAGGTCAATCTCCAGGATACCGGGGTGAGCGCGAGCGGAACGCCGTGGATCGGCACGCCGGTGGGCGATGTCTCGGGCTACGTGAACCTGGTCCAGCGCTCGGTCGGGGAATTGACCACCAACGGGGGCACGGTCAGCCTCAAGGCGGGACAGTCGGTCGACTTGGGATCGGGTTCGACGATCAACGTTTCGGGCGGCTGGATCAATTATCAGGGCGCAACGGTCCAGACCACCAACGTCGATTCGGAAGGGCTGCTTTATGATATTTCCCAGGCCACGGCCAACCGGGTCTACAATGGAATCTATACCGGTTACAAAACCTCATCCTCCAAATGGGGCGTCAGCCAGACCTACGCCAATTCGCTGGTCAACGATTCGCAATATGAAGCGGGCTATATCCAGGGAGGAAACGGCGGTTCGCTTTCGATCACGGCTCCGGCCATGACCGTGAACGGGAACCTCTATGGGAATACGGTCGCCGGGGCCTATCAACGGACGCTCGCCTCGCAGCTTTCGAAGACCTACGCAGGCGCCAATTTCCTGCCGACGGTCCTGGCCACCCAGGCTCTCCCGGCGGCAGGTTCCCTGTCGCTCACTTTCCTCGGCCAGAACGGCAGCGTGACCGGCTATCCCTCGCAGTCGCCTTCGCCGTCGCCCGCGATCGATATCGGCGCGAGTCAAGCCGCGGGCGACATGGTCCTCTCGCCCGATCTGATCAACGTGGATGGGTTCGGCAACTTCACTCTCTATAATCAAGGCGGCGATATCACGATTCCCGCGGGGGTCACCTTGAACGTCGCGCCTGGCGGGTCGGTTAATCTGACGGCCGCGAACCTCGACGTGGAGGGTGGCATGATTTCGCCCGACGGCAATTTCACCTTTACCGTTTTCAACAACTTTACCCTGGGTGGATCAGCGTCGTTGAGCACCGCCGGGCTGATCGTCGACGATCGCAGCACGGCGGCGAATCCCGGCGCGTCTCCTCTTGTCACGAACGGCGGCGCGATCACGATCGATAGTTTTGACGCCAATTTCTTTTCCGGAAGCACGGTGGACGTTTCCGGCGGCGTCGAACTGGGCGCGTCCAACACCGACACCTTTGGCAAGGCGGGCAGCATCACCGTTCAGGCGGGACAAAATCCCAAAGTTACGTCGACCCTGGGCGGTGAGCTCACGCTCGGATCGACCTATCTCGCGGGCCAGGGCTTCAGGGGTTTTTCCGGCGTGGCGGGAGGCGGGGGTTCGCTCGCCATCCTGGCCCCCTTGGTCCAACTCGGCGGCCAAACCTTGCTTAATTCCGATCCCAATGTCAGCACCCTGTGGCTTAACCAGACGGATGCTCAGGGGAATCTTCTTTTCTTCAGCCAGGGAGGCTTCGGCAGTTTCAAGCTGACGGGGCTGGGTGATCCCGCTTTCCAGAATATACCCGCATTTCTCGTGGCGCCGGGGACCCTCATTGATCCCATCGCTCAAAGCTGGCTGACGCCGCTCGATCCCAACGGGGGTGCCAATGTCAGCCTGATCTCGGGCACCTACTCACTGGCTTCGCAACGCTCGCCGGTCAGCCTTTCCTTCAATGCGCCCGGCGTTTCCGATGTGATCAGTTCCGCGCTGATCGTTCGGGGCGACCTGGTGGTCGGGGCGGGCGCGACCATTGAAACCGATCCGACGGCTTCGGTGAAGCTAAGCGGCAACACGGTCGCCATGCTGGGCACCATCATTGCGCCGGGCGGGACGGTTTCGATCAGCGGCGGCAAGGATTCGACCAGTCTTTTGTTCGGCAACAGCACCGTTGCCCTGGCCACGGTCGATCTCGGTCCGAACAGCCTCATCTCGACGGCCGGAACTTTCGAGCAGACCTTCAATGCGCTGGGCTATACCACCGGAACGGTTTTGTCGGGAGGCGCGATCAGTCTAACCGGCAACATCGTGGCTGAGGCGGGGTCGGTGCTTAATGTTTCCGGTGCGTCGAGCACGGTGGACGTGACGCCCGCCGCGGCCGGGGTCACCAATACCTCCCCGAACCAACAGATGGTGCCGATACGCATCGATAGCAACGGCGGATCGATCACGTTGGCCGGCGGCCAGGAATTGTTCACCGACGCGACGTTGCTCGGATCGGCCGGCGGTCCCACCGCGCAGGGCGGAAGTCTGACCATTTCCTCGGGCCGCTTCTATCCCCACGGCGGAAACCTGCCCACCGATGAAAGCCTGATCATAACCCAGAGCGGGCCGGATATTCCCCTGACCTCCTTTTATCCCGCAGGTCAAACTGCCATCGGGCATGACGTGCTCAACGCCCAGGGACAATATCTCCCGGCCCAGGGCTACTTCGCCGCCGACAGCTTTGATAACAGCGGGTTGTCCCAACTCTACCTCAATGGAATTGTACAGTTTCAGGGACCGGTCACGCTGACGGCCAGCCGCAGCATCACGGCCGCCACGGGAGGGATTATCTACGCCAATGGCTCCGTCAATCTGAACGCGCCTTATGTCGATCTGGGTCTTCCTTTTCAACAACCGGTGATCGTGACGCAGCAAAACGCCTCTCCCTTTGGACAAAGTGGCAACAATTATCCGGTGCCGCCCACCTACGGCCCCGGCTCGTTGAACGTCGATGCGTCGAACCTGATCGATGTGGGTAATCTGACGCTGCAAGGCATTGGCCTGGTGAATTTCAACACCGGTAGCGCGGCGGCCGGGGATCTCCGGGGCGACGGAACGCTCGATGTGGCCGGGAACATCAATATTACCGCCGGGCAAATCTATCCCACCACCGAATCGATCTTTAATCTCATCGCCTTCACGAATAGCGCGGCCGGATCGACGCTTTCGGGCAACATCACGATAAGCGCGCCCGGTGGCACTCTTCCCTCGCTGCCGCTCTCGGCCGGGGGAATCTTAAACGTCTACGCCGCGAACATCTTTCAGGACGGCGTCCTGCGGGCGCCGGAGGGGACGATCAATCTCGGCTCGGGGGTGACGAGCGCGACTCCGATCGACATCATTTCGGGACAGCACGTCAACGCCACTTTGCAGGTCACCCTGGGCGCCGGGAGCGTGACGTCGGTCTCGGAAATCGATCCGACCACGGGAGAGGCGGAAATCATACCCTATGGCATCAACATCAATGGCACCGAATGGCAGGACCCGGCGGGAAACAACATCACGGCGTCGGGCAACACGACCAACACCGGGGGCATTCCGGCAAAGTCTATTACCATTTCCGGGGTCAATGTCGCTGACAAAACCGGGGCCACACTCGACATCAGCGGCGGAGGCGATCTCCTCTCCTATGACTTCGTTTCGGGAACCGGCGGTACGGTCGATATCCTCGCGGCATCGACCAGTTTCGCCGTGATTCCCAGTTACAAATCGACCTATGCGCCGGTCAGCCTCGGTTCCACGGGCGTTTACCAGAACAGCACCTTGTCGGTGGGCGACCAAGTTTACCTCGATGCCAGCAGTGGCTTGCCCGCCGGCGTCTATACCTTGTTGCCGGCCCGTTATGCCTTGCTGCCAGGGGCTTTCTTGGTCACTCCAACGGGCGGCGCCGCTCCCGCCGCCAGCTCCGCGCAGCCGAACGGATCGACCATCGTGGCAGGTTACCGGTTCAATGGCGCCAATCCCTCGCAAAGCGGCACGCCGCTCTACTCTTCATTTGAGGTTGACCCGCAATCGGTCGTCGATGCGCGGGCCGAGTACGACATCTCGCTCGCGAATACTTATCTGGCCACCAGCGCCACGGCCAACAATGTTTCCGTGCCGCGCCTTCCGATGGACGCGGGGCAGATTGTTTTTGCCGCCACCACGAACATGACCGTGCAAGGCCAGCTCCTGGCCCAGCCGGGAAACGGCGGATTGGGGGGACTGGTCGATATTGCGAGTCCCAGCGCTATTTATATCGGCACCGCGACTTCCGGCGGCGGGGTTCCGGCTTCCGTTCCCGCCGGCGATCTTTTCCTCGATGCCACGACGCTTTCCAATTTTGGCGCCGACAGCCTGTTGATCGGCGGTTATCGCACCGCGGTTTCGGGAGGACTGGCCATCACCGTCACCACGGGCGACCTGACCCTCGATAACGCGGGCGCGCCGCTGGACGGTCCGGGTATCATCCTGGTTTCGAATGGAAATCTGACCCTGGCGGCCAATTCCGTGCTGGAGCAAATCGGCGTCAGTTCGGGGTCCACGCTTTTTATCGGCAACGCCAGCCTGCCGGGCAGCGGCGACGGTGCCCTGGTCCAAATCGGCAGCACTATTTCCTCGGAAGTGGTTCGTTCCGGAGTCGATTCCTCCACTCTGCCTGATCTGACCATCGGAGGGGGAGCGACCATTTCCGGCGCGAATGGCACGGCGGCGGGCGCGCTGACCATCGACTCGACCTCGGGCACGCATCTCGATCCGACCGCCATTCTCAACGGTCAGGGCGTTTCGCTCAGCAGCGGCCAGATCAGCCTGGAGTTGACCCCGCCCACGGTTGCCCCGGTTACCAACGGGCTGATTCTTTCCAACGCCGAACTGACCGCGCTTCAAGCCTCCGCGGTCGATTTCTCGCTTTTGAGTTATTCCTCCATCGATATTTACGGGCAGGGGAGCATCGGCAGCGTCAGTTCGACCGGAACCTATCTTGACTCGAGTCTCACGCTTCACGCGGCGGGCATTCGCGGCTTTGACGGGGGATCGACCGGCGTCAATGTCTATGCCCAAACGGTGACGATCGATAACGGCCCGGGCGCCGGCATGCCGGGCAACGATCCGTCGCTGACTTCGGGGACGCTCACTTTCAATGCGGCCACCATCAACCTGGGCGGTGGAACGGGGATGAATAGTTTTCAGGTTGAAGGTTATAATGATCTGGTCCTTAACGCCTCGAATGGTGTGCTCGTGCGGGCCACCGCGCCGGCGACCGTTTCCGGAACGGTCACCGCGGGCACGGCCAGGCTGCTGGCGAACGGCAACATCACTTTCAATACGCCGGTTATCACGGGAGCGACCGGGGCGAACGAGACGATTGCTGCGACGAATGCCTTGGTGATTCATGCGCCGGCCGGCACCTCGACTCCTGCGCTGACAGGTGGATTCGGCCTCGACGCCTCCCTGACTTTGGAGGGGGCGAGCGTCACGACGACGGCCGATCCGACCAGCGCGGTCATTCTGCCGAACAGCACTACCCCGGTCGAGGGCGGCGTCATTCTGCCCAGCGGAACGCTCGCCATCGTGGCGACCTCCGGGGACGTCTCGATTGGTGGCAGCCTCGATGTCGCCGGAACCGCCCAGACTTTTCAGTCCAATCTCACCAAGTACACCTCGGGAGGCCAGATTAGCCTTACTTCCAGCGCGGGCTCGGTCGAGGTCGTCAGCGGAGGCAGCGTCGACGTCGCCGCGCAGCCGGGCGGAGGCAACGCCGGGGGACTGACGGTGAGCGCGGTGTCCGGCTCGGTTACGTTTGCCGACAACACCCTCGTCGGCCAGGGCGGGGCCGGAGGGACAGCCGGAACTTTTAACCTCGATGTGGGCAGCCTGGCCGATCTCTCCACGATTGAACCGATGCTCTTTTCGGGAAGTTTCACCCAATCCCAAAGTATCGAGGTCCACAACAGCGGTGTCGTTACGGTCGATGGGCAGGTCACCGCCCACACCTTCAACCTTTCGGCCGACAACGGTTCCATCGTTGTTTCCGGGACAGGAATAATTGATGCACACGGGACGACCGGCGGCGCAATCAGCCTCATGGCTTCGGGCGGCGTCACCCTGGAGAACGGCTCGCTTCTCACGGTCGAGGCGACCACTTTCGACGACGCGGGTAAAGGTGGAAGTGTGGACCTCGAAGCGGGTAGCTCTGTCAATGGCGTTGCGCCGAACGTGGCTTCCTCAACCGGTTCCTATGCGCCCGGTGCGCCGGTGGTCGATATCGAGACCGGTTCCACGATCAACCTGGCGGTCGATACGCTGCCGGTTCTCTTGCCGACGAGCGGCGGCAGCTCCATCACGCTGGCCGCGCCGGGGCCGGTCATTCTTCCGGACGGCACGCCTGGCAACGACGGGATTCAGGCCACGAGCGCCGGTACGATCACCGCGCCCGGCGGAGCCGTCACTTCATTCGCCGCCAATCAAATCGTGACGAACATCGCCGCCGGAAGCACGATCACGCTGACCAATGCCGGTACGCTGAGCTTTGCGCAGGGCGGCACGGGCGGGGCGATTTCCCTGCAACTTCCGGCCTTCGCGAATTTCACCTCCAATGGAGCAACCAATCCCACCGGTGGGGCGGCGATCACGGCAGCAATGGCGGGCGATATCTCGGGCACGCTTTATCTTCGCGCGCCTCAAAGCAGCGACGGCTTGAACGTCCTCGTCAATCCGATCAATGGCACGATTACCGGCGCCTCGAGCATCACCGTCGAGGGCTACAAGGTTTGGACCCCGAGCGGCGGCACCATCGACAGCGTGGAGAGCTCGATTTTTGCCAATGGCACGACGTTTGCCGGCAATACCGCGACCATGGCGAGCCGGCTCCTGGCCAATAACACGGAGCTGGGCGGTCTTCTCAATATACAGGTGGGCGCTGAAATCGATAATCCGACCGGTGATCTGGTGCTGGAAAACACCTGGGACCTGTCGACCTTCCGGTTTGGTCCCAACGGTACGGCTGGAGATCTCACCCTGCGCGCCGCCGGCAATCTTGTTTTCGCCGGAAATCAGGACGCCCAGCTCGAGTACGAGACGTTTGGCAATTTTGGCACCGGAGTCAACGCGAGCCTCAGCGATGGCTTCACCGGGTATGATGGCGCGACGGCGGGAAGTCTCTGGACGGCCACGCTCATGTCGGGACCTTCCTGGTCGTACCGATTGGTGGCCGGCGCGAATTTCTCCTCGGCCGATTATCGCCAGGTGTCGGGAACGGGTTCGCTTCTTCTGGGCGAGGGCGCACAGAGCCTGCCGACCACCGTGGATAGCGAGCGGTCCGACATCGTGCCCTTCTACTATCAGGTCATCCGAACCGGGACGGGCAGCATCAACATCTCCACCGGCGGCGACGTCGATCTGCTGAACAACCTGGCGACGATCTATACGGCGGGGTCGGCCGTGGCCAATCCCACCACTCTTTTTACCCCCAACGATTTTGCGCAGCCGGTGCTCGAATATCCCGATGGGAATCCGTTTAGTTTTCAGTATCCCCTCTATCAGGCGCAATATAGTACGACCGGCGGGAACATCACCATCCAGGCGGGCGGAAATATCGAGCACGAAACCCTCGACGTAAACAATAACCTGATTGCCGATTCCTCCCTCGAATTGCCCGACAACTGGCTCGATCGCCAGGGGTTTGTCGAGAACGGTCAGTTTGCCGCGACCAACACCGCGGCCTCCAACCTTGGCATTACGCCCGGAGTGACCGAATCGACCTCGTGGTGGATCGATTTCAGCAATTTCTTCGAAGGAGTGGGCACCTTGGGCGGCGGCAATGTCACTCTGATTGCGGGCAAGGATATCGACAACGTCGATGCCGTCATCCCCACGAATGCCCGCATGCCCGGAGGCGTTCCCGATGCCACCAAGCTGGTCGAATTGGGAGGAGGGGATCTGGTGGTCCAGGCCGGAAACGACATCAACGGCGGAGTCTATTATGTCGAGCGCGGCCAGGGGACGCTTCATGCCGGCAACAGCATCATCACCAACAGCACTCGCGCGGCGTTGCTGGAAAGCACGGTCAGTAACGATCAGGCCGATAACGTTGTGCCGCCTTCCACCACCTGGCTGCCCACCACGCTTTTCCTGGGGAAGGGGAGCTTTGATGTCACCGCGGGGAATGATGTGCTTCTCGGCCCGATGGCCAATCCCTTTCTCCTGCCCCAGGGCATCAACAACAGCTTTTTGGAGAAAACCTACTTCTCCACCTATGCGGCCACCGACGCGGTCGACGTCTCGTCGCTGACCGGGACCATTACCCTCGACAATAACTCGGGCTCGAGCGACTCCGGCTCGCTCGCCAACTGGTTCAACAACGTTCTCTCCCTCTATGGCCAGGATACGCCCCAACTCACATCGTGGTCGGCGGTTGAGCCGTGGCTCACTCTCGTGGAAACGAACACCAACATCTTTTCGACCGTTTCCGCCCTCATGCCTCCGGCTTTGAACGCGACCGCCTTCTCGGGTGACATCAATACGATCGGCACGCTGACTTTTTCGCCTTCGGCCGTCGGGACGGTCGATCTGGCCGCTCAAGGTTCGATCAATGGCCTTCAACCCGAGAGCGCTGGTGGCGGCACCCTGGCCTGGGGCGCCACGACGATCAACCTTTCCGATGCCAATCCCGCTTCCATTCCCGGCGTGGCGGACCCTCTGTCGCTCGGCGCGCCGGTTCCGGCCCAGAGCGGCAGCGGCTCTCCCTGGAACTTCACGCCCACCAGCCTGCTGAGCTCGATCAACAGCCTTTTTGCCGAGTCGGGTTCGACCCAAGGCAATTATGCGATCTTGCAGACCAAGGAAAATCTCCACACCCCCGGCCTGCTCCATGCCAACGATCCCAATCCCGTGATGCTTTATGCGCAGAACGGCGACATCTCGGGCGTCACCCTTTATTCCGGCGAACAGACCGATGTGGTGGCCGGGCAGGACATCACCGATGTCGCGCTCTACCTTCAAAACAACAACCTGGGAGATACCAGTGTCGTTTCGGCGGGGCGCGACATCATCGCCTACGATCCCAATTCACCGCTCCGCATCGAGGCGCAGACTCCGGGTAACTCGGTCGCTAGCTCGCCCCTGGCCGGAGACATTCAGATCAGCGGTCCCGGCACGCTGGAAGTGCTCGCCGGACGGAACCTCAACCTTGGCGTCGGCCCCAACAACGCCAATGGCACCGGCGTCGGCATCAGCAGCATCGGCAATACGAGCGATCCCTATCTGCCCTTCGCGGGCGCGGATGTGGTCGGCGCCGCCGGTCTGGCCGGGGCGTCCTCGGGGTTGAGTTACAGCAATCTCAATTTCACCAGCTTCGATGCCCAGTTCCTCGATCCGACCAGCGGGGGGGATGAAGCGACCCGCTACCTGCCCGACCTGGGAGACCTGTTGGGACTTGCGAACGCCACCAACGATCAGATTTGGACCGCCTTCAATCAGCTGCCGCTGGAGCAGCGCGATAATCTTTCGCTCCAAATTTTCTACCTCGTGCTTCGCGATGCGGGCCGCGATCACAATAACTCCTCGGCCCCGGGAGCCAGCACCTATACGGCCGGTTTTAACGCGATCAAAGATCTTTTCCCGGGCAACGCCTGGCTGGGCGATATTTCCCTCACCTCGCGTGAAATCAAGACGACCAATGGCGGAAACATCAGCCTTCTCGCTCCGGGAGGTCAGCTCAATGTCGGCCTTGATATCGCCGGCAACCAAACGGCAAATGAAGGCATCTTCACCCAGTCGGGTGGCAACGTGAACATCTTTACCAAGGGCAACGTCAACGTGGGCACCTCCCGCATCTTCACTCTCCGCGGAGGAAATGAAATCATCTGGTCCTCGATGGGTGACATCGCGGCGGGCGCCTCCTCGAAGACGGTGCAATCGGCGCCTCCGACCCGCGTGCTGGTTGATCCCGAGAGCGGCGACGTGCAAACCGACCTGGCCGGCCTGGCCACCGGCGGCGGCATCGGTGTGCTCGAAACCGTGGTCGGCGCGCCTCCCTCGGATGTCGATTTGATCGCTCCGACCGGAACCGTCAACGCGGGGGATGCCGGCATCCGCGTCTCCGGCAATCTCAGCATCGCCGCGGTCAAGGTGCTGAACGCGGGGAATATCCAGGTGGGTGGAAAATCGTCGGGGGTGCCGACCACCACCGCTCCCAATATCGCCGGACTTTCCGCGGCCAGCAGCGCGGCAGGCGCAGCCAATAATGCCGCCAGCGACGTGGGCCGCCAGAGCCAAAATCAAGCCTCCGCCGATCAAAACCAAATTCCGCCCTCCATCATCACCGTCGAGGTGATCGGCTACGGAGGCGGTGATTCGGACGGAAACTAACCGGCCGATTGCCATCCGATTGTTACATTTAAAAGATTCCTCTCGCTAAGGTCATCCGCTAGAAAACTAAAGGAGAGTAATGAAGTTCAAAAAACCACCCGCTCTAAACCTGCGTTTGCTACTGGAATGTTACTTTAGCGACATGAAACTGTCGTAAGACTCATTCATAAATATCCACGTCAGGAAGAACCTCTTCGCTTACAAAACCCAAAAAACCAAACCACCAAAACAAAGATGAAAAAAATGAAACTAAGATCGACAAAATTGATGGCGCTTTCCCTGGCCCTGGCCGGTTCGGCCTTTGTCGCCACGGCTGCCAGCGCGCAGATAATGAACCAAGACGGTGAGCTCCTTCTTGATTTCCGCGCCACGTCCGGCCAGGGCGCCACCACCAACTTCGAAGTTGATCTCGGCGCCGCCAACCTGGCGCAGTACCAGTCGGGAACCGTCGATCTGACAAACGTCCTGACCGCGACGGAAACGAGCGAACTGAATACGCTGTACGGATCAAACGCAAATGTTGAGTGGAGCGTTGGTGGTGGGAATATCGGCACCCTGCCGGCTCCCTATACGAACGGGTCCACTTTCTTTATTACCCAGTCCACCACGCCCGGTACTTTGGCCAGTAATATCGTAGCGAGCGGCCAATCGGCCGAATCAAACGTTATTTCCGGCGCAAACGGCGCTACTGCGACGACCATCAGCCCGGGATCCATCACAATTGCCGCTACTGATTCCAACAGCTATACCTCGCAGTTGACGGCGACGGCCGGTCAGTATTTCAGCACGCCGATTAATAATCCGGAAACGGCCTATGTTCCCAATGGAGGCGCAACGCTTACCCTCTATGCGCTGCAGCCGGATGGCGGTGTGGATAGTGGAAACGCGACCGATTACAAGCTCGCCAACTTCACCTTCGCGGCCGTCCCCGAGCCTTCGACCTATGTGTTGATGATCGGTGGCCTGCTGACTCTCGTCGCCTTTAAGCGCCGCTGGCTGAACCGTTCCGTCTAAGTTAGCAAAGAAGCCCGGAAAAAAGTAAGGCGAGCAGCGCTAACTGCCCGCCTTACCTACTGGGGTTCAAAAAACCAAACACCCAATAATAGATACACCCGATACCTAACATGAAATCATTCAAAAAGCTACTCCTATCTGCGAGCCTGCTCGTCCTGGCTTTCGCCGGTTCGTCCCAGGCCCAAATACCCGGAGGTACGACCGTCGTTCGCATCACCGGTTCCACCGCCTATCGCGCCGCCGTCCATCAGGCGATTCTCACCCTTCTCGGATCCAGCAATCAGACTGCCTACGTAGGTTCCAATATCGCTGGCGCCAATAACGCCATCTTTTACGGGTCTTATGCTGGTAGTCCGATCGTGATCAAGACCGACTGGACGGGTTCGGTGGGTGGCATCAAGGCTCTGACTCAGAACCTGGCCCTCTATTGCAACACGTCGACCAGCAATGATCCCACGGATGCTCCTGGAACGACGAACACCATCAGCGCCTGGCTCGATAACAGCGTTATCACCTCCGGCACTCTTGCCTGCTCGGCTGGTCCCCAAAGCATCGATCCCAATACCTTCCCTGGTTACCCCAACGGCATTTTGAATTATAAGCCCGGGACGGCAGCCCCCACTCCGCCGGCGACTGCCACCGCCACGGCGTCAAATGCTGGGACGCAAGTCGCTTCCAAGGTATCGACCTCCGTCTCGGCTGATTGGGAAGCGATCACGAGTCCGCCCCAGGTGGCTGACGTCGGCTTCACCGACGCGTTCCAGAATACCACGCTCTATTCGAGCCCCAATCTCGGCGCCACCGGCCAGACCGTCACCGGCTATGGGGCGATTGTGGGAATCGTCGACTTCGTCTGGGTTAAGGGCGCGGCTCTTAGCACCGACACCGATTACAATGCCTGGAAAGACCTGATCAACGTGACCCCCAACCTGCTCCGCCAGTTGTACGGCACGGGTCACGCTCCGCTCCAGCTCTTCACCCCCCTCGATACCACGACCGCTTCGGTTTATGCGATTGGCCGGGATGAAGATTCCGGAACGCGCATCAATGCCTTCGCCGAAAATTACTTTGGAGTTAATTCGGGTCCGAAGCAGTATTACACGGGCAATTCCGCCCCCAGTACTTATGGCACTCAGGTCACCTCCGGTACTCTGGCCTACTATCCGGGGCAGACAGTCGAAGGCACGAGTGAATCTTTGGCTCACTCGGGTTTTGCCAGCGGAGGTCAACTCGCAGCTGAAATGTCCTCATATGGCACCGATTCAATAACATCCGGTAGCGGTCCTGGTTATGCGGGCCCTGGCTACTTCATAGCCTATATTGGACTCGATGACGCCACGACCTTCCTGAACACGACGGCGACTACTGCCGGGAATGTCAATTATATTCCTGGTCAGGCGCTGTCCTGGAATGGCGTCAACTTCGACACGAACGGGCCGACCAAGATCGAACAGGGCAACTACAGCTTCTGGGGCTACGAACATATGTACTATCGTACGGGTTCGATCACGGCGAACGGCCAGACGGTTGCCGCTCTCTCGAGCGCGAATTCGGCCGGCCAGACGTTTGCCGATGCTCTCGCCACCGATCTGAGAACCACCGACCAGTTGGTGGCCTCGGGCGTTCCGCTTAGCGCAATGAAGGTTACCCGCTCGGTTGAGGGTGGCATCATCACGCAGGCCGCTTCGCAGCCGTAAGTTTGGCAGTAAATTGCCTGAAGATAGATTCAGGTTGGAGACCAGCGCAGGTGGAAACACCTGCGCTGGTTTTTTTTGGGCTTCGAGAGCACCACTCAAGGGGGCCCTCGACAATTCGAGACCTCTGCGAAAGTGCCGCTTCGCAAAAAGCTCCGTCATCCTAAGCAAAGGCGAATGAGAGCCTCGACTGACCGAGGCATGTCGCTGAGCCGGAGCCGAAGGACCTTTCCTGCCTCAACGCCAACTTGCCGCGTCGGGCAAGGTCGTTTGTTGAACGGTCTACGGTGTCCGCAAACGGAGGACGGACATTTGATACTGGCTGAAAGCGTCGTAGCCGAGCAACGCCTCGAGCCGATCATTGCTCTGCTGCTCGGCGGTTTCCCAGTTTTGCAATTGCGGAGACGGGCCCGGTTCGGCGCTGCCCTGGCTCACGGAAGCGGCGACGCCGGTGTTCCCGGGGGAGGCGATGGCTCGGGCGAAATCTTGGCGGAGCCGTTCAATCGTGGCGACCTGGTCCGCGGTTAGATGCGTGAGGTGGGCATCCACGGGTTGAAAGATAAGCGGAAGGGATCCGCCGGGCGGCATGACGGCCTGGATGTTCGACTGGCCGCGGATGCGAATGGCGAGGGGAGGCAGGAGTTGCGAGGAAAGCGAATCGGCCACGGTCGGGCCCCCGGCCGGCGCGTCCATTTCGACGCACAATTCCTGGCCGTCCTTCTGGAGGATGGCGCGGACGGGCGAGGAATCGTGGGCAGACTGAATGGAGATCAGCTTCAAACCCCGGTCGGGCCTTTGCGTGGAAAGAAGAAAGTGTTCCTGGTTGCCCTTGTCGATGAGGCTGGCGTAGGAAACGTTGTCAAATTTTGCGATGCCGGCCAGTTGATATTGCGACGTGGCGGGCGACTGTTCCGCCGAGGCGACGGCGAAGGGCGAGTGGCTCCACAGCGTTTGGTAATGCGACGCGTCAAAGGTCGCCCCGGACAGGGCGGTGTCGAGCGCGATGGCGCGCGAACCGTGAAGCCCGCCGAGGGTGAGGGCAAGAACGGGGATCCAAATCGGGCGGGAGCGGGCCCGCGTTATTTCAGATGGTCGTTTCATGGCTTGCACTCGGCGAAGCACCTATTTTTATAAGGAACCGTCTGCTTGGCAAGTGCGATCACGACCGCGCTGCGGCGTCAGGGGCGCCTTGTTACATTCAGGTGTCGGCGCTCCGTTCGCTTTCCTGACGAATCGGTGACGGATAGGTTATCAAACGAAGTCGTCCTGGATTTCCGGGGGACTCTCACGGCTGAGACGACCATGGGATTTTATCGTATTCCGATTCGACCTGAGAAAATCAGGGCCATTCCCCGGATCATGCAATCGATTGGCTTCCCGGTCATCCGCACCGAGATCAGCGAGAAGGGCCTTTGTTACTTTTGCGCCAACCCGAAGCGATCGAAGAAAAACTGGACGTTTTGTGTGACGCATAAACAACAGAAAGGTCTTCGATTCTTTACCTGTGGTCTTTCCCAATTATCGAAACAGATCGTCGGTCTGCTGAATGGGGCCGGACTTTTCGAAAGGCATCATTTCGAATAGGCGCGAGCGGTGGGATTAGATTCAAAAACTGTCGCCGAGAATTTCTGTTAAGTTATCGTTCAGGCCGGAAACGCTTGCGGGCCGGTCGAAACCGTTCTATCAGTCACTCGTGCGACACCTCACTCTTTTCGTTGTTCTCGTCGCATTTACCTTTTCCTGCGGCGGCCAGTGGCCTGTCCTGCAAGTGGTGGCGTGGGCCAATATGATCCGCGAGTATTCCGAGATGGTGCCGTTGGGCCAGGCGGTCGCGATGACCTTCAGCGGAGAGTATCCCTGCGCCCTTTGCAAAGCCATTGCGGAGAAGAAGCAGGAAGAAAACGCCAGTTTCGCCGCCACGTTTAAACACGAGAAGAAGATCGTTGCCGCGGGCCTCGTGGTGGCACCCAGAGCCGTTGCCATTTCTCCTCAGTCTTTTGTCATCCGGGAGCAGTATCTTCAGACCCGGTCTGAAGCTCCGCCGACGCCTCCTCCTCGTTTCGCTTAAGCTCGTCTCGCTAAGCGCGTCCGCATCCCGCGGATTTCATCCAATCAGTTGCGGAAACAGGCCGGAAAATCCGGCCATGTTCCGCCCTAACATTATCGAGGAATATTTATGATCCACTTTCAGTATCGCAAAATGGCGATGGCGGCGCTGGTCGCTGCTGTGGCCCTTAATCCAGCCATGACAAAACTTCAGGCCCACGGGTTCGAGGGAGACCGTTTCTTCCCGCCCACGCCTTTGACCGACGATCCGTTCGCCGTCGATGAACTGGCGTTGCCCGTCGTTCAGTATAATCCGGCCAGCGCCAGCAAGGAACTCGACGTCAGCGGAAGTTTCAGCAAGGAGATCTTCCCGAAGTTTGCCTTCACCGTTTCGGGCACCTACGTGAACCTGAATCCAAAGGGCGGACCCGCGCAGGATGGGTTCGATAACGTCGACCTCAACGTCAAATATCAGCTTTGGGAAATCCCGGAGCATGAATTCATTCTCTCCCTCGGTGCGGATATCGATCTCGGTGCAACGGGCAGCAGGGCGCTCGACAGCGTCAACAACTACACGACCTACACGCCGAATCTCTATCTGGGAAAAGGGTTCAACGAGTTGCCGGACGGATTGAAATATCTTCGGCCGCTCGCCTTCACGAGCGTGGTGGGCTATGACCTCTACAGTAATGCGCCGGCTTCCAACGCCCTGGAATGGAGCGGCTCGTTGCAGTATAGCATTCCCTACTTGCAGGAGCATGTGGAGGACGTGGGCCTGCCGCGGCCTTTTCGCGACTTGATTCCGCTGGTCGAATTCCAGATGACCACGCCGACCAATCGGAGCGGTGAAACCACGACGGGCACGATCGATCCGGGAGTTCTCTGGGAAGGGAAGTATTGCCAAATCGGTTTGGAGGCTTCCATTCCGGTCAACAGCCACACCGGACCGGCCATCGGCGGGCTCTTCCAGGTGCAGATCTTCATCGACGATTTGTTCCCGAAGATCTTTGGTCATCCGATCTTTGGCAGCGATGACACCACCAATCAAAGCGACATCCAACCCGACAAAGCAACCTCCGGAAAATGAATACCATGCGCACATTTCTCATCGTTATCTTCTCGCTGGCCGGCCTTTCGCTGGCCCAGGCCCACGCGTTTCTTGATCACGCCGATCCCCGGGTCGGCAGCACCGTGCCGCCTCCCGCCCAGGTGACCGTCTGGATGACGGAGGAGCTGGAAGGGGCCTTCAGCAAACTTCAGGTGTTCGATGCCCAAGGCGCCGAGGTTGATAGAAAAGACGCCAAAGTGAGCGGCGCGACCATGACCGTCTCAGTGCCCAAGCTGCCCGCGGGTACCTACAAGGTGAAGTGGAGCGCCGTCGCGGTCGATACCCATCACACGACGGGGACCTTCACCTTCACCGTCCACTAGCGACGGGCCGGGCCGGAGCGAGAACTGAGCATGACGACCGCACTCCTTGTTCTGGTCCGCACGCTTCACATCGGGAGCGCGATGATGCTCGTCGCGCTTCCCTACTTTTTGCTGGTCATGGTGAGGCCGGTTTTGACCGCGGATAGGGTCCAAAGTTACGACTCGTTTGGCCGGGGAATGATCAAAGGGCTCTGGGCGATTTGGTTTCTGGAGGCGGCTTCCGGCCTCGTCTGGTTTTGGTTGGTCACGGCGCAAATGAGTGATCAATCGCCATGGAGAATCCTCGACTCGGCTGATTTAAGCACCGTGCTGTGGCAGACCCAGTTCGGCCAGCTCTGGCTGGGACGCGCCGTGCTTGGAATCGCGCTTGGCGTGGCTCTCTGTTTTGGATCGCGCCACAAAGTTCTGACCTCGTTGCGGAGCTTAACATGGAACGGACTTGTTCTCGCGATCAGCGGTCTGCTGCTGGTCTCACTCGCGTGGGCGGGACATGCCGCCTCGGGTATTCATGATCACGCGCTCCATCTCATCGCCGACACGCTCCATCTGCTCATCGGAGCGGTCTGGCCGATGGGCCTGATTCCCATGGTCGGTTTTCTTGGGCACATCCGCCGGGGAAGCTCAGCTGTTCCGGCCGAACGCGAGGTGAAGGCCCTGCGCCGATTTTCCCAGATCAACTTCTGGGCCGTTCTTCTTCTCGTCGTGACGGGAACGATCAATGCCTGCTTGATGATCGGCTCCTGGGAAGCCCTGGCGACTACGCCTTATGGAAGGCTTCTCCTGGTCAAAGTGATGTTGGTTGGAATCATGATCGGCGTCGGAGCGTTCAACCGCTTTCATGTGCTGCCGCGCCTGCCATCCGACCCGATTTGTTTTCGGACCCTGCAACGGACGGTCCTGGCGGAATCGGCCCTGGCCCTCGTCGTTCTTCTTATCGTGGGGACCATGGGAATGACCTCGCCGCCCTCCTGATTATCGCAGGACGCCGCGCAACCTGAGGCTGTTGGCGATGACCGAAACGCTGCTCAGCGCCATGGCCGCGCTGGCGATCATCGGGCTGAGCAGGAGCCCGAAGAAAGGGTAGAGAATTCCCGCCGCGACGGGAATGCCGACGCCGTTATAGATGAAGGCGAAGGTCAAATTGAGCCGGATATTGCTCATGGTCGCGCGGCTCAAGGCGATGGCGCGGACCAGTCCGTCGAGGTCGCCCTTGACCAGCGTGACGCCGGCGCTTTCCATCGCGACATCGGTGCCGGTGCCCATGGCGATGCCGACGTCGGCCGCGGCCAGCGCGGGGGCATCGTTGACGCCGTCGCCCGCCATCGCGATCCGCGCGCCTTCGCGTTTGAGTTGGACGATCACGTCGTGTTTCTTTTCTGGGGTCAGCTCGGCTTCGACGCAATCGATGCGCAATTTTTCCGCCACGCGCTTGGCGGTCTCGGCGTGGTCGCCCGTGAGCATGACGATCTTCAGCCCGAGTTTATGCAGGGCATCGATGGCGGCGGGCGTGGTCGACTTGATCGGATCGGTCACCGCGAGCAAACCCGCGATGGCGCCGTCCACCCCCACGAAGAAAACGGTCCGGCCTTCCCGGCGCAGCTCGGACGCTTTCGCGGCCAGGGCTTCCGGCACCTCTTGATCCGCCTGGCCCACCGTGACGACATGCCCCTCCACTTTTCCGCGCACGCCCTGGCCGGTGACCGAGGCGAAATCTTCCACGGCGGCCAGCGCGAGCTTCCGCTTTTTGGCTCCCGCCACCATCGCGGCGGCGAGGGGATGTTCGCTCGACGATTCGACCGAGGCAGCGAGGCGGAGCAGGTCGTTTTCCTCGTAACCCGAAGCGGTGACGATCTCGGTCAGCGTCGGTTTGCCTTCGGTCAGCGTGCCGGTTTTGTCGATGGCGAGCGTGTCGATTTTTTCGAGCCGCTCCAAAGCCTCCGCGTCGCGGATGAGAATGCCGAGTTGCGCGCCGCGTCCGACTCCGACCATGATCGACATCGGCGTGGCCAGGCCGAGCGCGCAGGGACAGGCGATGATCAGCACGGCCACCGCGTTGACCAGCGCGTAGGCGTAGCGCGGTTCCGGTCCCAGCCACGCCCACGCAATAAAGGTCAGCACCGCGCAGAGCAGGACGGCGGGAACGAAGTAACCGGCCACCGTGTCGGCCACGCGTTGAATCGGCGCGCGGCTCCGCTGGGCGCTGCCGACCATCTGCACGATGCGGGCCAGCAGGGTGTCATTGCCCACCTTCTCGGCCTTCATCACGAAGCTGCCCGTGCCGTTGATCGTGCTGCCCGTGACCGCGCTTTGCGGCGCCTTGGTCACCGGGACCGGTTCGCCCGTGATCATCGATTCGTCGACCGCGCTGCCGCCTTCGAGCACGATGCCGTCGACCGGGATTTTTTCGCCGGGACGGACGCGCAGACGATCGCCGACGTGGACCTCTTCCAGCGGAACATCGACCTCGCCGCCGCCGTCGTCCACCCGGCGCGCGGTTTTGGGAGCGAGGCCGAGCAGCGCCGCCAACGCGCTGCCCGTCGCGGCGCGGGCCTTGAGCTCGAGCACCTGGCCGAGCAAAACCAGCACGGTGATCATGGCCGCGGCTTCGAAGTAAACCTCGACCGTGCCGTGCATCCGAAAGGAGGCGGGAAAGAGGGAGGGGAAAAGCGTGGCCACCACACTATAGATATAGGAGGCGCCGGTACCCATCGCGATCAGGGTGAACATATTGAGGTGGCCCGTGACGAGCGAGCGTCCGCCCCGCTCGAAGAAGGGCCATCCCGCCCAGAGCACGACCGGCGTGCTCAGCACGAATTGCGTCCAGATGACGGGGGTCCGGCCCAGCGAGGCGAGGAGTTCGCGCAGGCCGGGAACCATTTGGCCCATCGATAGGAAAAGAACGGGCAGGGCCAGCGCGAGGCCGATCCAAAAACGGCGGGTCATGTCGCGGAGCTCGGCGTTGTCTTCGTCCGGGACCGCGCTTGCTGCCAACGGCTCCAGCGCCATGCCGCAAATCGGGCACGCGCCGGGATGATCCTGCCGGATCTCGGGATGCATCGGGCAGGTGTATCGAGTCTGTTTCGTTTCCGTGTAGGCCGGATTGCGCTCCAGGGCCATGCCGCACTTGGGACAGGCGCCGGGCTTGTCGCTCACCACGCCATCGCACATCGGGCAGAAATACTTCGCCTCCGTCTTCGGCGGTGTCACCGGCGAATCGGTTCGGGCTTGCTCTTCATGGCAGCAGGCATGTTCAGGTGAAGGCGGGGTCATTTTGATGGGGCAAGATAGAGCCAAATTTGCGGTTCGCCGCCGAATTTATTGTGAACAGGGGTACGACGTAACGGGGTTTCGAAGAAAAAAATATGCGAATCAGGCGAATCAGCCGAATGGGATACGGTTATTGGGTTAAGTGCCGGGTCCCACGTTCCAGCGGGACCGGCCGGGGGTCGCACCGAGGTGGAATCCCTGCCGGGATTCTTTTTATGACGATCGATTCCGGTGGTATCGCCCTCTCCTGCGGTGGGCAGGAGGGGGCTCGTCCACCGGCTACGATTGTCGCAAGCCTCCGGCTTGCCCGAAGGAAATGAGACTTTCGCCGAGGTCTCCTTCGGGACGCCCGCAGGCTGCGCGTCAACGCCCGGGTGGAACCTGCGAAAAATTGAGATGAAGCCAACTTTCATGCCGCGATCATGCCATGAATTCGGCCGGGGCGTTAGGGTTGCAAATCGTGCGTAGCCTACATTGCTTAAAATCTTTTGTTTTCTTCTGAAAAAAAGCGAAGAATCGCACGGAGGTGGCGACGACATCTTGCCCAACGCAGCGGCTTGGTGTTGAGCCAGGGCAGGTCCTTCGGCTCAGGCTCGGTAACATCCTTCCGTAAGCCACATCCCCCGCTCGCCTTCGCTCAGGATGACGGAGCTTTTTGCGAAGCGGCACTTTCGCCGAGGTCGCCGCAGGCAAGAATGGCTGCGACACGAGGGAACTTCACGCGGGCTGCAGGATGGCGTGGTTGGCTTGGGCCGAGGCGTATTGCAGGCTGGCCCGAATGTCCTCGGCTTCCAGATCGGGGTAGTCTTCCAGGATTTCCTTTTCAGGAACGCCGGCGGCAAGCAAGTCGAGGACGTCCACCACGCGAATGCGCATTCCCCGGATGCAGGGCCGACCGCCGCATTGCTTCGGGTTGAACGTGATTCGATTCAAGTAGCTCATGTTTTTAGTATAAAGCATGGTCGCTCGTCTTGTAAAAGCCCTTTGAGATTTAAAAATCGACTCGGATCGATTTTTGCAGAGGTCGCTGCAGACAGCGCGAAATGAAATTTCGCGAGGAACAGGAGGCGTTCCCAAGTACAACTTGGGAGCGAGGGAAAATGAGGCCTAGAGAGAAAAATGACTATTTACATAAAATAATGTAATAAGCTGAGCCTAAGATATTTAGCTTTTTGATTTACTTAAAATTCAGCCTCAATATAGTTGCCCGGCGCGGGATGGCAGAACAACTGGAGGATGGGCAATGAGCAGGATGAAGCTTGGACATATCATGGCGGCCGGGCTCATCGCCCTGGGCATGGTCCCTTCGTTCGGCAATCCGACCGGCGGCCAGGTCTCTTCCGGTACGGCTTCGATCACCACGGTTCCCAACACCGTGACCATCAATCAGCTGAGCAATATCGCCATCATCAACTGGCAGACTTTTTCCATCGGCGTGGGCGAGTTGACCAAGTTTGTGCAGCCTTGCAGCTCGAGCGCCGCGCTGAACCGCGTTCTCGGCGGCCAGACTTCCGTCATTAACGGCACGCTTTCGGCCAATGGCCAGGTCTATCTGATCAACGGCAACGGCATCATGGTCGGGCCCGGCGGCGTGGTGAATACCAATACGTTCGTCGCCAGTACCCGCGACATCGCCGACAGCGATTTTCTTTCCGGCAACCTCCACTTCACCGGCAGCAGCTCCGCCGGCGTGCAGAATCTCGGGACGATCAACGCGCTGGGCGGCGACGTCTACCTGATCGGCAAGACGGTCGATAATCAGGGAATGATCAACGCGGCCAACGGCACCGCGGGCCTCGCTTCCGGCGACGATGTCCTGCTGAACCTCAGCGGAGAGGAGCATGTCTTCGTCAGCCCTTCGCCCACCGCGACGGCCGCGCCGACCCTGACCGCCGTCCATAACAGCGGCACGATCTCGGCGGCGAGCGCGGAATTGAAAGCGGCCAACGGAAACCTGTTCGCCCTCGCCATTAACAACGAGGGAACGATTCGCGCGACGGCGGTCTGCCAGAAGGGCGGACGCATTTTCCTGACGACCGACGCGGGACTGATCCAGAACACCGGGAAGATCAAGGCGAAGTCGGGCAAAAATGGCGGCCAGGTCAAAATTGCGGGTGGCTCGGTCTGGAACCGCAACACGATCGATGCGTCGGGCGCGCAAGGCGGGCAGGTGACGATCAAATCGCAAAATGTCCAGAACGACGGCACGATCACGGTCAAGGGTCTGCAATGCGGGGGCGGCACCGTCTCGGTGACTTTTTCGGGTAACGCCCTCGGCAGCATCAAGGGGCTGATCGACGCCTCGGGCATGACGCAGGGCGGCTCGATCGAGTTCGTGGGGACCGGCTCGACTTCCGAGGCGTACCTTTCCAATACGATCAACGTCAGCAGCGGTTGCGGGCCGGGCGGCTCGATCGGCATCGATACACCCACGCTCTATCTCACCGGCGCGACGCTCAAGGCCAACGGCGCGACGCAGGGCGGTGACATTTTCCTCGGCGAGAGCGATCCCGCCTCGTGCACCGTGCTGCCCCTCGCGCAGACCGTTTATATCAGCATCGGCACGAGCCTTCAGGCCAACGCGACCTCGTCGGGAAATGGCGGCTCGATCGGCGTGCTCGGCACCGGCACGGACGAATTTTTAGGCTCCGCCCAGGCAAACGGCGCCGGGCCTCACAGTAAAATGGGCACCATCACGATTTTGGTTCCCGCGTTGGTCAGTTCGGGATCAGGATCGAGCTCGAGCGGCGGCTCCGGCTCCGGCTCGGGCTCGGGATCCGGTTCAGGCTCAGGCTCGGGTTCCGGCAGCGAACCGGCGACTTCGACCGCCAGCGCCGGCCCCGCCTTCGAGTTCGTCGACCCGGACCCCAGCTCGTCCGACGCGTTTGGCCGGCCCTTCACCGGACTCTTTAACCTCTCGACCAACACCACGCTCATCACGAGTCCGGGCGACAACTTCGGCGGCGCGGACGCGGGCGCGGTCTATCTCTTCAGCGACCGCACCGGCGCGCTGCTCAGCACGCTGCGCGGTTCGCATGCGGGCGACGCGGTCGGCTCGTCGGTCGAGATCCTGACCGGCGGCACTTTCGCCGTGATGACGCCGGGCTGGAACGGCAATATCGGCGCGGTCACTTTTGGCAGCGGCGTGACCGGTTTCACCGCGGGCGGCGGAGCGATTTCGGCCACCAACAGCCTGATCGGCAGCACGAGCGGGGACGAGGTCGGCAACGGCGGCCTGACCCAGCTCTTCAGCGGCGACTACCTCGTGCTTTCGCCCGACTGGAACGGCCACGCGGGCGCGGTGACGTGGGTCGACCCCTCCGCCGGCGTGACCGGTGTGATCGGCGCCGGCAACAGCCTGGTCGGCGCGGCTTCGGGCGACGAGATCGGCAGCAGCGGTATTTTCGAGTTGAGCAACGGCGCGAATTATCTCGTCCTCTCGCCGTCCTGGGGCGGCGACCGGGGCGCGATCACCAACGGGAATGATTCCAGCCCAATCCTCGGCACCGTCCTGGCGACTACCAGTCTCGTGGGCGCCTCGACTTCCGATCACGTCGGGACGAACGGCTCGATCCTTGACTCGGAGCTCGGCTATTATCTGGTGACGACCTCCAATTGGGGCGGCGGGGCCGGTGCGGTGACCTGGAACAGCGACGGCGCCGGAACGACCGGAGTCATTTCCCAAGCGAACAGCCTCGTGGGCTCGAGCTCGAACGACCACATCGGCAGCGGCGGAATCACCATTTTATTCAACAACCACAATTACGTGGTCGATTCGCCCGACTGGAACAGCCTGACCGGCGCGGTCACCCTGGGCAATGGATCGCACTTGATCACGGGCCTCGTGGGCGGCGGAAACAGCCTGGTCGGCGCGGCCCCCGGCGACGAAGCGGGCAGCGGCGGCATCACGGTTCTGTCGGGCAATGGACGTTACGTGGTCAGTTCGCCCGACTGGAGCGGCCACGCGGGCGCGGTCACTTTGCTGAGCGACTCGAATACCGTGGTCGGCGCGATCAGCGCCTTGAACAGCCTGGTGGGCGCTTCCGCCAATGATGACCTGGGCAGCGGCGGGATTACCGTTCTGGGCGATGGCAACATTTTGATTCTTTCGCCGAACTTTGGCGACGGCGCGGGCGCGGTGACGTGGGATGGCGTGAGCGGGCAGGGACAGGTGGGAGTGGTCGGCAGCGGCAACAGTCTCGTCGGCGCGAATCCCGGCGACGACATCGGCAGCGGCGGGATTTTCCAGTTGAGCAACGGCGTCAATTATCTCGTTCTCTCACCGTCATGGGACGGCGGCCGGGGCGCGATCACCAACGGGAATGATGCCACGGCGATCACCGGCGTCGTCTCCGGCACGACCAGTCTCGTCGGTTCGTCGATCACCGATCACGTCGGAACGTATGCTTCGATCCACGATTCTTTTGACAATTACTATCTGGTCGACACCGCCAACTGGGACAACGGCGCGGGCGCGGTGACGTGGAGCCTCGACTCGGGCGGCGTGGGCTCGACCGGCGCGATCTCGGCCTTGAACAGCCTGGTCGGCGCGGCGGGGGACCACCTGGGCAGCGGTGGCGTCACGATCCTCTATAACGGCAATTACGTGGTCGACTCGCCCCAATGGAGTTCCGGGACAGGCGCGGTCACGCTCGGCACGGCCACCGCCGGGGTCAAGGGCCCGGTCAGCGGATCGAACAGCCTGGTCGGCGACGCCACCGGCGACGAAGTCGGCAGCGGCGGAATCTTCCAGCTCAGCAACGCCGCCAATTATCTCGTCCTCTCGCCGCTCTGGAGCAATGACAAGGGCGCGGTGACGAATGAAAGCGATTCCCACGCCGGGGCCATCACCGGCGCCGTTACGAGCTCGAATAGCATCGTGGGGTCGGCGAACGGCAACAGCGTTGGCGCGAGCGGTTCGATCACGGACGAGTTCACCGGCTACTATCTGATCACCACCGCGAACTGGGGCGGCGGAGCGGGCGCGGTGACGTGGAGCCTCGATACCGGCGGCACGACCGGCGCGATTTCCAATCTGAACAGCCTGGTCGGCAGCGCGCCGGGCGATCATATCGGCAGCGGCGGCATCACCATCCTCAATAACAGTGATTACGTGGTCGACTCGCCCGACTGGTCGAACCTGACCGGCGCGGTCACCCAGGGCGCGGCGACCGGCATCTCGGGCGTGGTCAACGGCTCGAACAGCCTGACCGGCGCGGGTGACAACGATGAGCTCGGCAGCGGCGGCATCCGGCTTTTGCCCAGCGGCGATTATCTCGTGCTGTCGCCTCACTTCAACGGAAACGCCGGGGCGGTGACGTGGGTTGACGCCGGGGAGGGTCTGACCGGGCCGATCAGCTCTTCGAACAGCCTCGTGGGCGGAGCGGGCGGCGATGACGTGGGCGGCGGCGGCATCTATCTCCTGAGCAACGGCGCCAATTACCTGGTCCTTTCGCCTTCCTGGGGCAACGGCCTGGGGGCCATCACCAATGGGAGCGATTCGGCGGCCCTCACGGGCACGGTCTCGAACATGAATAGCCTGGTCGGCATGTCGACCGGCGACGCCGTCGGCGCAAGCGACTCGATCTTCGACCCGGGCACCGGGTATTACCTGGTCAAAACGGCAAACTGGGGTGGCGGGGCGGGCGCGGTGACGTGGAGCCTCGACACCGGCGGCACGGCCGGCGTCGTGAGCGCATTGAACAGCCTCGTCGGTTCGAACAGCGGCGACGATCTCGGCAGCGGCGGGATCATCGTTCTTCCGAGCGACAACTATGTGGTCCTCTCGCCCAACTGGAACAACCAGGCCGGCGCGGTGACGTGGGGCAGCGCGAGCCAGGGCGTCTCGGGCGTGGTCGGCGCCGGCAACAGCCTGGTCGGCGGTTCCGCGCTCGTCTCGGCCCTGGCCGGGGTGACCCCCGCCATCTCCAGTTCCGGCAGCGGTGACGAGGTGGGGAGCGGCGGGATCGAAATTTTGTCCAACGGCAATTATCTGGTTCTCTCGCCCTCCTTCGCGGGCGATGCCGGGGCGGTGACCTTTGCCAGCGGGTCGGCTGCAGTCATCGGACAGGTCGGCGCGGCGAACAGCCTGGTGGGCGCGGCGGGTGGCGACCAAATCGGCAGCGGCGGCATCATCCTTCTCGACAACGGAAATTACCTGGTTGTCTCGCCCGACTTTGCGGGGGGCGCCGGGGCGGTGACCTTTGGCAGCCGCACGACCGGCATCGCGGGTATCGTCGGCGCGGCGAACAGCCTGGTCGGCGCGAGCAGCAGCGACCACATTGCCAGCGGCGGGATCGTCGATCTCTCCAACGGCGATTACCTCGTCCTCTCGCCTCTCTTCAACGGAAGCACCGGCGCGGCGACGTGGGGCAGTGAAACGACCGGCGTGGTGGGACAGGTCAGCGCGGCGAACAGCATCACCGGCGGCGTGACCGACGCGGGCGAGCAATATGCCGGGCAATCGGCCGACGGCAGCGTTTATCTCATCTCGTTCACCACCGACACCTCGGCGGGCGGCGACGGCCGCGTCTTCGCGGGATCGGTGGACGGCCCCTCGTCGACCCCGACCGGGCCGCCTTCGACCGATTTCTTCCTCGATCCGTTGGTGGTCTCGGTCGAGGCATCCAACTTCAATCTCCTGACCACCGGTTCGCAATTCTACATCGCCAATCCCGCGGCGCTGCCCATGGAGCCGGTGAGCGTCGACGCGCTGACGGGCGGCGCGCTCAATGACGGCCACGGGAGCAATCTTGCCTCCGGCAGCAGCACCTCCGGCGCGCCCGGTCCGAAGCGGCTCGTTGTGCCCGGCAACGGCACCTGGAATATCTTCAGCGGCACGGTCCATTCGGCGCCGCCGCCTCCCTTTGTCGCGCAGCAGCTCCAGCTCAATCTCAGTCCCGGAGTCTGGGCCCATTTGCATGAGATTCTTTTCGGCAATCCCTAGACGCTTCTTCATGCCGCGCCTTTCTCATCTATGGCTGACGATTGCCCTGGTCTCGCTGGGGACGGTGGCGCGGGCCCAGGATTTCCAGCGCGAAGGACCGAAAACGGTGCCCCCGGTGGGCGCGCCCGGCTCGGTCGTCGGCGGCGCTCCCGGCAAGCCGCCGGATGACGGCCAGGTCCTGCTCAAGCAGCTCAAGGGGGTCGTCTTTGTCCCGACGCCGCGCGATGTCGCGGCCGGCGGGGCGAAGGCCCAGGGAGTCGTGCTGCGCGGGGTCAACGTTCCCGCGCCGCAAAAGTTCACGGCCTGCGTCCAGCCTTATCTCGGCCAGACGCTGACGAGGGGAAAGCTCAACGGACTGATCGCCGACGTCATCGCCTTCTATCGCAAGCACGACCGCCCGATTGTCGACGTCATCGTGCCGCAACAGGAAATCACCAATGGCGTGGTGCAGCTCGTTTTGCTCGAGGGGCGCGTCGGCTCGGTCACGGTCGCGGGCAACCGCTGGTTCTCGAGCAAGGAGCTCGGTTCCTATGTGCGCCTGCAAAGCGGCGATACGATCAGTTCCCACGACCTGCAAAGCGACATCGACTGGATGAACCAGAATCCGTTTCACTCGTCGGACGCGGTTTATCATCCGGGCAAGAGCCTGGGCGAAACCGATATCGTGCTCCAGACGACGGACCGTTTCCCGGTCCGCTTCTATGGCGGCTACGAGGACAGCGGGAATGCCGCCACCGGTTTTGACCGCTACGAGGCGGGCTTCAACTGGGGCGACGCCTTCGAGCTCGGACTGGGCCAGCAGCTCAACTACCAGTATACGACCAGTGGCGACGGCCGCTCGTTGCAGGCCCAGGCCGGCAGTTACGTGATCCCGCTGCCTTGGCGGCACACGCTCACCTTTTTCGGCAGCTACGCGGACACCCACGGCGAGATTCCCCCCTTTCTGACGATCAACGGCCGCAGCTACCAGATCAGCGGCCGGTATGGCATTCCGTTGCCGACGCTGACTGTTGCATCGCTGACGCTGAAGGAAACGTTCAGCCTCGGGTTCGATTACAAGTACAACGATAACAGCCTCGAATTTGGCGGCGCCGGCGCGGGCACGACGCTGGTCGATGTCGACCAGTTTGTGATTGCCTATGACGGCTCGCTGGCCGATCCCTACGGCTCGACCACGCTGAACGAGTCGCTCTACGTCAGTCCCGGCAATTGGGGCGGCAACAATAATGACATGGCCTTCGAAGCCTCGCACCCCGGCGCGACCTCGGACTATGTCTACGATGACATTACCCTTCAGCGCGTGACCCATTTGCCGGAGGATTTCAGCCTGCTTCTGCGCGGCACCCTGCAATTCAGCAACGGCAACCTGACGCCGAGCGAGCAGCTTGGCTTCGGAGGGTACGACACGGTGCGCGGCTACGACGAGCGCGAGGTCAACACCGACGAAGGCTACGTCTTCAGCGCCGAACTGCGCTCGCCGCCCCTCAGCCTGGGCGACATTTTCGGCTGGCACCCCCTGCAGGACCAGCTCCAGTTCCTCGGCTTCTGGGATTACGGGTCCGCCTACAACCACACGCTCCTGCCGGGCGAGGCGAGTGAAATTGCTCTTTCCAGCGTGGGCGGAGGCGTGCGTTACACCGTCAACAGCTATGTTTCCGTCCGCTTCGATTATGGATTCCAACTCGTCCATACCGGATTCGACAACGATCACGGCGCTCGCTCCGATCTCGGCGTTGTGATAAGCTACTGACCTCACCGAAACCAACATGAACCGAAAAACTTCCCTCCTTCGCGCGAGTCTTTTGCCGGGCCTCCTCGTGGTCGGCTTCGGCGTCACGGCGTTGCGGGCCGAGCCGGTCAAGGCGTTGGTCGAATCGGTCCACGGGACGGTCGAATTTGCGCCTCCGGGTTCAAGCTCGTTCGCGCCGCTCACGAAGGGACAGGAACTCGCGGTGGGCAGCACGATCCGCACCGGCAGCGACGGATCGGCCGACATCATCACCACGCCGGGGTCGGCCATCCAGCTCGGCAGTGACTCCAACCTGCGGCTCAACGCGCTCGCCTTTGCCAAGTCGGGGTCGACCGTAACGCAACGCGAGGCGCATCTCCAGTTGACCTCGGGGGTGATGAGCGCCCTGATCGATCCCTCCACGCCGAAGATCACCGATTTTCAGGTGCAGACGCCGGAAGGCTCCGCTGCGGCGCGCGGGACTTTCTACGCCGTGATGGTCTCCCATGGGAAGACCTATGTGAGCGTGGAGCAGGGCAAGGTTGGGGCGATTGCTAATCCCAAGCACACCCTCTGACGCTTTTTTGCCGTCGCCTTTCCGGTCATAAAACGTACAAATAGCCTACATATTAGGCAATACATTCCTATTTTTGGCTTCTCATTGAAGCGAAAAAATACAATTTTTGTACTTATTTTAGGGCAATTTATGCCCAACCTTGCTGATATCGGCCGTTTGCTGATTTGGCATATAAGTTCTTAAATCATAGGCATGAGATACTTAGAGATGTCGTAGGGCTCCTTTTTATTTTCTAGATAATTTGTTAATTGAGGCCGGACAGGTTCCCCAGCAATGGCCCGTGGCACTGCCATTGCGTTGAAACGGGTCAACACCAAAAGGAACCTATGAAAATCAATACCATCTTATTCACGTCGTTGCTGGGAATCACCTGCTCCGTCCCGGCCTTCGCAGGACAGAACGAATTCTCGAACAAGGCGGTCACGACTCAATTCCAGGTCCTGGTCCCCGAATCTTCGGGCTTCAGCGCCTCCGATGCCGGTTTTCAGTCCCATACCCGTCTCCGCGTTTTGAATATTCCCAACGCCGCGAGCGTGACGACGCCGCAATTTAATACTCCGGTCAACCTGCGCGCGCTTTATCATCTTCCCGCGACCGGCGGTTCCGAGGCCATCGCGATTGTGGATGCCTACCACTTCCCGACCGCCCTGGCCGACTTCAACTCGTTCGCCAAGTATTTTGCGCTGCCGCAGGAAACGTCCCGGACCGCCACCTCCTCGGCCAACAAGACGTTCCAGGTCGTGTATGCGTCCGGCTCCGTCCCGCAGTCGGGCGGTAGTTACATCGCCAGTTGGAACCTTGAAGCCGCTTTGGATATTGAATGGGCCCACGCCATGGCGCCGAAGGCCAAAATCTATCTGATCGAGGCGGCCAGTTGCTCCAACAACGATTTATATAATGCCGTGCGTATGGCGGCGAACCTTCCCGGCGTGAAAGAGGTCTCGATGAGCTGGGGCGGGAGTGAAGCCTCCTACGAAACCTCGGCCTACGATCCGATCTTTACCGCTCCCGGCATCGTCTATCTCGCCTCGGGCGGAGATTCGAGCGACCAGATGGAGTACCCGGCGGCTTCGCCGAACGTCGTCAGTTGCGGCGGGACCAGCGTTAATCGGAGCACGAGCGGCGCATGCATGAGCGAGACCGCCTGGAACGACACCGGTTGCGGCCCCAGCGTCTACGAGCCCCGTCCGAGCTTTCAAAACGCCGTCGCCTCGGTGGTCGGCAACCGGCGCGGCGTCTCCGATCTTTCCTTCGACGCGAACCCCAACACGGGCGTCTACGTCTATGACAGCACGCCTCTCTGGGGCGAAAGAGGCTGGTGGATTCTCGGCGGGACCAGCGTGTCGAGCCCTTCCCTGGCCGGCGTGATCAACACGGCGGCTTCCTCCGGCAACGGATTTGCCGCCAATACGGCCGCGGAGCAGGCCCGCATTTACGGCAATTTGGGCAACGCGAATGCGTTTCATGACATCACCTCAGGCACCGATGGCATCTACTCGGCCACGGTCGGTTATGATTTTGTGACGGGAGTCGGAAGCCCCAACGGTTTGGTGGGTAAGTAGAAGGCAGAGGCCTTCATCCTTGGTTGGGCGCGGCGGTCCTCAGGTCGAGGGCCGTCGCGTTTTCCGCGGATGAATCTCGTGGGGATCTCCCGCCCGAAAGTCAGCGCAGGGACCCGCCGCCCATGATTCAAGACTTGAGCTTCGACGGAGCGTTCTGCTTTTCTTTCAGATGCTGATCCATGGCCGACCGGATGGCCTGCGCCAAGGTTTTCACCAGGGGTGGTTTGATGATGGTCCAATGGTCGCCCTCCAGCCAGTGGATGCTCGGATGGCTTTGGACCCAACGATTCCAGCCGCCATCGGGCAAATGGCTGGTCTGCCAGGCATGCAGGGGGTGAGCGGGAATCCGGGTCGAATCATATTCACGAAAGATGTTGATCGTCACTTTGGACCCCGGCTTGGGACGATATTTTTCCATCAGGCTGAAGAGATGAAGCGGGATGGGTTTTGAAACCAATTCCTCCAGGGGCAGGTGCGCTTCGGCCAAATTTTCCCTGGTCCGCGCGGCCATTTCCCGCCAGCGCATGATGCGCCACCCGCGGTCCTTTTGATCTGTGATCAAATTCCAGAGCCAGGGCGGAAAGTAGCGGACGAAGTGGGCCAGGCGTGAAGTAAAGTGGGTCGGCCGCATGGGAGCCATCGGTCCAATCAGGGCCGTGAAACAGCAAATTCCCTCGGCTTGGGCCAGTTGCCGGGCCACTTCAAAAGCGAGCAGGCCCGCCCACGAATATCCGACCAGCGACGGAGCGCCCTGCGGCTGGACTTTTCGGATCCAGCGCACAACTTCCGCCGCGGCTTCCTCAATCGATTGGGGCAGCCGGGAAAAATCTTCGAGCGCGGGCGAGCGGATGCCAAAGACGGGCTGGTCGTCGCCGAGCGCTTCCGCCAGATTGAAATAGGACTCAATGTCGCCGGAGATGCCATAAAGGCAGAACAACGGCGGACGCGTTCCCTGCCGGCGCAGCGCCAACACCGGCTCAAATTCCGTCCGCGCCATCCGCGTTCTGACCGCGTCGCAAAGCCCGGCAAAGGTTGGTTTCACGAGGAAGCTGGAAACTTCGAGGCGCTGGCCGGTAATTTCCTCCACGCCCAGCATCAATTTGATCACGAGCATCGAGTCGCCGCCCAAGTCGGCAAAGGTGGCGTCCCGGGGAGAATTACCCGCCGCCGGAAGCAGCGATTGCCAAAGCGAGGCCAGCGCCTTTTCCAGTCCGTCCTCGCCGACGACAAGTCGAGGCGACGCCGACTTGGTTGCCTGGAATGACGTCAAGGCCACGCGATCCAACTTGCCTTGCGGCGTCAGGGGCAGGCTCTCATGGAGAACAAACTCCGAGGGGACCATGTAATCGGGCAACCGCGCCTGAAGATAGGAGCGCAACTCGCCTGAAAGACTCTCGTCGAGCCTATCGGTGGCGACATGGGCGGTGATACCCGACGGCATTCCGTCGATCAGCCGGGGCACGCAGCAGACTTGCCGCACCGCGCCATGCGAAAAAAGGGTTCCTTCAATTTCTCCGAGCTCCACGCGCCATCCATGGATCTTAACCTGGCCGTCCTTTCGACCTAAGAAATCGAGCTCGCCATCCTCCAGCCAGCGCACCCAGTCGCCGGTCCGATACATCCGGGCATCGGGCTGGTTTGTGAAGGGATCGGGGACAAACAACTCCTTCGTCTGTTCGGGATGGCCCAGGTATCCGCGCGCAACTTGTTCCCCGCCCAGATAAAGTTCCCCGGCTACATTGACCGACACGGGCTGCATCCGTTCGTCGAGCACATAGGCACTGATGTTGTGGATAGGGCGACCGATGGGAGGCGCCTGGCGTTTTCCGTTTTCGGGCTGGACGACTGTCCCGGTGCTGACCACCGTATTTTCCGTCGGCCCATAGGCGTTGATAACGACAAAGGGGAGTTTGGCGGGCGGGCGGACGCGCAGCCGGTCGCCCCCGGTGAGCAGGAAGCGTAGTTTTATTCTCTCCGGCCACGGGCGCGTGAAGAGAATTTCGGCCAGGCCGGTCGGCACATAGGCCAAGGTGATTTCCTCCTTCGCCAGCCACTCGATCAATCCATCCGGGTTGAGGAGAATTCCCTTCGTGGGAATGGTCACGACGGCGCCCGCACAAAGGGTGGGCCAGATGTCGGCCACGGAAGCATCAAAAGCAACATAAGCCAGCATGGAGGCCCGGTCTTGTGCCGTAAGCTTGAAATATCGATGGTAGTGGGAAACCAGGTTGGTCAGGGAGTGATGCTCGATTTCAACGCCTTTGGGACGGCCACTGGAACCCGAGGTATAGATAATGTAGGCGCGCCGGTTTGGATCGGAAGGGACGCTTAAATCATCGACGGCTTTACGGTCGGACCCACCGACGATTTGCTCGAGGTCCAGCAGAGGTATGGGCAAGTCACGGAGCCGCTCCATGCCGGCGACATTCGAGATGACAAAGCGGCTGGCGCTGTCGCTGACAAAAAACTCGAGCCGCTGAATCGGCGTATCCGAATCGACGGGCAGGTAGGTCCCTCCGGCTTTAAGAATGCCGAGAATAGCCACCAAGAACTCACAGGAGGCGGGTAGAAAAACAATCACCGATTCCTCGAGCTTGAGCCCGCGCCGCCTCAGTTCATGGGCCACCCGGGTGGAGCGCTCGTCCAATTCTTTGTAGGACATCCGACGCGCGCCTTCCTTTACCGCGACGCTGTCCGGTTGGGATTGAACCTGCGTTCGAAATAGATCCACCACGGAACGAGTGCGCGGGAAGGGCGCGGCTGTTCGGTTCCATTCGGAGGTTGGGTGGGGCTGGGCCTTCAGGGGCGCAACCGAAGGTTCACTCCTATTTGTATCTGGAGAGGGCACCACGCCATTTTGGGAATGATCTTCGTGAGATAACATCGCCACCTTATCAAGCCAGCAAATTTACCGCCATTCGTCCCTCGGGCATTATCCGACGAAAAACGATGAAATCAAGGGAGTCTCCGAAGCGTAGAAACTTTAGGATAATACCATGGCGCCCGCTAACGGATGGGACTGATCGGAGGAGGGCTTGGACACGTGGGTGTCGGGGTGGGAGTGGGCCTCGGCGTGGGAGTGGGGGTTGGGGTCGGAGTCGGAGTCGGGGTTGGCCTCGGCGTAGGGGTCGGAGTTGGTGTAGGAGTCGGAGTTGGGGTCGGCGTGGGCTTGGGAGTGGGCGTCGGCGTCGGGGTTGGCGTGGGGGTAGGAGTAGGAGTAGGAGTAGGGGTCGGCGTCGGTTTGGGAGTGGGCGTCGGCGTAGGAGTAGGGGTAGGCGTTGGCGTTGGCGTTGGCGTTGGCTTGGGAGTGGGAGTAGGCGTCGGAGTTGGTGTCGGGGTAGGGGTAGGGGTTGGCGTCGGCGTAGGGGTGGGAGTGGGCTTGGGGGTCGGCGTCGGTGTAGGGGTGGGAGTGGGAGTAGGCGTGGGCTTGGGGGTCGGCGTCGGTGTAGGCGTCGGCTTGGGGGTCGGAGTTGGTGTCGGACAAGGAGTAGGATTGGGTCTCGACGAATCTGAAAGCACGTCAGCGGTCTGGCCAAAAAGGAGAGAGGATGCAGAAAATGCCAGATACAGCATCATAACTTGTGGTATAATGAGAGGGCTTTTCATGGATCAATCTTTGGGAATGATAGCAATAGCACTTGGTTTGGCCCTCTGAGCCCCTTGGGGTGTAGGACTGTACCCGGGATTAGAATAACAAGCCTTAATCTAATCATCAAGCTGATAATTTAGGATAAATGGAGTTATGGGGGGATCGGTAAATTACCACCTAAAGGTCTTATTTTCCGGGTAGATAAGAGTCGATCAGTGCTAATTCTTCCATTCGTAGTTGATGCCGATCGAGGGGCCGGAGGAAGGCGTCGGCCTCATTTTTTTTCCCATTTGCTTCCAAAACCACGGCGTAAATGAGCTTGGCGCTGGCCGAGGCGGTGCTCCAATCAATTTGGAGTCCGTCGTAAAGTTTGCTTGCGTCGGCCGGGTCATTTTTTCGCAAATAACCAAGGGCAAGAGTGGTTCGATAGGCGAGGAGCTGCGGGTTCGTCTGAACCAGGGACTGCGCCGTGTTCCAAGCCTCGTCAACATTGACATTCAATAAAAGACTTAAATAGGCCCAATCATTTTTCGGCTCCGGTCGCAGGGGAAGATCCTGCATCATCTGTTTGAGTGTCTCCAGGAGCTCGGCGCTGGTCCCGTGTTCCGATTCGATTTGCAGCAAAGCGGAATATCCTTCCAAAGCCTGTTGCGGGAGATGGGCCATCTGCGTAAAGGTTTTCCTGGCCTCGTCGTAGAGGCCCATCTTCACCGCATATTGGCCCAGGTAGGGAAGCATTTCCTTATCGCTGACGGCCGCGGCCCGGGCGCGGTCCCAATCCGCGGCGCTCCTGGCCGGATCGCCCAATTCCTGCGCCGCGCGCGCCCGGTAAAGAAAAATCAGCGGCTGAGCCAGAGGCGCATTGTCCGGCAATTCCTTCTCCACCTCGGTCCAGTTTTTCAGCAAAGCCAAAGCATCGAGGCGCGCGAGGAACAGCTGCTGATTGGCAAGCGTGTCCGGCTGCACCGCGAGTTCCAGGACCGATTCGGGTTCTCCCTGGTTATAAAGCCACCGGGCGGCGAGGGCTTTACGGACCAGGTCACTCGCCTGGAAAAACCTGACGGCGTTTTCCATCACGGCTTTTTCATTCTCCGGGCTCAGGCGCTTTTCCAATTCCCATTCGGCAAATCGACCCTCATCGTCCAAGAGCGGATGATCACGCAGCTGCTCCAGTATCCACTGCTGGGAACTCGGATCGAGCGCCGGATTCCGCGCCATCAGCTCGAGCGCCTTCAGGCCCTCTGGATCCTTGGTCTGCACGAGCTGCCGCAAAAGATTCGCGGCCTCCGCCTGCTGGTCTTTGTTGGGCGTGAACCAAAGCATTTGGGCGAGGAGAAGTTGATTCGCGCGATCATCCGGCTTCAAGTCCAGCGCCTGCCTGGCGAAGGAGACGGCCTGCGTCTGCCCACCAGACTGCCAATAGACTTCCGCTTGCAGGGCGTAATCATCGGCCTCGGGCGCCTGGGCCATCAACTGTTGGGCCAGCTCCTCGGCAATTTTTAAATCACCAAACTGCAGAAAGGCCCGCGCCGCATCGCGCTTATCATCACGCGTGGCCTCGGGCAGTTTGCTGAGGACTAGATAGAAACCCAAAGCGTGTGGATTTCCGATCGAGAGATCGTGGACCGCCAGAGCGCGCAAAACCTCCGCATCGTAGGGTTCCAGCGTAAGGGCGGCCATCAGCTTCGACTCGCCCCCCGCGATATCTTTTTGCGCCAGCAAATCTTTGGCCTGACGCGTGAGCATATGCGCCCGCCACACCTTCGCGTGATGATAGATCCATACCGTGCCGAATCCGGCCGCGATGACCAGGGCCACCACGACCGTCAGGAGGAGAAGCCACTGCAGGGGCGTCCGCTCGGGTGGATCTTCCAGCCTATTCGGGTCCAATTGCTCCATGCCGGGTGGGGGAACTGATCCCTCTTTTTAAAAAGTTTGCGTCCATGAGGAAGCGCCAATTTACTCCATTCCAACGGGGAGGGGACAGCGATATTCCGCAATCTCCGCTCAGGCCGAGGCGAGTTCGCGGCGCAAGGCGAGCGGATCTATCTGGATGAGGAGTCTTCATTTTTGATCCACATCCCGATGTGCGTATCGTGGGAAAAAGTATCGTGCCAGCGATAGGCCCCGTTGAGGGTCGCATTGATCTTGGTCCAGGCCGCTTCCTGGTCCTGGCTTTTGAACCAAAGCACGTACTGAATGTCCTGGCCTTTCAGCCAATCTCCGGCCGCCGGCATGCCGCCGGAGTAAAAGAGTTTGACCTGGTCGTAACGATAGGAGATGTCGGGCGAATAGGCGCGCCAGAGCTGTTCGTGTCCCTCCCAACCGAGGTAGCAGGGCTGACCGGCGAAGAGGGTCATCGCCGATTGGTTGGTGTACGATTCGCCTTCGGGATCTTCCAGTGTGACGCCACGGGGCAGCGACTTGAGGTAAGTATAGAGTCCCCGATTGTCGTCGTTTAAAAGATAGCCCTGGCCGGCGAGCTGGGCGAAGTGGTCTTTCGAGCCCTGCCACCAAAACCGGGCCAGATCGAAGCCGTAGAGCATCGGGTAGCCGATGAAGAAAAGAGCGAGGATCGGGATCCATCTCCGGCGATTGGCGAGGAGACGGACTCCCAGCGTGATCAGAATCAGGGCGCTCGTCCATGGCCACCATTTCAGGCTGGAGTTAAAGCGGTCGAACTGCCCGGAGTAGACGTCATCAATGTAGAAATATTCTCCGAAGAAAAGGAGCACGAGTCCGAGCCAGCCCAACCAGATCGTCGTTTTTTCCCGTGAAAACAAAGCGAGGAAGGCGAGTCCGAAGGCGGGAAGAAGGAAGAGCAGCAGCAAAATGGGAGGCGTGTGGGCTTCCCACTTCACGAATTTCAAGCTCGTATTGTAATCGCCCGAAGAGGCCGCGAAATAGCGAAAGTAGGGATAGATGGAAACGTAGGCCGCAATCGCACCCGCGATCAGATAAAGGATTTTACCCGTGACCAGCTCGCGGAAATTATAAAGGCCCCAACCGCCGAGGGCCAAAAGCTCCACGGGCAGGTTCCACGTGTCGGATACGATGCTCCAGGAGAAACAGGCGCCGACCACGGCCAGGTATCCGCCGAGCTTTTCGCGGTGGTAAAGAGTCAGGGCGAGGATGGCGACGAAGGCCAGGTAATAGCCGGAGAGGGGAGGGTGGTAATCTCCGAGAAAAATGGAGTAGGAGAAGGGTTCACTGGGAAGTTCCATCGGCGTGCTCTGGTGCGTATAATGCGCGAGGAATGTGCCGAGAGGCGCCTTGTTCAGGGGAGCGCTGCCGATGAAACGCATCGGCGTCCAGGGATAGCGCTCGGTGGTCAGGAGATAGACGATTCCGGTGACGCCCGAGCCCCCGAGGATCCAGCTGGCCCACACCAGCCAGCCGTTCCATTTTTTTGCGTGGGGGATCGACTTGACCGTTTCGCGGCAGATCGCGGCGGCGGAGGTCCCCGCCAGCGCAATCAGTGTGCAGAAGGCGAAGTTGTAAGTGGTGCCGGGATCGAGCCCGAGAATTCTTCCGAGCAGGGCGGCCGCATAGAACTGGAAGCTGTAGTATTGGGTGGAGAGATAGGGATAGAGCCAGACATCGTGCGCGGGAAGCGTGGCGCCGGGAAGGTAGCTGCAAATATAGGAGAGATCGGAGAGTTTCTCGGAACTGGCGTCCACGTCGGGATACGCGTAACGCCAGGCGAACGCATAGGAAAAAAGGAGCATGAAACACAAGTAGGCGCCCGGATGTCTCCACGGATTGAATCCCAGGCGCAGGCGCCATTTCCTCAACGTCGCATTCTCTTTGAGCCGCCCCGTGCTTAAGAGAAGGATGGCGCCACTGGCGAGTGTGGTGAAGGGCCAGATCCACTGGAGATTTCCGAAACCGTGGATGAATTCCAAAAAGAATCCCGCGGAACAAAAGAGCCAGGGACCGAGCGTAAGATTGAGCCACGCATTGCGGATTTTCGTGATCGCGCCCGTGAGCACGCTCAGCCCAAATAAATTGAGCCAAAGAAGAAGGACCAGAGTCAGGTTAGCCAGGTGCTGCATGGGCTGCGTCGATGGTAGCGCGCGGTGTGTTCCGCTCTAGAACATTTTTGTGTAGAAAGCTTCAAGGTGAGTTGATGGTCGCTGAATACTTTGGAGAATTCCCAACGCCACCTTCGACCGTGATGAAAGACCCATCTCCTGTTGAGCTCCAATAATCCTACCCTTCAACTTATTGAACAATCCTTTGTAATCATTGCCAAGGCTGATCTAAAAGCCATACATTTAAATCTTTCATTGCTGTTTCGAGCTCGTAAACGCCTCATGAGGAATTGTTTAGATGTCTAACAAATTTTTATTGCATTTCCCAGTCGATTGGGCAAGATCGTTCTCACGCGAATTATTTGCCTGGCAATTCGTGCATTAGCATCTCCGATACCATTCTCTTGAATATGACACGATCCAGCGCCATCACCTCGAGGAGCGAGACGTTTTTCGCGGCTGGATTTTGCCGTCGCCAGTTTCCGTTTTTGTGCATCCTCGCGCTGGCGCTCCTTGCAGGTCAGTCCCTGCGAGCGGGTACCCCGACGTGGAACAACACGGGCACCGATTTCAATACTGGTACCGACTGGACGACTGGCGTGCCTGGGAGCGGGGATACCGCGACTTTTAATGTCGTCAAAGGGACCAATCCGAACCTGAGCGTTAGCGACACAATTCTCGGCTTGAATTTTTCCGCAACCGGAGCTTCAGGCTATGACCTGACCAATTCGAGCGGTGCGGTGCTTACGCTGACCAATGTGGGAACCACAACGGGCACTGCCGCGATTAATGGAACCAACACCTCGGGTACGAATACGATCAGCTCGGCCTTGACTTTGGGCGGTGCCGCCGCCTCGCAGGCTGCATTTATCCAGGCCGCGGGCGGAACACTGGTGGTGAACGGAAATATTTCCAGCACGACTACCGAAGGCCTTCTCATCAGCGGCGCGGGCACGGTGGTTCTGGGTGGCACGAACAGTTTCACGGGCTCGACCTCGTACACTGGCGGCACTTTGCAGTTGACCAATGAGAGCGCGCTGGCTTCGTCTGCTCTGGGTATTGCTGCTGGAAAAACGCTTCAGCTTCGGGGCGATGGAGCGGGGACTTACGCCACGGGCACCATCACAACTGGCACGACTTTGACTATCGATGCGGATCAATCGTCCTCCGGCGTGGCTGGCACCACCCTCACTCTTGGAACCATTTCGACGAACACAGCCGGGACTACAACCGTAACATTTACCAACGGCACCAGTGGAAAAGGGTATAGCGTTCAGACAGGAACTATTGGGGAAAATGCCGCCAACAGAAACCTTACTGTGACCAACAATTTAACCAATGGCGGAGTGTTGACAGTAGGCCAGTTGCTAGGCAATGCCTCCACTACCATCACAATTAACGGAGGTGGCACCACGGTTTTCAACGGTCTTAGCACTGGTAATAATACTGTCTTCACCGTTGGTTCTAGCACGACAGCCGAAACCGTGATTGATGAAGGAGCACTATCCGTCTCCAACAACACCAGTGCAACGGTCAGTTCCACCAATACATTCGCGACAACGAATGCCCTCGCGTTTGACCCCGCCGGCGGTTCGCATGGCTTTAATTCCGTTGTCGTCCAGGCCGGTGCTGCGCTGGATTACGCCGCCACTGCCGATGCGCAGCTCTTGATCCAAGGGGGGGGCTCGAATGCGGTGCTGACTGTGACCAGCGGGACCGCCACGACCGGCGGCACGACTTACACCACCACCCTCGGCGGGGCCATCGGTTCCACGACCACCAGTGCCGAGATCAAATCATATGGAGCCGCCACCACCACAACGGGGGCCGTGAAGGTCAATGTTTATGGAATCACCGGCGTCAGCCCCTCCAGCGGCACCAATACCTATACGCTGATCACTGGCGGCTCGGGCAGCACCTTGAATAATGCGACCTATTCCCTCGGTACGGTTTATAACGCCAGCAATTTTACCGTGGGAGCGATTGCCAGCACCCTCACGACGGTCACCGCCGCTATCACCAAGCAAACCGCGTTGACCAGCGAGTATTGGGGGGGGGGCTACACCAGCGCCAACGGCGCCACCAACCAGTGGGCCGCCTCGAACGGAAGCGCAGCCTCTCCCTCCAGCAACTGGGTGACCAGTTCGAGTGGTGGAGCGACTTCGCTCACGCCCGGTTCGACGGCCACGATCAATTTTTCCGCGACCGGCGCGACTGGCGAAGGCAGCATGTCCTTGGGCGATAATATGTCGATTCTGGGCCTGGTTAGTAATGACAATACGGCGCTGCTGCTAAATAACGATGGTTACGCTCTCACCGTCGGGACGGGCGGCATTACGGTGGGCAACACCAACAGTTCGGCTGGGTCAGTCACGCTCAACGAAACGCTGGTTTTGGGCGGAGATCAAACCTGGACTAACAGCAGCACCAATGCCCTTAATGTTGTCGGCAACGTTTCGGGAGCCCATAATCTTACCGTGGCTGGGACCGGGAATACCAACATTGTCGGTCAGATCGCGACCGGCGCCGGCACCTTCACCAAAAGCGGCACGGGTACCGCCACCCTTACCGGCGAAAGCACTTTCACGGGCGCGACCACCATCAGTATGAACGGGGGCACGCTGGCTCTTAGTAATACCGGCGGTCAGACCTTGACCAGCACCTCGGGCGTGACCATCAATTCCGGCGGTACTCTTCTTTTCGGGGCTAATGACACCATCAATCATGCCGCCACGGTAACTCTTGCGGGCGGCAAAATCAGCATGCAGGGCCTTTCGGGCTCCGGTGCTGGGACGGGTCCCACCGAGACCATGGGGGCTCTCACTTTGTCGGCTGCCTCCTCCATCGATTTCGGTACGGGAAGCGGTAATACGCTTGTCTTCGCCAGCGTAACGGGCCTTTCGGGCACCAACACTCTCTCAGTCTACAACTGGTCCGGTACGGGCTATACCTCGGGTGGCACCGATACCGATACCGATTTTACCCAGGATCGTCTCCTTTTCGGCACGCACCCCAGCTCGGGCGATGCCTCGGATATCCTGTTCTATAGTGGCGGGGTTGGATCCACCTTGATCGGAACGGGCGTTGATATCTCTTTCGCTGGCACGCCTACCAATGAAGTCGCTCCGTCGGCCGTGCCCGAGCCCTCGACCTATTTCGGCGCGACCTGTCTCCTGGGCCTTCTCGGCTGGCGCGGTCGTCGTCGAATTCAGGAGCTGGTGGTCCTGACCTTCGTACGGTGCTAAGCTGACCGCTTTCATCGGCGACATTTCCCGCTCGGCTTGGGCGTAGTTTACTCTCGGTTGCCTCCCGATCCCCAACAGGGCCAGGATGGCGAAAATGATGATGATCGGGACGAGCAGCGATATGCCCGGGCTCGACAGGATAGCCGCTATCCCCAGCGTATGGGCAGAGAGGCTATTCATAAGATGCATGACTTGATTTTCCACACCTGCTTAATCGCAATTCCGATGCCAGCCCAAAAAAACTCTGGGAATGGGAAGCACTATCCCGCCAAAACAGAGGCTGGAATAGGGGCTTTTTCAGAGGTAAGGAAGCCGATTGGGGAGCCTTCCTTGCGGATGAATCAAAAATCTAAAGGTCTGCCATGATAGGTTCGATCGGGACCAAAAGCCGGAATTTATTGCCTACTCTTTGCGTACTTGCGGTAATAATACCCCTGCCGCGCGCGTGGTGGTTTTGGGTTTAAAGGCTCGGGTTTCTCTCTATCCAGACGGGCGGGTGGGATCGAATGTGAGGAGATCCATCCGAATAAATTAAACACCGAACTTGGTATGTTCATTTTTTATTGAACAGAATAGGTGTTTTGTTAATCTTTTCCCGTGGCCCAGGCCTTTACCGCGAAGTTGGAGCAGGTTGGCAGGACAGACGACTCGGTCCCGCCTCTTGAACCGGTGGAAATCGAGATCATCCAGCTCTTTGTCCAATTCTCCCGGGCCCTGGGCCAGCCCCGCTCCGTGGCCGAAATTTATGGGCTCCTTTTTGTTTCGCACCAGCCGCAGGCCATGGACGCTCTCATCGAACGGTTGAACTTAAGCAAGGGTTCCGCCAGCCAGGGCTTGAAGTATCTCGAGGAAATGGGCGCCGTGCGGGCGGTTTACGTGGCGGGAGAACGGCGCACTCATTACGAGGCGGTCGCCGAATTGCGCAACCTGGCCGGGCGTTTTCTCCGCCAACAAATTTTGACTCATTTTGCGGACAGCGAAGCCCGGCTGGCCCGGGTGGCGGTGGAGGCGCGAAAACTTTCAGGCGATCAGCGGAAGCATGTCAACGCGCGCATCAAACTGCTGCGCAGTTGGGAGCGCAACGGGCGACGCGTGGTGCCGTTTGTGCTGAAAATGTTGGGCAACGGAACTTAGAGGCCAAACCCCGTGACGGGGCGCACCTTGATTGGACGGAAATGATTATGGCTGAGACACAGGCTTCCGGTGAAAATCCGCTGAATAGCCAGGGGCGGCAGCTTGATTTGATAAATCGAGAGGAGGGCCTTGATTTATGGCCGTGATTCCTGACTCATTGATCGCGTCCGATAAGCTCGCGGATGAATTTGACCTGACCCTCGAAGCGGGGCGGGCCGAAAAACACTACTGGCGCGATCTTTGGCGGTATCGCGAACTCTTTATTATCCTCGCCCTGCGGGATATTTCGGTTCGCTATAAACAAACGGCCATTGGAATCGCCTGGGCCCTCCTGCAGCCGTTCTTGAATATGGTGATCATGACATGGCCGACCTTATCTAGAAGAAGCTTATAAAAATGAGTGACGTTGTCATTTCCGTCGAAAACCTCGGCAAGTGCTACCGGATTAATCACCAAACATCCGGCGCAAACGAAGGGTTGCGCCACCTTCTGAACAGATGGGCGACAACACCTTTCCACGCCCTGCGTGCCGGAAAGCAAAAATCACAAACGAGTGCGCGTTCCATCTCTGCAGACGAGGACTTCTGGGCCTTGCGCGATGTTTCCTTTGAAATCAAGCAGGGTGAAGTGGTTGGCATCATTGGACGTAATGGGGCAGGCAAAAGCACTCTATTGAAAATCCTCAGCCGCATCAGTGAGCCGACCAAGGGACGGGTGCGAATCAAAGGCCGTGTCGCCAGTCTATTGGAAGTGGGGACCGGCTTTCATCCCGAACTGACAGGCCGCGAAAACGTTTACCTAAACGGGGCCATCCTCGGCATGAGCCGGTTAGAGATCAAAAAGAAGTTTGACGAGATCGTCGCCTTTGCCGAGGTGGAAAAATTTTTGGATACACCGGTTAAACGCTACAGCAGCGGAATGTATGTGCGTCTCGCTTTTGCCGTCGCCGCGCACCTGGAACCGGAGATTTTAGTTGTGGACGAGGTGCTGGCTGTCGGAGATGCGGAATTTCAGGAAAAATGCCTCGGCAAGATGGGAGAGGTTGCCCAAGGCGGCAGAACGATACTATTTGTTAGCCATAATATCGGAGCGATTTCCAAATTGTGCTCCCGGGGCATCCTTCTTGGACAGGGAAAAAAAATAATGGAAGGACCCGTCGTGGATGTGGTCGATCGCTATAATCAAAGTGGCGTTTCGAAGAGCGGGGAGATTCATTGGCCGCACGACGGTAAAACTCCGGAAAGTAAAGATGTCCGCCTACGGTCACTCAGCATTCTTTCAGGAGGACGCACTACAGGTGAAACGCCAATCGATCGTCCGATTAATTTTCAGATCGTATTTGAAACCCTGAAACCAGGGGTGCGGATTTCTGCCGGTCTCCACATTGTCCATCCGGTCAAAGGAGACGTGTTATCGACTGCGAATTTTCCCTCGGCCTGTCTCGAGAGGGATCCATTCTTCGGGAAAGAACTGCCGCTTGGAATTTATTGCGCCCAATGCACTCTGCCGGGTTCATTTTTGAACGAGGGAGAATATTCGCTAAACGTGGTTCTCTTTAAAAATATAACCACAATAGAGGTATTTGAGCGGGATGTCCTTCGTTTTAAGGTCCTTGAAACCGGAGCTATGCGAGGGGAGTGGAATGGAGTTTGGATTGGCGTGGTTAGACCGAAATTGGAATGGAGTACCGAGGTTGTTCCTTTATGAAAGAATGGTTTTGCACTTCAGAAAAAGCCCTTTCAATCTACTGGAATTTAAGAAGATATTTAGGGTGGAAACCGAAATCATACCATGAACTTTCATATAGGTTCAAGCATCAGGCAGAAAAGTTGGGTGGCGAAACCCCTGGGCACTTTGACTTCTCCTGGGGGTCTTTTGAATATGCATCCCTAACGCAAGTTGCGATTCAGTATGAGGAAATTTTCCAAAAGAGACATTATGCTTTTAAGGCGGATGTTCCCCATCCTGTGATTGTAGATTGCGGCGGAAACGTGGGGCTAAGTGCCATATGGTTTAAACAGAACTACCCGTCTTGCCAACTCAGTGTATTTGAGCCGGATCAAAACTTGGCTGGCCTAATCTCAAAAAATCTTAAGTTGGCTGGGATTACCGATGTTGCGTGCCTCCAAAAGGCGGCATGGGTGAAGGATGGTTCGATCGGTTTTGATTTGCGCGGCGACGACCGAGGTAAAATTACACCGAATGCTTCCCAAACCGTGGACTGCGTTGATCTTGCGCGCTGGCTTCCTGATTCTACAGATCTGTTAAAGCTGGACATTGAGGGAGCCGAGTTTGACGTCATAGACCACCTCTGCGCTACCCACGCCATCCGGCGCATAAAACATCTGGTGTGTGAATTACACGTTTTAAGGGGAACTGAATCCAGGATGCTTCAAGTAATGCAAAACCTGATAAATGCAGGAATGCACATTTCACTAAACTATGGTGAAGTTGGACCGGGAATTGGCCTCGCGCCCGACGCGGCTCCGTTTGAAGTCATTGGCCGCAATCAGCTGCTCATTGAATTATATGCATGGAAATGAATCTAAAGAGGCCATGCTGAATGCAAGGAATTCTTCTAGGTTATCATAGAATGAGAATTTTGTTTGGCTATTTTGGCGCAAAGGATGACATCAGTGGGGTTACCAGTTGGTTAACTCCCCTCATGGCACGGTTCGTGGAGGAAAAATGGGAGGTGCACTGTCTGGTTCAGCACTTTGGAAAGAATCCCAAACAGAGCCAGGTATTTCTGGAGGCAACAAAGCTGGGCGTTAGGATTCATTTTTTGCCTCGAGGCTGTTACACAGACCGCATGGTTCAGGAGACGGTCCGTCTTCTTAAGCGACTTGATCCAACCGTCTTTCTGCCTCAGGTTTTAGTGGGATATCATCACGCGGCGATCCAGGCGAAAACTGCGGGCCTCCCTTTCATCTATACCATGCATTCGGACGATCCGCTTTATTGGGGGATGCTCGATGAGTTGCTTCAGCGAGGATTTCGAGAACCGGTGGTATGTGTTTCAAGTTATTTAAAGGAGCGAGTGCTTGCGCAATTCCCTGACGTGGACTGCCGTATGATTGCCTATGGGGTGCTCTGTGATGATGTCCGTGCGCAGTATTCCACAACTCCTTTCCGCATTGCTTTCTGCGGCCGATTGGTTGAGGAGCAAAAAAGAATTTCGGCGGTGGTTCAATCCATGATTCGAGTTTGTCGGCAGTTTGAGTCAGTGGAATGTTGCATCATTGGAGATGGCTCAGAGCGCGGGGCGATCGAGACACAGATCGCCGCAGCTCAAATGTCAGATCGAATTATTCTGCTCGGACGTCTTTCAAACGAAGCCACTCGTGAACAACTTTCGAGATGCCAGGCTCTCTTACTTTTGTCCGAATATGAGGGTCTTCCTCTCGCCGTGCTTGAAGCGATGTCGCTGGGGGTTGTTCCCATTTGTCGACGCATTCCAAGCGGGATACCCGAATTGATCAGTGATGGGGCAACAGGTTTCCTCGTGGGGGATGGTGAGGATGAAGTGGGAAGCATCGTCGGAAAGCTGCTTGCGGAAGTAGAACTTTGGCGAACTGCCTCCCAAGGTGCGAGAAAATTGGTGGAAGCCAATTATAGTCGCAAGAAAAACAATCAATCATGGATCGATCTCGTCATGGAAGTCGCAAAAACCCGCACGACCACTTTGAAATGGGATCGCAGACCTCCGACCATCTTGCCGCCGGTTAACCCCAAGCTTAAGAATTATGACTTCCGGACGCCGCCTATTCATAAGCGAATATATCGCCGAATGCGCAAAATTCTTCTGAAAAACAGAGGATGAATTTTTCTGTTTTCGATTTGTGCAGTTAACCATGAACCCCATTCCTAGTACCTCCCAAAGCCTTGAAGAAGACAAAGTGGAACTTCCGCCAATCCACATAATGGCGGGTGGAATCCATGCACTGCCTTATGCCCGATTTGCAGCAGAGTGCCTTTGGCACAGTTGTCCCGAGGAGTTACGAAAGCAATTGCAGATTGTCATTGGCGTTTTTGCGATTCCAAAGGAGTTGATGGCAGATGCCACCAGGTTTCTTGAAGCTGTTCCCTGTGTTTCGGTCCTCTTGAATCCGGTCAAGGTGCCCTTGAAGATTTTCAATCTTCCTCAAGGTTATACCAGACACCGAATTAGCAAAGTGTTGAGCATCATTAGGCAAGTGTTCGATCGTATGGGTATACCTCCGGCAATTCAGATCAGATTGTCTCCAAGAGTTAACGGTGGCTTTGCCCAATATCATCAAGAATATTTTATCCGCGTATGTCACTTAGAAAGGAATAGAAGCTCTATTTGTATAGTTGATGCAGATTTTTTCATTTCAGACCCGCATTTTTTTGCCGAACTCGTAAAGAAACCGGCAAAAAATATTTTTGCCTCAGCTTGGACTGAGCGTCCTGCTTGCGGAGCGAGCTTAAATGGCAAGACTTATTACCCTGTTGGTACGGAATGCGTAAGGTTGACTCCAAGGATATTTAACCAATGGAACTGGCAGGTTCAGACGCCGGATGACCCTCTTCAGAATAGGTTAATTAAGCGGCATCCTGGAATAAAGTTTCAGCGAAAAGTAGTGGATACAATTTATCAATTCTGCTGGGAAGCACAAATCGAAGGAATGAAAACCGAGTGTTCTTTTAAAGATATTCAGGTATGTCATGTGGGCGGTTTCGGACACAGTCGAGTAGAATATATTAAAGATTGCCTGAAATCTCCTGCTGACGGTGCTGGCGGGCAATTCCGTGAAGGAGATGATGCCCAATTCTGGATCCAGCGGATTCGATTGAACCAACGGGTGGCAACTGAACTCGCGACACGTTATCCATTGCCCTGGGTGCGATCTGGACTGGATTTAATCCAAAATCGAGCAGAGTCTGCATGGAAAGTTCCCGAAATAGTTGAGCTTCGCGATAAAGCGTCCCTGTCCAATGACGAATTGATGTTTGAGAAGATTGTGGCAGGAATGAAGCATTAATTGTAAACCAGCTATGTTAAGTTTTTTTGAAAAGAAAAGTCGGCCGTACAGGTGGTTGAGGTGGATGCTGAAACATAAGCATTGGACCGTGGATGAGATGTATAATGGCACTTTGCGTTTCTCGCAATTCGGTGAGGAAGCCATATTGGATACCATCTTTTCGGAACAGAAACAGGGGATTTATGTGGACTGTGGAGCCTTTCACCCAATCCGCGGATCCAATAGCTATAGCTACTATAAGAAGGGGTGGAGGGGAATAAACATCGAGCCTAACCCGGAGCAGATTGCCGAGTTTAGAAGGCTCCGGCCTTCCGACATAAATCTTAATCTTGCCGTAGCCGCTGCCCCTGGCATTGTTCCATTTTGTTGTGACGGCGTCTATTCTGGCATTGCTGGAGACAACAGGGTCGCTTGCGGCGGCAAAGCAGATGCCAAGATTGTTGAGGTTGAAGCGCGGCCTCTATCGGATATTTTGGCTCAATACTTAACGGCTACAACCATCGACTTTTTGAGCATTGACTGCGAAGGTCACGATTTAATTGTGCTTGAATCCAATGATTGGAAAATTTTTCGTCCACGCGTTATCCTGGTTGAGGACCACACAGGAGACCCAAACGGAAACATTACGACATATCTTAGCTCGCTGGGATATGTTTATTATTGTAGAACTACGTTGACAAACTTTTATCTCCGGGAAGATACAGCAAAGGCATTTCTTCCTGACTCGAGACTGTCCTAGGCGTTGCTCATTTCTTTGCTACCACGTGCAATTACAAAGCATTTTTTGAGGTAATTGTAAATAGCTTTTGAATGTAAAAAAATGATCAAGCGGCTGGCCGATTACTATCGATCGCGCAAACTGGTGCTGATTGGATACGACTTTCAAAGTGAGGGCGGCGCCTGGCGTTCGATCTACCGCTATTTTCGATATGCTGAAGCGCGCGGCGAGACGGTCGTTCTCATCGATCGGCGAAAGCAGGGCACTTTCCGGCAGTTGCTCGCCGCTATCTGCTTTAGTCCACGCATTCTTTTTAATGGCTTGGGGGCGTTCCATCGATGGGAGGGGCTTCTTTCGTGCCTTCTGCGTCAAGATATTTTACTCTATCTTCACGATACCGCCCACATGCTGGAGACTTTTTCCAAACAATACCCATTAAAATACCGATTATTTCGAATTATTCTCAAACGAAATGTTCTTTTATGTGTCTCCGAACAAATGCAGGAATACTATCAAAAGGAATTTGGCGTCGACAGAAGTCATGTGATTCGAGAGGCCGTTTCTCCCCCTGCGTCGCCCGACTTTGAACCTGAATTTCGTCATATTGTGATGGTCGGTTCGATCGAGGAACGCAAAGGGGCCAAGCTGTTTTCTGAGGTGGCGGAGCGAGCGGCCCAGCTTGGCTTGCCTTGGAAATTTCATTGGATAGGAGCCTTGGCCAGCCGATCGGTAGGACCTCTTTCTAAGGATGTTCGCTGGTGGGGTTGGCAGGATGTATCATCTGCTTTTATCGAGAAGGCTGATTTATTCTTCCTGTCGTCCGTTGATGATCCGCTTCCGCTGGCGTGCCTGGAAGCCATGGCCTTAGGCAGAAGATGCGTGGTCTATCGTAAAACCGGAATCGCCGAGATGCTTAAAGGCATTCAAGGCTGCAGTGTTTACGAGGATTATTCGGTTGTTGGTGCATTGAATGCCATTCAGCAGGCGCTTTCGGAGGAGCCCGATGTCGCCTCACTCGCCCGGCTGATTCAGAAAAATGCTTCGGTTCCCGCCTTTGCTTCCAAACTCGAGCAAATCGCTTTTGCAAAATGAAAGTCCTGATTGTCGAGGAAGCGCTAAAAGAGCTTCACGGTCACTGGTTTCAATATATCAGCGACATCGTAGAGGGAGGTTTGGAGGCCGGCCATCAAATCGAAGTAGCCGTACATCAAGACGCATGTCCAGAGATACTGAAAGCTTTTCCGTGTCATCCTATTCTTCACGCAACGGTTTTCGACAAAAAGGCAAAATCAAGAGGCGGATGGTTTGCGCTTAAACGCGTATTGACGCACAATTATTCTCTCTATCGCGACTTAAGTTCCTTTTTCTCGACAGGAAATTCTTACGATGTCGTCATTGCCACCACCACACGAATCGATCACCTGGTGGGTTATTGGTTTCTGTACTGGCGATTTCGAGGTCGGGGTTTTCAACGGCTTGTCATGATATTTATCGACTCAGTCGGACAATATAATGAAGACTACTCGCGCCTCCATTTTTCGCGAAAATTACTTCCTTTAAAATGGCTCTTGAAACTGTCGAGCCCTGCTTTAACCGGAGGACAGCTATTCCTGGTCGCGGAATCGGAGGGGCATGCTCGGCAGTATGAGCAGTTGTCAGGAGTCAAATTTTCTCTTGTACCGCATGTAACGAGAATGCCTTCCCTTGAGCCTTATTCCGGAAAGAAAGGTAATGCGTCGGCTCGTGTCTCCAATTCAACGGTTTTTGGAACCTTCGGTTTTTCGCGTTATGATAAGGGCCTGGATGTCCTGCAGGGCGCCATCAAAATTGTTTTGCAGCAATTTCCGGAGCTCGATGTTCATTTTGTCATGCAATGGACAGGAGATTACCGACTTCCCAGCGGGGTGGAGGTGAGCAAAGATCCGCTCTTGGAAAGCAGTCCGCGCGTTCAGTATATCTCCGCTTTCCACAAATCCGAAGAATACTATGAGTGGATCGCTCAAACCGACATCATGATTCTTCCATATCGAAAAAAATTTTATTTTGACAAACTTTCCCGGGTGGCAATTGATGCTGCTTTGGCGGGCACGCCTTGTATCTATCCAGTTGAAACGTGGCTGGAATCTTTTGCCCGGGAATATGGTGCGGGCGTTCCCTTTCGACCTGAAGAACCTGATTCACTTGCCGGCGCGATTCTTTTAGCCTGCAAAAACTATAAAGAACTTAAATCCGTCGCGGTAGAGAGGAAGCAATCTGTTCGCGAGGCATTTTCGGCCGGCAGATTTTTCGATATCATCGGCCAGCTTCATCACGAAAACAAATAGTCTCCTTTTCGGTCTTGGTCCTGGATCGACTAATATTCATCTCGTGGAAGTTAATAAATCTCCTTTGTCCGTCCTGGTTTTCTGCCCATCGGCGGTTGGAGGTCTCGCTGAATATACCGACTATCAGGCAAAGGCCCTTCAGCAATTGGGAATGAATGTGGTTGTGCTATGTGACCCCGGTTATCTTGACCACCGCGCAACTGCTTACCCTGCCATACGTTGTTTAACGGGAGAAAAAGTAACCTTGCGCGGACCACGCCTGCTTCGCCAAGTGATAAAGTCGTGGCGAATTATTGCGAATCAATGGCGTTTTGCCTGGGAGGTTTGGCGCCGTCGTCCCTCCCTGGCTTTAATGGCCTGTTACGCGGAATATCTTTCGCCCTTGTGGGTGTGGCCGCACCTCTTGCTGTCATCCGGCGTGGCCCAACTTTACGCGGCCAATTTGCATGATCCGGTGCGGGATTATCAGGTGGGTCCCAGTTGGTGGCATCATCTCTCAGTCAGTCTGGCCTACCTGCCCCTGCGCTTTGGCCTCGTCCACCAACGGTTGCCTTCGCCTTCGCCCGTTCCCGCACACGTCGAAGTGATGGAAGCCCCCCACGGCATTTACGATTTAACGGAGGCACTCGAAGACCCTATAGAGATTCATAAAAAATGGCAGGTACCTTCAGGAAAAAAGGTCTTTCTGGCCTTCGGTTACATTCGTAATAATAAAAACTTCGATTTGGTTATTCGTGCGCTGGCGGACCATCCGGACGCGTTCCTGATTGTTATGGGAAAAGTCCCCTCGACCAAGGATCGGCCAGTGGAATTTTACCGTAACCTGGCGGAAGAAGAGGGCGTCAGTGATCGGACCCGGTTTTTCGATGAGTTTGTTCCCGATGCAAAATTGGCCGGTTATTTTGCCGCCGCCGACTTTATTGTTTTGACCTATGGCGTCTCTTTTCGCTCCCAAAGCGGAGTGTTGAATGTGGCCGCGCGGGCGCAGCGCCCCGTACTTGCCTCGGCGGGTCCGAGCCCGTTGCAGGATGCCGTGAAGAGATTCTCTTTGGGAATATTCGTCGAGCCCGATTCCGTTTCGGCGGTCAGTGATGGCATCGGGATGTTATTGCAGGACAAACTTGAAAAGCCCCGATGGGATGAATATGAAGCTTATGCTTCCTGGCGGATGAACGCCAAAATTATGATCGAAGCCATCGAACGATTTCGGCAGCCTCGGAGCTAAATCGTTTATTAAGGTCGGAGCTTATCTTCTGCGCCGACGATGGACAGTGAGTCGAGTCGGGTTATTCTAGCCGCCACCATGACTGCCAAATCCTTTGCCGGGGGCCTCATCGCTTTCTGGTACAATCAGGCCTTCGGACGCCTGCCATCCCGCACCTTGCGTCATGCTTTTTTACGCTGCTGGCTGGGACAATACGGGCGCGGCTCAGGAGTGCAAATGGGTTGCCGATTTCTTAATGGCCGCAAAATTTACCTTGGCGAGAGAAACGTGATCAACTGGGGTTGCGTGCTTGACGGTCGGAAATTTGTCATTCGCACCGGACATGATGTCTCAATTGGACCTGAGGCGACGATTTTGACCTTGGGTCACGATCCACAATCTCCCCACTTCGCTGATCTCGGCGGAGATGTCGTCATTGGAGATCGAGTCTGGATCGCTTACCGGGCCGTGATTTTGCCGGGAGTGACGATTGGTGAGGGAGCAGTGGTGGCGGCAGGCGCCGTGGTGAACCGGGACGTTGAGCCCTATGCCATTGTCGCCGGCGTCCCTGCCAAGAAGGTCGGCGAACGCAATCGCAACCTGGAGTACCAGCTGAACTATCATCCGTTTCTAGGTTGATATTTTTTCCTCATATATTGGCTGTTACCTCCAACTCTTAATCATTTAATTTGAGTATCAGTCCGATATATGGCGACAACTGAATCCCCCCGTTTGCCGATCCGACAGCCGCAGAAGGACGCTGCGCACCACCTCTATTGGCTCGACTGGCTGCGCTTCACCGCGGCCTTGATGGTCGTCGCCACTCATGCGCGCGGCGGACATTGGGTCGATTGGGCCCAGATGAATGAGTCTTCCAAATCAAAAATAGTCGCTGTTTTTTTCGCCATAACCCGGACCGGCGCAGAGTGGGTGACGGTCTTTTTTGTCCTGAGCGGATTTCTGGTGGGAGGGAAGGTTTTGGAAAGGATAAACAATGGGACCTTCGCCGCGCGGGAGTATGCCATTGACCGCATTTCCCGCATTTGGGTGCCTTTGATTCGCGCGTTGATTTGGTCGGCGCTCGTCGCCTACCTGGTCGGCATTCCTCTTTCCATGATCGACTTTGTCGGAAACATGATGGGATTACAGACCACCCTCTGCGGCATTTTTGGCGGGAACATACCTCTCTGGTCGTTAGCGTTTGAAATTTGGTTTTACCTGCTCGCCGGCTGTGCCGCCGTGGCCCTGACACCTGGCAAGTCATCCAAAAGAATAGCGGGATTGCTAGGACCTGCCCTTGGATTTGCCATGTTTACCCGCTTGGATCCGGTTTTTCTCTTTTGCTGGCTTCTGGGCGCATTCAGTTATGGATTTCGATCTTTAAAGCAGGCAGGCAGCCTTCCGTTCCTAAGCGGATTGTTGCTGGTAGCCGGTTATGTCTCTTCGCAGTTGAGATCGGATACCGTCTCCGTTGACGTTACCGCACTGACTCGATTTCTTCCTCCACGGGACCTGGCGATTCTCATTCTTAGCATGGGCTTGGCCCTTTTGTTTCCCTGGCTGATCCGGCTGCGTCCAACCTCAACCTTCGTCACAAGCTTGGAACTCCTGGGGGCGAGATTGGCGGCTTTTTCCTATACGCTTTATCTTACCCACTATCCGGTGCTTGCCCTGTGGGATCGGTTTCGTCCCGTACGATACGAAACAATCAATGCCCTTTCGCTCTCGTGGTATGGAGCGAAGATTTTTTCCGCCCTCTTGGTGGCCTGGTTGATCTATCTACCCTTCGAAGCGCAGACGCCGGTTGTGCGAAAATGGTTGCGAAAGGGTCTGGCCCGGCACCAATCATCCCGAACGACTCCCATCGGCGCCCCGATATCGCAATGAATAATGCGAAGGCCCGGCAAATTACCCGCACGTTACATGACTTGGTTTTGCGCTCAAATCGGCGCCCGTGAGCACTACGCCATTCCCCGCGCCCTGCATCAGGAGGGGCGGCTGGAGGCGCTCTATACCGATTTTTGGGCAGGCTCCTTTACCCGTAAAATCTTGCCGACTCGTGGAGCATTCGGGGCGTTGGCCTCGCGCTTTCATCCCGACTTGATTCGAGCGCCGGTCTGGTCGTGGAATCTGAAGGCGCTCGCATGGGAAGCACGACTGCGTCGAAGTTCCCGCGAGGGGGGAGGCCGGTATCTCGGCTATTGCGAAGTGGGGCGACGTTTTGCCTCTGCCGTGCGGAATCAAGTACTTCGCCGCGGTTTTCCATCGGGGACAATTTTTTTCGCTTATGACACCGGCGCTTTGGAAATCTTTGAGGCGCTTCGCCCTCGCGGCATGATCTGCGTGCTCAATCAAATGGATCCGAACCGGGTCGAGTTGGAAGCGATGCGTTCGGAAGAAGAGCTCTGGCCCGGTTGGGTTTTACGATCCATCGAGGTGCCGGAAGCCTATTTTCGCCGACGAGAACAAGAATGGGCCCTCGCGGATTGCGTGGTGGTGAATTCGGAATTTTCGCGGCAGGCCTTGATCCGGCAGGGCGTATCCGCGGAGAAGCTGGCTGTGATTCCGCTTTGTTATGAGCCGGGGCCGCTGCAGGAGAATGCGCCTCGCCGGGCTCGTCTTCACTCGCCGTTGCGGGTCCTATTTCTTGGCCAAGTGGTCTTGCGCAAAGGGATCCAATATCTCATGGAGGCCGCCCGGCTCTTGCGGGATGAGCCGCTCCATTTCGATGTCGTTGGGCCGATCGGCATCAGCGATGACGCGGTAAAGTCGGCTCCGCCCAATATGACGTTTCATGGCCGGGCCAATCGCGACCAGACCGGGACATGGTATCAGCAAGCCGATATTTTTGTGTTGCCCACGCTTTCGGATGGATTTGCCCTTACGCAGCTGGAAGCGATGGCTCATGGTCTGCCCGTTATTGCCACGGCCAACTGCGGTGAGGTGGTCAAGGATGGAGAGAACGGGTTTGTCGTCCCCGCCCAAGATGCGGTTTCCCTGGCAAATGCGATTCACCGTTATCTGGTCGAACCGGAGCTCTTAACCATTCATCGAAGTGCCGCCCTGCAAACGTCCGGACAATTTAAACTTTGTCATCTCGCCGAAAAGATTTTATCTTTAGAGGCTAAACTGAAGCGCCAGAGGTCCCAAGGTCATGTATGAGACGATTTACCAGACATTATTAGTCTTACCCTTTTCATTTTGGTTCGTCATCATCTTGTTCGCGGTAGGCGGGTGGTGGGCCCTCGACCACATGCGCGAGGGGTTGGGCCTGCCCATGTTGCTGGTCCTCTTCACGGTTGCCGTCTGGTATGTCTTCGACCCGCTTTACAACGATTACGTGGAAAATTTCGTCTCGACCTTCACACCGGAGGCCATGGACGCGGCCTGGTGGCAGGTCGCCTTGTTTATTGGCACGTTCCTTTTGTTGGTTCCCCGCCTTCATGAATGGGCTAATGCGCGGGACCTTAAACGTTCGAGTCAGGTCCTGAATCTATTAAAAACCGGTGTTAACCAGCCCCTTTTTCAATCTCGCCTGCGTCCGGTTCTTTTCGCCTGTGTGGTTGTTTTCGTGATTCTCTCCACTGTGGCCGCGTTTCGAGTGGGGGACCAGCTGATCTATTATTTTTTCCCTTTTCTGGGTCAACAGGCAAATCCCTGGGCCCGGGGCCGGGTCGGAGCTGGGTACGATTCCCTTTTAACCCTTGCCTCTTACGTTGAAATGTTTATTGCCGCCGTTTTCGGTTTTACGCTCGCATTGATTGAAAATCCAAAATTGCGGGTACTCGCCTTGGCCGGATGTATCTTAACCTGGCCTTTTTTCCTTTTCGACCGGACGCGCAATAACATGCTGGCCATTGTTATCCCTGCCATTTTGGCCTGGGTTTTACTTCGTCTTCGTTTTGGCTGGATTCAAAAGATCGGCCTGCTGGTCGGCTTTTACCTTCTGATCAACGCCTGGTTTGGATTCGTCATTGCCAACCGGTCGGAGGAGAGCCTCAGTTCCGCCTTGAGCGAGGAGGGATTCGATTTCAAGGAAAATTCGAAAGTCCATCATGCCGGATTGAACATGTTTGAGGAATTGTGCTGGATCAATACCTTCCTTGATGAGGGCATCTACAAGCCCATTTGGGGACAACGTTACTATGCAGAATTAGTCAACCCGGTCCCGCGTGCCCTGTGGCCGGCCAAACCGATGATCGGCATCGATTATGCCATCCTGCGCGGGCAGGAATACGATTCGGGAGACAGCGCGGATGCGGGTGTGGGAGCCACCATTTCCACGGGAATGATCGGCCAGGGGGTGGTCAACTTTGGACGATTTTTTGGCCCGGTATTTGCCGCTTTATTGATGAGCATATGGGTGACGATCCTGATCTTCTTGGATTTGCATGGTCAAGAGATGGGCCGTCTCATGTTATACGGCCTCGGCCTTATCCTGACCTTCAATCTTGGTCGAGATATCACCTTGATCACGCTCTACACCTTCGTATTTGGGGCGATGGTGATTTGGCTGGCGGAGCGTTTCAGCCGGCAACCGTCGTCCTCCAAAGGTCGCCGGCCTCAACGGATGGGGCAGGCCGAATTTCAACGAACGGTGCCAAGCACGGGACATGTGGAATAGCATCCTGACCTGAACCGCGGGTATTGGGTTTCATTCACTGGCATAAAAGCCCCAGACAGCAGGGAAAGCCCACACAAGATTAATGAAAGCCGCTCTCCAACTTGACTCCACCGAATGCCTTGCGAGAAAAGTTCCGATGAAGGTTCTCGTTATTATTCAATGCACGAATCTGGGCGGAATGGAGCAGTGCGCGCTCCTTTTCATGGCTGAACTCCAGAAGTTGGGGATTGAATGCGAACTGATTTCCCTTAATCGATTCGGGGGACTCAAGACACTGCTTGATGCCCGCGGCATTCCTGCGCGTGATTTGCCTTATCTTGGCTATGGTGGCTGGCGCAGTTTTTGGCAGACCCGTCAGATGCTCCGCTCGACCCAGGCCGACGGCATTATCATGTTCGGGCATAACCTCATGGCGATGACCGCCCTGGACGGGCGGCTTAAGGACCGAAGCGTGCTCTCCATGCACTTTCATCATCGCGGGGTAAAGCGTGATTGGACCTGGGCCTTCATTTACCGGATGGCCGTTCATCGATTTCGCGCCATCGTCTACGCGTCTCATTTCATTTGTGACGAAGCGGTCGATATCGTCCCCATTTTAAAGGACATCTCGCGCGTCATCAGTTTTCCCATTCCGCTCCCGCCCTTGCGCACCGACGAAAGCCGGCGGGCGGCGCGTGAACGTCTCGGTATTCCTCCCAATATTCTGACGGTTGGCAATGCCGGCTGGCTGATTCCCCGTAAGCGGTGGGATGTTTTTCTCGACGTGGCAGCCAACGTGGCCTCCCGCATTCCTGAGGCCCGCTTCTTGATCGCAGGGGATGGTCCGGAGCGAAAGGCCCTGGAGACCCGGGCGCGAGATCAAGGGATCAACGACAAGATTTACTGGCTCGGTTGGCAAAAAGATCTGACCGACTTTTATCATAGCCTGGATGTGATGCTCTTCAATTCGGATTGGGATGCCATGGGCCGCACCCCCCTGGAGGCCATGGCGCACGGCATCCCCACCGTGGCCTCAGTTACCCATGGCGGCTTGAGAGAACTGTTGAACGACCCGCGCTTCGCCGCTTTTTTTCCCACCCATGATATCGAGCAATTGACTGAGACGGCGATCAGGTTGCTCACCGACCGAGAAGCGGCCCGCACCATGGGAATCGCCGGACGGGCCCGCGTTGAAGAGATTGGAAGCCCGCTGTCCCATACCTTGCGCGTCCTGATCGTCATGGGCTTCAAGTTATCGGATATCCCCAATCAAGCCGCGGTCAAGGGCTTTAGGGAGTCTGATTTCAAAGTTTTATAACCTTGCGCGTCGATCCCCATCTCGTTGCGTTGCTCATCAACATGGTACCCTATCACCATGCCCGGTGGGAGGCCTTCGCTGCTTCGAAAGGATTTCGCTGCACGGTGCTGGAATTGACCGGTCGCGATGAATTTCGAGTGCTGGAACATGCCCCCGCGCCTGCTTCAAGCTACCAAAGAAAGACTCTTTTCCCAGATGCGGATACCCGGAAGGTGCCTAATGGCCAAGTAGCCGCCGCCCTTGAACGGGCGCTTGACGAACTACGACCCGACATCCTTTTTGTGAGCGGCTATTCCTTCCTCCCAAGCCTCGTCGGCTTGCAGTGGGCGGAGAAACATTCGGTCCCCGCGGTTATTTGCAGTGAGAGCAATCGCTTTGACGCCGATCGAAATCCGATCAAGGAATGGATCAAGCGAAGGGTGGTCGCTTTTAGTTGCGCGGGCGTGGCGGGTGGCACGCCGCAGGCAGATTATCTCATCGACCTGGGATTGCCCAAGGACGCCGTCTTTGTGGGTTACGATGCGATTGACAACCGGCATTTCGCCTCGGGGTCCGCGAAAGCACGTGAACGGGATGGGGAGCTGCGAAGGGAACTAAATCTCCCGTTGAATTATTTTTTGGCCTGCAGCCGCTTCACCGAAAAGAAAAATATTCCACGGTTGATCGAAACTTTCGCGCTTTACCAACAACAATCTCGAGACAAAAAAAAGACGTGGGACTTGGTGATCGTCGGAGAAGGCGAGTTGCGTCCGCTCATTGAAAATGCCATTCAGCAATTTAACCTGACTCATGTGGTGCATCTGGTTGGAGCGAAGCCCTGCGACTCGTTGCCCGCCTATTATGCCTTGGCTGGCGCGTTCATCCATGCCAGTACCACGGAGCAATGGGGCCTGGTGGTCAACGAAGCCATGGCGTCCGGCCTGCCGGTTCTGGTCTCGAATCGTTGCGGCTGTGCCGCCGACCTTGTGCAGGAAGGCCAAAATGGTTTTACCTTCGATCCAACCAATGTGGAGGAACTCGCGCAAGGGATGGTCAAAATTTCCGCCGCCGATTTTCCCCTGGCTGCGTTTGGTTTGAAAAGCCGCGAGATTATCGCGCAATGGGGACCGGAACGCTTTGCCGCGGGCGTGAAGTCCGCCGCGGGAAGCGCCCTGAAGACGGGAGCCAAACAGGCCGGTCTTCTTGACCGCCTTTTGCTGGAGGCGCTGATTCGACGCTAGGAGAGGGGAATGAGAAACTTCATCCAACTGACTTCCTGGCTTTCGACGGCTGGCGGCGGCATTCCGCCGGTCATCCGGGCGCTGACGAGAGAGTATCGACAACGGCATCTCGAGTGCATTGTCGCCGGGATCAGCCATTCAGAGGGCGCTCCCACCGAATTTCCATCCGATTGGCCCGTTCTGGCCGGACGCGTCGTGGGTCCGGCGGCTTTGGGCTATTCGCCCGAGCTCGCCCGCCTGTTACCGCAGCATGTGAGCAAAGATTCCGTGATCCACGTGCACGGTTTATGGATGTATCCCGGCTGGCTGGCGCGGAGGCTGACCCGGGCCACGGGCGCGCCCCGAATCATTTCACCGCACGGCATGCTGGCACCCTGGGCCTTACGGAACTCGCGCTGGAAAAAGCGCGTTGCCGCTTACGCCTTTGAAGGACAAAACCTGCGCACCGCTTCATGTCTCCATGCGCTTTGCGCCGCTGAAGCGAAAAATATCCGGGATTACGGATTGAAGAATGCCGTCGCGATTATTCCCAATGGCGTGGACATTCCCGACGGTCCTGAATCGATGCGCGAAAATCGAAAACCTGCCTGGAAGGAGCAGATTGAACCGGGCCGGAAAATACTTCTCTACCTCGGACGCATTCATCCAAAAAAAGGATTGGTCAACTTGCTGAAAGCCTGGAGCCAAATCAAGAAATCGGAATGGACCTTGGCCATCGCCGGTTGGGAGGAGGGGGGGCATCAAGGTGATCTTCAAAAGCTGGCTTCTGATCTCGGGCTCCTCTCCTCCGTTATTTTTCTTGGACCCCAGTTTGGCGAGGCGAAGTCCGCTTGTTATCGTGACTGCGACGCTTTCATTCTACCCTCCTTTAGTGAAGGATTGCCCATGGTGGTATTGGAGGCATGGTCCTACGCAAAACCGGTTTTGATGACCCCGGAATGCAATTTACAGGAAGGCTTTGCCGCTCAAGCCGCTTTACGGGTTGAACCTGCCATTGAGAGCATCGCGAACGGGCTCGATCAGCTTTTTCAAACATCCGAAACCGAGCGCCGCGCGATGGGGCTACGGGGACTTGCTTTGGTGAAGGATCATTTTACCTGGCCCAAAATTACCCTCCAGATGCAGGCCGTTTATGCGTGGGCCCTCGGCGAAGGTCCGCAGCCAGAGTCCGTGTTGAAGGAATGAGAATCTCCATGGAAAAAAAGGGGAGATTCCCGCGCCGCATCAACTGGTGGCCGCTATGGCTCCTGCCCGCTTCTGCGGTGGTGATCGGAGGAATCGCCTATGTTTTTCCGCATGGGTTGCTGACCGTTGAGAGTGGAGAGGTCAAAGCCGATGTGCTGATTGTACTGGGCGGCGGCCCGGATGAACGTCCCGCGCGCGCCGCGGAATTGTACAAGGCCGGCGCGGCTCCGCTCGTCCTCGTCAGCGGGTTCGGCGACTACGAGGTCAGCATGCGCATCCTGAAAAAGGACGGCGTTCCCGAATCGGCCATTTTCGGTGAATCTCGCTCCATTTCCACCTTGGAAAACGCCCGGTTTTCCATTCCCCTGCTTCGCCAGAAAGGCGCGCGCCGCGTGATCCTCGTGACCTCCTGGTATCATTCGCGGCGAGCCATGGCCTGCTTTCGCCATGCCGCACCCGACATTGAATTCTTTTCGCGGCCGGCCTATCTGACCTACCCCCGTTCGCAATGGGGCCGTCTCAACACCAGCAGCCATATTAGAATCGAGTACATGAAACTGCTCGGATATTGGATTTGGTACGGCGTTTCTCCCTTTGTGAGCGGGGACGATCCACGTCAACGCCGCACTGATGAGACAGGAAATCGGATCAATTGAAGATTTTGGGTCGACGTGCTAGAGCATTGAGCAACACGACCCAAAACCAAGGAATATGAAAAAGAGCATTCGTAACTTACGACAAGACGGAAGCCGCCAAGCGGTCCTGGGCGCAGACCGGAAACATCAGGTCGGTCCCATCCCATTCCACCGGTGAAAGTCGATCTCTCTCGCTATTCAGTGGCTCACTTTGACCGCGGGGCGAACGTGGCGTGGGAGGCGCTTTGGCTTCTCGTCAATCTGGTGCTGTTTCAATTATGCCCGTTGAAATTGTCGGGGTTGAAATGTGGGGTGCTTCGGCTCTTCGGCGCAAAAATCGGCCACGATGTCTCCATTAAGCCGAAGGTAAAAATCACCTTCCCCTGGAAACTCACGCTGGGCAATCATATCTGGCTGGGCGAGGAATGCTGGCTGCTGAATCTTGAACACATCACCATTGCCGACAACGTTTGCATCTCGCAGCGCGCTTTTCTTTGCACGGGTAATCATAATTACAACTCGCCGGTGTTCGATCTGATCGTCAAGCCCATTCATGTCGATGAGGGTGCGTGGATCGGCGCGGACGCGCTTGTCGGCCCCGGGGTCAAGGTGGGTTCGCATGCTGTTTTGACTGCGGGATCGGTGGCGACGCAGGACCTGCAGCCTTTCGGCATCTATCGCGGCAATCCCGCCGTTCTTTTCAAGCAACGAGTCATTTCTTCGAGCGAGGGTTCCAACTCCTGACGCTCTGCTTCCGCGGACTCCATAAATTCGATGAGGCTTTTGTTACTGAACCAGTTTGGCCTCGACTCGGGCGCACCGACCGGGCGCATTCTGGCGGAACTTGGCGCGGAGCTTGAAAAACGCGGGCATACCGTGCGGTTGCTGGTCACAGACTCCGGCTATGGAAAACCTCGAAAAGGCCTCCGGCGCCTGGTGGAGGAGGGACTCTCCCATTTGCTTTTGTTGGGACGAAGCGTCGTTTACCCAAAGGTGGATGCGGTCATCTCGCTAACCTCGCCCGCCTGTCTCGCCGTGACCGCCGGGGTCATTGCGAGGATTCATCGAGCCCGACATTTTCACTGGGCCATGGATATTTATCCAGATGTCGGCGTAAGACTGGGGGAGCTGAAGCAGGGAATCCCGGTCCGCATTTTCAGTTTTCTGATGCGCCGAGCCTATCAGGACGCCTACCGGATCGTGGCGCTGGACGAAGACATGCAGGACTACCTGAAAAAAGTTTATCGGGTCGATTCAGAGGTGATTGAGCCTTTTCCTCCTGAAATCACCTGGCCTCCTATCGAGAAGATATCAAATGGGATTCGGCGGTGGCTATATTCGGGGAATTTCGGACGCGCTCACGAGATTCAGATCTTGCTTCAGCTTCAAAAAAAGCTGGAGGATGAAGGTGTGCCGGCGGAGCTGATTCTTCAGGGACAAGGGCCGCAGTTTCTGGCCACTCAGGAATCGGCCCGCGAGCTGGGTCTGCGCCAGGTCCAATGGCGACCACCCGTCGCATTGAAGGACCTCGCCGAATCTTTGCTTCAATCGGATGTTCTTGTTGTGACTCGCAAAGCGGAACTGAAGGGGCTTCTTTTGCCAAGCAAGTTAATCCTCGCCGAACTTTCCGGCAGGGCCATTCTCTGGATTGGCGACACCGAGGGTAAAACCGCCGCTAGGCTTTTCGGGGAGGGCAGGCATGGCGTTTTCGGGATCGCTGATTTTGAATCAATCTCCGTCTGGCTTCGGAACTTCTTCGCACGAGACTCTTCCCAGGAGGAAATTAAGCCAAGGGCCACGGCAATCGTTCGCCAACAGGCGGCTGATCAGTGGCAGGCCCTTTTGGAAAGCTGAGCCTGTCCCAAGCCGAGGCTCAAACCAAAGGGCTTGGCGAGGTGACTACCGGTTCCCGAAAAATCTCCGACCGGCTATTGCCTTCCTTGATAATCGAGCTTGTCTTGAGCTCGACCGTGGTCTGACGGCCCAGCAGCTCCATCAAGACCGCAACGCGATCCTGTCCGGTCATGACGCTTGATATGACGGCGCGAAGTCCTCGCAAGGTGCCGTCGACGACCTGCACCGCGTCACCGGGCACGAAGTCGGGGATGATTGTTTGCACGTCAGTGGTGCCCATGGTCTGTTGAAGATCGCGGATAATTTCATCGGAGATCACGGGCCAGTGCCCGCCAAAATGAACAACACCCTGAACACCATGGGCAGACTGCACGCGCCGTAGAGCCGTTTCCCAATCAAAGGCTGCGAAAAGGTAGCCAGGAAACAATGCCTCGGTGACCCAGACCATTCCTTGCGAGGTCACCCGCTTGAACCGTATCCTCGGCAAAAAGACCTCCACATCCTCCATTTTACGGAGATGGGCAGCCGCAATATGCTCATGTTTGGGCTGAGAGTGGAGGCAAAACCACGTTATGTTATTTTTTTGGTCCATTTCCCTGATTAAAAGCAGCTTGCGACATATTCTATGTCGTTATAGGTATAATTTTCAATTGGCTCGCCCGGGAGGTTAATGGTGGAACAGCCTTCTCTTTGATATGCGTATCGGGAAAAGCTGTCAAGGGGGTGCTTCCATCCCAGCTACTGGCAATGGCAGTCTTGTAAAGTGAGGTCGATCGAATGTAAACCAGCTTCGATCAAAAGGTTCCGTTGGGATGAAAGGTCAAATGGTAGAGCCTGGCCAATCTCAACCTGATTGCCTTAATTACCATTGACATAAAGGCACTTTACGAAGATTATCAGCGAGCTAATTGGCCGGTAATTAAAAAATGATTTTCAAAAGAGACTATCGAGACATCCGGCGCGGTTTACGCTTCACGTTTCGGGGGCTCGTATGGGAGGCGTTTTCTCGAGATTTATCATTTCAATTGTTTCCTAGATCCTTTTCCGTACCCCGCTATGCCTTATGTTTATGCAAGTCGGCATACATTACACACCGCTAAAGTTGTTTCGTCGTCGTTCCTGCGACTTTTCTCACAAGGTTCTTGCGCGTGTGTCTTTCTACTTATTTTTTGGAGTATGACAGGAACGGGTTTTGCCCAGGGGATCGAACGTTACTCATTGGCTGGCGAGAGCGCCTACGCTGCCTCCGCCGCCAATACCAGTAACCAACCGTACAACTTGCAGATTGGGCCGGTTACTCTTCGCGTCGATGCAGGTTCGACCTTAAGTTACAATGATAACATTACCCTGGCGGACACCGGAAGACAGTCGGACTGGATCGTGACCCCTGACCTGAACCTTCACGCCAAGTGGCAAGCCACCGAATTGAACGCTCTCACCTTGGACCTGGGTTTAAGTTACCAGCATTTTCTCTCCCATTCCGTTTACGATGGTGTTCAAATCGCCCCAAACTCACAGACCCAATTTAATATTTTTATTGGTGACGTGAAAATCAACCTCCACGACATATTCTCATATCAACAAAATCCGCTGGAAGTCGGTCAATTAAGTAACGTGGCGCAATTCGATGTCTTTTCAAATGACGCCGGAGTAACGGCCGATTGGGACTTGAGCGATATTATCCTTTCGTTGAGTTACGATCACGGCAGCTTGTGGGCTTTCCAGCAAACTTATAGCTATTTGAATAACCAATCTGAAACGGTGACTCCCGTGGTCACGGTCAACCTGAGCAAAACGATTCAGGCAGGAGTCAGTGGGTCAGTCATCGATACAAGATTCGATCAAAGGGTCCAAAATGATTCCGTTCAATTGACGGCCGGTCCTTTTGTCACCGCCCAGATCAGTGACAATCTTTCCGCCCAGGCTCGTGTTGGCTGGGAATATGCCAAGTACGATCAGGGAGGCTCCAACGGAGATCAATCGAATATCAGCGCCCCCAGTGGCAGCGCTGGCGTTACCCACCGTATCAACGATGCTCTTCAGGAATCGTTGACCGCCGGACGCGAATTTCTTCCCGGCATCACCTCGAATTATACAGATCGAGTGTACGTGAACTACACGCCCACCTGGCATGCGACCTCTCTTTTTGACATCGCTCCCGAGTTTTGGTGGGAATCTCTGCAGGATTCCTATGCAACGGTCCATGAGAATTCAACCCGGTTTGGGGCCGACCTAGCTATCGGTTTTGAGGTGACCGAGAAAATGACATTAAACTTGAGTTATAACTATGTGATAAAAAACTCCAACGAAAAGTCGATGGATTACTATCAAAATCTCCTGGGGCTGGGACTCAAATATCAATTTTAATCCAAAATGAAATCACCTGTTTTAATTGGCGTGCTTGCCGCATGGGCCGGGTTCTCCTCGGCGGCTTGGGCCCAAGTTTCCACCTTTCCCAATCCTCCGCCTCTCACCCCCCGGGCCGACCAAGGCTTGGATCAGGACACGAATGGTCCCTCGTCGAGCTTTCCCACTCCCCCCCCCTTGGCTCCCAGCCCGGAGCAGGGTTCGTTGCCCGCTACGAACAGCGGTGCCTCCGGCGGACAGGGGATGTTCTCCCGTGGGTCTTCAGGCAATATGACCGGTGGTGCCGCGGGTTCAGCGGCTAACTCTCCGCTTTCAAATCCGCCCAATGCCAATCCCAACGAAGCAAATCCGATCTCTGCCTCCACGCTTAATTCGATGTCGGTCCTTGACGACAAAGTCGTGCTTGAAGCGGGTGATCGCATCAGCTTTCGCGTCATTGAGGACCGGGATGACGCGGTCCCCCGGCTTGTCACCGATACGGGCGAAGTTGACTTTCCCTACATTGGCCGCCTGAAGGTGGCGGGTCTGACCTGCCGTCAAGTGGCTCAGCAGCTTAAGAAACTCCTTGAGGTTGATTATTACAAAAGGGCCACCGTCATTGTGGGTCTCGACACCATCGTAGGCCATGCAACGGATGGGGTCGAACAAACGGCCTGGATTGTGGGGCAGGTTCGGCAGGTGGGTCCCCAGGCGCTTCCCAAGGAGCAGCGGCTCACCGTCAGCCAGATCATTTTGCGCGCCGGAGGGTTTGGAGACTTTGCGGATGAGAGAAAAGTCCGGTTGGTTCACCGCACAAATGCGGCTTCCCCGCCTGATAAATTACCTGCCGAAAGTCCGGATGCGGACGGCGCCCCTGGGGGGCAAATTGTAGACGTCAAATCTGTCTTCGAAGGTCATTCCACTTTCGATCCGGTTGTGCAGCCTAACGATTTGGTCATTGTTCCCAAGCGCCTCATTAATTTTTAGTCTTAAATTCGTATGATCGAAAACCCTGAATCCGTAATCGGCGTCGATTCCTCCAAGATGGCGTCGGGCGTAAAATGGGCCGTCCGCATCTATCGCATCAAGTATTTGCTCGCGCGATATTGGTGGATTGTGGCTGTGATGATGATAATCGGGGCGGCCATCCAGGGCTACCGCTATAGTAAATCCAGCCCCGAGTATACTTCGTCATCTCGGATGATGCTGAATGGTCAGCTCAACCTAAGTCAAATGGGGCAGGGCGCGGCCTATACCGAGGAAATGTTCAATTTTTATGGCACCCAGGTGGCTCTGATGAAATCACCGGATACGATTGCGGAAGCGCAGGCCCGGGTGCGAGCCATTCATCCAGAGGTGGAGGTTGATCCGAGCGCCAGCGTGGATGCCGTTCAGGTTCCCAAAACCTCCATCTTTGAACTGCATGTCGTTTCAAGCAGTCCCGAGTATGCGCCCTTGTTTCTGAACGCGATAATGGACTCCTACCTGACCAATAAAAAAGGCCGCAAAGACCAGACCACGAATGGAGCCGTTTCAGCCCTTACCGCGGAAGTCTCGCAATTGGACACGGAGATCAGGAATGACGAACAGCAGCTCCTCGACTTCCAGAAAGAAAACAACGTCGTCTTCATCGAAGAACAGAGCAACAGCGCCGCGGCTTATCTGGTCGGATTGAATAATGAATTGGCCCGGCTGACCAAGGAACACGACCTTCTTTTGCTTGAAAGCAATAATCGGGCGGCGGCTGACGCCAACGCCTCCGCCAACTCCAACGATTCCAGTAACTCCTCCCTCACGACTGATAACGCGAGCGTTCAGGCCCAACAAGAGACGATCGAAAAACTAAAAATTTTGCGGGATGACTACAGCATTTATCTGAAGGACATGCATCCGAAAATGATCGCCTTGTCCGATCAGATTGATAAGGAACAAAAATTTCTCGATTTGTTGAAGACGAAAAGTGTGCAGGAACGAGATGCGCATCAGGAAGATTTGAAGCTTCAAATCCAAAATCTGGAGAAGCAGATCACTGATTGGAACCAAAAGTCGCTCGACCTCAACCAGCGGCTCACTACTTTCCAGCTCCTTAAGAGCAAGATAACGCGCGAACAAACCATGTACAATCAGTTGGCCTCGAACGTGCAGAACGTCAGCTTGAATACTTCCATCGATCAGGAGGATGTTGCTATCATGGATCAGGCCTCTCCGGCATCGCTGGTTCCTATAGACTACGAACATCAATTGATTAACGGCGCGCTCTTTGGAGCTCTGGCTGGCGCCATCATTCTTCACCTGCTTAATCGCCTCGACGACAAAGTGAGTTATCCCGTAATGGTCGAAGCCATGTATGATTTTCCGATCCTAGGTCAAATTCCCTTTTCCGCTCAAGATAAGAAGAACAAAGGCAACCGGGTGCCTTTGATTAGGGAAAATGACACGCGCCACATCCTCGTCGAATCTTACCGTAACATTCGATCGTCTATTTTCTTTCGATCTAATATTAAAGTTCAGCCAAGATCTCTTTTAATTGGCGGTTCCGCTCCGGCGGAAGGCAAATCCACCTTGGCCGCCAATCTTGGCATCACCTTATCGTTTGCCGGCGTTCGCACTCTTCTTATTGATGCCGACATGAGAAGGGGGATCCTTCATAATCTTTTTGATATTCCGATCAGTCCGGGCCTATCGGATTATCTTCGGCAGAAGATATCGTGGCGCGACGCCGTACAACCCACTAAAATTCCCGGCCTGGATGTGCTTCCTCGAGGCAAAACTCCTCATCATGCCGGGGAGCTTTTATTAACTGTACTGGTTGATCTGTTGCTGAAGGAAAGTGTAAGCCAATATGACATGGTCTTGTGGGACAGCGCGCCTCTTCTCGCGGCCGATGACACCTCCAACATCTGCAGTAAGGTGGACGGGGTCATAGTTGTCATTCGAGTCAACCACAGTTCGATTCACGCACTCGATGCGGCCATGGGCATCCTGACCCAACGGAACGCAAACATTTTTGGTATTGTCATTAATGGGGTAAGGGACAATCAACCTGGAAACTATTACGACAGGTATCGCTATAAGCAATATTACGCGACAGAAGCAGTGGCCACTGATTAAGCCGACGCGCTAAAATGATCTCAACAAGATATGCAAACTCTTTGTTGGCCGTTGATTGTGGCAGAGAGTCCGCTGGACGAGACCTGTTCTCCCACATTTTTCTCCAACTGATTGTCTCGGATCCGAAAGACCAGGAATAGCCGATCATGGCGCGTCCAAAACCTTATCGTCTCTGGTTATGGTCTATAGGTCTTGCCATTCTTGATATCATTATTCTTTTGGTCTGTGGCATCCTGGCGACGGAGCTTAACGGCTACACCATTTTGTCCGGTCACATTACGCTTCAAGAAGCTCTTTTGATCATCGTCTGTTTCGTTGCCTGTCTTGATATCATTGGCGGTTACGAAGCGAACCGCGATATGAGCACGCTGCGATATGCCAGCGAACATGCCCTGGCCATGTGCGCCGTGCTTATCATAGCATTCGTCGCAACCTACGGCTTTTTATCCTATAACGAATCGGTTAAACCGGGGCGATCCGTACTTTTGCTGACCGTTATATTGGCAACCCCACTCACACTTTTATATCGCTATCACATTTCCGTGAGGGAGGCAAATACCGCGGAGGCACGGGCTTTTTACGTCGTCGGCACACCCGAACTTGCCGCTCAATTACTGAGAATCTGTCAACGCTCAAAGTTTCGTTACCCCTTAAGGTTCATAAATGTGACGACGGAAACGGGCTTTCCAAGCGAAATGGAAGAATTGGAGTCGGGCGGTTCCTCCTCCGCTGAATTTCTGCGAGACGCCCTTTCTCAAAAGCTAAAGCAGTGCGGGGGTGTGGTCGTCGATCTATCTGCGGACCGGCTACATTCCAAGCTGGCCGAGTTATTGCTGGCCATCAATCTGCATTCCACCCCGGTCTACCCCGTCGAATCATTTATCGAAACCTATTTTCACAAGATTGATTTATCGCACGTCACTCTGGCCTATGCCTTGGACGGAACATTTGTCGCAGATCATCAGAAGGCCTACGGCAAGCTAAAATCCCTTTTCGATGGTTTTGTGGCGGCGGCCTTTCTTATTGCGGTACTGCCTTTGATGCTTCTTATCGCGCTGCTCATCAAGCTGGAGGATTTTGGGCCGGTCTTTTTTACCCAAAAGAGAATCGGCCGTTTTGAGGAACCTTTTTTGTTATACAAATTCAGGACGATGACCGTCCGCAGCGAAGCCGATACCCAACTCTACACGGCGACGGGCGACTCCAGAATCACCAGGGTCGGCTATTTTCTGCGCCTGATGCGCCTCGACGAATTGCCTCAATTATGGAATGTCATCAAGGGTGAAATGAGTATTATCGGCCCGCGCGCTGAATGGATCAAATTGGTCGAGCAATACGAACATCAAATTCCTTTTTACCATCTGCGCCATCTGGTAAAGCCGGGCATCACCGGTTGGGCGCAGGTCAATTATGGTTATGGAGCATCAGTCGACGACACGCTGGAGAAACTGGAATATGATCTTTATTACATCAAACACTATTCTCCCCATATGGATGCCTCGATTGTTTTGAAGACAATCTTCACCATGTTGTCAGCCTCGGGAAGATGAAGCACGCGCGCATCACGCCAGGTCTCTATCCGGCGCTGTTATCGTGGATGATAGCCTTGGCCGCCGCTTGGCTGGCCGTCGGAACTCAACCGTGGTGCCAAACTTTATTGATTGCGGCGCTGGGAGCCTTATATCTCCTCTTTCCTCCTTCAGGCAGCTTTCCGCGGCCCATTTTTTTCCTTTCCTGCCTGTTGCTTGCCTTCGCCGCCACCGCTTTCCTCCCTGATGCATGGTGCGCCGCCTCCTTTCGAAAGCCGTTTCTGGATCAGGGTATTGCTTTGCCTTGGACCCTTTCTTCTCAACCCTGGTTGAGCTTCGAGGATATAACCCTTCTTGTCGTCGGCCTTCTGTGGGCATGGAGTTGCTTTGAGACCAACCTTTCGTTGGAGCATCGACAGTTTTTAATCAGTCGCTACCTGATGGGCCTTCTTTTGGTGCCTCTCGCAACAATTTGTCGACACTCGAACTTGGGACAAAATCTTCCCTCCTTTCTTCAGGGCGTCGGGCAATTTGCCAATCGCAATCAAACCGGAGACCTGCTTCTGATGGGCGGTGTTTCCGCGCTCGCCTACGGAAGCTCTAAAATAGTCAAGAACAAGGCCACCGGCATTTTCTGGATGAGTATGTCGCTGGTATTTTTGACCGCAATTATCCTCAATGGTTCCCGGGCTGCCTTGGCGCTTTTCGGACTGGGTTTGTTTCTTTTTTTCGGTTTAACGCGCAAAAACCCACGGCGTCGTACGATCACCTCCGTCTTAGTGGTTGCGGTCGTGATGGCCGGTGCATTCATTTTCGTCTCCCAGGGGGGTGAGCTGCAAAAGCGATTCTCCGACTGGATGGCCGGCGACAAGGAAGGACGCATTGCCATTTACCAGGACGCCGCTTCCATGGTGAAGCTTTCTCCCTTGGTGGGGGTTGGACTCGGTAACTTCGAGGGCGTATTCAATACCTTACGGGTCCACAGCGCGGATCAAATGGCTCGGGCTCTTCATCCTGAAAGTGATTGGTGGTGGATCGCGACTGAAATGGGTATCGGCGGGGTTGTAACGGCAGGCTTATTGGTGGGCTTTGGATTCCATACCTATTTGCTAAAGACTCATTTCCCGTCATTGACGAAGGCCAGTATAACCATCGCGACTCTATTTCTGATACATAGCCTCTTCGACGTTGGAGGGCATTTGATGGGAACACTTTGGAGCTGTCTCTACCTTGTAGGGTTGGGGGCCTCCAGGCCGCTTGATCCCCGGGATCTAAAGCTGCCCAAAATCGTTCTGCGTATGGTTGGACTGCTATTGCTGGTATTGGCATCGCTTCGGATTCAGTCTGTCAGCTTATTCCCCTGGATGCCGACACAGGGATCTCTTCTCAAACTAGGAGAGCCACTGCCGAAAAACCTTTCAATGGCCGCGAGTATAAGGGTCTTTGATCGCGGCGTATCGTGGGCGCCTTTGGATTGGTCCCTTTATTATCGGCGCGGTTTGATTGAATTGGAGTTACCGGATAACAATCGTCGCGCCGAGGCTGATTTTAATCGCGCGCTTTATCTTGAGCAAAACTCGGTTGAGGTCCCCACGGGCGTAGGAGGACTCTTTGTGCAACGCGATTTCCCGGAGGCCATGCGCGCATGGAAACAGATTTTGCTGAGGCAAAAGATAGGTTACAAGCGCGAGGAATTCTTTGAAAATATCAATTATGATGATTTGAATGACCAAGAACGCGACGAAGTAATCAGTTTGGCCGGAAATGACCCCGATTTGAAGGCGGTCGCAATTATCATGGATCGGAATTCACCCGATTTTTCCATCTATCTCCAGAAGCTCCTTGATACCGATCCCTCCCTGGAGGGGATATCCAAACCGATCTTGAGAAGATTATCAGACTGTTGGAGCGACTCGAGTGATGTGGATAGCTTTATAAAGGAATGGCCGCTCCACCCGGAATTGCAGGCGGCGGGGTGGAGAGCCTATGCTCGAGCGCTGGCTAAAAAAGGCCGGGAAAGAGATGCGGCAACGATCGCCCTGCGCTTTATGTCCGACAAGGATGTCCCAAATCTTCCCGTCTCGAACGATCTAGACGATACCGCGAACCAGTTTCGCGCCAATCCTCAAGATCCCTATAAGGGCCTTCTTCTCTACTCAGCTCAGAAATCCAAAGGCTTGAACGACCAGGCCATCAACACCTTGCTTACCGTCGCCAACCTTCCCCAACACCCCTCCTACATCCCTTATTTATTGGCCCGAGATCTTCTCCAAGCCAATAAGGACAAGGCCGCGTGGCAGGTCTTGGATCCCGTACTCGATGCGCATTAAACAACAAAGCGTTGGGGGCTTGCTCGTCCCCGCCTGGCTCTTACCGGTCGGCCTGATTGTTATCGCATGGCTTTTGGCCATTCGCCAATTGAGCCTCGAGTGGACGTTCAATCCTCAATACCAATATGGATGGATTGTTCCGCTATTAACTCTTCTCTTATGGGCACGCGCCTGGCCGGGGAGGCCGCCGCCGGGTAAGGCTTTTAGCTCGCGAACATGGCCCTGGTTCATCGCCCTGTTGGCGATCCTGGCGCTTCCTCTGCGAATCATTCAGGAAGCCAATCCGGATTGGCGGCTTCTCGACGATTATTATACCGCACAAGCCATTTTAATCACTGCTCTTCTTCTCGATTATTCCGGGGGAAAAGCGTGGTTGCGTTATTTTATTTTCCCACTCCTTTTCCCCATTGTCGCCGTTCCGTGGCCATCCGGACTTGAGCACGAGATCATCCAGGGATTGCAGAGAGGGATTGCCGCCATCGGAGTGGAAGGAGCCTCCTGGATGGGCTGGAGCTCCTACCAAAGAGGAAACTTGATCGTGCTTTCCCAGGGCACCGTAGGGGTCAACGAGGCATGCAGTGGCATTCGTTCACTTCAGTCGTGCCTGATGATTTCACTTTTTCTCGGCGACTATTTTCAACTTTCCAAACTCAAGCGGGCAATCCTGATCATGCTGGCCATCATCTCGGCGTTTGTCTTGAACGCTCTCCGAGCCTTTTTTCTTATCTCCATGATGGAATTACACGGTCCCTCCGGACTTTCCAAGTATCACGACCCGGCGGGATTCGGTATTGCCTTCGTCAGTCTGCTTTTGCTTTGGCTCGTGGCTAACCTGATGGCTCGTCCGAAAGCAATCGCCACCAAACCGGCGCCTCCCACGACGAGCCCTTTAAAATTCTCGAAACCGGCATTTTTGGTTTTGATTCTCACCTGGAGCGCGGCGGAAATCCTCAATCAGGGTTGGTACATCTGGCATGAACAAAATTCGCGGCCGGGCCCGCTGTGGACGCTACAATGGCCTCTGCCTCGTCCCGATTTCAGGACCTTGGAAATTGATGACACCGTTCGAACCATTCTCCGCTACGACGAAGGATTGCACGGTCAGTGGAGGGATCAGAATCATTGGGAAATCTATTTCTTCAAGTGGAATCCCAGTAAGGTCGCCTCGGGACTTGCAGGATTTCACACGGCAGATGTGTGCCTTCAGGCTGGGGGCTTTCAAATGAAGGGGCGCCTGGGCATAAAAAATATGGAGATGGATGGCCTGACGCTTCCCACCAACGAATATATCTTTCGAGATCCGATTGGCGGCCAACTCTTTTATGTCTTCCAGATCATAACCGACGACCGCGTTTGGCCGAATGCCCAAAACTACAATGTTGCATTCTATCGCCTGCAGGCCGCCTGGCATGGAAGGCGAAATCCCGGCCAACGTTCTCTCCTGGTTATTAATCAGGGAGCCGCCGATCTGCCCGAAGCCGAGCTCGGCTTGCAGAGCCTTCTTCACGATTCCCTCGTCATCTCGCCAACGACCGCCTCCACTCCCTAAAGGCACGTTACAGCTTAATCAGAACTGGCAAGTTAGCATCTGGGGAGAGCCATCATTTACGGCGCGCCTGCTTGATGGCCTGGTCCATCTCGCGCTTGGCCACCGCTTTCTTAAGGTCCTCGCGCTTGTCCCGGACATTTTTGCCAATCCCTACGCCTAGGAGAACCTTGAGTCGATGTCCTTTCCAATACATTTTCAACGCAACCAGCGTACGTCCCTTGACGGCAACGATCCCGAACAGTTTGCGGATTTCCTGCCGATGAAGCAGAAGCCGCCGGACGGCCTTCGGTTCATGGTTGAAATTATTGGCCTGCTTATAGGGCTGAATATCGAAGTGGTAGAGCCACACTTCGTTGTTCTCGATGCGCGCGAAGGCGTCGGTGAGATTTCCCTGGCCGGCCCGCAGTGACTTGACTTCCGAGCCGCGGAGGACGATGCCAGCCTCATAGGTCTCGAGGATTTGGTAATCGCGCTGAGCCTTGCGGTTGGTAATCAGATCATCGCCCATGTTCGTCCTTTTGCATGAGCCTCAGGGTGCCAGTCGCTCGATGATCCAAGTCGCACTGTCTTTTCGATAACGGAAGCGGTCGTGGAGGCGGTTGGTCCGGCCCTGCCAGAACTCAAATCGTTCCGGCGCCAGGCGATAACCACCCCAGGTCGCGGGGGGCGGAACATCATCAGGAAAACGCGCATCGGCCTCGGCGAGCCGCGCTTCCAGCACCGCACGATTGGGGATCACCTCGCTTTGGTTGGAGGCCCATGCGCCCAGCCGGCTGCCGCGGGGGCGTGTCTGGAAATAGGCCTCGACGGCGGAGCGCGGCGTGGGGGTCACCGTGCCTTCGATGCGGACCTGGCGTTCCTGCTCGATCCAGCCAAAGGTCACCGCCGCGCAAGGATTAGCCGCGAGATCATGCCCTTTCTCGCTGCCGTAATTGGTGAAGAAAACCAAACCCTCCGCGTCGAACCCCTTCAAAAGAACGAAACGGGCATGCGGCTTGCCTTCAGGGGACACCGTCGAAAGCACCATCGCATTCGGTTCGGCAATCGCGGGACAGTCGCGTGCTTCCTGAAACCAATGCGCAAATTGCTGGAACGGGTCGGAAGCAAGGTCCGCCCTATCCAAGGCGCGCTGCATATAATCGCGTCGCAAGGCGGCGACTTCGGAAGCGGAGGATAGGCCCGTAGACATGGCTCCATCCTACCGTATTCGGCTCAATCCACAACCCGCCAAAAGGGACGACCTGCCGCCACGAGTCCGCAACCCGGCGAAAGACTCTTCTCATGATCACTTTTTTCGCCCCGGGGAGGGGAGTAGGCCGGCCATCAAAGGAAATGACTCCGCTTTGAAGTTGGTGATGACTGACAAATTAAAATTCCTCATTGCACCCAAGCCAGGAGCCGCGAAACTAACTAAATGTCTGTTGAGTACGTCCTGAAGAAAACTTCCCCTTCCGCCGCCGGAGTTCAGATCGATTACCGGGCCCAGCTAAACGATGACCAGTACGCGGCGGTGACGGCGAAGCCGGGGCCGATCCTCGTCATCGCGGGCGCTGGCAGCGGCAAGACACGGACGCTGACCTACCGGGTCGCCTATCTGATCGAAAACGGCGTCGAGCCCGAAAACATCCTACTGTTGACCTTTACCAACAAGGCCTCGCGCGAAATGCTGGATCGCGTCGGTAATTTACTGCCGCACGATATTTCGCGCATTTGGGGTGGCACGTTTCATTCCGTGGCGAACCGGCTCCTGCGCCGCCATGCCAACGAGCTCGGCTTTAGCAGCGGCTTCACCATCCTCGACCGCGACGATGCGGCCGATCTCGCCAGCGCGGCCCTGAAATCGGCGGGCCTCGATCCCAAGGACAAAACGCTGCCGAAGGGAGCCGTCCTGCTCGATATTTTTGGGCTCGCCGCCAGCACCGAGAAGTCCATCGCGAGCGTGGTGATGGAGAATTATCCCTATTTCAACGAGATCGTCGGCAAGCTCGAGGCGATCGAGCGCATTTACCGCGAGCGCAAGAAGGCCGACAACGTGATGGATTACGACGACCTGCTCGTCTATGCGTTGAAGCTGCTGCGGGACCACGAGGCGATCCGCAAATTTTACCAGGAACAATTTCAGCATGTACTGGTCGATGAGTACCAGGACACCAATAAAATCCAGGCCGACTTCATCGATGCGATTGCCGCCTATCATCATCAAGTCATGGCGGTGGGCGACGACGCGCAGAGTATTTATTCGTGGCGCGGGGCCAATTTCGAAAATGTCCTGACTTTCCCGCAGCGCTTTCCCGGCACCCGGGAAATCAAGATCGAGACGAATTACCGCAGCACGCCGGAAATCCTCCAGTTGGCCAACTACGCCATCTCGGCCAACACCCGCCAGTTCCCGAAGAATCTTCATGCCGTCCGTCCGGCGGAAAAATTTTCCAAGCCCGCGCTGATCTGTCTGCAGGACGCCAGTCAGCAGGCCAACTTCATCTGTCAGCGCATCGAGGAATTGCAGGAGGAGGGGATCGACCTGAACGAAATCGCCGTGCTTTACCGTGCCCATTTTCACTCGATGGAATTGCAAATGGAGATGACGCGCCGCCAGATGCCGTTTGAGTTGCTCAGTGGCCTTCGCTTCTTCGAACAGGCCCACGTGAAGGATGTCGCGGCCTTTCTCAAATTCGCGCTTAACCCTAAAGACGAACTAGCCTTCCGGCGAATTGCGTCGCTCATGCCGGGCGTGGGCGAACGGACCGGGGACAAGCTCTGGCAAAAGCTGGCCGAAGGCGCCGACTTCACGACGCTGGAACCTCCGATCAAGGCCGCCGCGCCGTGGAAGCAGTGGGTCGAAACCCATCGGCAGATTTCTTCACCCGAGCTGCGCGGGCGCGCCTCGGAACAAATCCAGACCGTCATCGACGCGGTCTACGAGGATTACATGAAGACGAAGTTTCCCAACTTCCAGTCGCGGCTGGAGGACCTTGGCCAGTTGCGCGCCTTCGCGCAGAATTTCGAACGGACGGAGGATTTCCTGGCCCAGTTGGCCTTGATGACCAACGTCGACGGCGGGCCTCGGCGTGACGGGCCCCTGAGCGGCCAGCCCTGCGTGCGGCTCAGCACCATTCACCAGGCCAAGGGACTCGAATGGAAGGTCGTTTTTGTCATCATGCTTTGTGACGGGATGTTCCCGGCGGCGAGGTCCGTCGAAACGCTCGAAGGCGAGGAAGAGGAACGCCGCCTGTTCTATGTCGCCGTAACGCGCGCCTGCGATGAGCTTTACCTGACTTATCCGCTGATGCGAGCGACGGCCTCGTTTGATGACCGGTGGCAGGAGCCGTCGCGCTTCGTCACCAACTTTCCCCGGGGCCTGGTTAACGAATGGAAGATCAAGGCCGCGCCTCCGGAGTGGAGCTGACGCAGGTGAAGAGCGGCTAATTTCTCCGCAAGACCACTCCCGGCGCGGGTGGTATGAATTCGATTGCTTGCCGGGCAAACACGATCTGCTCCGAAGGCAGGGGCTTTTTTCGCGGCGGGAACTCAGAGAGAGCTTTCTTCCAGGCCAGAAAGGGTTGCTCAACCCAATGCCAGGAAAGAGAGGCCACAGCGAGCGTCACAGCCAACAAAACAGCGATCCGGCCAAAGGCATTGTGATCCTCGCTCATTCCCAGGGTGACCAGCAGCGGAGAAAGGAGAATGATGATGAAAACATGATAAACGTAGATGCCGTAGCTGATCCGGCCGACGTAGACGAGTGGTGTCCAGCTCAAGATTCGCGCATATCGGGTGTTCATTCCCGTCAGGGAAGCGGCGAGCACCCAGGCTAGGAAAACCGCGTCGACAGATTCCGTCAACGCCAGCCAGACACTGTTTTCGGGAAGCGTCATCAAGGCCCGGCCCAGATAAAAGCAGCCGAATGCCGCAAGCGGCATCGCGAAGAGAAGATTCTTTGATTGCCACATTTTATCCAGGACCTTTGACTGTTTCAGGTAGGCGATAAGCGCGCCGACGGCAAAGGAATCGACGCATCCAAAAAGGGTGACCCACCGCGCCAGGGTGGTGGTCTCCGTCAAAATGCAAACGATGCGAAAACCAAGTCCGAAGACGATGAACGCGGCCATGGTTGGCATGAACCAGCGCCGGGGGAGCGTAAGCACCACGAGCGGCCACAGAAAATAAAATTGCTCCTGGACCGCCAGCGACCAGTAGTGAGAAATGGCGTCGGGCCAGTAGCCGAGCCATGCGATGTAGTTATTCGCCTGCATCGTGGCCAGCCAGAAAAAATTGGTGCGCACTTCCTCGATGCCGAAGAGCGCGCCCAAGGCCAGTGAAAGATAAAAGGGCGGTCCGGTCCGCAAAAGACGGGCGAGGTAATAGCGTCCCAGCGGTAGGAAGCCCTGATTCGGAACGGCCATTTCGCCCCGTACGCGCCAAAGCGAGAGCGTGATAAAATAGCCGGTGAGGACAAAGAAAAAGCGGACGCTCAGCGGCCCGCAGCGCAACAACGCGGGCAGGGGCAAGTCGAAGTGCTCAAACAGAATTCCAAGAATGGCCAGGGCGCGCAAGCCATCGAGATGAGGTTGATAAGTTGATTTAGAATTTTCCTTTAGTGGCGAAACAGCTTCAGCTTTCAGATCGGGAATGATTGCGGAAGAAATCGCCATAAAGGTATGGCACCACATTGAGCAGATGCCGTTCCGACTCTAAGACGCCGAGTAGGGTGAATGGTTTCATCTTTTGTGATTACATTATTTGATGTTCACGACGATCTTGCCAAAGTGCTGTCCCGACTCGAGATGGCGGAAAGCTTCCGGAGCCTCGTTAAAAGAAAAAACGTGATCGATGACCGGCTCGAGCCTGTGCTTGGTGATGGCGCCATTCATTTCCTGGAACATGGCGCGGGAACCGACGTAGATTCCGCGAATCGTCAGCGCCTTGTGGAGGATGTGCCCGATCTGGACCTCGCCGGCAATGCCCGACAACACGCCGATCAGGCTGACGTGACCCGCGTAACCCGTCGCTCGTAAAGTTTGCGACAAAGTTCCCGCTCCGCCGACTTCCAACGTCAGGTCAACGCCGCGACCATCTGTCACTTCCAGCACGCGCTTTCCCCAGTCCGGTTCGGTGCGATAGTTGATCGTATGATGCGCGCCCATCGCTCGAGCGCGCTCGAGCTTGGCGTCGCTGCTGGAAATCAAAATAATCGTCGCGCCCGCCATCCTGCCGAATTGCAATCCGAAGAGCGAAACTCCGCCGGTGCCTTGCAAGAGCAGCGTCCGGCCTGGTTGCAGATTGCCGGAGACGAAAAGACCGTTCCATGCCGTGACCGCCGCGCAGGGCAGGGTGGCGGCCTGCTCAAAACTGAGGTGAGGGGGGATGGGCAGGAGGGCATCGGCGCGGAAAACGGCCAATTCCCTCAACACGCCGTCGACATCTCCGCCCAGGGCGCTCGCCGATTTGGCCGGAGTGAGCTCGCCCTCGAGCCAGGCGGGGAAAAAGGGAACGACCACGCGGTCGCCCGTTTTCCATGCGGTAACTTTCGCGCCGACGGAAACGACCTCGCCCGCGCCGTCGGAGAGGGGAACGCGAGGGAACTTCATGCGCGGATTGTACTTGCCCTGGACCATGAGCAGATCGCGGTAGTTAAGCGAGACGGCGCGGAGCCGAACCACGACCTCATTCGCGCCCCCTGCGGGCTCGGGCCGCTCAACGCGCTTCAGGTGATCAAGCCCGAAGGCCTGGAGTTCGAAAACGTTCATGGCGAAAGTTAACCCACATGATCGCCATTAGCCAAATCCGCGAGTAGATTTTTGCTCATGCTCACCGACGGCTTCCTGTATAACCACTCGATTTCTTTTTTCCAGGAATTTGACCAACGCAAACCGCGGCTCTACCCTCTCGATGTGTCTCCAAAAACCCGCCGTACCGTCACGATAAGTCTCGAACTGGTCGAAGCAGCCAAGCAACGCGGGATGAGCGTGGGCGAATATGCCCTGCAACTTCATCACAACCAGCGGTCGGCGCGCGTGGCCTATGTCTCGAGCCTCTATCGCGGATTTGCCCTGCTGGAAATGGCCCGCGTGCCGGTCGATCCCGCCTACTTCGAGCTTGTTGATGGCTGTATGAGCGAGACCGAGAGCCGGGAGTTCCGCATCCTCGCCTCGAGCGGAGAGGACAACGCCCTGGTCCGCGCGGCGGCGCAGTTGCTCGGAGCCGACACCCGCCGCTCCGCGGTGCAGGCGCTTTTGATCGCGGCGTCGCGCTCGCAGGTCCTGCACGAGGGCTTCATCGAAGCGGCGCGGCTGCTTGAGGCCACCTTTTACCGCTGACGCATCTCCAGGTCATGAGCACTATTTTCTCGAAGATCGTCGCCCGCGAGATCCCGGCCCGCATCGTCTACGAGGACGACCTTTGCCTCGCTTTCCACGATGTGCATCCCCAGGCGCCGGTCCATATCCTGGTCATCCCCAAGAGGGAAATCGCGCGCGTCTCGGCCACCACGGCGGCCGATGAACCGCTCCTGGGCCATCTGATCCAAATCGCGCAAACCGTGGCGCGGCAGGAAGGCCTCCACGACTCCGGGTTTCGGCTGGTCATCAATAACGGCCCGGATGGCGGGGAGACCGTGCCCCATCTTCATGTCCATCTTTTAGGCGGGCGGGCGCTGGAATGGCCGCCAGGTTGACTAAAAAAGAGTTCATACAGCACAAATCAGCCCTAAAATGATTTCGCACAATATATGTTATATCGAATCGAGCTGTGGGGCGAGTTCTGTGTTACCGATTATCCGGGTTAATCTTAACGGCATTGCGCCGAACGGTTGCCCTGCCCCCTAACTCCGGTCCGTTGCGTCACCACCAAACAATATCGACTCGTTGAGGCGATGGCGGTCGCACTGAGAAGCCAAAGGAAAGCTCGACCGCCTGTTACGACGACGCCTGGCATGAATCGAATCGCCGCACCTGCGCCGGGCACCCCAGAACTATACCGCCGACCGGAAGGGCTTTCCGGCCACGTTATTGCAACGGGACCGAAGCCAAAGAGACTGCCCGTTGACTGTAGCTATCCCCGGCCCTCCCTCCTGCGCGCGAAGGATTTAAACGCTCCGGACCACCGGCAGCCCAAGACCCACCCCCAGAGAGAGCGCAAGGCTAGAGCCCATTGAGCTTAGTTATAATATCTTAGCGATCTTTTTACCTACATAATAACATTTATATCTATCTTATTATGAGCGAGTTATTTTTGTTTATATCAGGTCGCCTAGTAAAAAGTAAAACGATAAAGATTTTGGCTTTATACCCTCACCGTGTAATCTGGGGCCGACCCTCCACCCCCCCAAGAAAGGCAATCGCTATGCTCCACATCATTTGGTCCATCCTGGTCGGCTTCGTCGTCGGTCTTATCGCGCGCTGGTTCGTGCCGGGAGCCGATCACATGGGATTTTGGGCCACGTCGCTCGTCGGCATTGGCGGTTCCATCGTGGGCGGACTCATCGCCCGCATCTTTTCCCGGCCCAAGGATGGCGCCTTCTTTCATCCCGCCGGATTTTTCCTCTCGATCATCGGCGCCGTGCTCGTTCTTTTCGCGCTGGCCAAATTTTCCGGGTCGTAAGCGAGGCGCGGCGGAAATTCGTCCCGTCAGGCCAAGAGTTTGGCTCGAAATGCGGGCCGTGCCTGCCATGCTGGCGCGGTGAATGTTTCCCGCCTGTGGGCCGTCGCGGCGTTAGTCGTCATCGGCCTGGTTTGCCTCGTTTTGGGATGCTGGTTGAGGGCCATCTACACGCCCGAATGGATGGCGCCCGACACGACGCAGCATCCGCCCGGCCTGCGCCCCTGGGCCGTCGAGGCCGACTGTTACTCCCAACTCGCCCGCGTGCAGCGCATTCTCCACGGGCAGGGTCTGATCCAGAATCATTTTAAAGTGGAGAACTGGCCGGAAGGCCTCGTCCCCAGCACCACCGCGCCGTTCGATTATGTCATCCTGCTCCTTTACGCGCCCCTGTGCCTCTTCACCCAACACCCGCTCGACTGGGCGGGCGCGCTCGTCTCCCCTGCCCTTTGGGTCGCCCTCGTCTTTTTCTGGATGCTGTTTCGCTCGCGCGAATTCAACCTCACGGGCCGGGCGCTGTTTTTAGTCGGCACGGCCGCCCTGCCCGCCTTTATTTGGGCCACGGCCTGCGGACGACCCCGCCACCAATCGCTGATCCTTGCGCTGATGGCGATGGCGCTCACCGCCGAATACGAACGGTGGCAGATCGAGCTGACGCCGAAACGGGCCTGGAATATCTTCGCGGGCATCGTCTGGGGCGTGGCCTGCTGGACGTCGCTCTTCGAGCCGTCCCTCGTCGTCATTGCGCTGGTCGTGTTCAACCTGATCGTCCGGCGCCGGGAAAGCCCTGCGTTCCTGATCAGCTTCGGAATCGTCATGCTGACGGCGCTGCTGGTGGAAGGCGTCCATATCTTCGTCCCGCCGCCCGAGTACCAGGAGCCGCTGGCCCGCTGGCTCGGCACCATCGCGGAGGTGCGGGGCATCGGCCTCGACAGCTTTATCCAGCAGGTGATGTGCCTTTCCTTCGTGCTGGTAGTCCCGTTGATCTCCTGGGGACTTTTGCGCCGGGCGGGCGATCGAAAGGCCGACCTGCTGCTGATTCTGCTGACCCTCCTGCTGGCCGTTCTCACCTTCGTGCAGAAAAGATGGATCTATTATGCCAATCTCACCGAGCTCTTTTTAATCGTCCGCTACTGCCAGGTCGAGCCCCTGCGCTGGACGCGGTTGCTGGTCATGGCGTTTGTTCTTTTCGGGCTGGTCTATGACAACGTCGTCCAGTTGCAAGGCCGGGCGGGTGCGCCGGCCAATCAACCCTCGCTTCAACTGGCGGAGATCTCCCGCTCGATCGACACGCCGGGCGGCATCATGGCGCCCTGGTGGCTTTCGCCCGGGCTCCTCTATTTTTCGGGTCATCCCATCGTCAGCGGAAGCTCCCACTGCGGAATTTCGGGCATTGTGGCCAGCGCGAAATTCTTTACCGCGACCTCGTGGGCCGACGCCGAACGCATCTTGAAGCAGCGCCAGGTGCGCTGGATCGTGGTGTGGGACGATCCCCTTTACGAGTACCCGCTGGTCAACTCATCGCTCGGCATTTTGGGTTTACCGCCCGTTTCCGACGACGAGAAGGGCGATGCCGACTCGACCGTGGCCGAAATCCTGATTGCGGATCAATACCTGCCGACCTCCCTCCACCTGCGGGGCGTCACCTCCGAACTCAAGCTCTACGAGTATGTGCCGGACGGTAATTGAGCAGGGCCTCAGGGTTCGTCGTCCCCAGAGGAGTCCTCTGCGAAAAGCGTTCCGTTTCAATCCGTCATCCTGAGCGAAGCGAGGCGAAAGATTTTATTTTCCAGGCGGGTGAATCCGAGCGAAGTCGATGGACCTTGCTGTTCTGTTGGGAATGATCGGATAAGGTTCGAGTCGTTCCAGGCAAAGGCCGATCTGCCGGGGACGACATCTTGTGTGAGGCAGCAGATTGGCGTTGAGGCATCGTAGGTCCTTCGGCTCCGGCTCAGCGCCATTCTCCGGCCAGCCCAAGCTCCCGTTCGCCTTCGCTCAGGATGACGGATTGAAAAAGAGCGTCTTTGTCATTCGGAAGGAATGTCACAATCCTAGCCGGTGGTTGAGCCGATAGGCGATACCACCGGTACTCTTCCCACACGAACCTGACCCCGGAGGGGTCACACAATCCCGGCGACTCTCGCTCATCGTGCGACCCCTCCGGGGTCGGTCGCACTGTGCCACATTTCCGGTGGTGTCGCCTATCGGCTCAACCACCGGCTAGGGTTATTGCAAGCCTCCGGCTTGCAGAAGCCGACCAGAGGCACTTGAGCGGAGGTCTCTGATGCGACGCCCTACTCTCTCACGATGGATCCGGCGATAAATTGCTGGGCTACTTTTGCAACGAGTTCTAAGCCACGTCGACCCACTCGCCTGTCTGGGTGAGGTAGAGACTCCCCCTCACCTCGGTCGAAAGCATCGCCTGCAGCGCGCGCACGTAGGCCTCGATCTGGCCGCGATAAATCGTAACGAGACCTTCGCCGCCCGACGGGCCGACCCGATTGGTCTTCCAGTCGATCACGCGCCAGGCCGATTCGGTTTCGGAATAGACCGCGAGGTCCATCACGCCTTCAAGACACGCCGCTTCGACCGCTTCGCGCCAGAGAAAGGGAATCTCGACTTGGATCAACCGGCCCGGTTCCGCCAGCCATCGGGCGAGCGCGGAGCCGCGGAAGAGGTCCCATTCGCGGTCGGCCCGATCGGGCTGCGGCGAGCGTATCCGGGCCTCGGCAAATTTCCGGTCCCACGCCGCCATCGGTTGCCGCCACGGAAGGGTCTGCACAAATTCATGCCACCAGGTGCCGTAAAGAATGCCGGGACCGTCCGCCACGCCTGCGGCCGGATCGTCCTCACGCTCCATTTCCTTTTCGGGCTCGGCCTCGTGACCCGCCTCGGGCGCATGAACGGCGAGCGCGTGGGGCGTGATCCGGCGCGGAAAGCGTCCCGCGCGCGCGACGGCCTGCTCGACATCGTGCCGTGACACCAAGGGCAAAGGCATCGTTTCGAGTGCAACCTCATCTGCCTGCACTGGGCTGTTTTTTGGCCGGGCGGCGGAAGCGATTTCCGAAGATTCCGTTGACGCGGGAAGCGCCTGCCACGCATCGCGATTCCCGCCACCGGTAAATCCGAGCAGCTCGGCGGCGGACCATCCGGTCCGGCGCGGCGCGCCCGCAAAAAGCGCCTCGTCGTCGACCAGCACAAGGGTCCGCTTGGCCCGTGTCGAGACCACATAAAGGAGCCGCTGATATTGCTGGCGCTCCCGTTCCGTCACAAAAGCGCGGGCCTGCTCGGCATAATCGGCTTTGTCGCGACAGACCATTTCGCGGCCCTCTTCGCCCGAAACGAGGCGTGGATAGGGGAGCGATTTCGATTCAATCGCGCGGAAAACGAAAGGCACGATGACCGCCTCCCATTCGAGGCCCTTCGCTTTGTGGGAAGTGAGGAGTTGAATCGCGTCTCGAATTTCCTCCTCGGCGGGATTGACCTGGGCGAGTCCGAGACGCAGTTCCTCCGCCAGTGCGGCCAGGGTGACGCCTTCCGCGCAGCGGCCCGCGATGACCGCCAGAAAATCGTCGAGCTCGCGGCCGGCATCTTCGAGTTCCATGGCCGCGACCAGGTCGAGCCGCTCGCGCAAGCGGGTCTTCTCCAGGAGCTGACGGAGCGCCTGAGGCAGGGGCATTGCCTCGGCGCGCGCGCAGGCTTCGCGAAGAATTTTCAACGCCGATTCGACCCGACCTTCACCGGCGGCCGCGGGAAGATCGAGCCGAAGCTTGTCACCGTCGTCTTGGGTATAAAGCGCCATGTCGCTGTCGGAAACGCCCAGGATTTCGCGCAGGACGCCCGCGATTTCGAAGCTGTCCTCCGGATGCGCCGCGATCCAGACCAGGGCGGTCAGCCACGCGCCGGGCGTGCGGTCGCGCCGCTGCTCGTTGGAAGAGTGGAGCTGCACGGGCAGGCCCAACTCGACGAGTTCGCGCTGAATTTCGAGGAGCCAGCTTTTCCGGGGGCAAAGGAGGGCGACCTGGGACCAGTCGTCCGCGCCGAGTCCGGAGGGTCCGAGTTCCCGGATCCGGCGCGCCACGAAGCGGGCTTCGTGCCGGGCGCGTGCGTCGGCGGAAATTTTTTCGCCAGCCGCGTGCGCCGGTTCGTCGGGGCAAACCCAGCGTGACGTCCGGCCCGGTCCCGCGTCGTCGCGCGCCACCAGCGGCTCGAAGGCGCTTTGGCCGCCGGTCTGGTTCAGGACCGAAGGAAAAATCTGGTTCACAAAATCGATGATCGCTTGGTCGCAGCGGAAGGTGACCTGCAACCGGCTGCTCGTCCCGCGCGGCGCGGCGGAAACCTCGTCGTGGACGCGCCGGTACATGCCGAGATCGGAACGGGGCGCGTAGATCGCCTGCTGGAAATCGCCGACGATGCAGAAACTTTGGTCGTCGGTCTGGTCGGGATGGTCGGGATGGTCGCCAAGGCCCGCCACGCGCCGCAGAACTTCAAACTGCCGCCGGTCGGTGTCCTGCGCCTCATCCAGCAACACGCTGAGCCGTTCCGAAGTCAGCTCGTCGCGCGCCGCCGGATGCTCAAGCACGCGGACGGCGAGGCGCACCTGGTCGTCGTAAGTCATCACCGCCACCGACAGGCGGAAGGCCTCGTAGGCATTGGCGACGCGCCGCCCGAAAGCAAGCGCCGCCACGCGCAGCCAGTCGTGAAGCGGCGCAAACGTTTCGCGCCAGATTTCGGCGAAAGCGGCCGCTTTGTCCGAGGCGGGACATTTCGGCAGGGGCCGGAAATGCTCTCCCCTCGCCCAGGCTTCGCTCCAAAACCTCGCCGCTTCCTGCGCGCGGACGATGCTCTTTTTCGTCGCCGGATGGAGGCCGGTCCCGGGATAATCAAGCAGTCGCGTCCAATCCAGGGCGGGGAGCGGTCCCGGCTCGACGACATCGCCGGGTGAAATTTCCCGGCCCAGCGCGTAGAGTTTTTCGGGCGAATAGAAATGGAAGAGTTCCCGCGCGTTCGCGTCGCGCGAAATCTCCGGGCCGAGGCCGCGTAGAAGAAAGCGGTTCCACAATTCGTCGTCGGCCTCGAGGAGCGCGACCGGGGAAGGAAGGCCGAGGTAATGCCCGAACCGTTCGAGCAGCCGGACACAGTAGCTGTGGATGGTCCCGAAGAAGGTCTGCTGAAAGGCGCGCCGGACCCGCGTCGAAACGGCGGCCTCGCGGATCGCGACGCGCGCTTTTTGCTGCATTTGTTGCGCGGCCCGCACGGAGTAGGTCACGACGATGAGCCGCGACAGGCGATCGACCGCCTGCGCCTCGGGCAGACTCGCGAGATGGACGATGCGCTGCACGATGGAGGTGGTCTTGCCCACGCCCGCCGGAGCGATCACGGAAATATTTTTGCCCTGCTCCAGAATGAAGCGGTCGCGCGCGGCCTGATCGATCAGCTCGCTCATGGGGCCTCCTCGTCGGTCGCGGGGGCGGCGCCGTGCACGAGCGCCCATTTGGCGTCAAGGATCGGCGCGGGGACGAAGCGCGTCGCCATCGGATACAGCGGCGAATAGCCATAGGCGTTGTTGACGTCGGCGCGCATCCCGAACACGCCGTCGCGGTGAAGTTTGTCCAGCGAGCGGAAGACCGGGGTCGTCTCGAGCAGCTCATCGAGGCGCACCTGGGGCTGCAACGGCGCGTCTCCGGTATGCAGCGAGATGGCTGTGGAGACCGCGCCGCGCGCCCGGACCGCCAGCGCATAAAGGAGGGGCTGGAGTCCCCTGCCCTCGCCGATCTTTTTCGCGCTCAGGCTTTGCGCCGAGCCGGTTTTGAAATCGACCACCCAGCAGGCGCAGCCGGAGAAATCGCCCTGCGCCAGATCGTAAGGACGCGTGCCCGGCTCGACAAGAAGCAGATCGATGCGGCCCCTCAGGGAAAAGTCGGCCTGGTCGGTTCCCGAAAGCGCCACGGTCAGGTCGGGTGGCAGGGGAAATTCCGACAGGAATTTTTCGTTTTGCAAAAAAGGCGCAAGCGTCTCGCCCAGGCCCAGCGCCACCGTCTTGGCCTGCGCCCAGACCGGTTCCCACCAGGGATAAAGTTCAACTCCCGAGGCCCGGGCGCGGTCTCGGGCCAGAGCCGCTTCGCGGTCGGCCGTCGCCCAAAGCAGAACGGGGAACTCGGCCACGGAATTGCGCTCGCGGCATTCGCGCAGCGCCGCGGCCAGCCAGCGATGGACCCACGTGCCGACCGCGCGCGGCCAACTCAGGGTTCCCTCCGGCCAGGGCGACGCGCCCACGATTTCCTCCAGCCAGACCGTGGCGGGATGGTTCCAGGCGTCCTCCCATCTCTTGCAGAAAAGCTGGATCGGCCGCGCGGGCGGGGTCGCGTAGGAAAACTCGTAGGACCCGAACGGCTGCGAGGGATCGCGGCGGGCGGCGTAGGCGGTGCGCGTCGTTTCGATCTCGGTGGACGAGGCGGATGACGTTGCCGCAAAAAGGAAATCGTGTTGGCGGCACCAAGCCTCCGTGGCGTTCGCGAAAACCCGAAAAGCTTCCTCGTCGAGGACGCGGCCGGTTTTGGCCTGCCAGGCGTGGTTGAAAAAGTCGGAGGGCAGCAGGCTGCGACCGCCCTCGGTCGTCATGGCCGTCAGGCAAACGGCTTCGCCGGTCGATTCGAGCGCGGCGCATAAATCGCGCAGCGCGAGGTCCTGCCGTTCGAGCGGGAGAAGACAGTGCCCGCGATCGGCGCCGACGGTTTCGTGTCCCATCCCCTGCCCGCCCTGGCCCGTGCCGAGCCGGTTCAGTTGGCGCGCCTGTTGGTTGAGCGCCTCCAGCTCATGCCGCGAGCCGAAGGCGCCCGTTTCAAAAACGCGCGGCCAGACGCCTTCGTTCAGGCCGGTCAGGATAAGGTGACTCCAGGTCTGGCCGGTCATCTGGGCGTAAATGAGGAGGTGCACCTTGCCGTAAAAATGGTTGCCTTCCGCGCCGCGCGTCCGGGTCTGCGAGTCGGTCGATTCTTTCAACCATTCGAGAAAGGCGCGGCGTGAGAAGATTTCCCCGCTGTCGCCCAGCCACGCCGGCGGCTCGATTGGCAGGCGCGCGAGATGGTCCTCCCATCCCGGCAAATGGAGCGCCTGACGCGTCAGCTCAAGAAACCGGGCGAAGGTCGCTTTCTCCGGGAGGGCGATTCGTCGGCGCAGAAAATCGCTGACGGCCTCGGTCCGAGAGCCGCGAGAGTTTTGCTCGAGATGAAGCGCGAGAAAATCGAGATCATCGACGAGCGATTCGCCGAGCGCGGCTTCCAAAACGTCGGCAATGGTTCGGGCTGAGAGTGATTCCGCCAAACCGGAGGAAACGTGCTGCGCTTCGCAGGCGCGCACCCATGCGATCAGGGTCGGCACACCCGGCTCCTCCTGAAGGGCGATCCAGCTCTGCCAACACCGTCTTTCAAAAAGTCCCGGCATGAGCGAACCCGTGCCGTCGTCGAGCGGAATGCCCAGACGCCGCAATTCCTCGGCCACGCCGAGCGCCAGCGCGTTGGCCGCCGGAAAAACGATGCCCAATCGCGCGCACGCGTCGCGCTTCAGATAATCGAGCGCCTGCAGGACCACGGCGCGAACGTGCGTCGCCAGATCGGGCGTGACGCGGAACGTCAGATCGGCGGCGGCCGCGTCGGCGGGCGCTCCCTTTTCATAAGAGGCGACCAGGCCGGCGAAGGGGCCGATGGGTTCGTCTGATGGATTGGGACTTAGAGGCCCCGGGGGACTGATCGCTTCGGTTCCCATCACCTCTTCCCACGAACTGATCCAGAGCTGGTCAATTTCCTCGGCGAAAACGCGCGGTTCGGAAAGCGCGACGACCGCCTCTTCGGCGGCGAAGACGACGGCCTTGAGCAAATCCCAGAGCGGCCAGTGGGAGGCGTTGAAGCCAAGCACGAGAAGATGGGCAATGAAGGGTTCCTCGCACTTGGAAATTTCATTCCGCAGATGGCGATGGACTCCGGCCTGGGTGTCGATCCGGCTTTTTTCCAGCGCGCGTTGCATCTCCCGCGCCAGGTCGCGGCCGTAAATCGCCCCCGTGCGGGCGGGGTCCCATCCGGCGCCGAGCAGAAGATCGTATGCGCGAAGGAACGGGCTCGGTTCGCGAATTACACTCTTCAGGGTCGCGTTATCGGACCCCGAACGGCCCGCCAGCTTTTCGGCGCAGGCGCGCGCGACCAGCCGCAGTTCCGCCTGGGTGGCCGCGCTGATTTCGGACGAGAGCCCGGCGAGCAGAAATTGTCGGGCATCGCTCGGCGTCCAAAACCGGAGTCCGAAAAACGGAACGCCCTCGTCGACGAGGCGACTGCGAAGATAAAAGCTCTCGGCCCGGCTGGGCGTTAACACGACGGTCGGCTTCGGATTCTTCCACGCCGCGCCCGCCTGCCCGCGCAGCCACGGTCCCGCCACCGCGCGCCACTGCTCCTCCACGGAAGCGGTGAAAAATAAACGCGGCGCGGCCATGACTATTTCTAGGGCGAGTTGGGTATGATGCAATCTTCGGCAGCCGTCCCGCGACGGACCGGCACGGGCGTGGTGCGCCGTCCAAACAATTGAAGTGCGACAGTCCTGGACCGCGGCTACAGTCAACGAATGGCCTTCTCTTCCATGCGCGAATTTGCGGACAAACTGGAATCGGCGGGCGAATTGGTCCGCATCAGCGAACCGGTCCGCACCGAGCTCGAAATCACCGCGCTGGCCAACCGTGAAATGAAAACGCCCGGCGGCGGGAAGGCGCTGCTGATCGAAAAGCCGCTTTTGCCGTCGGGAAAAATCTCGGCCTTCCCGGTCCTGATCAACGCTTTTGGCTCGGAGAAACGGATGGCCCTGGCGCTGGAGGTGAATCACGTCGATGAGATCGCCGAGCAGATCGCGTTTCTGCTCAAGGCCAAGCCGCCGCGGTCGCTGGGCGAAGCGTGGGACCTTCTGCGCGCGGGTTTCGATGCGATGCATGCGCGTCCAGCCCGCGTTCGCACCGGCCCGTGCAAGGACGTCATCGTCCGATTGGATCAGGAATCGAATTCCGACTTCGACCTCACCGCGCTGCCGGTCCTGAAATGCTGGCCGCAGGACGGCGGGCCGTTCGTGACGCTGCCGACGGTCTACACGCAGGACCCCGACTCCGGCGACCGCAACATCGGCATGTACCGGATGCAGATTTTCGACGGGCGCACGACGGGGATGCATTGGCAATTGCACAAGGTCGCGGCGCGGCACGGGAAACGGTATTACGAGACGGGCAAGCGCATGCCCGTCGCGGTTTGTCTCGGGGGCGATCCGGTGATGCCGTTCTGCGCGACGGCGCCGATGCCCGACGGGCTCGACGAGGTTTTGCTCGCCGGATTCCTGCGCAAAAAGTCGGTGCCGCTGGTCAAGTGTGAGACAATCGATCTCGAGGTCCCGGCCCACTCCGACTTCGTCATCGAGGGCTACATCGATCCGACCGAGCCGCTCCGCGCGGAGGGCCCCTTCGGCGACCACACCGGATTTTACGCGCCGGTTGACAACTATCCGGCGTTCCATGTCACCTGCCTCACGCACCGGCGCGACGCCATCTATCCGGCGACGATCGTCGGCAAGCCGCCGATGGAGGACCTCTACCTGGGCCAGGCGAGCGTGCGGCTTTTCCTGCCGGTCTTCAAAATGAATTTCCCGGAGATCGTCGACATGGCGTTGCCGGCGGAGGGCGTCTTCCACAATCTCGTCTTCGTCAGCGTCCGCAAGCAATACCCCTATCAGGCCTACAAGATCATGCACGGGCTTTGGGGCATGGGGCAGATGATGTTCACGAAGATCATCGTGGTGGTCGACGCCCACGTGAACGTACACAACACCAGCGACGTGCTTTTTCATCTTTGCGCCAACATCGACCCGCAGCGCGACAGCCTACTGACGAAGGGCCCGTGCGACAGCCTCGACCACGCCCCGACCGTGGCCAATATCGGCTCGCACATCGGCTTTGACGCCACGCGGAAACTTCCCGGCGAAGGTTATACGCGCGGCTGGCCGGAGGAGATGACCCTGCCGGGGGAAATCCTCGACGGGATGGCGCAGCGGTTTCCAAGAAAGTGGTGATTCTTTTTCCGTAGCAGTGGTCTGCTCCCACCTTCGATCTCCGGGCGACCGTTTCAGTCCGACCCGTGCTCGGAAATCGCGGGCTACCGCGGTACAAACAAAAAGGGAGAAATCCTTTCGGATCTCTCCCTTTTCTTAAAACGACGTCATCGAAGAATTTATTTCTTCTTCTTGACGGCTTTCTTGACGGCTTTCTTGGCCGGGGCTTTCTTCTTAGTTGCCATGGAGAATCACCCCCTCTTCAGATCGCACTTGTTGCGCGAAATCGTGCAAATAAATATTTATCACTTGATTAGGAATAAGTTTTTCGGGTGATTGCGTCAAATGTAATTTCAATAAATCGTCAGATTTTTTTCGCGCCTATTTTTCGCGGAAAGATGATTTCGGCAAAAAAAGCGGCGCGTTTTTTTATTTCAGCCGCGAAAAAATCTCTCGCGCGATCTCCGCGACCGGCCACAAACGTCCGAGCCCCTCGTAACCGCACGCCAGCATTCCGGCTTCGGGCCCGATGAACTCGACGCCCCGTTTTCGGAGGAGAATCACGTTGTCCTGCGTCGCGGGATGATGCCACATCTTGCCGTTCATCGCGGGCGCGATGATGACGGGCGCGGGCGTGGCGAGCAGCAGCGACGTGAGCAGATCGGGGGCGAGTCCATGCGCGAGTTGCGCGATGAGATGCGCCGTGGCGGGCGCGACGACGACGAGGTCGGCGTGGTCGGCCAGGGAGATGTGCGCGGGCTGTCCGTCGCGCATTCCGTCGTTCTCGCGCGTGTAAACCTCGCGGCGCGTCAGCGCGGTGAAGGTCAGCGCGGTGATGAAACGGAGCGCTTCATCGGTCAACACCACGTCGACTTCGACGCCTTCCTTGCTCAACGTGCTCGCCAATTCGGTCGCGCGGTAGGCCGCGATGGAACCGGTGACGCCGAGGACGATGCGCTTGCTCATTCTCTTCTTGTAGCGGCTGAGGGGAGCCGTCGCACTTTAATTCTATCCTGGAGAGTCAGACTCTGTCCTGACCCATTTTATTCAGCTCGAAGCGAAGGAGGTCAGGGTCGGGACGGAGTCCGACCCTCCAGATCACTTTTTGCGCCAGATATAAATCCGGCGACCGACCCAGGCGAGCAGGACCAGCGTGAAAACCCACGGCGCGAGGAACGCGAGCACCACGCCGATGACGCGCACGCTGGTGAAGAGCGCACCGGCGCCCTCGCCGAACGTTTGCCGCAAGGTCGCCCAGAGGCCGCTGTCGTCGGCCACGAGGTCGCGCTGGTTGTGCAGTTGCAGGCTGATCTCGGCGGGCGCGGTGTCGTCGATGATCGTCTGGTCGGGGCGGTCGTCGCGATGGACGCTGAGCGACTCGACCTTGCCGAGATTCTTCACGCTCTCCAGGAAGGCGGGATATTTCGACATCGGCAGGCGGAAGGTCATCTGCGCCAGTTCCGTGCCGTCGGGCTGCCGCTCGAAGCTCGAGGCCTTGACTTCAACTCCGGCGGTGGCGGCGTCCTTCTTGATTTGCTGCGCCTGGGTGTCGACATCGGCGGCGAGGACCGACATTTCGGTCTGCTGGAGCGGCGTGTCGTCGTCGGTCAGCGCGAGGGAGACGATGACCGGAGCGTCGTCGCCGTTCGCGCCGGGGCCCGAGTCGTCGTTGCGTTGGATGCTGAGCGAAGCGGTGCGGCCGAGCGCGCGGAAGGCTGCGATCACGGACGAATAATCCTTGCCGGGAACGCGCACGGTGAGTTGCGCGGTCGACTGGCCCTCGGGCGTTTTGTTCAGGGACGAATTGAGGATCTCGACGCCCGCGTTGGCGAGCGCCGCCGTCTTGGCCTGGTTGAGCGCGTCATCGACCGCCTTGGTCACCACGGTGAGCGCGACCTGCTTGCGCGTCTCGTCGTCGGAGCGGATGGCGAGGTGGACCTGCACCTTGTCCTTCTCGGTCAGCGTCTGGTCGGCGGGGTGGTCGCTGTCGCCGCCGTCCTGCGCGATGCGCTGCGTCTGGCGCGTAAAATTGGCGACGCGGCCGAGCGACCGTACTTGCGCGAGAAACGGCTCGATCTGGTCGGGCGCGACCATCACGACGAGTTCGGCGGAGACGTCGCTGCCCGAATTGTGATTGAGGTTCGCGGTGAGAATCTGCGCCTTGAAATCGTCGGCGGTCGCGCGCGCCTTTTGGAACGTCCCCTCGACGTCGGTGGCGAAGAGGGAGAAATCGTCCTGCTCCTTGAGGAGGTAGGCCGCCGTCTGGTTGAGGTCCTTCTCGGTGAGGTTCATCGTCACGGTGGCGTACTCCACCTGGAAATCGTAGAGCTTGAGCTGACCCTGCATCTGCTCGATCTCGCCGCGGACCCGGCCCAGCTCGCGCTCGACCGCCAGCAGGTCGGAGACCTTGCCGTTCTCGTGCTTGAGCAGGTCCTGCAACTGCGCTTCCATGCGGCGCGAGTTGTCGAGCCGGGCCTGCGTGTCGAAATAATCCTTGGTCACGTCGTCGGTGCTGACCGACTGGTTCTTCACCTCGCCGAGGTCGCGCAGCTGGAGCAGAAAGGCGTCGAGGTTCTCCGGCAAGACCTTCACGACGACCGTGCCCTGGAGCTTGCCGTTGCCGCCGCGCTGCGAATTGCTCGTGTCGACGTAACCGCCCGCCGACTTGGTCAGCGCGGTGATCCGGTCCATCGCGGCCTGGAAACTTTTTACTTCGAGGTCGAGCTGCGCATTGCGGATAAGCTTGCGGGCGTCGACGGCGGCGGGGGCGGTGGGAGCGGCGTTCTCCGACTTGGCAGCCTCAGCCTCTTTGCGCTGCCCATCTTCATTCCAGGCTGATGCTGTGTTGTTTGCGGCCACCATGGCGGGCGCTGCTGGCGGCGCCGAAGTAACATCAGCTTCCACGGGTAGAGCCCGCGGTGACTGAGAATTGCCTGGAGGCATAAACCCTGAGCCGCGAATGGTGCCACCTTGGGGCGTCGTTTGGTCTGAAGGTTCGGCCGCCGTTGCGCCCATCGTCAGCGTACCTGCGTTCACGGTCGTCCCACCAGTAGTATAGGTCGCGGTTTTCACCTTCACACCGTTCACGCCAAATCCAGTTCCTTTACCGCCGAACTGTTCGGTGTAACTGGTATCCACATAACCGGACAGAGTGATCCCCTTTTGGGCGGTCGTGACGTAATCAATGCCCTGTTTTTCGATCACCTGTCGTAAATTATTTTGATCCACCACGTCATAGCGTTTCTTTTGAGCTTCGACCCGCGCCAGTTGCTGGGCGGCCACCTGATTGGAAGGATTGGCTTTAAGCTGGTCCTGCCAATGCGCTTCCCTTCTGTCCAAGGCGGCGAGCAGCGCGGGGTTGGGACGCGGGGGGGATGAAATGGGTGCCTGGGCTCTTTGAAAGTCGTCAGTCGCATAGGCGGAAGATGCCGGCGAAGCTTGTCCCGCCATGGCCAACTGGCTGGTGATGGTCGTGAAGACGCCCTTGACCTGATTGCCAGAGTAGATTGCGAAGGCCAGAAAGAGGACCAGTACCACACTGCACACTCCTCCGTAGGTCCAGAGCGAACGCCGTCCGAGAATATTTTTCAGCCCCCTCCACAACGCGACCAGGCTCTCCCACGCGGTCTCGCGATGGGCGGCGCTTTGGATTTTGCGGCGGACCCCGGAAACCATCCGCTGTTCGAAGGCGGGGTCGGGCTGGGCGGACTGATAATTCTTTTCGAGCAAGTCATGCATGGCTTGGGCCTCCTGGTAAGCCGCGTGCGCGGCGGGGTCGGTGCTGAGACGGGATTCGAATTGCGCGCGTTCCTCCGGCGTCAGCTCGCCGTGCAGGGCAGCGGCGATCAAATCGTCCAGCGGATCGTGAGGGGAAATGGGTTTCATGAGCGTTGTTCGGGTAGCCGCCCCGCAAAAAAAGCTCCGTCATCCTGAGCGAGGCGAGCGCGCGATATTGTTTTACCGAAGGATGATGTCGAGCCGGAGTCGAAGGACCTGCGTGGCCTGAATGCAGTGATGGGCATGCCGGCGGGTATCGTTAGCGAGAGGCCGCGGAAATGGCAGCGCATGGAGAGAACTAAACTCATCGCGGTCATATCCGAATCGAAGCGGCAAGGTCCTTCGACTGCGCTCGGACGCGGACGCCTTGAGGACAGGAAATCCTTCGCCTCGCTCCGCTCAGGATGACGGAATGTCAAAAGCATGCTTTTCATAGACTGCTCCTTTCGAGGCCGGGCATGCGGCGCAGGGTGCCGAGCGCGCGGCCCAAAATGCCGCGCAGCGCGCCGTTGCTCAGGCCCATGGCGGCTTCGATGGCGCGATAATCGAGGCCCTCGAGATAGCGGAGAGTCAGCGCGGTGCGATGCTCTTCCGGCAACGTGGCCAACGCGCGGCGGAGGTGCGCCTGATGCTCCTCTTTTTCCAGGGCCGAGCCGGGCGTGGCCACGCCATGATCGACCAGCGTGTCGAAAGTCGCCGCATCGGCCTGGGGACGACGCCGACGGAGCCGATCGCGCGCGCCGTTGCGCGTGACGGCCAGGAGCCACGCCGGGAATTTCTCCGGCTCGCGGAGCTTGCTCCGTTGGTGGTGCGCTTTAAGGAAAGTATCCTGCACGATGTCCTCGGCCTCGGATGGGTCCTGCAAAATCGCGTAGGCCACGATGTAGACCCGGCGGCTGTAGGTCCGGATCACCGTCTCGAAGGCCTCGTCATCGCCGGCCAGCGCGGCCATGACCATGATCCGCTCGGCCGAATCCATCGCGGCCGTATGGAGCGGTATCGTCTCGGCGATGGCGGACGTGGGAGTGAGCGCAGGTGTCGTCACGAAGGGCATGTTAGGAGGTTATGACCATGGGTTGAAACCCCGAACGGAAGCGTCATCACCAGCCTAGACGCAGCTCGCGCGCAATCCGCGCGAATTTTTTTGGGAATTTTAAGGTAGCCGCCACGCGCCGCGAGACGGTCCGGCGCAAGGGCCTGCGCCGGCTACCACGGCAGGAGCGTTGCGCGGAAGAGAAAAGTCAGGCAAAATGGTCTTATGATTCCATGGCCTGTCCTTCTCCTCTATATCTACGGCATTCTCCTCATCGTCGGCGGCGCGATGGGTTACGTGAAGGCCAAAAGCGTGCCCTCGCTGGTGGCGGGACTGGTCTGCGGCTTCATCGCCCTTTTCCTCGGCTACCGTTACGCGTGGCATTTCGCGCCCCATGCCGCGTTCATCCTCGCCTTGGTTCTCATTTTCCTGATGGGCCGCCGCTATCTGAACACGCGCAAGGCTATGCCCGCGCTCCTCATCGTCGTCCTGAGCGTCGTGGTCGCCATCGTGCAGCTTTACGTTATCTTTTTCGTGGGCCTCGGCAGCGAACCGTTATGACATGAACATCCTGCGCCCGGACAACCTCGCTTTTCCGAACCTGCAAACGGCCAACCGCGAAGGCCTGCTTGCTCTCGGCGGCGATCTTTCCGTGCCGCGCCTTTTGCTGGCCTATCGCTCCGGGATTTTCCCGTGGACGGACGAGCCGTTGACCTGGTGGTCGCCCGATCCGCGCGCGATTTTTGAGATCGACCGCTTTCAGCCACCGAAGCGGCTGGAATCGAAATTACGCCATCATCCTTTCAAGCTGACCTTCGACCACGATTTCTCCTCCGTCATCCACGCCTGCGCGGAGCCCGGTCCGGGCCGGGAATCGACCTGGATCAGCCCCCGGTTCATCGAGGCCTACCTTGAATTGCACCGCCAGGGCCACGCCCACAGCGTCGAAGCCTGGCAGGACGGCCAGTTGGTGGGAGGCATCTACGGCGTGGCCATCCGCGGTTTTTTTCGCCGGGGAATCGATGTTCCATCGCGTCACCGACGCTTCCAAGATCGCCCTGTGCCATCTCATCGCGCACCTGCGCTCGCGCCAATTCGAGCTTTTCGACACCCAGGTCCTTTCTCCCCTCACCGCGCGGCTGGGGGCGATTGAGATCCGGAGGCGCGATTATCTGGAGCGGCTCGCGGCAGCCCTGCGCAATCCCACTCAATTCTGAGCTCAACCTGCCGATCAGGATAGATAGGCCCCCACGGGTCATCATGAACAGTCTGTTGAGCACACTGCCGATTCTCCTGCCGGTGGCCTATGCCTTTGCCGAAAAGCAGGAACTTATCATCCTTGAGCAGGGAACGCCGCTCACGGAAGCGGAATGGGCCGACGCCCGCCGGGCCGGTGTCACGCAGCCGGAAAAAATTCGCGTGCTCCGGGCGGAAGGCCTGCCGCAGCCCGAAAATGAAGACGTTCTATTTGTCGCCAAGCGGATCGGCCTTTATCAGCCGCAATCGACGGGACTGACCGTGGGCTACGGGATTTGCCTGCGACACGGATTTTGGAGTGACCGGCTGACGCTGGTTCATGAGTGCGTCCACGTCGCGCAATATGAAAGATTCAACGGCATCCGGCCTTTTCTCAAAGTCTATCTGCGCGAGTGCATCGATCCCGGCTATCCCTTTGGCCGCCTGGAGCAGGAAGCTCTTCACGTCGCCCGGGACATCTGTCGGCAAAAGGTGTAGTGCGCCTGGCGTGTCTTCAAATCAGACATAGAGCTCGCATCTATCCTGATTATGTGGTAGTTAAGATAGTGTAAGTAATAAAAGAGCAATGACTGCCAAGCCCCTGATCGGAATTGTCGACGACGAACGGAACATCCAGGCAACCCTGGCCGCGATTTTGGAGCGGCGCGGCTACGCCTCCGCGTCGGCCTTCACCGGCAAACAGGGCCTGCAGATGATCAACGACAACAAGCCCGATGTCCTGCTCCTGGACCTGGGCCTGCCCGACGGCGAAGGGCTCGATCTGCTGCGGACCATTCGCGAGGCCCATCCCGCGCTGCCGGTCATCGTGGTCACCGCGAACGATTCGCTCAACAACGCCATCGCCTCGATCAAAATCGGCGCGTTCCATTTTATCAGCAAGCCCTACGTGCCGGACGAATTGCTGAGCCTCGTGGGCAAGGCGCTTGAAAGCCGGGGCCTGCGCCAGGAAACGGTCCAGCTGCGCGAGGAAACCGAGCGCCTGAAAAAGCGGGTGCAGCGCGCCGAGGCGCAGCTTCAACCGATCTTCAAGAACGTCAAGATGCGGGAACTTTTCGAGCTGGTGGAGCAGATCGCCCCGAGCGAGGCCAACGTGCTGGTCGTCGGGGAAAGCGGCGTGGGCAAGGAAATCTTCGCCAATCGCATTCACGAGCTGAGCGCGCGTTCCCAGGGCCCGTTGATCAAACTCAATTGCGCCGCCTTTCCGCAAAACATGATCGAGGGCGAATTGTTCGGTTATAAGAAGGGCGCGTTTACCGGCGCCAGCCAGGATTTTCCCGGCATGCTGAGCGCGGCGGCCGAAGGGACGCTTTTCCTCGACGAGATCGCCGAAATGCCGGTCGATCTGCAGACCCGCTTCCTGCGCGTGCTCCAGGAACGCGAATTCCGGCCGCTCGGCAGCACGCAGATCATCAAGGCCGATTTCCGGCTCGTGGCGGCCAGCAACCGGCGTCCCGAGGAAGCGATCCGCGCCGGACGCCTGCGCGAGGATCTTTTCTACCGGCTCAACACTTTTACGCTTTCGATTCCGCCCCTGCGCGACCGGACCGAGGACATTCCCGAACTGGCGCAGGTTTTCCTCCAGCGTTTTTGCGCCAAGATGAACAAGCCGCTGCTGACGATCCAATCGGAAGCCTACGACGCGCTGCTGCGTTATCGCTGGCCCGGCAACGTGCGGGAATTGCAGAACGTGATCGAGCGCGCGGTGGTGCTGACCACCGGCAGCATGATCACGCGCCGCAACCTGCCCCATGAAGTCGTCCACAACACCGTCTCCGAAACAGGAATGGTCCCGTCGCAGGGAGGCGCCTTCTCCACTTCCGAGCTTTCCGAGTCGCCGCCGCAAATGCGGGCGCTCCTCACCGACTCGCAGTCCTTCAACCTCGCGGAACGGGAAAAGGCCGCGCTCATGGCCGCGCTCGACCAGTGCAACGGCAACAAGAAAAAAGCGGCCGAACTGCTGGGGATTCATCGCCCCACGCTCTACACCAAGCTGAAGAAATTCGGGTTGGGGGCTTAGGGACGTCCGTTTCTCGCTCCCAATGTGGAATGGGAACGCGCTTGCCGAGACAAGTTCGAGGGGAACGGAATTAAAGTGCGACGGTCATGGACGGCCGCTACATTCACAAGCATATGGTTATCGGTTTTATCGGCGCCGGAGTCATGGCGCGCGCGCTCGGCAAGGGACTCGTCCAGGGCGGAATCGTCCCCGCCTCCAACCTGATTTGCTCCGCGCCGATCGCGCAGGAGGGCCAGCCGTTCCTCGACCTGCTGCCAGGTTCGCGCTGGACCGCCGACAACAGCGCGGTCGTGCGCCAAAGCGATCTCACCATCCTTGCGGTCAAACCGCAGGTATTGCCCGAGGCGATCTCGTCCCTGAAGGAAATCAGCGCAGGAAAGCTTTTCCTTTCCATTGCGGCCGGCGTAACCATCGGGAAAATTCGCGGCTCGCTTCATCCCATCGCGCGCGTCGTGCGGGCCATGCCCAACACGCCGATGCAGATCGGCGCCGGAGCCAGCGTTTATGCGGGCGGCCCCGACGTCACGAAGGATGACCTCGCGCTCGTGCATCGCGTCCTCTCCTCGGCGGGCAAAGCGTGGCCCGTGGACGAAAGCCAAATCGATGCCGTGACCGCTCTCTCGGGCAGTGGCCCCGCCTATGTGTTTCACTTCATCGACGCGCTAATTCGCGGCGCGGTCGCGCTCGGTTTGCCGGAAGAACTGGCGAAAGACCTGGCCCTGCAGACCGTCCTGGGTTCGGCCCAACTTGCCGCGCAATCGACCTTTTCTCCGCTGGAGCTGGCCGCGCAGGTGAAGAGTCCCAAGGGCACCACGCTCGCCGGATGCGCCGTGCTGGAGGAAAACGACGCGCTGAATAAACTGATGGCCCGTTGCCTCGCCGCCGCCAAAAGCCGCGCGGAAGCCTTGGCGCGGGGGGAATCGTAGGGCAGGCCGTTCTCCGCCGGAGTTTGCCAAACGGTCTTCTTCGCGCCACTATGGACGTTCCATGACTCGCACACGTTTTCTCCTCGCTCTGGCTGTCGCCTTCCTGCTCCTTTTTCTCGGCCTGTGCGCGGGCGTCTGGTGGTATCTTTTCGGCGCGAATAAAGTCCAGGCCGCGGAGCTGGTCCCCGCCGACACGGTCGTTTTCACCACGATCCCCAATGGGGCCGCCATCCTGGCCGGATACCAGACGTCGCAGCTCAAGACGCTGGTCGATTCGCCCAATGTCCAGGCGCTGCACGATGCCGTCGTGAATTTGGTCGGCTCCAAAAACGTCGATCTGCTGCAAACTTTCCTCCCGAACCTGAGCGGCCAATCGTTCATCGCGGTCACCCACTTCGATTACGACAAGCCGGCGCAAATCGGCCTCATCGCCGCGATGAAGCCCAAGGCGGGGCTCGATAATTTCGACGCGTTCCTGGAAAAGCTGAAGGCCACCTGGCCCGACGTCCTCAAGCAGGGCAAGACCGGAGCCGGAACCGTCGCGGGCGTCGATTACCAATGGATCCAGGGGCCGGGCGCTTCGGAGAAAATCTGCGTCGCGCGTTTCAAGGGCTGGATCATCACTTCGTGGGGCGAGGCTCCCTTGCAGGACTGGATTGAGCGCTTCCAAAAAAAATCGGCCACGCCGAGCCTGGCGCAGGACCCCGACTACATCCAATCGCTCAAGCGCGCGGGAGTCGACCCGATGACGCTCGTCTATGTCAATTGCCATTCGCTGGTCCAACTCTCCCAAAAGCAAATGGCGACCGCCAATCCGGCGGCGGGCGATTATATGGCCAAAAAATTCGGCGCGATGGGCGGCGCGGTGCTGGCGACTCGCTTTGAGAACGGCGAAATCGTCGATCGCTTTTCTCTTCTCATGCCGCGCGCCGCGCTGCTCGAAACCGGAATGAGCGCCGATCCGTGCCCTTTCGAGACGTTGAAATTCACCGGCCCCGACACCCGCCTTTACTGGGCTTCCAGCATCGATTGGAAGCAATACTATAAGAACCTCCAGGAACAATCGAGCCAGTCGGCCACGGTCAATCCCATGGCCGGTTACCTGCTCAACTTTTTGCAAACGTGGACGCAGGGCGCGGGCCTTGATGTCCAGCACAACCTCATCGACCCGCTTGGTTCCGAGTGGTCGGTGCAGGCGGAATGGAGCCGGGACAGCACCTATCCCGAAGTCGGTTTGTTTGTGAAGCTCGACAAGCCGGATGATTTCAAGCCGACGATCACCGCGGTCATCGAGTCGGTGCGCAAGGCCTACGAGACGTCGGCCGTGATCAAGGAGATCAATTCGAACGGCCAGAATTTCGCCGCGTTGAAATTCATCCAGTCGGCGCCCTTCAGTCCGACCATCACCGAGGACGGCCCCTACCTCGGCGTCTTCCTGACCGAAAATCAGGCGGTGCGCTCCTTTCAGCGCGATGAGTCGATTGAACTGACGCACAACGCCGACTTCAACCGGCAGGTGGGTGACAAGCGCAACGGCGCGGCGCAGGTCTTGTTTCTCGACTCACCTTATTTGCTGGATCGCGCCTACCGCATCGCCCTGCCCTACCTTTCCATCGCCCAAATGTTCAACAAGGATCTCGCGTCGATGCTCAAGGGCAGGAACCTGCCCCCCGACTTGACCTGGCTCGCGCCGATGGGTACCTGGTCGTGCGTCGTCACTCCGGATGATGCGGGCTTCCAGGGATATTCGGTCTCCGGCGTCGGCAACCAGGGCCTTTTTCTCGGAGGCACCTTGGGCGGCAGCGCCAGCCTCATGCAGACCATGGGTTTCCTTCCCAAGCCGAACGTGGCCGTCCCGGCCCCTTTGATGCCGGGCAATCCCGCGCCGCCCCCAGGACCGCTCGGTCCGACCACGCCGGCGATGGTGACGCCAAGTACTCCTGCGGATAATGGGACGAATGTGAACAGTGGCACGAATCAAGTTTCGCCACCCATCCCCGCCGCAACCAATGCCCCAGCCGACACCGCACCGGCGGCCGCTCCGGTCACGAACACAGCTCCGGTGACCAATTCCGATCTCAATGCAACTCCTCCACCTCCCGAACCAACCCCGGCTTCGCCAACGCATTAAATCTTCTGCGCTGGGAACGACCGCGCTGGCGTGGCTGCTGACCTCCGCGGGACTTCTCGCGCAAGCGCCTGCGGCGAAGCCGGTCTTCGAAGAATGGGTCGTGGTGGTGCTCGATGGCAAGACCTGCGGATTTGGCAGCACGGTGACGACGGAGACCGATACTCCCAGCGGCCCCGAGTACGCGACCGCGCATCAGGAGGAATTCGTGGTGAAGCGGATGGGGTCCAACCTGAAAATCACCGAAACCTCCAAGGTGACGGAGGACGCGGAGGGCGGCGTGCTCAGTTTCGACCAGGTCAGCAGCGCCGGTTCGTCCGTCGAGTCGAGCGGCGTGCGCGAGGGCGACGACATGGTGGTTTCGAGCCGCGGCCAGACGCAGCGCTTTCATCTCCCGCGCCTGAGCGCGCTCGGCCCGGAGGCGGTGCGGCGTTTGAGCAATGCCGTGCCGCTCAAACCGGGCCAGGCGTTTTCCTTCGACACCTTCGACACCGATTATCCCCAGGCGGTGGTGGTCCAGAAAGGGACCGTCGCCGGACAGGAAGAGCACATGGTCCGCGGCGTGTCGCGCAGGTTGTGGAAGCTGACCAGCGAGGTGAGTTACCTGCCCGGACTTCTCTCGACCGTGTGGGTGGACGACAAGAGCAACGATGTCGATTCGCTGACGGTGATTCCCGGCATCGGCAACATGCACGAGTATGTGACCGATCGCGCGGAAACCATGAAGCAGCCGGAGGGGGCCGAGATTTTTGCCACGTCGCTGATTCATCCCCAGAGCGCGCTCTCCTCCCCGCACGACCTTGGCCAGGCCGTTTACCGGCTCTCCACCGTTGACCTGAACCAGACGATCACCTTGTGGAACCAGGGCGAACAGCGCGTCCTTTCGACCGAACCGGGCTCATGCGTGGTTGAGGTGACCGCGCCCCGCTACATTGCCGCCGACGCGACCTGGCAGCTTCCCCACGACGACACGCCGGAGTTGCATCGCTTCCTGCAAGCCTCCGCTTATCTTGAGGTCAACGCGCCCATCATCCAGACGCTGGCGAAACAGGCGGTCGGCGACGAACGAAATCCGGTGCTCGCGGCGCACCAAATCGAACGCTTTGTCCGCGCCTATATCACCAAGAAAGACCTCAACATCGGTTTCGGCTCGGCGGAGGAGACGGCCCAATCGCGCGAAGGCGATTGCACCGAACACGCCGTCCTTTGCGCCGCCCTTGGCCGCGCCGCCGGGCTGCCCACCCGCTGCGTGGTTGGCTTTGGCTACATCCCGCCCGGCGACGACGAACCGACCATCACCAACGCCGTCGATACGGACACCGGGATTTTCGGCTTTCACATGTGGGCCGAAGCGTGGATCGGACCCGATGAATGGGTGCCGATGGACGCCGCGCTCGACGGTTTCGATGTCGGCCATATCGCGATCACCAAATCGGCGCTCGAAGAGGTCAACCCGATCGTCGACCTGAACACCCCCGTTTTGCAAATGATGCAAAGCCTCAAGATCGAGATTGTGAAGACGGTAACGAAAAAAGACATGCCGCCTCTTCCGGCCAGGCCGGCGCCCGTTTCCTCGTCCCCCATCGTCAGGACCTACCCAGCTCCGGCCCAGGAAACGCCGACCGTCGATACTCCGCCCTATTCCCCTCCCTCCGTGCGTCCGACGCTGCCGCCGATGGATTGAACTCAGAGAAAATCGGCGTCCTTGGTCAGGTTGGTCACGTTATTTTCGCCCTTGATGACGTGGACTCTCAGGGCGTCCACCTTCCCCGACGCCTGCTTTTTAAGAGGCTCCGGCTTGGCCACTTCCTTTTCCACCTTGCGAATGTCGATTCCCCACAGCCGGGTGATCTCCCAGAGCTTACCCGCCCGGATTTCGTTTCGGCTCTTCGCCTTAAGCAATTTAAGGAACAAATTCATGGCCCTAAGCCAGTATAGCACTTCATGATCCAAGTTGAACTGCCCGTTCTGCGCTGGAGAGACAAGCTTGGGCGTGTTTTCAAAATAGGGTAACGCCTCTTTAACGGTCTATTTTGGGAATAGTCGAGGCGAGAGTGCCTCGCACCAAAGCCCTCTGTGCGTTTTGGCGATTCTTACGATGACATGCCGAAACCAACCGTATCGGGGGCAGAACCTCTCCCCTCGGCATCAAGGCATAAAAAGGAGGAGAGGCTTTCTGGTAGTGGTACCGTTTGAATTCCCCAGCACAACTTGCAGAATATTGCACAACCACAGTAAATACTTTAACTTCGCCTCAATGAAACCTTTTCTCCTCGGTTTTCTTCTAATCATCACTGCGGGAACGATTATGGGCGACGTACCAAATACGCCATGTTTTACGCTTCAAAGAGGGGATGCTATTAAGGTTTCTATTGAGAGAATAGGTTCGCGATCAAACGACAACGCGCGCCTCACCATGGTGCTGACGCCTAACAAAGCAAAAGAGTATCTCAAGTTCACTCAAGAGAATGTGGACAGTAAAATGGAAGTCATCTTGACCGATTTTAAAAGGGGGACGCTCTTAGTGGCACATGCACAAATTCCGGGGCAGGTGGTTAAGGACGGTACGATCTCTTTGATCTACGGAAACGCTAACATGGCTTGCGATGATGCTGCGGCGTTAATGGATGGACTTGAAAAACCCGTAAGATTATAGGCGGAAGCTGGCTCGTTCGGACTTGAATGAAGCCGCACAGCCTCCTATCCCGCATTGACGAGACGCGCGCGCTAACGGTATCTAGGCCGTGTTTTCAAAATGACTTAAGCCAGCCGAAGACCGTTGCGACGAGGATAAAGCATCTTGGTAGCTCATTCTGATACGACTTCACCTCTCATCGTTCAATCCTTCCGATTTTGAAAACACGCCCTAGGCAAGCTGCTCGATTGCTTTATCAGAAAAGAGTATCTAACCTTTTAATTATGAGGATGGCCATTTTAACGCTTCTTTTTGTCATTGGGGTGACGGCAACCGCCCAGGCGCGCCTGGGGGAGACCGCAGATCAACTTGTCGCGCGCTACGGCCAGCCGCTTTCCGAGGTCGACCAGAAAAGCGACGGAACCAAGCTGGCACTGGCCTTCGTCGTCTTTCAAAAAGGCGGCTTTGAAGTCGATGTCACCCTTTCGGATGGGAAGTCGGTCGCGGAGTTGTTCAAGAAACTCAACGGCGATCCTTTGACCCTGACGGAGGTCCGAACGCTGCTCACTGTCAATGCCCAGGGACGCGAGTGGGGACCTCCCCAGATGGGCCAGAGCGGAAAATGGTGGACCCGGGACGACAACGCCACCGCGACGCTGGGCCAGGACGGTTCCCTGACCATTCGATCGAGCGAGCTGGTGGTCAAGGAAGAGACCGCGAAGAAACTCGAACACGCGCCCAGCCTCGACGGCTTCTAAATCTCGGGCCTCGGAAAACGGAGGCAGCCCCGGAGGGCTACAGCAGCAGCAGCGCCGGCTTCTCGATCAGCTCGCGCAATTCCTTGAGGTAGGCCGCGCCGACCGCGCCGTCGACCACACGATGATCGCACGAGAGGGTAATGCTCTGACGGTGCCCGACCACGATGTTGTCCTGCGCGTCGACGACCGGCTTCTTGACGATGTTGCCGACGGCAAGAATGCAGGCCTGGGGCGGATTGATGATCGCGCTGAAGCGGTCGATGCCGAGCATGCCGAGATTGGAGACGGTAAGGGTGCCGCCCTGGAATTCCTCGGGCTTCAGCTTGCCTTCCTTCGCCTTGGTCGCGAGCGCCTTCGCCTCGCCGCTGATCTGGAGGAGCGATTTGTTCTGCGCTTCCTTGATGATCGGCGTGATCAGTCCTTCGGCAATCGCCACGGCAAACGAAAGCTGCACGTCGGAGAACTGCCGGATGGCGTCGCCCTCGAAGGAGGCATTGACCGCCGGAACGCGGCGCACCGCTTCGGCCGCGGCCTTGAGCACGAAGTCGTTCAGGCTGAGTTTGACCGGCGGCTTCAATTTGCCGAGCGAGTCGTTGAGCTGCGCGCGCAAATCGAGCAGCGGCTTGGCGTCGACCTCGATCTCGAGATAGAAATGGGGAATCGTCGTTTTGCTTTCAAGCAGGCGCTTGGCGATGACCGAGCGCATGGTGGTGAGCTTGGTGCTGCCGTCTTTCGCGATCGGGCCTGCCGCATAAATCGAAGAGCCGCCTCCGCTGGGAGCGTGGCCGTTGGCGGGAGCATTGAGCACGTCTTTCTTGACGATCCGTCCGCCGGGCCCCGATCCGGAGAGCGTGGCGAGCGCGACGCCTTTTTCCGCGGCGACTTTTTTGGCCAGGGGCGAAGCCTTGACCCGGCCTCCATTGGAAGCGGCCACGGGCGCGGCCGCAGCGGCGGTCGGCGCGGCGGCGGGAGTTTTTGCCTCCTCTTTTTTGGCCTCGGGCGCGGATGTTGCCGGGGTCGCGGCGGGAGCGGCCGGGGCCGACTCGTCGATCTTCTCGTCCTTCGCGCCGATGATGCCGATGCGCGACTGGACCGGAACCTTGGTCCCTTCCTGGATCAAAATCTTGCGCAGGATGCCCGAGTCGAACGCCTCAAGGTCCATCGTCGCCTTGTCGGTTTCGACTTCGGCCAGGACATCGCCCGACTTGACCGCGTCGCCCTCTTTCTTGAGCCACTTCACCAGGGTCCCTTCGGTCATCGAGGGGCTGAGCAGGGGCATGAGAATGTCTTTGGCCATAAAAGTATCAGGTGAGCGTTTCGCCGGGTTTCAGTTTGATAAGTTGCGTGGGGATGTGGTAATGCGCCAGTTCTTTTTCGAGGGCTTCCGGCGTGCCGGGAGGCATACCGCCCCAGGTGTGCCAATGGCCGCCGATGGCGAATTGCGGCTTGAGCAGGTTGAGCGCGTAGGCGGCCTGCTCCGCGCCCATCGTGTAGAAATCGCCGATGGGCAGGATGACCAGGTTCGGCTTGTAGAGGTCGTGGACGATCTTCATGTCCATGGTCACGGCGGTGTCGCCGGTGTTGTAGATGGTGAAGCCGTTGGCGAAGCGAAGGACGTAACCGATCGGAAAGCCGAGCGCCCGCTGCGCGCCATTTTCGGTGATGGAACTCGTGTGGATGGCGGGCACCATGGTGATGCGGACCTCCTTGAAGGTGACGGTCCCGCCCGTGTTCAGGCCGATGATCTGGCCTTCCTTGACGCCCTGCCCTTTCAGCCAGCCGCCGATTTCAAATTGCGAAATCACCTTCAACTCCGGGTCGTCCGCCAGCAAAGGCAGCACATCCTCGAAGTGGTCCGAGTGGGGATGGGTCACCAGCAGGCTGTGATAAGCGCCGGGGGCCGTGAGCTCCGCGCCGAGCGCCTTTGGGAAAGCCGGGTTGTTGACCAGGAACGGGTCGATGAGAAACTTTTGTCCGGCCGGCCCCACGAGATCGAACGTGGCGTGGCCGAGCCAGCGAACCCGCATGCCGTCCGGAAGATGGTTCTTGCTCATGGCTGGGAGGGACATCCCCTAGGCCAGGATTTCCTTGATCGCCGCGATGACCCGCTCTTCATTCGGCAGGACGGCCTGCTCGAGTCCATAGTTATAAGGCTGCGGGACGTCGAGCGAGGTGAGACGATGCACGGGCGCGTCGAGATCGTCGAAGAGTTCGCGCTGCACCTGGTAGGCGACCTGCGCGCCCCAACCGGCGAACGGCTTGTTTTCCTCGACGATGAGGACGCGGTTGGTCTTGCTCACCGAGGCGGCGATGGTGGCGAAATCGAGCGGCTTGATCGTGCGCAGGTCGATGACCTCAACCGAAATGCCCTCCGCTTCCATCTTTTTCGCGGCGTCGAGCGCTCGATGCGTGGAGCCGCTGTTGCTGACGATGGTGAGATCGTTTCCTTCACGGCGCACGCGGGCCTTGCCGATCTCGGTCAGGAATTCGCCCTCGGGGACCTCGTCCTTGTAGCCGTAAAGTTTTTCGTTTTCGAGGAAGCAGACCGGGTTGTTGCTCCGGATCGCGCTCTTAAGCAAACCCTTGGCGTCATCGGGAAAAGAGGGCGTGATGACGGTCAGGCCCGGGACGTTGGCGTACCAATTTTCAGGGGTGTGCGAATGGGTCGCGCCGACCTGCAGACCGCCGCCGGAAGAACCGCGAAAGACGATGGGGAAGGAGAACTGCCCGCCCGACATGTAGCGGACCTGCGCCGCGTTGTTGACGATCTGGTCGTAGGCGACGAGCGAAAAACTCCAGGTCATAAATTCGACCACGGGCCGCAGGCCGTACATGGCCGCGCCGATGGCCAGCCCGGCGAAACCAGTCTCGCTGATCGGCGTGTCGATGATCCGCTTCGGGCCGAATTTCTTGAGCAGGCCCTGGCTCACCTTGTAGGCGCCGTCGTATTCGGCCACTTCCTCGCCCATGAGCATGACGCGGTCGTCGCGCTCCATTTCTTCGGAGAGGGCCTGGTTGAGGGCTTCGCGGTAAGTCAGGGTGGGCATGGAAAGATTTGGGAAATGATTAAAGGTAAAAGGGACTCATGGGAGCGAAGCGTTCCTGCCATCCGCAGGACTAGCCGCGCAGATCGGGCCGGAACTCGGCGATTTGGTCTTCCGGCGCAAAAATATCCTCGAACACGGTCTCGAGCTCCGGCTCGGGACTCTGCTCCGCGAAATCGTAGGCGGCCTGGGCCTGGGCCATCACTTCCTCATCGAGGGCGTTAAGGCTCTCCTCGGTGCCGACTTTCTGTTCGAGCAGGCGCGCCTTGTAGAGCTCGATCGGATCGCTGCGGCGCCGCGCCTCGATTTCCTCCTTCGAGCGGTAGTGGCCGGGATCGGACATCGAGTGTCCAAAGTAGCGGTAAGTGCGGATTTCCATCAGGGTCGGCTGGCTTTCGGTGCGCGCCAGCGAAACCGCCTCGAAGGTCTTGGCCCGGACGTCGTCGATGTCCATGCCGTTGGCCTGGATCGCCGCCATGTCGAACGCGCCCGCGCGCTTGGTCAGCGGGTCGCCGGCGGAGGAGCGGGCGATGGTGGTGCCCATCGAGTACTCGTTGTTCTCGATGATATAAATGATCGGGAGCTTCCAGAGCGCGGCGAGATTCATCGACTCATGGACCGCGCCCTGGTTGATCGCGCCGTCGCCCATGTAGGCCAGGGTCACACGGTTCGTGCCGAGATATTTCTGCGCGTAGGCCAGCCCGGTGCCGAGCGGAATCTGCCCGCCGACGATGCCGTGACCGCCGTAAAAATGTTTCTTCGCGTCGAAGAAATGCATCGAGCCGCCCTTGCCGCGCGAGCAGCCGGTGATCTTGCCGAAGAGCTCGGCCATGCAGGCGTTCGGATCGACGCCCCGCGCCAGCGCGTGACCATGGTCGCGGTAGGCGGTGATGACCGCGTCATCGTCGTTCAGGACGGAAATCGTGCCGACGGCCACCGCTTCCTGGCCGTTGTACAAGTGGCAGAAACCCTTGATCTTCGCCTGGGTGAAAGCCTGTTTCGCCTTCTCCTCAAAGCGGCGAATAAGAAGCATCTGGCGATAAAGCGCAATCTTTTGCTGCGGCTGCAATTCGGGGAGACGGGAGGGCGAACTCGTTTTCGAGTTTTTAACGGCAGGGTCGGCAGCGGGCATATCGCGGGAAATATGCCTGTGGGAGGCGATTAGATCAAGCGGCTTTGCAAAAGAAAATGCGGAAACCGGCGTTGCCACGGAGCCTGCGGAGGAAAAGTCGCGAGCGCGACGCGATTTGAAGCGTCGGTGCGCTTTTACTCGTATTTGAAGAACTTACGCGGTACTACTCTCGGTCATGCAAAAGATTTCCACGGTGCTCCTGCTTGGATTCGCGTTGATCGTGACGGGCTGCTCCGGCGCCAACGGACTCAACGTCGGCTCCGGCGGCGAATCGGAACCCAACGGCAGCTATTCAGGCTCGACCCTCAACAGTCCGGTCACCGACCAGAATCCGCATCCCGGCGGCGATTCCTCCTACCCCGCTTCGGTTTCCGACCAGGGCGTGACGCCCCCGCCGCCCGATAAAAGCGACGGGCGCTAACCTATTCCGCCGGGGGCGAACCCGATTTCGCGAAGTCTTCGAGGGTCGATTTCACGATCTCGAATTCCGATTCGAGCCGGTCGACAAATTCGCTGGCGAGGACGAATTCGCCGTTCTTCCCGGCGGCCTGCAGGCTCGAGCAAAGCATCTGCATCCGCTCGGCGCCGAAGTTCTGGCAGGCGCGGCCCAGTTGCATGGCCAGGATGCTGATCCCCTGGACGTGACGGCGCTCGATGTCGTTGCGGATTTGCTGCAGCGCCTGCGGCGTCTCCTCCGAGAAAATCTCGACCAGTTCGCGCACCGCTTCCGATCCCGACCCGGTCATTTCGCCAAAGCGGGAGAGGACGGAGAAATCGACCACCTGCCCGATATTTTCGGACGAGCGGACCAGCTCGGCTTCCAGCGCCTCGATCCGCACCGGCTTGCTCAAGTAGCCGTCCATGCCGGCATCGAAACAGTTCTTGCGGTCGGAATCCATGGCATTGGCGGTCATCGCGATGATCCACGGCCGCCGCTGCCCGGTGTATTCCATGCGAATCCGGCGCGTCGCCTCCAACCCGTCCATATCGGGCATCTGCACGTCCATCAGAATCACGTCGTATTTCTGCCGCTCGAGCGCCTCCAGCACTTCCACGCCGTTATGGACGACGTCGGGCCGATAGCCCATCTGGCTCAGGATGCGCGTGGCGACTTTTTGATTGATGATGTTGTCCTCGGCCAGCAGGATGCGGAGCGGCCGGCGCTGGCCAAAGCCGGTATCAATCCGGCCGGTGGAGCGCAAAAGCTTGTTGGTCACCTTGCCGCCCTTGAGCGACGTGGCCAGGATGCCGTGCAGCTGCTGGAAATGGGCCGGCTTGGCCAGGCAGGCGATGAAACCGGCGGGGAGATTTTGACCGTAGGCGGCCTGTTGCTGAAGCGAACAGAGCAGAACGCAGGGTGCGCTGGCCGCTCCCCGCTGGCGGCGAATATCCTGCACCAGTTCCTTGCCCGATTGATCGGGGAGGTCCTCCTCGATCACCGCGGCATGGAACGTCAGGCCCGCCCGCAGTTTTTGCATCACTTCCCCGCCCGTTCCCACGGTGAGCGTCGACATGCCCCAAGTATGGGCGAACGACTCGATCATGGCCCGGACGCCCGGGTGGGCCGCCGCAATGATCAGCGTCTTGCCCTTCAAAATCGGATTCGGGACCAGCGGCTTGGGCGCCAGCGCTTCCTTCAGCGGGATGGCGACCTGAAAGGTGGAACCTTTTCCATGTTCGCTTTCGACCCAAATATTTCCGCCCATCATCTCGGTCAACTTGCGGCTGATCGCCAGGCCCAGGCCGGTGCCGCCGAATTTCCGCGTCGTGGAGGCGTCGACCTGCGAGAAGGACTGGAAGAGGCGGTCGATCTTGTCGGCGGGAATTCCAATGCCGGTGTCGCAGACGGAAAAAAGGACGAAGTGTTCGCCTTCCTCATTGTGCGCGCGGCCCACGTTGATGCTCACGTCGCCCTGCGCGGTGAATCGGACCGCGTTCGCAAGGAGGTTGACCAGGATTTGCCGCAGCCGCGTCACGTCGCCGCTGAAACCGGGCGGCAATTCGGGCGCGATCTGCCAGAACAAATCGATCTTCTTTTCGCCCGCCTGAATGGCCACGCAGTCGATCGCCTCCTCGACCAGCACCGGCAGGTCGAACGGATGGTCCTCGAGCTCGAGCTTGCCCGACTCGATCTTGGAAAAGTCGAGGATCTCGCTGATGATGGTCAAAAGCGTGTCGGCGCTCTGCCGGATGGTTTGCGAATAGTCGCGCTGCTCCGAATTGAGATTCGTCCCGAGCAGGAGGCCGGTCATGCCGACGATGGCGTTCATCGGCGTGCGGATTTCGTGGCTCATGTTGGCCAGAAATTCCGACTTCGCGCGGTTCGCGCTTTCGGCTGCCTCCTTCGCGGTGATTACCTCCTGCTGGATCTGCTTCCGCTCCGTGATGTCCTCGCATATCCCGCGGTAGCCGATCAGCGTCTTGCCGTCCTTTTCGTACATAGGCGCGCCGCGCGCGGACAGCCAGATGATCTTTCCGTCCTTGGTCTTTGACCTGTACTCGAGATCGCTGAAGCGCTGCCCTTTCTGGGCCGCATAGTAAAACTTGGCCGTGGCGATGACCGCGTCCTCCTCCACCAGTCCCTCGAAGAAACCCCGCTTGCCCATTTCCTCGGCGCTATAGCCAAGCACCTCCTCGACCCGGTCGGAGATGAAAAGGGTCTTTCCCTCCAGCGTCGTTTCCCAGACAAATTTGCCCGGAATATCGACCACCTCGCGAAACCGCGCCTCGCTCAGCCGTAATTTTTCCTCCGTCTGCTGCTGGACCTTATAGGCCTGGGTAAGTTCGCCATGATTGAGCTCGATCTGCGCCATCAGGGCCAGGTCGCGCAGGACATCGAGGTCTTCCGCGCTCGGAACGCGCGGCTGGTGATCGATCGCGCAAAACGCGCCGACCAGGCTTCCGTCCACCGCGGCGATGGGATTGCCGATGTAAAACCGGATGAAAGGCTTGGCCGTGACGACAGGATTGTCCGCGAACCGCGCGTCCGACTTGGCATCGGGCACGACAAACTGCTTGTTCTCGAGAATGGTATATTCGGAGATGCTTCCCTGGCGGTCCAATCCGGTGAGGTCCGTCCCATAGCGGGACTTGAAGAACAATCGATTCTCGTCGACCAGCACCAGGAGGGCCATCGGCACGTTCAGGACCCGCGCGGCCAGGCGGGTGATGCGGTCGAAGCGCTCTTCCGGGGGGGTATCAAGCAAATTCAGGGCTCGCAACGCCTCCAGACGTTGGGCCTCGTTTGCGGGAAGTGGGGCGGCGGCCATTTGCTTATTTGTAGTGCGCGAAAGAGAATCTAAAGAAGTGAAGTCGAGTTTGCCAGTAGATCACTATTAGTAATCCGGTTAAACAACTCAAGCCATTATTGGCCGCCCTGCGATTTGGCAGAAGCGCGCGAAGATCAGTATTGCACCGGCGCGCCAGTTCCTGAAAAGTGCTGGAGTATGTCTTCTCCCATCGGAATCATCGGCGGCAGCGGTCTCTACCAGCTCGCCGCTTTCACCGCGCAGAAGGAGGTCCGTCTCGAAACGCCTTTCGGCGCGCCCTCCGACGCCTACATTCGCGGAGAGCTCGCCGGCCATGAGGTCGTCTTCCTTCCCCGCCATGCCCGGGGACACAAGCTTCTCCCCAGCGAAATCCCGCACCGCGCCAATCTCCATGGTTTCAAGCAGCTCGGCGTGCGCTGGATCATCAGCATCAGCGCGGTTGGGTCGCTCCAGCATGATTATGCGCCGGGCGAGGTCGTCCTGCCCGACCAGTTCTTCGATCGGACCAAGGGCCGCGCCGCCGACACCTTCTTTGGCGAAGGCATCGTCGCCCATGTCGCTTTCGGCGATCCGATCAGTCCCGAATTGCAGGAGGCGCTTTACGTCTCGGCCCAGGCCGCCGGGGCGACCGTCCACAAGGGCGGGACCTACGTGAACATCGAAGGGCCGCAATTCTCGACGCGGGCCGAATCGGAAACCTACCGCACGTCGGGGCACGCGGTGGTCGGCATGACGAACCTCGTCGAGGCCAAGCTGGCCCGCGAAGCGCAGATCGCCTACGCAACCGTCGCCATGGTCACCGATTACGATTGCTGGCATCCCGATCACGACAGCGTCACGGTCGAAATGGTGATTCAGTGGCTCCACAAAAACACGGCCACCGCGCAGGCGATCCTCCTCGAAGCTATCCCGCGTGTCGCCAAGCTGACCCACGCCAAGGCCCACGAAGCGCTCAAGTACGCCATCCTCACACAAAAAGAGCACTGGCCCGAGGCGACCGCCAAGAAGCTCGCGCTGATTTTAGGCTGAGGGGAAGTTTCGCACAGAGGACTGAAGAGGGGGAAGAGATGGAAGTCAGAATGATCTTATAGAGATCAGACTCCGTCCTAACCCTTCAAATTCTTTGCCTTTCCTCTGCCTTTCCCTCTGTCCCCTTCCTCTTCAGTCCTCTGTGCGAAACCTCAGTTGCAGTTCAAGGTCCAAGCAAAAGCGCACGGATGGCGGCGTAATCTTCCGGCACGGGCGCTTCAAGCCGCAGCGGCTTCCCGGTCAACGGATGGGCGATCTCGATCCGCGCCGCGTGAAGCATTTGGCGCGTGGGATAAAAGTCACCCACCGGCGCATGTTTTCCATAGAGTTGATCACCCCAGATCGGATGGCCCAGATGCGAGAGATGTACGCGGATCTGGTGCGTGCGTCCGGTATGAAGTTCGCATTCGACTTCCGCGCCGCTTTTGCCCTGCTTCAGCACGCGATAATCGGTCCAGGCCGCCCGGCTCCGTTCTGGATTTTTCGAGACCGCCATCTTCTTGCGGTGCACCGGATGCCGCCCGATCGGACCTCGCAGCTCACCTGAAGCCTTGCGGAAGACTCCGCGACACAGCGCGCGGTAAATCTTCTTCACCTCGCGTCCGGCGAAGGCTGCGCTTAGCTGTTCATGGACTTCGTTCGTCTTGGCGATGAGCATCACCCCGCTCGTGTCCTTGTCGAGCCGGTGCACGATCCCGAGCCGCTCCTGTCCGCCGCGCCCGGCCAGATGCGAACCGCAGTGATGAATCAGCGCGTTGACCAGCGTTCCCGACCAGTGCCCCGCCGCCGGATGCACAACCAGCCCCGGCTGTTTGTTGAGCGCAAGCAATGCATCGTCCTCATAGATGATCTCGAGGGGGATCGCCTCCCCCGCCGGTTCCGCGTGGACGGCTGCGACCGGACCGGGCTCAACCGTCACCGTATCTCCCCGCCGGAGCCGGTAACTCGCTTCGGCCTTTGCGCTCGTCGGCTGCAAGTGAACGAGGCCCAGCTTGACCAGCGCCTGCGCCTGCGTCCGTGACCGCTGCAAAACCGCCGTGAGAAAGACGTCGAGCCGCTGCCCCACGAAGGGACGCACCTCGTCCTCGCCGAACGAGAGGGCCCCTGACAAAGTCTTAACGGTTTCCATAATTGCAATTTGAACCCAGTCATGGCACTTTTCGCGAATGGAAAATCCAGTCGCCGATAAAATGGTGACGGCCACCTGCGCGAAGTGCGGGAACCTGATCGACGTGACCGGCCTCGAAGCGGGCGACGGCATCACCTGTCCCTATTGCGGCAACGAGTTCCCCATCACCCGCCAGTTCGGCAATTTCCTGCTTGAGCGCCAGGTTGGTTCCGGCGGCATGGGCGCGGTTTATCTCGGCCGCGACATGACCCTCAACCGCGTCGTGGCGGTCAAGGTCTTGAAACCTGACCTCGTTTCGGACCAGAAGTTCCTCAACACCTTCCTGCGGGAAGCCGAAATCACCGCCTCGCTCAACCACCCGAACATCGTCCAGGTCTACGCGTTCGGCCAGCACGAGGGCGTCTATTACATGGTGGTCGAATATATCTCGGGCGGTTCGCTCGACGACAAGATCGCCGAGCGGGGCCAGATCACCGAGCTGGAGGGAATCGAAATCGGCATCGCCGTGGCGCGCGGGCTCGAATGCGCCTTGCAACGCGGCGGACTGATTCATCGCGACATCAAGCCGGGCAACATTCTCTTCAACGCCAATAATACGCCCAAGGTCGTCGATTTTGGACTCTCGCTCTCGTTCGACACGACCGACCATTTCGACGGCGAAATCTGGGGCACGCCCTATTACGTCGCTCCGGAAAAGCTGGAGCGCGAGGCGGAAACGTTCCAGAGCGATCTCTACAGCCTCGGCGCGACCCTTTTCCATGCCATGTCGGGCCGTCCGCCCTACGAAGGGGAGGACCCGAATTCAGTGGCGATGATGCATCTCAGCGGCAGCGTCATTTCCCTCAAGGCGTTCGCGCCCGACATCTCCGACCAGACCGCCTACGCCGTGAGCAAGGCCATGGCCCGCTATCCCGAGGACCGCTACGAGTCTTACGCCGCTTTCATCGAGCAGCTCGAAGACGCCAAGCGGCGCATCACCGATCCCTCCTTCCGCGAAAAGCAGAAGACCGAGGTCGAGATCATTGCTCCGGCCGGCGGCGCGAAGTACAAAACGGCGCTGATCATCGGCATGGTCGTCATCGTGCTGATCATGATCGGGCTGCTTGTTTGGAAGGGGCCCTCGCTTCTCCATCTGCAACAGAACAACACGCCCCCGCCCGAGCTGAACGATTACACGCCCAAGTCATCTGGGCATTAAAATGGCTGCCACGGGTCTGGACCCGCAAAATCCGTTTTGAGCTTCCCCGACCTTGCAGTCGCCGGCGCGCTTCAGCTTCCGTTATCGCCGATGGCTTCCACGGGACAGCCTTCCATCGCTTCCTTGCAAAGCTTTTCCTCGTCCGGGCTGGAGGGTTGCTTGTAAACGTAGGAGTAGCCGCCGTCATCGTTGCGGCCAAAGTTGCTCGGGGCGGTCTCGCGGCAGAGATCGCAGTCGATACACTGGTTATCGACATAGAACTTGCCGGCGATGTTTTCGGGATAGCGGTTTGCGACGTCAGCCATAATATTTTGGAACCGCAAGCATATACCCCGCGGAATCCGGCGCAATAGTTTTCCTGTTTTTTTTGCGCGGGTTGCCCCATTTTCAATCGAGTCTCAACACCCATCCCATTTACACCTTCATGCCCAAACGCGCCCTCCTCTCCGTCTCCGATAAAACCGGCCTCGTCGATTTCGCCCAGAGCCTCGCCGCCGCCGGTTACGAACTCATTTCCACCGGCGGCACCGCCGCCGCCCTGCGCGCCGCGGGCCTGACCGTCGCCGACATCTCCGACATCACCGGTTTTCCCGAGATGCTCGACGGCCGCGTCAAGACGCTCCACCCCAAAGTCCACGGCGGACTTCTCTTCCTGCGCGACAACGACGAGCATCGTCAGCAGGCCGCCAAGCACGGCATCGAGCCGATCGACCTTGTCGTCGTCAACCTCTACCCCTTCGAGCAGACCATCGCCAAGCCAGGCGTCACGCTCGAGCACGCCATCGAGAACATCGACATCGGCGGACCCTCCATGCTCCGCAGCGCAGCGAAGAATTATCGCAGCGTCACCGTCATCACCGATCCGGCCGACTACGCCGTGGTCGCCGCCGAAATTTCGGCGCAGGGCGACACGACCCTGGCCACGCGCGAACGGCTCGCCGCGAAAGTCTTCCGCACCACCGGCTATTACGACGCGCTGATCGCCAATTATCTCGCGCAACGCCTGCCCGAAGCCGAGGCCTTTCCGGAAACCTTCGCGCTGCCGTTGCGCCGCGCCCAGGCGCTCCGTTATGGCGAAAATCCGCACCAGGCCGCCGCGCTCTACGGCGCTTTCCCGCGCCATTTCCAGCAACTCCACGGCAAGGAACTTTCCTACAACAACCTCATCGACATCAACGCCGCCGTGCGCCTCATCCGCGAGTTCATCGGCGAGGCCCCCACCGTCGCCATCCTCAAGCACACCAACCCGTGCGGCCTCGGCAGCGCGGCCACCCTCGCCGAGGCATGGGACAAAGCCTACGCCACCGACCGGCAGGCGCCCTTCGGCGGCATCATCGTCGTCAACCGGCCGCTCGACCTCGCCGTCGCGCAGCTCATCGCGGAGATCTTCAGCGAAGTCATCATCGCGCCCGCATTCAACGACGACGCGCTCGCGCTTCTCACCAAGAAGAAGAACCTGCGCCTGATGATCAACAGCGAAATCTCCGCGCCCGCGCCCGGCTTCGAGATCCGCTCGACCGTGGGCGACTCGTACCTCGTCCAGCGCGGCGACGCCGACACCGTTTCCACCGCCGACTGGAAAGTCGTCACGAAGCGCCCGCCGACCGACGCCGAACGCGAGGCGCTCCTTTTCGGCTGGCGCGTGGTCAAGCACGTCAAGTCGAACGCCATCGTCTACGCCGCGCGCGACCGCACCCTCGGCATCGGCGCGGGGCAGATGTCGCGCATCGACTCCTCCCGCATCGCCATCTGGAAAGCTTCCGAGGCCAAGCTCAGCCTCACGGGCAGCATCGTCGCCTCCGACGCCTTCTTCCCCTTCCCCGACGGCCTCATCGCCGCCGCCGACGCCGGCGCCACCGCGGCCATCCAGCCGGGCGGCAGCGTCCGCGACGGCGAAGTCATCGCCGCCGCCGACGCGCGCAACCTCGCCATGATCTTCACCGGCCAGCGCCACTTCCGGCATTAGCGAGAGGTCGCTCATGTAGCGGACCGTCGTTCAATTCTACCTTCCCCCATGCCCATCATCTTCGGCCTTGATCCTTCGCTGCGGAGCACGGGGTATGGCATTATTTCGGTCGAGGGACGGACGACGCGGGCGCTGGCCTATGGCGTGATTAAGAATGCCGACAAGGTCGTGCCATCGCGCTGCCTGGTGGCGATTCATCAGCAGGTGACCGATCTACTCCAGCAATACCAGCCCGATGCGGCGGCGGTCGAGGGGATCATTTATCTCCAGAATTATCAGACGGCGATCACGCTCGGTTCCGCGCGCGGGGCGGCGTTGCTGGCGCTGGCCGAGGCGGGCCTGCCGATTTACGAGTACGCCCCGCGACGCGTGAAGGCGGCCGCGACGGGCCGGGGCGGAGCGCAAAAGGCGCAGGTTGGTTTCATGATGCGGGCGATGCTGGGTCTCACGGAAAATCCACCGCCCGATGCCGCCGATGCGCTGGCCGTCGCCCTCACCCACGCGCAAAACACCGGGATCCGGGTGAAACCGAAGGAGATTTAGCTGGCGCGAAAGGGATTCTCAGTCTTCTTGCGAGCCCGACTAGGGTGACTTCATCTCGGTAGTCCAAAGGGGCAGGCTGAGCATGAACGTCGTTCCCGCCCCGACGGCGCTGCGGCATTGGATGGTGCCGGAGAGCGCCTCGGCGAGTCGCTTCGCGATGGCCAGCCCGAGTCCGGTGGAAGATTCGCCGCCGGTCGGACGGGCGCTCAGGCGACTATATTTTTGGAAAAGCTTTTTTTGTTCCTCCTCGCTGATGCCCGGGCCCTCGTCGCGCACCAGCACCGTGGCCCGGCTCTCTTCCGGCGCAGTGTGGATGTAGACCGTGCTTTCGAGCGGCGCGTATTTCACCGCGTTCGAAATCAGGTTGTCGAGAATCTGCGCCGCGGCCGCGTGGTCGGTCTGCACAAAAAGCTCCCCGGAAATATCGACGCGGATCGCGATCTTTTTCCGGTTGGCCGAGGAAATATTTTGCTCCACCACCTGCCGGACGAGCCCGCTCATGTCGCATCGTTCCAGGCACGAGGCGAACCGTCCCTCCTCGATCGCGTTCACGTCGAGCAGATTGGTGATCAGGTGGTTCATCCGGTCGGCGGCCTTGACGATCATCTCCGACATCGGGGCAACTTGCGTCCGGTCGTCCACGATTTTCAACAATTCCCCGCTGGTCAAAATCACCGAGAGCGGATTTTTCAGGTCATGGGCGGCAATCGCGAGAAATTCGTTTTTCTCTTTGTTGAGATAGACCAGCCGCTCGTTCGAGGCGGCCAGTTTTTCCAGCGCCTCCTTCAACTGCGCGTAGGCGTAAGCGCGGCCATTCTCGAAAATCAGGCCGAGGGTGAACATGAAAACGACCAGGCCCAGGTAACCGGCGGCCGAGACCACCGAATTCCACCTGGGATCGTAGGTGACCGGCAGATTGATTCCGGCGAGGTCGAGTCCCACCACGAGGGCGACCGCGCCGAGCGAAATCGCGGCCCACTTCGTCGCCTCCTTTGTTCCCAGCAGCAGCAGCGCGCAGAGCGGTACGTTGGCCAGCCACGCGATGGCATGGCCATGCACGCCGCCCTCGACAAAGCAGAGGCCCAAAAAACCGAGCGTGAGCACGAGGGAAAAGAAATGGCCCGCGGGCTCGATCGATTTGAATCTCCGCATCAGCGACGGCGTGAACGCCACGCCCGCCGTGGCAAGCAGGATGATGCCCGCGCCCCACAGATGACCGATCAGGACGTAGAACGTCGCGTAGATCAGTCCAAAAATCGATCCGAGTACGCCGAACCGCGTGATGAGCCGGCCGCGGCGCGCGCTTTCGGGATCGGTCAGAAGGTTCTTCGGAATTTGTTGGTCAATCAGCGCGAAGAAGGTGGTCCACCAACCCCTTTCCGGGGCGGTGATTTCGGGCGCTGGTGGAACAGGCCGTTTATTCATACTTCATGGGGGAAACTTTTCATCGGAGGCAATTTGGATGGCCGCGCTCGCCACTAGATCATCGCTCTTAACTGTTACATCCAATTAGCTTACGAGCAAGTTGTGCTGCTACCCGATGATGCGGACATCGTCGAAATCCCAGCCCGGAATAAACGGAGATTCTATTACCGCGCCGCCCGATTCGTTCTCGGTTGGGAAGGCCCCCGCACGGAACCGCGCTTCGGCTCCCGCCGTTTCGGCGGGGGATTATGTTTGATCTGCGACCGCGTCTTTTCGCGCGCCTCGGTCGTGCGGCCGCGCATGACGAAGCGCAGCGGGCAACCCCGCAGCTCGAACGACTCGCGGATTTGCAGGTCGAGATAGCGCTCGTAGGCGGGCGTAAGCAGCGCGGGACTGTTCACGAAAAGCTGCAGTGTCGGGATCTCCCGCGCGCCTTCCTTCGCCGCCAGTTGCGCGGCGTAAAGGACCTTGAACCTCCGGCCGTGGACCAGCGGCGGCGCATACTTCTCCATCGCGCGGCTGATCACGCGGTTGAGCGGGCCGGTCTGGAAGCGGTAGGTGCGGTTCTTCGCGATGGTCGCGAAGGTCTTGAGCAGCCCCTCGATCCGCTCGCCCGATTTCGCGCTGAGAAAAAGGACCGGCGCGTAGGAGAGAAAAAACATGTCCTGCTTCACCTGCTCGTAGTACTCCCGCTCCTTCGTCTTGCCGGCGTCGCCCTGCTCGCGGGCGAGGTCCCACTTGTTGACCACGATCATGCAGGGCGCATGGGCCTCCTGGATGAGGCCGGCGATCTTCTTGTCCTGCATGGTCACGCCGGTCGAGGCGTCGATCACGAGGATGCAGACGTCGGCGCGATTGATGGCGTGGGCCGTGCGGCCGGTCATCGCGCGCTCGAGCGCATCGTGCATCCGGCGCTCCTGCCGCATGCCGGCCGTGTCGATGAAAAGAAACGGCGCGCCCTTCCAGGTGTAGGCGATGTCGACCGCGTCGCGCGTCGTGCCGGCGACTTCGCTCACGATGGCGCGCGGCTCGGCGATGAGCGCGTTGATCAGCGACGATTTCCCCACGTTGGGCCGCCCGACGATGGCCAGCCGCGTCGGCCGCGCCGGATGGACCGGCTGCTCCTCCGGGCCGGCCGGCTGGTCCCAATCCTCGACGATGGCCTCGCGCAAATCATCGAGCCCGCGCCGATGCGCCGCCGAGACAGGAAAAACGCCCTTGAAGCCGAGCCGCATAAAATCGCCGTCGAGGTTCGCCTGCTTCTCGCCGTCGACTTTGTTCGCCGCGACGAAAACCGGACGCTGACTTTTCCGCAGCAGACGCGCGACGGTCTGGTCTAGCGGCGTCAGCCCCTCCCGCGCATCGACCACGAAAATGATCTCCGTGGCCGCGGCCAGCGCCAAGTCGACTTCGCGGGCGATGTCGTCGCCGAAGCCTTCGCGGTCCTCCACGCCGATGCCGCCCGTATCGATCAGGGTCAGCCGATGCTTGTCCCAGCGCGCCGTCGTGACCATCCGGTCGCGCGTCGTGCCGGGACGGTCGAAGACGAGCGAGATATCGCGCCCGGCCAGGCAGTTAAAAAGGGCCGACTTGCCCACGTTCGGTCGTCCCACAATCGCGACGGTATGTTCCATAATTCTATCTTTTATTTAATCGATTGCGCGCCGGTATGCCCGCTGTGGGTGAGCAGGTTCAAACCCTGCCGCACATAAATCACGGTGCAAATCAGCGCGAACCCGGCCCCCAACGCGCATAGGCCCAGCGTGGCCGTGGCGCCTACTTTGAACAGGACCGCGCCGATGGCCATCAGCGTAAAAACGGTGCTGACCTTGCCGGTCCAATGGGGCTTGATTTCCATGGGCACATGAAAATGGCGCAGGATCGAGTAGCCGCCGAGGAGAAGCGCGTCGCGGCTGATGATGATGGCGGGGAACCAGATCGGGAAGGGACGGAGATGATTGAGCGGCATCAGGCTGAGCGTGACCAGCGCCGCGAAAAGCAGCAGCTTGTCGGCAATCGGATCGAGCAGGGCGCCCAGCGCGCTTCCCTGGTTCCAATGACGCGCCAGGTAGCCGTCCACCGCATCGGAAATGGAGGCGATCAGGAAGACCCCGATGGCGGCATAGCGCCACGCCTCGTCCCGCGGGTCCGTGTCGTCGTAGGTGATGATGAACGTCACGAAGACCGGAACCAGGATGAGACGGAGAATCGTGATGCGTGTGGCCCAGGTCATGGAATACCGGAGGTCAGACTAGAGCCAATCGCGGCGGGTTGGAACCTTATTCAGGAACAGCCTGTCGGGACGGTCTTCAACCGTCGTGTTGGCGAGCCCTCTTCGCAAAGGCATCGACGGTCAGAGACCGCCGCTGCAGCAAAAAGGTCACCGCCGCACGAGTATGCTCATGCGGCGGCCCAACCACCCGACAACTTAACCTTTGATTTCGATCCGGCGCGGCTTGATCGCTTCCGCCTTGGGGAGCGTCAGGGTCAGGACGCCCTGGTTCAACTCGGCCCGGACCGCCTCGCGATTCACGCGATGATCGAGTTCCAGCACGAGCCGATAGTCGGCGGCCGGGGTCTCGCGATGGAGGGTCGTCCATCCTTCCGGCGCGGTCCACGCGCGGCGTGCGAAGATCGTCAGGCTATCGCCGTCCACCTGGGTCTCGAGCGCGGAGCGGTCCACTCCGGGCACGAAGGCCGTGATGATGAAGGCATCGGCGGTCTCCTCCACGTGGTAGCGGGGTGCGACCGCCCGGCGCGGCGCGGCTTGAGTCGAAGCGTGGGAATTATTCTTGGTGAGCAGGTTCATAATCGTTCCTTTCTTTGGGCCTCCGGGGTTATTTCACCTCGATGGCGATTTGTTTCGGTTTGACTTCCTCGCGCTTGGGCAGCGTCACGGTCAGCACGCCGTTTTCATAGGCGGCCGCGATTTTGTCCAGGTCGAGATTCTCCGGTAAGGAGATCGCGCGACTGACCCGCCGTTCCTGGACCGTCGTGGCGCCCTTCCTGTCCTTTTGCTCGGACTTGGTGTCGCTCTTTTGATGGCCCGTCACGGTCAGGATGCCGTCGGCGACTTCCACGCTGATGTCTTCCTTGCGAAAGCCGGGCAGCTCGGCGCGCAACGTGACGGCGTCTTTGTCCTGATAGAGATCAACCGGGAATTCGCCCTCCCAATCGCCAAATAATCCGCCGCGTTGCAGCGAACTGAGCGCCGGAAAGGCGACGTCAAAAAGACGGTCCATTTCGTCGCGTAGCGTGGGGTAACTGGCTCCGGGAGTGAAGAGGGGTGAGGTTTGATATCGCATGAGTTTCATAGGTTATCCTTTCTTTTAACCCTGAACATGCAGGAGATATGCCAGCGTTATCTCCACACGTAACATTCTGTGCCCAAATATATTGTAATTTTTAAGATCAAAGTAAATTGAGCCATTATGACCCGCTCCGGCTAATAAGCGGTCAGGTCGTAGAGTCATCTTGACTCTACCGAGATCGCGCCATTTCAGCCTAATCTTCGATGACAAGCGAGAGACTCAGATAGCCGTGAGGCTGGTCCACGACCAGGACGGCATTGGGCAGGAGATGGATTTCGTTTATGCCGAGAAAATCGGAGCGTTTGACCGCAACAGCAACGGCGCGGCCATCCGGCGCATGGTAGTAAAAGGTGTGTCCGTCTTGACCCAACCGCACACCGGGAAAAGAGAAAGTGAAATTGTCGTACTCGCGCGGATGCTGGCGGTCGACGAAGGGATCGTTGGTGAAATCAAGAAGCACGACGAGGTGCCGGTCGCGGCCCCGTTCGGCCCAGACGCGATTCGTTTCCGTGCCGTAGGCGAAGGTCTGCTCATGGTCGGGACTCGCGACGCGCCAGAACTGCCGGGGGTCCGCCCACGCGGAGGGAGCAAGAAAAAGCCCCGCCCCTAACACGAGCCCGAGGACTGCATGGGAATGGCTCTTCACGTCGCAACCTAATTCAAGATCGGAGGAATATCCACTCAGCGCGACGCACCGGAATTGGAATTGTCGGCGTGCGGGCGCATGGCGGGGTCATCGGGCTCGATCGCCTCAAGGATGACCGTCACCACGCCTTTCGGATGGAGAATCCGCACCACCGCATTGGGCAGCGTCTCAATCGCCTTGATAAAAAGGGTCTTTTTGATGTGCGCCACGGGAATCACCTCGCCCTTGGCGGTCGTGGCGAAGAAAACGCCCTTCGCCTCGTCGAGGCTTATGCCCGGCAGCTGGAACTCGTGCGTATCGTCCTGCGGCGTGAACTCCGTCTGCTCCGCGTCGGTGAACGTCACCCGGGCAACGAGGACCTTTTCGCTTTTGTTCCAGATCAGGGCATGACTTTTGATCGTGCCGAAAGCGAACGTGGTCGCCGTATCGGGACTGGTGATCGAAATCGGCGGGCCGTCGTCCTGCGCGGACGAGATACCCGGCGAAAAAAGCAGGAACACCAGCGCAAGAAAAAGGAGGCTTCGGGACATGGCGATAGAATAGGGGCACCGCGCCATGGAGCCATCCGAAAATCGGGACGACGCGCGACTGCAGTCCGCGTAATTGCCGTCCGCAGGACCCAAAATTATCCGTGTCATGCGCGCGGCGGCGCATTAAATTGGGAAATGGAATCTGTTCGCGTCCGTTTCGCCCCCTCCCCCACGGGAATGTTTCACATCGGCAGCGCCCGCACCGCGCTCTTCAACTGGCTCTACGCCCGCCACACCGGCGGGACCTTCATCCTCCGCGTCGAGGACACCGATGCCGCGCGCAACAAGCCCGAATATGTCGACGTGATTTTCCACGCGCTTAAATGGCTCGGCCTCGATTGGGACGAAGGCCCGCAGCCCGGCGGCGCGGTCAAAGGCGACAAGGGCCCCTATTTCCAAAGCCAGCGCGGCGCGATTTACAAAGGCTACGTCGACCGGCTGCTCTCCGAAGGCAAGGCTTACGAGTCGGACGGCGCGGTCAAGTTCCGCACGCCGAAAACGCCGATCACCGTGCCCGACCTGATCTGCGGCAACATCCAGTTCGACCGGACCAACGAGCCCGATCTCGTCATTCAGCGCAAGGACGGCTCGCCCGTTTTCCATCTCGTCAACGTCGTCGACGACATCGAGATGGGGGTCACGCACGTCATCCGCGGCGAGGACCATCTTTCCAATACGCAGAAGCATCTCGCGCTGATCGAGGCGATCGGCGCGCAGCCGCCCCACTACGCCCACATCCCGCTGATCCTGAATCCGAACGGCTCCAAGATGAGCAAGCGCGACGCGGGCGCTTCCATCGCCGACTACGAAGAGCAGGGCTACCTCCCCGCCGCAGTGCGCAATTATCTCTGCCTGCTCGGCTGGTCGCCCAAGGACAATCGCGAAGTGCTGCCTATCGAGGAGGTCATCGCGAAGTTCGACCTGCCGCAGGTCAACCGCTCCAATGCCCACTTCGACCTCGACAAGCTTTTCTGGATCAATGGCGAATACATGCGCGCGGCGACGGTCGAGGCGATCGAGCCGCTCGCGCTCTCCATCCTGCAAAAGCATGGCATTGTGAACGCGAACGACGACCCCGCTTATTTCCGCGCCGCCCTTGCGATCGTGAAGGAGAAAATCAAGCTGGGCCGCGAACTGCCCGAATGGATGGCCTACTTCTTCACCGAAGATTTCTCCTACGACGATGCGGCCGTGAAAAAAGTCTTCACCGCGGAAGGGCTCGCCAATATCGGCAAGCTGCGCGAGCGGCTCGGCCAGCTCGATCCCGCCCATTTCACGGCGCCTGAGCTGGAAAACGAATTCAAGACCCTCGCCGCGGCCACCGGCCAGAAAGTCGGCGCGCTGATTCACCCCACGCGCCTCGCCGTCTCCGGGCGTCCGGTCGGCCCGAGCCTCTACCATCTGCTGGAAGTGCTCGGAAAGGATCGCGTCCTGGGTCGAATGGAGCGTGCGGAGAGGAAATTTGGAGCCGCTTGAGCAAATTAATGAGAGACCCTTCGACAAGTTGACCCTATGGCCGACGGCCCCCTTTCCTCCCTGGTTGGTCCGACAGCGGTTCTGCCGGCCACCTCCGTTGCTCCCGTCGATCTGCGTCCGCTGACCACCAGCGAGCTGATCGACCGCGGCTTCTCCCTTTACCGCGCCCACTTCGCCGGATTTCTTCTCCTCGCCCTTCTTTGCCAAAGCGCGCCGCTCCTCGGCCAAATCGTGATCACCGCGGTCAAGCTCAACCCGACGCAAACCGAGCTGGTGCAAAATCCCGCGACTTTCTTCACAAAAATGGGCGCGATCATGGCCATCACCCTCGTCGCGCAGGTCATCGTCTTTTGCTTCGAAGTGGTCATCACTTTTTACGTCGCCTCCGTCTATCTCGGAGAAGTCCCCTCGGTCAAGGAGAGCTTCCGCAAGTTCGCCCCCTGCACCCTCGCCTCGATCTGGACCTGCGTGTTGAACCGGATCCTGATCGGCCTCACCTTCATCTTTCCGGCGCTCGCCGCCGCCGTCATCTATTTCTATGCGCTCTTCCATCCGCCGCTGACCTTCCTGCCCATCCTCGTTTTCGGCATCGTCGCCGCCCTTTTATTTGTCGCCTCGCTCGCGCCGGTGTTGGTGATTTTCATGCGCCTCATGCTCACCATTCCGGCCCTCGCGCTCGAGGGCAGTTCCGGCTGGAAGGCGATCCGCCGCTCCGCCGCGCTGGTCCGCTACGACCCGGGAATGGGCATCCTTTATTGGGGCGAAATGCGGCTCAGTTTTCTTTTGCTGCCGCTCTTCATCATCGAGCTGCTGATCCTTTCCCTCACCTCGCTGCCGCTCACCCTCCACCAGATCGGCGAGGTCATGCGCCACGGCTCCAGCGGCCAGATTGCCCCGCCTCCCGACTCCATCATGATCGTCAGCCAGATTCTGACCTTCCTCGCCGGGTCGCTCATCCTGCCGCTCTACTCCATCGCGACCGCGCTGTTTTATTACGATATCCGCATCCGCCGGGAAGGATTCGATCTCGAATTCATGGCTGCGCAGATGGGAGGCCGTAAATGAATCTCCCCGGGCGCCTCCGCCTTTGCCCCTTGGTCCTCACCGCCCTCGTCGTGCTCGGACTTTTTTCCATTGTTCTCCGCGCCGACGACCCGGCCTCCGCTCCGGTCACCGACCCGGTGCGTGTGGGTGACTCCTATCGCCAGATGCTGGCCCGGCCCCAGTTCCAGGAGACGGGCGAGACGGGCTTCAATCCCCGCCTCGAGGACTGGCTCTCGCAATGGTTCAAGCGTCTTGGCGCGAAGATCGGCGACTTCAAATACGCGAGCCAGATGCACACCTTTGAATCGCTCCTGATGACCCTGCTCGTCGTCTTCTCCATCGCCGTTCTTTTCTACATCATGGTGCGGCTCACCCGCCGCCGGGGCGGCATGGACGCGGAACCCTCCCTCGATCATCCGGGCGCGCCGGTCTCTCATGCCCCGGAGCAATACGACGCCGAAATCGAGCAGGCCATCCGGAGCGGCGACTGGCACACAGCGTGGCTCGCCTCCTGGCGCCAGTTTCTTTCCCGCCTGGAACGTCACCATCTCGTCGAGGCCGACCGCACCCGCACCAACCGCGAATACCTGGCCCAGCTGCGCGGAAAATCGCTCCCCGCCTCCGCACTCGCGCTGCTCAACGGCATGGTCGATGCCTACGACCGGTTCATCTATGGACGCACCTCCATCGGTGAATCCGAGTGGAACCAATTTTATCGGCAGATCGACGAAGCCGCCCTCTTGCTGCATCTCGACGACAAACGGTCCGGCGCGCCGGCGAAAGAGGGCGCGGCATGAAAAACCGGAACGTCGTCTACATCCGGATCGTGCTCGTCGTCCTCTCGATCGTGGTGCTGCTCGCCGTCCTCAACCGCTCGCCGCAGCGGGCGCAGCATGACACCTGGCTTCCCTCGAGTTACAATCCCGTCGGAGCCGGCAACATGGCGCTGTTCGAAACGCTGCAGGAGCTGAACTGGCCGGTCGAACGGTGGCGCGAACCGCTCAGCCGCCTCTCCAACTACGGCGCGGGCAACGTCCTCATCATCACCCGCTCGCGGCTCGGATCGAACATCAATTTTTCCGAGCAGGAGGTGACCCTGCTCGATTCATGGGTGAAAAAGGGCAACACGCTCCTGCTCCTCGGCGCGCTCGACGACTGGGACGATACCCGGATGTTTCTGCGGCAAATCGGTTTCGCCGCGCCCGACAACCTCGACTCCGTCTCCGATTTCCTGCAGCCCTTCGACCGCGAAACCGACCAGACCATCGAGGCCCGGCCCGGCTTCGGCACGAACCAGAACGGCACGATGATCCTGCCGCGCTCCACACCGCTGCCGGTCACCTATCCGGCCGACGCGAAAATTCTCTGGCAGAACCATGGCGAGCCTTATCTCATCGACGTGCCCCGCGGCGCCGGGCATGTCATCTGCGGCGCTTCCGACCGGCTGCTCAGCAATTCCTTTCTGACCCGGGGCGACAATCTCGCAATTGTCCTGCAACTGCTGACCCCCGGGGGACGGCTGCCGCCCCACCTTTTCTTCGAGGAAAGTCACCACGGATTTTCCGCCGTCTACGCGATGGTCGAGCTCCTCCGCGATCCGGGCTTTCGCTTTGCTGGAATGCTCGCGCTCCTTGGAGCCCTCGCTTTTCTCGGGTCTTCGCTCGTCCGCTTCGGCCCGATGATTCCGCTGCAACGCGAATCGGGACGCTCGACCCTCGAATTTGTCGACTCCATCGCCGACCTCTACCTGCGGGCCGACCTGCGCAACGACACGATCAAGTATCTCTTTGTTGAAACGCACCAGCGCGTCCTTCACCGGCTGAATCTTCCTCCCACCGCCTCGCACGAACTGATCGCCTCGCGCCTGCTGCAATCGAATCCGCAACTGCCCAAGTGGAAAAAACTGGCGCAGCGGTTTGATTCCCGTGACTATGTGGAAGGCCTGCCGCCCTCGGGATGGCTCCGGGTGGCCAGGGACCTCATTGAAATCAAATCCGCCATGGCATGAATTCCCACCTCTCCGTCCGCGCCGCCGAAATCCGGCAGGAAATCAAAAAAGTCATCGTCGGCCAGGAAACGCTGATCGAAAAAACGCTCATCGCGCTGCTCGCGGGCGGCCACGTCATTCTCGAGGGCGTGCCCGGCCTGGCCAAGACGCTCTTCGCCCGCGCCCTCGCCGCCAGCCTCGACGTCAGCTTCAAGCGCATCCAGTTTACGCCCGACCTGATGCCCTCCGACCTGATCGGGACGAATGTCTTCCAGCCCGACAGCCACACCTTCAAATTTTTGCCCGGCCCGATTTTCTGCGACATCCTGCTCGCGGACGAAATCAACCGCACGCCGCCCAAAACGCAGTCGGCCCTGCTCGAGGCGATGGAGGAGCACCAGGCCACGGTCGACGGCATCTCGCGCCCGCTGCCCGAGCATTTCTTCGTCATTGCCACCCAAAATCCGATCGAATACGAGGGCACGTTTCCGCTGCCCGAGGCGCAGACCGACCGCTTTCTCTTCAAGATCAAGGTCGATTACCCCACGCCCGCCGACGAACTGACGCTGCTCCAAAGCAGCCCCTTTTCCAGCAAGGTCGAGGACGTCATACAGCCCAGGGCCACCGCCGCCGATTTCGAAATCATCCGGCGCGAGATCGAGGCGGTCACCATTGACCAGACCATTTACGATTACACCCTGCGCCTGCTCACCGCCTCCCGGCAAAGTCCGCTCCTCGCGCTCGGGGCCAGTCCGCGCGCCGGTCGCGCCTGGATTCGGGCCGCGCGGGTGCTCGCCTCGTTGCGCGAACGCGCCTTCGTCACGCCCGACGACATCAAGGAGCTCGCCTATCCCATCCTGCGCCACCGTCTCGTCCGCAAGGCCGAAACCGAAATCGAGGGCACCACCGTGGAGCAGGTGATCGACCAGCTCCTCGCTTCGGTCGAAGTGCCGAGATAATTTATGATTTCTTTTCCTACTGTTGATCTCATTTTCATCATTGTCCCCATTTTTATGACGATCGGGTTGTGCCTTTTCGTTGTGCTCTTGGTCCTACGCGCGACGGGCCGTCGCGGACCTTCCTTTCGGAAAAATGGCTGGGAGCAAAATCTGCCCTATAATCCACTTCTTGACCCAGGCAATCCCGCGTCGCCCCTTTACCCTAATCAACCTCCCGGAAGTTCCATCGATCAGGGTCCTGCCCAGCATGAGGGCGACGGACACCATGGAGGTTTCGACGGTGGCGGAGGGGGTGGGCATGGTCACTAGAAATGGGCACCTGCCATGGTCTTTCTCCCCCGCTTCTACTTCACGCTGGTGACCGCGATCCTGCTCGCGCTCGCGTCGACCTGGGTGCCCCACGGAATGGAGTTGAGTCTCCTCCTCACGCTCCTGCTCACCTGCGCCGTCCTCGCCGACGTCGTCCTGATTCCGCGCAATGCCCTGCGCGTCAAACGCCACGTGCCGCCAATCTTGAAGCAGGCCCAGCTCTGCCCCGTCGAACTCGCCCTCGTCAATCAAAGCGAAACCACCGCCCTGTTCCAGATCATCGACTCCCCGCCGGTCGACTTCACCGGCTCGCCCGAAATGATTTCCGTCCGCCTGCCGCCACGCAAGGAAACCGTCCAGACCTACAATCTGAAAAGTTATCAGCGCGGCACCTTCTCCTTCGGCGCCGTTTTCTATCGGATCACCGGCCCGCTCGGCCTGATCCAGCACCAGGGAAAAGTCGACCTGCCCCAGCGCGTGCAGGTCCTGCCCGACATGACCGGCGAAGGGTCGCGCGACCTGCAGCTCGCGCTGGCCGGGGCGTTCCAGGCCGGGCGCAGAAAGGCCCCGCGGCGCGGTGAAGGCACTGAATTCGAGTCGCTGCGCGAGCACCAGCGCGACGACGATTTCCGCCAGATCGACTGGAAGGCCTCCGCCAAGCGGGGCAAGCTGATCAGCCGCCAGTATGAAACCGAGCGCGACCAGCGCCTCATGATCCTGCTCGACACCGGCCGCCTGATGAGCCCGAAAATCGGCTCCTACCGCAAGCTCGACTACGCGATCAACGCCTCGGTCCATCTCGCCCAGATCGCGCTGCACAAGGGCGACCTCGTCGGCTACGCCATCTTCAACGACGAGCTGCGCGCCTTCGCCGAGCCGAAAAAGGGACAGGCGCAAATGTCGCGCCTCGTGCGGGACCTGACCTCGCTCCAGGTCACGCGGCTCGAGTCGGATTACGCGGCCGTCTTCCATCACGTCCTGCGCCGTTGCTCGCGCCGCACGCTCATCGTTTGCTTCACCGACCTCGGCGACGTCCACTCGGCCCACAGCCTGCTCCAGGCCGCGCTGCCGCTCCTGCCGCGCCATCTGCCGGTCATCGTCACGGTGAGCAATTCGGAAATCCTCGCCGTGACGAACAAGACGCCCGAGAACGAATTCGAGGTCTACCGGCACGTCGCCGCGATGGAAATCTGGACCGATTACCAGCGCACCTTGCGCGGCCTGCGCAGTCGCGGCGTCGCCACGGTCAGCGTGCCTGCCCGGGAATTGAGCACCGCGGCGATCAACGAATATCTCCGCATCAAGGAAACCGCCCGGCTTTGACCTGGCGTTGCGGTCAGACGTCCCTGCCAGCGGGACCCATTTTCGCCGCCTTCCCCGTAAACAAAAGGTAGAGCCAGAACGAAATTCCGAGCGTCAGGCCGAGCGCCACCTTGAACCAGACCGGGAATCTCGCGGGCGAGATGAACGCCTCGATGCAACCCGCCGTGACCAGCGCCGGCACGCAGGCCAGCGCCATGCGCACCGCCGAGCGGCCCCGCCCGGCCACGGCATCGGCGCGCGAATACGAGCCGGGATTGAGCAGCGCGTTCGCCACGACAAATCCGCCACCGCCCGCCAGGATGATCGAACTGATTTCGAGCACGCCATGTCCCGCGATGAAGGCAAGCAGCGCGCCGAGCAGACCGTAGTCGGCGCAGAGTTTAAACGTTACCCCGAGCATGAAGCCGTTTTGAAACAGAATCCACGTCGTGATCAGGCCGAAGGAAAGACCGCCCGCGAAGGCCAGCAGCGCCACGGAAATATTGCTGGTGAAAAGAAACGTCGAGGCGACCGGCGCGGGCACCACGCTGAAGATGTTGCCGGTCCACATCTCACCCGAATAAATCGAATTGAGAATGTTGTTTGGCAGGATGATCGACGCGGCCCGTTCGTCGAACTGGACGGCCGAAAGCCCCAGCGCGACGCCCATCAAAAAAATGATCGCCGACCAGGTCACCGCCTGGAGATGGTCCCGCACCGCCTGGGGAATCTCGTTGAAGAAAAAGCGTCCCGCCTCGGAAACCGAAAAGCGATGCGGGCGATAAATCTGGTTGTGCGCCCGCGCCACCAGTTGATGCAGAAACAGGAGCAGCGTCGTGCCGCGATAGTGGGTTTGCGCAAAGGCCAGGTCGCTCGTCGTGGCGCGATAGATCGCGCTAAGCTCCCGCAGAAAAGGCCGGTCGGTCCGGCGCGGTCCGCGCGCCTCGATTAACGCAAGCATGGTCTCCAGCCGCTGCCAGCGAGGCCGGTTTCTGCGGACAAAAGAGCCGAGGGTCATATCAAAATCAGGTTCTCCGCGCCAGCTCCACCAGCCAATCTTCCGGCGCGAGGGGAGAAAGCGCGAGGTCCGTTCCCTGGACAGCCGGCTTCAGGGCCTGGTGGAGCGAAAGGGCCAGACGCCTCCGGGATTCCAGCTCCAGCTGATCGCGGCGATTGAGAAAACGGTGCAGCAATTCCCACTGCTCCGACGTCAGGCGGATGGCGGGAGCCGCAACCGTGGCCGCGCTCTCGATGGGATCAAAAATCGACCAGTCGATCCGGGTCTCGTGAATGACAAGGGTGCGCGCCATCAGGTCGCCCAAACGCTGCGCCTTGCGGCTGACAAAAATCATGAGCAGCCCGATCAGCCCCATCGGCCCGAGCGTGTCGATGGGCCGGGAGAGGTTGCGCAGCAGAACATCGATCGCGCTGACCGGCGAGCCGTCGACCTTGATCACGCGGAGATGAAGCAGCCGCTTGCCCGGCGTCTGCCCGTTCCACATCCACTCGAAGAAATTGAAATAGACCCACTGCAAGCCGAAGATCAGCAAAATCAGCACGGTCTTCAGCGCGTTCGAACTGAGCCGAGTCAGCCAGTCGTTCGTGACATTGCGCGCGAACAACAAGGTGAGCGCGTAGACGATGAAGAGCACCAGGCCGCCCAGCGCGATATCGACTAAAATAGCGAGCGTTCGGCTGCCGACATTGGCCAGCTCGACCTGGAGATCGATTTCCTCCGGCAATTCGAGCTCGGTCTTGCGCGCATCCCAGGTTGAAGTTAAGGCGGCCATTTCGAGAAGATGGGTTGCTTGAAATGAGTCAGGACAGGGTCTGACCCATGATTACCATTCCAGCACGGTGCTCGCCCAGGTCAGGCCGCCGCCGAAGGAAACCATCAGGACCAGGTCGCCGCGATCGAGCTTGCCCGCTATGCTCGTCTCGTGCAGCGCGATCGGCATGCAGGCCGACGACGTATTGCCGTAGCGTTCGAGGTTGATGACAAAGTGCTCGAGCCCCACGTTCATCCGCTGGGCCACGGCGTCGACGATGCGCTGATTCGCCTGGTGCGGGATGAACCACCGGATTTGCGCCGGCTTGACTCCCGCCTTCTCGATGCATTCCTCCGCCGAGCGGTTCATGGCGTTGACCGCATATTTGAAAACTTCCTTGCCCGCCATCTGGAGATATTGCAGCCGCTGGTCAATCACCTCCGGCGTCATCGGGATCCGGCAGCCGCTCGCGGGAACCGAAAGAATCCCCGTTTGCGCGCCATCCGCGCCGAGGTCGAAAGCGAGCAGTCCGCGCGAGCCGGGACGATGTTGCAGGACGACCGCGCCGGCGCCGTCGCCGAAAAGGACGCAGGTGTTGCGGTCTTGCCAGTTCACAATCGACGAAAGTTTTTCCGCGCCCACCACCAGGATGGTTTGATAAACGCCCGCCGCGATGAACTGGTCCGCCGTCACCAGCGCGTAGAGAAAACCGGAACAGGCGGCCTGGACGTCGAAGGCCGCCGCGCGGGTCGCGCCGATCATGTTCTGGATGTAGCAGGCGGTCGAGGGAAACACCGTGTCGGCCGTGCAGGTGGCGACGATAATCAGGTCGATGCTTTGCGGATCGATCCCGCCCAGCTCCAGCGCCTGCCGCGCCGCCTTCGCGCCCATGTCCGAGGTGAATTCGTCGTCCGCCGCGATGCGCCGCTCGCGAATGCCGGTGCGGCTGAGAATCCATTCGTCCGACGTGTCGACCATCTTCTCGAGCTCCGCGTTCGTGAGCACGCGGCTGGGCAGATAGGCCCCGGTCGAGATGATGGACGAGCTACGTCGCACGCTTCCCGTCGATTTTGGCGTCTTGGACAAATTTGTCATGCTGGGCGATTTCCGCGACTATACTCGGATTGACCTTGAGAGTCACGGCTTCCCGCGCCACGCGGATCGCATTCTTGATCGCCTTGGGCGACGAGTTGCCGTGCGCCTTGATGCAGATTCCATTCACGCCGAGCAGCGGCATGCCGCCATATTCCTCGGCGTTGGTCTTGCGGCGAATGGAAAGAAAAGCCTCCTTGGCCAGGAGCGCGCCCGCCTGGCGCTTTAAATTCTTCATGAGCTCGCGCTTCAACCAGGAGAAAATCGCGCCGGCGAGGCTCTCCGAAGTCTTGAGCAGGACATTGCCGACAAAGCCGTCGCAGACCACGACATCGACCGGCTTGTTGAACAAATCGTGCCCCTCGACGTTGCCGATGAAATTGATCCTGGCCAGCGCCAGTTCCTTGTAGGCTTCACGGGTCAGTTCGTTGCCCTTGCTTGCCTCCGAGCCGATGCTCATCAGCCCGACGCGTGGGTTTTTCCGGCCCAAAATCTCCCGGGAATAAACGGAGCCCATGATCCCGAACTGAAGCAAATGGTTCGGATCACAATCGACATTCGCCCCCGCATCCAGGAGGAGAAACAGCCCCGTTTCCGTCGGCATGACCGCCGCGATGCCGGGCCGGTCGATGCCCGGCAGCATGCGCAGCTTGACCTTCGCCGCGGCGACAAACGCGCCGGTGTGTCCGGCCGAGACCAGCGCCTGCGCGCCGCCGTCGGCCAGCAGATCGCACGCGCGCGAAATGGACGAATCTTTCTTGCGCCGCAGCGCATCGGTCGCGCTGTCGGCCATGTCGACGACCTGGGTCGCGTGGAGAACGGAGAACCGCTTGTGCATCGGCCACGCGCCGATGACCATAAGCTCCTTTTCGATCCGCGCCTGCTCCCCGACCAGGACAATCTCGATGTCGGGATATTTCCTGAGCGCCTCCCACGCGCCGGCCACCGTGCTCGCGGGCGCGGAATCCCCGCCCATGGCATCAAGAGCGATCTTCATGGGGAGTAGAGTTGCGACGAAAAGCGGTGATGCGAAGGCACCCTTTGCTCCCCCGTTCCAGCCTATTCTTCAACCGTGCGCGAGATGACTTGACGGCCCTTGTACATGCCGGTCTTCGCGTCGACGCAGTGACCATGATGACGGTTTCCCGTCTTCGGATCAACGTAGAGGCCCGGCGATTTCCAAGCGTTCGCGGCCCGGCGGGTGCGCAGGCGCATTTTCGATGTTTTGCGTTTAGGAACTCCCATAATATCTCAATCTTTCGTTTTAATTTTACTCAACGCCTCCCAAACTTCCTCTCCGGCCAATGTCCCGGAGCTCTCCGGACGCGGTTGGTAAAGTTCGCCTGTCACCGGACAGCGGCCATCCGCCTCCAATCGACAGGCCGCATTCAGCGGCAATTCGAGCAAAATATCTTCCCGGATCAAGGGAGTCAAGTCGATGCAATTCGGATGGGGCGCCTCAAAAAGATGCTCCACCTTCGCCCGGATCGGCCACGGCAGCCATTCCGCGCAGCGCCCGCAGAGGAGCGAAAGGGAGGTCGTCGCCCATCCGGTGACCAGGAAATTCTCCTCCTCCTTTTGCACCACCAGCTCGGCGCGGATCGGCTGCTCGGCCCGGGCGGAAGCCCCGTTGAGGCCCAGGATCTCCGCGGAAAGCTCCTCGTTGAGGGCGAGCGGATGCTCTTCCGTGACGAGCGCCGGGAAAAAATTCATGCCCGTACTCCGCGATATTTCTCCCGAAGCGCCTCGCCCACCAGCGGCGGGACGAAGGCGGACGTGTCGCCGCCCAGCCGGCCGATTTCCTTGATGATGGTGGAGCTCAAATAGGTGTAGGCGCCGCGCGGCATGAGAAAGAGCGTCTCGATCGAGTCGTTCAGCTTCCGGTTCATCAGCGCCATCTGAAACTCGAACTCAAAATCCGACACGGCCCGCAGCCCGCGCAAGATCGCCCGCGAATTTTCCTTCAGGACGTAATCGATGAGGAGGCCGTGAAAGGCGGTCACGCGCACCTTCGCGCCAAAATCGACCAGCGCCTTTTCGGCCATGGCCTTGCGCTCTTCCAAAGTGAAGAGAGGCTTCTTCGTCGAGTCGGCCGCGATGGCCAGCACCACCTCGTCGAAAAGCTGCAGCGCGCGCCCCACGACGTCGATATGACCGTTGGTGATCGGATCGAACGTGCCCGGATAAATAATCCGGCGCAGCCCGGCGTTCATCTGACCCTCTCGATTTCCGCGCCCAGCTTGCGCAGTTTCTCGTCGATGTGCTCGTAGCCCCGGTCGATATGGTAAACGCGGTTGACCTCCGTCGTGCCGTGCGCGACCAGCCCCGCGAGGACCAGCGCCGCCGAGGCGCGCAGGTCGGACGCCATCACCGGCGCGCCGCTGAGATGTTCCACTCCGTGCAGAATGGCGGTCGCGCCTTCCAGCTCCACGCTCGCGCCCATCCGGCGCAGCTCGCTCAGGTGCATGAAACGGCTTGGGAAGATTTTTTCCGTGATCGCGCTGATGCCCGGCGTGACCGACATCAGCGCGCACATCTGCGCCTGCATGTCGGTCGGAAAGCCGGGATAAGTCTCCGTGACCAGGTCGATGGAGCTGAGCTTTCTCGGCGCGGAGACTTGAATCCCCTCCGCGTTGCACTTGATCTTCGCGCCGCAGCTTTTCATCCGGTCGACCACGTTGACCAGGTGGTCCGGGTCGGCCCCGGCCAGCAAAACATCGCCCTGTGTGATGAGCGCCGCGACCATGTAGGTGCCCGCCTCGATCCGGTCCGGGATCACCGTGTGCTCGACGCCGCCGAGCTGGTCCACGCCCTCGATCTCGATCCGGCGCGTGCCGTGGCCCACGATTTTCGCGCCCATCTTGTTCAGGAATTCGGCCAGGTCGCGCACTTCGGGCTCGCACGCCGCGCTCTCGATGATGGTCAGCCCCTTCGCCCGCGTCGCGGCCATCATCACGTTGTCGGTGCCGAGCACGGTCGAGCCAAATTTACCGCCGAGGAAAATTTCCTTGCCGACCAGTTCCGCCTTCGGGATGTAAACGTTGCCGCCCTCGGAGTGCGAGGCCGCGCCCAGCTCGGCGAGGCCCTTGAGATGAATATCGATCGGCCGGTCGCCGATGGAACAGCCGCCCGGCTCGGAAATCGTGGCCCGTCCGCAACGCGCGATCATCGGCCCGAGCACGCAAATCGAGGCGCGCATCTTCCGCACCAGATCGTAGGGCACTTCGGTTATCACCTTTTCCGCGCGGGTCGTCACCGTGCCGTTCTCAAACGTCACCGTCGCCCCGAGCTGGCGCAGGATTTCGAGCATGAACCGGATGTCGGACAAATCGGGCACGTTGTGGAGCACGCATTTTTCCGGCGTGAGCAGCGTCGCCGCCAGGATCGGCAGCGCCGAGTTTTTTGAGCCGCTGATTTCCACGCGACCCTTGAGGCGGGCGCCGCCTTTAACGACTAGTTTGTCCATGATGATTAAGATGAATGCTGAAATTCCGCGATGAGGATTCTCTCGCGTTGCGTGAAGTCGGGCAAGACCCGGATTAAAGCGTAACCAGCCCGCAGGCAAAGCGTTTTCGCTTCCTCGGCCTGGCCGTCGCCGAACTCCAGAGCGAGCCAGCGCGTCCGGCCCGCGCTTTGCGCGATCAGCCGCCGGATCAAATCGAGTCCGTCCGCGCCGCCGTCGAGCGCCAGCCGCGGCTCGTGGCGCACCTCCCGCATCAGGCCCTCGATCTGCCCCGTGGGAATGTAGGGAAGATTGGCCACGATCATTTGAAAACGTTCCGGCAGCGATTTCTCCTCCAGAAGATCGCATTCGATGTGCCGGATATTACCGAGCCCCTCGCTATTTTTGCGGGCCAGCGCCAGCGCCGCCGGACTGATGTCGGTGGCCACGATCTCGAGGCCGGGAAATTTCCTCGCCAACGACAGCGCGAGAATCCCCGAGCCGGTGCCGACATCGAGGACGGGCAGTCCCGCCGGCTCGATCAGCTTCACCGCTTCCTCGAGCAAAATTTCGGTCTCCGGCCGCGGAATCAAGACATCGGGCGTCACCGCGATGCGCTCTCCCGCGAAAGTCGTGCCGCCGAGCAGATATTCGACGGGCTCGCCCTCGGCCCGCCGCTTGACCAGCGGACGCAGCCGGTCCATCACCGCGTCGGAAACGGGCTGGTCGAATTCGAGGTAAAGTTGCATCCGGGTTTTCTGCATGATCTCCGCCAGCATCAGTTCAATCGTCAGGCGCGGCGACGGCACGTCATGCTTCGCGAAATAACGCGTGGTATTTTCGAGCAGCTCCAGCACGGTCATGCCGCTTCCAGTTCGGCGAATTTCTGCTCCAGCGCATGCGTCGCCAGCACGTCGAAAATCTCGTCCAGGTCGCCCTCCATCACATAGGAAAGATTATGCGCCGTGTAGCGCACGCGATGGTCGGTCAGCCGGTTGTCCGGAAAATTATAGGTGCGGATCTTCTCGTTCCGGTCGCCGTTGCCGATCTGGCTCTTGCGATGCTCGGCATACTTCGCCTCCTCGTCGGCCACCTTCTTTTCCAAAAGGCGCGAGCGCAGGATATTCATCGCCTTGTCCTTGTTCTTGAGCTGCGAACGCCCGTCCTGGCAGCGTACGGTCACGCCCGTCGGCCGATGCGTGATCTGCACCGCCGAATCGGTCGTATTGACCCCCTGCCCGCCCGGACCGCCCGAACGGCAGACGCTGATGTCGAGGTCTTCCAGCTTGATGACCAGGTCGACCTCCTTCGCCTCGGGCAAGACCGCCACCGTCGCCGTCGAGGTGTGAACCCGTCCCTGCGCCTCTGTCGCCGGCACGCGCTGCACCCGGTGCACGCCGCTCTCGTAGCGCAGCTTCTTGAAAACGTCGGTGCCGTTGACCTGGAAAATAATTTCCTTCACCCCGCCCTTGTCGGCCGGGCTGAGCTCCAGCGTCTCCGTCTTCCAGCCCACCCGCTCGGCATAGCGCGTGTACATCCGCGCCAGCTCCGCCGCGAAAAGGGCCGCTTCCTCCCCGCCGACCCCGGCGCGAATCTCGACGATGGTATTGCGCGAATCGTTTTCATCCGGCGGCACGATGCCGAACCGGATCGTCTGCTCCGCCTTTTCGTAGGCCGGGCGGAGCGTCACCAGTTCCTCCGCCGCCATCTCGGCCATCTCCGGCTCCGACGTGTTCTTCGCCATCGCCTCGGCCTCGCCCAAATCCTTCCGCAACTTCAGCCACTGCTGCCCGTCGGCCAGGAGCTGCTTCAGGCGCGAATGCTCCCGACCCAGTTCCTGCGCGCGCTGGGGATGGTCGTAAAGATCGGGCCGCGCCAGCAGCTCTTCCAGCTCGGCAAAGCGGCGGGCGAACCGATCGAGATGGGGCATTAAATCCATGTCGGTGAAATCAACGGTGGGTCAAAGCGAAAAAAGGGAGGCGGAACGTCGATACAAAAAGGGCGCAGGTGCCGTGGTTGCGGCAGGCTGCGCCCGGGATAAAGGAGCTATTTTTTCTTCGCGGGGGCCGGGGCCGACTTCGCGCCGGTCGAGCCGGCCAGACGCGCTTCGGTCATCTTGCTCGTGCCGAAACGCTTGGTGAATTTCTCCACCCGCCCGGCGGTGTCGACGAACTTCTGCTGGCCGGTGAAAAAGGGATGGCACGCCGCGCAAATGCCGAGGCGAAGGTTCTGTTTGGTGGAGCGGGTATGATAGACCGCGCCGCAGGCGCAGACGATCTGGCTTTCCACATATTCGGGGTGGATATTCGGTTTCATGGGAGTTGGGAAAAGTACCTCAATCCGACCGGAGAGCAAGCACCAAGTAGGCCGCCCCGTCCGGGTTGTCCGGCCCATCGACGCGAAGCGGATTGGCATTTCCCTCTTAATCTGTCATTTCTATGGAGCGGTCAACAATCCAGTGATGACGTTCCCCACCGAATGTTTCAGCTTTTAAACGACATCCACGCCGGTCAGGTCTTCGGCCTCATCGCCCCCAAGCATCCGATCCGGGTCCCCAACAAGTTTGAGATCATCTCTCTCACCCTGGGCCTTGGCTTCATCGTCGGCGGCTTCGCGTTGGGCTGCTTCATGGCGCGCCGGCGTTTCCAGGACCAGGCTTACCAATCCCCTCCCTATTTCCAGGGCCGGGGCTACGGCTCCGACGCTTTTTCCAAACCTTTTCTCACCGAAGATCTTGCTCCCGCCGACCCGCCGATCGTCCCGCTCGACCGGGATGAGCCGGTAAAGATTCAGCCCTCGCCGCCGTCGAGCCTTGAAAGCAAACCGCTTCCCCTCTCCACCCCGCCCATCCTCGACGAAGAAATTTTTCCTCCCCTTGCCGCCCGCGAAAGCAAACGCCTTCCCATCTCCACCCCGCCGATCCTCGAGGAGGAAAGTCTTCCTCCCTTGGCGGCCCGCGAAAGCAAACCTCTGCCCATTTCAACCCCGCCGATCCTCGAGGAGGAAAGTCTTCCTCCCTTGGCCACCCGCGAAAGCAAACGCCTTCCCATCTCCACCCCGCCCATCCTCGAGGAGGAAAGTCTTCCTCCCTTGGCCACCCGCGAAAGCAAACGCCTTCCCATCTCCACCCCGCCCATCCTCGAGGAGGAAAGTCTTCCTCCCTTGGCCACCCGCGAAAGCAAACGCCTTCCCATCTCCACCCCGCCCATCCTCGAGGAAGAAAGTCTTCCTCCCTTGGCGGCCCGCGAAAGCAAGCCTCTGCCCATCTCCACCCCGCCCATCCTCGAGGAAGAAGGTCTTCCTCCCCTTGCCGCCCGCGAAAGCAAACCTCTGCCCATCTCGACACCACCCATCCTCGAAGAAGAAATTTTCCCTCCCTTGGTGGCTCGCGAAACCAAACCGCTTCCCGTCTCCACTCCACCCATCCTCGAGGAAGAAAGTCTTTCTCCCTTGGCGGCTCGCGAAACCAAACCTCTGCCCATCTCGACCCCGCCTATCCTCGAAGAAGAAGGTCTTCCTCCCTTGGCCGCTCGCGAAAGCAAACCCCTGCCCATCTCCACGCCGCCCATCCTGGAAGAAGAAATTTTTCCTCCCTTGGCGGCTCGCGAAACCAAACCGCTTCCCGTCTCTACTCCACCCATCCTCGAAGAAGAAATTTTCCCTCCCGTGGCCGCCGGCGAAAGCAAGCCCCTTCCCGCGCCGCCCATTTTACTCGATCCCAAGTTGCCCGGAGTACTCTCGGAAATGATCCAGCGCCGCCCACGCTCCGCGAAAAAGAAGAAGAAAGATTGAAGAGCACGGCGAAAGCCTCTCTCCGCCTCGTCATCCTGAGGTCGCGCTACCTGTTCCCATGAAGGTGGCCCGGACAACTCGTTGTCCGGGTGCGCGTGGAGACATTCCACGCGCACAGGAGGTCACCGGAATCTGGGTATCGCCGCCAACCTCCTGTGCGCTCGAAAGGGTTCGAGCGCACCCGGGCAACAAGTAGCCCGGGCCACCCCGCATGCGGTGCGTCACTCTACCTTGAAAACAGTCCTAATGGCTGCTCTGGGCCGTATCGAGGAGATTCGTGATCGCGCTGAAAATCACCACGATGCGCGCCCCCAGAAGCGACATGACCGAGATCATCACGATGGTGATCACCGCCAGGATCAGGGCGTACTCCACCAGCGTCTGCCCCTGCCGACGGACCCGGCGCGTTCGCATCGACGCGATCAACGGTGCAAGGAGGGTGCTCATGGACGGAGAAAAAGAGGGATCACTTTAAAAAATTACCTGAATGAGTCGGGTTCGACAACGAAAGAGATATCGAAGGAAGAGTTCCAGCTGATAAGCGTATCAGCAAGGGATTTGAGAGAATGGAACTGCTCAAATCTCTGAGCCAACGTGAGAACTAGTGGCTGCTTCCCGCGATGGCGAGCTGACTGGTGATGGTCGTAAATACGCCCTTGACCTGGTTGCCCAGGGCGATGAGGACGGAGATGGCGACCACGGAAATGAAGGCGAGAATCAAGGCGTACTCCACGAGAGTTTGGCCCTTCTTGCTCTTCATCCGGCGCAGCGCTTTTTTAGCGCTAATAATTACTTTGTTGATCATTGTTTGTTCACCTCCCCTCTATAAAAAATGTTCAAAAATTTGTCGTGCGGCGCTGATCGCGTCCCTCAATCACGTGGTTACGCTATCACGATCATTTCGCGTGCCAATAGAAAAATCGCCCCTCGATCATTTTTTTAGAAAAGTAGTAAATCCGCATGTAACCTACTCTAAACAAAGCCATTGCGTAATCAATAAAAAATGTAAACATGTAGCGATTGTCAAGAAATAGACGGTATTTTGACCCCTCCCAAGGAGCTCCGACATTCACTCGCCAAAAACTAGGGCGTTTTTGCCTAGCCATCCGAGACTTCAGGTAATTGCTGCCTTGTCGTTTAAAAAATCGCCTTCCAGCAAAAGGGGCGCCGAGGTCGCTTCCTTTTCCCGGGCTTGCTGCAAAAGCTCATTAAGCGAAAGCGTCACCTGCTGGGCATAAAACCGGACCAGCCCGATGTTGGTCCGCTCGCCAAAAATGGTCACGAGGAGGCATTCGTGGTGCAGCGCGCTCATCAGGATATGCTGCCCGTGTCCCTCATGGTAAAGCGCGCTGAATTCGGGTTCACCCAGACGCTTGGCCAGTTCGTGGGTCGCGGCAAAGGAGCCGGCGGCCAGCGCCGAAAGGATGCTGAGGTCGAGATTCCCCGTCTCGCCCGATTGAGCGAAGAGATTCCCTCCCTTGTCGACCAGAGCCGACCATTGCGCCTCCGACTTGGCGAGAAAATCGCCGAGCCGTTGTTCGATGGCCAGCTGGTCTTCGGCCGTGAGCATTCCAATGGCAGACATACGAATTTGGCGGTCAGGCGGCGGCATTGCCCGCCGGGACCTGGGGATTTTCCTCGGTGGGCAGCACCGCGACCGAGAGGTTCGGTTGCGTCATGCCGGTGACGTTGGGATTGGGAGTCTTCGAATATTTGGCGAGCAGCAGCCGCGCCGCCGCGTTCAACGTCTCCAGCACGCCGGAGCCGGTCGCCGCCACCGACTCGAAGGCCATGGCCCGGTTGGCACGATTGTTGAAGGTGAATTCGAGGTAGTTCACCGGTGCGGCGTTGGGGATGTCCCGCTTGTTGTACTGGAGCACATAGGGAATCTGGACCAGGCTCAGGTGATTTTCGATCAGATTTTCCTGGAGATTGGAGAACGACTCGACATTGTCGGCCATCTTTTCCCAATGGGAATCGACCACGAAGACGATGCCGTCCACGCCCTTGAGCACCAGTTGCCGCGTCGTGTTGTAGATGGCCTGTCCCGGCACCGTGTAGAGTTGAAAGCGGGTGGTGAACCCCGGCAGCGTCTTCGTGTTCAGCGAGAGAAAATCGAAGAAGAGCGTCCGGTCGGCGTCGGTGGCCAGCGAGACCAATTCCCCTTTTTGCGCATGGGTGATTTGCTTGTGAAGGGTGACCAAGTTCGTGGTCTTGCCGCACAGCGCCGCGCCATAGTAGACGATCTTGAGCTGTATCTCGCGACTCGAATAATTGATGAAGGCCATACGAACTACGCTTCAGTCTCGGCGGACGCTCAAGGCGGCCAGGACATACCGCGCCACCTTGATATGACGCTCGGGCATCTGCGGGAGACGGGACATGATGATCAGATAAAGGTCCTTGTTGCGGAAAAGATGGAAGCTGTTTCCCGCCGACGGGATGACCAGCGCGTCGGTCTCGTGGCTGGTGACCTCCGAGAACGATTTGTTGATCGACTCGAACATCCGCGGCGCGAAGGCGACGATCGCCGCCTTGTCCAGCCCTTCCGGCGCCGTCCCGACGAGCGAAAGCCCGCTGCTTTGACTCAGGAGACAGCCGGTGACGTCGGGCCAGCAGGCGATCCGGTCGGTGACATCCTTCAGCGAAATATGCTGGTCCGCGGGGAAGCCGAGCAGCTCGTTCAGTGAAAGCGAAATCCGGTTGTCGGGCGGCGCTTCGCCGGTCAGGTTGGTATAGGCCGCCTTGGTCATGCCGGGAACGTCGAGCAAATCCTCCAGCCGCTTGTAGGAGCCGATCTTCGCCCGATGCTCGACGATCGATTCGGCCAGGTCGCGGAAGCAGCCCGGAATATTCTGGACCAGGTCCTCCACCGTGCAGGTATTGAGATTAAAGGCGACCGAGGCGGGGGCTGAAGTTTCCGCCTCCGACGCGGAAGGCGCAGGCGTCTGGGCAGGCGCAGGCACTGGGGCGGCTTCGGGCTCGGTCACTGGAGGCGAGATAGCCGCGGGCGCGGGCACAGGGACGCTCGGGGCCGGTTCATCGACGAGAGGCGCGGATGCGGACGAAGCGGCTGGCTCGGACTCGGGCTCCGGCGAAGCTTCCGCCACCGATTCCGAGCTATCGCCCAATTGCGCCATGGCCAGGGCCGCGAGCCTCTGGAGATCGTCGGCGTTGGCATCGGGCTCGGCGGAGGCGACCGCTGCCGCGACCTTTTCCGCCGGGGTCAACGGGGCTGGAGCCGACGTGCTGGGCGGTGTCTGGCCCGGCAAAAGCACGGCGCCGGTCCGGCGCGGGACGGTCGGCAGGGAAGTCGTGTGCCGCGGCGGCGGCGGGGCCGGGATCGGACCCGTGTGACGAGGCACCGGCGGAATCGGGGCGGCAGATGCCGTCACCGGGGGCGGCGCTTCCGGCGGGGTCGCGACCGGCGCCGGGGAGCGCGCCGGCAGCACCGTGGTCGAGCGGATGGGAATCGGAACCGGCGCCGGGGTCGAACCCTCGCGGGAAGCAGGAGTGGGAATCGTCGGCGGCACGATCTGGCTCGCGCGCGGGCCGACCGCGGGCGTCGGCGTGGGGAGCTTCGGCGCCACCGGCATCGGAGGCGCGGCCAGGGTCGTCGCCGTGGTGCGCGAGGGAATCAGCGGTTCGGCGATCGGGCGGCGCGGCGGGATGACGGAGCGGGCCGGGCCGGCCTGGTCGCGCGGCACAAATTCCTCGTGCGGGGCCTGGCTCTCCTCGATGATATTGGTCTGCGACTGCCGGCGCGCATTTTCCGCCTGCTCGCGCAAAATCTCCTCGGTAAAGGGGTCGGCCATGTTGATGATCGACGCGTCGACATCCTTTTGGTCTGGACGAAGCGCCAGCAGATCGGGCGGGATCCGCATCACCACGTCCATCAGCGGCAGGCTGACCAGATTCGGCAGGTAGCTCGCGATCGCCTCCGTCGGCTGTAGGTAACCGGGCGGGAAATGGGGCACCAATTCCTGGAGCGTCATCTCCACCTTGCCCGAGGGAAGCTGCCCCAGAATCAGGTTCATCGGCAGCCCGATCTCCGTCGCGGCCCGGCCGCTCGCCTCAAATTCCGACATCTCGGCCGCCAGCACTTCGGGCGGCAGACAACGCAGGATCATGCCGATCGGCAGGTTGATGCGTCCGCTGGCCGCCCCCATGGTCAAAGGCTTGGTGCTGCCGGGCCGCGAACCGGGCGGGGTGGGCAGGACAATCCGCTGCGTTGATCGCGTTTGCGCCGCGCCCGGACGGCTCGGCTTCAGGCCGGTCAAACCGGTCCGGGGAACCGACATCGGCTGGGTCGTCGCCGTCCCCCCCGGGGTGATCGTGGCGGGCATCAAACCGGTCGGCTGCGGGGGCTTGACCGTGGGGAAAGTGACCGAACTTGGAGGGTTTTGGATCTTTGGCGGAGTCGGCTGCGTTTTTGCCACAGGGGCAGATACTTCGGGAAGTTTTTTATCTTTTTTGCCGAACGAAAACAATGCCATATGCGGGGTATTTGGAGGGAAAGCTTCTAAAGCTTGTAAAGCCCTCTAGATGGTGCACTATTATCTTTCACTTGCAACAGCAAATATCGCCGCGATGAGTCATCCCAACAGCAGCCCGGCGCCCAATCCAGATCAGTCGGGCACGTCCGGTTTCAGCGCCCAATCCCAGATGGGATTGCCCGAGGTCCTGCAGATGTGTTGCCTCAGCCGGCGCAGCGGCCAGATCACCTTTCGCTCCGGCGAATCGTACGGCTTCATCTACATCCAGCATGGCCGGGTGCTCCACGCCCTCTGCGGCGTCACCGAGGGCGAGGAGGCCATCTATTCCATGCTCACCTGGCCCGGCGGCGGCTTCTCCCTCGATGAAGACATCCTCCCCCATAAAAAGACGGTCACCCTGACCTGGGAACAACTCCTCTTCGAAGGCGCGCGCCGCGCCGACGTCGGCCTGACCGGCCCCAAATCATCCTCGCCCACCATCACCGCGGCCGAGCCCCTTTCCATCCGCATCCACGACAGCCAGCCCAAGCTCACCGTCACCCGGCCCGACCTGCCCCCCCTCGTCTACATGCTCGAGCAGGAATACACCCATGTCGGCCGCGCTGCCGGCAACGAGATTCCCCTCCCCTACCCCTCCATCTCCAATCGCCACGCCATCTTCATCCAATGCGGCCCCGACATCGTCCTGCGCGACCTCAACTCCTCCAACGGCACCTACGTCAACGGCGAGATCGTCAGCGAAGTCATCCTCCGCCCCGGCGACCTCATCCAGATGGGCACCGTCATCATCAAATTCGAGCCGGGCATCAAGCGCCCCAAGCTCATCGCCCCCGAGTCCCATCCCCTCCAGAAGCAATCGGGCCAATTGAAGACCCAGGCCAACACCGGCACGCTCTATTACCAGACGCTCAAGCTCCCCACCGCGCCGGTGCGCCCCTCCAAGGCCGGCAAGCTCCAGGACGACAGCGTCTACGTCAAAGGCGAATCGGCCATCAGCTACGACGACCTCGCCAAACCGGTGCCCAGGAAAAAGAAGCTCCTCTGGATATACGTTGCCGCCGGCGTCGTCCTCGCGATCCTCGGCGCCGCCTGTTATTATTTCTTCGCCCTGCCGCACGCGGCCCATTAGCTCCGCCCACTCGGCGGGTGGCCCGGACAACTCGTTGTCCGGGTGCGCGAGCGCGGCATCGCGAGCGCACAGGAGGTCACCGGAATCTGGGTATCGCCTGCCGACCTCCTGTTCGCGTGGAATGTCTCCACGCGAACCCGGACAACTCGTTGTCCGGGCCACCCCAATGGAAAAACGCCCCAGCTTCGCCCCAGATTTTTCGCTCCTGCCCTTCGCGAAATTCCATTTCGCGCCAATTCCTCCCAGATTTAAGAGATAGACTCGCCCGCTCATCTCTCCTATTTGTTGAGGTTCTCCGATTTCTATGCTTTCTCCCGACTTACCCGTCTCCTTCCAGAAACTCTGCGACCGCCACGAGCGCTTCCTCGTCATCTCCCACGTCCGGCCCGACGGCGACGCCTACGGTTCCACCCTCGGCCTGGCCCTCTGCCTCCGCGCCACGGGCAACGACGTCCAGGTCGTCAATGCCGACGGCCTCTCCCCGCTTTTTGAATTCCTGCCCGGCAGCAAAAGCCTCACCGCCACCCTCCCCACCCCGCCCGAACCCGACCGCCTCATCATCTCCGTCGATTGCGCCGACCAGAAGCGGCTCGGCCCGGTTTTCGACCAATGGCGGCGCGCGCCCGACGTCAACATCGACCATCACGTCAGCAATCCCGGCTACGCGCAACTCAACCTCATCGACCCCGAATCGCCCGCCACCGCGCAGGTCCTCTACGAAATCATCACCGCGCTGCAATGGCCGCTCACCCCCGACATCGCCGCCAACCTCTACGTCGGCATCATGACCGACACCGGCAACTTCCGCTACCGCCAGACCACGGCCCACACCTTCGAAGTCGCCGCCCGCCTCGTCACCGCCGGCGCCGACCCGACCAACCTCGCCGAGGCCTGCTACCAGAGCTTTCGCGCCGAGCGCCTGCTCCTCATCAGCGAAGTCTTCAAGGCCATCCACTTCGCCAGCCGAAATCGCGTCGCGTGGTTCGGCCTCACCCCCGAAATGTACGCCCGCAGCGGCGCCATCCCCGACGAGACCGAAGGCCTGATCGAATATTTGCAGGCGGTGAAAACCGTCGAGGTCGCCTTCCTCCTCGAATCGCTGCCCGACGGCCTCACCCGCGCCAGCATGCGTTCGCGCGGCACGGTTGACGTCCAGCGCATTTGCCAGGAGTTTGGTGGCGGCGGCCATCGCCTCGCCGCCGGCCTGCGGACCAAACTCGACCCCGCCGCGCTCGAAAAAAAACTCCTCGATCTCATCGCCAAACAATTACCCGAATAACTAAATTCAGCCGCCCAAGAACACAAAGAACGCAAAAAAGAACCGATGAAAATCAGCCCGCCCGTGACCTCAGCTGGAGTCTCTCTTCAGGAACTTCTTCATTCCGGAGGAATGATTGAAAGTAGCCCGGCGATTCATCGCCGGGTTTGTCTTCACGATGGAGCGCGTCCCGGAGGGACGCTTGGGCCGCGAACGAACGATTTTCATCCCCAAGCTCTCCGTTCTCCCCATTCTCTCGCGACTCATTCAGCAGATAGTCAGGAATAAATTATGGAAGCAGACGGCGTTCTCCTCATCGACAAACCGAGCGGCTGCACCTCCCACGACGTCGTGGACTACGTGCGCAACCGCTTTCACTTCAAAAAAGTCGGCCATTGCGGCACGCTCGATCCGCTCGCCACCGGCCTTCTCATGCTCGTCATCGGCAAGGCGACCAAAATCCAGGACCTCCTCATGGCCGAGGACAAGGAATATGCCGCCACCATGAAGCTCGGCGTCGTCACCGACTCGCAGGACGCCGACGGCAAGGCGCTCGAGGAAAAGCCGGTGCCCGAATTGACGCGCGAGCAGCTCGAGGCCGCCTTCAAAAAATATACGGGCGACTTCTATCAGGTCCCGCCCATGGTCTCCGCGCTCAAGCAGGGCGGCGTCCCGCTCTACAAACTCGCCCGCGCCGGCAAAACCGTCGAGCGCGAGCCGCGCCTCGTCCACATCAGCTCCTACGTCATCGACGACGTCGCGCTGCCGCTGATCAAATTCCGCATCCAATGCAGCAAAGGATTTTACGTCCGCACCTACTGCCACGACATCGGGGCCGACCTCGGCTGCGGCGCCCACCTCGTCCAGCTCAGCCGCCTCAAGTCGGGCAACTTTTCCCTCGAACGCGCCCTCAGTTGGGATGCGTTGCAGAAAACGCCCGACGCCCAGGCGCTGCTGCCGTCGCTCCTCACCCTCCCGGAGGTCTCGCGCCTGCGCAGGAGATAACCTATCCTGGAGGGTCGGACTCCGTCCCGACCCACTTCTAGAGCAACCTAAAATGTCATCCACACACGATCGGTGGCTTGGACAACTCGTTGTCCGGGTGTGCGCAGCAAACAGGAGGTCTCCTGTCATGCGCGCCGCCTCCGATGACCTCCTGTTCGCGCGCGATGCCGCGCGCTCGAACCCCGACAACAAGTTGTCGGGGCCACCCGGGAAAACGTGCACAATTCTTTAAAATGCTGAAGCCTCTTGCTTTTGTGTTTTTTGTGTCCTCTTGTGGCTAATTCCGAGGCTAATTAAACCTGTGCTCATCGGCCCCGTTCCCCTCACCCAACTCGCCCCGCACCCCGGCGTCACCGGCCTCGCCATCGGCGTCTTCGACGGCGTCCACCTCGGCCACCAGGCCGTCGTCCGCAGCTTGCAGGAAAAAGAAGGCAAAGTCGCCGCGCTCACCTTCGAGCCCCACCCGCTCGCCGTCATCGCCCCCGACCGCGTCCCGCCGCGCCTCACCACCCTCGAACAAAAGGTCGCCTACCTCCGCGCGCAGGGCACCGTCGCCGTCGTCGCCGTCAAATTCGACGACGCCTTGCGCAACCTTTCGCCCGCCGCCTTCGTCGATGAAGTCGCGCGCATCTTCCCCGATTTGCAGCACGTCGCCATCGGCGAAAACTGGTCCTTCGGCCGCAACCGCGAGGGCAACGCCGCGCGCCTCGCCGAGCTGGCGCGCCAACATCTCTTCACCGTCAAGGCCATCGCGCCCGTCACGCTCGACGGCGCGCCCGTCAGCAGCACGCGCATTCGCGAGGCCATTCTCCAGCGCCGTTTCGACGAGGCCACGCGGCTGCTCGGCCGTTCCTACGCCGTCACCGGCAAAGTCAGCCACGGCGAGGAACGGGGCCGCACCCTCGGCTTTCCCACCGCCAACCTCACCGACGTCGAGCAGCTCCTGCCGCCGCGCGGCGTCTATGCCGTCCGCGCCCGCGTCGCCGGCAACCTCACCAAATACCGCGCCGTCCTGAACCTCGGCAACCGCCCCACCTTCACCTCCAACGGCGTCGACTCCCTCGAAGTCCACCTCCTCGATTTCAACGCCGACCTCTACGACCAGAAGCTCTGGGTCTCCGACCTCGTCTGGCTCCGCAACGAGCAGGCCTTCCCCAGCGCCGCCGCCCTCCAGGCCCAAATCACCGAGGACGTGGCAAGGGCGAGAGTTGTGCTGGCCTAAGCTAAATAATGCCTGTTCCCTTTATCTCTTTCCGATATCAGGCCGGACCGTAAATCGGCACGAGGTAAGTTTCGTTAAAGTCCACGCCGGGGAGATCAAGTTTGACTTCCAGTTCCCAGAACAACGGCCTGTCAGAGGAAAGCAGGCTTGGCTTTGCACCCGCCGGGAGTTCGTAACGGAGTTCCATGGGATCGTTGCGCGAGATCGTGCATGCCTGCTGAATGATCCATTGCGCGCTCCAAATTTCCTCGTGTACCAGGGTGGTATTGCGATTTTGACCACTACCCTGAGTCTCCATCCATTCCTCGACACAGCGCAGCGTGAACGTCCCCTTGTTGATCCGGCTGACGCCGCGACTGGGTTGCCAGCGGATGACGACCGGCTTCTGCAAGTGGTAAGGAAACGAAATGAATTCAATCCGTGAATGACCAAATTTGAAAGCGCGCAAGAGTTGCAGTACGGCCTGCACCCACACCCATAGAGCAATGAGGTCGAAGAGACCTACGATGCCCTTGACCATCCACGGGCCGCCCACACCGAAAGCCCACCAGTTGAACATCGAAAGGAAAATAGTCATTCCCACGGCCCAAGCGAACCCCTTGACCGCGCCTGTCCATTCGGACACGGCGAATCCGTCGGGATGCCAGGGGTAATCTACCAACGCTGGCTCACTGGGATACCGATGCGCAGCCTCCTGCCGTGAACGATTGGCGGCAAATTGTTTCCACGCCATGCCCCAGACAATGAAGCCACCCAGGGCGAAGGAGATGCCAAAGGCCGTCAGCACCCAGTAAGGCGCTTCCACAGATGCGGGATTCACCGGAAGGACATGCGTGCCCACCAGGACGACGGCAGTACCGATGCCGACAAAGAGACCGCCAAAAATGAATGCACCCCACGTGGGCATCCCCAGTCTTGATCCCCGCTTTTGAAGAGCACCCGACAATCGACGTCGACCAAAAGGCGAAACTTCGTAGCGATCAGGTTGCATGAAGGCGGAACGATAATCTTCCGGCGTCGCATCGAGAAGAAGATTTCACGCCTGATAGTCGACGTTCACGGGAGGAGGCTTGCTCGTCCCTAGGGTGAAGTCAATTTCCCCTGAATTTCTTTTCCAAACTCTCTCGAATCAGCGGCCATTTTTCGATACTCAGGCGCACTTTTTGATCGACCTCTTCGGGGCGAAATTCAACCCCGTACCCATGCCGGACGTAATGGCGGAAAGAAAGGAGATCGCTAAGATATTCGAGTTCATTCGGGGGTACGAGATGATGCTGCAATGCCAGCGTTAAAATTTCCTTGTGATAACGACTGGTTTTATCGGGAACTTCGATGCCGAGCTCCTTCAGTCCCTTTTCAAAGGCGCTTTCGAGGCCGGTATAGTATTGGGACAATAATTGAGCCTGCCCAACTGACTTGAACCATGGCGTCGAGGATTCCTTTTGCGAAAGCTTCAATTGCTCGATGTTTTGAGCCAATCGTGCAAGGTCATTCCGAAGCGCTTCCCGGCTCACAGGGGCACCCCGGCGAGCTGGACCTCGCGGCTCAGTTCGCGGGTCGCATGTCCCGCCGGGAAAAGATCCAATTCCAATTCAGGGAAAGCACAGAAAGTCATTCCGCTTACGGCCATTTCACGCTCGTACGGCACGCCTTCAAAATAGAGATCGATATCCGAATGATGGGGACTGAATTTGCCCGCCAGGGCCGACCCGAAAAGCACGACGCGAGTCGCACCGTGGGAGGTCTTCAGATATGAAGCCACCCGGCGCGCCGATGCGGATGCCATTTCCCTTGTCATGGAGGTAAATTACCAAATAGACCGCTCGTGGGCAAGATGCGGCACTTAAGATGAAAGCTCAATGTCCGGACAAACTTGTTCGACGAATCTTGCGCCGCTCGGCGGGTCTTTGCTGGTCCAAGCTAAATTTCAATTTCCCCTGATCCAACAAACTATTGACGCCGAGGAATCGCTCTTCAGTGTCGCGTGATGAGCTACATCTGGCTGCTTCTCGTCATGGCCATATGCGCGCTCATTTACGTTCACACCGAGCACCCGCACGCCTGGAATAAATACCTGAACGAATTAAAAGCTCCGTCGCCCCTCGCCTCGTCGCCCTCGCCTGCGGTCGCGCCGCCCACGAGCGAAATGCCGTCCCCTCCCGCGCCCACCCCCATACCGGCAACTCTCCCCGTGACTCAAAGCGCCCCGGCCAACACACCCGAAATTATTTCTCCCGATTCAAACGCATTCCTCAATCCCGACCACGTGCGGCCGGTGGACCAGGCCACGCCCCAGAAACCGCCCGAAAATAAGTAGGGCGCTCGAGGGCCGCTGCTGCTTGATTCCTTCCCCTGCATCGTCACGATGTGCAAGCTCGGCTAAAAAAATAAGCCACGCGCGCTTTTTAAGCCAAACCACGAAACCGGTCCAGCCCGGGCTTCCCTAGACCTCCAGGAACTCGCGGACAAAGTCGTTGGTGGGGTTCTCCCTCAGCTCCGCGGGCGTGCCGATCTGCTGGATGCGGCCTTCGTTGAAGATGACCACGCGGTCGGCCAGCTCGAAGGCCTCGTCCTGGTCGTGCGTGACGAAGAGCGAGGTGAGATGGGTCTGGTCATGGAAATGGCGCAGCCATTTGCGGAGGTCCTTCCTCACCTTGGCATCGAGCGCGCCGAACGGCTCGTCGAGGAGCAGGACGCGCGGCTCGATGGCGAGCGAGCGGGCCAGGGCGACGCGCTGGCGCTGGCCGCCCGAGAGCTGCGAGGGGAGCCGCTTCTCGTAGCCGTCAAGCTGGATGAGCTGGAGCAGTTCGGTCACGCGCCGGGTGATGGCCGCGGCATCGGGCCGTTTCTTCCCCGGGAGGACGCGGAGTCCGAAGGCGATATTCTCAAAGACGGTCATGTGCTGGAAGAGCGCGTAAGCCTGAAAGACAAATCCGGCCTTGCGCTCGTAGGCGCTCTTGTCGGTGACGTCCTCAGCGCCGAACGTCACCCGTCCCGCATCGGGGATTTCCAGGCCGGCGATGACGCGCAGGAGCGTCGTCTTGCCGCTGCCGCTGGGCCCGAGCATGGCGAGCAGCTCACCCGTTTTTACCTCGAGGGAAACGTCGCGCAGCGCGGGCACGGCCCGTTGGCCGCGGGTTTCAAAGCGCTTGGAAATATGGCTGACGGCGACACTCATGGTTTATTGGGGGCGGACGATGTTGGGGGCGAGGCGGCGCCATTCCAGCCCGATCTTGATGGCCAGAGTGACGGCGGATAAAAGCAAAAGAACGGAGGCGAGCGCAAAGGCCTTGGGCAGGCTGAAGTTGAGGTAATATTGTTCGATCTGGAGCGGCATGGTGATCCGGTCGTCGACGCTTCCGGCCACCACGGAGACCGCGCCGAATTCGCCCATGGCCCGCGCGTTGCAGAGGATCATTCCGTAGAGAATGCCCCACTTGATTTTCGGAAAGGTCACGCGCCAGAAGAGCTGCCAGCCGTTGGCGCCCAGCGTGAGCGCGGCCTCCTCCTCGGCGTTGCCCTGCGATTGCATGAGCGGGATCAGCCCCCGCGCCACAAAGGGAAAGGTGACGAACGCCGTGGCCAGCACGATGGCGGGATAGGCGAACATGATCTCGATTCCGTGCGCATCGAGCCACGGTCCGAGAAATCCCTGCCGTCCGAAAATCAGCGCGAACATCAGACCGCCGATGACCGGCGAAACCCAGAGCGGAATTTCGATCAGGGAAATCAGCAGCGCCTTCCCGCGAAACTTAAAGTGCGTGACCGCCCACGCCGCGCAGACGCCGAAGAAGGTGTTCATCGGCACCACGGCGAGCGCAACGAGCAGGGTCAGGCGGATCGCGGTCAGGCTGTGCGTCGCGGTCAAGGCCGACCAATAGAGCGCGAGGCCTCCGCGGAGCGCCTCGAACAGGACCACGCAGACCGGAAAGATCAGGAAAAAAAGAACGAAGGCGAAAAGGATCCCGATGAAGAGCACCCGCGCCAGCCCATGATCGGAGGTGGCGCGCCTCACGTTGTCCTCCGCTGGCCGGCCGCATAATGTTGCAGCAGATTCACCGTCACGACGATGGCGAACGACATAACGAGCATGGCCAGTCCCAATCCCGCCGCGCCCACGTAATCGAACTCTTCCAGCTTGATGATGATGAGCTGCGGCGTGATTTCAGTGGAATAGGGAATCATGCTCGAGATGAAAACAATGCTGCCGTATTCCCCCACTCCACGGCCGAAGGCCAGCATGATGCCAGTCAAAAGCGCCGGCCGAACCGCGGGAAGAATGACGCGCCGGAAGGTCTGCCACCGATTGGCCCCGAGGCACGCGGCCGCCTCTTCCACCTCAGCTGCCAGGTCGGTCAGCACCGGCTGGAGCGTGCGCACGACGAAGGGAAAGCCGATGAAAGTCAGCGCGATCAAGATTCCCCACGACGTGTAGGCAATCCGCCAGCCGAACCATTGATAGAGGAGCTGGCCGATAAAGCCGCCGTTGGTGGAAAACACCTGCGTCAGCGCGAGGCCGGCCACGGAGGTGGGCATGGCAAAGGGCAAATCGACCAAGGCATCGATAATCTTTCGGCCCGGGAAGCGATACCGGACCAGCGCCCACGCCGCAATGAATCCGAAGAAACCGTTGAGCAAGGCGGCGGCGAAAGAGAGCACGAAACTAAGCCGGTAACTGTCAAAGGCGCGAGTATCCGTGGCAACCTGAACGGCATGCGCGACCACCTGAAAGACGCTGGGATAATCGGCCGTGGGGGTGACCGTCTTCAGGAAAAGTGCGGCCAGCGGGACCAAGACGATGGCACTGAGATAAAAGACGGTGAAGCCGAGCGTCAGATGAAATCCGGGTAGGATACGACGACGGCGCTGGGGACGCCGTAATTCGGGTTGAGCTTCGATGGCGACGGGAGGGAATGTCTCCAGCTGAGAACCTAACGCATTCACGCGATAATTCTAGGCGGGAACGAGCGGGAATAAAGCTAAATCTATTGATTTAGTCGTTTTTAACCGATTTTCTTGCAATATAAGAGTTAAATCGCCTAGATCAAGCTAGTAAGGCGTGGCAAGAGTCGTCCCGAAAGGCTGCAGGTCCTGCTTGAGGGCGGCGGCGGCGGCAATCGTTTCCTTGATCAGGGCGGAATGGCTTCCACTGAATTCGCTGTCGATGGAAGGAATCTGCGTATCGAAAAAGACCGTGATAAGATTTTTGTAAAACGCGATATCTCCCGGCGTACCAGTGCCTGAATTGAAGCGATAGAGCAGATCGTGGAGCTTGAAATTAAAGGGTTGAAGGCCCACCAAAATCGCCTGAAGGACTTTTTGGGAATCTGTGGAGAACGAGCTGTTTTGGGCGGCCCCCGCATAACTCGAAAGCACCAGCTCTTTAATATTCTTCAGATTGAAACCCGGGACGTTGGTGGCCAGGTAGAAATAGGTGTTGGTGACCGGTGGAGGAGGCGTAGACCCGGTCGCGCCCGGGCCGATTGTCTTGATCCCGCCAAACATCGGATCGACCTGATCGCTGATCAAATTGCGGCCCATGGAAAAAGGACTCCAGGCCAACAGGCCCTTTCGGTTCCAACCCCGGCCCAAATTCATGGCTGTCTTCTTGCCCTGAAGCTCGTCAAGGCTGCCGCGGAAAGCGAGCATATCGGGAGTAGTCGCGTCCATGACGCCCTCCGCCGTACGCACTTTGAAATCTTCCACTTCGCCGGCGCGCCGTCCCACCCGCGAGAAAACAGCCCCGTGCTCCAGATCGAGAAGAGTCTTGCGCACCGTTCCATCGAAGGATTGGGTGACGGTGAGCTCGCAGTTCGGCATGAGTCGGGCTGAATTAACGCCGCCCATGAAGAGCGCGGCGGAAGCATTGTCAAAAGTCGCCACCTTCGAACCGGAAGGCACCATCATTCCTTCGACACCGGTCTTGATCTCGCCGCTGGTCAAGGTAACGGAAACCGGCCCGTGAACTTCAAGCAGCTTGATTTCGTCGAGGCCCACGGAGGGTGCGGGACCATTGGGCGGCGTCACCGGCTCCGACCAATAAAGCTTGACCGTCGTCTTGGCGACATCGGTCGCGGGGGAACCGGCCGGGATGGCGGCAGCGGGAGATGTTACGGACGCCGTTTTCGGCATATCCGCATGGCCGGCCGGAGCTGAATCCGAGTTGTCCTGAGCTAACAGGGAAGGAGTAAGCTGACTGGCCAGCGGCGCAGGTGCGCGCGGAAAAGCCGATGGTGCAGTTTCGGGAGATGAAGCCGGGGGAGCGTTGGAAACGACGGAGAGTTTGGACGGCGAAGCAGCCCCCACCGGGGCGACCGAATCAGGCGCCAAGGCGGGAGCTGCGGAAACAGAGGGGATTACCACGGGAAGTACAGGGGCGTCATCGGCCAGGTGATGTTGCCGCAGCCGGTGCGAATTGACCTCGACGCTCCCCACGTAACCGGGATCGATCGTGACCCCTTTTAAATTCGAGGAGAAAGTGAGTGTGACCACCGCTTTATCGGCGTCCACACTCTTTCCCAGCACTGTAAAGTGAAGGGCAACGGGGTCGGTTGAACTCGGAGTTAGAATCGCCGTTAATTGTCCATTGGCATCACAGCCGTAACTGACCTGAAACGAAACGTCGCCGATGGTGATCGGCTGAGCGATGCTGGGAACAGCAAGTTCCGATATTCGCTCGCCCTTTGGGCCAAAAATAACCAGATGATCATGTGCTCCCACGGTCACGGCAAAACGGTCGTCGCCCATGGCTAGGCTGGAGATCGCAACGAAGCAAAGTAACGCGGTAAATAAAGTCTGAAGCCGCTCAGGTAAATACATTTTCGTCATCACCCTTACCTTTACCACTTTGTTTAAACTCTTGCAATGAGATTCGGAGGCAGATATTGCACAGGTCTGTTACATTCGAATGACATTTTATTGGAGACAATACTTTAATATATAAATAAAATTCAGTCGCCGCCCAACGCATTCGTAACGCGCACACTCACCGCGGCCATCTCCTCCTCCGAAAGATTTTCCGGAACGAAAATAGGCTCGCCCGTAATCAAATGACATCGCGAGAAAGGAATCGGAACGTGAAAGCGATCCCAGCTTCGAAGTTCCCACTTCCAAATCAAGCGATAAGTCACGGCGACGATGGGCCGTTGAGTCGCCTGGGCCAGTCGGATCAGGCCCGGCCGGATCTGGTAACGGGGCCCGCGCGGCCCGTCGGGAGTAATGACGAGGTCGACATGGCGATCGCTCGCAGCCCGAATGGCGGCCAGCGTGGCGGAGGTGCCGTGGCGGGAGCTGCTGCCGCGGACGGCCTTGATTCCGAACCGAGCGGCGACATCGGTCATAAACTGGCCGTCCCGGCTGCGGCTGATAAAAGTCAGGGCGGTCCGGCCCCGGCTATAACGCTCGTAAAAGTAGGCCATAAGCACCGTCCGGTTGTGCCAGAAAGCGATGATGACCGGGGGATGGTCCGGTTGGTCGACGATATTACCGTGGTCTTCGACCGTCATGCGCAAGGTCGATCCAATCAGGTGAATCACCTGGGAACTGATCCACGAGAGAAAGCGTTTCATCCGATGACCGGTCCGCGTAATCGACCGATGAGTCGGGAAACGGCGCGGCTGGGAGTTTTTACCAGGAGTTCCGTCATGAAAACATCCCAGGTCATGGTTTGAGGTTCGGCCACGAATCGAAGCATCCCGAGGCCGACGCCCATGGTCAAGGCGAGCGTGCAATAAAAGAGACTGTAACTGTTCCATTGCCAATAGCCCCAGGCGATGTGTCCGCGGCCGAAGTAATCGAGGACCGGTCCCCAGAACAAAGGCACCAGGCCGAAAGTCAAATTGCTGGCCACGCTATAGAGCGCAAGAAAATGAGGACGCCCCATGGTCGGAACGATCCCCATGACGGTACGGACATTGGCCAGATTCCAAAGCGCACTGCCCAGTCCCGACGTGAAGATTTGAATTCCGAGAACGAGATCGTTGAAAGGAACTATGCCGGCTGCCACTCCGGCCCAGCCAAGAAAGTGGCAAATGAAGAGGAGCCCCGAAAAAGTGAGCGCCGGTTTGTTGCCGGCCCGGTCGATCAGGCGGCCCATCAGGAACAGGCCGACCGCCAGGACAATCGCGCTGAAGCAGGCGACAAAAAGAACGCCCGATTCGCTCACCCCGAGCGACGCGCGAAAAAACCGGACCCAAAAAACGTTCGACGCGCCGAGAGCCATATTGATGATCACATTGTAGCGGACATACTTGAAAAAGGGCGGATAAAAAAGCATCTCTCGCCAGGGCATTGGGGTCGGGTTGGGAACGATTTTTTCCACCGGTACATCGGGAATGCGGCGCAGGAAGATCAGGCTGGTGAAGGCTGCCGCTGCGCTCATGGCAAAGACAATGCCAAAGGAGTACCAGGCCTTGTGAAGCAGCAGCGAGCCCGCGATAAAAAGACATGCGATGGCGGCCAGCGCGCCCGCCAATTGGTCCCGGGCGAGAAATTCGCCGCGGCGGCTCTCGGGTACAATATGGGTGAACCAGGGCAGGAAGCCGCAAACCGAGATGCCGCGCAACGCGTTATAGACAAAGGAAAGCCCGAGCATCATCACCATCCGCGTGGCGCGATCAACGGAATCGGGCAGGAACGCGACCAGCATCATTCCCACCACCACGATGCTGCGCGTCGTCCAGCCGCTGAGCACGAACCGGCGGTAACCGACCCGCTCCACAAAATGAGCGGCGGGAATCTGCAGGATGTTCAGAACCGGCGCGAGGCAGGCCGCGATGGCCAGAATCGTTGCGGTCGCATTGAGATGCTGGAAATAAAGCAACATGGGAGAGCCGAGAACCACGCTCCATGAGGCCGTATTGAAGACCTCGTAGATATAGACATTGTGGATGTCCGTCGGCATCGGCTCCGGCGCCGAGAAAGGTTCATCACCATGAGCGGGAGGCGGTCTCATGCGCTCGGGAGTTTCATGGGGAGGGGTTGAGCATAGATACTTCCGCCCCATTCGCCAAGACTGCGGTAAGGTTAAAAGCTTTCACGCGTCATGTCGGCTTTCGCCGTTGCCTAGGTACAAGAGCATGACCTTGGATTAACATTTCTCCCCCGCCGAAAAGGAGGTAAGGTATCCGGTTGTGTCACGAAACAGCGCCCCCCAACGCCTCGTTGCTCTCGGAGCCGACGGAGCCGATATTCTTTACCACCTGGGAGCGTGGCCGCAGGTCGTGGGGGTGACCGCGTTCCACCAGCCGCCGCCGGGAGCGGAGGAAAAACCGCGTGTGAGCGGCTTCAGTTCCGGCAACCTGGAGGCGATCCTGCGGCTCACGCCCGATCTGGTCATCACCTCGACCGATGTCCAGCACCAGCTCGCGTCCGATTTGATCAAGGCGGGGGTGACCGTCTGGGCCATCAACTCGCGCAGCCTGGACGAAATTTACGATGCGATCCGCAATCTCGGCCAGATCGTGCGCCGGAGCGACCGCGCGGAAGAAGTGGTCGCGCAGATGGAGAGCGCGTTGCAGCCCGTCCAAGCCAACGGCTCGCACCGTCCCAGAGTCTACTTCGAGGAATGGCCCGAGCCGCTGATCACGGGCATCGGGTGGGTCTCGGAATTGATCGACCGGGCGGGCGGCTCCGATATTTTCGCCGAAACCCGGCGGGAAAAGAAAGCCGCGGGGCGCGCCGTCACGCCGGAGGAAGTCGTGGCGCGTCAGCCGGAAATCATCTTTGCCTCCTGGTGCGGCAAGCCCATGCAGGCGTCCGAGATCATCACGCGGCCCGGTTGGGAAAAGATTCCCGCCGTGCGCGACGGGCACCTGGTTGAAATTCCCTCCGATGACATCCTGCAGGCCGGACCCCGTCTGATGCGCGGTTATGAAATCCTCAAGCGGGAGATCGCCCGCCTGGGGAAACCGGCGTCGCATCTCCGTAACAATTCGCGCGTTGCCCGCACCCCCCGCAAAAGGGTATCCTCCCCTGCCCCCATGACCACGCCCGACCTTTCCGACCCCAGATTTTTCATCAATCGCGAACTGAGCTGGCTCGCCTTCAACCGCCGCGTGCTCGAGGAGGCGCAGGACCCCAGCCAGCCTTTGCTGGAGCGCGTCCGTTTCCTCGGCATCGTCACCTCCAACCTGGACGAATTTTTCGAGGTACGCGTGGCCGGCCTCAAACAACAGATCGAGCATGAGTCGGACGATGCCGGTCCCGACGGCATGACCGCGCGCCAGACCTTCGACGCGATCCGGCAGGATGTCCTGAAGATGATCGACGATCAGTATCAGCTCTGGAACAACGAGCTACTGCCCGCCCTGGAAAAGCACGGTGTTCATCTGCACGATTTCAAGACCATGAGCAAGGAGGACCAGGCCTGGGCCACTCATTATTTCCGCGAGGAGGTCTTCCCGGTGCTCACGCCGCTGGCCGTCGACGCGAGCCATCCCTTTCCGCAACTGCAAAACAAAAGCCACAATCTTTTCCTCCGCCTGCGGCGGCCCGAGCGTGCCACCGAGGTCCTCCATGCCGTGGTCGCCATCCCACGCGTGCTGCCCCGGCTCGTCCGCATTCCCCATCCCAAGACCGACGAATGGCACTACCTTCTCATCCAGAATTTGATTCAGAATCACATTCACGACCTCTTTCCCGGCCTGAAGGTCGAGGAAGTTTACGGCTTCCGGATCACGCGCAACAGCGATCTCTACATCGACGAGGAGGAGGCGGAAAATCTGCTTCGTACCATCGAGGACGAATTGCGCAAGCGGGCGCGGGGCAACGCGGTGCGGCTCGAAATCGAGCACGGCTGCCCGAAGGACATGCGGCGCGTCCTGCTCGATATTTTCAAGCTGAGCGAGGACGACGTCTATCTGGTCAACGGCCCGCTCAATTTCCTGCACCTGATGCCGCTCGCCTCGATCGATGCGCTCGCCTCGTTGCGCGACAAGCCCTACGTCCCGATCGTTTCCCACGCCCTGCCCTCGGGCTGCGATTATTTCAAGATCATCCGGCAGAAGGATGTGTTGCTCCATCATCCCTACCAGAGTTTCGCCAGCGTGGTCGAATTCCTCGAGCATGCCGCATCCGACCCGGCGGTCCTCGCGATCAAGATGACGCTCTATCGCACCAGCGGCGACTCGCCCATCGTCCACTCGTTGATACACGCCGCCGAGGAAGGCAAGCAGGTCACGGTGCTGGTCGAGTTGCGCGCCCGCTTCGACGAGGCCAACAATATCATCTGGGCGCGGCAGCTCGAGGAAGCCGGCGTCCACGTCGTCTATGGGTTGGTGGGGCTCAAGACCCATTGCAAGGTGTTGATGGTCGTCCGCCGCGACGAGGACCGGCTGCGTCATTACCTCCATCTTGGCACCGGAAATTATCACCCCAGCACCGCCCGTTTTTATACCGACCTTAGCCTCTTCACCGCGGACCAGGCGCTCGGCGAGGAAGTCGGCATGCTCTTCAACACCCTGACCGGCCTCTCCGAATTCGAGGGCGTGAAGCAACTGCTCGTCGCGCCGTTCCAGATGCACGACAAATTCCTGAAACTGATCCGGCACGAACGCGATCTCACCCGGCAGGGCAAGGAGGGCCGCATCATCGTTAAGCTCAACTCGCTCGTGGAGGAGAGCCTGATCGTCGCGCTCTACGAGGCGTCGCAGGCCGGCGTAAAGATCGATCTCATCGTGCGCGGCATATGCTGCCTGCGGCCGGGCATGCCGGGCGTGAGCGAAAACATCCGTGTGATCAGCATCGTCGGCCGCTTCCTCGAACACAGCCGGATTTTCTACTTCGGCAATGGCGGCAACCCGAAGGTCTATCTCGGCAGCGCCGACTGGATGCCGCGCAACCTTTACCGGCGCGTCGAAGTCGTCTTCCCGGTGCTCGATCCGGGCCTGCGCAAGCGGATCACCGACGTCATCATCCCCGGTTACCTGGCCGACTGCGGCAAGGCGCGCGTCCTCGGCGCCGATGGCGTCTATACCCGCGCGGTCTGCGCTCCCGGACACGAACCGACCCAGGCGCAGCTCCACTTCCGCAACCTCGCCCGCAAGGCCGCGTCTCTCCGCGTCGAAAGCAAAACGGAGAAGCTGCCTCAAGTGGTCAAGCGGCCTGCCTCCTGACCATTCTACGGCCCGGTCGCTGCATGGGTGTCCGCCAAATCGCGCATTTGGGGATAGCGCTCGCCCGGAAATACCACGCGGTCCCACTGGTCGCCCAGAATTTTGAATTGTTCCTCCGCAATCGCCCAGTGCTGGCCTTCCACGGCCCAACGGGCGAAGATGCTGCGGTAATAAGTGCTCCGCGGAAATAGGTTGAGATAACCGCGAAAAACCGATTCCAGCGTCTGCCATTTGTCGGGCTCGGTAAAATATTCGGGATGTTTCTGGCCGAGATTGCTGACGATGGAGTCGACCAGGACGAGGGGAATTTTCGCCGACCACTTTTGCGTTTTGGCGCATTCCAATCCGAAATTCCAGACTTCCTCATCCGAGCCATACCATTTCGGCGCGAGATAATAGGCCTTCTCGCGATAGGCCTCGAAATCATCCGGATCGGCCTGGACCGCGCGCCCAAACCAGAGTTCCATCCGGTCGCGACCCTGGCCCTGGCCCAGTTCCACCGATAACATTTCCCGCGCGATGATCCCGGCGCCGGGATGCTGGGCGTAGGCTTTTTCCAGAATGCCGTCGGCGATCTGCAGCCGGTCCCCGAAAAGCTTCCAGCCATCGCCGGTGACCTCATTAGAAGAGCCGGTTCCCCGCGCAGCCCAGGCCCACTCGATATTATAGTCCCCTTGCAGCGCTGGACGCGCCACGTTTTCGGGATCGTCCCGGGCAAATGATTGCTCCATCGCGGTGGCCGCCGATTTCAGCGAGGTCTCATCCGGCCTTAATCCATGCAGAAAAGTGCGCCCCTTGTCGAAGAGCACTCCGCTGGCAAGATGCGCCTTGATCAACTCGCAGTAGGCCTTGGAAGCCTTGTCGACCGCGGCCGGAATCAGGGCGATCGTTTTCGGATTCACCAGCGAATGTTCCTGGTTCCCCGCCACCAGATTTTGCGCGTCGATCCGATAATACCAAAATTTAAATGCGGCCGGATAATCGGTGCCGGCCAGTTGGTCCGCCGAAACGTCGAACCGCTGGGCCTCGTGGTCGAAGGAAGAATATTTCGACTCGAATAAATGGTAGACCCGCAACGCGGAGACCAGAGGATCGTCGCAGCCGGCCTCGATGGCGCGGTCCGCGTCGTCGAGGGCGAGGGGCCAAAGACCCTCCCGATAGAAATCGCCCCAGATCCAGAGATAGGCCACCAGCCGAATGGCCTGCCTGGCGTCCGCGTCATAGCCGTTTGGCCCCGCGTGCAGCTTGGTGTAGGTCGCAAGCGCCTGGTCCCGGATGTTCCGATAGAGATCGACGTTCTTCTTCATGCGCCCGGCCAGTTGATCCACATCGATGGCAAACGACGGCGCCTCGGCCCGCCCCCACTTTTCCATGGCGCCCATGGTCAAAGCGGCCAGCGCCAGGCTCATCAGGAAGCGCTTCAACGGGAACGCCTGGGTCATATCTTCACCTTGAAAGTCTCGCCCGGCTTGAGGTCGAGGATGAAGGCAGTGAGCCAAAGCGCCAGGTTCTCGAGGTCTTTTAGATGGATGGCTTCGACCGGTGTGTGCATGTAACGATTCGGCACGCCGACGGCCGCGGTGGCAATGCCGCCCCGCTGCAGGAAAATGGCGTCGGCATCAGTGCCCGACGCGCGCGGATCGATGCCGCGCTGAAACGGAATCTTGTTTTTCAGCGCGACTTCCTCGAGACGCTTCACCAGCACGGGATGATTGACGCTACCCCGGCTCAGGATCGGACCCTTGCCGAGACGCGTGTCGCCGAACCGCTTTTTGTTGGTGACCGGAATGTCGGTCGCCTGCCCGACATCGATGACGAGCGCGGCGTCGGGCCGGACGGAATAGCCGAGCATCTGCGCGCCGTAGAGGCCGTTTTCCTCGCCGACCGCCGATGCCGCGACGAGGCTGGCCTTCAGCTTCTTGCCCGCCTTGGCGCAGAGCCGCAACGTTTCCGCCGCAACGAAGGTGCCGATCCGATTGTCGCAGGCGCGCGCGATGTAGATGTCGCCGTTGAGCCGCTGCCAGCCGACGATGTAGGTGATGAGATCCCCGACCGCCACGCGCTTCTCGGCCTCCTTGCGGCTCGTCGCACCAATGTCGATGAAGAGTTCGTGCAGCTCGGGCACCTCCGCCTTCTTGCCGCGGTCCTGCATGTGAATCGCCAGCGCACCAATGACGCCGAGCACCTCGCCGTTGCGTCCGTGGATGTGGACCCGCTGGCCGCGCGCGAGACTGGGATCATGGCCGCCGACGCCGCTGAAGTAGATGAAGCCGTCGTCGTCGATGTAACCGATCTGAAACGCGATTTCGTCGGCATGGCCCTCCACCATGATCTTGGGCGAGCCTTCCGGGTTCAGCACGGCCAGCGCGTTGCCGTAGGTATCGGTCTCGACCTTGTCGGCGAAGGGCGACACATAATCGAGCCAGACGCGCTGGCCGCGGGCCTCCTCGCTCGACGGCGTGGGCGTGTTGAGAAGCCGGGTGAGAAAAGCGAGGGATTCGGGGCGCATGGGAAATTTTGGACAGGAATATCGAGATTAACAAGATTCGGAAAACGCAGGATTTGACAGCCTGCCCGGACACACGGAAGGTTCTGCCATGATTAAACGCCTCCTTCACACCCGCTACCGCGTTAATGACCTTGAGAAAACGCTCACTTTTTACCACGACGTCTTTGGCCTCAAGGAAGTCTCGCGTCACAGCTCGCCGCGCGGTTCCACCGTCGTCTTTCTTCAGCCGCCTGGCGGCCCGGAACAAATCGAGATTTGCCATTATCCCAAGAGCGGCCCCGTCCAAGTCCAGCCCGACCTGACCCATCTCGCGTTCGAGGTCGACGATCTTGAAGCTTTCGGAAAAGAGGCGACAGCGAAAGGCTATCCGTTCAGCGACGGTCCGACCGTGACCAGCTCCGGCAGTAAAATCGCTTTCATTGACGGCCCGGAGGGCTATGAATTTGAGTTGATCGAGAAGAAAAAATAGCCGCCCTGCTTAATGAGAACCGTCCGCATCGCCGCCAGTCTCCTCGCCGCCAATCTGGGCCAACTGGAGCAGGAGGTGAAGCGGATGGAGCAGGCGCAGGTCGATGCCATCCACATCGACGTCATGGACGGTCATTTCGTCCCCTACTTTGCCCTCGGGGCCGATGTGGTGCAGTCGGTGCGCAAGATCACCCGCCTGCCGATCGAGGTCCATCTCATGATCCAGCAACCGGACCGCTACGCCCGCGCTTTTGTCGAGGCGGGCGCAGACCTCCTCATCGTCCACCTGGAGGCGTATCACGATCCGAAGCGAACCATTGCCGTGGTGCAGGAAATGGGCTGCCGCTGCTCGCTGGCGATCAATCCAATGACGCTGGTGGAGAATACCTACGCGCTTCTGAAGAAGGCGGACCAACTGCTGTGCATGTCGGTCAACCCCGGCTTCATGGGCCAGCCCTTCATCATCGAAGTGCTGGAAAAAGTGCGCCTGGCGCAGGCCTATCGCGACAAGAACCACCTCCAATTCGACATCTCCATCGACGGCGGCGTCACCGACGAAACGGTCGGGCCCTGCGTGACCTCCGGCGCGAACCAGGTCGTGGTCGGAAGCCCACTCTTCACGCCCAAGGATGCCAATGAAGCCACGCGCCTGTTCCGCGCCCGCGCGAATGAGGTGGGCGCGGGAGGGTAGTTGGTCTCTTGCTTTTACGCTATAACGCCCTAGTATCGTCTTTATGACGACGCTCTCTCCCACCAAAGCCCGTAGCAATCTGACCGCCTGGCTTAAAAAAGCAGCCGCAGGCGAGGATATTGGCATTCTCTTTGGCGACCATGTCATCGCGCTTCGTCCGGTTGAAGTCGAATCGACTGATTATGCCGAGAAAGAATATGGCGTGACCAAAGAGGAACTGAAACGATTTGCCAAACGCACCGATGCAAAAATCAAGAAGAACATTAAAGCCGGCAAGTTTCGCGAATATCACGGAGATATCGAAGCCATGCTTAAGGATTAGTTTCGACGGAGACTTTCTCAAGCAGCTTCGGCTTCTCGAACGAGAGCAGCGCCGGGTAATCGGTAGTGCGGTCAATGATGCACAGGCCGCCTGGGCCATCCACATCTTCATGCCGGCACTAGTATTCGCAAGTTAACCCACGACTACTTTGAATGCAGGTCCGGCCTGCGGACACGACTGGTTTTCAAGATGCTGGGAGGCGAGGCCCTTCATTTTGTCTTCATGGGCAATCACGACGAAATTCGGCGTTTCATCAAATCGAATCGGTAGTCACTCAAAAACCTCGCTTCCTTTGTGCGAAGGATCGGCTACAATCCCTCTTCCCATGTCGGACCAGGCCCTTACCCGTAATTTTTGCATCATTGCGCACGTCGACCACGGCAAGACGACGCTCTCGGATCGTCTCTTGCAGGCGACCAACACGATCAGCGACCGCCAGATGACCGCGCAGCATCTCGACTCAATGGACCTCGAGCGCGAACGCGGCATCACGATCAAGGCGCACCCGGTGACGATGGATTACAAGGCCAAGAACGGCACGACCTATCAGCTCAACCTGATCGACACTCCCGGCCACGTCGATTTCGCCTACGAGGTCTCGCGCAGCCTCTCCGCCTGCGAGGGCGCGCTGCTCATCATCGACGCCGCCCAGGGCGTCGAGGCGCAGACCGTCGCCAACGTCCATCTCGCGAACAAGCAGGGCCTCAAGCTCATTCCGGTCATCAACAAGATCGACCTGCCCAACGCCGACATCGAAACGGCCAAAAAGCAGCTCGAGGACGTCCTCTCCATCCCCGCCGACGAGGCGATCCTGGCCAGCGCCAAGAACGGCATCGGCATCGACGAAATCCTCGAGGCCATCATCGAGCGCATCCCGCCGCCGCGCACCTACAACGACGACTACACCCGGGCCCTCGTCTTCGATTCGCTCTTCGACACCTATCGCGGCGTCGTCACTTACGTCCGCACGTTTTCCGGCGAACTCAAGACCGGCACGCCCATTTTGCTCATGGGCTCGAACCTCAAATACGACATCAAGGAAGTCGGCATCTTCACGCCCAAGCCGATCCGAACCGAATCGCTGAAAGCCGGACACGTCGGCTATCTCATCGCGAACATCAAAACGACCGCCGAGGTGAAAATCGGCGACACGCTGACCAACGCGCAAAAGCCGGCGCCGGAACCGCTGCCCGGTTTCAAGACGATCACGCCAATGGTCTTCAGCGGCATCTACCCCATCGACACGTCGCAATTCGAGCAGCTCAAGATCGCGCTCGGCAAGCTGCAGCTCAACGACGCCGCGCTGACCTACACGACGGAAAGCTCGGTCGCGCTCGGCTTCGGTTTCCGCTGCGGATTTCTCGGCCTGCTCCATATGGAAATCGTCCAGGAACGGCTCCGGCGCGAGTACCAGATGGACATCATCGCGACTTATCCCAGCGTGGTTTACGAGGTTACACGCACCAACGGCGAAGTGCTGATGATCGACAATCCCACGCAGATGCCCGATCCGTCCGTGATCGAATCGATCGCCGAGCCGATGGTCCGCGCCTTCATCATGATTCCGAACGACAACATCGGCGACATCATGCAACTCGTGATGGAGAAGCGGGGCATCTGCGAGCACACCGAGTCGCTCGATGCCAAGCGTGTCATGCTGCGCTGCGATCTGCCCCTGAACGAAATCCTGGTCGATTTCAACGACCGCATCAAATCGATCACGCGCGGTTACGGCAGCATGGATTACGAGTACGCGCCCTACCGCGTCTCCGACATGGTGAAGATGGACATGCTGGTCAACGGCGAGCCGGTCGACGCGTTCTCCTGCATCGTGGAGCGGTCGAAGGCTGAAGGACGCGGCCGCCACATCGCCGCGAAGCTGAAGGAAGTGATCCACCCGCATCTTTTCAAGATCGCGATCCAGGCCGCCATTGGCGGAAAGATCATCGCGCGCGAGGATGTGAAGTCGGTCGGCAAGAACGTCACCGCCAAGTGCTACGGCGGCGACATCAGCCGCAAACGCAAGCTTCTCGAAAAGCAGAAGGAAGGCAAAAAGCGGATGAAATCAATCGGCAGCGTTGATATTCCCCAGGAAGCCTTCATCGCCGTGCTGAAATCGGAGAATAAATAGTCTTTATGTTCAACTTTTTCCTTCCAGCTAAAACAAAGAAAGTCCTCGCTGAATCGGAATTGATCCAGGGCAGCCTTCAGCGCAACCGCATCTACGCGCAGGACATTCTTTCGACAAAGGACCTCGATACCGTCCTAGCCCTGGAGGCGCGCTATCCGGCCCTGCTCAAGGCGCGGGATGTCGAGGGCCTTGAGAAGTTGAACAAGGAAGTGATGAAGCTCGGCCACAAGCTTTTCCCTCCCTCGCCGTGGGACGGCTGGCGCGAAAACGTCGAGGTCTTCGTGGTGGCGGCGATCATGGCGCTCGCCATCCGCACCTTTTTCCTCCAGCCGTTCAAAATCCCCACGGGCTCGATGGAGCCGACGCTCTACGGCATCGAGCCGAAGCCCTCCGTCGAGTTGCCGCCCAATCCCCTCGTCCAGGTCTACGAATTTCTCATCCATGGCCGGACCTACAGCCGCGTGGTGACCGAGCACGGCGGCACCATCGATTCGATGACGCCCGGCTCCTTCACCATCTGGCTCGAATATACCGACGTGCATATCGGCGATGAAACCGACCGCATCTGGATTCGCCCGAGCGACGTCCGCCAGAAACTTCGTCTCATGGAAGGCATGCAGTTTCAGCCCGGGGATGTGCTGGCCAACTACGTCACGCAGACCGGCGACCAGGTCCTGGTCGACAAGGTCACCTACAATTTTCGACCGCCTCAGCGCGGCGAGGTTTTCATTTTCAAGACGGCAGGCATTCCCGGCCTGGCCAATGAACGCGGCCCCGACCAGGAAGGCAGCGAGGACTTCATCAAGCGTTGCGTCGGTCTCGCCGGCGACCTGATCGAAGTGAAGCCGCCCGTGCTATACGTCAACGGCAAGCCGGCGGAGGGCGCGCCCTCGTTTGCCAAGGAATTTGCCCAAAGCGACTCCTACCCCGGCTACAGCCTGGTCGGTTATTCCGAGGGAACGGGCGTCACCCGCGATCCGTCGCGGCCGTTCGATCCCTTCGACAAGGACAACGCGCAGGACTACTACGTGCCGACCGATTGTTACTGGGCCATGGGCGACAACAGCCCCAACAGCAAGGACAGCCGTTACTGGGGCGGCGTTCCCCGCCAGAATCTGGTGGGCCGCGGCTACTTCGTCTTCTGGCCCTTCACGTCGCGCTGGGGCTGGATCAAGTAATCCGTTTGTCGCTGAGAGCGTAGCCGCGTTGCTTGTCCAGGGACGGGCATAGACCGTCGCTACAATTGAGGCGAATCGCCGTTTTCGGTCTTATCGGCCAGCGCCCTGGGGACTACATCGACCAGTTCGGCTCCTTCGATTTCCCCTGCGGCGCTGCTCGCCTTGAGATCGCGGAATTTCCGCGCGCTGACCAGCACGCGCCGCTCCAGCGAGGCGACCGCGTCGTTGTAACTTTCCACCGCCCGCTTCAAACCCGAGCCGACTTTCCCTAGGTGCCCCGTCATCGTGCTGATCCGGTCGTAAAGCTCGCGCCCCAGTTCGCTGATCGCCTGCGCGTTGGCGGCCAGCGCCTCCTGACGCCAGCCGTAAGCAAAGGCATGGAGCAGCGCGATCAGCGTCGTTGGCGTGGCGAGAATCACGCGGTTCTTTGCCATTTGCTCCTCGAGCAATGTCGGCTCTTCCTCCAGCGCGGAGGAGTAAAAGTTTTCGCCCGGCAGGAAAAGCACGACGAACTCCGGGGCCGGCTGGAACTGCTCCCAGTAGGCCTTTTTTCCGAGGGAAATCATGTGCTCGCGGATGCTCCGCGCATGTTCGGCCAGCTTCCCCTTGCGCGTAATCTCGTCCGGCGCGTCGATGGCTTCAAGGTACGCCGCCATCGGCGTCTTCGCGTCGACCACCACGCTCTTTCCGCCGGGCAGACGCACCACCATGTCGGGCCGGAGCACGCCGCCGTCGTTGGTCGCATGCACCTGCTGGTCGAAGTCGCAATATTCGAGCATTCCCGCGATTTCCACCACGCGCCGCAGTTGCACCTCGCCCCACCGTCCCCTCACCCGCGGCGAACCGAGCGCCTTGACCAGATTCGACGTCTCCCGTTGCAACATCACTTGCGTGTCGGCCAGCCCGCGCACCTGCTGCGTCAGGCCGCCGTAAGCCTCGATCCGCGACTTCTCGATTTCCCCGATCTTCACGTCGAATTTTTGCAGTGTCTCCTGCACTGGCTTGACCAGTTGATCGATGGCGGTCTGGCGCTTTTCGAGATCGCTCCGCGCGCCTTCCTGGAATTTTTCCAGCGTGGCGTGGGCGAGATTGAGAAACGCCACGTTGTTGCTTTTGAGCGCCTCCGACGAAAGCGCCTTGAACGCGTCCGACAATTTTGCCTGCGCCTCGTTCACGATGGACAGCTTTTCCGAGGCCGCCTTGCGCTCCTCGACCAACCGCGTTTCACTTTGCGCCAGTTCCTGCCGCGCCTGCGCCGACTCGATTTGGGCCATGGAACATGAGGTGGCCTGCTCGATAAGGCGGGCTTCGAGCTCCGCAATCCGGCCGTCACGTCCCGCAAGCCGCTCCTGCAGCGTGGCCGCGCGCGTCCGCAGCACGAGCCAGGTCGTCAGCGCAGCAATAATTCCACCGGCGATAGCGCAAAGGGCAAAATCCATGAGCCCGAGTCTAAGCCAATCGTCCATGGAACGTCATTTCTTATCGTCGAGCGCCCAACGATTCCTCCAGGCGCGCAAACTGAATTCGCGCCAGTGGGTGCAATCAAAAACGGCTTGAGGTTGTTTTAGTTCACGAGCCTCTGCGTTTTCAAGCGCGTGCCGGATCAGCGCGTGGGTAACTTCATTGGAAGCATGGAATTCATAAGCGCGATTCAGAGCCGGCCACGCCCCAGGCCCCGACCTGCCTAAGTACCAGTAATCCAGTCTCCGCGTCGTATCCTCCTCCCAGCGCGCGACATTGTAGTTGGCCGACCAGCCGGCCAGATCAAGGAATTGCGTGACATAAAAGGTCGCGAAGATCGCCAGCACGCATCCGCCGAGGAGCCACGAGAGGGATTTTTCCCTCATGATTTTGACCGTGAGCAGGGCATAGCCGCCAGCGACCAGCGCGAGAAAAATCATGACGCTCAAACGCGTCACGGTCATGTCATAGGCCTCGATGTAAAGCTTCAACCTGAGCGCTACGCTCAGGAGCAAAAAGAGATTTTGCGCGATCCAGACGATGGCCAGCACCTTCAGTACACGGCGCCCGGCCACCTGGAGCGCCTGCTGAAATATCCCGGTAAGGACAAAGGCGGAGAGAATGGCCGTCACGATCAACGAGTCAACCCCGTCATGCACATAACCGCTGTAATTCACGCCGCTGGGCAGCGTCTGACCGCTCCAGAGAAAAAGCGCGTCGGCCATATTCGCAATGAAAAAGAGAACATTCAGCACAACGAGAATAAGCCCGCTGCTGAAAAGCGCCGCATAGGTCGGAATGATTTCCGCGAACCGGGGTATCTGTTGCGGCGACTTCCACCAGCCTGCGGAAACATTGGCCGGTCGAAGTAAGGGAAGGATCAAAAATGCCGCGAAACACCACAAGACCATGCGTTCGGGATTGAGATAAAGCGCAAGTTCCTTCCAGAACCAATCGGAAAAGCTGTTTGTCCAACTGCCGAAAACCGCGTTGCCCGAGGCGAGAAGCGATCCAAAAATCAACGCCAGCACCAAAGCGGGCACGGCCAGGAGACAGCCGCCAATAAGCCCTCCTGTCCAACCCAGGCCTCCTCCGAATGCGGCTTCCATCAACCGCCCGCCCAGCCAGAAAATACGCCCAGGCGCGAAGATAAGGGCGACGGCCTGCGAATGCCATCGACCTGAGGCTGACTCGATGTCGACAAAAAACGTGTCGCCCGCGATGGCAATAATGACGACGAGCAAAACAATCGTATTGGTAACGCCCGTCTCAATCGTTGCGGCAACGAGGGCCCCGGCGAAGAGCGTCAGGAGCAGACGGGTCATTCGTCTTCCCCGCGTAGGTTCACGATTGCCCAGGACGATTCCGGCCAGCGCCGTAAAAAAGAAGGCGACCGAAATCCCCCAGCCGTTGCTGTCCCAGAAGCATAAATCGAAGATCGCTACGGCCAGCGTTAATCCCAGTAGCAGACGCGCCAGGCGGACAGGAGGTTCCGAATGGATATTTACCGCGGGAGCCGGCGGTGCGGATGCACCGGACAAGGAAGGAGGATTCGTCGCGTTCACTGCGCCAGGCCCTCCAGCATCCCCATGTCCTGCGCGACGGAAAATTGGGCGAGGCGGTCCCGGACGGCGCGGACGACAGGTTCGAGGTCGGTGGCGCCGACGACGATGCCGACCTCCTCCACGCCCGAAAACCAGCGCGGTTGCAGTTCGGACGCGCTTTCGATGCGGTAAGCCGCACGGCCCTTGTATTCGGCGATGCGCGCCAGTTCCCGCAGATGATCGCTGGCGCGGCTGCCGATCATGACGACGATTTGCACCTGTGGAAGCAGGTCCGACAAGATTCCCTGATGAATATGCATAAGTTTGATTTTTGCTTTGCGCTACAAAGTATATCGTCAAAAAAAGAGACTTTCTTACGTCGCTTTCGCGCTGCGGACCATTTCTTCCAGCACGCGCAGATAATTCTGAAAAGCCTTCCTCCCGCGCGCGGTCAGTTCGTAACGAGTCTGGGGCCGAATGAGAATTTCCTTCCGGTAGGCGACATAACCGGCCTGGTGCAGGGCGCGCAAATGGGTGACCAGATTGCCGTCGCTCATCTTGAGCTCGGCCTTCAGGTCCTGAAAAGGCCAGTTGGGACGCGCGGCCAGCAACGTCATGATGGCCAGCCTTCCCTTTTCATGGATCAGTTTGTCGAGCCGGTCGAAGTCAAACATTCTCAGTTCCGGTGGTTGCTGCAACCGGCTCCTCCCGCTCCTCGCCCAGGGCCCAGACGGCCGCCGCGTAGGCCAGGTGATACCCGCCAAAAGTGGCCGCCATGATACCGGAAACCACCAGCGCGGAGGGCTCCACGTGCGGATTCGGCATGAAGAGGTGCTTCCAGCTCACGAGCAGGCCGCAGCCGGTGAGAAAAAAGGTAAAGCCCAGGATAACGAGCGAGCGGGGCGCAAAATGTTGCGTCGCCAGCATCCCGATGCCGTAGAGGGTGATCCAGACCAGCGCCAGGTCGATGGGCCGATGCATCAGCAAGACGGTCAGCACGCCCGCGGAGAAAAAGGCGGGAGCCAGGCTCATCAGGGCGCATTTCATGCCGGAGGAAAAAAAGGATTCACTACGCCGGGCGGCGCCGCGGGAAAGAAAGATCACGTTCGTGAAGCAGGTCAGGGCCAGGATGACGAGCCAGAGCATGAGAAATTCATTGGGGGAAAGGGGCTGATGGCGGTGATGCTTGGCGTAATAGGCGGTGGCAAAACCGCCCAGGCTGAGGAGGCCGCCGACAAGGGCGGTCGGAGCCGAGATTGAGCGGTAGATGGTGGCGCGCTCCATCAGGGAACGGATGACGCGGAGTTGGCGGCCGGCGGAATCGGAAGCGGTCATACGAGCTTTGTAGTGCAAAGCTGAAAAATAGGCAATCCTTTTTCTTTCGCCGCGAATGAAACCCATACTGCAATCTTGTTAATCCATTTCAAAATTCTAAGCTCAGCCGTGCTCGTCGAAATTCAAATCCAATGCCCCCATTGCGGCGAGGTCATCACGTCGACGGCCGACACGTCGCAGGGCGATTACTCGACGATTGAGGATTGCGAGGTCTGCTGCGCGCCCATGAACGTCGAGGTCATTTGCGAACCGGGCCGGGTGGAAGAAGTCCGGGTCAGCCTCGCCTAAGCCATGAACTTGAAGGCCTTTCTCCTCGTCGACATCGGCAACTCGCGCATCAAGTGGTCCAACGCGGCCATTCCCAACGCCTCTCTCGCGACCAAGCTTCCCTCCGTTTCGGGTGAAATGCCCACAGCGGCAGCAACGCCGGAACGCATCCAGGGACTGGCGAAGGAATTTCCGCAACATTACCTCATCCTCGCCTCGGTTGTGCCTCAACTCACCCCGATTTTTTGCCGGGCTTTCAAGCGCAGGTTTCATCTCGTCAACACCGACTCGCCCGTCCTCGGCCTCGAGTTTGACTATCCGAATCCCTCGGAAATCGGCGCGGACCGGCTGGCCGCCGCCGTCGCCGTTCAGGCGCAGGGAAAATATCCGGCGATCATCGTCGCCTGCGGCACCGCCACCGCCTTCACCGTGCTCGATGCCAGGGGACGGCTGTGCGGCGGTGTCATCGCCCCCGGTCTGCAAACGCAACTGGCATCGCTCCTCGGCGCCACCGCCCAATTGCCCAAAACCACCTTGCAGATACCGGGCTCCATTTTAGCCAAGTCGTCGCAGGAAGCCATTCGCGCCGGGGTCATGCTTAATTTCCAGGGCGGCGCGAAGGAAATTATCAATCAACTGCGCTCCGCGCTGCCGGGGCGCAGGAAACCTCACCTCATCCTCACCGGCGGCAATGCGCGCTATCTCGAGAAATCGCTCGATCTCCCGCACGAGGTCCGCCCTTTACTCGTTATGGAAGGTCTGCTCATTATAGGTTCACGGCTTTTTGTGCCGAGCCCATGAATCCGACTTCCGAAAATCGCATCGACCGCAAATTCCGCGAACTGAAAGCGCGCGGACAAAAAGCCTTCGTCGCCTACATCACGGCGGGCGACCCGACGCCTGAAGCCACGCCCGATCTGGTCTGGGCGCTCGAGCGGGCCGGGGCGGACATCGTCGAGCTTGGCGTTCCCTTTTCCGATCCCCTCGCCGACGGCGTCGTCAACCAGCTCTCGGCCCAGCGCGCGCTCGAGGCCGGCACGACCACGCCGCGCGTCTTTGAAATCCTCCAGGCCGTGCGCAAGCAATCGCAAATCCCGATCGTCCTCTACACCTATTTCAATCTCGTCTACGCCTTCGGCATCGAGCGCTTCTGCCTCCAGGCCTTTCAGGCGGGCGCTGACGGCCTTCTCGTGCTCGACCTGCCGCCGGAGGAATCGCAGGGGGCGACCGGCGTCGGTTCGCGTCTGGGCGACGGCAGCCTGCGCCGCATCTGCCTCGTCGCGCCGACCAGCCCCGGCGACCGCATCGCGAAGATCGTCCAGAAGGCGAGCGGCTTCGTCTACTACGTCTCGCGCGAAGGCGTCACCGGCATGCAGGAACACGTCGCGACCAGCATCGGCAACCGGATCGATCTCCTCCGCAAGCACACCGCGCTGCCGATCTGCATCGGCTTCGGTATTTCCACCCCGGAACAGGCGCGCACCGTGGCCCACCAGGCCGACGGCGCCGTCGTCGGCAGCGTCCTCGTCAATCGCATCGCCGAGTGGGGTAAAGAGAAGGACTTGCCGCAAAAGCTCGAGACCTTTGCGCGTCCCCTCGCCCAGGCCATCCACTCCTGAATAAGAACGAAGAGTGTAGGGCGTAGAACTGGGAATTGCTTAAACTTCGTCGTTCCAAGTTCCAAGTTTGGTCAGGACCGTGGACTTGTGTTTTGGCATAAAAGTCGCTATCAATCGGCGTATGCTTTTTTGCCGAGTCGCTGCCGCAGCGCTGGCACTGGCGTGTGCGTTTTCGCTTCCCGCCCGTGCGGTTCCGGCGTCTCTCAACGGGAAAAATGAGGCCCAAAATGCAGCGGCCCTGAACGACTCCGGCTCCGACAAATATTCCAAGGGCGACCTCGACGGCGCCATTGCCGATTACAGCCAGGCTATTCACCTCAATCCCAAAATGGCCAAGGCCTATTACAATCGCGGCCTCGCCCGCTATGATAAGGGGAGCCTCGACGAGGCCATCGCCGACTACGACCAAGCCATCAAGCTCAATCCCAACTATGAGGACGCCTACGTCAACCGCGCCCTGGCCAAGGACGATAACAACGACCACGACGGCGCCATCGCCGACGAAAACGAGGCGCTCAAGCTCGATCCGCGCGATCCCTTCGCCTACACCAACCGCGGCTGGGCCCATTATCGCAAGGGCGACCTGGACGCGGCGATCCACGACTACGATCTCGCCATCAACGTCGATCCCAAGTTGTCGCAGCCTTACAATGATCGCGGAGTGGCCGAGCGGGAAAAGGGCGACGTTGCCCAGGCCCTCGTCGATTACACCCGCGCCATCGCGTTGAATCCTGAAGACGACCAGGCCTATTATAATCGGGCCATCGCCCGCGATGACCAGGGTGACACCAACGGGGCCCTCGCCGACGACGACCAGGCGATCCAGCTCGATTCGAAATATGCGGACGCCTATGTCAGCCGCGCCGAGGTCAGGCTCGAACTGGAGGATTGGGACAAAGCCATCACCGATTACAACCAGGCCCTCCAGCTCGATCCCCAGGATTCCGCCGCTTACAACGAACGTGGTCTCGCCTGGTACCATAAAGGCCAGGCCAGCGCCGCCCTGGCCGACGACGACCAGGCCCTGCGGATCGATCCTAAAAACGCCAATGCCTATAATAATCGCGGCAATATTGAAAGGATCCTGGGCAACCTCTCCGCGGCGATGAGCGATGACAACCAGGCTCTCCTCATCGACTCGAAATGCGACAGCGCCTACAATGATCGCGGCCTGGTCCGTCAGGCGCAGGGCGACTTCGCCGGCGCCGCGGCCGACTATGCCCAAGCCTTCCAGCTCAACCCCAGGAACGCCGAAGCCTGCAGTAATCTCTCCTCGCTTCACAGCGCCCAGGGCGATTGGGCCGGCGCCATCGCCTGCGCCACCCAGGCCATCCAGATCGACGGCAGCTTTGCCCAGGCTTACAACAATCGCGGCGTGGCAAAATATCACCAGCACGACATCGCCGGGGCCCTGGCCGACTACGACCGCGCGCTCGAGGTCGACCCGAACGACGAGCACGCCTATAACAACCGCGGTCTCGCCCTGCAAGAGACCGGCGACCTTGACGGCGCGCTGGCCGACTTCGACCTCGCCATCCGGATCGATCCCCAATTTTCGCAGGCGCAACACAACCGCGCCTGGGCCAAGTGGCGCTCCGGCGATCTTTTCGGCGCCCTGACCGATTTATTTTAGCTCAACGGAGCGCCGCCCAGACCCGGTGGACATCGTCGTGGTCGTCGAGGTGCTGCAAAAATTCGCCCACCTCCGCGCGCTGTTCCGCCGTCAATTCGGGAAAGTTTTTCGGGATGTAACCCATCTCGCTTGTGATCACCGTCCAGCCATTTTGCGAGAGCCACTGCGACACCGCGTGCAGCGCGCTGCGGTCGGTGATAAACCGCGCGCCCCCGCCTCCCTCGGGAATGTCGTCGTTCTGGCCGTGGCTCAAGGGCTCGACCTCATTCGCCCCGGCCTCGATCGCGGCTGCCTCGATGTCGGCGCCCGCCTCGGGATGATGCGCCTCCACCAAACCAACGTGGTCAAAAAGAAACTTGTTACTCCCCGCCACGCCAAGCTGGCCCTTCTTGAACAGCACCCGGATTTCAGGCGCGGTGCGGTTGTGATTATCGGTCAGCACCTCGACGATGACCGGCACCTTGTGGGGCGCATAACCCTCGAAAGCCAGATGCTCGAAGGTCATTTTCTCGCCGCCGATCCCGGCGCCCTTGTTTATCGCGCGCGCGATGGCATCGCGGGAGACACTTTCCTTGCGGGCTTTTTCGCAGGCCGCAAAAAGCCGCGCGTTCCCGGCGGGATCGGCCCCGCCATGCTTGGCCGCGACCATGATTTCCTTCAGATATTTTCCGGTGGCCTGCGACTTTCTCAGCGAGGCGACCTCCCGTTTAGCGAGCAACCATTGACGTCCCATGATCGAGATTAGTGTTCCCGCCATGGGCAGTAAAGCTTCGCCGGAAAAAATAGTGCCGCGCGCCGCCGGCGCAGGAGTTATGCTTGCACCCCGTCCCGAAGATGGCAGAGTAACAGCCCCATCCTCCCCGGCGGCGGGGCTGGTTGGAAGTCAGTTTATTCGGGCTGTGGCTCAGCTTGGTAGAGCGCGCCGTTCGGGTCGGCGAGGTCCAGGGTTCAAATCCCTGCAGCCCGATTGAGTTATCCAGCCAAGGTCGCTCCTAGACTCGAAAGAGCAATTGCTGACCGTCCAGATTTTCAGCCGCCTCGTCCTGGAAGAGATTCGGTCTACAGCCACATTCGGCCGTGAACTGGCACTCAACTTCGAATTGTTCTTCGGCTTCGAGCCAATGCTGGAGTTCCCGCCCTTCCGGCCGTCCTTCTGCGAGGTAAATGGAATAGGCCAGGGATTCGAGCGCTTGGTGCTCGGGTGATTCCATAACCAAAAGTAGCACCTTCTCTCGGCTCGACCATGGGGTAAACACCCCATGGCCCCTCTTCCGTTAACCGCCTATGTTGGCACTGGAGTCACCGGCATGTTTCTTTCCAACACTGTCTTCGTTATTGCCACGATTATATTCGTGGCGGAAGTCATTCTTGCGTGGCCTCGCTAAAATTCCACTTGTGGCATGAGCGGCGAGTAGTACAATTACAATTATAAGTACTCGCCAAGCTTTATGTCTCCACTTCCCTCCGCCCGCTACGGCGCTCCTTCTCCGCAGCCTCCCCGACTGAGCCCGCGGGAACATCGGATTCAGGACGCCGAAAAAATCCGGCAGGATTTTGTCAAAAGCAAAAAACTTCCGAGGTTACCTTTAGACTGAGTCTCTAACTTGCGCGGGCTTCGTCCACCACGCGGCGAGCCTGCATTTCAGTCAATCCAAACGATTCCGTCAGGTAATCCTCCACCTGCTCCTTTTTATCTTCGGCCACCTTGGGTCCGTCGGTCGCGTCTTGCGGAGTGACTTGTTTTCCCAGCGGACTGGTATTCTCCTCCTCGAACGGATGATAAATGGAGCGAAAGCCGGAGGGTGAATTATCGTCCCGCGCGACAAAAGCGATGCTTTGGCTGTCCGTGCCCGCATTCAGGATCTTGATCAGGCTGCCGCCGATCAAGTGGGCGATCATATGCTCGGTATCCATGCAGGAGCATAAGGTCGAATGAGGCGAAGGCTCCATTACAAATAATTCAGCCTCACGGCTTGACGCTAAATTCTGACCTCGCATCGCGTCTTGTAGTTAAGGGAATTTCACTACCATGGCTTGCCAAATGGGGGAATCAGGAGCATTGTCAGACTCGAATCAGCTCTGTGGGAAGTAGATCGGGCCATTATTATGGATGCGCACACCAATAAGTTCTGGGAGGGCTTTTCTCCTCAGGGCAAGGAGCGGCTTTTTGCGAGCATGGTGCTCCAAAGTTTTACCGACCGGGACAGTCTCTTTGAGGAGGGCGACCCGGCCGATGGCGTCAGCCTGGTGCTCAGCGGCGATGTCGAAATCCTGAGAAAAATCGGCAGCCACGAGCAAAGTCTGGGACACTTTCCAGAAGGCGAATTCCTCGGCGAGGTCGCGGTCCTCGACGGCGGCACTCGCAGCGCCTGCGCGCGGGCCCATGGCCCGGTGACCGTGGGCAAAGTCCCCAAGGACCTGTTGCACGAGGTGCTTTTGGAGGAGTCGCCCGCCGTGAGCCTCCATTTGTTCCAGCAATTGATGACCTATCTCCGGCGGACCAACGACCTTTTTCTCGGCGAGGTGCTCCACAAGGAAAAACTCTCGGTGGTCGGCGAGATGGCCAGTTCCCTGATGCACGACTTGCGCAATCCGCTGACCGGCATCCGGCTCTCGGCCGATTTGATGTCGCTCAAGGATCCCGGGAACCCCGAGACCGCGCGCTGCTGCGATGGAATTCGCTTTCAGTGCGACCGCGTCATGGCGATGACGCGCGACCTGTTCGAGTTTTCCAAGGGCGACTCGGCCCTCCATTTCGAGCGGACGACGACCACGGCCTTCCTGGAGCGTTTCAAGTCGCTGCATGAAAGTTACGTCCGCGAGACCGGGCTCAACTGGGAAATCACCTCCGAGCCCGCGGAGATCGAAATCGACGAGATGCGCTGCCTGCGCCTGCTGCAAAATCTGGTCACCAATGCGGTCGAGGCCCTGAACGGAAATCCCGACGGCCAGATTCAAATTCGCGGTTGGGCCGAGGATTCCCTCTTTAATCTCTCCATCTCCGATAACGGGCCGGGAATACCTCCCTCGATTCGGGACAAGGTTTTCCAGCCTTTTGTCACCCAGGGAAAAAAAGGCGGCATCGGTCTGGGGATGGCCATCGTCAATAACGTGGTCACCGCCCATCATGGGAAGGTCAAACTGGAGACCTCCGAAAAGGGAACCCATTTTCTGACCCAACTTCCGCAGTTCGCCACCATCGAGTACAACATCCCGGTCCAGCAGGAAGCGGTCACTTCCTCGGCCTCGGCCGATCTCTGGAAATAGGCCCGGGAAGACGGGCCTACAATCCGGCCACCCGCTTCGCTTCCTCCGGAGGTGTCAGCTTTTCGCCATGGTAATGATGCCCGCGCGGATGGCGTTCGGCCACCGGCAGCTTTTGGCCAGGGAACCAGAAGGCCCAGCGGCCCATCAGGACCATGATGCCGGGCACAAGGAGAAGCCGGATCACGGTCGCGTCGAGGAGCACGGCAAACGAAAGCCCCACTCCGAGCTGCTCAATCTCCACCACGTCGCCGAAGGCGAAGGACAGAAACACCGCGATCATGATGAAAGCGGCCGAGGTGATGATGCCCGCCACGCGCAGCAGGCCCTCCTGCACGGCCAGGTTCATGTTGTGATTATCGAGCCAGCTTTCGCGCACCGCGCTGAGAATGAAGACCTCGTAGTCCATCGAGAGGCCGAACAGGGCGCAAAAACAGATGACCAGGACGACGGTGTTCAGTCCGTCGGTGGGAAAAAGATTGAACAGGCGCGCGCCCCAGCCGTCCTGAAAGCAGATGACCTGGAAGCCATAGGCAGCCATGACGCAAAAAAGATTCAGGATGATGGCCTTGAGCGAGACCAGCACCGAACGCATGAAAATGGTGAGCAAAATGAACGTGCTGGCCAGCGTGGCGAGAACCACCAGCGGCAATGCTCCCATGATGACGCGGTCGGCGGAAAGGGTGACGGAGGGAAGTCCGCCGACCGAATAGCGAGGCCCATCGGGCGCCGCTTTCTCGGCGTCCTTGAGCTGCGCGGTGATCTGGTCGAGCCACTCGCGGGCCTTCTGAGACTGCGGATCGGTTCGGCTCAGCATCAGGATCACGCTCTGCGAGGGGTCGTTGAAACTGGTCAGCATGCCCATCCGCGTTTGCTGGGCGCGGCGGCTGCCGCTGGTGTCGGTCACGGTCAGGACCTTTTCGGTGTTCGGCAACTGGGTCAGTTGGTCGATCAGTTTTTTCTCCTGGGCCAGGCCATCGGCGTTCATCCACTCCTTCGTCGGATGCTGCACGAGGATGATGGCGGGCATCATCCAGCCCGCGCCCAGGTTCTCCGACAGGCTTTCGTAACCCTGGCGGGATTCCGATTTCAACGGAATGTTCTTCGCTTCTACCGAGGCGATATTAAGCCGGAAAAAGGGCACGGCCAAAATGGCGAGAAGGATCAGGCCGACCACCACGCAGGCCCACGCCCGGCGCAACACGAACCGGCCCCAATTGTCGAGGAAACGAGAGCCGAGCTTCAGCCGGTTCATTTTGCAAAGCACAGTGCTGCCCCACTCGAGATGCGGCCCCACCAGGAAAATCATCGCGGGCAGGAGCGTCAGCGTTGCCAGGGCCACGCAGGCAACCACCAGCATGCCGCCCACCGCGATGGAGGTGAAAAATTCGAGCGGGATGAAGAGCAGCGTCAAAAATCCGCTCATGACCAGCACGGCGGAGGCGAGCACCGTCTTGCCCGCGGTCTGGCGCGTGAGGAGCAGCGCTTCCTGGGTCGTGAGGTGGGTGGCCCGCTCGCGCCGGTAGCGGGCCAGGTAGATCAGGCAGTAATCGATGCCCACCCCCAGGCCGATCATGGTCACCAGGTTCGGGACGAAAAAGGTCACCCCCATGGCCTTGAGAAAAGGGAGGTAGGCGTGGTCGGTGGCGAAGAAACTCAGGATGCCGAGCGTGCAGACCACCCCCAGGGTCGCCACCATGACCGGCAGGAAGGCGGCGACGACGGAACGAAAAACGAGCAGCAAAATGATAAACGCGACCGGCAGGGCGATCAGCTCACCGGAACGCAACGACTCGGTGGAGGCGATGTTCAGGTCCAGAAAAAGAGCCGGGCCGCCGGTGACCCATGGCTTCCGCCCCGGGAAGGAAAGCTTGGCCACGTCGGCGCGGAGTTGCGGCACCACTTTCTCCGCCCCGCCATAGGTGGATGCGTTCACCGCGACGAAAGCCGCGTGCCAGTCGCTCCTCGGCCAGTTCTCGATCATGACATTGCCGTCCGTCACATCGTTCACGGTCGAATCGGCGCGGACCGCATCCAGCAGGTTTTTCCAGGCCGCATCGGCATCGGCGGCGGGAGCGCCCTGGGCGTCCCAGACGATGGCGGTGGGAAAGGCCAGGGCCGTGGAGAAGTTTTTCACCACGTTGATGCGGACATTTTCCGAGGGCGTTCCCTTCGTGCCGCTCAGGGTACTCTGGATGCGACTGGTGAACTGGATCGCCAGCGGCGTGAAGAGGGCCACCATCGTCAGCCAGAAGAGCACGCTGACCACGGCATTCCGGCGCGAGTAGAGTCGTTTGACCCGCAGGACTCGTCCCCCCGGAGCCGGGCCGGTCCCATTGGCGGAAGGCGGGCGCCCCGGATGCCGCGTTTCCACCGTCTGATGATTTGATCTTATTTTTGGGTCCAAGTTCCGTTTTCTTTCTGCACCCATTCCCCCGGAAAGGCGCGATCGCTCCACAACTGAGCATACTCGCGTTCGATCATTTCCAATGGCTTATTCTGGGCTTGTGCATTGGCCAGGTAAAGAAAGGAACGATCCGCATTTTCAGCCGCCACGATTCCCTGCGCATAAGCCAGGTACTTCGGGTCCTTCGGCGGCTCCTTCAGATCGAGATAGCCGTCGCGGTCCTCGCCCACGATGCGGTTATTCTTGAGCTGCTGAATCTCCCCGGACCGCAAGCGCCGGTTCGCCGCGATCTCCAGGCTCGATTGCTCCTCTTTTGCCTTCGAAGGCGCCGTCTTTTGGTAAACGTCGAGCCGCACGCCGACATCGACTTTGATCGGCTCCGGCGTGGCCAGGTTGATCGTCGGGGCGCAGCCCGCCAGCCAGCAGGCGGCGGCCAAAAGCCCGACCATGGCCGGCGCTTGCGACAGAATACGAAGATGACTGGGAAAAAAATTCACGGATAGGACCCGACCACCGCCTCAGGCGAAAATCGAAATGTTCTCCCGATTCTTGCCGATGTCGGCCTCATTGGCAACCTTGGATCGGCATTTTGCGCTTCTCTTCCCGCCCATGAAAATGAAGTCTCCTTAAAAATCGCACTCCCCGCAGCGTTGCTTGTGATGACTCATGCATGGACACCTTTTGTCGAAGCGGTTAAAATCGAATCCGTTGAACGATAACCACGTTGGAGGACCGAATGCCGCTCATTGGTAATTTATCCGAATTTCCCCTGCCGGAAGTTTTGCTTTTGATCGGAAGCAGGACCGGTCGCCTCCGGATTTTTGACGCGCCCGAATTCGTCCCCATGGTCATGGATCTGTCCGAAGGTCATGCGCACGGCCTCCACATCGGCGAGAGCTGTGTCACCGAGCCCTCCCACATCGTCGCGGAACTGAGCTTTATGGTCGAGACCGGCGACGGCAAGTTCGAGTTCTCCGCCCAACCGGTTGCTTCCGTGCGGCCCACACCGCCTCTCCCCATCAGCGAACTCGTGATGCTACTAGTCCTCCACGTCGACGAAAAGCTGGCCAAACACCGCGCCGTCCTGGGTCCGGAACTCTTTTATGTTCTCGAAACGCCGCGGCCCGCCGCTGAGCTCGACCCTGAGCTGAACTTGTTTTACCAGCAAAGCCGCCAACTCCTGGCGGGCGGCGTCCGCGCCGAGGATCTGGCCGAATATCTCGGCATGGCCGACGAAGCGGTGAAGCTCAATCTCTACAACCTGCACCACATGGGCTTCGTTAAACTGATCGAGACCACCGATGTCGAAATCCTCCGGGAAACGATGATCGAGCGGGAAATCTCCCACAAAAGCGACGAATTCCTCCTCGCGGTCGAGGCCTCCGACCTGATCCGCCGCTCCGGAAAGCTCCTCAAAATGCCCTAGCGGCTGACACTCAGCCGCCCCCGGATTTATCCGCCGCGGTCCAGGGATGGAGGGCGACCTCGAACTGCCGAACCCCGCGGGGCCCGTTCAATTTCAGGGTGCTCACTCCGCCCGCCGGCTGGTAATTGAGCTTCAACTCTCCGCGTTCGTAGGGATAGGTTTTGAACGCATCGACCGCGATCTTCAACGCGTCCCGCTTGATCTTGATCGTGTTTGCCGGGAGCCGGTCCAGCAAATTATCCATCGATTTGACCTCGAGCATCCCGGGATTCGGCAGCTCGAGCACGCCGGTGCAATTAAGAATTTCAGTCGCCTTTCCCTGAACCGCAATCTCGCCGTCGAGCTCGCCTGTCAGCTCGGCATACTTGCCCACCAGCTTTTCCGCGATCGGCTGGCAATTGATCTTCTCGGCAAAGAGGTTCGCATTCCAGGTAAAGCCCTTGGTGTAATAAAATTCGAAGTTACCGGTCAACTGTCCGCCCTCACAGGTCCCGTTAAGCTTTCCGTAGACGCCCTTTGGGTCAAAAGTCACCGACGTGTTCACCGCCTTGACCGGGATATCGTTCCACGAGATCATTCCGATTTGTATCGTGTTGACCACGTTGTTCGCCGTCGTGTCGGTTGGCGGCCAACTGAAATAGAGCCGGCCGGTGAGATCGACGATCCGAATCTTGTAATCGGGATAATCCTGGTCGAGCCTATCGATGGGAATAAGCGCTTTCGCGCTGATCTGGTCGAGTTGGTCGAGCCGGATATTTTCCACCTTTGTATTGAAGTAGAACGGAAAGTGGACCACCGGCTGGCCGAAGGCGTTGACCGCCAGCTGCCCATACTGCAACTCCAGCTCCCCCACCTCCCACGGCGCGGCCGGGCCCTGCGTGGCGGTCGGCTTGTTGTCCGACTTGAACTCCTTCGTCAGCCAGAATAAATCCTCGCCCAGATGCATGGTCGGGCGGACAAGGTCGATTTCGCGGATATGGTGGTGCCAAATCTCGGTGTAGGTAAAACGGACCCGCGTCAGCGGAAAAGTAAACACCGGCGCCAGCGGATCGATCGGCGAAACGATGGCCACGTTGACGATCTCCGCTATCCGTTCCTGCGTCATCTCCGGGCTCGAATCGGGCTTGCCCAGCCGCAGCCCGTTCAAGACGATCGGATTCCGCACTCCCAGCCGCACCGGGATCGATGTGTCGGCCACCAGATTATCCAGCATTATCGTGCCGCGGCTGATCTCGAGCCGTCCGATCACCCAGTCGAGTCCGTTGCCGCCGCCTGCGCCCGCTTTATCCATCGCGGCATACAAAGGTTTGGTGAAGAGCTGCCCGCCCATGACCTGGACCTTGGCGATGTGATGCCGCCACAGCCCCACCGGACTCGCCGTGATGATGATCGAATCGGCATAAAAAAATCCGCCCAGCTTCACGTCGTCGATCTTCAGCGTGCGCCGATTCACCCAATAGACGTTGCCCGTGCTCGAGGAAAAAGGGACCTGCGCCAGCATCCCGTCCACCACCCGCTTCGGATGCAGCCGGACCGTCAGCATCGTCGCGCAGAACCACATCGTCAGCATCAGCAGGAGGCTCCACAAATAGACGCGCACCCGATGCCAGTTGATCCGCCTGCCTTTGGACTCGGGCGGCGGTGCTTCTGGCGGTGGGGTCGGTTCGTTCACGGATTGGTTTCGGGTTAAAAATCAGCGGCCCTGATCTTGTCGAAGAATCTTCCACAATTCCATCCGGAAGAGGGGCCCGGCGCCAATAATCAATCCTAGCCCCGCTTGAACAAGGCGAGCGCCTTCACCCGCTGGACGGCATGGTCCACGATCGGCGCGGAATAGGCGAGCGTGTCCGCCTCCGGCACATAGCGCCGGATGTAGCCGCCCTCCGGGTCGAACTTTTGCGCCTGCGCCGTCGGGTTGAAGATGCGGAAATAGGGCTGCGCATCGGTGCCCGTGCTCGCGCTCCACTGCCAGCCGCCGTTGTTCGAAGCGAGGTCGGCATCGATCAGCTTTTGCATGAAGTAACGCTCACCCCACTGCCAGGAAACCAGGAGATCCTTGGTCAGGAACATCGCCACAATCATCCGCACCCGGTTATGCATCCAGCCCGTCGTATTGAGCTGCCTCATCCCCGCATCGACGATGGGAAAGCCGGTCCGCCCCTCGCACCAGGCCGCGAAAAGCCGCTCGTCGTTCTCCCACTTCAGGCCGTTGTATTCCTCCTTGAAACACGACGTCGCCACGTGCGGAAAGTGCCACAGAATCTGCCGGTAAAAATCGCGCCAGATCAGTTCATTCACGAAGGTCTCCGCCTCCGCGCGCGCCGCCGGATGACTTTCCTCCGCCTTCCCCGCCGCGGCCAGCACCGTGCGCGGCGACAGCGTGCCCAGGCGCAGGTGGGGCGACAGCCGCGAGGTCGCATCCCGCGCCGGAAAATCACGCCGGTTGGCGTAGTAGAGAAGATCGCCTGCCGCGAATTGTTTGAGCCGTTCACGACCGGCCCGTTCTCCCGCCGCCGGCAGCGGAATTTTCACCGCAAAACCGAGCTGGCCTGCGGTGGGGAGCGGCACGCCGGGAGGATTCTTAAAACCGGCCGGCCGCCTGAACTTGACCGCGGGCCTGACCGCCGGTTTTGCCAGGCTGCGCCAGGCCCGACTATAGGCCGTGAAAACGCGATAGGGCTGGCCGTCGGGTTTCAAAATTTCATCCGCCTCGTGGACCACGCCATCCTTATGGCTGCGCACCTCGACCCCGAGCGATCGGGCCAGCTTTTCCACCGCGTTGTCGCGCTTTCTCGCTTCGGGTTCGTAATCGCGGTTGAAGTAGAGCGCCGTGGCCTGCGTATCACGCAGGAGCGACCGCATCTCCTCCTCGACGGCGCCATGTCGAAAAATGAGCTTTCCCCCGGCCGCCTCGATGTTCTTTTCGAGCGAAGCGAGGCATTCGAGCATGAAGCCGACAATCGGCGCGCCCGTCTCCGGCGCCGATAAAATGCGCGGATCAAAAATGAAAACCGGAATGACAACGTCGGCTTCCGTGCAGGCCGCATGAAGCGCGGTGTTATCGCACAGGCGCAAATCGCATCGGAACCAATGCAGCGCGATTTTCATCTCCCAAAGAATGACTCAATCCCGCGCGAAAGTCATCGGGCAAGCTTCGGGGCAGCTTTGCGGTGGTAATACCGCGATGGAACTCAGACCGTAAAACTGAATTAGGCAACCATCGGCTGGGCGTCCTTCTTCTCCACCGGGGGACGGATGCGGTGACGGGGCGTACCCACTATTGGATTTTCCGCCAGGCGACGGCGGGCGAGAGCGGCCGCATGGGCCAGAGGGCTCCGTTCACCCGTCAGGGGAACGGGGGCAAACATAAAAATGGGCGAGATGGTCATAGTTTGGACTTAATTCTTTAACTGCACTGAAACGGGCACTTGGTAAGCATGAGCTTATGGATTAGTAACTCGAACAACTTTCCTATACTTTACCAGACAGTCAAGTATTACATTAATGAAATCGTGACTATTAGCTCATATAAACGATTGCTTAGCTCCCTAATCGACACCTCATCCTTTTTCATCATGCGCATCGCTTCCGCAGAGCCCCAAGCGTAACCCACCCTGTGTGTCCCAAAATCGAAAAAAAATATCTTTCGGTTCTTTGCTCTTAATTCGATTAAAAAAAAGAAGCCCTCAAAAAATATTCTTGAAACTGTAGGACAACGCCCTACGTCATTAGGTGCGTTACCCCATATGAAATCATCGCTTCACTCTAAAAAGAACAGAAAAGGCCAGACCCTTGTCGAGTACGCCCTCATCCTGGCCTTTATTTCCGTCGTCGCCATCTCGGTGCTGATTCGGCTGGGCGATGAGGTCAAGACTATCTTCACCACCATCACCAGTCAGCTCGCCGTCGCTGGAAGCAGCCATTAGAGCCCTTGCAAAGTCTCCTGGGGCAAATCCAGCAGCCTGATCAGGGGTAATTCGACGAAAGCTTTGAGTCAGGCAAAGAAAACATTCGGAGCAAGTTCCGAGGCATTTTGGGTGGCCCGGGTTCGCGTGGAGACATTCCACGCGAACAGGAGGTCGCCCTGCGCTACCCAGATTCCGGTGACCTCCTGTGCGCTCGCGATGCCGCGCTCGCGCACCCGGACAACGAGTTGTCCGGGCCACCCGAGAAAGACAAGCCGAAGCAAGCTTCGGGGAATTGATCCACGAGATTAAATCTCGATTGTGAGAGGAAGTGGGCCCTATAGGATTTGAACCTATGGCCTCCTGATCCGTAGTCAGGCGCTCTAATCCGCTGAGCTAAGGGCCCTTTTCCGTGGTAAATAAAACTGGAAACCGCGACCTTGCCTGTCGCTGATCTTCACCTTCACCTGAGGTTTTACCCGGTCAAGGAGGGGTGACTCTATCAATCTCGCACCAGAGGACAAGAAATTTTACCGTCCTTTTTCGGTCTTCGCGCCAACCAAAAAGGAATGACGAATATGTTCCAATTGCGAAAATTTATTAGGGCGAGTGCGAAGTAAACTTGTCTAATTTAAATTTTAGGGCATACTCTGGGCATGCCGCTTTATCGCGTTGAATTGCATAGCCACTGCCAGGGCGACCCGGTCGACTCCTACCTGAGTCACACTCTTTTTCAGCATATCGATCAGGCGAAGGCGGTCGGCCTCGACGCCATTGCCGTGACGTGGCATCGCAAGATTTGCGCCGTCCCTGAGGCCTTCGCCTACGCCCGCGAACGCAATATCCTTCTCATTCCCGGTATGGAAGCCGAGGTCGACCGCCGGCACGTCGTCATCTTGAACGTGGCCGAGGGCGATCTCCCCGGTGATCCGACCTGGAGCCAGATCCGGTCGCTGCGCGCGCGCAAGCCGGAGGCGCTCGTGCTCGCTCCCCATCCTTTTTATCCCCATCCCAGTTGCCTCGGCAAAACCATGACCGACCACGCCGACTGCATCGACGCGGTCGAGTGGTGCATGCTCCATGTGCAATGGCTGCCGGGCCGGGTGAATCCGAATCTGCGGGCGGCGCGCTGGGCCCATCAACACGGCAAAGCGCTCGTCGCCTGCTCCGATGCCCATACCCTCCAAGCGATCGGCCGGAACGCCAGCGTGGTCGAGGCCGACGAACTCACGCCGGAAGCCCTCTTTGCGGGCATCCGCGCCGGTCGTGTTTCCTTCCACCGCCGCTCCCTTGAACTCGGCTCGTTGGTCTACCAGACCAGCCGGGCGATGGCCTCCCAGCCGCAACATATCGGTCGCTGGGTCAAGGCCAAATGGGGTGCGCGCCGAACCTATCCCTCCACTTCTTCCGGTTCCCGGGTGGAAGTCCTTCCCTAGATCGTTTTCCCGTTGGATTGACGCCCCGCACGCGGGTGGCCGGGCTACTTGTTGCCCGGGTTCGCGTGGAGACATTCCACGCGAACAGGAGGTCGGCTGGCGATGCCCAGATTCAGGTGACCTCCTGTGCACTCGCGATGCCGCGCTCGCGCACCCGGACAACGAGTTGTCCGGGCCACCTTCTTGGCGACAGAATCGGTCACCGAAACAGGTTCAGGAAGCTATCGATGATGCTTCTTCCGTGCGGCCGGCCATTGTCGTCGGCCGTCGGCAGATTCGGTTCCTCATCGAGCATCGCCCGCTGGCTCGACGTCAGATAATAGCGCTCGCCGTGGCCAAAGAAACCGCCGCCCACGCTGACCATCGTCAGGCCGGGCGGAATGGGAAAGTCGGCCGCCGGATAAGCGTCCTTCACCTGCTTCATCACATTGGCCCAGACCGGCAACGCCACCGCCGCCCCGTAGCCACCCGGCATGATCTCACGCGGTTTGTCGTACCCGATCCAGACCCCAGCCACGAGATGGGAAGTGAATCCCTCGAACAGCGCGTCCTTGTAATCGTTCGTCGTCCCGGTCTTCCCCGCCGCCGGCGCCGTGAATCCATAGTCCTCCCGCACCGGCGCGCCCGTCCCGAAATCGAGCACGTTCTGCATCATCCCGGTCACCTGCCGCGCAATTTGCGGACTGAAGACCCGGTGTCCCTCGGGCTTGTACTGGTAAATGACCTGGTCCCGGTCGTCCTTCACCTGCACCACGATGTGCTGCCGCACCCAGACTCCCTGGTTCGCAAACATCGCATAAATTCCAGTCAGCTCGTTCAGACTGATGTCGCATGCGCCGAGATAGCTCGACGGAAAGGGCGGAATGTCGGAAGTCACGCCGCATTGGTGCGCGTAGTTGTTGAGCAAATCGGGTCCGATGATGATTCCCATGCGCACCGCGGCCGGGTCGTCCGACTTGACCAGCGCGTCATTGACCCGGATCGGGTCGGGTGAATCGCCACTCGGAAGCACCCCGTTCTTGGCCGTCTTCAGGTCGAACTTCGACGAGTCGATCGTGCTCGCCGGGCAATAATTTTTCTCCGCGAAGGCCGTCGCGTAAATCAGCGGCTTGAGCGTCGAGCCCACCTGCCGCCGCGACTGCATCGCGCGGTTATACTCGCTGACCGCAAAGTCACGCGAGCCGACCACCGCCCGGATCGAGCCCGTCGCCGGGTCCATCGCAAAAAACGAGCCCTCCAGGATGTCCTCGTCCGGCAGGCCCGTGTTCGGATCGCCAAAACCGTTCGGGTGGGTCTCCCCCTTCGACTTCTCGATCTCCACGATCCGCGTCAGCAGCGCGTTCTCGGCAATGCTTTGCAGCCGCGAATCGATCGTCGTGAAAATCTTCAGGCCGCCCTGCTGGATCGTCGTCAAATCCAGGATTGTCTCGAGCTGCCGCCGCACCTCGCTCGTGGCGAACCCGCCGCCAAAATCGGGCCGGGGCCGCAGCAAAAGCGGCGCCTTCTGCGCCTTGTCCGCGTCGGCCTGCACGATGTAACCGGCCTTCACCATCCGTGCCAGCGCCCGGTCGCGGGCCGCCTTGGCCATGGTGATGTCCTTCCACGGAGACGAAGCGTTGGGACTCGAAATCATCCCCGCCAGCAACGCGCATTGGGCGAGATTCAGCTTGCTCGCCGGGAGCCCAAAGAACGCGTAGGCCGTCGTCTCCGCGCCATAAAGGCCCTGCCCGAAATAAATCCGGTCGAGGTAATAGCGGAGAATCTGGTCCTTCGTGTAAGCAAGCTCGATGCGATGCGCCAGGAAGATCTCAAGCATTTTCCGGTCGTAAGTCCGCTGCATCTGGCCGATGCTGTTGCGCGCCAGCTGCTGCGTGATCGTGCTCCCTCCCTGCCTTCCCCCGCCGCCGCCCCGGTGGATGAAATCGACCACGCCCGCCCGCACGATGCCGAATACATCGATCCCCCCGTGGTGATAAAACCGCCGGTCTTCCGTCGCCACCACCGCTTCGCCCAGAAGTTTCGGCACCGGTTCATCCGTCGGCAACGCCACCCGGTTCTCGTCAAAGAACCGGCTGAACGCCTGCCCCTTGCAATCGTAAAGGATCGAGGCCTTGGGCATCTCCTTGACCACGTCGATATTGATCAACCCCGCCCGCGCGCTGTAGTAGGTGTAGACCAGCGTGACCAGGCTGATCACCGCGATAAGCGTACCGGCCAGCAGCCAAGTCAGGATATTCGCCCGGGCCCGCTTGCGGCGCGAACGCTTCGGATGGGTCAGAAGATCCGGTTTATAATTGCTCATGGAAAACGTGCGTGGCCGAAAGCCACCGCCAGTGGCTACGGCACCTTGGTCGGAACTCCCCGGGCTCGGATGGAGGACTTCCCTCCGTCATCAGAAGATTTTCCGGCCATGGCCAGATCGGGAGAGGTGACGGGCGACGGATCGCCGCCTCGGTCGCCCGCGTCCGGCGAGTCTCCCCGGGAACGGGAATCGAGCAGCAGCCGATGAACGAGATAAATGACGATGAGCAGGTTGCCCGTGACCGCCGCGAATTTCCACAGCGCGATCTTCAGGAAAAGTTCGTAAATCTCGAGCGGAAGAAGCGAGCCCGTTACGATCACGACGAGATATTCCGCCCAATGCCGGCGCAGATAGAGCCCGATGCCCTCCGCGGCGAACAGCGCGGCGTAAAAGAAGGCCGCCCAACCGAGCAGCACGATGTGTGGCGCCAATACTTCCGCCTTGGCCAGCACCCAGTCGACGAACCTGCCCTCAGGATTGAGGTGATAGGGAACGATGATGTTCGTGTTGAGAAACTCGACGACGTTGTGATGTCTCAGCCGCAAAAGTCCAAATCCCACCGCGGTGAAAAAAACGGCGTGCAGCAGTTTCCAGCACGCGATCAGCCGCAGAACAAAATCTTCCCAGGGGGCGACTCGGGTTTGGGATGCGGACATGGATGCCTCTTTGACGCTGGAAATGGGTGGCAAATTCGATCAAAAAACGACAACGGTCATAACTGATTCACAAACGGAGATCGCGATAGATCGGCTATTATGCACCTCATCCCGCGAAAAACTCGATAACTCTTTGCAAAAATCAGCGTGGAACATTACAGACATGCCATCGTGCCAAAGATCAAAACTTGTGGTTAGTTGGACGAATGGCATTTCCTCCGGGCCCGGAAAACGAAAAGTCCGAATGGCTCGAAGCCGACGGCTGGGGTGGTTTTGCCAACGGAACCGTCTCCGGCCTGCGCACGCGGCGTTATCATGCGCTCCTTCTCGTCGCCACCACGCCTCCCGCCGGTCGCATGGTCCTAGTCAACGGCTTCGATGCGGAACTTGAAACCACAACGGAACGCGTTGCCCTGACGACCCAGCGTTATTCGCCGGGCGTCAATGCTCCCGACGGCCTTACCCGTCTCGAAAGTTTTCAGCTCGAGCCCTGGCCGCAGTGGACCTATGCCGTTCCCGGCGGCAAAATCATCCACGAACTTTTCGTCCCGCACGAAAAAGCCGCTGTCGTCCTCCGCTGGCGTTGGGCAGGCGCAGCCGTCCCGCTCCTGCGTCTTCACGTCTGCCCCTTTTTCTCAGGCCGCGACTTTCATGCAACGCAGCACGAGAACCCGGCTTTTCGCTTCACGCCCGAAAGCGTTCCCGAAGGCCAACGCTGGCGTTTTTACGATGGCGTTCCCGAAGTCACCGCCCGCAGCAATGGCCTCTATCATCACGAACCGTGCTGGTATCGGAATTTTCTCTACGACGAGGAACTCGCGCGCGGACTCGACGCCCTGGAAGACCTCGCCGCGCCCGGCCGGTATGAATTCGACCTCGCCGCCGGGCCGGCCGTCCTGATTTTTTCCGCCGACGGTTTAGGGTCTCCGCTTGCCCCCGCCTCGCTGGCGGAGCTCGCCGAAAATCTGGCCCGCGAAGAAGAGATGCGGCGATCCGCTTTCGCCACTCCCCGCCTCCGAGCCGCCGACGCCTATCTGGTCCGCCGCGGTTCCGGCAAAACGATCATCGCCGGTTATCCGTGGTTCGGCGATTGGGGCCGCGACACCTTCATCGCCATGCGCGGGCTGTGCCTGGCCACGGGTCGGTTGGCGGAAGCGCGCGACATCCTCACTGCCTGGGCCCCGACGGTATCGCAGGGAATGTTGCCGAACCGTTTTCCCGACCAGGGCGACCAGCCCGAATACAATTCAGTCGATGCCTCGCTTTGGTACGTCATCGTCGTTCACGAATTTCTCGAGGCGGCGGGCGATGATCGCGAGCTGACTGCGGAAAAGGAACTCCTTCTTACCACGGTCGAGGCGATCCTCACCGGCTATCTCCAAGGCACCCGCTACGGCATTCGCGGCGACTCGGACGGCCTCCTTGCCTGCGGCGTTCCCGGCACGCAACTCACCTGGATGGACGCCAAGGTCGGCGACTGGGTGGTGACCCCGCGCATCGGCAAGCCGGTCGAAGTGCAGGCCCTCTGGCTGAATGCGCTCGGCCTCGCGGGTCGCCGAAGTCCCGAATGGAACGCGCGCTTCGAGCAGGGCCGCGCCTCCTTCCTCCAGCGCTTTTGGAACGAGGCGCGCGGCTGCCTCTACGATGTCATCGACGTCGATCATCAGCCGGGCCATGTCGACGACAGGCTGCGTCCCAACCAGCTCTTCGCCGTCGGCGGTCTGCCGATTGCCCTGCTGGACGGCGAACGCGCCGCCCGTGTGGTGCAGCTGGCCGAGGAGCAGCTTTGGACCCCGATGGGCCCTCGTTCACTAGCGCCCGGCGAAAAAGATTATGCTCCTCATTACACCGGCACGCCGTTGGAGCGCGATGGGGCCTATCATCAGGGAACCGTCTGGCCCTGGCTGGCAGGGGCCTTTGTCGAGGCGTGGGTGCGAGTCTACGGCGATCCCGCGAAAGCCCGCGAATTGTTTCTCGCGCCCCAACTCTTGCGTCTCGACCTCCCAGGCCTGAATCACGTCCCCGAGATCGCCGATGCCGAACCGCCTCACACCGCGCGGGGTTGCCCCTTCCAGGCCTGGTCGCTGGGCGAAATTCTCCGCCTCGAGCAGACCGTTCTTAAGACTGGGGCTTGACTCCTAATTCTCCCTACCCATTACCATCACTCGAACGGTTTCGCAGCCGCCGTCATCCCGATTTTACTCTTTCGTAACCACAAAGCTTTCCGAAACGTCTAGGATGCGTAGAGTAAGAGTAACCCATGCGCATCGTCATCACCTCCGGTCCCAGTTACGAGCCTATCGACCAGGTACGTCGCCTGAGCAATTTTTCCACCGGCGAACTCGGCACGCTCCTGGCTGAAGCCTTTGCCGAAGCCGGTCACTCCGTGGTTTGCTTTCGCGGGGTCGCCTCCACGTTTCCTCCGCCTCTCTGGCCGGTGGAAGTCGTGCCGTTCACCACCAACGACGATCTCGCCGAGGGGCTGCGGCGCCTTCCTGTCCGGGACGAACCCACCATCGTCCTTCACGCGGCCGCGCTCTGCGACTTCAAAGTCCGGGAAATCATCGACGAAAAGGGCGAACCGGTCCATGGCGACAAGGTCCCGAGCCGCGCCGGCACGCTCAAACTGACCCTGGAACCCACGCCCAAGCTGATCGCCTCGTTGCGCCGCATGTTCCCCTCCTCGATTCTCGTCGGCTGGAAGTATGAACTCGACGGCACAACCGACCAGGTCATCGCCAAGGGCCGCCACCAAATGGAAGAGTGCCTGACCGACGCCTGCGTGCTCAACGGCCACGCCTACGGTTCCGGCTTTGGCCTCATCTCCCGCGCGGGCGAACAGGCCCACCTTCCCGACAAGGCCGCGCTCTGCCGCTTCCTCATCGAATGGGCCGAGCGCATCCCGATGGCCCTGACCACTCCCGGCGAACAAAGTTTCCACGCCCTTTCCAGCTTCACTTCCCTTTCGCCCTTCATTTGACCGGGCGAAAATAGCGGGGAATAAACGGCCCCGATCCGGCGTCTCACCCCCGGAGAAATGGAGAGAGCCTTCCTGGCCGGTTGGATAAAAAAGGGTGACGAAGCGCCGAAAGTTCCGGATTATCGCGCCCGTGACTAGTCCCGCCGCGGAACGTCGATGCCGGTAACGGTCTGATGCCATGCACTCTCTCGATTTCGAGGAAATTGTCGACCGTTTTTACCCGATGCTCTATCGCTTTGCCTTAAGCCTGGCCCGCAACGAAGCGGACGCCTGCGACCTGACCCAGGAGACCTTCTCCATCTGGGCCACCAAGGGCCATCTCCTGCGCGACGGCTCCAAGGCCAAGTCTTGGCTCTTCACCACGCTTTACCGCGAATTCATTTCCAACCGTCGCCGCGAAACGCGCTGGCCGAAGGAGGAAATCTCCGAGGTCGAAAACGAACTCCCCCACGCCATGCCCGAAACGGTTGATTGCCTCGAATCGACCCAGGTCATGGAGGCGCTTCAGGCGGTCGACGAGACCTTCCGCGCGCCGCTCGTCCTCTTCTACCTCCAGGAACATTCCTACGACGAGATCGCCCACATTCTCGAAATCCCGATCGGCACCGTCATGTCGCGCCTTTCCCGCGGAAAACAAAAGCTGCAGCAGGCGCTGCTTCAGCTCCAGGCGCCCCGCGAGTCGACCGCCATCCGCGTCCCCATGCGCGAGGCCAAGGGAGGGCATGCCCATGGATAAGAACGAGGCAAAACAGGTCCTGCAGGCGCTCCGGCCGAACGATTTAAACTCGTCGGAACCCGAGGTCATCCAGGCGCTCGTCGTCATCGAGGGCGATCCCGAAATGAAAGCATGGTGGGAGGCCCAGCAATCCTTCGACCGGAAGGTCGCGGCCAAACTCAAGGACGTCCCCGTTCCGGCCGACCTGCGCGCCACCCTCCTCGCCGGGCGCAAGATCACCCCCTTTCCCGCGCAAACCCGCCCGCAGCCCGAGCTTTCCTTCTTCTGGCTGGCCGCGGCCGCCGTGGTGGCCATCCTTTGCGTCGCCGGCACTTTCTACCAGGTCGCCGCCACCGCTCCCCTCGACCGGAGCGCCTACACCGCCGACGTCCTCCCGCTCCTCAACCACGATTCTCCGCCGCTGGCCATGACCTCGCCCGACCATGACAAAATCGCCGCATGGCTCAAGGAGCGCAACGCCCCGATGGGCGCGCTTCCCTCTGGAATCGCCGCCATTCCCAGCGTTGGCTGCCAGAAATTCATGGTGCACGGACACGCCGTCTCACTCATCTGCTTTGCCCTGGCCAGCGGCGGCCTTGCGCATCTCTTCATCGTCGACCAGCGCGCCCTGGCCGATCCGCCCGGCAACAACGCGCCGGAATTCGACCAGGTCCAGGAATGGTCCACCGCCGCGTGGTCCGACGGCCACATGAGCTACCTCCTCGCGACCCAAGCCGGTCCCAACGCCCTCAAGCAGCTGCTCTGATTCGCCGCGCTAAGCTTCCGCCACCTGCGACTTCTTCTGCCTGAGCGTTTCCGCCACGCTCACCGTGCTGATCGCGCAGCCTGCCTGCTCGATCGCGTCCTTCACCCGCTGCTCGTGCATGATGAACCGGTTCCGCTTATAGAGCAGGTAATCGTTGCGGTTATTGGCCGGGGTAAGGTTGATCGTCGCGAGATTCGCCCCTGCCCGCAGCGCCCGCACGTAGCCGTCTTCGTTCACCAGATTCAGCGCGCTGATCGCCGGAATGATGTAGGAGGGATTGCGCAGGCGCAGCCGCGCGATGCACTCGATCGTCTTTTCAAAATCGCCTGACGGCTGGTTCGCGAACGGCGTCTGCTCGCCCGCGATGAACGGACTCACGCTCGCCCCCACCAGCGGCAACGCGCCCAGCAGCTCCAGCGACTCCTCGATCTGCGCCGGCGTCTGCCCCGGCAGCCCGAGAATAAAGCCCGATGAAACCGACCACCCGCTCTCCGCCAGGTAACGGATCGCCGCCAGCCGCTGGTCCAGATTGCCCGGCGCCTGCACCTCCCGGTAATGGTCGCGATTGCCCGTCTCCAGCTTGATGATGTAATACGACGCGCCCGCCTGCTGCAATTGATCGTAGAGCTTATAGTCGAGCGTCCCCAGGCAGACGCTGATCCCGAGATGCGGCTTCTCCTTCCGGATCGTCTCGATCAGCGGCAGCACGATTTCGCGGTCGCCCACCGTGTCTTCTCCCGTCTGGATGTTGAGGTCCGTCACCACGTCGGGAATGCCGTGCCGCACCAGGTCCCGCAGCGATTCCAGCTCGACCCGGAACCGTTTCAGCTCGTGGTTGTCGCGGCGCATCCCGCAGTACTTGCAATTTTGCCGGCAAAAATTCGAGACCTCGATCACGCCCCGGACGAAAACCGTGCGCCCGAACACCTCGTCCCGCAACGCCCCGGCGCTTTCCTCAAGCGCGCCATGGTCGTGTCCGACGGAAGAAAACCGGTGGGTCGAAGAAGGCAGCAACGTCATGGGGTCTCCCTCCTCTTTCCCGTTACGAAATAATGCAATGTCACCCTTAAGCCCTTCAAATTTAAAAAGATCGGTTTTTCGCACATGATTGTCAACGGCTTCCACCAGATTCTTCGCGGGTTCGTCCTCCCGGTTCGATTCCACCCGCGGTCCCCGCCAGATCTTCCCGCTCCAAATCACCGGCCAGGGCAGCCAGCTGAGAAACCAAAGAAGAATCCGCCACAGGGTCCATCCCTCCATTCCCAGGATCGTCCCCGCTGTCAGCTCGCAACCCGCCCTGCGACAAATCGCGGCTGCGAACAAAACCTCAGCTTGAATCATGCCCAGAAGTCCCACCCACGCGAAAATATGGTGGGGATGCAGCGCCACTGCGCCCAGCCAGCCCAGCACCGGCATCACCAGAATCCGCGCGAACGAGCCGACCGGCCGGTTCCACCGGATTGTCTTCGTCCAGCGCAGGTCATGCAGGAGAGCCTGCCCACAGGTGAACGAACCGGGAACCGTCGCCAGCGTCGTCGTCCCGATCCGCACCGGACGCAGCTTTTGCCCGAGGAAAAAATCATCCGCCAGCCACGCCCCGATCTCGCTCCAGTCGACCTCCCGCAAAAAATCGTCCCGCTGAAAAAGCATCGCCGAGCCGAGTCCGAAATCGACCGGCCCCATCCGCCGCAACAGCAGCACGCCCGGATAAAATTCGACGTTCACGAAAATCGCCTCGAGCAGCGCGGGCCCGGACGAAATCGCGCGCACCACATAGGGAAACGTCATCATCGCGGCGCCGCTCCTTGCATATTCGAGCCGCGCCGATTGCAAAAAGCCAGCCGGTGCGATCACGTCCGCGTCGCTCCATAGCCATAGTTCCCCTTCCGCCTCGGGCGCCAGGATTTTCTGCCACGCGATCTTGGGATTGGCCGTCTCGTCCGGTCCCGAGCGGAAGAAAACCTTGAGCCGCGCATCGGGATAGTCGGTCCGCAGCCGGTCCAGGAAAGGCTCGACAAAATCGCGGTCGGCTTCATGAATGCCCAGCAGCAACTCGCTCGATGGATCGAGTTGCGCCACGAACGATTCGAGTCCGGCCGCCACCACCTTCAGCCCCTGCGCGCCCAGAAACGGGACCGGCTTGAACACCGAAAGCGTTCGCCGCGACGCCGTTTCCGGTACCTCGTTTTTCCGCCGCTGGTCCGCCGCCACCAGCCGCCAGGCCACGACCCACCAGATCAGGCCCGCCATCGACCAAAGTGCGAGGACCATTTTACTGAACATGCGATTCCACCGACGGCAAAGCGATCGGAGCCAGGGCGACTTGTGTCTCGTTGCGGAACCACGCCACCGCCGACGCGATATTTTCCCGGATCGATCCGGTCGGTTTCCATCCCAGTTTCTCCCGCGCCCGGGCGTTCGAGAAGAACTGGACATGCTCCGCCTGCAGCGCCGTCTCCAGGCAGACCCGGGCGCTCGTGCTGCGCGGATTGAAAAAGTCGAGCGCCTCGCCGCCGCAGCCGATCACACGGATCATCGCGTTGGAGAGGCATCGCCGCGGCGCGGAAAACCCGGTCTCCTGCGCCAAAAGCTCGAGGAATTCCTTCAGCCAGAGATTCTCATCGCACAAAAGGTACCGCTCACCGTTTTCGCCCGATTCGGCCACGCATTGCAACCCCCGGCTCAGGTCTTCGATCCCAATGAAATTGAGCCCGGTCCGGCAATAAAAGGGGAAACGCCGCTGGAGAAAATCGCGGATGATCCGGCCGGTCGGCGTCGGCGCCTCGTCCCCCCGGCCAATCGGGCAGGTCGTGCTGGCGATGACCACCGGCAAACCCCGCCGCGCCCAGGCCAGGACTCGCTGCTCGGCATGCCACTTCGACGATTTATAGGAGCAAAAGCGGGGCGCCTTCGCCGGAAAATCGTTTTCGTCCAGCAGGCTCGGTTCCGCCCCTTTGCTTTTCTTCAGCACCCCGCCCGAGCTCAGGTGCACCATCCGACCCACCCCCGCCGCCGACGCGCTCCGGAGCAGGTTTTCCGTCCCCTCCACATTGGTCTCCCAAAGTTCACGGCGATGCCGCAGCCCGAACCGGTAGCTGCCCGCGATGTGATAAATCGTCTCGATCCCCCGGCACGCCTTCTCCAGCGACGCCGCATCGACCACGTCACCCTCGCTGATTTCGACCTGGTCGCCGAACAGCGCCTTCGCCTTGTTCCGGCTTCGCGCCAGGACGCGTACCCGGTCACCGCTCACGATCAGGTCGCGGGTCAGTTGTCGCCCAATAAAACCCGTGGCGCCGGTGATGAGGATTTGCGAGGACATGGAAATGCGCCACACTATCGAACAACATCCACATGGCCAAGGAGGTTATTTTTATCGCCGACGATCTCGGCCTGACTGGTGAAATCAACGAAGCTATTCTTCATGCTCACCTTTCAGGCCATTTAACCGGCGCCGCCCTCATGATGGGGCAGCCCGCCACCGCCGCCGCCATCGACCTGGCCCGCGCCCATCCCTCCCTTCAGATCGGCTGGCATCTCCACCTCAACGACTCGCTGCCCGCCACCACGGATCACTGGCCCTGGGGCGCTTCGCCGGCGAGGGCCGGTTTCAGCATCGGCCTTTCCCGAACGGCCCGCGAACTCATGCGCCGCGAAGTCGCGCGCCAATGGGAGCTCTTCCAGGAAACGGGCCTCGAATGCCGTTTTATCAACTCTCATCATCACCTCCATGCGCACCCCTTCGTCTATCGCGCCCTGCTCGACACCGTCGGTCCCCAATTCAAGGGCTGGATTCGCCTTGGCAAACCCCGCGCCTTCCGTTCCACCCCGCTTTCCCTGCTCTGGTCCGCGCTCGGCACGACCTATCTCGAAAGACGGCGGAGATTGTCAGCCTGGCGCACGACCGATACCCTCTGGGGCCTCGACCGGATATTCCGCATGAACGCCGCCGAAGTCCAAACCGCTCTCGCCACCCTCCCCGACGGCTTTCACGAATTTCTTTTCCATCCCCGCACCCTCTCCTGTCCCGACACCCTATGTCTCCTCCAATTAAAATCGTCCTTGGCGCGCTCCTGATTTCGTTCCTCACACCCCTCGCGCTTTCGGCCTACGAACCGCCCGCCGCGCCCGCGCCGCGCCCCTTCCACTACGCGACCGACACCTTCGCCTTCGCCAACGAAACCGTCTGGAATTACGTCAACGGCTCCGTCCAGGCCGACTCGACCCGCAGCGCCCAAAAGCGCGATTACACGCGCCGCTGTTTCGTCGTCACCCGCGCCGCCGTCCAGTTCTGGAAATTTGCCCGCTTCGAGCCCAACGCCCCGCCGCTTTCGCGCGGCCAACTGGCCGACCGCACCCGCGACGTGACCGAGCGTTCCGTCTGGCTCCCGCCGCTCTCCCGCGCGCAGCGGATCGTCTTCCCGGGCTATGCCAGTCTGCACGAAATCAGCGCCGCCGACCCGGGCGTTTTCCAGGCCAACATCGGCCTCGGCTGGCCCGTCTATTTTCGCGCAGGCAACATGCCCATCGTCGCGCCGGTCTACCGCGAAACCGAGGCGCGCCTCAACGACGAAATTCTCCACGATCTCCATCTCGACTACCCCACCATCGCCTGGCTCTACAATTTTCCGAGCCTCAACATCAACCACGTCGTCGTCATCTTCGCCGGAGAGCGGGGCCACGGCCGGTATCACTATCAGGTCTACGATCCCAACTACACCGACGGCCCCAAGAAGCTCGATTACGACCCCGCCACCCGCACCTTTTCCTATCAGCCCACCTTTTATTTCAAGGGCGGCGCCGTCAACGCCCGCGCCATCTACCGCGGCGTCCTCCAGTAACCGGATCCGGGGTGGCCCTGGCTGCACTTGTTGTCCTCGGGCGCAATCCCGGGCCGATTCAATCATTCGACAAGAGGCTTCGGCATGTTACTTTAGTGGCGGGAAAGAATTTTTATGGCTGAACTCGAAAAACAAAAATCCGCAGTCGGCAACGCCGAGCTGGCCCAGCGCTTTGTCCAGTTCGTGATGATGCAAGTGCAAAACATTTTCTATGTCCTGGGACGCATTCCCTCGCCGGACGGGCGGCCGATTCCGCCGAATCTCGAAGCAGGTAAAATCCTGATCGACCAGCTCGAGATGATCCAGGAGAAGACACGGAACAATCTTTCCGCGCAGGAATCGTCGATCCTCGACGACGCGCTGAAGAACGCGCGGCTTGCCTTCGTCGAGGTGAGCGGCGGCACTCCGGCCAGCATGATGCCGAAGTCGAATCTGCCCGATTACCCGCTCGACGACGAGGAGGGCGACCTGGGCGCGCCGGCCCCGGCGGCGGCGGCCAAGCCGAAAGCGGCGACGCCACCCGTCCCTGCCAAGCCGGTCGAGCCGGAGGAAAACAAAAAGAAGTTCACCAAGACCTACGGTTGAGTGGTCAGGGTCGGGACCGAGTCCCACCCTCCCGAACATCTTTGAGCAAGCGCGTCTGGGCGCGGCCCATTTCTTTGGCGAGCGCGGGCGTGGTGTCGTCGTAACCGGCGAGATGAAGGAGGCCGTGGAGGCAGTAGAGAAGGACTTCGTCATTTGTGGAGAGGCCATGAGCCTCGGCTTGCTCTTGCGCGACGGCGGGGCAGACGACGATTTCACCGTAAGGAAAGGTGATGACGTCAGTTTCGGTCGGATCATCGAGGAAGTCGCCATGGACGCGGACCATGGTGTCGCGATCGACGAGGATGAAGTCGAGGCGGGAGAGCTTCGCCGGCAGCGGGCGGGGGAGCAGCGGCAGCGCAGCCTTAAGCCGCCGCAGAAGCGGACGGACCTGCACCGGAATTTCGCTTTGTTGGTTTGACAAGCGTACTTGCACTCGATTTCTCCTTTTTCGCGTAGGAGATGCGGGTGTGCATCATGTTTTTCAGCGTGACGGACATCGCCTCCGCCGCCGCGCGAATTTCGTTCATGGTGAGATGGCATTCGTCGAGCTGGCCGGTGGAGATCTTGTGCTCGACGATTTCGTTGACGAGGTCCTCGATCCGCTGGGCGGTCGGTTTTTCGAGCGAGCGTGACGAGGCCTCGACCGCGTCGGCGATGCTGAGCAGGCCGATTTCCTTCGTCTGCGGCCGGGGGCCAGGGTAGCGGAAGGAATTCTCGGAGACCTCGGGCACGTCCTCCTCGCGCATGTTCATGATCTTGCCGCCCTCACGGGCGTCGCGCTGCTGCTGGAGGGCGCGCTGGTGGAAATAGGTGACAACGGAATCGCCGTGGTGCTGCTGGATCGCGTCGAGGACCTGCTTTTTGAGGCCATACTTGAGCGCGAGGTCGATGCCCTCCTTGACGTGCGCAATGATGATAAGGGCGCTCATGCTCGGCGTGAGGTTTTCGTGCGGATTGGCCCCCGGCGGGATGTTTTCGGTGAAGTACTCGGGCTTGATGATTTTGCCGATGTCGTGGAAGTAGGCCATGACGCGGCAGGCGGTGGCGTCGAGGCCGATGGCCTTCGCGCCCGACTCGGCGAGGTTGGCGACGATGAGGCTGTGATGATAGGTGCCGGGCGCCTCCATGGTCATTTGCTGGAGGAGCGGATGGTTGAGGTCGGCCAGCTCGAGCCAGGAAATGGTGGTGGTGATCTGGAACATCCATTCCACGACGGGGAGAATCGCGCTGACCACAAACGCGGTGAAGAGTCCGCCGCCCACGCCAAAAGCCGCCTCCCGGCTGAGCAACTCCCAACTCCGGCCATTGACGAGGCCCAGCACGATGGCGCAAAGCAGATTCAGGCATCCGACGGCCAGACCGGCCTTGAACAGGTCGAAACGCTTGCGGACATTCTGGGTAAAGTAAACCGCGGTGAAACCGGAGAGCAGGCTGATGAGCAGGAACGTGAATTTCTGATCGCTGAGCAGGGAGGCGAGCACACTGACCTGAACGACGGCGATCAACCCGACCCGCGTGCCCAAGAGCAGGGTGATCAAAAAGGGCGCGAAGGTGCAGGGGCAGAGAAAATAGAAAAGCGCCATGCTGGCGGAATCGTGGGCGGGCCAGTTGAGATAAAGTCCCTTGACCATCAAAAGATTGAGCCAGATGGCCCCGAGGATCAGCGTCAGACGCGAGTTGGAGCGCCAGACCGCCGGACAATCGAGCTCCAGCAGCATGAGACCGCTGATGAAGATGATAAAAGCGAGAATCTGGTCCTCGTGATTGTCGGCGGGATGATGCCAGGCGACGCCGAGGTGCAGCAGGACGATGAAAAAGCCGAGGAGGGCCAATCGAATTTTCCAGCTCGAATCGGCGCGGCTTTGCAGCGTGTCCTCGGAATGACTTAGGCGCGTCTTGTCGCAGGCCAGGCCCTTGCGGACGAGGCGGCGACGTTCAAGCCAATCGGTGATCATACAAAATCAGAGGGTAAGACTGGTCGTTTTTTCCCCGCGATGGGCCTTATAGGCGCGGATGATTTTCTGGACAAGCTCGTGCCGGATGACGTCGACCTCGTCGAACTTGGTGAACGAAATGCCTTCGGTGCCGTGGAGCGCCTGCATCGCCTCGATCAGGCCCGATTTGCGGTTGTAGGGGAGATCGACCTGCGAGGGGTCGCCGGTGATGACACACTTCGAGTCCTGGCCGAGCCGGGTGAGGAACATGAACATCTGCTCGGTGGTGGTGTTCTGGGCCTCGTCGAGGATGATGAAGCTGCGGCTGAGCGTGCGGCCCCGCATGTAGGCGAGCGGCGCGATCTCGATGATGCCCTTGTCCATGCAGCGCTGGATTTCCTCGTTCTCGAGCATGTCGTTGAGGGCGTCGTAGAGCGGGCGCAGGTAGGGAAAGATTTTTTCCTGGAGATCGCCGGGGAGGAATCCGAGCGCCTCGCCCGCCTCGACCGCGGGCCGGGTGAGGACGATGCGGGTGACCTCCTCGTTCTTCAGCGCGGCCACGGCCATGGCCATGGCGAGGAAGGTCTTGCCCGTGCCGGCGGGGCCGATGCCGAAGATGAGGTCGTGGGTCTTGACCGCCTCGACATATTTCTTTTGCTGGAGCGACTTGGGGATGATCGGCGGCTTCTTGGCCGAGATTTGGAGGCGCGCGGCGTGGAGATCGGGCAGTGTGGTGACCGCGCCCTTGGCCACCGACTCAAGCGCGAAATTAAACTC